>JADKKJ010000001.1 GCA_016720565.1 Chitinophagaceae bacterium
TGATTTTATCCGTAAAGTTCAATATCACCTGGCTAACCGTAACGTAGATGCGGCCAGCGAGCGAATGCGATAAGCAACGCGGTTCCGTAGGTAACGTAATGAAAGCAGGTCTTCGCCGTTATAAAGAAATGATCAACGAAGGCGGTTTGAACACCGACCAGAAAGTGATCGCTATCCAGAAAGAAGTAGAAGAAGCTACCGCGCTGGAACTGCCTATGCTGCAGAAGAACCTGGTTTTCCTTTCTACCTATTGCTATCGAGTTGGTACCCTGATCGCCCGCTGGGAACGGTATTGGGTATGATCCGTTCCTTCGCTGCGTTGGGTGAAGGTGGTGGAGCTGGTGCCGCTGGTCAGCTGGCTGTTGCATTCTGAGGCCCCATAACACGGCCCTGCATCGGCACATCCGCCCTGGCACTTATTATGCGGCAATGTGCTCTTACCACTGTATTGACCTTCGATCACCCATGGTATCGATGAATCAGGTTTCACCCTTACCCAAAGCTTTGGTTCCTTTTTATAAGTAAGAGGCCCGCTTTGTATGGAAAACTCAGTCTATTCATCTCATTATTAAATCGTAGAAAATGATAGTTGAGTGTTAAAAATACCGAAGAAGAGTACGGATACGGGACATGACGCCCTTCGTGGACATCGCGTTCCTGATCCTCTCTTTCTTTATGACGTGGCGTGACCAAATTCAAGTGACCGGACCCTCCGTGGAGATCACCACGCCCGGTTCCGTATTATCTCAGGCACTTCCCGAAAGTAACGCCGTTCTTATCTCCATCGATTCCCCAATAAAGTATACTATGCTTTATTGTCTGGAAAAAGAGCCGGAGAAATTCGACGACGTTATCAACGGAGTGAACAGCACGCAAAATCTGGGACTGACTACTACAGAGATCAGGAATTTCCGTAAGACCCAATGGTCGGTGTTCCATTTGCCGGATTGAAATCGTTCTGAATGTTGACCCTACGAGCAGGCCAAAGTGGACCAACCTGGTATCCCGGTACTGGACACTCCTAATAACCAGTTGTTATGGTGGATCCGCTTGACCGAGGATGCCTTTAAGGACAGCCTTTGAAATTCCTGATCAAAGGAGATGGTAATTCCAAATACACGCTTGGAAGCAGTAGTGGATGCCCTCCGTAAGAATGAGGAATTCAAATACGAACTGGTTACTTCTTTGGAAGATGTGCACATGGCAGCGAGCTGAAGAAAGTGCAGATGGCAAACAAAATAATTAAACAAAAAAAGCATTTAATATGGCTAGTATAGATACCGGTGGGGATGGTGGTCAAAAAGGCCCGGCGTAAAGAAAGCCAAGAAACTTTCTACGCGGGTGGATATGACGCCCATGGTGGACCTGGGGTTCCTGCTGATCACGTTCTTCGTGTTCACAGCGACCATGCAGACGCCAACGGCCATGGACCTCAACATGCCAAAAGATATCAAGGATAAGGACAAGGAGACCGAAGTAAAACAATCGGGCGCCCTAACCCTTATGCTTGGAAAAGGCAATAACATTTATTATTACGAAGGACAGCTGGAAGTAAGTGCCGAAAAGAATAATTTCAAGCAAACCACTTTAAAGAGGTTCGTAAGATCATTCTTGATAAGAAAAGCGGAAGTGATCGGCAAACACTACCATAATCCTGAGATCTGCAACCCTATCCAGAGAGCGCCAAGAAAAGGCGATCGACTGGCAGGATGCCTGCAAGGATGTGGATTTCGTAGTGATCATTAAACCTGATGCGGATGCGACCTATAAGAACACGGTGGATATTCTCGATGAGATGACCATCAACCAGGTAAAGCGTTATGCAATGGTGAAGATCACCGATGTGGAACTTGGCCTGATCAGGCAACTGAACAAAGTACAGGATAAAATAACCATGACGGGTTAGGGATTTTGGTCCATGCCCGCATCTAATAAAAAACTGAATCATGGACGCAAACAAGATCTTAGGTGCCGACATACTTGATCTGGTCTTCGAGGGCCGGAACAAAGATTATGGCGCGTATGAGCTGCGCAAGACCTATAATAAGAGGATCGGTCGCGCCCTCCTGATCACGGCGGTAATTGCTTTGCTGGCACTGGTAGGTCCCTGCTGGCTACTGCAAAGAAAGGCGCCAAGAAGATCAAGACCCAGGAGGTGACCATCCAGAATTTAAAGACCGAGGAGAAAAAGAACCGCCCGCCACCCCCGCCGCCTCCCCAAACAGGAGCCGCCAAGTGGAAATGAAGCAGTTCACTCCGCCTGTGATCAAGAAGGATGAGGAAGTGGAAAAACCACCTCCACCACAGGAAGAACTGAAAGACGTGAAGATCGACGTTAAAGACCAGGAAGGTATCAAAGACGTGGGTATCGTTACCCCTACCGTTATCGACGAAGGTAAAGGCGTGGTAGAAGAGAAGAAAGAAGACGACGAGAACAAGATCTTCGATAAAGTGGAGATCGAAGCCGGTTTCCCTGGTGGTGATGCCAAATGGAAACGTTATCTCGAGTCAAACTGTAATGGACAAGTAGCTACTGATAATGGCGCTCCTGAAGGAACTTATACTACTGTTATCCAGTTCGTAGTGGATAAAGAAGGTAATATCAGTGACGTTCGTTCTCTGACCAACCATGGTTATGGTATGGAAGAAGAAGCGATGAGGGTTATCAAAAAAGGACCGAGATGGACACCTGCTGTTCAGAACGGCCGCCAGGTAAAAGCTTATCGTAAGCAGCCGATCACGTTCCAGGTTACTGGGGAATAATTTTTCCAGCTAAAAATATTTTGAGGCTCTCCTTATTTGGGGGGCCTTTTTTTTGGTTGAGCTGTTGAGGCTAATCCCGTGTAAAATTGATTATTACTGTGAATGAAAACATAGTTAGGAGGTTGATCGTTTAGAGAAGTCCTTTAGCACGTGGGAAATGTAGTGAGCTAAAAAAAATAATGAATCTTCACTCAACCACTCAACAGCTCAACAGCTCAACTATATTTGTGATATGAACAATTCCTGGTCAGATACGATAGTCGCCCTCGCCACCCCCACCCGGTGTGGGAGCCATTGGCATGATCCGGTTATCGGGAACAAAGGCCATTGAAATAGTGGATGTCTTGCTGCCATCGAAAGATCTTAAAGCACAGAAAACACATACCTTCATGTAGGCCTTCTAAAAGAAGGGGAGCAGGTATTGGATGAAGTGGTGATATCGCGCTTTACAGAGGGCCCAGGTCCTATACTGGGGAAGATGTGATCGAGATCAGCTGCCATGGTTCGCCATTTGTGCAGCAGCAGGTGATCGATGCCTGCATCAGTCCGGGGCCGGTTGGCTAAGCCCGGTGAGTTTACGCAACGGGCATTTTTAAACGGCAAGCTGGACCTTACCCAGGCCGAGGCCGTGGCCGACCTTATATCCGCTAATTCAAAGGCCTCACAGAAGGCGCCCTGCATAATATCAGGGGCGGTTTCTCGAATGACCTGAAGGCATTAAGAGAAAGGCTTATCCGCTTTAGCGCGATGATAGAACTTGAATTAGATTTCTCCCAGGAAGACGTAGAGTTCGCCGACCGAAAGGAATTTTATCAGCTCATCTCCGAACTTAACAGCTCAACAGCTCAACTTCTCAACAGCTTTCAACTGGGTAACGTGATCAAAAACGGCGTCTCCGTTGCTATCGTAGGCAAGCCCAATGCCGGCAAGAGTACGTTGTTGAACAGTTTACTCAATGAGAACCGCGCCATCGTTTCCGAGATCCCCAGGAACCACCAGGGATACGATCGAAGAGGTGTTGAATATTGATGGGATCTTATTCCGCCTGATTGATACTGCCGGTATCCGTGAGCATACATGATATAATAGAATCTGCTGGGATTGAACGTAGTTTAGAAAAGATCCAGTCAGCAGATCTGGTTTATATGTTTTTGATGCTGGGCAAGATTCGCCCCAGGAATTGGATCAGCTCACAGCTCAAGGCCCACAGCTCACGGCTCTCTCCGCGTTGCAAATAAAATTGACCAATACGACTCAACCACCATTCATCAAAAATGGCAGCATCTCGACGATGTCGTTTTTATTTCTGCTAAGAATAATATCCATACTGAGGTGCTTAAAGAAAAAATGGTCGATGCCGTATTAAAAGGCCAGGTGCAGACCGAGAACACTGTGATCACCAATGCCCGTCATTACCATGCCCGAAGCAGGTGCTAACCTCCTTAAATGATATCCGTTCCGGTCTGGATAATAAACTTCCAGGCGATCTGCTGGCATTGGATATTAGACGTTGCCTTCATTACCTTGGAGAGATAACGGGTGAAGTGAGTAATGAGGATATGCTGGATTATATTTTTTCGAAGTTTTGTATTGGAAAGTAATGAGATCCCTTCCATCCTAAACAGGATCGCTGTTTTCCACAGCTAAAACTCCGGACAATAGAGGTGGTATTTTTGTGTTCATCTTTTTAAAAAAGAAGATCATTTTTTATTTTCCTGATGAGAACCTGTTTCATTTTACCTTATCCTTTATCCATTGCTTTTTCAGGTTTTCCAGCCATTCTTTATTATAAGTATTCAGGCTATTGATCCAATAATTTTTCAGCAATGCAATGGCCGTACATTGATCCTGAAATCTACCCAACTCATTTAATAATGATTCAAAATAATTTTCATTTCTTCCATTTAATGTGGCTGCTGCTATTGTTTTATGCTTTGCCCCTTTATACTCTTTGACATTATAAAAAGATCTTTCAAAAGTTTCCGGATGGCATGAATATTATCGTCACTGAAATTACCGGCCAGGAGAAATCCATTTATAGCCGCCCATTTATGCCTGATATATTCAGTAAACCCTGAAAGATCGAATTTATCTGGCAGCAAAGGATCTGTTTTCTTTTTACTCTCGGTTACAGGATCTTCCAGGGCAATTTCTATGAGTTCCGGCTTTAATTTTTCAATTTCTCCTGCAACAGGCGGAGATAGACAGTGGGTCTTTTGGCCATTTGCTTTGCGACTTCCAGTATTCTTTGTTGCTGCAACTGCAGATCACGGATGTTTCCGGAAATGGCATAATATTTTTTTAGCTTTTTGGGCACTCTTATTTCTTCATCTGAATTTTTCCCTGCCGATAGCATTCGAAAAAAAGCCCTTAATTTTTTATACTCTACTCTTAAACGGTGTATTGCTTCCAAATCAAAACCACCAGATACCTGCTCGATATCCTTTTTTATCTTTTTGTAATGATCGTTGCTGATATGTTTCACCTGTTGATGATTCATTTGCTTTTTTTCAAAAAGCCTGGTTCCTTTATTTCCAGATACAATTTTTCAACATCGACTTTCCTGCACAATTCAGTCCCGGGATTCATGGTAGCTGCCGTACCACAGGCCACGCCGTATTGAGCAGCTTCATGGATGGTTTTTCCAATCGACAAATAATAAACAATACCTGCCACCATACTATCGCCTGCACCGACGGTACTTTTTCTGATAACGCCTGGTGGTACGATCATTTCTGTCATTTCATTGGTTACCAATAATGCACCTTCCGCTCCCATGGATATAACCATCACTTCACATTTACCACTTTCAATGATGTGTTTGGCTATTTCTTCAGTTTCACTGAATTGCAGGTATTTCTTTCCCGCCAGGTAGCTTAATTCTCCAAGATTTGGTTTCAACAAATAAACCCCTTCCTCAATCGCCTGCTTTAACGAATCTCCCGAAGTATCCACAATGAATTTTGCTTTTTTTGCTCGTGCAATTTTTGAAATCCGGGCATATACATTTGATGGAACTCCTGGCGGCAAACTACCGCTGGCAATAATAAATGATACATCGTCTAATTCTTCAACAGCTTTCAGGCATAAATTATACTCCGTTTCATTTAAACCGGCTCCCGGCATTCCAAAACGATACTGGTTATTACTGCTTTCATCCAACACAATAATATTCTCCTAGTTTCATTTTGGTTTCAATTATTTTGGCGGGTATATTTTCTTTTTGAATTAATTGATTAAAAACTGACCTGAATATCCCCCGGAAGGAAATATGGCTAAGGCTTCGGCACCGAATCTGTTGATCACTCTTGCCACATTGATGCCACCCCCACCAGGTTCCAGCGTTGGGGATGTACATATTAATTTTTTCTCCGGGATCAATTGAGGTATTGAGGTGCTCTTATCAATGCAGGGGTTGAAAGTGATGGTGACAATAGAAGGCATACAGCGATACATTTAATAATATTCAAACCATCCTGTTTTTACTTATCCTCAAATAGTATCCTGGCAGCATTTCGTTTCCGATCTTCCTCAGCTCCTGATTAGCTCCCGATATTATGAGGAGATGCTGGATCATAATTTAGCATGTTCTGATCGGTATCGATGAAAGTATGGTAAATTTAGCAAAAGATGCGGATGTTCTGATCCATGACGGCCAGTCCAGGGATAGGCCTTATCATCACCTGTCATGACCCTGAGCAAGATTATGCATTCCTCGCTGAGATGGAAGGAATGGAGATCCTGATTTGAGATTGAAATGGATAAAATTAATTTTTATGAATAAACAGACGACCATCATACTGATCGTAGCAGGAGCCCTGCTCCTGGTCATTTTAATGATCATAAAAAATAAGCGGGACCGCAAAAAACTATTCACTGGCGCGGAAGGCGAAGACCCGGTAGAGGAGCAGCATACTGAACAAATCAATCAGCGTGATATTTCCTAATTCCGGCGAATTGATCCAGACGGCTAATGCTGTATAGGATAATTATCCTGCCTAAATAAAAATGTCAAGACAAACGTATAAAAATTTGTCTTGACATTGACTTATATAAAAGGGGTTAGTCGTCTACTTTTATAAACTTTGCCTTCTTTTGCTTTTTAGGTAAAGCTTTAATAACATTCTCACCTAGTCTTCTGGCTGTTTTACGGATCTGGCTTTCAAATTTTTTCTCGCCTACAATACTCCTGTAATCAGCCAGTGAAACCTCCAATTTTTGTTTGATGATTTCGCGAATATCTTTTTTTCCTGTTTTTTTGGAGATTCCTTCAAATGAATTATTTACCATCGGTTATGTTTTTTAATTTAAAAATCAGTTTAAATAAAAATAACTCAAACATAATATTCGGCATGTTAAGTTTTTCAACTGGTTCAATTTCAATACAATAAGCAAGATTAATATTCAATTAAAGGACCAGGCCCATCGTTAATACTAATAATTGAATATCCAAAGATCAATTCAAGGCCAACCGATTTGTTTGAAAATGCAACTCTACCTAATGAACCGGAGAACTCATTACTCTTACTGCCGGGTTTGGAAAGCTTAAAACTGATAGCTTAACTCAGAGAACACGTTAATGAATTGCTCAGGCTTCAGAAAATAATACCGTGCAAACCACTTCCTTTGGTTAATTGAGCGGTTGTGGTAATTGAAAGGCGATCTGCCCATATAGGCCTATCTTTGATTCCTTATGTGCTGGCTCGATAATTGCCAATACCGACATGGATCAACAGGAAAAATACTCCTGCATTTAATTAGAATAATTCACTAACCTTAAATTTGTTTTATGACAAAAAAGAAATCGGATTCAAGAAAGAATAAGCCTACCAAGAAGAAAAGTTCTGCACAAAAGAAAGCGGCAAAGAAAAAGCCTTGATAAGATCTTAATGGAATGAGCCCGGTTCTAAGCCGGGTTCTTCTTTTTACCCCTATGATGACGTTCCTGATACTTTAGCATTAGATTCCCATTACATTCCCATTACTTTCCCATAACATTCGCATTAAATTACCCTCCCTTTCTGGTCACCATACCTCATCCTAAACTAGCCTTCCCACTAAGCCAATCAGCCCGGAAATAGCTGTACAATAGTTTTAGAACATTTCTATAACGGCTGTTTGATACATTTTTCGGCAAGTTGATACTTTTTCATACTTAAACCAGCAGGTCAATTTCTTCTCCGCATTTTTCCGGTCTATTCTTGTGTTGTGATTAGGCCAGGATATTTTAAAAAATTAAATCTTAGTTGATGCCAAAGCAGGCAGGACATATCAAACTGATCGGGTCCATCGATGGGCTGAACTATTACAAGAGCAGGGATGGTTTTATTGTCCGCAAAAATCCTCCCTATCTGGCAGCCGTATTTTCAGGGATCCCTGTTTTAAAAGGTCCCGGGAAAATTTGAATGAGTTTCTTACCACTGCCAAAGGCAATAAACTGATCCGGAACAGCCTCCGTTCCCTGGGCCTCTATATGAGCGAACGGGGATTAATGAACAGGCTTACCAAAACCTTGTTCTCCATCATCCGCAGCGATGCCCAGAACCCCCGTGGTGAACGTAAAATCGAATGCGGAGATCTTAGTCAGCTAAATGGTTTTGAGTTAAATAGCAATAACGCTTTTACCCAGGCTTTTTCAGAACCCATTAAGGTCATAACCGACAGGCAGGCTGGAGCGGTCAGGATCATACAGGAAGAGTATATACCGGGTGAGGCCCTTAAGCATCCTATAGAAGCGACTCATTACCGTTTTATTTATGGCGCGGTGGCGCTGGATTTTGACCTTCAGGAATTTGAGCGGAGTTTGCTGCGAGGGGAAATGCTACTATTAGATCAGGGACGGGTTTCGGCCATGACTACCATCCTTCCTATCCATGTTGATACTACATTGCCTGTAATTGTCGTCATTGGAATGGAGTATTTCCAGCTCAGTGCAAATGGCCAGTTTTCGCTGCTGCAGAATGGGGCCTATACGAGTCTGACCATCATAGGCGTTGATCAGCAAAATATTTAGAAGGGCCAAAGGAATTGAATATATTTAGGAAAGCCCCTATATATGGAAGTGCATGCCCACAGTCATACAGCCCGGAAAAAATGGACCCACTATCTCTGGGAATTCCTGATGCTATTTCTCGCTGTTTTTTGCGGATTCCTGGCGGAGAATATGAGGGAACACCAGGTTGAAAAGGAGAGAGGTCGTCAATACGTTTTGTCTTTTTGCGAGGATCTTCGCACCGATACGGCCCAGTTCAGGCTTCTTATTGCTGAGTTGAACGATAAATCCCAGGCCCTGAAAACGGCTATTCCCTGCATAGACAGTTTTGTCAATGGAAGCGGCTCCGGGTATTGCCTGGACGATGTAGTGGTGCATACGCTCGGCTTTACCGATTTCATCTATACAGACCGAACCATTCAGCAACTGAAATATGCTGGAGGCCTGCGGCTGATCCAGGATAAATCTATTGTGGATACCATCATTAAATATGATGCCATGGTTCGCCAGGAAATGATCCACCAGGAGGTACTGGAGAATCAGCAACAGATAGCCCAAAATGCGCATAATGCCATGCTGGGCTATACCCAACTGCTTCGCCTTCGCTATAATCAAAGATCCATTGGCAATAAGCTGACCCTGATAACAACCGATAAATCGGCCCTCAATAAATATTTTAATGAGATCAGCAGTTTTGGAATGGGCTGTAATGGGCAATTAAGATGGATGATCAGCCTTAAAGACCAGGCCAGCCGGGCCCTGGAATTTCTGAAACAGAAAGGTTATTGATGCTGAAGTTTGATCAGCTTACAAGGAAGCTTTCCTGTTTCAAGGGAATAGCTATTATTTCATCTCCACAGGCACCCTCAGGTTTTCCCAATACAGCACCATTTCTTTTTTCTCAATCGCGATCCTGAATTGCTCGTTGAACTCTTTGGATTCTTTGGCCTTTACTGTTACCCTTAGCACATCTTTTGCCGGATCTTCCGTTGTTTCGCCCGCCCTTGTGATACCCCATTGCCCCACCTGGGAATTGAAAATGATCACCCATTCTTTCTCCCCCGGAATGGTATAAAGACTGTATTTCCCGGCAGCTAATTCTTTGCCTTCCACTTTTATCGCCTTATCCGTTTCAAAGATCGTGGCCTCGTTGGCTCCCGTTCTCCATACTTTTCCATAAGGCACGAGCTCCCCCCAGACCTTTCTTCCTTTTATAGAGGGACTGCTATACTGAATGCTGATGTTGGCATCTTTAACCATGCCTGTGGCGGTTAGTGGAGGACTCGCCCGTTTGGATTTATCCTGTTGGGAAAAACCCTGGTTAGTGGCCATAAGGACCAGTGAGAAAATGCATATCGAGAGAAATAATGATCTTTTCATTTTAGTTGGTTTTTGTTGATAGATCTTGTTGATCATTAAATCTAGGTGATTTTGGGAATTAAACAGTAAGGTAGTGGTGAATGGTTAATTGGCTGTGCCTGCGGCAGGCAGGTTTTAGTTCTTTTTCTGTCAAGACAAAAGGAGCAGAAATAAATTCAAGAGAAAAGGACGGAAAGAATAAAATTAAAAGGCCAATGAATCCATCTATATGTTAATATTAACTACCTTCCCTGAGTGAAAAGATCATTGGTCTTCATATTGTTAACATCATTTTTCTTCAGTACTGTCATCATGCCTTACAGCAATTTTGATGACAGCAGTTCATTTCGGGCTATTTACCAGGAAAGCCGGCAAGAAGACCCGGATATGGATCTGGGAGAATTTATTTTTGAAAAGATGTTTACAGTGGGTCAATGGTTTGAAGGAGATGAAGGGGAGGAACAACAGGAACACAATATTCCTAAACAACACCAGCCTACCTCAATGCCGGTTCAGGTTATTCAGGCGGGGTCATTATATTGTAATGCGGTCCCGCACCACGATAGTAAAAGCGACCTGCTGCCTTTAAAGCCTTCCTGCCGTTTCAGGGAAAATAAATTTTCCGTTGATTTTCATGCGGTGGTTTTCCATCCTCCTTCTGTTTTAAGTTGATCTTCCTTACCAGGAGTTTCCAGGCATTTTGTAATCAATTAATAATAAATACCATGAGAATTAGTATCCTCGTGCTGGCGCTTGCATTTATTGCAGGTAATCCAGCCAATAGTCAATTAATAAATGTTCCTGCAGCTGTAAAATCTGCTTTCAGTGCAAAATATCCAAACGCTACAGATGTAAAATGGGGAAAGGAAAATAAACATGAATATGAAGCGGAGTTCAAAATGAATAATAACGCTGTTTCCGCTAATTTCAAAGAGAACGGTAGCTGGGTGGAAACAGAATCAGTTATTACTCAAACTGAATTGCCTGCAGCAGTTAAAGATGCGGTAATGAAAAAATACCCTGGGGCAACGATCGTACTTTCTGAAAAAACAGAAATGCCAGGTAATAAAATACATTACGAAGTAAGCTTTAATGTGAATCAAAAGAAAAGATCACTGGAATTTAATGCGGATGGAAGTCCTGCAAAATAATAAAGTCTCCTATTAAATAATAGCAGGCAGGTAGGTCCTGCCTGCTTTTAAAACTAAAAACATGAAACGATCCCTGCTATTTTTATGCACCATTATTGTAATGAGTGTCTTTTCATCTGCCTATGGTCAGAATGAATTTAAAGTTGTAAAAATCTTTCATATTCAAAGTGGCGGTGGTTGGGATTATATAGCCGTAGGCCCCGGAAATAACCGGCTATATGTTTCCCATGGTAACCAGGTGAATATCCTGGACCTTTCAACTGGCGATTCGCTGGGCGTGATCGAGAACACCACCGGTGTCCATGGAATTGCATTCGATAAGTCGCAGAATAAAGGCTTTACCAGCAATGGCCGCCTGAATAACGTGACTGTTTTTAACCTGGTCACCAATGAGGTGATCGCCCAGATCCCGGCAGGGGTTAACCCCGATGCCATCATGTACGAGTCTTTCACTAAAAAGATCATTACCTGCAATGGTCGGAGTAAAGACCTGAGTTTTATTGATCCGGTCAGCAATAAATTATTGGATAGTATAAGTGTGGGTGGCAAACCTGAAACAGCCGTTTCTGATGGAATGGGGAAATTATATGTAAATATTGAAGACAAGAATGAGATCGTAGTGATCAACCTCGCTACTATGTCAGTGCTGGCGCATTGGCCCTGGCACCAGCAGAAGAACCAACCGGTCTTGCTTATGATAAAATAACAAACCGTCTTTTTGCCGGCTGTGGAAATAAGTTATTGGCCATTGTAGATGCCACCAATGGCCATCTCGTTAAAACTCTTCCTATTGGTGATGGTTGCGATGGAGCTGGGTTTGATCCAGGCACGAAAAATATATTTACCTCGAATGGAGATGGAACCTTATCCATTTACCATGAAAACAGCGCGGATGATTATGTATTGCTAACTAACCTTGTTACAAAAAAGGGTGCCAGAACTCTCGCGGTGGATGAAACCACACATTTGATCTATCTTCCTGCATCGGATTACGAAGCGGCGGATCCGAATGTACCAAAGGCCCGACCCAGAATGATACCAGGTACATTCCAGGTATTGGTGGTTGGCCACTAACAGCGAGCTAAAAAAATAATTGATGAAAAGGTACCTGCTGTTATTTTTCTGTATTCAGGCTGTTCTGTTTTCTTCGGCGCAGAAAAACAACCTTGATTATTTTGTAAGCCAGGCATTGGCCAGTAGCCCTTTGCTTAAGGGGTATGAATACCAGCTCTCTTCACTGTCCCTGGATAGTATGATCCTGCGTGCAAGTTTAAAAACACAGGTGAACTTTGTCAGTAACAATAGTTATGCTCCTGTTATTAAGGGATGGGGCTATGATGAAGTGATCACCAATGGCCAGCAGATCTCTGCACTTGCTTCTGCAAACAGGGTTTTATTCAATAAAAAAAATGTCAATGCCCAAATGGCTGGATTTCAATTGCAGGGTGAAATGGCCAGGAACAATCGGAGGATCACCGAACTGGATATCCGGAGAACGATCGCTGAGCAATACATAACTGTATATGGCGAACAGTTATCGCTTGAATTCAACGATCATATCAATGAAATGCTGAGAAGGGAAGACAGTATGCTGAAGAAGCTGACGCAGGATAATGTGTTTAAACAGGCAGAGTATCTTTCATTTGTTGTGACCCGGCAACAGCAGTTATTGAACACCTCCCAATTGAGGATCCAATATGCCTATGATTTTGCCGGGCTGAATTACCTGTCTGGTGTAGTGGATACAGCCATATTTGTTTTAGCAGAACCTGTTTTTAATTCTATTCCAGCGGAAACGGCATTCCATTCCAGTTTTTTTAAGCAGTTTGAACTGGATAGTTTGAAACTCGTGAACGACCGGTCAATCATAGACGTGGGCTACCTTCCAAAGGTCAATATATTTGGAGACGGGGGTTATAACTCTTCACTTGCTTACCGGGCATATAGGAACTTTGGTACCAGTGTAGGTGTTAATATTACTGTTCCGATCTATGATGGGAAACAAAAAAAGCTGAAGTATTCCAGGCTTGCCATTGAAGAAAGGACCATACAGTTTAATAAAGATGTATTTACCCGGCAGCGGGAGCAGCAGCTTTTTCAATTGCGGCAGCAATTAATGCAGACGGAAGAGCAGATCGATCTGATAAATAAGCAGGTGAAATATATTGAAACACTGATCACTGTGAATGAAAGATTGTTAGCCACAGGAGATATCCGGCTAACAGATTTTATCCTGGCACTTAATAATTATTTCAATGCCAAAAACCTGGTGACACAGAACTATGTTAGTCGCCTGAAAATATTGAACCAACTTAACTATTGGGAGAAATAAATAATCAATCATGAAAGGATATTTTCTTTTCTTTTTATTCATAGTAATGGTAGGGTGGTCATGCAAATCAGAAAAAACGGAAGGAGCGCTGGATGAGGAGACCATTACTATCACCCCTGTTACAGTTACGGCAATCAGTAGTGAACCGATGGCCGAATATATTGAGCTGAATGCAACCTCTGCTTTTTTGCAAAAAGCCTATGTAAAGGCAAGTACCAGCGGTTATGTGAAAACTGTAAATGCAGCGATTGGCAAAATGATCGGAGCCGGCCAGACTGCTTTTATACTTAAGACCAAAGAGGCAGAGAGCATAGGCAATACTATAAACCTGCTGGATACTTCATTCAAATTTTCGGGGATCATTAATATCAGGGCGGGTACCAGCGGTTATGTAACAGAATTGAACCATCAGCCCGGGGATTTTGTACAGGAAGGAGAACAGTTAGCCGTGATCAGCGATATTCGAAGTTTTGTGTTTGTATTGAATTTGCCTTATGAACTTCGCCCTTATGTGATCAACAAAGAATACGTGGAATTATTACTCCCGGATGGAAAATCATTAGTGGCCCATATTTCATCTTTTACACCTGTAGTGGATTCTGCATCACAGACACAGAATATCATACTTACTGTTAATGACCGATCCCTTCCTATAAACCTGATCGCTAAGGTGAAGATCGTCAAAAACGAAAAAACGTCCACGGTTTCTCTTCCAAAGCAATCGGTATTGTCAGATGAAATACAAAAAAATTTCTGGGTGATGAAACTGCTGGATAGTGCCACAGCGGTAAAAGTTCCCGTGAAAACAGGGATGGAAACGAATGACCGGATCGAAATACTATCTCCCATATTTACCGGTGATGACAGGTTCCTGCTAACCGGAAATTATGGATTGTCTGATACGGCAAAGGTTAAGATCATTCATCAGTAAAAAGCAACGCCTTGAATCGTTTTTTTATTTCCCATAAGAACCCGCTCGCTGTACTACTGGTACTGATCGTAATGGGAGGGGTGTTTATTTACGGCAGATTGCAGACCTCTTTATTCCCGGAGATCACATTCCCTAAGATCAAGATAATCGCTGATGCAGGCCTGCAGCCGGTTGATAAAATGATGGTGACTGTTACAAAGCCACTGGAAGCGGGGATCAAGCAGGTGCCCGACCTGCAGATGATTCGAAGTACTACCAGCCGGGGAAGTTGTGAGATATCCGCGTTCATGAGCTGGAGCAGTAATATTGATGACGATCAGCAGCACATTGAATCCAAGATCAATGAGATCCGGAATATGCTGCCGCCTGATGTGAACATTACTGTGGCCAAGATGAATCCCTCTATTTTGCCTGTGATGGGATATACAGTGGAAAGTAATGATAAATCTCCCATAGAATTAAAGCAATTAGCCACCTATACGATCAAACCATTTCTTTCACAGGTTGAAGGCGTTTCAGAAGTAAGGATCACGGGAGGACGTACCAAAGAATATTGGCTTCTGCTGAACGTGCAGAAAATGAGCTCTCTTTCCATTACACCTGAACAGATCAATCTGGCACTTAGCCAAACGGATTTTGTGAAGTCAAATGGTTTTTTATCTGATTACCGGTACTTATACCTTACTGTGACTGATGCTACTGTTCATAATATGGATGAACTGGAAAACATCGTAATAAAGAATGATTCAAAAAGGGTAGTACTGCTAAAAGATATTTCCACCATCGAAGTAAAAGAAGGGTAGAATACATTAAGATAAATGCAAATGGCAGAGATGGCCTGCTGATCGCGGTGGTTAAGCAACCCAATTCCAACCTGGTTGACCTTTCCCGGAAAATGAAGGCTAAAGTAGAAGAGCTGAAGAAATATCTTCCCAAAGGGGTGACCATAAAACCTTATTATATACAGGCGGATTTTGTCAATGATTCTGTTAAAAGCGTTACAGATAGCTTATGGATAGGTCTGCTGCTGGCGATCATTGTAGCCATTATTTTTCTTCGGTCCTTTAAGGCCAGTGCCACCATACTTATTACCATTCCTGTTACTCTTTTTCTCACCCTTATCGCCTTATACGTATTCGGGTACACTTTTAATATTATGACCCTGGGTGCTATTGCTGCAGCGATCGGCCTGATCATAGATGATGCGATCGTGGTGATGGAGCAGATACACCGAACGCATGAGGAAAACCCGGAGGAGCCCTCTCCGGCACTGGTGCAAAAGGCGGTTCGCTATTTATTTCCTGCCATGGTGGGGTCTTCATTAAGCACCATTGTCATTTTTATTCCATTCCTGTTAATGACAGGTGTAGCAGGCGCTTATTTCAGTGTAATGACCAATACCATGATCATTACATTGGTCTGTTCATTTTTTGTAACATGGATAGGATTGCCCGTTGTTTATCTGGTACTCTCCGGGAAAACGAAAAACCATCAAAACAAGCAAATAGAAAAAACACATGCGGTAAAAAAACAACGCTGGGTTTCATTTTTTATTTTCAGGCCATTTATTAGTATTGCCATAGTGGTTGCGCTGATCATTTCCATCCTGGTAATATTGCCCAGGCTGCAGACTGGATTTTTACCGGAAATGGATGAAGGTAGTATTGTGCTGGACTATGATTCTCCGCCAGGTACCTCGTTAGAGGAGACTGACAGGATGCTAAGGGAAGTTGAAAAAATCATTAAGACCGTTCCTGAAGTGGAGGCTTATTCAAGAAGAACGGGAACACAAATGGGTTTTTTTATTACTGAACCAAGCAGGGGAGATTACCTGATCCAGCTTAAGAAGAGTAGAGGACGCAGTTCAGAAGAAGTGATCGAAGACCTGCGGAAAAGAATTGAAAGCACGCAACCTGCGCTTCGCATTGACTTTGGGCAGGTAATTGGGGACATGCTGGGGGACCTGATGTCATCTGTTCAGCCCATAGAAATTAAAGTTTTTGGCAATGACCAGGAGAAACTGCATGAAATATGCAGACAGGTGGCAGAATTAGTTCGCCAGGTAGAAGGAACGGCCGATGTGTTTGATGGAATTGTTTTGGCAGGTCCTTCTATCTCTGTTAATCCCGATTTTGGCAAGCTGGCACTATATGGTATCACTCCTTCCAATTTGCAGTATCAGTTGCAAACTGCATTGGAAGGGAATATTGTGGGTAAAGTTTTTGAAAAGGAGCAGTATCTGGCGGTGAGACTTGTTTATCCTGGCAGCACCCGTTTAAGTATTGAACAGATCAAAAACCTGCAGATCTTTCTGCCAAATGGCGGGTTGAAACCTATTTCCAGCCTGGCCACTGTTACGGTTAACCCGGGTGATGCTGAAATAGAAAGGGAAGATTTGCAATCGATGGGGGTGGTGACTGCAGGGTTGGAATCACGAGACCTGGGGAGTGTGATGAAGGATATAAAAAATGCGATCTCCTCCAAATTACTTATTCCGGCAGGATACCATATCGAATATGGAGGAGCCTATGCAGCGCAGCAAAAATCATTCAGGGAATTACTGATGATACTTATTGCAGCCTGCCTGCTCGTTTTTTCAGTGATCCTTTTCCTTTTTAAAAAAATAAGAATTGCCCTGCTGATTCTATTAATTGCTGTTTTGGGTATTGCCGGAAGTTACCTTGCCCTGTATATCACCAATACTGCATTGAATGTTGGAAGCTATACCGGATTGATCATGATCGTGGGGATCATAGGGGAAAACGCCATTTTTACCTATCTGCAATTTCAGGAAGCCTTGCATGAGAATAGTGTAGATGAGTCAATCATTTATTCGATTTCCACGCGGTTAAGACCGAAGCTGATGACCGCATTAGGAGCTATCACGGCCCTGATGCCATTGGCGCTGGGAATCGGGACAGGGGCGCAGTTGCACCAGCCGCTGGCCATTGCCGTCATAGGCGGTTTTATTGTTGCGCTTCCTTTGCTTCTTATTGTTTTGCCAAGCTTCCTGAGAATGGCCTCTAAAAAAAACTAATGTAAATACACGTGCCTGGTTTCAGGAATTTGGAATCAGGCCCCGGAGCCAAAATAAATTTGCGAAACCGAATGGCTGCACATATATTTGCAACCGAATGGCTTCCTATTAAAAATTAAAGGCAAAATGAGAAGAGATATTTACCAGGCAATAGCCGACCCCACCCGGAGGGCCATCATGACCCTGATCGCCTTCCAGTCAATGACCCCCAACGCCATTGCCGATAACTTCAATATCACCCGGCAATCGGTTTCCAAACACCTGCGTATACTCACAGAATGCGAACTGGTAAAACAGGAACCCCAGGGCCGTGAGATCTATTATTCCCTCGAAATAAAAAAAATGAAAGAGATCGATAAATGGCTGGAACAATTCCGCAAGGGATGGGAGACCAGCTTCAACCAACTCGACAACGTATT
Organism: Chitinophagaceae bacterium; assembly: GCA_016720565.1. Lineage (GTDB taxonomy): Bacteria > Bacteroidota > Bacteroidia > Chitinophagales > Chitinophagaceae > JJ008. Next base: position 17,985 of record JADKKJ010000001.1, read on the forward strand.
GTCAAACCTTAAAAAACAAAAAAAATGAGAACCGATCTTCAATTTGAATTTACCGTAGACAAGCCAAATAAAACGGTACATTTTACCCGCGAATTCGATGCTGAACCCTCCCTGGTATGGGATGCCTTTACAAAGGCGGAGCTTCTTGACCAATGGTGGGCGCCACAACCCTTCTTATCTAAAACGAAGGTGATGGAATTTAAAGAAGGCGGCCGCCGCTTCTATGCTATGGTAAGTCCGGATGGCGCTGAGCGCTGGGCAGTGCAGAAATACCTTGCCATCAACCCTAAAACCCATTTCAAATTCTTCAACACATTTGCAGATAAGGATGAGAATATGGAAATGCCGGGCTCTGAATGGGATTTTAATTTTAAAGAACATAATGGTGGTACGCTGGTCAGTATATCTATCTACAATGAATCATTGGAGCGCATGGAAAGGATACTGGAGATGGGATTCAAAGAAGGAATGACCATGACCTTAGGGCATTTGGAGGCATTGCTGGAAAGGTTGCATGAGGCCAGGTAAACAGGTATATAGGTTGAGGGAATCCATGAGTCCGCCGACGGGTTGGACGTTAACGATTTATTTACGGTAAGTAAAGGTCTTATCATGTAAATTGTAAACAAAAGCCATCAATAACAATGCGCATTTTCTACTTTTTTTCTAAAGCTATAAAGAGGTTCCTTTTTTCAGGGCCTCTTCTTTTTATGTTCCTTATTAAGGCTGAAGCCCAATCCTTACCGGATTCTATCCCTCTTCGGATATTGATCATCCGCCACGGCGAAAAACCCGATTCAGGCTATAACCTGAATTGCAAGGGCTGGAACCGCGCCATTGCCCTGCCTAATGCCATCATCCCCCAGTTTGGTATTCCCGACCTGATCTATGTCCCCAACATGACCACAGGGAAAAAAACAAAAACGGTGAGGATGTATCAAACCGTGATCCCCATGGCCATTAAATACAACCTGCTGGTCAATAGTAAATATGAGGAAACGGATTCACTGGAAATAAGCGATAATATCATTCACCAGAAAGGAACCATCCTGATCGTTTGGGATAAAAAAAATATTGCTCCTTTGGTGCGTAATATGGGTATCAGGGATGCCAGTATCAATCTCGACTGGCCCGATAAAGACTATGATTCTATCTGGATCATTGAGTATATTAGAACTGCAGAAGGAAGCCTGGTTCCAAGGTTGAGGAGGGGGAAGGAGAATATTGTTCCTTCGAAGGAATGCGATTAAGCTTTTTTATTTGCGATAATGCTTTTCTTAGTTCTTTTTTCTTGAAAAAAAAGAACCAAAAATTCAAGACGAATCGAAGTGATCAGTTCCTCTGATCGAACATTTCCTCTGACGATTCGTCGGGGGGAGCACTCCAATGTTCGAAGCTCCTTTGCTAGTCACACTCCACTACGTGTTGACTTTGACCACCCTGAAGGCGCTGTGCCCGCCCTTGCTTTTCTTATAGAAGTTAGGCTTCTTGACCAGGGCCGGCCAAGGCGCTGGACCGGTCCTATTATTTGGGGACTTCGTCCGGAAAGATCATGAAGCGATACGAGAATTTCCCGGGGAGGGGCCTCAGAAAAATGGCGTTAAGAAAATTTCGGAGTATGGCAGGCGACTGCGCAGCAGGAGCAAAGGCAAAGCTGTCTGAGCCCAACTGAATCTTTCTCATGTATACGAGACATTCCGGGCGAGTTCTTTGCCTTTAGTCATACTCCGAAATTTTTAGCCATTTTTCTGGAGCCTTGACTTTTTTGGTTCTTTTTGTGTTAAGACAAAAAGAACGTAAAGAGAAATTGTACATTCACTTATCCCGAAATAAGCCATTATGAAAAAAACAATACTTCTTTTAACCATACTAATCTCAAACCTGCTTGCTTCTTCCCAAGAACTAAAATACACCATTGCCAATAACGAATGGAACCCCGATTCACTGGGCAACCACCGCGCCATTGTGCATTTTAATGGCAGTGGCCATGTAGCCAGAACCATCATTCAATGGAGAAGAAGGGATACTGATCCCTGGAATAAAAGGCTGATCGTGGTAGATGCCAAAACCAACGAGAAGATCGATAACATAAGGCCGGGTGTTAGCAACAATGAAAAAACAGAACTATGGTTTGAACCTACCTCAGGTCCGGGTGATTACTATGTTTATTACATGCCTTATAAAAATGAAAAATCAAATTATCCAAAAGGCATTTACCTGGCATCGGAACTAACTACCTCCATCGGCTGGCTGGGTTCTATATCAGCCAAAGTTCCCGTGAACACTACCGTAAAGGAAATTCAGTCCATCAATGCGCTGAATAGTTTTTATCCTATGGAGATCACTGCCACGGTAAAAGAGACGGCAGCACTCATCAGCAAAAGCAAACGGAGTGATATGCTGGTATTTCCGGAAGACAGGAACTTCCCTGTTAAAATGACCAATAGCCTTCCTTACCGCTGGATCCAGAAAGGAATTCGATCTACCTTCTCAGGGGAAGCTTCCCGTGGTGAAAATTATACGTACCAATTGGCTGTTTATCCGCTTCAGCATATTGAAGGACTTACCGTAACGTTTTCAGCACTGAAAGACGGAAAAGGGAACAAGATCGATATTGCTAACAGCTATTGCTTTAATACCTCGGGAGTGGATTATACCGGTAAACCATTTACAAAAACACTTGACCTGCCGGCAAATAAGGTGCAGTCGCTTTGGTGTGGCATCGATGTTCCTCAGAATATACCTCCCGGGCTTTATACGGGCAAGGCCATGATAATTACCAGCAACACCGAATCTTTCCCGGTGAATATCCAGTTAACAGTAACCGGTAACCAGGTAGCCGATGGAAATATTGCGGAGCCCTGGAAACAGACCAGGCTGAAATGGCTGAACTCTACCATGGCACAGGAAAATACCGTGATCGCTCCATATACTGCTATCGAAGTAAAAGAGAATGCTGTCAGTTTGCTGGGAAGAAAACTTGTAATAAATAAAGATGGATTCCCATCACAGATCCAAACATTCTATACCGAGGAGATGACGGGTTTTCAAACTACCCCGAATGAGATCCTTGCTGACCCTGTTCAAATGATAGCATTGACCGCAGATGGAAAAAATATAGAATGGAAAAGCGGCAACCTTGAGTTCACTAAAAAAGAACCGGGTACGGTTGAGTGGAACGTGACCAACCAGAGCAACCTCCTGCAGATGCAGGTAAATGCCTCACTGGAGTTTGATGGTTTCGTGAGTTATACCGTAAAGATCACCGCGCTGAGTGATGTGCAGTTGAATGGCATTGGAATGGAGATCCCTTTTACAAAAGCTGCTTCAACCTACATGATGGGCCTTGGCCAGAAAGGGGGAAATATGCCCCATAATTTCAACTGGAAATGGGAGGTAGCCACAAAAAATCAGGATGGGGCCTGGATAGGATCAGTGAATGCGGGATTGCAATTCTCCCTGCGCGATGAAAGATATATTCGCCCCCTGAATACGAATTTCTATTTGCAAAAACCCTTATTGCTGCCTTCCTCCTGGGGAAATAATAATAAAGGAGGTATTAGCATCAATGAACTGAAGAGTTCAACGGTGGTGAATAATTATAGCGGCGATCGTAAAATGAAAAGAGGCGAATCACTATATTATAATTTCACTTTGCTGATCACCCCTTTCCATACCCTGGATACTGAATCGCAGTGGGCCACTCGCTATTATCATAAATATGATAGTCCCGATAATATTAAAGCTAACGGCGCCACTGTGGTAAATATCCATCATGCCACGCCTATCAATCCCTGGCTGAATTATCCTTTCATCGAATACAAAAAAATGAAAGGATATATTGATTCAGCGCATGCGCTTGGATTAAAAGTGAAGATATATAATACGGTAAGGGAACTGTCGAACCGCGCTTATGAGACCTTCCCTATGCGAAGCCTGGGTCATGAGATCTATTCTCCCGGAAAAGGTGGAGGCTTTGCCTGGCTGCAGGAGCATGTAGGCGATGATTATATCCCTGCCTGGTTCGTACCGGAGATAAAAGATGCAGCGATCATTAACAGCGGTATGAGTCGCTGGCATAATTATTATGTAGAGGGAATGAACTGGCTCACGCAAAATGTGGGAGTGGATGGGATCTACCTGGACGATGTTGCTTTTGACCGGGTGACCATGAAAAGGATCAAAAGGGTATTGACCAGGGACGGTCATCCAGGCATCATCGATCTTCATTCGGCCAACCAGTATAATAAAAGCGATGGGTTTAATAACAGCGCCAACCTTTATATGGAGCATTTTCCTTACCTGAATCGTTTGTGGTTTGGGGAGTATTTCGATTACCAGAATAATGAGCCAGATTTCTTCATGACCGAGGTCAGCGGTATTCCCTTCGGTCTAATGGGTGAAATGTTGCAGGATGGGGGCAATCCATGGAGGGGAATGATCTATGGCATGACCAACCGATTCCCCTGGACCGAGGAAGCGGACCCACGTCCGATCTGGAAATTCTGGGATGAGTTCGGGATAAAAGGTTCCGAAATGATAGGGTACTGGAGCAGTAACTGCCCGGTAAAGACAAATAATGACAAAGTATTGGTCACTGTATATAAAAAGAATGAGGCCACCCTGATCTCGCTGGCCAGCTGGGCAAGTACTAATACCGATGTGCAGTTAAATATTGATTGGAAAAAATTGGGTGTCGATCCTTCAAAAGCAAAGATCGAAGCAAGGGAAATAAAGAATTTCCAGCCGGCAAGGATCTTCCTGCCAACTGAGTCTATACCGGTTGAAAAAGGCAAAGGCTGGTTGCTGATCATTAAATAATTATTACTATATCCTTGCTGTTTTATGTTTATCCACGCTTCTTCCACAAAGCGGAGCTGCTGGTATTTTAATAAAGCATATATAAATTTAATTTCCTAATTTCCATGAATGACCCAATCTCGCCAGTTAGCGGCCGTAATGTTTACAGATATCGTTGGTTATACAGCTCTTATGGGCAACAACGAGCAGCGGGCATTTGAACTTTTACATAAGAACAGGCAGATCCAAAAACCGGTGATCGAAGAGTATGGGGGTACCCTGATCAAGGAATTGGGTGATGGCATCATGGTCACCTTCCCGGCCGTTAGTAATGCGGTATATGCGGCCATAAAAATTCAACAGATCTGTTACCAGGCAAGGGAATTTGAATTGCGGATCGGCATTCACCAGGGGGAAGTGGTTTTTGAAAACGGGGATATTTTTGGAGACCCGGTGAATATTGCCTCCCGGCTTCAATCTTTGGCGCCTCCTTCGGGAATTTTTGTTTCTGAATCTGTACAGCGCGACCTGGCCAATAAAGCAGATATCCGTTCGGAGTTTGTGAGCATAGAGAACCTGAAAAATGTAAAAGAGCCTGTACGAGTATACAAGATCTTCGCAGTGGCCAGGGATACCGATAATAGCAATAATGCCCGTCCTGTAAACGCCTCTTTTTTACCTGGCTTTGATTATGATATTCATATCAGCTATCGTCATAATGATAATAAATATGATGGCTGGGTCGATGAATTTGTAGAAAAGCTGAAGCAGGAATTGGCTGCCACGCTCAAAGAAAAACTAAGTATTTATTTCGATAAGAACCCTGAAGACAAAAGGGGCTATGGTGACGGTATCCGGTCACTGATGTTCATTCCCATTATTTCGCAAACTTATTGCGATACAAATTCTCCTGTATGGCAACAGGAATTCCGGGTATACCAGGATGGTACCAGCAGGGATAGCTTAGGCAATTATATCAAACTGACCAATGGAAATTCCGCATCAAGAGTGTTGCCGGTCAAGATCCATGAAATAGATACGGATGATGTGAAGTTGCTGGAAACAGAAATGAAAGGAGGTCTTCGCTCCATTGATTTTATTTACCGGGATGAAGGCGTGAACCGCCCCCTGCGCCCGATGGATGATGAGAAAAATGCCAGTCCGCTAAAACCTATGTATCGTAACCAGATCAATAAACTGGCCAATACGATCAAAGAAATTATCGCGGGTATCAAACAGACACAAAGAGGCGCCCATACAGAGATGCCTTCTTACCAGCCAATGGCCCGGCAGATCGTTCCTAATGTTATTAATACTTCTGTTTCGGATGCTATTAAAGTGGCAGTGATAGACAGGCAGCGACCAAATATTTATTTGGCCTGGACCTCGGGTGACCTGAAAGAAAGCCGGGAGGAAATGGCCATCATCCTGCAAAAAGCCGGATTCAATGTATTGCCAGCTTTTGATTGCCCCGCAGATGATGAGACCTTCAAAAAAAGATCAATTGAAGAAATGAGCAAGTGCGTTTGCTCCCTGCATATGCTAAGCGGAGAGTTTGGACGCCGTTTTGAGTCCGATGAGGATATGTCCTTTCCTCAATTCCAGTTCATAGAAGCAAAGAAAAGGATCGAGGGCAGCTCTCCTTTCAATGTATTCGTCTGGGCAACACCGGAATCTTCTAAAGTGGTAAAACCTGCCCAGCAGGAATTCATTAAGTATATCCGGAATAATATTACCCGGAACATGATGTTCTCCAACAGCTCGGGTCCGATGCAACTGGTAGATGATATGCGCGTGGTGATCATGAAGCAGGATGCGAAAGTGTATGATTCCAAGGATACGGAGATATTCTTCATCTTCAACCAGCAGGATGAAAATGAAGCGATGCATATAGTGGATCAGTTGAGCATGGAGTACCCGGTTGAGACCATGAATATCATGCCGGATGGAGAAGATTCCTACAGGGAGATCTCTACACAACAGATCCCGAAGAGCAAACTGGCCGTTGTGTATTTTAAATATGCGGCCGACTGGGCCCTTCCGTTCATCAAGCAGATCTGGAAGCAGGTGGGCGGTGCCTCTTCACCAACGCCTATGTTCCTTATCGGAGAAGATGATCCGCAGAGCAATATGGCCCGGAATTTTAAGGCGCCAAGGGTCATATCCTCCATTGTTCCTAAAGAAACCATTCCTACTGAAGTAAAGAAAGTGTACACTACATTGAAATAGATCGCCAAAAATGTACACGTGATAGAAAGGCCATACCAGGCCTTTAACAGTTGATTTAAGTCGCAACCAAAATTATGTTTGAAACAGAACAGATATGTCCTTACACTGGTCTTCGGGCCTTCACCGAAGAAGAATCACTTTATTTTAAAGGAAGGGAAGAGCATATTGACCAGGCCACCCTTCAGTTGCAGAAGAATAAATTTCTCATGCTTACCGGTGCTTCCGGAGATGGAAAATCTTCTTTGATCTATGCAGGTATCGTACCCAATGCAAGAGCCGGTTTCCTTCGGTCAAAATATACACAATGGGCAGTAGCTGATTTCAGGCCCGAGCGTAATCCCTTTCATAACCTTTGTCGTTCTATTGCCCGGCAATTGGGCATAGATAATCCACATACTGTGGAAGCCGAATTAGGGCATGGCTTTTCGGCTATTGTGGATCTTTATAAGAATTCTAAACGGAACCTCGACACCAATTCAATGGCCTGGCAGAATGCCGATGAAAAAGGCAGGGCCGCACTGAAAAGGGAAGCCGCCAACCTTATCATACTGGTTGACCAGTTTGAGGAATTCTTTACTAACCCCGAGAATTACCATAAAGGTGTTCCATCCAGAGATGCCAGCCTGGTACTGAACCTTCTTTTGGAAACGGCACGCATATCGCTGGAAGAAGATCTTCCTATTTATGTGGTGTTCACTATGCGCTCCGACTATATCGGCCAGTGCGCAGCCTTCCGCGGCCTTCCCGAATATATTGGCTACTCCCAGTTCTTTGTTCCCAGGCTAAATCGCACACAGTTGCAGCAGGTGATCGAAGAGCCGGCTGTATTAAGTGGTAACCGCATTACCAGGCGATTAACTGAAAGGCTGATCCATGATCTTACAGAAGGCGTTGATCAGTTGCCGATCCTTCAGCATGCGCTGAACCAGATCTGGCATGCAGCAGATAATGGAAGGGAAGAAATGGACCTGCTGCATTATGCCATGGTAGGGGGGATGCCGGTTACCGAATTGCCGGCGGAGCAGGTAAATAAATTTAATACATGGTTTGATTCCCTGGCTCCGGAGATCAAGGCCTGTTACCACGAACCGAATCTCCAGAATGTACTGGATACGCATACGAATAAACTTTACGAAGAGGCAGCTGAATATTACAGGACGAAAACAGGCAAAGAAATATCTGATGAGGATGCAAAAGCGATCATTCGAAGCGCTTTTGTTTGTCTTACCAAGATCGACCAAAGCAGGGCCGTAAGAAACCGGATGACCCTTCAGGAGATCAGGGATATCATTGGGCGTCCGGAATTCGGCATTAAGGATGTGGGGGCTGTACTGGATATATTCCGGGAACCCGGCAATACGTTCATTCGTCCTTTTATCTCTCCTGAAAAAGCAGATGGTGAATTGAAGGCGGATGATATTCTCGATATCACCCATGAAAGCCTGATCCGCAACTGGGAATACCTGGAACAATGGGCTAAAATTGAATACGACCATTATACAGTTTCGCTGGATTTCGAGCAACAGCTAAATCGATGGGTAGATAGCGGCCGTTCCAATGGCTTCCTGCTTTCCATTGGTCCGCTTACGTATTTTGAGAACTGGTTCAACCTGGCCAACCCAAATGCGCATTGGTTGGCCAGATACCTTCCGGAAGATATTGAGGAGGATAAGAAAATAGGAAAGGCAGAGCAGATACTTTTGAATGCCAAAGAGTTCCTGGCCCGCAGTGCCCGAAAACATATGGTGACAAGAGCCGTCATGCGTTATGGCATGAAGAAAATAGCCATGGTGCTGGGTGTAATAGCGGTGCTGACCCTTAGTTCCTTTGCCATCCGGAATTATTTCCTGCAAAAAAATGATCATGTACTCGGCACGATCCGGCAGAGTTCATATAAACTGGCCAATAATAAACGATTGAGTCCTGAATTTGCGGTGCCCTTACTTACCAGGCAGCTGGTGCTTGGCAATATCACTATACCTGAAATTGCAGAAAGCATACAAGACCCTGAACAAAAGATCATCATTGTAACAGGTATGGCTACAGAGATGGTTTCCCAGGGGTTTAACCAACCGGCAGAGGAGATCAGGCAATGCCTGGGCATAGCAGACAGTCTGATGGAACTATTTTGCGATCCGGCTGCAAATAATGACCCCGGTAAAAAGTTTAAACTGCTCTATGATTATTCGGTGACGGCAAGAGCCGCTTTTTATTTTAATACCATTCCAGCGCTGGATTCCTTTGTGAGGCATAATGCAAAACGATCAGCTGCACTTTCAATGGCTATCCTAAAGGAAAAACCCGCTGATTTTCAGAATATCCAATTCCTTTCACTGGCCATATCAGAAAGCTTAAATGCTGCAGCTCTTTCTGCCACCCAGATAAATTACCTTATTCATGAGCTATCACCATTTGAGAATTCAGAGAGAGATAGTTGGGTACTGAGCCGGTATAAACGCGAGAATCCTTACAGAGGCGGCCAGAATAATTATGGTTTTTCCTATAATGGATTATATCAGCAACTGGGCTATTTATATGCTGCCAGCGGCCAGGCTGAAATGGCCGCCCGCTGTACCGACAGCCTGATCCATTATTCCTCTAATTATTATCAGAATGATTATGCAAGTTATGTGGAGAATGCCTCCCATATTGCCAGCCTGTTTTATACGTATGGACACCAGGATAGTCTTGACAATTTTGTTGACCGTTATTGTAAGTCGAAAAATATAGATGCTATAGAGTTCTACAAACGACTGACCGCTTCCTGTATGATCAATGTTAACACCGGGTTCAATTTTAATTTTTATTCAGGAGGCGGCGGCCAGGAAATTTCCAACCTGGGGTTGAAATACAGTTCCGATAGCCTGTTGTCTTTCTTTTTTGATAAACTCAAAGGATCCATAAAAGAGTTACCTGATAAGGATGAAGTTAATTTGGAACTGGCCATTGCTCTGAAGAACCAGGGCCTGCTGTTAGCCACCAGGAACGACACCAGGGGCTTTCCGGGAAAAGGCGATGCCTTCTTTAAAGATGCTATAGACCATTATTTAATGGTGCCGGCCACCATGCGTGAGCGATCGACCATTATAGATACAAGAGGAGGATCCTCTGTAGGTCTGCCTTATAAATACCTGTTCCTCTTTCCGGATTTTCGTGTTCCTTTTCATCCTTTTGAACCAAGAAGCAATATTGATCTCTATAATTCGGGGGTCTTTCTTAACTATTTACTGGATCATAACCTGTTTGACACAGTATACACGCAGGGGGCCGAATTAAAATATTTTGAGGAATGGTCACTTGCCTGGCAAGCGGCGATGGCAGCTTCCAACTGGACGCTGAAGGAGCAATTGCCTGTTGGATTGCTGGAAAAACTTGAATTGAAATTGAGCCAAAAGAATATAGATCAGTATGCGGATATTAATATGATCTATCTGCAACTGGCCAGCCTGGAATTTAATGCGCTGCAGCCCGCCAAAGCTATAAGCTATGCACAGAAAATAAACACGGCGAAATTGCTGAACGCCTTCCAGATGAGGAACAATGGCAACACCAACGTTTATATTTTTGAGAATATTTGTAATGTAGTGGCCGGCCTGGGAGCAAATGATCGGTTTGACCTGGTTGAAAAACTGGTCAATGTATTTAAGAATAAGATCAACCGCTCCTCCATTTACGGTTATGCCAGCCAGTTGGTCATGCTCCAGTTAAAAGATAAAGTGAAGGCCCGCCGCTTTATTGATTCTGCCATGGCAGAAATGAAAAGAATAGATAAGCCTGAACTTTTCCAGCCGCACAAAGCGCAGATAGCGATCGCGCTGATGTACCTGGACCCTGTAGCAAATGAGACAGAAGCCACCCGCCTTATTAAAAATACCCAGGTAAGATTTGATGCGCTTTACCTATACGGGCAGGCCTTTGCCTTCCACGATAAACTATATGAAGCGACGCGCCGGATGCCGCCACTTTTTTCATCTGGTGACCAAACCTATTTCTTAAAATATACGATCGTTGGCTATTACCTGAGGGAAAAAGTTGACAATAAATGGAAGGGATTCCTGGATAATGAATTCATTCTTTCCCGGCGCTATCTTCCTTATGTAGACGAAAACTAAACATGTTGGAACAAACTACTATATGTCCTTATACCGGCCTCCGATCCTTCACGGAAGAGGAAAGCCTTTATTTTAAGGGCCGTGACCTGCAGGTGGACCAGATCACCGCTTTACTGGAACAGAATAAATTCCTGATGGTAACGGGCGCTTCCGGAGAAGGAAAATCATCCCTGATCTATGCAGGACTTATACCTAATGCCAGGGCCGGATTCTTCAAGGCAAAATATACCAATTGGGTGGTGGCCGATTTCCGTCCGGAGAGAAGTCCGGTAAAAAACATGGCTGCCGCGCTCGCAGAAACTTTTAATGCCCAGCCAACTACCGTAGAAACAGAATTACGCAGGGGATTTTCATCACTCATTGACCTGTATACAAATTCAGACTATTATATTGATGAGAATGATCCATTATGGAATGGGTCGGATGAAACCGTTAAAAAAGACCGAAGAAGAAAAGCGGCCAACCTGCTGATCATTGTTGACCAGTTCGAAGAATTCTTTACCAATCCGGAAAATTTCTTTGCTGAATCTCCTTCACAGGATTCCCAGGTAGTCGTGAACCTGATACTGGAAACAGCCCGGATCGCCATTAAAAAAAATATCCCGGTATACATGGTTTGCACCATGCGCTCCGATTATATCGGGCAATGTTCTGCCTTCAGGGGTTTACCAGAATATATAGGCTTCTCTCAATTCTTTGTGCCAAGGCTGAAACGTAAGGATCTTAAACAGGTGATCGAAGAGCCGGCCATTCTTAGTGGCAACCGCATTTCGCAACGGCTTATCGAACGCCTGGTCTATGATGTATCAGAAGGGGTGGATCAGTTGCCGATCCTTCAGCATGCGCTGGCACAGGTATGGATGATGGCTGATCATGGAAGGGAAGAAATGGACCTGATCCATTATGCAATGGTGGGTGGTATGCCGGCGGAGGACCTTCCTGACGATGAGCTGCCCAGGTTCAATAAATGGCTGCAAACATTATCCGCCAACCGAAGGAAATATTTCAGGAATACAGGGCTGAACAGGGTGATAGAGATCCATGCAAGCATATTATATGAAAATGCCTGGGATTACTATAACAGGGAGCATGGTTTACAACCGATCACACAAAAAGAAGCAAAGAAGATCATTGCGCTTACTTTCAGTTGCCTTACCAAAATTGATAACAGCCGTGCTGTACGTAACCGAATGACGCTGGGAGAGATCACCAGTATCATAAATACACCCGGGATCACCACAACCGTGGTGGCTGATGTATTAAGGATCTACCGGGAGGAGGGAAATTCTTTCCTTCGTCCTTTCTGTACAAATGATCCGGCCACGCATACGATCGATGCTGATACCGTATTGGATATCACGCACGAAAGCCTGATCCGGAACTGGGATAAGTTGAATACCTGGGCAAGTCGGGAATATGATTTTTATACCACCTACCTGGATTTCAAGAAGCAGATGGACAGGTGGAAGAACAGTGGCAAGGGTAATGGATTCCTACTACCGATCGGGCCATTATCTTATTTTGAAAACTGGTATGAACAGTGCAAACCTAATGCCGGGTGGATCAGGCGTTATGCCGAAATAAAGGAAGATAGTACCCGGGAGGCCGAACAGGTATTGACGGATATCAGGGAGTTCATTAAACGAAGTGCCCGGAAAGTGGCTATAAGCAGGGCCTTCATGAAATATGGGCCACAGCGGATAGCGGTTGTGCTGGCCATTGCCGTGATGCTGGTGCTAACTGGATACTATTGGTATGATGCGGAGCAGAAACAGCCTAGAAGTGTTTTGTCCCGCACTCATTCTGAAACCCAAAAACTTTTAAAAAGCACCGAGGTAGGGCTGGACGCAAAGGCCATACCGCTGCTGATGGAAGAAAGGTATAAAAATGGATCCCTGTTGCCTTACCTGGCAGGCTTGCCAGCCAAAGAGCGGCTCAGCCTAACCGCGGCAGTTTATGAGCAATTGATTCAATTCAATAAAAAGGACAGGTCCCTGTTGAAGCAAAGCCTGAGAGATTCTTTGCAGAAGTACACGAACGATTATATGGTTACCGGAGAGGACCCTTCTTATTTACTGGAGCAGGTGAATATATTCAGCAGCAATCTTGCCTATGACCAGTATTATGCTCCTTCAGATACAACAGCGAAATGCCAGGCTGCGCAGGCGGATCTAAGTTACCAGCTGGCGCTTGCTTTTTTTCGATCCAAAAAATTGTTTTCTACTTCCATTCCTTATGAGATCAATTATGGATTGCAGCATTGGCTGACCTTTGGAAATGTTTCAGCAGAAAAGATCCAGCGGCTGCTTTCGCTGGTGTCGCCTTTTGATTCAGCCAGTAAGGAAATGTTCGATACCTATTATCCAAAAGGCGGCTATGAGATCAATGGCCGGATCCCAAATGATTATAACAGCGGCTATCATACCCTTGCCTCCTTATATGCAGCGCTGGGGGATGATGAGAAGGTGAAGCAATGTTTTGAGGTTTTGAAGCAGGATGGCCAAACCGATTATTTTACAGGAAGTCTATTCAATAATTATAATAATATCCTTGGCATCTTCTACCAATTCGGGCATCGTGATAAAGCGGGTTCCGTAGTGAAATGGCTGGGTGAAAATTATCCAACCAATACGCCGCTGACCATTTACCGAAATGCGATGATCCGTGCAGGCCATCTCAGCCATTTGTACCTGACAAACATATCAGGAGGATTCCTCAGGTCGTATAAGGGATATTTCTATCCAAATCTCTGTCTAGCCAGGCGAGAGGTCTTCTATGGCCTCTGTGATGACTATGAAAAACTTATCGCTGAGGTAAAGGTTCCGGATGAAAGAAACTATATGCTGGCCACCTTCAGGAAAAGGAAGGCCATGTATGAGGATAAATATCGTTTTGACAGGGGCTTACCTGAGAACAGAGCCGGGCTGGATACACTATTATCACAGGCTGTTGCCAGCTTTCGGAAAGTCAGTAGTGGCTATCTTGATACTGCGAATATTTCAGTAACTACTACCTATTACACGGATGGGGTACGGACAAAAATTTACAAACGACGTGAGCTATTTGTTTACCCGGATTATATGGAAGGATGGTTCAGTTCGACCTATCATTCAGACCTGTTCTTTGATTATATAGTCAGGAATAAACTGGCTGCTGAACTATATACAACTCCTTCGGAGATCCGAATGATCAATTACTGGGTAGCGAAAGCATATGAGAAAAAGCCATTTGCCGATGCCAGTGCTTACGATAATTTTTATCCTCTTTCAGATAAGACACTGACCGATATCATTGATTTAGCGGCTACTCATCCCCAGGGCAAAGCACTGGATCTTAACCTTATTTACCTGATGCTGGCCAATAGGAATTTCAAGAAGGGTAATGTGCCGGCAGGGCTTGATTATTTCGGCAAATTCAATAAAAATGACTTTTCGGCCAGTCGAGACAGGTATGAGTATGTAGAAAAAACATTTTTCCTGAACCAGTTAAAAGATGCCTGCGTTTACCTGGCCCTGGCCGGTAAGCATGAAATGGCCACTGATCTGGCGGAGAAATTTGAAGAATTGCATGAAAAAGCATTTGCCTATATAGCGATGGCTGATCATCTATACAGGCAGGGAGCCGATCCTTTCACCTTTGTCTGCCTGGATTCCGTCTTTTCTAAATCGAGGACAGTGGATTTTACCAAGTTCAATTATGGCTTAAACCAATTGGATTACAGATTCGACCTTATTCTTACGCTTTCCCGTATTGGGGGGAAAGCCCTCAATGCCTATTCCCAGACCCTCCTTTCAGAGATACTGCAAGGCAGTAAATTCCGGGGATTGATCTCAAGGGTGTTTGGTGTATCGGAGGAAGGTAACTATTACCGGGCCTGGTCATCTATCCCTGCTATTGTAACCGAGCAGGAAGAATTATTTATGAAATCGATCATCCTCTGGCAGGCCAGCAGGAAAACGGAGAGCCAGGAGCAAAAACAGCAATGGGGCTCCATGGATGATTTCTTTTATTCCAATTTCGACTACATATTCTTTAATGCTTTCTAATGAAAAGATTCAATCCCATCTATTACCTTCTTTTTATCCTGCTGATCATGGGGGCCTTTGCCTCTATGGCCCAGAACAGCTACGGACTGACGGTGATGGGAGTCGTAGGATTTCTATTTGGACTTTTGTTCCTGGCTGAATTTATTCTGGTAGCAAGAAATAAAGAGCATCGATCCCTTCTTTTCCTTGCCGAGGCCGCTTGCCTCTTCGTTCTTGCCATTCTGTTTGGACTTCGGTTATTTTACATTTATTTCCGGCTGGCAGAGGAGGTTTTTGCGGTGGCAGGGCTGGGACTGGCTTTGATCTATACTTCAAAAATGATCCGCCGCTATAGGGAATTGGGATCTGAAAACCATACGCTGGCGCTGATATCCCTGTTTTTTCATGCGAGCATTGTTATTTTTCTTTTTTCACTGGTCCTCGCTCCATTCGCACTGGGCATTGCCCAATGGGGAGGGATCATTTCCTTATTACTGCTCGTGATCTACCTGGTCGCGGCTCTCGGTAGAAAAAAATACCTGGTTGAAGGCGAGAACCAAACGGCATTTTCCATGATCAAATTATTCAGGGATCATTCAGTGATCATCGTTTCACTTTTTATCCTTTTTACGCTTTATACTGGTTTGAACCGTATCGGCGTCCTGCCGGGTATTTATTCAGATCAATTCCCGCAGGAATATTTTCGGCTTGTTGAAAAGGCTTCCTCCGGCCAGGAAAAATCGCTGGATGGGAATTACCGCCATGAAGAATTTAAGCGGCAGTATGAATTATTTTTGGAGCATCGTAAGGGCGATAACAAATAAAAGAAGGACCGGTTTCCCGGTCCTTCCCGATCTATAATTTATTTAAGCGCTCTTCGGTATTGACTGTAGTAGCCGATCTTTCCATCCTGCACGCCGTTAACGTCTGCGAAATCTGCTGAGTCCACTTTGCCAGACTTGTAGGTGTCATATTCCCGATACCAGGTAACTACAAATGACATTTTCTTAGTGGTATCATAGGCCCGGTCCCAGGCATCCATTTTTATTACCACAGAACTAAGGCTATCCCGGTAAGTAGTCCAGTATTTTACGAGGTCAGCTTTGGCCCAAAGGTTTTTTTCTCCGTTAGCACGCTGCCACATGATAGAATCTGCAAAATAACTGGCTACATTGTTCATGTTGGCATTTTCCCATTCTTTATAACTCATCATTACAGCATGTACATCCGAATCAGATACATCCTGGGTAAAATCGCCCGCGAAAGTGGCCTCATAGGTATTGTCCTTTGTGTATTTTTTCTCGCTGCCTGAAGATTTTTCTTTTTTCTCCGTGCAGGCAAACAAGGTGGCGGTAACTAATACAGCGATCAGTAAACTTTTCATGTTTATTTGTTTTTTGGGTTAAATAAAGGAGGGTGCTTGCAGAGGGGGAATAGGTTAAGTTAAATTATTTTCAAGGCTTTTATAAATTATATTTGGTTAATGAAATGTTTTCAAACCCTTACGGTAGTTTTCTTGACGCTTGTCATCCTTTTTTCAGGTGACCTGAAAGCGCAATTGCCGAAATTATCTTCTGGGAGAATAATAAGACATGAAGCGTTTAGTTCAAAAAAAGTAGCGAATCGAAATGTGGACGTCTGGCTCCCTGATGGATATTCCAGGGATATAAAATACCCCGTTATCTATTTTCAGGATGGGCAAATGCTGTTTGATAGCACTCAATCCTGGAATAAAATGGACTGGCAGGCAGATGAAACACTTGGAAGACTGATCAGGGAAAGTAAAATAAAACCCTGCATACTGGTTGCGATCTGGAATACAGGAGCCGGCAGGCATGCAGATTATATGCCTCAAAAACCATTTGAGTCCATGAGCAAGGCAGATCAGGATTCTATGTACCGGTCAGGCCGCCAATCCGGGGCTTCTGTTTATAACGGTCAGAAGGTTCGTTCTGATTTTTACCTGAAGTTTATCGTGGAAGAATTAAAGCCATTTATCGACCGGGAATATTCCACCCTGCCTGACAGGGCAAATACTTTTATTGGTGGCAGCAGTATGGGGGGACTTATTTCCATTTATGCGATCTGTGAATATCCTGCCGTTTTTGGTGGGGCTATCTGTATGTCTACCCACTGGCCGGGTATATTTGAACTGAAGAACAATCCGATCCCCGCCGCAATCATGAAATACCTGAGGATGAAACTTCCCTCTCCCGCTGGTCACAAGATCTATTTTGATTACGGTGATAAGACCCTGGATTCCTGGTATGCGCCATTTCAAAAGCAGGTGGATGCGATGATGAAACAAAAAGGCTATCGTGCCGGAAAAAATTGGGTGACAAAAGTATTTCCAGGGGAAGAACATAGTGAGAAGGCATGGGGAAAGAGATTTGACAGGCCTCTTCAATTTATGCTGGCGAAATAAAATTTATCCGACTGTAAAACTTGCAAAAAAAATCATGGGATTATTTCTAAGAAGAAAAAGACTTTGCCCGAGCTCCAACTTTCTTTTGAGCAGATGGAAGAACTGAAATATCAGCCTTTCGGAACCAAATGAAATATACAGATAGCTGGCAGGACCTTCATCTATCATGACGCAGGTTCTTTTTATAATACCTGGCAGGAGTTATTTAGCAACGAACTTTATAAATTCAACGCGTCCGGGTCTTCACCTTTCATTCTGGATTGCGAGCCAATATGGGGTTATCCGTATTGTATTTTAAAACGCTTTATCCCAATGCCGAGATCATAGCTTTTGAACCCGACCCAATGATCTTTGACGTATTATCGGCCAATGCGAAAAATTTTGACTGGCAGGGAGTAAAACTTATCAACCAAGCGGTATGCGATGAAGAGACCAGCCTTGCCTTTTATTCGGATAGTGGAATGGGTTCATCTGCCACAAATACATTCAGAAAAGTAAGCCCCATCCAGGTAAAGACCATCCGGCTTGCAGATCACCTGCACCGAAAAGTGGATATGCTTAAAATAGATATTGAAGGGTCGGAATACATGATGATGCGGGATTGTGCTTCCTTACTTGCCAATGTGGAACATATTTTTGTAGAGTATCACAGCTTTACAGGAAAAGAGCAACACCTCGAAGAACTGTTGTCTATTCTAAAGCAAGCCGGTTTCCGTTATCATCTAAGGGAATCTTTCAGCCGGAGATCAACGTTTGTAGGTAAAGATTTTGCCTGTGAGAACCTGGAGCTGGCCATTAATGTTTTTGAATACAGAAGATAAAAGCTTTCAACGAAGATTTTTTTGTTCCGCCTGCACCATGCTGCCATTGACGCTGATACTAAACAGTCTGATCTCTGGAGCGGATTATTTTAGAGTTCCCTGGGTAAATGAAGGGCTCTATTCATGAAAAACGCCCTGTTTACCCGGGGGCATTCCCAGCAGGGATCTGCATTTTTCCAGCAGTGGTCCCAGTATGCTGAACAACCCGATAGCCAGCAACATCAGAATGATCATCAGGGCTATGGCCAGTTCCTGCGGCAAATTGCGAAGCCAGAATGATTCAAAAAGCATCAGGCCATGCAATACGCAGATCCTTCGCGTGGCAAAAGCATGAGAAAAACCCTGCCTGGTGAAAATATGATGGATATGGGTTTTATCCGCCTGAAAAGGAGAAGTTCCTCTCCATATCCTTAACGCGAATACACGAAGCGTATCAAAAACAGGGATCATTACAATTCCTAAGACAAAGATGGGTCCATGAGCGGAGATGGGCGAAGTAAGTGAAGCATTGACCTGCAGGAATCGGATACATAAGATCGCGATAACAAATCCGGTGACCAGTGAACCGGTATCACCCATAAATATCCTTGCCGGGTTCAGGTTGAAATATAAGAATGCCAGCAACCCGCCTGCCAGCGAAAATGCAATAAAGGCCGTCTGTCCATCGCCCATCAGCGTAAGGAAAATTCCCAGCACCACCAGGCTCATAAAAGCAAGGCCACCTGCCAGGCCATCTATGCCATCTATCAGGTTAAATGCATTGGTGATTCCAGTGATAGCCAGAACCGTCATCAAATACTGCGTATTCAGCGGAAGGTCATAAATACCGAACAATCCTTCAAAGGAGGTAATACGTATTCCAGAAACGGCAATCAGGGAGGCCAGGGCGATCTGTACAACAAATTTATAGCGGGCGGAAAGGTCTTTGAGGTCATCGAATATGCCCAGGATAAATAGAACGATCACTGAAAGGAAAAAACTCATCAGGGCGGGCTCGGTACTGAAAGGGAACCAGAGCAGCAGGGCACTCATCATTCCTGCCATGATAGCGATACCGCCCATGGTTGGAATAGGGTCCATATGCTCTTTACGCTCATTGGGAACATCCTGCAAATTGTATTTTTTCAGCAGGCTGATGATCGGTGGGATACAGATCATCGTGATCACGAATGCCGTGAGAAAACACAGCAGCGCGAATTTGTTTTGGGCCAGAAATACTTCCAGCTGAAATAAGGATGGATGGTTTTTCATTTTTACCTGGTTTTTTCCAGGTACGGATTGATAGCAAGGTATATCATCGCGGTTCAGTGAGCAAAGTAACGCGGGGCGAATTCAGTAAAAATTTCGTTTTTCGCTATTATATAATGGGCAATTCCCGTGGCAGTTTAGGATATTTGCTATGGCCCACCGTATTTTTACCGATTCATGGATTCCTTCCTCAGAATATTATTCTGGATCAGCTTTTTCCTGGTTGGCTATTGCTACCTGGGTTATGGGCTTGTGGCCTTACTATTCCTCCTTTTCAAAGGCCGGAAAAAAGAACCTGCCCCTGTTGACTCAGCAGTCCTTCCTTCTATTAGCCTGGTGATCACGGCCTTCCAGGAAGCGGGTTCACTGCAGAAAAAACTGGAGAATATTCGAGCGCTTGATTACCCTGCAAGCCTGTTAAAAGTGCTGCTGGTAATAGACGAGCCCGATGAAAGATCCCTGGAAATTTTAAAAGGATATCCTGCTGTAAACGTTTTGATACAATCAGAAAGGACTGGAAAATATATTGCCATCTGCCGCGCGATGGAATTGGTTGATACGCCTATTGTGGTTTTCAGCGATGCAAATTGCGTATTGAATCGGTTATCGTTAAAAAAAATGGTCAGCCATTTTAAGGATCCTAATGTTGGAGCAGTGGCGGGCGAGAAGAAAATAATATATCAGGGAATTCATTCCGCACTGGGACAGGCAGAGGGCTGGTATTGGAATTATGAATCATGGATGAAAAAGCTGGATGCCGGATTATATACTGTAGTGGGCGCGGCAGGAGAGTTGTTTTCCATTCGGAAGGAATTGTTCCAGCCAATAGGGGAGCCAGTGATCCTGGATGACCTGGTGATATCATTGCAGATCTGTTTACAGGGATACCGGATCGCTTATGAACCCGGGGCCTTCGCTTCAGAACTTCCTTCTGCAACTTTGAAGGAAGAAGGAAAAAGAAAGATCCGAATCGCCGCAGGAGCTTTTCAGTCCCTTCATTTATGGAAAGATATTTTGCATCCGTTTAAATTTCCGCTGCTCTGGTTTCAATTTATCTCCCGGCGCATTTTCCGCTGGGTCATCAGCCCGGTATTTCTTTCGCTTATCCTTATCACAAATATTTTCATCGTAATTACCGGACCTGCCGACGGGTTTTATTTTTATTTTTTATGCCTTCAGGCCCTTTGTTATTTACTGGCAGTTCTGGGTTATTTATTGATCCGAGCGGGAAAGACCGCCGGAATCGCAGGGATCCCATTTTATTTCCTGTTCATGAACTTCTGTATTGTGCAGGGGTTTATCCGTTTCCTTGGAAAAAAACAGGCGGTTAATTGGGAAAAAGCCCAAAGACAGACCAGCCAGTACATGTAATTTTACCAAAACGATCCTATCAGCAGATCATCCACCATACTTGATACGCCTATTGAATACCTGAAAGGGGTGGGGCCTTTGCGGGCAGACCTTTTGAAGAAGGAACTGAATATTTTCCATTACGAGGATCTGCTACTGCATTTCCCTTTTCGCCATATCGATCGCACACAGGTGAATGCGGTCATTGATCTTAACCCGCTGATGGAGTATGCGCAGCTTCAGGGAACCATAACACACGTTGAAACCTTGGGTAAACTCAGGGCAAAAAGACTGGTAGCTGAATTTAGCGACGGCACAGGAAGCATGGAACTGGCCTGGTTCCAGGGAGTGAACTGGGTGCAAAAAACACTGGAGCCTGGCCTGCCAGTGATTGTTTATGGAAGGTTGAGTTTTTTCAATGGAAAGCCTCAGATCATTCACCCGGAAATAGAGCCGCTGCGTACTGCGGAAGCCGGTGCCCGTCCATTTCTCGAACCCGTATATTCTACCACGGAAAAATTAAGGGCCAAAGGATTAGGTGCCCGGCAGATCGGAAAACTCAGTTTTCAACTGCTGGCAAATATCCAGGAGAAAGATATTCCCGAAAATTTGCCGGGGTCCATCAGAAAACAATTCGGTCTTATAGGTCGTTTTCATGCCATCAGGCAGATACATTTTCCCCAGCATAAAGATGAATATGAGGAAGCGGTAAAGAGGTTGAAATTCGAAGAACTGTTCCTCGCGCAATTAAGAATGGGCCTGCTTCGGTCGGCCAGGCACCGTTTTTCAAAAGGGGTATTGTTCGATAAAGTAGGCAGTCTTTTTAACGACTTCTATCATCATCATCTTCCATTTGAACTGACCAATGCGCAAAAAAGGGTGATCCGTGAAATAAGGATCGATACGGCCAAAGGAAAACAAATGAATCGTTTATTGCAGGGCGATGTGGGCAGTGGAAAAACTATCGTAGCTGTACTGATCATGCTGCTGGCGGCAGACAATGGATTTCAGTCATGCCTGATGGCCCCAACAGAAATTCTGGCTACCCAGCATTACCGCTCCATCACCGAACTGCTGGAGAAAATGGACCTGCCGGTAAGACTGCTTACCGGGTCTACAAAAGCAGCGGAAAAAAGGAAGATCCTGTCAGAATTAAAAGATGGCAGCCTGAAGATCATCATCGGCACCCATGCACTGATAGAGGATCCCGTACAGTTTCAGAACCTGGGTATGGTAGTGATAGATGAGCAGCATCGTTTTGGTGTGGAGCAAAGGGCCCGGCTCTGGAAAAAAGCGGTATTGCCTCCGCATATCCTGGTCATGACGGCGACTCCTATTCCCCGAACCCTGGCCATGACGGCCTACGGCGACCTGGATTACAGTATTATTGATGAATTGCCACCGGGCAGGAAACCGATCAGCACCGTTCATCGTTATGAGAGTAACCGGCATAAGGTGATGGATTTTATCCGCTCCGAACTGGATAAGGGAAGACAGGCCTATATCATTTTCCCTTTGATCGAGGAAAGTGATAAACTGGACTATGAGAACCTGATGAAGGGATATGAAAATGTGAAGGCTTATTTCCCAGAACCAAAATATTGGATCAGCATGGTGCATGGGCGACAACCATCGGCGCAGAAAGAAGCCAATATGCAACGATTTGTTTCAGGGGATACGCAGATAATGGTATCCACCACCGTTATTGAGGTAGGCGTGAATGTGCCAAATGCATCGGTGATGGTGATCGAGAATTCGGAAAAATTCGGGCTTTCCCAACTGCACCAGTTAAGGGGCAGGGTTGGCAGGGGCGCCGATAAGAGCTATTGCATTTTATTGTCGGGCGCCAAACTGAGCCGCGAGGCCAGGGAAAGGATCAATATCATGGTTGAAACCAATAATGGATTCCTGATAGCGGAAAAAGACCTGGAACTGCGTGGTCCCGGTGAAATAGAAGGCACCAGGCAGAGCGGAGCTTTAAACTTCCGGCTGGCAAACATAGTCCAAGATCGGGCTATACTTGAACTGTCAAGGAATGCCGCAGCTGCTATGATTGAGGAAGATCCTGAGCTGGAAAAGGCAGACAATTTGCAGTTGAAGAATTTCCTTCAGCATAAAAGAGGCAGTGTTTTGTGGAGCAGGATATCCTGATTATGCTGAAATAGTTATACAGGGCCAAAATATGACTGAATTATTACCAATTCAAGCCTTTTCTTAACATAAGATTTCAATCCGTTTCTGATGAAAATTGGTTATTTTAATACTAAACTGTATTTCCTGAAACCGCTATCCCTTCTATCCGTTTTTTTGCTGTTTTTCCAGCTTGCGCAATCGCAGGGGAACATAGAATTCATTGAGAATAAAGGCCAGTGGGATAGCAAGGTGCTGTACATGGGAAAAGTAAGTAATGGTTCGTTTTTTATTCGCAAAGATGGGTTTACCGTTGTTCAATACCATCCTGGCGATTTTGCCGATATGTACCAGAAGATACACGATGGCAGTATCTCAAATTATCCTAAAGGCTTACCTGTTCGCGGCCATAGTTTTCATGTGGATTTTGTGAATAGTTCAGCCGATGTAAAGATCATACCTGAAAAATCCATCCCAACCGTTTCCAATTTTATTTATGGCGATGATCCGCACAAATGGGGTGAAGGTTGCCGTATGTACCAGGCCATCACCGCGGAAAATATTTATCCCGGAGTGAATGTGCGTTTCTATACCGACAATGGTTTCCTGAAATATGATATCATCGCCAAACCCGGGGCAGATGTTTCGCGTATTGCCCTGAAATACGATGGGGTGGATAAGCTGCAGGTAAAAGGGAAGGACCTGATCATAGGCACTTCCATCGGTGATTTAAAAGAAGCGCTTCCCTATAGTTTTCAAACCGATCTTAAGGAAAGAGTGGAGATCAGCAGTAAATACACAGTAAAGGATAAGATCGTCCGGTTTAACCTTCGGGATTATGACCCCACAAAAACGCTGGTGATCGATCCGCAAGTGGTATTCTGTACCTTCTCCGGTAGCGTGGCCGATAACTGGGGTTATACTGCTACCTATGGACCTGATGGAAGCATGTTTGGCGGAGGAATTGTTTTTGCCAGCGGATTCCCCACCCAGGCCGGTGCCTTTCAAACAAATTACCAGGGTGATTATGACATGGGCATAATTAAATTATCGTCCGATGGAGTCAATCGCCTTTATGCAACTTATATAGGAGGAAGTGGAAAAGAGCAACCACAGAGCCTGATCGCAGACCCACAGGGAAATCTTATCGTGGCGGGGCGTACCAATTCTCCCAAAACCGGGCAAGGTTCGTTTCCATTATTGAACGGAGCAAATGATATGATCGGGACAGGCGGACTTTATGATATTGTGGTGGTTAAACTAAATGCTTCAGGAACTGCGATGATCGGATCTAAGCGGATCGGAGGTACGGCAAATGATGGAGTGAATATTTCAGAGAACAGGCAATTAGGTACCACCTCGCTGATGCGTAATTATGGGGATGATGGAAGAAGTGAGGTTAACCTCGATGGGGCAGGCAATGTTTATGTTGCATCCTGTACTAATTCCACTCTTGGCACAGCCGCTAATAATTTCCCGGTGGTCGGTTCTCCATTTCAATCTTCTCCGGGAGGGGAACAGGATGCGGTTTTGATCAAGCTTAATCCTTCCCTGAGTACGGTATTATTCTCCACTTATCTCGGTGGAACTGGAAATGATGCGGCCTATGTGGTGACCATTGCTCCCAATGGAGATATCTATACAGCCGGTGGTACCGAGAGCGATGCCAGTTTTCCCGGCCCAAGGGCAGGTACGGTTGGCCCTACCAACCAGGGAGGTGTGGATGGGTTTATAGCAGTGATCAGCAGCAATGGTAATAACCTCCTTCGTTCCACCTTTATCGGAACATCCGGAGCTGACCAGGTATATGGTATTCAGTTCGACAAGAATGGGTTTCCCTATGTGATGGGACAAACCACCGGAACCTGGCCTGTTACAGCAGGTACACCTGTCTTCGGAAGTGCTGCAGGAAAACAATTTTTTGGAAAACTGCAGAAGGACCTCAGCAGTTTTGTTTATACATCTGTTTTCGGCACGGGTTCCTCCACCCCTAATATCTCACCGGTGGCCTTTCTTGTGGACCGTTGTGAAAATGTATATATCTCGGGCTGGGGAGGCTTTTATGGAACCAGGAACTGGTTCAACAGTGCAGGCACAAGCGGACTTCCTGTTACCTCCGATGCGATCAAATCATCCACGGACGGCAAAGATTTTTATTTCATAGTCATTGAAAAGAATGCAACCCGTTTGTTGTTTGCCAGCTTTTTCGGGGAGGCAAATGCGGTGAATGGTGGATGCGATCACGTAGATGGTGGTACCAGCCGCTTTAACAGCGATGGAGTGATCTACCAGGCAATATGTGCAAACTGTAATCTTGAACCCAATGGGGTTCAGCCACGCTATCCTACTACACTCGGATCCTGGGCACCTACCAACCGAAGCACTACCGGTGCACAATGTAACCTGGCCATGGTGAAGATCGCGATGAACCTTTCCGGTGTAAAAGGAAATATCCAATCTTCTATTAATGGTGTTCCCCGTGATACCGCCGGTTGTGTACCACTGGATGTATTATTTACTGACACCATTGCAAATGCGAAAACCTATGAATGGCATTTTGGAGATGGATCCCCTGTTCAAACCACAACCATACCAACCATATCCCACACCTATACCGCAGTCGGACTTTACCCGGTCATGCTGATAGCCATCGATCCGAATACCTGTAACCTTAGAGATACCACTTACCTGCATATTCGTGTGGGCGATCTTCAGGCAAACCTGAATGCCAGCTATAATAAACTTCCTCCCTGTACAGCATTCCGTTACCAGTTCAATAATCTATCTACCACTGCCATTACCCGGCCTTTTACCGATACTTCTTTCCTATGGATATGGGGAGATAATAGTGCTAACCAGGTTTCGGGACTTGCCAGCATTAACCATACATTCCCTGGCCCCGGTTCTTATAAAGTCAAACTGGTATTGAAGGATACTGCTTATTGTAATAACCCGGATACAGTGACAATGGACCTGGAAGTAGCCGAGAATGTGGATGCAAGATTCGAGACCCCGGCCATCGGTTGCCTGCCTTATAATGCAAGCTTCCGTAACACTACGATCGCGGGTGAGACCTGGGAATGGGATTTTGGCGATGGATCTCCAAGGTCCACCTCATTTGAACCTACCCATCTTTACACTATCGAAGGGCCCTATACGATCATGCTGATCGCAACTAATCCGAATACCTGTAATATAAAAGATACGGTCACCTTCTCTATCAATGTGTTCAAACGGCCAATTCCTGATTTTACATTCTCACCAGATCCCCCCGTTCAGAATACGCCTACTGTTTTTACCAATACCTCCTTCCCTGAAGCTATACGGTTCAAATGGGTATTTGGAGACGGGGATTCACTGCTTACGAACTCCAGAGCG
The DNA here is from genome assembly GCA_016720565.1 of Chitinophagaceae bacterium. Taxonomy (GTDB): domain Bacteria; phylum Bacteroidota; class Bacteroidia; order Chitinophagales; family Chitinophagaceae; genus JJ008. Next base: position 44,503 of record JADKKJ010000001.1, read on the forward strand.
CCAGTTGAACATCAGTATAACGCTACCGGAATATTCAATGCCTGCCTTACCGGGTATAATGCGGCAGGTTGCGATAGCACGGTTTGCCGCCAGGTAAGTGCCATCATTGTTCCATTAGTGGATGTACCGAATGCCTTCACTCCCTTAACGGGAGATGTAAACAGCACTGTTTATGTTCGCGGATTTGGTATTGGCAAAATGACGTTTACGATCTGGAACCGTTGGGGACAGAAAGTATTTGAAACCAATAGTGTGAAGCAGGGCTGGGATGGAAAATTTAAAGGGGTGGTACAACCAATGGATGTTTATGTATATACGCTTAACATCGAATTCACAGATGGAACGAAGGCTATTAAAAAAGGCGACATAACTTTAATCAGATAATGATGAGAAGAGCCGTGTATATGATGATCGTGATGCTGTTGGGGGCAGGTGCGAAGGCACAGGACCTGCATTTCTCCCAGTTCTTCAATGCTCCCTTGCTAACCAATCCGGCCAATACTGGATTTATACCCGATGGGGATTTTCGTCTTGGGGTGAATTACCGCAATCAGTGGGCTTCGGTCACTGCTTTTCCCTATAAGACCATGAGCGCCTATGGCGACTGGCAGGTCATGCAGAACCGTGATAACACAGGCTGGATGGGAATTGGTGGCGTTATACTTCGTGATGTCGCAGGTACCAGCGTACTTACTTCCACCAAGATCTATGGTTCTATCGCTTACCACCAGATGATCGGGGCCGGTAGCCTGGTCAGTCTTGGTTTTAATACCGGCTGGGCCAATAAAAATATCAATACCAGCAACCTTACTTTTCCCGGTCAATGGAATGGCCAGTTCTTCGATGCCCACCAGAGTGGTGGCGGGGCTAAACTGGACCAGAATAATATCAATTACCTCGACATGCAGGTAGGTATGAACTATGCCTTTTTCCCAAGTAATGGTATCTATTTGAATGCAGGTGTTTCTGCCATGCATATTAATCGCCCCAGGGAATCTTTTTTTAATGATGCGGCTGTAAGTAATGTAGTGCCTGTTCGCTGGACCGGTTTTGTGAACGGAAGTTTTAAACTCAATGATCGCGTGATCATCAATCCAAATGTATATGGCTCTTTGCAGGCCAACAGTTATGAGATAGTGGGAGGATTGAATGCACGGTATAACCTTTCAGGGGATGGAGAAAAGGAGTTGTCGGCAGGTTTATATTACCGTTACCGCGATGCTTTTATTCCCATGGTTGGTTTGACCTATAAGGATGTCAGCTTTAATTTCAGTTATGATGTCACTACGTCCTCCCTGGCAACCTATAACAATACCAGGGGCGCTTTTGAATTTTCTATAGTAAAACAGGGAGTGGTTGACCGTTATAACGGAAACAGGCGAGAATCCATGTGCCCTTCCTTTAAAGCCTACTAGTTTTCCGATTTTTTATTGTATCTGTATTTACGGATTTTTGCAGCATGAGTACAACCGCCAATGTATCAAACCTGACCGCCCAACTAATTGAAGCGTTCCGGCAAATTGTGGGCAGGGACTATGTTTTACTGGATGAGGAATCATTGGCGCATTATGCGCATGATGAGACCGAGGACCTTCATTTCCTGCCGGATATTGTGCTGAAGCCCTCGAGTGCGGAACAGATCAGTAAGATCCTCGTTATCTGTAACAGGGAAGGGATCCATGTTACCCCACGGGGGGCAGGTACTGGCCTCAGCGGCGGCGCATTGCCACATCTGGGTGGTGTTTTATTATCTACAGAACGATTAAATAGGATCATTGAAATAGATGAGCGCAATTTGCAGGTGACCACCGAGCCAGGAGTTATCACCGAAGTATTGCAGAATGCGGTGAAAGAGAAAAAATTATTTTACCCTCCGGATCCCAGCAGCCGTGGCTCCTGTTTCATCGGTGGAAATATCGCAGAGAACAGCGGTGGTCCCAAAGCGGTAAAATATGGTGTGGTAAAAGATTATGTGCTGAACCTGGAAATGGTTTTGCCAACTGGCGAGATCATCTGGACAGGCGCTAATGTTTTAAAGAATGCCACCGGTTATAATTTAACGCAGCTGGTTGTAGGAAGTGAAGGTACCCTGGGTATTGTAACGCGCATCGTATTAAGGCTGATCCCGTTGCCGGTGCACGATCTTCTGATGCTGGTGCCTTTTCAATCGGCAGAAAAAGCCTGCGAAGCTGTGAGCGCTATTTTCCGGGCAGGGTATACTCCCAGCGCTATGGAATTCATGGAGCGCGATGCACTGGTATGGGTGAGCAAATTCCTCGACAGCAGTTCCGTGCAGATCGGGGATGAAGTAAAAGCGCATTTGCTGATAGAAGTAGATGGAAATGATATGGAGGTGTTGATGCGGGATATGGAAGGAATTGGAGAGATCGTGCAGCAGTTTGAATGCGGCGATATACTTTTTGCCGATGATGCGCAGCAGAAAGCCGAGCTATGGAAAATGAGAAGACGGGTAGGAGAGGCGGTGAAGTCTCATTCAGTATATAAAGAAGAAGATACCGTGGTGCCCAGGGCCGAACTGCCTGTATTACTAAAAGGAGTGAAGGATATAGGAAATAAATATGGCTTTCAATCCGTTTGTTATGGACATGCAGGTGATGGCAATCTTCACGTGAATATCATTAAGGGAGATCTTTCAGATGAGGCCTGGAATGGTTCGCTGAAAGAAGGGATCCGCGAGATATTCTTACTGGTGAAAGCGCTGGGCGGTACCATCAGCGGTGAACATGGTATAGGGCTGGTACAGAAAGGATATATGGATATCATTTTCGACGCTACCCAGATGCGGCTGATGCGGGAGATAAAAAGAATATTCGATCCCAATAATATTCTTAATGCCGGAAAAATTTTTGATTAAAAAAATAGTCTATGAAACGTGCGTTCCTGTTATTGTTGTTGTGTTCATCTATCCAGCTTTTTGCACAGAAGGAAAAAGACAAGGATAAGGAGGAAGAAAAAAAAGAAGGGAGTTCAGAGAAAAGGAAATTCAAAGAGAATTTGTTCACGGGCGGAACCGTATCACTGAGTTTTTTCAATAATATTTTCCTGATAGGGGGCAACCCTCAATTTGGCGTTAGTCCCACTAATTTCATGGATGTAGGGATCGTGGTAAATTATAATTACACTTCTTTCCGCGATTATTCGGTGATCAACGATAAGCTTCGCCAGAAAGATTATGGCGGCGGAGGCTTTGTACGGCTTTACCCGGTGCGTTTTTTATTCGTGCAGGGTCAATTGGAGCATAACTGGCTTACCCAGAAATATATTCCACCAGCTCCCAGTTCGGCCATTGAAAAAAGGAATTATACCTCTAATAGTTTCCTGATCGGCGGAGGATATACCACTGGCCGCGAAGGAAGGGGAGGCAGGCCATTCTATTATCTTTCGGTGATGTTTGATGTGATGAAAGAACTTTATTCTCCTTACACTGATAATTATGGCAGGACCATTCCAATCGTACGTGGCGGCATTCAGATCCCCTTATTCCAGGGAAAGGCAGATTACAGTGACCGCAACCGCGAGGAAGACGATCGCCGTTACCGCCGCAGGAATAGTTATTAAAGGAATTCAGCGAGCTCTTCCGGATCATTCAGGAAATGGATAGAGCGGTCGGCCTTTTCATAAAGGAAGCCCTGCTGGCGCATCAGTTCAATGTGAGCGATCAGGTGATCATAGAATCCACCGCTGTTTAACAGGAAGATCTGTTTATCATGGATAGTAAGCTGGTTCCAGGTAAGTATCTCAAATAATTCATCCAGGGTGCCAAAACCACCTGGTAATACCATGGCCGCATCGCATAAACTGTAAATGGTCCTTTTCCTTTCATGCATGTCATCGCAGATGATCAGTTCCGTGATGCCGCGATGCTGCACTTCCCATTCCAGCAATAATTTAGGGATCACTCCTTTTACTTCGCCCCCACCGGCCATGACCGCATCAGCGATAACGCCCATGATTCCGGCGCTGCCCCCTCCGTAAATAAGTTTTATTTTTCGTTCGGCCATCATTTTTCCCAGTTGAGCGGCTTGCTCGGTAAATGAAGGGTCTTTGCCATTTTTTGAACCGCAGAATACCGCCAGTGAATGGATCTTCATAATTAAATATCGGAACAAAGAGAGAATTTATTTCTTTACCTTCAAAATTCTTTCAGTTTATCTTATAAACGAACTATTGCCTATGTCGCCTGCCTTATTGTTCAGCTTTGTGATCGGGTACTTCGTGCTATTGCTAACTGTAGCCTGGTATACTTCCCGCAATTCAAACAACGATTCATTTTTTATTGGCAACCGCAACAGCAACTGGATGCTGGTGGCTTTTGGGATGATAGGCACTTCCTTATCAGGGGTCACTTTTGTAAGTGTTCCCGGCGGGGTAGGCAGCGGCAATTTTTATTATTTCCAGATCGTGATCGGTTACCTGTTTGGGTACCTGGTCATTGCCTATGTACTGCTTCCGCTTTATTATAAAATGAATCTTACCAGTATTTACACTTACCTGGAAAAAAGATTCGGCGTAAGCGCGCATAAAGCCGGGGCCTTCTTTTTCATTCTTTCACGTGTAGTGGGGGCCACTGCCAGGCTTTACCTGGTGATCTCTGTGTTGCAGACCTTTATTTTCGACAAGTTTGAGATCCCTTTCATGGCCACCACACTGGTGATCCTCCTGCTGATCCTTCTTTATACATTTGAGGGCGGCGTAAAGACCATCGTGTATACCGATACTTTGCAAACTACAGGCATGCTGGTTGGACTGGTGGTTTGCGTGGTGGCCATCATTAAAGCACTGGGTACCGATTTTGGCGGTGCCTGGCAAATGATGAGCGATAAAGGATATAACCATGTATTCAACTGGGATATAAAATCAGGTTCGTTCGCACTCAAACATATTCTGGGAGGCATGTTCATAGCCATTGCCATGACCGGGCTTGACCAGGAGATGATGCAAAAAAATATCAGCGTAAAAACACTGAAAGATTCGCAGAAGAATATCATGAGCTTCACCGCTGTGCTGATGTTCGTGAATTTTCTATTCCTGATATTGGGTGCTGTACTTTATCTCTATGCATCAGCCAATGGTATCAAGGCCGCGCCTGATGACCTGTTCCCTACCATCGCGCTGAGTTCTGCTTTTAGCGGGGCAGTAGGCATCATATTCATTATCGCGCTAATTTCTGCTTTGTTTCCCAGTGTGGATGGCGCCATCACTTCACTTACCTCCTGTTTCTGCATTGATATCCTGGGGATCAAGAAAAAACAGGGCACGGAGCAGGAAAAGAAGAGAACAAGGTTGAAAGTGCATTTCAGTTTTGCCCTGGTATTTTTCCTGATGGTGGTGTTGTTCAGGTGGATGAATGATAAACTTATTATTGACTTCATATTGAAGTTTGCCGGTGTTACCTATGGTCCATTGCTGGGACTATTTGCCTTTGGCATACTTACCAAAAGATCACTGGTGCAGAAATGGATTTGGCCTGTATGTATTCTCGCACCCCTGCTGGCGCTTTTTGTAGATATGCTCAGCAATCCTGCCTGGTATGAAGCCAAACTTCATACACAACTGGGATTGCAATCTATTTCTGATTCCCTGTTTCATGGGTATAAGATCGGTAATGAACTTATCCTGATCAATGGTATCCTTACCTTTCTTGGGTTATGGTCCATTTCAAAACCAATGGACAGGGAACCCCTGCTGGCAGTTGAATAGTATCTTTGCGAAAATCTTCATGTGGACCTGATCCTGCCTCTTGTACAAGAATATGCGGAAACGCATAGCAGCCCGGAGGACAATCTCCTCCAGGAGATCCATGCGTTTACCCAAAATGAATATCCCGAGGCACATATGATCAGTGGCCATCTTCAGGGAAAATTGCTGGAGATGGTCAGTTTTATGATACAACCCCGCAGGATATTGGAGATCGGAACCTTTACTGGCTACAGCGCTCTTTGCCTGGCTAAAGGTTTACAGGAAGAAGGTCAGCTGCATACCATTGAACTGAGGGAGAAGGATGCTGACCTTGCCCGCAATTATTTTGACCGCTCATCGTTGGGGAAAAAGATCATATCACATACGGGTAATGCCCTGGAAATCATACCAAAATTGGTAGAAACCTGGGATTTGGTATTTATAGATGCGGATAAACCCGCATATGTAGAATATTTTAACCTTGTTTTCCCCCAATTGCGGAAAAACGGGTTTATTTTAGCAGATAATATTTTCTTCCACGGAAAGGCCCTGGAGCAAAATCCCAGCGGGAAAAGCGCCAAGGGTATCCGGGACTTTAACGAGTTCATCCTTGGAAGGAACGATATCGAAAAAATGGTACTTACGATCCGAGATGGATTGTACCTGATCCGAAAATTATAGTCTGTCCAATGCAAAAACTAAAAGCATCTCTTTTTGTCGTTTGCCTGCTTGTTGCGGGATCACTGATGGCCCAGCGCCCCGACCTGGTTGTTTCCTATATTTCTACCTACAAGGAACTGGCGATTGCCGAAATGCAGCGCACCGGCGTACCGGCCTCCATTACGCTTGCACAGGGTATTTATGAATCTACCGCAGGCACCAGCGAGCTGGTACTTGCCTCCAATAATCATTTTGGTATTAAATGCAAGGATACCTGGACAGGGGAATCGGTAAGGCATGATGACGACCTGCGCCAGGAATGTTTCCGCAAATATCCCAGCGCCCTGGATTCGTATAAAGACCATTCTGATTTTCTTCGCACCGGCCAGCGTTATGCATTTTTATTTAAGATCGATCCCATCGATTACCGTTCCTGGGCTTTTGGATTGAAGAAAGCAGGCTATGCTACCAGCCCCAAATATCCCATGTCGCTGATCAAGCTGATCGAAGATTATAACCTGAATGAGTTTACCATGCTGGCCATGCAGCCTAAAAAAGAACTGATCAGCGATAGCACGAATATATCCATGCCGGCAGATAAACTGAATATGAGGACAAAGGCATTGACCATGCCAAGAGTGGGGAACAGCGGCCTTTCTGAAAGGTAAAACTAAAACAACACCAGCCTTATGTCCCAGATCAAGGTGCATGACCGGAACTTCGAGGTCTATCTTCCCGAAGCGACCATATTGGAAAAAATAAAAGAATTAGCAGCAAGGATCAACAGGGATTATGAAGGGAAGCGACCCCTGTTCGTGGCGGTACTGAATGGCTCTTTTATGTTTGCCTCCGATCTTTTCAAACAACTCAATATCGAAGCAGAACTTTGCTTCATTAAACTTGCTTCTTATAAAGGCATGAAGTCTTCCGGGAATGTGGTCACCTCCATCGGCCTCGAGACTGATATATTTGGAAGGGATGTGATCATTGTTGAGGACATTGTAGATACCGGCAAAACTCTTCATGAATTCTTACCAAAACTTCAGCATCAGCAACCACGGTCGCTGAAGATCGCCACCTTCTTGCATAAACCGGAGGCCACTACTTACCCGCTGAAACTGGATTATGTAGGTTTTGAGATACCCAACAAATTTGTGGTGGGTTATGGACTGGATTATGATGGCCTGGGCCGTAACCTGAAAGAGATCTACCAGGTATTGTAAGCCTAAGGTCACGCTTCTTGTTTTTTAGTAACTTATAGCCAATAGACCCATCTGAAAACCCTGATAAACATAGCGATTGCCTTATTTTTTGCCCATTCATTATCTGCCCAGCAATACTATATGCGTGGCGAAGTAAAGGATGAAGCAGGAAATATTCTGCAAAATGTGACCATTATGCAGATCAGGACAGGCTATATTTTTCGCAGCGGTTCGCTGGGTACATTTGGTATAGGTTCCAATCATTCAGTGGATTCTTTCCTTTTTACACAGCAGGGTTATTATACAGAAAGGATCGCCCTCTATGCCGATAATTTCAACTACATAAAAATGCGGCTGCTACCCGCATCGGCAAGTAACCTGCACCGCGATAAACTTTCTTCCTTAACCAAGGACCTCGATAAGGATGAACAAAAGACCTGGTATAGTGGGGATGAGACCTATGCCAGTTTGCTTGAGAATCATTTTATTGATGCCAGGAAATTTCCCATTACCGGGATGTCGCTGAATGTGGATCGGGCCTCCTACAGTAATATCCGCCGCTTCATTACACTTAACTCGCAGGTTCCTCCGGATGCGGTAAGGATCGAGGAGATGCTGAATTATTTCAACCTGGATTATGTGGAGCCGGCTGGTAATGCGCTATTCCATTGCCGCACCACGTTAAGTTCCTGCCCCTGGAACCCTTCCAACCAGTTATATTATGTGAACCTGTTCTCCAAAAAACTAAACCTGGATTCACTTCCTCCCAGCAATCTTGTATTTCTTATTGATGTTTCGGGCTCAATGGATATGCCCAATCGCTTGCCACTGCTGAAATCCGCCTTCCGGTTGCTGGTCAATAATCTCCGTGAAAAAGATTCAGTTTCCATTGTGGTATATGGAGGTGTAACAGGCACGATGCTTAATTGCACGAGTGGTTCGGAGAAAGAAAAAATTTTAAAAGTGCTGGACGAGCTGGAGCCTGGTGGTTCCACTCCCGGAGAATCGGGAATAAAAATGGCCTATGCCATGGCCCGAAGGCATTTTATTAAAGAGGGCAACAACCGGGTGATACTGGCCACGGATGGAGATTTTAATGTGGGCCTGAAAACAGAAGATGAACTGGATGAACTGATATCAAAGGAAAAAGAAACAGGGATTTACCTTACCTGCCTGGGGGTAGGTATGGGAAATTATAAGGATTCCAAGATCCAGACCCTGGCCAATAAGGGCAATGGTAATTTCGCCTACCTGGATAATTATAAAGAGGCCGAAAAAGTACTGCTGAAAGAGTTTACACAAACTTTATACGCAGTTGCGAATAATGTATACATGAATGTGGAATTCAACCCTGCCTACGTAAAGCAGTATCGGCTGATAGGCTTTGATAATAAAGTGGGAGCGTTAAGGGATTCCATGTCGATCGTGGAAGGAGGGGAGATCGGTTCAGGGTTTTCGCTGATAGCGCTTTTTGAGATCGTGCCTACAGAAGAGAATAAAACAGCTATCAAAACCTTTAGATCGGGTGATAGATTCAGCGAGATATTACTGGATTACCAGAAACCTGAAAACGATAAACTTGTTTTCCATGATCACTATGCGGGGAAGTTTGAATATACCCCTCCTCATATACTGGAAAAATTTTACCAGTTCTATTCGGCAGTGGCCCTGTTCGGGTCCCTGCTTCGAAATTCAGCATTCGTAAAAGAAGCCTCCTGGAGTGATGTCATCGCCATTGCGGAGGGCTGCGTAGGCAGCAACGACCTTCTGCAAAAGGAATTTATAGCGCTGGTAAACCAGGCAAAGAATCTTTATTCTAAAAGCAGGAAAAGAAAATCTTCTTATTAAGAGAACATCTCCTTGATCTTATCAAAGAAATTCTTGCCGCCTTTTTCAGGATGTGGTTTGAAGTTGGAGGAATGGCTCATTTTTTCCAGCGCCGCTTTTTCTTCCGCTGACACATGCTGAGGGGTCCACACATTCACCTGGATCAACTGGTCGCCTTTCTGGTAAGAGTTTACAGAAGGAAAACCTTTTCCTTTTAGCCTGAATATTTTTCCGCTCTGCGTGCCTGCGGGTATTTTGATCTTTGCCCTGCCATCAATAGTGGGCACTTCTATCTGTGTTCCAAATACAGCATCGGTGAAAGAGAGGTAAAGCTCGTAGGCTACGTTCAATCCTTCACGGTGCAATTCCTTATGCGGTTCCTCTTCTATCAAAACGATGAGGTCTCCGGCAGATCCTCCTCTTTCCCCTGCATTACCTCTTCCACTTATACTCAGCTGCATACCTTCCTGTACACCCGCAGGTATATCGATGGAAACGGTCTCTTCCGCATAAACCCTTCCTTCACCTTTACAATTAGGGCATTTAGCAGTTATGGTGGAACCTTCCCCGTTACAGGTAGGACAGGTTGTTACCGTTTGCATTTGTCCCAGGAAAGTATTCTGCACTTTTCTTACCTGGCCAGATCCGCCACAGGTGGAACAGGCTTGTACAGAACCTTTGTCTTTGGCGCCGCTGCCATTGCAGGCAGTACAACCCACATATTTTTTAACCTTGATATTCTTTGTTACGCCTTTGGCGATCTCCTCATAACTCAATTTCAATTTCACGCGAAGGTTGGAACCACGGGTGCCCCTGGCTCTTTGCCCGCCCCTGCCTCTTGCATTGCCTCCTCCAAAAAAACTTCCGAACATATCATCTCCGAAAATATCTCCAAACTGGCTGAAGATATCATCCATATTCATGTTGCCGCCCGGGTGGCCGCCTCTGGCGTTGCCGCTTACCCCCGCATGGCCATAGCGATCATACTGGGCTTTTTTATCCGCATCACTCAGCACTTCATAGGCTTCTGCTGCTTCCTTGAATTTCTCCTCGGCTGCCTTGTCTCCAGGGTTTCTGTCGGGGTGAAATTGCATGGCCACCTTGCGATACGCTTTCTTTATCTCATCTGCGGAAGCGCCTTTGGCAACGCCCAATATTTCGTAATAATCTCTTTTTGACATGATTTATTATTCGTCCACGTATTTAATCTCTCAATTTTCTCAACCTCTCAACCTCTCTCACTTCCCCACCACCACCTTTGCATGTCTGATAATCTTATCATTCAGGTAGTAGCCTTTCATCACTTCATCCATTATTTTGCCTTTCATTTCTTCATTAGGGGCAGGGATCTCTGTAATGGCCTCATGAAGATCCGCATTGAATTCAGTATTCAGGGTATCCATGGCTTTTACGCCGCGTGACTGCATACTACTACGCAGTTTATTGAACACCAGCATTACCCCTTCTTTGATCTGGACAGGGTCATCTGTTTTCTCCATTTGTTTCTGCGCCCGGTCGCAGTCATCCAGTACATCCAGCAGGTCGGTGATCACTTCCCTGCCTGCAGTTTGCACCAGTTCGATCCTTTCTTTGGCGCTTCTTTTTCGAAGGTTCTCAAATTCCGCCAGTTTGCGAATATAACGGTCATTGAGTTCGGCCACCTCGGCTTTTAATTTTTCAAGTTCCGATTCTTCCCCCACCGGCTCATTCAGGTGCGTGCTGCCATTCTGGTTTTCATCTGTGTTTATATCCATTTCACTGCCATTGAGCGGTTCTTCTGTTGTGTTGAAATTATTTTCTGCCATTTTGTTCAAAATTGAGTGCAAAGGTACGTTAGTCAAGAATATTGCCAACGGCTTGATCGGGACAAAAAGGCAGAAAAGAAGCCGTTGAGTTTGAGGACCTTCTGACTTATCTTGCGGCTATGATCAAGGTCACGCTAAAAAGGAAAATCACTCCCAGGGTGGCAAATGGCCATCCCTGGATCTTCGCCAATGAGGTAGAAAAGACAGCCGAAGAATTAAAGGGTGGGGAAGTGGTCTCGGTATTTACCCACGATGATAAATTCATAGGGCATGGGTATGCCAATCCAAGATCCCAGATACTGGTGAGGTTGCTAACCCGCGACCGAAAAACAGAGATCAATGAGGATTTCTTTTATCAAAAATTGCAGGAATGCTGGACCTATCGCCAGAAACTGGGTTATACAGAAAATTGCCGACTGGTCTTTGGCGAAGCAGATGGGCTGCCCCAACTGATCATCGATAAATTCAATGATTATTTCGTGATCCAGACCCTGGCCCTGGGCATGGATGTTTGGAAACCGGCCATTGTAAAAGCGCTTGAGCGGATCTTTTCTCCCAGAGGCATCTACGAAAGAAATGATGTGCCGGTGCGTGAACTGGAGGGCCTGCCGCAACAAAAAGGATTTTTATCCGCCCCATTTGATACCCGCATTCTTATCAATGAGAATGGCCTCAAATTTCATGTGGACATTGAGAACGGACAAAAAACCGGTTATTTCCTCGATCAGCAGGATAACCGACGTTGTATTCAGCATATAGTGAAGAATGCCGAGGTACTGGGTGCCTTTACTTATACCGGCACTTTTGAGATACACGCGGCCCATTATGGGGCTAAATCGGTCCTGGGACTGGATATTTCTGCGAATGCAGTGGAACAGGCCAATAGTAACGCTAAGTTGAACGGCCTGGATCATGTTGTTCGGTTTGATACGGCCAATGCTTTTGATGTATTGAAAATTTGGAGCAGGGAAGGAAAGCAGTTTGATGTGGTGATGCTGGATCCACCCGCCTTTACCAAGAGCCGGGAAACCATCCAAAAAGCCATCACAGGTTATAAGGAGATCAATTTAAGAGGAATGAAACTAGTAAGGCCTGGAGGATTCCTGGTCACTTCTTCCTGTACCAGCCTGGTAAAGCCCGATCTTTTCCAGAACATCATCCAGATGGCGGCTAAAGATGCCCGCAGGCAGATAAGGCAGGTTAGTTTTCAAACCCAATCAGGAGATCATCCTGTGATCTGGGGCCTGGAAAATACCGAATACCTGAAGTTCCTGATCATTCAGGTTCTTTAAGTCGAAAAGATAGTAAGGCATAAAAAAAGGCTCCATTGGAGCCTTTATATTTTAATAAGTTTATTATTTACCTGGAAACCTGGAATTTACCCGACTCTACGATCTTTCCGCTGGCATCGACGAGGTGATAAATGTAAACACCACGATTGAAATCATTGAGGTCGACCGTAATGCGGGAAGGCACATTGCTGCTCTCATACATTTTTTTTCCCAAAATGCCATTGAAAATACTCAGCGTCATACCGGTCTTGTAATTCTTCTGCAGATCAAAATTGATATAAGTAGTGGCAGGGTTGGGGAACATTTTTACGATACGATCCTGTCCATCAGATTCCGGTCCCGGCTTTGAAGTTTGAGCCGATGACTGGAAAGAGAAAAACAATATGAGTATCAGTATGGGTAAAAGTTTCTTCAACGAACCAAATTTACTTTTATTATCCTAAAAATAGGCCGAATTTTTTAATTCTTTTTGGTAAAAATACCTGTAATTTTTACGCAATGTAAATCAATGATTTACAGACCGTTAATATGGACATTTTAACCAAAATTTAGCTTATGCCTTCCAGGGTCTCATTGATCATATTAAAGTCGGGAACAAGGCCTGCATTATCAAGGACCTCGGCATAGCGGATTACCCCTTCCCGGTCAATAACAAATGCCGATCTTTTTGAAACTCCGATCATGCCAAAACCAAATTTTTCATAAAGGGAACCATAGGAGGTAGACACCTCTTTATTAAAATCGCTGAGTAAAGGAAAATTCAGCTTCTGTTCTTCTTTGTATTTTGCCAGAGAAAAGATCGAGTCAACGGAAATACCAAACACTTTTGCATTTACCCCATTGTAAAAAGCGAGGTTATCACGTACAGAACAAAGTTCTTTAGTGCAAACGCTGGTGAAGGCAAGCGGAAAAAATAAAAGGACGACGTTATCTCCTTTAAGGCTATCCAGGTCTACTTCCTGTTTATCTGAATCAAATAAATGGAAATGAGGTGCGGGCTGGCCAACTGTAACAGACATGATGATGTTTTTTTTCATCAACAAATAACCTTCCAATTAGTTTGCCCTAAAGATCAAAACCCGGGATAAAGAAGATCTTTCCGGTAGCGGTTGGGTTTATTGGATCCTGCCCAGGTAAGGGAAAGTTCAAGGCCACCTCTTCCATAAGAGGAGGGTTTTAGCAGCGAAACATTGGCGTCATAGCTCACCGAAAAGGAGCTGTTTCCCATTTCAAGTTTCACCACAGGGATCAGGGCATCGTTCCATCTTAAGAAAGCGCCACCATGTAAAATGAAAGTAGGTTCTTCCGGGTTATCTCCGAACTTAAGGCCATATAGGGCTCCGCCGATCGTTTCTATATGCCCTCCCTGCCTGCTATGATCGGCCTGAATGGTCATCATGCTGTATTCCGACATATCGAATTTTACTCCTCCGCTGAATACCCATTTGGGCACCATTTGAATATTCTCATCACGGTAAAAACTCTGGCGTGGTTTGGTGAAATGATGGTAGGCCACTCCAATGAAAAAACTATGCGTATTTTTTTTATCCAGGTCACCGTTATAACTCATGCCTACACTGCCATCAAAATAGCCGTATTGGGTGGATGGAAAATTCTCCCCGGTTCCTGTACCACCATTATCATAACTGGAGTTAGTGGTCATTTTACTTACATCGAACCGGTGTTGCACATAACCTCCCATAAAACCAAGCGAGAGGTAACTGTTCTTGTATTCGCTGAGTGATTTATGGTAATTGAGGGTGGGCATGAGATAACTGGTTCCCCATCCTATGGTGCCTGACTGGTCATGCAAAAGCTGGAAACCGGTGGTCAAAAAATCTGATCCCTGTCCAACAGGTGCTTTATATTCCGCATTAAAAGAGAAGGTGCGGTAAGCATCAGTCACGCTGTTCCATTGGTCTCGATAAACTCCCTGCACCCTTATATCCCCTTTGAAAATACCGGCCAATGAAGGGTTTCTCCAAAGCGGCGCTTCAAAGAATTGAGAAAAATGTACATCCTGGGAATAAACTTCCCTGCTGCCGGCCAATAGCAGAAGCGCCAGCAACATTTTCCCAAAGGGTTTAATATGGCATCTTTTCCTCATCATAATATCAATGCTACATTTCCATTTAAGGTGATGACCTCTCCGTTCTCGCAATAAACTTCTGCCTGGTAGATATAAACACCGGCTATCGGCCTGGTGCCTTTGAAACTTCCGTTCCATCCCTGCGAGGCATCGTTCACGGGGAAATCTTTTTTCTCAAACACGATCTGCCCCCAACGATTGAAGATGCGGAGCGATTTTACTTTATCCAATCCTTTTCCCCTGGGATAGAACATATCATTATTGCCGTCATTGTTAGGCGTAAAACTATTTGGTATGAAAAGGTTGGCGTTCTTACAGATCGCGTATACTACCACCTCAGAGAAATTGGAACAACCAAACCCATCAGTATACACAACCCGGTAAGTTGTTTTATAGGTGGGACTTACTTGAGGCGTCGGGCAATTCGTGCAACTTAAACCATTGGTGGGTGTCCAGTTCCAGGAAATAACTCCCGGAGAATAGGTAGCCGGGATCACTGTTGGAAAACCATTTTGCACGGTCATAGATCCCGGAAGAATGGCGTTGGGCAATGGTTTGATATGGAGGTTCCGGTTTACGGTATCCTTACAGCCTGTGCTGTTGGTGGCTATCACACGGATGCTGTAATCGCCAGGGTTATTATAGACCTGCGCAGGCGGATCCTGTACGCTGGAAATATTTCCATTAGGGAAATTCCAGTTCCAGCTTACGACAGAAGTATCTGGTTGTATGAAAATCCCCGCATGGTCAACTGAGGACCTGGCGCAACCAATGGTATCTCCGGAAATATTTACTAATGGACGCTGCACGATCCTTATATAATTTTGTTTGGCAAAAGTATCGAGGCAGCCCAGAGCTGTTTTTACAATAAGTTGTACCGTATACTGTCCAGGCAGGTTATACGTATGCGAAGGATGCTGGATGGTCGCGGTTCCTCCATCTCCGAAGTCCCAGTTATATGAAACGATCGGGTCATTGAAAGTGGATGAATCTGTGAACTGAACAAAGGCTCTGTCGCAGAATAAACTGTCGGCCGCTCCCAGGTTGGCATCGGCGCCACTGGACTTTATGGTGGTAAGTCCCGAAAGCGGAATGATACATCCGGTAGGATCCTGCATGATCAGCATAGGGGTGAAACTGCCATAGGAATTATATACGTGGGTAGTATTTGGTGTAGTGGTGGTATCGGTTATACCATCTCCAAAATCCCAGAAATAGCTACCCATGGGTCCGGGTGTAAGCGTACTTAAATTCACAGTAAGCGGACGGCATCCTCCCAATGGCAGGTAATCAATTCTTGATCCGGCTGTATCAAAAAGGGTAATGCTTCGGATCATGGAATCCACGCAATCGCCTGCGCTGGTGATCCGCAATTTTATATTGTAGGTTCCGGGCGTTGAGAAATAATGTATAGGGTTGGGTGAGGTGGATGTTCCTTCTCCTGGGCCAAAATCCCAGAGCAGGCTTTTATAGTGTATGGATAAATTGGTAAAGCTTACCCGGAAAGGAGTACAGGAACTTAAGGTATCACTCATGGTGAAATCGGCTTTCGGATCGCGAATATTGACCCGGATGGAAATAGAATCCCTGCATCCAAAAACATCCTGGACTGCATGCGTTACAGTATAATATCCCGTATCAGTATAAGCGTGATTTACAGGAGAGATCACGGAAGTATTCCCATCTCCAAAATTCCATGAGAAGGAAGAGATAAAAGGAAACGATCCATCTGTGAACGTAATGGGCGAACCGGTGCAGCTTAATGTATCTGATAAAAACATTTTTGGTTGCGGGTTCCAGATGCTGATATAATTGGCGTAATAAATACTGTCCTGGCAACCGGAGGCATCCGTAATGATCATTTTTACCCCGACAACGCCTCCAGTGGTATACGTATGCGTGAAAGGTGGCCCGCTGAAATTTTGTGTGTTCCCGTCGCCAAAATCCCAGAACCAGTTAGTGATAGCATGTATTCCATCTGTGGCAGAATTGTCTGTAAATAAGTGCGGCGTATTATAACATGCATTTTGGGAGGTGTTGAAATTCGCACTTGGTCCATTCACACGGATAAAATTCGGTTTGGATCTTACCATTAAACAACCATTGATGTCGGTTGCAGTAAGTAAAACAGTATAATTTCCCGCATTATTATATACATGACTGATACTGCTATTGGTAGTAGTTACAGTTCCGCCATCGCCAAAATCCCAGGTATAAGAAGCAATGTTTGACAGATCGGTATTGGTTACAGTGAAAAGAGTGGATGTTTTGCGGCAGATAGTATCGTTAGAAACCATAAAATCCGGTTGTTCATCTACCGCTTTAATATTCTGATCCAATGTGTCTATACAACCTCCATTGGACACTATCAACCGAACCGTATAACTTCCCAGCGCAGGATAAATATGGGTAGGATTAGCAATAGCCGCTGTACCACCATCCCCGAATTCCCAATGCCATGTAAGAGGCAGAATAGAACTATCCCGAAAAAGAAAAGTGGTTTTATTGCTGCAGTCAACGCTGTAATTAAATCTCGCCAGAGGCGGCAGCACATAAATAAGATCGGTTTTTACCAGCGTGTCGCTGCAACCGGTATTAGTGGCTATCAGCCGAACAGAGAAATATCCTGTATCCTGGTAACGGTGCGTTGGATTTTTCAACCCGGAATTACTGAAATCGCCAAAATCCCAGTTCCACCGGTCAGCTGGTACGGATAGATCAGTGAACTGAACAGGTTGATCTGCACAAACTGGAACCGGTGACGCGGTAAAATCCACTGTTGGGTGGGTGCCTACCCTCACGCTATCCGCGAAGCGGGTTGTATCGGTACATCCGCCCGTGGTGGTAGTGATTAGCACCACGCCATATACGCCCTGGGTATTATAAGTATAAGTTGGGTTTTGCAGTGTAGATGTTCCACCATCACCAAAGGCCCAGTTCCAGGTAAGTACCGTATCAACTGCATTTACTGCCGGTACCGGACTGAAAACACCGGGCAGGCAATGTTCAAATGGCAGCTGCGGTACGGTCACTACGATCTTCCTGATATCTACAAAAGCATTCTTTATAATGGTATCCTTGCAGCCATTGGCATTACTTACGATCAATCGAACATTAAATTGCCCGTAGGTTGTATAGGTATGTATCGGGTTTTGCACAGTAGAAGTAAAACCATCTCCAAAATCCCATTGCCAGCTTGTTGCGGGAGGAGCGGTGTCATCTTCAAAATTTACGGTCAATGGGGGCTTGCAGGCTTTCCTGGTGAGAGCGCTGAAATCTGCCACAGGTAAGGCTATCACATTTACGACATGAGTGATGGAATCGGTACAGGAAGAATAGGTATTGATCAGTTTAACCGTATAGGGACCGGCAGCCGCATAAACATGCGTGGCATTTAAACCTGTTGCGGTCCCTCCATCGCCAAAATGCCAGGTGGAAGCGCCTGGAACAGGACTTGAAGTATTATTAAAAAAGGCTGTATCACCTGCACAAATAGTTGTCGGGAAACTGAAATTGGTTGTATTCAATCCTAAAGCCACCGGTGTTCCAAAAACGGTGTCTATGCAGCCAGCAGAAGAAGTAACGATCAGGCGAGGATTAAAAAGACCATTGGTAAGATAGGTATGCGTTGGATTGGCAAGGTTGGATGTGCCGGCGTCTCCAAAATCCCATGCATAGGTCAGAGTGCCAGGACCGGTGGAAGTATTAGTGAACACAATGGTGGAAGGCGCCTGGCAGACTGTGGGATTAGTATGCGTGAACTGGGCATCCACTCCGGGTGCCACTGTTACCAGGTTGGTCCTTGTCTTTACTTTAAAACATCCTTTATCATTGGTTACCATCAGTGAAACAGAATAACTGCCCGGAGCAGTATAGGCATGCACCGGGTTTTGCAGGGTAGAGGTTCCGCCATCTCCAAAATCCCATTGCCAGCCCGTCATGGTATTCCCGGTGCCAGGGGTAGATATGTCTGTGAATTGTGTATATAATGGAAAGCATCCATTGGTATTGGTTGCGGAGAAATCGGCAGTAGGGTTATCGCCTACAATGATATACTGCGACTTGGAAAGTGTATTAGATCCCGAAGGATTGTTTACTGTGAGCGTAATGGTGTAAGCACCTGGAAGGAGGTAGGTAGTTATAGGATTGCGAAGAGTGGAGGTATTGCCATTGCCAAAGTCCCAACTCCAACTGGTTGGATTACCAGTTGAATTGTCAGTAAAACTGACAACCACCGGAACACAGCCCCGTAAGGGGGTGGCAGTAAAATTAGCAACGGGCGCCTGCCCATAGGATAAAAAGAACCCTAACAGGCATGGCAATAGCATGCTCGTATGCTTTCGGAGGGTCGTGTTTATCATTCGATTTACAAAGGTAGCTATATTAGGATATATTTCCATATCCTGAGTCTGACCTGAAAAACGGGCTATTGTTTATCCAGCCTCATATTTTTCGAGTCAGACCCTGTCTGGTATGCTTCCACATAGGTCCAGCCACTTCTGGTGATCGTCCAGCTTCCATTGATCAGGTTTAGCGGATAGATCGCCGAGGTGAAACTGGCCGATGTCGTCATGGTAGTTGCATTTCCATCCCAATTGCCTGTTTTCTCAACACTGCCATTGTTGATAGCATCAACGGTCTTGTTGCTATAATATTTAAATCGATAATTAGTGAAATCGTTTGTGATACTGTTCCCATTGAGGGTAAAGGAAGTGATCTTCCATTGGCCATCGGTCATGGCCTTTATGACCAGGTCTTCCTGTACAGCCTGAACGGCTTTTTTGCAATTGCCGGCAAGTAAGGCAAGACATAGGAATGGTAACAGGGTTTTTGTTCTGCGAAACATACAACTAAAGTACGATTATTTATTTTCAGATGCAAGCTTTCTGTAAGTTTACAGTCGCCATGAAAACCTTACTCATATTATTATTTTTTCCCTGCTTGTTTATCAATGCCCAGCGCCCGGAACAGGTGCTTGCAAAATGGTCGGCGAATGCCAGGATAGAAAAGATCCACCTGCATTTCGACCGTGAAAAATATCTTGCGGGTGAGACCATCTGGTTCAAAGCCTATTTATCTTCCGACCAGCTGCCGGATACCATCAGTTCAACTTTATATGCCGAGATCTTCAATGAACAGGGAAAGATCATTCAGCGAAGGATACTTCCTGTGGTGGCAGGAACCAGCAGGGGAAATTTTGAGTTGCCCGATTCACTCCATGCAGGTAATTACCTGGTAACGGCGTTTACTTCCCAAATGATCGACGCCGGTCCGGAATTTATTTTTCGCAGGAAGATCTATGTGTATGGTAAAGAATTGAAAAACGCCCAGCCAGGGCATGCTGCCATACGCATGGAGTTTTTTCCGGAAGCAGGAAACCTTATTGAAGGGAAAAATAATTCGGTGGCCTTTCGCATCAGTAACCAGGATGGACTTCCGGTTTCAGCGAATGGAAAAATTACCGATGAGCAGGGTGCAGAGGTCGGCAGTTTTGCTGCCTATCATGATGGTCTTGGATATTTTGAGATCAACCCGAAGCATGGGCATACTTACCGGGCATTGATCGATACAAATCATTTTGCATTGCCAGCTGCCAGCGAGAAAGGAATTTTATTCAGCCTGGTACCACATCCGCAGGGGCACTATTTTGAGATAGACCAGAATAAAGGAGACGCATCCCTTCGCGCCTCCTTCATTATTGGCCAGATGCAGCATCAGCCCGTATTTCGAATGGAACTGGCGCAGGGAAAAGAAGAATTGCAGGGTGTGATCAATACCGGTTCACTTCAATCTGGTATCATGCAGGTCACCGTTTTTAATAAAGATGGCTACCCGCTTGCGGAAAGACTTTGTTTTGTGAATAACAGGGAATACGAGATCCGGGCAGAATTGACCTTTGATACACTCGATACAAATCCAAGGGCCAGAAATCACTTCCTGCTAAAAATGAAAGATACCGTGCAGGGAAGTTTTTCAGTATCGGTAACAGATGCAGATTTTGACAATGGGGAATTCCGAAAAAATAATATTTACTCCCAATTGCTGATCAGTGGTGACCTTCCGGGTTTTATAAACGACCCTGCCTGGTATTTTCGTACGGGGGCCGATTCGGCCAGTAATGCGCTCGACCTGCTAATGATGACCAATGGTTGGCGCCGGTTTAAATGGACCAAATTGCTCAATGAAAACGTTAATCAAAACCAGAAAAAGCAGAATGGATTTATTACACTGAAAGGTAAGGCGCTGATCAGGGATACAAAGCGACCCTTTGCAGACCATGCCCTGATGGTAATGATCTATGACGCTTCAAAAAACAGGATCACCCAGCTCACGAAAACAGATAGCAGGGGGAATTTCCAGATCGATTCGCTGGTTTTCTATGGAAGGAACCGATTGATCTTTTCAGATGTCAAGGGAAAGAAAAGCGAATACCTGGATATTGTAATGAGTGCTGATTCGCTTTCAAGGCCCTTTAGTATTCCTGCTGCCACAGCAGACTGGTTCCATGATCCAGCCCCCGGTCCCCTAAACGCATTTGCCAATGACCTGGATGCTATTTTAAAAGCAAGTGGGTTGATGCTGGAAAATGTAACCATCAAAGCAGTAAAGAAATCGGCCCTGCAGGAACTGGAAGAAAAATATACCAAGGGAGCCTTTAGCGGACCAACCGAAAAGACTATTGACCTGGTGAATAGCAATGAAGCGGAGATCTATCCAAATATTTTTGATTACCTGCAGGCCAGGGTAAATGGCCTGGTGGTGAATCGTGATGGGGCTGATTATAGTTTGCAGTACAGGCAAAGCGCGAGCATCAGCAGTATGGGTGCCTTCCCAATGGTATTATTTTTGGATGAAGTGGAAACCGATGCCAGCTTTATTGCCGCCATTCCTGCCAGCCAGGTGGCCCTTGTAAAAGTATTCCCCAATTTCGTGGCCAGCAATGGCAATGCCCCGGGCGGGGCGTTGGCGATCTATACTAAAAAAGGAGCTGACTATACTTCCTCCCGCGGTTCAATGAACTTTGGTTATTATGATGGCTATTCCATTACTAAAGAGTTTTACGCACCGGATTATCGTGTGAAAGATGAAGGCAAGCCGGATAGCAGGATCACGCTTGACTGGAGACCTGATATTTTCTGTAATTATGTGGACCCTGTATTACCCTTCTCTTTTTATAACAGCGACCGCACTAAGAAATTTCGTGTGGTGATAGAAGGGATGACGACTAATGGAAAATTGTTTTCCATTGAAAAGGTCCTGGCAAAATGACCAGCCTATTTGGGAAATGAAGTGTCATTCATGATCTGCCTGATATCTTCCGTATGGCGGTTGCTGTGTGCTGCGATCAGCAGGCAGAGCTGGTAGCAGTCAATGCTGCCGAAAGAAAGTTTTACTATATGGTTTCGCAGGTCCTCAGTGCTGGTACGCAGGTAGCGTATATGCTGATTCCGGCTTTTTTTAAAGTCTTCCAGCGCCGCATTCCAGCCACTGTATTTTTTTCGTATGTCAAGAAAAGGATCATAAGCTATTCCATCTGCTGAACGATCCTCCGCTAATTTGATCAGATCTTCATCGTTTATTTCCACCTGTGACCTGCTGGCCTGGCTGGAAGGTTTTTTCATGGCCTGTTCCAGCAGGTCCCATAATCTTTGTTCCGTACCCGCTATATGCATGATATGATCCTGGATATTCTTTTTCTTTCCGGCAGGCCTGAATTTATATTGGGAAAGCCGCAGCCCACTTACCTGCTCTACCAGGTCTGCGCGTGTTTCCTTCATCATGGTCAGCGCTTTTTTTCTTTCCGGCTTGGTCAGTGAATTATTGGTCAGTCTTCCAGCAAGTCCGGATATAACCAATAGCCCCAAAAGTGAAAGACCCATTGTTCGTTTGAGCATAACCTTATTTTAAACTTAGAAGGTGATCGGCCTTTCCAAAGGGTGGGGAGGGGAATTAAGGTACGAAAGAATTGGATGTAAGCAAGTCCTTCGGTCAAATATGTTCTGCGGGTTTCTTTTTAACCATTCCCCCCTTGGTATCACGGATGCTTTGCATTACGATAAAGGCGTGGGGGTCTATCCGTTCGATCTCAGTGGTAAGCCGGTTAACTTCCAGGCGGGTGATCACTGTAAAAATGATATCCGCATTTGCGGCTGTTTCTCCACGTTTGCCATAACCGCGTTTTCCCTGGTAGATGGTCACGCCTCTTCCCATTTTGCTGGTAATGAACTCGGTGATCTCATGTGTATGCGGGGATATAACGGTCACTCCCGTAAATTCCTCAATGCCTTCCAATATGAAATCAACGGTTTTGGATGCTGCCAGGTAGGTAAGAATGGAATAAAGCGCCGATTCAACATTCAGGATATAAATGGCGGCGCTGAAAATGCACACATTAAAGATCAGGATCAGGTCGCCTACAGTAAGGCTGCTTCGACGGCTCAGGTAAATGGCCAAAACCTCGGTGCCATCGATCACACCTCCACCCCGGATGCATAGTCCGATACCGCCCCCGATAAAAAAGCCGCCGAATACAGCCACCAGGATCTTGTCATTGGTTACATGCGGATAGGGGAAGAGTCCTACTACCAGGGCCAGCAGGGCAATAGCCAGCATGCTTTTCAGGGAAAAGATGCGGCTGATCTGGTGATATCCCAGGAAAATAAATGGCAAATTGAAAACAATGATCAGCAGAGCCAGCGGGATGGTACCGGTCTTATTTACCAGTAATGAAATACCCATCACCCCTCCATCGATCAAATGATTGGGTATTAAAAAACCTTTCAAACCGAAGCCTGCGGAAAAAACGCCGAGGATCATCAGGAATATGGATCTCAGTTCACGATTAAAAGTCTTTCTAATCCTCCATGCCCCTTTGGCCAGTTGATAATCGGAGAGTGGTTCATCAGCATTCTTGCCCATCGAACGCCTGATCTCTTTTACAAGCAAATCATTTTTTTTAGGCTTTATCTGCATATCCAAATTTACGATTCGTGCTGCGAGTTTCATTATCTTTCCGCAATGAAGATCGTGGAAATTATTGCTCACCTGGAATCTATTGCGCCACCCTATTTACAGGAGCCATACGATAATGCCGGTTTGATCACAGGAGATCCCCAGATGAGCTGCAGCGGAATTATTTGTTCACTGGATGCCACAGAGGAAGTGATCGAAGAGGCTATTCAGAAAAAAGTGAATTTGATCGTGGCCCACCATCCTATTGTGTTCAGCGGACTGAAAAAATTCAATGGAAAAAATTATGTGGAGAGGGCATTGATCCTTGCGATCAAAAATGATATTGCCATCTATGCCATACATACCAACCTCGACAATGTAATGCATGGGGTGAATGGAAAGATCGCAGACCTGCTGGGCCTGGTGAACCGCGAAATATTATTGCCCAAACAAGGCACCCTTAAAAAGCTTTATTTTTTTGTTCCCATCGATCATGCGGAAAAACTCAGGCAGACCATTTTTGAGGCAGGTGCGGGACTGATAGGAAATTATAGCGAATGCAGTTTTAGTACAGCCGGTGAAGGCAGTTTCAGGGCAAATGAGTTAGCTCATCCATTTGTGGGAGAGGCGGGAAAAAGGCATTTGGAAAATGAATACAGGATCGAAGCGGTTTTCCCTTCCCATTTGCAGGAAAAACTGATCCGGGCCCTTCGTTCCGCCCACCCTTATGAAGAGGTGGCTTTTGATGTGGTGGAACTTTCCAATCCTCATCCGGGTATCGGTTCCGGGATAGTGGGGAATCTGCCCGAGCCGCTTTCCGGACCAGCCTTCCTGGAAAAGCTGAAACAGGTCTTTGGACTGCCCATGATTAGGCATACGGCCATTCCAGACAAGGCTGTAAACAGGCTGGCGCTTTGCGGGGGTGCGGGTAGTTTTTTGATTAGCAAGGCATTAGCGGCTGGTGCCGATGCTTATATTACGGGCGACCTGAAATACCATGAATTTTTTGATGCCGATGGGCGGCTTCTTCTTTGTGATATAGGGCATTATGAAAGCGAACAGTTCACAATTGACCTGCTTAGGGAGGAATTGGCACAAAAATTCCCTACCTTTGCCGTCCTTAAAACGGGAGTTCGGACCAATCCCGTTCATTATTTTTAGCGGGTCCTATTCATTAAAAATCAAGCATATTATGCCTCAGGTAAAAGAATTTTCGGTTGAAGAAAAACTCACCGCTTTGCTGACCCTGCAGAAGATCGAAAGCAAGATGGATGAATTGAAGATTCTGAAAGGAGAGCTTCCAATGGAAGTAGCCGACCTCGAAGACGAGATCACCGGACTGACCGCCCGCAAGAATCGTATTGAAGAGGAGATCAATGGCGTTACTGAATTCATTGAGCAACGTAAGCTTGCTATCAAGGAAGCGGAGGCGCTGGAAAAGAAATACGAAAAGCAAAGCACCAACGTAAAGAA
This sequence comes from Chitinophagaceae bacterium, assembly GCA_016720565.1. Taxonomy (GTDB): domain Bacteria; phylum Bacteroidota; class Bacteroidia; order Chitinophagales; family Chitinophagaceae; genus JJ008. The sequence goes on from JADKKJ010000001.1 coordinate 69,503, forward strand.
TAATCGCGAATTTGAAGCGATCAATAAAGAAATGGAGATGCAGCAGCTGGAAGTAAAGCTTGCTGAAAAACATATTAAGGACGCAACTGAAGAGATCGCAGAAAAAGCAGTAGGACTGGAAAAAGCCAGGAAGATCATCGCTACCAAAGAAGCGGTTCTGGCCACCAAAAAAAGCGAGCTTGACAAGATCATCAGCGCGAATGAAAAGGAGGAAAAACAATACGCTAAGCAGGCCGCTGATGCCCGCGGTCACGCAGATGAACGCTTACTTGCAAGCTATGACAAGATCCGCCGTTCTTACCGTAATGGGTTGGCAGTAGTACCTGTAGAAAGAGATGCCTGCGGAGGTTGTTTCAACGCTATCCCCCCTCAGAAGCAAAGTGAGATCCGTCAGCATAAGAAGGTGATCATTTGCGAAAACTGCGGCAGGATCCTGGTTGATGAGGAACTGAACAGTAAAGTGGAAGTGAAATAAAAATTAGTCGAATATTTTCAGGAGCTGCCGGGTTTTCCCGGCAGCTTTTTTATTTGGGGCCGCCATTTTATTTTAATTTGCCATGTGCTTAAAAAACTGACCATACAGAATTACGCCATCATCGATGAACTGGAGATCTTTTTTGCTTCGGGTATGAATGTGATCACAGGGGAGACCGGCGCAGGTAAATCTATTATTGTTGGAGCGCTGGGCCTGATACTGGGTGAAAGGGCCGATACAGCCGTACTCGTAGACAAATCCAGGAAATCCGTGGTGGAAGGATCGTTCCTGTATGAAGGCAAAAGATCGGTAGAGCAATTCTTTGAAACATATGAACTGGATATCTCAGAAGAAATATTGATCCGTCGCGAGATCGGTATCAATGGTAAAAGCCGCGCTTTTATAAATGATACACCTGTAAACCTGAACCAGCTGCAGGAACTTAGTTCATTGCTGGTTGACCTGCACCAGCAGTTTGATACACTTGACCTTGCCAGAAAGGATTTCCAGCTTGATGTAATGGATGCACTGGCAATGCAATTCCCTTTGCTGGAAGAATACAAAAAAGCCTTTAAGACCTGGGAGCAGGTAAGAACAGCCGTAAGGTCGCTGCGCGAACAGAAGCTTCAGCTGGAAAAGGAAATGGATTATTTCCAGTTCCAGTTTGATGAACTGCAGGAAGCCGGCTTTAAAGAGGAGGAACTGGAACAGGCCGATGCAGAAATGAAATTGCTGAACAATTCGGAGGAGGTCAGCAAGGCCCTTCAAAAAGCCAGTTATGAATTGCAGGAAGGGGAAACACCCCTTGCGCAGCAATTAAAAATGATCCTGCAGCAATTGAACGCCTATTCTTCCATGCACCCTGAATTGAATTCACTGGTCGAAAGACTTCGTTCCACACAGGTTGAATTGCAGGATATCGCCTCCGGTATCGAACAATTAGGCAATGAACTGCAGTTTGACCCGGCCAGGCTCGAACAATTAAATGAAAGGGTATCCCTGGGATATAAACTGATGAAGAAACATGGTGTTAGGACCACGGCGGAATTATTGAATATAAAGCAGGACCTTGCCCATAAACTTCAGAACGTAAATGATATTGCCGATACGCTGATCTTAAAGGAAAAAGAGGAGACAGCAAGCTTTAAGCATGCCAGCGAACTGGCCATCCGATTATCATCGGGAAGGAAAGGTCAATTAAAAGGATTGGAAACAAGCGTGAATAAATTATTGGCCCAGGTAGGTATGCCTAATGCCCAATTGAAAGTATCGTTTCTAAGCAATCAGGATTCGCTCAATGCTGCTGGAATGGATGAAGTGGAGTTTCTTTTTGATGCGAACCGGTCTAAACAATTTCAGCCATTGAGGAAAGTGGCCAGCGGTGGGGAACTCAGTCGATTAATGCTTTGTATCAAATCGCTGGTGGCCGATTCCATGGAACTGCCTACCATGATCTTTGATGAGATCGATACAGGTATTTCAGGAGAGGCTGCCAGGCAGGTGGGCATCATCATGAAAAATTCCTCAGCGGGCCGCCAACTGATCTGTATTACCCACCAGCCCCAGATAGCGGGAAAGGCCGACGCGCATTATTTTGTATATAAGGAGATCAAAAAAGACAGCATACGGACCAATATCCGTGAACTGGACAATGAAGAAAGGATCACCGCCATTGCTAAAATGCTCAGTGGTGAAAAACCCACAGCGGCAGCAATAGAGAATGCACGTGAAATGCTGAACTGATCAGGTGGCTTTAAAAACGGCAGCGGTCATATTATTCGGATTCTCAAACCGCTCTTCCTGCATCTGGTAATTTTTAAGCCTTTCGCTTTTATAATTTTCCCAATCAAAATTTTTCAGGAAATCAGCAGCGGCTTTTACACCTGCCCTGAATAGTTTTATTTTTTCCTCGTCTGTCAGGAAGAAGTTAAGCCAGTTGAAGTCCTGCACGTCGATGCTTTTTACAGCCAGTGTGTAAGCCCTGTTCTTTGTAATGAAATCTCGGTCATAGTTAAAACGGATGGTGGCGAAAAGCGACATAAAATAAGAGGAGATGGTTCCATTCTGGTGGTTGGCTCCATCCAATACTCCATCCTGCAACCTGATCCCAAAAGTGGGCATACGCGGCACCGGGTACCTGGGATTATAAAACACATTTATAGGAAAGTTAGAAAGGGTACCACCGTCGATGAATTGTACCGAATCAGGTATCTGCCCTTTAGTATTCTGCCAGTTCAAATGTTGTTTCCATTTTTCAATACTGGATCGCTGCCTGATGCCACTCACTGCGAACGCCTCAAAGAAAATGGGGATAGACATACTGGCCCTTACAAAATCGCCGGGATGCACGCTTTTGGGATCATCCCAGTAAAGGTCCCACATACGGGTGAATTCAATTTTCCTTTCTGAAATGATATCGCAGGTGATCAGGGTGATCAGGGGCATATTGGGCGCCTGGTTATTATCTCTTCGCTCATCGGGAATAACTGTTAACCCGGGAGGGATCCGTAAAAAATGCCTGGAAAAACTATCCAGGTCATGAATATTTTCATTGCTGCCGGAATGATGCACCGTAAATGAAGAGATGGTCTCTTTTATCCAGTCGTGAAAAGCCTTTCCTTCATTCAATCCATAGCCGTTCTTCGCGAAACCTTTAAAGAGCCGGATAGAGAAGACCAGCATCCCTGTAAAAATGAGCAGGAAAATAATGGCGGCCAGGCCGGTCCACCGGGCAATTACAGGGTTGAAAAAATTTAAAATAATACCCGCGATCACCAAAAAAATAAATGAACCCAGTACCCAGCTAATGCTCCTGGTGATCCGGGCGAAGGGTTTTTTCCCCATCAGCATGCTGCTGATGAATCTTTTTATCCATCGGGAGAGCCTGGCATTGCCCGGCATACCATCCACAAAGCTGAACATATTCAGCCGGGCGATCTTTTCAATGATTAGGGTTGATTTTTCTTCTTCCTTATTTCCGGCGCAGGCCAGCAGCATGGTATTGATAGAACCCGCACTGGTTCCCGCCATGCTGAAAAAACGAATACCCATTTGCTCCAGAGCATAGGTATATCCTACAAGGGCGATACCGAGCACGCCGCCGCCTTCCTGCACAAGGTCAACATACTGGTTTCCCTGCGCATCTACTACATCAGATACCTGGAATTTTTTAGATGGTTGTTGGTAAAAGGTTTTAAGTCCGGCAATGGTCTGCATTACTTCCGGATCCTGCAGGAAGTCCGCATCAGTTAGTGGCATAGAAAATATTTCGTTTTATGCCGGCTCCTGGTGCAAGAGCCGGCTAACGAAACTAAATTAGGCTACTTCTACCTTAAACGCAAGGCTGAAGAAGTTATAGAAAGCTCCTCTCAGGTCCCTGCCGTCTCCATTCCAGGATTGTCCAAATGGGAAAGGGCGATGGGCATGGGAAGCGGCCTCGCCGATGCCTATCAGGGCATCCTGGGTCTCCAGGCGGAATCCATAACAACTGTTCTTTTCAAGGGTGATGGGGTCAAGGCTGAACTGAAGCCAGCTGGACTCATCATTTTTTTCAACGTTCATTTCCGCACGGGCGATGGCAGGGCCCCATTCCAGGGAACCGCAATCGAACTGGTGCAGGGTCATTTGGAGGTTACCCGGCTGGGGAACCGCCTGGGAAAATATCTGGATATTACTAAGTACCCCATCAGAGGGAGATGTAAAGGTTTGGCCACCCAGATGATCATTTGGATCTGAGGATAAATGACCTATCCAAAGGGTTGTGTTAGTAAGTGTTTGGGATAAAAGAGGACGGGAATTTGGGATCGTTTTCATAGTAGAAGTTTTAAGGATTTACCGCGACAGGTGTCTGCATACGGATTTAACTGCAAGCTAGACCATTTATTGTGGGACCCTATTCTTACGGCAGTATTTTTGCCAGTTTTAAGGGTTTTTACTAATTAAAACATGGTAATTTGTATATGGCCGGCCGGAGCATTGTGGATAAACCCGTCTAAAGGCGTGAAAAACTGGTTAAAAAAGAAAAATTTTTTTGCCATGCCCATAGGCATTTATTTCGCTAGCTGACTGAAGGAACATTCCACTAACACAGAAATCACAATTTCTTAATACAGGCCGGAAGAAACGCCCAAGGTCATTAGTTAAAAACTGATGGTTTAACCCTTTATCGCCCAGAAGAATGGATGTCAATTTAAATAAGGACCGGTCTCAAAAACAAAGAAGAAAATCATCGCTTGATCTGGGTACCATGGTATTTGGAAAAGTACCTCCCCAGGCCAAAGACCTGGAAGAGGCTGTACTTGGTGCGGTCATGCTGGATAAAGGTGCCTTTGATACCGTAGTGGAAATATTGAAACCAGAATGCTTTTACGTGGAAGCGCACCAGCGCATATTCCGATCCATGCAAAGCCTTTCCAATAAGAGCCAGCCCATCGATATACTTACGGTGGCGGAAGAACTCCGTTTCAAAGAGGAACTGGAAATGGTAGGAGGTGCTTATTATGTGACCAAGCTTACCAATACCGTTGTTTCTTCTGCAAATATTGAAGCGCATGCAAGGATCATACTTCAGAAATTCATACAGCGCGAACTGATACGTATCAGCGGAGAGATCATTGGAGATGCTTATGAAGATTCTACCGATGTATTCGACCTGCTGGATGATGCCGAATCCAAATTATTTGAGATCACCAATAATCACCTTCGTAAGAATTTTGATACCATCGATTCTGTTTTGGTAAAGACCATTCAGCGGATAGAGGACATGCGTCAGAAAAATGAGGATGTGACCGGTGTGCCCAGTGGTTTCCCATCGCTTGATCGTGTAACCTATGGATGGCAGAGTACAGACCTTATCATACTGGCGGCAAGGCCGGCGGTTGGTAAAACAGCCTTCGCCCTGAACCTGGCGCGTAATGCGGTAATGAGCGCCAGTAAATCTACTCCTGTAGCTCTTTTCTCTTTAGAGATGAGCGCTTCACAGCTGGTGCAGCGAATACTTTCCGCTGAAAGCGAAATATGGCTGGAAAAGATAGCCCGCGGTAAACTGGAAGAACATGAGATGAAACAATTATATGCAAGGGGTATCCAGCGATTATCGCAGGCTCCCCTGTACATCGATGATACACCGGCACTGAATATTTTTGAATTAAGGGCCAAGTGCCGGCGCTTAAAGAACAAACATAATATCGGACTGATCATCATCGACTACCTGCAGCTGATGAGTGGTACCGGTGAAAATAAGAACAGCAACCGCGAGCAGGAGATCAGTAACATTTCCCGTAACCTGAAGGCGCTGGCTAAAGAATTAAGCGTGCCCATCATTGCGCTTTCTCAGTTAAGCCGGGCGGTAGAGACCCGTGGCGCCGCAAAAGATGGTTCTAAAATGCCACAGCTTAGTGACCTGCGTGAATCGGGTGCCATTGAACAGGATGCGGATATGGTCATGTTCCTTTACAGGCCCGAATATTATGATATCACCAGCAATGAAATGGGAGAGAATAACCGGGGAGAGACCCTGGTGCGTATAGCCAAGCACAGGAACGGTTCCCTGGAGACTATCAAACTAAAAGCACTTTTACATATTCAGAAATTTGTGGAAGATGATGGCAATGGCAGCTTTGGAAGCGGCTTACCCAGCAACTGGAAACCTGTAAGTGATATTGATGGAGATGGCGGAGCCCGTGTATTCCTTCAAACCGGCAGTAAAATGAATGACCTGCCTGATGAGGATGTTCCATTCTGATCATAAGATCATTTTTTATTTTCAAAACTCTTTATAAGGCATCATGAAAAAAATAGCCCTGGTTTTTTTTATGGTACTGCTTGTTGCCATTGCCCATGCGCAATGTGATGGAACAAAAAGACCCATTGTTTTCATGCATGGGTTTCTTGCTTCCGGGGATAGTTATGCCAAACAAATACAGCGCTTCGCGGATGCGGGCTACTGTACAGATCGTTTGTTTGTGTTTGACTGGAATTCAGTTTCAGGCAATGCCAAAAAAACGGATAGCTCCTTAAATGCATTTATTGATTCGGTACTGATCAAGACAGGATCATCCCAGGTTGACCTGGTAGGGCATTCGGCCGGTGGTGGGTTGGGCCGTGGTTACCTGATAGATTCTCTTCATAGCATCAAGGTGGCGCACTATGTGCATCTTGGCAGTGGAAAATGGTTCAAAGACCTGAGCTGGTATCCAAATGCTCGCTGCCTGAATATTTATTCCAGCGCTGATATGGTAATGGGCGGAAGGGGTGGAGAAATAGAAGGAGCAAAAAATATTGACCTTAAGGATAAGGACCATTATGAAGTGGCCACCTGCCTGGAAACTTTCAAAGCCATTTATTCATTCCTTAATAATGTAAGGGAGGCAAGGCTTCCCGACCTGCCTGTGCAGGAAGAAGTTTATATTGCTGGAAGGGCCGTTTACCTGGGTGACAATACAGCCATGGATAAAGCTATGGTGAATATTTATGCAGTAAGTGAAAAAAATGGTCATAGAGAACCAAGAAAAGGAACAGCCACGTATTACATAGATGAAAAAGGGAACTGGGGCCCATTCCTGGTAAGGACCAATCAGCACTACGAGATCGAATTGGTTCCTGTTGATGCAAAAGAAAGAAAGATATCCTATTTCTTTGAACCCTTTAAAAAAGAGGACCGCCATATTTACCTGAGAGGATTTCCGCAGGGGAATATGATCTCCATGATGCTGGGCGCCATTCCTTCCAGGGAAGATCAATCTGTGCTGGTGGTTTATTCCGCCCAAAAAGCCATCATAGCAGGAAGGGATAGTGTAACCGTGAATGGGATGCCGATCAGTTCTGAAGAACTAAGCCCTGCATCAAAAACGGTGATCTCCAGTTTTATTTATGAGGATGGCGATTCTGTGAGCAGTGGCAAAATGATCAAACAATTGAAGTTGGCGCCGTTTATTGGAGGCGTGGATATCAGCCTGCCCGTATCTTCTAAAATTGTAAATACAATTTATTATAATGGCAGGGTCTTACATTTGCCATCGGTCGCTTCCAGCCAGAAGATCCTGCTGGCCGTTTTTAACTGATGCAGTTACCATTTTTTTATATTGACCCCTCGAGCGCAGGCAGCCCCCAGGTCCTGCTGGATGAAGATAACAGCCGCCATGCGATCCAGGTATTGCGAATGCGCAACGGAGAACAAATGAATTTAACGGATGGGAAAGGATTATTGCTGAGGGTGGAGATCGCCGATGATCACAAAAAACATTGTCAGGTCAGTGTATTGGAAAGTGAACTGCAGGAAAGAAAAGGCCGCGACCTTACCATGGCCATTTCCCTGCTGAAAAACAATGCCCGCTTTGAATGGTTCCTGGAAAAAGCCACAGAACTGGGAGTCAGAAAGATCGTTCCACTCTTATGCGAACGTACAGAAAAGCAAAAATTCCGTTTGGACAGGATGAAGGGTATTCTTATTTCTGCCATGCTGCAATCTCAGCAATGCTGGTTACCTGAGCTATTGGAGCCGATCCGATTTGAAGAAATGGAAAGCTGGTCATCGCAGGTGGAAAATAAATTTATCGCGCATTGCATGCCTGAATACCGGTTCTCTCTATCCAAATTGCCGGCTGTTGAAAAAGGACTGATCGCCATTGGTCCTGAAGGCGATTTTTCACATAAAGAGATACAACTGGCGGTGGAAAAGAACTTCACCCCGGTATTATTGGGAGATAATCGCCTCAGAACCGAGACGGCCGGTATGGTAGCCGCGGCTTTATTCCTGCTTAAAGGGTAGGCTCATTCAACTCCACTACATGCGCTTTCTTCTTAGTTTTTTTGCGCATCACCATATTCAGCATTTCGACACCAAACGAAAAGGCCATACCGAAATAAATATAATTTTTCAGGTGGAGCTCATGCGCCGCTTCAGCATCCCATCCTTCAATGATCAGGCTGAGACCGATCATGACCAGGAAAGAAAGCGCCAGCATTTTTAAGGTGGGGTGTTTATGGATAAAACCGGAAATGGCAGGACTGAAAAGGAACATGATGGCCATCGCGATCACCACGGCTGCGATCATGATCTCCACATATTTGGCGGTACCTCCTGCTGTAATGATACTATCAAAAGAAAATACCGCATCGATCAGCATGATCTGGCCAATGGCATTACTCAGGGATAGTGACTTTTTATTCTTCATTGATTCATTGGGGTCTTCTCCTTCCAGCTTGTGATGGATCTCCATTACAGATTTGTAGATCAGGAATAGTCCGCCTCCCAGCATTACCAGGCTGGCCAGGTCGAACCCTTTTCCGGATATGGAAAAAACGGCCTTGCCTTTTTGTGACAACAGCCAGCTTAATCCCAATAACAAAGAACTTCTCATCAGGATGCCGGTGACCATCCAGGCCCTGCGGGCTATTTTCTGCTCTTTTTTTGCCTGAAGACGGTTGAGGATGATAGAGACGAAGATCACATTGTCGATACCAAGAACGATCTCGAGTACGACAAGGATAAGAAAACTGATGATGCTGTTGGTAGTAAATAAATGTTCCATTATGTATTCAATGATTTACATATTTTTTTTACGATCGAGGGCCCCTCATAAATAAATCCAGTCCAGACCTGTACCAGTACCGCACCTGCTTCAAGTTTTTCCCTGGCATCTTTGCCGGTGAATACACCGCCACTGGCTATCAGAGGGATCTTACCTCTTGTTTGTGCAGCAATATACTTCAGTACTTCCGTGCTGCGCTGTTGAAGGGGTTTACCGCTTAATCCGCCGGCACCGATCTTCTCGATCAGGGCTTTGTCAGTTTGCAACCCTTCACGACCAACGGTAGTATTGCTGATCACCAATCCGTCCAGTTTGATCTCGATCGCCAATGATACGACGTCGCTTAATTGCTCCGTATTCAGATCAGGAGCGATCTTCAGCAATATAGGTCTTTGAATGACCAGGGTCTGGTTGATCACCTGTAAATGCGTTAGGATCTTTCTCAGGGATTCTTTTTCCTGCAATTCCCGCAGGCCCGGGGTATTGGGTGAACTTACATTCACTACAAAATAATCTACGTATGGATGAAGGGCGCGAAAGCAGATCTCATAATCTTTCCAGGCCTCTTCATTAGGTGTGATCTTATTCTTTCCAATATTACCGCCAATGATCAGGGTAGCGTTTTTGTCGCTCATTCGCCAGCTTCTCAATCGGTCGGCTACCTGTTTTACGCCATCATTATTAAAACCCATTCTATTGATCAGCGCCTTGTCGGCAGGAAGGCGGAACAGCCTGGGTTTGGGGTTTCCTTCCTGGGCCAGCGGTGTTACGGTGCCAATTTCCACATGTCCAAAACCCAGGCAATCCAACTCCCTCAGGTATCTGGCATTTTTATCAAAACCAGCGGCAAGGCCGATCACATGTTGAAATGATAATCCCAAAAGTCGGGTTGGCGAAGGGCTGGGAAGGAATATTTTTTTTATTAATTGGCGGAGGGGCCGGATGCTGCAGAGCAGGCGGAGGCAGTTCATTGAAAAATAATGTACCGCTTCCGGGGGAAAAAGAAAAAAAATGGCTCGAATAAAAGGATACATGCCGCGAAGATAGCAGAACTTTAAAGGAGGTTTTTGGTTGATAGAAGGATAGGGGTTATTTTTGGATAATAAAGTTGCATAAACAACTAAATTTATGGGAGAAGCATATATCGTTGCCGGTTTTCGTACTGCAGTTGGAAAGGCTAAAAAAGGGGGATTCCGTTTTTTTCGCCCCGATGACCTTGCCGTAGAAGTTATAAAAGGATTGATGGCCACGGTGCCCAACCTCGATCCTAAAAGGGTAGATGATGTGATCGTAGGTAATGCCGTACCGGAAGCGGAGCAGGGTTTGCAGTTTGGCCGGATCATTTCGGCACGTGCCCTGGGTATTGAAGTGCCCGGTGTGACCGTTAACCGTTATTGCGCTTCGGGGTTGGAGAGCATTGCTATTGCTACTGCAAAGATCAGAATGGGCATGGCAGAATGTATCATAGCAGGTGGTACTGAAAGTATGAGCATGGTGCCTACGGCAGGATGGAAAACAGTGCCTGCTTATTCCATAGCCAAGGATGAGCCGGATTATTATCTCAGTATGGGTTTGACCGCAGAAGCCGTGGCAAAGGAATATGGTATTGGTCGGGAAGCCCAGGATGAATTCTCCTATCAATCACATCAGAAAGCGATCAAAGCCATTGCTGAAGGATATTTTAAGCCGGGTATTTTACCAGTGGAAGTGGAAGAAGTTTACCTGGATGCAAAAGGGAAAAAACAAAAAAGAACTTATATCGTGGATACGGATGAAGGTCCTCGTGCAGATACTTCCATTGAAGCGCTTTCCAAATTAAAACCGGCATTTGCAGCAGGTGGTTCTGTTACGGCTGGTAATTCATCTCAAACATCCGATGGTGCCGCCTTTGTGATCGTAATGAGTGATCGTATGGTGAATGAGCTGGGATTAAAACCTATTGGCCGGTTGGTTAATGCCGCTGTGGCCGGGGTGCATCCACGCATCATGGGTATGGGACCGGTAGCCGCAATTCCCAAACTATTGAAGCAATCGGGTATGAACCTTTCCGATATCGACCTGATAGAATTGAATGAAGCATTTGCTTCCCAATCACTGGCCGTGATCCGGGAAGCTGGCCTGGATCCTTCCCGTGTCAATATCAATGGCGGGGCCATTGCGCTTGGTCATCCGCTGGGTTGTACAGGCTGTAAGCTCACTGTCCAGAACCTTCATGACATGAAGCGCCTCAACAAAAAATATGGCATGATCACCGCCTGTGTGGGCGGAGGACAGGGTATTGCGGGTATCATTGAAAATATCAGCTAAAAACCAATATTCTGGGGAAATATTGTATTTTAATGCTATGTAACAGTAGCAAAGCTTAAACCTTTGTCTTGTTTTCCCATCTTATACGCTTAGCGCCAAAAAAAACTAACTATGGATAGAAGGGATTTCCTGGCTGCAAGGATCAAAAAGAAGCGGCCGATCCATACTGACCCTTCCCCGGTATATCGTACACTGTCCGGTATAAATCCCTATGCCGGCAACTGGTCGGATGAAGAAGTGATCCATTTATTAAAAAGGACCATGTTTGGCGCCAGGAAATCTGACGTTGACTATTTTAAGACCCGCGGGCTAAACCTGGCAGTCGATGAATTGTTGAATCCGGTTGCAGCAGACCCCGCTCCCCCAATAAAAGAATATGCAACGGCTACTACCGCCACTACTCCTGATGGAAATATTTTGCAGGGAACTACCTGGATCAATGATCTGAATAATGACGGCACGGTACAATCGCAGCGAAGGGCCTCTTATAAAAAATGGCTGATCGGCAATATGATCAACCAGGACCGAAGTATCCGTGAAAAAATGATCCTGCTCTGGATCGACCATTTTGGCAATGAATCGGTGGATGTGGGAAATGCCAACTGGATATTCAAACAGCAGCAATTGATACGCCAGTTCGCATTAGGTAATTTTAAGAACCTGGTATTTTCTATTTCCACAGATGTGTCTATGCTGAGATACCTGAATGGCTACCTGAACCAGGCAGCCGCCCCCGATGAGAATTATGGAAGGGAACTGATGGAATTATTCACTATAGGAAAAGGCCCCGATTCCCATTATACTGAAGCAGACGTTAAAGAAGCGGCCAAAGTGCTTACAGGATGGCAGATCAATGGAACTACGGCCCTGCCAGTTTTTACTTCCTCCCGGCATAGCACGGTAAACAAGCAATTTTCTTCTTTTTTCAATAACACGGTGATCACGGGCCGAACCGGCGCCACCGCGGGTACACTTGAGCTCACCGACCTGATCAATATGATCTTCGCACAGAATGAAGTGGCAAAATATATTGTGCGAAGATTTTACCGCTGGTTCGTTTATTACCAGATCGACAGCGCAACAGAGGCAAATGTGATCGCTCCATTGGCAGATATTTTCCGTAGCAATAATTATGAGATCAAACCGGTATTGAACGCCCTGTTCAAAAGTGAACATTTTTACGATCGAATCAACCGTGGTTGCATGATCAAAAATCCTGCAGACCATGTGGTCGGCACGCTGAGGGAAATGAATGTAAGTTTTCCTGCTTCCACAGACTGGTCCACTAATTATGGTCTCTGGAATATTTTCAATAACTGGCTGGTGAATATGGGACAGAACCCGCATGACCCGCCAAATGTTTCGGGAATGCCGGCCTATTACCAGGAACCTTCCTTCCATGAGATATGGATCACAGCGGATACACTACCGAAGAGAAATCAGTATACAGATACAATGATCAATTCCGGTTATTCAGTGAACAGCATAAGGGCCCAGATCAATTGTGTGGCCTTTGCGCAATCACTTTCAAACCCCGGAAACCCAAATGACCTGATCGATGAATCGGTGAAACTTTTGTTCAGGAATGATCTTTCGACCCAGTCGAAAGCCCAGATCAAAACGCAGATCCTGTTGTCGGGTCAGCAATGGGATTATTACTGGACCAATGCCTGGATGGCCTGGATATCCAGTCCTACCACAGCAAATTTCAATGTGATCAATACGAGGTTAAAATCATTATACCAGTACCTGTTCAATTTATCTGAATACCAGCTGGCCTGATAGCATTAATGCAAGAAAAATGAAAAGAAAAGATTTTCTATTGAGTACCCTTCCTGCTGCGGCCCTGTTGCCGGAGCTGGTAGATGGGTATTCAGTAAAAGCATTTGGTGCCGGATCTCCACTGGTACAGGCATTGATGCGCGGAACGGCCCTTACAGATCATGTATTGGTGATCATACAGCTATCAGGTGGGAACGATGGCTTGAACATGGTGATACCGGTAGCTGATTACAGTAAATATTTTAATGCAAGAAGCAATATCGCCATTCCGGAGAACCGTGTATTATCTATTGCTGGGGTTAGCGGAACCGGGATCCATCCGGCAATGACGGGGCTGCAATCGTTATTCAATGAAGGGAAGGCAAAACTGGTACAGGCCGTTGGTTATCCCAATCCAAATTTTTCACATTTCCGCGCAACGGATATCTGGATGAGCGCCTCCAACAGTGACCAGGAAGTTTATTCTGGCTGGGCAGGCCGTTACCTGAATAATGAATACCCGAATTTCCCCAACGGATATCCCAATGCTACCATGCCAGATCCTTTGGCTATACAGATAGGATCGTCCACCTCGCTAACTACGCAGGGACCGAATGTGAACATGGCCATGAGTATCACCAATCCTACCAGTTTTTATAATCTTATTACTGGTACCACTGATCCAGTACCGGATACCCCGGCAGGGAAAGAATTAAAATATATCCGCACCGTTAACCAGCAAACACAACGATTTGGAACAACAGTAAAAGCTGCCGCGAATTCAGTCACCCAACAGGCTGCTTATCCCACCAGCAATTCACTGGCGGATCAATTGAAGATAGTCGCCCGATTGATAAAAGGTGGATTAAAGACCCGTGTGTACATGGTAAGCTTTGGTGGTTTTGATACGCATTCTGTGCAGGTAAACACCGATACCTCTACTGGTTCCCACGCCACGTTGCTTGGCCGTGTTTCTGATGCCATAAAAGCATTCCAGGACGACCTTAAATTCCTTGGGGTGGAAGACAGGGTGATAGGCATGACCTATTCTGAATTTGGGCGCAGGATAAAATCAAATTCCAGCACTGGTACCGATCATGGTGCGGCTGCTCCTTTATTTTTATTTGGTTCACAGGTAGATGCTGGTATGTTGGGAGCAAATCCAACGCTGCCCGCTTCGGCAACGGTGAATGATAATATTCCCATGCAATATGATTTCAGGTCGGTGTATGCTACCATTCTCGAAAAATGGTTCTGCCTGGAAAAAAATGTGGTGGATTCGCTGTTTCCACCCAATGTGAATACCACGTTGCAAAGTTTACCATTGTTAAAGGCCGGCGCCTGCAGTGGTGTAACACCTCCGCCATCCCCGGTAATGGATACTATGATCAGTAATTACCCCAATCCATTTACCAGCAAGACCACGTTAAAATTCAGTACGGAAGGTGGATATACATTGATCCAGGTATTCGATACCCTGGGCCGTTTAATGCGTGTTCCGGTTGATACCAGTTATGCGGCTGCAGGAATTTATACGGTGAGTATGGATACAGAAACCTTCCCTCCGGGAATTTATTACGCGCGCTTGCAAAATGGCGTGCACCAGTATGTGAGAGCAATGATGAAGGTTCGGTAATTCGATCAATCCAGCAGGCGATGCCCTGCATTTACCCAATCCACTATTTTCTGTTTATCTGGATTAGTCAGCGGGCTATTTGGTGCCTGTGGCATAAAACTGGGGTTTCCATCTACAGCCCTGGCTTTAATGCGGTCCCAGCTATTTACTATGCTGGCATCTTTATCAAAGTTCATATTACCATTCAGGCCGGCATTCAGGTGGCAGGGCCCGCAATAGCCAAGTATAAGTTGTTTGACCTGCGCGAATTTGGGTCCGTAATTGAGTATTGAGATCTGCGCGGTATCGGAACAACCTTTCAGGTTTTTCACAGTTAGCACATAGTTACCGGGTGCCAGGTTTGAAAAATAATTAGAGGTTTGGAAACTGCCACTATTCAACTGATAGGTGAGGCTGTCTCCCCCGGCCGGGTAATTGATCGTAATGGTTCCGTTGTTCAGATTGCCGATGGATTCAGTCTTAAAGAAAATGATATCATAATTAATTCCCTTACAGGGATCGGCAGGGGCAGGTGTATCTTTTTTGTTGCAGGATAATATATTCACCAGTCCCGGGATCAGGATCAATAGCTTCAGGCTTGACTTATACATGGTGAATGCTTGTTTCAATGAATATACGAACTCTGCTAAAAAACTGAAAGCTCCTTTCAATATTTAATTTCGGATAAATCTCAAATAAGCGGCTGTACCTTTTTTGCTGTATAACACGAGCATATAAGTTCCGGAAGGCAAAAAGGCTATATCCATATTGAATGCGGTTCTTCCACTGATGGATCTTAACGGGGATAGTTTCCGGCCATCCAATGAAATGATCTCTGCTGAACTCCATTGATCGGAGGTTTTAAGGCTATCGATATAAATGTTTCTTTGCGCAGGGTTAGGGAAGTAATGGATGCCATATTTATTTCCGGCAACAGGATCAATTGCTGTAATTATGGTAACGGTAAACATAACTGCATTACTCACCACCGTAACTGGTGATGCGCAATTGGCATTACTGGTAAGGCGGCAGCGGATCTTATCACCAGAGGCTGCGGGAGTGTAGCTATAACTGATGCCTGTGGCGCCGGCAATGGTCTGCCAGTTATGTGCAGAGGTACTATCCTCCCATACAAATACCGGAGCCGCTCCGCCATTGCTAATGGTCGCCGTGATCAGTGTGGGTACACCCTGGTTTACCGAGCTGTTTCCATTAATTGAAATAGCAGGAGTGACAGCAGGGTTTACGGTGATGATCAGATTGTTGCTGGTAGCGTTGGCAGGATTGATACATCCCGCATTTCCGGAAAGCAGGCATCGAACAAGACTGTTATTGGTTAAGGAACTGCTGGAATAGGTGGGGGAATTGGTACCTGCGTTTACTCCATTAACCTGCCATTGATATACAGCTGTTGATCCCGGATTGGTTGCTGTAGCAGTAAAACTGACATTTGCGCCAGCGCAAACATTTGTACTGGGTGTGCTGATGGTAATGGAAGGAAGACCATTCAACGAATAGCGGGCAAACCGATCGGATCGCTTATCACCGGCTGTTGCAAAATAGCCAACAGCATATAAATTACTGCAATTGAGGGCAAGTCCCATCGGGATGGCATAGGAGGTTGGGTCTTTACCCAAACCAGATCCAAGGGCCGACCAGCTTGTGCCATTCCATTTTGCAATGTTGTTTGCGGCTACTGTACCGGCTGTAGTGAAATCTCCGCCTACGTACAGATCGGTTCCTACAGAAAGTATGCTGAATACATTTCCTGTTGAATTAACACTTCCGCCAACACTTACCCAGGCTGTGCCATTGAATTTGGCCAGGTGGTTCACAATATTGGCATTGATGGCAATATCAAACTGGCCTCCTATATATACTTCGTTAGCTGAATTCAGTTCGATCACATTTACTATTCCATTCACACCGCTGCCCATGGCAGTCCAGGCCGTTCCATTCCATTTGGCGATCCTGTTTACTAAGGTAGACCCGGCAATAGTAAATACCCCGCCGGCATATAAAGTTCCGTCTGCAGCGATCTTTATATCCTTAACCACGCCATTCATTCCCGTACCCAGGCTACTCCAGGCCGTTCCATTCCATTTGGCGATATAATTACAGGTTAGACTGCCTGCGGTGGTGAACTCACCTCCCACATACAGGTCATTTCCGGAGGGAGTCAACGTGAATACATAATAATTCACTCCGCCCCCTACGGCACTCCAGGTATTGCCATCCCAAACGGCGAGATAACTTATTCCAGATGCGGCAGAGACCAGAAAACTTCCTCCTGCATATACCTTTGAACCGATCACGGCAATATCTTTTACTTCGCCCTGCACAAATCCACTTCCCAGGGAATCCCATTTTGAGCCGTTCCATCTGGCTATCCTGTTTACCTGCAAGCCACCGGCCTCTGTAAATTTTCCTCCTACATAAATATTGTTTCCGCTGATGGTGATACAATTGATATAATCATTGGTGCCGTTTCCGGTAACTACCCAGGAGCTTCCATCGAACCGTGCCGTGTGATACATATTAAGGGCACCGTTTGCCGTATAACCGCCAACAAAAAAACATTGGGTTGAAACACCCAGCGCCTGCACAGTTGAAAATACCAGGCCATTACCTGCATTTGACCAACTGCTTCCATTCCAGTGAGCGATCTTATTGATGGTAGTTGCTCCGGAGCCTGTAATATCACCTCCTGCAAATAATTCAGTGCCAAGTACCGCAAAAGCTGAAACAGAATTATTCAATCCGCTGCCCGGCGATGACCAGCTGCTTCCATTCCATTTGGCGACATTGCTGATCGGAACTCCAGCACCTGCCGATGTCAGTCCATTTCCACCAACGAAAAGATCTGTGCCTACAACTGCAAGACAAGCAACTGCACCGGTGCCTGTAACACCTCCACCCACGTTGGTCCAGCTGCTTCCATTCCAACAGGCCACATTAGAAACAGTCACCCCACTCATGGAACTGAACCCACCTCCCGCATAAACATTAAAACCCTGGACTGCTACTGTTAAAATGCTGGAGCCTGGATTAATATCAAGGCCATTGCCAAGTGAGGACCAGGTACTGCCATTCCATTTAGCAATGCAATTGGTAGTTACACCATTCATTTTCTGGAAGGAACCTGCGGCATAAAGATTTCCTAGTCCATCCAGTTCTATTGCATATACTCCCAGGTTTGGTCCTACAGGTACACTTGCTGTACCAATATTGGTCCAGGTACTGCCATCCCATTTAGAAACGCCAAAGGTGGAACCGGCATAGACAGAAGTGCCGAATTTTTTTATACTGGTCACCACATCTGTTGAGCCACCTAAACCTGTACCAAGACTGCTCCATACGGAACCATTCCACTTTGCTACGTTTACTACCGCTATGCCTCCGGCCAAAGTAAAATTTCCACCAACGTAAACATCGGTGCCATCTACCAGCACAGTAAATACCGGGCCGTTAACTCCTGGAACTGCAAAATTGGGGTCCCAGTTCTCATCTCCTGCAACAGTTGACTGATCCTGCTTTGAAAAAACAGGTTGGCCATTATCGGCATATCTCATGTGGTAACCGCGTGCATTATAATTTCCATTGGCCATTCTTAAACTTCCGTCACTATTCAGTATTTGTGCCAGGTCCTTAGTGCCTGAAGACCCCGAAGCAGCTAATGGTTTTACCTGTGCGTTAAGAGTTGAAGAAAGAATGAAGGTTATAAGCAGAATACAGGCTGATCGCAAGGCTGTTTTTTTTGAAATATACTAAGGGAAAGTGAAAATTTCATTTTCACTTATTTCTTCTTTTGACTCCAGATCTAACATTCGGATTTTCAGGCCTTCGAGGGGGCACAGGCAATATTAAAATTGAATCCATGTTGCATTTTTATATTATTTTTGCGGCATGCCTCCAAATTCATCTCATAAAAGAACAATTGCTGCCGCCTGGTTCCTGGGCTTGTTCTTGTTCATTTATGCAGAAAAATTATGGCATGGTCACCAGGCTGCCGCACACATAAATAAACAGCAGGCCCATATTGCGCCACCAGGATCCTGCGCGCTTTGTGACCTTCAGCCCGGTAAGGATGCAGAGATAATAGAGCCATTAACTAAACTGCCTGTTTCCATTCCCACGTTGGTTCAGACTGTACGAACCATTTCCATTCTTCACGATCTGTTTTGCACTGCCCGGGGCGACCGGGGTCCTCCTTCTATTGCTTAATTGCATGCAACTATTTTCCTTAAGGAGTCAACCTCAAATTCATTCTCATGAACAGATCTGTCCTATTGATCATATTCCTGCTTGCAGGAACCCTGGCGAAGAGCCAGTCAAAATTTAATTTCAGTGGCCATATCACCGATTCAAAGACCCATATGCCATTAGCCGGGGCTTCGGTATATTTTTCGGAGTTAAAAAAAGGCGCAATTACCAATGAAAAAGGAGAATTCCTTATTTCAAGCCTTTCTTCCGGTCAGTATTTGCTGGAGGTGAGTTACCTGGGATATGCTTCCCATTCGGAGTATGTGAATTTTGAAAAAAATCAGGTACTGGATATTGCCCTTGATCCTTCAGTGAGGGAAAATGAAGGAGTAACAGTGACAGGTGTTTCATCGGCCACTTCCATCAAACGAAGCCCCATACCCGTCAATATCCTGCGGAAAGAAGACCTGTTCCGCAATACCGCTACAAATCTCATCGACAATATATCCAAAACGCCGGGCGTATCGCAATTATCTACAGGGCCTGCTGTTTCAAAACCGATCATCAGAGGATTAGGCTATAACCGTGTAGTGGTGGTGAATGATGGCATCCGCCATGAAGGACAGCAATGGGGTGATGAACATGGGGTGGAGGTAGATGAACTCAGCGCCGCACGTGTTGAGATCCTGAAGGGAGCTGCCTCGTTGATGTATGGCAGCGATGCGCTGGCAGGGGTATTAAATATCATTTCAGTGCAGCCAGCGCCTGAAGGAGTGACGCGTGGAAATTTTCTCGCTTCCTATTTCACCAATAACCGCCAGCGTAATCTTCATCTTGATCTGGGCGGGAATAATAATGGATTTATATGGGGGGTTTACGGATCCTATAAAGGCGCGGGAGATTACAGGAATAAATATGATGGTTACGTTTTCAATTCAAAATTCAATGAAAAGAATTTCGGGGGTTATATTGGTTTGCACAGGGGCTGGGGTTTCTCCCACCTGGTGTTCAGCCAGTTTGACCAGCAATTTGGTTTGGTAGAAGGAGAAAGGGACCCGCTCAGTGGAAAATTCGTGAAAGCAGTAAATGATAATGGGGTGGAATCAACGGAATTGGTCAGTATTGCAGACAACCATCGTATTCAACCTTTTACCCCCTACCAGCATTTAAAACATTTTAAGATACTGGTAGATAACAGCATTAAAGCTGGTCGCGATCGATTGGCCTTTACCTTAGGTTACCAGAAAGATCTTCGCTCCGAGTTTGGAGATGTATTGCATCCTGCAGAAAAAGGATTGGGCTTTGACATGGATGTTTTCAATTACAATTTCCAATATCATATCAGGGAAAGAAAAGGATGGAGAACCTCTCTTGGTTTGAATGGCATGGCCCAGCAAAGTAAGAATAAAGGAATTGAAACCCTGATCCCAGCCTATTCACTTTTTGATGCAGGGGCTTTTATCTATACGCAAAAAAGAATAAAAGAATTTACCCTTAGCGGGGGAATACGGTTTGATAACCGTTCCCTGAAAGGAGAGGAACTGATCGAATCGGGCAACCTTAAATTCCAGGCATTCAAACGACAGTTTTCCAATATCTCTTCCAGCGCCGGATTTACCTGGCAGGCTAATAAGGCGGTAAACCTTAAATTCAATTTATCAAGAGGATTCAGGGCACCCAGCATTCCAGAGCTTAGCAGTAATGGAGCGCATGAAGGCACCAACCGCTTTGAATATGGGGAAACTGACCTTCGTTCGGAGATCAGCTGGCAGGCAGACGCTGGTATAGAGATCGGAACGGAACACGTATCCTTTACCGGGAACCTTTTCCTGAATCGCATCAGCCATTTTATTTTTTATCGGAAATTAAGGGCATCAGGCGGGGGCGATTCGTTGGTCATTGATGGAACGAATACCTATTATGCATTTCGTTTTAATCAGGCCGATGCTAATTTATATGGGGCGGAGTTCAACCTGGATATTCATCCGCATCCCCTGGACTGGCTGCATTTTGAAAATACATTTTCCTGGGTACGTGGCCAGTTGAACAAGGCAGTGGATGGGGTCAGAGACCTGCCTTCGATTCCGGCTGTTCGCCTTATCGACCAGGTAAAACTGGATATCTTAAAGAAAAATAAGGTTTTCCAGCATGTGTTTTTAATGCTTGAACTGGATAATAATTTTTCCCAGCATCATCCTTTTACTGCCTATAATACGGAAACCGCCACAGCCGGTTATAGCCTGCTGAACTTCGCTATGGGAGGGGATATTTATTCCTCGGGGAAAAAATTATTTTCCCTGGTATTGGCCGGTAATAATCTGGCGGATGTGGCTTACCAGCAGCACTTAAGTCGCCTGAAATACACAGATCTGAACCAGGCCAGCGGCAGGATGGGGGTATTTAATATGGGCCGAAATTTCTCCCTGAAGATAAACCTGCCTTTTTAGCGTTTATATTTGGGTATGGACATGACCATCAACACGCCGGCACTTTTGTTTCCTGCCATCAGCCTTTTGCTGCTGGCTTATTTCAACCGTTTCCTGGCCTTGGCCAACCTTATCCGGAAATTACACGATGATTATATCCTTGGAGAGAAGGACCGTAACCTGCTGAAGCAACTGCATAACTTAAGACAGCGTATCCTTTATATCCGGTACATGCAGGCGCTGGCGGTATTCAGTTTTTTGTGTTGCGTGGTGGCCATGTACGCCATCAATAAAGAATGGAAGCATGTGCCGGAACTGGCTTTCGCTACCAGTTTGTTGAGTTTGCTGATATCGCTTTTATTTGCACTGCTGGAAATAGCCGTGAGTACCCGGGCGCTTGAACTTGAATTGGGTGATATTGAAGAACTGGAAAAAGCAAACCTCTTCACCGGTTTCAGAAGCAATGAAACGGCAGCGGAAAATGACCAAAAGAATTAAGATGAAAAAATATTTTTCAGGGCTAATTATTTTTACAGGATTGTTCCTCTGCCTGCTGCAGGCCTGTTCCAAATCCGGCGGCAATACAGATGACGGTACCCTGATCGGTAATGGAGGCGGGGCCGGCAATAATGTTATTGATACCATTCCTCCGGAGATCGTCATCGCTACACCCACGGCTAATCAATCGCTTCGCAGCGGGATACCGATCAGTATCACCGGCAGGATCACGGATGATATTGGCATGTACCGGGGTAGTATACGGGTATATGTGGATGCCACCAACCAATTATTGGTTCAGCAATTATATGAGGCGCATTACCTGCTTGCCTATAATTACAGTTATAGTTATACTCCCGGAGTCAGTACCAGTACTGTATTAAGAATTGTGGTGAGCTTTGAAGACCATGGCGGGAATATCAACAGCAGGTCAGTGAAAATAACAGTCGACCCTTAAATTGTTTTATAGATCTTTCTGCAGCAGGATCAGTTTTTCCCAGGAACCTCCGTTATATACTTCCTTCATCCCCCCGGCTTTAAGAATTCTTACGGCCTTACCGCTCCTGGCGCCGGAAGTACAGCAAAAGATCACCGGGCAGTTCATTTGTTTTATCCTCTCCACATTCGCTGAAATACGATCCAGCGGAATATGAATGGCCTCACGAACATGACCCTGGTCGAATTCATGCGCAGTACGCACATCGATGACGACGGCGCCCTTCCTCAACGCATTTTTAATGGCCGACTGGCCAAAACCCAGGAATGAGAATAAACCCATATCAGGTGCTGATTAATTTATTTTTCCTTTCTCCGATCTGCTGCCTCCACATGGCATAATAGAGCCCTTTTTCCTCCAGTAGTTTCTGGTGATCACCTGTCTCTACCACGTCACCCTGTTCCAGTACATAGATCCGGTCGGCATGCATTATGGTACTTAACCGGTGGGCAATAAGAATGGTCACCTGGTTGCCTTCTTTGGAGATATCCCTGATCGTATCTGTGATCTCCTCTTCCGTCAGCGAATCAAGCGCAGAGGTGGCCTCATCGAACAATAATAATTTTGGTTGACGAAGAAGTGCGCGGGCAATGGAAAGACGTTGTTTTTCACCGCCGCTTAATTTCAATCCTCCTTCACCGATCATGGTTTCCAATCCTTTTTCGGCTCTTGTCAGTAAATTCTGGCAGGAAGCTTTTTGTATCACATCCTGTAGTTCTGCCTCCGTCGCTTCAGGATTTACAAATGTCAGGTTCTCCCTTATGGAGCCGCTGAACAATTGGGTATCCTGTGTTACAAAACCGATCTGCTTACGAAGGTCCTCAAAATCTATACTGTTCTCATCAATGCCATTATAGAGGATCTTTCCGTCCTGTGGACGATAAAGACCAACCAGTAATTTCATGAGCGTGGTTTTTCCTGAACCGGAAGGGCCAACAAAGGCCACGGTTTCCCCTTTAGTTACTTTGAAACTGATATCATTCACTGCTTTTTGCGAAGCAGTCTGGTGTTTAAAACCAACATGGTCAAATTCCAGGGTTTGTATCTCACCAAGATGCTGCGGGTTCAAAGGCGATCTTTCTGGTTCCTTGGCCATTAATTTATTGAAATTCTCCAGGGAGGCCTGCGCTTCCCGGTAGGATAAAATGATATTACCGATCTCCTGCAGGGGGCCGAATACAAAAAAAGAAAAGATCTGCATGGTAGCCAGTTCCCAGGGCTTCATGATCTTACCATAGATCATCCACATCAGCATGAAAAGTATGATCTGGCGCAACGTGTTCACAAAAGTTCCCTGAACAAAACTGATGCTGCGAAGACGGCGCACTTTCTTTAATTCAAGACCCAGGATCTTGAACGTATTCTTATTCAAACGTGTCACTTCCTGTTTGGTAAGTCCCAGGCTTTTTACCAGTTCAATATTTCTCAGTGATTCGGTGGTAGCACCAGCCAAAGCAGTGGTTTCGGCCACAATGGTCTTTTGAACGGTCTTGATCTTTTTACTGAGAAGATTTGAAATAATGGTCAGTAAAAAGATACCTCCGAAATAGATCAGGGGTAATGACCAGTCGATGCGCCAGGCAAAAATGGCCACGAATAATATACCGATGATCACAGGAAAAAGAATATTCACAAATGCCGCAACAAAACGTTCCGTATCGGTCCTTACTTTAGTGAGAATGCTCAGTGTTTCACCGCTGCGCTGGTCTTCAAATTGCTGGTAGGGTAAACGCATGGCATGCTGTAAACCTTCCGTGAATACGGTGGCGCCAAATTTTTGTGTCACAAGATTCAGGGAATAATCCTGGAAGGCCTTGGCGATCCGGCTTATCATGGCAACGCCGATAGAAGCCCCGAGCAGGGTTAGAAGGGGGGTGGCGAAATTCCACCAGAATGGTTGGTAATGTGCAGAGTTGGCGTAATATTTATAACCCAGGTCGATGAGCCGGCCAAAGATGATCGGGTCGATGAGGGAAAAGCCAATATTTACAGCGGCCAGGACCAGCACGAGAATGACCAGGCCTTTATAAGGTTTAAGATAATGTATCAGAAGCTTCATGCTTCAAAAATACAGATTTGGAGCATGGCAGGAACCTCTAAACTGGTCAAACATCCGCCTCATTAAAGGAAAGCCTCAGTTCATCCATCCGGGCCTGTACTTTCCGATAACGTACCCCCGCCTTATCCAGCATCAGCCTGGAGGCTTTAAAAACATCGGTTCCTTCATATTTATCCGAGAGAAAGATCACTTCTGAAATGCCCGACTGAATGATCGCCTTGGTGCATTCATTGCATGGGAATAAAGCGGTGTAGATCTTGCAGCCTTTAAGTTCCATGCCGATATTGTTGAGTATTGCATTCAATTCAGCATGACAAACAAATGGGTATTTGGTATCCAGGAATTCGCCCTGTTTGGCCCAGGGGAAATCATCATCGCTGCAGCCGGCAGGCAGGCCATTGTAGCCGGCTCCTACGATCTTATTTTTTTCGCTGACGATACAGGCACCGACCTGTGTACTGGGGTCCTTACTTCTTTTGGCAGAAAGCAGGGCAACACCCATAAAGTATTCGTCCCATGAAATATAATCCGGGCGTTTTTCCATGCAGGGAATTTAATGAAATCAGAATTATTTACAGCGAATCTCCGAAATATCCCTTAACCATCCCAATTACTTCGGGTCAGCTGAAATTTTTCTGCATCGAACCATGATCAATAAGAAAGAACCATAGGCCAGTTTTATCTTTTTGAAATGGTTACCGTTAAGGGTTTGAATTCTATTCTTCGGATCCTGGTGTCACAGGTGCAATCATTATCTGTACTGATGTCATCTCCGCTGGTATCACCCACCACAAAGATCATGGATACTGGCCCATTGGAAGGAACGATCAAATGGTCAGCTCCATCACATCCGTCAAATAGTTCATTTCCACCACCGCCTGTCAGCACTTCATCGAAATAAGAAGACAGCTGACCATTGATGGAAGTATAGCGCATTCCGGCAGGAGCAGGATCACCGATATCAACCGTCCAGCTGCCTCTTACCTCAGACCAGTTACTTACTGTTTCTTTTGCGTCAAAATCGATCACGGCCTGCAGTCTGGCTCCATCGGGGCTGATTTTTAGTTTGACAGCTCCAATAACCCTTGGGCCATGACCACCAAATTCACGGTCACCAGCAATTAATTGATTGGGGCAAAGTCCTGTTACGGGGTTAATGTTATAGGTATAGGTTCCTGCGACAGGCACGCTGCTTACAATCTTTGATACCGTTTCACATTTAAGCCACATCCGGGCAAAATATTCTGCAGATCGCATGAGACTATCTACCACCTCGGCCCCTTCACTGGTGGTTTTTACATCGTAAAGGAATTCAGGCATCAGACCATATTGGGCCATGCCTTTTTCCGTTATGTAATCCCATTTTCTGCTGCTGCCTGTAATGCCGCATTTGGTTTTTATAGAAGACTCATTAAAGAAATTGGCATAGAACTGCTGGCTGGTGTATTCATCTGAAGCTCCGGTATATTTTGGGAGGGGCTCAAAACCATCAGCATCTGTTCCTATCGCCATGGCACCATTTTTCATAGAAGCCCTGACCGACTTGTAATTATTGATGAATTCCTCAGCCGTGAGATCTGCTGTGCCGACTCCAAACATTCCACCCAGACTGTTAATCATTTCAACAATATAAGGGGGGGCATTTCTTTCACTTCCTGGTTTATCAGGTGTGCTTATCCTGATCCCGTTGTGTCCCATCAGAAGAGGATATCCGCCATTAACGCCTTTTGCGATGTCGATGGCTTTAATCATTGAAAACTCGGACATGTGGTCAATATCTATCATCATGCCCTGTTTCATCATTTCGTTGATGGCGACACTGCCCAGTTGGGTAAGTCCCAGGGCATTTACATGGCCCCCGGGTATCAGCTTATAGATATCAAATTCGGGGGAGGGATTGAAAACACTTACAATTTTTTCAAAGCTGCTGCAGCATTTCAATTTTCCGGGAGGGGGAGAACATTTTATAAGATCGTTAAAGCAGGGCATAGGTAATTCTGCCAGTTTTTCGAGAAATGCTTTCAATCCCATTATCAGCCTGTTTTCAAAACCCTGAGGCCCATCTAGTAGGTCGGCCCTGTAGGTTATTACCGGATCACTGCTTGTGGTTACCCTGAAATGATAACCATTGGCTCTTCTGTTGGCAAAATTGAATAAAGGATCACTGACAGCAGTTCCGCCAAAACTATTATCAATAAGATGTATCGGAAATGCATAGCGGATCCCCTTTCTGTAGAGCCTTTGTATTTCCGCTCTAACGGCCATTTCATTTGTTAATACACCGGTTTTTCCAAAATTGCCAAGCTTATCCACTTCGATACCCAGTATAATGGCCAGTTTATTATTACCGATGATCCTGCGCAGGTCGGCAGCGGAATATGCGATTTCCATAAAATCACTGTGGCGCTGTACAAAAGAAATGGTTTCGTCAATTTGCACATCAGCCACAGACCTGTCATCATAGGGTAAATCACCGCTTAATACCTCTCCTAATAATTCATTGTTCACAGCCAGGGTTACCATTACCCGCAGTCCGCCATCATAGGCCCTCTTTATCCATTCCCACCACATTTGCTGGTGAAGAATAGACGTTTGGTTAGGCCAAAATGCAAAATCAGGATAACCGGCATGCTCGTGGTCCCCATGTATATTGGATGTTTTGTATACAAATTTATCGTCCATGGCATAGTTGATGATACCTGCGCGGATATAATCTCCGCAGGTATTATCCACCCCCCACCCACCATGGGTGGCGTTACAATTTCCGAGTGCATCATCAAGAGTTTTGGCCCGATATGGAACAGGATTGCAATTCCTGGTACCAGCAGGTACCAGGCTGCCAATATCTGGTAATCCATGCATCGCCTTCCGACCAAAACCAAGATAACTCATCGGATGGGTATGCATATCCACATAACCATAGAGGCGTTGCGATGAATCGGGTGGCTGGTTGTTATTGCCACCTCCAAGATCTTCCGAAGGTTTGGGAAAACAGGGGTTGGGTAGAGTATGACCCTTATCATCGATCGGAATATTTGTCTGAGCCAAACGCTGCGCTCCTGTGTTGGCAGGACAGGCGATAGTTCCAACGGCATTATAAATTACCTGGCTGATTGACTCGGGAACATAGATCTGTACATGTGTTTTGGAATAACCGGACGGTAAATAGCGTATATAATATCCATCAGGATGAAGACTCCACATTCCCCGGTGAATATCCGGTCTGTCATTGGGGGCCATTCCACCAATGACAGCCAGTCGTTCAAAATCGGCGTAATTATCACCCCCCTTGTCTACCAGCCCACGGATATTATTTTCTGCTTCCATTATTTTTTGGGCAGCGGGGGGAATATCTACAAATCCCTTTCTCAGTGCTGCACCACTAAATGTCTCGACAAACCCACCATTCAGTTCAACAATTTGTTTGGGGGTAAGCAACAAGGTGACCACTGATTTCAGCTTATTAGATAGATTTTCGAATTTAGCCCTGGCAATAATTGCCCATAGGATCACCTGGACATCATGTTGCACTATTTCAGGATGTTTTGTTGCATGATTGATAAGAAGGGCATTCACAATATCTTCCATCTTACCTTTTGTGAAAGCAAACATATAACCGTCTCCCTGGCTGGGGCCGTGAGTGCCGGCTTTTAGACAATAACTCATGTTTGTCATTTCATAATAACCCGGACCCAACAGAAAACCACCTCCCTCTGCTGGTTTCATCTTGCACAGGGGTGTATAGGTTCTTTCATTGCCAAATGTTTCAGGTAAGTACCCGCTCATGTTCACATCATCAAAACTGGTGGTGATGGGAGGTGGTTTTTTAAATACGGCTGATACAGGATCTATTCCACCCAGGACTTTTTCTTTTAAGCCCTTCAATTGAGCCAACGCAAAAAAAGAGCCTGTCAGTAACGCGGTAAGCAGCAGAAATTTTTTCATTGCTGAACTTTTTAATTGAAAATATCAGGGTACCCGGCAAACCTGAAAATTTTGGATAACGGTTTATCGTTCTCCGGGAGCGGTCAATAAATAAAGTTGGTTGATGTGCTGGTAAGAGTGAATGCAAAAAATATACATCTTGTTATGTATATAGGAGGGTAGCTGTAGATGCCGGTTGACCTAAATGATCAGGGCCGGTTAGTAAAGGCTCATAGCAGTAGGCTTGAATTAGATTCAGTAAAGGTCAAGAAAAAAAATGATTTATCGGGAAAATCAAAAAGGGCATTGGGGTCTTTTAATAGTTGACCTTCTTAACCTCCCCATCCCTCCCTGTCCAAACTCCTGAACTGTATCGCTTCTGCCACATGTTCCGGTAATATATTCCCGCTTTGCGAAAGATCGGCGATGGTGCGCGAGACCTTCATAATTCGGTCGTAAGCCCTTGCCGACAGGTTCAGTTTTTGCATTGCAGCTTTTAAAAGGTTGGCCCCTGGAGAGGAAATGATACAGACCATCTTCAGTAGTTTGCTGCTGATTTGCGCATTGCAATAAATGCCGGGGTATTCTTTATATCGTTGTTCCTGTAATTGCCTTGCCAGTATCACACGCTGCCGGATATCAAAAGAGTTTTCTTCTTTTTTATCAGCACTTAATTCATGAAAAGGAACAGGCGTTACTTCCACGTGAAGGTCAATTCGATCTAACAGGGGACCAGAGATCTTATTCAAATATTTCTGAACAATACCCGAGCCGCAACTGCATTCCCTTTCGGGGTGATTGTAAAATCCGCAGGGACAGGGATTCATTGAAGCGATCAGCATAAATGAAGCCGGAAAATCCACGGCCATTTTTGCCCTTGAGATGGTTACCTTTCTTTCTTCCATAGGTTGTCGCATCACTTCCAGTACCGTTCTTTTGAATTCCGGTAATTCATCCAGGAACAAAACACCATTATGTGCCAGAGAGATCTCCCCTGGCTGGGGAATACCGCCACCACCTACCAGCGCTACATCCGAAATTGTATGGTGGGGAGAACGAAATGGTCTTCTTGATACCAGGGTGGCATTCTCTGCCAGTTTGCCTGCTACCGAATGGATCTTCGTGGTCTCCAGTGCTTCCTGCAGTGAAAGTGGAGGCAGGATGGTAGGTAGTCTTTTAGCCAGCATTGTTTTTCCCGCACCAGGCGGACCAATAAGAATGGCATTATGCCCGCCGGCCGCGGCAATTTCTAATGCGCGTTTAATATTTTCCTGTCCTTTCACATCCGCAAAATCCAGTTCAAATTCACACTGTGATAAAAAGAATTCTTCCCTGGTGTTGATGACGATGGCCTCCAATCCTTTTTCTTCTTTTTCAAAAAAACTGATCACTTCGCTGATATGATCAATACCATAAACCTGCAAACTATTTACAATGGCAGCTTCCTTCGCATTTACCCTTGGAACGATCAATCCTTTGAATCCTTCTTTGCGTGCCTGTATGGCTATGGGGAGGGCGCCTTTTATAGGACGGATATTTCCATCGAGGGCGAGTTCTCCCATGATCACATAGTTGCCTAATCGTTCTGCATTTGGAAGTTGACGGGAGGCACCCAGTATTCCCAGGGCAATGGGCAGATCGAAAGCTGTACCACTTTTCTTCAGGTCTGCCGGGGCCATATTCACTACCACCTTGGTTCGTGGGAGGTCATAGTCCATGGTTTTAAATGTGCTTTCTATTCTTTGAAGGCTTTCCTTTACGGCGCTATCTGGAAGGCCTACAATAGAAGCATCCTTACCCGAATCGGATAACCAGTTCACTTCAATGGTGATCTTTATTGCTTCTACGCCATGCACCGCGCTGCCATAGGTTTTTACCAGCATATGCTTATTCATTCATTTGATGCCGCTGTAAACTACATAGCAGGTAGTTTTCCCCCTTGTGTATTATCTCCTTAAAAACATGTTTTTTCCTGATCATTTTGCGAGTTGATAATTATCAGAAATGATAGCCAATAAAGCCTGTATCTTGGCCGTCCATGCGGACTGGATCCCGGAAGATATTTTTAACTGGAAGGTGTTTTTTACTGCTGCTTTCTGCACTTATGCTCTCTTATGCAGTAAAAGCTCAGTTATGTACTGGCAGCCTGGGAGATCCGGTGGTATTTATCAATTTCGGGTCTTCCGGCAATTCAGGACCCGGCTACTCAGCTCCGGGATATACCTATATAAATTCTTCCTGTCCGGATGATGGATTTTATACGATTACCAGCGCTACAGCTAATTGTTTCGGCAATGCCTGGCATTCGGTCAATTCTGATCATACCGGCAATGGCAATTTTATGCTGGTAAATGCTTCCTATACGCCTGCTGATTTCTTTTTATATACGGTTAAAGGACTTTGCCCAAATACCACCTATGAATTCTCCGCCTGGATCATGAACGTGCTGCTTTCAGTTTCTGGGATCAGGCCCGATCTTACGTTTAAGATCGAAACCACCACTGGGATGGTACTATATACGTATAATACAGGCTCTATTTCCGTATCTGCGCAACCATTATGGCAGCAATATGGTTTTTATTTTACCACTACTGCCGGCGTGAGTGATGTGGTATTACGCATCACCAATAACGCTCCAGGAGGAATCGGTAATGACCTGGCCATAGATGATATTGGTTTCCGTCCCTGCGGACCTGTGATCAATGCCCATATCAATGGATTGATCGGATCCACCATTGAGGTATGTGTGGATCAGCAGCAACCTTATTCTTTATCTGCTGACCTCTCTGCAGGTTTTATTAACCCGGTTTATCAATGGCAGCTAAGTAAGGATACAGGCAGCTCCTGGATAGATATTCCCGGGGCCAACAGCCCGGTTTATTTACGTAATTCAACCGGCGCCGGAAATTTCTGGTACAGGATGTCGGTGGCAGAAAGCGGAAATAATGGGATTTCGAGTTGCCGCGTGGCATCTAATATGCTGAAGGTTCGCGTACATGAACTTCCGCTGGTAAACGCGGGAACAGATAGGTTATTAATAAAAGGGAAAAAGTCCATCCTTGATGGATATGCATCGGGTGATGATTTAACCCTGACCTGGTCACCCCCGGATTACCTGGATAATACAGCCATTGCCAGACCTTCGATCATCCCCATGCAGAACACCTATTATCAATTGCAGGCGGTGTCTTCAGCTGGCTGTGCCAACAAAGATTGGGTTTTGGTGCAGGTAGTGGATGATATTTTTATACCCACCGGTTTTACACCAAATAATGATGGCAGGAATGATTACTGGCGCATCCCTTACCTGGACCCCCTATTGGGAACAATGGTGAGTGTCTTTAACCGGTATGGCCAATTGGTTTACCAGGTAAAAGGCGGGGAAGTAAAATGGGATGGTACAATGGGAGGTATACCTCAGGGTGCTGGCACCTATGTTTACTTCCTTCATTTTACCGATGGAAGTCCTGATCGGAAAGGTACTTTGAATCTTATTCGCTGATTTTCCCGGATCTTGTTTTCAGGAAACTCCTTTTTTATCCTTGCAGATCAATGGATTTACGCGAATAATGCATATCCAATTATTAAATCGTAAGCCAGTTGCAAAAAATGCGACTGGTTTTTTTCTGCCCGCAAGATTCAGTTTTACCCGGGCTCATTACCGGTTTAGTTTGGTGCTCAGAAAGGGAGATACCGGAAAATCCCAAAAGAGTACGGCGCAAAGCCGGAGCGTATCCGGCCAACCACTTAAACTAGTAAACATGAAAAAGACGATCATTCTCCTCGCAGCGGTTTTTGCCGCCCATTTAGTTTCAATTGCCCAGAATACCCGGGTGGGATTTACAGCTGGGGTATCCATGTCCAATTATAAGATCACAGCCGATAACCTGAGTATAAAAGGGGATACAAAGGCTGGGATCACCTTTGGCGTATTGGTAGATGCTCCTTTATCGGACCATTTAAGTTTACAACCTGCACTGAATTTTATCCAGAAAGGGCTGAACAATACTAATGATCTGGGTGGCGGTGTAACAGAGAAATCAAAATCCACGATCAACCTGATCGAGGTTCCGGTCAATTTCCTTTACAACAGTAATGGAAAAGGGGGTAATTTCTTTGTAGGTGCCGGTCCTTCACTTGGCTTTGGTATATCCGGTAATTCCAGGACCACTTATTCTGACGGAACTCCGGAGGAATCCTCCAAAATAAAATTCGGGAATACAATTGATGATGACCTGAAGGGATTAGACCTGGGTGCCAACCTGCTTGCTGGTTATTGCCTCAAAGGCGGATTCATGTTCAGCGTGAATTATAACCTGGGATTAAGCAACCTGGTCCCAAAACCGGAAGGAAACGAAAAAATGAAGAGCCATTATATTGGCATTAAACTTGGCTGGATGCTGGCTGGTGATCAAAAGAAAAAGAAAGACTAGTGGTGGTTGAAAGTACCCTTGAATAAGGGCAAAGGTAGCGGATGTATTTCTGCTACCTTTTTTTAAATTCTTATTGTCAAATAATTTTTCCTAAAAAAAAAGGCGAAAACTTATTTCTGTTGCTCTGAAGTGAATTCGGCCAGCAGTGAGGTGTTGGGGTCCACTATGACCCTTTCAATCTTGTTTTTTGAAGAGATCCTGAAAGATTCCAGTTTCTTATTAACCATGATCTTTTCCGTTTTGCTGCCAGTATTAATTTCTACCGGGAAACTAAATGGCTCCGCAGTAAGCTGCTCTACTGTAATATTCAATGCCTGTTCCTTCACCAGGTATTGCCAGCTTAATTTGAATTTAGGGTTATAATCACGGGTAAGCCACTGGTCAAAGAACTGCTGGAGATTTTTTCCCGATACTGTTTCAAAGATCTTTTGCAGATCCCTGGTCTCCGCATTCTTCCAGGCATAGGAAGCATAATAAGTACGTATCGATCTTTTAAAGACAGAATCGCCCAGTTCCCTTCGGAGCATATGCAGCACCCATCCGCCTTTCTGGTAACTGTTTTCATTCAGCAGGCTCATCAGGTCGGTGGTATTATCTATTACCGGACGGTGACTGGTATTCACAAAGTTTATGACCTGGTTTCTTTCTCCCTGCATTCTTTTGTTAAGGCTGTCTTTTCCGTATTTAGATTCAACAAACAAATGAGTCATGTAGGTGGCGAACCCTTCGCTAAGCCAGAGATGCGCAAAGGTTTTTTCGGTTGCCGTGTTCCCAAACCATTGATGCGCGATCTCATGCGCCAATAAGGTCTCCTGTTCTTTTTTGCCGGTAACAGAATTTTCGAAATAAAAAATGGCACTGGCATTTTCCATCCCGCCAAAGATGGTCTTTGACTGTACATTGGCCAGTTTCTTATAAGGATAGGGTCCAATATAATTACTAAGCCAGCTTAAAATCCCTGTTGCTTCCCCATAATCATAAAAGCCTTCCTTGCGATTTTCCGGGAAAACCCAACTGGTAACGGGAATGCAGTCATTATACATGCCTGCCAGGTTCACGGCAAAATCAGCGGCACCGATCACCATTACCTTGGTAGGAATGGGCTGTGTTTCCTCATAAACAGTTAGTTTTTTATCATTGGCAAGACTGGTCTCTTCAGTTTGAAGGCCGTTAGAGATGACCTGGTAATGCGCAGGTGCCGTAACGGAAAATCGAACAGTTGCCTTATCGCCAGGCTGGTCATTGCAGGGGATCCAATGATGTGCACGGTTGGGCCAGTTATCTGCAAAAAAACTTCTGTGTCCGAATTTGTTCTTGCTGATCACCATTCCATCTGCCGGTATGCCTTTGTATTGGATCAGGAAGGTCAGGGTTTCATTCGCTTTGTAAGCACCATCGATGAAAAGAAAATTATTATTGTGATGATAGGTCACTTTATCCCTTGCAGTTACACCTGTTACAGTCATGCCTTTTCCTTTTGCATTTACTGATTGAAGATCAAGTATGACCTGGTTAAAGGCCTGTAATGTTATAAGGGTAATTGTAGCTTTCCCGAACAGGCTATCATTCTGGTCATTTATTTCGACCTGGTAATCGTAATGGATGACATCTATTTTCTGGGAAATAGCTGAAACAGTAATAAATAGCAGGAGGGGGAGGAGGAGGAGGCGTTTCATAACAGCAATTTAATCAATCGGGTTTACAATTTCTCAAGCATATCCACCACTTTCTCCCTTCTTAGAATGACATATCCGATACGGTCGTTGCTTATGCCTTCTTTCAACTGGTAAGAGAATTTCAACTGGTCATCATCTACCATGGTCTCAAAATAGCGGAAACTGATATTAGGATAAGCTTTCAGCTCTTCACCGATCTCATAAAGATGGGTGGATAATATAAATAATGAATTTGGGATCTTGATCAGCCCGCGAATAACTGTTAAAGAACATTTCATCGCGTCCTGCACATTGGTGCCTTTAAATAACTCATCTATCAGCACCAGCCATTTTTTCCCGTCATTGATCTTTTGAACGGTATTTTTTACCCGTTGCACCTCATTATAAAAATAACTCTCGCCTTTGGCTATATTGTCCGACACATTGATATTGCTGAGCAAACCATCAAACAGGGTCAGGGTCATTTTACTGGCTGGCACTCCCATCCCAATATGCGCCAGGAAAACCGCCGAGCCTACCGCTTTTATCAGGGTGCTTTTTCCCGCCATATTGGCCCCTGTCAGGAACAAAAAATTATTGTGTGGGTCCATGTTCAGGTCATATGCTATTGGCTTTTGAAGCAGCAGGTGATATAGCCCTTCTGCATCTACCAAAGGTTTTTCCTGCTCAATGAACGTTGGAAAACTAAGTTCATAGGTCTTCACCGCCATGGCCATGGAGTACCAGGCATCTAACCGGCTATAGATCTCGATCAGCTCCAGGATATTTGATCTGTATCTTCCGCGAATATGATATCCGTAATAAAGCACCTGGCCTCTGCCAGCTATTTTTCCTTTTTCAGCATCGGCCAGTTTTTTTAGCGGCTCTTCCTTTAGCAATCCTTCCAGCCTCTCAATATAAATTCGGATACTGATTGGAAGGCTAAGCCCTTCCAGCAATTCAGCTATTTTTTTCGTTCCCCTGAAAAAATCGGCAAAATGGGGGATCGAATATTTGATCATGGAATAATCTTCTCCATGAAGCCAAGGGTAGGCCAGGTTATTGAATGATGCCGGCGCTTCGCTGATAGGATCCAGCGCATAATCCAGGAATTTCTCCATTACCAGGATGGTGCCGTTACTGATATCCGGGGGCCAGTCCTTCACATGTTCCATAAAAGTTCGGATCACCTGTTGGGTGCCGCGGATCTTCTGAAGATCATTGTGAGGCTCACTGAAGAATTTTCGCAGCCATTCACGACCGCCCACCGTGCGGGTAAAATTCAGTTTATGAAAAATGGAGAATTCCTCTTCCGGATGGAAGATGGAAATATCGTTGAAAGATATCTTGTCGATCTGCATACTTACCGGTTAAATTCCATCCGTCGGCCTTTTACTGATCCATCCCACTCACCGTTTTGATAGACCAGGTGGCCATTTACGAATGTATGAGTAATAGATGCGGGAAACCGGAAATTCTCTAAAGGACTCCAACCGCATTTGTATAAAATATTCTGTTTTTCCACCGTAAAGGGCTGAGCAGGATCTACGATCACCAGGTCGGCATGATATCCTTCGCGGATATAACCCCTGTCAAGGATCTGGAAACAATCAGCTACAGCATGACTCATTTTATCTGCGATCTTTTCCAGGCTGATCTTTCCCTGCTGGTGATAATATAGCATTAAAGGAAGGGAATGCTGTATCAGGGGAAGTCCGGCATGGGCTTTTTCATATGGCTGATCTTTTTCTTCCAGCGTATGAGGGGCATGGTCGGTGGCGATCAGGTCAAGGCGGTCATCCAGCAGGGCTTTCCAAAGAGCATCCCGGTGATGAGGCGCTTTTATGGCAGGGTTGCATTTGATGCGATTGCCCAGGGAGGCATAATCATCACTGGTGAAATGTAAATGATGAACACAAACCTCCGCTGTGATACGTTTTTCTTTTCGCGGGATCATGTTACTGAATAATGCCAGTTCCTGTTCAGTGGAAATATGAAGTATATGCAGCCTTGTTCCATATTTTTTGGCGATCTGTATGGCGTAGAGCGACGATGAGTAACAGGCCGCCTCATCTCTTATCAGGGGATGGTCTGAAGGGCTCAGGGTTTTTCCGGTTGCTTTTATCCGTAACAGGTTCTCCCTTATGATATGTTCATCCTCGCAATGTGTGGCGATCAGCAATTCGGCCTCGCTGAAAACGCGGTCAAGGGTATTGGGATTATCCACCAGCATATTCCCGGTACTGCTGCCCATGAAGATCTTAATTCCGCAAATATGTTTTTTACGGTCATTGGTTCTCAATACCTGCTCTGCATTGTCATTGCTTGTACCCATGTAAAATGAATAATTGGCAAGCGAATCGGTTGCGGCGATTGCATATTTTTCTTCCAGCAATTCATGCGTCAGCGCATTAGGAAGTGTATTGGGCATTTCCATAAAACTGGTAACGCCTCCTGCAATGGCGGCCCTGGCCTCTGTTTGTATGGTAGCCTTATGGGTAAGCCCGGGTTCACGGAAATGCACCTGGTCGTCAATACATCCGGGGAAAAGAAATTTTCCCTCCCCGTTTATTTCGGTACAGGCAGAATTGACCTCGATCTGTCCTGCGATCTTTTCAATGCGGCCATTCGCGATCAGCAGATCAACTGTTTGGATCAACCCTTCGTTCACCATGCGGATATTCCTGATCAGGTATTTTTGCATATCTTGTATAATGAAAATTTAAGCAAAAGCCAATACCCATGCAATTTAAACAAAGCTTGTTAAGACTTGCCTTTATCCTCATACCCTTTTCCGCATTCAGCCAAACAACTTTTCTTCCTATCGGCGACAGAGGCAATATACTTTTTGAGCGACTGGAAATAAAGGCCAGAACGGATTCTTCCTTTAATTTCTCAAAAGACAGGCCTTTTAGTCGGAAAATGCTGGTGGGTGCCATGGACCATTACCGTTCCGGCGGCGGCAAACTAAGCAAGGTGGATCGTTACAACCTGCAGCATTTTTATCTCAATAACCTGGAATGGGTGCCCGAGACAGGTCGCTCCCAATACCTGAGCAAAAAGCCGATAGCCAAAAGTTTTTATAAAACGCCGGCCAACCTTTATGAGGTTCATATAAAAGATTTTGACCTGATCGTGAACCCGGTATTTCAATATACCCTGTCAAAAGAAAGCAACAGTGATGAAAAATTATTCCTGAATACCCGGGGCGTTAGCATTAGAGGAAAGATCAGTAATAAGATAGGGTTCTATTCCTATATTACCGATAACCAGGAGCGTGATCCTTCTTATGTAAGGCAGTGGGTCTCGGACCGCCGTGCTGTACCCGGAAATGGGTTATACAAAAATTTCAAAGGCACGGGTTACGACTATTTTGACGCGCGGGGTTATATCACTTTCAATGTGGCCAAATATATAGATGTGGTATTTGGATATGATAAGAATTTCATTGGCAACGGGCATCGCAGTCTATTGCTCAGCGATTTTTCTGCCAACAATCTTTTCCTTAAACTCAATACCAGGATCTGGAAGTTCAACTACCAGAACCTGTTCATGGAATTGCAAACGGCCACCCCGCCCGCGGCTACACAGCTTATTCCAAAAAAATATGCCGCCATGCACCATCTGGATATTGGCGTAACCAAATGGCTGAACATTGGGTTGTTTGAAGGAGTGATCTTTGGCCGTAAGGACCATTTTGATTTCGGTTACCTGAACCCGATCATTTTCTACCGTTCCATTGAGCAGCAAAACGGAAGCTTTGACAACTCCATCATTGGCCTGGACCTGAAAGCCAATCTGCCTCACCGCATTCAGGTATACGGGCAATTTATGCTGGATGAGTTCCTGCTTTCCGAAGTAAAAAAGAACAGCGGATGGTGGGCAAATAAATGGGGAACGCAACTGGGTGTAAAAATTATAGATGCTTTTGGTATCAGCAACCTGGACCTGCAGGCCGAAATGAACCGGGTTCGTCCCTTTGCCTATTCGCATTATGATTCGGTAGCCAACTACACACATTATAACCAGCCACTGGCCCATCCGCTGATGGCCGGGTTTAAAGAATTCATAGGCATTGCCCGTTACCAGCCTG
Organism: Chitinophagaceae bacterium; assembly: GCA_016720565.1. GTDB lineage: Bacteria > Bacteroidota > Bacteroidia > Chitinophagales > Chitinophagaceae > JJ008. The sequence continues at coordinate 107,979 of JADKKJ010000001.1, forward strand.
TTCCTAAATTGATCTTACAGGGTAAACTGATCTATTACCAGCAGGGAAGGGATAGCAGCAGCCGCAGTTTCGGAAGTAATATATTCCTTCCAAATACCGCTCCTTACCGGGTGGGTGATTATGGATATTCTATAGGAAGCGGATGGAACACGAAGGTGTTCTATGCATCTTTTTTGGTCTCTTACGAGGTTCGTGAAAATATGAATGTGGACATTTCCGGTTTGTTCCGCAAACAGGAAACAACTACGGCGCCTATCACCAGTAAAAATGTATCCGTGGTTACTGTGGGCCTGAGATGGAACCTGGCACGCCGCGAATTTGATTACTGATAAAAAGTTTCCCAGGGTACGGATCAGCCACCGAGGTTCTTTTCCAGGCTATTCCAGCCTCCGCCATTGTACACTTCATATCCATGTGATTGAAGTATACTCCTGGCCGAACCGCTTCTCATGCCGGAAGCGCAACAGGTGATCACGGGTTTTTCCTTTTTAATCTTTTTCAGCTGCGATGACAATTCATTCAGCGGAATATTGACCGAATTCCGAATATGGCCTCCGGCAAATTCCTGCCGGGTGCGCACGTCAATGATCTGCGCGCCATTTTTTACTAACTCTGTCAGATCTACTTTTGGACCGCTGCTGAAAATATTGCTTAACCAACTCATAGGGATAGGTATTTATTTTTTCTTACAGGTATTGATTCCAAATGGGTAATAGAGCGGACAGAAACTGATAAAACTGGTCAGTATAAAAACGATGGCAACTACGGCAAGGATGATAGCCAGTGTTCCGGAGACGACGTGGGTGAAATAAAGTACCGCGATCAGGAGGGCTGCAAGGATGCGTACCAGGCGATCGGCATTTCCCATGTTCTTTTTCATGTTGATAATTGTTTAGGTGAATGGATACACGAATTTCAACATTTGTGCTTAGTCAAAATGTGACTTTAGTCACATTTTGGAGGGTTACCAATCCTGGCGGAACAGGTGGTCCAGTATGGCCACGGTATAATGGCTGGCGATCTTGTTGATAAAAGCGGGGAAATCTATAACCGATTTTTCATCTGAAGCATCAGAGATAGTGCGGACTACGGCAAAACGGAGATCATTCTCGTAACAAACCTGCGCCACTGCGGCGCCTTCCATTTCTACGCAAAGGATATGTGGCAGCAATTGCTGCAATGCCAATTTTTGTTCCTTCGAACGGAAGAATTGATCACCGCTGGCAATTTCTCCTGTATAAAGGCCGGGAGAGTGAATATCAAAATTCTTAAGTGCAGCTTCACCGACAAGGGAGTTCAGGATTTTTTGATTTATCACCTGGTTTACTGAATGGGTCAACCGAGCTCTCCAAACAGGGTCTGTTTCGATCCAGGTCTTACCCAGTAAAGGGATCTCATGCTGCGCCATAATGGGCCTTGCATCCAGGTCATGCTGAATAAGCTTTTCAGCGATCACGATATCCCCGGTCTTCAAATTGGCATCTATAGCACCGGCCACTCCGGTGAATAAAAGATCGGTGATGCCATATGCCTGCAACATGGTAGTGGCGGTAGAGGCGGCGGCCACTTTTCCCCAGCGGGAAAAAGCCATCACAATGTTTTTGCCATGTAGTTCACCTGCATAGTAGATCCTTCCTCCAATAGACCTTTCGGTGCGGTTAGTTAGCAATGGAAGTAGGGATTCTATTTCTTCCGGCATAGCGCCCATGATGCCTGTTACCTGCATATATGGTAAAAATAGCGCAGAAGAATTGATTTGCACTGGTGATACTTATCCGGATGACCTATAAGATGATCAGATTAAGATCCGATAGGGAATGCGCCATACTGATCCATAATATTTCTCCACCAATCCCAATGCGCGGCGAAATTCATGGTAATGTGCAACAGTGCAAACAGGAAAATTCCCAGCACATAAGGCAAATGTATCTTCCCGGACCGTTTATCATCCAGTATAAGCAGCAATAATACCAGTTCCACGATAGCAAAACTCATATTAAGGCTGGAAGGAAAATCATGGAACCAGGGTGTTAAGAATAATAATCGTGTCAGGGCCGGTGGCATCAGTACCAGGATGGTCAGCGACATATACCTGGCATGCCGGTGTATGAATTTACTATGGGCGAGGCTCATGTAAATAAAGAATATGAACATGATGATGGAAAACGCATCAATGAATGAAAGGGTATAGGGAACATCGGGCGGGTAAAGGTCTACGTTCACCATCATGCTATGCATCATCAGCCATCCACCCACAACCAGCACAGGCACCAGGGTAAATACGGCGATCTTGCCGATCAGTTTATGCGTTGCCATCCGCCCTGTTTTATAAAACCAGGGCTGGCTGATCAAAACGACCATCCATGCCCCGGCGCTTGCACCATGTAAATGATGCCAGATGGTAGCTTTGCCTAATTGACTGAAATATGATTGGGAAAAACCGATCCAGGTGATCAGTACGCCGAGGGCGAAATAAAGAGAGGCACGGGGATAGAGTATGAACTTACCTTCAGCGGTATTTGAATTCATAATGGCAACGTTTTCCTAAATATAGGAACTTGAACAGAATTTCAGGATGAAAATGTTCCAATCTAGAAGACCAGCTGGTCTTTTATTCTTTAACCTTCCAGGTGAATACTGATCACGATCATTCTTGATTGTATCTTATCAAATATGCTGGAGAATTTGAGGTTGGCATCGCGCGCATGGATATTACTCATGCCGTTAGATATCTTGATCTCGGGGGAGAAAATAAAACTATCATAAAAGAAATTAAATCCAATTCCGAATTCGGGGCCCCAATCTTTTCCTTTGATCTTTATAAGTTCTTCTGCTCTTTTGGCCCTTGCATTACTGGCCATGTCTATATCCCCTTTTATGCCAGCGAGGGTATAGACCCGGAAATTGCCGATCCGGTCACTCTGGAATTTGATCTGGAGAGGGAAGGACATGATCACCGATTCCACTTTTTTCACTACGGCGGTCTGGTTATCGATATCCGGGTACTTTAGCTTATAGAAGATATTTCTTTCAATGAACATCAGCTGCGGATTGAATCGAAGCTGGAAGCGGTCGGAGATCCTTGCGGTAGCCAGTAAGCCCAGCGTCAGTCCGCCTGAATTATTAGGTTCACCAACCAGGATACTGTCCTGCTGTAAAAAAATGGGATGATGTTCTGTTTGAAATCTTGCCAGGTTAGCGCCAATGGTGATACCAAAATAATACGGTTTGGCATCATGGTCTTCCTGGAAGATCTCTTTTTTTGAATAATTGCTGAACTGCGCGCTGCTCATTGAAGGGAGCGCGAACAGCAACAGAAAAAATATACCAGATCCTATATGGGCTTTCTTCCCGAGTAAATACAACATATTCCAAAAGTAAGCGGTTGAAAACCGGTTTCGATGTAACCCAGTTTTTTTAAAATATCAGTGAATAACTGGCGGTCGGGAAAAGCATTGGATGATTCATGCAGGTATTGATATGCCTCTTTATTCTGCCTGAACCATTTTGCTACCTGCGGAGCTACGATACCCATGTACAGGTTATAAATTCCTTTGATCGCCCTGCGGCGAGGTTTGGAAAACTCAAGAACCATTAATCGGCCCCCTGGTTTCAATACTCTGTGCATTTCTCCAAGGCCTTTCTCCAGGTCAGCAAAATTCCGCACTCCAAAAGCCACCATTATGGCATCAAACGAATTATCCGGGAAGTTTATTGTTTCGGAGTCGCCCTTTTGTAAGTGGATAATATTGTTAAGGCCCTCTTTTTCAATCTTTTTAATTCCGAAATCAAGCATGTTTTGGGAAATATCGATCCCTTCGATCCGATCTGGCTTTAACATCCGTGCTGCCATGATGGCCATATCTCCTGTACCAGTGGCCACATCCAGCAGGTAACGGGGATTATCCTTTTGAAGGCTTCGGATGGCTTTTTTTCTCCAACCCACATCCACCCTTGCAGATAATACCCGGTTGATCTGGTCATATGCCGGTGCAATGCGATCAAACATCTCAGCTACCTGTTCTTTTTTCTCTTTACCGGATCCCCTGAATGGAACGATCGGGTCGTGCGGGAATTGATTCGCCATAGGCCGCAAAGTTACTAAGGTTGCGCTTAACCTATATTTGCCGCATGGATATAGTTTCCGCCGAATACCTTATTAGCAGCCCCGGCCACAAAGATTGCCCGGAAACGGACAAACCTGAATTCGCTTTTATTGGTCGAAGCAATGTGGGCAAATCATCCCTGATCAATATGGTAACCGGGAAGACCCAACTGGCTAAAACTTCTTCTACTCCCGGAAAGACACAGTTGATCAATCATTTTGAGATATTTTCAAAAGATAAGAAAGGGAAGAAGGAAAAATGGTATGTGGTGGACCTTCCCGGTTATGGATATGCCAAAGTATCCAAAGGCTCACGTAATAACTGGGACAATATGATCGGTTCTTATATCCGGAAAAGGGAGAACCTGCGTATGCTGCTGGTGCTGATCGACAGCCGGCACGGGCCACAGAAACCAGACCTTGAATTCATCAATAACCTGGGAGAATGGCAGGTGCCTTTTGCCATCGTATTTACAAAAACAGATAAGAATAAAAAGGTGGTTACAGAGAGAAATGTAATGGCTATGGCCGCGGAATTACAAAAGACATGGGAAGAACTCCCGCCCTATTTCCTCACTTCGGCCACCGAAAGAACCGGAAGGGAAGAATTACTTGATTTCCTCGAAGAATGGTTGAATAAGCCTAGTTCCTGAAGCGAATGACACCTGTTCCGGCAGCCTGCTTTGCTGAAAAATCGCCCATTAAGGTAGTAGGGGAAGAAAGGGCCGGGGCCTCAGAGTATACCTGGGACATTTTTTTTGAATCTTCCTGCGCGAAGGAAAAGATGACCACCACCAGGATGAAAAGTATTTTCACCATGGTTTTTTCGGTAAGGAATTTTGACATGAAAAGGTTTATGGGTGCAAATTAATAAAAAAATTGCTTTAAATCAATGTTCATTAATTCACCACCTTATTCGCGCAACTGCTGCTGGCAAAAGCCTCCGGCTTGGCCTTAAAGGCAAAACCCATTCCCAATATATAACCCATCGCTTCCTTCAGAGCGTCATTGCTTTTGAAATGAGGATTTGTATTAATATCTGCATGCACTTCCATGTCAACGTCATATACAGTGAACAGGTCGCAGAGCTGGTAGGCGATCTCAATGCTCCTGGCCACTTCGGTCAGCATCCTTTCCTTGATCGTGAATTGTTGCCTGGTCTTATCATTATGGATGAACATGAATCCACCATGACCTTCCCGCAGGAAAACGATCACGGTAGCAAATTCCGTTTCCATTCCCTTTACCTGGGAATCGGTACCAATGCAAACTTTTAGATGATAGCCTTTGGCTGTTTCCCTTTTGATGGCCTGTTCTACTGCGTCTTTGATAGGCAATTCAATGGGATCGCCGTTGAATTTTCTCCACTGCATAAAAAAAGAGGTTTTTCTAAGTTATAGAAAAACCTCTTATAAACAATAGGTACGGATTATCGTTCTGTTAACAGAACGGGGAAAACTTTACTGTCTTACGAATTTTTCGGTCCATTGGTTCGTATCATCATTGAATTTTATAATATACACTCCGCTGTTCACATTCACAGGGATATTATTCATTCCTTTCTGCAGCCTGCCTTTGCCAGCCAGCTTGCCGGTCATATCGAATACGGCATAATCAAAGTTTGCAGGACTGGTCACTAACAGGTTGTTGTTTACTAAGTTGCTCAGTAGTTTTGGACGAAGATCATTATTGACATTACGAAGTGTGATCGTATTGGAGTAATAGGTCTTATCATTATCGAAAGTCACTTTTAACCGGTACTGCACTGCCCCGTTTGTATTGGGCGAATAGGTATAGCTGCGATCCGTTGTATTGGCAGATACCACTGGTTGGAAATTTCTTCCATCGGTAGAATACTCCAGTACCTGTTCAATGACCTGCTCATCAGCATCAATTACCCAATTCAATTTATGCCTGTCTGAAACCAGGGCTCCCTGTAACTGAAGGGTTCGCAGGGGAAGGGTAGAAGAGGGTAAGCTGGCCTGAAGGCTGAATGAACCAAGACTGGCATAATTCTGCGCATATATATTTCCTTTTCCTTCAACTCGAACATAATAAGTACCTGCATTCAGAATGGTATCTATTACAGAGTTAAGCAGCATACCGGGATTATAGGTATTAAGTGCCACCTGGGAATTATTAAATAGCGTGATCTGCAGGTCAAGGTCTGAGCCTGTATTCCCGGAGCCGATATTATAAGGAATCGCATTCAATACAAAACGGTGTTGCTGGGGCAGGCTGAATTTAAACAGATCACCATCGGTGTTTTGTTCAATCACACCATTTATCGTGAATTGATTATTTGTCCAGGTAGCCATGTTCGCCAGGTTAAATGCATTGCTATAATCATCCGTTCGGTATGTAAATCCATTGGAACCGGCGGTAATTACAGCCAGGTCACTTTGTATAGAGTTACAACCATAAGTATTAGGACCCAGGTTCCAAAGCGTGAAGTTCCTGTAGTAACCCACACCCATGATAGGTGCCCATCCGATCTCGCCGGAACCGGTACCGGAATTATAATCGGTGAGTTTAGTACAGGAGGCATCGTATGAGGCCTGGTGATAAAGACCAAGTGTGTGGCCAATTTCATGCGAGGTGGCTTCGGCTATATATTTTTCATTATAACCCAGCAACGCAGAAAACACCCAGCAGGGAGTATTGTCGCCCCAGGAAAATGAATTTACAAATGAAACTCCGCCGGCATTGCCATACCAGGCCGACGTAACAGTTAAAATGCACCTCATTCTTTTTGTAACTGGGGCTCCAAGATATTTGGTTGAATCGGTGGTCACGTTTACATTGAACGGACGATAATCTTCTGCCACGCGGTTGAATACTGAAACTATCTGGGCATTTGTAAGGCCTGAGGCACCGGCATAAATAGGCCCGGCAAAGTTCCAGGAAGTGTTTTCTACGGTCTGGCCATCAAAGTCAAGGAAGATCACCGCAGAGGCAGCTGGATAGCTACTCATAACGGGGACCTGTGCCTGGCTGTATTTCGCGCTGATAAACGCGATAAACAGCATAATGATCTTAAAATTGGTTTTCATAACAAGGATTTTTTTGGTCAGCAAAAGGATGGATATAGGATAACGGATAAAAACGGGTCAGGTATTGGAACGTTCAGGATGATTACTCATTAATAAGGTCATAAAAATTCTTTTTTACAAGGAACATTTGCCCCTGCATGTTTTGTAATTCATAAATATCTCCGTGCTGGAAACTAATGATCCTGCCCAGATAGGAAACAGTTCCATCATCGTTCTGCCTTCTGGTAACCGTGAGTCGGGCACCACTGAAATTGGTAGAACGTACAATGGCCGTCTGGAATCCATCGGATCCACGTTCGGACCGGGAGACCAGGTTTCCTTCAAATTTCTGGTTGAGATCTGAAGCGAGACTTAATTGCGTGTTGCTGCCAACCTGGGTTGTGAAGTAAGACTCCAGTTCAGCAGCATTTAATGCGATCTTGTCGGGGAGATTCCTGAACAGCATTGGTTTGTTCAGATCTGGTTCGTTGAGCGGTATGCGATTCTGCGCGTTAACAGCGATTCCACTGGTTACAAGCAGTACGCACATAGCGATGGTGCATAGGTTTTTCATCTGACTTGATTTTAAAAGTCTAATACTAATAGGATATTGTTCAGCAGCCAGGATTGGGCTACAGTTTTCAGTGGGGTCGGTGAGACAAAGATTGATTAGATTTTCAGCGAGTGCAAGTATTTTAAAAGGAAATGTCAGAAGTTAAGCACTAGTACCTGACAGGAGTACGTAGAATTCCTAAATAAGAGCTGGTGAATTACTAAGCCTGCCTGCAGACCCGTATATTAATACTGCCCGGTGCTTAGCAATACCAGTGTGCATGCTTCCAGCGGAAGGATATTGTGCTGCCGGGCAAGTTCAGCCAATTCTTCATTCTCTGCACCGGGGTTAAAGATGATGCGTTTGGGTTGTAAGGAAAGTATATATTGATAGTATTCCTTCTGGTGCCTGCTATTGAGGTATAAGGTAACCGTATCTAAATTGTCAAAAGGCAACGGGTGATTCTCTACCCGAACATCAGCAACAGTAGTTTGCTTTCTGCCAACCGCTACCACTTCATGGCCTTCCTGCCTTAGCCTGTTTATGGCCAGGTAACTATACCTGGATGGATTATCAGATGCGCCTAAGACCAGTGTCTTTTTCATTTCTCTGTTTTTTTATCGATCAATAAGCGCCATACCCGGCCAAGAAACCAGTTCTCTTCTGCCCGGATCATCAGGTCAAGTGTTTTATCCACCTTATTCCCTATTTTTTTAATATCCTGTATGGTCTCTGTAAATGCCTTCACCTGTTTTTCCCGGCGGTCGCCTTCCACTTCTTCCAGTTTATTTAATAATTCCAGCATGGGTTCGAGTTCCCGTTTCTTTCGTTCCCTTGCTATCAGGCGGATCACCTTCCACATATTTTTTTCTGCCGTAAAATATTCCTTTCTTTCTCCGGGCAACAAAATGCGTTCTGCCAAACCCCAATGGATCAGTTCACGAATATTCATATTCACATTTCCCCGGCTTATATTCAACTCTTCCATCATGTCATCCTGGGTTAGGGGTTCCGCGCTGGTAAGTAATAAAGCATGTATCTGGGCCATAGTTCGATTGATGCCCCAATGGGTTCCAAAGGCCCCCCAGCTGCTGATGAATTGTTGCCTGGCTTCCTGTAGTTTCATAAAAGCAAAATTAATAATTCTATACTTTCAAGAAATATTGAAAATTTACCATTTCCAGGGAATTCTTAATTTGCCCTATGCGAAGATGCTTACCTGTCCTGTTCCTGCTGCTATGCCTGCATGCCCGGGCCCAGCATAAAACCTTCCGATTCGCTTTTATCTCTGATACGCATATAGGCTCGCCGGATGGTTCAGCAGAGGAAGATCTGCGAAGGACGGTGCGGGACATCAATACCATGACGGACATTGCTTTTGTGGTCATCACCGGCGACATTACAGAACTGGGAAGGACTGAAGAACTGCAGAGGGCCAAAAAAATACTGGATAGCCTGCATGTAAAATGGTATATCATACCCGGGAATCATGATTCAGGATGGAGCGAAAGCGGGGGACTGATGTTTACCCGCATTTTTGGGAGCGAGCGTTTCAGTTTTGAATACGAGGGAATAAGATTTGTTGGCTGCGCTTCTGGTCCCTACCTGCGCATGAGCGATGGGCATGTGCCAAGAGACGCGGTGAATTGGCTGGATAGTGAGCTTAAAACCCTTAAGAAAGATCAGCCCCTGGTATTCCTGAATCATTATCCAATCAACGACCAGCTCGATAACTGGTATGAGATCACCGACCGCCTTCATCTTTATAATACCTGGGCTATTTTATGCGGTCATGGTCATACCAACAAGGCCTTTGATTTTGAAGGTATACCCGGTGTAATGGGTCGATCGAACCTCAGGGCCAAACAACCATTGGGAGGTTATAACCTGGTGGATGTGAGGAATGACTCCATCCTTTTTTCAGAAAGGAAACCTGAACTCAGGACATTGGCCCCATGGACCCGTGTACTGGTCCAAACGCATCATTATGATCCCGACCCCATTTACCTCAGGCCCGATTTCAGGATCAATGACCAATACCCGCAGGTAAAAGAAAAATGGAGTTTTTCCTCTTCCGGTAATATCATTTCCACTCCGATGGTAAGTGAAGAAGGTAATATTATAGTGGGCAGCCAGATCGGAGAAATGCTTTGCCTTGATGCCAATGGAAAAAAACGCTGGAGCTATATGGCAGAGGGTCCTGTCTATTCTTCACCCATTGGATATAAAGGAAAGGTCATTTTTGGCGGAGCCGATGGATATTTATATGTACTGAATGAAAAAGATGGCTCGTTGATATGGAAAAAACAAACAAATGCTCCTGTCCTGGGTTCACCTGTGATATCCGGAAAAAATATTTGCATTGGGGGATCAGAAAAATATTTTGCGTTTGATCTTGAATCAGGAAATGAAGCCTGGAGTTTTCCATTGGAAGGACCCGTGATGGGATCCACTACGATTTATAAAAATGCTTTGGTATTTGGCGCCTGGGATACTTATCTCTATTGCATTGACGCTTCAACCGGTAAGCTGATCTGGAAATGGAACAATGGATCAGCTATTCGTAATTACTCACCCGCCTCCTGTATTCCAATTATAATTAATGATGTGGTCTATGTAGTGGCACCTGACCGTTACATCAGCGCGATCGATTTTAATGATGGTAAGACGATCTGGCGCAATAACGATACAAGGGTAAGGGAATCAAATGGCGTTTCTCTGGATGGAAAATGGATATATGCCAAGACCATGCAGGATTCTATTGTGGCCTATCGTCCTTCAAGGGAAAAACAATCGGCTGCATGGATGATGAATGCTGGTTTTGGATACGAGCATGTACCCTCCATGCTCATCGAAAAACAAGGGGCCGTATTCTTTGGTACCCGAAGCGGCGTGGTCTATTCTATCGACCCTCTTAAACATACCGTTAACTGGGCGCATAAGATCGATAACTCTATGGTCAATACAGTAAGGCCAATAGATAAGAAAAATGTGGTGGTATCAACGATGGATGGAAAACTGGTGCTACTCACGGTCCGTTGAAATGCCGGTAGAATTTTTCTTTTGACGGCTGCGGAAAATCGCAATTGCCAGATAAAAGAAACAACCTAATCCCAGGGATACTGCACCTGTATTAAGCAGGAAATAATTAACGTTTCCGTCAAGAAAGAGCATACCAGCAGTAAAAAGCAGGAAACTAATTCCTGTTACTAATAAGAGGTTCACTGGTGAAAAATCTTTCATATATGATCAGGCATCAAAATGGGGACCTTTTTCAAAAATAAAACAAGAAATTTGCCATTCATTCAGATTGCCGTGATTACAAGTAAAGTTTAAGTATTAGTACTTAGATTCAATACCATTTATCCCGGAATTAACTATAGAAAGAGGCTGATAGGATTTTCGAGGAATTTCTTGAATGATTGTAAAAATGCAGCCCCGGTAGCGCCATCAACTGAGCGGTGATCGCAGCTAAGCGTGATCTTCATTATATTACTTACCCCAAAACCATCTCCTTTTTTCTGAACCACTTCTTTGATCCGGCCTACAGCCATGATGCAACTATCAGGTGGATTGATGATGGCGGTAAATTCTTCAATATCCATCATACCCAGGTTAGATATCGTAAAAGTATTACCTGTAAATTCCTGAGGCTGAAGTTTTTTATTACGGGCCTTGCCACTGAGTTCTTTGCTTTCTGCTGCGATCTGCGGCAGGCCTTTCTGATCTGCAAATTTTATTACAGGTACGATCAACCCGTCTTCAATAGCCACCGCGATACCGATATGAATATGATGGTTGCGGCGGATCTTATCGCCAAGCCAGGATGAATTTACAGCCGGATGCTGGCGTAGTGCCAGGGCCGCAGCTTTTACCACCAGGTCGTTAAAGCTGATCTTTACCGGACTGATCTCATTGAGTTGGGTTCTTGCGGCTATAGCATTGTCCATATTTATCTCCATGCTGAGGTAAAAATGGGGAGCGCTGAATTTACTTTCTGACAAACGTTTGGCGATCACATTCCTCATCTGGGAATTTGGAATATCGGTATAACCTTCTTCGCCATTCACTGCTGCAAAAACCGGAAGGGCAGCAGCCGGTTTCTCGGGGGTCGTTACCTGGGCAGGGGGTTGGTAAGTATCCACATCTGCTTTCACGATCCTTCCTCCATCTCCTGAACCATGCAGTTTATTCAGGTCTATTCCTTTTTCACTGGCCAGTTTTTTTGCCAGGGGAGACGCTTTTATACGGCCATTAGAGCTGCTGGTATTCGTATCAGTTTTTACAGTAGTTGGCGCTGGGGCTGCTGCGGTTTCCTTAACAGGGGTTGCTGCTGTTGGGGCATTGCCTTCTTTCAGCGCGTTTACAATGGCTTCCACATCCACTTTTGTCTTATCGCCGATGATACAAAGCAGCCCGTTCACCGGAATTTTCTCTCCTTTCTGCGCGCCTATATGAAGCAGGGTACCATTCTTATAACTTTCCAGTTCCATAGTGGCCTTGTCGGTTTCGATCTCAGCCAGTATCTCTCCTTTTTTAACTGTATCACCCACATTCTTATGCCAGCTGGCTATTACGCCTACTTCCATTGTATCACTGAGTCTTGGCATCAACACCACTTCTTCCATAGAGGAAACATCTAAGGGATGGCTTGATTTTTCCGCAGGTTTTGCAGGGGATGGTTCTGCGGCAGGAGCGGCAGGGGCTGATCCGCCAATAAGCGAAGAGATGTCCTCCCCGGGCTTTCCCACAATGGCCAGCAACTGGTCAACATCGATCTTGCTGCCTTTGTCGCCGCCTATATGCAATAATGTGCCGTCTTTATAGCTTTCCAGTTCCATGGTCGCCTTATCTGTTTCGATCTCAGCGAGCAATTCACCTTTTTTAACCGAATCACCTATTTTTTTATGCCAGGCTGCGATAACTCCTTCAGTCATCGTATCGCTAAGCCGGGGCATCAATATCACTTCCGCCATTGAAGGTCAAATTTTGACCGAAATTAAGGCTTTATTTAGTATCAGGGAAGGGAGTTTCAGAAAGCTCAATAATCCAATTCCAGTCGGAGTCGGTCTTTCAATTCTTTTATCTGCGGATATTGATCCGCCATTTTCAGGAACTGTTCTTTGGAGCTAAGGGGGATCTCCACGGGTTCACGGCTGTCAGGGTTCTCTTCCACCACCACCGAGAACTGCAGTCCGCGATTTTTCAATTTTTCAATTAAAAATGAAAACAGGCGATTCCGGTTCTGTTCGATGAACTGTTTTTCGATATTATTGGCCGTTATGGCTTCAAAAGAATGTGGTTCTTTTATTCTTAGCTGGGCCAGATTGAATGGTTGCACTGCGGGGCTTTTCTCTTTCCGCAGTATCTCTACAAAATCAAACCAGGCTTTTTTTAGTTCATCCTGCTGTAATGGATTTGCCAGTTCCTCCGTTCCAAACTGGCCATTTTGTTTCACCTGCTGGCGAATGGACTCCAGGCTTTTTAGTTTGGAAGCTTTTGCAGTTGTTATCGCGGGGGCAATTACTTCGGAAACGCTTGCAGGAACGGAGGGCTTTGAAGGGATGTTGGCTTTTTGTTCTTCAATGATCAGTTTGGCACCGTTTGTTTGGGCTGGCTTTTCTATGGTTTCTGGTCCAAACGGGCGTATGGCCCTAACCCTGAAAGCCTGTGGCGTATCACTCAGTTTTTTTTTTACTACCTGGGTTCCTGCTGAGCTCAGTTCAATGGCCTGTTGCAGATAACAAAGCCTTATAAGGGCCAGTTCCACATGCAGCCTTCTGTTTCGCGCCGATTTATAACCGATCTCAGCTTCGGTAAGTATATTCAGCGCGCTGAGTAATAAGGCAGGGGAAATTTTCTTTGCCGCAGTTTTATACCTCTCACGGAAACTCTCAACGACATCCAGCAATACAACGGCTTTATCATCCTTGCATACTAAAAGGTTACGGATGAATTCTGCCATACCATTCAATACCATGTCTCCCTCAAATCCTTTCCTGTTTATTTCATCATAGGAGAGCAGGGCGCCCGAAAGGTCCTGGTTCTGTATCTGGTCCATAAGCCTGAAATAGGCATCTTCATCCAGTATGTTCAGGTGTTCGGAGGTGTTCGTGTAATTGAGTTCACCGTTGGTAAAACTCACGATCTTATCCATCATGCTCAGCGCATCCCGCATACAGCCTTCGCTTTTCTGCGCGATCAGGTGAAGGGAGGCATCGTCCGCTTTTATATCTTCTTTATTGCAGATCTCCCGCAGATGAGCCACCGTATCCATGGTCGTGATCCGCTTAAAATCGAAGATCTGGCAGCGACTGAGGATAGTGGGAAGGATCTTATGTTTTTCTGTAGTGGCTAAAATAAAGATCACATAAGGCGGGGGCTCTTCCAGCGTTTTCAAGAACGCGTTAAAAGCCGCGGAACTGAGCATGTGAACCTCATCTATCACATATACCTTATACCTGCCGGTCTGAGGCACATATCTTACCTGCTCAACCAGTTCACGGATATCGTCTACAGAATTATTGGAGGCGCCATCCAGTTCAAAATAATTTAAAGAAGCTCCGTCATTAAAGGATTTGCAGGTGCTGCATTCATTGCAGGCTTCTCCTTCAGGGGTGATGTTCTCGCAATTGATGGCCTTGGCAAGGATCCTGGCACAGGTGGTCTTTCCAACCCCACGCGGGCCACAGAACAAAAATGCATGGGCCAGCTGATCATGCCTGATAGCATTTTTCAGCGTGGTGGTGATATGCGCTTGTCCCACCACGGTATCAAAGGTCACTGGCCTGTATTTCCTTGCGGAAACAATGAATTTTTCCATTACGGTTCTCCTGCGGTTAGACGACAAATGTAAGCAATCGGTCAGAGTAAAATCGGGTGAGGTTTAAACTCTTTTGTCCGGTCGAACAAATAACGATAGGTAGTGAGTATCCGGCTGCGGTACGTTCCCAATGCCTCCGCCACGTTCACCATTTTTGGATTGAATTCGCCTATCCACTGCATCTCATAATCGTCATAAATGGGGTCTCCGATGATGTATTCCCCGTTTTCGATGGTAAGATGCTGTATAAGCCGGCAGCCTTCAATGATAATATAACTGTCCACCCCTCTTCCCTGGAATTCAGGAACGATCCCGAATACAAGGCCGGTGAACTTGTTATTCTTTTTTGTTGATTTGAGATAAAGGAATTTCAGCTTATGGAATAAACTGAATTTACCATCCAGGTATTTGAACCATTGGTTAAGGTCGGGCAGGTTGAGCCAGATACCGATCGGCTCATCTTTATAATACACGAACCAGCTGATCCTTTCATCCATCACGGGTTTCATGGAGCGGAACATTTTGATCACCACCCTTTCTTCCAGTTGCTTCATTCCTCCATGCCCTGCCCAGGCTTTATTGTAGACAATGGTAAAATCCTTCGCGTATTTTTCCAGCTTGTTCTTTTTGATATTTTCAGAACGGTAATTAGGGTCCTTATCGCATTCAGCATGACGGTCATAGAATTTCTGCTGAAGTTTGTATTTGGCCTTTAGCGCAAAACAGATCTGGTTAAAGAAATTTTTGAATCCATAGTTCTCAAACAACTGCTGGTAATAGGCAGGGTGGAAATTCATGCCATAAAGGGGAGGGATATCATTTCCTTTTACGGTTAGTCCCCACCAGCGATCCCTTTCTCCGAAATTGATGGGTCCGTCCATGGCTTCCATGCCTCTTTGCATCAGCCAGTGCTTTGCCACATCAAAAAGCATATCGGCCGCTTCCTGGTTGTCGATGCAGTCGAAAAATCCAATGCCACCAACAGGAATATCATCGCCTTTGTTCTTATATTTTTTATTGGTGAAAGCCGCTATTCTGCCAATGGGTTTTCCATTATCTCCATAAAGCATCCATCGGTTCACTTCTCCGTTACGAAAGGTCTTATTTTTCTTTGGGTCAAAAACCTCGCGTATATCCTTGTCCAGGGGACGGATATAGGCTGGATTAGCGTGATGCAGTAGCGCATTTACCTCAATGAATTCTTTGGCTAATTTTTCGTTGGTGACTTCAACCAGTTGCATGACGCAAATGTAAGAAAGTCCTGGTTTGACAGGCATTTAGTAACTTAAGGCATACAAAAAACCAGATGCTTTTCCTCCGGCTAACTTTTATTTTTTTAATAATGAGTTGCCTTGCTCATGGCCAGGGGGAAAATACCGCTATTGATCCTAAAATGCTGAGCCAGGTTAATCTCCAGGTAGACACAGCCATAGCCTGGTATAAAAAAGGTAAAATACGGCTGGACCAGGCAAACTGTGAACTTGTTGAACATGCACGAATTGCCCTGCCCGATACCTCAGGATTTTTCAGCGTAAAAATCATTAGTTACAAGGGAATATTAAGGGATAGCTATATAAAGATGTATGCGCTGGGGAAAATGGCGCTTCAGGACTACTCCGAAAAAAAATTCAGTGCAGCCTCCCGCTACTGGACCGAAGCGCTTGAATTATCTGTCAGGAATGAATTCAGCTATGATGAACTTCATGATGTGCGGGTAGCCTTAAACAATCTTTATTTTTTATTGGGAGATTTTGAAAAGATCATGGTCGTTTCTTCGGATGGCCTGCATGCTGCTGAGAAAATAAGAGATAAAGAAAGGATGGCTCATTTCAACAATGTGTTGGGTTGTATCCTGCTTAAATTAAATAACCTGCAGGGGGCAAAAAATTATTTTGAGCAGGAATTGGCATTGGGAAAGAAGATGAACGATCAAAAGATCATTGGCCATGCTTTATTAAATCTGGTTGATTTTTTTCAATCAGTAAAGGATTATTATTCGGCTGTTCAATCTGCACAGAATGCAATGAAGGCCTATAGATCATTAAATGATAAAACTATTGAGGAAAGGATGGCTTTTTGTAATTACAAAATATCACAGAGCTACAAACTCTGGGGAAAGGATAAGGAAGCCATCATCTATTCAACAAGGGTAATGAATGCTATTCCCGGTATAAAAGGAGTGAATATGTATGACCGGGCCGGTTATACTATAAATGCGGCGGAGTTATTGATCAGGACTGGCAATTTTACAAATGCCTTTAACCAGTTATATGATGGCCTTGCTATTGCAAAGGCTGCCGGACATAGAGAATATACAAGGGATGCCTATGAGCAAATGGCGAAAGCCTATCGGTTATCGGGGCATTTTGACAGCGCATTCGTATACCAGCAGAAATTTTATGATCTCCGCGACAGCCTGGCTAACGAAAATAATGCAAGGGCGGTCCTTCAGGCAGAATCAAACCTTCAGCTTGAAAAACAAAAACGATCACAGGACCTGGCCATAGCCAACCAGAAGATGTGGCGGAATATCATCATTGCAGTGGCCATCCTGGCTTTTTTGATACTTGCTTTTTTTTATTACCGATATCGTTTAAAGCAAAAGAATTATTACCAGCAGCAATTAATGCGGCAACAGAATGAATTATTCAATGCTGTTTCGGTAGCCCAGGAACAGGAAAGAAAAAGGATCGCGCAGGATCTTCATGATAGCCTGGGTTCAGTGCTTTCAGCGGCGCGACTTAAGCTTGGGGCACTTAAGGATACTTATCCCGGAATTGAAGCCAGGGATCATCTTATCAGCAGCATGCAACTCATTGATGAGGCCTCTTCCGAGTTGAGGAATATTTCACACAATATCATGCCTGCAACACTTTCGAAGCTGGGATTGGTGCCTGCCTTGAGAAACCTGGCAGAAACGATCTCCTCCATGGGTATGCTGCAGGTGAATTTTATTCATTATGGCCTGACTGAGCGATTGAACGAGCAGCTGGAATTGAGTATGTACAGGATCATACTTGAGCTTATTAACAATACAGTGAAACATTCAGGTGCTGACCAGCTTACCATTCAGATCATCGGTCACCCTGACCATATTAATTTATCAGTAGAAGATAATGGGCATGGTTTTGATTTTAGCCATGAAATGGAAGCTAAAAAAGGGATCGGCCTCGCCAATATCATGTCAAGGGTTGATTACTTAAAAGGCGAAATAAATGTAGATAGTCACCCAGGTAGCGGAACCTCAGTGATCATTGACCTGCCCTGGCAACATACATAGACCGGCTAATTCTACCATCATACCTATAGAAATACCAAGATATTGGTATTGTGTCTTATTCTGCCGGAAATAACTTTAATACGCAGGCAACCTCCTTTATTATAAATCCTAAAATCACCATCATGACTAAGCTATTGCTGGTTTTTTTATTACTTCCCCTCTCCTTATTTGCGCAGAACCCGGTAGGGATGAACAGTTGGTTTTGTTGCGAACCGCCATGTAATCCCTGCGTTCATTTTACGAGTGAGGCAGACCTAAAGGATCATAATTGTAAGGTACATGGAATAGGCTGCCCTGTAGGAGAAGCTACTAATAATGGCGGTGGGAAAATGATGGGATCTCCTATTCAATGGGGTATCGGGGGTGGCCTTATTTGTGGATTGGTCGGTAGTTTAATGACAGATCCTCAGGGGGATAACCAGGCTTTAACCGGAGGCGCCATTGGTTATGGCGTTTTTTCAGGACTGAGCCTGTTAACAAGTAAAAAGGAACGAACGGTGGGCGGAAATATTATTAATGGCATTCTTACAGGTGGGTCATTGGGATATGGAGCAGCAAAAGTGGAGAAATCCTATGGATCTGACCCCAAGAAGGATAATACTGCTTTGTATTCTACTATTGGTGCAGTTACTGTAGCAGCAGGAAATGTCGCATTTCATAAAAAAACCAAAGGAGGGTATGATATGGTAAGGAGGAGGAACAAGGTTTTCTTAAATACAGCAATGAATTTTTCCGGAAACAGGCTGGGTATTGTTGTACGACTTTAAGAACCGATTTTATGTGGAAAATATTGTATTTGGTTTTACTGGCAACCTCAATAAGTGGTTATTCACAGGACATCAAAATTCCACAGATTCCTAAAGAATGGCCATTGAACAGTTATAATGCGATGACCAGTAGCAGAGACGTCCTGGTTAAGCATTTAAAGGAATATGACCGAAAAGTAAATGACTTTAATGCCCGTTGTGGTAGTATTAAAGCCGATAATACAGCCCTGATAGCTGCCTGTCAGAAAGAGTCTGATCAATTGGATATGGAAAGTGCTGCCATAGATAAGGAAAGAGACCGGTTCCTTTTTTTATTTCATGATTATGAGAAGATCTATGCTGCTTATGTTCAAACTAAAATAAATGAGCGATTAGTTGAAGCAGTAAAGAAAGATAGTATTGCTTATAATGGGCAATTACAAAAATTAATAAATGATATCAGTAAAATTAATGTGCCGCCTCCGCCGCTTCCACACAAGATCCATGAGGGAGTGATGCTGGGGTTATCTAATACAGATGACTCAAACGCAGTGACCGGCGCCAAAAGGGAAGTTAGCGCATGGACAGGAAAACCATATATGCCCGATGAAGTATTTGCAACCAGTGACCGTATTTCAAGCTGGGAATTATACAGAGGGTTGCGGGATAATAATTCGCTTGGAGAATATACATTAAGTACAGAATTTGGAAAGAAATTGATTGAAAGGCTGGAAGGCAGTCAGTTTGACAGGCTAATTGCCCATAGCAATGGTGCAACTGTTGCTGAGGCCCTGATTCGCAAAGGAACCATCACTGTTGATGAATTGAATATAGTTGGGGGTGACCGATCGTTGGTCAATGGAATGGGATATCGGGAACTTATTGCCACCGGAAAGGTTAAACGGATCGTGGTATGGTATAACCCGGGTGATATCATCCCCATCGGATCATCAGCGGCACTGCTGCTTTCACCAACTGTTTTAGCAAACCCGCAGTATATTAATATGGCAACCTCTTATTTATCTACCTTGGTGGATGGCAGGAACCAGGGTGGAGATACAAAAGTGGAGTATCGCAGGCTTGAGGGAAATAACTATAAAGAAGGACAGGAGCTTAAAGCTGGGAAAGATGTTTTTGATGCCCATGGCCTTGGCGTATACATGCGCAATATTAAGACCTATTTTAAAGGCATTGATAAATAGTTTTGGCCCTGTATATATTTTATAAATGGAAAAGGAGAAAATAAGATTATTGATAGCAGATGATCATGTTATCCTCCGTGATGGTATAGTTTCACTATTCAGTACAGAAGACAACTTTGAAGTGGCGGGCACTGCAGGCACAGGCGTTGAGGTGCTGGACATGCTAAGTAAGAAATCTTATGATGTCTGTTTGCTGGATATCAATATGCCCGGACTGGATGGTATGGAAACAGCCAGGAGGATCCGGCAAGCATGGCCTGCTATTAAGATCATCATGCTTACCACTTATAATGATCGGGAAATTATTACTGAGCTTGTGGATATTGGGGTGGCGGGATACTTGTTAAAAAATTCAGATAAACAGGAATTGACAGAGGCAGTGAATAAAGTAATGAAAGGCCGGCACTATTTCAGTGAAGAAGTGGAAAATATAATTTTAGAGGGCCTCGTGGCAAAAAAGCCTGCAGAAGCTATCAGCCTGACTGAACGGGAACTTCAGATTGTACAATTGCTTGCAAAGGAATATACCAATGATAAAATCGCCGAACACCTGCATATAAGTTATCGTACCGTTGAAACGCACCGAAAGAATATCATGCAGAAAACCAAATCGCATAACCTCGCGGGTTTACTGAAATATGCCTATAACAAAGGATTGGTAAAATGAAATATTCCTTTGGTTGAATCTCATGCTATCTGTTGCATGCCACTTAACTTTTTATAAACGCCGTCTTCGATCTCGATCAGTTCATTGTGATGGCCTCTTTCCACAATGCGACCATCTTTTAGTACAATGATCTCGTCTGCTTCTTTAATGGTACTCAGGCGATGCGCTATGACAAGCGTGGTCCTTCCTTTCATCAGCCTTCCCAGCGCCTCCTGCACGGATCTTTCAGATTCAGTATCCAAAGAAGAAGTAGCCTCATCCAGAATTAGTATTGCCGGATCTTTAAGAACGGCCCGGGCTATACAAAGCCTTTGCCGTTGTCCTCCCGACAACCGGATACCACGGTCGCCTACCGTGGTCTGGTAACCCTGTTCGGTGGCCATGATAAAATCATGCGCATTGGCAATGCGCGCCGCTTCCATTACTTCTTCGGCTGTTGCATCGGGCCGCCCTAACGTGATATTATTAAAAATGGTATCGTTGAATAAAAATGTTTCCTGCGTAACAAAACTCATCTGTTGCCTGAGTGATTCCATTTTATAATCACGCACATCGACCCCATCTACCAGAATACTGCCTCCCTTGACATCATAAAAACGCGGGATAAGATCCGCAAGGGTCGATTTACCAACACCCGAAGGGCCGATCAACGCAATGGTGGATCCTTTTGGAATAGAAAATGTTACATCCTGCAATACCGCCGTTTCATTATAGGCAAAATCAACATGATTGATCTCTATAGACTCGCGGAAAGCCTGTAGATCGATCGCATTTTCCTTGTCTTTTATTTCAATAGGCTTGTCAATTATTTCAAGGATCCTTTCACCTGACCCTCGTCCCCGCTGAATATTGGCCCCGGCAATGACCATGGCTTTTGCAGGCCTGAGTACCTGTGAAAAAATAGCGATGAACGCAATAAAAGCACTGGCCTGCAATCCGCCAGCAGCCTGGCCATTGCGTAATATCAGGCTGCCTCCATATAAAAGAATACCAGCCACCACGATCACTCCGGCGGCTTCTGAAAATGCGGGAGCCATCTCCCTGCGGCGGAATCCCTGCAGGCTGGCTTTCCGGTACAGGTCATTTTCCTTACTGAATTTTGCCAGCGTGGTATTTGTTGCATTGAAGGCCCGGATGATTCGCATCCCTGTAAGTGTTTCATCCATGATGGTCAGCAAACGCCCGATCGAAGCCTGTGCATCCCGGGCGTCTTTTTTTAATTTACGCTGCACCGTGGCAATGCCCAGCGCGCTTAAAGGGATGATGATGAGGGTGAACAAGGTAAGCTGGGTGGAAATAGAGAACAATGCAATGAAATAACCGATCACCATCGAAGGTTCTTTGATCAGCACCTCAATGGAGTTGGCCGCAACAGATTCAATTTCGAATACATCACTGTTCATCCTTGAGATCAGGTCGCCTTTATGTTCGCGTGTAAAAAACCCCATATGCAGGTGATTGATCTTTTCGAATATCGCCTCGCGGATACGTTTTACAAGCATGGTGCGCGCGCTGATCAGTGTTCGCTGCGCCAGGTAACGAAACAGGTTGTTCAGCAATACAGCGCAGATGATCACAAAAGTGATAAAATATAATGCATAGGCAGGATTGATCGCCTTGAGCCGGTAAACCTCATAATAAAAAATATCCCTGATAAAACTGGCCGACAAAGTGAAATTCGGAGCAGCGCTGACCAGGTTTGCAGGATGGGAATCAAACAATACATTCAGCAGTGGGATAATGAGCGCGAATTGGAATACACTGAAAATGACAGCCAGTATGGTAAAGAAAGAAAATGGGATCAGGAACCACCGGAATGGTTTCGCGTAAGCCAGTAAACGCCTGTATACTTTCATATAATTAATATAATGACCGGTAGACCTCCAGGTATTGCCTGGCTGCCTTATGCCAGCAAAAGTGATTACTTCTTTCCTTTATCCTTTCCTCCCACCCATTGGCATTGTATTTTTTCATCCCATGATGGAATACCTGCCTCATATGATCGGGACTAAAATCGCGAAAATAAAAAGAAACATCTCCTCCTATTTCCGGTAAAGCGGTCTGGTTTGAAAGGAACAAAGGTTTTCCGCAACTCATTGCCTCCACCACAGGAAGCCCAAACCCTTCAGAGATAGAGGGAAAAGCAAATGCCTGGCAATAATTCAGGTACCATGATTTTTCAGGTTCAGTAACAGGACCAAGCAACCGAAAGTTATCGGAAACCCCCAGTTCTACAGAACGTTTCTCCAGGAAATAACGATAATCATCATCATCATATTTCCCCGCGATCACTAGTTCCATATTCCGGTCTTTTAAAATAGGAAGAAGCACATGGTAGTTTTTCTTTCGGTTAATTACGCCTATTGAAAATATGAAAGGCTTGCTTGGGCGATAAGAAGCCGCATTCAGCGAAGGCCGGTCCAGCAAATTGTTGCCGTTATGTATCACATATCCTGCCTTATCTGATGTATCCAGGTGTTTCATCACCTCATTGCGGCTGAATTCTGAAATATAGACCAGGGCATGGGACCTATCGATCAGTTTTTGTACATAGGCCAGGTAGCGTTGTTTTTTATCTGCAGATTTTTTTTCATCATACAGAAAGTTCAGGTCATGTATGGATAAAACCACTTTCAAATGCTTATTACGCATGGGCATATAATGCGTATTCTGGTAGGTAGAATGCCAGATGTCAAACTGCCCCAGCGGGGGCATGATAAATTTATGAAGCGGGTTCTGGGTGAGGTGGTTCCTGCTATGGTAGGACCAGCCCTGCCGGCCGATAGGCGAATAAAAAAATAATTTCTCCTGGCCCAGATCAATATTCTTTTCCAGATACCGGCCCAGATTCATACAATAGTGAAAAAGCCCGGTATCAGGATACTTCATTCTTTCACAATCAAACACGATCTTTCTCATTTTTAAACTTTTGGTTACAAAAACCATGCTATCGCTTACTGAGAGTCATATATTTGGTCAACACCAAAAACACATAAGTAACCACCGGAAAAAATAAGCTTTATAACCAAACAAAGGCATGATTTTTCCTTATTTGTTCACGCATGAATATCATCCTGGACTGTGACCTGATGAAGTATCCCAACTCGGGACTCTACCATTATTGCCTTAACCTTGGCCAGACCGTGCATTCCCAGTTAAAGCAGGGAGAATCTCTTGCATTTTACGGTTGGGACAATGTAAAAGAGGGCTTTGGCCGCGGATATAAGGTCATCAAAGAAAGGAAAGGATTATTCAGGAATTACCGGCCTTTTTTAAAAAACTGCGATATCTGGCATGCCCCATTTCAATCCGGGAGGGTGGTTCCGGAACCATCCCATTATCCAGGAATGAAGATCCTCCTCACCATTCATGACCTTAATGTGCTTCATGAAGGGAAACCTATATCGGAACAACAAAAAAGCATCACGCATACGCAATCGCTGATCGACCGGTCCCATGCCCTGGTCTGTATCTCCGAATTCTGCAGGCAGGATGTATTGCAGCATTGCAAGGTGGGAAATAAGCCGGTGTTCGTGATACATAACGGAACACATAAAGTAGGTTCTCCTGATTTGAGCAAAAATTCCTATCGCCCTTCCCGGCCATTCCTATTTGGCATGGGTTATATCAACCGAAAAAAAAATTATCATGTATTGGTACCCTTATTGAAAAATGAGGAAATAGAAATGGTACTTGCCGGACGGCTGGATGAGCCGGATTATGTGGATCAGATCCTGCAAAACGCAAAATCACTTGGGGTAGGCGATCGGCTTCATTTACCGGGACCCGTATCGGAGGAAGAGAAAAGCTGGTATCTTAAAAATTGTCTTGCATTTGTGCATCCTTCACTGGCAGAAGGATTTGGGGCGCCGGTGGTGGAGGCTATGCAGTTTGGAAGACCTTTATTCCTTTCCAATCTTACCTCCCTTCCTGAGATCGCCGGAGAGACTGCATTTTATTTTGAAAATTTTGAGGACGCTTATTTGCAGGAGGTATTTAAAAAGGGAATGGATAACTTCCGGTTGAATGGCCTTTCGGAAAAAATAAAGCAAAAAGGAAGCGAGTACGACTGGAAAATAAAAGGCAAACAATACCTGGAACTTTACAGAGAACTTTCTTTAATATAAATCATGACCATGGGGAACAGAAACTGGATGGATCAATTAAAAAGGGACCGGGCTATTCGGCACTCTGAACTTTGCAAGGCCGAAAATATTCACTCCGAGTGGTACAAACACTGGTGCCGTGAACTTCAGGAAGAGCCCCGTTTTCATCGAAAGCAATGGGAGTTTGTATATATCCTTCAGTCACTCTGGGAAAGAGGATGCATTGCTGAGGGGAAAAAAGGATTGGTGTTCGCCGTGGGTACAGAACCATTGCCTTCTTTATTGGCAAATCATGGGTGCCGGATCCTGGCCACAGATGTTTTTCCCGAGGAAGGAGCTGAAAAAGGCTGGGCAGGTACCGATCAATTATGTTTTGGATTGGAATCACTGAATACCCGAAAACTTTGCAGCGATGAGATATTAAGGGAGAAGGTCTGTTACCGGCCCGTGGATATGCGGGAGATTCCCGCGGACCTCCGGGGTTTTGATTTTAACTGGTCAAGCTGTTCATTTGAACATCTTGGAAATATCGAACTCGGGCTAAAGTTTTTAAATGACCAGTTGGAGACCCTGAAACCGGGCGGCTGGGCGGTTCATACCACAGAGTATAATATTTCATCGAATGAGGATACGCAGGACCATAATGACACGGTGATCTTCCGCTACAAGGATATCCAAAAAATAGTTGACAGGTTAAGGGAAGAAGGCCATTTTGTGGAGGAACTGGACTATTCTTTAGGTGGCATGCCAGAGGATTTTGAGGTGGATTACAGCCCTCACAGACAGGAAGTTCACCTGAAATTGCAGATAGGTGAATATGTGGTCACCTCCTTAGGCCTGATCATACGCCGGAGGCCATGATTTTCAATAATATGCAATAAAAAACGGCCCCTAAGACCACTGTGAATAATATTAGGCGTTTTTGGGGCTTATGAATTGGAGAAATGTTCTGGCACCCTTACCTTTGCGGCCAAATTAAATCACAGCTAGCTATGGCTATTGTAGGTAAAGTAAAACAGGTAATTGGCGCCGTTATCGACGTTCAGTTCCACGGTAAACTTCCCGAGATCTATAATTCACTGGAATTAAAAAGAGAGAATGGTGATATCCTCGTACTGGAGGTGCAGCAGCACCTGGGTGAGGACAGTGTTCGTACCATTGCGATGGACGGTACTGAAGGTATCGTACGTGGTACCGAAGTGATCGATACAGGTAAGCCGATCGCGATGCCTGTTGGTGAGGCCATTAAAGGCCGTCTTTTTAATGTAACGGGAGATGCGATCGATGGTCTTCCGCAGGTAAGTAAAGAAGGGGGTCGTCCGATCCACAGTTTACCTCCTGCCTTCGAAAACCTGAGCACTGCTTCTGAAGTATTGTTCACCGGTATAAAGGTGATCGACCTGATCGAGCCTTATGCAAAAGGTGGTAAGATCGGTTTGTTTGGTGGTGCGGGTGTTGGTAAGACCGTGTTGATCCAGGAGCTGATCAATAACATCGCGAAAGCATATTCTGGTGTTTCCGTTTTTGCAGGCGTAGGTGAGAGAACCCGCGAAGGAAATGACCTGATGCGTGAAATGATCGAGGCAGGTATCATGAAATATGGCGATGCCTTTAAACATAGTATGGAAGAAGGCGGATGGGACCTTTCCAAAGTGGATATGAAAGAACTCGCAGATTCCAAGGCGACCTTTGTTTTCGGACAAATGAATGAACCTCCCGGAGCCCGTGCGAGGGTGGCCCTGAGCGGTCTTACCATTGCAGAATATTATCGTGACGGTGATGGACAGGGTAAAGGACGTGATATCCTGTTCTTCGTGGATAACATCTTCCGTTTTACCCAGGCAGGTTCTGAAGTATCAGCCCTGTTGGGTCGTATGCCATCTGCGGTAGGATACCAGCCTACGCTGGCTACTGAAATGGGTATCATGCAGGAAAGGATCACCTCTACTAAAAATGGTTCGATCACTTCCGTACAGGCGGTTTACGTACCCGCGGATGACCTTACCGATCCGGCTCCTGCAACAACGTTTGCCCACCTGGATGCAACAACCGTATTGTCCCGTAAGATCGCTGACCTTGGAATTTATCCTGCGGTGGATCCATTGGATTCTACCTCCAGGATCCTTACTCCACAGGTAGTGGGCGACGCACACTATGATTGCGCCAACCGGGTGAAATCAATGCTCCAGCGTTATAAAGAATTGCAGGATATCATTGCGATCCTGGGTATGGATGAATTGAGTGATGAAGATAAAATGGTGGTACAAAGGGCGCGTAAAGTTCAGCGTTTCCTTTCTCAGCCATTCCATGTGGCAGAAGCCTTCACCGGTTTGAAAGGCGTACTGGTTCCAATTGAAGAGACCATCCGCGGATTCAATATGATCATGGATGGTGAAGTGGATGAATACCCTGAAGCAGCCTTCAACCTGGTAGGAAGTATTGATGACGCGATCGAGAAAGGTAAAAAACTGATGGCCCAGGCTTAATACAGATCATTATGACTTTAGAGATATTAACTCCGGAGAGAAAACTTTATTCAGGAAACGTATATGGCGTTTTGATGCCCGGCATCAGCGGTATGTTTGAAGTACTGGATAAACACGCGCCATTGGTTAGTGCCCTGCGCCCCGGAAGAGTAAAAGTGCTGAAAGACAAATCGAATTCAACCCTGAGCTTTGATATTACAGGCGGTTTTGTGGAAGTGCTGAATAATAAAGTGACCCTGCTGGCAGAAGGAGCAACCGAAGCCTGATAAGTAGTTTGAACGAATAATAAAAGATCCCGCAATCGCGGGATTTTTTATTGCATGGCTTTTCTTCTTTTTAATTCCTGTTCGGCATAGCCGAAAACTTTGCGTGTAAGGTCCGATTTCCGGAATTCATATTTCTGGCGGATCTGTGTTTCCTCATTGGCTACGGATAAAAACATCAGGTCGATCACACGGGCGGAAATAAAATCCGTGAGACTGCTCTCTAAAGGCTTTCCTGTAAACGGGATCTTATTATAGATCGTGCTGATGCTGCTCCAGTCTTTATCTGCACCTTCTGTATGTATAGTACTGTCAACAATGGGTCGGAATGCGGTGATCAGGGATGGCTGCATGGCCGATTTAAAATAATCAGTGGCCGCATGTGTATTATCCGTGATCAGTATGCCAATGGCATCACGAATGCTCATAGAACGAACAGCATCCAGGAAGATCGGTTTGGAAGCTGAGACGGCAGAAGCCATGGCCCTGGTGAATTTTCCGGTGACCTGGTTTACCAGTTTACTCAATCCCAGATCGTTCAATGTTTTTTCGATCTTAGCCGCATCACCTGGAAAGGCAAAACGAACCATAGGATTCCCATTGGGATCTGCGAATGCATCGAAGCCTTTCCATAATCCCTGCGATAATGCTTCTCTTAAACCCATGGCCATTTCCAGTTCAGAGGGAACCAGCCCAAGGCTTTTCATCACATTGCAGCGGGGGAAAACAAGGACAAACGAAAAACATAATACAAGGATCCTGTATCTCATGGTTTGTTATTAACTGGTTTAATTCAGCTGGGGATCTATGGGAAAATTTGCCATCATTTCATAATCGCCTCCCAGTTTATGAAGGGATGCTTTCCAAATAGTATCACTGTCGGCATGGAAGATCAGTTGCGGATCTGCTTCTACAGTGAGCCAGCTTTTTTCCTCTATCTCCTCTTCCAGCTGGCCTACCGACCAACCTGAATAGCCCAGGAAGAAACGGATGCGGTCTTTTTCCAGTTCACCTTTATGAAGCAGGTCGATCACGGCTTCAAAATCTCCACCCCAGTATACACCTTCCAGTATTTCCTGGCCACCCGGTATCTGATCAGGACACTGGTGCAGCATATGAATGGTCTCCGGTTGTACAGGACCACCGAAATACACCGGGAAATCATGCCCTTCCAGGTCGGGAAGTAATTCATCGAGGGTGTGTTCGTATTGGCGGTTCAGTACAAAGCCAACGGCTCCTTCTTCGTTTTTTTCACAAAGGATCACAACGGTCCTTAGGAAATTGGGGTCCTTTAAAAAAGGATCGGCGATCAGCAAAATGCCGGGTGCTGGTTCAATCATAGTCCAAATTAAAGATTTTTAATCGTTAAAATAACGGCAATAATCAGGTTTATACAGGCAAGTATGCGCCCAAAATAATTATCTTAGGCGCTCAACCATGAAAAGGATATTCACTTTAATAACGGTACTCGTCAGCCTTTCGTTGCTAGGCATTATCATCAATCAGAATGCCGCGCTGAAAAACATGATCTCCGTAAGAAGGGAGCAGCTTAAGCACAGTGTGGAACAAAGTACGCTGCAGGTACAAAAAGAATTATCCAGGCATAAAGGAAGCGACCTGATGGGCGGTGGTAAAAAGGGGACCGTGTTCCCGGATGATTTCTCCATTGATCTTTTTCGCAAGACGACGGTTGGCAGCCGTGTGGATGTATCAGAGGTACAGGAAATGTTTCGCCGCGCATTTGAACAAAACAATCTGAAAGGAGTAAAATTCGAATTCGGTATCGCCTCCCTGCAAAATGATGTGATCGTATTTGAAAAGACCTCGGCTGGTTTTATGGCCGCTTTCCAGGATACCAGCAGCAATTTCGTTTCCAATATGGGACTGGAAGCCATGAGTGGGACTGCAGGAGAAAACCTGAGTGTGTATGAGATCCTTTATGTAGTGGTGCCCAACCTGAATAATTATGTGATACGGTCCCTTTTCTGGAGGATCAGTTTATCGGTGCTCTTCACCCTGATCATCATTGCTGCTTTTTATGTTACTGTAAGGACCATGCTAAAACAGAAAAAACTGGCAGAGATCAAAAATGATTTCATCAACAATATGACGCATGAATTTAAAACGCCTATAGCCACTATCTCACTGGCTGTAGATGCCATGCGCAATGAGAAAGTAATTTCGGACCGGCAGAAACTTGGTTATTTCAGCGGTATCATTAAAGAAGAGAACCAGCGGATGAACCGGCAGGTGGAAACCATTTTAAAAGCCTCCCAGCTGGAAAAACAAGAAGTGAATCTCAACCTTAAGCCAACACATGTACATGAACTGATCACTGATGTAGTGGAGAATTTCCAGTTACAGCTTGAACAGAAAAATGGAAAGGTGGAAATGGAATTGGGTGCGGTCAATGACCTGATAAATGCGGATGAGGTGCATTTTTCCAACCTGATCAATAACCTGGTAGATAACGCCATGAAATATTCCAAAGAGAATGTGGCTCCATTGATAAAACTGAGTACCAGTTCCGATGCAAAATATTTCCATATCCGTATTGAAGATAATGGCATAGGCATGACCCGTGATACTGTGAAACGCATATTTGAAAGGTTCTTTCGCGCGCATACCGGCAATGTGCATAATGTGAAGGGCTTTGGGTTGGGACTTAGTTATGTTAAGACCATGATCGAAGCCCATAACGGGGACATAAAGGCGGAAAGCGTATTGGGAAAAGGTTCCCAATTCAATATACAACTGCCCCTGGCCAAAGAGGGAAGGGGTTAAGCAGGTAATAACAGGCAGCCATCTCCATAAGAAAGAAAGCGAAACCCATTTTCAAGCGCGTAGGAATATACCCTTCTCCAATCATCACCAATAAGCGCGCTGACCAGCAATAAAAGTGTAGAGGCAGGTTGGTGGAAATTGGTGATCAATCCTTTTACGATACGAAATTCATAACCGGGGGCTATCAATAATCTTGTACGTGTGATCAGCCTTTTCATTTTACGTTTCTTCATCCAGTTCAGCAATGATGACAGGGCCTCATCCTTTGTGATGTTACCTTCCATTTCATAGGGATCCCATTGGTCAACTTCAGGTATGGAGGAATTATTTTTTTCTTCATCCAGCCATTTGCATTTTCCTCCCAGCCAATACAAACTTTCTAATGTTCGGGCGGAAGTAGTGCCCACTGCAATAACCTGCTGCACAGACTTCTTTAATTTTTCGATCAACTCTATTGATATATCGATCCATTCCGCATGCATCAGATGCCCGGCCATAGTTTCCGCTTTCACCGGTTGAAATGTTCCGGCGCCCACATGCAGGGTAAGATGCTCCACAGGAATTTTCATTTCTGAAAGCTCGGAAAAAATATTTTCCGTGAAATGAAGACCAGCTGTTGGTGCCGCTACGGATCCTTCCTCCCGTGCGTAAATGGTCTGGTATCGTTCCTTATCTTTTTCTTCTGTTTCCCGGGCCAGGTAAGGAGGTAATGGGATATCTCCTGCCAGATGAAGGATCTCAGCGAAGGTCAATGATGGATCGGACCATTGAAGTTGTATGGCGAATATTCCCGGACGTTTTTCCAGGAATTCTGCGCTCAATTCTATTTCCGTATCACGGAAGGATAATTGTTTTTTCAATACTTGTCCCGACTTCCATTTTGAAGCTCCACCAATAAGGCATAGCCATTTTACGGATCCCTGTTGCATCATGGCCGTTTGAATATCGGCATAGGATTCATGCGGCTCGAGACAGAAAATTTCAATCAGGCCCCCGGTAGGTTTTTTAAACAGCAATCTTGCCTCCACCACTTTGGTGTCGTTAAAAATCAGCATGGCATCAGCCGGAAGGTGCGAAGGAATATGCCTGTAAAGGGTTTCTGTTATCCCGCCTTTGTTCCAGATCAGTAATCGTGAGTCATCACGGTTATCTAATGGATAACGGGCAATGCGTTCTTCAGGAAGAGAATAGTTATAATCCTGTATGGACAGGAGTCGGGGATCATTCATACAACCAACTGTTGTTTGAGAGGGCAAATATAGCTTATCAACAGCTTATTAACAGCAATCCACAGCCAATTCACCGTGTTTTTGCAGATCTATCCGGCAATATAGCTCAAACCCTTACTGGGTGGATATTTCAGGGCCTAAAGCATTGTGGATAAAAGAAAAGCAGAAAAATTTGGTTAGTAAGTGGGAAAAAGTGTTAATTTGTGTCAATTAATTCAAAATTGTTTCAACCAACTGATAATGACGGGTTTTCTCGGAGAATACGAGGCTACATTAGACGCCAAGGGGCGTTTCCTACTCCCAGCGGGGTTCAAAAGACAGCTGGCAGAGGGGGAGGCCAACCGCTTTGTTATCAACAGGGGTTTTGAGACAAGTTTGGCTCTTTATCCGCTGAGTACCTGGGAGCCGTTATTTGCCCGGATCTCTCAACTAAATGAGTTTGATCCAAAGCAGCGGGCATTTAAAAGGGCTTTTTTAAATGGCGCCACTTATGTGGAGCCGGACACAGCGGGAAGGATACTGGTGCCACCAAGTTTGAAAGGATATGCTGAATTGACGAAAGACATGGTGTTGATGGCAACAGGAGAAAAATTAGAAATCTGGGATAGTAATAAGTACAAACAGTTCTTTGATTCCATTTCCTCGGATGCATTGAGTGCCTTAGGCAACGAAGTGCTGGGAGGCAAAAAACCCGAATGATCAAGTTTTGGAGCAAGCGTATCATATACCCGTTTTACTCCAGGAACTGATCGAAGGTTTGCAGATTAGGCCCGACGGCGTTTATGTGGATTGCACATTTGGCGGCGGCGGACATTCCAAAGCCATTCTGCAAAAACTGGGTGATAAAGGAAAGTTGCTGGCTTTTGACCAGGATGCCGATGCGGCACGGAATCTTCCGGAAGATCCCCGTCTCATTTTCATTCCTCAGAATTTTCGTCACCTGTCCCGCTTTCTTCGTCTACACCAGTATCAGCAGGTAGACGGTATCATGGCCGATCTGGGCGTGAGCAGTCACCAGTTTGATGAAGCCGAACGCGGTTTTTCCACCAGGCACGATGCGGCGCTCGATATGCGCATGGATCAGCGGCAGGAGCTTACAGCGGCAGAAGTGATCAACACCTATCCGGAAGAACGGTTGCATAAACTGTTTGAACGATACGGAGAGGTTACCAATGCGAAAACGCTGGCCCGCACCATCGTTGATCTGCGTTCCACCGTATCCCTTCAAACAATTGAAGGATTCAAGAACGCCATCCGGGAAATAGTGAAAGGAAATCCCAACAAGTATTTTGCCCAGGTTTTCCAGGCCTTACGCATCGAAGTGAATGATGAAATGGGTGCATTGGAAGAGATGCTGAAACAGATCCCCACCCTTTTAAAGCCCGGAGGCCGTGTGGCCATCATTACATTTCATTCCATCGAGGACAGGTTGGTAAAGAGTTTTTTCCGTCGCGGTTCATTTGATGAACCCGATCAGAATCCTTTTATCAATACGGAACCAGAGAACCCATTGAAACTGGTGAATAAAAAACCAGTCACGGCAACAGAAGAAGAGTTGAAAAAAAATCCCAGGTCAAGAAGTGCCAAACTGCGAATTGCAGAAAAGACCGGGAATTAAGAGATAGAAAAACCAAGATCGTAAGTATAGGGGTAAGTCCAATATCCATTGATAAAGACCCTGCCAGTAACTGAGAAACCATTGATAAACCCGAAAGATGCAGGAACAACCCGAAGTAATGAGTAACGATCCGGAAGAACGGATAATGGAATCCGTCCGTGACCAGCAGCCTTCAGGAAAAGGCTGGAAACGCTGGCTGAATTATCAGTCGGTAGTTAAACAGGTTCCGTTCTTCTTGTTCCTTGCCTTACTCGCCGTGATCTACATCTATAATGGTCATTATGCAGACAAGACCATTCGGGCTATCAACCAAAGAACAAAAGAAGTGAAAGAGCTGCAGTACGAGTATGTGGATGTGAAGAGCAAGGTAATGGGGCAAAGTAAGCAGAGTGAGTTGGTAAAGGCCGTAGAGCCTATGGGATTAAAAGAACTGTCAGGTGCTCCCATCGTCCTTCGGGATTCGGTAGCCAGCACCAGGGACAATTGATCGGAGAAAAGAACAACCAGGAAACAACTAAAACCCCATCCGCCAAAAGCGGATATAACGAACATTGGAAGTAAAAAAAGACATACTGTGGCGAGTATATCTGAGCTTTCTGAGCCTCACCCTGCTTAGTTTGCTTGTACTTGGAAAAGCGTTCTATATACAGCGCTTCCAGGGCAACTACTGGAGAAGCATGAGTGACAGCCTTCACCAGCGCTTCGTTCCCCTTACCGCCACCCGTGGCACTATTTACAGTGAAGACGGGCAAATGCTTAGCACCTCCATTCCCACATTTGATGTTTATATGGACCTGGCCGCTGATGGCCTTCGTGAAAAGAAAGGAAAAAGATTCCGTGAATACCTGGATTCTTTCTGCAGTGCCATGTCTGGTTATTTTGGCGACAAGAGTACCGAGCAATATAAAAAAGAACTGAGCCAGGCTTATAAGAATAATGATCGTTATTATCCTCTCCGCAAAAAATTAAGCTTCGAGCAATATAAAGTGTTCCGCGATTTTCCGCTGGTGAACCTGGGAAAGAATAAGAGCGGTGTGATCGTGGATGTCAACAGTAAAAGACTTTCCCCCTTTGGCCTGCTTGCCAACCGTACCATCGGTCTGTCAAGAGAATTTGTGGATGATGATGGAAAGACCCGCAAACAGAATGTGGGCATAGAAAGAAAATTCGACAGCCTGCTTTCGGGCCATGATGGCCAGCGACTGGTAAGATATATAGCGGGTGGAACTCCGATTACTGTGGATGGAACACAGACTGACCCGGAAAATGGGAAAGATATTTATACGACCCTGGATGTAAATATCCAGGATATTACCGAGACCGCGCTGATGCGTATGATGCTGCAATGCGAAGGCCCATATGGTACCGCGATCGTAATGGAAACCAGAACAGGGAAGATCAAAGCCATGGCAAATCTTGGCCGCAGGCCCGATGGCAGCTACTGGGAAGATGATAACTACGCACTGCGTACCACAGAGCCGGGGTCTACCATTAAACTGGCAACCTTATTATCTGTATTGGAATCTGGCAGCAGTAACCCCGATGACCTGGTAGACGTAGGAACAGCAGGAAGGATGAGAGTGGCGCCCGTTCCCCGAGATGTTGTGGATGCTGAAAGATCACCCAAAAACCCCATGACAGTTAAAGAATGTTTCGCGCACAGTTCCAATGTGGGTATGAGCAAGCTGGCCTATAAGGCATTTGGCAGCAACCCGGAAGAACTTAAAAAATATTTACATCGCTTTCATCTTGACCAGCGATCCCAGATCGATCTGCCGAATGTATCAAAGCCTGCTATCACTTCATTTAAAAAAGATGCAGGTGGTTTGATGAATATGCTTTGGGTAAGCTTTGGTTATGGTATTAATATTAGTCCTTTAAATACCATCACGCTTTATAATGCAGTTGCCAATAATGGCAAAATGGTGAAGCCATACCTGGTTAGCAGTATACAGAGAAGCGGTACACTCCTGAGAAAATTTGACACTGAAGTGATGGACGAGCAACTCTGCAAACCGGAAGTGATCGCTGCTGCCAGGAATGCTATGGAAATGGTGGTGACGGAAGGAACTGCAAGGGTCCCGTTTAAGAATATGCCGTTCAGTGTAGCGGGTAAGACAGGAACGGCCCATGTGTCTGATGGAAAAATAAAGTACAGCGATGGTGTTTACCAGGCCACCTTCATTGGTTATTTCCCGGCTGATAAACCTCAATATACCTGTATCGTGCTGATCAGGACAAAGCCCCATGCCGCTGTACACTATGGCGGGTCGGTTGCTGCACCAGTGTTTCGTGAGATCGCTACAAAATTGTTTTCCCGCTATGTAGAACAAAAGGATGCATCGGAAATCGCCCTGGCAAAAGACAGTTCATCTTATTTCTATGCCGGTTATTCACCTGATGTAAAAAAAGTATTAAAGAATATGTCGATGGCTTATGTGGATTCCGGTTCACAAAAAACCTGGACGCAGGTCTATGCACAGGCTGCGGGTGCGATGCCTGTAATGAAAGGAATGAAAGTGGAGGCTAACCTGATGCCGAATGTGCGGGGAATGGGATTGAAGGATGCCATTTACCTGCTGGAGAATATGGGAATAAAAGTAGCCGTAAAAGGCCGTGGTAAAGTAATAAATCAATCTGTTGACCCCGGAACCCAACTGATGAAGGGGCTTACAGTAATTCTTGAATTGAGTTGAACTATTGAATGTGCTGTTAAGTGAAGTATTATACCGGGTAGCGATCAGATCCATTGAAGGATCAACGCAGGCGATAGTGAATGATATACAAACTGATTCGAGGAAGGCCGGGCCTGGCTCTTTGTTTATAGCGATAAAAGGAATGAATTCTGATGGACACCAGTACATCGCCACCGCCATTGAGAACGGCGCGATAGCGGTGATCGCGGAAGAACTTCCTTCAGAAAGAAAACCAGGGATAGTGTGGGTAAAGGTGGAGAACAGCGCAGTGGCAGCGGCCATGGCTGCAGGAAACTTTTTTGAAAGACCATCAGAGAAATTGAAACTGGTGGGTGTAACAGGAACAAACGGCAAGACCACTATTGCCACTTTGCTATATAAGCTCTTTACAAGATTGGGATATAACTGCGGACTCATCAGCACCGTGGAGAACCGTATCGGGAAACTGGCAGAACCTACCCAATACACCACGCCGGATGTGATCAGTTTGAATGCGCTGCTGAATAAAATGCAGGCATCAGGCTGCAGTCATGTATTCATGGAGGTCAGCTCTCACGCGATACACCAGCATCGGGTGACAGGCCTTCAGTTCACAGGAGGGATATTCAGCAACATCACACATGATCACCTGGATTATCACAAAACCTTCGACGAATACATCCGGGTGAAAAAATCATTTTTCGATGGCCTTTCTTCATCGGCTTTTGCCATAAGCAATGCGGATGATAAAAGAGGGGTCGTGATGCTGCAGAACTGCCAGGCGAAGAAATATTATTATAGTCTTCGCACCCTGGCAGATTTCAAGGGCAGGATCCTGGAGAACGGGCTTTCAGGTTTGATGATGACGGTAAATGAGGTGGAGGTGAATTTCCGGCTGATAGGGGAGTTCAATGCCTACAACCTGCTGGCTGTTTATGGTGCGGCAGTTTGCCTGGGAGAAGAAAAGCAGGAAGTCCTCACTGCCCTGAGTGAACTGACAGGGGCAGAAGGAAGATTTGATTACCTGGTATCGCCGAATGAAAAGCTGATGGCCATTGTAGATTATGCGCATACGCCAGATGCATTGCTGAATGTGCTGGCCGCGATCAAAAAGTTGAAAAAAGGATATGAGCAGGTGATAACAGTGGTGGGATGCGGGGGAGACAGGGACAGGGCCAAAAGGCCGGTGATGGCAGAGGCAGCCTGCGAGCATAGCGACAAAGTGATCTTCACCAGTGATAACCCGAGAAGCGAAGATCCGGCACAGATCATTGCAGATATGGAAAATGGATTAGCACCGGCCTATAAAAGAAAATATATCTCGATCATAGACAGAAAAGAAGCCATTAAGACCGCGATCATGATGGCAGGACCGGAAGATATCCTACTGATCGCGGGAAAGGGACATGAGAAATACCAGGAGATCAAAGGAGTGCGAAATCATTTTGATGACAGGGAAATAGTTGAAGAATTGTTTAAAACATTGAATAAGTAACAGCGCATACTATGCTTTATCATTTTTTTCATTGGCTAAGCGAAGAGGGGATCAAATTTCCGGGAAGCCGGTTGTTTGAATTCATCAGCTTCCGTGTACTGCTGGCCATGCTGCTGTCACTTATCATCTCTACGATCTATGGAAAAAAGCTGATCAATTTTTTAAAGCGGAAACAGATCAGTGAAAGCATCCGGGAAGAAGGCCTGGCAGGGGAAGAAAGCAAAAGAGGTACGCCAACCATGGGTGGTATCATCATCATCCTCGGCATTATGATCCCAACGCTGTTGCTGGCAGACCTGACGCAGGTTTACATACAGGTAATGCTGGTGAGTACGATCTGGCTGGGAATTATCGGGTTCATTGATGATTATTTGAAGCTGAAAGGAAAAAGGGAGGCGCAGCAAAAGGGTATTGAATTCAAAAAGACCAATAAAGATGGATTGGCGGGAAGGTTCAAGATACTTGGACAGGTTGGTCTGGGTATTCTCGTTGGGGCCACGCTTTATTTCAACAGTGATGTGAAGATCTGGAGAGAATATGTGGGAAATCCGAATACGGTAAAAGGTGCGCCGGTGATCATTAAAAATGTAAATGGGAAATCGAAATATTTCGTAGAGTCAAAAACGCCGGTTACTACCATCCCGTTTGTGAAGAACCATGAATTCAATTATTCAAAACTGTTGCCGGCTTCCTGGAGGGATTATACCTGGGTATTATATATACTGATCGTGATCTTCATTATTACCGCCGTGTCCAACGGGTCCAATCTTACTGATGGATTGGATGGCCTGGCCACGGGTACCTCGGCGATCATTGGCTCTTTGCTTGGCATTTTCGCTTATGCCAGTGGTAACCTGGTCTTTGCCGATTACCTGAATATCATGTATATCCCCGGACTGGATGAGTTGTCCATTTTCATTGCGGCCATGATCGGTGCCTGTATTGGATTTCTCTGGTATAATTCATTTCCGGCCCAGATGTTCATGGGAGATACCGGCAGTTTGACACTTGGCGGGATCATTGCCTCCCTGGCCATCATTGTACATAAGGAATTACTGATACCCATATTCTGTGGCATATTCTTCGTGGAAAGCCTGAGTGTGATGATGCAGGTGGGATATTTCAAGTATACAAAGAAGAAATATGGAGCGGGAAGAAGGATATTCCTGAAAAGCCCGCTGCATCATCATTACCAGATGAAGGGATATCATGAAGTGAAGATCGTGACAAGGTTTTGGATCGTAACCGTATTGCTGGTAGTGTTGAGTGTAGTGACGTTGAAATTGAGATAAGAAAAGAAAAACCGCCGAAGCGAAAGCCGAGGTAAAAAATATTACTGAAAAACCCAATCAGTATTTCCAATCCTGTGTGAAGCCAACGGCCCATTTAAGATCAGAATACTCATTATCAGATCGCATTGGGTGCAGTTGTATCGAAAACCAATACTTATGAAGAACCAGATTCCGTACAACCCTCCCCAAATCCAGGGAGGGAATGTATGGGAAAAGCGAAATGGCGAAAAGAATTGTAATACTAGGTGGTGCGGAAAGTGGAGTGGGAGCAGCGACTCTCGCCAAACTTAAAGGCTATGAAGTATTCGTTTCAGACGCCGGCTCTTTGAAACCGGAGTATCGTAATGAACTGGTAGAACAGGGGATCGAATTCGAAGAAGGCTCACATGACCTTGAAAGGATCCTGCTGGCAGATGAAGTGATGAAAAGCCCCGGCATCCCGGAGAAAGCGGCGATCATGAAACTGATCCGCGCAAAAGGGATACCGGTCATCAGCGAAGTTGAACTGGCCTGGCGTTATAAAGGAGATAGCCGCATTGTGGCGATCACCGGCAGTAACGGAAAGACCACCACCACCTCACTCATCTATCATATCTGCAAAACAGCGGGGCTTGATTGCGCGATGGTGGGAAATATCGGTGATTCATTCGCCCTGCAGGTGGCAAGGGATCCAAAACCCCTTTATATCACGGAGATCAGCAGTTTCCAGCTGGATGATATCCACCAGTTCCGCCCTGAGATCGCCGTGCTGACCAACATCACTGAAGATCACCTGGATCGTTACGATTACAAATTTGAGAATTATATCAGGGCAAAATTCCGGATCGCCCTGAATCAAACAGAAGAGGATGTATTTATTTATTGCTATGACGACGACGTAACTATGAAATATATGCATGATGAGAACCTGAATGGTTTCATCATCAAATCAAAACAACTGCCCATTAGTATGAAAAGAGAATTACCAAACGGAGCTTTTATCAAGGACGGGGACATGTATGTTCGTACTGGCCAGGAATTCGCCTCTATGAGCGTATTTGACTTCGCCCTGAAGGGGAAACATAATCATTATAATACTATGGCAGCATGTGTGGCAGCCGCTACGCTGGATATCCGAAAGGAAAAGATCCGCGAAGCCGTGCAGAATTTTCAGAGCGTAGAACACCGTATGGAACATGTTTCCACGGTAAGAGGGGTGGAATTCATAAATGACAGTAAAGCAACTAATGTGAACTCTACCTGGTATGCGCTGGAGAGCATGACAAAACCTACGGTTCTTATCCTGGGTGGTGTGGATAAAGGAAATGATTATACCCTGCTGGAAGAAATGGTGAAGGAAAAAGTAAAAGCGATCATTTGCCTCGGTACGGACAATGCCAAGATACACGAAGCATTTGCCGGATCAGTGGAAACCATTGTAGATGTTAATGGAGCTGAAGAAGCCGTTAAGGCGGCCTTTCATTTCGCGGTAAAAGGAGATGTGGTATTATTAAGCCCTGCCTGCGCCAGTTTCGATCTGTTTAAAAATTACGAGGACAGGGGCGATCAATTTAAAAAAGCGGTGAAAGAATTATAATAATGGATGTGGTCAACGAAATACCAATGAATGAGCCGGGTAATTCCGGTTGGAGGAATGCCTTCAATGCCAATAATCTCCTGGATAAAACAAAAGGAGATAAAGTGATCTGGGCATTGGTAGTGTTGCTCACACTTGTTTCCCTGCTGGCAGTTTACAGTGCCACGGGCTCACTTGCCTATAAGAATTACCGGGGTAATACAGAGATCTACCTGTTCAAACAGATCGGGTTCATCCTGGTTGGGATCATGGCCATTTATTTTGCGCACCTGATCAATTATACATTTTACAGCAGGGCAGCAAAGATCATCTTCCTTCTATCATTGCCCCTCCTGTTCTATACATTGTTCTTCGGGGTAAAAATGAATGAAGGCAGCCGGTGGATCAGGCTTCCGCTGATCAACATGACCATGCAGACCTCTGACCTGGCAAGATTGGCCTTATTCATGTACCTGGCCCGGCAGATCAGCCGTAAACAGGAAGTGATCAAAGATTTCAAAAAAGGATTTCTTCCAATTATAGCACCGGTGATCATTACCTGCATGCTGATCGCTCCGGCAAATCTTTCCACTGCCCTGTTATTAGGTGCAAGTTGCCTGATGCTGATGTTCATTGGAAGGGTAAGCACAAAACATATCCTGCTGGTGATCGGGGTGGCCATGATACCGATACTTTTTTTGATATCCGCGGCAGTTCTTCGCCATGGAAAAGCAGATAATGAGGAGATCGTTATAAAAAAATCAGGTACGTTAACCGGTCGCGTAGATACATGGATAGCCCGTGTGGAAGGTTTTATATATGGAGGTAAGGACGCGGTAGATAATGATGCTTACCAGGTGAACCAGGCAAAGATCGCTATTGCTAAAGGAGGCATGTTTGGTGTTGGTCCTGGCAACAGTTCCACCCGGGATTACCTGCCTCAGGCGTATAATGATTTTATATACGCCATCATCATTGAGGAATATGGATTGGTTGGAGGCGCATTCATCATGTTCATCTACCTGGTTTTTCTTTACCGGTGTATACGAATTTATAAAAGATGCCCCTATGCCTTTGGTGCTTTCCTGGCACTGGGATTAAGTTTTACACTGGCGATACAGGCCGTGGCGAATATGGCAGTAACGGTGAATCTTTTTCCGGTAACAGGAGTTACCCTGCCATTAGTGAGCATGGGAGGAACCAGTTTCATTTTCACCTGTATCGCGATCGGAATCATATTGAGCGTAGCAAGGAATGTGGAGCAGCTGGAAGGAAATAAGGTTTCATAAAGAAACTTGAAATAAAAAACATTGGCGAAAAGGATCATCATAGCGGGAGGAGGAACAGGAGGACATATTTTCCCTGCTATAGCTATTGCCAATGCGCTGAAAAAGATAGATGGGGAAACAGAGATACTGTTTGTGGGGGCAAAAGGAAGAATGGAAATGGAAAAAGTGCCGCAGGCAGGATTTCAGGTAGAGGGGTTGGATATAGCGGGGTTCAACAGAAGTTCTTTGATCAAAAACCTGGGTTTGCCTTTAAAGCTTATCAGGAGTTTTTTGCAGGTGCGAAACATATTCAAAAGATTCAAGCCTGATGCGGTGATCGGTGTAGGAGGATACTCCAGCTACCCGGTGTTAAGGATGGCGCAGGCAAAGGGGATCCCGAGTTTCATACATGAGTCTAATTCATTTGCCGGCAAGTCGAATAAAATGCTGGGAAGAAAAGCGACCCGCGTATTTACCGGAACGGATGGAATGGAGAAATTCTTTCCCGCAGAAAAGATCCTGGTAACAGGAAACCCGGTAAGGGCCAATATCGCTGATTCCACCCTGAGCAGGGAAGAAGGCATTCGATTTTTTTCACTGGATCCGGCCAGGACCAGTTTGCTGGTTGTGGGTGGAAGCCTGGGAGCAAGAAGCATTAATGAATCGATCGATAATGGATTAGACCAATTGCTGGCAGAAGGGATCCAGGTGATCTGGCAAACGGGAAAGCCTTATGCGGAAACGGCGAAGAACAGAATTGCAGGAAAAGAAGCGGTATGGGCCGGAGATTTTATAGGCAAAATGGAATATGCCTATGCGGCGGCTGATGTAGTGATAGCAAGGTCAGGGGCAATGACAGTAGCAGAGTTAAGTGTGGCAGGTAAACCGGTATTGTTTGTTCCTTTTCCATTTGCCGCGGAAGACCACCAGACGGTGAATGCAAAAGCGCTGGTTGATAAAAAGGCCGCCCTAATGCTGAAAGATGACAGGGCGTCAAATGAGTTGGTAACAACCATTATAGCGTTGTTGAGGGACCGGCAGAAAATGGAAGAGCTGAAGACGAATATTTCAAAACTGGCCATCCGAAATGCTGACCAGGTGATCGCGAAAGAAATTTTTAAAATGATCCGTTGATAAAGTTGAGTGGAGTGGTAAAACGATTTTATAATACTGTCCTTATGAATACCCCCTTCGGGGGAACAGAAAACTGGAGAAAGGTCTATTTCATTGGTATTGGTGGAATAGGAATGAGTGCGATTGCGAGGTTCTTTTTTGAGCATGGAGCAGAGGTAAGTGGATATGACCGCACAGAGTCGGCCCTGACCAGGGAACTCGAAGCGGGTGGAATGGAGATCCACTATGAAGACAGGCCGGACCTGGTACCTGTGGATGCGGACCTGGTGATCTATACACCGGCGATCCCTTCCAACCAGGGTGAATTGATCCGCTGTCGGGAATTGAACCTCAGGTTGTGCAAGAGGAGTGAAGTGCTGGAAGAGATAACGAAAAGTTCTTTTAATGTCTGTATAGCGGGTACGCATGGCAAGACAACTATTACTACCATGACCGCGCATTTATTGCGCGACACTGGTTTTGGATGCAATGCATTCCTGGGAGGGATCGCGGTTAATTATAACAGCAATTTCTGGAGTAGTGATAAAAATGTATGTGTGGTAGAGGCCGATGAGTATGATCGTAGTTTTTTGAAATTACATCCACATATCGCTGTGATCACAGCGATGGATCCGGATCATCTGGATATCTATGGAAATGTTGAAGCGATGGAACAGGCATTCATCGATTTCAGCAACCAGGTGGGTGAGGGTGGTTTACTCGTTACTCACGCCTCTTTAAAAAGAGGGAAGGAACTGGGTGCCAAAGTAAAATTGCATCAGCTCACCTATTCGCTGGAGGGGCCGGAGGCTGATGTGTATGCCGAAGAACTTAAAGTGGAGAATGGCGCTTATCAGTTCAATGTACAGTTGCCCGGACGAAAATTGGAGAAGGTAACGTTAAATATGGGGGGGCTGCATAATATAGAAAACGCTTTAGCCGCTATAACAGTGGCCAGTTCTTTGGAAATAGATGAAAACAGGATCAGGATGGCGGTTGAGAATTTCCGGGGTGTGAAAAGAAGGTTTGAGTACGTGGTGAGAACAGCGAATACGGTATTTATTGATGATTATGCCCACCATCCTGAAGAGCTAAGGGCTTTGATCAGGGGTGCAAGAG
This sequence comes from Chitinophagaceae bacterium, assembly GCA_016720565.1. Lineage (GTDB taxonomy): Bacteria > Bacteroidota > Bacteroidia > Chitinophagales > Chitinophagaceae > JJ008. The sequence continues at coordinate 151,390 of JADKKJ010000001.1, forward strand.
GATTATTCAGCGATAAAAAAATGACGCTGGTCTTCCAACCGCATCTTTTTTCAAGGACCAGGGACCTCGCTGATGGTTTTGCGGAAGTACTGGACATGGCGGATGAGGTGTTCCTGCTTCCTGTTTACCCGGCAAGGGAACTGCCGATAGAAGGAGTAAGCAGTGACATGATAATGGACAAGATGAAGCAGGCGAAGGTGCAGGTTGTTTCGAAAGAAGAATTGATGAAGAAGCTGGAGGCATGGAAAAACAGCAATAAAAATAATTTACTGATAACAGCAGGTGCCGGAGATATTGACCTGCTGGTAGAGCCGATAAAAAAATTAATTCAATAAGGATCTTGAAAGCAGGAGCTACCATAAAAAAAATATTCTTCATTGCCTTCTGGCTATGTGTGGGAGGAGGTATGTTCACCCTGCTGATGGCGGCCATCAGTTCCAGGAACAAAGATCGCTGCAGTGGTTACGAGATCGGGATCCGCGGGGCTTCTAAGAATCTTTTTATAGATGAGAAGGATGTGGAGGAATTGCTGAAAAAGAATTTAGGTGGAACGATCCAGGGCAGGATGATCACAGGCTTCAACCTTCATTTGCTGGAGATGAAACTGGAGAAGGATAACTGGATCGAGGACGCTGAATTGTATTTTGATAATAAGGACCTGCTGCATATCCGTATCACAGAGCGGGAACCCATCGCCAGGTTATTTACAGGTAGTGGCTATTCTTATTATATAGACAGCAGCGGAAGGTCCATCGACCTTTCTGAAAAATTGAGTGCGCGTGTGCCGGTCATCACCGGCTTTCCTGACCAGTTGAAAAATGCGAAGGATAGCCAATTGCTGAACCAGGTAAGAAAATTAGGTGCATTTATTTATCACGATCCATTCTGGATGGCCCAGGTAGCGCAGGTGGATATCAATGAGAACAGGAAGTTTGAAATGGTGCCTGTGGTGGGAAACCACCTGGTAAGGTTGGGCGATGGGGATGATATGGCGGCAAAATTCAGGCGGCTGATGATCTTCTACCAGCAGGTGTTGAGTAAGGTAGGTTTTGAAAAATATAAACTGATCGATGTGCAGTATAGGGGACAAGTAGTGGCATCCCGTTTCACAGGCAATCCGAAAGTGGATTCCGTGCAGTTAAGAAAGAATGTGGAAAGGTTGCTTCAATTATCATGGGAAGCGGCCACAGATACCGTGATCCACCAGTTGCCGGTGATCAGTACCCTGGCACCCGATTCAGCAATAGCGCCGGACCCGTCGCTGGTGGATGCTCCGGAAGTAAGGACGACACCAGTAGTGAAGGAGAAAAGGAAATTGCCCGAAGCTGTAAAGCCAAAGGAAAAAGAAAAAGAAAAGGCCAGGAAGCCAAAGGCCGTGATGCCAAAAAAGGATTAATTATTCAGCTCGATAAAACAACAACAACTAAAAACAACTTTATGAACAACGAACAACCCATTATCGTCGGATTGGATATCGGGACAACCAAGATCGCTGTGATCGCCGGTCGTAAGAACGAATTCGGCAAGCTGGAGATCCTGGGCTTCGGTAAATCCAACTCCAATGGCGTAAAGCACGGACAGGTGCTGAACATTGATGAAACCATCAAAGCTATCCGCACCGCGCTGGATAATTGCTTTCAGTCGAACCCTAACCTTAAAGTAAGTGAGGTTTATGTAGGTATTGCAGGGCATCATATCAAAAGCCTGCAGACCAGGGGAGATATTGTGCGCCAGAATACCGATGACGAGATCACCCATAAGGAGATCGACCAGCTGATCGATGACCAGTACAAGACCTATATACCAGCAGGTGACCAGATCATTGACGTGATACCGCAGGAATTCACCGTGGATAATTTCCAGAATATCCCAAACCCCATAGGATATGGCGGTGTGAAGATCGGCGCGAACTTCCATATCATCACCGGTGATAAGAATGCTATTAAGAATATCAATCGAAGTGTGGAAAGAGCCGGCCTGTTTACTAAAGATCTTGTATTACAGCCACTGGCTTCTTCTTCTGCTGTTATGGGACAGGAAGACCTGGAAGCTGGTGTGGCCATCGTGGATATAGGTGGCGGTACCACAGACCTGGCTGTATTTTATGAAGGTATTTTGAAACATACTGCTGTTATTCCATTTGCAGGCGAGAATATCACCAATGATATTAAAACTGGTTTGGGTGTATTGAAAACCCAGGCTGAATTGATGAAAGTTCAGTTTGGCAGCGCGCTAGCCAATGAGGCAAAATCAAATGCCTATATCACCATACCTGGTCTTCGCGGCATGCCTGCCAAAGAGATCAGTGTGAAGAACCTCGCCAATATCATCCAGGCAAGGATGAGCGAGATCATGGATTTTGTGACCTATCATTTAAAGCAGGTAGGATTGGATAACCGTATGCTGAATGGTGGTATCATCCTTACCGGTGGCGGATCGCAATTGAAACACCTGATACAATTAACAGAATATGTTACGGGTTTACCAGCTCGTATTGGTTTCCCGAATGAACACCTGGCCAGTGGCCATATTGAAGAACTGGCCAAGCCAACCTATTCAACCTGTATCGGACTTATCCTGAAAGGATATGATGATTATGAGCATAACCGCAAACAGTTTGAAACAGATTTCAGGAACGTAGAAGTTCCGGAGAACCTGAAAAAAGTGGATGAAGTACTGGTGCCGGAAGTGGGACAGGGAGAAGGAATGCCTTCTACCACATTGAAGGATCGCCGGGCACTGACCAATTTCTGGAGCAAATTCAAGGAGAATATCATTGACCTGTTCAAGGAAGAAGAAGACAAGCGACTTTGATCAAATGAACTTTTGTAAAAATTACTAACCCTAATTCTAACCTAACTGCAAGTTTTTTAAATTTTATTTTATGATACATTTTGATCTGCCAAAGGAAAAATCATCCATACTCAAAGTGATCGGTGTAGGCGGTGGAGGCGGTAACGCGGTGAACTATATGTTCAGTCAGAATATTGATGGTGTGAATTTCGTGATCTGCAACACCGATGCACAGGCGCTGAGTAACAGTGGTATTCCTAACCGTATCCAGCTGGGCCCGCATCTTACACAGGGGTTGGGTGCAGGTGCCAACCCTGATATCGGAAGACAGGCCACCGAGGAATCTTTGGAGGAGATCAAAAGGATCCTGGAAGTGAATACCAAGATGGCATTTATCACTGCAGGTATGGGTGGAGGAACAGGAACAGGCGGAGCACCTATTATCGCCAAAATATGTAAGGACCTTGGTATACTAACGGTGGGTATCGTTACCATGCCCTTTGCATATGAAGGGAAAAAGCGCCAGCAGCAGGCGCAGGAAGGCATCAAGACCCTGGAGCAATATGTGGATACCTTATTGGTGATCAGCAATGATAAGCTGCGTCACCAATTCGGTAACCTCAAGATGCGCGATGCGTTTGAAAAAGCAGATAATGTATTGGCTACCGCAGCAAAATGTATCACGGATGTGATCAATAGCACCGGCCAGATCAATGTTGACTTTGCTGACGTATGCACTGTTATGAAAAATGGCGGTGTGGCCATACTTGGTAATGCAGAGGCCGCAGGTGAAGATCGCGCCCAACGTGCCATTGAGCAGGCGTTGAATTCTCCATTGCTTAATGATAGTGATATCCGCGGGGCGAAATGGATACTGATCAATATCACCTCCAGCACCGGTGAGCATGAATTTACCATGGATGAAGTGGAAGTGATACAGAATTACCTGCTTACCCAGGCAGGGGAAGATACAGATGTGATACTGGGAATGGGTTATGACAGTAACCTGGGTGACAAATTGGGGATCACCCTGATCGCTACCGGCTTTGAACATAAGGATCCTTTCCATAAGCCAGTGATCAAAAAAGAAGAACCAAAAGCGGAAGAAAAGATCGTGATGGTATTGGGCGCCGTTGAGGAAACCCCGGTAACAGAGATTCGCCAGCCGACAGTGAAATTGGAAGAAGCGCCAGCAGTGATGATTGAAGCAAAGCCAATAGCAGATCCGATGATGCCTGTTCTGGTTGAAGAAATTCCAGTGGCCGCGCCGGTGATCGATTTTACTGACCTGGTAAAGGCTGAATCTGAACCTGAGATCTTTGAACTTGATATGACCATGGGCATTACAGCACAGGTGGTGGAAATGAAAACTGAAGAAGCACCGCAGGAAATAGTACCTGAGCAGCAGGAAATGATACCTCCTTCCGTGAAACAAACCGATGCGGAACTTATATATACGGAAAAAACTTCGACTGGTTTGGGTTCGGCTCCTGCAGCAGCGGGTGGCTACCTGGCCAGACCCTCTAATATCTATGCGGAATCAAAAGCAGAGGAGATCCCCTCAATGTCTTCCGTGGAAAAACCGGTCCCAGAACCAAAAGTTGCCAGCGTGGAACAGGAAGAACTCCTGGACCTGCAAATGCAACTGGTAGAAAGGGATGACATTCCAGCGGCGGATATGCCCATGGCCCATCTTACTCAAACACCTCTGGCCTCTGATATTGAGGACCTGCCGATGGCAGACGAGATGGAAGAGCAGAAACGTAGGGCGGCAGAAAGACTGAACAAGTTGAGAAACTTATCGTTCAATGTAAATTCAGCCGACCCGAATAATGAGTTTGAAACTGTGCCGGCCTATATCCGCCGTAACATGGAATTATACAATAACAATACGCAGGTAGAGAATTTCTATAGCAGTTACGAGGTAAAGCCCGATAACAATAATAAAGTACAGATAAGCTCTATCAACACATTCCTGGAAGGAAAGAAACCTGATTAAATCCCGCTTCAGTTGGAAGAAGCGAAAACATGTTCGTTCCAATGAAACTACTGAAATATTCAGCTAGTGTTTTTTAGTTGTTCCCCCCGATCTCTATCGGGGGGTTTTTTTATTTGAGGTCCCGGCGCCGGTTCATAAAATAGCAGATCGCCCAGAGCAGCAATGTAAATAAAACAGTAAGCAAAATATGCGTTGGAATAGCCGCAATGGCCCTGTCGTAGGCCCCTTTATTTATATTTCCCATGAATGCGGGAACAGGGATAAGCCGGTCAGATATCTCCAGGGGGAGGAATTGGCTGATCCTTCCCTCGTCATGGGCTTTGACCCTCAGCAGGGCTACAATAATATTCTCAAGGATGATAAAATAAAAAATGAATATGCCCAGTGCAAGGAATGCTTTACGAACTATGAATCCAAGGAAGAATGCAATACTCAATTGGGAGAATGTTTGCAGTGCGAATAATCCAACATATTGTATTTGCTCCCAGGTACTCCATATAAGTCTGTCCTGGTTATAAATACCAGTGGCCAGGGCAGCCAGGAAAAAAAACAAGGTGATCATAAAAGTGATCAGCAATACATCAATGAGTTTACTTGTAATGAACTGGTTCCTGCTCCAGCCGTCGATGATATTCTGGCGATGGGTGCGGAAGGAATATTCATTGGTCACCATCATGATCACCACTACTGCCGGAACAAAAACGAATAATGAGCAGAAATAGGCCAGGGTATGCCATACCTCAGGGAAAGTAAATGGATTGCCCAGGGCCATTTTCGCCAATTGACTGGCCCGGGAAGGTTGACCAACAACATCCGTGTAAATAGAATAACTGATCAGAGTAACACCGGGATAGGCGAGAGCTGTAAGAATAATGATAAGCCAGAAAGCTTTATACTTTCTCATCTTCAGCCATTCCACTTTTATAAGAGAGGTCATATACATTAATTAGTAAGTTCAAAGAATCGGGCTTCCAGTCTTTTTTTGCGTAATACCAGCTGGGAAAGCACCACTCCATTGTCAAAACAATATTTATTGATCTCTTCCAGCCTGGCTTCTCCTTTTGGCAGGTACATCATCACGGTATGCGCTTTATCATCTTTTACCAGTTTCCAGCCTTTGACAGTTAAAATACCATAAAGGCGGTCGAGGTCAGCAGCACAAAGTTCCACCAGGTCCTCATCCATCATGATCTCTTCTACGGGGCCTGTGGTGATCAGTTCCCCCTGCTTCAATATAGCGGCATGCGTACAAACTTTTTCTACTTCATCCAGGAGGTGACTGGCCATGATCACAGTATGGCCCATTCCTTTCAGTTCCATGATCAGGTTTCTTATCTCGGCAATTCCAACAGGATCCAGCCCATTGGTGGGTTCATCCAGCACCAAAACGCCCGGGTTCCCCAATAAAGCGGCTGCTATTGCCAGTCGCTGTTTCATACCCAGGCTATAAGATTTAAAAGCATTCTTTCTCCGGTCGAACAGGTTCACTTTTTTCAATACCTCCTCGATCTCTGTTTTATTTCCCCTTCCGCTGATAGCAGAAGTGATCAGCAGGTTATCCTGCCCCGACATATAGGTATAGAAATTCGGCGTTTCCAGCAGTGTTCCGATCTTTCTTCGCTGATGGGAAGAACTGCCTTCATCACCGAACCAGAGATAACTCCCTTTATTGGCTTTTAAAATATCGGTGACTATTCCCAGAAGAGTGGTTTTACCGCTGCCATTGGGTCCCAGTATACCAAATACCGATCCCTGGGGAACAGAAAAACTAACACCTTTAAGTGCCCTGACGGGGCCATAATTTTTCTGTAAGTTATCTACCTGAAGAACTGTTTCCATTCTTAATTGTTTACAGATTGAAGGTAGATGAAATTAAAGTTTCCCAACCTTCAGATATTTTTTTTTATTCGGAACCAAATAAACTACCGATGAGCGGTAATCCATCTCAATTAAAAGTAAATTTGCCTATGCCTGTTGTTTTGATCACCGGTGGAACCGGAACTATTGGTAAGGCGCTTAGTTCAGCCTTACTTAAAAAGAACTATGAGGTCATTATCCTTACCCGGGACCCTGTGGTAAGACAGGCCATTCCGGGATTGAGTTACAGCTTTTGGGATCCAGGCAAACAAAAGATCGATCCGGATGCATTTTCAAAAGCCGATCATATCATTCACCTGGCAGGAGCAGGGGTGGCTGATAAACGCTGGTCACCAAAAAGAAAGGCGGAGATCCATGATAGTCGCGTGAAAGGTGGCGAATTACTTGTAAGGTCATTAAAAGAACTGCCCCATAAAATAAGTTCACTGGTCAGTTCTTCCGCTATTGGTTGGTATGGCGCCGATCCCTCTATTCCCAATCCACATCCTTTTATTGAAACGGATCCATATTCCCCCGGATTTTTGGGGGAGACCTGCCGCGATTGGGAAGGTTCAATCAGTTCTGCAGCGGACCTTACAAGGATTGCGATCATACGAATTGGCATTGTATTATCGAATGAGGGGGGTGCGTTGAAAGAATTCAAGAAGCCACTAAGATTTAAAATAGCAGCTGTATTGGGAAACGGTAAGCAGATCATTAGCTGGATACATGTTGATGACCTGGTAAGACTTTTCATCCAGGCTATGGAAGATCCTCAATGGAAGGGTATCTATAATGGAGTTGCTCCAATGCCTGTTAGCAACCGGCAGCTTACGCTAAGCCTGGCAAAGGCAAAAGGCGGGTTTTATGTTCCGGCTCCTGTTCCGGCTTTTGTATTGAAGATCGTGATGGGGGAGATGAGTGTAGAAGTATTGAAAAGTGCTACCGTTAGTTCCCTAAAGACCGAAGACCAGGGTTTTCAGTTCCGGTTCAGAACGATTGATGATGCGATGGAAGATCTTATGAAGCATGATCATCATGCCATACATTCGTGAATTCACCGGCAATGGCCTTATTATCCTTCCAGGTTAACCCGTGCAGGCGAAGCGCATCAACATCTTCCTGCCTTACCCTTCGGTGAATGGGATTCATGGTTCCACCTTTGGCACCAGGAATTGCATTAGGCTCATACTGGAATTCAGGATCCACCAGGGTGCCCCTTGGATACATGATGCCCGGAATTCCTTTTCCCCTGAGGTCAAGGTCTTCCGGATGTTCCGCACCAAGGCTATGGCCAAATTCATGTGCCGCCGTGGTAGAGCCCTGGTAAAGGTTTTCCAGTTTGAAATAACCGCTATTGCAACCTATTCCATCTACAAATGAAATATTATCCCGGGCAAATGTTTCAATGCGGAAATAATTATTGAGGGGATCTGTATTGCTGATGATCTCAAGGTCCTCAATGCCGGGTTTCCATTCAGCGGTTATAGAAAATCTAAGCTCGTAATATTGATCATGGATCATCACCCGTGCCGCAGGTTCATTCCACATGGATTCGATCTCATCCCTGATGCGGGCAGTGATCTCAGGAGAACTGACCCGGCCATAAGTAATAATATGTGACCGCAGTACCAGGAGATCGTTTATCAATTCCAGTGTACCCATTAATTTCTTACCGGCCTTCCGCTTTTCAATACGCTTTGGATCCTTTCCAGTGATTTTTTCTCGCCGCAAAGGGAAAGAAAAGCTTCCCTCTCCAGGTCAAGCAAATATTGTTCCGTCACCATAGTAGGTTCGCTCAGGTCGCCGCCACACATTACATAGGCGAGTTTACGGGCCACCAGCGCATCATGATCGGTTGCATATTGAGCGCGCCACATCCCATTGATACCTGCGTATAATGCTCCTAAAGCGGTTCTGCCCAATACACGAATATCTTTTCGCTGAACAGGAGTTACATAACCGCTATCATAAATATCGATCACCGATCTTTTTGCTTCTGACACGCGACGATTGATATTGGGAACTACCTCATCCAGTCCTTTACGGTAAACACCAATGCCAAATCCTTCATGCGCGGAAGTAGCCACTTTAGCAGTGGCTATAGTAAGGAAACGGTTCTTTAACGTGATGGTCTCCGGTTCATCTTCATGCATTTCATCTGAGGCGCGTAAGATGAATTCTTTGGTGCCTCCACCTCCTGGTATCAGTCCAACACCTAATTCTACCAAGCCAGTATAGGTTTCAGCTGCAGGACAACATTTGTCTGCGTGCAGGCTCATTTCACAGGCGCCGCCCAGGGCAAGACCATGTGGAGCAACCACTACAGGGATAGAGGAATACCTGACCCTCATCATCGTATTTTGAAACAGACGTATAGCCATATCCAGTTCATCGTATTCCTGGTCAATGGCCAGCATAAAGATCATTCCCACGTTAGCGCCGGCTGAAAAATTAGGCCCCTCATTGGCAATGACCAGCCCTTTATACTCTTTTTCTGCTTTTTCAATGGAAGTCTGGATTCCTTCCAGTACATCGCCTCCAATACTTCCCATTTTGGTGAACCATTGAAGGCCCAGCACATCATCTCCTAAATGATACAAACGGCAGGAACCATTTTTCCATACCTGCCTGTCGGCGAAATTGCTCATTACAATAAACGCTTCCGCACCCGGTACTGGTTTATATTTTTTACTGGCCGGATCATAATAGAATTTTTTTCCTCCTTCCAGTTTATAAAAAGTCTTATTTCCGCCAGCCACCATCTCTTCAACCCATGGCGCTGCTTTATAACCATTGGCCTTCATCCCTTCCAGCGACCGCTCTACACCCAGCAGATCCCATGATTCAAAAGCGCCTATCTCCCAGCCAAAGCCGGCCATCATGGCGTCATCTACGCGGAATAATTCATCACTGATCTCAGGTATACGATTGGATATATAGGAAAAAAGTCCATAATGAAAATGACGATAGAATTCTCCAGCCTTATCCTGACCGGCACAAAGCATTTTTATACGGGTGGCCAGGTCATCTATTGGCTTCGCTGCTTCTATCGATGGGAATTTTGGTTTTTTCCTTGCCTCGTACTCCAGCGTGGAGAGGTTCAAAACCAGGATCTCTTTGTCAGGTTTACTTTCCTCCGTACCACTTGTAGCAGGCAGTTTCACCTTCTTAAAAAATCCCTGGCCTGTTTTATCACCCAACCAGTTATTGGCTACTATTTTTTCCAGCCATGAAGGAATGATGAAATTATTTCTTGCTTCATCGTCAGGACAATTATCATATACCCCTTTTGCCACTTTAACCAGGGTATCTATACCCACTACATCTGCAGTACGGAAAGTGGCGGATTTTGGTCTTCCGATTATTGGTCCTGTCAGCGCATCCACTTCATCAATGCTGATGCCCAGTTTATCTACCAATCCGAAAATGGCCATGATGCCGTACACACCGATCCTGTTGGCTATAAAAGCGGGTGTATCTTTGCAGAGCACCGTTGTTTTCCCCAGGATCTGGTCGCCGTAATGCATTAAAAAATCCACAACCTCCTGGTCTGTATGAGGAGTGGGGATGATCTCCAGCAATCGCAGGTAACGGGGCGGGTTGAAGAAATGGGTTCCGCAAAAATGTTTTTTAAAATCATCTGATCTTCCCTCTGTCATCATATGTATGGGAATACCCGATGTATTGGAACTGATCAGCGTTCCGGGTTTGCGGTATTTCTCTACCTGCTCAAATATTTTTTGTTTGATGTCAAGCCTTTCCACCACCACCTCTATCACCCAATCGCATTGGGCAATATCCTTCATGTTGTCATCAAAATTTCCGGTGCTGATCTTCTTGATCACATCCTTATGGTAAACGGGGGAGGGGTTTGATTTTATCGCAGCAGCCAGTGCATCATTTACGATCTTATTTCGCTCTGCCGGTTTTTCCGAAGCGCCGGGAGGAACCATATCCAGTAATAAGACCTGCACACCTATTCCGGCGAAATGACAAGCGATCCGGGAGCCCATGACACCGCTGCCCAGAACGGCTATTTTTTTTACAGTACGTTTCATTTGATAGATCTAATATTTACGAAAATTAAATTAGTTAGCTATGCAACTAATTCGTTCTCGAAGATAAAGATTTTTATTAAGGCAGTACAGGCGTGCTGTGTAAAAAGATCAGGGCATTTATTTAACTGATGGAAGAACCGGGGGCAACCATTTCCTCCGGCCTTAAAAGGCGCAATTTGCCATCATGATCCTCAGCCGTAAGTATCATTCCCTGGCTTTCAATACCCTTCATTTTACGTGGGGCCAGGTTGGTTACTACCACCACCTGTTTGCCTACCATTTCTTCAGCGGTATAATGCAGGGCAATGCCCGATACAATGGTTCTTTTTTCAATGCCCAGGTCCACCTCGAGCTTTAAGAGCTTATCTGCTTTGGCTACTTTTTCGCAGGCAACCACCGTAGCGGCCCTGAGTTCGAGTTTCGCGAAATCTTCATATTGTATGGTGGCTTTGGCAGGCTCAGGTTGCTTTTCTTCCATGATTTTCTCTGTTAGGGGTTTTGAGGATCCGTTTTTTAATTTTTCAATTTGGAAACTGATCTCCTCATCTTCAATTTTCCTGAATAATAATTGGGGCTCGCGCAGGCTATAACCCACGCTTAACAGGTTCAGTTTACCTCCATTCTCCCAGTCAAGCATTTTCTCCACCACCTTCAGCATATACAGCATTTTCTTTGCTGTATTGGGAAGGTAGGGGTTTATATAAATAGCCAGGTTGGCCGAAAGCTGCAAACAAAGATGCATGCAGTTGTCTATCTGTTTCTGGCATTCAGGATCCTGCTCCAGTTTTTTCGCCAGTATCCAGGGTTCTTTTTTCTGCAGGTACTGGTTCCCTTTCCTTGCCAGGTCGATCACCTGGAAAAGACCGTCGCGGAAATGGTATTCCTCCAGGGCCGTTTCCAGGTTGATCTTTGTGTTTTTGATATCATTGATCAAAGACCGGTCATTATCATCGGCAATATCCTCATGCCATTTCGGAACTTTGCCGCCGCATAATTTATGCATCAGCACCAGGCTTCGATTCACAAAATTCCCGAATATGGCCACCAGTTCACTATTCACCGCGTCCTGGAATCCTTTCCAGGTAAACTCACTGTCTTTGGTCTCCGGTGCGATCTGAGTAAGATAATAACGCAGCATATCCACACACTGGCCGCCACCATTTTCTTTTTTCACAAAATCCAGTATATAATCGCGCATGTCCAGCTTCCAGTTTCTGCTGGTACTCATTTTATCTCCTTCCAGGTTCAAAAATTCATTGGCGGGAACATTTTCCGGTAAAATATTTCCATGCAGTTTAAGCATGATAGGAAATATGATGCAATGAAAAACGATATTGTCCTTACCGATAAAATGGACCAGCTTGGTATCCTTGTCTTCCCAATAGGGACGCCAATCCTTATTATTATCAATGGCCCATTGCTTGGTAGCACTTATATAACCGATCGGGGCATCAAACCATACATAAAGTACTTTACCTTCCCCTTCAGGTACCGGAACTTTTACTCCCCAGTCAAGGTCCCGGGTTACCGCTCTTGATTGTAAGCCTCCTTCGATCCAGCTTTTGCACTGCCCAACTACCGTAGGTCTCCAATCCTTACCATGTTCTTCGATGATCCATTTTCTTAAAAATTCTTCATGCTGTCCTAACGGAAGATACCAATGTGTGGTCTTCTTTTTTACAGGCTGGCTTCCGCTTAAGGTGCTTACCGGGTTGATCAGTTCATCCGGACTAAGTGTACGTCCGCAATTCTCACACTGGTCACCAAAAGCACGGTCACTGCCACAATTCGGACAGGTACCTTTTATATAGCGGTCGGCAAGGAAAGCTTTTGCTTCCTCATCATAGAATTGTTCTGTTTCTTTTGTTTCCAGCTGTCCGCCATTATTCAAAAGATTGAAAAATTCCTGGGCTGTTTCGTGGTGTAATTGAGAACTGGTGCGATGGTAAATATCAAAACTGATATCCAGGTCGCTGAAATCTTCTTTCATGGCCTGGTGATACTTATCGATGATAGCCTGGGGTGTAGTGCCTTCCTTCATGGCCTGAATGGGAATGGCCGTACCATGTTCATCACTTCCGCATACAAATACCACCTCTCTTTTTTGTGCACGGAGATAACGCACATAAATATCTGCAGGTATGTAGGCACCCGCAAGATGCCCTATATGCTTTAGTCCGTTAGCATAAGGCAGGGCAGAAGTGATCAGGTATCTTTTTGGAGTTGACATCAGTTATTCCGTCGATTTTGGGAAGCAAAAATACGCAAACACTGCTTAGTGCCGAATTAGTTATTTTTAACGCATGATCCAGCAACCTTCCTCATTAAAACCCGGAGATATTATTGGCATTGTTTGCCCGGCCGGTTACATGCCTGCTGAAAAGACCCAGGCTTGCGTAAGCGCCCTGGAAAATTGGGGATTTAAAGTAAAACCCGGGACTACTGTTGGCGGCCATTCCCTCAATTATTTTTCCGGCACCGATGAAGAGCGGTTGAATGATCTTCAGCAAATGCTGGACGACCCTTCCATTAAGGCCATCCTTTTTGGCAGGGGTGGTTATGGAATGGGGAGGATCATCGACCGGCTGAATTTTAAGCGATTTCTGAAAAACCCTAAATGGATCATAGGCTACAGCGATATCACAGTTCTGCACGCCCATTTGTTCAGTAATTTTAAAATATCCTCCCTGCACGCGCCAATGGCAGGGGCTTTTAATGATGGCGGAGATAAAAATGAATTCATCGCTTCCCTTCACGATGCCATTACCGGTAAAAAGGCGAATTATAAAACGCCCCCTCATCCTTTTAACCGTCCGGGAAATGCGAAAGGGGAAATCGTTGGCGGAAACCTCTCCCTGCTGGCTCATTTATGCGGAACAAATTCTGATATGAAGACCAAAGGAAAGATCCTTTTCCTGGAAGATGTAGGTGAATACGTTTATAATGTAGACCGCATGCTTTACCAGTTGAAAAGAAATGGAAAATTCTCGAAGTTAAGCGGGCTGATCATTGGGGGGTTCACCGATATGAAAGATACTGAACGGCCTTTTGGGCAAAACGCCTATGAAGTGATCCGTGATATTATGGCTGATGCAGATTTTCCGGTTTGCTATGATTTTCCGGTTAGTCATACCGACCGGAATTATGCCCTGAAGATCGGTGCCGTTTACCAGTTAAAAGTGGATGGGGAAATTGTGACCCTAACAGAGGATTGATCAGTTATCCTTCTCAGCCAGCAGGAACCGGCCTGTTTTACTTATCTGGTAATTCTCTGCTTCTTCAAAAACTTTTTCACCGGTCACGATCCTTGAATCTATGAACACCCTGTTGTCGCGGTAAAGGGTGGAACGTATATTATACCCTGATCTTTTTTTGGTTCCTGAAACGGCCACTTTCTGGGAGCTGATATATTCGCCGGTTTTTTTTAGCGTCACCATATAAGTGCTGTTCATTCCTGAGCTATCGGCTCTTCTTCTTTCCTCCATCACAATAAAAATATCAAAATTCTCATGGTCGCAGATCCTGCCCAGGCAGGTATAGAACCTGTTCTTGAAAGGGTTATTGCCGGATGATATTAGCGGGGCGAAAAATCGTTTCATATTCGCCGTATCCAATTTGTAACCATTGCTTAGTTTATCCAGCTGAAGGCTGTCTTTTATAACCAATTCCCTGGTCAGTACCTGCAATTGCCGGTAGGAGCTATCCTGCCCCCATATGGCGCTGCTGAAAATTATTAATGCAAGTACCAGGACCGCTGTCTTCATCCCCCTAAGATAAATTAAATTACTTGCTTAGTTTGCCAGCAGGGAATCCAGTTTTTTCCGGGCCAGGTCATATTTGAAAAGGTTATTGTGGCTACCCCCATCAATGGTGACCAGTTCATCACCCGGTTTGAATTCACGGCTTAGTTTTTTTGAATTGGAGTAACTCACCACCCAATCAGAATTGCCATGAAAAATGCTCACAGGAGCCGTCACGGATTCAAGATAGGTATGGGTGGGTATATGATAGTGCAGCATCCACCTTACTGGGTATATAGGAAGGTAATGGGAAACCACTGCGGGGAAATCATAATAGGGGGTTTCCAGGATCAGTCTTTTACAATCCCTGATGGAAGCGAGCTCCGCCGCAATTCCCGTACCCATGCTTTTGCCATAGATAATAATGCTGTCTGCCGGGAAACGGCTGATGGCTAGTTTATATACCTGCATAGCCCAGTCGTATAATTTTTTCTCCGAAAGCCTGCCCTTGCTTTTCCCGAATCCCGGGTAATCGATCATTAAAACTTCGTAGCCTTTTTGGGTAAATAAGGGCATATAGTCGGCATACCAGGAAATATTTTTCTTATTCCCATGAAAATAAAGCACGATCCCTTTTTTTACAGTGCCGCCGGGTAAAAAATCAACCAGGTTTATTTCCTCTTCCTGGTTAATGGGTATGCTGAGGTCCTTATGGGCCTGTTTGAAATTATAATTATGTTCTTGCTTCAGCGTTACCGGGTGGAAAAGTATATAATCCTGTAAAAAATAAAATACCACACCTCCCAGCGAATAATAAATAAAGAACAGGTAAAATATTCTGGCCCATTTTTTCTTAGTCCAATTTTTCATGGTTAATTATCCTAGTATAGCAGGATATCGCGTATAAAATTATGGTATTCGTCGAATCCGGGCAGATCATTATGGTGACCGCCCTTTATGCGAATAAGTGTGATCTTTTTGGAATTGATCTTTTGAAGCCTTTCGCTGTGCTTTATAGGAATGAGCCTGTCACGCGTACCGTGTATGATATAGGTATGGCATTTCACCTTCGGCAGCCAGAGGTCGGTTCGCATATGGTATCTCAGCACGATACGTACCGGCAGGATGGGAAGAAATCGTTCGATCACTTTCAGGAAATTAAAATAGGGCGCATCCAGTATCAGGTAACGGGGATCATTATCCGATGCGAGTTTGGAGGCAAAGCCAGAGCCCATGCTTCTTCCATAAATGATCAGGTGGTCCTCGGAGTATTTTGTTTTCAGCTGGTCGTACACATACTGCATGTCATTCAGCATATCCTTTTCACTTCTTTTACCGGTGCTTTTACCAAAGCCCCTGTAATCTACCAGCAGCACATCATAATCATAGCGGTAAAAATCACGTGCGTAACGGGCCCAGCCTTTTATGCTGCGGGTATTGCCATGGAAATAAAGGATCAGCCCTTTGGGATTTTCACGGAAAAAATGAAGCCCGTTGATCCTTACCCCCGGACTAACATCAAAGAAATATTCCCTGAAAGGGATATCATATTTGAATTGAAAATCCTGTTTCAGCTTTTCAGGCTTGAAAATAAGCCTGTCCTGCAAAAAATAAGCAAGCAGGGAAAGGAAGACAATACCCCCCAGGATATACCAGATGAAATTTGGCAAGGCAGCAGTTTAGTTGCCCTAATATACCATAATTATTCTTCGATCCGCTTAAGCCGCAGGTTGCTCACCGGTGATACGATCAATGGGAATTTCTCTACCGTTACATTGGCGGCATCGAGGCCAAAACCTTTTTCTTCGGAAAGACTATGCTCTTTCAGCCAGAAATGGAATTTCATGATGATTCGCTCAAAGAATGGAAGTTCATTGTCCTGGCTCAGGTATTTCTCCATTACCATGAACTGGAAATCACCAACCGTACCACTACTGGCCAGGCTTTCGTAGCGGCTCATGATGTTCACTTCTTTATTGGCCACCAGGTCTTCCACTACTTTACGGAACATGAGGTTGATCCTTGGTTCCATCCTGAATCCAAGACGGAAATCAACACGGATGATATCATTGGGAATGATATGCTCCACTTTATATTCACAGGTATAGGGGTCGTCCAGCGTATCTACGTGAACGAACCAATAAATATCTGCCCGCTTAGGTTTGCGGTTCAATATGGAATAAATGATCTTATGCTCTATCTCTTTTGGGTTGTTCGCGGAGGTAAGATATACCAGGTGCGTGGCGTATTTAGGCACGGCCCGGTCATTGCTCAATTCCTGGATCTTTGGAACATAATGTTCCAGCCTTACGAATTCCACATAACGGTTTTTGATCTTTCTTGCGCGGTACCAGGTATACATCACTCCGAATAATATTCCACCCACGATCAGGGCTACATAACCACCATGAGGGAATTTTTCGAGATTCGCCCATAGAAAACTGGTCTCAATGGTAAGGTAAACTGCCAGATAAATATAAATGTATATGAAGTGGACCCGCTTCGATACGAGGAAGTTTGCAAAAAGAATAGAGGTGGCTATCATGCACAAAGTGATGGCCAGCCCATAGGCTGCTTCCATATTTGTAGATTTCTTAAAATAGAGCACGATCCCGATGCAACCAAAGAATAATAACCAGTTCACTCCTGCAACGTATAATTGACCTCTTTCTTCCGTTGGATAAGTGATCCTTAATTTTGGCCATAGGTTCAATCGCATCGCCTCGCTGATAAGTGTAAATGAACCGGAGATCAATGCCTGGCTGGCAATAATGGCGGCGGAAGTGGCTATCACCACGCCAATTAATTTGAATTGCTGGGGCATTACACCATAAAAGGCATTATACCCGGTTTGCTCGATCATTTCTGTGGTGATCATATGACCATTATAGTGCGCCAGTATCCATGCACCCTGTCCAAGGTAATTAATGATCAGGCAGGTCTTCACAAAGATCCAGGAATAGCGGATGTTCCCCTTGCCACAATGTCCCAGATCCGAATAAAGTGCCTCTGCCCCTGTTGTACAGAGAAAGACCGCTCCAAGAATATAGAATCCTTTTGGAAAACTGGTCAATAGCTTAATAGCATAATATGGATTGAATGCCCGGAATACATCCATATCGTCCAGCAGATGCATGGCTCCGAGCACGGCAAGCATTATGAACCATATCATCATGATCGGCCCAAAAAGTTTACCTATTGATGCAGTTCCGAATTGTTGCAGGAAAAACAATACAGAAAGAATGCCTAATACGATATAAACGATGCTCCAGTTATCGATCTGTGCAAACAATGGGATCTGTCTCAGGCCTTCAACCGCTGAAGTAACCGAAATAGGAGGGGTGATCATGCCATCCGCAATTAATGCGGCTCCTCCGATCATTGCAGGGATTACAAGCCATTTCTTTCTTCTTCTCACTAAGGCAAAAAGAGAAAAGATGCCACCCTCACCCCGGTTATCGGCCCTTAAGGTTAGGATCACATATTTTATGGTTGTTTGAAGGGTAAGGGTCCAGATAATACAGGACAATGATCCAATAATAAGATCCTCGGTGATAATTTTATCCTTGGTGATCGCATTCAGTACATAAAGTGGGGATGTTCCGATATCTCCGTAAATAATCCCTAAGGCAATAATAAGACCTGCTGCTGTGATTTTGTTGGTCGGTATTTTCACTATAAGTTCTTGTGGTTTGTTTCCAGGGCGGTACCGTATGACCTACGGAGCGGCAGTGGTAACTTTGTACAAAGGTATATGCAAAAATGAATTACGTCAACATCGGCAGAGATTTTGCCCCTTTTTTCTGGAATTCTTAGCAAAAGAGTTGGCCATATTTGTGTTTTTTGAACGAACTTACGTTTGTGCCTTTATTAATTTTAATGTGAAAAATCCCTTATGCAGCGTACTGCCAGGAACTTGTTTATTTTCTTGATCCTTCTTATTTCGGGCCTTTCCCTGAATGCCCAGAAGATCGTCTATTCCGAATATGACCGTGACGATACCCGGAAAATGGATTTCGAGATCATAGGAAAGATCGGGGGAAACTACCTCATATACAAAAATACCCGCAGCAAGGTCTGGATCACTGTTTATGATAATGAACTCCAGCAACTGGATAAAGTAGAGCAGGATTTTCTGCCTTCCAGCGACAAACTAATAAATGTGGACTTTTTCCCCTACGGTGATTTCGCCTATATGATCTACCAGTACCAGAAAAAAAATGTGGTCTATTGTATGGCCACCCGCATTAATGGCAATGGCAGGAATATTGGAGAGCCGCTTGAACTTGACACCACGCATATTGGGTTCAATTCTTCTAATAAAATTTATAACGTGGTGACCAGCGAAGACCGGTCAAGGATCTGTGCATTCAAGATCAATAGCCACAACCGCCGCCTTTTTTTAATGAGCACACTGTTATTTGATGATAAACTTCAGCTCAAAAAGATCACCCGCCTGGAGATACCCATGGAAGAGCGAAATGAGAACCTCGGGGATTTTACACTGAATAATGACGGCGACCTGGTATTTACCCGGTTTTTCCGCGGCAACAACGATAATATCATGCGCGCTTCACTGATGGTAAAATATGCTGAGGCTGATAAGATCATGGAACAGCCGCTGGAAATGTCAAAGATCGCCCTGGATGAATTGCATGTAAAAGTGGATAACGTGAACAAGCGCTTTTTCCTTACCTCATTTTACAGCCCAGAAAGAAGGGCTAGTATTGAAGGATTGTACTTCTTCTGCTGGGATAAGGCCAGCAACAAAATGCTTTATGAAAAGACCCTTCCCATCAGTGAAGAGATCCGGCAGGAGGTAAAAGGCGAGGCCAGTATAAAAACAGCATTTGATGATTTTTTTATCCGGAACTTTATTTTCCGTCGTGATGGAGGTTTCATTCTGGGTAGTGAATCTTTCTATACTACCTCCCGATTCAACAATTGGAACCGCTGGGATTACCTGTACGGAACGCCCTACAATAACCTCTATTATAATAATAATTATTATAACCCCTATTATAACAACTCCTATTACAATTCGAGGTTTGGTTCAACACAGTCGGTAAGATACCATGCCGACAACCTGGCTGTTTTTGCTTTTAATGGAAAAGGGGAAATGGAATGGCATAATGTGATCGGCAAGGCCCAGTTCAATGATGAGTCAGATGATATGATCTCCTATTCCGTGGTCAATACTGGTGATGCACTGCATTTCCTTACCAATATGCAGGAAAGAAGAAATAACCTGCTTACCGATTACAGTATAGTGGCCGATGGTACGCTGAACCGTAACCCTACGCTGAAGAACCTGGACAGGGGCTATGATTTCCTGCCTAAATATGGAAAACAGGTAAGTTCAAGGGTCATGATCATACCCTGTATCTATCGTAACTATATTTGCTTTGCCAAAATAGATTACAACCTGGCTAATTAAACATCCGCCTACGTAAGTGACAGGAATATTCAAACAAAAGAACCCGGCCAGTATCATCATTTTACTGGTAATGGGAATATTGATCAAGTGGCCCATTTTCCGGCATCCCCATATTCCGGTATTTAGGCAGGGGGATGGCATCCTGTTCCGGTCCATTTTTGAGCTGCTGCCTTCTTCTCCCTTGTTATATCCCGTGCTGGCATTTTCACTGTTATTCCTGCAGGCCATTATCCTTAATCTTTTCCTGAACAGGTACCGTATGATGACCCATGCCACCTGGTTCCCGGCCATGAGCTATATGCTGATCACTTCCCTGCTTCCTGAATGGAATTATTTCTCCGCTCCTCTGCTGGTAAATACTATTCTGTTACTCATCCTGATGGCGCTGTTCCGGATATATAACCAACCCAAAGCACAGGGTATCATTTTTAATATCGGGCTGGGCCTGGGCATCTGTTCATTCCTTTATTTCCCTTCCCTGAGTTTTGTGATCTGGATACTGATATCGCTGGCCATTATGAGGCCTTTCCATTTAAGGGAATGGTTGCTGGGACTGCTTGGTGTGTCCACCCCTTTTTATTTTTACGCGGTCTACCTGATCTGGCATGACCAATGGAGCTGGTCGCACCTATGGCCTTATTTTGATCTCAGCATTCCTATGGTGAAGCAAACTGCCTGGCTGGCAGGTTCGGCATTTTTACTGGTGGTTCCTTTTCTCAGCGGTGGTTATTATGTGCAGGAAAGCCTTCGGCGTATGCTGATACAGGTAAGAAAAGGATGGAGCCTGATCCTGCTATACCTGCTTTGTTCCCTTTTCATTCCCTTTATCAATGACGGAAGTAATATGGAGAACTGGGTGATGGCCGCAATTCCCCTGGCCGCCTTCCATGCCTGCACCTATTTATATTCCACCTACCGCATATTTCCCCTTTTGCTATTCTGGGTAACCCTGGCTTTTGTGCTGGGCCACCAGTATTATGGCCAGGGTTGGGTTTAATGTGCAAAGCCTGTTAATACCACTGGCTGGTTTTTCGTAAATTCGCCCCTTAATATTCTGATCATGAAATTTGCTGTAGTGGTATTCCCCGGATCCAATTGCGACAGGGACATGTATGATGCATTAAAGTACGATCTGGACCAGGACGTGACCATGTTATGGCATAAGGATCGTGATCTCAGCGCTTTTACCACAGACGACTGCATCATCCTTCCCGGAGGGTTTTCTTATGGCGATTATCTTCGTTGCGGAGCTATTGCCCGGTTCAGTCCTATGATGCAAAGCGTGATCGAATTTGCGCAGGCAGGGGGTAAAGTCTTAGGCGTTTGCAATGGCTTCCAGATCCTCTGCGAGTCACATCTCTTACCAGGCGCCCTGTTAAGAAACGAAAACCAGCAATTTGTTTGCAAGAATGTGTTTATAAAAGACAGGGAAGAGCATATTTATAAGATCCCTGTGGCACATGGAGAAGGCAGGTATTATGCAGCGGATAAAATTCTGGATGAACTGGAAGACAATGGCCAGGTGATCTTTTATTATTGCGATGAGGAAGGGCAAAAAACAGCCGGGTCCAATCCAAATGGCGCTTCCAGGAATATCGCGGGTATTTGCAACGCCCAACGCAACGTTTTTGGTATGATGCCTCATCCTGAAAGAGCCTGCGCTGAGGCCCTGGGTAACACAGATGGCCGGCAGATCATGCGTGAATTACTAATGGGAGTGGCCCAGGCAATTTAACAAGGCATATTAATTTTATTCTTCAATTTTGTATCAAATTATTTATGAAAAAAATACTTCTGTTTTCCCTGGTGGCCCTTTTCTCCCTCCCAGTATTCGCGCAATTGGACCCGATAAGCTGGACGTTTTCGGCTGTTAAAAAAGGGGATAAGGAATATGAGGTGCAAATGAAAGCCGCTATACAGGATAAATGGCATTTATATTCGCAGACCCAACCCGATGATGCCATTGTAATTCCAACAGAGATCAAATTCAATCCTAACCCGCTTTTTACCACAGACGGAAAGATCAGGGAAGAAGGTAAAATGGAGAAATATTCCGACAAGGCTTTAGGCATCTCGGCTAATCAATATTCCGGTGCGGTGGTCTTTATCCAGAACATCAAGCTTAAAGCCAAAGCTAAAACAAAGATCACGGGAACGGTTGAATACCAAACCTGCGACGATAAAAAATGCCTTCCCCCAAAAACCATACGATTCAGCATTGACCTGAAATAGAACAGGTGTATTTTATATAATATTTATAAACGAGTTCTCCGGGACTCGTTTATTTTTGCAGCTATGCGCCAAACCATCCGAATCTTCATGCTGGTCCTGATCCTTTTCGGATCACATCTTTTTTCTAACGCACAGGATAGTACCGGCCTTACCGGGTGGAAGACCAGCAGCAAAAAAATAGGGGAAGGTAAATACCAGGTCAGTTTTTCCCTTCCAAAAACAAGTGGGTGGATGGTCTACGCACCTGACCAAACCCTGGCAGATGTGCCAACTACCAGCCTGCAATTTCCTGATTCGGCAATACAAACTCGTGGCGGATTTGCTGCCAGTCATCCGGCAACCATGGTCCCCAGTGCCATCTTCGAAAAAAATGTATTTGTTTATGAAGACAGTTTTACCTGGACGGTGAATATCGAGATCCAGGGTAAAGTGCCTGCCCAGTTACAGGGCAATTTGCTTTATACCTATGGAAAAGAGGATGAATTCAATCCCTCCACCACCTATAGTTTTTCAGTAGAACTGGAAGGGGGCGTAAAAGCTTCTTCTGTAAAAGTGGCTTCCATTGATATCCGCAAGCCGGTGAACGATTGCGGCGATGCGGGCACAGAAAATAAAAGCCTGATCACGATCTTTCTGCTTGGATTTTTCGGGGGACTGATCGCTTTGCTTACACCCTGCGTATTTCCTATGGTGCCTGTGACTGTTACTTTTTTTACTAAAAGATCCGTCTCAAAAAGGCAGGGTATCACTAACGCCCTGCTTTATGGTTTTTTCATTTTCCTGATCTATATCCTGATCACCGTTCCTTTCCATGTGGCGGGAAAAGCGATCAGTCCTGAGATCTTCAATAATATTTCCACTAATATCTGGCTGAACCTGGCATTTTTCGCTGTGTTCGTATTCTTTGCCCTTTCCTTTTTTGGACTATTCGAAATTGGCCTGCCTTCCGGACTGGCCAATAAAATGGATTCCAAATCCGGTATCGGAAATATAGGAGGCATTTTCTTTATGGCTGGCACCCTTGCCATCGTTTCTTTTTCCTGTACTGGTCCCATATTGGGAACATTACTGGTAGGGGTAGCTAACCAGGGCGCATGGCCACTCACAGCAGGCGCAGCGGGTTTTGGCATTGCGTTGGGACTGCCTTTCGCTTTGTTTGCCATGTTCCCCCATTGGCTGCAATCACTTCCAAGATCGGGCGGATGGATGACGGATGTGAAAGTGGTGCTGGGTTTTGTGGAGCTGGCCCTGGCTGTTAAGTTTTTTTCCAATGCCGACCTGGTGATGCAATGGGGGTTATTGAAAAGAGAGATCTTCATCGCCTTATGGGTGATCATTGGAATATTCATTGTTGTTTTTCTGCTGGGTAAGATCCGGATAGGACATAGTTCACCAGTGAAAAAATTCTCGCTGATGAGGGTCTTCTTTCTTTTACTGTTTGGTTCCTTTACTATTTATTTAATGCCGGGCCTTACCAACACGAAATATGCAGAACTTTCATTGATAAGCGGATTTCCGCCTCCAAGATCCTATAGTGTTTACCCGGTTAAAAAGAATTCAAAGATATTCGAGCCCATTCATAATGATTATGAACGCGCCCTGAAGCTGGCAAAAGATCTGCATAAGCCTGTCCTGATCGATTTCACCGGTTGGGCCTGTGTGAACTGCCGGCGTATGGAAGACAAGGTGTGGACCAATCCCACAGTGGATAGCATATTCCGGAATGATTTTGTTGTTGTGTCATTGTATGTAGATGAAAGAAAGAATCTTCCTTTAGCTGAACAGACCGTTGAGAAGTTAAGCAATGGCAGCAGTAAATCGATCGTTACCGTTGGCGATAAATGGGCTACGTTTCAAACAGAGAATTTTGGTGCTACCTCTCAACCGCAATATGCTATTATTAGTCCTGACCAGGTAGCGCTTACCCTCACGAAATATTACACCCCGGATGCGGATGAATTTATCAAATGGTTGAATTGTGGATTGGATGCGTTTAGGAAGAAGTGAATAATCACTAAAAAAAATCCCGGCCGAAGCCGGGACAATTTGGTGTCATTCTGTAACGACCTTCCGATAGACCTTCCCTATGGACCGGGACGATTGCGGCAAGCAATTAAGTTTCCGGGCGGAGCTACAGAATGACAAGAACTTACAGAGCGATCTGTTTCTGGGTCATCAATTTCCTGAGATTGATAAGACCATAACGCATACGGCCCAGGGCAGTATTGATACTGCAATTGGTAGTAGCTGCGATCTCCTTAAAACTCATATCGGCATAATGACGAAGTATGATCACTTCACGCTGATCTTCAGGAAGGCGGTCAAGCATATCCCTTACACGGTCATAACTTTGACGCTTCATAAGCCTATCCTCTGCGCTTTCTTCTGAGAAATTCAGCACTTCAAAAATATCTTTATCCTCACTATTCCTGATAATGGGATTACGTTTTACACGGCGGAAATGATCTACGCAAAGATTATGCGCGATCCGCATGGCCCAGGGAAGAAATTTTCCTTCCTCGGTATAACGACCGCTACGCAAAGTGTCTATGATGCGAATAAAAACATCCTGGAAAATATCTTCAGCAAGATATTTGTCTTTGACCAGGAATAAAATGGATGTATAGAGCTTGTCCTTATGTCGAAGGACCAGCGTTTCTAATGCATCCAGGTTTCCTTCCCGGAAAAGATGGATCAGTTCGTTGTCTGTTTTGATTGAATTAGCTTTCATAACTCCTACTCGTTTGGTGCCTGGCATATGGCATAGCAAGGCTGTTTGTTCACAGGATTTGGTTCTCAATAAATGTCGGTAATAAGAAACAGAGTAGATGTTAGGCGATAGGCTGGGTAAATTTTAGTTTTTGCATTTTGGGATATTGGAATCTAAAAATAGAATTTTTCGTGAAAATTGCAAACAAATGATTTGCTTGGTTGTAACTTTAATTGCTAAAGAAATGTTAAGGATTTGTACAGAACCTAAAGCTTATCAAGGGTTTATCTTTGTCTGAACTATAATGGAAATCAATAAGAAAAGGGAAAACCCCTCCTATACGGGTACCGTAAATTCCACAGGCTCTATACTGGTGCAGGGAGCAAGGGTGCATAACCTGCAAAATGTGACCGTTGAGATACCCCGCAATAAGCTGGTGGTGGTCACTGGTGTGTCCGGTTCAGGCAAATCTTCCCTCACCATCGATACGCTTTATGCCGAAGGTCAGCGACGATATTCTGAAAGCCTCAGCGCCTATGCGCGGCAATTCCTGAACAGAATGGATAAGCCGGACGTTGACCATATCAAAGGCCTTTGCCCGGCCATCGCCATCGAACAAAAAGTGATCACACGTACTCCAAGAAGTACAGTGGGGAGCATGACAGAGATCTATGATTATCTGCGTTTACTTTTTGCAAGAGTGGGCCGGACCATTTCCCCCATTTCGGGTAAAGAAGTGAAAAAAGATGATGTGACCGATGTGGTGAAAGCCATTGAAGGATTTACCGAAGGAGATAAGGTCTATATACTCGCTGGTTTTAAGCAGCACGCCAACCGTGAAATAAAAGAGGAACTGGGTATTCTGGTGCAAAAAGGATTTGCCAGGGTTTATTCAACCAGCACCGGTGAAATAGAACGGATTGAAGAATTGATGGAGATGACCGATAAGGAACTTAAGGCGCATAAAATATCTCATATCCTGATAGATCGTATCGTAGTGAAGCCATTTGATGAAGATGACCTCCACCGGTTGGCAGATTCAATCGGTACTGCATTTTATGAAGGAGAAGGCGATGTATATCTCAGCCAGGAAACAGAGAAAGCAAAAAAGAAACAGGTAAAGCTTCATCACTTCAACAACCGTTTCGAACTGGATGGAATGCAATTTGAGGAACCTCAGCCTAATCTTTTTTCATTCAATAATCCTTTTGGCGCCTGTCCTACCTGCGAAGGATTTTCCCAGGTACTGGGAGTGGATGAGGACCTGGTGATCCCGGATCGCCGGCTCAGCGTTTATGACGGGGCCGTCGCACCCTGGAAAGGCGAGAAGATGGATTGGTGGAGACAGAATTTTCTTAAAGGGGCAAAGAAATTTGATTTCCCTGTGCATAAAGCCATTGCCGACCTTACTAAAGAACAGTACCGCCAATTATGGGAGGGAAGTAATGGCGTATATGGCATCAATGATTTTTTCAAGGATGTTGAATCGCAACTCTATAAAGTGCAATACCGCGTAATGCTCAGCCGTTACAGGGGAAGGACCAACTGTCCGGACTGCGAAGGATACCGTCTTCGTAAAGAGGCATTATATGTCAAAATAAAGGACAAGCATATTGGTGAACTAAGTTCCATGCCTGTCAAAGACCTGAAGAAATGGTTTGGATCACTAAAACTTTCGACCCATGATCAAACCATCGCTAAACGTATACTGATCGAATTGCATAACCGCCTGGATACGCTGTTGAAAGTTGGTTTGGGTTATCTCACGCTAAGCCGGTTGGCTAACTCGTTGAGTGGAGGCGAAAGCCAGCGTATCCAATTAACCAGAAGTCTTGGTTCCAACCTCACAAATTCTCTTTACATACTGGATGAACCCTCTATTGGCCTTCATTCCCGCGATACAGCCAACCTGATCGCCGTATTAAAAGAATTAAGGGACCTGAATAATACGGTAGTAGTGGTGGAGCATGATGAACTCATGATGAAAGAGGCCGACCATATCATAGATATGGGTCCGCTTGCCTCCCATCTTGGAGGCCAGGTAGTGGCAGAAGGCGATTATGAGGCTATCATCTCGCATCCGCGAAGCCTCACGGGAAAATATCTTTCCGGTCAACTCAGTATCCCTGTGCCCAAACAAACAAGGAAATGGAATCGCTCTATTACGGTTGAAGGCGCGCAGCAAAATAACCTGCAAAATATCAACGTGGAATTCCCGCTGAACCTGCTCTGCGTGGTAAGTGGGGTAAGCGGCAGTGGAAAGACCACGCTGGTGAAACAGGTACTTTACCCGGCATTGCTAAAGCTTAAGGGCGAATTTGGGGAGAAGGTAGGTCATCATAAACAAATAAGCGGTGACGTTGACAGTATAGGCCAGGTGGAAATGGTTGACCAGAACCCGATCGGTAAATCTTCCAGGAGTAATCCGGTTACATATATAAAAGCCTATGACCAGATCCGGGAACTTTATTCGAGTTTACCATTGAGTAAGATGAGAGGCTTCCAGCCAAAACATTTTTCTTTTAATGTAGATGGAGGTCGTTGTGATACCTGTAAAGGAGAAGGGGAGCAGGTGGTAGAAATGCAGTTCCTGGCAGATGTGCACCTTACCTGCGAATCATGCGGGGGAAAACGTTTTAAGGATGAGATATTGGAAGTGACCTTTAAAGAGAAGAATATTTTCGATGTGCTTGAAATGAGCGTGGATGAAGCCATTGAATTTTTTGCGGAAGAAAAAAGCCTGGCCCGTGCCCTCCTTCCCTTAAGCGATGTTGGATTAGGCTATATCAAACTGGGCCAATCATCAGGCACTTTGTCGGGCGGGGAAGCCCAGCGGGTTAAACTGGCATCCTTCCTCGGAAAAGGAAAGGCTGGAAATAAAGTGCTGTTTATTTTTGATGAGCCCACTACGGGTCTGCATTTTCATGATATCAATAAATTATTGACCTCCTTCAATGCCCTGATCGAACAGGGCCATTCGATCCTGGTGATCGAACACAATATGGATGTGATCCGGTCGGCAGACTGGGTGATAGAACTGGGCCCCGAAGCAGGTGACCTGGGTGGTAAACTCGTATTTGCCGGAAAACCTTCCGACCTTAAAAAAGCCGGCACGAATACCGCAAAGTATTTTTAGGAGATTTTTTTGTGTTGACATTCACTATTTTATAATCCATAAGCTGTCTTCATTTTTTTTGGGTAAAAAATCTATGGCAATTAATTTAGTGTCGCTATTGCACTTTTAATTTTTGTGTAGTAGATTTGCGACATGGCACTAAAAATTTAGTGCTAACTGATTAGTTTCCAAATCCAGGAAAAACCAAAGAATTCAATTTATGAAATCCATTAGTAGCAAACTGGCATTCCTATGCCTTTTAGCAGGAATTCCCTGCCTTCTCCACGCCACCACTTATTATTCTAAAGCTTCAGGAAATGCCAATACCCGTGCAACCTGGGGAACCAATACAGATGGTACGGGCACTGCTCCGGGCAGTTTTTCCGTTTCGGGAGACATCTTCATTTTAAGAACCGGCTCAACCCTAAATCTCAGTGGTAACTGGACCATAGCCGCCGGGGTTACCCTCCAGATTGATGGAAATATCTCGGTGACCAACAATAATCACGATATCACCATATCCGGAACAGTGATCTTTACCAATACGACTACCACCCAGGTTTCACTTACTGGAGGAGGAAACGGAAACAATTTTACTGTTTCAGCCAATGCAACAGTTCGTACCAGCAATCAAAACGGATTAAGAGGGGCTGGAGCTTCCCTGCCAGTAACTGTTAGCGGCACCATCAACCTGAATACGAATGCCTCTTATGAATTTAACGGTTCTTCCACCCAGCTTACCACAGGTCTTCCTGCTACCGTAAAAGACCTGGCGGTGAACAGTGGTACAAGTATATCTTTAAGCGCAAATACCAGTGTCACCGGTCAGTTAAAATTACAGAGCGGTATTCTTACGATTTCCCCAGGGGTGATTCTTACCATTCCTTCCCCGGGAAATATTATTGGTACTGCGTTTGGCGTTGCAAAACATATCCAAACTGATGTAAGCGGAGCAACAAAATCTTATGTCCGGGTAAATAATATTTCCGGTACTGAGTCTATTCCAACAGGCGATGGAGTAAATTTTCTGCCTGTTACGATCACCAGCGCCAGCGTTACCAGTGTGCAGTTCAATGTATTTTCCGGTCTTACCCATAATGGAATTCCCAATGGCCTGGCATTTAGCAACACCGAGAAATTATATTCAGTCGATGCCGTCTATACCCTTCAGCGAATGGCGGGAGCGGGCAGTTTCGACCTGACCCTGGGATGGCCTTCCGCACTGGAGGGGGCGCAGTTTTCTTCCCTCAGCAATGGAAATATTGGTATTTCTACAAATACGGGCAGTTCCTGGAGTCTTCCTATGGGTTCGGGTGACAATGTGGCCAACACAGCTTCGGTCACTGGTTTAAGCATTATGGGCCAGTATGCGGTTGGAAAGACTGGTTCACCACTCTATGTGAAATTTGGGAGCATCAGTACCACCATCAAGAACAATGGCGTTTCACTGAAATGGGAAACACTTACTGAAATAGACCTGCAAAAATTTGTAATTGAAAGGTCTGCCGATGGGATTCATTTCAGCAGCATTGGTGAGCAATCTGCCCTGGCACCAAATTATACAGGCTACCGTTATGAGTTCTTTGATGTTTCTCCGCTGGCAGCAACCTCTTTTTACCGGATCCGCGGTATTGATACAGATGGAAAATTCAGTTATAGTGCCATTATCAGGGTGAATAACACTAATAATGATCTTGCCACCGCATCTATTAAGATCTATCCAAACCCGGTGGTCAATAAAGAATTGGGTATACAGGCTACCGGACTGAAAACAGGCGCTTACCAGGTACTGGTGACAGATCTTAATGGTAAACAATTGTACAGCCAGCAGATCCAGGTAAACTCAACCCAGCTCAATCAGCATATCTTGCTTCCATCGGCGATCACAAAAGGAAATTATGTGCTGATGGTAAGAGGCAATGGTGAAAATTCCAGCCGGATGTTCAGCGTACAATGATCTAGCGGATCTTATCCAGTGACCTTACCAGTTTCTCATCTTTCAGGATGTTCCGGTAAGCCATGATATATCCAGCTAATACCAGCACTGGAAGAATGGAATAAAGCGCGAGCGTAGCTTTTTCCATCTTATTCATCTGGAGTATAAAAAAAACTACTATGCCTGCGGCGATCAATGATCCGAGCAGGCATAGTTTCATTTGCAGTTTCCTGTCCTTATATAAAAATATGGTGGCGCCGGATATCACAATGGTGGCCCCGGTGAGCAGCAATAATAAAAAATGACTGCTGGCATCCACTGCATGGAATACCGCAACATTTTTTTCAACCAACTGCCCGGTGGCAAAAGGGAATGGAAAACTAAGTATAGCTGCCAGGGTGGACAGTAATAACCAAAGGGTTTGTTGTCTTTGTATCATGATTGCTGCTGGTTTTATATCAGCCCAGTTCAGGGTAAAGTGGATAAGCGGCCATGTATTGTTTCACTTCTTCTTTAACCGCAAGGACCTGCTTTTCATCATCGATATTCATCAGGACCCTGTCGATGAATTCCACTAGGTTTTCCATATCGTTCTCTTTCAATCCACGGGTAGTGATGGCAGGTACGCCTACGCGAATACCGGAAGTGACAAATGGCGACTTATCATCGAATGGCACGGCATTCTTATTAAGGGTGATATGCGCTTTATCCAGTGTTTCCTGTGCCTTTTTGCCTGTAATATTTTTATTCCTGAGGTCTATCAGCATAAGGTGGTTATCGGTGCCGTTGCTGATCAACTGGTAATCCTTTTTTACAAACGCCCGGGCCATGGCCTGTGCATTTTGAATGATCTGTTGCCCATAAACCTTGAACTGGTCATTGAGTATTTCACCAAATGCAACAGCTTTCGCGGCGATCACATGTTCCAATGGCCCTCCCTGCATGCCGGGGAATACGGCCAGGTCCAGTACCGAACTCATTAAACGGGTATTGCCTTTAGGATCTTTTATGCCCATTGGATTCTCAAAATCATGGCGCATCATAATGATACCTCCGCGAGGCCCGCGAAGTGTTTTATGGGTGGTGGAGGTTATGATATGGCAATGGTCAAATGGATCATTCAGCAGGTTGGCGGCGATCAAACCGGCAGGATGCGCGATATCGGCCAATACGAGAGCACCGATCTTATCAGCTACTGCGCGGATCCTTGCATAATCCCAATCGCGGCTATAGGCGGATGCTCCGCAAATGATCATGGAAGGCCTTTCTTTAAGGGCCACTGCTTCCAGTTGCTCATAATCCACCAGTCCATCTTTAGTTACCCCGTAATGGAAAGCCTGGTAATTCTTTCCGCTGAAATTAGCAGGAGAGCCGTGAGTAAGGTGACCACCCATGCTGAGGTCAAGTCCAAGGATCTTATCTCCGGGCTTTAAACAGGCTACAAATACCGCGGTATTAGCCTGGGCGCCACTATGGGGCTGCACATTGGCCCAACTGGCATTGAATACTTTTTTTAATCGTTCGATGGCAAGCGTTTCGATCTGGTCCACGATCTCGCAACCTCCATAATATCTTTTTCCGGGATATCCTTCCGCGTATTTATTGGTGACCACGGTTCCCATGGCCTGCATCACCTGAAGGGAGGTGAAATTCTCAGAGGCGATCAGTTCAATTCCATTTCTTTGTCTTTCCAGTTCCTGTCCTATCAGGTCGAATATTACTTTGTCTTGCATGGGGCAAAAATAAGCGAGAAATATTTTTATTCTAAAATTCTTACTTTCGTTGGCTTTTGGGTGATTTTCACACAAGGGCTCTAATTAATGAAAGCAATCATACCAGTAGCGGGCGCGGGTACTAAACTTCGCCCTCATAGTTATACACAACCCAAGGCTTTAATACCCCTTGCGGGCAAAACGGTGCTTAGCATCATTGTAGACCAGTTAAAAGATGCGGGCATACAGGAATTCATATTCATTGTGGGCTATCTCGGCGAGAAGATAGAGGATTATGTACGCCATAAATACCCTGAACTGAAGGCGCATTATGTGCACCAGCACGATCGCCAGGGTATCGGGCATGCCATCCGCCTTACCCGTAATATAGCTGGCGACGATGAGATCTTTGTGGTACTGGGCGATTCCATCTGCGAATATGATGTAAAGGCCGTGGTGGACAGCAAAGAATCCATGATCGGTTTGCGTAAAGTGGATGATCCCCGGGAATTTGGTGTGGCTGAGATCAACGAGGATGGATATATCACCCATGTGGTAGAGAAACCCCAGATACCAAAATCCAATATGGCCATGGTTGGGGTGTATAAGATCGTAGAATCAAAACAAATGTTCGAATGCCTGGAAAATAATATTCACCAGGGGCTTCGTACGCATGGGGAGTACAGTCTTACCGATGCGCTTGACTGCATGATCAAAATGAATGTGCCGCTGCGTTCGTTCAAAGTAGAGAACTGGTTTGATTGCGGCAGGAAAGAAACCCTGCTTGAATCCAACGCCACCCTCCTTAAAAAATTCGCCACTCCGATCGATACTCATCAATATGAAAATACAGTTATCATACCACCGGTAAGTATCGGGGCTAATTGTACCATTCGCAATTCTATCATTGGTCCAAATGTGGCCATAGGTGATAATACTACCCTTGATTATTCCATCGTAAAAGATTCCATCATCGGTTCATTTTCCAATTTATTTGATATTGTGCTGGATGAATCTGTTATTGGCAGCGATACCAACCTCAGGGGGGAGACCCGCAGCCTGAATATCGGGGACAATACCAGTATCGACCTGGGATAGTTTCCCTTTAGTAAATTTGACCCATGTTATCTGCACCATTCCGCAATCGTGTCACCGAGCTTTTCGGTATACAGTATCCCATTCTGCAGGGAGGTATGATCTGGGCCAGTGGCTGGCGGCTGGCAGCAGCGGTCAGCGAGGCAGGTGCTCTTGGTATCATTGGGAGTGGTTCCATGTACCCGGAAGTACTGAGAGAGCATGTTCATAAATTAAAAGCGGCAACCTCCAAACCATTTGCCGTTAATATCCCGCTTTTATATGCGGATGTGGAGAAGCATATCCAGATCATTATGGAAGAAGGGGTGAAGATCGTCGTCACCAGCGCGGGCAATCCGGGATCATGGACCACTATCCTAAAGGAAAAAGGCATTAAGGTGGCGCATGTGGTCAGTTCATCCAAATTCGCAAAAAAAGCGGAAGAAGCTGGTTGCGATGCGGTTATCGCAGAAGGGTTTGAGGCAGGCGGACATAATGGAAGGGAAGAGACCACCAGCATGGTGCTGGTTCCTGCGGTAGTGAATGCGGTGAAGATCCCCGTGATCGCTGCAGGGGGCATTGTAAATGGACGGCAGATACTGGCAGCTATGGTACTTGGGGCGGAAGGTGCCCAGTTAGGCACCCGGTTTGTGGCCAGTGAAGAGGCATCCTCCCATATCGGCTTCAAGAAATTACTGATCAATAGCCGGGAGGGCGATACGGTGCTGACCATGAAACAGATCACGCCGGTAAGGATAATACGAAATCGATTCTTCCAGCAGGTGCAGGAAGCGGAATTAAGAGGTGCTACAGTGGAAGAATTAAAGGCATTATTAGGGAGGGCCAGGGCAAAAAAAGGAATGTTCGAGGGCGATCTGGAAGAGGGGGAACTGGAAATAGGGCAGGGCTCTGCTTTGGTAAGGGATATTCTTCCCGCAGGAAAGATCGTAGAACAGCTCTGGAAGGAATGGATGGACGGTATGGAAGATCCGGTAAGAAAACTATAATTTTAAGCAAACCAATCCATTCAGAAGCATGAAACAGAAACTACTCTTGTTGGCTCTCGCTTTTATTGGATGTACTGCCGCGAAGGCAAATACCAATGGGGATGAACCTGGTGATGGCAAAAAGCAGGATGTGGCCGGATATGTTTTCCATTCGGACAGCAAAAAACCCATGAAGGATGTAAGCGTGACCGCTTACAATATCAGCAAAAAAGAAAAAGTGGTGTTGACAGATGATGACGGGAGCTTCTCCTTTGATGAGCTAAAACCCGGCACCTATAAATTCGTTTTTGAAAAATCGGGCTATCGTAAAATGATCAGAGAGAAAGTGGTGATCCGCACCGATGAAACCTTCCAGCTTAATATAGAAATGATCGAGGCAAATGACCTGGAGATACTGCCAAGTCCGGTTCATTTTGGAATGTAAAAATTAGTTAGGAGTTAGTAGTTACTAGTTAGGAGTGAAATTCTGCCCTAAGGATGTTTCTCTTCCTAACTACTATCTCCTAACTCCTAACTGTTTTATAGTTCCACTTTCAACTCTTCCCCTTTATTACTGATCTCAAACTTCTCATGTTTCTTCAGGAATTCACTGTATTTATTCTTTGTTTTGTCATCGGCTTTTTTGCCATCAATCAGCAGTTCACCTTCTTTATAGGAAACAGAATAACCTTTTTTACGATCCAGTAAGCCATCTTTTTCAAGGGAGGAAATGAATTCATTGTATTCTTTCAGCTCTGTTTTGGCTTTTTCCAGTTCTCCTTTTGCTTTTTCCATTTCTTTTTCAATTTTAGGAGAAAGTTCGGCCAGTTCCTTTTTCATTTTATCCATTTCCAGGGCCAGGTCCTTTGATTTTAGTTGGGCCAATGATTCCTCGATCTCTTTGCGGATCTTTTCACTGTCAAATTCCCTGAGGTTCTGCTGCAGGTCCTTCATTGAAGATTCGATCTGCCTTTTTATTTTATCCCCATCAATTTCTTTGAGGCTGATCTCCATATTTTTCATAGCCTCTTCCATCTGGAGTTTTATCTTATCGCCATTTATTTCCTTTAATGATGTTTCCATGTTCCTCATCGCATCTTCCAGTTGTTTTTTGAACTGGTCACCGTTAAACGCTTTCATGGATTCCTCGATCTGTCTGCGGATCTTTTCCTGGTCCACTTTTAGATCGGCATTATCCATTTCTTCGATCACATCATCCAGGTCCCTGACCTTTTTTTCACTGATCTGCTTGTTTTTCGGGGTAGTGTCGCTTACCTGTCCATCTGGCCTGCCTGCTGCGAATCCCTGTCCCCAGGATACAAGTCCCAGCATGCAAACAAAGGCCACAATAATGGTCAATACGTTGATAGCTCTTACTGAAGTTGGTTTCATACCATCGTTTTTTAGTTGATTAATATTTCACGAAATTCTTCGTACAAATATACGAGCTGTTTCGTATTAAGCAACTATGGTGCAGGTTTAGGGAAAATTTTAACAGCCCTTCGGCAAGCTTATTGACCTCTGCCTGCTACGGGAGCATCAGACCCCTCGGGAAGTACTCCTAACTCCTAACTGCCAACTCCTAACTCCTAACTCTTCCTAAACGCCCATTTCATCAACTCCCTCCAGCTAGGTTTCTTGCCATACATCAAGATACCGGTGCGGTAGATCCTGGCGGCAAACCAGGTCGTAAGTATAAAACCAATGACCAGGGAGACCATGCTCAGGGCCAGTTGCCAATAGGGCACGGTGCCCGGTACTCCGTAGGGGATACGCGCCATCATAACTATAGGAGAACTGAATGGAATGATACTGGCCCAGGTGGCTATAGAACCGGTGGGGTCATTAACGGCGGAGGTCATCAGGACAATGGATATGATAACCATCAGTGTTACAGGGAAACTGAGGGATTGCGCTTCTCTTACATCTTCATTGATGGCACTGCCGATGGCACCATATATAGCGGAGTAAAAGAAAAATCCACCGAGGAAATAAAAAGCAAAACAGAACAGGGTCAAAGGCAGGTTGATACTGGTAAATACACTCTGTACGCTGCCGATGATCTGGTTGGCAGCCCCTCCCGACATGGCCGTAACGTTATAGATCACAAACATGAAAGTGATCCACAAAAGGAACTGTGTCAGGGCCACCATACCTATGCCTATGATCTTTCCAAGCATCATCTGGAATGGTTTTACAGAAGAGACAATGATCTCTGCGATGCGGTTGGTTTTTTCTTCCATCACGCCCATCATAACCTGTGAGCCATAGATAAGAATGATGAAATAGATCAGGAAACCGCAGGCCAGTCCTATGACATTGGAAGTTTGCGCATTTACCGTTGCATCATTTTCATTATTAAAATCGATCAGGATACGGTTAGAGGCCAGCAGGGCCCTTTTTTCCGCATCGATTCCCAGCTTTTCATGTTTGATCTCATCCCATATACGATTGATCTTGGCTGCCACCAGTTCTGGTGTGTTTGCGCCATAAAATTTCCGGGCCTTTAACACAAAACTCGTGGTGCCTTTTTTCTGCCAGTCAAGCGAATCAATATATAAATAGGCTTCATAACCTGCGTCGGCATATTTATAACCTGTATCCTGGGTAACCAGTATCAGGGTTGAACTCTGATCCAGCTGGTTCTGTAGTTTAACCAGGCTATCAGAGATCAGCCCGGTTTTATCTGATACCGCCACTACCAGGTTATGCTTGCTTTTTTCCGCAATGTATCCCGTGCCGAATATCATCAGCATATATAGTATCGGGAAAAGCAGGGTGCCTATTATAAACGTTCTCTTTCTAACTCTAGTGAGGTATTCTCTTTTTATGATCAGCCAGATCTTTTTCATGTTGGAGGTTTAAGGGAGTTCAGATTTTTTGAAATTGGCGGGTATTGGGGGTGCCTTCTACCAGTTTGATGAAAATATCATTCAGTGAAGGAAGTATTTCATTGAATGAATGAAGGTCCACGCCCTGTTCCAGCAGGTAACGCAAAACATCGTTGGGGGTTTTCCCTTCCTGTATACGCAGGATGTATTGTCCGGCTTTTGAATGGACCATCTCATAAGGTGCCAGGCCATTCGGAGATATCTCTGAAGCGCCTACGCGGTAGATATTCTCTTTAAAATCCTGTTTTACCTGGCCTACGGTACCATCCAGTATTTTCTGGCCTTTGTTCACCAGCACGATATGATCACAGATCTCCTCCACCTGCTCCATACGGTGCGTACTGAAGATGATCGTTGCGCCATTTTTTGCCAGTTGGAAGATCTCATCCTTAATGAGGTTGCTGTTCACCGGATCCAGTCCGCTGAATGGTTCATCCAGTATTACCAGTTTGGGCTGGTGAAGAATGGTGGTAACGAACTGCAGTTTCTGGCTCATTCCCTTCGAAAGGTCTTCCACTTTTTTATTCCACCAGCTTTCCATTTCAAATTTTTCGAACCAGGTCTTGATCCTGGCCATGGCATCTGAGCGGCTAAGGCCTTTAAGCTGGGCCAGGTAAAGCGTTTGTTCGCCGATCTTCATCTTCTTATACAAACCCCTTTCTTCGGGCATATAACCGATATAGCGGGTATCATTGAGCGGATCGAATTTTTTTCCATCAAAAATGATATTGCCCTCATCCGGATAAAATATCCCGGTGATCATACGTATAAGGGTGGTTTTGCCGGCGCCGTTAGGACCAAGCAAACCAAAGATCTGTCCTTTGTCTACCTGGAGGCTGATATCATCAACGGCTTTTTGTGTGGCAAAATATTTTCTCAAATGCTCTACCTGTAGTAATGGCATGGTGAAGGTTTATATGCAAAAATAGACCGGAAGGGGAGATTAAAAATTTTAAACGGCGAACGGGGCTTAAATCAGGATAAAAGGCCGAATTCAGGGTTTTAAAAAGCCCGCGATCATTTGCGCCACATTTTCACCGTCCATAGCCGCTGAAACAATACCACCGGCATAACCGGCTCCTTCCCCGCAGGGATAAAGATTATTGATCTGCGGGTGCTGAAGGGTTTTTTCATCCCTGGGTATACGCACAGGGGAAGAAGTACGGGATTCTGTAGCAACCACCAGGGCTTCGTTGGTATAATAGCCTTTGATCTTTTTTCCGTATTCCTTAAAAGCAGTACGCAGCCGGCGCAGGATGAAATCGGGCAGGACCTTACCCATATCCGCTGGTATTACACCAGGCAGGTAAGAGCAATCGGGCAAATTGTCTGAGAGTTTATTATTGCAAAGGTCAACCAGCCGGGCAGCCGGGGCCACTAATTTTCCACCTCCTTCACTGAAAGCCAGTTGTTCCACGCTTCGCTGGAATTCCATAGCGGAAAGCGGTCCGTATTTCTGAAAGTTTTTTAATTCTTTTTCCTCCACCGATACGACGATTCCACTGTTGGCATAGGGGTTATTTCTTTTGGATGGGCTCCATCCATTCACCACCAGCTCACCAGGAGCGGTGGCTGAGGGCGCAATGATGCCACCCGGACACATGCAGAAGGAGAACACGCCTTTGCCCTCCACCTGTTGCACCAGGCTATAGGAGGCAGGGGGCAGGGCAGGGTCACGAATGGCTTTATGGTATTGGGCTGAATCGATCAGGGATTGAGGATGTTCCACCCTCACCCCCAGAGCAAAAGATTTTGCTTCGATGAGGATATTTTTTTGATGCAGCAATTCAAATATATCGCGGGCGGAATGTCCTGTGGCCAGTAAAAATGCATTGGCCTCAAATACATCACCATTGGCAGTGATGGCCGCCTTTACCTGGTTATTCTCCAGTTTCAGATCTGTCAGTTTCTGTTCAAAATAAACCTCACCTCCGCAATCAATTATCTTCTCCCGCATAGCAGTAATGATCTGTGGAAGTTTGTTGGTGCCAATATGCGGATGGGCCTCGTATAATATGTTTTCGGGCGCGCCAAAAACAAAGAACAGTTCCAGTATCCTTTTTACATCGCCTCTTTTACTGCTGCGGGTATATAATTTTCCATCGCTGTAAGTTCCCGCGCCACCTTCCCCAAAACAATAATTACTTTCCGGATTCACTTCCCCCTGCTTATTCAGCAGGGCCAGGTCGCGTCGCCTTGCCCTTACTTGTTTACCCCTTTCCAGTATGATGGGTTTGATTCCTTTTTCTATTAATTGAAGGGCGGCGAAGATCCCGGCCGGTCCTGCGCCTATGATCACTACCTTCTCCCGGGCCATCCGGACATCCTTCCATTCAAATTTTCTTAACTCCCTTTCCTGGAATGGCTCATTTAAAAAATAGTGAACGTTTAGCTGTATATAAGGCTGTTTGCCACGGGCATCAATGGAATGTTTAGTCACATAAAATCCAGTAATGGCAGCCGGGTCACAGCCCTCGGTACTGGCCAGGTGCTGGCGTATGATAAGATCGTTTGTGGCCTCGGAAGGAAGCAGGCGTAGCTGAATGTTTTTTTGCATATTGTCAGGTATTTATCCTGAAGTGGTACAAAGATGAAATATTCTTTTCAATGTTTTTGCTTCGATTCAAAATTGGGCTATCTTCAGACAAGCCGTTATGAAAAAATATTCTTCTGCCATACTCCTGTTTTTTTTCTCCATCTTACTGCAATTCTCCTGTCATACTCCTTATCGCACTGAGAAACTTATTTATTCAAATTACAGGTTAAGTCAGGAGACGATTAAAGACAGCAGCACCATTGCCCTGCTAAAACCTTACAGTGAGGAAGTGTCAAGAACCATGAATGATGTAGTGGGTACTATCGCGGTATCAATGGATAAGGCGCAGCCAGAATCTGCATTGGGCGATTGGATGGCGGATGCTTACCTGGCCATGGCTAAAGAAAAATTTAAAAGAAACGTAGATGGGGCGATGATGAATTTTGGCGGCATACGATTAACGCAGATACCGGCAGGTCCTATTACCAGGGGCAAGGTTTTTGAACTCATGCCTTTTGATAATTTGCTGATCCTTCAGGAAATGACCGGGGCCCAGGTACAACAATTACTGGATCTAATCGCGGCAAGGAATGGATGGCCACTGGCAGGGAT
Source organism: Chitinophagaceae bacterium (assembly GCA_016720565.1). Lineage (GTDB taxonomy): Bacteria > Bacteroidota > Bacteroidia > Chitinophagales > Chitinophagaceae > JJ008. The sequence goes on from JADKKJ010000001.1 coordinate 191,081, forward strand.
CACCATGGAAATAAAAGAGAAGAAAGCGGTGAATATATGGGTAGGTGGCAAGCAACTGGACCCTTCAGCTACTTATACCATTGCCAACTCCGATTTTGTAGCCAATGGAGGAGATGAGGCAGCTTTTTTAAAGTCCATCCCCCAGATCAATATTGGTTACCTTATGCGCGATGCGCTTTTTGATTATATAAATACGTTTACAAAGGCGGGCAAGCCCATTACGGCTCCTGCTGCAAACCGGGTGCGTTATGCTCAATAGAAGGCAATTCGTTCGAAATTCAGCATTGGCTGCCGGAGCCCTCCTTACAGGTCCTCAGCTGATATCGGCCATGGAGTCAGGATCGACCTATAAACTTACCATTCTGCATACGAATGATACGCATAGCCGGTTAGAGCCATTTCCAATGGACGGCAGCCGTAACCAGGGTTTGGGAGGCATTGCTGGAAGGGCGGAACTGATCAAAGAGGTGAGGGCGGCAGAGGCGCAGGTATTATTGCTGGATGCGGGGGATATATTCCAGGGTACGCCGTTTTTCAATATTTATAAAGGTGAACCGGAAATAAAGGCCATGGCGGCGATGGGCTATGATGCCTGTACTATCGGCAACCATGATTTTGACGCAGGAATGGAAAACCTGGCCACGCAACTTACAAGGCATGCCAATTTTCCCATGCTGGTAAGTAATTATGATTTTAACCGAACTCCCATGGAAGGAAAAACACTTCCGTATAAAGTTTTTAAAAAAGGAAAACTGCGTATCGGGGTATTTGGACTGGGTATTGAGGGTAAGGGATTGATACCGGATAATCTTTTTGGAAATACGGTATACCAGGACCCGATAGTCCGCGCCAATGAGATATCTTCAATGTTAATAACTCAGGAAAAATGCGATATGGTGATCTGTCTTTCGCACCTGGGATACCAGTATAAAGGAATTGATAAGGTAAGCGATGAAATACTGGCAAAACAGACAACAAACATTGACCTGATCATAGGAGGGCATACACATACGTTTTTTGAAAAACCATTGGTATTTCAGAATAAAAATGGCGATGATGTGGTGGTAAACCAGGTAGGTTGGGCCGGTATAATTTTAGGTAGGTTAGATTTTGAATTTTCCAAATTTTCCGGCAAAAAATTAGTCAGAAACCACAATATTTTTGTTTCACAAAAAACAGGTGGATAAAAATTTTTTTTTAAAAAAGAAATGGTGATATTCGCCTCCCTGTCCTACTTTTTTGAAATTGTGTTTATCGGTCCCGGACATCATCAACAACCATAATTAACTCGATATACAAACTGCTTTTTTGACTGATGGAGAAGAACGCTGAAAAAATCTGGATCAATTGTTTGAAGATAATTAAGGATATCGTCGAATGGCAACATTTTAAGACCTGGTTCGAGCCTATTAAACCAGTCTCCCTCAAAAACAATGTTCTCATCATCCAGGTTCCGAGTCAATTCTTTTTTGAGTACCTCGAAGAACATTATGTAAATTTATTAGCCAAGACACTGAAGAGGGAATTAGGAAAAGATGCCAGGCTGGAATACCGTATCATGGTCGACAGTGGCAACAGCAAAAACAAACCAATGACCATGGATGTGACCGGTCAGGGTTTTAAAACTTTTTCAAATAACGAAATGGATTTTCCGCTGGTCATAAATAATCCTGTCAAGAACCCCTTCGTTATACCGGGTCTTAAGAAGATGCAGATCGACCCGCAGCTTAATCATATTTATACATTCGATGCGTTCGTGGAAGGCGATTGCAACCGGGTAGCCCGCAGGGCCGGTAAAACAGTTGCTGAAAAACCCGGGGCCAACTCTTTCAACCCGCTGGTTATTTATGGCGGTGTAGGTTTAGGCAAGACTCACCTTGCCCAGGCCATCGGTAACGAGGTAAAAAGGCTTCATCCCAACAAAGTGGTGCTGTATGTGAGCTCTGAGAAGTTCATCAACCAGTTCATGGACCATAGCCGTAATAACGCCATCAACGATTTCATACATTTTTACCAGTTGATCGACGTATTGATCCTGGATGATGTGCAGTTCTTCGCGAAAGCTGAAAAATCACAGGATGCATTCTTTGCCATTTTCAACCATTTACATCAGTCGCATAAACAACTGGTACTTACCTCCGATAAATCTCCCAAGGACCTGGAAGGGGTGCAGGAGCGTTTGTTAAGCCGTTTCCGCTGGGGACTCAGCGCAGACCTGCAGGTGCCTGAATATGATACCCGTATTGAGATCCTGGAAAAGAAAATGAAGAATGACGGGCTGGAAATGTCAAAGGAAGTGGTAAAATATATTGCCTATAATATCAGCAGTAATATACGTGAACTGGAAGGTGCGTTGATCTCTTTGTTGGCACAATCTTCGCTTAATCGAAGGGAGATCGATCTCGATCTTGCAAAAAAAGTGCTACGAAATTTCGTCAAATCATCCAGCAAAGAAATTACGATCGATACCATTCAGAAAATGGTCTGCGAATATTTTGATGTGCCTTACGATAAGCTTCTGCAAAAGACCCGTAAACGGGAGATCGTACAGGCCCGCCAGATCACGATGTACCTGGCAAAGGCGTTCACTAAAAATTCGCTTAAGACCATCGGCGAACATTTCGGCGGTCGCGACCATACTACCGTAATACATTCCTGCCAGACCGTGAAGGATCTGATGGATACAGATGGTGTTTTCCGGGAGAATGTGCTGGAATTACAGCAGAAGGTACAATTGGCAGCCATGTAGTTTGCATTTTGCAGTTCGCAGTTCACAGCGGCCGCGTTGTCCTAAACTCTCAACGCTAATCCCTCAACTTTTTTCTTGTATTCTACCTGATAATCTCTATTTTTGCCACCCTTTATTTTCAGCCAGGTGAGGTGGATGAGTGGCTGAAATCAGCAGTTTGCTAAACTGCCGTACGGGTTAAACTGTACCGAGGGTTCGAATCCCTCCCTCACCGCAAATGCTCCTTTTTCAGGAGCATTTTTTTTTGGTTAAACTGTTCCGCCGCGGCGGAACGAATCCCTCCTTCACCGCAAAGGCTCTGCAAATTTTGAATTGTGCCTTTCTAAATATTTTATTTTATAATTATTAACAGCTTACCCTTCATAATACCCTCTAACCCGCATTAAAATTCTCCCTTCAGGCCATTATCTTCGACCTATAATATTCGATTATGAAACAGTATTTGGTAGTTGCAGTTATTATTCTTGGTTCGATCCAGGCGGGTTATGCTCAATTTGAAAAGATCCCCGGCTGCACCACACCTGTTGGCGAGATCATGGCCACCAGAAAGGATACCGTTCGCTCCAGGGGCATGGCTGATAATTACCATACCTGGGATCCAGGTACAACATTATTGGTAAAATTTATGCCCGGAGGCAGTAAGGTTTTACGCGATAAGGTAATGCTCAATGCCAAAGAATGGGAGAAATATGCCAACGTGCATTTCAAGTTCCTTCCTGATGATGCAGGCTTCACGCATATACGTATCAAACTGGGACAGGGCAAGGGCCACAACTCTGCTGTAGGTACTGAGGCTGGCTTCCGTTCACAAATGGATGCTACTGTAAACTTTGATACCCTTGGATTTGTAGACGCCGATTATTACGCAGACAAATTAAAAAAACAGGGTGGCCAGCCTCCTTTCAGTTTTTTCCAGCTCATGTCTGAACTGCGCAGCGACCCCAATCACTGGAACTATAAAGAACTCCGCCGGGTAGTGATGCATGAAATAGGCCATAGCCTTGGTCTACTGCATGAACAGAGTTACCCGGATGCAGTAAAGTGGAAGAAAACAGATTCGATATATAATTATTATCGCCAAACCCAGGGCTGGACCAAACAGCAGGTGGATATGAATGTATTCAGCGCCGGTTCCCGTTTCTATACCAATGGCACCCGTTATGATCCAACATCCATCATGCATTATTCCATTAATGGATGGGAAACAGAGAATGGCTACCAGGTAAAGGAGAATTATGAAATATCTGCAGGCGATAAAGTATTGATCGCGGCCCTCTATCCCCGCGGAAAAACCAGCGCTTTGAAGGTTGTACCTAAAGTGAATATCACGGAAGTGGGCGATCTGCTGGTAAGCTATGATGAGAACCGGAATGGATTGGTGATCAAACCCTCTTTCCTTCTTCGCACCAACAGTAAATTAGGGGAAGTATATTTTGTGGCCCGACTGGTAGATGAGCGTGGTTATTTCATAAAAACTAACAGCCAGTATTTTAACTGGGGCGGACAATCAGCAGTCTACCAGAAGATCCATCTTTTACCCAACTCAAAACTGAGCTATAACAAAACAAGTAAGGACGAACTGGAATTATTCCTGCCGGCCGATCAATTACCCGGACTGGGCGGAAAAAAAGTAAAGATCGCCTTCGCGGTTTACCTGGACGATGTAGCCAATAAGGAAATGGATAAACTTATGTACTTCTCCACTACTAACCCACTAAGTTTACCCACCGGAAAATTCTAATACTGCCTTAAATAAAAAAGCCCTTCAACAACTGAAGGGCTTTTTTAGTATAAATTCTTTTCGAATTAATTCGTCGCTTTAGTTTTATTAGGGCCAATAACGCCTGTTTTCTTTTCAGCAACAGGAATGTCTTTTTTATCAGTAGCTGGAGCGCCGCCTTTTTTGTATTGCTCGAAAGCTTCAGCAGTCAATACCTCACCGGTGATCTTAACGGTCTTAGGTTGATCGATACCAGCCAGTTTAATGAATACATCTTTGCTGAATGGGGCAGCAGCAGCCGCGTTATAATTAACTTTCAGGCTTACAGTTTTACCAGGAAGGATAGGATCAACTATTTTCTCAGGAGTGGTGCAACCACAGCTTGCCCAGGTATTTTCAACCACAACAGGCTTATCGCTGATATTCTTGATCTCGAAAGAAAAAACAACAGGATTGTTCTGGAGGATCTTTCCGAAATCATGTGATTCAACATTCACTTTGATCAGAGCGTCGGCAGATGGTGATTGTGCTTTTACGCCAAGGGTGAAAGCGAAAGCAGTTGCAAGTAAAAGGATCTTCTTCATTTGTGTTTAGTTTATAAATTTAAAAGGTCTGTTTTTTAAGCAGGTCGACAGATGCATTGGCAGGAGCTGAACCTTCGGGCGCCTTCCATACATTGCCTGATATTTTCAATTGTTTGGATTGTGTTCCATTATAAGTGATCGTAATGTATTTTTCAAATGGACCAGCAGCAGCTGCATTGAATCCAACTTTGATCTGGGAACTGGCGCCAGGCGCGATCGCATCGTGGTTCCATTCGGGGGTGGTACATCCGCAACTGGCATGTACATCATCCAGTTTAAGCGGACTGGTGCCGGTATTGGTAACGACGAACTGGTAAAACACCGGTCTGCCCTGAGGGATCATTTTAAAATCATGCTCCGTCTCTTTTACCTGTAATTGTTCGGCTGCGCCAGGCGCAACAGATTGGGCACCCGCCAGCAGGCAGGAGGCTGAAATGACCAGTAAAAGAATGAGTTTCCGCATGTTGCCCTTTAAAGGTTCCAAATTTAGCATAAAGATGGCATATTTAATAGCAGGGTTGCAAGGGAAGAGCCCGAAAATCATGTTTTTTAAATGTTATTTGCCCTGCCCTGAATAAGATCAATCTTCTATTTTTGTGGGATGGATCATCAATTGACCGGTATGGACCTGGAGGCAAATAAGCTTTCCTTTGATAAATTCAGGGATGAAGTGCTCAGGGATTTTCGAATTGCTTGTATTAGTCGGGAAATCAGCCTTTTAGGAAGAAGGGAAGTCCTGAACGGCAAGGCTAAATTTGGCATCTTCGGTGATGGAAAAGAACTTCCCCAGGTGGCTATGGCCAAGTTCTTTAAGCCAGGCGATTTTCGCAGTGGCTACTATCGGGACCAAACCTTTATGCTGGCCGCCGGTATTCTTAATCCGGAACATCTTTTTGCCCAATTATATGCAGATCCTGTGCTGGAGCATGAGCCATCCAGTGCCGGCCGGCAGATGAATGGCCATTTTGGTACCCGCATGGTAGATGAGCAGGGTAATTGGCTTTCACTTACCAGTCTTAAGAATATCTCAAGCGATATATCTCCAACCGGCGGTCAAATGCCCCGGGCCCTGGGATTGGCATTCGCCTCCAAGGCATTTAGAAATATCGAATCACTTCATGAGTTTAGGGATCTTTCATCGAATGGAAATGAAGTTTGCTTTTGCACCATTGGCGATGCTTCCACCAGCGAAGCGCATTTCTGGGAGACCATGAATGCAGCGGGGGTATTGCAGATTCCACTGGCTGTTTTTGTTTGGGATGATGGATATGGAATTTCCGTTCCTAAAAAATACCAGACCACTAAATCATCCGTTTCTGAATCCCTGAGTGGTATGCAAAAAACATCCACCAGCAATGGTATCAATATTTATAAAATTAAAGGCTGGGATTACGCGGGCATGTGCGAAGCTTTTGAAGAAGGCATTCGCCTGGCAAGAGAAGAGCATATCCCTGTATTATTTCATGTAGAAGAAACTACACAGCCACAGGGCCATTCTACATCTGGTAGTCATGAGCGCTATAAGAATTCAGAAAGACTGGAATGGGAAAAAGAATGGGATGGTATCCGTAAAATGAAAGAATGGATCGTTGAGAATGCATTGGGAGAAGAAGCGGAATTGAATGCCATTGCGGAGGCCGCCAAAGAAATGGCGAAGGAAGCAAAACAAAAAGCCTGGGAACAATTCATTACACCTATCCGCCAATTGGTGGCGAAAGCGCTGGAACAAATACTGGCAATGGCAAAAGCCATTCCTGCAAAGAGAGCCGAGTTTGAAAAGATTTCCGCGGAACTATCTGCTATTCGCGAGCCTATGCGTCGCGATGCAGCAAGGGCTTTGTACCTGGCATTGGATATTGCAGGTGATCATGATTCTGCATTCTGGGCAAAAGATCTTTATAAAGAAATAAGCGAAGAAGGAAGTAAATATTATAACACCTTTCTGCATAATGAAGGACCCAAAAGCGCTCTCAATGTGCCGGAGGTAAAAGCGGAATACGCTCCTGAATCTACCTTATTGAATGGATTTGAGATCCTTAATAAATATTTCGACCAGTTATTTGCCAATGAACCAAAAGTGGTCGCATTTGGTGAGGACCTTGGCCATATCGGTGATGTAAACCAGGGCTTCAGCGGGCTCCAGGAAAAATATGGTCGTGACAGGATCTTTGATACAGGTATCCGTGAACTCACCATCATTGGACAGGGAATTGGGTTGGCCATGCGTGGCCTTCGTCCTATTGCAGAGATACAGTACCTGGATTATTTGCTTTATGGTATACAGCCTTTAAGTGATGATGTGTCTACGCTGCATTATCGTTCCAGCGGGCAACAATCTGTGCCATTAATAGTAAGAACAAGAGGGCACCGATTGGAAGGTATCTGGCATAGCGGTTCTCCAATGGGAGTGATCGTTCATGCGCTTCGTGGCATGTATGTTTGCGTACCCAGGAATATGACCCAGGCCGCGGGTATGTACAATACGCTATTAAGAGGGAATGATCCCGGACTGGTGGTAGAATGTTTGAATGGTTACCGGTTAAAAGAGAAACTGCCTTCCAACCTGCAAACATTTACTGTTCCACTGGGAGTGCCGGAGATCATAAAAGAAGGAAATGATGTGACCATCGTATCTTATGGTTCTACGCTTCGCGTGATACAGGAGGCGGTTGAACGTTTGGAAACAAAAGGCATCAGCTGCGAGATCGTGGATGTGCAAACCTTATTGCCATTCGATATCAATCATATCATTCTGGGGTCATTGAAGAAGACCAACCGTATTATTTTTATTGATGAAGATGTGCCCGGCGGTGCCGCTTCCTATATGTTCAATAAAGTGATGGAAGAGCAGGGAGGATACCGTTACCTGGATGTATCACCGCGCACCATTACCGCCAAAGCGCATCGTCCTGCCTATGGAAGCGATGGCGATTATTTCAGTAAACCAAATGCGGAAGAGATCGAAACGGAGATCCTGCGTATGATGGCTGAGTAATTAATAATTTTTGATTACTAATTAGTAAAGATGCTTACACCAATAGAACAGAAACAACTCAAACAGTTTGAGGAAAGAATGGCCATGCCCAAATGGCGCTATATTCTTTTTTATGGAATTCTCGGTTGGGGATTACCCGTAGCGCTGGTCATTTCATTGGTCAATATGGTATTCCTGCACAGGTCTGTTCGCGATCTCTATTTGAACCTTGCTATTTTCCCTTTTGCCGGAATTTTTTTCGGACTTTATATGCGGAGCTTTATGCCAAGGCAGATAAAAAGGTTAAGGGAGAAGGAGGGTTTGGGAGAGTAATTACTGCCTAATCCATAATCTCTAATCCCTAATCTCAAACCTCAACCCCAAACCATCATATGCAGCTTCACCTATACCAGATCGACGCCTTCGCCGATAAACTCTTCAGCGGTAACCCCGCAGCTATAGTGCCATTGGAAAAATGGCTGGATGCATCCTTAATGCAGCAGATAGCCATGGAAAATAATTTGGCAGAGACGGCCTTCTTTGTAACAGATGGAGATGATTTCCAGATACGCTGGTTCACGCCTGAACTGGAGATCAATTTATGCGGGCATGCCACCCTGGCTTCGGCTTTTGTATTATTTAATTACCTCGATTATAAAAAGGAAACCATCGTTTTTCATTCCAAGAGTGGTCCCCTGAAAATTCAAAGGGAAAATGAATTGATCTATCTGGATTTTCCTTCCTGGAAACCTGAAAAGATCGAAGAATACCCGGATGAACTATTAAACGGTTTGAAGATCCGGCAGCCTGTGGGAGTATATTCACACAGGGAATACCTGGTGGAACTGGAAAATGAGAAGCAGGTCAAAGAGCTGTCGCCGGATTTTTCTTTATTAGGAAAACTGGATAAGATGGTGATCGTAACGGCTCGAGGCAATGAAGTGGATTTTGTGTCAAGGTTCTTTGCTCCTACTGCCGGTATCAATGAAGATCCGGTCACCGGTTCCGCGCATTCACAGCTGATCCCTTTTTGGAATGAAAAATTGGGAAAGAAGAAAATGATCGCGAGGCAATTATCCAAACGCGGAGGAACGATTTACTGCGAACAGAAGGGAGATAGAGTAATGATGGGGGGAGGGGCGGTTTTTTATATGAAAGGAAAAATAGAACTTTAAAAAATTTTGGGTTCTAGGTTCAGAGTTCAATGTTAACTTGAACTTTGAACCTTGAACCTTGAACTTGAACCTTGAACTTTGAACCTTAAACCAACCTGCAATGTCAAAATTCCCCTTCACCCTTCTTCCCGATGAAACCATTATCGATACCTGGACCATAATCTATATGGGTTCGGGTGATCTTACCTACAATGGAAAACTTACTGTGACCAACAAGCGCCTTCTTTACGATGCGAAATACGATGTATCGGCAAAAGGCATTCTGACCGAAGCTATGTTTGTAAAATGGGGGAGTGAAGGTTACCTGACCATCGAACGATCAGAAATTGGCCAGGTGGATGTAGAGAAAAAATTCCTCGCTAAAAAAGTCATACTGACACTTAAAGATGGTTCCCGCCATATTTTTAATTATGGAGTGTTGAATATTGATAAGCTTGTAGCAGCCTTGAATAGTTAGCAGTTGGCAGGTTAGCAGTCTAATCGAGGAATAATTCTTTTTCACCGGCGGAAGGTATGCGACAGGTTTCAGACTTACCGAACCAGGCATATCTTCTTTTTGCTACGAATTTGTATTGCCAGTCGCGGATAAAACGAGGAAAAATAATAAGCCAATAAAGTAATGGCCATGCCCCGCTCAATTTTTTGCAGATCCTTATTGCAGCAGTGGAATGAGTGTAGATCTTTCCCTCTTCGATCAGTATCACTGTGTCTATAGACTTATTATCATACTGGTAATTTGCCAGTAGTCTCCTGGCCGTTTCGCTTTGCAGGCTCGCGAAGCGAAATTGTTTTTTCTTATCTCTTTTGATGATGAAGTTGACCCAGTGGTTGCAGAAATTGCAAACGCCGTCGAAAAGTATGATTGAAGGTTTGTTCATCCCATGTTATGAAACACTTTCTGCACATCCTCATCCTGCTCCAGTTTCTCAATCAGTTTACTTACATCTTCGGCCTGTTCATCACTTAAAGGAACAGTTGTGCTTGGTATCCATTCCAGTTCGGCGCTGATAGGGGTGATGCCTTTATCTTCCAGGGCTTTTTGCATATTGCCGAAATCATGAAAGCCACTGCGGACAACCAAAATGTCTTCTCCATTTTCCGCGCTGCCCTCACCTAATTCTTCAAGGCCAAAATCGATCAGCTCCAGTTCCAGTTCTTCAGGAACCAAACCTTCTGGTTTTAATTTGAAAACCCCCATTTTCCGAAACTGGAACGCAACGCTTCCGCTGTTGCCTAAGGTGCCTCCTCCTTTATTGAAAATGGATTTGATATTCGCTACAGATCGAACATGATTATCGGTGGCGGTTTCTACAAGTATGGCTACACCATGCGGACCATAACCTTCATAAAGGATCTCATCATAGTTCTCCATTTCCTTGCCCATGGCGCGCTTGATCGCGGCCTCCACCCGATCCTTCGGCATGTTCACACTTTTCGCGTTCTGCATACAACGGCGCAGGGCGGGGTTGGTGTCCGGATCAGGACCACTGGCCTTTACCGCAATAGCGATCTCCTTACCAATACGGCTGAATTGCTTGGCCATACGGTCCCAACGGGCAAACATGGTGGATTTACGAACTTCAAATATTCTTCCCATATACAGGTTTAGCGATTAGAGATTAGGGTTTAGTATAAACCGCTGAAGGCGGGCAAAAATAGACAAAAAAAACCGCTTCACCTTTCGATGAAGCGGTTTGCATATAACTACTTGCTTTTAGTTGAAATCGGATGCTTTTGGCAGGATCTCACCAGGGCTTTTCAGTTTGCTGCGGCTGCGGCTATAACCGAAATAAACCACCAGGCCCAGGGCCATCCAGATAAATGCCACTTTCAGGGTTTGCAGATCCAGGCCTACGATCATAGCCAGGCAGATCAGGGCGCCAAGCGCACTTACCACCGGGTAGAATGGCGTGCGGAATGGTCTTTCCAGGTTTGGCGACTTCACACGAAGTATCCAAACCCCGATACTCACCAGCACAAAGGCGAAGAGTGTACCAAAACTGGTCAGGTCACCAGCCACATGCCCCGGAACAAATGCCGCAAAAGCACCTACGAACACAAACAGGATCATATTCGATTTGTAAGGGGTCTTGTATTTTGGATGCAATACGCCAAATGCTTTTGGTATCAGTCCATCATTACTCATGGTATAGAAGATACGGCTCTGTCCCATCAGCATCACCAGGATCACTGAAGAGAAACCGGCCAGGATCGCCACCGTTACTGCGGTTGACAACCATCCATAACCATGCATATAGGTAGTAATAGCATAAGCAACAGAAGCTTCTCTTCCTTTTTCAGGATCAACGAAGTCTTTCCAGTTGGCCACACCTGTAAGCACGTGTCCGAATAAAATATACAAAATGGTACATACCACCAGTGAACCCATGATACCGATAGGCATATCACGCTTGGGATTCTTGGCTTCCTGCGCTGCCGTACTTACGGCATCAAATCCAATGAAGGCGAAGAATACAATGGCCGCTCCACCGAGCACACCTCCCCATCCATGTTTATTCCATCCCGAATAATCAGCTATCACTTTTCCGGCACTGTCCATGACAGGCTTGGTTCCTTCTGGTATCAGGTAAGGCGTATGATTCTCCGGTTTGATGAACTGCCATCCCACAGCGATAAAGATCAGTACAATGGCCACTTTGATGAACACGATGATCACGTTCACAAAAGCGGATTCCTGGGTACCGCGGATCAGCAATAAAGTGAGCAATAAAAGAATGACAAGAGCAGGAGCATTCATGATACCTGAATGCAGGATGCCATCGGTACCAGTAAAGCTTTCGAAAGGAGAGTGGCACCATTCATAAGGAATAGCCCCTCCTAAAAGCCGGTTCAAATATTCACTCCAGGCAATGGAAACGGTAGCCGCTCCCAAAGCGTATTCCATGATCAGAGCCCATCCAATGATCCAGGCGATCAACTCACCCATAGTAACATAAGAATAGGCATATGCAGAACCAGCAATTGGGATCATCGATGCGAACTCAGCATAACAAAGTCCGGCAAAGGCGCATCCAATGGCAGCCACCACAAATGATAGCGTAACGGCAGGACCTGCAGCCTGGCCTGCAGCGGCGGCTGTACGTACAAATAGACCAGCGCCAATGATGGCACCGATACCCAGGGCTACCAGGTGACCGGCCCCCAGGGTTCTCTTCAATCCTTTTTCGGAATCTTCTGCATGGGCCAGCATGGCCTCCAGCGATTTTTTCCTGAATAGACTCATAAATAGTTGGTTGTCGTTAAGTACTAAAATTAGAGTTCCTAAAATAGTGAATAATTCTTTGCAGGACCTAATTCTTTTATGGGTGGATAATAGGGCTGCTAAAAGTTTTTAAGACGGGTATTTTTACCGATTTTCGACGATCATTAGCCCCATATGACAAAGAATAACCGTCTTACCTTATATATTATGCTCTCGATGGTACTGGGTATCATTGTGGGCTATTTCATCAATAAAAATGCTACTCCGGAATTCATCAAAGATTTCGGCCCTAAGATCAAGCTGCTGACGGTGATCTTCCTGCGCCTGGTGCAAATGATCATCGCGCCGCTGGTATTTGCAACCCTGGTAGTAGGTATCGCTAAACTGGGCGACCTGAAAACGGTAGGAAGGGTGGGTGGAAAAGCCATGCTCTGGTTTGTTTCCGCTTCGCTGATCAGCCTTTTTTTAGGATTGATACTGGTGACCATCACCAAGCCTGGTGTTGGGGTTAACCTGGGTAATACCGATGCGGAAGGAGTAAAGGACCTGATGAACAAAGGGAGTGAATTCTCCCTGGCAAAATTCGTAGAACATGTGTTTCCGCGCAGCGTATTTGAAGCCATGGCTACGAATGAGGTCCTTCAACTGGTGGTCTTTTCCATTTTCTTTGGTGTGGCGCTTACCCATATCGGTAAAAAAGGAGAGCCTGTAATAAAAGCACTGGATGCTGTGGCGCATATCATGCTGAAAATGGTGGGCTATATCATGAACCTGGCTCCCCTTGGTGTATTTGGTGCTATGTGCGCAGTGATCGCTTCCAAAGGTTTGGGCATCCTCAAGACCTATGCTTATTACATCGGATCATTTTATGTAGGCCTGTTCATACTCTGGTTGATATTGTTATTGGTGGGATATATCATTCTCCGCAAGCGTTTACCCGTATTGCTGAAAAGAATATCCAATCCCATGGCCATCGCCTTCAGTACGGCCAGCAGTGAAGCCGTGCTTCCCAAGCTGATCGAAGAGATGGAACGTTTTGGCTGTAAGGATAAGATCGTTTCTTTCGTATTGCCATTGGGCTATTCCTTCAACCTGGATGGCAGTATGATGTATATGACCTTTGCCAGTATGTTCATCGCGCAGGCCTATAATGTTACCTATGTTACACAGGATGTAGGAATGCAGATCACCATGCTATTGGTATTTATGCTCACCAGTAAAGGAATTGCCGGTGTGCCAAGAGCTTCACTGGTAGTTGTACTGGCTACCTGCGGCATGTTTAAAATTCCGCCGGAAGGAATCGGCCTTATCTTAGCCATCGATGTATTCTGCGATATGGGAAGGACCATGACCAATGTATTGGGAAATGCCCTGGCTACCGCTGCTGTTAGCAAATGGGAAGGCGCCCTGGAACATGCGCCGCATCATACGCATACCGAACATCCTATTGAACACAATTAATCCGCTATCATGTATACTCTTTTCAACTGGGCACAATTATTACAACCTCAATTTTATGTAGAGAATGGCGGACTCTGGCTACTACTCTTTGTAGTATTTGCTGAAACTGGATTATTCGTTGGCTTTTTTCTTCCGGGTGATTCTCTTTTATTCGTTGCCGGCATCTTCGCGCATAAAATGGAAAATGGTGAACCCGGTCTTGCACACCAGTTCTTAAAATTATTTGGTCTCGGAGGTATACAAAATGAATTCGTAGATCTTTTTGTGTTGTTAGGATTGATATCTGTGGCAGGTATACTGGGAAATATGGTGGGATACTGGACCGGACATAAAGTGGGGCCGGCTATGTTCAAATGGCGTGACCGATTTCTCTTCAAAAAAAGATATTTACACGAGGCCCATGATTTTTATGAGAAGCACGGAGCATTGGCGGTAGTAGGGGCACGTTTCCTTCCATTCATTCGCACCTTTGCCCCTATCGTGGCCGGTATCGTTGAAATGGATCGCAAGAAATTCTATTTCTTTAATGTGGTAGGATGTGTGGCCTGGGTATTTGCCATGCTGTTCTCCGGTTATTTCCTGCAAAAATGGATATTGCAGCAATTTGGCTTTGATCTTAAGGACCACCTTGAAATAATTGTTTTAGGAATTGTATTGGTTACCACGGCACCGGTGATCATCAAATTAGCCTTCCCTGCAAAAAAGAAGAACTCAACCCCTTCTGCCAATCCCTGATATGGATCAGAAAAAACAACCCTCTATATTTAATATCGTGGTCATCGTCGCGGCCCTGGGGTATTTCGTCGACATTTATGACCTGTTATTATTCACTATTGTAAAACGCGATAGCATGCTGGGCGTGGGAGCAACCCCGGCTACCATGATCGTAGATAGTACACACGTGATAAATTACCAGATGGTTGGGCTTTTACTGGGGGGCATTATCTGGGGCGTACTGGGCGATAAAAAAGGAAGGTTATCTGTGCTGTTTGGTTCCATCATACTTTATTCTATTGCGAATTTTCTTACGGCCTATGTGCATACGGTGGAGCAGTATGCCTGGTGCCGATTTTCTGCAGGATTAGGACTAGCTGGTGAATTAGGCGCAGGTATTACCCTTGTAAGTGAATTCATGCCAAAGAATAAAAGAGGGATCGGCACTTCCATGGTGGCAGGTATTGGATTGAGCGGGGCCGTGGCGGCCTATTTTACCTATAGACTTACGATGGACTGGCGCTTATGTTACCAGATCGGCGGTGCATTGGGTATCGTGCTTTTATTGCTGCGCATCAGTGTATCCGAATCCAAAATGTTCCACCAACTGAAAGATAAAAAAGTCAGTCGCGGGAATTTCTTCCAGTTCTTTACGAATGCAAAACGATTTAAAAAATACATACTGGCCATACTGATCGGACTACCTACCTGGTATGTGATCGGAATATTGGTGAACCAGAGCGATAAATTTGCCGAAAAGATCTACGGTGCCAATCATATTGATTCAGGGAGATCCATCATGTTTGCTTATGCTGCCATCGCTTTAGGCGACATCATGGTTGGATTTGTTTGCCAGTATTTCCAGAGCCGGAAAAAAGGGTTGTTTCTTTATTATATGCTGACCATTTTCTCATTGGTCCTTTTCTTCAGCCCTTTTAATAACAGCGATGGAAGAATGTACACCATCTGTTTCATGCTGGGTTTCAGTACGGGCTTCTGGGCCATCTTCGTGACCATGGGCGCCGAGCAATTTGGGACCAATCTAAGAGCTACTGCGGCCACAACGATCCCCAATATGGTAAGAGGAGCATTGCCTCTGATCAATATGTTATTCCTGAATCTATTCCAGCAGTCATGGAACTGGAGCCTGATACAAAGTGGAATAGTGACAGGTATCATTGTGATGGCCATTACCCTGGTCGCCTTTTATTTTACAGAAGAAACCTATCACAAGGACCTGGATTACCTGGAGTCTGAAGAAGTTTTACCTTAATTAAAATAGTGCCCAAATTCCTGATCATACGACTTTCCTCCATCGGTGATATTGTACTCACCAGTCCTGTAGTTCGTTGCCTCAGGCAACAGGTACCGGATGCTGAAGTTCATTTTTGGTGAAGTCAACATTCCTTTCGGTGGTGCAGCATAATCCTTATATCGATAAAGTGCAGGTGCTGGCACAGAGCTGGGAACTGATGATCGAAGAATTGAAGACCGAACAATACGATTATATCATCGACCTGCATCATAACAGCAAAACGCTTCGTATAAAATCCGCCCTGAAAGTAAAAGCATTTTCATTCTATAAACTTAATATCCAGAAATACCTGCTCACGGCATTAAAGATCAACCTGCTTCCTACGCTGCATATCGTGGACAGATATATGGATACTCTAAAAAGTTTTGGAGTAAAGAATGACGGCAAGGGCCTGGACTATTTTATTTCAGAAAAAGAGAAGACCAGTAAGTCAGATATACCAGCCTCACATGGAGCAGGCTATTATGCCCTGGTGATCGGCGCGGCACATGCCACCAAGAAATGGCCGGTACATAAATGGAAGGCATTTTGTGAAAAGATAGGTCACCCTGTTATTTTACTGGGAGGAAATGAGGATAAAGAAGCAGGTGATCAGATCGCTTCGGTAGATCCTATCAAAGTATATAATGCCTGCGGAAAATTCAGTCTGAATGAAAGTGCCGACCTGTTGCAGAAGGCTAAACTGGTGATCAGTCATGATACCGGTCTCATGCATATCGCTGCAGCTTATAAAAAACCCATCATCTCCCTATGGGGAAATACCGTTCCTGCTTTCGGCATGACTCCCTATTATGGAAATGCCATGATTCCCCAGCAGCAGCTGGAGGTGAAGGGACTTTGGTGCAGGCCTTGTTCGAAGATCGGCTACGCGAAGTGTCCGCTGGGGCATTTTAAGTGCATGGAGAGGATTGCTGTGGAGGAGGTCTTGGGAGCAGTTGGCAGTTTGCAGTAGGTAGTTGGGAGCTTTTCCAAAGGATGTCTGGGAGTTCTGGGGAAAATTGAATTTTAAATTATAGAGTATTGAAAGTTCTATTGCTCATAGTATCGCTGAATTTATTTTTGAATTGCACCGCGCATGCTCAGAAAATAGATAGCAGTTGGGTAGGAGATATCAAGCTCACTATCGATCATGATCTTAATGCAAATGGAAGAAGGATCATCTGCTTTTTCGCCTTGCCAAACGGCAACAGCACCGAATGGACCATGGGTAAAAAATTAGATTCAGGGGATAACTGGCATTATGATATCCAGCATATAAGGGCGCAGACGGAATTCATCCGGAGTAAAATGAAGGGGCAGGACTTCACTGTGGTTTACCTGGAAAATAAAATGAAGAGTTGGCCGGCCTGGAAGCAACAGCATCCTGATTTTAAACAGCGGTTACCTTTTTTGGTAGATTCTATTTCAATGGCATTGGGAGGGAAACAAAGAACCGTTTACCTTAACGGACATAGCGGGGGAGGCTCCATGATCTTTGGCTACCTGGCCGGAGTGGAGAGCATTCCTTCCTATATTAAAAGGATCAGTTTTATTGATTCGGATTATGGATACGATAGCAGTTACTATCCTAAATTATCCAACTGGCTGAAGGAAAAGAATACTGTGCTTACCGTATTTGCCTATAATGACAGTGTGGCCCTGTATAATGGCAAGCCTGTAGTGTCTGCAATGGGAGGAACCTGGTACCGCTCCAGGCTTTTACTTTCGCATTTGCAAAAAGAATTCGCCTTTAATTTCAGGGAAACCGATACCATGCTGATCCATACCAGCAGGGATCATAAGATCTTTTTCTATTTAAAGAAGAATATGGACCGCGGTATCTACCATACCCAACAGGTAGAGCTCAATGGTTTCATCCATTCCATTTTCTGCGGAACTAAGCGGGAAGAGCAAGGCTATGATTATTATACCCCCCGGGCCTACAATCATTTTATTCGGTGATCAGAGATCCTGGAACAGAACAGGGTATTGTCTTCTTACTTTGCTTTGCTGGTTATTATTCAGCCTGTCAAATGGAGCGCTGTATCTGGAAACGCAATATTCTCGCAGTGCTTTCTGCTGACCTTCTTTGATGGCTTCGGTGGTAGCATGAATGATAGTGGGCAATACATCATCCCCTATACGCTGGAACTGTATCTGGTCGTACATTTTGCCGGTACCCAGGTAGCTTTTAAAAAGTCGTTGTTGTATTTCATATGGAAGGCGGTCAAGTGAAAGCGTATCCCTGCCCATAAAGATCTGGCCGTTCTTATCCACCGCCACGGTCAGTATTTTTTGCTGGGGTACAGGAAATGCCTGCTTCATTCCCAACAAAAGAAAGACGAAGATCCAAATTTTCATTTCAAGGTTTGTTCTGTCGAATGTACAAAAATCGGAAGAACCAGCCTTAAACCAGGTCGCTCAATTCCAGCCAGCGGATCTCTTTTTCATCCAGTAGTTTTTCCACCTCCAGGATACGAACGGACAGCTTTTGCAATTCATCAAAGGGGAGAGAGCCGGAGGCCATTTTTTCGGTGATGGCCTTTTTCTCTTCGTTTAATTGAGGGATATCTTTTTCCAATAATTCGAATTCCCTTTTTTCCTTGAAGGATAACTGTCTTTTAGGTTCGTTCTTTTTTTCAGGTTCCGCTAAAACGGCCACGGTATTTTGATTAGAATCTGTGGAACGGCTATCCGGTGAAGCGTCTACAGTTTGACGGTATTGAGAATAGGTGCCGGGGAAATCGCGGATCACCCCATTGCCTTCAAAAATGAAAAGATGATCGATCAGCCGGTCCATGAAATAACGGTCGTGGGAAATAATGATCAAACAACCCGGGAACTCACTCAGGAAATTCTCCAATACTCCCAGGGTAGGAAGGTCAAGATCATTGGTAGGTTCATCCAGCACCAAAAAGTTGGGGTTGCGGAAAAGAATAGAGAGCAGATGCAATCTTTTTTTCTCCCCTCCGCTTAGTTTGCTGATATAAGTATACTGTTTATCGGGTGTGAACAGGAACAACTCCAGAAACTGTGCCGCGCTCAGTGATCCTCCATTGGCCAGGGGAAAATGTTCCGCGAT
Source organism: Chitinophagaceae bacterium (assembly GCA_016720565.1). Taxonomy (GTDB): domain Bacteria; phylum Bacteroidota; class Bacteroidia; order Chitinophagales; family Chitinophagaceae; genus JJ008. The sequence goes on from JADKKJ010000001.1 coordinate 210,057, forward strand.
ATTCTTTACAAATTCGATCACCCGCATATCGCCTTTTACCTGCAGTCCCTGCTGTGAATAGTTTCCAAAGATCACTGTATCACCAATATTGATCTTGCCGCTATCCGGTTGCTCCAGTCCCTGCAGCAAATTGATGAAGGTAGATTTGCCGGCGCCATTCTGTCCTACGATACCGATCCTTTCTCCTTTCTTGAATGTATAGTCAAAACCTTTCAACAGTACTTTATCACCATAGCTTTTGTATACTTTCTTCATCTCGGCGATCTTACCACCCAGTCTGCTCATCTTCACCTGCAATTGCATATCCTCTTCGCCGATCTGTTGTTTGGCTTTTTTCTCTACCTCGTAAAAATTGTCCTGGCGACTCTTACTTTTGGTGGTTCTTGCTTTTGGTTGCTTGCGCATCCATTCCAGTTCCTTGCGGTAAGTGTTGCGGGCTTTATCTATACTGGCCGCTTCGCTTTCTATACGGGCCGCTTTTTTCTCCAGGTAATTGGCATAATCGCCTTTGTACACATGAATATCATCCGAGTTCATATCCCAGATCTCGGTACAAACCGTATCCAGGAAATAACGGTCGTGGGTCACCAGTACCAGGGTCACGTTCTCTTTATCCAGGTAATATTCCAGCCATTCCACCATGGAGAGGTCGAGGTGGTTGGTAGGTTCGTCCATGATGAGGAGAACATGTTTATGTTCAAAGCCGATATCAATGAGGGTACGGGCCAGGGCCACTCTTTTTCTTTGTCCCCCGCTAAGCGTACCCGTTATCTGGTCGAGGTTATGGATATTCAGTTTTCCCAGTACCTGTTTCACTTTAGAGTCGAAATCCCAGGCGTTGAGGTCGTCCATTAATCCCAGGGCTTCGCTGATCTTATCATGATCATCTTTTTCGCTGGCCAGTTCATAGGCGCGAATCGCGTTCATTACCGGGTGGTCATGGTAGAATATATTATCAGAGATGCTTTTGGTCTCGTCAAACACCGGTTCCTGTTCGAAGAGGACCACGTCCACATCTTTATTGATCCATACCTTGCCTTCGTCGGCGGTTTCCTTGCCTTCAAGGATGCGGAGCAGGGTGGTTTTGCCGGAACCGTTCCGGGCTACCAGGGCTATCTTATCGCCTTCTTCTATATTGAATGAGATCTTGGAGAAAAGGGGCTGGATGCCATAGCTTTTTGACAGGCCCTCTACGGAAACGTAATGCATGGGGCAAAGATAGCTGATAAAGGTTTAGGGTTTAGCGTTGAGGGCCTGCCTTGTGCTACTGACCTTACGCTATACTTCCGCTAATCTTCTACTATTCTTCTGCTATTCTTGAACCATTATTCTAGAGGGGGGGGGGGGGGCGGGGGGGGCGGGGGGGGGGGGGGGGGGGGGGGGGGGGGCGGGGTTTCGGGGGGGGGGGGGGGGGGGGGGGGGGGGGGGGGGGGGGGGGGGGGGGGGGGGGGGGGGGGGGGGGGGGGGGGGGGGGGGGGGGGGGGGGGGGGGGGGGGGGGGGGCCGGCTTTTTTTCTAATTTCTTGCTGTCTACCGGGGGGGGGGGGGGGGGGGGTGTGTTTTTTCAGGACGGGTCATAAAGCCTTCCCGCCACCACATTCCAATCCACCACCTTCCACCAGGCATTGATATAATCAGGGCGACGATTCTGGTATTTAAGGTAATAAGCATGTTCCCAAACATCCAGTCCGAGAAGAGGAGTTCCTTTGAGATCGGAGATATCCATCAACGGATTATCCTGGTTGGGGGTTGAACCCACTACCAGTTTTTTATCGTTGGTCATTACCAGCCAGGCCCAGCCGGAACCAAAACGGTTCTTACCGGCATCGGTGAATTGGGTTTTGAAAGCATCAAAACTGCTGAAATCTTTTTCAATGGCTTTAAGAAGATCACCGGATGGCTTATTGTCTTCCGTAGCGGCTCGCATAGACCTCCAGAAGAATTCATGGTTGTAATGTCCGCCTCCATTATTGCGCATTTTTCCGGAGTATTTTGAAATATTTCCCAAAAGGTTTAACAAAGATTGCGCACTGGTATCCACTTTCTCTGCCGTAACCGCATCGGCCAGATTCTTGGCATAGGCAGCTGCGTGTTTGCTGTAATGTATTTCCATGGTCATGGCATCGATCACAGGCTCCAGGGAGGTGTAGCTATAGTTCAATGGTCTTTGTGTATAAGGGATCTCTTCACCCAGAATAGGATGGCTTGCGTTACTGTTCTTTACTGCAGCCAGGGATGGCAATACAGCCATTCCAAGTCCTGCAGCCATAGATGCTTTTCCGGCATTCACTAAAAATTCACGACGGGTATTTTGTTTGTTCTTTTTCATGTTGTTCTTTTTTGCTGCTTAAAATTAGTGCATCTGGGTGGAATTGGTGTTAATGGGAGGTGAAGGGAGAAGGGTGTTTGGGTCTTCGCCGTTTGAGGAACAGCCAATGCGCCCCCCGCCCCAAACCCCTCCCTTCCTAAAGCTTTCTTAAATAAACCAAACATCCTCCCTTCAGGCCTCCTTCGGCATACAAATAGCGTCCAATCATATGTAAGAGACCAGAAAACCAGTCTTAAACACAAAAAATGAGGACATCACTACAAAACTTTTTCAAGATGAAAACTATCCGATTCACTTTCCTGGCAGTAACCATGTTCCTGCTTGGTTCACTGGGAAAAGGCGTTTACGCCCAGTACCAGTACAATGACCCCAACGATTCTTATGATAACAGGGGAGAAGTTACTTATCAAACGTTTTATGATGAACTGAGTCCTTATGGCCAGTGGGTAGAATCACCCGACTATGGCTATGTATGGGTTCCGGAAGCCGGTGACGATTTCCGTCCATATAGTACCAATGGTCACTGGGTGTATAATGAAGACTATGAATGGCTTTGGGTCTCCGATTATGATTGGGGTTGGGCGCCGTTTCACTACGGTCGCTGGGAAGAAGATCCTTACTACGGTTGGATCTGGGTACCTGGTTATGAATGGTCACCTGCATGGGTAGCCTGGAGAGACGGGGGTGATTATTATGGATGGGCACCTTTACGCCCGGGTATCAATATTTCTGTCAATTTTAATATTGGCAGCTATAACCCTCCTAACGATTATTGGTGCTTTGTTCCAAGACGCTATATTTATTCTCCAAGGGTATATGATTATTATGTGGATCGCCGTATCAATGTAAATATCATCAGCTATACCAGCTTTATCAGTATCAACCTTGGTGGATATAGTCGCTATGGTTACCGCTCCGGTCCAAGCCGTTTTGAAGCCGAAAGATATTGCGGTCGCATCAACCCGGTTCGATTCCGTGATTCTTATTCACCAGGCCGTACCAGCTTCAGAAACAATGAAGTGTCTTTTTACCGTCCGCAGGTGAATCGTAACTCAGATAGGAACAGGAGTTATGCGCCAAGGACCTTTGAAAGATATGATCGCAATAATGCGGGATTCCGTAACCGTTCAACCGGCGGACAGGGCGGCAATGATATCAGGCGCACAGATGATAATGGTTTCCGCAGGAACACGAATGATGGTCGCGGTAACAATGATGGCAGGGGAAATAATACCAATGTAAATAATAACGACCGTTTCCGTCAGCCAAACAGGAATAATGATCGCGATGTGAGGCCGGATAATGGTGGCTTCCGTAATAACGATCGCCAACCTGGAAACGGCGGAAGAATAGATAATACCGGAGGCCAGCAAAGGGATACCAGGGTAGTACAGCCAGAAAGAAGGCCGGATGCAAGGCCGGATGTTAGACCCGATGTTCGTCCTGATGTTAGGCCAGATGTTAGACCTGATGTTCGTCCTACCGGAAGGCCCGATGTTCGACCTGATACAAGGCCCGATGTTCGACCAACTGATAACCGTGATCTGAGAAGGAACGATCAGCAGCAACCTCAGCCCAGAGCCTTTGAAAGAAGGGATAATACATCCAGGGAAAGAACCTTCCAACCAGCACCACAGGAAAGGCCACAACCTGAACGTACCTTTGAAAGACGGGAAGCAAGAGTAGAGAGAACCGGAGGTAATACTGGAGGTGGAAATGGAAATAATGGTGGTGGAAATGGAAGAGGCAGAAGATTTTAGCGCTGAATTAATAAATGAAAAGGGATACGGTTCGTATCCCTTTTTTTATTCCAGTTAAAACAGTTGATGCCAGGATCCGGAATATGCGGATCCTTATTCACCGTCAATGAATGAGCGGGTGGCCCGAGTTATATTCCTTAATCTGCTTTCCTAAGCTTCCACATGCATGTAGCTCTCCGTAGGTTCGCAAGTACAAACCAAATTCCTATCCCCATGGGTATTATTCACTCTTGCCACCGAAGGCCAGAATTTATTCAGCGTAACATAATGCAAGGGATAAGCTGCCTCTTTTCTCGAATACACATGGTTCCACTCATCTGCTGTTACCACAAACTGCGTATGCGGTGCATTCTTTAGAGGATTATCTTTTTTATCCGCCTTGGCTTCTTCGATCTGCCTGATCTCATCACGTATAGAAAGTAACGCATCGCAGAAACGATCAAGTTCTGCTTTATCCTCGCTTTCTGTTGGCTCGATCATGATGGTACCGGCAACAGGAAAACTCATAGTTGGCGCATGGAAGCCATAATCGATCAAACGTTTGGCCACATCTTCTGCTTCTATTTCCGCGGTCTTCTTAAATGGCCTTAGGTCTACGATAAATTCATGAGCGCACTGGCCATTATTATTTGTATAAAGGATATCAAAGGAGCCGGTCAGTCTTGCTCTCATATAATTCGCATTCAGGATAGCGTATTCAGTAGCGGCTTTAACGCCATCTGCTCCCAATAATCTTATATAACCGTAAGAGATCAGCAGGATAGATGCAGAACCTAAAGGAGCGGCAGATACAGCACCATTGGTTCCATCATGCACGTGACCAGGTAAATGTTTGATCAAATGTGATTTTACACAGATGGGGCCCATGCCTGGACCGCCACCACCATGCGGAATGGCAAAGGTTTTATGCAGATTCAGGTGACAAACATCCGCGCCTATCAAACCGGGTGCTGTCAATCCCACCTGGGCATTCATATTCGCACCATCCATATATACTTGTCCGCCATGTTCATGTATGATAGCTGTGATCTCTTTCACCGTTTCTTCATAAACCCCATAGGTACTTGGATAAGTGATCATCACACCGGCCAGGTTATTGGAATATTGTTCGGCCTTAGCTTTCATATCAGCCACATCGATATACCCATTCTCCAATGCTTTTACCACCACCACTTTCATACCGGCCATTACTGCAGAAGCAGGATTAGTTCCATGGGCAGAGATAGGGATCAGCATTACATCGCGATGGGTATCTCCATTGGCCAGATGATAATTACGGATGGTGAGCAGACCTGCATATTCTCCCTGGGCACCGCTGTTTGGTTGAAGGCTGCAGGCATCAAATGCAGTGATCTGACATAGATATTTGCTGAGCTCATCGGCCATATACTGGTAACCGGCGGTTTGATCAGCAGGAGTGAAAGGATGGATACGGTTCCAGTGTGTCCAGCTAAGCGGCATCATCTCCGTGGCTGCATTCAGTTTCATAGTGCAGGATCCTAAAGAGATCATTGATGTATTCAATGAAAGATCTTTGTTCTCCAGCATCTTTATATAACGCATCATCTGGCTTTCGCTGTGATGAGAGTTAAACACTGAATGGGTGAGGAATGAAGAGGTCCTGACCAGCTGTTCTGGGATATGTCTTAGTTCCGCATCCTGGTCGATAGAAAAAGCGACCGGATCTTTGTCGTTCTCAAAACAATTGATCAGATCGAAGAGGTCCGTCACCTCAGTGGCCTCGTCTATTGAAATACCAATGATCTTCTCATTGAAATAACGAAGGTTGATCTGCTGCCTTTCTGCTTTTTCACGGATCGGCTTTACATCTTTTACTTTCACCGCAATGGTATCAAAGAAGTCAGTTGATATCAGTTCAAATCCACGATCCTGGATAGCCTCTGCCACGGTTTGTGTGAACAGCGCTACTCTTTTTGCGATATTGCGAACTCCATCCGGGCCATGCCATACTGCGAACATCGCAGCCATATTGGCCAGCAGGGCCTGGGCTGTACAAATATTGGAGGTAGCTTTCTCGCGTTTGATATGTTGTTCCCTTGTTTGAAGGGCCATACGAAGGGCGCGGTTTCCCTGTGCATCGATACTGATACCAATGATCCTACCAGGAATAGCTCTTTTGAATTCATCTTTTACAGAGAAGAAAGCGGCGTGCGGACCACCAAAACCTAATGGTACTCCAAAACGCTGTGCGGATCCTAATGCAACATCGGCTCCCAATTCTCCGGGAGAAGTCAAGAGGGTAAGTGCGAGCAGGTCAGTAGCCATGATCACAAATCCACCGGCAGCGTGCACTTTCTCAATAAAACCACGATAGTCTTCGATAGAACCTTTATCATTCGGGTATTGTACGATGGCTGCGAAATAACTGCCATCAATTGCCGCTGTTTTAAATTCTCCTTCTACTATTTCAATTTTAATAGGATTGGCCCTGGTATGCAATACATCTTTTGTTTGAGGAAAAAGCTCTTTATCTACAAAGAATTTAGGCCTTTCAATATGATCCTGTTTGTTCAGGTGGTTAAAGCACATGGCCATAGCTTCTGCGGCAGCGGTGGCTTCATCCAGCAGCGAAGCATTAGCAATAGGCAGTCCGGTAAGATCAGATACCATGGTCTGAAAATTCAGCAGGCTTTCCAAACGGCCCTGGCTGATCTCAGCCTGGTAAGGAGTATACTGGGTATACCATCCCGGGTTTTCAAAAACATTCCGAAGTATCACCGAAGGAACAATGGTATCATAATACCCTTGCCCTATATAATTTTTGAATAATTTATTTTTTACCGATATATCCTTGATATGCTGCAGGTATTCATTTTCACTCATGGCCGATGGAATATCCAGCGCTTGCTCCATTCTTATATTGGAAGGAACAGTTTTGTTTACCAGGTCTTCCAGGCTTTTTTCACCGATTACCTTTAGCATATCTGTGGTGTCCTTCTCGTTGGGGCCTATATGTCTTGACCGGAACTCATTTGCTTGTTGATGGAGCAGGTTCATATTGGAGGGATCTTATTTGAAAGATGCCGCAAATTTACAGGCAAAAAAGCAGAAAAAACCTGTGAAAAATCAGGAACCTTTGGCAATCCATTTCCGTGCTAACTTGCAGCATGCCTTTACCGAAAAATGTGCTGGAAAACTGGGAGAAAAAATCCCGGGAACGGCAGAAACTTTATAAGATCTACCTGCACCGGGCCAAAAAGAATGACGTGTTGAACAAATTGCCCGATCTGCATGAGGAAGCCTCCGCAAAGGTGGATTGCCTGCAGTGTGCCAACTGCTGCAAAAACTATTCTCCCCGGTTTAAAACCCCTGATGTTAAACGGATCAGCCGTCTGCTTAAATTAAGGGAAAGCGAATTCATCGAGACCTATCTTAAAGTGGATGAGGAGGGGGACTATGTGGCCAAAACTTTACCCTGCCCCTTCCTGGGTGCAGATAATTATTGCAGTATCTATGAGGACCGGCCTTCTGATTGCCGGCGGTTCCCTTATACTGATGAGGATTTCATGATCAAAAGACAACCCATGGTGCTGAAGAATTCAAGCTTTTGTCCCATCACTTATTATGTACTGGAGGGGTTGCTTCAACTGGAGAAGGAGGGGAAGTAATTAATTAATAACCATTAATTACTAATTATTGTGTGAGTTCCTCGTAAGCGGCGGTCAATGGCCGACTGATGCCATCGGTTTTCCAGTCTTCGCCTCCCGGGATCAGGGTAGCTTTTAATATTTCATCTTTAGTCTTACCTGCCCTGATCTCGCCTTCCACGAACTGCAATACTTTTCCTAAATAATCCTGGAATGCTTTGAGATCATCGGCGGTACCGGTCACTTCAAAACCAGGGCCAGAATGCCCGAATACATATTTTGTTTTCCTGTCGAATTTATTCAGGGCCTTATCCAGCACCTGTATCCAGCTTTTCATATTGGCTCCTGCAGAACGATCTACAAAAGGATGACGGCGGTTAAATACCAGGTCGCCGCAATGCACAATATTGGCATGCTCCAGGTGAACGAAACTATCTCCATCTGTATGACCAGCGCCGTAATAGTAAAGGGTGATCTTCTCTTTGCCCGCTTTCTGTCCCCATACATTGGTATAGGTCTGGTCGGGATACAATTGTTTATCCTCCGACTTTGAAGCCTTGGCCGAAGCCTGCTGGTTCTTTAATGAATTTTCATGGGCCAGCACATGAGTCACCAATCCTTTAAAGGAAATATTTCCCGCGGTATGGTCACCATGGTGGTGCGTATTGATAAGTGTGGAGAAAGCCTGGGTATGATCTTTACGCAGATTATCGATCAGGTGCTTGCTTTGCTCCGGGAATTGCGCATCTGCTACAACGATCTCATTTTTTTCTATCAGGAAAAGAATGGTGCCGCCTTTCTCCGTAAAAATGCCCACTTTATCAGTAAGCATACTGATCTTGAAAGGATCCTGGGTAAAAGCAGCCAGGATATTCTTCTGGAAAATACTGAGGGCAGCTACACTAAAGCTTGTGTTGCGAATAAAGGATCTGCGGTGCATATAAAAATTGTTTTATAAAGAGTAAAACGCAGATAAATCTAATAAAGTTGACGCTAATTGTAAAAAGGTGCTAATATTCAAATTTCCGGAGGCCGGGAGCTTTGAACCAGGTAATACCCACCACCAGGAGGGTCATACATCCGCCGAATACAACGGAGGGAATAACGCCCAGGGCCCGGGCGGCCATACCGCTTTCAAACTGTCCCAGTTCATTACTGGAATTAATGAACATGGAACCCACACTGCTTACCCTTCCCCGCATATGGTCAGGGGTTTTCAGTTGCATCACTGTACCTCGTACCACAATACTGATACCATCCAGGATCCCGGCCATCATCAGGGCGATAAAAGATAATAGGAACCACTTAGATAAGGCAAATACAATGATGCAGACGCCGAAACCTGCTACTGCCAGGAATAATTTTTTGCCCTGTGCGTTTTTAAGCGGGAAGAAGGCAAGTAATGCAACGATAAGAATGGCGCCAATATCAGATGCCGCGTTCAACCATCCAAAACCAATAGGCCCCACTTTCAAGATATCTTTTGCATAAACGGGTACCATGGCCACGGCGCCACCAAAAAGTACCGCGAACATATCCATAGAAAAAGTGGCCAGTATTTCTTTGGTTCTCCAAACAAAGGCCAGTCCTTCTTTCATACTATCCCAGGTCTTCATTTCTCCCGATCTGGCCATGGGTGGTTTGGGGTTTAGCTGAAATAAAATGATAAAAGCCGCGCAAATCAAAATGATCACGGTGATCAGCGTTCCTTTGATGCCCCATTGGGCAATGAGAAAACCTGCCATGGCATGACCTGTTACGGAGGCCGCCAGCCAGGAGCTTTGGTTCCAGGTAGTGGCATTTTGTAAATAGGCCCTGGGAACAGTAAGGGCAAGGGTGGCAGAGAAAACCGGTCCTGTAAAAGAACGAATGATCCCGGTGCAAAATATGACCGCATAGATTCCGATGGCTATCCATTTATGTTCAAAGCGGGAGCTAATGAACTGGCTGGAGAAAAATAATAAAATACTGGCAGCGATGCCATATAAGAAAACACCGCGCAGTAATAATTTCCGTTTATCATTTATGTCGATGATATGTCCGGCGTATAAGGCGGTGGATACGGCTGGTATTACTTCCGATAGACCTACCAGTCCGATGGCAAAAGGATCACCGGTTAGTTCATAGACCCACCAGGCCACCAGGGTGCCCATCATGCGAAGTCCCATGATAAAAGTGAAACGGCCCAGCATCAGGTTCCTGAATTCAGGCACACGGGTAGCTGCGAAAGGATCGTTGGTTATTTGTTTTACGTGAGAAGGTTCCGCCATCGGGGCAAAGGTACTATGGAAGATTTATGTAATGCTGGCCATCATCATAGTCCTTTTCCAACGCTTCCAGGATCACCTGCAGGTGTTTTTCATTTTCCAGGAAATCCGCATTGCTGGCATCTACAAACAGGGTCTTTATATTATGCTGTTTGATATAATGTGTATAGGTTTCCTGGAGATTAAAAAGATAATCATCCGGGATATTTTGTTCATAGGCCCGGTTGCGTTTCCGGATATTGGCCTGCAGTTTGGTGACAGGGGCATGCAAATAAATAAGCAGCTGCGGTTGAAGCAACTGCTGGTTGATGATCTCAAATAAACGCTGGTAAAGGCGAAACTCATCTTCAGGAAGTGTAACCTTGGCAAAAAGCAAACACTTGGTAAAAAGATAATCGGAGATGGTCAGGGATTGAAACATATCCTTTTGTTGCAGAAATTCTTTTTGCTGTTTGAAACGCTCTGCCATGAAAAAAAGCTCCAGTGGAAAAGCATATTGTTTGGGGTTCTCGTAAAATTTAGGGAGAAAGGGGTTATCGGCAAATTCTTCCAGGATCAGCCGGGCATTATAATGCTTGCTGAGCAAGGTTGCCAGGGTGGTTTTTCCTGCCCCGATATTTCCTTCTATGGTGATGAACTGGTATTTCAAGACCGGCAAAATAAAGGATTCATAAAGACGAATTATACTTTTTTACCCCCAGCGTATCCCTGCATTCTTCCAATAATTGGCTGACTGTTTTTTTTAGCACCGGATGAAAAGCATCCGGGGCTATATCGGCCAATGGGACCAGTGCAAATCTCCGGTTAACCAGTTCAGGATGGGGAAGGCGGAGAAATTCATCTTCCCTGATCTCCTCTTCAAATAAAAGGATATCTATATCTATGAGCCGTGGGCCATATTTCTCTTTTCTTTCCCTTCCCATCAGCAATTCGATGTTCAACAGTTCCTTCATCAGTTCAGGGGCCTTCAGGCTGGTCTCTAAAAGCAGGGCCTGGTTAAGAAAAGAGGATTGGTCGGTCATTCCCCAGGCTGCTGTTTCATATATCGCGGAGAATTTGTCCAGTTTACCGCAATGTTCGGTTATCAGTACCCTAGCTTTCTGAAGGTTTTCTTCCCGGTCGCCGATATTCGTGCCCGTAAGTAGATATGCTTTGAACAAATCGATGGTTTTATTTTCTGCAACAGTAGTTTATTTTTTGCTAACTCTTACATTTGTTGCCCAAGCACCATATATGTCACAACCTTACAGTCAGTCGCGGGCCCTTTGGGCCATTACCCGGGCCAGTTTCAAGGCAATTTTTGCCAATCCCAGCGCGATCATCTTTAGTATTCTTTTCCCGGTGATCTTTGTGCTGATCTTCGGGGCTTTTGGAAGCGGGGGCGGTCCCAGTTATCGTATTGCCCTGGATAAGAACAGCGATACTGCCAGTATGATGTATCAGAGCCTGCTGCATAATAAGTCCATACAAATAATACATATTCACAGTGAGGACAGTTTGCGAAGGGAACTGATAAAAGGAAAACTCACGGCCATTGTAAAGATCGTTTCAACCCGTGACAGCAGCGGCCGGCCACAGGATAAAGTGGAAGTTTATTCCACTACTGCCAGCAGTGACCGTTTTGGCGGTTTCATGCAGATGCTGGATTATTCAAGGTTGAAAATGGAAGAAGGAATAGGAGGAAAAAATGCAGCCATGGTAACCATTGCGCCTCCAAAAGTAGAAACTGTTAGGGCATACCGCCAGATCGATTTTATCCTTCCCGGCCAGTTAGGTTTTTCTATATTATTCTCCACGCTGTTTGGTGTGGCCTTCACTTTCTTCAATCTGCGTGAACAACTGGTGCTGAAAAGATTTTATGCATCCCCGGTAAAGCGAGTTAATATATTGATAGGTGTAGGGGTTAGCCGCTTGTTTTTTCAAATGCTTAGCGTGATCGTGCTGATCTGCTTCGGTTATTTCTTCCTGAACTATACCCTGGTGCATGGCCTTGCCACCTTGCTGGAGATATTATTTATGACTATCGTGATGCTATTCCTGCTGATGGGAGTAGGGTTGATTTTCAGCAGTATCGTAAAGACCGACACTTCCATTCCATTACTGATAAACCTGTTTGGCTTTCCGCAAATGATGCTATCCGGAACCTTCTTTCCTATAGAAGTATTCCCGGAATGGATGCAAACCATCTGTAAGATCCTGCCACTAACTCAGTATAATACCGCTATCCGCAAACTTTCATTTGAAGGACTGCATCTGAATGATTGTTTATTGGAATTGGGTATTCTGGGAGCCTGGATATTGCTGGTGTATATACTGGTGGTAAGAGTGTTGAAATGGGAATAGAGAAAAGTTAGGAGTTGGGAGCCTGCCTGCCGGCAGGCAGGTTAGCAGTTAGGAGTACTTCTATTGGAAATTAAGTTTACAATTATTTAGAATTCTGCTAGAGGCTAATAGCTAGCAGCTAGAAGCTTTTTTTATGCGTATCATCAAACTCGGAATAATCAGCCTCGTCTTCTTCGCTATCATGATCACCATGATATCCTTTCTATTCCCTTCTCATGTAAGAATTTCAAAGGCGATAGATATTAATGCAACAAATGAGCAGGTACTGGCGCAATTAAAAGATACTTCCAATTGGAAGAACTGGTATCCCGGAGCGGATAGTTTGCTTCCGGCTGTTGATCTGAGTTTCAATGATTCGCTGGTGGGATTTCAGCAGATACGGGAAGGGAAAAAAGCGGAAGAAGGGATTCATGTCATCAAAACAGAAAGGCCCGGCATTACAACCGTGCAATGGTACATGGATATTAAACTGCACTGGTATCCCTGGGAGAAGTTTTCAAGTTTACTACTGGAGAGTCGTTACGGTCCTTTCATGGAAAAGGGGTTGGGGAAAATGAAGAGTTTTCTGGAAAAACAATAAACATGCTTAAGTTATTAGTACTTGGTATTGCTCTGGGTTTATCTATAAATAATTATGCTCAGAATGATAGCAATGATTGCTATATGAATTTTTTCAAGAGGACGGAAAAGCACGGAGATCCACGAAAGATCATGCTTCTATATGGCGGTAAACATAATCGCACTCTTCAATTCCTATACGATAATAATCGTTCAGAAATTGGCAATTATGCAAAGGCTGGTTTTATTGATCTGGACAAGGACGGATATAAGGAACTTATAGTTTATTTTTATTCTGGCGGCGCTCATTGTTGTGATGTCTATGATATTTTTAGTCAGGTAAAGCCTGGTCAATATAAATTAATGGCGGCGACCTGGGGTGGAGAAGCTTGTTTCAATGAAAATAATCTTCTGGAATATTCATTCTATGAACATTACGGATATTTCTATACTTGTTTTGCCTGTGAACTCGAGGATAGCAGCGATTCTGCCCCGATTCCTGTACGAACTGTACAATTAACATATAATAAAGGGAAATTGTCTGTGCTTCCTGGCGATGCAGTATTAAAGGCAACTATTAAAGACAACCTCAGAAAACTTAGTGAACATCCTTATCAGGAATTGGCCGAAGGCGAATTTGATGATGGACTGAGAAAGGAATTCGCCCTTAACCTTATCGTTTATTATTACTCTTTTGGGAAAAATCTTCCTGAAACTGAAAAACTCTTTAACACATACTATAAATTTCCGGATGCCAAAAAGATCTGGTATAGTTTCCTGGGTTACCTGAATGATATAAAAAAGGAAAATAGTTTTTAGTATAGTTTTATTTGTACACAGATTTGCACAGATGAACACAAATAATACAGATTAAATACAAGGATGGTTTTGGATGGCCGCTTCGCGGCAATTCCCTAAATCCAGTTATATCCTGGTTCGTTTGATTTTCTAATCTTTAAGGATTTGTATTTATCTGTGTTGATCCTATTTATCTGTGTACAAAAAATGTATTCATTCAAATGGCTTTAGCCCCCGATCTACTTATATCTTCAACTCCCGATAAACTTAATATTCCTCATCATCCCCCCATATTTCGTTCTCTTCAAAGGCGAATCCTTAAACACTCTCTTAAACCTTTCCTCACTCATTGCCTCCCATTCTTCTGTAGATAAATTCAGGATCTCTGGTATCGGACGGAAAGATGGTTCTTCAGTTGGAGTACTAAACCGGTTCCAGGGACAAATATCCTGGCAGATATCACAACCAAAAGCCCAGTTATTGAACCTTCCTTTCATTTCAGAAGGGATCAGTTCATCTTTTAATTCAATGGTGAAGTAGGAAATACATTTGCTTCCGTTCACGATATTTCCGGGAAGAATGGCTTCTGTAGGACAGGCATCAATACACTTAGTGCAGGTGCCGCAATAGTCTTTGGCAAATGGATCATCATATTCCAGTTCCAGATCGGTGATCAGCGTAGCTATAAAGAAAAAGGAGCCTGCGCTTTTATTGATCAGGTTCCCATTTTTCCCAACCCAGCCCAGGCCACTGCGTTTTGCCCAGGTTCTTTCCAGCACAGGGGCGGAATCAACAAATCCCCTTCCCTGTACTTCCCCTATATTTTCCCGAATACGGGAAAGCAATGCCCCCAGTTTATTTCGGATAACCTCATGGTAATCTTTTCCATAAGCGTATTTGGAAATAAGTGGTGAATTCTTTGTTTGATCCTGGTCAGGGTAATAATTAAGTAAAAGGGTTATAACGGACTGTGCGCCGGGAACCAGGACCCTTGGATCTACCCGCTGGTCAAAATAACGCTCCATATACTGCATCTGACCCTGCATTCCTTTATTTAGCCATTCCTCCAAACGACGGGCGTCTTCTTCCAGTTTCACGGCCCTGGCTATGCCGATATGGTCGAAGCCCAGACTACGGGCGAACTGCCTGATCAATTGGGTATTTTGTTGTCGGGGATCCACCATTTTTATTTTTCCTCCAGGTGCAGGCGGTGCATGATACGATGGGCTGCCGGGGCAAGTATGATTCCAAAATTCGTGATGAAGATCACCCCGCTGAACAGGGCATAAAAAGAAGAGAAAAGTTTACCTGCCTGAGAAGGTACCGGGTTTACCAGCCCCATGCCACTAAGGATCATAGATGCATTATGGAAAGAGTCCATCCAGCCCATTTCACCCCACCAGTGATAGCCCGCCACACCGATAATTAGGCTTAAAACCATGACGATAGTGGCAATAAAGAAATTATAGGCGATTCGGCGGTAATAGACCTTTTTTGGTAAAAGGGCCTGCTTTTTATGTTCGTACATGTGCGGTTTTTTACAAAGTAAATCAATACCTGAAATATTTGCAGGAATAACCAGGATCATATGCCTTAACTACCGGTTAGACTAACTTTATATGCCATTGTTTCCGCATACCATCCTTGGAGTCATTTTTGAGAACCCATAAGGGAACTGAAAATTTAAATAACCTTCCCGGAGCTCGGGAATAAAATCATAACAAATGAACTTAGGCAATTTTACCATAAAAGCGGCTGAAGCCTTTCAACAGGCCCAGCAGATCGCTTTTAACGCGAACAACCCCAATATTGAAACGGAGCATATCCTGAAAGCCCTGCTTGAACAGGAAGATTCTCCGGTAGTTCACCTGCTGAAGAAGAACAATGTGACGCTAAACCTGGTGGACAATAAACTTGATGAGCTGATCGCCCGCTTACCAAAATCCGGTGGGGAAGCAGCGCAGAATATTTCACGGGAGGCCAATAATGTGGTGCTTCGTGCGGGTGCTGCCCTTAAAACATTCAAAGATGAATTTGTGACCACCGAGCATTTATTGCTGGCTATCGTGCAGGGCAATGATGAGCCTGCCAAATTATTGAAGAATGCAGGACTTACTGAAAAAGGCCTGATCGCAGCCATCAAAGAATTAAGGAAAGGAGAAAGCGTTACCTCTCAAACCCAATCGCAGGAATACAATGCCCTGAATAAATACGCCAAGAACCTGAATGAGCTGGCCCGCCAGGGAAAGCTGGATCCGGTTATTGGCCGTGATGAAGAGATACGACGCACCCTGCATATACTTTCCCGCCGTACTAAAAATAACCCCATCCTGGTGGGAGAACCCGGTGTTGGTAAGACCGCTATCGCGGAAGGGATCGCGCACCGTATCGTTAATGGTGATGTGCCCGATAACCTGAAGAGCAAGATCATTTATGCACTGGACATGGGATTACTGATCGCGGGTGCCAAGTACAAGGGTGAATTTGAAGAAAGATTAAAAGCCGTGGTAAAAGAAGTCAGCGGCTCGGAAGGCGAGATCATTCTTTTCATTGATGAGATCCATACCCTGGTAGGTGCTGGTGGAGGAGAGGGTGCCATGGATGCAGCCAATATTTTAAAACCTGCCCTTGCCAAAGGAGATCTTCGCGCGGTGGGTGCTACCACCCTGAATGAATACCAGAAATTCTTCGAAAAAGATAAGGCGCTGGAACGACGTTTCCAAAAAGTGATGATCAATGAACCCAGTGTGGACGATGCAATTTCTATTCTGAGGGGATTAAAAGACCGCTATGAAACCCACCACCATGTGCGCATCAAAGACGAAGCGATCATTGCAGCCGTGGAACTTTCTCAGCGTTATATCACAGATCGTTTCCTTCCCGATAAGGCCATCGACCTGATCGATGAAAGCGCTGCCAAGCTAAGACTGGAGATGAATTCCATGCCGGAAGAACTGGATACCCTGGAAAGGCAGATCAGACAGCTTGAAATTGAAAGGGAAGCGATCAAAAGGGAGAATGATGAAGTGAAACTGAAAGAATTGAATACCGATATAGCTAATCTTTCCGTAGAACGTGATACGCTGAAATCAAAATGGAAGGACGAAAAAGAACTGGTGGAAAAAGTACAGAATGCTAAAGCAGAAATAGAGGATCTTAAATCGCAGGCAGAAAGGCTGGAGCGCGAAGGCGACTATGGAAAAGTGGCAGAGATCCGTTAT
This sequence comes from Chitinophagaceae bacterium, assembly GCA_016720565.1. Classification (GTDB taxonomy): domain Bacteria; phylum Bacteroidota; class Bacteroidia; order Chitinophagales; family Chitinophagaceae; genus JJ008. The sequence continues at coordinate 226,940 of JADKKJ010000001.1, forward strand.
GGTAAGATCAAGGAGCAGGAAAAACTGATCGAGGCATTAAGTGCAGAGCTGGCTTCTTCAGATGAAAAAAGATTATTGAAAGAGGAAGTAGATGCGGAAGATATAGCGGAGAGCGTGGCAAAAGCCACCGGTATTCCTGTGACAAAAATGCTGCAAAGCGACCGTGAAAAACTTTTGCACCTGGAAGACCATTTGCATGAAAGAGTAGTGGGGCAGGAAGAAGCGATCACTGCAGTAGCGGATGCCATTCGCAGAAGCCGTGCTGGTTTGCAGGATCCGAAGAAACCGATCGGCTCCTTTATATTCCTTGGAACAACTGGTGTAGGTAAGACAGAGCTGGCAAAAGCGCTTGCGGAATATTTATTTGATGATGAGAGCATGATGACCCGCATCGATATGAGTGAATACCAGGAAAAACATACGGTAAGTCGACTGGTAGGAGCACCTCCGGGTTATGTGGGTTATGATGAAGGAGGACAATTAACTGAATCTGTTCGTCGCAAACCTTATAGTGTGGTATTACTGGATGAGATCGAAAAAGCCCATCCGGATGTATGGAACGTGTTACTGCAGGTATTGGATGATGGCCGCCTAACAGATAATAAGGGCAGGGTGGTGAATTTCAAGAATACCATTATCATCATGACCAGCAACATTGGTTCTTCCATGATCATGGATGCATTTGATGATCTCAATGAGGATAATGTGGAAGAGGTGACCGAGAAGGCTAAGATCGATGTAATGGCTTTATTGAGGGAAACCATAAGACCTGAATTCCTGAACAGGGTAGATGAGATCATCATGTTCCAGCCTTTGATGAAGAAGCAGATCATCGGTATTGTGCGGATACAATTGCAGAACCTGAAAAAACTGGTAGCCGAGAATGGCATTAACCTGGAGTTCAGCGATTATGCATTGGAGTTTTTGGCCGACCAGGGATTCGATCCTCAGTTTGGCGCAAGGCCTTTAAAAAGGCTGATACAGAAAGAGATCGTGAACCAGTTGTCGAAGAAAATACTGGCAGGTGATATAGATAAAAGCAAACCAGTACTGGTAGATGTTTTTGATAATACCGTAGTGTTTATCAATGAAGCCGACAAGGTAAAAGCCTAGTTACTCGTGGCTTAAACGATAGATATAGATAGCGGCTCTTTTTGCCAGCAATGGATAGGCTTTGATATTGGTGGTCTCACCGGGTGCATGTTCTCCGGCACCCCAGGCACCCAAGCCATCTATGCAGTCCAGGTATTCCGCTATATAAGATATATCCCCGGCGCCTCTTGACATAGGGTCGCCGGGTTTTACTTCTCCGTAGCCCAGTGCTTTTGATACTTCACTTAGTTTTTTCACCAATGTCTCATTTCCTTTTGTGGGGAACATAGCCGGGATACCGCCCTCTGCAAAAATTATGGTGGCTGAGGAGCCAGGGAGATTATTAGAGGTAACGATCTTTCTCATTTTTTCCCAGGCTTTCTTCTTTTGATCTGCAGAAATATAACGCAGGTCGCCATTTACCATAGCATGCGGCGCGATGATATTGGTCTTTCCTGCTACCTGCCATTTTTGTTTGAGTGAATCAAGGTCAGTACCGCCGATGAAAATGCCGGGATTGAAGGTCAGGTATTTTTCTTTGCTTAGCTGAAGACGGAATTGATCTATGATACGTGCTGCTTCATAGATCGCACCATACCCATTGCTTCCAAAGACCTGGGAAGAATGTCCCTGTTTGGCAGATACTAACAGTTTCCAGCTACTGGATCCTCTTCTGGCGGAGGCTGCAGTATGCATACCATTGGCCCCTTCAAAAGCAAGGGCATAGTCATGGAGTTTACCTCTTTGTATAAAATCTGCCCGGCTTACACTATTGGGTTTACCGGCATTCTCTTCATCGCCGGTCATATATACTGTAATGGACCGATCATCTAAAAGGCCTTCTTTAAATAAGGCTTTTAATGCAGCAATGATGATCACATCGCCGCCTTTCATATCATTGACCCCCTGACCGGTAGCGGTGCTGTCATTGAGCATTTGAAAGGGATTAGGAACCATTTCCGGCTCAAATACGGTGTCAAGATGGCCGATCAGGAATAATTTTTTTCCCTTTGTTCCTTTACGGGAAGCGACCAGGTGGCCGGCCCTTTTTAATGAATCAGGAAGCTCGACCCATTCCACGGTGAATCCGAGCGCCTTTAATTCCTCACCGAAAAGTTGTCCAACCGCTTTTACTCCGGCAATATTGTTTGTTCCGCTATTGATATTCACTGCATTTTTCAAGAGTTCCAGATGCTTCGACAAGTCGGCATCTATTTGTTTTGAAATTTTTTGTTCAATATTGTTCAGCGATTGTGCATGCAGGAGAACGACGGCCAGAAATAAGGTAACAGTAAGGGCGAATGCTTTCATGTTCCTAAGATAAGTAAATAATAAAACCGGCACGATGGCCGGTTCCTTAATGATCTTTCAGGGAATATTAAAATATCCTGGTCACGGTATTTTCTGTCTGTGTGCGGGTGCTGCTGTTGATCTCATAAAGCACTACTTTTTTATCACCGCTGAAACTGATCTCTACACGTACCGGCTCATTTCCCAGTTCATCCCGGTTGATCAGGAATTTTTTAGAAAAGCTGGTGGCGGAAACGTTTTCCCTGTAAAGCGTTACGCCGTTCTTATCGCTGATAGATACCAATACCGTTCCTTTTGGTTCCCTGTTCACAAGGTCGAGCTGGTAAACAGGATTGTTGTCGATGGTACCGGCATACCTCAGTTCAACCTGCTGGTTCGGGTTGATGGGGGGTACCGGGCTGGCGTTAAGGGTAACTGAAAGGACAAGGGCCAGGGAAAGGGTCAAAAGATTGCGCATGTTGTTTTTCATAATAAAGTGTTTTTGCCTTCATCGAAGACGGGTTAACAATAAAAAGTAAAAATTTGGGCTGGCAGGCTACGTTGAAGGCAAGAGAATCGTTAAAGGGAGGATCCCTGTTTGACAAGTCAAAAATAGACCTGCGGAGCTTGCAAAAAATTACAAGCTTGAACCGATTTGGGAATAACCAAAGCAGTGATCCGATTTGCTAATTATTGTATTACAGCAGGTTACCAAATATAAATGCGGGATGTCCAAGCCTTTTTTTAAGCCTGTGCCTGTAAGAAAGCTGGCTTTTTCATAAGTGTAAATGGTTGATTCACACGTGGTGGTTTACGTGTTAGGAAATTACTGATAAGCGGATTTGGCAGGCTCGGAAATTATATTATCTTCAGCCGGTTCCATATTAGGACTTTCTGGCATAAATGCTTTTAGTTCAACCATATGGCTGGAAATTTGTTATATAAAAAACTGGGCAGGGTATTTACCAGGCCTGAATAAATGAATAAGAAAATGGCGCTTAAAAAAGAGGATATTATAATCATTGGACCGGAAGAGATCTTTGTTGGCAAGAAGGATGCTCCTGTTACCCTTATTGAATTCGGTGAATATGAGAGTGAAGAATGTGCGAAGGTGAATGAAGTGGTAAAGCAATTGCTGGAAGAGTTTGACGGTAAGATACGTTTCCAGTTCAGGCATTTCCCGCTCACGATGATCCATCAGCGTAGTCTGAAGGCCAGTGAGTCGGCAGTAGCAGCAGCTCAGGAAGGTAAATTCTGGGAAATGCATAATGTGTTATTCCAGAACCGGCGTAATTTGGGTACCACCAGTTTAAAACTGCACAGTAAAGAAGCGGGTGTTAAGAATAAAAAATTCCTGGAAGAGTTAGTGAATGGAGTATATGGCTGGCAGGTGCAGGATGATATCAAGGAAGGACATAACAGGGGTATCAAAGAGATCCCAGCGTTCTTTGTGAATGATGTGCAGGTTACCGTGAAACCAACTTTTGCGAACCTGAGCGCGGCCATAACCTCGGCTCTTCGCAAATCGAAATCCAAATCGTCTGCTGCTGCAAAAGCGAAAGCACCTGCAAGAGCAAAGCAGCGGGCCTGATCGGAAGAAAAAGAATAAACTTAAAAATAGAAGGCATAAAAAAAGCCCCGTAGCAAATGCTCCGGGGCCTTTTTTTTGGACGTTTGGATAATTACCAACGATTTCCACCGCCACCACCGTTACCGGAGAAAGAACGGTTTCCACCGCCACCACCGTTACCGGAGAAAGACCTTTTTGGTCTGTCTTCTTTAGGCTTAGCAACGTTCACGCGAATTGCGCGACCGTCAACCATTGCGCCATCTAATTCAGCGATTGCTTTATTAGCGGCTGCATCATCACTCATTTCCACAAAACCGAAACCTTTGCTGCGGTTAGTGAATTTGTCCATAATTACTTTTGCTGATGTTACTTCACCGTATTCAGCGAAATAGCTCTGCAGGTCTTCGTCTTGTACAGCGAAGCTCAGGTTTGAAACATAAATGTTCATCTGATAAAAAATTGATACTTTAATAAATACTTGAGAAAGCGAGGCGTAAAGAAGACTAACTAGTAGCAGAAAAATGCGTAGCAGGTTCGTTCACTTACTGTCGATGCTCAAATTGACTGGGCAAAGATAGGGGAATTTGCAATAGTGCACGGTTTTATTTTTGTTAATCCAAACTGCTGGCCGCTAGGAGCTAGCCGCTAGCTACTAGCCTACTCCTGCTCCACATCCAAAAACTTCTTCTCTTCTTTCTTCTTTACGCCAAATGCATAACGAATATTCATTCCAAACCTTCTTGAATCAGATATCCTGAAACCGGTCGCGTTCACTGATCCCTGGCGGATAAGAAAATCATTTTTATTGGTGCGGAGTATATCATTTCCAATTAACGTGATGATCAGTTTGTCTTTTATGAATTTTCGGTTAAGGCTAAGATTAAGTGCGCCAAAACTACTGAGTTCATAAAACTGCTGTTGCCCGCGGAAACGTACAAAACCATTCAGTGAAAGCACTGAACGGTTATCCAGCCTTAAGGTTTGATAGGTGAAGAAACTCCAGGTGCCTCGGGAAAAAGAAAGCGGCTTGCCTTCATAGATCCCTTCATAATGGTTATGGTTATACTGTGTTCCTAAAACGATAAAATATTTGCCACCGGGAGGCAATGCGCCGATTGCACGGAAATAAAGTTCCTTATTGGTACCCAGGTTATCGTAGGTGCGGTAGGCCTGGCTGCGACTGCTGTCTGCCTGGTACACCACATTGGTAAATATATCTTTGGTATCATTCAATCCAAAAGCAAGAATGGGTCTTTCATCCACACTTACATTTACCTCGTAGTTATTGGTGAACTGTGGTCTTAATGCAGGGTTTCCTGTTTCTGTGAGATATTGATCAACATAACGCGCATATGGATTCAGCTGGTCATAACCCGGGCGGCGGATACTTCTTCGGTAAACCAGGTAGGCCCTTAATTCATAACTCATGATCTTCATCAGCGGTTTGCTCAGGTATATATAAGGAAACAGGTCTGTACGGTGAATAGCAAATGAGGTATCACCGGGTACCAATTGCCTTCCATCCATATTAGTGTTCTCCAGCCTGGCACCCAATTTTAATACCAGGTCTTTATTAAACGTTTTAGTTCCCTGTAAATACAGGGAATTGATATTCTGGTTGTATTCAAAACGATTGGTTCGGGCATTATCTTTTGTTCTCGTGCCCGATTGTTCCCTGTAATAATCAGCATGATTCTTAAAACCAAGAATAGTGCTCTGCAAGCCCGTTTCCAAAGTCACCTTTTTCTTCCACTTCAGTTTAAGATCGGAGCGGCCGGTGAAAAAATTTCGGGAAGACTTGTTAATGCCATCGCCGCCGAAACTGAAAGGTTGTGGTGAAGAATAATTGGTAAGGAAGACCTGGTTGCCTTCATCTTCCGAATGCCTTATATACGTGTCGTTTGTCCACTCTGAGCCAATACTATCGATCTTGTATTTGGTTTCAAAACCGGTTCCATAAGATAAAGAATGGCCATGATTATTAACCGTATTCAGGCTATTGCTGAAAATAGAATTAGTGGAGTTTTTTAAGAGGAGGTTAAGGTTGTTGGAACGGTTGTTGAAATTATTATAGTTTCCTTCTGCATCATAGGTTAACTCCCATTTTTTATTCAATTGCCAGGTGATGCTGAAGGATGAATAGAACGCGTTACCGGGATAGACGGTATTGGCATCCTGCCTCAATAAAGAATCGGTTGCAAAAATGCGGTCGGTATAGATCCGCTCATAATTATTTCGGCGGTTATAACTGAGATTGAAATTGTAATTCCTTTTACCAGTGTTATTATTCAGGCTGACGCCGATATTCCCGTTGCCATATTTTCCCTGTTGCCAGCCTGTGTTCACTGAGCCGGTCATGCCGATCTTGACGCCTTTTTTCAAAACCACATTTACAATTCCACCTCCACCAGACGCATCATAGCGTGCCGATGGCGTTTTTACTACTTCAATTTTCTGAATGGCATTAGGAGGCAGGTTTTTAAGCATGGTGGCCATATCTGCCGCGCTCATTTTCAGGTCGCGACCATTTATCTGCACCGATGCAGGTGTAAGACTGCTGATATAAATATTTCCATCCTGGTCAACAAAAAGCCCCGGTGTTTTTTCGATCACTTCGTAACCATTGGAAGAGGCGGCTACCAGGTTCTCGGGATCAATGATCAGTTTATCCTCTTCCTGTTTCATCAGGGGCTTACGGCTTCTTACAACCACACCTTCCATGATTTTTTCCAGGGGCTCGGCTACAAACTGAAACTGGCTTTGGTCGCCACGAACCAGGATGCCCTTATCAATAGGCTGGTAATTGGCCGCGGTAATGGTAAGATCGTATTGTCCGCCTTTTTTCAGCTCGAATTTTACTTTGCCAAGGCTATCGGCAGAGCGGGTGAACACCTGGTTGCTGTCGTTCCGGTTTACCAGTCGGAAGCTGGCATAGGCCACAGGTTCTTTTTTCTTATTGGCTATTTTAAAGCTGACGGTTATATCCTGGGAATAGGTATTGAACCCCATCAGCAGGAATAAAAAGATAGTGAGGGAAGGCCCTGGTTTTTGTTTCATTTTAAAGAGAGGCAAAAATAGCCATCCAGGGCAGGGCAATCAGCTTTTTTTTATGAATGGTCCTGTTTTTTAGTTTCTTTTAACCTTTCAGCACTGCCCTGTGTTTTATTTTTCATTTCATGGAAGACAGTAGCCTCCTCTATGGAATGCGTGGTATGAATATTAGTATTTTTTTTAGCCTTTGGATATATAATACATGTTTTTTTTTCTAAGTTAGAAGGAAATAAGTCAACAAGGATGCCAATGATACAATTTGAAGCGACCATAAAGAAATTCGGACAGCAGGGGGAGAAAACCGGCTGGACATATATTGAAATTCCTGCTGCCCTTGCTGAGGAATTGAAAAAAGGTAATAAGAAGTCGTTTCGTGTTAAAGGAAAATTAGATAAACACTCCATTAAAGGAATAGCCCTTTTGCCAATGGGGAATGGGAATTTTATTATGCCCCTTAATGGGGAAATTCGAAAAGCCATTGCAAAGAAACAGGGCGGCATGCTTTCGGTAAAACTCTCAGAAGATAAAGAGGAATTCAAGTTCAACCAGGACCTGCTGGATTGTATAGCGGATGAACCAAAGGCTAAAATTTACTGGGATAAAATACCGCCTTCCCACCAGAAATATTACAGTAAATGGATAGACAGTGCCAAAGGCGAGGACACCAGGGTAAACCGAATTGCCCGTGCTGTGGAGGCAATGCGGCTGGGTTTGAATTATGGGGAAATGATTAGACGGAAGTGATTATTCACTACTAATTATTGAGAGCCGTTTATGCTAATAATTAGTAATGAATAATGTATAATCATTTAAATGGATTCGAATACTTCGCATCTGTGATCATTGCCTGGTCGGTAAGCGTTTTCAAAAATGCAACCAGTGCTGCTTTATCTGGTGCCGATAAATTGGCAAGTCTTGGCTGGCCATTTGGCAGTTTTAATTGATTGGAAAGATTTGGATGGGCTTTTACTCCGGAGCTATAATGTTCCACCACCTGCTCCAGCGTGGCAAATCTTCCATCATGCATATAAGGGGCACCTAATTCTATATTGCGAAGTGAACCTACTTTGAAAAGGGCATTATCGTTAGGGTTTCCAGTGACGGTACCAAAGCCGGCATCGGTGGTGGTAAGGTCAAGTCCGTTATTTTTTTCCTGCGGAGCAGTAAAGGTTTCAGTGCCATGGCAGCCGGCGCAGCCGCCTGCCGGACCGAAAAATATTTGCAGTCCACGATTTTCTTCCGCAGTGAAATTTGGAAATGTTGGATTATTAGGAAGCGGGCCGGGAGGAAGAGCGGATCTTCCCACATCAAATTTTGTTTGGTAGCTAACGATGGATCTTACGAACTGTGAAAGTGCCAGGGATATCCTTTCGCTGCTGATATTTTCATCGCCGAAAACGTTTTTGAAAAGCGGTGGGTAATAGGCCAGGGTCTTTAATTTGGTCACTAATGCGGGAAGGGTCATGCCCATTTCCACAGCGTCCTGTATGGGACGAAGTACCTGGTCTTCCAGTGTAACCGCTCGCTGGTCCCAGAAGTATCGGCCGTTGGGGTAATATTTGGCATCGGTCAATCCCATTGAATGCCGACCGGTTTGGCCGCCATTAAAGCCCAGGCTCTTAATAACATTATCAGTAAAACCAAGACTTTGTTTATGGCAGGAAGCGCAGGCCACTGTATTATTTACAGATAGATTCTTATCGTAAAAAAGTACCAGTCCCAGGGTCGCGCCTTTATCGGTAATGGGGTTATTTCCCGGGGTGTTTATTTGTCCTGTTATGGCTGGATTAGTGAGATATCCAGGTAAGGGAGGGTTGGAATAATTGTAGGGAGTGGAAGGAAGATTCAGCACAGCGCTTATGGCTGCATCACTCACATCGTTATTTCCTGTTTCGGATTTCTTACAGGAGGCTAAAACCAGGAGGAAACTGCCTGCAAAAAGCAGAAGGCCTTGTCTGAACGGGTGGGTCTCGGTCATGGGTAGTTTATTATTGGGTCTCTGACCCCTTAATGCTTAAGGGGTTTAAAATACACTGTTTTTTTTATTATCTGTAATTGACGCAGGCCGGTTTGAAAATCCTTCTCTAATTATGCGTTTATTTGTATATGATTTCTTCGATCCTTGACCTTAAACAACCTTTTTTTATAGGTATAGCCGGTTCGGGTATGAGTGCTATAGCACAATACCTGCGGGAAATCGGTATGGATGTATCCGGCAGCGACCGTTTTTTTAGTCCGGGTGTATTAAATGAAACCCGGCAAAAACTGGAGGAAGCTGGTATCCGCTGCTATGAGCAAAATGGGGAAGGCATAAATAGCTTTACCGACCTGGTAGTGGTTTCTGCGGCCATTGAAGACACTGTGGGGGAAGTGAAAAAAGCAAAAGAGCTCGGTATTCCTATTATTAAACGATCTGAGTTGCTGGCGTTAATTGCCAAAAGCAAGAGGACCATTGCTGTAGGAGGCACATCCGGTAAAAGTACTACTTCGGCTATGATCTACGAGATCATGGAACAGGCAGGAATGGAGCCGGGCATCATAAGTGGCGCCGGTTTGATCAGTATCATGAAAGAAGGGAAGATCGGGAATGCCAAATTAGGAAAAGGCGACTGGCTTGTAATAGAGGCAGATGAAAGCGATGGATCCATTGTTCAATATGAAGCGGAGATAGGGGTTTTACTGAATATAGATAAGGACCACCAGGAGATTGAAGAGCTGATGCGCATTTTCGGGATCTTCAAAAATAACAGCCGGCATTTTATTGTCAATGCTTCGCATGAGCTTGCGTCTTCATTATCACAATCACCGGAAAATGATTTTGGAACAGATGAAAAGGCCTCAGCGAAATATCTTGCCAGCGGTTTTCAGCAGAATGCATTGAAAATATCTTTTTCAATAGGTGGTACTTCCTTCAGCCTGGATATTCCCGGAAAACACAATATGGAAAATGCGGTGGCTGCAGTAGCCTCGGTAAATAGTATTGGTGTTTCCCTGCCTGATGCCGCCAGGGCCCTTGCCAATTACCAGGGTATTTATAGAAGGGTACAGGTCTATGGTGAAAAGAATGGTATCATTCTTATTGATGATTTTGCGCATAACCCCGTTAAATGCGCCGCAGCGATCAGGGCCTGCCAGCCAGTGGCCCCAAAACTGATAGCCTGGTTCCAGCCACATGGGTATAAGCCAACAAAATTCCTGAAAGAAGAATTTGTAAAAGAGATCAGCCAGGCTTTGAGGCCAGAGGATGAAATATGGATGAGTGAAATATTTTATGCAGGTGGAACGGCCACAAAAGATATTTCAGCCAATGACCTCATAGAGGCTATCAGGAAGACAGGGAAGAAGGCTTATTTTGTTGAGGACAGGAAAAATTTACTGGAAATGCTAAGGCCTCATTTTACGGAACATTGTGTGTTGTTATTGATGGGTGCCAGAGATCCTTCATTGGAAGGGTTTGCGAAGGAAGTGTGGGAGGGGCTTTAGGTTACGGGTTTAAGTAGCAAGGTAGATAGGTAGGTCATTAGTAAATAATTAATTAAATGATCATTAATGAAAAATTCAGACAGAGATGAGAAATTTCTCGCGCGTGCAATAGAGCTTGCCAGGCAGGGAATGATCAGCGGAAAAGGCGGGCCTTTTGGATGCATTATTGTAAAAGGGGAGGAGATCATCGGTGAAGGCTCCAACCAGGTGACCTCTACCAATGACCCTACGGCCCATGCGGAAGTGGTAGCCATACGCAATGCCTGTAAGCATCTTGATCATTATCAATTGGAAGGTTGTGAACTATTCACCAGCTGTGAGCCTTGTCCGATGTGCCTGGGCGCAATATACTGGGCAAGGCCAAGCAGGGTTGTATATGCCAATACCAAGCAGCAGGCAGCAGAAATAGATTTTGATGATAATTTCATTTATGGCGAGATCAATACCGCCATGGAACAAAGAGCGATTCCTTTTATTCATCATCCACATGAAGCAGCAGAAAAAGTGTTTGAAGACTGGAAGAATTGGGAAGGGAAGAAACTGTATTGAGAGAAGTTGAGCTGTTGAGAGGTTAGGGGGTTGAGTGAAATTTCTTTAAAGCAGTGTCGCCACTCAACTTCTCAACAGCTCAACCTCTCAACTCTTTATTTTCATTATAAACATCACCGCAATCGCAATCAGCAAAAGTAAAATCAAGATCGAAATATAGATCCACGGTTGATCCTTTATCCTTAGCTTTTCCCTTCTGGCCTTCTTCTTTGCCGTCTTTTTCTTCAGGTCCCTGTTCAGGGCATCCACCATATAGCTTAGTTGCTCTTTGTCCTTAAAAGATTCTAGTCCCTCGAAAGCATCCTCATTGAAATCATCCTGGAGCAATTGTTTTTCTATCTCATTCTTTTTTTCTTCCGATAGTTTTCCCTGCAGGTATAACATGAGCGTTTCCTGGTCCACGTCTGGATTGAGATTGGATAATATGTCCTTTAAATTATCGGCCATGATCGCCGTTTTTAAGACTTAATTTTTTTTCGATCAGCAGTTTGAGGTTTCGTTTGCCATTCTGAATATAGCTTTTTACCTGCAAAAGGGTAAAGCCGGTGGTTTCGCTGATCTCCTGGTAGCTTTTTTTCTCCAGGTAGAATAAAGTTACGCATTGCTGCTGCTCCTTATTCAGTTCCTTCAGCGATTCCGTCATCAGTTCCATGGTCAGGTCCTCTTCCTGCAATTGTTTTTTATCTTTTTCCTCGTTCAGCAATGGGATCCTGTCAGTGATCTCCACGATCTGTTTACCCTGCCTTTCCCTGATCTTCATAAGGCAATGGTTCTTTGCCACCATGTACAACCAGGATTTGAAATACGCTACTTTATATTTCTGCAGTTCCTGTATTACTTTTAAAAACACCTGCTGTACGGCATCGCGGGCCTCCTCCTCATTTTTCAGGTATTTCATGCAAACTCCCAATAACAACAGGGTATACCGCTGCAAAAGAACACCCAACCATTCATTGTTCTGGTCGGAATAGAACTGCTGCAGCAATTCCTGGTCGGTTAAGGTAGAGGAGTTTGGTTTCAAGATTGCAATTTAGGGAAAGGTAGGGATTAGGGATTAGGGTTTAGGGATAAGAGATTAGGGTTGAGGGTATGGCGGGGTGTCAGGTACTGGTATAGGGCTATTAATTTGATGCAACAATTTCATAATTTCATATCTTAAGATCAGTTTATTTCTGACTTTAATGTCTCATCCCTCCTCTCTAAACTTTAACCATGTTTGCATCCATCATATATCCCGCTGCTCCCATCCGCCGAAAGCCCGATCATCGAAAAGAGATGGTCAACCAGCTGCTTTTTGGAGAATCGGTGGAAGTATTAAGGGAAAAGGGGTCGTTATGGCTGAAGGTCAGATCACTGCATGATGGATACGAAGGCTGGATCACCCGAACACTGGTTCATTTTGTAGATCCCTCCTTTGCAGAGGAAAAAAGCAGGATGGTTTGCACTGACCTGCTTAACACGATAGAATTTGGGCAAAAAAAAATGAATATACCATTTGGTTCTTCCCTGCCATTCCTTGAAAATGGAAAAGGGCGAATAGGAGAGGTAGCATTTCAGTATAGCGGAAGATCATGGGACAGGGATATACAGCCCCGGAATATGGAAAGCCTGTTAGCGCTAAGTCAGCCCTGGCTGAATGCGCCTTACCAATGGGGAGGCCGAACTATACTGGGTGTGGATTGCAGCGGGTTTGTACAGGTGATGATGAAGATGATAGGGGTCGATCTGCCAAGGGATGCATGGCAGCAGGCACAGGAAGGAGAACCCGTGCAAAAATTAAAAGATGCTTTGCCAGGAGACCTGGCATTCTTTGACAATAAAGAAGATATAGTTCATGTAGGTATCCTGATGGGCAATGACCAGATCATTCATTCATCAGGACAGGTACGCATAGACCGGATAGATAAAAGATCTGTGATCAATGCTGATACAGGAGTAAGAATGCAGAAACTAAGGGCGATCAGGAGAATATTCAACTGATCAGGTATTAAGCCCTTTGATCCATTTAATGAACAGGCTATCCCATCCAACCATTTTGATGGCAGTATATAGAAGTATAAGCGCAAATACTTTTTTCAGGATGTCTTCAGGAATTGCCAGGGCCAGTTTACTTCCAAAATACCCGCCTACCAAAAATCCCGCGGCTAACAAACCAACCACTTTCAGGTCTATAGGTGTGCCAGCCCGCTGGCATTGATGATAATAATAAAGGGAGGCAATGATAACCACAGGAAGTGTAAGCACTGCCAGGGAAGTTCCCTGGGCCTGGTGCTGGGTATATTGCAATGCGAATACCAGGGCGGGCACCATGATGATACCACCACCAACCCCTACCAATCCGCTTAATACACCTGCCGCCAGCCCAATTAAAAGGGCGATGAGGATGATCTGTGTTGTCATTTTATTTGATTGTTCCATAGTGAGCAATTATCCGCAAATATTACCTGATCAATTTCATTCCGGCAAAGGTCGCTAATAGTCCCAACAGAACAGAGGCTGCGATATAACTAAAGAATAAAAAATATCTCTGTTCACGTATCAGTCCGATGCCATCCATTGTAAAAGCGGAGAAAGTGGTAAAGCCTCCGCAAAGGCCGGTCATAAGGAAAAGTTTCCACTGTTCATTGTTGTCAAAGCCTTTGAAACTTAGTCCCCAGAATATCCCGATCAAAAAGCATCCGATGATATTAACCCCAAAGGTGCCCCAGGGAAAAGCCTGAATAAAATGATTGACGGTGAACCGCTGGAAAAGATACCGGGCCATGGATCCTAATCCACCTCCAAGTCCTACAAGCAGCAGTTGTTTCATTTAGGCAGGCTGTCGTTTTTTATGATCTTGTTGAAACTGGTATCCTGGTCGTGTTCAAAAAGGTATTTAAGGTCCACCAACCATTGGCCGTTCAGGCGTATCACTTTAAGGGTATCATGATCATTCTTATATGAATTGGAAAAGATCACCACGGCAATAGAGTCGGGAATAGGTTCTTTTACTTCATGGATATTGATGGAGGAACCCCGGTAGCCATTCCTGGTGAAGGCATCCTCTCTCTGGTAGGAGCGCTCAGCCACCTCCAGGTAATTCATGTTCACAGAATCCTGTATCATGTAGGCGCGGGCATCTTTGAACTTGCCATCGAGGGCGGCGCGAATAAAATTCCTTGCCGCATCAATATTGCTGTCGCTGCTTTCCCTTTCGGCGGCTTTGCAGGCGAAGGCAAAAAAACTGATGAGCAGAAACCTTGATAATGATCTCATGGCCGCAAGTTAAGCAATTACCTTCCTTCTCTTCCATCCTGCGGCTGCTCCGCATTATAGGCCCTTATGATATGCTTCACCAGTCGGTGCCTTACCACATCTTCTTCATCCAGTTCAATATGGGCGATCCCATCAATATTTTTCAGTATCCTCACAGCTGTTATCAGTCCGCTGCGCTGATTTCTTGGAAGGTCTACCTGGGTCATATCTCCGGTAATGATGGCCTTGGCATTAGCGCCGATACGGGTAAGGAACATTTTCAATTGCAGGTCCGTAGCATTCTGGGCTTCATCCAGGAGAATGAAAGCATTATCCAGGGTTCGTCCACGCATATAGGCCAGGGGCGCGATCTCGATCGTGCGGGTGGTCATATAATAACCTAATTTATCCGCCGGGATCATATCATCCAGCGCGTCATAAAGTGGGCGCAGGTATGGATCGATCTTTTCTTTGAGGTCGCCGGGTAAGAATCCCAGGCTTTCACCTGCTTCTACGGCAGGACGGGTAAGAATGATCTTTTTAACCTGTTTATTCTTGAGGGCCCTCACCGCAATGGCAACGGCTGTATAGGTTTTACCAGTACCGGCAGGGCCTATAGCAAATACGATATCATTTTTTTCGGCTTCCTGCACCAGGCGTTTCTGGTTCTGGGTCCTGGCCCTGACTGATTTTCCATTGGGGCCAAAAACCAGCACTTCATTGGGGTTTTTTTCCTTGAAATGATCGATTGTCTCCTGGTCGTCACCTCCCAGCACCTGTTCAAAATAGTTCTGGCTCATGTGGCCATTCCTTTCCAGGTAGGAAATGATCAGTTCGATCTTTTCCTTCGCGTTCTCGATCTGCTCGGGAGCGCCACTCAGCTTTAACTGGGTGCCACGGGAAAGGATCTTTAAGAGGGGAAATTTCTTTTTAAGGACGTCTAACTTACCGTTGTTTACTCCGAAGAACTCAATAGGGTTAACGGTTTCCAGGTTGATGATTGTGTCTGTCAAATGGGTTCAATTTTTCGGTACTGCTGCCTTATGGTTGTTTTACAAAAGACGGACCACCCTGGGGATTTTTTATTAAAAAAGCCTAAAAAATCAATTTAAACAGGGGCTATCCAAATATAATTAACCAATGCTCAAAGTTCCTAATCTTAATTATTCACAACTGTTAATAGAATCAGAAGGCTTTCTGCAATAGTTTATCCTTTTTTGACTATGATGGAGGTCAGTGACCGGGTTGCCGATGGTCAACCCCTATTTGCGGCCAATGATTTAAATTTAGGGTATGGAAGCAAAACCTATTAAGCGAAGCCCTGAACTCGCACCCCTTAGCCGTGAGCACCATGACGGCTTATTGTTTGCCTGGAAGATCAGGCAGGGAATTAAAAATGGCAGTTCGCTGGAAGCGATGCGCAATTACACTTTGTGGTACTGGAAGCATCACATCAAACCACATTTTTTCCAGGAAGAAAAAATACTGCTTGATTATATGGCTGAAGACAATCCATTAAGACATCGGCTGGTGGATGATCATGAGCAGATCCGCGAACTGGTTCTTGGCCTGGATGATGAGGCCGATAAAAGAAGTTTGACCATTTTATGTGACCTCCTGGATAACCATATCCGCTTTGAAGAAAGGGAACTGTTCGTACATCTTGAACAGCAGCTTAAGCCTGAACAACTGCAGGATATTTATAAGAAACTTGAAGACCATCCTGTGAATCATGAGCTGGAGTGGAAGCATGCCTTTTGGGAAGACAAGAAAAGTTGAGATGTTGAGCAGCGACCCTGCTATACTGAGGTTTCACTCAACCTCTCAACCTCTCAACCCCTCAACCTTCTTATAATTTTCCTAATTCCCGAATAAATCCTTCATAATTGAGGAACTTGTCCAAAATTTGTGGTCTATTCACCCCTGATGAGACCGAACCGAATTTTCTTATTCCTGCTTCTCCTGGTATGCCTTCAATCTGAAGCGCAGCTTTTCAAGATCTCCGGCTATGTGCTGGATGAGAAAAAAGAGCGGTTGGCCCTGGCATCGGTGGAAGTAAAAGAATTGAAAAAAGGAACCGTTAGCCGCGATGATGGCTATTTCGAATTCTTCCTGGAAAGAGGTAAATACGACCTGGTAGTTAGTATGGTGGGGTATAAGACCCTGGTGCGCACTTTTTATATTACCAACCAGGATATTTCAGAGATCATGCAAATGGAAGCCGACCAGTCGCAGAACCTGCAGGAAGTGGTGGTGAAGGCCAGGATCCGCGACAGAGCCGATGAGATCATCCGAAAGACCATTGGTATAAAAGAATCCATCCTGGATGCTATCGGAAGTTATTCTGCAAACGCTTACATACGCGCTTTTCAAATGGACTCCGTCAATAGAAAAGAAGGCGATACCACTACCGTGATCGACTATAATAAAATGGCCATGACGGAGGTGTCCCTGCATTTTGATCGCAATGAGACCGGGCAGGTAAAAGAAACCCGGATGGGCGTGAAGAAAATGGGATCCACCGAGGGGCTTTTTTACATGACCACAACTGACGGAGATTTTTATTTATATGATAATCTGATCCATGCCCCGCCGGTTTCCAAGATCCCTTTCATATCTCCTTTAAGTAATTCAGGTCTGCTGGCCTATCGCTTCAAGACCATCAAGATCGACCGCACCATTAAACCCAAGGTCTACACCATTGCCATTCGACCCAGGCAATTAAGCAATGCCACGATAGAGGGTGAGATCAGTATCCAGGACTCCACATTTAATGTGATCAGCGCGGAATTCAGGTTACCCCAGGAACATATGCCCGAGTATGATTACATGTCGGTTGAACAGGAGTATGAAAAAGTAGGCGATACCGCGCGGATGATCAGCAAGCAAAAATTCACTTATTATACGAAGACCAAAAAAGGCCGCATTTTCGGGGAGACCCTGGTGGTCTATTCCGGTTACGACCTTAAAAAGAATTTCAGGAAAGGATATTTTGGCAATGAAGTAAGCACCACCACCCAGGAAGCCTATGAAAAAGATTCTACCTTCTGGAGATCGGTGCGAGCAGAACCTTTGTCCAGGCAACAGGAACTCTATACGCGATACCAGGATAGCATTTATCGTTATACCCGATCGGAAGCCTACCTGGATTCCATGGACCTGGTGCTGAACAGGATCACCTGGAAGAAGATGCTGATCTTCGGACAGATATTCAACGACCATAAAAAAGAAAGGATGTGGATCCTTCCACCCATCACTTCCATTATTCAGCCTATTGCTTTTGGTGGCGCCCGGTTAAAACTGGCTGGGGCCTATCGAAAAACCTATCCATCACGAAAAACCTTATCGCTGGAAGCCGACCTGAATTATGGCTTTCGTAACCATGATGTAAATGGTATGGTTACCGTAGAGCGAATGTATGATCCATTCCTTCGCTCCAAATTCAAGATCAGCGCCGGAAGGAATTTTGAATTTATTTATCCAGGCGATGCCTGGGTGAATGTGCTGAAACGGGCCAATATCTATCTCAATAACTCATTTGAAGTCGGGCATGAAATACAACTTTTTAATGGGCTTATTCTTTTTAATAAAATGGAAGTGGCCCTTCGCCGCTCTGTGGCCGATTATAAAGTGGGTTCCAATACTAATAATATTTTTGGCATCCGTAATGAACCCGCCATAGACTTTCCTTCCTATAACGCAACCTATATCGAAAACAAGATCTATTTTACTCCGAAGCTGAGATATATTCGTGAACCAAAAGAGAAAATATATCTGGGCTCCAGGTACCCTGCTATCTATGTGCATTGGAGAAAGGGAATTAAGGGGCTTTTCAAAAGTGAGATCAATTTTGATTACGTGGAATTTGGTTTGATTCAGACCATTAATTTCGGAGTGCTGGGTGTTTCATCCTATACTATAAAAAGCGGCGATTTTGTAAATACAAAGGATTTACGGGTAATCGATTATAAATTCATGCGAAAAGGGGATCCCTTAGTATTTCAAAATCCACAAAATGCTTTTCAGGCCCTGGATTCCACTTTCCCTGTTTTTGACCGCTACTACCAGGGAAATCTCGTTCATGAGTTCAATGGGGCATTGATTAATAAGATCCCGTTATTTAAAAAATTAAAAATTCAGGAGATCGCGGGTGGAGGTTTTTTATATGCGCCTGAACGTAATTTGAAATACGCTGAATTCTTCGCGGGCCTTGAGCGCGTGTTCAAATGGCCATTCAATCCGCTGGCCAGGGTTAAACTGGGAGTATATGTGGTTACCTCGGTAGCCAATAAATTCAATAACCCTGTTCAGTTCAAGATCGGGTTAACTACCTGGGACCGGTTCCGCAATCGCTGGAGATGATCTCAGGAAATATCATTTATGGATGGTCTTAAAAATAGCCATGGTTTTTTGCAGGCTCAGGGAATCATTGCCTTTCCCAAATGCATGGATGCTTGAGCCATTATTCTCAAATATGGTTTGAGCAAACCAGGAGCTATCACAAACAAATAATTTCCAGGTGCGGGCGCTGTCCAGCAAACTGGCAGAAAGAGAATCTACCCTGCAGGAAGGAGAACTGGGCTGGAATTCAGTAGGGTAATGGCCTATATACATACCCCCTGCAAAAACAGGTTTGATAAGCGTATCCTCCGGCATAAAATAATAAACGGTATAGTCCTCACCACCTTTTTCCCGAACTGCATACGATTTGGGCAGGCTAACATAATAATCTGTTTTACCAATACGTGTCTCGGTAGTATTCTCTTTTTTATCCTTTTTCCCGGGTACATCTTTACAGGCTACCAGAGAACTGATCATAACAATGGCAAGCAGCGATCTTTTCATGGCTCTAAGATAATGAACCCTGGCTTATTCCATGTAAACCAGGAGGCCTGCAATGGACATTAGCCAGGGTTCGATATGATTTAACTTCTTTGACTTTCTTCGTAGGTAGGTCCGTAAAGTCCGGGAGGAATATTTCCAGATGCACGGAGATGCGCTACCATTTCCCCACGGTGGTGATAAAGGTGATTGAAAAGAAAACCGCGTACTACCTGGATACGGGGCATAGGTGGAAACAGCGCATCGGCACTGCCCATCACCATTTTCCATTCTTTGAACATGTCTTCATCTTTTGATTGCTGGAGTGCCGTTCTCGCCTTCACAACATTTTCTTCAAATTTGGCTACAATATTTGAGGCCTTGCTGATATCGCCTTTATCATATTTATAAGCAGCCATATCAAATACATCCTGGTGAAGCGTGCCGTCGTACCAGTTATATACTTCTGCTATATGTGAGGCCAGTTGACCAATGCTCCAGGAATATGGCTGGGGCTTATAGCCCAAGGCGGAATCGGGAATGGCAGTAAGTAATTTTCGGGTGTTGGTGACCTCGAATTCGAACTCACCAAGAAGGCCTTCTGTGATCATTTTTTTTAAGTTTAAGGTTTATGGTTTATTAGTGGAAGTTTGCGTTGACTATTATCAGCTCCATTTGCTTTTTGGTTCAAAAAGGCCATCGATCATTTGCTGGTTGAAATGGTCATTTACATTTCCGTTTATATTGTTGTAAACGGCGCTAACAAAGATCACTTCAGCGGCGCTGACCACAGCGATCACCAGGAATATACCCAGCACTGCCAGTCCTATACCAAGGATAGGATCAAAAATGGCACCTATAAAGAACAGGGGAAGACCAACCAGGATCATTCCAACAAACTGTATCAATCCGAAACTAAAAGTTCCACCCAGGCTCTCACCCCATTTTTCTTTCATCAGGCTGGAGGAACGTTTGAATGCTTCTATAGGCCCAAGATCTTCATAGGCGATCACCGGCACTACAAAAAATGTGGCAACCGACCACATAAAACCGAGTAGGCCAATAGCGATCTTACCTAACCAACCGGCATTATCCTGAATAGCTTTAAGTATTACGCCAACTGTTGCCGCAAATAAGGCCCATGAAAAAATGACACGCAGTCTCGACATGCTGAAACGTATTCCATCTCGAAGGGTAAATTCTTCACCCCTGAAATATAACCGGGCGCAATGCACCAGGGCCATATTGAAGAAGACCACAATAAAATAATTGACAACATAGAAAACAAACAGCAACAGGTAATAAAGCCCTGAATTGTATTGTTCCATATTCCCTCCTTCAACGGAGGTGAATATCAGGTAACCGGCAAAAGAGCCAACTACCAGTAGCAGGGATAACCCGGAAAGAACAGGGAACAGTACCAGGTCTTTTTTGGCCCTGATCACTTTGAAGCTGCTCATAGCGATCTTCCAGCCATTTCCGAGGCGGTCAAAGACATTCATATTGATAAAGTTTGGAATATGGAAATTATGAAAATTCCGTCTGAAAAGAAGGAAAGCAACCAAAACTGTGACGAATGGTTTTTTGGGGCATTACAAGGCAAAATTTACCAGCGGGCCACAATCTTGAAATTTACCATTCTGGGAGTAAGACGGTTCGGCAAGAGGTACACCGTATTAGAAAAGTCTTTGATAAGCAGGTAGGAAATTGTATTTGCACGGTCAATGATATTGAATACTTCCAGGCTGGCCCAGATATTATCAAAGTTCCGGAAAGGGGAATGGGAGCGGCGTTTGCTTCGATCGTCATCCATGAGCAATGCAGAAAAACCAATATCCGCCCTTATGTATGGATTGATGAATGCAGCATTCCTGTATTTAGTAGAACCTGGAATATTATAAGGCATATTGCTGCCATAGATCAGGTTCAGGTAAACCTTGAAATTTTTATTGGTGGCCAGGTAATCCGAAAAATACATCCCGAATGTGATCCGGCGATCTGTGGGCCTTCTCAGGTATCCATTCTGCACCGTACTGGAATCTATTGGTTGATTTAATGAATCCAGTTTGTATACTTTAAAAAAGTCGTCACGTATATCTTCCGAAGTTTTCATGATGCCCAGGCTGATCCAGCTTTCCGCATCAGGTACCAGTTCCCCATGTAATCTCGTTTCGATTCCTGCAGCATACGCTTTTGCGCTGTTCTCTCCGAAATAGCGAAGCCGCACATTGTCCACATCATAGGGTACCACATCATGCATGCCTTTGTAATATATTTCAGTGGTCCACCGCATGGGGCGATCACTGAGACCAATGAAATTATAATCAAATCCCGCCACTGCCTGCCAGCTTTTCTGCGCTTTCAGGTCTTTGTTTATGCTGCCATCATATCTTCTCAGCTCCCGGTAAAAAGGGGGCTGGTTATAGATTCCCGCGGATGCGCGAAAAATAATATCCTTGCTTCCTTTTGGTTTCCAACTGGCACCTGCTCGTGGACTGATCAGGAATTCCCCGTTAAGGGAATTATAATTGAATCGTACGCCTGCGGTAAGTGTGATATTTCTGCTGCTATCGCCCAGCAGGATATTATCCTGAACATAACCAGAATATTTATTAACAGAAAGGTTGGCTTCAGAATTTAATACTTTATTCAATCGCAGCATATCTGGCCGGTAAGGCAATGAATAGCCGGCGCTGTCCTGGAATTCCCATTCATGAAGTTTATCATTGATCTGTGCTTTATCATAAGAAAGGCCCCATTGTACCGCGTGTTTACCATTATCATAATTTCCTTTATGGGAAATGTTCAGGTTTTCTATATCCAATGAATTCCTGCTCCAGTTCTGGTTCACCCCGGCGCCCAGCGGGTTTACGATCAGTCCATAGCTGGCATTACGTTTATCAAAATCCCTTTCTCCGAATAAATATGCCCCGGTGATATCTACATTTTCTTCTTCTTTATTAGAGAAACGCGAAGCCATCCATTTTAAACGGAGTTTTTTATTCACCTGGTTGATCAGCGAAACCCCAAGCATATTGGTACGGTATTCATCTTTCTCCCTTCCTTCAAAAAATATATCAATGCCAATTGTGGACGCATAGAAAGGAGAATAAACGGAAGATGTCAGTTGTTGTTCCTGCGGAACCAGGCTGAATTTTGTCTGGGAAATATTGCTGAGCAATTCCACGCTCCATTTGGGGGAGAGCTGGTAAGTAAGCAGGGCCTGCAGATCGGCACTGGAAGGAACGTAATTGCCTTTTGTATCCTGCCGGCTGAGAAGGTTCCTGTTTGAACGGTTACGTACGCCGACCAAATAGGTGAATTTGTTTTTATTGTCTGTCCCTTCCAATGAAAGCCCCTGCTCCAGGATGCTTACATAGGCCGAGCCGCCGAAATGTTTGGGCTTTTTATATTGTATATCCAGCACGGAGGAAAGCTTATCGCCATATTTTGCCTGGAAACCACCGTTATAGAAATTGATATTCCTGACCATCTCTGGATTGATGAAGGAAAGACCTTCCTGCTGACCACTGCGAATAAGATAGGGTCGGAAAACTTCAAAATCGTTCACGTAGATCAGGTTCTCATCATAAGAGCCGCCGCGAACGGAATATTGGGAAGTGAGCTCATTGTTGGAACCCACGAAGATCTTGATCAGGCTTTCCACACCAGTAACGGCAGATGGAAGTTGCAGTATGCTTTTAGGATTGGGACGGATCAGTCCGGCTTCGCGCCGGTCGCGCTGGTCGGTGACCACCACTTCCTGCAGGGTCTTCATTCCTTTTTCCATACGGATCACCAGGCGTTCTTCCTCACCTGCATTCAATAAAAAATTCTTTTGCTGTGCATTGAAACCGGTATAGGTAAATACCAGCGCGAAGGCGCGGCCTGCTTCCACTTTTATCGAAAAATAACCAGAGTCGTTGGTCACCAATCCCTTGTTCTGTCCAAGAATGGTCACACTTACCTTGCTTAGCGGTTTTTCATTTTCGTCAAGCACGGTGCCAGAAACAGCAGCAGTTTTATTCTGGGAAAAACAGGCGAATGAGAGGATAAGCAGGAAAGCGGAAAGAAGAGGTTTAAAGATCATTCGCATAATAGAGGTCTAAATTACTGAAATGCACTGACCAAAAAATGCCTGGTCTACAATGACTTTAATTTGCTGATCATTTCGGTGGGATCGGCCGCTTTAAAAACTGTATTTCCTGCCACCAGTACATCGGCGCCGGCTGCCAGTATGGAAGGTGCATTTTCCAGGGTCACACCACCATCTATTTCAATGTGTACATTCAGCCTTTTTTCATCGATCATCTTCCTGAGTTGCTTTATCTTTTCCAGGGTCTGCGGAATAAATTTCTGTCCACCAAAACCAGGGTTCACACTCATCAGGCAAACAAGATCGATATCCTGAATGATATCCTGCAGTGAAGATACAGGAGTATGCGGGTTAAGCGCCACACCTGCCTTCATTCCAAGGGAATGGATCTGCTGGATATTGCGATGCAGGTGAGTGCAGGCTTCCATATGGACCGTAAGATTATCTGCTCCTGCGTTCTTGAATTGTTCGGCGTACCGCTCCGGTTCCTGTATCATCAGGTGAACATCGCAAACTTTGGTAGTTGCCCTTCTGAAAAAATCGATCAGCATGGGACCGAAACTGATATTAGGAACAAATCGCCCGTCCATTACATCCAGGTGATACCAATCGGCGGTAGAAGCATTCAGCATGTCGCAATCCGCTTTCAGGTCAAGAAAGTTGGCAGATAGCAGGGAAGGGGCGATGATCGGCATGGTTTGGAATTTGAAAATTAGGGGTTGTGCAAAGTTATCCTTTATAGTATAATGATTTATTATTCATTATTTATAATTCGTCACTCACCATTCACCATTGACCATTCACCCTGCCTGCCGGCAGGCATTAACCCCTCGTCCTCTCCAACCCTTCCTTTGCCTCCTTCATACTCTTATCCAGTCCCAGGGCTTTTTGATAATTGAGATTCGCCTGTTCTTTATCTCCCATCGCCTCCAGGCATTTCCCAGCCCAGTAATAGCCATCAGCGTTTTTAGGAGATATGGTCAGCAATAATTGCAGGGTCTTTAATGCCTCGTTGAATTTTTTCAGTTCGTATTGGGCCGCTGCCTTTTCTATATAAGCATCAAGGAAATAATAATCTTTTTCCAGTGCCAGGCTGAATTCACTGATGGCTTTTGATCTGTCGCCCAGGTTTACATAATAGATCCCTTTATAGTAATTGGGTTCGGCATGGGTGCCCATACTATCCACCCTGATAAGCGAATCGCAGAGCGTAAGCAGTTTGGGATCTTTCATTTCAGCCAGCCTTAGTGCGAGAAGATAGTTCAGCTCAATATCAAAAGGAGTGAGCTGGTAAGCTTTTTCCAGAATCAATATGGAACCCCGGGCATCCCCTTTTTTCTCCAAAAGGTCTGATTGCAGTTTCAATACATCTACCTGCTGCGGGAACTGGTGAAGGATGTTGTCGCAAATGCCAAGGGCTTTGTTCAAATTATTGATGGCTTCATACGCATGAGCCAGGTTCAACTGAAGCAGGAGGCTTCCGGGTAATTCTTTCAAACCCTGTTTCTCAAGAAATAATATGGCAGAATCGGGGTGGTCCTCCAGGTAAAGGCTGCTGATAGCAATGGCATAACGTTCATCTTTTCTCAGGTTCCAGGCTTTTTTAAAATCCTCCAGCGCCGGCTCCGGAAAATTATTCTTATTCAAAAGGACCGCCCTTCGGAAATAAAGATCATCATTACTTCGATCCCGTGAAATGCTATCGGTGAGGCCGGCAAAAGCAGGCTGGCTATAGATGGCGGCATAGGGCGAATTATCTTCCTCATTTCCACAGCTGACGAATATCATTATCAGTGAAAAGACAAACACTATTTTTGAGGGGCTGAACATTGGGCGTATTTTATATATGTGACAGTTCCCTGACAATGGGTCTGCTTTGCAAAAATACCTTTGACCCGGCTGTGAAAAAACAAAAGAAATGAAAAAACTGACAATAGTTGTCCTTCTGTTCGTATTATTTACGGGCTGTAATTCATCCAAACAAACAGGAACAGGTACCAGCGTCTTTCAGGATACACTTCGTTATCCGGACGAATCCCATCTGAAAAATGTGCAGCAATTGACCTTTGGCGGAGATAATGCCGAGGCCTACTGGAGTTTTGATGGGAAGTATATCGTATTCCAGCGCACCAATCCCAAGGAGAATATTCCCTGCGACCAGATCTATATGGGACGTGTTCCAAAACCGGGTCAGAAATTTGAATATAAAAGAATCAGTTCGGGCAAGGGCCGTACTACCTGTCCTTTCTTCACGAAGGATGGCAAGCATATCATTTATGCATCTACCCATCTTGCAGATGATAAATGCCCTCCTGTTCCAGACAGGGCTAAATATGGCAATAAATATATCTGGCCGCTTTATGAGAGCTATGATATTTTCATGGCCGATCTTGACGGCAATATCGTAAAACAGCTTACCCGTTCCAAAGGGTATGATGCTGAAGCCACCCTTAGCCCGGATGGAAAGAAAATGCTTTATACTTCGGATAAGGATGGTGATATCGATCTTTATATCATGGACCTGGCAACAGGCAAAGAGAACAGGGTGACCAATACGCTAGGGTATGATGGTGGCGCCTGGTTCAGTCCCGATGGAACTAAGATCATCTGGCGCGCTTCAAGGCCAACGACAGAGGCGGAGGTCAAAGAATATAAAGACCTGCTCAGGGAAAATCTCGTGGCTCCCACGAACATGGAAGTGTACGTAGCTAATGCGGATGGGTCGAATGCCCACCAGGTAACTAAATATGGACAGGCAAACTGGGCTCCGGCTTTTATGCCCGATAGCAAAAGGATCATATTCGCCTCGAACCATGAATATCCCCGTGGATTTCCTTTTAATCTTTATACGATCAATGAAGATGGCAGCGACCTGAAAAAGATCAGTCGGGATAAAGGTTTTGATGCTTTCCCCATGTTTTCTCCCGATGGGAAGAAGATCGTTTTCTGCAGCAACCGTTTCAATGGCGGAACCCGGGATACCAATGTTTTTATTGCAGACTGGATAGAGTAAACAAACTATTAGCCACTGGCAGCTAGCGGCCAGAAGCTAGTAGCTTATCCCTATATTTGTTATTCAAAACCAGCTTATGTATCAGGGCCTGCTTCACCTCCATTCCACACTTCGTTGGGTAATTTTAATTTTATTGCTGATCGCTGTTTATAATAGCATTGCAAACAGGAATAAGGATTTTACAAAAGGTCACCGGTCCACCGGACTTTTCCTGCTGATAGCCGCGGATATCACGTTGCTGATCGGTCTTTACCAATGGATACAGGGTGGTTTAGGATTAAAGGCCATACAGGCTAATGGCATGGCTGCCACCATGAAAGATCCGGTTTCCCGTTTCTTCGTAGTGGAACATACTATAGGAATGCTGGTGGCGATCATACTGGTACACGTAGCATATAGCTATTCTAAAAAGGCGATCCCTGGCCCAAAGAAACATAAGCGAAACCTTTTATTATATGGATTGGCCCTGCTGATCGTCCTGATCTCTATTCCATGGCCAAATCGTATAGTGGGTATTGCCCGTCCTTTATTTCCTGGAATGTAGATCACCTGCCTCTTTTCCCAAGTTCAATTACTTCTGCATTGCGGATCTGTTTTCCGTCAATGGTGAACCGAAGGATGGTTCTTTCCAGGTGCATACCCTGATGCCCTGCAGCGCCGGGATTCAGGAAAAGGAATTTGTTTTTCTCATCATACATAATGCGTAAAATATGGGAGTGGCCGGCAATGACCAGGTCTGGATTATGCAGCTGGAACTCTTTTAATGCAAGTGGGTTGTATTTACCGGGGTAGCCTGCAATATGTCGCATCAGCACTTTCACTTCTTCACAATGAAAAACCTGCTGTTCAGGGTAAACGGCCGATAGGTTTTTTTCATCAATATTTCCATGCACTGCCCTTAGCGGGCGAAGGGATCTCAGTTTATTAGCAATGCCTGTTTCACCTATATCACCTGCATGCCATATCTCATCGCATTCCTCAAAATGTGATAATAATTTTTCGTCAAGATGACCATGTGTATCAGAAAGCAGACCTATTCGGATCATTCGTGGTGTTTTGGTTATAATTTGATCATGGGGTCGGGGTGAATGGCCATATCGCGGACCGTAATGGTTAATTATTCACTACTAAGCTAATATTGTTTTGATAATCAAGTGGTTTAAACAGTGTTTTTTTGTGGTTAATACCTATATTTTTAAATGTGGTAATGGGTTTTCGAACAACCCATGGGCCTGGTTTTTTGGGGGCTAAAATGACTAACTTAGCCCTATGCCGTTTAATAGAAATTTCACTTACAGCATTGATAAACGCAAATGGAAATATATTTTCCTGTTGGCCACATTGGAGCTTTCGGTCTGGTAGTATTCTACTGCCTGCCGACAGACTCGTAACTACTAACTCGTAACGCTTAACTTGTTCCCATGCCTCATTATTATAAACTTGGCTCCATACCGGCCAAACGACATACACAATTCAGGAAACCAGATGGTGGTTTATATTCAGAGCAGCTTTTTTCCACGGAAGGATTCAGCGATGATTATTCACTTTTATACCATTGCCATCCGCCTACACAGATCATTAAAACTGAGCCGCAGACAGATGTTTCTCCTGAAATTGCAGAGGAGAAAATGCTGAAGCACCGCTGTTTTGAAGGATTTAATTTAAAACCCGGGGGCGATTTCCTGGAAAGCCGTGTGCCGGTGCTTGTAAATAATGACTGCCATATCGTGCTGGCCGCACCAGTAAAAGGAACTGAAGGATATTTCTACAAGAATACAGACGCAGATGAAATGATATTTGTGCACGAAGGAAGCGGGGTAGTACTTACGCAATATGGACAACTGCCATTCTCCTACGGGGATTATATTGTTTTACCCCGGGGTTCCATTTACCAGATCAATTTCCACACAGCGTCTAACCGTTTATTTATTGTTGAATCTTTCTCGCCTCTTCGTTTTCCGAAAAGGTATATGAGCCGGTTTGGCCAGCTGATGGAGCATTCCCCTTATTGTGAAAGGGATATCCGCCCTCCACAGGACCTTCAAACCATTGATGAAAAAGGCGATTTCCTGATCAGGGCAAAAAAGAAAGGAGTGCTTTACGGACTTCATTACGGCACACATCCATTTGATGTGATCGGCTGGGATGGTTGTTGCTATCCCTATATATTTTCTATTCACGATTTCGAGCCCATTACCGGAAGGGTGCACCAGCCCCCGCCTGTGCATCAGACCTTCGAGACCAATTCGTTTGTGGTCTGCTCCTTTGTTCCCCGTTTATATGATTATCACCCCAACGCCATACCGGCTCCTTATAATCACAGTAATATCGACAGTGACGAGTTGTTGTATTATGTGGATGGCGATTTTATGAGCCGCAAGCATGTTACCAGGGGCATGATCACCCTGCATCCTGCGGGTATTCCACATGGCCCGCACCCTGGTGCGGTGGAAAGGTCCATAGGCGCCAAAGAAACAAAAGAACTGGCGGTTATGGTAGACACTTTCCGGCCTTTGATGGTTACCAAACAAGCCCTGGAACTGGAGAATGATGATTATGTGATGAGTTGGGCAGAATGATCCCCTAAAAATATTTTTTTTTGCTAAGGGCATTCTCTTTTATCTTTGTTAACCATTTGGTTAAACTATATGGTTAAAAAGAAAAAAGACCTTCCTGCCGAAGAGCGGATATTGGATGCTGCAAAAAAAGTATTCCTTGAAAAAGGCATGGCCGGTGCCCGTATGCAGGATATTGCCAACGAGGCAGGTATCAACAAAGCCCTGCTGCATTATTATTACAGGGACAAGGAAAAATTATTTGAACTGGTCTTTATGTCGGAGAGCCAGAAATTCTTTCCCAAGATCAACCGGATATTTGAATCGGATGAAACGCTGGAGAAAAAATTCCATGAGTTCGTAGAGGAATATGTGAATGAGCTCCGGCTGAACCCCTACCTGCCCTGGTTCGTGCTGAATGAGATCAACCGCGACCCCGATGGTTTTCTTCTCAAGATCATGACAGGGGAGAACAGGCCCCGCCCAATGAAGTTCCTTCAGCAAATTGAAAAAGAGATCAAACTTGGCAATATCCGCAAAGTGGATCCCCGGCACATTTTGCTCAACCTTTTATCAATGACCCTTTTTCCTTTTATAGCCCAGCCTATGGTGTCGCGCATATTGGGAATGGGAAATAAAGAATTTGAGCAGCTCATGGAAGAAAGGAAAAAGACCGTGCCGGCTGTGATGATGGATAGTATCAGAAAAAAAGTTCAGTAAAAATAATGCTATGAAGTTCTTACTTATTTCAATGGCGCTTTTAACGGGACTGATCTCCGCAGGCCAGACCTTAAGCCTTGCCCATGCGCAGGAGCAGGCAGAAAAAAATTATCCAGCCATCAGCAGGAAGAGCCTGATAGCACAAACTGCTGCCATCAGTATAGAAAACCTGCAGAAAGGGTTTCTGCCGCAGGTCAGTGTATCGGCGCAGGCCAGTTACCAGTCGGATGTGACCCAGATCCCCATCAGCCTGCCCGGGTTGAATATCCAATCGCCTTCAAAAGACCAGTACAGGATCCTCACGGATATCAGCCAACTGGTCTATGATGGGGGGATCACAAAAGCAAAAAAGGAATTGCAGCAGCTGAACGCCGCCGCTGAACAGCAAAAACTGGAGCTGGAACTTTACCAGGTGCGGGAAAAAATAAATCAATTATTCCTGGGGATACTTCTTATTGATCAGCAGCTGAAACAGGTTGCCTTGCTGAGTGAGGATATCCAGACCGGGATCAACAGGGTAGAGGCACAGTTGAAAAATGGGACCGCCTTCAGGTCTGGTCTTGACCTGCTGAAGGCAGAATTGCTAAAGACCGGGCAGCGAAATATTGAACTGACCAGCGCAAGAAAAGGATGGATAGATGCGCTTTCCCTGTTCATGGGAGAAGAATTACCAATGGGTATCAAACTGCTGTCGCCAGATTCATTTGACATGGCAATACCCATGAACCGCCCTGAATTAAAACTCTTTGAACAACAATCCCTGTTTTTGAACGCCCAGAAAAAACTGGTCGATGCCGGACTGAAACCACGTGCGAGCATTTTCTCCCAGGCCGGATATGCACGACCCGGTTTGAATATGCTCAAAAACGAATTTGCTTTTTATTATATCGCCGGCCTTCGCTGGAACTGGTCATTTTCCAATTTCTATACCCGAAAAAAAGAGAAAGAGCAGATAGAGGTAAATAAAAAGACCATTGAAACACAAAAGCAAAGTTTCTTATTACAGTCCAATGCCCAGTTATTACAGCAACAGGCGGAGATAGATAAATTCAAAAAGCTGATCGCTTCTGACCGGGAGATCGTCGAACTCCGGCACAATGTAACGATGGCATCAAAGGCACAATTGGAAAATGCGGTGATCACGGCCAACGATTACCTGTTGCAGGTAAATGCCGAGGACCAGGCCAGGCAAATAATGATCTATCACCAGATACAATTGATACAAGCCCGGGTAAATTACCAAACTACGCTGGGCGGAAAATTTTAAAGAAACGGACATGGAAAAAAAAATCATTGCGTATGTTTTCATTTTGGCGCTGCTGGTTTCCTGCAGGTCGAAACAAAATGAATTTGATGCATCAGGAAGTTTTGAAGCGGATGAGGTGATCGTCTCTTCGCTGGCCAATGGCCGCATACTCAGCCTCAATTTAGATGAAGGAACACTGTTGGAAAAAGATTCTATTGTAGGATTGGTAGATGCAACAGGACTGGATCTTCAGAAGGAAGAAGTGGAAGCCAGTATAAAGTCCCTGCAAATGCAGACACAATCGGTAACCGAGCAGGTTAAATTACTGCAGGACCAGCTGGGTGTGCAGCAATCGCAACTGGATAATATGGAAAAGGAAAGGCAACGGGTGGAAAACCTGGTTAAACTGGATGCGGCCACGGGTAAACAACTGGATGATATCCATTCGCAGATAGCGGTGATCAAAAAGCAAATGGCCGTAACCCGTCAACAGATCCAGGTACAGAAGGACAATACTGCTACCCGGAACCGGGGAATCCTGAGTCAGTCGGAGCCGATGAAGAAAAGGATCTCGCAGATAGAGGATCAATTAAAGAAGACCGCTATTCGCAATCCTATAAAAGGCACGGTGCTTACCCAATATGCAGAAGCAGGGGAAGTGACCACCATGGGAAAAGCCATCTATAAGATCGCTGACCTTTCAGACCTCTATTTAAGGGCCTACATCAGTGGTACGCAACTGGCGCAGGCAAAACTTGGTCAGTTGGTAAAATTGCGCGTTGATGATGGTAAAGATAAATACAGGGAGTATAACGGCACTATTACCTGGATCTCCGATAAAGCCGAATTCACACCAAAGACCATACAGACAAAAGAAGAAAGGGCCAGCCTGGTCTACGCGATAAAAGTTAAGGTGAAGAATGACGGTACACTGAAGATCGGTATGTATGGGGAGGTTAAATTTTGATCTCGGTTCAGCACATATCGAAATCGTATAGGCAGGGAAAGGGCCAGGTAAAAGCGCTGGATAATATCAGTTTTGAGGTGTTAAAAGGAGAATTGTTTGGATTGATAGGACCGGATGGGGCCGGAAAAACTTCATTGTTCCGGATACTAACCACATTATTATTAGCTGACCAGGGGATAGCAACCGTAGATGATGCAGATGTAGTAAAAGAATACCGGCATATCCGCCAGAGGGTTGGTTATATGCCCGGTAGATTTTCATTGTACCAGGATCTTTCGGTGGAAGAGAACCTGCAATTTTTTGCTACTATTTTCAATACAACGGTCGCAGAAAATTATGAACAGATCAAAGAGATCTATGTTCAGCTGGAGCCATTTAAAAAAAGGCTTGCCGGTAAATTATCAGGTGGAATGAAGCAGAAGCTGGCGCTTTGTTGTGCGTTGGTGCATCGCCCTGATGTATTGTTCCTGGATGAACCTACTACTGGCGTGGATGCCGTTTCCCGAATAGAATTCTGGGATATTTTAAAAAGGTTGAAAGCAGATGGTATCACAGTGCTTGTCTCCACTCCTTATATGGAAGAAGCCGCCAAATGTGACAGGGTGGCCCTTGTACAGGGAGGAAAGATCCTTTCCACCGGCACACCGGATGAGCTGCTGAAAGGATTCGGACAAAAAATATATGCGGCAAAGGCAGCCAGCATGCTGGCACTGCTGGAAGCCCTTAAACAAAATGCCCTGGTGAAAGACGCCTATCCTTTTGGGGAGTATCATCACGTGATACTGAAAGAAGACAGGCTGGATGATCTTGTTCATTCATTGGGTATGCCAGACCTTGAGATCATGGAGACCAGTCCTGATATCGAAGATTGTTTCATCTCATTAATGAGTCACTGATGCAGGAAGGAAATGTTATAGAAGTGGAAGACCTGACCAAACGTTTTGGTGACTTTACCGCAGTAGATAAAATATCGTTTGCGGTAAAGCAGGGGGAGATATTCGGGTTTTTAGGTGCCAATGGTGCCGGAAAGACCACGGCCATGCGTATGCTGATAGGCTTGTCAAAACCAAGTTCAGGTGAAGCAAAGGTGGCCGGATTTGATGTTTACCGGGAGAATGAGCAGATCAAAAATAATATTGGCTATATGAGCCAGAAATTTTCCCTCTATGAGGATCTGACCGTAAAGGAGAATATTCGTTTCTATGCCGGCATCTACGGAAAAAGCGACCAGTTCATAAAAGAAAAGACCTCGATCATACTGAAGCAGCTTCATATGGAGGAGCAGGCCAATAACCTGGTGGTTTCCCTTCCATTGGGATGGAAACAAAAGCTTGCTTTTTCTGTGGCTGTATTTCATGAACCACGTATTGTTTTTTTGGATGAACCAACAGGTGGGGTAGACCCTGTTACGCGCCGTGAATTCTGGCAGATGATCTATAAGGCGGCAGATAAGGGTATCACAGTATTTGTGACCACACATTATATGGACGAGGCCGAATATTGCCATCGCGTCTCCATCATGGTGGATGGAAGGATAGAAGCATTGGATAATCCGGCAGCATTGAAAAAAAGATTCAATGCCCGCAATATGGAAGAAGTTTTTTTAAAACTCGCCAGGGGAGCGAAAAGGGCCGAATAATGAGACCGATCATTGCTTTCATAAAAAAAGAATTCCATCATTTGCTGCGCGACCGGCAAACTCTGCTCATATTGCTGGGAATGCCTATTGTGCAGATCATCATTTTTGGATTTGCGCTCACCAATGAAGTGAAGAATTCACGGATAGCAGTGATGGATCTTTCAAAAGATGTGTATAGCCGTTCCCTGCTCGATCAGGTGGAGGCCAGCCGTTATTTCGATATTGAACGGGAGGTTAATTCCTACAGCGAATTGGAGTCTGCTTTTCGGAAAGGAAAAATAAGGATGGCACTGGTTATCCCAGTCAATTTCGAAAAAGACCTGGAGCATCAGCACCGGGCCGCTATCCAGGTGATCGCAGATGCATCGGATCCGAATGTAGCAAGCACACTTACTAATTATGCATCTGCCATTGTGCGCGATTTTCAATCGGGCATTACAGATAATAAAATTTTACCACTGACCATTCAGACAGAGTTGAGGATGATGTATAACCCCCAGTTGAAAGGGGCCTATAATTTTGTTCCGGGGGTTATGGCCATGGTACTGATGCTGGTATGCACACTGATGACAGCCATTACGGTGGTTAGGGAAAAAGAAAGAGGTACGATGGAGATCCTGCTGGTCTCGCCCATGCGCCCTTATACGATCATGCTGGCAAAAGCGATACCCTCGCTGGTGCTTTCTATTGTGAATGTGGCCAGCATACTGCTGCTTTCTGTATTTGTACTGGACGTTCCTGTCAATGGCAGTTTGCCCTTGCTTTTGATGGAAAGCGTTTTGTTCACGCTTACCTGTCTTGCATTTGGTTTGCTGATCTCCGCTTCCACCGATTCCCAGCAAACCGCGATGTTCATTTCCCTGACAGGAATGTTCCTGCCAACGCTGATGCTGAGCGGATTTATGTTTCCCATAGAGAACATGCCTTTTCCACTGCAAATGGTTTCCAATATAGTTCCTGCCAAATGGTATTACCAGGTGGTAAAGAATGTGATGATAAAAGGGGTTGGATTGGAGGAGGTATGGAAGGAAACACTGATACTGGGCGGTATGATGGTATTATTAATGGCATTGGCCATCAAAAAATTTAAGATCAGGCTGGCATGAGAAAACTGAAATTTTTATTGCAGAAAGAGTTCCGGCAGATCTTCCGGAACAGGTCCATACTCCGGATCATCTTTGTGATGCCTGTTATACAGCTGCTGGTTCTGCCATTGGCTGCGGATTATGAAGTGAGGGATATTCATGTGGCGGTGGTGGATCATGATCATTCAGCCTGGTCGCAAAAGCTTGTAAATAAAATTGACGCTTCGGGATATTTCCAGGTGCTGCAATATGGCAATTCATTTGAGCGGGCCATGGCCCAGATTGAAAACGACCGGGCGGATCTTATACTGGAGATACCGGCAGGATTTGAAAAAACAGTGATAAAAGAAGATAAGGCCAGTTTATTCATGGCCGTTAATGCCATCAATGGGGTTAAGGCCAACCTGGGAGCAGCTTACCTTCAACAGATCATCCGGGATTTTAATGGAGAGCGCAGGGCTGAATGGATCGTCTATCCCAGGTTCGATCCTGAAAAGATCATAACCGTCACCTCTTCGAACTGGTACAACCCGAACATGAATTATAAATTCTTCATGGTGCCTGGTATCCTTGTTATCCTGGTAACCATGGTAGGAAGTTTTTTGGCGGCGATGAATATTGTGAAGGAAAAAGAGATCGGCACCATCGAGCAGATCAATGTCACTCCTATAAAAAAATACCAGTTCATTTTGGGAAAACTGATCCCATTCTGGGTATTGGGTATGCTGGTCTTATCGATCGGGCTGCTTATTGCCAGGCTGGCTTATCATATTCAGCCTGCCGGGGGGTTATTACCTGTTTTTGTATTTTCCGCGATATACCTGCTTGCCATACTCGGCCTTGGCCTATTGGTCTCGACGTTTACCAGCTCCCAACAACAGGCCATCCTTCTTTCATTTTTCCTGATGATGATCTTTATATTGCTGGGCGGGCTTTACACCTCGATAGAATCAATGCCCGAATGGGCACGCTGGCTGACCAAATTCAACCCGGTCTCCTATTTTATTGAAGTGATGAGGCTGGTGGTTTTAAAAGGCAGCGGACTAAAGGATATTGGCCCGCACCTGCTGATCATGTCGGTATTTGCTGTTGTTTTGAATAGTTGGGCGGTGATATCCTACCGAAAAAGGCATTGATGGAATTGGTCCGGGAATCTGCTTATTTAGGTTTGTTTTTCCCTTTTCAAAATCTTATATTCGGTTTCCTAAAAACGATTGTTATGCTTAAAATTGGAAACCTGAAAGCAGGCGATATAGTACTGCTAAACGACGAAGGAATAGAGCGGGAAGGGCAAGTGGTGGAGATCAGTCATGAAGAAAACCAGGCACTGGTGGACAATGGCATCCAGGAATTCTGGTTCAGTCCGGAAGAAATGAAGGCCATTCCGTTGGATGAGGACCAGTTAATGAAGCTGGGATTTACCAAAGAAGAGGAAAACGGGTCGGTGAAGTACAAGAAAGATTCATTCCGGTTGGTGACGCCCCGAAAAGGCGATTTTTCTAATGTGGAAATGTGGTGGCGCGAGGACCGGAGGCATTTTAGTTTTCCGCTTAGCGTGCATGAGCTGCAGAACCTGTTCATGGACATGACCAAGGTGCAGCTGTCAAGATCTTAGTTATTGATCATCAAGCGTTTAAGAAATAGCTCCTTCAAAACCCCAAATTTAATCGGGGTTTTTTCATTTTATCCATTGATTACGCTACCTTTGCGTTCCCAAAAAAATGTATGTCAAAACAACCGTTGATCAAGCAGGATGGTGTAATTCTCGAGGCGCTATCCAACGCTATGTTCAGGGTGAAGCTGGAAAATGGTCATGAGATACTGGCCACCATTTCAGGGAAGATGAGGATGCACTACATCCGTATTTTACCTGGTGATAAAGTGGGAGTGGAGTTGTCGCCATACGATTTGACCAGGGGAAGGATAAATTTCAGGTACAAATAAGTTGGTTTTTAAATAAGCTGGTAGTTAAAAGCATCAGCCAAAAGCGAAAAACATGAAAGTAAGAGCGTCTATCAAAAAAAGGAGTACAGATTGCAAGATCGTTCGTCGTAAAGGCGTACTGTATGTGATCAACAAAAAGAATCCACGCTTCAAACAAAGGCAGGGATAAGAACAGCTATCAGCTGCTAGCCGCTAGCTGCTAATTGCTCAAAAAAGAACTTACAAACTATAAAAAGTATATAATGGCCCGTATTGCCGGTGTTGATTTACCAAAAAATAAAAGAGGGGAGATAGGACTTACCTATATCTACGGTATTGGTCCTTCTACTGCCAAGTACATTCTTGACAAGCACAATATCGATCGCTCCAAGAAAGTGAATCAGTGGAATGACGATGAACTGAACATGATCCGTAACACCATCACTGAAGAGTTGAAGGTGGAAGGTCAGCTTCGTTCTGAGGTTCAGATGAGCATCAAGCGTTTGCTTGATATCGCCTGTTACCGTGGTCTCCGCCATCGTAAGGGTCTGCCTGTTCGTGGTCAGCGTACCAAAACAAACAGCCGGACAAGAAAAGGTAAGCGTAAGACAGTTGCCGGTAAGAAGAAGGCGCCTAAGAAATAAGTTATGAGTTAGTAGTCTGGAGTTAGTAGTTAACTAATCCTGGCTGCTAATTTAAACATAGAAATTGCACCTTAAAATAACGGACTGATCTCGGATGCCTGGTGCAGGCGGAGGGAAGGTCCGGTTCCGGTGAGAACCGGGATGATTAATTAACAGAAGAATACCTCAGAACAAAAAATTATGGCAAAAGCACAGCAACAGCAGAACAGCCCTAAGCAGGCAAACAAAAAAAGAGTGGTGAAAGTAGATTCTTATGGAGATGCGCATATCTCTGCTACTTTCAACAACATCATCATCAGTCTTACCAACAAGAATGGCCAGGTCATTTCCTGGAGCAGTGCCGGTAAGATGGGTTTCAAAGGTTCTAAAAAGAACACTCCCTACGCTGCACAGACCGCTGCTGCGGATGCTGCCAAGGCTGCTTTTGATGCAGGTCTGAAAAGAGTGGATGTGTATGTGAAAGGACCTGGTTCTGGTCGTGAAAGTTCTATCCGTTCTCTCAGCCAGTCAGGCATAGAGATCGTGATGATCAAGGATGTGACCCCGCTTCCGCATAATGGTTGCAGGCCTCCGAAGAAGAGAAGGGTTTAACGAAAGCCTCTAGCGGCTAGCCCCTAGCAGCTAGAAGCTAAACACATATAGCCAAGCGAATTTCATTTAACCAAAAGGTGACTGATTAATTTTTACCGCTTTCAACGATCAGTTCACCGGTTTATAAAAAGCGGAAATGAATAACAACTATGGCAAGGTACACTGGTCCAAAGACCAAGATCTCCCGTATTTTCGGGGAGCCCATTTTGGGCAACGGTAAGTGGTTGACGAAAAATTCCAACCCTCCCGGTATGCACGGCGATAAGCGCAGGCGTAAGACCCTGGGCGAATATGCACTGCAGTTAAGGGAAAAGCAAAAGGCCAAATACACCTATGGTGTTTTGGAGAAACAATTCCGCAAAACTTTTGAAGAAGCTGCCCGTTTGAAAGGGGTAACTGGTGAGAACCTCATCAAACTGCTTGAAGCACGTTTGGACAATACGGTGTTCCGTATGGGTATCGCGCCAAGCCGCCCTGCAGCCCGTCAGCTCGTAAGTCATAAGCACATTGAGGTGAACGGTGAAGTGGTAAACGTTCCTTCCTTCCAGATGAAGGCAGGTGATGTGATCACCATCCGTGAAGGCAGCCGCGAAAGAAGCTCTATTACAAGTGTATTCAGGCCAAAGAACCCTAAATTCTCATGGATCGACTGGAGTGAAACAGAAATGAAGGGTACTTTCATCACTTATCCTGAAAGGGAAAGTGTTCCGGAGAACATCAAGGAGCAACTGATCGTGGAATTATACTCTAAGTAAGCAACCAGCCTCTAGCCGCTAGCTGCTAGCCGCTAAATGCTCGAGCTAAAAAGCATCTACAAACATTAAATACGAAATATGGCCATTTTAAATTTCCAGAAACCCGACAAGATCATTTTGCAGAAAGCAACTGATTTCGAAGCTCAGTTTGAGTTTCGTCCGTTGGAGCCAGGTTATGGTGTAACCATTGGTAATGCGCTTCGCCGCGTATTGCTGAGTTCGCTGGAAGGATATGCGATCGTTGGCGTTAAGATTGAAGGGGTGGACCATGAGTTTGCCACCATTAGAGGCGTTAGCGAAGATGTGGTTGAAATATTCCTGAACCTGAAGCAGGTTCGTTTCAAAAAGATCGTTGATCAGGAAGTGGCCAACGAAAAGATCATGCTGTCTATTCGTAATAAGACAGAATTCAATGCGGGAATGATCGGCGAGAGCACACACTCTTTCCAGATAATGAACCCGGACCTTCATATCTGCACACTGGATTCTTCTGCACGAATTGATATTGAACTGACCATTGGCAAGGGCCGCGGTTATGTTCCTGCTGAAGACAACAAGCCAAAAGATGCTCCATTAGGTTATATTCCTATCGATGCCATCTACACTCCGATCAAGAACGTAAAATATACGATCGAGAATACGAGGGTTGAACAGCGTACTGACTTCGAAAAGCTGATCATGGAAGTTTCTACAGATGGTACCATTCATCCGGAAGAAGCGGTGAAGCAGGCTTCACGTATCCTGATCCAGCACCTGATGATCATCACCGACGAAAACATCACATTCGATAATAAAGAAGAAAAGAAAGAAGACCTGGTAGATGAGCAGACCCTCCAACTCCGTAAGGTGTTGAAGACCCCGCTTGAAGACCTGGATCTTTCTGTACGCGCCTTCAACTGCCTGAAAGCCGCTAAGATCAACTCACTCAGTGAGCTGGTTCAATACGAGCAGGAAGACCTGATGAAGTTCCGCAACTTCGGCCAGAAATCGCTGGCTGAGATCGAGCAGGTACTTACTGAAAGAGGACTCCATTTTGGTATGGACCTCCAGAAACTGGGTATCGATGTAAATGAGATCTGATCAATTGTCCTGCGCACTTGTGCGCGGGACTTATTTTTAAATGTAGGTTGTAATTCCTGACACGGTACAACCGGTAAATTTTAAAGTCATGCGTCACGGAGACAAAATTAAAAATCTTAGCCGCACCAAAGCACACAGAGATGCTTTGATGATGAACCTGGCTACCCAGCTTATCCAGCATAAGCGTATCGTAACCACTTTAGCAAAAGCGAAAGCCCTGCGCGTATATGTGGAACCCCTGATCACTAAAGGAAAAACGAATACCACGCACCAGCGTCGTATCGTATTCAGCTACCTGCAGGATAAGGAAGCCGTTACTGAATTGTTCAGCACGGTTGCCGAGAAGATCGCAGGCCGCCCCGGTGGTTATACCCGTATCATTAAACTGGGCGCACGTCCCGGTGATAATGCTGAAAAAGCAATGATCGAACTGGTTGATTTCAACGAGATCTATGGGAAGGGAGCAGCAGAAGCTAAAACACCTGCTAAAAAGACCCGCCGTTCAGGTGCCGCTAAGAAAAAAGCAGAGGCCACTGGTGATGCACCAGCCGCTGAAGCAGCAGAATAATGAGATCTTTTATGATTTATATAAGCCCTGGGTAACCGGGGCTTTTTTGTGGTTGAGTGTTCAGCGTTGAGGGTTTAGGGTAATGCATCGATATAAAATAAAGTACCAGATCAAAAAGATTGAAGAGCCACCTGACAATTCTAAACCCTAAACTCTCAACTCTCAACTCATTTATTCCCTAAATTTGCCCAATTCTTCAAGCATGAATAATCAAACAACTCCCGCTGTTCTTCTCCTGGCCGATGGTACTGTTGCCCATGGTTTTGCTTTTGGCGCCATAGGCACCACTACAGGCGAGATCTGTTTTAATACCGGGATGACCGGCTACCAGGAAGTATTTACCGATCCCAGTTATTTCGGGCAGATACTGATCATGAACAGCGCGCATATTGGAAACTATGGGGTAATGGATGCGGATGTGGAATCTGATAGTGTGAAAATATCCGGACTGATAGGAAGAAACCTGGAGGACCTGTATAGCCGAAAAATGGCCAAAGGCTCGCTGAATGAATACCTCCAAGCGCATAAGGTAGTGTCGATAGAAGGAGTGGACACAAGGGCCCTGGTAGCGCATATACGCACCAGCGGCGCCATGAACTGCATCATCTCTTCAGCTACTACCGATATTGAAGAACTGAAAAAGCAGCTGGCCGCTGTGCCCGATATGAATGGTCTGGAACTGGCTTCAAAAGTAAGCACCACCAGTACCTATGAAATGGGTAATAAGGATTCAGATGTTCGCATCGCAGTTCTTGATTACGGGGTAAAGAGAAATATTTTGAAGTGCATGGTGGATCGTGGCGCTTTTGTAAAGGTCTTCCCTGCAAAGACCAGTCTTGCTGAGATAAAGAAATTTGAACCACAGGGATATTTTATCTCTAATGGCCCTGGTGACCCGGCTCCGATGGATTATGCCATCTCTACGATCAAAGAGATCCTCAAAGAAAATAAACCATTGTTCGGTATTTGCCTTGGCCACCAGCTCCTGGCCCTGGCCAATGATATTCCAACATTTAAAATGCATCATGGTCACCGCGGCCTTAACCACCCGGTGAAAAACCTGCTGACAGGCCGTTCTGAGATCACCACCCAAAACCATGGTTTTGGCGTTGACCCGGAAGCAGTGAGAAAAGCAGATCATATCGAGATCACCCATCTTAACCTGAATGACCAGTCCATTGAAGGTATCAGGGTAAAAGGAAAGCCGGCTTTCTCTGTGCAATATCACCCGGAAGCTACCCCTGGGCCCCATGACAGCCGTTATCTTTTCGATGATTTCCTCAACCTGGTACGCGAAAACAACAATTGATACATTCACGGCTTGCCGGAGAAGCAAAACCGAAGGAATTTAGCAGCAGAAAATCACTGTTATGCGACACCTGTATAGTTTTCTCCTGTTTATCCCCTTGGTAAGTTCACTGGTACTTAATGAGCCTGTAAAGCCTTCCCTTGCAGAAGGGTCTGAACTTTCCTGTTACCGGATGCGTTCCCGGACCGTTAGTCATGCAGATTATAATATCTGGGTGATCACCAATAAGACTTCCCTTGAAGAGAACTTCATTGCGGATAGCTGTGCCGATGAATTGAATTTCGAAGACCATATAGTGGTGGCCCTGAAACTGGAAACCAATTTCGGTACCTATAAAGTGAACATCGGCCGTATTAACACTACACCTGGTACCATCCATGTATACTTCACTACAAAAAGGTTGAAACTGCCTCTGGAAGAAGGCAGTCCGCTGGAAATGCTGGAACTGGGACGCGACAGCCTGTTAAAGCAGATAAAATTCTATCATGGCGACCAGCTGGTTCGTACCGTACCTGTAGTGGCCGTATATTAAAGTTTTTAGTTTCCTTATCTTCATGAGCAAATTAGAGGTATGAAGATCGCGATCATAAATGGCCCCAATCTGAACCTGATCGGGAAAAGGGAAACCGATATTTACGGTGGTATTTCATTTGATGAATATCTTACGCAGCTGCGCTCGCGCTATCCTGGTGTTACCATCGAATTTTACCAGAGTAATGTGGAAGGTGAACTGATCAATGCGATCCAGCAATTCGGATTTGATTTCAGCGGCATTATTTTAAACCCCGGTGGTTACACACATACCTCTGTGGCCCTTGGCGACGCCATAGCGGCTATAACTTCACCTGTAATAGAAGTGCATATCTCCAATGTAAATGCCCGCGAGGAGTTCAGGAAAATATCGCACGTGAGCGCCCGTTGCAGGGGATCCATCATCGGCCTGGGCCTGCGGGGTTATGAACTGGCACTTGAATGGTTCCTCCGCAGTTAAACACCTGATTTTTCTCAGTTGCCTCCCTGAACAGAACTCAAATGGCGGGAACGCCATAATGGGTAGTTTTGCTGCATGACTTGGCCCTTTGAATATAAAACAGCAGCAGAAGCCCTGGCGGTTCTGAAAAGCGGCGACCGTGTATTTATACAAGGCAGCGCGCAAACCCCACTATATCTTTTACGCGAAATGGCGAAAATGGCTCCCAGCCTTCATGATGTGGAGCTGACTTTCATCACGGTAATGGGAGATATAGAACTGGATAAACCCCAGTATGAGAATTCCTTTCATATTAATTGCATGTTTGTTTCCGATTCGGTGAGACAGGCGATCAATGAAGGAAGGGCGGATTTCATTCCTGTATTCCTCAGTGATATTCCCGATCTGTTCCGTCGCAATATGCCCATCGATGTGGCCATTGTACAGGTTTCGCCTCCTGACAATCATGGCTATTGTTCGCTGGGGGTATCTGTAGATATTGCGCGCAGCGCTGTAAATACGGCCAAACATATCATCGCCCTGGTCAATCCCCAGGTGCCACGCACGCATGGAGACAGCATGGTGCACCTGGAACGTTTTGATTGCATGGTGTTCCATGAAGAAGCTCTGCCTGAGGTTGATTATGGCAGAAAGACCGGTCCCGATGAACTCACCATCGGCCGCCGTATTGCGGAAATGATAGAGGATGGCAGTACACTTCAGATGGGTATCGGCACCATCCCTGACGCGGTATTAAAAGCGCTGGGTAACCATAAAGACCTTGGCGTACATACAGAAATGCTCAGCGATGGGGTGATCTCACTCATCAACACTGATGTGATCAATAATAAAAGAAAAAAGATCCACCCCAATAAGACCGTTACGGGTTTTGCAGTAGGCACCAAAGCACTTTATGATTATGTGAATGATAATCCTTCTTTCGCTTTCCTGGATATAGATTATGTAAATGACCCGCATGTGATCCGTCGAAATCCAAAAGTGGTGGCGATCAATTCCGCCATTCAGGTTGATATTACGGGACAGGTCTGCGCAGATTCCATTGGTACACTGCAGTATTCAGGTATTGGAGGTCAGATGGATTTTATGCGTGGCGCCGCGCTTAGCGAAGGTGGTAAGCCCATCATAGCACTT
Organism: Chitinophagaceae bacterium; assembly: GCA_016720565.1. Taxonomy (GTDB): domain Bacteria; phylum Bacteroidota; class Bacteroidia; order Chitinophagales; family Chitinophagaceae; genus JJ008. The sequence continues at coordinate 270,343 of JADKKJ010000001.1, forward strand.
ACCAGCCGCACTGCCAAAGGCATCAGCCGGATCGTGCCATTTATTAATCCTGGAGCAGGGGTGGTTACTACCAGGGGACATGTGCATTATGTAGTTACCGAATTTGGAACTGCTTACCTGTTTGGAAAGAACCTGCGCCAGCGCGCGCATGCCCTGATCAATATTTCCCACCCCGAAGATCGTGAGGCACTGGAGAAAACATGCTGGGAGAGGTTTAAGAAATTTTGAACTAGATTCTAGCTACTAGATACTAGCTACTAACTGCTAACTGCTAGCTGCTAACTCCTAACTATTCCCCATGTCCCGGGTTCGCGTCATCATCATCCACATTACTATTCGGGGCGATATTCCTTTTTTGCTTCTCCATGCGTGACTTGATCCAGTTCGGATCTTTTCGCTGTTGCTGGATATCATCAAGTTTGGAAACATATAAGCTGCGGCCATGTGTTCCAAGTATGATCTCATTTTCCCTGGTCTGAATGGCGATATCATGAACAGGTACTGATTTCGGCATGCCCCCGTTCCAGATCATGAAATTATTTCCCTGGTCAAAGCTCAGATATAAGCCTCCATCGGATCCTACATAAATGATGCTGTCAGATTTGGGATCTTCACGCACCACATTCAGCGGCTCGGCAGGCAGGTCCTTACCTAATTGTTTCCATGTCTTTCCAAAATCATCGCTCATATAGAGAAAGGCGCCAAAATTATCCATGCGATAACCATTCAGTGTAACATATACTCTTCCTTCTTTATGCTGGGAAGCGATCACGCGTGAAACCCAGAGTCCGTTAGTTTGAAGTTTAGTATCGGCAACAACAGCTTTTCCTTTCTTAGGTGCTGCGGCAGGCGCTGAGGCATTTAATTTTTCCCAGGTATAGCCATTATCTCTTGAAAGCTGGATATTACCATCATCGGTGCCCGCATAGATCATTCCAAAATGCAAAGGAGATTCGCTGATGGAAGTGATCGTACCATAAGGAACATTACCCGGAACCCTTCCATTGGTAAGGTCACCGCTAACAACCACCAGGCTATCGCCCCGGTTAAGAGAACGGTATAAACGATTGGCCGCGATATAAAAAATATCCTGGTTGTGTTTGCTAAGCAGGATTGGTGTCTGCCAGTTAAACCGTAAAGGCTTTTCACCCAATTCATGGGAAGGGCGAACTGATCGGCGATCTCCCCTGGTCTTGCGGTTCAGTCTTGCATAAGCGCCAAATTGTGAACCTGCATAGGTGGTAGTATTATCCCTGGTATCTACCTGTACCTGCATACCATCTCCACCTACCAGTGATTTGTAGGGATAGTCGCCGGAGGACTGCCAACGGCTGCTGGCTGTATAATTAGAAGGTCCATACCACACGTTATTGTCCTGCAACCCACCATACACATTATAAGGCTTATCATCATCTGTGGTAACGGAATAATATTGCCCTACAGGAGGAGTGTTTGCAAAGAACCAATGCGCGCCATCATCATAGGTGATATTGCAGCCACCATCATTTCCCAATACCATATGGCTGTCGCGATTAGGATCTATCCAAACAACATGGTGGTCGCTATGCGTATTGGGGCCATCAATATTCTTAAATGTTCTTCCTCCATCTGTAGATAGCATTACCGGCACACCCACGATCACCAGCTTATTTTCATTGGCGCCGGAAACAAAGATCCTTCCGAAATAATAGCCGTAGGTGCTGTACAGCGTGAGTGGTTTTGTATTGGCTTTCTTCCAGGTTGCACCCCCATCATCACTTCTGTAGATCTCAGCACCTGCAATACCTGCATTTTGAAATCCATCATCATTATCCAGGTAATCAAATAAAGCAGTAGCAGGTAACTTTCCTTCTGCCACCATATCCTTAAGCATTTTTCCGTTGTACTTACGCGGGAAGAAATTCTTTTTTAAGAAGGTATCGATCAGGTTTGTTTTAAGCTGGGAGAATTGTTCGGCGGTTATGTTCTTAAAATCTTCTTTTTTATAAAGGCTGTCAGGTTTTTTCGTTGTGTCTGGTTTGATCGTATTATTATCTACGATGGCATATACAATATTCGGGTTCTTTGGGTAAACAGCGATGCCGATCCTTCCGACCTTATCTCCGGACATAAATCCTGAATTAGGGCCAGAAACCAGTTTCCAGGTTTCCCCGCCATCGGTACTTTTAAATATGCCACCGGTCTTTCCGCTTTCTTCAAATTTCCAGGCGCGACGAACACGGTACCACATGGCCGCGTAGAGTTCATTGGGATTGGATGGATTGATGTCCATGTCTACGCCTCCGGTATTCTCATCCACAAAAAGTGTTTGTTTCCAGGTCTTTCCTCCATCAGTGGTTTTGTAAATTCCTCGTTCTTTATTGGCTGAATATAAATGCCCCAGCACCGCTACCCAGGCCGTGTTCGGATCGGTAGGGTGCAACTGGATCTTACCAATATGGTGGGATTCCGGAAGCCCAAGGTATTCCCAGGTCTTTCCTCCATTATCTGTTTTGTATACGCCCACCCCTGCATAAGAACTGCGGCTGCTGTTCACCTCGCCGGTACCTACCCAGATGGTATTGCCCTTATTGGTCCATTTTACTGCGATATCGCCAATAAAAAGCATATCCAGGCTATCCATTACCGGAGTAAAACTCTGGCCGTTATTATTGGTATGCCATAATCCTCCTGTTGCATAGGCCACATAGAATTCAGTTGGATCAGCAGGATTGACATCCAGGTCCACTACGCGGCCGCTCATGATCTCCGGACCAATATTCCTGAATTTTACGCCGTTTACGACCGAGCGCTGCTCCAGTTGCTGGCGGATCTCTGTATTCTTCAATCTGAGTTCGGCGGGGGTAGGACTAACCTGGGCATCTGCCAGGATGGATAAAAGGGACAAACAGATCGTAGAAAAAGCCCATAAAAGGGTTTTTTTGGGGGCAGATGCGATTTTTAACAGCCGGAACATAAATGCAGTTAATTTTCGTTAGTAATTTGTGGTGCTGAACTTTCTGCCCAAAGGCAGGTAGTCAAACTTACTAAACTATGCGGTTATTTTTTCTGCTGTTAATCTTTATTTCCATAAGTGGTAAGGCACAATGGAAATCCTATATCCTGAGCCCAAAAGGAGATACCCTTAACCGGGTGGATAAGAAGGGCCTGAAGCAGGGGCCCTGGTCTCTGCATGTAGATGACCTGAGAGGGGAGAGGGGGTATGAAGAAGAAGGGTATTTTGAAAATGACCAGAAAGAAGGCACCTGGAAAAAATATTCGCTTGAAGGAGTTAAGATCGCAGAAGAAAACTATCGCTGGGGAAAATTGAATGGCCGCCAGTTTTATTTCACCTATGGCGGAGGGTTAATGAGAGAAGAAAGCTGGAGGGCTATTGATCCCTCCGTGGCCTTTGATACGGTAGCCATCTATGATGTGAAAGATCCATCTAAAGTGATCGGCTATGCTACCATTAAGAATGATGGGGTGGCCGTTAAGCATGGCAAATGGACCTATTATGACCCTATTCAGGGAAGAATAGAGGCTACGGAAAATTATATCATGAACAAGCTTCAAACGGATGATGGCCTTGTATCCAGCGATGATATACGTCCTATCAGCATCAGTGATGGAAGGTCCAGAACGGATACCACAAAGAAGACCACCACAAAACCTAAAGAGGTCCTTGATTTTGAGAAAAAGAATTCAGGGAAGAAGAAGATCAAGGCAAGAGATGGAGAAACGGGGTTTTAGAATTCAATAAATATTAATTACTAATTATTAGATGGCGTTGAAAGAATAATAACTGGTACTCTATATTACCCCTCCAATAGGCCCAGTCATGCTGGCCGGGTCTTTCCACATAATCATGCGGATATTTCAATCTAAGTAATGCCAGATGTAATTCCCTGTTCTCTGGAAGGAAAAAATCATTTACCCCGCAATCGATCATGATAGCCAGGGTATCGGAAGGCTTTTTTTCCACCACTGTTGTTACGGAGTAATCGATCCAGTTCCTCGGGTACCTGGCAGAATCTCCCAGTACTTTTTGTATTTCAAATTTCGCTTTTGAGTTTTTGAGATCAACGCCCCCGCTGATACTGCTGCAGGCGCTGAATTGATCCGCATGCCGGAAAGCGATGAACAGGGCCCCATGACCGCCCATACTAAGTCCGGTAATGGCTCTTGATTTCCGGTTGCGAATGGTGCGATAGTGGTCATCAATATAATCGGGCACTTCAGTGGAAATATAGGTCTCAAATTTACTGTTGCTGTCTACCGGGCTATCAAAATACCAGCTGGCATTTCCACCTTCAGGGCATACAAGTATCATGTTGTATTTATCGGCATATTCGTTCAATTGGGGAACGCGTATGATCCAGTTGGAATACCAGCCTCCATATCCATGAAGTATATAGACGGAAGGGAAACTTAAATCCGTTTTATTATAGCTTTCGGGTTTTATCACTACACATTTGAAAGCCCTGTGCATGGCGTTTGAATAGATATCCACTGTATCAACAGAGGATGCTTTTGCATGGAAAGTAACCAGCAGTATCAGAATGGCCAGAATTGTTTTTTTCATGTGCATCTAATGGAAGACAAACTTAACAAGTAAATGGTTGTTTCAAAAGAGCCGTCCAATAAAAAGCCGCCCGAAGGCGGCTTTTTTATTTTTCGTTGGATCAGAATGCTTTTTTCTCCTTATCCTGTGCTCTCTGCATCGGGTTGCCTGTTTGTCCTCCGCCGCCACGTGGACCACGACCACCCTGGCCTGCTTTGAAAACAGAGAATTTGGAAGGCTCCGGAATAGTATTCCAGCTATTGTTGGCTTCATTGATATCAGCTGTTTCCCTCAATGGGTCAAGCTTTATGGAGGCAACTTCCTTATCCTTTATAAAGGTCTTCACTACCTTATTCTCATTTTGCCTCCACACCTGTACAGGAATACGATCGATCTCTTTGGTGCCATCTTTATAGGTCCATTCAATGATGATCGGCATTACCAAACCACCTTTATTACTGAAGGTGAGTTCATACATGTTCTTATTGGCATACTTCTGTTTTTCTTCATCTGACAGCGGCTCTGGTTTGCTGCCGGGAATGGTGATCTCTAAACGGCTGGTATCGACAGGTACCAGGCCGCGGTCGTATTTCCAATAGAAATCGCGAAGGCTGGTATCTGCATCGGTCTGGAAATTGATCGCCTTATCCTCGCGGTTACGGATCTTGGAAACATCATCAAATAGTGGGATCGATGGTTTATCAGCGGCACGCTTAACTGTAGTTTCCTTGGTCTCGTTTCCAATGGTATTCACATCCGCCTTAGCGAATTTCACCGTATCGATGGAAATATCGCAGGCCTCTGTGCTGTAAAACCATCCTCTCCAGAACCAATCCAGGTCCTCACCGGAAGCATCTTCCAGGGTGCGGAACAGGTCGGCTGGTTCAGGATGTTTAAAGGCCCATCTCCTGGCGTATTCCCGAAATGCGTAGTCAAAAAGATCTCGGCCCAGGATGGTCTCGCGAAGTATGTTCAGACCAGTGGCTGGTTTTGAATAGGCATTGGCGCCGAAATTATTGATGTTCTCCGAGTTGGTCATAATAGGCTCCAGCTGGTCCTTTGGAAGTTTCATGTAATCCACGATCGTTCCTGCTGGTCCGCGACGGCTTGGGAATTTATTATCCCAGAGTTCTTCAGTGAGGTATTCCACAAATGTGTTCAGTCCTTCATCCATCCAGCTCCACTGGCGTTCATCACTGTTGATGATCATGGGGAAGAAATTATGTCCCACTTCATGGATCACCACACCCAGCATTCCGTTCTTTGTGCTTTCGCTGTAAGTACCGTCTTTTTCTGTTCTTCCAAAATTGAAACAGATCATCGGGTATTCCATGCCATTGCTGGCTTCCACACTCTGCGCTACTGGGTAAGGGTAGGGGATGGTGAATTTAGAATAGGTCTTGATGGTATGCGCTACTGCCTTGGTGGAGTATTTGCGATAAAGCCCATAAGCTTCTTTGGAATAATAACTCATGCACATGATCTTCTTGCCTTCCACCGTTACCGGCATGGCATCCATCACGAATTTGCGGGAAGAACCCCAGGCGAAGTCGCGCACATTATCTGCTTTATAGATCCAGGTCTTTTTCTTATCGCTTTTTTGTTTTTCAGCAGCTTTGGCTTCATCCAGTGTAACCACTTCTGTTACTTCTTCCTTACCTGCTTTAGCCTTCTGGTACCTGGCAAATTGTGAAGGGGAAAGTACCTGCTGGTAATTCTGGCATTCGCCGGTAGCGCCGATCACATGGTCGGCGGGTACGGTCATTTGCACTTTGAAATTTCCAAAGGTCAGGGCAAATTCTCCGCGACCGGTGAACTGGTGATTCTGCCATCCCTGGAAATCACTGTATACACAAAGACGGGGATACCATTGGGTCATGGTAAATTCCATATTACCATCCTCAGGGAAATATTCATATCCGCCTCTTCCGCCTCTTACGTTTCGGTCAGAGATCTTATAATTCCAATCCAGTTTAAAAATAAAACGCTGGCCTGGTTTTAATGGCGCAGGAAGTTCAACCCGCATCATGGTCTTATTCACCGTATAATTCAGGGGCTTGCCTAAAGCATCGGTTAGTTTCAGAATATTGAAACCATACCCATTATCCTCCTTGTTCTCCTGGGAACGGTCGATGGTTTGAGGGGTCATGGTACGGCTCATCTGGTTACTGGTCTGGTAATTCGCATTCTTCAGGCTGTTATGCTGGTTCTCATCCAGCTGAAGCCAGAGATAAACCAATTCAGAAGGGGAATTATTAAAATAAGTTACGGTCTCGCTACCGTTCAGTTTTGTATTCTTTTCATCGAGCTCACATTTAATATCATAATCGCAGCGCTGTTGCCAGTATTTAGGACCCGGCGCTCCGCTGGCCATACGATATTCATTAGGCGTTGGCAGTATGCCGCCCATTTGTTCAAACTTGTTTCCGTGATTGCTTCCCGGGTTATTCTGGGAATTCTGGGCTGAAGCGAACAGGGAACCCAAGATCGAAAGAAGAAAAAGGGATCGTTTCATTGCTTGAAATTTTAGAGTTGCCAAATCTACTGTTTTTTATGAATAGACCCTTGGGCTGGTTTTGTGGTTAACAGGCTAAAAACACAAATGGCCGCCGGGAACTCCCGGCGGCCATTTAAAAGTATAAGAGGTAAGATCAGAATCCTTTCTTCTCACTGGCTTTTTGCATGGGGTTGATGCCCGGAGCCGGTGTCACATTCTGCTTTTGCTTAAAGAGTTTGAATTTGCTGGCTTCTTTTGGTTCACCATAACTGTTGTTAGATTCATCTATATCGGCTGTTTCCTTGTAAGGATCCAGTTTAATAGAAGCCACCTCTTTGTCTTTCAGGAAGGTCTTCACAACGCTTGCCTCATTTTTCCTCCAAACCTGGGCAGGGATCCTTTCGATCTCTTTGCTGCCATCCTTGTAGGTCCACTCCAGGATGATCGGCATCACCAGGCCGCCTTTATTGCTGAAACTGATCTCATAAAGATGCTTGTTCGCATATTTATTACGGCCTTCCTCATCCAGTTGTTCCAGCTGCGCTTTTACTGTCACAGGATATTTTGTGCTGTCATATTTCTCTATCTGGCGGTCGTATTTCCAATAGAAATCACGGAGGCTGGTATCCTTATCTGTTGCGAAATTTATGGTTTTGTCTTCCTTATTCCTGATCTTGGAAATATCTTCAAATGGGTTCACTGCAGGTTTTGGCAAGGCGCGCATTACCACTGTATCCTTTGTTTGAGGAGGAATGGCCGTTACATCAGGTACTGAATGTTTCACTGAATCAATGGAAATATCGCAGGCATCTGTTCCATAGAACCAGCCTCTCCAGAACCAATCAAGGTCCTCACCAGTGGCATCTTCCAGCGTGCGGAAAAGGTCTGCTGGCGTGGGTGATTTGAAAGCCCATCTTTTAGCATATTCACGGAATGCATTATCAAAAAGTTCACGGCCCACAATTGTTTCACGAAGTATATTTAAACCAGTGGCCACTTTGGAATAGGCATTTGCGCCAAAATTGTTGATGTTCTCCGAATTGGTCATGATAGGTTCCAGTTGATTCTTTGGAAGCTTCATATAATTGGTTATGGTCCAGGCGGGACCACCATTTGATGGATATTTATTATCCCAGAGCTCCTGTGTCAGGTACTGCATATATGAATTCAATCCTTCATCCATCCAGGTCCATTGACGCTCATCGCTGTTGATGATCATGGGAAAGAAAGTATGCCCGACTTCATGAATGATCACAAGGACCGCTGAATTTTTTGCACCTTCCGTATATGAACCATCTTTTTCCGCTCTGCCAGGATTGAAAGAGATCATAGGATATTCCATACCCTGGTTACCTTCTACACTAATGGCAACAGGGTAAGGATATGGGATAGAAAATTTAGAATAGGTCTTGATGGTATGTGCTACAGCCTTGGTGGAGATCTTGCTGTAAATAGGGTAGGCTTCTTTTGCATAATAGCTCATGGCCATTGCTTTTCTCCCTTCCACCTCTGCTGCCATGGCATCCCAAACAAACCGGCGGGATGAGGTCCATGCGAAGTCACGCACATTATCTGCTTTAAAGATCCAGGTTTTTTTCGCCTTGCTTTTTGTTTTGGAAGCAGCCAGTGCTTCATCCAATGTAACGATCTGCAATGGCTCTGTAGCGGTTTGCGCTTTCTGCCAGCGTGCAAGTTGTACAGGTGTTAACGTTTGCGGATAGTTCTGGCATTGACCCGTACCTCCCACAATATGGTCGGCGGGAACAGTCATAGCCACCTTAAAATTTCCAAAACACAAAGTGAATTCACCAGTACCGGTGAACTGGTGGTTCTGCCATCCCTGGTCATCGCTATAACGGCAAAGGCGTGGATACCACTGTGTCATGGTATAATTGTTATTATCATCATCTGCAAAATGCTCATAACCTCCGCGTGCTCCACCAAATCGAATGAAATTCCCGCGATCAACTATTTTATAATTCCACTCACAATTGAAAACGAATTTCTGACCAGGTTTCAAAGGTTGTGGCAGTTCGATTTTCATCATGGTCTTATTGATGGTATGAGCCAGGGGCTTGCCCAGTGCATCTGTAAGTTTCACGATGTTCACACCATAGCCATTGTCAGATTTGCTTTCATCAAAACGATCCAGCACTTTGTCTGTGGTCATGGTGGGCAAACTACTCCCATTCTGATAGTTTGAATTGTTCACCGAACTATGCTGGTTCTCATCCAGCTGCATCCAGAAATAGGTAAGTACATCCGGTGAATTGTTGAAATAGGTAATGGTCTCGGTGCCGGTGAGTTTATTGTTCGCCTCATCCAGGTCGCATTTGATATCATAATCCACCCGCTGCTGCCAATATTTAGCGCCCGGGGCACCACTGGCGGTTCTTTGTTCATTGGGCGTTGGAAGAATGGTGCCCAACTGCTCAAATTTGTTGCCATGGTTGGAGTTACTGTTGTTCTGTATCTGCGCCTTTGCCAGAAGGGAGAGGCTTAATACGAGCACAACGATCAGGGATCTTTTCATGTCTGTATTTTAATGATTAAAAAGGTACACGGTCAAGGGCCATCTTCAGCGCCAGGCTGAATACAGAAGCGGAAATGAATAAAACCCAATCGCGCCTGTTCACTTTAAGAAGGCTAAAGGCGATCTGGGCGATAATAAGTAAAAGCATAACCAGTGCTATCTGGCCAGCTTCCAATCCAACATTGAACCCGAATAAGCCAACTGCCAGGCTCTGGTCTTTTGCCAGAATGAATCGAAGGGTATTGGCGAAACCCATTCCATGGATCAGTCCAAAACCCAGGGCCAGGAAATAATTCAGCTTCACCGCACTCTTGCCACGGTCAAGTAAATTGGTTAAGGCAGTAAATACGATGGTGCAGGGAATCAGGAATTCTACCCAGGAAGAAGATACCCGAATGATATCAAGTACGCTGAGGGCCAGGGTCAGTGAATGGCCTATGGTAAAGGCAGTGACCAGGATAAGCACCTGTTTCCATTCTTTGAAAGCATAGATGGCCACTAAGGCCGCGATGAATAACTGGTGGTCAAGGGCGTCCTTGCTTATGATATGGTGCCAGCCCAGGTCGAAATAAAATTTAAAGTCTTGCATCTTATGGGTTAAATCTGCCGTCCGTCATTCAACGGTTCGGGGATGGAAAAATATCCAGACTTTTGCAATTGTCATCAAATATTCCTTCAATGGCTGGAAGATTCTTTAAATGGTCAATCCTTTTGCTGGCGGGAGCTTTTTTTATCTCCTGGGCCCATCCTTTCCATATGTCTGTGGTCGAGATGAACCATAACGCACAGGATAAAACCCTGGAAATAAGCTGTAAGATCTTTACAGACGATTTCGAGAAGGTACTGGCAAAAAATTACAATACCAAGGTTGACCTGATCAATCCGCCGAATAAAGCAGCCATGGATAGCCTGGTAAAAAAATATGTTTTCAGCCATTTTGCCCTGAATGTGAATGGAAAATCCGGATCCCTGGTATATATAGGTTTTGAGACCGACAAAGAAGCTTCCTATGCTTATGTGGAAGTGGATAACGTGAATGCGGTATCAAAAGTGGATATCTATAATAACCTGATGTATGATATGTTCGATGACCAGGTGAATATCATGCATGTGATCGTTGCGGGTAAAAGGCAAAGTACCAAACTGACCTTCCCGGATAAACAGGCTTCGGTGGCCTTCTGATCTTATTTTGGTTAGAATTAATCTTCGATATCTTCTTTGAGCTGATCGCTTAAGCTCACCAGCAGTTTATCTATCCGATGACCATCCATATCCACCACCTCTATTTTAAAGCCTTTCCATTCTATTTTATCGCCGGTGGAAGGTATCCTTTCCAATTCGTGCAGCACAAAACCGGCCAGGGTATCAAAATCATGTTCCTCTTCATTCATCCAATCAGCTTTTTCAAAGGTCACCAGGAAATTATAAAAAGGTATCTGGCCGTCAACCAGGTAGGTCCCATCATCCCTTTTCCTGATCTCATATTCCGGCACATCGGTTTGAGGGATATCACCTACAATGGCTTCCAGGATATCATTCAGGGTTAAAAGACCAAGGATACTTCCATATTCATCCACTAAAAAAGCAGAGTGGATCTTCGACTGCTTGAATTTCTCCATTACCTGGTAAGGACTATTGTTTTCAGGAATGAAAAGGGCCGGCACCATGATATCCCGGAACAGGGTATTATCCGGACTGATATAGAGATCTTTTATGGAAACGATTCCCTTGATATTGTCAATTGATCCATCGCAGATTGGATAAGCCGAATGGGGTTCCTGGAGGATCTTCACTTTTATCTTTTCTTCATTGTCATCCAGGTTGAACCAGATGATATCGCTGCGGTGCGTCATTAAGGAGGTGATGCTTCTGTCGCCCAAATGAAACACACGTTCAATGATCTCCTGCTCCGCTTCCTCAATGGTTCCCGCCTCCGTTCCTTCCACGATCAGGGTCTTGATCTCTTCTTCCGTAATAGCATCGTCTTTTGACTTCCTGATATTGAAGATCCGAAAGAACAATACGCTGATCTTATTCAGCAGCCAAACGATAGGATGGGTGATTGAAGCGAAGGTATTCATGGGTGCCGCTACGATCCTGGCAATGCGTTCAGCCCTGAGCAGGCCCAGTTGTTTTGGGATCAGTTCCCCGAAAATGATAGAAAGAAAGGTGACCAGCATCACGATCAGCGTGGTAGAAAGGCCTTTTGCGTATTCTTTTAGGAAAGGGATCTTCTCCAGGTAAGGTGAAAGGTTCTCACTGAATTTTTCACCGGAATAGACCCCGGTAAAGATCGCGATCAGGGTAATGCCGATCTGGGCGGCTGAAAGGAATTTCTCCGGACTATTTGAAAGTTTTAATGCTCTCAGGGCCTTATGGTCACCCTTATCTGCCAGGTGCTCCAATCTTGATTTACGGGCAGATACTAAAGCGATCTCCGACATTACAAAAAGGCCATTCACAAAAATGAGGACGAGCAAAATAAGTATCTCCATCGAACTAAGAAGCTGGTTGTGCGCCGAAGGTAGTGAATCCAAAGCGCTTATTGAAGTAAAGGCCGGCCGCCAGCCCATAGATAGAACCCACCAACGCGCCAGCGATCACATCCAGGGGGTAATGAACGCCGATATAGACCTGGGCAAAAGCGATCAGGGGCGCCCAGGAGAGTACCAGCCAGGTCCATTTTCCCAGTGTATGCCTGAAACTGCTGATGAAAAATACCGACATGGCAAAATGGTTGGCGGCATGGTTTGAAATAAAACTAAACCCTCCTGCACATTTATTGATCACCAGCCTTACATGTTCGCTGAATGCCGGGTCATTACAGGGCCGTATTCGGTGAAAAACATGCTTGAACGCATAGGTGCCAGTCATATCCGTGAGGGCAACGGTTGCCAGGAAAAAAACGGCCCACCAGATCCCCCGCGTCTTAAAATTAAGGATCACAAATACCAGGAGAAAAAGATAAAGCGGCGCCCAGTTCACGGAATTCCGCATGAAGGGCATGATCGCATCGAAGACAGGATTGCTGCAGCCGCTGTTGATCTGACGAAACAGCCATTGATCCCATTCCTGTAGTTGAGAAAGTATAGAAAGCAGCATTTACGAAAATAATGATTTTCCCGCCTCCCGGCATGCGCTAATCTCTTATCCCTAATCCCTGAGCTCCAATCTATTTCTTATTATTCAGGATCAAATACCTGGCTGTTTCAAAATAGGCGTTGGTAAAGGCACTTAAGGCTGTTTTCGCAGAATCTTTTTGACTGGACGTAAAATGGTTGTTATGCAAAGGCAAAAGTTCTTCGTCAGGGAAATTGATATTTCGGGTGAAATAAAAATCATCCGTTACCATGCCTATCCCTCCCGCTGTATTGGTAATAAAAGCAAAATTATTCTTCTTATTGGGGTCCAGCAGGTCTCTTCCAAGGCTGGTATTCTTATACGCGATATGGATCAATCCGGCAATGGTTGGAAGAACATCCACCTGGGATACCACTTCTTTCCTCCATTCTGGCGTTAGTAACTGGGGGGCATAAAAAAGCAGTGGCACATGTTCATCCGTAAGTCGGGCGCTGGTCCATACAGAAGGATAGATGGCTTCGGCATTTCCAGCTACCCCATGATCGCCTACAAATACAAAAATGGTATTCTGGAAATAGGGTTCTTTTTCCGCAGCGCTGAGGAATTCCTGGATGCAGTAATCAAAATAACGGAAAGCATTGAATTCGTCCAGGCTGCCAAAACCATATTTCAATAACTGATCATCGGGAACAACTATTTTATGGAAGTCGGTATCCCGGGGCGAAATGGATTTGTCGTAAGGGCGATGGTTGCCCGAGGTTTGTATATAGGCAAAGAAAGGCTTTGCTTCTTTTCTGAAAACAGCATTGGCCTCCAGGAAAAGATCCTTATCACTGATACCCCAAACATTTATTTCCGGTTCCCTGAAACTTCCGCTGGTATGCATTTGCAATCCCTGTATATTTTTCAGGAGTCCTTCAAAATTCCCGAATTCAGGATCGCCCCCAAGAAAATAATGTTTGTTATAGTCTTCCAGTGAATTGACAATCGTATGCTGGTTAACGGCTTCGGGGTTGCGACTGGAAAATTTAAAAAGTTGCGCATCCGGTATGCCCGTTAGGATAGCAAATATGCCGCGCGCCGTAGAGAAATGAGGGGTAAAACATTTTTCAAAAAATATCCCCTGCTTCGATATGTTATTGAGGTAAGGAGTAGCATCCAGCGGGTTACCGCTCATGCTTGTTTTATACATGCTGAAAGATTCGCATTGCACAAGAACAATATTTGGTCTGGTCTCAATGGATCCGCTGCGGGGGGCAATGATCCGCTGGTAGTTGAATTGGGTCGGATCATCCAGTGGCATCCATTTAGCCATGATAGGAAATGCCTTTCTGGCTTTGATCTCGTTGGCCTCCGGTTTCCGTAATCGGAGTGTGGCGAAAAAATTCTGAAGTGGATTGATGGCCAGGTAAGATTTGAACGCGTTATGAAAACGGAAACTGTCGTTTCTGCCTAATGGCGGCCAGCTGAAATTTCCCCACATGAAGATCAGCAGGACCAGGCTGGCTATCACAAAATGTTTCCTTCGGTAAACGATGCCTTTCCCATCCGTCCGGTTGATCACCTGCCAATGGCTTCGATGGTACATCCACCGAAAAAAAACAACCGCAGCTACCAGACCCAGCAGCATCCAGAATAGCGGATATGTCTGGCTCATCATACGAAGGGAAATACTGAAATCCTCCACGAAATTCATGGCTCCGGCATCAAGCGGTGTTTGATTATAGGAAAGGCTTCCAAAACCGGCTGCAAAAAAAAAGAAGACAATGAAAGTGACAATGGCCAGGTAAAGGGTCCAGATCTTTTTATTTCTTGCCGAATAAAAAGGGGAAAGCCTGGGCAACATACTTACCAGCACAATGGGAAGTAATGCAAATGATATCCAGCGAAGGTCATACCGGATACCCATCAGGAAAGAGGGCAGCACCTCGCTGAGATCAATTCCTTCCGGGTAAAATTTATTCCTGAAGGCGAAAAAAGTAATGAATCGGTAAAGGGTGAAGATCAGCAGGAATAAAATAAACAGGTTGGCTACCCAGATCAAGGTCTTGGGTAACCTGTATCTCATCATCAACTGGTGTATTCCTGGGTAACCTGCCACCGGGTAAACTTATCGTTTTTTATTGTAAACAATCTAAGTAAGTGCATCTGCAGGCCTTCCATCGCTGTATATCCTTTTCTCTTTATCTCCGCTCATCATCTCCGCACGTGAAGCAATGAGTATAAGCCTGGGTGTTTTTTTAATATCAAATGGCGAGAATGCATAATCACCATACACTTCTTTTACCTGCATACCCTGGAAAGCAAGCATATCGGTAAGGTCGCCTAATGAGAATTTCGCCACCTGTTCAGTATTGTCAAAAGGTTCGGGTAAGGAAGGATCTGTAACGATGATCCGTTTAAAAAAATAATCTTCGTCTTCCCAGCGATGTATCTCATACCGGGTATCGCCAAGGATCTTGATCTCATTGGGAACCAGGTGGGCTTCAGAATAATGCACATTCAGGTAATCGATCACAAAGCATCCCCGGGGGTGCAGACTTTCCACAATGGTGCGCATGGCATCGTCATGTTCGCGCCTGGTCCGGAAATAGCCAAAGCTGGTAAAAAAGTTGAACGCGTAATCGTAATAGTTGGCCCGGAAGGGAAGGCGCATATCGTGAACAAAAAATTCCAGTTTTTCATTCTCGAATTTTTTTGCATACTCAATACTTGATACAGAAAGGTCTATGCCCGTTACCTCAAAACCCATGGATGATAAGGTGCGGCTATGCCGTCCACGGCCACAGGCGATATCCAGCATACGGCTGCAGGCAGCGGGCTGCAGGTGTTCCACCAGTTTCCTGATAAACGCCTCCGCCTCCTTTTCATCCCTTTCAAAGTAAAGTTTGTGATAATACGGGGAATTGAACCATTCTTTGTACCAAGCCTGTTCTGCCATCCGGTAAATTTAGGCAACTAATAAAAAATGGTAAAAGTTAAAGCGTATTTTTGCCAGTCGGCAGATCGCCGGTTCTAAAATTTCAATTTATTAGTGTGGCATTGATCAAGAGTATTTCAGGAATCAGGGGTACGATAGGAGGTAAACAGGGTGAGAACCTTACCCCACTGGATGTAGTTCGATTTTCAGCGGCTTTTGCAACTATCTTAAAAGAAGGAAAAGGTAAAGGCGCCTGCAAACTGGTGATCGGCCGTGACGGCAGGATCAGCGGTGAAATGGTGCAGGAATTAGTGATCCAGACACTGCTCTCCATGGGTGTGGATGTGATCGACCTTGGATTGGCTACTACGCCTACAGTTGAATGGGCCGTGAAAGCGGAGCAGGCCGACGGCGGGGTGATCATCACTGCCAGCCATAACCCCAAAGAATGGAACGCGCTTAAATTGTTGAATGCCGAAGGTGAATTTATTTCTGCCGATACAGGTAAGGCCCTGCTTTATATTGCCTCCAATGAAGATTTCCAGTTCGCACTGGTTGATAAACTGGGCAGCAGGACCAAAGATGATAGTTACCTGGCTAAACATATTGAAGCAATACTCGCTTATCCATTAGTGGATAAACAGGCCATAGAAGAGGCTGGGTTTAAAGTGGTAGTGGATGCCATTAATTCTACCGGTGCCATTTTTGTTCCGGCGTTGCTGGAAGCACTTGGATTAAAAGAGGTGATCCTATTGAATGGAGAAGTGAATGGCAGGTTTGAGCATAACCCTGAGCCTTTACCTGAACATCTTACCGGCCTGAGCAGTGAAGTGCTCAAGCAAAAAGCCGACCTGGGCATAGCCGTTGATCCGGATGTGGATCGCCTTTGTTTTGTGAATGAAGACGGAAGCCTTTTTGGAGAAGAATACACCCTGGTGGCCGTAGCCGATTATATCCTGCAGCATAGAAAGGGGAATACCGTGAGCAATATGAGCAGCACCAAAGCGCTGAAGGAGATCACGCTGAAACACGGTGGAGAATATTTCCCTTCTGCAGTAGGAGAAGTGAACGTGGTGAAGAAAATGAAAGAGGTGGAGGCGGTGATAGGAGGAGAGGGAAATGGTGGCATCATAGTTCCTGATTTCCATTATGGGCGGGATGCCCTTATTGGCATCGCCCTGTTTCTTTCCCATCTTGCCCGCCAGGGCAAAGGGATGAAATCGCTGCGTACGCAATACCCCGACTATTTCATTTCCAAGAATAAGATCGAACTTAAGGACAATAATGGCCAGCCTGATCTCAACGAAGTTTTCCAGAAGATCAAAGAGAAGTATAAAAAGAATCCGGTGAATACTGAAGACGGGCTGAAGATCGAATTTGATAATGACTGGGTACACCTTCGCAGCAGTAATACAGAACCCATCATACGCATTTATGCCGAAAGCGATTTTGAGACCAAGGCTAATAATATCGCTGTACAGCTTATGCGGGATATAAAAGAATTCACTAATTCCTCGGAGTAGTCCAGCAATGGATATTCTCTGCTAATGCTTCATTTCTTATCTTTGCGCCGCGTTTATGCCCCGTATATACCTTGATAATGCTGCCACTACTCCTTTAGATAAGGAGGTACTTGATGCCATGCTGCCTTATATGACTGAGCAGTTTGGCAACCCTTCCTCTATTTACTCCTATGGAAGGGAAACCAGGCTGGCTATTGAAACAGCCAGGAAAACAGTGGCCAGATTACTGCATGTACATCCCAGCGAGATATTTTTTACCAGTGGTGGCACTGAAAGTAACAATACAGCCATCATGGCCTCCATACGTGACCTGGGCTGTGAGCATATCATCAGTTCGGCCATTGAACACCATGCAGTGCTGCATAATGTAGAACATTACCATAAGCAGGGAAAAGTGACCACTGATTTTGTCCGTCTTTTACCTGACGGCCACATCGATCTTTCCGACCTCGAAGCTAAACTTGCCGCTGCAGGGAAAAAAACACTGGTCAGCCTGATGCACGCCAACAATGAGATCGGCAACCTGCTGGATATGGAAGCCACCGGGGCATTATGTAAGAAGTACAACGCGATATTTCATTCAGATTGTGTGCAGACCGTTGGACATTACCCGGTAGACCTGAAAAGTTCAGGGGTGCATTTCATCAGTGCGGCAGGGCATAAATTTCATGGACCAAAAGGCGTTGGTATTTTATATGTAAGCAATGAAGTGAAGGTGCAGCCTATGCTATTAGGTGGCGGCCAGGAAAGGAATATGAGGGCCGGCACGGAAAACCTTTATGGCATTGTAGGGTTCTCCCGGGCGCTGGAACTGGCCATGGCCAATCATGAAAAGGATAGTGCTTATATTCAATCGCTGAAGACCAGCCTGGTCAATAAATTAAAAGAAGAAATTCCTGGAATTGGATTCAATGGGGATGCTGAAGGGAATAGCCTGTATACTGTGCTTAGTGTTCGATTTCCAAAAACAGAGCGATCGCAGCTGTTATTATTCTCGCTTGATATGAATGATATCTGCGCATCCGGTGGAAGCGCCTGCAGCAGCGGGGCCGATATGGGGAGCCATGTGATACGCGCGCTCAATGCAGATCCCGAAACAGTAACTGTGCGCTTTTCTTTTTCCAGGCATAACAAAACAGAAGAACTGGATAAACTGGTAGAGAAACTAAAAGAACTGATCTGATAAAAAAAAAGACCCCATAAAGAGGTCTTTTTTTTATAAAGAAAGATCTTATCGTGTCATGATATTCTGTACAACAAATTTTGCCGCATCCGTGTAATTTGCTTTTTCTGCATCAAGCGCAGCTCTGGCAAGTTCCATGTTTGCGTATGAACGTACTTCCGCAGAGCAGCCCACATCATTCGTACACATTCCGCTAACTTTTTCTGTCCAGGCTGCTGTTTTTTCAGCGAGTTCAGCTTTATCAGCAACCAGTTTGATATCTGAGAAAAGAACGGTTTCTTTTCCTTTCACTAATTCCGGCATCTTCGCACGCGAAGTGCAGTAGTAATAAAAACCGCCTTTTGTTTCTGTAGCTTTAGGCTGAAACATAGCAGCGAAAAATAGAATGGGGATGAGTGCAATTGAAAATGCTTTCATAAATCTCGTTTTTGGTTTTGGTTAAGTTTATTGCCACTTAATTTAAAACAATTCCAGGGAATTTATAGTAAAAATTTTACACTATCAGTGTTCTTTTACTAGCAGATATTACGCAATAGGCTCATTAACAGTATGTTATAAATTACAGGTAATACCAGGGATTACGCCGGGCGGCGCGCATGTATTTTTTCCAATTGCGCCAGAACGCCAGCACCATATACACAATGATGGGGGAGCCCAGCGTGAGCAGGGAAGTGTAAATGAAATATTGCCGGATCTTGCTGGTGGCAATGCCCAGGCGATGTCCGATAGCGGAGCATACACCAAATGCGTTCCATTCTACAAAACTCTTCAGCTTATTCATACTGCAATTTATAAAATTCTGAATATTCCCCCGCGTGAATCGGGCCAAGGATAAACGATTTTCGTAATTTTGCGGCTCTTACTACGTAATCTCTTAACAGCAAACAATTTGCCATGGTCTTCGATCTAGATCTCATTAAAAAAGTATATAAGGAATTACCTGCAAAAGTGGAAGCCGCCAGGAAACTGGTTGGTCGCCCGTTAACCCAGGCCGAAAAGATACTTTATTCGCATTTAAGTGGTTCATTACCTGCCCAGCCCTATGGACGCAGCAAAGATTATGTGGATTTTGCTCCGGACAGGGTGGCAATGCAGGATGCAACAGCCCAAATGGCCTTGTTGCAATTTATGACCTGTGGCCGCAAACAGGTAGCCGTTCCTTCAACGGTGCATTGTGATCACCTGATCCAGGCTAAAGTTGGAGCGAAAAAAGACCTGGAACTGGCAATAGAGACCAATCGTGAGGTCTACGATTTTCTTTCATCCATCTCAGATAAATATGGTATTGGTTTCTGGAAACCTGGTGCGGGGATCATTCACCAGGTGGTATTGGAGAATTATGCATTTCCAGGAGGAATGATGATAGGTACCGATTCCCATACCCCTAATGCGGGTGGTTTAGGTATGATCGCCATTGGCGTGGGTGGAGCAGATGCAGTGGATGTAATGGCAGGTCTTCCCTGGGAATTAAAAATGCCAAAACTTATCGGTGTAAAACTCACCGGAAAAATGAATGGCTGGACCTCAGCCAAGGATGTGATCCTTTGGGTGGCAGGACAACTGACGGTAAAAGGGGGTACCGGCGCTGTTGTAGAATATTTCGGTTCCGGTGCGGATAGCATGAGCGCAACCGGAAAGGCAACGGTTTGTAATATGGGCGCGGAGATCGGGGCTACCTGTTCTCTTTTCGCCTACGACGATAAAATGAGCGCCTACCTGGCGGCAACAGGAAGAGAAGAAGTGGCTGCTTTGGCCAATGGGGTTCGCGCGCATCTTCGTCCGGATGAGGAAGTGTATGCGGATCCTGCAAAATATTATGATCAGGTACTGGAATTGGACCTGAGCAAACTGGAGCCCTATGTAAATGGCCCGTTCACACCAGATCTCGCTACTCCGATCTCCCAAATGAAAGAAGCTGTTGAAAAAAATGGCTGGCCCGCAAAACTGGAAGTAGCATTGATCGGTTCCTGCACTAATTCTTCTTATGAAGATATCAGCCGTTCCGCATCTATTGTAAAAGATGCGGTAAGCAAAGGAGTAAAGACGCAATCAGAGTTTACGATCACACCGGGAAGTGAACTGGTAAGATATACCATCGAAAGAGATGGATTTATCCGTGAGTTTGAACAGGCTGGTGGTGTGGTGCTTGCCAATGCCTGCGGTCCCTGTATCGGTCAATGGGCCCGTCATATCGACGATCCCAACCGGAAGAACACGATCATCACTTCATTCAACAGGAACTTTGCAAAAAGGAATGATGGCCTGGCTTCCACGCATGCGTTTGTGGCTTCTCCTGAAATTGTTACGGCTATGGCTATGGCTGGAACCATTGCCTTTAACCCGCTTACAGATACATTGAAGAATGCCAATGGAGAAGATGTAAGATTACAGGAACCCAGCGGTTTTGAATTGCCTCCCAAAGGTTTTGCGGTGGACGATGCCGGTTACCAGGCGCCCGCAGAAGATGGAAGTGGTATACAGGTAAAAGTAGCAGAGGATTCCAAACGACTTCAATTGCTGGCTCCATTCAGCGGATGGGAAGGCACCGACCTCAAAGGATTGAAATTGCTGATCAAAGCAAAGGGAAATGCACCACGGACCATATCAGTATGGCTGGTCCATGGTTGAAATTCAGGGGTCACCTGGATAATATCAGTAACAATATGCTGATCGGCGCGATCAATTTTTTCAATGAGAAAACAGATTCTGTAAAGAACCAGCTGACTGGTGAATATGGCGCGGTTCCGGCTACACAACGCGCTTATAAAGCTGCCGGCATCGGTTCGGTGGTGGTGGGTGATGAGAATTACGGAGAAGGTTCTTCCCGTGAACATGCAGCTATGGAGCCAAGGCACCTGGGTGTTCGCGCGATCCTGGTTAGAAGTTTCGCCCGTATTCATGAGACCAATCTTAAAAAGCAGGGAATGCTTGCGCTGACCTTTGCGAATAAGGAAGATTATGATAAGGTAGAGGAAGATGATACCATTGATATCATTGGGCTAGAGCATTTCGCACCAGGTTCTCCGTTGACCGTTGTGTTGAATCACAGGAATGGCAGCACCGATTCCATCCAGGTGAATCATACCTACAATGAACAACAAATCGAATGGTTCAGGTCAGGTGGCGCTTTGAATGTGATACGTGCCCAATTCGCACGCAACTGATACATGATCGTTCGGTCATAAAATAAAAAAGGGAGCAACCGCTCCCTTTTTTTGTGTCAGATCGTTTTATTTGGTCACTATTACCTTGAGTATTTGTGGCATTTTTTCTCCTTCGATCCAGACATTTAAAACATACACTCCGGAAGAAACAGCATGGATCTGGAGCCGGTTGCCTGTAAAATGGTTCCATTCCGCCACGATCTTTCCACTCATATCGATCAGTTTAATATCAGCAGCCTGGTCTGCTTTATCCATTACCAGGATGATCTCGCCATTATGGCTTGGGTTAGGGAATACATTAATACTGAATAGTTGGTCCAGTCCTTTCACGATCCTTGTATCGCTAAGCGTGAACCGCTGGTCTATATCCACCTGGCGAAGCCTGTATTGAGAGAGACCGTTGGTTGCATTGAGGTCGGTGAAAGAATAATTCAGGTCGTTACTGCTATTGCCCAAATCCGCTTTGGTAGCCACAAAAGCGATCTGTTGCCAGGCCTGGTTATCGGTGATACGCTCAATATAAAATCCCTTGTTATTATTTTCAGAAGCGGTGGTCCATTTAAGGTTCACTTCCATTTTTGCCCTGCTGGCAGAAAAGCTGTAAAGGCTTACTGGTAAAGGCGCACAGGAGTTCGTGATAAGGGAATACACATCATTCGGGATATCGGTGCCATTTTTCAGGACGATCACCCACAAGGATTTGTCAGAATATGGTTTTGTATTGCTATAAGGAAGATAACTCTGGATCCCTGATTGGTAAGGGGTACTGCTGGTTATTGATCCAGTTCCACTTTTAATGATCATAGTGTCCTTTACTGCATTATAAATACCATCGCCATCGTCGATCCGAACTTCGTAGTTCACTGTTTTTGCAGTTGCTGAAAGTGTGGAGATGTCGAATTTATATGTCCTGGGGACCTGGCAGAATAATAATCCACCTGTTATTATCGGATCGTTAAGATAGAATTTTTGATTTGCTGAAAAGCAGGCAACAGTTTGTGAGTGGTCTGACTGGCTTTCCCATGCATCAGCACTTAAAGACTGTGATATGTTACACCCTTGCGGAAGTGTGATCACGAGGTTATGGGCGGTATACCTGTCGGGGGTGCCCTGGATCTCTGTTAAGGTATACCCGGTCTGAAATTGTGGTACATTAGTGGGGTCCGGAAGATAGGATGTAACCGGAGACAAATTACTCTGGAAGTGGTAATAGCCAAAACTGGTCAATGAGTTATCCAGTGCGCCATTTCCGCCGGAGATCAATGAGGTGGTAGGGGGTTTTGCATAATTAAATGCCGGATGTAAACTGGTAGGCCAGATATGGATATAAAAATATTTACCTCCTCCATTGTGATCAATGTCGAAATAAAAATCAAAATTAATCACACATGTACCGGGAATTGTACCCGGGGAAGTACTATTCACTTTTACTCCAAGGTTGCCAAAGGAGCAGGCCTGAGCATTGGTGCTATTGTTGAATCCGATCAGCAGCACGGTTGCGAGGAGTAGTAGAATCTTTTTCATAACGCCAGATTTAGGGTTAAGAATAACAATAGATTGATACTGCGCTGGTAGAGGGATACGAAGAACGGACTACCCCAAATGCCCGGAAAGCAGGAAAATTCAACCCGCTTTACATAGGAAGGATTTATAGTAGAATCATCAATGAATTCATACGCAATTTACTAAGTAAAAAACCCTGTTCCTATGACCTGTGTCAAAACCCTGAAAATCTTAGTACATTAAACGCCCAAAAGGCAACCTTTTTGCCTGCCTTTTCGATATAATAATAGAAACCTAACAATTGTTAACGGCGGAAGAACTTACCTACCATGTTGAGGCCTGTGGCCGGAATAGCCGGGAGAGTCAAAAAGCTCTTTATGTCTCCTTCTATGGATATGCCATGGCCATATGCGACCGCTATACCAGGAACCAGGATGATTCAGTTGAGATATTGAATGACGGGTTCCTGAAGATCTTCAGGGATATTCACAACTACAAACCTGCCTATGCCGATGTGGTCGGTTCCTTTAAAGGCTGGCTTCGCAAGATTATGGTGTATACCGCCATCGACCATTTTCGTAAAAGACAGAAACACCAGGTGGTGGGTCAGTTGGATGATATGATTTATGAGATGGGTGCGGTGCAGGAGGATGCCCTGGAGAAAATATCCTACGAAGAGATCATCCGGGCCGTGCAGCTTTTATCTCCGGGATACCGGGCCGTCTTTAATCTATTTGTGATCGAAGGCTGGAACCATGAACAGATAGGCGAGCAGTTGGGTATCTCTTCGGGAACTTCCAAATCCAATCTCTCCAAAGCAAGAAGGCAATTGCAAAAAATATTAAGCAGGCAAAACCAAATTCAAATAGCAAAAAATGCAGTCTGAAGATTTTGATAAGAAGATACAGGATGCTGCGGAGCGTCATCACCCGGCTTACGACGAGAAGGCCTGGATGAAGATGGAACAACTCCTTGACGAGCATATGCCGGTAGAAAAAGAGCGCAAGAGAAGGTTTTTACTGATCCTTTTCTTCTTTTTACTGTTGGGTGGCGGAGCTTTTATCTGGTTCGGCACCGGATATTTCAGCAATGGTTCAAAATCCATCAGCCAGGCAAACAACAATGGCAGCGGTCATACCATTTCAAAAAAAGAAAATACCAGCGGACTTCCTGAAGGAGACAATGACCAGCACGATAAGGTTGCCACTGATAACAACAACCAGAAAGAACTAACGCGGATAGATCCTTCAACTGATAAAGGCCAAACGGATATTCCAGTTAAAACAAACCAGGACCTGGCTATTTCAAAGAATAAGCAAAAGGACAATACTTCGATCGTACCTGCAGAAACAGTAAAGAAGGAAAGGCTGCGCAGTGAAAAAAGAACAGCTGTAAATAAAGAAAAGAAAATTGTTGAAAAGGAAAGAACCATTGCGAATAACAGGAAAAAAGTAATAAAAACTAAAGACGATCAGCTGAACCTGCACAAGATCCAGGAAGATCCTATCCTGAAAGCAATTCAACCAGATCCTGTTAAACCATTGATCACAGAAGATAAGTTAACGAATGAGCCGGTGGTAAAAAACAAGGACCAGAAGAACGATGCGGAACTGACACATACAAAATTTGCGCCCATCGATGCACTTGATCTATCAGAGATGAAGTTGCCAAAGACTACTAAATTGAGCCGTAAAAAAGGCATCTTTTTCCTGGCGGCTTCTGTAGAGCCTGATCTCAGTGTGGTTGGATTAAAAGAAGTTGGGAAAATAAGGACCGCCTATGGATTCGGGCTGGGTTATACACGAGGCCGTGTCACGCTACGTTCCGGCCTTTATGTAGCCCGTAAGGTCTATGAGGCTTATCCGGATGATTATAAAGCACCCGCCGCATTTTACACGCGGTACCCTAACCTGCAGGAAGTAAAAGCGGATTGCAAAGTATATGAGATACCCCTGCTTTTAAGCTATGATCTTAAAAGAAACGGCAATAACCATTGGTTCCTTACTACCGGACTTTCCAGTTACCTGATGAAAAGGGAGACCTATGATTATTATTACAGGTGGAATATTTCCGACCCGCTGGTGCACAGGGAAAGGACCATTACCAATGCTAACCAGCACTATTTTTCCGTAGTGACCCTTGCTGCCGGTTACCAGCGACCATTGACCAAAAAAATATCACTGGTCGCCGAGCCTTATATCAAAATGCCATTGACGGGTATAGGATTTGGAAAAGTTAAGCTAAATAGCGCAGGGGTTATGGTTTCGCTCACCTATAAACCATTTGGTTCGATGATCAGGAAGTAAGCAACCTAATTGATGGGTTTTACCGATTAGTTAAAAACAAAACCATCAATTATATGCGTTCCCCATTACAATTAATTTCTTCTCTGATCTTTGGAATATTTATTCTTAATTCATGTGGTAAGGGGGGAGGCACACCTGCAACAGACCCCTGCCGGGGTGTTACTGTAACAGTTACTTCCAGCATTACCAATCCCAGCGCCCCGGGTCAATCAAATGGCTCTCTCGTGGCTTCGGCTACAGGAGGTACCGGTTTTTCCTTTAGCTTAAATGGAGGTGCCTTTCAATCTTCTGGCAGTTTTAATAACCTGGCTTCAGGAAGTTATACTGTTACTGCAAAAAGCAGTACCGGATGTTCAGGCACCGGCAATTTTACGCTTACCGCCAACAATCCATGCGCTGGCCTAACAATCACTGTTAATGGAACATTCACCAATCCAACAGGGCCGGGAACAAATAATGGAACGATCAGTGCTTCTGCCAGTGGAAGCTCAGGTTTTACTTTTAGTATTGATGGGAACGCCTACCAGTCCTCCGGGAATTTTACTGGCCTGGGAGGAGGATTGCATATGGTTACAGCAAAAGACCTGAACGGATGTACCGGAACTGCAAATTTTACACTGGTGGCTCCTGATCCCTGTGCCGGTGTCAATATCGTAGTTACAGGAACAGTCACTAATCCAACCTCTGCCAGCTCCGCCAATGGTGCCATCAGCACCAGCGCAACAGGTAGTACAGGTTTTACCTTCAGTCTGAATAGCGGCGCTTATCAACCATCGGGAAATTTTACAGGACTACCAGCGGGCAATTATACGGTTACTGCAAAAGATGCAAATGGATGTTTCAATTCAGCCAATTTTAGCCTGGTTGCACCTAATCCCTGCTCGGGAGTAACTGTACAGGTTACCAACGCGATCACAGGCGTTACTCCCTGTCAGCTACCAGCCAATGGATCTATCACTGCTACCCCTTCGGGTGGAACCTCTCCCTATACTTTCAGTTTGAATACAGGAGGCTATCAGCCTTCCAATATTTTTAATGGGTTGGTGGCAGGCTCCTATGTTGTGAATGCAAAAGATGTGAATGGATGTATTGGATCAGGCAATGCCGTCATCAATAGCTTACCTGCAGGACCATTATTCAATGCGGTAAAAGCGTTGCTGCAAGCGGAATGTGTTTCATGTCATAATGCAGCATTGCAGAATGGCGGCATGGACTGGACCGTAGATTGCAATATAGTGACCTTTAAAGACCGGATCAAAATAAGGGCCGTAGATGGTACTCCTTCATCTATGCCCCCCACGGGTTTGCTGCCATTATCCGAAAGGCAAAAGATCACCAACTGGATAACCGCCGGTGGAAGGTATACTGATTGATCATTTACCCCACCTGAAACTATCAATGGTCAATCCTGCGAGGTCAAGCACCCTGTCCACTACCGTATTTGCAACCGCTTCTATAGTAATGGGCCTGCTATAAAAAGAGGGAGTCGCCGGGCAGATGATGCCACCTGCCAGGGTTACCGTTTCCATGTTACGGATATGTATAAGCTGATAAGGAGTTTCCCTTACCACGCAGATCAGTTTCCTGCGTTCCTTTAATATCACGTCTGCGGCTCTTGATACCAGGTCGTTGGATATGCCCGAAGCAATTCTGCCAAGGGTACCCATAGAGCAGGGGATTATGATCATAGTATCATACTGGCCCGAACCTGATGCGAAAGGTGCCATGAAATCATTCTTATCATAAAATTTAAATGGCAGGTCCTTCCATGACTCATTAGCTAATTCAGTTCGCCAAACATCTGTAGCATTACTGCTCATTACCACAGAAACGGCCTCCAGTTGTTCAGGTAACCGGGATAGTTTACGAAGTAATTGATCGGCATAAATGGAACCACTTGCGCCGGTCACCGCGACCACGATCTTCTTTTTATTCGGCATCAGTTTATAGAATTATTTCTACGATGTAGCATAATTACTAACATTTTAGGGGCTTGATTGTTGAGTAGGGTCAATTATTTTCAGTTACACTCTGTTTTCGTTCTGTTTGCGCGAAAATAGCCTCTTTATTTTTTTGATGTTTCCGATTAATAACGATATTCGGTTAGAATTTTCATAGGATAAGGTTTAATGGTTAATGGTTTTTGATTAGGGTCCCCCGAGTAAAATCGGGGGTTCTTTTTTTATACCATTAAAAGCCTTTAGTTCCCTGAGCCGCCTTCTTAAGGTGCTGGGTGTTTTCATTACCCATATTATCAAGTATCCAGTTGGTCATCTTGCTCCATAAATGGAAGGTCGTGTTATCCAATCCACCTGATATACCATGGTTCTTATTTGGATAGTAGGCGCTTTCAAAATCAATATTGCTTTTCACCAGGGCTTTCACCATTTCAGTTGAATTCTGAAAATGCACATTATCATCCGCGGTACCATGGATCAGCAGGTATTTACCTTTAATGCGGTCGGTGAAATTGATCGGTGAATTATCATCATAACCTTTAGGATTTTCCTGTGGGGTGCGCATATATCTTTCGGTATAGATGTTATCATAGAACCTCCAGTTGGTTACCGGTGCTACTGATACTGCCGCGCTGAATACCTCGTTTCCTTTGGTAATTGCCAGGGCACTCATAAAACCTCCGAAACTCCAGCCCCAGTGACCAATATTGTTTTTGTCTACATAAGGCATAGTGGCAAGGTATTTTGCCGCATCGATCTGGTCTTCGATCTCAAATTTGCCTAATTGCAGGTAGGTCTTTTTCTTGAACTCCTCACCGCGGAAACCGGTACCGGTATTATCCACGCTTACCACTATGAATCCTTTCTGGGCCAGCAACTGGTGCCAGGTACTTACAGATCCAAATCGATTGGCCACCTGCTGGGAACCAGGTCCGCCATAGTTGCAGAACAGCACAGGATATTTTTTCGAAGGATCGAAATTGGCGGGTTTCAGCATCCAGCCATTCAGGGTGTCCCCTTTGCTGTTTGGAACACGGATGAATTCCGCTTTTCCAAAATTGTAATCATTCAGTTTATCCTTCAGCTTCGCACTTTCACCCAGTGTTCTTACTTCCTTCATTGTCATATTCTTTTTCTTGTCCATCACGATCTCATTCAGGGTCACTTTTTGGGGAGTATTGATATCCGTTTTAAAATCATAGAACCGGGTAAGGCTGTCATTCAGTACGACGCGATGCCAGGCTTCTCCACTGGTAAGGGCGGTGGCTTTCTTGCCTGCAAAGTCGATCACAAAAACATTGCGGTCCATTGGACGCGGCCATGCCATTGTATAGAAGATCCTCTTATTGGTTTCATCTACTGCATTCACCTCGGTCACTTCAAAATTACCTTTGGTTATCTGGGTCCTGGTCTTCCCATCCAGGCTATACAGGTAAAGATGTTTGTATCCATTCATTTCACTGGTGAAAAGAAAATTCCTGCCATCTTTAAGGAATAGCCAGTCATCATTGATCTCCACAAAATATTTATTCTTCTCTTCATACAAAAGACTGGCAGCGCCTGTCTGGGCGTTGGTTGACAAAAGTTTAAGGTCATCCTGGTGCCTGTTCAGCCAGAATACAACCAGCGTTTTATCGTCCTGTGTCCATTTGATGCGGGGTATATAAATATCGCCCTGGTCATACTGTGCCTTTACATCCTTGTTGCTGGCAACATCATAAATGTGGATCTCCACTTTAGAATTTTCCTCTCCGGCCTTTGGATATTTATACGTGTATTGTTTATTGTAGCTGTTATCGAACTGCGTGAACTGGTATTCTTTCACTTTGCTTTCATCAAAACGGTAGTAGGCCAGGAAATTTCCTTCAGGGCTCCATTCATAAGCGCGGGTAAATTCAAATTCTTCTTCATATACCCAATCGCAGTTACCATTGATGATCTCATTCCATTTTCCATCCGTAGTTACGGCCCTGGAACTATGGGTGGAAATATCATAGAGATAAAGATTATTATTCATTACGTAGGCGATCTTATCTCCCTTTGGGGAAAGGGTAGGGTGCATTATCTTCTCTTTTTCCAGCTGGAAAAGTTTTTGCGCCACCACGTCGTACAGGTATACGAATGATTTGGATGAACGACGGTAGATCGGTTCCGTACCTTTTTTAAGTAATACAGTATTGGGATATTTGGAACTAATAATGATATCATCGGCCTGTCCGAAAGCTTTACCATTTTCATCTTTGATATTCTCCGTCTTGATCTCGGGGTCTTTTGATTTCTGGTCAAAATCGGCCCTGATGGCCTCGCCGCGGAAAGTTCCCTTTTTATAAATGTCCTCAAGGGTGATCTCTTTTTTTTGTGCCGAAACCAGGATCGGGATAAAAAGTAGCAGTGCCAGAAGCTTACGCATAAAATATCAATTTTTAGGATAGTAAATGTAGGTTAAAGGAGGCGAACAGAACCTGCCGTAAATCAAAAACCCCATGGCTCTTTGAACCATGGGGTTTTATTCTTATCTGAGGCATCAGGCCTGTTCTGCCATATCAGGGATGGCCTCTACCCGGTACTCCCCGGCATCCAATTTCTTCTTGGTAGCGGAAAATGCTTCCAGGGTCTCCTGTATATCCTGGTCGGTATGTACGGAGGTTGGGATCAGCCTGTAAATGATATGCCCTTTCGGGATCACCGGGTAAACCACAATGGAACAGAAAATATGATAGTTCTCGCGCAGGTCCATTACCATGGCCGTTGCTTCAGGAATGTCTCCTTTCATATACACCGGCGTCACCACTGAGTCGGTCTTTCCGATATCAAATCCTCTTGCCTTCAAACCTTCCTGCAGTTTGCGTGCATTTTCCCAGAGTTTATCTTTCAATGCCGGGGTGGTGCGAAGCAATTCAAGACGCTTCAGGTTACCTACTACAAGTGGCATAGGCAAGCTTTTAGCAAAGATCTGTGAGCGGATATTATAACGGATATAATCAATGATATTCTTGTTTCCCGCAACGAAAGCGCCGATGGAAGCCATTGATTTTGCGAACGTGGAGAAATAGAGATCTATCTGGTCCTGGCAGCCTTGCTCTTCGCCGGCACCTGCCCCGGTTTTTCCCAGGGTTCCAAAACCGTGTGCATCATCTACGAGCAGTCGGAATTGATATTTATCTTTTAACGCAGCGATCTCTTTTAATCTTCCCTGGTCTCCCGCCATACCAAATACACCTTCCGTTATCACCAGTATGCCGCCTGCTTTTTGCTTTTCAATAAGGGCAGCGGCTCGTTGCAATTGTTTTTCGCAATCTTCTATATCATTATGCTTGAAAACATACCTGTGTCCGGGGTGAAGACGAAGCCCATCAATAATACAAGCATGGCTTTCTGCATCATAAACGATCACATCATGACGGCTGCAAAGCACATCAATAATGGAAACCATTCCCTGGTACCCGTAGTTCAGCAGGGCCGCATCTTCTTTATGTTCGAAAGCGGCTAGTTCTGCTTCCAGTTGCTCGTGCAAATTGGAATTACCGCTCATCATTCTGGCACCCATTGGCAGGGCCAATCCATATTGCGCGGCTCCTTCGGCATCTGCCCTCCTTACTTCAGGATGGTTGGCTAATCCCAGGTAATTATTCAGGCTCCATACGATCATA
Organism: Chitinophagaceae bacterium; assembly: GCA_016720565.1. Classification (GTDB taxonomy): domain Bacteria; phylum Bacteroidota; class Bacteroidia; order Chitinophagales; family Chitinophagaceae; genus JJ008. Next base: position 301,204 of record JADKKJ010000001.1, read on the forward strand.
TCCTTACCCCGGAATTTCATCCTGTTTCCGATCTCTCCTTCCAGCTTAGGGAAAGCGAAATAACCATGGGCTCTTTCACGGTGCTGTCCCAGGGGACCCGCATTCTTCAGTAATCGTTCGAATATGTCTGCCATACACTTGATTTTTAGTAAATTAAATCATTAATAGTCAATGATTTGTCCAAAAAATGTAGATAATGAAACGATGCAAAAATAAGGATTTGGGCTCATTTTTTGGCTGATAAACAACAACACTATTTCAAACCCGCTTTCCGGTCGATCAGGATTGTCCATTGTTTTTGAAGATCTACCAGCACCGCCTTCATCATCACATTGGTTGGAGCCATATCCGCTTCCTGCAGACTGGAGAATATTCCGGAATAACTGCTATTCATTCTGCCAGCAATTTCTTCCAGTTCTTTAGCAAGCTTGTCTTTTTTATTCAATTCCTCAACCACCCTGTTCTCCGCATTGGTCATTTGCGATCTGAGCATTACCCGGAACCTCCTTATTTCATTAACCAGTTCCATTGACGCTTTTCTTTTTTCATAGCATGCAAGGGAAAGATCATGTTGCATTTGCAGATCTGCCCCGGATGTTTTTACCCGGGGATCCATTCTTACACTTATCTCTTTTTCCATGCTTTGTCCATCAACTGTAAGACGAACCACATAATTGCCGGGCATCACCCAGGGCGCTGTAGCCTCCGGGGCTGTATTCATATAATTGGCGCCAATAGGATAGGAGGGCGGAAGATTGAGCGGCTGGTATTTCATGTCCCAGCAAAAACGGTGGTGACCGGCATTGGTGGAAAGTATTTGTTGCGGCCTTATCCAGTATAAAGGAATATTCACCGGACCAACTTCATACAAACTGTCCTTGCTGCTGTAATGATGAATCAGGGCTGGTCCGTCTTTCCCTTTTGAATAAATATCCAGTTGAACTTCTGCCGCCTTATTACTTAAATAATAATCCAGGATAGCGCCATCCGGTGGATTCTCTCCCGCTGGTTCTTCCTGGGGCAATGGCGTATCGGTATACATACTCCATCGAACACGCGTAGCAGTGGCTGGTTTAAATAAATAATTGCCTGTAATTTTTTCGCGGGCCAATTGCCTTAATAAACTGATATCATCCAGCACCCAGAAACTTCTTCCATGGGTACCTACTACAATATCATTGTCCTTAACTACGAGATCTCGTATTGAGGTGGCCGGCATATTCTGCCTTAATGTTTGCCAATGCCCTCCATCATCCAAAGAAAAATAAACAGCGGTTTCGCTGCCGGCATATAACAATCCTTTGGTAGTTGGATCTTCTCTTACTGCGTTGATGGGATCTTCGGGTAATCCGTTTACAATTTCCGTCCATGTCTTTCCGGCATCACTTGTCTTGTAAATATGAGGCTTCATATCATCGCAACGAATACGATTCACTGCAGCATAGGCGGCATTATTATCAAAATGGCTGGCTTCCATCAATGAAACTTTACTCCAGCTGGTAATCGCTGTTGGCGTTACATTGGTCCAATGCTTTCCTCCATCTCTGGTGAGATGTATCAATCCATCATCTGTACCGCACCAGATCGTATTAATGTCCATGAATGAAGGAGCGATCGTATAGATCACCCCTCTTCTTGGCATAGCCTTCATTTCCGCATTGGTATAAATGCCAACGCTGGCTGGAATATCCCAGGCCTCGCGACTAAGATCAGGACTGATCACCTCCCAGCTTTTTCCGCCGCTGGTAGTTTTGAAAAGTACATTACCTGCGAAATAGAGGGTCTTTTTATCAATGGGACTAAAGAGTACAGGAGCCGTGCGCAGGAAACGGTAATTGCCTCCCCTGGTTAACTGCGGAGAAATATTCTGTACCTGTCCGGTTCGTTTATCAAATCTTGAGATCTTTCCTCCATAAATAATATTATCATCCAATGGATCCACTGCTACATACCCATATTCCTCTACACCTACCGGGTGCCACTCACGAAAAGTGACGGCACCATCATTTCCACGGGAAGCAATCCCCACGCTGCCACTTTCCTGCTGGCCTCCATAAACATTATAAGGAAATGCATTATCTGTGGATACATGATAGAACTGTGCAGTAGGTTGATTATACCAGGAGGAAAAAGTTTGCCCGCCATTTACTGTAATGATCGCGCCCTGGTCGCTGGCAATAAGAATGATGCCGGAGTTATTCGGATTTATCCAGATGCGATGGTAATCATCTCCTCCGGGGGCCCCGCGAAATGCTGTCCAGTTATAACCGCCATCTTCAGATCTCCAGGTAACCACATTGGCTGTATATACAATATTCTCATTTTTAGGGTCTGCTTTTATTTCCGCGAAGTCTGAACCACGGCCCCAGAAACGGTTATCAGCCTGTATCAATTTCCAGTTCTCACCAGCATCATCACTGCGATAAATACCGCCTTCTTTTCCTGCATCAACGGTTGCATAAATTCTCTTACTGTTGGAAGGCGCGATGCAAAATCCGATACGTCCCAGTCCCTGCGCTGTTGTGGGAAGTCCGTTGGTTAATTTTTTCCAGGACTTTCCTCCATCAGTTGATTTGAATAGGCCGCTATTCTCTCCATTCCAGGCGCCATTTTCCCAGGGTCCCTGCCGGCCTGCCCACATATCAGCATATAAAGTATTGGGATCATTGGGGTCGAAACTCACCTGGATAGCGCCGGTGTTCTCATCAATATACAGCGACTTGCTCCAGGTCTTTCCTCCATCGGAAGACCGGTAAACCCCTCTTTCTTCATTAGGGCCATAAGGATGTCCGAGTGCAGCCACGAATACTGTATTGGGATCAGTAGGATGAACCGCCAGTCCGCCGATCTGCTGAACTTCTTTCAATCCAAGCCATTTCCAGGTTTTGCCGGCATCATTGGATCGGTACATACCGTTACCCACAGAAAGATCGGGGCGCTGAAGCCCTTCTCCGCTGCCGGCATAAAGTATATTAGGATCAGAGGGGGCAACGGCCACATCACCAATGGATCCGGTGGACTGGTCATCAAAGATGGGGTTCCAGGTACGGCCAAAATCGGTCGTTTTCCATACTCCTCCGTTATTGACGCCGATGTAAAATACATTCGGTTGCTGCGGAACGCCTACGGCGCCTACGGTCCTGCCACCGCGGTGGGGACCGATCATTCTCCATTTCAGTTGACTGAACTGCGATTCATTGACCTGGGAGAAGAGGGTTATTGCACATAATAAAAATGGCAATAATGCGATTGTTCTTTTCATACAAAACATTATTGCCTAAGGTAGTAAAATTATCGGCCTGCATTTCAATTTATAAGCTTGTGCTCATAGGCATATTTTACCAGGCCTATCACTGAATTGGTGCAGGTCTTGCGGAATATATTCTTGCGGTGGGTCTCAACGGTCCTTTCAGATATATAAAGGGTCTCAGCGATCATTTTATTGTTGTACTCTTTTTCGATGAGGCCGATGATCTCTATTTCGCGGTCGGTAAGGTGAGCTTCCTCATTTTTCTTTTTGCGGCGGCTGTTCCTTTCCAGTTCTTCCAGCACTTCATCACTGAAATAAATACCACCGCCTGCTATTTTTTCCAGTGCGGATAAAAGTTCCTGCTGGCCTACATTCTTTAAAACATAGCCGGCTATGTCCGCATCTTCGATCATTTCATTTACCAGGTCACCCTGACCGCTCATAGACAGCGCAAGGATCTTTACGTTTGGATATTTCTGCTTAACCTGTTTGGCCAGCTGGTCGCCGCTTAATGCAGGCATCATGATATCGGTAAGCAGTATATCGATACGCTTTTCCCTGATATGATTCATTACACTGGTAGAGTCGGTAGTAGCGAAAGAAAAATCAAAACGGTCATTCCCTTTGAGCAGGGAAGTAAGTCCATCGATCACGATCTGGTGGTCGTCTACGATTCCAAGAGTGATCTTTTCTGTGTTGATCCTGTTTGCCGGTTTCACGCTGTTTGCATGATTAGTGATTTGGGAATACATACAATTGGTTTGGTTGGTTTGTCAAATTTGTTGACATAAACAGGATGCAGGAAATGGGCGGGTTATCGTTACGGAAATGTTAAAGAGGTACATGAAACGCCACCACCGTTCCACGGCCGGGGGAGGAGTCGAAATCAACGGATCCTTTGAGGTAGGCGATACGGGTGCGGATATTTTTCAGGCCAATGCCATCAAAAGCTTCAGAGTGAATATCGAAGCCTTTGCCATTATCTTCAATGGTGCCGTTGATGCCATCCTTATCCCTGGCAATGGAAATATCGAGGGTAGTAGCGCTGGCATGTTTTACCGCATTGTGTACACATTCCTGCACCACCCGGTAGAACATGGTCTCGAAATTGGAATCGAAACGCTGCTCCAAACCTTCTGTATACACATGCACTTCCAATTCTCTTCCGCTGAGTTTACTTACAAAATCTTTTATGGCAGTGGCCAGGTTATTTTTCAATAAGGCATTCGGCATCATGATATGAGAAACGGTCCTTAATTCGCGGCAGCTATCATCTACCAGGCTGATGATCTTTTCAAGATTTCCTTTTTGTTCCGGTTTAAAGTCTTCCATTTGTGATTCAAAAGCGGAAAGATTCATTTTGGCGGCGCTCATCATTTGCCCGATACCATCATGAAGGTCCTGGGCGATCCGCTGCCTCTCATTCTCTTCTGCTTCCATTACCGCTTTTACTTTCAGGTCCTGTTGCTTCATGATCTCCGACTGCAATTGTGTTTCTTTTTTCAGCCGGTATCTTTTATAAGAAGAAAATACCAGCAGGACGGCCAGTAGTATCAGAATGCCCAGGCCAATAAATAGTAGGTTCTGCAAACGGATACGTTGCTTCTGGTCGTTTATCTGTTGTTCTTTACGCTCAGATTCAAACTGGGAATTCAATCGTTGCAGTTCCTTGTTCCGTTCCAGGTTGAACAGGCTGTCCCGGTAGCTGTTCCATTTATTATAGTACTCAAACGCTTTTTCCATATCGCCTCTTCGCTGTGCCACATTGGAAAGCTCGCTGTAATTGTTAGCCTCCAGTTCCGTGTACTTTACTTTTTCGGCAACCCTGTTACTTTTTTCCAGGTAGGTGGCCGCCTTATCATAATCTCCTTTTTCACTCATGGCCGTACCAAGGTCTGAATAGGCCAGGGCTATCGCGAAACTATCTTTCAGCAGATCGCGGATATGAAGGCAGCGAAGCAGGCAATGTTCGGCCTCATCAAATTTCTTTTGAATAACCAATATGCCTGCAATATTGCTTAAGGTATAAGAGACCGAAAGGGAGTCGCCGGCTTTTTCTGCCAGTTTCAGTGAGGCGTTGTATCGATCGATGGCATCCTGGTATCCATCTTTGCCCTGTGCATTAAGGGTTCCTCCGACAAATAAAAGCAGGAACATGAACGAGAGGCAGATATGGTTGCCATTATAGCGCATGGGTCAGAGTCCTAACACCTCCTTCATGCTGAAGAATCCTTTTTTACCGGCAATGAATTCAGCAGCCAGTACGGCACCGCCCGCAAAACCTTTCCGGTTGTGGGCAGTGTGAATGATCTCAATAGTATCAATGGGAGAAGAATATTTTACGCTATGTGTTCCCGGTGCAGGGTCTTCCCGCTGACTGATGATCTCCAGGTCTTCGGGATTATCGCTTAAATGATTCACCCATTGTTTTTTTCTTTTTACCTGTTCCAGTACCTGCTCCGCGATGGTTATGGCGGTTCCGCTGGGGGCATCTTTTTTTTGCGTGTGATGTATCTCTTCAAGGATCACTTCGTATTCCAAATGGGGAGCCATCAGGGAAGCGAGTTTTTTATTCAGCTCGAAAAAAAGATTTACCCCGATACTGAAATTACTGGAATACACAAAGCCTGTATCATTGGCCAGGGTCCTGGCTTTCATTTCATCCAACTGTTCGGTCCAACCGGTGGATCCGGAGACCAGCGGTATTTTCCAGTCGAGGCATTTGCTGATATTTTCTACTGCGCTATGCGGCCCCGTAAATTCAATGGCTGTATCCGCTTTTTTTAAATTCTCTTCAGTAAGATCCGAAAGGTTGCTGATATCGATCTTTATAATGATCTCATGACCGCGTTGGAAAGCGATCTCTTCAATGGCCTTTCCCATTTTTCCATAACCTATCAATGCTATTTTCATATTAATGCCCGGTTAGAGCAAATGTATATATTAATTACAGGGAGCGCATCGGTGCTGGCACGGATTTCTGTTATTTACCGATCTTAAGAATGATGCTGAGGCCATTGGTACTGGCAAAACTGCTGTAGCCTGCTCTGAAGCGAAGACTCAGATCAGGACTTACATCAAAACTTTTTAAGTGCGCGTCTACGGTAGCATCCACTACATTCAATCCCCAGAGCAGCAGGATAAACAACCCGGAATAATCAATATCGCGGCGATACTGGTTTCGGTAGAAGCGTAATGATTCTTCGCTTAATGGTTGAAGTTTCGGTTTTATAAGCGAAGCAAGGGTGGAGTCGGTACGGTATACCCGCATATTGTATTTCACCTTGTAGGCGAAGCGGGTATCACGATATTCACCAAGATTATAAATAAATATCCCGCCTGCTAATCCTAAACCTCCGTAAATGATGGGCAGCTTCCAGTATTTTTTATTGTAGATCTGTCCCAGTCCGGGTATCAGGGCAGAGCGGATGGCTGCTTTCCTGGGACTATGTGCTTTAAGGGCTGAATCATATCGATTCATTGCCTTTGGCTGCTGAATAATTGTATCCTTCTTTTTTTCATTGCGTTTATCCTGCGAATGAACGGCTATGGCAGCCAGCAGAAGGCAAAAGGAACATATTGCTTTAATCCAGTTGCGCATTCATTTCCTTTAGGATCTTGTTCAATTCTTCCGTGCTGTAATATTCAATGCTGATCTGCCCGCTTCCATTACGGCCGTGGCGGATCTTTACACGGGTGCCGAGCTGGCTGGCCAGTTTATCTTCTATGCGCTGAAAAGCGGGAGGCAATTGATTACGGGCTGATTTTTTTACCGTGCCGTCCTTATAAAGATTGCGGACAAGGGATTCTGTCTGGCGCACTGATAACTCCTTATCCTTTATTTCTTTGAAGATATAAAGTTGTTTGTCGATGGTATCCACATTGATCAGCGCCCTTGCATGGCCCATGCTAATCACACCGTTCCTCACTGCCAGCTGAATATCCGGTGGCAATTTAAGCAACCGAATGAAATTCGCAACCGTGCTTCTGTCCTTACCCATTCTCTCCGCCACTTCTTCCTGGGTGTGATCCAGCTCTTCCATCATTCGCTTATAGCTAAGCGCCACTTCCATGGCATTGAGGTCTTCCCTTTGCAAGTTTTCCAACAGTGCCAGTTCAAGTAACTGCGCATCATTTGCCTGGCGTATGTAGGCCGGGATCTCTTTAATGCCTGCGATCCTGGAAGCGCGTAACCTTCTTTCTCCTGAGATCAAACGATATTTTCCAGAAGGAAGTTTGGTTACTGTGATCGGTTGAATGATGTCATGCAATTTGATGGACTCGGCCAATTCATTCAGGGCCTGTTCATCAAAATCCCTTCTTGGTTGTTTTGGATTTGCTTCAATATCGGTTACAGGGATACGATTGATACCGGTAGCATTTTCTACTACTGTAGCCTTAAGTTCGCCCGCGCTGGTCTTAAGGTCGGAATCAATGCTTTGCAGCAGGGATCTGATTCCTTTACCGAGCAGGTCCTTATTTTGTTTTGGGGTCGACATGCGTTCTTTGTTAGAAATGAAGGAGGCCCCGGAAGATCCGGGCCATGACCAGAGTTGCGAATTTAATTGAAAACGGAGGAAATCGGGCATTCGATTTAGAAAGCCCCGGAAAGGATCATTTGCAGGTAATAGTTAACTGCCTAGAGTTCAAGGATCTTCTCCTCGTTCTTCATTTTTGTCATATCATTTTTCTGCAGGATCTCCTTTGCAAGATTCAGGTAATTAACGGAACCTTTTGAATTGGCATCGTAAAGAATGACGGGTTTTCCGGCACTGGGGGCTTCCGCCAGGCGGGCATTCCGGTGAATGATGGTAGAGAATACCATGTCTTCAAAATGCCGGCGCACCTCACTTACTACCTGGTTACATAAACGCAGGCGACCATCATACATGGTCATCAGGATCCCTTCTATTACCAGGGCGGTGTTCAGCCTGGATTGAACGATCTTGATAGTATTCAATAATTTTCCCAGTCCTTCGAGGGCGAAAAATTCACATTGAACCGGCACCACCACGGAGTCGGAAGCAGTGAGCGCATTTACGGTAATAAGACCCAGTGATGGAGAGCAGTCGATGATGATAAAATCATAATCATCGCGAATAGTTTCAAGTAAATTCTTGAGGACCATTTCCCGGTTAGGGTAGTTGATCATTTCGATCTCGGCACCTACCAGGTCAATATGGGAAGGGATCAGGTCCAGGAAGGGGATCTCCGTTTTCAGGATCACATCTTTGGGACGCGCCTGGTTCACCATGCAATCATAGAGGCTCTGCGTTACATTATGCAGGTCGAAACCAACACCGGTGGTGCTGTTAGCCTGCGGGTCGCCGTCAACCAGCAGTGTACGGTATTCCAGTACTGCGAAACTCGCGGCGAGATTGATCGCCGTGGTGGTTTTTCCAACCCCTCCTTTCTGATTTGCTACGCCAATGATCCTTGCCATTATTTTTCCAGCCTTATTTTAAATATTGATGGTCTCGCCTATGGAAGGCAGGTGCAATGTACAACCTGCGTTTTTAAAACAGTTCACTGCTTTTTCGTGATCGATCTTTATATAACCGAATGAATCGTAATGAACACCGATCACGTGTTTACAGTCAACCAAATAAGCGGCTTCTACCGCATCTTCATAGCCCATGGTAAAGTTGTCGCCGATGGGTAATATCGCAAAATTTAATTTTGCCCATTTGGGTACCAGTTGCATGTCGAGGGTAAGCGCCGTATCGCCGGAATAATAAAAACCTCCTTCTTTTCCGCTAACGATAAACCCCATTGGGTTGCCTCCATTGCTGCCATCGGGCAGGCAGGAGGAATGCTGGGCCACCACACAGCGAACTTTAATTCCCAGGAATTCCCTTTGTCCGCCGGTGTTCATCGGATGGTTGTTCATCACCCCGTTTTTCCCCAGCCACTGGCAGATCTCCCAATTGCTCACCACCAGGGCCCCGGTAGATTGGGCCAGTGCCACGCAATCCGCTATATGGTCCACGTGTCCATGACTAACCAGGATAAGGTCGGCCTCGATCTCCGCGATATTTATATGTTTTGCCAGTTCATTATGGGTGATAAAAGGGTCAAATAATATTTTTTTCCCTTCTGTCTCCACCATAAAACAGGAATGGCCGTAATAAGTATATTTCATAAAGGCTGGTTAACAGTAAATACAAAAATAAGCCTACTGGCCGAACCTAAGTAAATTTGTAACATGCATCGTTCCCGTTTCTGGTGGGTCATCATTGTATTCCTGGTATTGATCGACCTCTATTTTTTCCAGGCACTTCGTTTAATAGGAGCCGGTATGCCCTCGCTTACCCGAACTATCGTTTATTCCGTATACTGGTTTTTATCGGTAACGGCAATGGCAGGCTGGATATACCTTCCTTACATGCATTTTGAAAAGCAGGCCAAAATGGGAAGAGCTAAATATTTTTCCATACTGGCCGGTGTTTTCATATCCAAATTCATCGGCGCTATATTTTTTCTGCTGAATGATATCTGGAGGGGATTTTCCTGGATGCTGGGCAACCATGAGGTCAGCGTTCCACGGTCCTTTATTTTCAGTTCCATTGGTTTGATCGCTGCCGGTACTTTGTTCCTTTTATTACTGTACGGATTCCGGAATAAGTATAAATACAAGGTCCATAAAGTAAAGCTGAGATACGACAACCTGCCCGAACCATTCCGGGGATTGAAACTGGTACATATTTCGGATATACACTCTGGTAGTTTCACCAACAAAGACGCGGTTCAGAAAGGGATCGACAAGATCCTTCACCAGGAACCTGATCTCATTCTTTTTACCGGCGACCTGGTGAATAATGTGGCTGATGAGATGAAGGATTACATGGATGTTTTCAGTCAGCTGAAAGCCCCCATGGGCGTCTATTCCACCCTGGGCAATCACGACTATGGAGATTACCTTAACTGGCCCAGCCAGGCGCATAAAGAGGAGAACCTGGAAAAACTGAAAAAAGTGCACGAAGAACTGGGCTGGCGTTTATTAATGAATGAACATGTGGTACTGGAAAGGGAAAATGAGAAGATAGTTGTAATAGGAATAGAGAACTGGAGTGCCAAGGCCAGGTTTACCAGTTATGGTGATCTGAAGAAAGCATATGAAGGTGCCGAAGGCTATCCATTTAAGATATTAATGAGCCATGACCCCTCTCATTGGAGGGCGGAAGTGCTGAAATCTTATAAGGATATTGACCTGACGCTTTCGGGCCATACCCACGGAATGCAATTTGGTTTTGAAGTGCCCGGAATAAAATGGAGTCCTGTGCGTTATGTATACCGGGAATGGGCCGGATTATACCTGTCCGGGGAGGATGCCAGCAGTGTTCGTAAAAATCCGCAAAAGCTTTATATTAATCGTGGGTTTGGGTTTATTGGATATCCGGGCAGGGTAGGTATACTACCAGAGATCACGGTACTGGAATTCCACTAAAATATTATTTCCATTGAATTGCAATGGTTTAAACCTTTAACGGGCTTTACCGTCATATGAACTGTTCCAACTGCCGATGATAAAAAAATGGTCGATATGTTTCGCCTTCCTGGGGATGGCTGCCATGGCTTATTGCCAGCAGTCGCCGGCGGATTCAACCATTAAACCTAAGAAAGCGGATCTTTCCCTTATTGACACCACCATCGATTATGCTGATCTTTTCCAGGATTTTGATGCATTCATGGATTCCCTTCTGTCTCCCCATAGTTATTTCCTGGTAAGCGTTTCAGCCAACAAGGTTTTTTACAATTTTGAGAATAAAAGCGATTTCGAGATCATCACGGCCAAGAAATTAACCTATTCTCCAACTTTAGGATACTACCATAAGTCAGGACTGGGCATCACTGCAAATTCCTATATAGTGAACGATGGTTCAAAAACTATTTTATACCAGTCGGGACTTACCGGCACCTATGATTACCTTAAAAACCGCGCCCTGGCTACAGGGTTTTCTTATACCCGGTTTTTTACAAAAGATTCTCTTTCCTTTTATACCACACCGCTGCAAAATGAGGTTTATGCCTATTTTGTTTACCGCAAATCCTGGATCAGGCCCATGGTAGCGATCAGCTATGGATGGGGTAGCCGCAGCGACTACCAGCAAAGGGAGGAACTGATACTTGACCTTCGATTAAGGAGAAGAGGTTTTACTTATATCAATACAAAGGAAACGGTGTCTGACCTTTCCTTATTATTATCAGTGCGACATGATTTTTACTGGCTGGATGTATTAAAGTTCAAGGATCATATCCGCTTTACACCCCAATTGAGTTTTACCTCCGGTACCCAGAAATTCGGATTCAATCAGTCTTCGTCCACCTATGCAACCAGCATACGAACAGGAAATAATGTGCTGTATAATTCAGATAATGTTTCGCTGGATGACCAGTTGAAATTCCAGCCCCTCTCCCTTACGTTTTACCTCCGGGGAGAATATTCTATTGGTAAGGTATTTCTTCAGCCGCAGTTTGCCATGGACTATTATTTCCCTGATACGGACAAACATTTCAATTCCATGTTCGCCATTACCGCAGGCATCATGTTTTAGCCGGTATTTTGAGTTTTATAGGATTTTTTTAACAGGTAATTACGAACCCCGGCATCATCCTTGGCCGTTAACGGCTCGTCACTAGTAGACAAATTCACTAAAAACATGAATCATGAAAACTAAGCTTCTTCTCATTCCTGCTTTAATGCTTTTCAGTATGGCTTCGATGGCCCAGTTTCACATTGGTGTGAAAGCGGGCAGTAATATCACTAAGGTCGAGGGTAAATCATTCAAGGATGAGTTCCGTTATGGATATTCATTGGGTGGCTTTCTCGAGATCCGCGCCGGTAATAAACTGGTAGTGCAACCCGAAGTATTGTGGAACCAGTATGCTACGCGTGTTGACAGTAATTATTCCAATGTTTACCACAACGTATTCAATGGAAATGCCAATGTCAAATTGAATTACCTGTCTATCCCCATCGTAGTGAACTACAAACTGATCGGCTCATTCCTTTCCCTGCAGGCAGGTCCGCAGTTTGGGATACTGATCGATCAGAAGAAGACGGCGCTTCAGAACGGGGGCGAGGCTTTTAAACATGGAGACCTTTCCATGCTGGCTGGTTTGAATTTCAAGATCGCTAATCTCAGGTTGAATGCGCGTTATGCGGTCGGCCTGAATAATATCAGCGATCTGCCCGATCAGGGTAAATGGACCAACCAGGGTTTCCAGGTAAGTGTTGGCTTAGCACTTTAAAATTATTTCCAACCCTATTGCAAAATGCCCTTCCTTTTTGGAAGGGTTTTTTTTGCCGGTGCTTATAGGAAATGGCCGTCAGGCTGGGGGCGATCCTTCAAAAATGGCAGGATAAATTAAAGGGCATAATCCTTGACATTATTACTGCCAACATATACTTTTACAACCCCCTGTTAAGCTCCAAATAAGTTAATAGGCCTTGAGTATCAATTAGTAACCTGCTTTAATCTGAATAATAGCGTGAACGATCTTGGACAATTCTTACTGCGTGCTGAAGAAGAGATGGACTTCCTACCCATCATTCCATTGAATGAAAGTGAACAGGATGATCTGAATGGCATAGAAATTCCTGACGAACTGGCTCTTTTGCCCCTGAGAAATACCGTGTTATTTCCAGGGGTGGTATTGCCTATAACAGTTGGCAGGGATAAAAGCATTAAGGCCGTGCAGGAAGCCTATAAAGGTGATAAATTAATTGGTGTAGTCGCACAGAAGGATAGCAGCGTGGAAGACCCTACAGTGCTTGACCTTGAAGATATAGGCACAGTGGCTAAAGTAGTGAAGCTTATAAAAATGCCCGATGGAGGCACTACCATTATCATCCAGGGCAAGAGCCGTTTTAAGATTGATTCGATCCTGTTTGACGATCCTTATTTTAAGGCAAAGATCATTCGGCTGGAGGAAGATGAATCGCCTGCCGAAGCGGATTTCGATGCCTATGTTTCAAATATCAAGGAGCTCGCAACTGAGATCGTGAAGTTATCGCCAAACATTCCAACAGAGGCCGCCATCATTTTAAAAAATATTGAGAACCCCTCATTCCTGATACATTTTGTATCCAGTAACCTGAATACGGATATACGCGAAAAGCAGGAGCTTTTAAAACTGGACCGTATCCGGGAAAGAGCCGACCTGCTGATGAAATTATTACAGAAGGAACTTCAGTTTGCGGAATTAAAAAATAAGGTAACTACAAAGACCAGAACCGAACTGGATAAACAGCAGCGGGAATATTTTCTCCAGCAGCAATTAAAAAGCATCAAAGAAGAACTGGGTGGAGATCCAAACCAGCAGGAGATAAAGGAGATGCTTAAAAAGGCCGAGAACAAAAAATGGCCCGATGCTGCAAAAGAAACATTTAAAAAAGGGATCGAGAAACTGGAAAGGATGCATCCCAGCACTCCGGATTATTCGGTGGTGTATAATCACCTCGACCTGATGCTGGAACTTCCCTGGGATACCTGTACAGAAGATATTTACGACCTGAAAAAGGCAAAAAAAACCCTGGATACCGATCATTACGGTATGCAAAAAATTAAAGAGCGTATACTGGAATACCTGGCTGTTTTGAAGCTGAAGGGGGATATGAAGAGCCCTATTCTATGTTTCGTGGGACCTCCGGGTATTGGTAAAACTTCACTTGGACGCAGTATTGCCAGTGCCATAGGAAGGAAATATGTGCGGTTAAGTTTGGGAGGCTTACATGATGAAAGCGAGATCCGTGGTCACCGCAAGACCTATATCGGTGCCATGCCCGGCCGTATCCTTCAATCATTGAAAAAAGCGAAGACCTCTAACCCGGTGATGATACTGGATGAAATTGATAAGGTGGGTAGCGACCAGCGCGGAGATCCTTCTTCTGCATTGCTGGAAGTGCTTGATCCGGAGCAGAATAATAGTTTTTATGATAATTACCTGGAGATGGAATATGACCTGAGTAAGGTTTTATTCATTGCAACGGCAAATACCCTGCAGAATATTCAGCCAGCCCTTCGCGATCGCTTAGAGATCATCGATCTCAGCGGATATGCGGTGGAAGAAAAAATGGAAATAGCGAAAACGCATTTGCTGCCCAAACAAAAAGAACTCCACGGATTAAAGGAGAACTCCTTCCGCCTCTCCGATAAAGTGCTGGAGAAAGTGATTCAGGATTATACCAGGGAAAGCGGGGTGCGCGAACTGGACAGGATGCTCGCATCCATTATGCGTTACCAGGCCAAAGAGCAGGTGATGAATGGAAAATTAAAAGCCTCTCTAACTACGGATGATATTGAACTTATCCTTGGTAAACCGAAATACAGCAATGATATTTATAAAACGGTGAATATGCCTGGCGTGGCCGTGGGACTTGCCTGGACCTATGTGGGAGGGGATATACTTTTTATAGAGACCAGTTTAAGTGATGGTAAAGGAGAATTGAAGCTTACGGGTAATCTTGGAAATGTAATGAAGGAAAGCGCCAGTACGGCACTGACCTACCTGCAATCCAATGCCGGTAAATATAAACTGGATACCAAGCTATTTGAAAAGAAGAATATCCATATTCACGTTCCTGAAGGTGCTGTTCCCAAGGATGGTCCAAGCGCAGGAATTACCATGATGGTATCCATCGCATCAGCGCTTACGGGTAAGAAAGTGAAACCCTACCTGGCAATGACAGGGGAGATCACACTGCGCGGACAGGTATTGCCTGTTGGCGGAATCAAGGAAAAAGTACTGGCTGCAAAAAGAGCCGGTCTGAAAGAGATAATCGTCTGCGCCCAGAATGAAAAAGACGTGGAAGAGATCGATCCGGAGTTCATACAGGGCGTGAAGTTTCATTATGTGAAAAAAATGAATGAGGTGATCGAGATAGCGCTTGGATAAGCTTTCAGGTCAGGGCTTATTATCTTTGGATACTTGTTTTCCCGTTCAGTCATATTTTCCCTGCTGGTAATTTTTACCCTTCTAACTCCTGTTTGCGCGCAAACCCTGGGAGGAAATGCTGTTTTTAATTTTCTTAGGTTGAGCAATACGCCCAGGCTAACTGCCCTGGGAGGCGTGAACCTTACTCATCCTGCCAATGAAATTGGATTGGCTTTTCAGAATCCTGCGCTGCTCACTCCGGGAATGAGCCAGCAGCTTCACCTGGTGTTCAATGATTTTTATGCGGGCACTTCTATTTTCCATGCTTCCTATGCCTGTTATAAACCAGATTGGAAAACCAATCTCAGCGCCGGCATTCATTATTTCAATTATGGTAAAGAGCCGGCTACAGATGCGGCCGGTAATATATTGGGACAGTTTCGTGCAGCCGATATGTTATTCCAGGTCAGCGCTTCGCGTTCCTACCTGCAAAGATGGAACTATGGACTTTCGCTGAAATTCGTTTCTTCCAGATATGGGGTGTATAAAGGAAATGGATTGGCTATGGACCTGGCTGTTTTATATGCCGATAGCAGTGCCGGGTTCCGGGCTTCGGTAGCAATGAAGAATGCAGGCAGGGAGATCAAAAAATTCAGTGAAGGGACCACAGAAGAAATGCCTTTTGAAATGCAGGCGGGTATTTCCCAGCGTTTAAAAGGTTCCCCTTTCAGCTTTTCAATTACCGCCCAGCAGCTTCACCGGTTCAATATCCGTTATTATGATACCAGCTATAACTCGTCCAGTGGCTTCTCCAATAAAAGAGCTGGTTTTGCTGGCAAACTGATCGACCACCTGGTACTGGGAACTACGATCCATTTAAATGACCGGCTGGAATTTGACCTGGGATATAATTTTCTGCGAAGAAGGGACCTGAATTTGGGAAATGCAGGAAATGGGTTGAATGGGTTCTCTTATGGATTTGAATTAAAACTGAAGAAATTCAGCTTCCAGTTTGCCAGGGCCAGCTACCAGGCCAATACGGCTTATAACCAGGTAGGTCTTACACTGAACATGGCACAGTTTCGATGATCAGATGATCCAGTTATAGATCTCAAATGCCTCCGCAAAACGGGTATTTGCCTGCAGGCCCCGGACGCTTGCCAGGGATCTAATAAACTCCGGTTGCATATAATCACGAAATGACTGGGACCGGTATGAAACCAGGGCCCTGATCTTATTTTCAATTTGTTCTTCCGAGGTCCGGATAAAAAGATCGGTACGGAACTGATCATGATTCCAGGGAAGTTCATAACCGGCCAGGCTGCATCTTTTGAAGGCCCGACGAGCCTCCTGGTGGATCACCTCATGATCCTGGTGCCTGTCATTGGCGGAGGGAGTCAATACAAGGTCAGGTTTAATGTTCCTGTTCAATTTCACCATTTCATCCAGTATATCCTGTCGATAAGCGGGAAATTGCCTGACGGGGAAATTAAAAAAATACAGACGTCCCGGGTCTATACCCAGAATTGAAGTGGCTTCGCTGCATTCTTTTTCCAGTGTATCAGATGGGAGGTTGGCAGGCAGCGAAGTTTCACACAGGGAGAAAGCCGCATAGTGAATTTGTTTCCCTTCCGCAGCCATTCTGTTGATGGTAGCTCCGCAACCCAGTTCACCATCATCAGTATGAGGGGCAAGGATCAGGATTTTTTTAGTTAGATTCATTAGTTACCAAAATTGGAGATATCTTGTTAATAGTGTAGATTAAATATGGTTCCTGAAATTATGAAACTTAGTTTTAAAAATAAGCAAATTAATAACAAGCTAATCTGTGCATGTTTTTTTTCAAGTGCCATCATTTTATTTACTTTCCTTTTTTTTACTGTAGTTTATTCCTCCATCGAGGATACACATATAATGTATATACTCTCCGGTGGTTATGGAACTGAGCCAAGTGAACTTTTGCATTATAATTTTGGCTGGCATCCTATTCTTGGAATTGTTTTGAAAAGTCTGTATTCAGATTTTCCCGAACATAATTGGTATACAATACTTCTGGTTTTGATTGAATGGGTTGGTATTTCTTCAATTGTATACGTCGCGCTTTGTTATTTTAGAATTAGAGAAGTTGTTATTATTATTTTAATATTATATTCCCTTGTTCTTTCAAGAATGATAATTGGACTAAATATGTCTTCTGCTTGTTGGGTTTTGTCAATAAGTTCCGTATTTATGATTCATTCTTTTTTATTTACAAATAAATCTTGGGCTCATTATATAATTCCAGTAATATCGTTAATGGCTGCCGGCCTTTTAAGACTGCACATTGCTTTTCTTGTATTGATTTTGAGTTTTCCATCATTATTTTATTATAAACGGTTCTGGGTCAAAAGCCTGATTTTATCTTGTTCATTTTTTATTTCTTTTTTTTGTATCAAAATCACTCAAGAACAGTATTATTCAACTCATATTAAGGGGTGGAAGAGTCAGGAGGCCATAAGGCAATCTTTCATTTATGTTTTTAACCGGCCCAAAAGAAGGATCGATGATACAATGGCAATTTTCAGGAATCGGCTGGAAATGCTTAGCTATAATCAGAGATTTTTATCCGATGCGAGTGCTGTTTTTGATATTAAGAGGTTAACAGAAATTGGAGGCCAATTAACCAGGGTGCGCAATTTTGGCTATAAAGTAGACTGGTTGATATATTTCAGTCAGGTCAATAAATGGAAGTTGCACTTATTATTTTGTGTTTTTATGATTGGAGCCATTCCTCGTATTAAACGAAGAGAATTTTTGTTTAACTGGCTTCCTTTTTTGTTTCCATTGTTATGTTTTTATGCTTATTTGATTCATTTTATAAAGCTGAAGGAGCACATTGAGCTTGGGGTACTATGTTTAGCCCTTTTATCAGCACTTTATTCCTTGTATATATCCGGGGTAAAATTCCGCTTTCCTCAATTTACATATATTAAATTGGCAGTGCCCCTGTTCTTAATTTTCATAGGATTATCTCATTTAAACACGGGCAATCGAAATGGAGTTAACCGATTTAAATGTGCTTCAAAAGAAATAATTAGCCATCCAGACCTCCTGTTTTATGATATGCATAATGATGTCCCATTTGAGTTTTTTCCTGTTGAGTATACTCATATCGACTTCCCTTTTTATAACTTAATTGGGCAAACTGCAATGATCTTTTACCGATATCCTTCACTTGATAGGTTTAAAAACAGGGACTTGTTTGATGCACTGGTTAATAATAGTAAAGTTCGGATAATTGGGGAGGGGGCTAGTGAACTTAAGGAATATTGTCAAATCAGGTCTGGAGAAAAATTTATATTATCATCTGCTAGGGAGTCATTTAATTGTATTCATGCAACTTCTCTGCAAAAAACTACCATCTCACATTGAAAAGAATGCATTTTAATAACAAGTTTATTTTATTGCTTCCACTAAATTTAGTGGCCATTTGCTTTTTCTTTTCTTTTTTATTTTTTATACCCGTTATTAACTCGGATGATGATGTCTTTCTTATGTACCAGTTGGCAGGAGGTTTTGGGGAATTGCCTGATAATCTTCTGCATTATGATCATATTTTACACCCCTGGCTTGGAGCTATATTAGCCGCCTTATTCAGGTGGCAACCGAATTTTAACTGGTATACCGGATTTTTTATTTTGTGCCAGTATATATCATGGGTGATGATTGCAAGGGTATTGCTTCACTTGTTTAACAGGCGTTCAGGTCTGGCTGTTTTCTTTCTTTTATTCTTGTTAGCTGGAGTAAATGGATTGCAGTCACTTAACTTAACCTCTACTACCTGGGTTTTTTCCATATCTATTGTGATTTCGTGGATTTATTTCCCCCGCTTCGTGATAATTTATTTTTTCTTACTTCTTATTGCAGGCTCTATCCGGCTTCAAATTCCACTAATTGTTACAGGGTTATTCATCTCAGTTCAATGGAATCTTAAAAAAATATCGTGGTGGAAATCATTGTTCCCATTATTAGCAATTTGTATTTCTTTTTTCCTGCTGAACCTCGTACAAAAGAAATACTATTCAAAGAATATACATGAATGGGATAAATCGGAATCGCTTAGGCAGGATCTTTTTTATGCCTTTAATAGACCCAAGGACATGGATAAACCTGATTCATTGATTTTTCAAAATGCGACGGAAAAGGCATTTTATGAGCGTTTGTTTCTGTTTGATGAACATTTTCCAGGAAGAAAAAGATTGGCTGAAATATCCCGTGCCAGTGTTCGCAGACGTGATCTTTCACAAAAAGATGATTTAGGAGCGTTGTACTGGACCTGGGTAGCTTGGAGGCTTTATCTTCTTTATATAATGATCGCTATTATTCTCGCATTACATCAAAGGGTGCTGTTCAAGTGGGTTAAAAAGATCTGGTTTCCATTATCAGGGTCTATCGCTTTTTATTTTTTTCTTTTTCTCTTCTTTAAATTTACTGATGCATTTTTCATGGGCCTGATATTGATAATGGCTGTTCAGATGGTTCTTTTCTGGCCAGTGTCCTTTCAGAAAAAATCTTTAATCCCTGCCTTTCTTTTTTTATTGCCCATAGCCTGGTCCCTTAATCGCGATATACATATTGACAGACAAAATCGGGAATATAACCGGATATTAAAGTGTGGGTTGCGGGAGTTGGCAGCTTCCAAACAATATCTTTTTATTGCCACGGGGGATGCGATACCCATAAAATATTTCAGGGCTATTGACTTGCCTGCGAAGAATTCCCTTGAAAATTTTATTTATAAGGAAAGGTTGCTTACCCGCAGTTATTTCAACAGCCTCCGCAAATATGGTCTTAGCGGTAATTTTAAAAAGGGGATAACAGCTCCGGTCCTTCGATTTGCAGGTCCTTATTTTCCTGAATTGTTGAATTGGGCAGGTGCTGACTCGCTGGTTTTCTCTGCGACCGACAGCAGTTTCCATTGCCTGGAGATCAGAAAACTTTTAGTGAAGTAAGGCTTCATTCACCTTGATATGCACAGAAGAATCCTTTATCAGGGGAAGTGATTGTTTAAAACTGCTGTTCATGATCAGCCTGAATTCGTTTACGCTGGACATTCCTTTGTAAAACCCTGTATAATTATTTTCGGGCAATAAGATCGCATTCAAATTCAGTGATTGGGCTTTCGCTTCGTTCATATTTTGCAAACAATCCCTGCAGCCATGATCGCCTAATAATACAATAATGGGAGGCCTTTTATTATTCCGGGTAATATGATCCACCAGGGATAACAATTTTTTATTGGTATAAGCCAGGTAGTTAATATAGCGGCCCTTATCGCTGTGAGTCGCATCGTTCAGGGCGGTTAATGGAAATTGTTTTCCCAGGCTATCAAAATAATAAGGAGCATGTGGCATTACCAGGTGAGTATACACAAATCTCGGACTGGCAGAAGGTTTTTCTGTTAAGGCCCGGGTGAGTGAGTCTGCCAGCAGGTTATTCTTTAGGTCAGAGGTCAGGGTTATTTCGTTGATGTGTTTTTTCAGGCCAAGGAAAAACACCAGGTGATAGCCAATATCTTTCCAGGTTCGGTAAACCAGTGTTTGAGTGGTCAACGGGCTTTTATCAAATTGAAGAAGCGTTCTGAAAAGGCTGGTGGGGTGACCCTTGATATCAAAAATGGAATAATTATGTATCTCATAGCCCTGCTTTTCAAAAAATGCGGTAGTAGGGTTGTCCCTAAGTGCTTTAAATGCTCTTGGCAGGTCGGTCTTGCCATTGAAAAATCCATCGGCGCGCAGGTAATCCATGCTCAGGGTAGAAGCAACCGAAAAAACGGTGTAATTATAATTGGAGAAACTGCTGTCTGCCACAAAAAAGCCGCGTTGCCTTAATTCATTTTCAAAGCTACTATTATCATACTGCATGAATTGCTGCAGGGCGCGATCACCGGAATAACCATCGGTGATGATGAAGAAAATATCCGGCCGGTCAGCGTTTTTTTCAAGATCTTTTAAAGGTGCCCGGTTCCCAACCGTAGGATCGGATCTGCGGTTTTTGATCTTTATCAATAAGCTGGCTGTATCCAGCAATAGCAGCAATGGCAACAAAAGGTTAAGAAAACGGATCAGCCTGAATGGAACCTGCTTTTGTTTTTTCAATAGTATAAAAACGCCTGCTAAAAATAAAGACAGAAATCCCAGTTGGAACCGATACCCGTCTGCAAAACTCTCGTGAAAATATTTCCTGATGCCATCCTGGAAACTACCAAAGAAAAAATTGATGGCCATCAGGCAAAAAGCAAGTAACGCGGCCCTGGCCCAGGAGTTGAAAAAAATGCGGCAAAGTATCCACAGAATGAAAGAGGCCAGCAGGTATTGCAGGATCAGTTGGATACCGGTCTCTGGGGTAACCAGATCGAAAAAATCAACATAACCATGGAATACGAAGAACAGGGTCAGTAATGGCAAAAATGCCGGGCTGCTTGTATACGACCACTTGTTTTTCATTGGTTATTCAGGAATGTTTTCTGCGATACAGGTATAAAGCCCTGCAGGAATCTCTTACCTGCTTTTTTTCTTCCAGTATGAACTGATCATTAAATGCCGATTCAAATGCGGTCCTGTCATATTCATCATAGATGTCCTGTTTCTGCTGAAGCATAAATTGCACTTTCTCATCCTCTTTAGGTACAAATTCTATGATCAGCCATTTTTTACAGAGCCTGGCAAACATGGCTGCTATTTTATCAAAAGGAATATTCCTGCCTATGGCCAGGTGATGGATCAGGGCCAGGGCCATGACTGCATCACGACTGCCACGTTCCAGAAAGGAGGGCCTCTCCAGATTGTTCACACCAATAGAAGGGGATGGGTTGGACAGGTCCATGATCAATGGATGCAGGTAGGAGTTATTTTCTTTTTTTGCCTGCAGGTATAAACGGTTTATGCAAGTAGCATCCAGGTCAGCAGCAATGCAGGGAATGCCCCTGTTTGCAAACAATCTTGAAAACTCTCCATCATTGGCTCCAAGGTCGGAAGCATTATTAATTTCCGGGGAGATCTTTTTTATCCAATCATTAATGATCTGTTTTTTATCGGGTAGATAATTATCCCGTTGGGAAGCTTCCTCGTAGTATGCTGACCAGGTGCTGGAAGATTCTTTAAGCTGCAAGCTATTCACCAGCAGTCGCAGGCTACTGATAACATCATTCATTTTCTTACGGTTGAATCTGACCGGTTTACCTGATTTGCCAGGCATATGCCGGCTTACTCTTGCATTTAAATGGATATGCAGGTAACAATGGATGGAAAGCCTGGAACGAAAAGGAAGTAAACGGCTGGCAATTGCCAGGGGTATGCCCTCCGGATAAGCCAGGGAAAGTTCATGTAAAGAGAGTTTCCTGTAATGCATCAGCAGCAAGGGAGCCAGGAATTGTTCGCAGAACTGCAGGTATGCGATCCAGGGTTTCTGCTCATCATAAAACTCAAATGACAGGCTGTCTATGAACAAAGGCTGGCCTTTGAAGAATTGAACATTAAAACAACTGGCATCTTTAAGTGAAAGTCCATGCCTGATGGCAATGGTTTGTATGTCAAGTGTAAGAAGGGCCGCATCTTTAAGCATCTGGAAACTCCATTCCCATGAATAGGAAATGAAAGGAACCAGGATGGGTTTTAAGGTTGTAAGCCAATTGGGTTCACCGGTTAGATTCTGATCCAGTTGTTCATGCGGTACCAGCATTTTTTTTTCAAGCAGCTCCTGGTAGCAACCGGAATTCATCAGTTGCTCATATTCTTTTTTATAGCGCTGGTTAACCTGCCGGTAAAGCACGCCCTCCTTGAAGAAAATATATCCCGAAGGATCCCGGTAAGAGGAAGGCTCTTTGATCATTTAACAACTGGGTTAATAAGCAAACTTACTATTTGACCGCCATTTAATCGATTTTCAGAGCATCGCCTTCGGAACCAGCCATTAGTTCTTTGTTAGATCGCTTTTTTCAGAATGTTCTTTAGTAGTTGGATCTTCACCCGGCGCAGGGTCTGTATTTTTTTTCTTTCCAAAAAGCAGGGCAAAAAAAGCTTTTATGTAGTTCAGGATATTACGAAAGAAAAAAACCACTCCCAGGGCTCCGGCCACAAGGGCCTGCACCAGGTAACTTCCGCTGCCGGGATCCAGATAAAGTAGTTCATTCATCGCGTTCATTGAAAGACTAAATAAAGGATGGTCTGAATATCCTGAATAAAAGATGTGAAAAGGTGTAAAATGTTTACCCTTCGGGTTTATAAATATTTAAGGTCTGTTTTCGGTGAAAGACTGAGCAGGGTCTCATACATCAGTCTTATCGTATTCTCAATATCATCCTGGTGTATCATCTCTACTGTAGTGTGCATATACCGCAATGGAATAGAGATAAGGACAGAAGGACATCCATCATTGGCATAAGCAAATGAATCGGTATCGGTTCCGGTACTTCTGCTCAGCGCCCTCCATTGAACCGGTATTTTTTTATCAGCCGCTACTTTTTCAACATGGGCCAGCAGTTTATTGTGAACGGCGGGCGCATAGGCGAGTGATGGCCCCTTGCCGGTGCTTACATCCCCTTCAATATTTTTATTGATCATAGGGGTCGTGGTATCATGGGTCACGTCGGTAATGATGGCTATATCAGGTTTGATCCTCCGGGCGATCATTTCAGCTCCGCGAAGACCGATCTCTTCCTGTACAGAATTCACTACATATAATCCAAAAGGAAGCTTCTTTTTATTTTGCTTCAACAGCCTGGCCACTTCGGCGATCATGAATCCTCCAATGCGGTTATCAAAGGCCCTGCCTATTAAATTGCCATTGGCCAGTTCGTCAAATCCATCTGCATAGGTAACCACGGCCCCAATATGTATGCCCAGCGCTTCCACTTCCTTTCGGTTCCTTGCGCCGCAATCGAGCCAGAGATTATCTACCCGTGGGGTGGGTTCTTTTGTCTCCGAACTGCCCATGCGTGTATGAATGGCAGGCCATCCAAAAACTGCTTTCACCGGTCCTTTTTTTCCATGGATGATCACCCGGGAGGCGGGTGCGGTTTGATAGTCCACTCCACCGTTCCTCTTCAGATAGATCAGGCCTTCACTGTTCACATAATTTACAAACCAGCTGATCTCATCGGCATGGGCTTCGATCACGATCTTGAAAGGATGTTTTGGATTGATCACTGCCACCGCAGTACCATAGGGATCTACAAAATGCTCATCTGCGTATGGTTTGATATAATCTAACCAGAGCTTTTGCCCCCAGGTTTCAAATCCTACAGGGGAAGCGTTGTTGATATAACTGCGGAGAAATTGTAAAGACGCGGGGGTGACCAGCGATCTTTTTAGCGCTTTAGCTTTTGCCATTCTAATGAATTATGTTTTGCAAAATTAGTCAAATGCGGGTTAATGCAATCAGTAAGGCGGAGAGGGCCATCAATCCATCCAGGAAAAAATAGTAAAACGGATCGGAGAAGTCGCGAACAGCCCTGTTATAAATAAAAAAAAGAGTGAATACGGGAACCAGCAGAAGGCTGATGTAGAGCAATGGCAATCCTTTTAGCAGCAGCACCCCAGCGCAGGCCGTGGTGATACCCAGTGAGAAATAG
This sequence comes from Chitinophagaceae bacterium, assembly GCA_016720565.1. Taxonomy (GTDB): domain Bacteria; phylum Bacteroidota; class Bacteroidia; order Chitinophagales; family Chitinophagaceae; genus JJ008. The sequence continues at coordinate 325,941 of JADKKJ010000001.1, forward strand.
AACAATCTTTTAATATTGGCCGTATTGAGAAACGTAATAAGGCTTCGAACTCCATCCGCTTTATCGTCTTCCCGGTCGCGGATATCGAATAAAATGCAAATGGCATAAATAAAAAAGAACTGGCCGATACAGTAGATGCGCATGGCATCGGTCCACCCTTGTTTTAAAACCACCAAAGGCAAGACCGCTGTTACATACATCCAAATAAAAGCCAGGAAGATAGTTTTACCTATGGCTACTTTTCTCAGTATCCTGAAATGCCGCTGGGGAATTTTGGGAGCAGAATAAAGAAAAGTTGCAATAACAGCCGGGATCAGCCAGGGCCAGAAATACCATAATCTCCAGCCATACCAGGCGGCACCTGCAGTTCCAAGAATGAAAAGAGTTAGTATCCAATACCGGTAATAAAGTGTCCATTTTACCCTCGGAGACGGTAATACGGAATGGTCTGATAAATAATAGTGAAAACTGTAACTGCTGAGAGTCGCAAAGCCGGTGAATAAAAGCAACTGACGGGAGATTTCCCCGTTGAATAACCAGCTGGTCTGTACTGTCATCAATACAGCGATCAGGGCAATATAAAAATTGCTGTAAATAAAAAACCGGACCAGGGAGCGAAGGCTGTTCAACCTATGGCTTTTTAAGCCGGATCTTTCCCGCTTCTGCATAATTGCTGCGGTGACCGGCCTTATCAATTAACAGTAAACCGAAACTGGCTGTGGTGTCCCTTAAAGATACACCGGCGATGGAGACCATGTTAGCCTGGTTCTGGGTATTATATTCCAGCAAAACCTGGATATCGGCTTCTCTCACTTTATCTGGCAGGCCCAGGTTGGCAAAATTGAAACGGAAAGTGTCATTGCGCACAATGGCCGCGTTATTGTACCATTTGTATACCAGTAATACGGAATCAAGGTCACCTTCATCATCGGTGTAGTTCCCTTTGAGGCTGATGATATTTCCATTCACAACCGTTCCCGGTGAAATAGACTTGACCTCCACTTGTGGCTCAGTTTTGAACTTATCTTTGTTGCAGGCGGTTGCCGTTAAAAGGACCCCAGCCACCAGTACTAAAAAGTATTTCATCGGCATACATTGAGTGTAAACAAATTTACTGATTTTGGGTCAGAACCACCGGAACGTGTATAAAGACTATCATAAAATTTTCTCCGTTTCCACGGAAAGCTTTGAGGGCCTCGCGCTGGAGATATTTCGTTACCAGGCAAGGTCAAATCCCGTTTATGCTGAATTTGTGTCTGCCCTTGGGATCGATCCCGAAAAGATCAGGGAAATTACCGCGATACCCTTCCTGCCTATCCGTTTTTTTAAGACAAGTGGACTGATCGTTGAAGGTGCCCATGCTGAAAAGGTATTTGAAAGCAGTGGAACCACCGGTATGCAGCATAGTAAACACCTGGTAGCCGACCTCTCGCTATATGAGGAAAGTTTTACACGTTGCTTTGAACTTTTCTACGGACCGGTAACCAACTGGTGCGTGATCGGCCTTTTGCCTTCCTACCTGGAAAGGAGTAATTCCTCGCTGGTCTATATGACCTCGCATCTTATCACCGCAAGCGGGCACCCGGATAGTGGTTTTTACCTGGATGACCTGGATAGATTAATGCAAAAGCTTAAAGAACTGGAAAAAGCAGGCCAGCCTGTTTGGCTGATAGGGGTCAGCTTTGCTTTGCTTGACCTTGCAGAAAAATTTCCCATGAAACTGGATCATACCCTGATCCTGGAAACAGGTGGAATGAAAGGCAGAAGAGAAGAATTGATCAGGCCGGAATTACATGATCGACTTATGAAGGCTTTCCACAAAAAATGTATACATTCTGAATATGGCATGACCGAATTATTATCACAATCATATTCAAAAGGAGAAGGTGTTTTTAATTCTCCTCCCTGGATGAAGATACTGCTGCGTGATGCAGAAGATCCTTTCCATCTGCTGGAAAAAGGAAGAGGAACTATTAATGTCATAGACCTGGCCAATATACATTCCTGTTCATTTATTGCCACCGATGATACCGGGTCTGTGAAAGAAGATGGAAGTTTTGAACTGTGGGGAAGGGTGGATGGCAGCGACCTTCGCGGTTGCAGTTTGCTGATCGCATGATATATTTTAAAATCATTTCCCTTTTATGAAATATTTGCTGTTTATTTTTTTCGCCTTTCTCCTGGCAATACCTGTTTACTCCCAGTCAGAAGACCCCATGGCCCCCATTATCCGAAATGGATTTCAGCGGGCACTGGAGCAATACCGGCTTCTTTCAGCTCAATTGCCTGCAGACAAAATGCCACAGAGTTTCGATGAAAAGACCGGTAAGCTGCTTAGCCGTGATATTACCTGGTGGTGCAGTGGCTTTTATCCAGGTTCACTCTGGCTGATCTATGAACAGACCGGTGATAGCGCGATCAAAAAAGAGGCGTTGCGTTCTTTAAAGGTGATCGAACCCAACCAGTATTTTACCGGGAATCACGACCTTGGTTTTATGATGTTTTGTAGTTTTGGAAATGCCTACCGGATCACAGGGGACCAGGCCTACATACCCATAATAGTGAATGCGGCAAGATCACTCACCACCCGTTATCGTCCCAAAATAAAGTCCATTCAATCCTGGAATTCCAGTGAATACTGGCAATGCCCGGTGATCATCGACAATATGATGAACCTGGAAATGCTTAATTGGGTATCCGCAAAAACAGGGGATAAAAAATTCAGTGAGATAGCCAGGATACATTCGAAGACCACCCTCAAGAATCATTTCCGTCCGGATTTCAGTTCTTATCATGTGGTAGATTATGATACAGCAACCGGCAAGGTCATGAGAAAAGCTACCTGGCAGGGGGCTTCCAATAATTCAGCCTGGTCAAGGGGACAATCATGGGGATTTTATGGTTTCCTGACCATGTACCGATCCAGCAAGGATCCTGTTTACCTGAAGCAGGCAAAAAATATTGCGCGTTTTATTTTAAATCATCCCAATCTTCCTGCAGATAAGATCCCTTATTGGGATTATGACGCCGGGTTCATGCCCCTGGCAAAGCGTGATGCCTCCGCTGCCTGTATACTGGCTTCGGCATTGCTTGAAATGGGACAATATGTATCCGCTACAGAAAGGGAGGAATACCTGGCGCCTGCAAGACAAATTCTAAAATCGCTGTCGGGTGCAGAATATTTATATGCGAAAGGGCAGGGCGGCGGATTCCTGATCAGGCATTGTGTGGGTGCGCTTCCAATGAATTCGGAAGTGGATGTACCGCTGATCTATGCAGACTATTATTATCTGGAAGCATTGAAAAGATATAAAGACTGGTATCTTAAAAAATAATCGCATGAAAAGAAAGAATTTTTTAAAACTCTCTTCCGTTTTTGGATTTTTCCTGGCTAACCCGGTATTGGCCTCGGTTACCGGCGACCCAAACGATGAAGAAAGAGATAAATACAGGAATGACCGGGAGTATTGGATCATGTTGCTGGATAAAATGGCCAGTCCCATACTTATGCCCATGAGCCAGGGAAAATTGAGAGAGGTGTTTAAACCAGCGTACAGTCCAACCTGGGATGGAAGAAATAACCAGGTAGCCTATATGGAAGCATTTGGCCGGCTTATCGCGGGCATCGCTCCCTTCCTTAACCTGGAAGATGATGAGACCGGGGAATCCATTTTACGCAAACGATTAAGAACAGCTGTGCACCGGAGCCTGGCCCATGCAGTGGATCCGCAGAGTCCCGATTATTTATTTTGGGGAACACCCGAAAGTCGGCAGCCTCTGGTAGACGCTGCCTATATAGCGGAAGCATTATTGCTGGCGCCGGAAAAATTATGGCGGCCACTGGATGATAAAACCAAAGCCGGCATCATTCGTGAATTCACGAAGATCCGGCAGATTCAGCCTTACAATAATAACTGGATACTTTTTGCGGCCATCATTGAAACATTTCTTCTTTCTGTTGATCAGCCCATTGAGGCCAGCCGAATAGATCCGGCGATCGAGCAGGTACAAAAATGGTATGTGGGGGATGGATGGTACAGCGATGGGAATAAATTCCATTTCGACCATTATAACGGATATGTGATCCATCCTATGCTGGTTGATATACTAAGGGTGAATGTGAAAAAAGGAAGAAGAGATCAGAAGGAACTTGACCTGGCCATTAAACGAATGCAGCGTTATGCATCTTTCCAGGAAAGGTATATTTCGCCTCAGGGTACTTATCCGGTATTTGGACGTTCCTCAACTTACAGGGCAGGGCTATTTCAACCGCTGGTTAAGCTGGCCCTTGAAAATAATTTGCCTGCAGGTATTGAACCTGCCCAGGTACGTTGCGCCCTGACCCGAGTGTTAAAAAATTTATTTATCCCTTCCACATTTACCAAAGAAGGCTACCTCACATTGGGCCTGGTTGGCGACCAGCAGCAGGATCTGGCAGACTATTATTCCAATACCGGAAGTATGTATATCACCTCCCTGGTATTTTTTGCCCTGGGCCTTCCCGGAACCCACCAATTCTGGTCTGGGCCATATACAGATTGGACCCAGGCAAAGGCCTGGAAAGGGCTTCCCTTTGTCCGGGATTATGCGGTAGATTATTGATAAAAGCCTATAAAAGTTTTTCTATTAGGAGGGATTGCAATAAATTTGCATCCCCTTGGGGGCCCAGATGGCGAAATTGGTAGACGCACTGCCTTCAGGTGGCAGCGTTCGAAAGGATGTGCTGGTTCGAATCCAGTTCTGGGCACAAGCCTTCAATGAAAATTGAAGGCTTTTTTGTTCTAAATAATCCAGTCTGGATTGAATTATGTTTGCAAAAGAAACATGAGCCAGGTACAACATACAGGTGTTTCCCAATTCAGGGATCTGGTTGGATTGAAATTCCAGCTATACAATAGTCTTTTCACCTCACTTCCTTTTCATCGTATTGAGAAAACCGGCATGTTACTCTCATTACTGCTGAATGAATGCGAAGAAGGATATAAAAATGGGAAAAGCCCCGGGCAGATACTGGATAATTTTTTTGACCGCTCTACCCATTGCCGCACTGCACAGGAGAAAACAGACCTGTTGTTCCGTATCGTGCAATATGTGGAAAGGCAGGTGGTACTTTTTGACGCGTTAGAAGATGCAGCCTACCGTTATGTAAATGATATGGCCGGGCCGGGTTCATTAAAACAACTGGAATCCGAGGTGCTCTCTAAAAATGTGATCAATGCGCTCCAGGAAAAACTGGATCATTTTTCCATTCGCCTGGTATTGACCGCCCACCCTACACAGTTCTATCCGGGTTCGGTGCTTGGTATCATAAATGACCTGGCCCGCGCGTTAAGTGAGAATAATACACACCAGATAAATATGTTTCTTCAGCAGCTGGGCAAAACGCCCTTCCTGAAAAAACAAAAACCAACTCCCTTCGATGAAGCCATAAGCCTGATCTGGTACCTCGAGAATGTATTTTATTTTGCCGCAGGAAAGATCATCCATTTCCTTCGATCGCATTTCAGTGAGCTGCATCTCGACCAGCCACTGCTTGAAATGGGATTCTGGCCAGGGGGCGACCGTGACGGCAACCCGCATGTAAAAGCAGAGACCACCCTGCGTGTGGCAGATTCACTTCGTTCTTCGGTGATCAAATGTTATTATATGGAAGTGCGCCGGATGAAAAGAAGGCTCACATTCGCCGGTGTGGAAGTGATACTTTCCGACCTGGAAAAACAATTATATGATAACATCTTTATACCTGGCCTCAGAACTCCACTGACCAGGGAAGATATATTGAAGCCATTAGATCAGATCCGCCAGATCATAGTGCAGGAGCATAATGGCCTTTTCCTCTCACTGGTGGATGGGTTGATGAATAAGGTGAAATTGTTCGGCCTTCATTTCGCTTCGCTGGATATAAGGCAGGATAGTTCCATACACCGGCAACTCAGGAAAAACCTGGAGGAAGGCAAATTGATCGAGGACGAGATCCAGAAAGATACCATTGAAAGTATGAAGGCCATCAGGCATATACAGGAAATGAATGGAGAAGCCGGCTGCCACCGGTATATCATCAGCCATTGCACTTCGGTTGCTGATGTAATGGATGTTTACCAGTTATTCCTTCATTCAGGATGGAAAGCCGGAGAACTGCATGTGGATATTGTTCCCTTGTTTGAGACCATAGAAGATCTTGCCAATGCGCCGATGATCATGAAAGACCTTTATTCCAATGAACAATATCGTAGCCACCTTGCGGGAAGAAAGAATAAACAAACCATCATGGTGGGTTTTTCGGATGGAACCAAGGATGGTGGTTACCTGATGGCCAACTGGAGCATATACAAATCAAAAGAAGAATTGACCAGCATCTCCCGACTGGCCGATGTGGATGTAGTATTTTTTGATGGTCGTGGTGGTCCTCCCGCCAGGGGAGGAGGGAAGACACATCGTTTTTATGCCTCCATGGGAAATGAGATCAGCAATAAAGAGATACAGCTTACCATACAGGGACAAACGGTGAGCTCTAATTTCGGGACCATTGATGCCGCACAGTTCAATATGGAACAATTATTAAATGCCGGTATCAGCAATGAATTATTCAGCAGCGGGCAAACCACGCTGGATGAAGAGGAGAAAAAATTACTGGCTGAACTTTCCGAAGAAAGTTATAAGGCTTATATCGAACTGAAAGAGCACCCTGAATTCCTTCATTACCTGTCCACGGTTTCCCCTCTGAATTTTTACAGCGAAACAAATATTGGAAGTCGCCCTGCAAAAAGAGGAGGCTCCCGTAAACTGGAGCTTTCCGATCTGAGGGCTATCCCTTTTGTAGGTGCCTGGAGCCAGATCAAACAGAATGTTACCGGATTTTATGGCGTGGGAATGGCTTTCCGGAAATTTGAACAGCAGGGGAAATTCGCTGACGTTAAAAAATTATACGGGTCCAGCCTTTTCTTCCGCACCCTGTTAGATAATTGCGAAATGGCGCTGATGAAATGTTATTTCCCCCTTACTGCCCACCTGGCAAAGGATCCAAGGTTTGGGGAAATATGGAACATGATCCATGAGGAATTTGAACTTACAAAAAAATACATACTAAAGTTAAATGGCCATTCAGAACTGATGGCGAATTACCCGGTAGAACAATTGTCGATACAAATGAGGGAAAGGATCGTATTGCCCTTGCTCACCATACAGCAATATGCTATTACCAAATTGGACGAACAGGAGCATCAGCAAGTGGGTAGTGACCATGAGGTGCTTTCAAAACTGATCATTCGTTCTTCTTTCGGTATCATCAATGCAGGAAGAAATTCAGCCTAACCGGGAATTGTCTTCTTTATTTTTCCTGCACTTTTAATTCTTTCCAGGGAGTGCTGCCATCCACTTCGCGGGTAAACAGGAATTTTTTGCTGCTTTGAATAACGATCTCTGCTGTTGTATAGACCAGGCAACCATCTGATAAATGTCCACCCATGGTAACTCCGCTGCTATCACTTATGCTCAGGTGTAAATGGGATCCATTCTTTGATAAAGTGCCCACAAGGCTTACGATCTCAAAATGGCCCTTGCCACTATCTGTTTTTTCCTGGTTGGCAAAACGGATATTATAATCCGTCAGGCTGCCCACGCAGGTAAGGATCCAGCCGGCTTCGATCTGGTTTTTTTCCACATAATCCTGTATGGATCGTTTCAGGTCAGCTCCCGGTTTTAACCGGAATACGTGCGTTATGGTGTCGGGCATGGTCGGTTTGTTTTTACAGGAGTTCAATACCAGGAGTACCAGGATCAGTCTGATAACTGTTCGTAAGTTCATTTTCAAATGTAGTCAAGGCCGGCTAATGGAGGCCGCGTTTTTTTCAATAACTTCAGCCTCCTATTCAATCATCTGCATGCCCAGGTCCCTGTTTTTTTTCTTATTCATTATCCTTTGTACCGTTACTGCCCGTGCCCAGCAGTTTCGGCTGCAGGGTAGTGCCACGCAAAGCGGCCCTGTAACCTACCAGATGACCGCCGATGTACTGAACCAGGCCGGTATGGCGACTAATTATTATCCGCTTGACCTTACTACTAATTTCACCCTCAATTTCCAACTGAATTTTGGGACCAAGGATGCCACCGGGGCTGATGGACTTGCATTTGTGCTTTCCAATACCTGTAATCCAACACTTACTCCGGGGCAGGGATTAGGAGTTGCCAATATTCCGAATTCTGTAGTGGTGGATTTTGATACCTGGGATAATGGTGCAGTTTATAATGACCTGCCCAGTGACCATTCCGGGATCTATGCCGATGGTAATTTCAGTACAGTAGGAAATATCATGGACAATACGACTCAGCCGGTTTGCCTTTTACCAGGTTGCGGAAATGTGGAAGATGGCAATTGGTATGATGTAGCCATTCAATGGGAATATCTTAGTCCCACCCAGCAAAGGGTAAGCGTATTTTTTAATGGCGTGTTACTAAGCACCTCAACCCGCGATCATATAGGACTTCGGTTCAATGGAAATACCAATGTATTCTGGTCCATATCGGCTTCTACCGGTGGTTCCAGTAACCTGCACCAGTTCAGGGTTACTGGTGCCAATAATAGTTTTAATTATTGCGAGGGAGCCAATTTTACATTAACGGCTCCTGCACTTGGCTCCGCATATACATGGACCAACAATACCAGTAATACCAATAGCGCGATTTATACTGCCACTGTCAACCAGGTTATCACCTGTAATTTCATTAACTACTGTGGCATTAACCAATCCGTCTCCTTCACCATTAATGTGACGGAGTTAGTTCTGCCCACAATCAGTAATAATGGTCCTGTGTGTACAGGTTCGAATGGAAGTTTTACCATAACAGGGGTTCCCAATTATGGTATTAGTTATTCTATTATGGGAGGGCCTTTGCAAAATGCAGTATTAGATGCCAGCGGTAACCTGGTGATCCCGGTATCTAATATTCTGGTGCCAACAGGAATATTTATCAGCCAGCTAACAGATGGAACCTGCAACAGAACTGTATCTGTTACCGATACAATTCGTCTGCTGCAACTGGCAGTCCCGGCAGTAACTAATAATGGCCCTGTTTGTAGTGGTAGCAATGGACAATTCCAACTCAGTGGCGGAACTCCCGGAGATATTATCAGCTATTCATTGAATGGCGGTGCCTTGCAAACTATTACGCTGGATGCATCAGGTATGGCCCAGGTTCCTGTAACCAATATTATTAATCCGCAGGATATACAATTAAGCCTGGTCACACAAGGTGCCTGCTCAGGAGTTATCAATAAGACTGATACTATCCGCAGCAAGCCTTTACCTGCTGCGCCTGTTATTTCGACTAATGGTCCGATATGCTCAGGTACCGATGCTATATTTACTATCAGCGCTGGCGCAGGTTTCCTGGTTAACTATTCGGTGAATGGAGGATCAGGTCAGCAACTTTTAATTCCTGCTTCTGGTACAGGGCAGGTGGTCATACCAGTGGTTAGTACCCTTCAAACAATTGATCTAAGCAATATCAGGAATACCAGCAATTGCGATCTGCCGCTTACTATGAACAGTACCATTTCGATCCTGCCATTAAAAGCCTTTACGGTGGATGCCAGTATTTGCGAAGGGTTAAACTACCTGGGATATACAAAGACGGGTACCTACCTGGACACATTTCCTTCGGCACAGGGTTGTGATAGTGTTCGCACCCTGAATCTGACAGTGATAAAAACGAGCAAACCTAAATTGGGTGCCGACAGGGTGATCTGCCCCGGCGATACCATTTTTTTGAACCCTGGAAATTTCAGCACCTATAGCTGGCAGGATGGATCCCTGTTGCCAACTTATACAGTAACCACACCCGGCACTTATTCTGTTTCAGTGAATGCTTCCTGCGGTGTTTTGAGGGATGATATCATTATTTCCAGAGGCATCTGTGATATTTATTTTCCTTCAGGCTTTTCTCCAAACAGGGATGGAAAAAATGACGAGTTCAAAGTGCTTACTGACCTTAAACTGACATCCTACGACCTGAAAATATACGACAGGTGGGGTGGAATCATTTTCCATACAACTGACCAGTATAAAGGCTGGGATGGAACAATGAACGGAACCACGTTGAATGCAGGCATTTTTGTATGGTTATCCACGTATAGTTATAACGGGCAAACAAAATTTGAGAAAGGAACCCTGATGCTGGTTCGATAGTATTCTTTGTGTAGTTGCTACCTTTGTCCGAATGATCTCCACTGATATCAGCAAAGCGGCCGACCTGTTAAAGGCCGGAGAAGTCATCGGGCTTCCTACCGAGACCGTATATGGCCTTGCCGGAAATATTTTCAACGAAACTGCCATCCGAAAAATATTCTCTGTGAAGCAAAGGCCTTTTTATAATCCTTTGATCGTTCATCTGGCGGGCATTGACCGGCTTGACCAGGTGGCAAAGGGAATTCCAGGCATAGCTATAAAACTGGCGGAGAAATTCTGGCCCGGACCGCTAACCTTATTGCTGCAAAAACAAAGCGCTGTGCCTGACCTGGTAACGGCAGGCAAAACCACCGTAGCGGTCAGGGTGCCGGATCATCGGTTGGCACTGGCCCTTCTAAAGAGAATAGACTTCCCGCTGGCTGCTCCAAGCGCCAATCCTTTCGGATGCATCAGTCCTACCACCGCAAAACATGTGGATGATTATTTCGGCGATAATATCCCGTTGGTATTAGATGGTGGTCCCTGCAGGAATGGAGTTGAATCCACTATTATAGGTTTCAATGATGGGGAGGCCATCCTGTACAGGCATGGCGCCATACCAATGGAGGAGATCGAAAAGATCACAGGGAAATTGAAAGTTTATGTAAAAGAAGAGAACGCGCCAGATGCACCGGGTATGCTTTCCAAACATTATTCACCTCGCACTCCCACCATACTTACAGATAATATTCAACAGGTATTGAAAGAGCATGCCGGGAAAAAGATGGCCCTGCTTTTATTCAATAAAAAAAGAAACGAGTATGATCCTGCACTGCAATGGGTACTCTCTCCCGGATCAAGATTGGAAGAGGCCGCTTCTAATCTCTATGCCATGCTGCATACACTGGACGAATTAAAGGTTGACCTGATCATCTGCGAAAAGATGAAGGAGGAGGGATTGGGAATAACGATGAATGATCGCCTGGTCAGGGCTTCCGTAGAATCGCTTATCTAAACACTTACATTGAAATCGCGTAGCGCATCATTCAGGCTGGTCTTGAGATCAGTGCTTGGCTTTCGTTGGCCGATGATCAGGGCGCAGCCAACCCCGAAATCGCCTGCCGGGAATTTCCTGGTGTAGGAACCGGGTATTACTACACTTCTTGCAGGCACCCGGCCTTTCATTTCAACGGGCTGGTTGCCGCTAACATCAATGATCTTGGTTGACTGGGTTAGTACCACGTTGGCTCCAAGTACGGCTTCTTTTTCCACCAGGACTCCCTCCACCACGATACACCTGCTGCCAATGAAACATCCGTCTTCAATGATCACTGGGGAAGCCTGTAATGGTTCCAATACTCCGCCAATACCAACACCGCCACTAAGATGAACGCCTTTACCTATCTGTGCGCAACTTCCAACGGTTGCCCAGGTATCCACCATGGTCCCTTCATCCACATAAGCGCCAATATTCACATAAGAAGGCATCAGAACCACATTTTTTGCCAGGTAAGCACCATAGCGGGCAACGGCATGGGGAACGGCGCGAACACCGAGCTCTTTATAATTTTTTTTCAGCAGCATTTTATCATAAAACTCAAAGGGGGCAAGATCCCATGTCTGCATCTGCTGAATGCCAAAATACAGGAGTATGGCCTGCTTAACCCATTCATTCACTACCCATCCATTGGCAGTTGGAGAAGCCACCCTGATCCGGCCTTTGTCCACCTCTTCAATCACGGCCCTTACGGCATCCATGTACTTATCGTCTTTAAGTAATTCTCTGTTCGACCAGGCTTCAAGGATCAGCGATTGCATGCGTATGATTTAGGGAGCGAAATTAAGTGAATAAGTGAATAGGTGAATCAGCCGGAAAGGGTCTTAAAATATATGTTCATCATATTTTCAACATAAATTAAAGGGGTGGAAAGTTGTGCGTGTTCCCAGCCTTTCTGTATCATTCCATTTCTAAGTGTTTCATCTGCATACACATTTCTCATGGCCGTGGCCAGTTCAAGTGCCTGGTCGGGATCTACATAACAAGCACCTGGTCCGCCCACTTCCGGCAAACAAGAGCGGTTAGACGTAATGACAGGCAGGCGACTCCATAAGGCCTCCAGCACAGGGAGGCCGAATCCCTCAAAATAAGAAGGATAGACCATGGCTATGGCAGATTGATAAATGGCCGCAAATGCATAAGCGCTGCGAAACTCAGCATCCGATCTCACGAAAGGCTGCTCCGACAGGAAGATGATACGCTCTGAAAGGCCATGCTGCAGTACATAGTCTTTTACTTTTTGTTTATATTTTCCACCTTCACCGATCACTACCAAGGGAATGTCCAGGTCATTCCTCAGCAGGAACATGGCCTTGCAAATATTCAGGAGGTTCTTTCTATCAATGATCGATCCCACATAGAGAAAGAATTTCTCCGGTAAATGGTATTTATCCCTTATTCTTTTTTTTTCTTCCTCCTTGATAATTTGTGCAAATACAGGATCGCAGCTCTGGTGGCAGGTATCGATCTTATCCGGCGATATGCCATAGAACTCTATGATATCTTTTTTGGTTTGACCGCTGATCGCGATCACCCGGTCGGCATGCTGGCAGGCATAAAGAAACTTACGGTGATAGATCCTTACGTCGATGGCATTATACTGTTCAGGAAATCTTTCGTGTATCAGGTCGTGAATGGTCACTACAGATCTTATCCCTGTATGGCGGATACCTACCGGTATCTCATGGCTCAATCCATGGTACAGATCGATCTTGTGTTTCAGCAGGTCTTTTTTTACCCAACTGCTTCTCCAGACACTGGTAAATAATTTATCCAGGAAACCGCTGGGTAAAACCTCCTGAATATTCTCTGCTTCCAGTTTGAACCGGTCCGAAGACTTTGGGTTGAAAAGAAAATACCGATGCTGGGGATAATAATGGCTGAGCAGTCCAACAATGGTCCGGCTATAATAACCCAGTCCGGTTGTATTATGAAAAGCGCGCTTTGCATCAAACCCAATATTCATAAGGTAAAGATAAGATAAGCCTGTGCGTTATTCCATTTTCGAATGAAGCAAGTACCTTTGCCGCGATGAAGATCGAGCTAACCACAACGGAGTCGGGCATACTTGAAAAAGTGGCCAGGGCCGCCAGGGTACTGGGAATGGAAAGTTACCTGGTTGGCGGTTTTGTGCGCGACAAGATAATGAACCGGGAAACCAAAGATCTGGATTTCGTTTGCGTGGGAGATGCTATCCAATGGGCAAAAGAGATCTCGAAATTATTTTATCCCGAACCAAGGGTTGATTATTATAAGAATTTCGGCACGGCACATATTCGTTTGTCCAATGAACTGGACCTTGAATTCGTAGGTGCCCGCAAAGAAAGTTATCGATCCGATTCCCGGAAACCTGAAGTAGAGCAGGGTAGTATACAGGATGACCAGGAGCGAAGGGATTTCAGCATCAATGCGCTTGCCATTAGCCTGAATGAAAAAGATTATGGAGAACTGGTAGATCCTTTCAATGGATCGGAAGATATCATGCAAAAGATCATCCGGACTCCCATGGGGCCAGAACGAAGTTTCAGCGATGATCCCCTGCGAATGATGCGCGCCATACGTTTTGCCTCACAGCTTGGATTCAGTATTGAAGAGAAAACCTGGAATGGTATTGTGGAAATGGCCGACAGGATAAAGATCATTTCCCAGGAAAGGATAACGGATGAACTCAATAAGATCATACTTTCTTCACAGCCTTCTGTTGGTTTCGACCTGCTCTTTCGTTCAGGTTTATTAAAGCTCATTTTCCCCCCAATGGTTGAACTGGCCGGCGCCGAGTATGTAGATGGGCATGGCCATAAGGATAATTTTTACCATACGTTGAAAGTGCTGGATAATATTTCCCTTCATACAAACGACCTCTGGTTAAGATGGGCCGCCGTATTGCATGATATTGCGAAGCCAGCCACCAAGAAATTTGAAGAGGGACATGGCTGGACATTTCATGGGCATGAAGTAGTAGGGGGCAGAATGGTGCCAAAGATCTTTGCTAAACTGAAATTGCCGCTTCATGATGAAATGCGTTTCGTCAGGAAAATGGTGGAGTTGCATTTAAGGCCCATAAGCCTCACAAAAGAAAACATAACTGATTCTGCCATACGCAGGCTGATCTTTGATGCGGGCAATGACCTGGAAAGCCTGATGATGCTCTGTGATGCAGATATCACCTCTAAGAATAAACAAAAAGTAAAGCGGTTCCAGGAGAATTTCCAGCTGGTAAGGCAGCGTTGCCGGGAGGTGGAGGAAAAAGATCATGTACGGAACTGGCAGCCACCGGTAGATGGGGAGGAGATCATGAAAATGTTCGGGCTTTCCCCCGGCAAACCTGTCGGTATTTTAAAAGATGCCCTGAAGGATGCCATGCTGGATGGGGAGATCGAAAATACCCGTGAGGCTGCCCTGGCCTTTGTGACCAGGAAGGCGGGGGAACTGGGATTGGAATTGAAGAACCCCTAAATTTGTGATATGGCTATACTCAAGTTCAGGGTTTATTTTGAGGAAGACGAAACGGTCTATCGTGATATTGTGATCCGCCATACGCAGAGCTTTTTTGAACTGCACCAGGCCATCCTCAAAGCATGGGAATTCGACAATAAACACAAGGCTACATTTTTCCGCAGTAATGATCATTGGCAGCAGGGCCGGGAAATATCAGTGGAAGTATATGACAAAGAATACAAGGCGCCTCCTTTGATCATGTCCGATACTCCCATTGGTACAGAGATCAGGGATACCAATCAGCGGTTTATTTACCTCTACGATTTTAATAAGAACTGGTCATTCCTGGTAGAACTGATCAATATTTCCAAAGAAGAAAATCCCAAGATCGTTTACCCTTCTGTTTCAAGATCGGAAGGTGTAGGCCCAAGTCAATATGGTACCAAAGGCCTCTTAGGTGAAAAGTTTGCCGATATAGAAGAAAAATATGATCTCACCCAGGTAGGGGATGGGTTTGGCGAAAAAGATGAACAGGGAGAAGATATCGGTCTCGAGGAAGAAGGTCCCGCAGGAGAAGAAGAGATCTAAGCGATCATTATGGATCCCCGCAAAAAGCAAGTCATTATCATTCTGGGCCCTACGGCTTCAGGCAAAACCTCCCTGGCCATTGCGCTTGCCCGGTATTTCCAAACAGAGATCATTTCGGCTGATAGCCGCCAGTGTTATAAAGAACTGAATATTGGAGTGGCAAGACCCAGCGAAAAAGAACTGGCCGCGGTGCCCCATCATTTTATCGCCTCCCATTCAATACAACACGAATGCAGTGCTTCCGATTTTGAAAAATTTGCGGTGAATAAAGCGATGTCCCTTCTTGAGAAAAATGATACCGTGATCATAGCTGGCGGCACAGGGCTTTATATCCGCGCATTCTGTGAAGGATTGGATGAGATCCCGGCGGTGGACCCGGCTATTCGTGAACGCATCATCCAGGAATATGAGAAAAATGGGATCGGCTGGTTGCAAAAGCAACTAAAGGAAAAAGATCCGGTATTTGCAGAAAAAGGAGAGATGCAAAATCCGCAGCGGATGATGCGTGCCCTTGAGGTCTTCGAAGCTACAGGTAATTCCATTTACCATTTTCGCCGGACAGAAAAAGCACAACGTCCATTTGCCATTAAAATGATCGGCATCGATCTTCCAAAAGAGGAACTTAACCAGCGTATCGATCTTCGCGTAGACCAGATGATGAGGCAGGGTTTGCTGGATGAAGTGCGTTCCCTTCAACCATTTAAACACCTGGGTCCACTTCGAACGGTGGGCTATAGCGAATTGTTTGATCACCTGGAAGGATTGACCGATCTGCCTGATGCGATCAAACTTATAAAAACGCATTCGCGTCAATATGCCAAAAGACAAATGACCTGGTTCAGGAGAGATACCTCTATTCATTGGCTGAACAAACCAGAGCCGGCTGAGGCCCTCGCTTTCCTGCAGGAAAATAAATAAGCCTGCCCTTTCCCATCCTCGCTATATTTAGGTACCAATACTAACAAGATGAAATGGACGATCCTTTTCCTGTTCTTTTCTATGGCTTGCCATGCCCAGGACTGCGATGAATTGCTGCGCTTCAAAGCCGATGAATATTATATTAATGTTGCGCATAAACCTGATTCGCTCAATTTTCTAAGTTGCTCACTGATTCAAAAACAACTTCGGTCAGGGGAAATATTCCTGGATATCAGCGAAGCGGAAATGAATCATGAACCTGTATTCCTCGCATTGATCATTTCATGGAAGGGAGAACCCCAGGTAATGGAAATACCACTGAAGCAGGAAGCGGTAAAAGTTCAGGACTCTGCAAGTCTGAAGCGGGGAGGGATTGCCCAGGCCAGCAGTGAAATGGTTACATATGGCCTGGCCGACTATGACCATTTCTGGACCCATATAGATGATGCCCTCAATGGAGTAAAAAAGATCTATTATTCTTCCAGCCGTTTATTGAACCTGGCCAACCTGCGATTCATTAAGGATAAGAATGGTGAATTCCTTTTTGAGAATTATGAAATGGTTCGCCTGCATTCCGGTGCTTCTTTCCTGGGAGAACATAAAAGTATTGTCCTTCCGGCCAAGATGGATGTTCTGCTGGTAGGTGCGTTGCGTTATGACTGTGGTCCTGTTTCCACGATGGCCTGGGATTACCTTCCGGGTACCCGAACCGAGATCAATAATATCCGGGACCTGCTTTCAAAAAAACATTACGTAAGGATACTGGACTCCTGCCAGGCCACTGAAGCGCGGGTGTCCACTATGATCAAAACCGCAAGACTGGATGTTTTGCATATAGCCACCCATGGATTTTATTTCCAGGAAACGGAAAAAGGTTTTGGTGTAAAGCCGGATAGTTATCCGCTGGAAAGATCGGGGCTGGTGTTAAGCGGCGCCAATGACAGGGCAGCCACTATCGATGTGTTCAACCAGAAAGGATTGTTCAGCGCTCTGGAGATCCAGGAACTTGATCTTGGCAACATACGCTTCATGGTGCTAAGCACCTGCCATTCGGGGGAAGGAGATGCTTCCGAAAATACAGCGCCATTGGGTATTACCCTGGCACTTATGAGGAATGGTGTAAGCGCTATGATGGTCTCTAACCGTGCCGTACCCGATAAAGAAACCAGTCTTTTTATGAGTTGTTTTTATGGTCTGCTGGCGAATAACGGGGATCTTGACAAATGCTACCTGCAAACTATCAAAAGCCTGCATGAAAAATATCCTGAAACGGATTGGAGTTTTTTCGACCTTCTGCATTAAAAAAAAGCTGAGGCACTGCCTCAGCTTTTAAACATTCTTATAAATTAAGATCAACCCAGTTTTTTCTTCAGGTTTGTGTCGATGGCATCCAGGAATTCCTCAGTATAAAGGTAATGTTCACCATGAGTTACTTTATTGCCATGGATACAAACGGCCAGGTCTTTGGTCATCTTCCCTTCCTCCACTGTTTCTACACAAACTGCCTCCAGTGAATTGGCGAAATCGATCAGGGCCTGGTTGCCATCAAGCTTGCCACGGAAGGCCAATCCCCTGGTCCATGCAAAAATACTGGCGATAGGGTTGGTGCTGGTTGGTTTGCCCGCCTGGTGATCGCGATAGTGACGGGTAACAGTACCATGTGCCGCTTCAGATTCCATGGTCTTTCCATCGGGCGTGATCAGTACAGAGGTCATCAGTCCCAATGAACCAAATCCCTGGGCTACTGTATCACTTTGTACATCACCGTCATAATTTTTACAGGCCCAGACAAAATTCCCGTTCCATTTTAATGCGCTGGCTACCATGTCATCGATCAGCCGATGTTCATAGGTAATACCGGCCGCGTCATACTGCGCCTTGAATTCATTAGTGAATATTTCCTGGAAAATATCTTTAAAGCGGCCATCATATTTTTTAAGGATGGTGTTTTTGGTGCTGAGGTAAAGTGGCCATTTTTTATTAAGGGCCATATTGAAACAACTCCTGGCAAAACCAGTGATGCTCTCATCGGTGTTATACATGCTGAGTGAAACACCAGGACCCTTGAACTGGTATACCTCATGCTCTATCACCTTTCCATCTTCACCTTCAAATTTGATCGTAAGTTTTCCTTTTCCAGGCACTACGAAATCTGTAGCACGGTACTGATCGCCAAATGCATGACGGCCTACAATGATAGGGGCTGTCCAGTTGGTTACCAGCCTGGGAACATTGCTGATCACAATTGGCTCACGAAATACGGTCCCATCAAGGATATTGCGGATAGTGCCATTCGGACTTTTCCACATTTGTTTGAGGTTGAATTCTTTTACGCGGGCCTCATCGGGGGTGATCGTTGCGCATTTTACACCCACGCCATATTGTTTGATGGCATTGGCTGCATCTATGGTTACCTGGTCATCGGTCTGATCCCGGTACTCAACACCGAGATCATAATATTTCAGGTCAATGTCGAGATAGGGAAGAATGAGTTTTTCTTTAATGAATTTCCAGATGATGCGGGTCATCTCATCTCCATCCAGCTCTACTACAGGGTTTGCTACTTTGATCTTTTGGGCCATATCCGTTTTGTTTGGGGCACAAACCTAAGAAATTAATCAGGTCCGGCCCTATGAAATTTAATGATAAATATCAGGGGAAAAGGGTGAATTTAATGGGGATCAGGGAAATAGTAACTGCTTAACTTTGGATGTGATCCAGCAGCGGTTAAAAAATTTTCTTGATCAGTTCCTTCCTGTAACGGATGCGGAATTCGAAATGCTATGGCAGCTGCTTGAACCCAGGTCTTTGAAAAAAAAAGAATTCCTTCTTCACCAGGGTGAAACTGAGCAGCATCTATACTTCATGGTTTCCGGACTGGTTCACCAGTATTTTTATAAAGGAAAAGAAATGGTCAGCACTGATTTTTTCCCCGCAGGCCGGATAACCGGGGGTGTGATTTCATTTCTTTCAGGAGAACCTTCCTACTATACCCTGCAGGCCCTTGAACCCTGTGAAATGATCTCCCTTTCAAAAACCAGCCTGGAGTGGCTTTACACGGTAAATAAAAAATGGCAGAAGCTGGCCAGGGAATTACTGATCACCTACCTGATCAGCCAGGAAAAAGAAATTATGGATACCATCCAGTTGACCATGCGTGAAAGATATGTGCAGTTCTCCCGGAGTTATCCGGAGCTCCTGGAAAAAGTACCGCAACGCCGCATTGCCTCCTATTTGAATATCAAACCTGAGACTTTCAGCAGACTAAAGCCATTATTGAAAAATGGATAAGTACGATAACATAATTCCAGATGCAGCATTGCTCAGCAAGATCAGTGGTTATTTCCAGCAATTCCTTCCGCTGAGTATCCCGGAAATGGCTGAACTGGCCCGTTATTGTGAGATCCGGCGCTTTCCTAAGCGTACTATCCTTATCGAAGAAGGCGAAACAGATGATTTCCTTAACCTGGTGGTACAGGGAATTGTGATGAAATATATTCGAATGCCGCGCGGAGAGATGATCCTGCAGCTGGCTACCGAAGGCCATATCATTTCTGCCGAGATATCTTTTCTTTCGCGTCAGCCTTCCCAGGTGATCATAGAAACGCTGGAGCCGACCACGCTGATCTCGCTCAGCTATGATAAAATGCAGGAAGCCCTGGAAAATTTCAGCCGGGGAGAAGAGCTTGGACGAAGGATACTGGAAAATATGTATGTGAAAAAGGATGAAAAAAAATATGCCTGGTTAGCCATTGACGTCAGGGAAAGATTCATCAATTATATGGAACATCATCCTCACATGCTGCAGCGTGTTCCTCAAAAATACCTGGCTTCTTATCTCAATATTAAGCCCGAAACTTTCAGCCGGCTCAAACATCTGACCCGCAAGCGTCCCGGCAGGGAAAAAGAGGTTATTTGAGGATTGACTGGAAATTTCGTAACTTATAAATAAGTGTAAGTATGAAAGAGGTTCATCCATTTCTAATATACCTGCAGAAGTTCATTCCAATTTCTGAAAAAGATTTCCTGGCTGAGATCATGCCCATCATAACGGTCAGGGATTTTGATAAAAAACAACTGCTGATCAAGGCTGGTGAAGTAGAAGATAATTTCAATTTTATACTGAAGGGCCTGGTTCGGAAATATTACCAGAAGGGAAATGTTCAGATCAATACGCAGATCTCCACTGAAGGCCAAATGATCCTCAGCCAGGAATCATTTCACAGCAGGCTGCCCTCTGAATATTTTATTGAAACGATCGAACCAACCCGCGTGGTCACCATGCGCTATGATGCACTGGAGGCGCTTTACAGTTCTTCCCATAGAATGGAAAGACTGGGACGCCTGATAGTAACTTATTCCATGGTAATAAAAGACCGGTGGCAGATCCAGCTGGTGAAATTAACACCCAGGGAAAGGTTCCTGAATTTTGTGACGCGCAACCCGGAATTGCTGCAGCGAGTGCCCCAGAAATACCTGGCCACCTATTTAAATATCAAACCAGAAACCTTCAGCCGTTTTAAACACCTGCTGAAAGAGCATTCCCGTAAAAAAGAATAATAATGGTTTTAAAGGTTCACTACCAGCACAGGTATCTTTAATACATGCCTCACGGCGTCGATGGTATGTCCATAGATAAAGTCCTTCAATCCCTTATGTCCATGCGCACCGATCACCAGCATCTCGGCCTGGTTTTCTATCGCTATCCTGGCAATTTCCCGGGCTCTTTCATTATATCCTAAAACGGCTCGTACTTTGATCTTCCGGTTTTTCATCTGCTGCACATAACTTTCCAGTTGCTGACGGTCTTTCCTTGCCTCAAGGTCATCCGTAAATTGATCCATGACCCTGGAGGTGGCGCTTTCCACTACATGAATAAGGAGGTATTCGGTTTCTTTATTTCCCTGTCCAAGCGCATGGGCTATGAGTTTCTGATCGTCACTGCTGAAATCCAGCGCAATGGCGATCCTGTTGTAAACCGGTAATTCAAAGGGCACCAGGCTTCCCGCTTCGGGATGCACCAGCATTCTTTTTGAAACCAATGGTTTTTTAAGCAACGGATAAAATATAGCGACCAATAATAAACCGATATAGAAAATGGCTGAGATGATGATCACGATCTTCCAGCCCAGGTTGCCGGATCCTTCAAAAAATGAACTGGCCTGTTCGGTCACCATCCTGATATTGAGATAGACCAATACAGCCGTGACAAGGCTGGCAAGTACAATGATCAAAGGTTTGATGGCATAGGCGCCCATGGTCTTTTTATCACTGGTAAAATGTATCAGGGGTATAATAGCAAACCCTAATTGAAGGCTCAGCATTACCTGGCTTAATACCAGCAGGCTGTCTATATTATTCTCTCCATTGATGCCTATCACCAGAACCGCGGGTATGATGGCGACTAATCGTGTAAGCAATCTTCTGACCCAGGGGCTGATCCTCAAATGCAGGTAACCTTCCATTACGATCTGTCCTGCAAGTGTACCTGTGATGGTAGAGCTTTGTCCGGAGGCGATCAGCGCCACTGCAAAAAGAATGGGAGCCAGTTTACTGCCCAGCATAGGCTGTAATAATTCATGCGCCTGTTTTATTTCGGCCACGTCTGTACGACCCGATTCAAAAAATACTTTTCCGGCGAGTACAAGTATGGCTGCATTTACCAGGAAGGCCAGGTTCAATGCCACAGCGCTGTCAATGAAATTCAACTTCAGCGCCCGCCTTATTCCTTTATCATCTTTTTTTATCTTTCTTGTTTGCACCAAAGCAGAATGCAGGTAAAGATTATGCGGCATTACAGTTGCGCCTATAATGCCAATGGCGATATACAATGCTCTGTCACCCGGAATGGAAGGAATAAAACCCTTTGCCACCTGAACCAGGTCGGGTTTCGCCATGATGATCTCGATCAGGAAGGAAAGCCCGATTATGGCCACCATGGCAATGATGAATGCTTCCATTTTGCGCATGCCCAGTTTCTGCAATAGAAGGAATAGAAATGTATCCAGGATGGTGATCGATACGCCCCAAATTAACGGAAGGCCGGTGAGCAACTGGATACCAATGGCCATGCCAATGATCTCTGCAAGATCAGTAGCAGCGATCGCTATCTCCGCTAATCCATACAGGGCATAATTGATATAGAGTGGATAGGTTTCCCTGTTTGCCTGGGCCAGGTCTCTTCCCCTGACTATACCGAGGCGGGCAGAAAGACTCTGGAGTAACAAAGCCATCAGGTTGCTCATCAGCAGGACCCAGATCAATTTATAACCAAATTGCGCTCCTCCCTGCAGGTCAGTGGCCCAGTTTCCCGGGTCCATATACCCCACGCTTACCAGGTAGGCCGGCCCGATAAAGGCCAGGGCCCTTCGCCATCCTTTGCGTTTCGTGTTCGTAGTGTCTATACTATGGTGAACCTCGCTGAGTGATTCATAGCTATGGGGCTCTCTTGGCATGGTTCTATTCTTAAACAAAATGAACAAATATGGTTTCTGATAATTGCCTGCTGATGGTAAATGCGGCCTGTCGCCCCGCTTTTATTTCCATGGAATCATCAAATGAAAAACGTTTACGGACCTCCAGCCTTGTTCCAATATGAATGTGCATATGCTCCAGCAATTCGAGAATATCACTGGAATGATCGCTTACACTGATCACCTGCGCCGTGCTATTCAATGGCAGGTCGCTGAGGCAGATCTTTTTGCTGACCTCCATTTTTCCGTTCATATCCGGAATAGGATCACCATGGGGATCTACCCTTGGAAAGCCCAGGTATTCATCCAGGCGGTCAATAAGTTTTTTATTGCAAACATGTTCCAGGTCTTCGGCCACTTCATGTACCTCATCCCAGGTGAATCTTAACTTCTCTGCCAGGAAAAATTCCCAGAGCCGGTGCCGGCGGATGATCCCCAGGGCCACTTTGGTGCCTTCCGCCGTTAACCTGAACCCCTGGTAGGGTTGGTAATGCAGCAGTTTTTTGGCCTTTAACTTCTTCATCATGTCCGTTACCGAAGCGGGCTTGGTCTGCAGTTCCTGGGCCAGGTCATTGGTGGAAACAGTGGCTTCCGCGCCATTCAGCCGATAGATGGCCTTCAGGTAGTTTTCCTCGCTGGTTGAATAATTCACCATGACTAAAAAATAATTTAGACAAATCTAAATCATTATGTAATTATTCCCAATTTTTCCTATTGACCGCTAACAGGGAATCGCTTACTTTAGACCCATGATGAACTTTCGATGTTATTATCCACTGCTGTTGCTCCTTCTGTTAGTGACTGCCTGCAAAGAAAAAAAGAAGCCGGTATTAACGGGGGAGGAACCAGTAGAGGTAAGCGAATTCATCGCTTCATTTCCTGTTATCAGACTTCCTTTTCAATACGGCGATACCAGCCTTACCAGGATCAAAAAAGATAATGACTCTTTTTTGATCAGCCAGAAGATCTTCTCCCAGTTCGTCCCTGATTCGGTGTTGCAATCACTATTTGGAAAGCATGGCAAACCAAAGATCTATTCACTGGGAAAGGTGGAGACAAAAAATGCGGAGACCTATCTGTTTATACGCACAGCCCTGAATGAGAAAAGATCAGTGGTCATGCTGGTATTCGACAAAAAACAACATTTCAGCAATTATATGAACCTGCTGGCCCTGGATAATAACAGCAGCACTACGCAATCATTTCTTATGGACCGAAGGGGTACCATTACCAAAACGATCACCCGTAAGAATCCCGACGGAAGCAGCAATGAAGGGAAGGATGTATATAGTTATGTGGCAGAGGAAAAACAGTTCAGCCTGATCATGACCGATGCATTAGATGATAAACCGGCCGAGCTGGTCAACCCGATCGATACACTTACACGCAAATACAAATTTGCAGGCGATTATGTTTCAGGGAAATCCAACCTGGTGTCTATCCGCGACAGCCGCAAGGCAAATCATATCAGCTTCTTTATTCATTTTGAAAAAAATAAAGAATGCAGCGGCGAATTAAAAGGGGAGGCCATCATTCGAACAGCCACCACAGCCGAATACAACCGCGACGGGGATCCCTGTAAATTGAAATTCATTTTCAGCGGAGGCTATGTTTCTTTAAAAGAAGAGGAAGGCTGCGGCTCCTATCGCCCGCTGGACTGTTCTTTCGACCTGCGTTTCCCAAAAAAGAAAGAGATCAAGCCTAAAAAATCGGGGAAGAAAAAATGATCCTCCTTTTTTTAAGCCTGACCCCTGATTGATCAGCTGATCACTTAGTGAAAATTCTTATTTGTACAGCAGCTCGTAATATTCTGTGGCCATCCGGTTACTGTCGAACTGGAAACGAACATCTTTCATACCATTCTTCATCACTACCCTCCAGGTATTATAATCTTCATAGTAGAGTGGAAGGATCTCTTTTTCCAGGATCTCATAAAGTTTTTCAAGATCATATTCATCCTGCTCATGAGTTGCCATATTCGCATAATCTGCCTGTGGCACCACAAAACCATTATGCCCGTGGTTGATGAATTCAGGTATCCAGCCATCATCGGTAGAAACATTCACGGCACCATTCATGGCAGCCGTCATACCGGAGGTACCGGATGCTTCCCGGGGTACCCTTGGATTATTCAGCCAGGCATCTGCAGCCTGTTTGAGTCTTTTTGAAAGACTCAGTTCATAGCCCACCAGCACTGCCATATTCTTATATTGTTTACTGAGGTGTACCAACTGGTTGAATTCAGAGATGGCCGGGTGATCTACCGGGTAAGGCTTTCCTGCCCAGATAAGTTGAACAGGATATTTACTGTTATGCATCAGCTTGCGGAAACGTTCAGTATCCGTTGTGATCATATCTGCTCTTTTATAACCGGCAAAACGACGGGCCCATACAATAGTAAATACATTCGGATCAAAGATCTTTCCGGTCTGGTCGGCCACTATGTCGAATGCTCTTTTCTTCAGGTATTTCTTTCGGTCGTCGAACCAGTAATCATCGCCCACCTCCATGAATTTATAAAGTTGCTTATCTGCCCAATAACGCCAGTTCTGGGCATTGGTAATGGAAATGATAGGGCAGATATTCTCATACTTACTCCACATGGCCCTCGAAACTTCTCCATGAAGACGCGAAACACCATTGCTTAAATGCGCAAATCGAAGCGCGGCCAGGGAATGATTAAACTGGTTATCGGGCATGCCGGTTAGTGCTTTCACTTCTTCTACGGAAAGCCCGCAGAAATAACTCATTTTATGGCATAGGTAAATATCGTGTTTCTCATTGCCGGCTTCCTCAGGGGTGTGAGTGGTGAAGACCATTCTTTTCTTTACTTCCTCGATATCCTTATTGTATTTATCGTAAAGATAAAATGCGGAAGAAATCGCATGCGCCTCATTGAGATGATAAAGTTCAGGATCGAATCCAAGAAGGTCAACCAGTTTTGCTCCTCCCGCACCCAGCAGGATGAACTGCGCGATCTTGGTGGCCACGTTGGCATCATATAAACGATGGGTGATGGTCTGCGATACATAATCATTCTCCGGAAGATCCGTGGATAGCAGGAACAGCGGGGCTGTTTTGAAAGTTTCCGGATTCAGGTAATAGGCTTTTACCCATACCGGTGTTTCATGGATATTGACCTGGAATTTAATGCCAGTGTCTTCCAGGAAACTATATTGTTTTTCGTTCCAGGTCACTTCCAGGGTTTGATCCTGGTTCCTTTCCTGGTCGTAATAACCATATTTCCAGAGTATACCTACCGCGATCATATTCTGACGTAATTCGTAGGCGCTGCGAAGGTGGGACCCCGCAAGGAATCCAAGTCCGCCGCTATAGATCTTTAACGGCTGGTGGGTGGCAAATTCCATGGAAAAATAGGCCACTTTTTTCTTAAACTGTTGATCTACAGGGTATGGGACGACAAAAGGACTAAAACTCATATTGTGTTCTTTTTACACGAAGGTGCAATATAACGGAAAATTTTAGATAGTATCAGGGGGCTTGCTGGCGCCGGGAACGCAGGAGGCCAGTTTGATCATCACCTCTTCTACAATGGCATCCGGGCAGGAGGCCCCGCTGGTGATCAAAACCCGAAGCGGATCTTTGTTTGGTAACCAGTTCCTGGTCTGTATTTCTTTTTTCTGGTGCAGGTCGAAATGATGGATCTCGTTACCTGAAATGATCTTTCCTTCATTACTGATAAAAAAAGTTGGCAGCTTCAATTCACAGAGTTCAACCAGGTGGGAAGTGTTGGATGAATTATATCCTCCTACCACAATGGCCAGGTCCGCTTTTTCTTCCAGCATTTTATTTACCGCGGTCTGGTTATCATTGGTGGCGTAACAAAGCGTATCCCGGGTATCTGCGAAATGGGCCTCAACATTCTCTTCGCCATATTTTTCGACCATGATTTTTTTCAGGAGGTCTGCAATGGCCTGGGTATCGGTAGCCAGCATCGTGGTTTGGTTGATCACCCCAATGCGTTGCAGGTCTTTTTTAACATCGAAACCTCCTGAGAACTGGCCTTCAAATTCTTTATAGAATGCATCGGCAGGAATTTCATTCTTAATATACATGGCCAGGCGAATGGTCTGTTCCATATCCCTTACAATAAGGGCAGGCCCATAGGAAGCTGCCCTTGAAAAGGTGGCCCTGGTTTCTTCATGGCCGGGCTTGCCATGGATCACCAGGCTATACTCTTTTTTAGCGATCACTTCGCCACGATTCCAGACCTTTTCCACGAATGGGCAGGTAGTATCATATTTCGCTGTGCTGATCCCTTTTTCATTCAGCATTTTTTCTATGTCAAGCGTAGTTCCAAAGGCCGGGATCATTACAATATCACCGCTATGAAGGGTGTCAAAAGGGATCTGTTGCTTTCCATACGTATCCTGCAGAAATGAAATACCATGCGCTCGCAGGTCGGCATTCACCTGGGGATTATGTATCATCTCACTTAAAAGAAAGATCCTTTTGCCGGGGTTTTCTTCCACGGTCCTGAAGGCGATCTCAATGGCGTTCTCTACTCCATAACAAAAACCGAAATGCCGGGCCAGCAGTATATGAAGCGTGCCAAGATCTATGAACGTAGGGGTGAAATCCTTTTTCATCTTGTCCGCTTCTTTCCGCTTCCTCTTGATCGCGGAGATCAGCGGACTTCTATAAATAATGGGAACATCAAAGGATTTCATACTGTAAAGATAGGCAGGAGAAGTTTGGGTTAATTATGCTATAATAACATATCCGCCAGCTATTAGTTCATGACGGCAATTGTCTTTACTCAGGGAAATCCTGTCATCGTGGATATTTACTTCCAGTTCCTCCTTTGACAGATTCAATACGACGGTTATTGTTTCTGATTCGGTGGCCCTTTGGTAGGCAAAAACCTTTGCAGGCTGGTCATGTTTCAGAATATGTGTCCGTACTGAACTATCACCGGCCCTTAAAGCCGGATGGAATTTCTTCAATGATAATAGTTCCTTATAAAAACCGTGCAACTCATATTCACCGTTCCATGTAATGGCTGCTTTGTCGAAAAAGGCTAGTCTTTTTTTATTTGGCATTTCCTGTCCTGTATAGATCAGCGGAATTCCATCCCATGTAATACTGAATACGGCCAATACCAAAGCAAGGTCGCCGAATTTTTCATACTCTGTGCCATTCCAGCTATTCTCATCATGGTTGCTGGTAAACCATGCGCGCAGGCACTGCGGGCCCAGGTCGTCATATTTTTTTAATATCCCGATCAGTTCAGCAAGCGTTCGTTCATTCTTTGCATATTTTTCCGATTCATGCATCCACATCCATGAATAACTGCCATCAAAAACTTCACCATATTCCGGCTTTTCCATTTCATCAAATTCTCCCAGCCAGAACAGGGGTTTGATGGCATCCAGTTGCGGACGGGCTTGTTGCCAGAATTCCAGTCTTACCCAGAAAGCCAGGTCGCAGCGAAATCCATCAAAATCAAATTCCGTGATCCACCATTTCATGGCATCGATCATGGCCGCTGAAACTAAGGGATTATCGTAATTAAGTTCAATGATGTCCTCCATACCGGAAGCCATTTTAAACTCATTGCGTTCGGTATCGAATTTATAATAATCGGGATGCTCCAGGGTCCAGCTATGATCCCAGCCCGTATGATTGGCCACCCAATCAATGATCAGTTTAAAACCCATTACATGTGCCAGGTTCACCAGTTCTCTGAGGTCAGCTTCGTTTCCAAATTCAGGATTGATACTTTTATAATCAGAGCAGGCATAATAGCTGCCCATCGTTCCTTTCATGTTCTTCTCAGAAATAGGCGTAAGGGGCATGAACCAAAGTGTTTCAATACCCATATCCTTTAACCTGGGTAATTCTTTGGCAAAGGCCCTGAAATTCCCTTCCGCAGAATACTGCCGCAAATTGACTTCGTAAATATTGGTGGTGGCTACCCAATCTGGTCTCTTGTTCATAGCGGAAAGTTACCAAAAAAAATAGCCTCAGGGATACTGAGGCTATTTCAAATGAGTTAGGGATAGTATTATTCCTGTCCAAGATTCAATGGGTAACGATAGATACCATCATAGCCAGGATAGAAACCTTCCAGTTGGGCGGTCTCACCTTTCAATGAACGGATCGCAGCAGTCAGCTCTTCAAGATTGCTGATATCGGTACCATTTATACTGGTGATGATAAAGCCTGCTTCCATCCTTGTTTTACTGAACATTCCGCCTGCTTTTATGGATTTTACCAATACACCACCTTCCACTCCATATTTTTCAGCGGTCTTGCTATCGATTGTCTGCAAGTCTGCCCCAAGTTTTTCTCCCAATAAAGAACCGGTAGCCTGCTCAACTGTTGGGGTCTTTGCAGAAAGCACTGCGGAGGTAACGAAATCTTTTCCATTTCTTTTATAGGAAATACTGATCTTTTCTCCTGCATTATAGGAGGAAATAGTTGCCTGCAATTCGGTCCAGGAATAAATATTCACATCGTTGATCTTAGTGATCACATCTCCTGCTTTTAATCCGCTGGAAGCTGCTGCGCCATCCTTTGCCACAGAACCAATATAGGCGCCATCACCGGCATCAAATTTATCTTCCGCTACGGTTACGCCCAGGTAAGGCCTCTTTACATCACCAAATTTGATCAGGTCGTTCACGATCTTTTTCACCAGGTTCACCGGAATAGCGAATGAATAACCCGCATAGGTTCCGGTGGGTGCATAGATCGCGGAGTTGATGCCTACCAGTTGTCCATCGGTAGTGATCAGGGCTCCGCCGGAATTACCCTGGTTCACAGCGGCATCCGTTTGTATGAAAGATTCGATAGGTGTTTTGCTCTGGCGGCCATTGATGCCGATATTCCTTCCTTTTGCGCTTACGATCCCCGCGGTCACCGTTGTTTCCAGTGTAAGCGGATACCCTACTGCAAGCACCCACTGGCCAAGTTTCACATTATCAGAATTGCCATAGAGCAGGAAAGGAAAACCTGTGCCATCGATCTTCAATACGGCGATATCAGAGCTTGGGTCCTTACCGATCAGCCTGGCCTTGTATGTTTTTTTATTGCTGAGTGTAACGGTGATCTCATCGGCAACACCATCACCACC
This sequence comes from Chitinophagaceae bacterium, assembly GCA_016720565.1. Lineage (GTDB taxonomy): Bacteria > Bacteroidota > Bacteroidia > Chitinophagales > Chitinophagaceae > JJ008. The sequence goes on from JADKKJ010000001.1 coordinate 355,677, forward strand.
ATCAGAAACCACGTGGTTATTTGTTACTATATAACCATCTTCACTAATGATCACACCACTTCCGGAGGCTCTTTGCTCAGGCTGTACAGTGGGTCCGAAATTGAAGATATCGCCAAACATATCTTCCAGTGAATTTCCCCTGCTTCCTCTGGGCAACTGGTTGCTGATCTTTTTCGCCGGGATCTTGGTCTTGATATGCACCACAGCCGGTACTGCGGCGCTGGCTGCTTTGGTAAAGTCGATAGGGTCCGCATTTCCGCTAACCTTATCGAAAAAACCTGCATAATTCGCCGGGGCCTTGCCATCAACAGTTTGTACAAAAGAGGTCCTGGCGGGATTCAGTTTGCTGTAGATAGCCACACTGCTAACTGCTGAAACGGCACTAATAGCCACGATCAGCATCACTTGTTTCCATTTCATAGTTGTATTCAGAATTTAATTGTTATTATTCGTTTGTTCCTTAGACTCTACAAAATAACGAAGGCATTCGTTCGCTTAATTGCCTCAAAACCAGTTTAACATTTAATTTACCATGACCTTCGTACTTAAAAATACAGAGAAAGCACGGTTTCCGGAATACCCGCTTCCCCTCAATTTTGGGCCAAACCGGCCAGAAATGACAAGCTGTCAATGCCGTCTGCATAATCGCCGAGTCCCGGTTGCTGGGATAACCCAAAAGGGATGCCGTCTTTACCTACCAGGCATTGAAGGTCAGGATGACCCGACAATTTTTCCGCGGGCTTATCAGAAGGGTCGTAAAATTCATAATTGAGCTGGCTGATTGGGGAGAAGAAGGAAGCATCCTCGATCAGCAGGATAGAACCGTTGGTCATATAGTATTTTTTATTCAGCAGGTTTATGGCCAGGTTATAATCGTAATTGTTTTTGTACTTGTGCTGGTCGATCATCCAGTTATATTTTTTGAAGGCCTCCAGCAGCGGAACAAAATCATAGTCAGTGGGCACATAGATCTTGGTCACGTTGCGGCAACCTAAACCGAAGTAGAGATAAACGTCATCGGCCAAAGCCTCCAGTTCGGCGAATGTTTCTTCTCCTGTTAATACAGATACGGATGTCCTGTTCTTTCGGATGATATGCGGATAGCGATTGAAATAGTATTCGAAATAGCGGGATGAATTATTGCTGCCGGTAGCAATATAGGCATCACAGGCTTTCAGCATTTCTGCCTCCCGGGTCATGGCCCCTGCTTCTTCCGACCAGGAGGCGATCTTCTGGAGCAGGTGGTTGATCAAAACCTTGTCACGGGATGAAAACTTTACCAGTGCTTGGTTTCCACTGATAAAAACAGACAGCCAGTCGTGGAACCCTACCAGGGGGATATTCCCTGCCATTACAATACCAATCGTCTTTGGCCGGGTCAGATCCTCCTGAAAGGCTGCATATGCCGGATTGGATATCCATTGTTCCAACCGGTCTTTTGACAGGAAGGCATGGGCAATATTCCGGGTGGCCGATTCCACAAATTCCGGAATGAACCAATTGTTTTCCCGGTAAGCCCTGTCTTTTGCTTCCAGCCAATCCGGATCAGCGGAGAGCATATATTCACCTAATTGGGATAATAGCCCGATACGATATGGTAATTTCATTCCCCTTGTTTAAATTTGCTCAGATCGTTTATTGCGGCAAAGTTCCGTAATATTTAAAATGAAACGATCATTAATTCACACCTCAATCAACTTGCTATGGCTATCAAGATCACCGAAGAATGTATCAATTGTGGCGCCTGCGAACCAGAATGTCCTAACAACGCTATTTATGAAGGTGGCGTAGAATGGGCCATTGCAGATGGCACTACCGTAAAAGGCTCTTACACCCTGATGGACGGAACTGTGGTAGATGCGGATGCGAAGAATGCGCCGGTATCTACAGATATTTATTATATCACCCCAAATAAGTGTACTGAGTGCCAGGGTTTCCATGAAGAGCCCCAGTGCGCAGCTGTTTGCCCGGTTGATTGCTGTGTTCCGGACGAAATGTACACCGAGACCGTAGATGAACTGATGGCGAAGAAGGCGAAATTGCATATCTAAAATACCGATCAGGGATCAGAGATCAGAGTTTAGGCAACTAAACCCTGATCCCTAAACTCTAATCTTTTCATATGTGCATAAATACTGACCCCAGTCATTGTTTAGGCCCGGAGAATAATCTTAAATTGTATCATGATCGCGGCTCTGCCGCCCTATTAGTGACGGGTGATATTTCCCGTTGTATAAAGGTGAAGGACACTATTTCCTTCACCTTTTTTATTGTTTACCTTTCTCATTTTCACAATATATATAGTAAACTTCCTCTCCTTTAATTGCGGGTCTTGAAATTTTCAGCAATATTTGCAGGTAAACCCTTTATATAAATGAAGAGAAATATCGCGTTGGTGACCGGCGGTTTTTCGGGCGAGTCGGTGATCTCCTACAGATCGGCCGCTACCATTAGCAATAACCTTGACCGGGATCGGTATAATGTTTACCGCATCGATATCAATTCTGCGGGTTGGTTTCATGATGAGGGTGATGGTAAAAAAGATCCGGTAGATAAAAATGATTTTTCGATTCTGGTTGACGGCAATAAAATAAAATTTGACGCGGTCTTTATCGGCATGCATGGCACACCCGGTGAAGATGGAAAACTGCAGGGATATTTTGATACCCTGCAAATACCCTATACTGGTTGCGATGCGGCCACTTCCGCCATTACCTTCAATAAACGCTATGCTGTAGCAGTAGCCGGTATGGCAGGTATCCCTGTTTCAAATTCCGTTTTATTATTGAAGGATCAGTACAAAGGCAGCCAGGAGATCAGCAACAGCCTGAAGTTCCCCGTATTCGTAAAACCGAATAATGGGGGCTCCAGTATCGGCATGTCTAAGGTGGACCAGCCCGATGAGTCACTTGAACCAGCCATCCGGAAAGCATTCAAAGAAGATGACCAGGTGCTGGTGGAAGAAATGATCAGTGGAAGGGAATTTACAGTGGGAGTATTTCGTTCAAAGGGAGAGATCACTGTGCTGCCGCTTACAGAGGTAAAAGCGCATGCAGAAAAAGCATTCTTTGATTTCGAAGCAAAGTACCAGGGCAAATCAACCGAGACCACCCCAGCCGAAGTGGATAAACCGATCGCTGAAAAGATCAGGGATACTGCAAAAAAAGTCTATGCCGCATTTAACTGCAGGGGTGTGGTTCGCATAGATTTTATTTATAACGAAGCCGCAGGCCGCCCTTTTATGCTGGAGGTCAATACCATCCCGGGACAAAGCGAGGCCAGCATTGTTCCCCAGCAGGTGAAATGCATGGGCTGGTCGTTGAAAGATTTTTATTCAAAACTTATTGAAGAGATATTACCTTAAACCTTAACGCTTGTTCAAATTCATAACCTCACGCCCTCTTTGGGTAAATATATTAGCCGGCATACTGCTGGCTATGGTCCTGTTTTTTGTTTTCCTTTTCTCCCTGAACTGGATGACCGATCACGGAAAGGCCAGTTCCGTTCCTTCGGTGACCGGGAAAACACTTGAAGAAGCCCAGGCCATTTTGTCGAAGGCCGGATTTGACGTGGAGATACAGGATTCGATCTATATAGACACCATGAAAGCAAATACGGTGATCAAACAGATACCGGAGGCGGATGAAGTAGTGAAGAGTAATCGCACCGTTTATCTTTTGACCAGTCGTGTAATTCCACCGATGGTGGAAATGCCTAACCTGGTGGGCTATAGTTTCCGTAACGCTGAAATGGTATTAAAAAATATGGACCTGCGTGTAGGGGATACTATTTTTAAACCTGACTTTGCAAGGAACGCGGTTCTTGAACAGCGGTTCAACGGTGAGGATATAAAGCCCGGTACCCAACTTCGTAAAGGTAGCGTGATCACGCTTGTGTTGGGAGATGGTGTAGGCAAACAGGAATTTGCCGTGCCTGATATCATTGGCTTAACCTATTGCGAAGCCAAAAGGAGACTGGAATCATCCGGTATTACCATGGGAACCGTGATACCTAACCCGGATATTTCGGATACCTGCTCCGCCTTTATTTTTAAACAGATCCCGGTTCGATTTGACGAAGAAAAAAAATTGCAGCATATTCGCTCCGGACAAACCATGGATGTATGGCTGCAGTTGGATAAACCGGTAAGAGATACCACGGCACCGGAACCTAAGCCAGACCCTGGTTATAATTAGAATAAGCCAACTAATTTTTATGCAGAACATATCCGTAGAGGAATTAAAGTCCCGTCTGGACGCAGGAGAAAAACTTCACATCATTGATGTAAGGGAGCCCCATGAATACCAGGAATTCAATATTGGTGCCCGGTTGATCCCCCTTGGGAAGATACAGACCATGGACGTGGAAGAACTGGAGGACCTGAAAGAAGAGGAACTCATCATCCATTGCCGCAGCGGCCAGCGCAGCATGATGGCCTGCATGATCCTTGATACGCTTGGTTTCAGGAATACAAAGAACCTTGCAGGCGGTATGCTGGCCTGGCAGGAATTGAACCGATAAGCGGCGGCTTTAAAATTTCAGATTCAAGGCTATCAGTAAGTTCCTTCCCGCCATTGGGAAATAATAATTTTCTGTGGTAGTAACACCTGCATAATAATAACTATAGGTATAACCGTTTGGTTCATAGTCCCGGCTCCAGATATTATTCAGTTTGAGGATCAGGACCGCCTCTTTTATTTTTTTGCAGCGAAATGAATAACTCCCACTGAGGTCCTGCACAAAAAATGCATCAAGCCGGCGTTGCTCATTCGAAGTATTATCCAGGTACTGATCGCTTACATATTTACTCTGCAGGCTAAGTTCTACCGGCCTTACCGGAATGAAATTTATTTTGGCAGCGCTCACAACTGCAGGCGAATAAGCGATGTCTGTACGGCTGTAAAAATGACTCTTCTGCCCGCCATTATCATAATCATCAATATACTCCGTAAAATTTTTCACTTTATTTGCGCTAACCGCAATATTGGCTGAAGCATTGAGCCAATGATTGAATTTATACCCGCCTTCTAATTCAATTCCCTGGCGAAAACTCACCGGGATATTTTCCCTGGTATAGGCGCCCACATCATTGATCTTTCCCGTAAGTACCAGCTGGTCCTTATACTTCATATAATAACCGGTGATGGCCCAGTTATACCGGCTGCCGGTTTTGCCAATGGAAATTTCCAGGTCCTGCAGCTTTTCGGCGCGGGGTTGCTGGTTTTGGTTCGCTTCAAAATCATCGCGGTTAGGTTCCTTATTGGCAATGGCATAGGAAGCAAATGCTTTCCATCCCTGGTGTATATAGGTGATGCCCATTTTGGGGTTGAAGAAATTGTATTGATTATTCACCAGCAGGCCCGGGTTATATCTGAAACCATTGATCTCATAATTTACATGGCGATACTGGAGGTCCAGGTAATAACTTAACCGTTTGCCGATCTTCCTTTGTTCTTTTACATAGATCGTGGCATCTGTTTTAAGCGCATCAAGATCATACCAGCGAGGTTTGCCATTCAATACACGGCTGGCCCAGACAAGCTTACCGTAATGGTTGCCATCATATCTTGTAACAGACCCGCCAATGCTGGCCTGGTTAGGCCCTGAAGCATATTGCAGCGCGAAAATATTACCGTAATAATAATTTTCCAGCCAAAGCTGCCTTACAAAATCACTCTGGTAGATCGTGTCCTGTCCTATAATAGGATTGGCTAATCCATAGGAGGCATATTCCTGGTCAGCCTTGTATTGTTCATAGTACCCTTTTCCTTTGGTCAGGAAAAATGCGGTGTTGAAATTCCAATTGCTGTTGAAGCGGTGGTTATAAAACATCTGGGCATGCGACTGCGTGTAATTATCTGTTTCATTTTCATAAGGCTGACCGGCTCTTTCCGTACCCGCATAATTTACGCGGCGGTTTCCTGCATCCAGGTCAGATTGGGAAATGCCATACCAGGCCTGGTATGTTTTTTCATGGCCACTGAAAAGGTTCAGGCGGATCGCATTTTTTTCACTGATCCATGCAGTAGTAAAATAAAATGAACGAAGCCTGCTGCTGGCCCGGTCGATATAACCGTCGCTGCTGATATTCGATAATCTGAATTCACTGGTGAAGCCATGATGAAGGCCGGTACCAATGCGAATGGTATTTTTCCATGAATTGAAAGAACCATAACTATTATTCAATTCTGCAAATGCCTGCTTATTCACCTCGTTGGTGCTAAAATTGATACTTGCCCCAAATGCCCCTGCTCCATTGGAGGAGGTGCCTACCCCTCTTTGCACCTGTACCGATCCGGCCGAAGAACTAATATCCGGCAGGTCAACAAAGAAACTGCCCTGGCTTTCGGCATCATTGTAAGGAATGCCATTCAGCGTGATATTGATACGCGTGGCATCGGTACCACGAATACGGATACCTGTATAACCAATTCCATTCCCTGCATCGGAGTTGACCACTACCCCGGGGGTTTGATCCAGCAGGTAGGGTATGTCCTGGCCAAGGTTAAGCTTAACCAGTTCGGGCCTGCCGATATTGGTACGGGCAAAAGGAGCATCGGCTCCGGCCCTTACGGCCCTAACTTCCACAGGACTTAATAGATAGAAGCTGTCTTTAAAACTACTGTCTTTACTGACTGTAAACTGCGCATAAGCGCTTAAAGCTGTGAAAAATACACAGCAGGACATGATGATCCCCTTCATAGTATAATTTTTTTAATTAAATGAAGAGGGAACGCTGTTGAGAAAGGAGTTTAACTATTCCTTCCCTTCGCAGGCATTACCCTGACCAGGTTTTACGGGTATTATCTCAGATCGGCGGCTGAAAGCGGCCAAACACCCCGGGAAACACTGAAAACAAATGTGTTAAATACAATAAGAACTATCCCGCCTCTGCGGAAAAACAAAAGTATAAAAAAAAGGGCAGCAATCTGTAACTTATCTCTGATGGTCTTCGTACTACATAGAAATAAAGCTACTATGAGGAAAATACTCTTTTTTATCCTTTGCGCCGGGATCTCATTTTCTGTGGGCGCCCAGCAAATAGTAAATGATGAACTGGCTGAGAAAAGATCCGTGGGCAGTTTCCATGGCATTGAAGTTTCTACCGGAATTATGTTGGTACTTACTTCAGGGAGCAGTGAGGAAATTGCCGTTAGTGCTGCTAAAACAGAATACCGCGACCATATAGTAACAAAAGTGGAGAACGGGATACTGAAGATCTATTATGAGAATAAAATGAAGGCTCCGAATACACGCAAGGAATCAAAGGAATTGAAGGCCTATGTAGCGTACCGTGAGCTTGACCAACTGGATGCGAATACAGGTGCTATTGTAAACATACAGGGAGTTTTAAAAGCAAAGTCTCTTAAAATGAAAGTCAATACCGGTGCAATTGTCAACGGTAAAGTGGACCTGCTGGAAATGGAGGTGAACCAGGATACGGGATCCATCGTTACGCTTTCCGGTGAGGCCGGTAAATTAAAAGTGGAAGGCGATACTGGCAGCATGTTTAAAGGCAGCAACCTGAGAACGGATAATTGCAATGCCAAGACGAGTACAGGTGCAGGTATTTATATACAGGTTGATAAAGAACTGTATGCAAAAGCCAATACCGGAGGATTCCTGAAATATAAAGGGAATGCCGGTGTAAAAGAGATCGTTACCCATACCGGTGGGTCAGTAAAAAAGATCTGAGAGATAATAAATAATAAAATAATAAAAAATGAAAAATAGTTTCCTTGCCATTTTTATTCTGCTAGGCTCCATCAGCTTATCTGCCCAGGTTGTAAATGATCCCAATGCGGAGGTCCGTGCGGCAAAAGATTTTCATGCCATCGTATTATCCAGCGCTTTTGATGTTTACCTCACGCAGGGGAATGAGGAAGGGGTGGCTGTAAGTGCATCAGAAGTAAAATATAAGGAGCGCATTACAGTGGAAGTGAAGAATGGTGTGTTGTATGTGGGTTATGATTATAAAGGGCCATGGGGAAATGGTAACCATAAATTGAAAGCGTATATTTCTTTTAAGCAGATCGACCAGTTGAAGGTCAGCGGGGCCTGTGATGTTTCCATGACAGGGGTTTTACAGGCAAAGACCCTGCAGCTTGAACTTTCAGGAGCCAGTGATATGAAAGGAAAGCTGGACGTTGATAAACTAACGGTTGAAATCAGCGGCGCTTCTGATATCAGTTTATCGGGCAGGACGAAAGATATGGATATCGTGGCCAGCGGGGCCAGCAGTTTTAAAGGCTATGGTTTAAGTGCTGATTTTTGTAATGCGCATGCCAGTGGTGCCAGCGATATTAAAATTACCGTGAATAAAGAACTGACCGCGCAAGCCAGCGGAGCCAGTGATGTACACTATAAAGGAGAGGCTGTTATAAGGGAGATAAGAAGCAGCGGATCAAGCAGCGTACGCAAAGTGTAAGTGCAATTGTTTTGGAGGGTAAGGATTACAACCGTATCTTTGCCGTCCACATCGCGAAGTAGAGCAGCGGTAGCTCGACGGGCTCATAACCCGTAGGTCGGAGGTTCGATCCCTCCCTTCGCAACCAGGACTGCGGGACAAAAATCCCGCAGTTTTTTTATATCTACCTTTGCCACCTCATGCGATCCGGTTTTATTAGCATATTCGGTAAGCCCAATGCGGGTAAAAGCACCCTTCTCAACGCGTTAATGGGGGAGAAGCTGGCTATTGTTTCGTCCAAAGTGCAAACAACCAGGCACCGCATCAAAGGCATAATCACTGAAAAGGATTACCAGATAGTGATCTCGGATACCCCGGGCATCATAGAATCAAAATACAAACTGCATGAAAAAATGATGCAGGTGGTTAAAGATTCACTGGAAGATGCTGACCTGGCCCTGTTGCTGGTTGACGTAAAAGAAGACCCTAAGGAATCGGATGAGATCTTTACGGCACTGAAATTAAGGGCACCGGCCATGGTTATATTGAATAAAATAGACCTGGTAGATACAAACCGGCTAAATGAGGTGTCGGAATATTTTTCCTCCAGGCCATATTGTAAAAAACTGATCAGCATTTCAGCCGCTTCCGGCATCAACCGGAAGAAATTCATTTCCTCCCTGCTGGAATTCATTCCCGAGGGCCCGGCTTATTTTGAAGGGGATGATATCAGCGACCTGCAGACAAGGTTCTTTGTAGGTGAACTGGTAAGGGAAAAAATTTATGAAATGGCACAGGATGAGATCCCCTATCAAACAACCGTGCAGGTAAGGGAATATAAAGAGAAGGAAAGCCTGGTAAAAATAACAGCGGATATCATTGTGCAGAGGGAAACACAGAAAGTGATCCTGATAGGACAGAAAGGATCGATGATAAAAAGAATTGGTACCGAGGCCCGGAAAAGTATCGAAGCATTCATCGGGCAGAAAGTATTTCTGGAACTTTTTGTGAAAGTGAAACCGAATTGGAGAGAAAACGAATTACAGTTAAAGGACCTGGGATATTGATCCTAAATCCTGCCTGCCGGCAGGAAGGTCTAAACGCTAAACCCTAAACAGTAGCAGATGTCATTTACCGTCGCAATAGTTGGTCGCCCGAATGTGGGAAAAAGTACATTATTCAATCGCCTGCTGGTTCAGCGTAAGGCCATCGTGGATGATGTAAGCGGAGTTACGCGTGATCGCCAGTATGGAGTTACCGATTGGAATGGAAAGACCTTCAACGTAATAGATACCGGTGGTTTTGTTGCTGGCAGTGAAGATGTATTTGAAAAAGAGATCGCCAAACAGGTACTGGTAGCAGTAGAAGAGGCTAATGCCATCATTTTCATGGTGGATGCCGCTACAGGAATGACTGACCTGGATGATAGTATGGCGCATGTGCTGAGGAGATCCACCAAACCTGTTTTTCTTACTGTAAATAAAGTAGATAATAACGAGCGTTTACTGGAGGCCAGCGAATTTTACAGCCTGGGCTTTGAAAAAATATTCTTTATCGCTGCCGCCAGTGGCAGTGGAACTGGTGAATTGCTGGATGAGATCGCCGCACTGATCACAGAGGACGCTTCTGAAGAGACCAAACAAATGGAGGGCCTTCCAAAATTCGCCATCATTGGCCAGCCTAATACCGGAAAATCTTCCCTGTTGAATGCCTTGGTAGGAGAGGAGCGTACGATAGTAAGTGATATAGCTGGTACCACCCGTGATACCATTCACACCCATTATAAATTATTTCAAAAAGAATTCATTCTAATTGATACTGCCGGGATCAGGCGTAAAGCCAAGGTGCATGAGGACCTGGAATTTTATTCCGTGATCCGCGCCATCAAGGCCATGGATGAGGCTGACGTTTGTCTATTGATGATCGATGCTACCAAAGGAATGACAGCGCAGGATGTGAATATATTCAGCCTGGCGGCCAGGAAAGGGAAAGGCGTAGTGCTGCTGGTTAACAAATGGGACCTGGTGGAAAAAGAGACCAATACCGCCAAGGAATTTGAAAAAGAATTGAAGACCAAGATCGCTCCTTTCACCGATGTGCCCATCCTGTTTATTTCCGCAAAAGAAAAGACCAGGATATTCAAGGCCATAGAGATAGGAATGGATGTATATGAAAATCGCCAGCGCCGGGTTCCAACTTCTCTGCTGAATGATACAATACTTAAAGCTATTGCAGCTTATCATCCACCAGTGGTAAGAGGCCACCCTATCAAAATAAAATTCGTAAGCCAGTTGCCAACTGTGGTCCCTTCATTTGCCTTCTTCTGTAATTTCCCCGACGATATTAAAACACCTTATCGCAATTACCTGGAAAACCAGTTAAGGGCAAACTTCCCGTTGAATGGAGTACCTGTAAGGATCTATTTCAGGAAGAAGTGATTGGATGGTATTTATACTTTTTTGCCCGGACCAGGAGTCCGGGTTTTTTTATGCCCGGCCTTTCTCGTATAATTACTATCCTATAAAAAATATTGTTCAAAACTTGCAAAGCCCGGGAGGCTTTTCTAATTTGTACTCCCACTCTTTAAGGGCCATCTTCCAATTTCTGAAAAGCCTGTCTTCCACTCCATCTTATGAAATAAGCCAGCATTCCTGATAGGGGATATCCATTACCAGTAGAAACCAAAAAAAACTCCTGCTTTATGAAATGGATCATTCTCTTTTTGTTAGTAATTACCTGCTTCCGCGGAAGCGCCCAGCAAACTGAAGTAGCACCTGCTTTTGCAACAGGCATTAAGCTGAATAATAATGAACCTTCTTTTATCCAGAAAGAAGAAATAAGAGTATCTGCCAGCCATTGGAAGATCGATCGCAACCGGGTAATATCAGGCGGGCTTGTTTTTCTGGCCGGCCTGTCAAAAGGGTTTAACGAAACCCTGCAATTTCACTGGAAAGAATTCCATCGTCAATTTCCTCATGCAAGAGCGCAATGGTTCAATCCCACCGTTAGCTGGAGAAATAAATATCGCAATGGCGATCCTAACCAGGGACCTAAATCTTTTCTTTCCACTTCAGTGCTGATCGGGTTCACCGATCAGTATCACCTGAATAATATGATCAACCGGCTTTCCTGGACCAGCGCGCTGGTGGTCCATATCGGGGGTGGGAAAAGGCCTTTAAAGCAATACCTCTTCGACCTGCTTTATTATTCAGCCTGTAATTACACTGGATTCGCCACCGCTTATTATCCTTTCAATAAGTATAAGGGTAAATGATCAGAATGATCTTAGCAGCTCTTCGATCCTGGTCTTATGGTCTTCAAGGTCCATTCTTTGCTCCTTAATGAAACTGTTGTCTTCCAGTGAGCCGAGCACTTTTTCCATTTCGGAATTGGTATCAAAAACCATTTTCCGGAATTCGTTTTCATAATCTTTTGACCTGGAGGTAATGATCTGTTCCAGGATCCAGGACCTGGTCACGATAGATTCCTTCAGCAACTCCCTGAATAATTCCCTTGTCATTCCAGCCGTTTCCAGATTCATTACTTCAAGCAGGGAATGGAAACTATGTTCAAATTTATCCCGGGCATACGAAAGGCTTTTCTCTGCATAGAATGCATGCACCTGGTCCCAATCGCTGAACTCCTCCTTGCATACTCCTTTCAGTAATTCCTGCAAATCATCTTCCTTCATCAGCTGGCCACCGGCATTTCTAAAGCCAGCCCTTTTTCCATGGGCAGGAAATTCCCTTTCCAATTCTTTCCAGTTGCTGATGTTTTTGCTTTCGATCAATTCCAGCAATTGGCAGATACCATAATAGCGTATCATCCGAATAAAGACCTGGTAGGCAATGGAGGCCTTTAGCAACAATACAGGCCTTTCACTGTTCTCAAACCCGGGGCAAACTATTTCCAGTTTATCGGCCTTCCCATTCAGTAAAAGTTCCCTTCCTTTTGAGCGGTATTGTTTCTCTCCCCATTTCTTATCATTTTTTTTAGCCCATGCCTTCCCGGTGAATTTTTCCATCAGGGCCATGCCCTTGAAGATTTCGTTGACCGTATCGGGGGCCAAATGGTCATACTCGATCGAAATGGACCGGTCCACTCTTCGATCACGACTTGCATATTTACCGGCATTGCGGGTAAGCGCATACATATTGTAAAGGAACCAATATCCTGGTATGAGCAGCAGCTTGTTCCCGGAAACATCATTACTTACCAGGCAGAATGGAATAGGAATATCCAGCTCCGCCGGGTAATCACTTTTTGTGATCAGGGTGTAAGAAGCAAAGCGGGAATTATGTTTCAGGCTTACACAGAGACCTGGCCAGAAACCCCTGCCAGCTATCAATTCGCCATCCGCTCCCCTGGAATTATGATTAGAGCCAATGGTGGCACCTGCAGCCATATTACTTTGCCCCATTACAGTAGCAGCGCATAAAAATGAATTATTATGGTGCTGTTCATGTGCGGGGAATATCATAGAGTTCAGCACTTCGCAACAGGAAATGGTGGAATTATCACCCAGGTAGGAGTTGATCAGCCTCGCTCCATATTTCAACTGTGAATTGCTGCCCATTACAAAGCGAACAGCTTTTACCCCGTAAAATATACGGCAGCCATAGCCAATGATGCCATTCACCAATTCGCATCCTTCCCCGATCTGTGTTTTAGCATTTGGCTCGGAATTTATGGTAAGGTTCTTTAGTTTATTGGCTCCTTTTATATAAGCATCGGTGCCTATCCAGGTATCTTTTATGATGCGGCAATGCTTGATCACCGTGCGGTCGCCGATCTTTCCATAATACCCGCGATGTGTATCATATTTTTTATCAGTGAACTCTTTGAATTTGCGGAGCAGGGTCTCGTTGTCTCTGAATTTTGACCATATCCATGCATCTGCCGGCAACATACCATTGAATGGAAGCACACTTCTTCCGCCATTTTCATTGCAAAGCTCCAGCCAGATACGTACTGATTCTTTTTCCCCTTCTTTCAGCACACCATTACCGAATTTTGAATGATTGGTAGTGGCCAGTTCATTGATGTTGGCCAGCATCACATCATTGCCCACAATATAATGGCTCATATAATTCACATGATCGATAGCGGCATTGTCGCCAATATCACAGCTTACGATGGTGCTATTATATAATCCAACCGCCTGGCGGAGGTTATTGAACTCATGGTAATAGGCTTCCAGTTTCCCGATACGTACCAATCCATAAAAAGAACAGTTCTTTACCAGGTTCGGGTCAAATCCATCAGATACCATCAGCTTTCCCCAGTTGTCCGATTGGTTGGCATTCCTTTCCAGAATTTTTATTTCCTCCTCGCGGAGCAAGCGGTATTGAATATCACTGCGGTTTTGTTTATCACGCAGGTAATATTCATCCTTTCCCGCAGGGATATAAGCGGAGGGAATAAAATGATACCCCAAACCTCCAATGGGTTGCTTATTAATGATATTCATTTATTCTACTGTTACAGATTTGGCCAGGTTTCGGGGTTTATCTACGTCCAGTTCTTTTGCCACTCCAATATAATAGGCGAGCAGTTGTAAAGGCACTACGCTAAGCATCGGAGCCACGATCTCATCTGCCTCCGGCACTTCAATATAGTCATCACAGAGTTCAGCGGTAGCTGTATCTCCTTCTGTGATCACGGCGATCAGTTTTCCTTTCCGGGCTTTGATCTCCTGCATATTGCTCATCACCTTTTCGTGATAAGCATCGCGGGTGGCTACAAAAACAACCGGCAACTGGTCATCTACCAGGGCAATAGGACCGTGTTTCATTTCCGCGGCAGGATAACCTTCCGCGTGTATATAAGAGATCTCTTTTAGTTTCAATGCCCCTTCCAAAGCAACCGGAAAATTATAACCTCTTCCCAGGTAAAGGAAATCACGGGCATCTTTATATTTTTCTGCCATCGCTTTGATCGGTGCGCTATGTTTCAATATCCAGGCCACTTTTTCCGGCACCTGCTGAAGTTCGTTCAGCAAATTCATGTAGCGTTCCTGCGGGATGCTGCCCTTCAGGTAACCGATCTTCAACGCGATCATGGTTAATACGGCAAGCTGGGCGGTAAATGCTTTTGTAGAGGCAACGCCGATCTCGGGGCCTGCATGCGTATAGGCTCCTGCATGACTGGTTCGCGCTATGGAAGACCCTACCACATTCACCACACCTAACAGGATGGCTCCTTTTGATTTTGCATTTTCAATGGCCACCAGCGTGTCGGCTGTTTCACCGCTCTGTGAAATAGCCAGTATCACATCTCCTTTATTTATCACGGGATTCCGGTAACGGAACTCGGATGCATATTCCACTTCCACATTGATGCGGCAGAGCTCTTCAAATATATATTCGGCCACAAGGCCCGCATGCCAGCTGGTTCCGCAGGCAACGATCACGATGCGGTTGGCATTCATGATCTGTTCAGCGTATTGCTGTATGCCGCTCATGGTAATGGTTCCTTCGATCGGATCCAATCTCCCGCGCAAACAATCATAAATGGTCTGTGGCTGTTCAACTATTTCCTTCAGCATGAAATGTTCATAGCCGCCTTTTTCAATGGCTGCCAGTTCAAGGTCCAGCTTTTGCACATAGGGTGTTAGCTTTTCATTGCCCAGGTTCTTTAAGATAAGTTCATCTGGTTTTACAATGGCCAGCTCATAGTCATTTACATACACCACCTCCTTGGTATACTCCAGCATCGGCGAGGCATCTGAACCAAGAAAATGTTCCCCTTTGCCAATGCCTATTACCAGGGGACTTCCTTTTCTTGCGGCGATAATGGTAGCAGGATCATCTTCATCTATCAAAAGGATCACATAGGCGCCGGTTACCCGTTTCAGTGCTATGCGAACCGCTTCTTCCAGGTCGCATTGATTATTCTTGCGTATCTCTTCAATGAAATTCAGCAGTACCTCCGTATCGGTATCGCTTTCGAAATAATAACCCTTTGATATCAGTTCTTTTTTTAACTGGGTATAATTTTCAATGATACCATTATGGATCATGGCCAGTTTACCACTGGCAGACTGGTGGGGGTGGGCATTACGGTCACTGGGTTCGCCATGCGTGGCCCACCTGGTATGCCCGATGCCAATATGGGCGTGGAGATCTTTGCCAATTACGGCCTCTTCCAGTTCGGCTACTTTCCCTTTCTTTTTATATACGTTAAGGCCACTTCCATTATTAAGCGCCACACCGGTGCTGTCGTAGCCACGGTATTCTAATCTTTTAAGGCCTTTAATGATAATAGGATAAGCTTCACGGTGTCCGGTATACCCGACGATTCCACACATAAGGTTTTAGGTTTTTGTCCTGTTTAATGGTAGGTAAAATTATTGATTTATGGCAAGCGGCTACGCTATAATAATTTTCCGCTAAGCAGGGCAAAAGCAGCGGAAAAATAGATGATCAGGCCTGTTACATCAACCAGGGTAGCCACAAATGGGGCGGAACTTACCGCCGGGTCAGCACCCAGTTTTTTTAAAAGCAGGGGAAGCATGCTGCCCGCTAAAGTTCCCCATATCACCACACCCAACAGTGCCAGTGCAACAGTTATGCCAATAGCCATCCAATGTTGTCCATAAAGTTCCGGAGCAAATGAATGCCAGACCATGATCCTGAAAAAACCTATTACCCCCAGCACAGCGCCAAGTAACAAACCGGAAACAAGTTCCCTGCGCATCACTCTCCACCAATCCTTGATCCTTACCTCGCCCACGGCCATAGCCTGTATAACAAGTGTAGATGCCTGCGAGCCACTGTTTCCTCCGGAAGAAATGATCAGGGGAATGAATAGTGCCAGCACCACCGCTTTTTTTATCTCATCTTCAAAAAATGCCATCGCGCTGGCGGTGAGTAATTCGCCCAGGAAAAGAACTACCAGCCAGACGATCCTTTTTTTGAACAATCTTAATAAGGGTGTTTGCAGGTAGGGTTCTTCCAGCGCGGCGGTACCTCCCATTTTCTGCATATCCTCGCTGAACTCTTCTTCCGTTACCCAGAGAATATCATCTATTGTGACTATGCCCAGCAATTCATTGCTGGCACTTACAACCGGAATGGCCACCCGGTTATTCATTTTAAAAACTTCCGCGGCTGTTTCCTGGTCGTCTTCAGGATGCAGCGCCACGAAACGCTCATCCATTAATTCTTCCACCTTTTTATCGGGTGTATTTAAAATGAAATCGCGGATACGGATGTCATCCAGCAATTCCCCTTTTTCATTCAGTACATAGATCACATTGATCGTTTCACTGTCCTTTCCATGCTTGCGAATGGTGGCAAATACTTCTTCAATGGTATTCCAGGGATAAACATACACGTAGTCGGGCGTCATCAAACGGCCGATACTGTTTTCGGGATAACCCAGCAGGGAGAGAGTGACCTTTCTTTCTTCCGGTTCCAGTAGTTTGATCAGTTCACGAACCACATCAGCAGAAAGCTCTTCCAGGAAATCGGTACGGTCATCTGCAGGAAGTTCATTCAGCAGAAGCGCGCTGGTACCCGGAGGCAATTCCTTCATGATCCTTTTCTGGATCGAAAGATCAAGTATCTTGAAAACGCTGGCGGCCCGGTGCATGGCCATATTGCCAATAATGCCACATTCATGATCGGGATTATCTTCTACCAGTTGAGCCACATCGCTGATATTCTGGTCATCGAGGAATTCCCGGGTCATGAGTTTATCATCCCTGCGCAGTAATTCTTCAAATTGTTCCTGTATGGTCATTGCTGGCATTTCCATCGACATCCGGCAAAATTAGAACAATGTTGATAGCCGCTCCTGGCAATTCTTTAAAATCAATTGTTATTTACCTTTAGCCTATGATCCTTCCATTTCTTTTCCTGGCCCCCAGCAATGGCATGGGCAGGGGTGTTTTTACAGATGAACCTGTACTGGCCGGTACCGTGGTTGAAATAGCACCGGTGATCGTAATGAGTGCCCTGGAACGAAAACAACTGGACCAGACCCGGCTCTATCATTATATATTTGAATGGGGCGATAATAAGGAGCAATGCATCATGGCCCTGGGCTATGTGCCCATGTATAACCATTCATTCAGCAGCAATTGCGAATATGAAATGGATTTTGACCACGACCTGATCCATATCCGCGCAGTGAGAGACATCGCGAAAGGCGAGGAGCTTTTTATAAATTATAATGGCGAATGGAATGATACTACGCCGCTTTGGTTCGATGCCAAATAAAAAACCGCTTCTTTTGGAAGCGGTTTAAAAAATATTTTCAAACATTTATTGGAAAGTGATCTGTCCCCTGATCTCACCACCAGGATAAACGCTGGTATGAATATTAAGGTAGTACTGACCATTGAGCAGGTCGTTCTCTTTGATCACTGTACCATCTACCAGCAGGGTTCCACTAAGTGTACCTGATTTGGCGTAGGTATATTTTCCGGATGTTTTCTGAGCGAAAATTGAATTGGACGTAGCTACGATATTCTGAACGATACCGGCAGCATAACCTTCCGGAGCCAGTCCATGTATATGCATGGCATTTACTGAATCAGTCAGTCCGGACCAGGTTACCGTATAACTAAGCGTTCTTGTTTCACGTGTATAAAATACATCGAGTTTTCCGATAGCGGCAGATGGAACGGCAGGTGTTTCTTTAGCGCCGCTCATTACAATACCGGTCTTCTGGAAATCAGTGGTTTTCTTTAATTCCGCATCTGATTCGCAGGAACTTAAAACGACCAGTGAACCTAATACGATGAAGGGTAAAGCAGTTAGTTTGATCAACTTCATGATTCGTTTGATTTGCGGTAAAAATAAGAAGTTTTTTGGATTGGCAATATTTCAAAAAAATATACCTAAAACACTGTGGAAAAAGCGTTAGTGACTATTTCAGCCGGTTTTTGACCTCCTGGAGTTTCAAAAGGGCCTCCACAGGGGTAAGCCGGTTGATATCGGTATTTTCCAGCAATTCCCGGATCTCTCGGAAAGTTTCACTATGGGCGTCAAAAATAGAAAGCTGCATCCGGGAGGTGGATAAGGAACTGAGTGAACCGTCTTTTTCATTCGACTGGTGAAGTGATTCCAGGTGTTTTAGCACCTCATTGGCCCTCTCAATGAGAGAGTTAGGCATCCCGGCCATTTTTGCCACATGTATACCAAAACTATGGGTGCTTCCGCCCGGTGCCAGTTTTCGCAGGAATATTATTTTATTTCCTACTTCCTTATTGGTGATATGGAAATTCTTCACCCGGGGCAGTTTTTCTTCCAGTTCATTCAGTTCATGGTAATGGGTGGCAAAAAGGGTCAGAGGTTGCTGAACTGAATTATGCAGGTGTTCGGCAATGCTCCAGGCAATAGAAATTCCATCATAAGTGGAGGTTCCCCGGCCTATTTCATCCAGCAGGATCAGGCTTCCCGCGGTCAGGTTATTAATGATACTCGCGGTTTCATTCATTTCCACCATAAAAGTGGATTCACCACCGCTTAAATTGTCTGAAGCGCCAACCCGGGTAAAGATCTTATCCGTGAGCGGGATCCTGGCTTCTGTGGCGGGAACAAAACTGCCAATATGCGCCATGAGGGTGATCAAAGCAGTTTGCCTCAATAAGGCAGATTTACCACTCATATTAGGACCGGTGAGAATGATCAGTTGCTGGTCGGTCTTATTCAGCACAAGATCATTATGGATATATATTTCTCCGGGCGGTAAATTTCTTTCGATCACCGGATGCCTTCCCTGTTTTATTTCCAGTATCTCTTCTTCATAGACCAGGGGCTTTCGATACTGGTAAAGAATGGCGTTTTGAGAAAAACAGCAGAGGCAATCTATTACGGCCAGGATATTTCCATTGGTCTGGATCGGCGAGAGGTAATCATTTAATTCGATCAGCAGGGCATCAAATAATTCCTGCTCCAGCTTCCATATCTTTTCTTCTGCCCCGGTGATCTTTTCCTCATAATCTTTCAACTCCGGGGTGATATACCTTTCGGCATTTGCCAGGGTTTGTTTTCTTATCCATTCCGCCGGTACTTTTTGTTTATGGGAATTCGTCACTTCCAGGTAATAACCAAAAACATTATTGAAGCCTATCTTCAGTGATCCGATACCGGTTCTTTCTGCCTCCTTCTGTTGAAGTTTGGCCAGGTATTCTTTTCCGTTTTGCGCGATCTCTCTTAATTCATCCAGTTCGGCATTGATCCCTTTATTCATCATGCCTCCTTTTATGGCCAGGGCCGGAGGGTTTTCAACGATCTCGCGGAAGATCTTTTCTGCGATCAAAGGGCAGGGATTCAACGCATCGCTTAATCTTCGAAGGTAAGCATGGTCGGATCGCATACCTGTTTCTTTGATGGCTGCCACCTGCTTCAATCCCCTGGCAAGTTGCAATACTTCTCGGGGATTTATCTTACGCATGGGAAGGCGGGCCACCAGCCTTTCAATATCCCCGCATTGTTTAATGGCCATCGTCAATTGCTGGCGCAGGTCGGTCTCTTTGATGAGGTATTCAACAGTATCCAGCCTTTCCTGTATCGATAAAATATTTCTTAAAGGAAATACGATCCATCGCTTTAATAATCTTGCTCCCATGGCGGAAACCGTATTATCAAGTACCTGTAATAAAGTATGGTTTCCTTCACTGTTTCCATACACCAGTTCCAGGTTACGAATGGTGAACCGGTCCATCCACAGAAAATCCTCGCGGTCCATACGCTGAAGGGCCGTAATATGCTGGAGATGGGAATGCTCGGTCTCTTTCAGGTAATGGATGATGGCCCCGGCCGCGATCAGTCCGGCATTCATATCCTCTACGCCAAATCCTTTTAAGGAATGGGTTTGAAAATGCTTCAGCAGGGTGCTTTCGGCATATCCCTGGTCGAAGATCCATTCATCCAGTGTATAGGTATAGATCCGGGGGGAAAAATATTCGCGGAATTTTTTCTGGTGCTGCCTTTGAAACAGCATTTCCGCGGGCTTGAAACTTTGTACCAGTTTATCGGCGTATTCGCGATCCCCTTCCGCCACCAGGAATTCTCCAGTGGAGATATCCAGGAAGGCTAGCCCGTATTTTTCATTTTCAGCAAAATGAATGGCGCCAAGGAAATTATTGCTAGAATGCTCCAGCAGTTTATCGTTTACGGTAGTACCGGGCGTAACCATATCGGTCACCCCTCTTTTAACGATACCTTTTGCCTGCTTCGGATCTTCCAGCTGGTCGCAAATGGCCACACGGTGACCCGCCTTCACCAGTTTATGCAGGTAGGTGTCCAGCGCATGATGAGGGAACCCTGCCAGTTCGGAGGAAGCGGCCGCTCCATTATTCCTTTTGGTAAGGGTGATACCCAGCACCTGGGAAGTAAGGACAGCATCCTGCCCAAAGGTCTCATAAAAATCACCTACCCTGAATAGCAGGATGGCATCGGGATATTTTTGCTTAATGGCCCGGTGCTGCTGCATTAATGGTGTATCTGTGGCGCTGGTCTTCGACATGGGAGGAACAAATATAATTGCTTTGCAGGGCGGGAAAACGATTTTACCGGCTAATGTGAATTATTTTTGCGCCATGCAAAAAAGAACCATGGAGGAACTGGGCCGTTTAACGGTGGAAGAGTTCAGGACTGCCTCCAAGTTCCCGGTGGTGATCGTGCTGGAAAATATTCGGAGCGCCTATAATGTCGGTAGTGTATTCCGCACTGCAGATGCTTTCCTGCTTCAGAAGATCCACCTGGTGGGTTTTACTGCCACACCTCCGCATAAAGAGATCTGTAAAACGGCCCTTGGCGCGGAGGAATCCGTGGAATGGCAGTATTTCAAGACCTGCAGGGAGTCTTTTGAACAATTAAGAGCGGAGGGATATAAAATATATTCTGTGGAACAGGCAAAGGGTAGCACTGAACTTCAAAACCTTGGCTGGTCATCAGAACAAAAAATAGCCATTATATTCGGCAATGAAGTTTCGGGTGTAGAGCAATCCACCATCCTGCTTTCGGATGGTTGTATTGAAATACCTCAGTATGGCATGAAACACTCGCTTAATGTGGCTACGGCGGCAGGGGTAGTACTCTGGGAACTGGTAAGAGGAAACATGAATGGAAGCGGATCGAATCTTCTGGAAAAAATTTAAAATGGTAAAGAATTATTTAAGCCTGATCAAATTCTCCCATACCATCTTCGCAATGCCTTTTGCGCTGATCGGTTTTTGTTTGGGCATAATTTATCAATCCGGATCGCTTGTTTCAGGCAAAGAAATAGGGATCAAACTGGCCCTGGTAATAGTTTGCATGGTCACGGCAAGAAGCGCGGCCATGGCCTTCAATCGTTACCTGGATCGGGCAATTGATGCCAGAAATCCAAGAACCGCGATCAGGGAAATACCAGCTGGGGTGATCAACGCCCGCAGCGCGCTGGTGTTTACCATCGTTTCCTGTTTATTATTTATTCTTTCTACCTGGTTCATCAACCGTATCTGCTTTTATCTTTCACCGGTTGCTCTTGCCGTGGTGCTGGGATATAGTTATACAAAAAGGTTTACTGCGCTCTGCCATATAATACTTGGACTCGGTCTTTCACTTGCTCCCATTGGCGCATTTCTGGCGGTGACCGGGTATTTTGATCTGCTCCCAATCTTATTTTCAATTGCAGTGATATGCTGGGTCAGTGGGTTTGATATTATTTATGCGCTGCAGGATGAAGAATTCGATCGCTCACATAATTTATTTTCAATCCCCGCAAAGCTTGGAAAAGTAAGAGCCCTTCATATTTCGGAAGTATTACATGGCCTTAGTGCCGCCGCTATTATTTATGCCGGAATAACAGGAGGCTTTCATGTATTTTATTGGATTGGAGTATCGCTTTTTACTGGTATGCTTGTCTACCAGCATTCAGTAGTAAAACCCAATGATCTTCGCCGCGTTAACCTGGCATTCATGACTGCCAACGGTATTGCATCCGTTATCTTCGCGGTCTTTGTGATAATAGACCTTTTCATCTGACCCCCAAACCCCAAACCTTGCCAAGGATCATTTGCATAGACTACGGATTAAAAAGAACCGGCCTTGCGGTGACCGATCCTTTCCAGATCATTGCCACCGGCCTGACTACCGTTGACAGCCGCGAACTGATCAACTACCTGAAAAATTATTTTCTACAGGAGGTGGTGGAGCTAATATTGATAGGTGAGCCTAAGAACTGGGATAATTCTGATACCCATGCCACGCCCCTGGTGGAAAAATGTATCGAGTCATTAAAAAAGAATTTCCCTGCCATACCCATTCATAAAGTAGATGAACGTTATACCTCAAAAATGGCCAAAGACGCCATGCTGGAAATGGGTATGAAGAAAAAGGACCGACGTAACAAGGCTTTTGTAGATGAGATAGCTGCCACCATTATGCTGCAGGAATATATGAGAGCAAATAGCCACTAAAAAAAATGGCATAACTTTGCAGCTAAACCTGCCTGCGGTAGGCAGGCTCTAAACCCTAAACTTTCAACTTCTCAATGGTTCTTCCTATCGTAGCATATGGTGACCCGGTTTTGCGAAAAATAGCCGAAGATATTGGTCCCGATTACCCAGGCCTTGAAAAGCTCATTGCGGATATGTGGGAAACCATGTATAACAGCAGTGGGGTAGGGTTGGCTGCTCCCCAGGTTAACCGCCCTATCAGATTATTTGTAGTGGATACGCTGCAAATGTTTGAAAATATGGATGAGGAAGACAAAGCGGATTACCCGGATGATCCTGGTTTCAAGGAAACCTTTATCAATGCGCATATTGTTGAACTGGAAGGGGAAAAATGGGCTTACAATGAAGGATGTTTAAGCATTCCGAAGATCCGGGAAGATGTTAGCCGCCCTGAAAAGGTAACTATTGAATATCAGGATGTTTTGTTTGCCAAACATCGTAGCAGTTTCAATGGCCTTACGGCCCGTGTTATATTGCATGAATATGATCATATAGATGGAAAATTATTTATTGATCATTTATCTCCGCTTAAACGTAAGCTGATGAAAGGCAAGCTTACTGATATATCTAAAGGAAAGGTAGCTGTGGATTATAAAATGAGTTTCCCGGGATAATTCGGCTTCCGGGGTTATTAAATCATGAAAATGGGTTTTATTTTTTTTTAATTTATGCTTTACCGCTATCTTCAAATCATAAATCCCACCCTTTTAATCTCCATTTGGTTTTTGGTTTTATTGTAGCTGGTTATTTGGTCTGACCATATCGGACCAGTCATTTTTTTTAAACCCCGCTTATGAGAGGAAAATTTGTACTTTCTCTTCTGGCAGTATTTCTTGCCATTTCCGTCTGTAAAGCGCAGGTTCCTTCAGTTTCTCCTTATAATGGTGTAGTGCCGGCAATTTTAAATGCCGCGGGGGGCAGCTATGATGCCGCTTCCAGTTATTACCGTTATGAATGGAGCTTTGGGGAGTTGTTGCTTGTTCAGGCTTTCGCGCCAGCAGACAGTTCAGTGCTGGTCACCCAGGGTGTATTACAACCCTGCACCGACAAGGTCGGTAATTCCCCGCTAACAGTACTTTGGGAAAACGGAGACTATAAACTGTTTCCCAATCCCACTACTGGTCCTTTTGAGATCGACTTTTTTGTACGTACACCGGGCACTATGAGTCTGCAACTGATCAACAATGTTGGCCAGGTATTGTACAAAAAGAGTTATCACTATGATGGCTGCTGCCGGATCGAGTTATTCGACCTTTCGACCTACCCGGCGGGCGTCTATTTTGTGGTGGCCGACCTTAAACCGGATGAAAACCGTCTGGGAGACAACATAAATATTGTCCGTCACAGCGGTTTGAAAGTGGTTAAAGTGAACAAGTAACAAAAATCAAAACTAAAATCAAAAACTTCAGGAAATGAAAAGAATATTAACTCTGCTGGCAATACTTACGGCAGCAATTGGCGCTTACAGCCAGTCGCCTTCTCCGGGTATTTTCAATTACCAGGGCGTTGCGCGCAACAGCGTAGGCAATGTGCTCATCAATAAAAATATTACCCTTCGCCTTACCATCCATGATGGCAGCGCTGCAGGGCCTACTGTGTATCAGGAAAGCCGTGGCGTGACCACCAACCCTTTTGGCCTTTTCAACGTGCAGGTGGGTAGTGCGGGCGCTTCCAATGTTACCGGTACAACTGCCGGGGTGAGTTGGGGTGTGAACAGCAAGTTCATCCAGGTGGAGATCGATCCAAATGGCGGAACAAGCTTTATCAATATCGGAACTGCTCAGATCGCTTCGGTGCCTTATGCGCTTTATTCCAGTTTATCAAACGACCTGGTGCTTCCTTTCAACAAATCCCAAAGCGATGCGGGCAGTTTGTTCAAAGTAACGAATACAGGTACCGCGGCCACAAGCGCTGCATTGGAAGGATTAACTAATTCAACTGCTGGCAATGCGAATGCGGTAATAGGTACTGTGACCAATACTTCACCAGGTGGATTTTCTGCCGGTGTAAGAGGTATCAATAATGGTACCGGTGGATTAGGCATTGGTGTTTATGGTTCTCAAAACGGAAGTGGCTGGGGTGTATATGGTACAGCTCCTTCTGGAATTGGTGTAAATGGTAACTCTACATCAGGTATTGGTGTAAATGGTACCTCTCAATCGGGTAACGGTGTAAGCGGTACTTCTACAACAGGAAATGGTTTATTCGGTACCACCACCTCCGGTCGTGCACTACGTACCACAGGAGCCATTCAGCTTACTGGTATCAATGAAGGATTGAACCGTGTAATGGCAAGTGATGCTGTTGGAAATGGAACCTGGCAGGACCCTGCTGCTATTGGATTAGTAACAGGATCAGGAACGCTGAACTTTGTACCCAAATGGACACCTACAGGAACTAACCTCGGTAATTCTACCATATTCGATAATGGTACCAGTGTTGGTATAAATATCAATACGCCAAATGCAGCTAACCGTCTGGAGGTTGCCGGTATTCAGCGTATCAATGCTACATCAACCCAGGAAGGTGGTGAACTCCGTCTTCAGGAAGGTAGTTTATTCGGTGCTCCGAATCATTGGATCATGGATAACTTTCAGTCAATTGCAGGCGGAAATAAATTCCGTTTATGGAATGACGTGGGAGGAATGAATATCCAGATGATGCCTGGCGGAAAAACCGCGATCGGTAATATGGTTTTCAGCGACCAGCCCCAGAGTGTTCTCGATGTGGAAGGAAATCTTGCGGTAGGTGCCACTTATTCCGGAACAACGGCCGCACCGGTTAATGGTGCCATCATTGAAGGTAATGTGGGTGTTGGTACAAATGCGCCAACTGCGAAATTCCATGTGATCAATACAAACACTGCTGCTCAGAACACGGGCATTTTTAACCAAAGCAGCGCTACAAATACGGCCGTTGCTGTGCAGGTCAATAATGTAAATATTAGCACCACTACCTATGGAAATGGTGCTTTGGTGGCGCAGCGGGGAACAAATTCCCTTGCCAATACTTATCTGTATACGGGAATTGCTTCCTCTATTACGGGTATTGCAGCCAGTATCCAGGGTTTTGGAGTACAGGGAACCAGCGAATCTGGTTATGGTGTTACCGGATTATCAACAACCGGTATAGGTGTACATGGTATTAATCTTAATACCGGAAATGCGGCTCGTTTTGAAAATGCACTCAATGCCGCTAATGCGGCTCCGGTAGTTTTTGTAAATAGTATTTCCACCCAGGCGAATGCATATGGAGTTCATTCAGTGATCGCGCCCACATCTCCCGGTGGTTTTTCGTCTGCAATACGCGGACAGAATAACGGAACGGGTGGCCTGGGTATAGGTGTTTATGGATCACAGGCCGGTTCAGGCTGGGGTGTTTATGGTACAACCCCAAGTGGTCTTGGTGTTTATGGAAACAGTTCCAGCGGATATGGTGTTTATGGACTTTCAACTTCCGGGACAGGTGTGTATGGTAACAGTAGTACTGGGGTACCAGCAAGATTTGAAGTGACAAATAATGCAAACACAAGTAATGTACTGGAAGCGGTGGGTAACCATACCGGCAGGATAGGATATTTTGAAAATACAAATGCAGCAAGTACTTCAGATTTGTTGACAGTTCAAAATGCAAGCATCGGATCCGGACTTAATATTCAAATGAACAATGCATCCAATGGTGCAAGAGGTATTAATGTTACCCAGGCTGGTGTTGGACCAGGGGTATTCGCTACTTCAGCCGGAGGAACTGGCCTTTGGGGTATAACCAGTTCTATCAGCGCTGCCGGTGTTCTTGGTGACAATACTTTTGGTGAAGCAGTAGTAGGTCGTAACCGTGGTGGAAACGGTGTAGGTGCCGTGGTAGGTAGAAACGATAGCTCCGGTTATGGTGTTCGCGGATTTAATACTAAAGACGGTATTGGTGTACTCGGACAAACTGGTATCAGTGGTGGTACAGGTACAGCGGGTCGTTTTGAGAATGTAAATGCGGCTAATACTAACAGTGCGGTAGTAGTTGCTACTAACGGTATTGGTAGTGGTATTACGGTTCAATTACCAAACGCATCCAACGGTGCACGTGGTATCGATATTACCCAGAGTGGTGTTGGTCCTGGTTTATTCTCTACCTCAGCTGGAGGAACAGGTGTTTGGGGTATTACAAGTTCCATCAGTGCTGCTGGTGTGTTAGGTGATAATACATTTGGTGAAGCAGTAGTTGGCCGTAACCGTGGTGGAAATGGTGTTGGTGCAGTAGTTGGAAGAAATGATAGTTCGGGCTATGGTGTACGTGGATTCAATACTAAAGATGGTATTGGTGTGCTGGGCCAGGCTGGTATCAGCGGTGGTACAGGTATTGGTGGCCGTTTTGAAAACGTGAATGCTGCCAATCCTACACCAGTTCTCCAGGCAGCTGGAAATGGAACTGGTGTAACACTTCTTGTAAGTAATTCAAATGCCGGAGCGGTAGATCTTGCTGTTTTCCAGAAAGGAGGCGTTGGAAATGTGGCTCGTATTGATGAAACAGGTAAAGGCTTCTTTAATGGCGGTACACAAAACAGTGGTGCTGACCTTGCAGAAGCATTCGATGTGATCGGTAATACTACCGATTATGAACCAGGTGATGTAATGGTTATCAGTACTGAAAAAGACAGAACCATTGAGAAATCTGCCGGCGCCTATTCTACACTGGTAGTTGGAGTATATGCTACCAAGCCAGGTGTGGTACTTACGGAAGAAGGTGTAGACAGCAACCTGGAAGGCAAAGTTCCAATGGGTGTAATTGGAGTTATTCCTACAAAAGTTTGCCTGGAAGGTGGAGCTATCAAACGTGGAGACCTTTTAGTAACTTCTTCTATTCCTGGCGTTGCCATGAAAGCTGATATAGATAAAGTTAAGCCAGGCCAGGTAATCGGAAAGGCACTTCAGAATTTTGATGAAACTGTTGTAGGAAAGATCAAGGTTCTTGTAAACGTTAAATAATCAACACATCCAAAAAAAATAGTATTATGAAAAAAATAATAAAGATCTCTTTAATGGTCATCCTTCCATGCTTGTTTGCAGGAAGGGTACAGGCTCAGTTAAGCAGCGACAAACCTGCAATGACAGAGCAGCAAATGAAAGACCTGATGCAGAAAAGAAATGCGGAGGCAACAAAGGAACTTACAGTGCCAGTTACACCTGGTATTAGCAGTAGTACACCAGCCTTAACCCAACAGCAATCTGCCAAGCTGGTTAAAACGGAAAAGGATACTAAGGTCTCCGATAAAATGAAACCGGTTTCCATCCCCAGCCAGGGAGTGGAAAAGCCATTGGCTATTCCTGAAAAACCAATAGAGTTAAAACTGGAAAAAGCAGTTGTGGAAGTGGTAAAGCAATAGATTTCCCAGTTGCAATAAAAATAAAATGCAAGGCCATCGGGTCTTGCATTTTATTTTAAACTAACTTTTTATCTTCAGTATTAATCAGTTTTTGGTTTTTGTTTATGAAAGGTCTTCAGTCATTCGATGGAAATTTTGGCCGGCGCGAATTATTGCATTTGCTTCGCCGCTCTTTATTTGCTGTATCAGCAGATGATCTTGCTGCATTTGATGGTAAGTCTCTCCAGGCCGTGGTCGACCAGTTGGTTTCTCCCATTGAATTTGACCAACCACTTCCGGTCAATGATTATGACCAGGTGGGGATCTCCGGGGTTCCTTACGGCAGGCCCTGGATAGGAGCGCCCTATCAGAATGCTGATGATGATGGACAAAGAATAGGTTCATTCCGAAAATGGTCATTGGGTGTAATGATAAACCAGGACAGGTCATTAAGAGAGAAAATGAGTTTATTCTGGCATAATCATTTTTCAACCCAGGTAAGCATTGCACAGAGTGAGCTAATATGGAAACATTTTGGTTTGCTTAGATCGTCTGCCCTTGGGAATTTTAAAAAACTTTGCAGGGCTATCACGATCGATCCTCATATGCTTCGATTCCTGAACGGGGAATTAAATACAGCACTGGCTCCCAATGAAAATTATGGAAGGGAACTGCAGGAATTATTTTGTATCGGCAAAGGACCCAATGGGAATTATAAAGAATCAGATGTGAAGGAAGCGGCAAGGGTATTAACCGGCTGGAAGGTTGATCTTAAAACAGCCACCGCTGTTTTTAATCCTGAGGAACACGATACAAGTGACAAGAAATTTTCTTCCTTTTATAATAATTGTATCATCAGGGGAAGGAAGGGCCCTGAAGGCGGACCACAGGAACTGGATGACCTGCTGGATATGATATTCAGGAACAATGAAACGGCAAATTTTATTTGCAGAAAGATTTACCGCTGGTTTGTCAATGACCTGATCGATGATAAGATAGAGGCTGAGGTTATCCGGCCATTAGCCGATCTATTGATAAAGGAAAATTATGAGATCAGGCCGGTGCTCCGGAAATTATTGACCAGTGAACATTTCTTCGATCCGGAATTCAGGGGTTCGCAATTCAAAAGCCCCCTGGAATTTGCAGTAGGGATTCAAAGAGAATTTGCTGTTACCTCTAATTTACATGCGGATCATGCTGTGCAGTATAGCATGCTGCAGATGCTTGCCGAAACTACTGCCGAAATGGGACAGCTTTATGGTGAACCTCCCAATGTAGCCGGTTGGCCAGCCTATTACCAGGCACCTGCATTTTATGAACTCTGGATAAATAGTTCTACGCTCCCTAAGCGTAATGAGTTCAGTTCTACCCTGGTCGACTTTGGGTTTAACCGAGAAGGAAGAACCTTCTCCATCGACGTCATTAAATTTGCCAGATCATTGAGAAACCCGGAAGATCCCGGTAAACTGATCTCAGAATCCCTTGAAAGATTGATCGCCCTGCAGATCCCTGGGGAAAGATTGCCTGAACTAAAAAAGCAAATACTACTTACCGGCCAGGACCAGGACCATTATTGGACGGATGCCTGGAAGGAATACCTGGCATCACCCAATGATCCAGGGAAGAGAAATATTATTGAAACAAGGTTGAAAAAACTTTACCGGTATATTCTTAATACGCCCGAATACCAATTAAATTGAAGAGAGCTGATTTTATAAGAAACACAGGTGCTTTTTTCATTCCCCTGCTGGCAGGAGGAATGAAATTGAAAGCATTTATGCCATTGCACCTGCCTTCGGAAAGTGATAATGAAAATATACTTTTACTGGTACAATTGTTTGGTGGAAATGATGGTTTGAATACGATCGTTCCTCTGGATATTTACAGAAATTACTTTAACGCAAGGAAAGGGCTTGCATTACAGGAAAAAGATCTCCTGCATTTACAGGGATATGAGCAGGTGGGCCTGCACCCTTCATTGAGCCATTTTAAAGAACTTTTCCAGGAACATCAATTATCGATCATCCAGTCTGTAGGATACCCGGTTCCGGATTTTTCGCATTTCCGGTCTACTGATATTTGGATGGCAGGAGCTGTAGATGAAAGATCACTTACCAATGGATGGATCGGCAGATTGCTTCAGCAGCGCTACCAGCAGTATCCTTCCGGCTATCCAAATCTGATGAATCCGGATCCGCTGGCTGTTCAATTAGGTACAACTCCTTCACTGGTCTTCCAGGGAACAAGAACACCCATGGCCATTAATATTTCCAATGGGGAAAATATATTTCAATCTACTGCGGGGCTTACTGAGTCAACGGGCTCACTGTTTGGTCAAAAGAGATTAGATCATGTTCTCTCCACCGCCCGTCAAACGCAACAATACACAACGGTCATCAGCAAGGCAATGAAGATGGCAGGCCGGCAGTTAGAATATCCGGAAAGGAATTCCCTGGCCCGTCAACTAAAAACAGTGGCGGCTTTGATAAGCGGAGGACTGCGTACACGCATTTACCTCGTAAGTTATGATGGATTCGATACCCATGCCCAGCAGGTTACCGCTGCTGATAGTTCCAGGGGAAGACATGCAGACCTGCTGGCCGATGTGGACCAGGCTATCGGTGTTTTCCAAAAAGATCTTCGCCAGCTAAAGATCGATCATAAAGTTCTTGGCATGACATTTTCAGAATTTGGAAGAAGGATCGTTGCCAATGATAGCCTTGGAACCGATCATGGTACGGCCGCCCCCATGTTCCTGTTTGGATCAAAGCTGAGAGGAGGGATAATTGGTAAAAATCCTTCAATTCCGGATCAGGCAACCAAGGAAGATAATATTGAAATGCAATTTGATTTCAGGAATATATACCATACCGTCCTTGAAAAATGGATGGGGGCAGATCCTTCAGAAATAAATAGCATACTCTATCCTGGCTCTTCACCCATCAACGGAATATTCTGAGCAGCATCACTTGCTGAAATCAAAAAGCGTTGCCGTAAATACGCCTCTTTCTCTTTTCTTGAACATCACGTCCCAGTTGCCTATATATCTTAATAATTTTGGAACCAGGTAGTCTCCGAATCTGGTCATCTGTACTTCCATGTGCACATTGAAATCATACACACCCGCATCATACGACATGTCGTAATTCCTTGCCATTACTTCCATGGTCTTTGCGCTGAACCAGGTGGTCATGCTATCGATCACAATATTGTTCCTGTCACTTCCCTTCAGGTCTTTTTTCATTTTAATGGAGAACAGGTAGCAACTTTCCCCTTCATAATCATCAAAGCCGATAGACCAGTCGTAATTTTCAGCGCGGGACGGATCGAAAATGTCGATCTTTTCTCCAATGAAAGGAATGCCGGGTATCTTCTTACCGGGATTAAAGAACAGCATTTTCAATTGTTCTTTATGTTTGGCCGTGCCTGAGAGGTCCCTGGGTTTAAAATCTACACCTTTTACAATATTCGATTCCCCGCAAATTTTTCCGCTGGTAAAAAAAAGTCCCGCGTATAATTCGGCGGTCTGGTAATTCAACTGGTGATCCTTATCAAACATATCTCCGCTGCTTGTTTCAGCCAATACCTCCATGGTTCTGCAACCGTTCTCCCTTGTCTGCCTGGTTTTGCTTTGGAGACTTGCCTTGGTCTGGCCTTTTTTATCGCGAATGCGTATGTCATTCCAGGAAGTAAACCCCAATACATGGAGGTTTCGGAAAGCCTTATAAAAACTGGAGTCGTTCTTAACCCTTTCCACAAAACGGGCCACATTAAGATCAGAGCGGATCACTACTTCCGACAGATCGATCATTTGGGATAGCCTTGCATTATCCAGTGAGTCCTGTGCGCAGAGATCTACCCTTATAAAAACGGAAAAAAATAATAAAATAGTAAGAGCCCGCATCATGCGATCTATTTAGCATTCTGGCTTACATATTTTCGCCATTTTTCGATCACTTCGCTCATATCTTCCGGAATAGGTGATTCAAAAAATATTTCTTCTCCGGTAGTTGGGTGTGTAAAGCCCAGGGTACGGGCGTGAAGGGCCTGTCTTTTGCAAATGCTGAAACAATTATCTACGAATTGTTTGTATTTAGCATACACTGTTCCTTTCACGATCTTATCACCTCCGTAAAAATCATCATTGAACAACGGATGGCCCAGGTATTTCATATGCACACGGATCTGGTGGGTGCGGCCAGTTTCCAGCACACATTCTACCAGGGTCACATAATTAAAACGCTCCAGCACCTTATAATGCGTGATGGCTTCTTTTCCATGATCTCCTTCAGGGTAGGCCTCAAATAATTTGCGGAAGCGTAGGTTGCGGCCCACATGCGCCACAATAGTGCCTTCCTCTTTTTCCACATCACCCCATACCAGGGCCACATATTGCCTTTTCACGGTATGATCAAAAAACTGTTTGGCCAGTTGCCGCATTGCTACATCAGTCTTTGCCAGCACCAACAGCCCACTGGTATTTTTATCGATGCGGTGCACCAATCCAAAACGGGGGAGTTTTTCTTCGCTGAAATTGGGATCAAGGGTTTTCAGGTGCCAGGCCACTCCATTCAACAAAGTGCCCCTGTAATTTCCCGAACCCGGGTGCACCACCAGCCCCGCAGGCTTATTGATCACCATCAGGTCCTGGTCCTCATACACTATATTTAATGGCATTTCTTCCGGCACTACATCGGTCTCTTCCGGACTGAGATCTGAAAAGATCACAATATTGTCCAGTGGCCGGATCATGTAATTTGATTTACATGGCTTTCCGTTCACAAGCACCAGCCCTGCAGTGATGGCCTGCTGAAGCTTATTCCTTGTGGCATTTTCAATTCTGGCCACCAGAAATTTGTCGATCCTTACCGGGTCCTGCCCTTTATCGATCGTAATACTGAATCGTTCATACAGCTCATCATTAACATCTGCGGCCGTCGTTTCATTGATATCTGTTTCTTCCTGCATAGTCTGCAAAGGTAAAGGATGCATTTTGTTGCTACCTTCGTTTTTCTGATGCAAAAACATGCTGTCATATTCCGGGATTTGGGCCAAATGGACTACCAGCAGGCCTGGGACCTCCAGGAAAAAACGCTGAGGGCCAACCTCGACATCAAATCCAAAGCCATGGAGCAACAGGTACCCGCGGAAACAGTGGATCACCTTTTCTTCGTGGAGCATCCTGCTGTATATACCCTTGGAAAATCCGGAAATAAGGAGAACGTACTGCTGGGAGAGGAAGAGTTAAAAGAAAAACAGATCCAGTTCTTTCACACTAACCGGGGAGGCGACATCACTTTTCATGGCGCAGGTCAGATCGTAGGGTATCCTATCCTGGACCTTGAACGCTATGGTACGGATATAGGAAAATACCTCCGCAATATTGAGCAGGTGATCATAAACCTGCTGGCGGAATATGGATTGAAAGGCGATCGGTCAAAAGGTGAAACAGGGGTTTGGCTGGACCCGGATATTCCGGGAAGGGAACGTAAGATCTGCGCAATAGGTGTGCGTTGCAGCAGGTGGATCACCATGCACGGGTTCGCATTAAATGTGAATACCGATCTCACTTATTTTGAGCATATCATACCCTGTGGCATCGTGGGCAAACAGGTGACCTCTCTTCAAAAAGAACTGGGCCATGAAATAAACATGGAGGAAGTGAAAGATAAATTAAGGCTGCATTTTGAGCAGATATTCCAGGTGGAATTTCGGTCAGAAATCCTTCTCTAAATAAAATTTGTGCTTTTCAAATAAGCGATCATCCTCATAGATCTCAAAACGGAACCATCCCGCGTGGTAGAAATTCGCCTTATCGATCTTGAATTCTTTTTCCTTCAGGTCCTTCAATTCAAATAACAGCGATTCATCCTGGTCATAGAACCGGATGCTGAATTTCTTCGGCTTATCGGAGTCTGGTAACTTGATGCAGACATATCCATCCCGGCAGGTAAATACATACAGGGAAGGGATGAATGATTCTGTTTTTTTTCTTATCGGTACGCCTGTTGGAGACTGCACGGTATCCAGTGTGCCAGGAAATCCATTCAGTTTTAATACTACGGGTTTTATCCGCATTGAATCCGGGATCAGCGGACGGCCTTCCATATTCACCACATTATCCGGCTTTCCTTTGATGTCCAGGTTAAAATCTGATCGAAGTTTATCTCGGTTGATCGAATCCCTGGCGGAGACCCGCTGGGTAGTATCCCTGGCCGGTCTTTTTGCTTTGCTGAATAAATAATTGCCTTTATCCAGCATGATGTAAAGGCGATAGAACATATGGTCGTTGGGAGCCCGGGCATCCAGGTAGCCATTCTGTACCGTGGTAGGGTCTGCAACGGTAAGTATACTGATATAACCATTCAGACTATCGTAGGAACGCTGAATACTGATCTGTTTTACATTGGGAAGGGTATTGACCCAACCGATGATAATGCGATTATTTCCTGCATTGATCAGGGAAAAGCGGGGAAGCGTGTCCTGCGCCATTAATGGCCCTGCCACGAAACAAATGGTCAAAAAGATCAGCAGGATTTTTTTTAGCATCGTGGAAAGGATCAATTAAGATGATGGACAAAGATAGGACAGCGGTCCTCAAGTTTTACATTATTAACAGGCCGTTTTTCACTGAGTAATTACCCGTAAGCCCGCCACTGTGAATGATCAGTACACGGCTCCCGGCAGCGAATTCTCCCGCCCTGATCTTATGGATCACGGCATAACAAAGTTTTGCCGTATACACAATATCTGTGGGGATGCTGCTGGCTTCGAATAATTCATTCATGAAATTTATCAACTCTTCATTATAACGCGCAAATCCACCAAATCTTTTATCCGTTTCAAAATGTACTGGTCCCCTATAATCGGGCAATAGCTTACGGATATGATCTTCCAGCACCGGATCATTTTTTACTGCGCTGAACCCGATCACCGTTTGATCTGCTGTTATTTTATTCAGCAATCCGGCCATCATCGTGCCGGTGCCCGTTGCGCAACAGAAATGTGTATAGTCCTGCTGCCTGCAATGGTCCAGGATCGTACCGGCTCCTTCCATGCCCTGAATGCCATATCCTCCCATTGGTATCAAAAGGTCATCCTCCTTTATCATTCTCTCTGGAAATTTTTCCTGGTCAAATTCGGAGCGATCCAGGAAACATAATTCCATTCCCCAATCCTGGCATTGCTGGAGGATGGGAGTAAGGGTTTCATTTTTTTCTCCCCTTATAAAGCCCATTGACGCATATCCATATATTCTGGCGGCAGCGGCAACAGCAATGATATGGTTTGACCAGGGTCCACCAAAACTAATGATCCTACTTTTTTTTTCAGCCTGGGCTATTTCCAGATACTTATGGAGCTTGAACCATTTATTACCCGATATAACATCGTGTACCTTATCAAGCCTGAGCACATCAACAGGCAACTCCGATTTTATAAATGACGCGGGAATCCGGTCTGTACTGATAAGGGAAAGATCAGGTAAATGCATAATTCGTGGTCTGTGCATCGAATTTAGTTTAATTTTGTGCCCAATATTTTAATGATGAGTAAACCTACATTGGTAATACTGGCAGCAGGCATGGCCTCCCGCTATGGAAGTATGAAGCAGGTGGCCGGCTTTGGGCCTTCGGGTGAAACGATCATGGATTATTCCATCTATGATGCTGTGCGCGCCGGCTTTGGTAAGATCGTGTTTATTATCAGGGAGCAGTTTGAAGAAAATTTTCGTTCCATATTTGAACCTAAGCTGAAAGGTAAAGTTGAAACCGCCTATGTTTTCCAGGAGCTGGATAAATTTACCGGTGACTTCAATCTGCCAGAAGGAAGGACCAAACCCTGGGGTACGGCCCATGCGGTACTTTGCGCCCGGGATGTGGTGAAAGAACCTTTTGCTGTGATCAATGCCGATGATTTTTACGGAAGGGATTCATTCGAGAAAGCAGCTGCCTTCCTGCATAAAGATTGCAGCGCCGATCATTATGCTATCGTTGCCTACGATCTTACCAGTACGCTTTCCGATCATGGTACGGTGAACAGGGGCGTTTGCATCCTGGATGAAAAAGGCCACCTGGCAGGTATCGTGGAAAGGATCAATATTGGCAGGGAGGAGGGAAAGATCGTTGTGGGGGACGGGCTGGAACCCAAAGAACTATCCATTGATACAAGGGTATCCATGAATTTCTGGTGCTTTGATATTTCTTTCTTTGATTATACGCAGCAATTGTTCCATTCATTTCTGCAGGCACATGGCGAAGAACCTAAATCGGAATTCTTTATCCCAATAGTAGCAGATCAGTTCATTCGTGAAGGCCACAGTATCGAGTTACTGAAGACCATTGGCAACTGGTTTGGGGTAACCTATAAGGAAGACGCGCCTTTTGTGCAGAAAAGCATTGACAGCCTGATCTCGTCAGGTGAATATCCTGCTTCACTCTGGAAATAAAATGAATGAAATAAAAAAGCCATCTGCAATTGCAAATGGCTTTTTTTGTTCAAAGGGATAATATCTTATTAATTCACTTTCACCATGTAAATGTAGTCCTGAACACGTTTTACCTGTTCAGTTCTGTCCATACCACTGATAGAGCTACGCGTATTTAATTTTACCTTCTGGTAACTGCTGTCTTTTTTCAGGTCTTCCAGTGCGCTGAAGATATTCTTTCCATGTATCGCGAAGGCAAAGCCAACTGTATTGGCCTGTCTTCCATTAAGGATTCCGATCACTTCACCATTCTTATTCAGGATAGGGCTTCCGCTATTACCATGGTTGGCTGCGATATCGATCTGGCAGCTCAGGGTGTCACCATTATAACCGGTCTTGGCGCTGAGGTAACCCTGGCCATAGACGATCTCATTACGGGGATATCCCAGGGTAAAAATATTCTCGGCCAGCTGACCGGAATTTTTACTGATGGCATAGGGGATGGAAGTATAAGGTTTGAAATTCTCATCAACGATCTTAAGGATCGCGATATCTTTTGCCCGGTCTATATATACTACCGTGGCCACATAATCACCACGGTTATTCTGTACAGCGATATTAGAGGCGCTGGCCACCACATGGGCATTGGTTACCAGGTAACCTTTTACATCGATCACAAAACCTGTACCACCGGCTGTATAGGTATTCTGACTGCGGGTGATCGTGGTCTTTACATTTTTCAGTTCTGTCTCCGTTTTATTGGAACGGTTCTCCAGTTTGCGGATCTGGTCACTGAGTATTTCAAAATCCCCATTCTTGGGAGATTTTCCGGCAATGGACCATAAAAGTGCACTAATGGTGATCGCAGTGATACCGGCAATAGAGGCAGCGATCGCTGTCACCCTTTTATACCGGTTCCAGATATATACAACTTTGGCTTTTCCTTTCAGTTTCATGGAGTCGATCTTTCCGGATTCGGTCAGATCAACGTGAATTTCGTTGAGGGTATGACGCAGGGATCTTCGCTCGCCAAAATGATTGAGTTGCTGGAGGAACAGGGTATGCTCCACGACGAGTTCATCGATCTCCGAGTTGGTCTTGCGGAGATTTTCGAACTGCAGGCGCTCATCAGGCTTCATTTCTCCCCGGATGTATCTTTCAACCGCATCCAGGATCTTGTTATCATTCATCACTTTTCCCGTTTTTATAATCAGTAAAAAATATCTTTTTAAGTCTCATCAGGCATTTATATTTCTGGTTCTTGGCATTGTCGGCATTTGTATAGCCGAATTTTGCCGCGATCACCTGCATATTCTGCTTCTGCAGGTAATAAGCCTCCAAAAGGCTTTTGCAAGGTTCGCCCAGGTTATTGATCGCCCTTTCCATCATGTCAAATTCAGCGTTCCGCTGCTCATGAGCCTCCAGGTCTTCCTCCACCTGTACCACATCGGCCATGCTGTCACCCGGACTGCTATACCGATTCTGCTGTTGTAAACGCTTGAGCCAGAGTCGCCGGGCCACCGAGTAGACGAAAGTTTTGATCAAACAGTTGAGTTCAAACCCTCCCGCCCTGAGTTTTTCAAAAAGAACGATCATGGTCTCCTGAAATATGTCCCGGGCATCGTCCGCAGATCCGTTGTTGTTGATTATCAGGGACTGAACCATATTGAAATTGTCTGAATAGATCTTTTCCACCGCTTTTCGGTCGCTGGCAGCAAATCCAATCAATAATTCTTTCTCGTTATTCTCAGGTTTCAAGGTGGTGCCTTCTTTTAATACAGGATTTTAAAAATAGTAACCCGCGGCCGTCTAAAAAAAAATTTAAAGTTCCGGGTTACCTTTTTCCCGATCCGGTATTAATCCCTGAAATATTTCACAATTCTTAAAAAATCACAAAAATGAAAAAAGTACTTGCAATTGCACTGATCGCTGGATCACTCGTAGCTTGTAACAACAGCGGCGAAAAAACTGAAACAAAAGACACAACAGCTACCACAGTTGACACTACTGCTGCTCCTGCACCTGTAGTTGATACTACTGCTGCTCCTGCAATGGATACAACAGCTGCTCCTGCTGCTAAGTAAGATATTCTAGGCAAGCAATGGATAGAGGCCTTCCTGTTTCAGGAGGGCCTCTTGATTTTGACCCTGCCAAATAGCTTACCTTTGCCGCATCCCCCGCCAATTTTTTAATTAATACATATTACGTGATAACATTTGAATCGCTTGGGATTGAGGAAGGGCTCCTCCAATCCATTACTGCATTAGGCTATACAGTACCAACTCCCATTCAGGAAAAAGCAATTCCGGTCCTTTTACAGGGAACCAGGGATTTTATTGGCCTGGCCCAGACCGGTACCGGCAAAACAGCCGCTTTTGGACTTCCCTTATTACAACTGATCGATAAATCAAGCAAACTACCCCAGGCCCTGATCATTTGTCCCACCCGGGAACTTTGCATGCAGATCACCCGCGACCTGCAGGGATATAAGCCTAAAAAGGATCCAATCATTGTTACCGCTGTTTACGGCGGGGCACCGATCACTACGCAGGTCCGCGAACTGAAAAGAGGCACCAATATCGTGGTTGCTACGCCGGGTCGCCTGATCGATCTTATAGAAAGAAAAGCCATCCAGCTGGAAAAGATCCATTATGTGATCCTGGATGAGGCGGATGAAATGCTGAATATGGGATTTAAGGATGATATCGAATTCATCCTGAAAAATACGCCTGAGCGTGAATCCATCTGGCTATTCAGTGCCACCATGCCGGCTGCTATCAAGCAAGTGAGCAAAAAATACATGGAGAAACCTTTCGAGATCACTATCGGAAAAGCAAACTCCGGTTCCTCCACCATCGATCACCAGTATTACAGCACACAGCACGTAAACCGGTACGAAACCCTGAAAAGGATCATCGATTTTAACCCGGGTATTTATGGAATAATATTCACAAGAACCAAGGCCGACGCGCAGGAGATCACCGAATCACTGATCCGCGAAGGATACGATATTGAGGCGCTGCATGGCGACCTTACACAGGTGCAAAGAGACAAAGTGATGGCACGTTTCCGTGAAAAGAATCTGCAGCTGCTTATTGCTACGGATGTGGCCGCACGTGGTATTGATGTGCAGGGTATTTCCCATGTTATCAACTATGAACTGCCTGATGATACGGAAGTGTATACCCACCGAAGCGGAAGAACAGGCCGTGCCGGTAAAAGTGGTATCTCCATTTCCATTGTTACTCCACGCGAATTGTACCGCCTTCGCCAGATAGAAAAACTGGTAAAGACCGAATTTCATAAAATGGATATCCCTTCCGGTAAAGATGTTTGCCGTAAGCAGTTCTTCCATTTTATCGATAAAATGCTGAAGGTGGATATCAGTCACGGTGAATACGAGACCTATCTTCCGGTGCTCCGCGAAAAATTCGCAGATATCGATAAAGAAGCCATTCTTCAGAAAGTGGCGGCCCTTGAATTTGACCGCTTCCTTAAATATTATGAGAACTCTGCCGACCTGAATTTACGCGGCGACGATCGCCGTTCACCCAGGGTCGAAGCTGGCAGGTCGGGAACCACCCGTACAGATACTCAGGGAAGGAAATTTGGCGGCAATGCCCCCAGCGGGAATTATACCCGTGTTTTCGTTAACCTTGGAACTAAAGACGGATTTTATAAAGCTAGTTTCCTGCAGTTCATACTTGATATGAGCGAACTGAGAAAAGATGTGCTGGGCCGTATCGATATGAAGGAAATGAACAGCTGGGTGGAAGTAGACGCGCAATCCGCCAATAAAATGATCAAATCGATAGACGGAAAGAACTTCAGGGGTCGTAAGATCCGGATGAATCCGGCCGATTCTGTGAGATAATTTGTTTTTTAACTTGGAATTGACAAAGCTGCCCATTACATTTGTTTTATGACAAAGGCAAACATGAATTTTGGTTACTGGTCCTATTATTACTTTAGTAGTAACCGGGTTTGCATTTGTTGACATACTGAACAACTAAAAAATCAACATAGAGATCCCGGTCAGAAAAGACCGGGATCTTTTTTTTAACCATATTATGCAGGAAAGAAAAAAAATAGCCATTATCGGCGTCGGACTGATCGGCGGTTCAATGGCCCTTCAGTTGCATGAGAAAAAGCTCAGTGCGGCTTTATTGGGAGTGGAGAATAACCCTGAACATGCCGCCCAGGCCCTTGAACTGGAACTGGTAGATGAAATTGTAGACCTTGATAAAGCCATTTCACTCTCAGAAGTGATCATCATTGCCATACCGGTGAATTGGATCAACCAGTTATTACCGGCAATTTTAGATAAGATCGATCAGCAGATCGTGCTGGACCTGGGTTCTACTAAATCTGAAATGCTGCAGGCAGTGAAACATCATCCGAAAAGAGGAAGGTATGTAGCCACCCATCCCATGTGGGGAAGGGAGTACAGCGGACCTGCCGCGGCTGTTCGTGATGGGTTTGAGAACCGGGCTGTGGTGATCTGCGATTCCGCAGACTCTGATAAAGATGCCCTGCATTGGGTAAGGAATATGTACCAGAAAATAGGAATGCATATCATTGAAATGGAAGGGAAGGCCCATGATCTCCATGCGGCGTATATCAGTCATGTATCTCACATCACTTCCTTCGCCCTGGCTAATACCGTACTGGAAAAGGAAAAAGAAGAGCAGGCTATTTTTGAAATGGCCAGTGGAGGTTTTGAAAGCACAGTTCGGCTGGCAAAAAGCCATCCGGGAATGTGGGTGCCCATTTTTCTTCAGAACCGGCATCATGTGCTGGATGTTTTAAGGGAGCATATTGTTCAGCTGCAAAAATTTGAGACCAGCCTGGAGAATAATGATGAACAGGCATTAAAAAAACTGATCGAAGATGCCAACCGCATCCGGAGGATCATCAAATAACGATAAACTATATTTACATCTATTATTATGGAAAATACCGAACTGATCTCTTCTTCACTGGAAAAATTGCTGACTAAGCGGCCACTGATCATCAGTGGTCCCTGCAGTGCAGAGACTGAGGAACAGCTGCTGGCAACGGCGCAAAGATTAAAAGCCACAGGAAAAGTAGATATGCTCAGGGCTGGCATCTGGAAGCCCCGTACCAAACCAGGCATGTTTGAAGGTGTTGGGAAAAAAGGATTGCCCTGGTTGCAGCAGGCAAAAGTATTGACCGGGTTGCCTACCACGGTGGAAGTGGCCACTGCAAGACAGGTGGAGGATGCGCTGGCTTTTGGCGTGGATGTTTTATGGGTGGGGGCAAGGTCAACTGTAAATCCATTCAGTGTACAGGAAATTGCGGATGCGCTGCGAGGCGTGGATATTCCTGTTTTAATTAAGAACCCGATCAATCCTGACCTGGAACTCTGGACAGGCGCAGTGGAAAGAATGGCCCGTGTGGGAATAAAAAGGATAGGACTGATACATCGCGGGTTCTCTTCTTATGGAAATACGGAATACCGCAATGCGCCCATGTGGCACCTGGCCATTGAAATGAAACTTAAATACCCGGAGCTCTTATTCATCAATGATCCTTCGCATATCTGCGGCCGCCGCGATACACTGCTGGAAGTAATGCAAAGGGCTATCGACCTTGACTATGATGGACTGATGATCGAAAGCCATATCAATCCCGATGAGGCCTGGAGCGATGCCAAGCAACAGGTAACGCCAGAGCAACTGAATGAGATGCTGGACAGGATCGTTTGGAGAAAGGAAGAAACCAACTCGGAAGAATACCATGCGGCCCTGGAAGCCTTAAGGCAGCAGATCAACCATATTGATGATGAACTGGTGCAAATGCTATCCCGTCGTATGAAGATCTCCGAGCAGATCGGAAAATATAAAAAAGATAATAATATCACCATATTGCAAACCAACCGCTGGAATGAGATCATTGAAAAAGCGCTGGTAAAAGCCGATAGGATGGGGTTGAGCCGCGAGTTCATCACCCGTTATTTCGACGCCGTGCACATGGAAAGTATCAATCACCAGAAGAAAGTGCTGGATTCCTAAACGGATAATTTATTATTCATGACCTCAAAGAAGATCAGGTATTCCAACTCATCCACCGTGTTCTATTTCGACGGGAAATTCTCATCGATAAAAACGCTATGCCGAAAAGCAACTACCACTATCATCACGGATGAGCATGTATTTGCCGCGCACCAGGAAAAGTTCCGCGGATGGAATGTGATCATATTGAAACCCGGCGAAGAATTTAAGGTGCAGGCAACTGCAGACGCGGTGATCGAACAACTGATCGCCCTGGAAGCCGGAAGGGATCATACCCTTGTTGGCGTTGGTGGCGGTGTAGTGACGGATCTTACCGGTTATATTGCTTCAGTGTACCTGAGAGGGATACGTTTTGGTTTTGTGCCTACCACCATATTAGGATTGGTGGATGCTTCCATCGGGGGAAAGAATGGTATAGATGTGAATGGTTATAAGAACCTGGTGGGAACCATCAACCAGCCAGCTTTCATATTGCATGATCTTTCATTTTTAAATTCCCTGCCAGAAAAAGATTGGAGGAATGGATTTGCTGAAGTGATCAAGCATGCGGCCATTAAAGATGCCGCCATGTTCCGGTCGCTGGAGAAAAATGAATTGTCTTTTTATCGCGATGA
This sequence comes from Chitinophagaceae bacterium, assembly GCA_016720565.1. Classification (GTDB taxonomy): domain Bacteria; phylum Bacteroidota; class Bacteroidia; order Chitinophagales; family Chitinophagaceae; genus JJ008. The sequence goes on from JADKKJ010000001.1 coordinate 398,969, forward strand.
CCATAAAGCCCTTGCAGCACTTATTTCCCGAAATGCAATGATCAAGATACGCGTGGTACAGGAAGATGAATTTGAGAGAGGAGACCGGAAGCTATTGAATTTCGGCCATACGATCGGTCACGCCATTGAAACCCAATATGAATTATTGCACGGAGAAGCTATTTCCATTGGTATGATTTGCGCCGCGCATATCTCTGAAAAAGAAACCGGGTTTGCTGAAACTGCAAGGCTTGCGGCTTTATTGGAAAAATATGCTCTTCCAGCTTATGCAAGTTTCAATCCTGAAAAAGTGTTCAGTATCCTGAAAATGGATAAGAAAAGAAAAAGTTCATCTGTTAATTATGTACTGCTGAATGCAATTGGGAACAGCAAATGGCAGGCTTTACCGCTTACGGCAATTCGAAAATTCCTGTTCTCAACAAAGAAATGGTAGCAACAATACAAGCTTCTTCCCTTAAAGGAATGATAGAAGCACCTGCTTCTAAAAGCGCCATGCAAAGGGCACTGGCAGCAGCCTGGGTATGCAAAAAACCCATGACCATTTTTGACCCGGGCCATTCGGCAGATGATAAAGCTGCCATGCGTATCATCCAGGCTTTGGGTTCTAACCTTGAATCATTGGATGATCGAATTCTTATTACACCGCAGGTTGCCAGATCGCCTTTATCCATCAATTGTGGCGAGAGCGGATTAAGTATACGGATGTTCACTCCGCTGGCGGCCCTGTTGGATGTCCCGGTAATGATCACCGGAGAAGGCAGCCTGGTAAACCGGCCAATGGATTTCTTTGATAAAGTATTGCCGAAGCTGGGAGTGAAAATAGCATCCAATGAAGGTCATTTGCCGTTGAAAGTACAGGGCCCGCTGATACCGGCTGATATTGAAGTGGATGGTTCATTGAGTTCGCAATTTCTTACCGGGCTTATCATGGCCTATGTGGCCGCAGGGGCTGACAAGGTCAGCATCCGGGTGAAGGATCTTAAAAGCAAACCCTATATCGCGCTAACTATAGGATTGATCCATGAACTGGGACTGGCCTATGTAGAGAACAGGAATTTTGAAGAGTTCAACTTTCATGGAAAGGCTCCTGAGAAAGACGCCTACCATTACAGGGTGGAAGGTGATTGGAGCGGAGGGGCATTTTTACTGGTAGCGGGTGCCATTGCTGGTCCCATAAAGATCAGTGGACTCTATCTTGCTTCCGAACAGGCCGATCGCGCAATACTGGAAGCAATGTCTGCTGCCAATGCCAGTTTTGCTGTTGATACAAAAGGCATCTATGTAAAACCTTCGGTGATGAATGCTTTTAGTTTTGATGCCACTGATTGTCCTGACCTTTTTCCGCCACTGGTGGCTCTTGCTGCTAATTGTATTGGTACCAGCAGGATAAAAGGGGTGAGCAGGTTAAAACATAAAGAAAGTGATCGTGCCAATTCATTGAAAGAAGAGTTTGGCAAAATGGGTGTAGATATACAGGTTGAAGATGACAGGATGCTGATCACCGGTGGCCGCGTAAAAGGGGCGACGGTAAATTCCCATCACGATCATCGTATCGCAATGGCCTGCGCAGTGGCTGCCTTGAATGCGGAAGGGGAAACAAGGATCGAAGCGGCCGACGCGATCAATAAATCTTATCCAGATTTTTTTGACCACTTGGAAAAGCTGGGAGCAAACGTATCTTTAAGTAATAAGATCAAATGGCATGAATAGTTTTGGCCGCATATTCCGCGTAAGCATATTCGGTGAATCGCATGGCGAGTCAGTAGGGATCGTTGTGGATGGTTGTCCTGCCGGCCTTTCCCTGACCATAGAGGATTTTCTTCCGGACCTTGAAAGGAGAAAAGGCGGGCAACAGAAAGGAACCACCCCCCGGCAGGAAGAAGACCTGCCCATTTTTAAGAGCGGGATCTTTAATGACCGTACTACCGGGGCACCCATTACAATTTTATTTGAAAACAAGAATATCCGAAGCAGCGATTATGAAAAACAGCGTGCCATACCAAGACCCGGCCATGCCGATTGGGTAGCCAGGAAAAAATTTGGAGGCTTTGAAGATTACCGCGGCAGTGGTCATTTCAGCGGAAGGCTGACCGTGGCAATGGTAGCGGCGGGAGTGATAGCAAAAAAAATAACAGAACAGTGTAAAGTCGGAACCATACGCGCCTCTTTGCTGGAGATAGGTGGTGAAAAGGATATTGAGAAAGGTTTGCAAAAAGCCATTGATGCGAAGGACAGTATCGGTGGTATCGTAGAATGCAGGGTAAGTGGATTGCCTGCAGGATTAGGCGAACCATTTTTCGATTCTGCAGAGTCACTGCTGGCGCATATGGTATTTGCCATACCGGCCATAAGAGGAATTGAATTTGGTATGGGTTTCGCCGCTGCAAGGATGTTTGGCAGTGAGCATAACGATACCATAAAAAATATGGTAGGGGAAACTAACAGCAACCATGCTGGTGGTATAGTTGGCGGCATCACCAATAATAATGAGCTGGTTTTCCGGGTAGCAGTGAAGCCTACCTCTTCCACTCCCAAAGAACAGGAAAGTTTCAACTGGGAAAGCGGCGCTTCCGATACGCTTTCTGTTAAAGGACGTCATGACCTTTGTATTGCGCTTCGGGTACCTGTTGTTTTGGAAGCGGCGACGGCCATAGTCCTGGCTGACCTCTTGATGCTGGAACAAAAGATCAAAAGAATTTTATAAGGAAGTGCCTTTAATTACAAATACGTTATACCAATGGCGATCGTTTACCATGTTACCAGAAGAAGTGATTGGGAAAAAGCCCTGAAGGAAGGAGCCTATACACATCCCGCATTATCAGCGGAAGGGTTTATCCATTGTTCTCAGGAGCACCAGGTGGCCGGTGTGCTGGAACGATATTTCCAGGGACAGACCGACCTTGTGAAACTGGTAATAGATACTGATAAACTGACCAGCCGTTATGTTTTTGAATGGTCTCCTTCTACGGAAGACAATTTTCCGCATATTTACGGGCCTATTGACCTGGATGCAGTGATAGAAGTGGTAAGTTTATAGATCCTTCTTCAGCTTCTTAAATGGGAGGTCCAGCAATTCATAGCGATCGGCGCCGGGAAGGAAATAATGCCACCATTCTGTTTCAAGTGCTCTGAACCCTGCCTGTTCCATGGTTTCACGAAGTAGCCTGCGATGCTGAAGTACAGATGCCGGCAATGCGTTGAAATCATGATGGGCGCTATCAGTGAAATTATCAAATCCAGTTCCCATATCCAGTTCTTTGCCGCTGGATAAATCTATAATGGTTAAGTCAACTGCTATTCCGCGGTTATGCCCGCTGCCTTTGGCCGGGTTGGCCACATATCTTTCATCTCTAACCAGCTCCCAGAATTTTACTGTTACAGAATAGGGGCGGTAGCCGTCAAATATCTTCAGGCCATACCCTTTGCCTGCTAATGAACCCTGCACTTTTTTAAGTGCATCCACCGCATCCTTTCTCATAAAACACAGGGTAGTCCCTTTTGGATACATATAACGCTTCATGAAGTTGTTCAGGCTGGCATAGCGCAGCTCATAGATGAGTTCAGGCATTACGCTTTTAAGTTCCAGCATTTTTTTACCTGGCGCTGCAAGTAGCTGGCTGTGATATTCTTCCATTTTAGAGGTAACAGCCGGCCTTTTCAGGGTATCCTGGGAATAGGAAGAGTACGATGTTGAAAAAATAAACAGCGACAGCCATACAATAAGCCGCATATTCTGTAATTTGTTCATACGCGAATGTAAGTTTAAACCTCATCCATGCGCAACCAACACTACCGCTTTTATATACCAGTGGTTTTTGTGCTTCTATGCTCCCTGGGCTGCAAGTCTCCACAAAAAAAGGAGACTGTATTATCGGTTTCGCTGGACGCCCTTAATGAACAGGCCATTCCTATTCTTAAAGAACTGGTATCAAAAACTGACAGCAGTTTTCACCTTGCTGAGGCAGTGCAGTATGTTTATGCTAAAAATAATTATGCATTGGCCTGGTCACAAAACGGCCAATGGATCAGGTCGACAGATAGTTTTTTTGCAAAGATCTCCGATAGCCGCCTGCTGGGTTTGTTTCCTGAGGATTATCATTTTGACGAACTTCAAAAAATAAGGAAGGAATTAATAGCGGACAGCCTTAAGGATACTATTCGGCATGATCCGGCTATGTGGGTGCAGGCAGATCTGCTCTTTACCGATGCCTGGTTGAATTTTATACACGATGTAAAGCTGGGGAGACTGCCCGGTGACAGTGTTTCATTGAATAAAGATTCACTGATGAACGAGGACGGGTATTATTCCGTTTTCCTGAAAAGCCATGATGCAGATTCCCTCAGTTCTTTTATCGCATCACTGGAACCAAAGGAGAGTGGTTATCACCAGTTAAAAGCAGGTATACCTGCTTTCCTGTCACAGGCCAAATTCACTGACTTCATTAAGTTGCCTTTGCCGGTAAAAGATGATCCGGCGTATCGATTACAGCTTCAAAAAAGGTTATTACAGGATGGGTTGGTTTTGCAGGATAGTATACTGCTGGATTCGCTTGGACTTTCACTGGCGGTAAAAAAATACCAGGAGAAAATGGGACTTACAGTAGATGGAAAAGCAGGGGCGGGGACCATTCGCATGATGAACCTGGATGACCATGAGAAGTTCATCCGTATTGCCATAAGCATGGATAAATACAAAAAGCTGCCGGCCAGTATGCCGGAAAAATATATATGGGTAAATGCCTCCTCCAATTATTTACGTGTAATGGAGAATGGAAAACAAAAATTCATATCAAGGGTAGTAACCGGCAAACCGCTTACCCGAACGCCGATGCTCAGCAGCGCCCTGTCGGCCATTGTTACATTTCCCCAATGGGTTCCACCTGCAAGCATCATCATGAAAGAGATACTTCCCGCAGTGAAGAAAAATCCGGGTTACCTGGCAAAAAAAGGATTCAGCCTGCTGGATAGTAAAGGGGGGGAGGTGGATCCCTTTACTGTTGACTGGACCTTATACAATAAGAGCATGCCCTATAAGGTAGTGCAGGGAAGCGGAGATGCGAATGCGCTGGGCATCATCAAGTTTTATTTTGATAACAAATACGCGGTTTACCTGCATGATACGAACCAGCGATATCTTTTTGCCAATGCCATGCGCAATCTCAGCCATGGCTGCGTAAGGGTGCAGCAATGGAGGGATTTGCTGAATTTTGTGTTGCAGAAAGACAGTATGCAGTCCGGATATTCCAGAAAAGACTCGGTAAACAGCTGGCTGAAGAACAAGGAAAAAAGACAATTGGCACTCCGGGCCCGGATTCCGGTTTTTATCCGTTACCTTACCTGCGAAGGGCAGGATGGCCGCATTATCTTCTACGATGATGTATACGGCGACGATAAAATGCTCCGGGAAAACTACTTTAGCCGCAAATAACCGCAAATAAGGAGTTTTTCCACAGCCTGAAGGGGGTTGTTGACATGCTTTAACCTTATGAATAATAAGTAAATAATTTATTTTCGGATATTAAACTTACCCGTTATTTTTGTTACGTTCTAAACCAAACTAATTTCTTTATGAAGAAGATCCTGTCTGCATTGATTGCACTGTATCTGCTAGTACCAGCGAGCTACGGGCAAGATGATGAAATAAGACCTAAGGCTGTCGGTTTCAGTTTTTTCCTGAATGATTTCATTAGTGCCTCCCGCATACGTACCAGCTCTTTAAACCAGGTTTTAAGCAGCAAGCGCATGGCCAAGTTTGGCCAGATGGATCCAGGAATGGCATTCAACTATTTTAAGGGTATCAGTAAACATGCAGATGTAGCTATGTCTTTAGGTGGTACATTCTGCCAATATCCTTTTCCTAACAAGTCATTCAACAGTAACCGCTTCCTCCTGGAGGGAACAGCTGCTGTCAATCTTAAAATGACCACTGAAAAGTATTGGGTTCAACCTTATATAAGCTTGGGTGTGGGTGCTCATAAATACGGCAAGTATTATGGAGCCTTTATGCCACTTGGACTGGGAATGAAAGTGAATTTCTGGGATGATTTCCACCTGTTTGTTCTTTCTACCTACCGCGTGCCCGTTACAACAGAAACGGCGAACTACCATCTACAGCATAGCCTGGGTATAGCCGCAAGAGTGGGCAAAAAGAAAGAACCCGTAAAAGTGGTTCCTCTTCCTCCGCTTCCACCAAAAGATACAGATGGCGATGGTATCATCGACAGCCTGGATAAATGCCCAACTGTAAAAGGTCTGGCCAGGTATAATGGTTGTCCGATCCCTGATACTGATAATGACGGTATCAATGATGAAGAAGATAAATGCCCTACCGTACCGGGTCTTGCCCGTTACCAGGGATGTCCAATTCCGGATACTGATAAAGATGGTATCAATGATGAGGAAGATAAATGTCCTACCGTTCCGGGAGTGGCCCGCTATCAGGGTTGCCCGATCCCAGATACCGATGGTGATGGTGTAAATGATGAAGAAGACAGGTGTCCTACTATTCCTGGAGTAAAAGAGAATTATGGTTGTCCTATCATACCGGATACTATTCGCAGGAAAGTGGAAGTGGCCGCTAAGAATATATTATTCGTTACCGGAAGTGCTAAACTGGCTCCATCCTCTTTCAAAGGTTTGAATGAGGTGGCCCGTATCATGAACCAGAATCCTGGTATGAAGCTGAATATTGCCGGACATACTGACTGGGTAGGTAATGATGCCTACAACCAGAAACTCAGTGATAACCGTGCTGCCTCCGTAATGAATTATCTTATAAGCAAAGGGGTTGAGGCCAGCCGGATGAAATCCAAAGGTTATGGTGAAACCACTCCGATCGCTGATAACAAAACAGCTGCAGGTCGCACCAAGAACCGCAGGGTAGAACTTATGCTCAGCTATATTGAAACTGAACTGAAGTAAATACAACGAGACTTAAGAGAGAATGTCCCCGAGAAATCGGGGACATTTTTTTTAACTGGCTGGTAATGTTTGGTTTAGGTTTGATCGGCTCCGACTGAAAATTAGGCTTATCGGGGTCTTTTTTTTGAAAACATTTGATTACCTTTGCGGCGCCATTAAGGAAAGGATTGAAGGATGGATAAGTGAGTTTGCCTTTTTCTTCAAGTGGCATTATATGAGAGTCTAATCTATTATATCAGCTATTGCTCCTTTACAAAAGGACCCTGCCGGCTGATATTTTCTATCCCAACAACCAGGCAGCCCCCTACCGGGGAATCATACGCAACAAGATCATTAATAAATAAAACAACAAATCAAACAGTCATGGCTGACTTGAAATTTCAGAGAAACTTTGGTATTGCCGCTCACATTGATGCGGGTAAGACCACCACAACGGAGAGGATCCTTCGTTATACCGGCATGATCCATAAGATAGGTGAGGTGCATGATGGCGCCGCTACCACTGACTGGATGGAGCAGGAAAAAGAAAGAGGTATCACGATCACTTCTGCGGCGGTTAGCTGCCAGTGGAATTTCCCTACCGTAAAAGGTAAGGCTACTCCTGATACAAAGAACTATTATTTCAATATCATCGATACCCCGGGTCACGTGGACTTTACCGTTGAGGTAGAGCGTTCCATGCGTGTACTGGATGGCTTGATCGCGCTGTTTTCTGCGGTTGACGGTGTTGAGCCACAATCTGAAACAGTTTGGCGCCAGGCCAACAGGTATAATGTACCACGTATCGGATTCGTAAATAAAATGGACCGTGCCGGTGCTGACTTCCTGATGGTGGTTAAGCAGGTAAAAGAAATGCTTGGTTCCAAAGCGGTTCCCCTGCAGCTTCCTATCGGAGCAGAAGATGATTTCAAAGGCGTGGTAGACCTTATCAAAATGAAAGGTATCATCTGGCATATGGAAACAGAAGGAATGACCTTCGACGAGATCGAGATCCCTGCGGATATGCTGGAAGAAGCTAATGAGTGGAGAGCCAGCCTGGTTGAAGCTGTGGCTGAATATGATGATACCCTGATGGAGAAATTCTTCGAAGACCCTAACAGTATCTCTGAAGATGAGATCCATGAAGCGGTTCGTAAAGCGACCATCGACCTCAGCATCGTTCCAATGATGTGTGGTTCTTCTTTCAAGAATAAAGGAGTACAGACGGCTCTGGATGCGGTATGCCGTTACCTCCCTTCACCAATGGATATTGAAGCGGTAGAAGGCATCAACCCGGATACCGGTGAGACCGTTAAACGTCGTCCGGATGCAAAAGAACCTTTTGCAGCCCTGGCCTTTAAGATCATGACCGACCCATTTGTGGGACGCCTGGCCTTCTTCCGTTGTTATTCAGGTCACCTGGATGCAGGTTCTTATGTATTGAATGTAAGAAGCGGTAAAAAAGAAAGGATCAGCCGTATCATGAAGATGTTTGCCAATAAGCAGAATCCGATCGATTTCATCGAAGCTGGTGATATCGGCGCTGCCGTTGGTTTCAAAGAGATCAAGACAGGTGATACACTTTGTGATGAGGATCATCCGATCGTATTGGAGAATATGTTCATTCCTGAGCCGGTGATCTCTGTGGCAGTAGAGCCAAAGACACAGGCCGACGTAGATAAAATGGGTATGGCCATTGCCAAACTCGTAGAAGAAGATCCAACACTTCGCGTACGTACCGATGAAGAAACAGGGCAGACCATTCTTTCCGGAATGGGAGAGCTTCACCTGGAGATCATCGTAGATCGTATGAGAAGGGAATTTAAAGTAGAAGTAAACCAGGGAGCTCCGCAGGTGGCTTATAAAGAAGCATTCCAGGCTACTGTTGAACATCGTGAAACGCTGAAGAAGCAGACCGGTGGTCGCGGAAAGTTCGCAGATATTGTATTCAACCTGGGTCCTGTAGATGCAGAATGGCAGAAAGAAAACCCTGATAAGAACTATCAGTTCGTAAACGATCTGTTTGGTGGATCGATTCCCCGTGAATTCGTTCCAGCTATTCAGAAAGGATTTGAACAGGCAATGACTACAGGTGTTCTGGCCAGCTATCCTGTGGCCAATTTGAAGATTCGTGTATTTGATGGTGGATTCCACGCGGTTGACTCCGACTCCATGTCATTTGAACTTTGCGCAAGACAAGGTTTCCGCGAAGCGGCAAGAAAGGCTAAGCCTGTATTGCTGGAGCCGATCATGAAAGTGGAAGTAGTAACTCCTGATCAGTACATGGGTGATGTGACCGGTGACCTTAACCGTCGTCGTGGTATGCTGGAAGGAATGGATAACCGTAACAATGCCCAGGTGATCAAGGCCAAAGTGCCACTGAGCGAAATGTTCGGTTATGTAACGCAATTGCGTTCATTGTCTTCCGGTCGTGCATCTTCTACCATGGAATTCTCGCATTATTCTCCTGCTCCGGCTGGTATTGCCGAAGAGGTGATCGCGAAGATCAAGGGTAAGAATGTAAACGCTTAAAATTAGTTTGCAGATATTGTAAAGAGGTCGCTTCGGCGGCCTCTTTTTTTTTGACGAGTTCAATAATAATTAATAATTACTCCAAAGTGATCTTCCGGTTTTTATTACCTTAACAGTATATGAAAAGAGCACTGCTTCTGATTTTAATTTTTATGCCTGCATTTTTATTCTGCCAGGAAATTGAATTGAGATCGGGGATGAAGATCAGTCGTTCTGCAAAGTTGAAGCAGGGCCTTTACCTACTGGATGCACTGAAAGATACTTCTGCTGCGGTCGTTCTGATTGAAGGAAATAATATCGTTATCGATTTCAACAATGCAGAATTAAAAGGAAGTAATGATGTAAAAGATCCGGATCAATTTTATGGTATTGCGATCTATATCCGGAACAGTAATAAGGTCACCATAAAAAATTTAAAGGCAAGAGGGTATAAGATCGCCCTGCTGGCAAGAAATGTGGACGAACTGGTACTCGATAATTGCGACCTGAGTTATAATTACCGCCAGCACCTGAACAGCACACAGGAGAAAGAAGATATTTCTGACTGGATGAGTTATCATCATAATGAAAAAGATGAGTGGATGCGCTATGGAGCGGCGTTTTACCTGCGAGGATGTAACAGGGCAACGATAAAAAATTGCAAGGTGACCGGGGGCCAGAACGCACTGATGATGATGCAATGCAACGATGCAAAGATCTACAACAATGATTTTTCTTTTAACTCAGGTATTGGTTTGGGGATGTATCGCTGCAACCGAAACCAGGTTAGTTTCAACCGGATCAATTTTAATGTAAGGGGACATAGTGAAGGAATTTATAACCGAGGACAGGATAGCGCAGGTATCCTGGTATATGAACAAAGCAGCGATAATATTTTCTATAAGAATTCAGTCACCCATAGCGGCGATGGGTTTTTCCTCTGGGCCGGGCAAACAACCATGGATACGGGCAAAGGAGGGTGCAATGATAATTTACTCTGGGGCAATGATTTTTCTTTTGCTCCTACCAATGGGGTAGAGGTTACTTTCAGTCGAAATTATATTATTGACAACCGGATCTTTGGCTGCGACCATGGCATCTGGGGTGGTTATAGTTATGAAAGCCGTATCGAGAATAATAAATTCGGTAATAACCGTATTGCCATAGCCATAGAGCATGGCCAGCATAATCTGGTAGCGGATAATATTTTCACCAATGATAAACTGGGGATCAAATTATGGTCGAACCCTTCACAGCCTGCAGACTGGGGTTATGCAAAATACCATGATACCAGAAGCGCGGGCTATATCATCGCCCGTAACAGTTTTAACTCAGACGGATCCAGTTTTGATATAAAGGGTACGGATTCGGTGAGCCAGTTTGATAATACATTTAAAAACAGGCATGCGCTGATAGATTCTATAAGGGTGCCTGTTAAAGAAAGAAAATGGAAGGCACCTGTTGTACACCATCCTATCGATCCTTTTAAAGGAAATGGAAAAAGAAAAGGAAGGGAGAATATCCGGATGCTGGAATGGGGACCTTATGATTATCGCTCGCCTATAATATGGAATACCAGTCCGGCAGACAGTGCCGGGTGGATGCGATTTGACCTGCTTGGGCCAAAGGGACACTGGAAGATCATACAGGCAAAAGGGGTGGAGCAGTTTTCAGCAATGAAAGGTGAATTCCCTTCGCATCTGCTTGCAAAAAGGATGAAGGCGGAAAGAACGGATATACAGATCGACCTTGAATTTGTGGGGGATACGGTGGTCAGCCCAATGGGAGAAATCGTTTTATCCGGTAAGGTATACCCCTTCCATTTCAGTAAATTCTTCCAGCCTATGAACTGGCAGGTTGAGTTCTATGAGCTGGACACCCTGCGGCATAACCCCATTACTAACGAAACCCTTTTTGCAAATGGCCAGGCTCCGACCCCCTTTAAAAGAGATACGGTAAATAAGCTGGATTATGCATGGTGGGGCGGGATAAAGGCAGGAGGTAAGCAATACCCCGGATTTATCACAGTCGCCCATGCCAGGGCAGATTTTGAGCCCGGCGAGTATGAAATATCCCTGACCTGGGATGACGCTGCAAGGCTGGATATTGATGGGAAAACGGTCATTAATGAGTGGATGCCTTCCAAATACGATTTTGATGAGTCGCCGAACCGAAAGATCAGGGTAAAGCTGGGAGGGGAACACCAGTTCAGGCTGGAGCATGTGGAGTTGGGAGGATTTGCGACTATTAGTCTGAAAATCATAAAGTTGAGAATTTAAGAGGTTGAGTAGTTGAGCTCTGAAAATTTGAAATGACCTTAAAGTTTCGGCGTTTTTACTCAACAGCTCAACATATCAACAGCCCAACCAAAATATCTAGCTATATATTTGGAATCAATCCCTTCCCCCCCTACCTTTGCACTCCCAAAGAAAATTGGGTAATTCAGATATGTCTCAGCGAATCAGGATCAAATTAAAGTCTTACGATCACAATCTGGTTGATAAATCAGCCGAAAAGATCGTAAAAACAGTGCGCAGCACGGGTGCCGTTGTAACCGGACCTATTCCTCTGCCTACGAGCAGTAAGATCTTTACCGTGTTGCGTTCGCCGCACGTGAATAAGAAGAGTCGTGAGCAGTTTCAATTAGCTACGCATAAGCGTTTGCTGGACATTTACACTTCCTCTTCCAGGACGGTAGATGCGCTGAGCAAGCTGGATCTTCCCAGCGGTGTGGAAGTAGAGATCAAAGCGTAGTACTTTGAAAGTTTAGAGTTGAGGGTTTAGTGTTTAGAGACTCCTCAATCATGGTTGATATTAGTTCTTATAAATTTAAATAGTCATCTCTCAATTACGCTTAGGCGTAAGAAAAGAGCTCTGATAATCTCGGTTCACTAATCTGAACCGGGAGAAAACATAAAACAAGCCATTCAGGGTTTGTTTACTGCCGGTACTTCTGAACAAAAAGAAAAGGTCGGCAGCTAAACGGGGATTGAAGTAGGTCATTCTGGCTATCCGTAGTTTTAAACTGCAGATAACAAAGTACCACTGTCCCAATAACCTTGAGGCACAAATCGAAAGACATGAAAGGTATTATTGGGAAAAAAATCGGGATGACCAGCATCTTCGATCCTTCGGGCAAGCAAACCGCCTGTACGATCATTGAGGCGGGCCCATGTGTAGTTACACAGGTCAAGACTCCAGAACTGGACGGATACTCTGCCCTCCAGCTTTCTTTCGGCGACAAGACAGACAAGCATACCATCAAAGCCGAAAAGAATCACTTTGCAAAAGCTACCACAGCTCCCAAAAAATTTTCTAAAGAATTCCGCGATTACTCACTTGAGAAAGCTCTCGGCGAGACCATTACTGTTGACATCTTCGAAGAAGGTGACAAAGTTGAAGTAGTGGGTACCACCAAGGGTAAAGGATTCCAGGGTGTGGTAAAGCGTCATGGTTTCCATGGTGTGGGTGGTCAGTCGCATGGTCAGCACGATCGTAGCCGCGCTCCGGGATCATTGGGTAACTCCTCTGATGCCAGCCGTGTTATGAAAGGAATGCGTATGGCCGGACGTATGGGTACCGACCGCGTTAAGACCAAGGGTCTGAAAGTGGTGAAGATATTCACTGATAAGAATTATATCCTGGTGAGCGGATCTGTTCCGGGTCATAACGGTTCAATTGTACTGATTCAAAAATAATCGTAACGTATTGTTATCCTTTGTTTCAAACAAAGGGTAACAATTAAACTCAATAAGATGAAAGTAGAAGTCTTAAATATAAATGGTAAAGCGACCGGCCGCAGCGTGGAGCTTCCCGAAGAGATCTTCGGTATCGAGCCTAATAACCACGTGATCTACCTGGCTGTTAAGCAGTATCTCGCTGCGCAGCGTCAGGGTACGCACAAGGTGAAGACCCGTGCGGAAGTTCAGGGTGCAAGCCGTAAACTGCATCGTCAGAAAGGTACCGGTGGAAGCCGTAAGGGTAATATCCGGAACCCTCTTTATAAAGGTGGTGGTAGCATCTTCGGACCAAAACCACATGGTTATGATATCAAGGTGAACCGTAAGGTGAAAGACCTGGCCAAGATATCTGCTCTTTCTTATAAGGCGAAAGAGAATGCCATTGTGATCGTTGAAGATATCAAGATGGATACGCCAAAAACAAGATCATTTGTAGATATCCTGGGTAACCTGAATATCTCAGATAAAAAGACATTGTTCGTTATTCCTGAATACAATGAGAATGTGCAGAAGTCAATTCAGAACATTCCTTATGTACTGGGCCAGTTGCTGAGCGATGTGAATACGTATGACATTGTTAATTCCGAAGTGCTGGTGCTTACCGAAAGCGCTGCTAAGATCTTTGGAGAGGACGAGAATTAATTTTAAATCGATTAAATCAATAGAAAGATGAAACTTTCTGAAGTACTTATAAAGCCGATACTGACCGAGAAAGCGAATGCACAGCAGGAGAAACTCCGTCGCTATGCATTCAAAGTGGCCAGGAAGGCGAATAAGCTGGAGATCAAGAAGGCTGTAGAAACATTCTATGGCGTGAATGTGACCAATGTAAATACCAGCGTGGTGCCCGGCAAGAACAAGAGCCGTTTTACCAAAGCAGGGGTGATCTCAGGTCGCAAACCAGCTTACAAAAAAGCATTTGTAACAGTAGCAGAGGGTGAGAATATAGACCTCTACTCGAATATCTAAGAATTTTATCCTTAGTGATAATCTAAGGATAACCAGAATGGCAATCAACCGCCGCGAAGTGTTGTAAACAGTAAACCGAAGAATTTTAAAAAATGGCATTAAGAAAATTTAAACCCGTAACGGCCGGTACTCGCTGGAGGATCGGAAACGCATACGCAGAGGTAACTACCAATGTGCCTGAGCAGTCATTGCTGGAAACCAAGAAAAGGACCGGTGGTCGTAACTCTTCCGGACGCATGACCATGCGTTATATCGGTGGCGGTGCGAAGAAGAAATATCGTGTGATCGATTTTAAGAGGAACAAGCAGAATGTGGAAGCTACCGTGCTTTCTATCGAATATGATCCAAACCGTACCTGTTTCATCGCATTGGTGGAATATGGTGATGGCGAAAGAAGATATATCATCGCTCCGCAGGGATTGACCGTGGGAATGAAAGTAATGAGTGGTGATAATGTGGCGCCTGAAATTGGAAACGCACTGGTGATGAAAAATATGCCTTTGGGTACCAATGTGCATAATATCGAGATGCAGCCAGGCCAGGGTGGTAAGATCGCCCGCAGTGCTGGTTCATCTGCCCAGTTGACGAACAAAGAAGAGAAATATGCGATCCTGAAAATGCCAAGCGGTGAACTGCGCAAGGTGCTGATCAATTGCTATGCTACCGTTGGTGTAGTGAGCAACAGCGACCATAGTCTGCAGAGCATGGGTAAAGCAGGTCGTAACCGTTGGAAAGGAATCCGTCCCCGTAACCGTGGTGTAGCCATGAACCCAGTAGATCACCCGATGGGTGGTGGTGAAGGTAAAGCTTCCGGTGGTCAGCCAAGAAGCAGGAATGGTCAGTACTCAAGAGGTCTGAAAACCCGTACCAAAGGAAAGGGTAGCGATAAAATGATCATTCAGCGTAAGGATGGTAAGAAGCTGTCCAAGTAAATTAAATTTTAAAATTTAAACGATCAACCATAAATGGCACGTTCAATTAAAAAAGGTCCTTATATAGCTGCTCACCTCGAAAAAAAGGTAGTGGCTATGAATGATGGAAAATCTAAAAAAGGCGTGGTGAAGACCTGGAGTCGTCGTTCCACGATCACCCCGGAATTTGTAGGACATACGTTCGCGGTGCATAATGGAAACAAATTCATTCCTGTTTATGTGACGGAATTCATGGTAGGTCACAAGCTGGGTGAATTCGCACCAACCCGTCAGTTCAAAGGACACTCAAGTAAGAAAGTAGATTAATAAGCCGCAAGCTTCTGGCCACAAGCCGCAAGCCTGCAAAATTGAAAATAAAAATGCTGTCTGTTCTGCTAATTGCTAGCAGCTAACAGCTAAAAGCTAAAAACATGGAAGCAGTAGCTAAACTCAGAAATTACCCGACCTCACCGCGCAAGATGCGCTTGCTGGCCGACCTGATCCGTGGTCAGAAAGTAGAGAAAGTGCTTGCTGAACTGGAGCACCATCCAAAGCATCCAGCTGTTCCTTTGCGTAAACTGGTGCTCAGCGCCATCAGCAACTGGAAGCAGAAGAATGAAGGCGGCGATGAGAGCACGCTGGTGGTAAAGACCATTTTCGTGGATGGGGCACGTACCCTGAAACGTATGCGTCCGGCTCCCCAGGGTCGTGGATACCGTGTGCGTAAGCGCAGCAACCACGTGACCGTGATCGTAGACACAAAAGAATCAAAAAACTAAAGATAATAAACCAATAACATGGGTCAGAAAGCAAATCCGATCGGCAACAGGTTAGGCATCATCCGCGGATGGGAATCTAACTGGTATGGCAGCAAAAAAGATTACGCTGGCAAGCTGATTGAGGACCATAAGATCAGAACTTACCTTAATGCCCGTATTAACAAAGGCGGTATCTCCAAGATCGTTATTGAGAGAACCCTGGGTAAACTGATCATAACCATTCACACCTCCAAGCCAGGTATCATCATTGGTAAAGGCGGTGGAGAAGTAGACCGTATCAAAGAAGAGCTGAAGAAGCTTACCGGTAAGGATGATGTGCAGATCAACATTCTGGAGATCCGTCGCCCTGAACTGGATGCCATGATCGTAGCTGATACGATTGCCCGCCAGATCGAAAACAGGATCAACTATAAGAGGGCCATCAAAATGTCTATCGCTTCTGCGCTTCGTATGGGTGCTGAAGGGATCAAGGTGAAAGTTGGTGGTCGTTTGGGTGGATCAGAGATCGCCCGTTCTGAAGAGATCAAGCAGGGTCGTGTGCCGCTTCACACTTTCCGTATGGATATCGATTACGCGAATGTATTTGCGCTCACCGTATATGGTAAGATCGGTATCAAAGTATGGATCTGTAAGGGAGAAGTACTGACCAAGCGTGACCTTAACCCGAATTTTGTTGGTGGAAAGAATGAAGCAGGTGATCGCCGTGAAAGAAGGGAAGAGCGCCCGGACCGCAGGGATGACAGGAGAGGTGGTGGTGGAAGGGAGAGAAGACACTAGGAAAGCAACTAGCTACTAGCAATTAGCTACTAGCTCTTAATAAAATTGAATAACATGCCAAAGGCTAGCAGCTAGCGGCTAACAGCTAAAAGCTTATATATGTTACAACCGAAAAGAACGAAACACAGGAAGATGCAGAAGGGTCGCATGAAGGGCGACGCGAAAAGAGGCGCAACTATCGCCTTCGGATCATATGCACTTAAGGCACTTGATGCACATTGGATCACCGACCGCCAGATAGAGGCGGCTCGTCAGGCCCTGACCCGTGAGATGAAAAGGGAAGGTAATGTTTGGATCCGCATATTCCCTGATAAACCGATCACGCGCAAGCCGCTGGAGGTAAGGATGGGTAAGGGTAAGGGTAACCTGGAATTCTGGGCAGCCGTTGTGAAACCCGGACGTATCATATTTGAAGTGGATGGCGTGACTGAAGCGGTGGCCAAAGCATCATTACACCTGGCTGCTGGTAAGTTGCCTATTAAAACAAAGTTTATTACACGTCGTGACCTGGTCACCGCGTAATCAAAATATTAAATCGACAAGCGATGTCAAAGAAAGCTGATTTTGTAAAAAGCATACATGGTATGAACGAGCAGGACCTCAAGGCCCGTCTCGAAGAGGATAAGCAACGCCTGAAAAAACTGGAGTTTGCGCATGCCATCTCTCCTTTGGAGAACCCAATGACCATCCGTTCCCTTCGCCGCGATATCGCGCGTTTGAGTACGGAGATCAAACTGAAAAAACAAGGTTAAGAAGAAGCCGCGAGCCTCTGGCATTGAGCTGAGAGCTTGCCTTTAAATGATAAATGAATAGTTGCCGGAAAAAGCTCATTGCTCAAAACCGGCAGCTCAAAGCTTAAAAAAAATGGAAGCAAGAAATTTAAGAAAGACCAGGATCGGGGTGGTTACCAGTAACAAGATGGCCAAGACCATTACTGTTGCTGTTGAAAGGAAAGTAAAACACCCTATCTATGGTAAGTTCGTAAAGAAGACCACTAAGTTCCACGCGCATGACGATAAGAACGAGTGCAGCATCGGTGATGTGGTAAAGATCATGGAGACTCGTCCCATGAGTAAGACCAAGAGGTGGAGAATGGTGGAAGTGGTGGAGAAAGTGAAATAAAGCAGCTACGAGCTACGAGCCTTGAGCTACGAGCCGTATCACGAATAATTTGAATAACATATGCTAGACCTGGGGGCTCACAGCTCACAGCTCAAAGCTCAAAGCTTAAGAAAATGATTCAGCAAGAAAGCCGTTTAAATGTGGCGGATAACAGTGGCGCTAAAGAAGTGCTTTGTATCCGTGTACTCGGCAATAGCGGCCAGCGCTATGCCCGTATCGGTGATAAGATCGTAGTTACTGTAAAGGACGCATTGCCTGCAGGCGGTATCAAGAAAGGTACTGTAGCTAAAGCGGTGATCGTTCGCACCACTAACAAACTGCGTCGTAAGGATGGTTCTTATATCCGTTTCGATGATAACGCGGTGGTGATCCTGAACGCATCAGATGAGCCAAGAGGTACCCGCATCTTCGGCCCGGTGGCCAGGGAGCTGCGTGATAAAGGGTACATGAAGATCATCTCACTGGCGCCGGAAGTATTGTAAGAAAGCCGCGAGCTACTAGCCTTGAGCTATGAGCTTGCATTAAAAGATAAATAGAATAGCTGTAGGGAAGGGCTCAAAGCTCATAGCTCGCAGCTCAAAGCTCAAAAAAAATGAAAGCAAGATTTAAACCCAAGTTCGCGATCCGTAAAGGTGACAGCGTGGTTGTCATCGCCGGCGACGATAAGGACATGACCAAGCCACGTGTGGTGAAAGAAGTGATCCTTGAAAAACAGAAAGTGATCGTTGAAGGTGTGAATATCATCACCAAGCATACAAAACCTTCTGCGCAGAATACGCGTGGCGGTATCGTGAAAAAAGAAGCCCCGATCCATATCAGCAATGTGATGCTGTATGATCCTGCGCAAAAAACAGGCGCAAGGGTGACCCGGGTAAGAAAAGATGGAAAAACAGAAAGAGTTTTTAAAACCAAAAAAACTCAGGGAGGTAAATAATAATGGCAGCGAAAACATATACTCCGAGACTGGCAGATAAGTACAAAAAAGAAGTTGTACCTGCGCTGGTAAAGAAATTTGGATACTCATCCGTAATGCAGGCTCCGAAACTGGAGAAGATCTGCCTTAACCGTGGCGTGAATGGTGCTGTTTCTGATAAGAAACTGGTAGATATCGCCGTGGATGAACTGACAACGATCACCGGCCAGAAAGCCGTGGCGACCATGTCAAAAAAGGATATCTCCAATTTCAAACTTCGTAAGAACATGCCTATCGGCGCCCGCGTAACGCTTCGTGGCGATAAGATGTTCGAATTCCTGGATCGCCTGGTGGCAGTAGCCCTGCCCCGTGTACGCGATTTCAAGGGTGTGAGTGAAAAAGCTTTTGATGGCCGTGGAAATTATACGCTGGGTGTTACCGAGCAGATCATTTTCCCGGAGATCGATATCGATAAAGTAAATCGCATTACCGGAATGGATATCACGTTTGTGACCACCGCTCAAACTGATGAGGAAGCCTATGAACTGCTGAAGGAATTAGGTATGCCTTTCCGTAACGCCACTAAGAACAACTAATAAACAAAAAGTAAATTAATACAACATGGCTAAAACCTCCGTCACAGCCAGGCAGAAAAAAAGAGAACGAATGGTTGCCCAATACGCCACTAAGCGTGAAGCGTTGAAAAAAGCCGGCGACTGGAAAGCTCTGGATGAGATGCCAAAGAATTCTTCTAAGGTTCGTCTGAAGAATCGTTGCCAGATCTCCGGGCGTCCAAAAGGATACGTTCGTTATTTTGGTCTGTCGAGGATCGCCCTTCGTGACATGGCATTGAATGGAAAGATCCCGGGTCTGAAAAAGGCCAGCTGGTAATAGAAAAGTTAGTAGTTGGGAGTTATTAGTTTGTAGTAAATGCAGGTAATAGCTTCAGGGCTAAGAAAAATAATTTTTTAAAATTAAACAATCCAATTATCCGCCTTAGGCGGACGTAGGAGGAAAAAAATATGGTAACAGATCCTATCGCAGACTTCCTGACCAGGATTCGTAATGCGCAAATGGCTCAGCATCGTATCGTTGAGATACCCGCTTCAAATCTGAAAAAGCGTATGACGGAGATCCTGTACAACCAGGGTTATATTCTGAAATACAAATTTGAAGATGACAGCAAGCAGGGGTTGATCAAGATCGCTCTGAAATACGATCCATCCACTAAGCAACCGGCTATCCAAAGCATGGAAAGAGTAAGCCGTCCTGGTCTTCGCCAGTACGCTTCACCTGCAGAGTTCCGCCGTGTGAAAAATGGCCTGGGTGTAGCGATCATCTCTACATCTAAAGGAGTTATGACAGACAAAGAAGCGAAAGCGCAGAATGTAGGTGGAGAAGTGCTTTGCTACGTATATTAATTAAGCTAAAGGCCAGCAGCTATAAGCTGGCCCGCCCTTAAGCCGATACCTAACAGGCTGACCGGCACAATAAACAAGAATAAGAAACATTTAAATAATTAGTTATGTCCCGTATAGGTAAACAAGCGGTCGTGATCCCGGAAGGAGTGACCATCACTCTTGGAAAAGATCATGTGATCACCGTGAAAGGAAAGAAAGGTGAATTGAAGCAGGCGATCGATCGCGATATCTCTGTAGAGATCGCTGATGGCAAGCTGACCTTCAGTCGCCCGACCGATCAGATCCGTCACCGTGCTCTGCATGGTCTTTATCGCTCTCTTGTTTCTAATATGGTAAAGGGCGTTACTGAAGGATATGTTCGTAAACTTGAACTGATCGGTGTGGGTTTCAAAGCCGCTAACCAGGGAAATACACTGGACCTGGCGTTGGGTTATTCTCACAATATCATTTTCGAAATTCCAAATGAATTGAAAGTGGTTACTGCCCAGGAAAAAGGACAGAATCCTTCCATTACGCTGGAAGGTATCGATAAACAACTGATCGGCCAGGTTGCTGCTAAATTGCGCGGCCTCCGTAAGCCAGAACCATACAAAGGAAAAGGTGTACGTTATGTAGGTGAAGTGGTAAGGAAGAAAGCTGGTAAGGCAGCAGGTAAATAAAAGTCGGGAGTCCTGAGTCAGAAGTCAGGAATCTTCAATCAAAAAACATGATCCCTGGCAGCATCAGGGAAAAAATAAAAAGAAATGAACGCAAAGACTAAATCATCAAGAAGAGACAGGATCCGTTTTAACATCCGCGGAAAAGTTTCCGGCGTGGCTGCTAAACCCCGTCTCTCCGTTTTCAGGAGCAACACTGAAATCTATGCCCAGCTGATCGATGACGATAACGGGGTTACCCTGGCATCTGCATCCAGCAAGGATAAAGAGATCAGCGCCCAGAAAATAACAAAAGGCGAAAAAAGCAAACTGGTAGGTACAACCATCGCCCGCAAAGCGGTTGAGTTAGGGCTTACTGAAGTAAAATTTGATCGTGGTGGTTACCTGTATCATGGCCGTGTAAAGGCTTTGGCCGATGGCGCACGTGAGGGTGGTTTGAAATTCTAATTTTAAAAATCTTAATAGATACTGTAAATGTCAAAGTTCAACGTAAACAGGGTAAAAGCCGGCGACCTCGAGCTGAAAGATAAAGTGGTAGCCATTAACCGTGTTGTTAAAACCACCAAAGGTGGCCGTTCATTCAGTTTCTCTGCTCTTGTAGTGGTAGGAAATGAAGCGGGCGTAGTTGGCCATGGTCTGGGTAAAGCTAAAGAGGTACAGGAAGCCATTACCAAGGGCATCGAAGATGCCAAGAAGAACCTTATCAAGGTTCCGGTAATGAAAGGAACCATACCTCACGATCAGTGGGCCAAAGAAGGTGCTGCAAAAGTACTGATCAAGCCTGCCGCTCATGGTACAGGTGTGATCGCAGGAGGCAGCATGCGTGCTGTTCTTGAATCTGCTGGTGTAACCGACGTGTTGGCAAAATCCCTTGGATCTGCTAACCCGCACAATGTGGTAAAGGCGACCGTAAAAGCACTGGCCATGTTGCGTGAGCCGATCAATATTGCCAAGACCAGGACCCTGGGATTGAAGAAGGTGTTCAACGGGTAAGCGGAGGTTGAGGAGCAAAGTAGATTCAATCCAATTAATTGAGTTTATCAAAGTATAATTATGAAAAAGATAAAAATAACATTGGTCAAAAGTCCTATCGACCGTTCGGAGCGTCAGAAGCTCACGATCCAGGCTTTGGGTTTGAACAAGACCAATTCAAGTAAGGAAGTAGAAGCTACTCCGCAGATCCTGGGTATGGTTCGCAAAGTGAATCACCTGGTGAAAGTGGAAGAAGTGAAATAACCAATAATGCGAGGGGTGATTCCCCGCTGAGTACAAAATCAAAAAAATGAAATTACATCAATTAAGACCTGCAAAAGGCGCAACGCACAAGGTAAAAAGATTAGGACGTGGAGAAGGTTCCGGACATGGTGGAACATCCACAAAGGGTAACAAAGGTGGACAAAGCCGCGCCGGTTATAAAAGTAAAAGAGCACACGAAGGCGGACAGATGCCTATCCAGCGCCGTGTTCCAAAACGCGGTTTCAAGAACCCGCACCGTGTGGAATATAAAGTATTCAATCTGGGCCAGATCGAACAACTGGCTGCCAAGTATAACATCACAGAATTCTCTATGGAGAACCTGTATGTGAACGGGCTGATCAGCCAGACAGATAAAGTGAAATTGCTGGGCAATGGAGAGCTGAAAACCAAACTGACCTTCAAGGTAAATGCTGCCAGCGACAAAGCGAAAGCAGCCATTGAAGCGGCAGGCGGATCGGTAGAAATAGTAAAGTAAATTCGCTAAATTGCAATGACGCATCATGTATGCGTCTTTTGTTTTACGTGCTTTAAATTTTTGAACATTCCGTGAAAAAATTAATACAGACCTTAAAGAATATCTGGAGCATCGAGGAGTTGCGCGACAAGATATTATTCACCCTGATGATGATCGCCATTTACAGGGTGGGTTCACATATCGTTTTGCCGGGTATTGATCCTAACCAGATGAAGTCGAGTGAGAGCACCGGTATCCTCGGTCTCATCAACGCCTTTTCCGGCGGTGCTTTTAATAATGCTTCCATCTTCGCCCTGGGTATCATGCCCTATATCTCTGCTTCCATCTTTATGCAGCTGATGACGGTGCTGGTGCCCCGTTTCCAGAAACTGCAGAAAGAAGGAGAGAGTGGAAGGAAGAAGATCAACCAGTATACCCGTTATCTTACTATAGCTGTGACCGTATTGCAGGCTTCCGCTTATGTAACTTACCTGAAAGGCATTCTTGCCCAGGGTGGTATGATGAGTGGATTTTCTCCTGCTAATTTCTGGCTTACTACCGTGGTGATCCTGACCGCCGGTACCATGTTCGTAATGTGGATGGGCGAGAAGATCACAGATAAAGGGTTAGGTAATGGTACTTCCCTGATCATCATGATCGGAATCGTGGCCCGCCTTCCACAGAACTTCCTTCAGGAATTGAGCGCCAAATCCGTTCGTAATGGCCAGATCCTGGTATTCATTATAGAGATCGCCATACTTATTGCCATCATCATGGGTTGCGTATTGCTTATCCAGGGTGTTCGTAAGGTACCGGTGAATTATGCCAAGCAGATAGTTGGTAACCGCCAGTTCGGTGGTGGTGGCGCCAGGCAGTTCCTTCCGTTGAAGGTAAACAGTGCCGGTGTAATGCCTATCATCTTCGCACAGGCGATCATCTTTATCCCTACCATTTTCGCGAATTTCAATCCTACAAAGGGCGCTTTCCTTCTCGCGCTGAATGACCACAGCAACCCATGGTATATGCTGATCTATTCAGTGGTAGTGATTGGTTTCACCTTCCTGTACACCGCTTTGATATTTAATCCTAAGCAGATCGCCGATAACCTGAAACAGAACAATGGTTTCATCCCGGGTGTCAAACCTGGCCAACCAACGGCTGATTATATCGGTCAGATCATGGATAAGATCACGCTTCCTGGCGCTATCCTGCTCGCATTTGTTGGTATCCTTCCTGGTATCGCCATGAGTATGGGCGTCACCCAGCAGTTCTCTACCTTCTTTGGTGGTACCTCATTGCTGATCATGGTCGGTGTTATCCTCGATACGCTGCAGCAGATCGAAACACAATTGCTGATGAGGCAATATGATGGTTTGATGAAAAGTGGCCGTATCCAGGGCCGTCAAACAACTTCCGCCGTACAGATGTGATGATATCGTAAACTATTTAAAGACCCGGTTCATTAGTTGGATCGGGTCTTTTTTTAGTTGAGAGAGAAAGGATGAGGGATTAGCGATTAGAGATGAGGGATCAGGGATCAGGAATCATTTTATCGACTCTTACTCTCTGATCTCTAAACGCTAATCCCTAATCTCTCATCCCTAAACCCCTAAACACTCAACTCTAAACCTTTCTTATCTTTGCAAATATGATCCTAAAAACAAACGAACAGGTAGAACAAATGCGGAAAAGCGCTTTGCTGGTCAGTACAACACTGGCGCAGATCGCAGGTATGCTTAAGCCTGGGATCACCACTATATCACTCGACAAGGTGATCGGTGAGTTTATCAGGGATCATAAAGCCATTCCCTCTTTTCTTAATTACCATGGCTATCCATTCAATTCCTGTATATCTGTGAATGATGTGGTGGTGCATGGATTTCCGGGAAAATATGAACTGAAACCTGGCGATATCATCAGTATTGACATTGGAGTAATACTCGATGGTTGGCATGGCGATCATGCGTATACCTTTGCTATTGGCGACCCTGGCCCTGAAGTAATGCAACTAATACAGGTTACCAAAGAATCACTTTATAAAGGAATAGAAAAAGCGGTGGTCGGTAACCGTATTGGAGATATCGCCTTTGCCATACAGGATCACACGGAGAAAAAATATGGCTATGGCGTGGTTCGGGAACTGGTAGGCCATGGCCTGGGGAAAAACCTCCATGAAGATCCCCAGGTGCCGAATTATGGAAAAAGAGGTACGGGGCCAAAACTCAAAGACGGACTTGTACTCGCCATTGAACCCATGATCAATATGGGAACCAAGGATGTATTTACAGAAGCCGATGGATGGACCATACGAACCAAAGATGGTAAACCATCTGTGCATTTTGAACACGATGTATGCGTGCGAAAATCAAAAGCCGATATACTGTCTGATTATTCTATCATTGAAAAAGTAGAAAAAAAGAATTCCCATCTTTATACCGCAGAAAAAGCAATGGCCTGACCATTTCTTAAAATCAATTGAACCATGTCCAGGCTGATCGTTATAGGCGGAGGAGCAGCCGGATTTTTCCTGGCAGTAAACGCGGCAAGGATGCATCCGGGCCTGCAGGTCACGATACTGGAGAAGACCAGTAAACTGCTTTCAAAAGTAAAGGTCAGCGGCGGTGGAAGATGCAACCTTACCCACCAGTGCGATGATATCAGCACTATGAGTAAATGCTATCCGCGGGGACAGCATTTTGTAAAGAAAACCTTTCACCAGTTTTTTACTTCAGGCACCATCGATTGGTTCGAGGAAAGAGGGGTGAAGCTGAAAACGGAAAATGATGGACGAATGTTCCCTTCAACAGATTCATCACAAACCATTATCGATTGCCTTCTCAGGGAAGCGTCAAAATATGAGGTGGGTGTTCGAATGAATGCAGAAGTAACCGGAATAATGCATCATGAAGCCGGCTTCAGCCTTCAGCTTAAAGATGGCAGCCAACTGGACTGCGACAAGCTTGCAATCGCCTGCGGGGGATATCCCAGATCAGATATGTTTGCCTGGTTGAAAAAAACAGGCCATAGTATTGAGGAACCCTCTCCTTCACTTTTCACTTTTAATTTACCCGGCCATTCCATCACTAAGCTGATGGGCCTCAGTGTAGAAAATGCTACCGTTAAGATACAGGGAAGCAAATTGCAGGAACAGGGACCTGTGCTGATCACCCATTGGGGATTGAGTGGCCCTTCCATTTTAAGATTAAGCGCCTGGGGTGCCCGTGAACTGAAAGAAAAGAACTGGAACTTCAGTATACGCATAAATTGGATCAGCAGAACCGAACAGGGCCTGCTTGAAGAACTGGAAATGAAGAGAAGGGTAAATGCCTCCAGGAAAGTATCTGCTAAAAATGAATTGGGCATTCCACAAAGATTATGGGATTACATGGTTTCAGAAGCAGGTATAAAAGAAGATACCCGTTGGGCCGACTTGCCAGCCGCCGCCAGGAACAAACTAATACAGCTTATTTGCCAGTACCCTTTTGACATTAAAGGAAAGACCACATTCAAGGAAGAATTTGTAACAGCAGGTGGTGTAAAGCTTTCAGAGGTGGATCCCCAAACCATGATGAGCAGGAAGATCCCTGGATTGTTTTTTGCAGGTGAAGTGCTTGATGTGGATGGTATAACGGGCGGATATAATTTTCAACATGCATGGACCAGTGGCTTTATCGCCGCAAAGCATGTTATGGCTTAGTGAATGAAAGCAGTATGCTCACTTCGGTCCCTTTTCCTTTCTCGCTCTGTATCTGCAATTCACCCTTCATCATTTTCAACAGGTCTTTAATGATAAGGTATCCCAATCCGTTCCCTTTTCTTTTATCAACGTTCACAGAAGAGATGATGAAATCATCGGAACGAACATGCAGGATCTGTTCAGGGCTCATTCCGGTTCCTTCATCTTTTACAGTGATGACCAGCTTTTGGTCGACTTCACGGCATTGAACGCGTATACTTCCCTTATCAGAGAAATTGATAGCGTTGCTTACCAGGTTATAGACCACGATCTTCAATGGTTCAAAGAATTCTACGATACGAAGGTCAGGAGAGACCTCATTCAGTAATTTGGTATCCTTATGCCTGGCCATAGAATTTAATACACCAAATACCTGCTGAACCAGGTCGTAGAGACTGAATTGCTCTTTACCCAGCCGGCGATTCTCATTCTGGTATTTTATCCAGTTAAGGATATTGGTAGAAAGCAACTGCAGTTCCTGTGAAGTGGTGGTGATCTCGGAGATCGTTTCCTGTTGCAGGTCTTCCGACATCTGGCTTCTTTTTTCCATCAGGTTTTTTCCGGCAGAATTCAGGAATTTAAGGGGAGTAATGATATCATGACTGATAATGGAGATCAGCCTTGTTTTAATACTGTCGTTTTTTTCCAGGGTCTCGTTTTTCTTTAATAATTCATTGGTCTTATCCGCCACCAGGGTTTCAAGCCTTAACTGGTTTGATTTAAGTCTCCTGGTGCGGTAATTCACATAAAAAAGTAGCAAGGCGAAAATGCTGATGAACATCAACAGGTAGAACCACCAGGTCTGGTACCAGGGGGTGGGTATGGTAAAACTGATCGATTTATAGGAATAGTTGTTAAGTCCGAATCCATTGAGTTTCCGGATCCTTAATGTATAATTACCTGGCGGGAGGTTATTGAAACGGATCACCGCATCATTATCGGAATTTAAAGGAGTCCAGTGAAGTGTATCATTTAACTGGTAATCGAGGTAGATATTTTCTTTACCACACCAGGCAGGGAAAGCGAGACTGATCGCAAGGTCGCGGGCTTTTTCATGTAGTGTAAAATCACTTCCATTTTCCAGAGCAGGTTGGGCAATGCCATCGGCGGTAATGTCCTCCAGGTAAATATCTCCTTCGGGAAGTATTGGTTGAGCCATGCTTGGTTTAACCCAGAGCAATCCATCCATAGTAGGAAAAGATATGGTACTGTCTGGCAATTGAAGCGCACAGGGTGCGCAACCGCCATTCATTTCAGTGATATCCATACCATCATTTTTCCCATAATAATGGTAATAGATCACACGTTGTTTTTTTTCATAGGCGTTGACCATTTCATCAATACTTGCTTTGAATAACCCCCTGTTGGTGCTTATCCAGCAAAACCCGTTCGCATCGGGTTGAAAACAGTGGGAATATAACAGGTAATTTCTTTTATCAAGTGGCAGGCTGCGCAGATCACCGTTCTTCCAGACAAAGATCCCCTTGCCGTAAGTTCCGAAGAATACGTACTCCTTGTATTTCCAAAGCGTACGTACACAGTAGCCAACTGAACGGAGAACTGTATCGGCTTTTGCAGTACGAAGATTAAACTGGATAATTCCGGAGCAGGTGGCCATCAGAATAACATCCGGCTTTATTTCAAGGAAACTATAACTTTCATTGTTATAAGAAACCTCCGGATATCGGTAAATATATTTTATGCTGTCGCCGGAGAGTTTCCCGATCCCAAACTCGGTGGTAATGGCATACTCTCCATTTTGCAATCGGGCGACAATTATTTCCGCGCCTAATACTTTTCGAAGGCAGGTGGTTGTACCGTTGCGCCGATCATACCGGAACAGGCAGTTTTGATTTACAACCGGATCAAATTGAGTATACCAGATCAGTGAATCGCCGGTAGCGGAGGTCTTGAAATTGAATTTTCCTTTTATGGGGATGGCTATACCCTTCATATTCCCGGATCCTATAATGGTTCCCTGGTTGGTCAGTACATTTCCATTGGATAAAGCGATCTGTGAATAATAGGCATTTCTTTCATTTGCTTTCGCATTGGCGGGCTTCATCGGCGATAACTTATTCCTGGTAAGTACAACAATTCCCTTGGAGTCGGTGCCTATAAAAATGATACCCTTGTTTCTGCTGTATTGCACGGAAAAAATAAAAGTGTCGGTAGGAATTTCATCGCAAAGCGGGATGGCGACTATTTTGCCATTGATAAGTTCCAGGACCCAGGAACGGCCTGCTTTTATCAATATTGGTTCTTCCATGCCATTGGTCCAGAAGAGCCGGCATTCTTTAGAAAGCTCATTAAAAATGGTTCCATCCTCATTGTATATCAGAACAGGGATATGCTTTTTGTCTTTTCCGGGTATTTCTGATAGCCTGCCTTCTGGATCCACCAAAAATGTTCGCCCCTTTTTAATGAAACCATATCGAACTCGGGTAGTGTCTGCGCAACGGACAAGATCAGGCATACCTGTACGGAAGTAATACAAGACCTGGTTGTGTATAAAATAACAATCCTGGTCGCTTAGCGGAATGGCCAGGTCGAAGATCAGGGCTGTAGGGATGGTGCCTTTAAAGGGTGCCGGATCCCTGTACATAGATTCAGAAATGTTTACGGCAAAAGTATTATTGAAATAACCCCGTTCCTTTTTTTTCAGGTTGCCATAGAATAGCAATTGATTTTTTTCAACATAAAAAAGGTTTCCATATTGATCGGCTGTAATGATCTTGCCGGCATTGTTCTTCACCATAAATGACATTCTCTCGGAAGCGATGAAGGAAGTATTGGCGATCGTGAAATTTTTGAAGTCAATGCCATTGAACCGGGAGATCCCGGCTTCTGTGGCGATCCATAAAAATCCGGTTTTTTCATCCCATTGCATTCCTTTGATGCCATTGGCGGGTAATCCGTTTTCCGTGGTATAGGCATTACGGTGATAGGCAGCTGGCAGTTGGGCCTGCAGCAGTTGGTAAAAGAATAAAACAGCTATTAACAGAACAGGGCGCTTCATGATCTTGCCCTTAAGTTACATGATACTCTTCAGAAATTCACATTATAGAGGGTGGCCAGTTCGATCAGTTCCTTGATGTTTACCGCGCTGGTCTTTTCAAATATGCGGGTCTTCATTGTAGACACGGTATTCATCTTAAGGTTGAGGCTTTCTGCAATGTCTTTTGTACCCAGGCCTTTAAGCAAATAATGAAGGATCTCCAGTTCCCTTGGGGCAAGGCTGGTAAATGGATTATCTGAATGGGCTATACCACTGGGGCGCATCGGCGGGTTTTCGTTCTTCAGGAAACTATTCAGTGACTTCAGGATCTCTTCTTCGCCGCTGGTCTTTGAAATATAATATTTAATACCATACTGTTTCAGGGCTTCGCCATAGATCTCGGCCGGCTGCATCGAAAATACAAGGATATTAAGATCAGGGTATACCCTGCAGATATTTGGGATCACCTCCAGGGTACTGCCATCTGAAAGAATGATGTCCAGGATAAGATGCGTATATTTTTTCCGTATCAGTTCCTTCATCAGTTCATTGCAATTCCCCACTTCCTGGATATCCGAATAGCCAAGGTCGACCTGCAGGTAAAGTTTAAGTCCTTTCCGGATCATGCTGTGATCATCGGCAATGAGAATCCTTGGCGTAATGGTCAATGGGGATAATAAGGTGTTTTGTGTGGCTTCCATTTTATTTTATTGAAGAACGGTGATCGTTCCTTTAAGCACCTGGTTCTTGTCGGAAGTAAGCTGCAACATGTATATATAGGTTCCCGGTTGCAAAATTCCTTTAAAATATCCATTCCAGGGATGATTATAATAATCACGGGTTTGGTAAACTATCTGACCCCAGCGATTGAAAATATACATGATCGCCTCCGGGTAAAGGGCCAGTCCGGGTATCCTCCAGGTGTCATTTTTTCCGTCCTTATTTGGCGTAAAGGCAGTTGGGATGTATAATTTGGAAACGGGGTTTACGATCATATCATCACTAGCCCTGCAGAAATTGACCTTATCCATGGCAGTAATGGTATAGGTGGTCATTACATCTGGATTGGCCACTGGATTAAGCAGAGTGGTAGAGCTAAGGAAAGTGGCCGGGGTCCAGTTAAAGGAATAGTTGCCCGGGTTGGTAATGGTAGCGTCCAACGTGGTGGAGGTTCCCAGGCTGATCATTTTATCGGGGCCTGCGCTTAAGGCAGGAAGCGGGTTTATGATTATACTGGTGGAAGCCTGCGCGGATCCACAGCCAAAAGCATCAACGATCGTTAATTTTACGGAATAGCTGCCTGCATTGTTATAGGTATGCGGTAAAGGTGGAGCAGCATTGCCTGTTCCGTTTCCAAAATCCCATCTCCAGATGCTTACACCGGTAGTTGTTGAATTAAATTGTACCGGTCTTTTGGCGCAGAGCGTATCATTCACAAAACTAAGGTCAGGCGCAGCAGGATTGGAATGTATGATCGGAACGATATACTGTATTGTATCAGGATTACAGCCGGTGGTAAATGTAGCCACATGTTTTACCAGCAGGTTTGAACCGGGAGCCGGATAACTATGCGGTGCGGCATTCGTAGTAGTTGAACTGAATGTTTGGCCTCCACCAAAATCCCAATACCAGGTGGTGGGGTTTCCGGGATTGACTGCAATGGAAGAAGTAAATAAGAGAGTACTGTCGACACAGGGTTTCCCTGTTACATTTAAGGCCAGTACGGGACCTGTGCCATTAATAATGTTCACTGTTTTGGTGGTGTCACCGATACATCCGTTATCTGCATATACCCGGTACCTGACCGGATGGGCGCCAGTAGTAAGATATCTTTTTTTGCCGTTCACAGTATTTTGTGTGCTGGCATCATCAAAATCCCAGAGGTAACCCGTATAATTAAAAAGACCATTCACGGTTCCTGTAGTACCGGTAAATCTTACTGTATCTGATAGACAGAGCTGATTGCCAATTGCAAAATCCGCGGGTGGCCCGGGCTTCACTAATACAAACAGATCAGTATTCTCTGTTTGATTGCAATTTTGTATCACTGAAGCAGCATAGGAGATCGGTATCTTATATAGGCCTGGGCTGGCAAAACTGAAATCCTGTGGCAATGTATAAACATAATAAGTGCGCCCGTTTATGCTTTCAGTGTTTACGATCACTGGAGCATTGTCTACTACATCTGCACCCGGACTGATACCTGGCACCTGGCTGAATTTCCAGGTAATGGAGGTTGCATTATAGGCCAGTTTTGCAAATAATCGAACGGGCGTATTAGGACAGGTAAATGTATCAACCTTACCATTACTGTTAAGTGTATTCTTTATTTTAATATATGAATTGAGGTTATTGATATTGGTGCCAATATTGTACCCATAGCTTTCAAAATAACCAAGACCGTAAAGTGTACCATTCAGTGTGGAATCACAGGTAACACGGTGTTGTGCAGCTACCCCTAATATACGGGCCACTGCTACCGAGTAGGCAGGATTTTTTGGATGGGGGATGATGTTGGCCGGATCAAATGGATTTCCGTCAATCCTGAGAGAAGGGATACCAGCAGTAGGAACAATGATGTTTAGATAATTATAATCAATGAAACTGTTTCGGGTGGCATAGAACAGGACATCTTTTTTTCCCTGCTCCAATGGACTGAGATAAAACATTTCCGGGTCGCCATAGGCAAACTGGCTGGCCAGGTAACAGCGGTTACCACCGGGTGTGTATTGCGCCACCAGGATCGGTTTATCAGATTCTATGAAATCACCACCCGTGCTATCCAGGATCTCATAAAAAAAATTTTGTTGCAACCCGCCTAATACCACGCCATTTCTTTTTACGATGGTTGTGGGATCTGCGACCGCAATACGGTAAAAATTCTTGAACGGATCATTTATGTCGGTATTGGTATTATTCAGCATGTGGTAGGTAAGGTATTTTGTACCCCAGGCCTGTGTGGGGAATACCTGCTGCTGCATATTTTCACCACCGTCATTTTTACAAAGACGAATACCACTGCTTCCGGAGAACATGGCAAGGGGATGGCAGTTACCATCGGCGCCGGGAACAGAGACCACTTTGGATCCCGTCATGTCTTTACTGGCCTGCCATGCCTGATTGCCCGCACCGAGTTTTCCCATTACACTGTAGATCTCTCCTTTATTTAGGTTAACTGTGTAGGTCTGTGCAGGCAACCATCCATTTCTGGTGGTATCGGAAGGAGTGATTTCTAATCTTGTATTATCCTCTGATGCGATCACATAAAACCAGGAATACCAGTCAGGGCCATTTTGAGTGGTTCCTATTGGAGGATTTGGGGGACTGGAACCCGATTGAGCCTGGGAATAGTTTAGTGAATAATAGGTGTACCCATAGGTCTCGACAGGCATCAGCATGGTAGCAGCAGAGATCATGGTATTAAACACATGGGCATAGACAACAATTGGTGTATCGCTTACAATATGTATGGCTTTATTCAGCAGGCCCTCATTAAATATCCTTGGATCATCAGCGCCTGTTTTTGGAATAATGACAGAGGCATCCACCGTATTTGCAGGGATATTCACGGTACGTGTCCAGGTAGTGTTTGAAATAGAAACAGTAACCGTTGCAGGGGCAGAAGCACTGAGATAAAGCACCTGTTCCTGGCTATTCAGTGGAGGTTCAGAAGTGAAATTCCAGGCATAACCGTATCCAAGCCAGAATTCTTTTCCGCTGTTCGATTTATTCTGCGCCATCGTTCCTAACGACAAAAGGCTAAGAACTAATATAATATATAAAGCTTTTCCCATGTTGAATCAGGCCCCAATATTCCGTTCTTTCCTGTCAATTGAAGATAGAATTAGTTCTACAAATCAACATTGAATTCTAATCTAACATTGCCACTCCTTTTTAGCCAAAACAAAACGTATACAACATGAACAAGAGCCGTTCCGGGAAATTGCCTTCATTTATGCTGGCTTTATTTCTCCTTCTCTTCACCGCGACCATCTATGGTCAGGGTTTTTATAATACCACCAACTGGAGATTTTCTTCTCCCAAGCAATTTGGGTTCCAGTTACTCGACATGGATTTCTTTGACAATAACAAAGGGATCGCAGTAGGAGCCAATGGCGGTATAGCCTACACTACCGATGGAGGAAATAAATGGAGCTATGGCGCTTTTACTTATTTCAGCCCTGCTGGTATCATCACTTCCACCACCTTCCAGGATGTGCACTTTGTTTCAGCAAACGTTGCCTATGCTGTTGGTACAAATGGTTGCGTGGCTAAGACGACCAATGGAGGAGTGAACTGGAGCTTTGTGGTATCCCCGCTATTTGCAAACAGCCGTAATATCAATACCTGCTGGTTCTTAAGTGAGACCAAAGGATATATAGCTGGACAAAGCAATACGCCCGACCTGCTTCCAAAATTATATTTTACCCTGAACGGAGGTAGCACCTGGGATTCTATCGCAGCTCCAACTGGAGGAAAGACCAGGGTAGGTTATGTGAATAATGTTAACGTTGGTTCTTTTTTATGGGATGTAACCGCGAAGGATAAAGAGATCTATCGCATCATTTTTGTAAATGATAACCTGGGTTATATCTCCGGCTCTGGTTTGAGCACTTTTGAACCTATTCCGAATGTGACCAGTACGGTTACCTGTTTGCCTTTGGCTACTACCACTACGACTGGTTCACACCATGCCAGCCTTTTATGGAAGTTTAGCAATGGAACGCTGCTTGATTATTCAATCAGTAAAGAAAGACTTGGGTACAACGGTATTTATAACACGGCGCCAAACTGTACCTACAAATATGCTTCCAACAGTGTTCATACGAATACCTACAAAGCGATGCAGATCCTTGATGATACCACCGTTCTGCTGGTGTCTTCCAATAATAATATTTCGATCAGGGTTAGCACAGGCCCCAATTCATTTACCCCTAATATCAATAATGGAAATGCGCTGGAGCCAGGAAAATACACCTTGCTGAATGCTCCTTCACCTCCGCAAAACAATACGAATGTTTTGGGCGCGCCTATTCCGGCAAACCCGGTATTCTCTTTCCTCAACCCGATGAATTTTGCAAAAGCTTCCAATGGAAAATTATTCCTGCCGGTTCTTTCTGCAACGTTTGGTCCGCAGACCCGGGTAATGACCACCACAGATAAGGGTGTAAGCTGGCAGGAAGAAAGCTGGCTGCCTGCAGGAAGGAACTACAGTACTTATGGCGGACAGGCCATTGATATTTTGCCAAGTGGAAAATTTTTTATTGCTGGTCAGAACGGTGTGATCGCTGATTCAACTTCCGGAAGCCCCTGGAGATCGAATTATGTACAGTATACAATGGGTGGTCCTAATAAAATGGATTGGGCCGATTGTAATAACGGTGGTGCAGCTGGTGGTGCAGTCATTACCCGTACTGATGATGGTGGAAAAACCTGGACCGATATTGTTCGTACCGATTTCCAGAACCTGAATATCAATATCAATTCATTTGCGTACGTTCCAAATGATCCTTCAAGGGCTTATTTTGCCACAACAGTTGGAACTGTATACAAAGCAACTAACCTGAATACAAATAATCCATCATTGGATCCTTCCATTGCATTAGCTGGTCACCAGATGTTTGATGTTGCCACGGTTGGTTCAGACAGCGTTTGGGCATGTGGCTATTTAAGCTCGGGTGCTGCCACTAACTCAAAGGTAGTTCGATCATTTAACGGTGGACTTACCTGGACGATCGTCAATTCATTTTCTACAGGGTCAACTGCTCAACTGTTCCGACATATTGAGTTCCCAACCCGCTTGGTAGGTTATGTTGCAGGTACCCGTGACACCATCTGGAAGACTACAGATGCTGGTGTAACCTGGACCAAACTTCCTACACCAACCAGTATTGTGACTCCTCAAATTACCTATACAGATATGTATGCGCTGGATGCAAATACCGTGTTCCTGGTAGGTAATGGATTCCCACGTAAAGTAGTGTTCCGCACTACAGATGGTGGCAATACCTGGACCGATATTACCGGTAATATTCTTGCCATCATGCCGGTGAGCAACCTGAACTCAATAGTATTCCACGATATAAACAATGGCTATGTGGGCGCAAATGGTGCGATCCTTGTGACCAATGATGGTGGTATCAACTGGAGACTGGATGTAGAGCCAAGCAGTACCAATAACGTGAGTATCGCATTTTCTCCCAAAAGAGTTCCAGCTGGAACACCTTTTGTAAATCGCAGGTTATTTGCCGTCGGAGTTTTTGCTAACCATATCCTGGAATATGGAGATACTACTAAGTTGAATGTTTCTTCTGCTGAAGCGCTGGTCGCTTCCTGTACCAATGTTAACAATGGATCTATCACGGTCACTGCAACCGGTGGTATCGCTCCATATACCTACCGGTTAAATGGCGGAACGCCGCAGGTTTCAAATGTATTTAACAACGTTGCACCAGGAGTGAATACTATAACCATCAACGATTTTGCCTGTGGTGTGTACACTAAGAGCATTAACGTTCCTTCAAGACCTGCCCCAAGGATATCTGCGGGTCCTGACCGCGTGATCATTGATGGCGATGCCATTACGCTTAATGGTGGCAATATCAGCGGCACCCCTGCTACTATTTCATGGACACCTACTTCAGGAATAATCTCTGGTGGAAACAGTTTCGCTCCGGTAGTGAAACCGCAGGTGACCACCACCTTCGCCATTAATGTTACGGATGTGAATGGTTGCACGGGTACAGATAATGCATTGGTAACTGTTATTCCTTATTGCATTAAAGTGTGGAATGCATTCACACCGAATGGAGATGGCATTAATGATAAATGGCTGGTAACAAATGGCGCTCCTTGTTATGAGAATATTGAGGTAGCTGTTTATAACCGCTATGGTTCTGAAGTTTACCATAATGCCCATTACAACAATGACTGGGATGGAACCTATAAGGGTAGTCCTGTACCGGATGGCACTTATTACTATATAGTGAAAGTGCGATTGATCAACGGCCAGATCCCTGTATTAAAAGGTGACGTTACCATTTTGAGATAAAATTTTAAAAGAGAATCATTATGAAAAAATATTTTTTGATCGCGTCACTTTTCATCGGAGCTATCAGCGGCCGGTCACAGCAATTACAAACCTCTTCTTTCTATGATGTGCAGTCGGTGCTGGATAATCCATCCATGGCCGGTATGACCAGTAAAGGAATGATCGGGGGTATTTATCGCACCCAGTGGAACGGTTTCAGCGGAGCGCCCAAAACAGCTACTGTTTACGGCTCTTTTGAACTTCCTTCACTTAAAATTGGATTGGGCGGTTACGCATACAGTGATAAAACAGGACCAACTTCCCGTACAGGCCTTGCGCTTTCTTTTGCCAAGCATATCGCTGTGGGTAATGGGGGCAGGTTTTCCTTAGGCCTGGAGGCCAGGGGACTGCAGTATTCCATTGATATGGCCAAACTGCAAAATACATTGGGTAATGACCCGGTATTGGGAGCAGGCGATAATAAATTCAAATTCGATGCAGGCTTTGGTATTTCTTATGTAGGTAAGAAATTACAATTAGGCGCTTCCGTAAATCAGCTGGTACAATCCAAACTTGATTTTTATACGGGGAACCTGAGCCGCTCTGAAGAGGGCCGCTTATATCGACATTATTTTTTCCATGGTGCCTATAAACTGACCCTGGATCCTAACACCGTATTGACGCCAAACCTGATGTTTATTTACCTGCCAAATGCACCCCTGGAAGTGCAGGGTGGTGTAAGAATGGATTATAAGGAACTGGTATGGTTCGGGTTTTCCGCCCGTTATCGCCAGAGCCTGATGTTCTCGGCAGGTTTCAATCTCACTAAGAAACTGGGGATTGGTTATTCTTTCGACCTGTACCAGACGCCGGTTTCTACGTTTGACGACCGCATCAATTCGCATGAAATGACCCTTCGTTACAACATTTCCAAATAAGGATTGTTATAACCAGGTTGACATAGTTTATGGTTAAGGTTTATGAACCCGATGGGTTCGCAGTTGGTATTTAAGGTTTACAGCCACCTACGGGTGGCTGTTTTTATTTGTCGAGTTGCGGCTTCAACTGAACCGCGCACCAGGCGCAGAAGGGAAGGATCAGCAGGAGGGAGAATGCATAGTAATTGTGCAGCAAAAGAAAGGATATTGTGGTTATTGTGACCAGAAATAAAGGATAAACAAAAAGTAAAAGGCTGACCAGTACTGAGTCGTGATGGTCGGTATTAATAGCTGTTTTTTTTATGGTGAATGCCTTTAGCCAGAAATAAATGGGGGCATGCAGGATGAATCCCAGCAATGCCGGAAGGGCAAGCAGGACCTTTTTCATAGAAGAAGGAGGTAGTTCCAGTTTTTCCTGTTGCGCTTTTTTATCGTTCAGGGGAATTTCATAAACTGTTTTCCGGAGTTGCGCTTCCAGTAATTGATTGAACTGCGCATGCTTTATGCCCTCAGATGCTGATGCATCTATCTGGTCATGATCGATAGGCTCCCCGAAATAAATGAACAGGTTCTTACCAAACCTTGTGAATGAACTGTAATTGATCGAAACAGGTATTACCCGAAGGGGGATGCCCTCCTCCCAGGCTTTAAGGGCCAGGCGGGCTGTTCCTTTTTTCAGGGGTCGGAGATGCCATTCGTTGATACATTGCCCTTCACTATATATGGTAATTATTCCATTCTTTTTAAATATCTCCAGGCAGGACTCAAATGTTTTATAATTCTCCGAAAGATTTTCCACTCCTTCCCTGGTTCTGTAAACCGGCAGCATTTTAAAAGCCTTTAAAAGTTTGATGTAAAAAGGTTTCTTAAAAACGTCACCCCTTGCCAGCGACCAGACCGGTTCCTGGAAAATAGTATTGATGATGATAGAATCCAGGAATGAGTTGGGATGGTTAGCAGCCAGCAATAAGGGCCCCTTTTCCTTTAATTTTTCAGGATCGTCTATCACCAGTTTACGGCAGAAAAGGGGCAGGGCCAGCCGGGCCAGTAATTTGGTGAAGGAGTAAAGCAAATGCCTGTTTTGGGTGAAATTAGTAAAATTTATAGTTTGGCCTTGCAATTCAATGCAAATCAGCCAATTAAAATTAATGTATGCTGGCAAATTCTCTCGCAGGATCGGCGGTCTTCTGCAGGTTAATTCTTATCTTTGCTCCCCCGAAATAAAACCCTTCGGGAATAATAAAATATGATTCTTAAACAATTAAACGCTGATGCACAGGAGACTGCCGGGGGCGAGAGCGCCGAAGCAGCTACAGCGACAATAACTGCACCTGTGGCCGTGAGCACTGCTCATGATGATTTTGACTGGAGCGTTGACAAAAGAAATGTGATCGCTTACAGCAAAGAAGAGAAAGAAAAATACCATGATGTTTATGACAACACGTTCATTCAGCTGAATGATGGTGAATTGATCAAAGGAACTGTGGTAGGCCTTACCAAGACCGACGTAGTACTGAACATTGGATTCAAGAGTGATGGTCTCATCTCTCTGAATGAATTCCGTGACCTGCCAGGTATGAGTATTGGTGACCTTGTGGAAGTGATGATCGTGGAGAAAGAAGACAGGGAAGGACATCTGAACCTCAGCCGCAAACAGGCCCGTATCACACGCGCCTGGGAAAAGATCGTAGAAGTGCATAAGACCGGTGAGGTTATCACAGGTACCGTTACTTCCAAGACCAAAGGTGGATTGATCGTTGATGTATTCGGAATGGAAACATTCTTGCCAGGTTCACAGATCGATGTGAAGCCGGTGACCGATTACGATCAGTTCGTAGGAAAAACAATGGAATTCAAAGTGGTTAAGATCAACGAGACCATTAAGAATGCTGTTGTTTCTCACAAGGCGCTTATCGAAAGCGATATCGAAGCGCAGCGCGCAGAGATCATGAGCAAACTGGAGAAAGGCCAGGTGCTCGAAGGAACTGTGAAGAATATCACCGATTTCGGTGCCTTCATGGACCTGGGTGGTTTGGATGGCTTGCTGTACATCACCGATATCAGCTGGGGCCGTATCTCTCATCCTTCCGAAGTGCTTAAACTTGATCAGAAGATCAATGTGGTGGTACTCGATTTCGATGATGAGAAAAAACGTATCAGCCTTGGCCTGAAGCAACTGACCCCGCATCCTTGGGATGTACTGGCGGAAGGTATCGCTGAAGGAAATATCGTGAAGGGTAGAGTAGTGAACATCGAAGATTATGGCGCGTTCCTGGAAATTCAGCCTGGTGTTGAAGGACTGGTACACGTTTCTGAGATCACATGGGCCAACACCCCAATCAATGCAAAAGAATTCTTCAAACTCGGCGACGAGCATGAGGCGAAAGTAGTGACCCTGGATAAAGGCAATCGTAAGATGAGCCTTTCCATTAAACAACTTTCTCCTGATCCATGGAATGATATCGAAACAAAATTCGCAGAAGGCAGCCGCCATACCGGCCTGGTGAAGAATATCACCAACTATGGTGTGTTCGTTGAACTGGCTCCTGGCATCGGTGGTATGATCCATATCAGCGACCTGAGCTGGCTGAAGCGCTTTAACCATCCTGGTGAATACACCAAGGTAGGTGCGAACATTGATATCGTGATCCTTGGTATTGATAAAGAAAACCGCAAACTCCAGCTCGGACATAAGCAACTGGAAGAAGATCCCTGGAATACCCTGCAGGACACGTTCGCTGTAGGTAGTCTTCATGAGGGAACCGTGATCCGCCGTGATGATAAAGGCGCGATCGTTCAATTGCCTTATGGCCTGGAAGGCTTTGCTCCTAACCGTCACCTGAATAAGGAAGATGGCAAGAGCATTGGTGCTGACGAAACCGCACAATTCATGGTGATCGAATTCGATCGCAATGAAAAGCGTATCGTTGTATCACACTCCCGCCTTTGGGAACAAGCCAAGACCGATGAGGTAGAGGCTCAGAAGAAAGAGGCAAGAGTGGATGCTGAAAGCACACGCAAAGCCGTAAAGAATGTTCAGAGCAAGGTAGAGAAAGCCACCCTGGGTGATCTGGGTGTGCTGGCTGACCTGAAGAAGAAACTGGACAGTGGTGAAGCAGAAGGGAAAAGTGAATAAGTGAATAGGTGAATAAGTGAATGAATACAAGGCCTCCGGAAACGGAGGCCTTTTTTATGCCCGGCAAAATTGTAACTTACTGATAGAAACAAAAAAATGAGTATGAAAGAGGTAAAAAAAGAGGAATTACAGCAGGAGGTGTTCGATCTCTATGATGATTATGCGCATAACCGGATCGACAGGCGTTTATTCATGCAGCGATTATCGGTTTACGCTGTTGGTGGCCTTACCGTTGCCAGCCTGATGGGTTTCCTGATGCCGGATTACAATAATGCCATACAGGTTAAAACGGATGATCCCCGGATCATTTCAGAGTATATCAATTATCCTTCGCCCAAAGGTGGCGGAATTATTAAGGCATTGCTATGCATGCCAGCAGATATGAAAACCAAGCCTGGTGGTGTATTGGTAGTTCATGAGAACCGGGGATTGAATCCGCATATAGAAGATGTGGCAAGAAGAGTTGCGCTGGCCGGATTTATTTCGCTGGCTCCCGATGCACTGACTCCATTGGGAGGTTATCCCGGCACAGATGACCAGGGAAGGGAACTACAGAGTAAGCGGGATAAGAATGAAATGCTGGAAGATTTTATTGCCGGTTATGAATACCTGCATGCGCTGAATAGCAGCAATGGAAAAACAGGTGTGGTTGGATTTTGTTATGGAGGAGGAGTTGCCAATTCCATGGCGGTTCGTATTCCAGGACTGTCTGCAGCAGTGCCTTTTTATGGAGGACAGCCAAAGGCAGAAGAAGTGCCCCAGATCAACGCTCCCTTATTATTGCATTATGCGGGATTAGATACCCGGGTAAATGAAGGCTGGCCGGCATATGAAGCGGCACTGAAGGCGAATGGGAAAGAATACACGGCTTATATCTATCCGGGGGTGAATCATGGTTTTCATAATGACACAACTCCCCGGTACGATAAGGCAGCCGCTGAGCTGGCCTGGCAACGTACGGTTGATTTCTTCCGGGATAAATTGAAATAATTGGATAAGATAATAAAGCTTTCATTCTTTGATCATGAGAACTAAGTTCGTCATTCTGATCGCCTGCATGAATTGTTGCTTTTCTGTTTTCAGTCAGAGTAAAGCAAATAAACTCGCCACCATCATGCGGGCTTATCATGATTATAATATGTTTGACGGGGCAGTGCTGGTTGCTGAAAATGGCAAAATAATTTATAAGCGTGCATTTGGTTTGGCAAACAGGGAATGGAATATTCCCAACAGGACCGATACGAAATTCATGATAGGCTCTGTTTCAAAACCCCTGACCGCTGTACTGGCATTGATACAGGTTCAGAAAGGACTGCTTAGCCTTGACAAGACCATTTCCGATTATTTGCCGGTATTTAAAAATAAACCGGCTGCCAATGTTACTATCAGGCAATTGTTATCGCATACTTCAGGCATTCCTAATTATGATATCATGAGGGATTTTTTCCCGAAGGTTAGTCGCCAGTATTACAGCAGGGAAGATTACCTTAAAGTGTTCATGGATTCTGCGCTTGCTTTTTCACCTGGTTCCGGTTATGCGTATAGCAGCTGGGGTTATTTTACGCTGGGTTATATCTTGGAGACTGTTACCCATAAAACATATGCCCGGTTAATGGCGGATGATATTTTTAAAAAGATCGGGATGAATAATTCAGGATCGTATTACCATACCCAGGTGGTAGCCGGCAGGGCCAGCGGCTATGATTATAGTTTTGGCGGGTATAATTCAGCCGATTTCCGGGATCAGTCGAACACCATGGGTACAGGTGATATCTATTCAACTGTTGAGGATCTGTTTAAATTTCACATGGCCTTATCCGACAACAGCCTGCTTAATAAAGAACTGCGCGATCTTATGTTCAGTCCCGGCATTGCCCCGGCGAATTATGGATTTGGCTGGTTCAATAAGCAATTCAACTATTCAGCTACCGATAGCGTGGCCTCTAATTTTCATTTGGGTATGACTGAAGGTTTCATCTCTTTCATCAGGCGTATTCCCTCCACTAAAACGATGGTAGTGATACTTTGTAACAGTTCGCCCACAGATTTTTTCAGTATCACCAATAATTTGCTGAAGGCAGTTCATGGCCAGCAGGTGGTATTGAAAGAACCTGTCCATAAAAAAATGGAAGGGTATATTGAAAAACTGGGCATGCGAAAAGCAATTGACGAGTACCGGAAAATGAAATTGGATACCGCCCATTTTTATATTGACTGGATCTCTATGGATTTTCTGGCCAGGCAATTGCTGGATCTGAAAAGGTACCAGGAAGCTGAAATGCTGGCGGAAAACAATGTGGTAGAATTTGCTGACAAGGACCTGGTATGGGTAACCATGGGTAATATATGCCTGGCATTGAACAATAAATCGGAGGCCATACGGGCCTACAAAAAAGCACTCGCTATTAGTCCCGGATATGAAGAAGCAAAGAATCGCCTGAAGGAATTGGAAAATTAACTGGTAATTCAGACTTCACTTATTGACGCTGCATTTTTTTTATTAGTCATTAATCCAAGCATCATTACCAGGGCTGTTAAAACAATTACCTGAAGTATCAGGGAACGGTTAACCAGTGGAATACGTACAGAAGGATCGATAGAAAGGAACAGCAGGATAGTGATCAGCCCCCGGGGGGCAATGAATAACAACGGGGAAAATGGAAGTTTCAACAATCTTAATTGAATAGCCCTTAGGAAAAATATAGCCATAACAACTCCGACCGACCATAAAAAAGAGTCCGGGTTCAGTATTTCATTAGTATTGATCAGGAAGCCGAACAAAAGAAAGAAAAGTGCCCTTATCAGGAAAGCTCCTTCAATAGTCAGCTCCTTGAATT
Source organism: Chitinophagaceae bacterium (assembly GCA_016720565.1). Taxonomy (GTDB): domain Bacteria; phylum Bacteroidota; class Bacteroidia; order Chitinophagales; family Chitinophagaceae; genus JJ008. The sequence goes on from JADKKJ010000001.1 coordinate 442,054, forward strand.
TTTTAACCTCTTCATTTAATTCAGCGGGCCTCAGTTTTTGTATCCATTTCAGATTTTTTAATTCATCGAGGTTCCCCATAAACAGCCCTAAGAGCAGTATGAACAATAAGGCCGGGAGGTGATAAACTTTTGCAATGGTGTAAATTAATATCACCAGGAGGATAATAGGTGCGAACTTGATATGATGGTCGATTCGATGCAGCATAAAGCCCAGCAAAAGGGTTGCCACAAAGGAGATCAGGATCATGAGCAGTAGTTGCAGGATAAAATTGCCCAGAGAGTGAAACCCCAGGTTTTCATTAAGCGCTACAAAATTGAAGAATAAAACACCTGCGATATCTGAAAGACTGCTTTCATATGTTACGAATTCCCGGTTGTATTGGTTTAGGGCTTTCACGCTGGGGATGGCTATACTGCTGCTGATCACACAAAGCGGGATCACATTCGTCAAATGATCCTTAAATGAAGCCGGAGAAAAATAGTGGAAGACCCATGCCATCAAAAAAGCAAGGGCGAAAAGAGGAAGGAAAGAGGCGAGCAAGGATTTGCGGATAAGTGTGGTCTTGCTCTTGTTAAATTCAAGTTCCAGCGAGCCTTCCAGAACAATCAGGATAAGTCCTACTGTTCCAAATATCGGTAAAAGCGGTTGCAGATCGGGAATGCTTAAATGGAACCATTCGGTTAGTCTTCTCACGGCCCAGCCTGTTGCCAGTAAAAGGATGACCGAAGGGATCCTGGTTTTAGCTGAACTAAGGTCAAATAAATAGGCAATCAATAATAATCCGGTTATGGCTATAATTATCCCGCTTGTCATGCTCCTAAATTAATACATTTCAATACTGGGTCAATGTATTATTGGTTATTGCAATAAGTTTTAATAAGACTGAATCCTTTCCCGTAAATTGAAAGAATGTTTGAAGGCCCGGATTATTCCCGGTCGTTATATAAACCAACCTCATGATCCCAGCCAATAGAGAAGAAGGACTTAAAAAAGTGATCGGCATACCCGAGCTATCGCTTTCGATCATTAACAGTATTATAGGGGCAGGCATTTTTGCCCTGCCAGGTATAATAGGAGTTGCCTTGGGCGCTTTTGGGATCGTTGGATTTATATTTTGCGGGATCATGATGGCAGCTATTATGCTCTGTTATGCAGAGATTGGCACTAAGGTTACGAGCAGCGGTGGATCCTACGCTTATGTTGAAGCTGCTTTTGGAAGCCTGCCTTCCTATATTGTAAACTGGCTATATTTTTTTGGTTGGGGCATGATGGGAAGTGCGGCACTGGTAAATATAATTGCTGATTCGCTGGCGGTTATTTTCCCGGTTTTCATGGATCCTTTTCCCCGGGGGATATTATTTTTTATCCTGATCAGTTTTATGGTTCTTGTAAATATTCGAGGCGCAAGGCAGGGTATACTTGTGGTAAAAATGATCACTATAATTAAAATATTACCACTGATCGCTTTGATCGTCTTTGGAACAGGATTAATAAAAACGACCAATCTTTACTGGGATAAATTACCCAGCTTCCAGACATTTGGAGGCTCCATGCTGGTTCTGTTTTTCGCATTTGCCGGATTTGAAACCTGTCTTGGGGCTAGTGGGGAGATAAAGGAACCTAAGAAAACCATTCCCTGGGGTATCCTGATCGGCGCAACGGTCGTGCTTGTTTTATATATGTTTCTGCAGATGGTGACACAGGGAGTCTTAGGTGACCAAATAGCACTTTATAAAGATGCCCCCCTGGCCGCAGTTGCAGCAAGGATCGTAGGTTCTAAAGGTGCAACTATACTCCTGCTGGCCGCAGCGATCTCCTGTTTTGGAAGCGTATTCATGGATATACTGGCTACCCCAAGAAATTTATTTGCTATGTCGAAAGATGGCTTGTTTCCGGTATTTTTCAGCAAAGTGCATACGCGGTATGCTACTCCTTATTGGGCCATTTTATTCTATGGCGGCGGCATTTTTTTATTTTCCATTTCTGGTGGATTCAAACAACTGGCCAGCCTGGCAAGCGCAGCCATTTTGCTGATCTACCTTGCGGTAGTACTGGCCATGGTAAAACTGAGAAAGCAAAAAGAATTGAGGGGTCAGTTTTTCAAAGCTCCCGGGGGATGGATAACCCCCATCATCGGCACCGCTACCATTTGCTGGCTGCTGACCAGTTTATCGAGAACAGAGATCATTTCTACGCTGGTCTTTATCGCTATTATTATTTTATTCTTCTATATTTCCCGATTATTTAAAAGGCCTTCCATCGTTGATGAAATAAATAAGTGAACCATGCGAATATTTTTCCTTTGCTATTTTTTGTTTTCGATAAATGGGTTATCCGCGCAGTCATCCTCCATCCTTGTGGACACACATAATGATTTTCTGTACAAAAGCCTGGATAGCGGTTATGCGTTCGATAAGGATCTGCGGGGTATAACTCATACCGATCTTGACCGGTTGAGGGCAGGGGGAGTGAAACTGCAGTTCTTTTCCGTTTTCTGCGATGGAGAGAAGGTATCGCCTTATCGTTATGCGATGACGGCCATGGATACGCTGGAAGCTGTGATCAAAAGAAATCCTGGAAAGATGGTCCTGATCAAAAATAGCAGGGAACTGAAAAATGCCATAAGGCAGGGTAAGCTGGCGGCCGTATACGGGGTAGAAGGTGGTCATATGATGGAGAATGACCTTTCCAAACTCCAAACCATGTATGATCGGGGAACACGGTACATGACCCTTACCTGGAATAACTCTACCGATTGGGCCAGCAGCGCTTTTGATGAAAGATTCAAAAAAGATATAGCGCATAAAGGACTAACTGATTTCGGAAAGCAGGTTGTCAGGAAAATGAATGAACTGGGCATGATGGTAGATGTAAGTCATTTGGGTGAAACCAGTTTCTGGGATGTGATAGCTACCACGGTCAAACCGGTGATCGCTTCCCATAGTTCGGTATATGCTTTCTCTCCTCACCAGCGTAACCTGAAAGATGAGCAAATACTTGCTATTGCCAGGAACGGTGGTGTGATACAGGTAAATTTTTATTCAGGATTTCTTGATAGCAGTTATGAAAGAAAAAAATCGGCTTTTTTCAATGATCATAAAAAAGAGGTGGATTCGCTGACCAGCGCCAGAGTACCTGATTATCTTGTGGAAGCGTTTTTATTCCTGAAATATCCAGAAGAAGTAAGCCAAATGAGACCGCCTTTATCTTTACTGATCGATCATATTGATTATATTAAAAACCTGGCGGGCATCGATCATGTTGGATTAGGTTCGGATTTTGATGGGATAGAATCTGCGCCCCTTGGTTTGAATGATGTGACCAGTTACCCCCTGATCGCTGCGGCATTAAAGGAAAGAGGATATAGCAGGAAGGAGCTGGCAAAAGTGCTTGGTGGAAATTTGCTGAGGGTTTGGAGGGAGAATGAGAAGAGGTAGGAAAGTTGAGAAGTTGAGGGGTTGAGAAGTTGAGGTAGAAAGGATTTCATAAATTTGTGGAAGAATTCAGGAGCATGAATAATTTGATTGATCGATTGCGCCATTTTCACCCAGTTCGAAAGCTTGTTTATTTTTTTGTTGGACTGGCTTCCTATCCGGGCATTGCCATCGTGAACCGTATCAGGATAAGTGGCACGGAACATTTTCGGGACCTCCCCCGGAGAAAAGTTTTATTCGTTAGTAATCACCAGACCTATTTCGCCGACGTTATTACCTTCCTTCATATTTTCTGTGCAGTAAAATGGGGCAAGAAAAACAGGCTGGGCATTCCTTATTATTTACTGAACCCATTTACAAGAGTGAATTATGTGGCTGCTGAAGAAACGATGAAAGGAAGTTTGATCAGTCGCATATTCCTGCTGGCTGGTGGTCTGACAGTAAGGAGAACCTGGAAAGAAGGTGGTAATGAAGTTAGAAAAGGGTTGGATCCCTCCGATACCCGGAAGATCACCAGGGCACTGGAAAATAACTGGGTGATCACCTTTCCGCAGGGCACTACCAAGCCATTCGCACCGGGAAGAAAAGGAACGGCCCTTATCATCAAACAAACCCGGCCGATAGTTATTCCCGTGGTCATTTCCGGGTTCTGGCGGGCCTTCAATAAAAAAGGATTGAAGTTTAAGAAAAAAGGCGTTCTCTTATCGGTCACATTCAAAGAGCCACTGAAGATCGATTATGAAGCTTCTACCCAGGAGATACTGGAGCAATTGATGGATTCCATTGAACAAAGCAAGAAATTCATGTGGAGAAGAAAAGAGTCAGTAATTAGTAATTATTGACTCTCGACTCTGGGCCCCTGACCATAGACTCCCTCTAATGCCTACCTTTGCAATAATTAAAATTAACAAGCATGGAACCTCGAAGTTCAGCTTCCTCCCTTACTGTAATGACCGAACTTGTATTGCCTAACGATACTAACCTTCATGGAAACCTGATGGGTGGCCGGCTGATGTACTGGATGGATATTGCCGCGGCATTAGCTGCCCAAAGGCATTGCAATGGTCCTGTGGTCACTGCTTCGGTGGACAATATTTCATTTGAGAATCCAATTAAGCTGGGTAATGTGGTGCATATAGAGGCTAAGGTTTCCCGTTCCTTTAATTCCTCTATGGAGGTGCATATGAAAGTGTGGGGAGAAGATGTGATACAGCGATTCAAATATAAAAGCAATGAAGCCTATTATACATTCGTAGCGCTGAACCCTACGGGCCGTCCTCGCCCTGTGCCGGAAGTGCTGGCCGAATCAGAAGAAGAAAAAAAGATATTTGAAGGCGCCCTCAGAAGAAGGCAGTTAAGGCTGATCCTTGGAGGAAAAATGAAACCAATGGATGCCACAGAACTAAAGGCCTTGTTTGTGAGAGAATAGGTGAATGGTGAATGAGTGAATAGGTGAAAAATGAGCAGACTCATTTTTGATTTTCCGTTAATCTCCTACATTTGCTTTCTCAATCTGATCGCATGCCAGAATATCCTCCGATTTCTTTTGATAATACAGAATTAGCCTTTCAATATAAGTCAGATAAAGAACTGAAAAAAGCCCGCTTTCTTTTTTCAATGATGGGCCGTCCCTGGTTGGTGAAAATTGGAACCAGGATCACTCCATGGGCCATACATGCCGGGCTTCCAATTAAAGGCCTGATCCGGAATACCATTTTTTCACAGTTCGTAGGAGGTGAGACCCTGCAGGAAACAGCAGCCGTTGCAAAAAAAATGGCAGCCTATAATGTAAAGGTCATACTGGATTATGGAGTGGAAGGAAAAGAAGGCGAAGAGAATTTTGAACATGCCTGCGATGTGTTCATTGATGTGATCAATTACGCGGCCTCTCAGCCTAATATCCCTTTTATGAGTGTTAAGGTCACCGGCTTTGCCAGGTTTGGCCTGCTTGAAAAATACCATGACCTCATGCAGAAGCTGGAAGGCTCCCTCATGTCGAGATTCTTAAAAGCCCAGGAACAACTATCCCCTTCAGAAAAAGAAGAATGGCATAAGATCCAGCATCGCACGATGCGTATTTGCGCTGCAGCAGAAAAAAAATCCATTGGCGTTTCCATTGATGCGGAAGAGACCTGGATACAGGATCCGGTAGATGCACTGTCCATACTGATGATGGTTGAATTCAATAAGAAAAAAGCGATCGTATTCAATACTACCCAGCATTACCGCCACGACCGGCTGCAATTCCTGCAGGATAGTTATGAAGCAGCGGCAGCACGTGGATTTATACTGGGTGCCAAGTTGGTTAGGGGCGCTTATATGGAAAAAGAACGCCGTCGCGCTGCAGAGATGGGATACCCTGATCCTATCAATCCCGATAAGGAAAGCACCGACCGCGATTATGATGCCGGCGTTAAATTCTGTATCGACCATATTGATCAGGTCTCCCTCGTTGTAGCTTCCCATAATGAAAGATCAAACCTCTATGCCGTTGAATTGCTGATGGAGAAGGGCCTTCCGCTTGACCATCCTCATGTGCATTGGAGCCAGCTTTACGGAATGAGCGACAATATCAGTTTCAATCTTGCGCATGCCGGATGCAGCGTAAGTAAATACCTTCCCTTTGGACCCATTAAAGATGTAGTGCCATACCTCATGCGCCGCGCAGAAGAAAACACTTCTGTGAAAGGGCAAACTGGACGGGAACTGGGTTTGATCGCTAAAGAAACCAGGAGAAGGGGTATCTGATAAGGCAAGCTGTGAGCTTTGAGCCATGAGGGGCTTCGTTTAATTTCTTAAATTGCGGCATGCAGCAATATCACGATCTCCTGAAGCATATACTTGCGAATGGCCACGAGAAATCTGACCGGACTGGCACTGGTACCAAAAGCATTTTTGGTTACCAGATGCGTTTCGACCTGCAAAAAGGATTTCCATTGGTCACTACTAAAAAAGTTCATCTTAAAAGTATCATTTACGAATTATTATGGTTCCTGAAAGGGGAGACCAATACTGCCTATCTTAAGGAAAACGGGGTAAGTATCTGGGATGAATGGGCAAATGCAAATGGAGACCTGGGACCGGTTTATGGAAAGCAATGGAGAAAATGGGAAGCCAGGAATGGCCAGGTGATCGACCAGATCAGCGATGTGGTGAACCAGATAAAAAACAACCCGGATAGCCGCCGTATGATCGTGAGCGCCTGGAATGTTGGGGAATTATCCGAAATGGCCCTGATGCCCTGCCATTCTTTTTTTCAGTTTTATGTAGCCGGAGGAAAATTAAGTTGCCAGCTCTACCAGCGCAGCGCGGATGTATTCCTGGGGGTGCCATTCAATATCGCCTCTTACGCGTTACTGACCATGATGATGGCCCAGGTCTGCGACCTTCAGCCGGGTGATTTTGTGCATACATTCGGAGATGCCCATATTTACAATAACCATATGGAACAGGTGAACCTGCAACTTAGCCGGGAGCCTTTTCCGCTGCCAACCATGCGGCTCAATCCTGAAGTGAAGAATATCTTCGATTTTAATTTTGAAGATTTCACCCTGGAGAATTATGAGAGCCATAAAGGGATTAAGGCCCCGGTTGCCATTTGATCCCTAAATTTGTCTATGCTTATCTCTCTTGTTGTAGCCGCCGCTACTAATAATGTGATCGGTCTGAAAGGGCAATTGCCCTGGAGTTTACCCAATGACATGAAATTCTTCAAGAATGTTACCTGGGGTATGCCCGTGGTGATGGGAAGGAAAACCTTTGAAGCATTAGGCAAGCCACTTCCGGGAAGGAAAAATATTGTGATCAGTCGTGGAAATGAACTTACTGCTGAAGGTATAGTGCCGGTAAAGAATTTTGAGGATGCATTTTTTGTGGCGGGGGAGACCGATGCTAAAGAAGTGATGGTGATAGGTGGGGGGGAGATCTATAAAGCAATTTTTCCAAAGGCCGGCCGTATCTATATCACTCGTGTAGATGCAGCACCTGAAGGCGATACCTGGTTTCCCGCTATAGATCCAAAGGAATGGCACCTGATGAGCCAGAAGGATCATGAGGCGGATGAAAAACATGCCTATAATTATTCTTTTCAGGTTTGGGAAAGATACCATCGCTGATATGTACGCTCCTTTTAAAATTGCTTTTAAATACCTCCGCCACTGGTTCAATGCCTCCAATGGAAATGGACATGGTATGCATTCGCCTTTTGTTTTTGAATTCATCACTAAGCTGCTAAAGGATAAAACCCAATATCCTGCGTATGCAAAAGTGGAGGCTTTGCGAAAGCAATTACTGCGTGACAATAGTTTACTTCAGGTGGAAGACCTGGGGGCCGGATCCGGGTTATCAAAAGGCAACCTCCGTACTGTATCATCCATAGCCCGGAATGCGGCAAAGCCAAAAAAATGGGGGCAGCTATTATACCGTATAGTGAAATATTATCAGCCTTCCTCTATTTTAGAATTAGGTACCTCATTGGGAATTTCCACCGCCTATCTTTCTTCAGGCAATCAGCATTCTCTGGTGACCAGCCTGGAAGGATCGCCCATGATCGCCTCAAAGGCGAAAGAAAACCTGGAAATGTTGGGGGTCAGAAATGTAAATCAACTGACCGGTAGTTTTGATGATCTCCTACCCGGATTATTGCAGGAAGAAAAGATCTGGGACCTGGTATTTATTGACGGGAACCATCGGAAAGAACCAACCCTTCGGTATTTTGAATGGTTCATGAAAAGTTCGGGACCGGGGTCCGTCCTTATTTTTGATGACATACACTGGAGTGCTGAAATGGAGGAGGCCTGGGAGCAGATCCGCCTGGATCCGAGGGTACGTTGCAGCCTTGACCTGTTTTTCCTGGGCCTGGTATTTTTCCGCGAGGAATTCCATGAAAAACTGGATTTTTCCATTCGTGCCTGAAAAAGACAAAACTCAGTTCCCGAACAAACGCTGGTCAGTATGCTTCCTTAAAAAATATCTATCTTCCCGCCGTCAAATTCACCTGAAATCGTAATCATCGATGACCATAGGATTGCTTAAAGAACCAGCTACAGAAACAAGGGTATCCCTGCTCGCGGAAGCGGTTGCTTCAATTACAAAAAAAAATATAACTGTATTGGTGGAAGATGGGGCTGGAAACGGCGCCTTTTGCAGCAATGCCGATTATGAAAAAGCGGGAGCCCAGGTGCGGCCCCGGGAAGAAGTATTGGCAGCAGACCTGATCCTTGGTCTTCATGCCCCCACTGCGGCCGAGGTGGAAAAACTTTCGGGAAAGGTGCTGATAGGGGTTTACCAGCCTTTATTTGCGAAAGAACTGATGAAAGAATGGGCCTCAAAAGGGTTGACCGTTTTTTCACTGGATATGCTGCCACGTACCACCAGGGCCCAGGCCATGGATGTACTGAGCTCACAGGGTAATATATCCGGTTATAAGGCAGTATTAACTGCCGCTGCCATGTATCCCCGTTATTTTCCCATGTTCATGACTGCCGCCGGAAGCATTGTTCCCGCCAAGATCCTGATCCTGGGTGCAGGTGTTGCCGGTTTACAAGCCATTGCAACTGCCAAAAGATTAGGTGCGGTAGTAGAGGTTTTTGATACTCGTCCCGCAGTAAAAGAAGAGGTCATGTCGTTAGGGGCCAAATTCGTGGAGGTGGAAGGCGCTGCCGATGCCAGTAAAGCCGGAGGTTATGCCGTAGAGCAATCGGAAGAATTCATGAGAAAACAAAAAGCCCGCATTGCTGAAAGCGTGGCCAAATCGGATATCATTATCACCACTGCACAGATCCCGGGGAAACAGGCACCGATACTTATAACGGAGGAAATGGTGAACTCCATGCGAAATGGTTCCATCATCATTGATATTGCTGCAGCCACTGGTGGAAATACGCCTTATACAAAAAATAATGAGACCGTTGTGATCAATGGCGTGAGTATCGTGGGTAATTCAGCCCTTCCATCAACCATGCCTTCCGATTCAAGTAAAGTATATGGAAAGAATATTCTCAATTTTCTTGCACTTTTGATAAACAAAGAAGGCTTGTTGAATCTTAATTGGGAAGATGACCTGGTGAAGGGTAGTTGTATCACGCATGGGGGGAAGGTGGTGAATGAGAGGGTGAGTAGTGAGAAGTGAATGGTGAATAATTCAATAATTAAATAACAAATGAGCTGGCGGCTTTCAGCTGGTGGCTAGAAGCTTAAAAATATGGAATCATTCTTCAATTGGATAACCGTCAATCAGCAGATCATTTACATAGTGATCCTGATGATATTCGTGGGGATCGAAGTGATCGGGCATGTGCCCAGCGTATTGCACACCCCGTTGATGAGTGGCGCGAATGCCATTCATGGTGTGGTGATCATCGGTGCTATCATAGTAATGGGTAAAGCGGAAGGGGATAATTACCTGGCGCTTGGCCTGGGTTTCCTGGCCGTAGTACTGGGTACGCTGAATGTAGTGGGTGGATTTGTTGTAACCGATCGCATGCTTGAGATGTTTCGCAAAAAGAAAAAACAATAACGAACTGCCATTATCATGGAACTGAATATACTGACCGTTTGCTATCTCATTGCCTCCGTTACTTTTATTCTTGGATTAAAGATGCTGTCGAATCCTGCCAGTGCCCGTACAGGTAACCTGGTAGCCGCTGCCGGAATGACCATTGCGATCGCAGGAACCATATTCTTATATGAGGAAGATGGACAAAGACTCCATAATTATGCCTGGATATTTTCGGGTATTGCCATTGGGGGTATTGTAGGAACCTTTGCCGCCAAAAAAGTGAAGATGACCGCCATGCCTGAAATGGTGAGCATGTTCAATGGAATGGGAGGCGCCTGTGCGGCCCTTATTTCATTGATAGAATTTGGGCATATACATGACATGAGTGCTGAACCTACAGGTAAACTCTTTATCATATTCGCCGGACTTATCATTGGATCTGTTTCATTCGCAGGTAGTATGGTGGCCTGGGGAAAGCTGAATGGTTCTGTAAAAGACCACTCATTCAATGGGCAGCATATCGTAAACCTCCTGTTATTCTTTGCTTCTGTAGCAGTGGCTGCCTGGATAACGATCGCACTGCCGGCTAATGCGCACATGATGGTATATGCTGTTCTTGCGCTGGCGCTTCTTTATGGCGTGTTTTTCGTATTGCCTATCGGTGGAGCAGATATGCCGGTGGTGATCTCCCTGTTAAACTCTTTTACCGGGGTAGCTGCCGCATTTGGTGGTTTTCTTTATGATAATAAAGTAATGCTTACCGGTGGTATCCTGGTAGGTGCTGCCGGTACACTGCTTACAATCCTGATGTGTAAAGCCATGAACCGTTCGCTGGCCAATGTATTGATCGGTTCTTTTGGTGGTGGTGCAACGGCCACCGCAGGTGGAGCAAAAGCCCAGGGATCCGTTCGGGAAATATCATTAAGCGATGCTTCCGTATTGATGAGCTATGCCCACCGTGTTTATATTGTTCCAGGCTATGGTCTGGCTGTTGCCCAGGCCCAGCACGTATGCCATGAACTGGAGAAATTACTGGAGAGCAAAGGGGTGGAAGTGAAATACGCGATACACCCGGTGGCGGGTCGTATGCCAGGCCATATGAATGTGTTGCTTGCGGAAGCGGATGTTCCCTATGAGAAACTGATGGAAATGGAACAGGCCAACGATGAGTTTCCCAATACAGATGTGGTGCTGATCCTTGGTGCCAATGATGTAGTCAATCCCGCTGCCAAAACTGATCCTTCTTCACCCATATATGGAATGCCGATACTTGATGTGGAACTGGCAAAAAATGTGATAGTGAATAAACGGTCGATGAAGCCTGGTTATGCTGGTATTGAAAATGAATTATTCTTCAGCAAAAAAACATCCATGCTTTTCGGAGACGCGAAAAAAGTTCTGCAGGACCTGGTCAGCGAGATCAAGAATCTCTGATCACAAAAGACCCGAATATTGTATCTACCCCCTTTATTACTGGAATCTTTGCAGCATGCAAAAGGGTATGACCCTGATGCTTTTGTTTTCGTGCATGAACAACCTGCCTCCATCACTTCTGTTCGTATTAACCCGGCCAAGCCGATAGCCCTTCCATTTTCTTCTCTTAAGGTACCCTGGTCGGATACTGGCTTTTACCTGGAGCAACGACCTTCTTTTACATTTGATCCCTTATTCCATGCAGGCGCTTATTATGTGCAGGAGGCCAGTAGCATGTTCCTGGAGCAGGCCCTGAAACAAACCATGGATCTTAGCAAGGATATTCGTGTACTGGATCTATGCGCTGCACCCGGGGGCAAATCCACGCACCTTCAATCTTTGATCAGCGCTAAAAGTTTATTGGTAAGCAATGAAGTGATCAGGTCAAGAGTGAATATACTAGAGGACAACCTGGTGAAATGGGGAGGAGACAATGTAATGGTCACTAATAATGATCCGCGTGATCTGTCGCGCCTGCCCCGGTTCTTCGATGTAATTGTGATTGATGCACCCTGCAGTGGAAGCGGATTGTTCAGAAGAGAACCGGAAGCCATCCGGGAATGGAGTGAACATAATGTGGCGCTTTGTTCGCAGAGACAGCAACGTATTGTTTCTGATATATGGACCTCGCTTAAGCCAGGTGGAGTGCTGATCTATTCTACCTGCTCTTATTCTGTTCAGGAAGACGAGGATAATCATGACTGGATCCTTAATACGCTGGATGCAGATCCTCAGCCCCTGAAATTGGCAGCGGATTGGGGGATCACAGATACCGGCAAAGGCTATCGATTCTGGCCTGATAAATTAAAAGGAGAAGGGTTTTACCTGGCAGTATTCAGAAAGAAAAATGAGGAGTCTGTGAAAATGCCCAGGGTAAAAAGAAAACCTGTTGTGATGGCTGAAAAGGACCTTCCTGTTTTAAACAAGTGGATGAAAACAGCGGGTTATACATTCATACAGCATGAGAATACAGTATACGCCTGGCCTGCTGACCTGGTCTATGATATGAGCCTGGTGCTGCAGGAATTAAGGACAACCTATTCCGGCGTGATGGCAGGCGAACTTATTCATGGCAAACTGGTACCAGCACATTCCCTTGCCATGAGCAAAATAATATCACCGGGTGTAGAAAAAATTGAACTTGACAGGGAGATGGCTATACGTTACCTGCAGCGAAAAGACCTGGTGATCGAAACTGGCCAAACCGGGTGGAAACTGGCCAGTTTTGAAGGACATTCACTGGGATGGATGAATGTGTTGAAGAACAGGATCAATAATTATTACCCCGGCCCCCTTCGCATTCGAAAGGAACTGTAGTCCGGAAAATTTCTTCATCTTTGTAGCCCAACCTTAATTTATGAGAAGATCGTTCCTTTTCCTGTTTCTTACCATTCTGGCCCTGCCTGTACTGGCGCAGAAAGCCGATCTATACCTGAAAAGATCAGGTAAGGAATTTTTCCTGGAACATAAAGTGGTGGCCAAAGAAAGCTTTTTCTCGGTAGGAAGATTATACAATGTTCATCCAAGGCACCTGGCTACTTATAATAAACTGGATTATAATAAGGGGTTGTTTCTTGACAAGACCATCCGCATCCCGCTAAGCGATACTAATTTTTCACAGCAGGCCATAAAAGGCACTCCCTTATTTTATAAGGTTACAGATAAAGATGACTGGGCCAGTATTTCCCGGTCTTTCAATGTATCTGTTGTTAAATTAAAAAGCTGGAATGATGGTTCTTTGAAAAAAGGCCAGAAACTTATAGTAGGATTATTACTGAGTCCTGAATTCACCGCAAAGACATTTACAGGGAAGGAAGAAAAAGCGGTGGCCAAGGAAGAAGAGAAAAAAGACAAAGAAGCAGTGAAAGAGGAGAAAAAAGAACTGGTAGCAGAAGAGAAAAAAGCAGATGAGAAAAAAACCGAGAAAGAATTTGAAGTGAAGACCGTGGTGGAAGAAAAAAAGCCGGTGGATAATAATTACCAGCCGGGATATTTTTTCGCATCCTTTGATCAACAGGTTAAGACCGAACCGGTAAAAAGGGAGGAGACACTTACCTGCGGTATTTTTAAAACTTCCAGTGGCTGGCAGGATGCAAAATATTACCTGCTAATGGATGGTGTAAATCCAGGTACCATTGTTAAACTTGTAAACCCGGCAAACAATCGTACCATCTATGCAAAAGTATTGGGTGAAATGAGTGGCATCCGGTTAAATGATGGATTCAATATCAGGATCTCCAATGCGGCGGCCTCGGCACTTGGACTTGCCGATGAAGATAAATTCATTCTGAAGGTTCATTATTGAATCGATATCCCCTCAGGAATTCTGTGATCTCCATTTTCTTTTTCCCTTCCATTTGTATTTCCAATAAATGGATATAGCCGTTATTGCAGGCATATTTCAAAAAAGTTTTTCCATCTGTGGTCAGGTCGCCTTCTGTATGGCTTGGGAAGATCGATTCTTTTTTAGTGCGGTAAACTTTCAGCATTTTCTCGTTGAGCGTTGTAAATGCTCCGGGGAAGGGGCTTAATCCCCTTACCAGGTCATGCACCTGCTCAATGGTCTGGCTCCAGTTAATACGGCAGGTCTCTGTAGTTATTTTTGGGGCATGCCGTATGATTGTACCCGGATGGTGCTGGCTTCCTACCAATTTTTCCTGTGGTAAAGGGATCAGTGATCCATCCAGCATTCCTTTTACGGAGGCTACCAATAACCGGGCACCGATCTTCATCATGCGATCATGTACTTCCCCGGCGGTCTCATTTTCGCCAATAGCAAATGATTCCTGCATTAAAATATCCCCGGTATCGATCTCCTGTTTGAGCCGGAAGGTGGTGACCCCGGTCACTTTTTCGCCATTGATTATGGCCCAGTTGATAGGGGCGGCACCGCGATACTGGGGCAGTAAGGAACCATGCAGGTTGATGGTTCCTAAAGCGGGCATATTCCATACCATTTCCGGAAGCATTCGGAATGCTACCACGATCTGCAGATCCGCTTTTAATTCGCGGAGTTCGTCTAAAAACCCCAGGTCCTTAAGTTTTACCGGTTGAAGCAATTTCAACCCTTTTCCTACCGCATATTTTTTTACTGCACTCTCCGTTAGTTTCATACCCCGGCCTGCAGGCTTATCCGGGGCGGTCACTACGGCCACAATATCATAGCCCGCATCAACCAGGGCCTCAAGAGAAGCCACGGCGAACTCCGGTGTGCCCATAAAGATGATACGAGGTGAATTCATGGGGCAAAGTTAATGGCATTATTTGTAGCACTGTCCTGCCATTTCCTTCATTTGGACTAACTTTGCCGTTCATTTAAACAACTATTATGGCACAGGTAAAAAAAGGTGATAAAGTGAAAGTGCATTATCACGGAAAACTTACATCAGGAGAAACATTCGACAGTTCAGAAGGACGAGATCCCCTTGAATTTGAAGTGGGCAGCGGCCACGTTATAAAAGGATTTGATGATGGCGTTACCGGCATGGAGCCAGGCGAAAAGAAAACCATCAACATCCCTTTTCTTGAAGCATATGGGGCGCGTAACCCGGAAATGGTGATACAGGTGACCAAAGATAAATTCCCGGAGGATATGGAGATCGAATTAGGCTTGCCACTGATGATGAGCGACGGGCAGGGACACCAGTTCCAGGTAACTATTGTAGAGATCCTGGAAGATTCAGTGATGCTGGATGCCAACCATCCGCTGGCTGGCAAAGACCTTATATTTGATCTTGAATTGATGGAGATCACTGGTGGTACACCACTGATCATCATGCCCTGATCGAAAAATCAAATAAATCATTCTATAAAAAAGCCCATAGTGATTCACTATGGGCTTTTGATTTTATTTCTTATTTCAGATAAAAGAGGAAGAACGCTTTGGCTGCTTTGGAAGCCACCAGCTCAGCCAGATGCCGCATAATGTCCATGCAGCCAGTGAATCGATCAGGTCTGCCTTGATCATATGCCAGGGCAACTGGTACCAGATATGGCCGGTATAAGGTCCCTGTAACCAGTAAGCGAGCCCCAGAGCAACAGAACCGCCAATGATACGAACACTGGCGGGTGCCCCGCCACGGGTAAGAAGATAGATCAGTACCACCACGAGGAAAATCGTGACCAGGAATCCCCTGATCATGGGCATGGCCATGTCATTTGATAGGGAACTATGGTAAACTATTGTGGCCCATGGTTTGCCTGCATTTGCTTCCATTACTTTTTGCATTTCTGCGGGGTCGCTGGCATTGGGTATCATATAAGCACCATCCTCTTTCAGATTGGCACTCAGATTAGCAAGTATTTCCGTTTGTGCGGAACTGTACTTCATGTCATTGTTGTGTAATCCAAGAACGGTATGCGAGAGGGCCTGCCAACCGAAAACAAGGATAGCTCCGACCAGGGAGCCGATCAACCATTTTTTCATGATGTTAGTTTTGTTTAGGCATATAAGGTAGAAACTTTATTTGTTTTAACAAAAACCACTGCCGTTTAATCGTATATTCGATACCCCAAATTTCCGTTTATGTTTGATAATTACAATTTTACAGCGGCAGAGAGATTTATGAGATATGTGCAGATCGATACCCAAAGTGATCCGCAATCGAACAGTTTCCCCACTACCGAAAAGCAAAAAGACCTTTCCGCAATACTGGCAAAAGAATTAAAAGAAATGGGCCTTGCCGATGCCCATATGGATGAATGGGGCTATGTATATGCCACCATTCCGGCAACCACTAAAAAGAAAACACCGGTGATCTGTTTCTGCGCACATGTGGATACTGCTCCGGATTGCAGCGGCACCGATGTAAAGCCCATTCTTCATCGAAATTACCAGGGACAGGACATCGTTTTGCCGGATGACAGCAGCCAGGTTCTCCGTATGAGTGAGTATCCCTACCTGGAAACGCAACTTGGAAATGATATTATCACAGCAAGTGGCAAAACATTGCTGGGTTCTGATGATAAAGCCGGCGTGGCAGAGATCATGGACCTGGCCAATTTTTTGGTCACTCACCCCGAGATCCCCCATGGGGAAGTAAAAATACTTTTCACCCCGGATGAAGAAGTGGGAAAAGGGACCGCAAAAGTGGACCTCAAAAAACTGGGGGCCGATTTTGGATTTACCCTGGATGGGGGTGATGCAGGCTCCCTTGAAGATGAGACGTTCAGCGCTGATGGGGTAACGGTAGTGATTCATGGTGTGATCGCTCACCCCGGATATGCAAAAGGTAAAATGATCAATGCGATGAAAATAGCCGGGGAGATTCTAGCTTTCCTTCCAAAGGACCGGCTTTCGCCTGAATCTACCGATGGTAAAAGAGGTTTTATCCACCCCGTCAGGGTGGAAGGAATTGCGGAAAAATGCAGCATTGAATTCATCATTCGTGATTTTGATACCGAGGGCCTGAAGAAAAAAGAAGATTACCTGCGTACCCAGATTGAAGAGAGGATCAGGACCTATCCTAAAGCCTCCTTTGAATTTCATGTGACCGAACAATACCGCAATATGAAGGAGGTCCTGGATCAGCATCCCCATATAGTGGAATATGCCAGGCTGGCCATAGAAAGGGCTGGATTGAATTTAAAAATGGAAAGTATAAGAGGTGGCACAGACGGTAGCCGGCTTTCCTTTATGGGACTTCCCTGCCCGAATCTTTTTGCAGGCGAGCAGGGCATTCATTCTAAACTGGAGCATATCAGCGTACAGGATATGAATAAGGCAGTGGAGACCATGGCGCACCTGCTTTGTATAGCTGAAGAAGACCAGAAGTAACAGGAACTTCGTACATTGTATAATAAAACAAATAATCATGGACCTTTCTGTCTGGCTTACGCAATACTGGTGGGTGATCATAGCCGCGATCATATTTTTTGGTTCTCTTTTCAGTATTAACCAGGGTTATATTGGTGTAATAACCATGTTTGGAAAATATCGCCGGGTAGCCCGACCAGGGTTGAATATGAAAGTTCCGATCCTGGAATCGGTCTATAAAAAAGTATCTATTCAAAACCGCAGTGTGGAACTGGAGTTTCAGGCCGTTACTTCCGACCAGGCCAATGTATACTTCAAAAGCATGCTGCTTTATTCTGTGCAGAATGCGGATGAAGAAACAATAAAGAAAGTAGCCTTTAAATTCTTTGCGGATAAGGACCTGATGCAGGCCCTGATCCGTACCATTGAAGGAAATATCCGTTCTTTTGTTGCCACCAAAAAGCAGGCAGAGATCCTTGCCCTGCGAAAGGAAATAGTGGAATATGTGAAGTTTGAGATAGACCAGCAGCTGGAGACCTGGGGTTACCATCTCCAGGACCTTCAGATCAACGATATCACTTTTGATAAACTGATCCTTGATTCCATGAGCAGGGTGGTGGCCTCTAATAACCTTAAGGCCGCTGCCGAAAATGAGGGCCAGGCTTTATTGATCACAAAGACCAAGGCAGCAGAAGCAGAAGGTAATGCCATCAAGATATCGGCAGAAGCAGAGAAAGAAGCAGCCAGGTTAAGAGGACAGGGTGTAGCGCTTTTCCGCCAGGAGGTGGCAAAAGGTATGACGGAAGCTGCTGAGCAAATGAAACAGGCCAACCTGGATACGAATGTGATCCTTTTCAGCATGTGGACAGAAGCCATCAAGAATTTCGCTGAATATGGAAAAGGAAATGTGATCTTCCTGGATGGAAGTCCGGATGGAATGGAAATGACCATGAAACAGATCCAGGCGCTGATGGTTAAGCAGGCAGGGCAGAAGAGTAATTAGGAGACTCAAGTCGTTAAATAAATTAAAAATTAATATGCCACGTACAACGTGGCATTATTTTTCTCGTTCTACTATCCATTGTTCTACAACCATTAGTAATTTTACCGCCAAACATAAAGATCTATGATGGACCTTTTACAGATTGCCACAGATACCGTACAGAAAATTACGCAGTTTGCAGCCGGTGACTCCAACCAGGATGGTCACCTCAGTTTTTTTGAATTGTTGAAGATGGGAGGCTGGATCATGATCCCGCTGGCCATCATGATGCTCCTGGCAGTCTATGTATTTGCCGAAAGAACGATCGCTATAAACAATGCGGCAAAGATCGACAACAATTTCATGAACATTATCCGCGATAATATCATGAGCGGCAATATTACGGCCGCCCGCAATTTTGCCAAGAATACCAATAATCCCGTTGCACGGATAATTGATAAAGGCATTCAGCGTATCGGAAAGCCACTGGACAGTATTGAAAAAAGCATGGACAATGTGGGTCAGCTCGAAATGTATAAGCTGGAGAAGAACATGGGCATATTATCAGTGGTATCCAAGGCTGCGCCTATTTTCGGGTTTGTGGGTACGCTGGTGGGACTGATGCAGTTGTTTTCCCGTATCAACAGCACCAATGAATTTGAAGTGGGAACCATTGCCGGTGGTATCTATACTAAACTGATCACGTCCATTACCGGGCTGGTGATCGGACTGGGTGCCTACCTGGCCTATAGTTATCTTAATACACAGATCGATAAGACATCTAATAAAATGGAAGCCGCATCTGCTGATTTCCTCGATATTTTACAGGAACCTACCCGCTAAATCCACCGAATGAAATTCAGAAAAAAACATAAAGGCGAGGCCTCCGAGGTTTTTACCGACTCATTGAATGACATACTTTTCATTCTGTTGATGTTCTTCCTTATCGTAGCTACCCTGGCTAACCCCAATGTAGTAAAAGTGGGATTGCCTAAGGCAACCAAGGATACAAAGGCCAAACAGGATATTATGGTTTCCATTGATAAGAACCAGCAGTATTCTATTGGCAGCACAAGGGTTGAAGCATCCATGTTTGATTCACTGCTTTCCCGCGAGATCCGTAAATACCGCGCGCTCCGCGATACACCGGTGGTGGTGATCAATGCCGATACCAGCGCTTTTTATGGTGAGGTTTTCCGTGTAATGAAGATCGCTAAAAGGGATTCAGCTAAAGTAGTGGCACGCATTGAACAATGATCTAATTTGCTTCCTGAAAAAATTCGAGTTGCAGGGTATGGATCTCCCTGAAAGCAGTCAGGCATTCTTCCAGCGTTTTTAATGGCAGCTCCAGTTTCATCCGGCAGAACAATTGCAGTTCCTGTTCTTTTACCTGGCAATGGAATTGTTTTATCACCCGCATCACCTCATTCATAATGGTATAATCGAATTCAAGTTTGTATTGGATCATTACCGGCTTTTCAATAATTAATGCTTTGTCCAATGCCTGTGCACTGGCCGTTTTATAGGCATTGATCAAACCTGGTACCCCAAGCAGGGTGCCTCCAAAATATCTGACCACCACCACCAGGATATCCGTGAGTTGCCTGCTGTCGATCTGCCCAAGTATGGGTTTACCTGCTGTACCTGAAGGTTCCCCGTCATCACTGGAACGAAATTGATCTCCACTATTGCCAATTCGATAGGCAAAGCAATGATGTACTGCTTTTGGATGTTCTTTTTTAAGTGTGGCCAGTATATCCTTGAATTGTTGTTTATTATTGATCGGAAAAGCAAAAGCTATGAAACGACTTCCCCTGTCCCGGAATTCCGACTGGCAGGCTTCCACTATGCTGAAGTAAGTAAATTTCATGGCTGCGGATAATAATAACTGACCTGGTCACCTAGCAGGTTTTCGTTTTTGAATAAACTGGCCTTTATTATTTCAGGCGAACTCAGTCCTTGCCGGGAAAGCTGACCGCTCTTAATCACACGTATCTCATCCCATAATGCTTCATTGATAAATGATCGTAACAGGGCAGGCCCTCCTTCCACCATCAGCGAATATATTTTAAGTGCATACAATTGACCTGGCAATTGTTTCAGCAATGGAATATCCCTTTTCAGTTGCACATAATTTACCTGATCCAGTTGCTGGTTTTTATGGTAATTAAAGATCACCAGGGGCGTTCCAGCCTTAAATAATTTTAGGCTTGACGGCAGTTCCAGCTCTTTATCTATCACCATTCTTACAGGTGAGGGGCCGGGCCAAAGCCTGTTGTTCAGTAAGGGGTCATCGAGCAGTGCGGTATTTTTCCCAATAAGAATACCGGTTGTTTCACTCCGCCATTTGTGTACCAGTCGATCGCTGAAAGCATTACTGATCCTTAACCTTTCATGCGTACCAGATCCCATATAACCATCGGCTGTTTCCGCCCATTTTAAAATGATATAAGGACGGTGATCAAGCAAGGGCCGAGTAAATGGAAGGATCAGTTTTTCCGCTGCATCTTTTATTGCTTGGTCATGAATGATGGTTACTTCAATACCGGCCTCCTTTAATTTCTTTACCCCATTCCCATTTACTTCAGGATTGGGGTCAAGGCAACCGATCACTACATGGGGTATTTTTTTCTGAATGATGAGGTCTGCGCAGGGGGCAGTTTTACCATAATGGGAGCAGGGCTCCAGTGTTACATAGAGTGTAGCATCTTTCAGCAGGTCCTGCCGGCCATAGCTGATCGCGTCATTGATGGCATTTACTTCCGCATGTGCCAGGCCATAGGCTTCATGGAATCCTTCGCCTATCACTTTATCCTGGTGCAATAACAGCGCTCCCACCATAGGATTGGGCTCCACCTTACCTCTTCCTTTTTTTGCCAGCTCCAGGCAACGCCACATATATGCAGGGAAGTATTGCATGGCGCAAAGGTAAGTATTGGGGAGAGTGGCCTGATGATGAACAGTGAAAATTGAATGAACTATGTTTGTGTGTATGAATTGGATCGAATTGGAAAAAGATCTTTCGGTTAAGTTACTGGAACTTTATAGCCGGCCGGAGGCAGAAGCCATCAGTGACTGGGTGATGGAATTTTTGTCCGGGAAAAAACGTGCGGCGCGAATGGCCCTGAAGCCCCTGCCAATGGAGAACGAGCATCTTGAATCGTTGGAAAAAATTACGACCCGATTGATGAAACACGAACCCGTTCAGTATGTATTGAATGAGTCCTGGTTCATGGGCTGTCGTTTTTTTGTGGATCAGCGTGTGCTGATACCAAGACCTGAAACGGAAGAACTGGTAGAGTGGGTCATTTCCAATTGTAAATTTCCTCTGGATGAACTGACCATACTGGAAGTGGGAACAGGCAGCGGTTGCATACCCATCTCATTAAAAAGAAGGCTGCGTAAGGCCAAAGTATATACCATTGATGCCAGTGCAGCGGCATTGGAAGTGGCTGAAATAAATGCCCGGGCCCTTGGTACATCTTTGGAATTTTTAGAAATGGATTTTTTGGATCGTTCCCAATGGAAAAAATTGCCTGTGGTGGATCTGTTGGTCAGTAACCCTCCATATATACCCAAAATGGAACAAGCATCGCTTGAAAAACATGTTCGCGAATTTGAACCAGCCATGGCGCTATTTGTTCCCGATGAAGACGCCCTGGTATTTTATCGTGCTCTCGCGGAATTCGGAAAAGAGAAATTGAAAAAAGGCGGACAGATCTTTGCGGAGATACACGAGAACCTTTCAGCAGGAGTTAGCGAGCTTTTTACCTTTTACGGTTATGATACTATTTTGAAAACTGACCTGCAGGGTAAACAGCGAATGGTCCGGGCAATCATTTCAGGTGAAAACTCGATTTGATAAGATCTACCCCGGGCTTATCCTTTTCCGCTTCACTATCCATCAACTGGTAAACGGCAATGAAGCCGGTACTATCCGTGCTGTAACTGAATATGTTTATGTTTCCTTTAAAACTTCCCATTAGTTTACCCTGGATATTTGCGCCCTCTCCTTTGTAGGAACCCCATTTATCAAAATGGGTCACCTTTCCGTCTTTCATGGTCTTTTCCAGGTGCGCTTTGATCTGCTGGTCAACCGCGTCTTTTGCATCTATACCGGTATTAAAAACAAAAACGCTGATGAATCCGCTGCCGGATCTGGTGTCCAGTGTAAAATAACTATCCCAGTCAAAATCCTTATCCGAAGAATCCACCGACCAGTCACCGGCATAACTCATTTTATAAAGCGGGCGGTCAAGTTGTACAGGTTTTGCAGTTGGGGCCTCTTTTTTATTTGGCGACAGGTTGCAGGCGATCAATAATACCAGCAGCAATGGAAGCGATAGAATACGCATGGGTATGATTTGGATCTATTATTTAAAACGCGGGCTTACCACCAGGTCCTTTGACCCGGCTGTATAAGTATAAAAACCTTCCCCTGATTTCACTCCCAGTTTACCGGCAGTAACCATATTTACCAGCAAAGGACAGGGCGCATATTTTGGATTGCCAAATCCATCATGCAATACATGAAGAATGGACAGGCATACATCCAGGCCGATAAAATCAGCCAGTTGTAAAGGTCCCATCGGATGGGCCATCCCCAGTTTCATCACGGTATCGATCTCTTCCACTCCGGCTACAGATTCATAAAGACTACAGATCGCTTCGTTGATCATGGGCATCAGTATCCGGTTAGCGATGAAGCCCGGATAATCATTCACTACACAGGGGATCTTTCCAAGGTCGCGGCTCAGTTGTACGATCTGTGAGGTAACCTCAGCGTCGGTTGCATAGCCGTTGATGATCTCTACCAGCTTCATCACCGGAACAGGATTCATAAAATGCATTCCGATCACTTTTGAAGGCCTGTTCGTGGCTGCAGCAATTTTTGTTACAGAGATGGAAGATGTATTTGTAGCCAGTATGGCCGATTTCGGCGCGTAATTATCAAGATCTTCGAAGATCTTTAATTTAAGACCTATATTTTCTGTAGCTGCTTCCACCACCAGTTCAGCGTTTTTTACGCCGTCGATCAGGCTTGTGTTGGTACTGATATTTGCCAGGGTCTGTTTTTTCTGTTCTTCCGTCAAACTTCCTTTGGACACTTGGCGGTCAAGGTTCTTGCTAATAGTTATCAGCGCCCGGTCCAGCTGAGCCATCGAAATATCAACCAATGTCACTTTAAAACCATTCTGCGCAAAAACATGTGCAATACCATTACCCATGGTGCCTGCTCCAATAACCGATACAGCTGTTGTCTTGGAAATACTCATAAAGGAAAATGTTTTGGCAAATGTAACTAAACACCGTTTACGGTTCAGGATTGAGGGTTCAGGGAGTCGGCAAGCATTGACCCATTCCCCTATTTATTCTTAAAATCCCCTCTTTTCCAGGCTTCAATGAATTGGCCCCAGGCAGCGGGGTTGAAAATATTCATGGGAGGGATCTGGCCCTGGTATACTGCGCGGTTGGCGATCTTATTGAACTGGAATTTTGTTGCTTCCGATCCATCCACAGGAATAGTACGCATCCAAACCCTTCGGTTAGCGGCGCTGGTATTTCGGCGGGCGATCTCAATATCATCATCTGGCACTTTTACATTCACAAAATCACGGGCAAATTGTTCCGGTGTAGGTCGGGCCCGGATGATAGTAACAGGCAAGTAAACGGTATCGATCACCATTAATTGGACCATGCTGTACTGGTTTCCTTCCAGGTTACGGGGTATAGTGACGGATTTAGGTTTGTAGGTAACGTGGGTGAATTCTACTTCGTCTCCTTTTAGAACCACAATGGAGAATACGCCAGAGGCATTGGTGATGGTACCCCGGTTCTGGCCCTTAACAGTGATACTTACAGCAGGAATGCCTACCAGGCTGTCGGCCGTCATCACAATGCCATAAAGCTGAACTACGGAATCCCTGGAGGTTTCAAACTGCGCCCTGGCACTGTTGCTTATAAACAAGAATGCGATAAAACTATAAAGTAGAATTTTCTTCACTGCGCCAAAAATAAAGACAAGTTGCTGATTTCGTAAACCAATTTCAGCATAGCAATGGTTAACTTTGCCATTATATCATTTCTTTAACATGCCGGGTGGGTTCCCAGGAACAGATCCGGGCCAACTAAATATGTATCTGTAATGATCACCAAAGAGAAAATACTGGAAGCCCTGAGCAATGTACAGGAACCCGATCTGGGCAAGGACCTGGTTACACTGAACATGGTGCAGGATATTGAGATCGATGGAAATTATGTTTCATTTACGGTCGTGCTTACCACGCCTGCATGCCCTTTAAAGGATATGATCAAAAATGCCTGCATTAATGCGGTAAAATTGCTGGTCAGTAAAGAAGCGGTAGTTAATGTGAAATTCACGGCTAATACCAGCACCAAGCGAACAGATACCGGTACTGTATTACCCAGGGTTAAAAATATCATTGCGGTGGTGAGTGGAAAAGGTGGTGTGGGTAAATCAACCGTGGCTGCCAACCTGGCCCTGGCTATTTCACAGGGTGGGGCTAAAGTGGGTTTAATGGATGCGGATATTTATGGCCCCAGTGTTCCTATCATGTTTGGCGTAAGAGGGGAAAGGCCAATGATGATCGAAGTAGATAATGAAAAGGCCATGATCGCCCCCCTGGAACGATATGGCATTAAACTTATAAGTATCGGATTACTGGTGGATGAAAAGAATGCGGTAGTATGGAGAGGCCCAATGGCCAGTTCCGCCATCAGGCAATTCGTAACCGATGTTTTTTGGGATGAACTGGATTACCTGGTGGTGGATATGCCACCTGGAACAGGAGATATACATCTTACCTTATTGCAAACCGTACCGGTGACCGGCGCTGTGATCGTCACTACACCACAGGATGTGGCCCTCGCGGATGCCAAAAAAGGTATTGCCATGTTTGGACAGGCGCAGATGAATGTGCCCATTATCGGGCTGGTTGAGAACATGAGCTATTTTGTGCCAGCTGAATTGCCCGATAACAAATATTATATTTTCGGAAAAGAAGGTGGTAAGCGTTTGGCAGATGAATATGATATTCCATTTCTTGGCCAGATACCATTGGTACAAAGCATTCGCGAAGGCGGGGATGAGGGCATTCCTGTAATGATGGGCGATGATGAAGTGACTAAAAAATCATTCCGTGAATTCGCTTCGGTGGTTGTACGAAGTATTGCCATGCGTAACGCAAATATTCAATCGGAAACGATCGCAGAGAAAGTATAAATTCCTTCAGAGATATCTTTGAGGATAATTTTTATCCAAAATGTGGCAAATGACTATCGTCGAAGCCTAACCAATCCTGCGCGTTGCGGTATAATAATCGCCTGGTTGATTTCTTACCAAGGTCCAGTTTTTCAATTAACCTTCCCGGTTTTGCTTCCCCTAAAGGAAAAGGATAATCACTTCCCATGCAAATATGTTCATCACCAAAAAGATCTACCAGGTATTGCAGGGCTTTTCTGTCATGCACCAGGCTATCGATCCAGAAACGTCCCAGGTAATCACGCGGATTGATGGGATTATCCAGCGCGGTGAGATCCGGTCTTACCTTAAAACCATGTTCAATTCTTCCCAGCGTAAAGGGAAAAGATCCGCCACCATGGGCAAAAGCAACTCTTAGTTTAGGAAATGCTTCCAGCACCCCGCCAAATATCATGGAACAGATAGCGCGTGAGGTTTCTGCAGGCATGCCTACCAGCCAGGGTAACCAGTATTTGCTCATCTGTTCTTCTCCCATCATTTGCCAGGGGTGGATGAACAACGCGCAACCTGCTTTTTCTGCGGCCTCATAAAATGGAAAGAATTTTTGTTCCGAAAGGTTTTCTCCATTGATATTAGAGCCGATCTCGATGCCGGGCATCTTCAGTTCTTTTACGCAACGCTCCATTTCATCAATGGCCATATCCACATCCTGTAATGGAACCGTACCCAACCCAATAAAATGTTGCGAATCCCTGCTTACTGTTTCAGCGATATGATCATTGAGAAAACGGGAAGTCTCCAATCCATCTGCAGGGCGTGCCCAATAATTAAACAAAACAGGAATGGTTGACAATACCTGCATGGTAACATCGGTCTCCTCCATTTCTTTAAGTCTCTCGGTGGTTGAATAGGCGTTTTTTTCCACTACACGAAAGACCTGGTCGCCTTTCATCATACAGGCCTGGCAGTTCTGGTGTTCCAGGTGAATGAATTCTCCATAACCAAATTTCTTTGTCCAGTCCGGCATTTTTTCCGGCATGATATGCGTATGAATGTCTATTCGCAAGGGAGCTGGGTTTGATCAGGTTAATTAATAACTCATTTTTTTATAGGTGGTTCCATCACGGAACCGCATTTTTCACAAGTGCGGTGCAAGGTATTTTCCCAGAACCGGTTCATCACAGGCGGCAATTGTTTAACTATATCATCTACATGAAGCGCTTCTTCATAAAGTTTGTGTCCGCATTTTTCGCAGAACCAGAGAAAACCATCATCTTCTGTTTCTCTTTTCTTTTCGATCACCAGCCCAACCGTTCCCGGCCCGCGCTGGGGCGAATGCGGTGTTTTGGGTGGAAGCAGGAACATCTCGCCTTCGCGGATGGGTATATCCTTAAATTCTCCCTGGTCAATGATCTTTACCACAATATCTCCTTCCAGCTGGTAATAGAGTTCTTCGGTCTCGTTGAAATGATAATCTTTTCTCGCATTTGGTCCGCCAACGATCATCACAATGAAATTCTCCGCTTCAGTATATATACATTGATTGCCCACCGGAGGTTTGAGCAGGTCACGATGTTCGTCGATCCATTTTTTAAGATTGAAAGGAGCCAGTACTGCCATGATCAGGTTTTTAATCGATGAATGAGGTCCAAAAAATACAACTATTTTCTTTAGGTTTGATGTCATGAATCTCTCTCTGGAAGGAAAATATGCGCTGGTTTGTGGGTCCACCCAGGGAATAGGCCTGGCCATTGCGCAGGAACTGGCTTTGCTTGGCGCTAATTGTACCCTGATGGCAAGGAACGGTGAATCCCTGAAGCTATCAGTTCACGAGCTTGACACTTCTCTTCGGCAACAACACGATATGGAAGTAGCTGATTTCAGTCAGCCGGAACAGGTAAAGGCCGCAGTAGAGAACCTCGTCTCCCGTCATCCGATACATATTCTGGTCAATAATACCGGTGGACCTCCTGCCGGACCTATTACTGATGCCACTGAGCTGGATTTTCTTAACGCGTTCAACCAGCACCTGGTCTGCAACCATATTCTAAGTAAAGCTGTTATTCCGGGTATGAAAAAAGACGGTTATGGAAGGATCATCAATATCATTTCAACCTCCGTGAAGATCCCCCTTAAAAACCTGGGTGTTAGTAACACGATCCGGGGCGCTGTGGCAAGCTGGGCCAAGACCATGGCCAATGAGCTGGGTGGTTTCCAGATCACGGTAAATAATATTCTTCCGGGGTTTACCTCCACACAAAGATTGAATACGCTGATCGGTAACACGGCTAAAAAAGGGAATACGCTGGTGGACATTGTTGAAAAAAATATGCGCGAGGAAGTGCCAATGCGAAGGTTCGCCGAGGCATCCGAAATAGCTGCGGTGGCTGCTTTTCTTGCTTCACCTGCCGCCTCATATGTAAATGGAACCAGTATCCCGGTCGATGGTGGCCGCACTGGCAGTATATAAAAAAATGGATCTCAGTACCCCATATCATCTGTCAAATTTTATCAATGGGACTTTAATAGCCCCGGTAAAAGGAAATTATATTGACAATGTGGACCCTTCCACAGGTAAGGTGTATGGTGAAATACCCGATTCTGATAAAGAGGATATAGAACTGGCAGTAAAAGCGGCTAGATCCGCTTTCCCCGCCTGGAGTAAAAGCAGTAATGAATATCGGTTTAAGATCCTGAACCGCATTGCTGACCTTATTGATGAACATAGCGAGGTACTTGCTTTGGCAGAGACTATAGACAATGGAAAGCCTTTTTGGCTCAGTAAAAAAGTGGATATACCAAGAGCCTCTTCCAATTTCCGGTTCTTTGCTACAGGTATCATGCATTTTGCTTCAGAATCCCACCAGATGGAAGACCGTTCAGTGAATTATACGCTGCGTCAGCCTATTGGCATCGTTGGCTGTATCTCTCCCTGGAACCTGCCGCTTTATTTATTTACCTGGAAGATCGCTCCCGCACTGGCGGCTGGTAATACCGTGATCGCAAAGCCATCGGAAGTAACACCTGTGACCGCTTACCTTTTATCTAAGATCTGCCAGCAGGCAGGATTACCTGCTGGTGTGTTGAATATTGTGCATGGCACAGGGCCTTCTGCCGGTGAGGCCATCGTTACCCATCAGGAAGTAAGAGCCATTTCTTTCACAGGAAGTACGAGAGCAGGAGAAAGGATCGCCTCGCTTGCGGCACCTAAATTCAAAAAATTATCGCTGGAACTTGGAGGGAAAAATCCCAATATCATTTTTGCCGATTGCGACTGGAAGAAAATGATGGATACTACCATGCAGTCCTCTTTCAGCAACCAGGGCGAGATCTGTTTATGTGGCAGCCGGATATTAGTGGAAGAAAGCATTTATGAAAAATTCAAAACTGAATTTGTTGCGCGCACAAAAAAACTTATACCGGGTGATCCGCTGCTGGAAGATTCAAAACAGGGAGCCATTGTAAGTGAAGTGCATTATAGAAAGATCCTTGACTGCATCACCACAGCTAAGAAAGAAGGAGGAAAAATAATTTGCGGCGGTGAACCGGTAATACCGGAAGGCCGATGTGCCGAAGGATTTTTTATTCAGCCCACCATCATTGAAGGGCTGGGCCCCGATTGCCGTACGAATATGGAAGAGATATTCGGTCCGGTGGTGACCCTTCAATCATTTAAAACAGAAGAAGAGGCCCTGCTCCTCGCCAATACCTGTAGTTATGGCCTTGCAGCTACTATCTGGACAAGTGATATCAGTCGCGCGCACCGCCTATCTTCCCGGGTAGAATCAGGGATCATTTGGGTGAACTGCTGGTTGCTTCGGGATCTTCGCACGCCATTCGGCGGATTCAAGAATAGCGGGGTAGGAAAAGAAGGAGGATGGGAAGCGCTTAAGTTTTTTACGGAGTCAAAAAATGTTTGCATTGATCTATAAGCATGGATAACATCATTCATACCGGCAATGCTTCTGCTCCATTGGGCGCTTATCCTCATGCAAGGAAAGTAGGCGGACTACTATTTCTTTCGGGCATTGGTCCCCGAAATGCAAAAGATAATTCCATTCCTGGTTTAGAATTAGACCAGCAGGGAAATATCCTGAATTATGATATTGAAGCGGAGTGCCACTCCGTATTTGCCAATGTGAAAGCAGTGCTGGAGGCCAGTGGAAGCAGTTGGGATAAGATCGTTGATGTGACCGTGTTCCTTACAAACATGAAAAAAGATTTCCCTGTTTATAACAGGATCTACGGAGAATATTTCAAAAATGTTCAGGCCTGCCGAACCACGGTGGAAGTAAAAAGTTTACCTACACCCATCTCAATTGAATTAAAGGTGATAGCTACCCTGGATTGAAAAATATATTTATGGAATGGAAGAATGACGCCTTATTTGCTGCCAGTTTAGATAAGGCGGATGAACTCAGGTCCTTCAGGGAACGATTTCATATACCTGTCATCAATGGTAAAACATCCATTTATTTGACTGGTAATTCACTGGGATTACAACCTGTTACTGCGTCGGCTTATGTTCAGCAGGAATTAAATGACTGGGCCCTCCTGGGAGTAGAAGGGCATTTTCATGCCAAACATCCCTGGAAGCCCTATCATGAGATGCTGACGGCACCTCTGGCTGAACTTGTGGGGGCAAAACACCAGGAAGTAGTAGTAATGAATTCGCTTACAGTGAACCTTCATTTATTAATGGTGAGTTTTTATCGCCCTACAGAAAAAAGGTTTCGTATCATTTGCGAGGCAAGGGCCTTTCCTTCCGACCAATACGCATTTGCATCACAGGCGCATTTTCATGGACTGGATGCAGAAGATGCCGTGATCGAAATAAAACCCAGGGAAGGGGAATACAGTTTGCGTACAGAAGATATAGTGGCCACTATTGCCCAATATGCAGATTCAGTAGCACTGGTGGTGCTTGGCGCAGTAAATTATTATACCGGCCAATTGTACGATATAAAGGCAATTACCAAAGCTGCCCACGATGCGGGCGCTTATGCCGGATTTGATTGCGCACATGCCGTGGGTAATGTAGCATTGAAACTCCATGAGCAGGAAGTGGATTTTGCCTGCTGGTGTTCCTATAAATACCTCAATAGCGGACCAGGTGGCGTGGCAGGAATTTTCATTCATGAGAAACATGTTGCCAATAAAGAACTTCCAAGGTTTGCAGGATGGTGGGGACAGAATAAAGAGACCAGGTTCCAGATGGGAAAAGAATTTGATCCTATCCCAACTGCTGAAGGATGGCAACTAAGTAATGCCCCCATACTTTCTATGGCAGTTCATAAAGCGTCCCTTGACATTTTTGAGGAAGCAGGAATGGAGCGGCTTCATACCAAAAGGAAAATGATGGCGGCCTATCTCCGTTATTTATTGGATGATATTAATGCCAGCCTGGAAACTCCCTGCATGAATATCATTACTCCCGCAGATGAGAACGCCCGGGGCTGCCAGGTATCTATGCTGATGCTCAGGCAGGGGAAACAGGTATTTGAAGAACTCAGCAAAAGATCAGTGGTAGCTGACTGGCGTGAGCCGGATGTGATAAGGGTGGCCCCTGTACCTTTATACAATAGTTTCACGGATATATTCCAGTTCGCTGCGATCATTAAAGAGATCCTTAATTCCTGATCATGAAAAAAAATGTGACCATCATTGGTGCCGGTTTGGTTGGTTCCCTCCTGTCTATTTATTTAGGGCGCCGCGGCTATAAGGTGAACGTATATGAGCGAAGAGGAGATATGCGACGTACGGAAATAACTGCTGGGCGGTCTATTAATCTTGCCCTAAGCGATCGCGGGATCCGGGCGCTGGAGGAGGTAGGTATCATGGAAGAGATCCGTAAGATCTGTATCCCCATGCATGGAAGGTTTATTCACAATGCAGACGGCAGTTCGGCCTACCAGGCTTATGGTAAAGAGGGACAGTACATCAATTCTGTTTCCAGGGGGGAACTTAACAGGAAACTGATGGACCTGGCAGAAGCGAAAGGCGCCAATATTCATTTTCATCATAGCTGCCGGCATATTGACTGGAAGGAGCGATGTATAGAATTTGATAATCGCGATAATGACCAGGTCGTGGAGAACTTTGAATTATTATTTGGATCGGATGGGGCTTATTCAGCAGCAAGGTTACAGCACCAGTTGCAGCACGACCGATTTCAATATGACCAGTATTATATTGATTTCGGGTATAAGGAACTCCGGATACCACCGGCGGCAGATGGAAGTTTCCAGATGGAAAAAAATGCGCTGCATATCTGGCCCCGCGGGAATTATATGCTGATCGCGCTTCCCAATGTGGATGGAAGTTTTACCTGTACGCTGTTTTTCCCTTTTGAAGGCGAGCCTTCTTTTGCATCACTGGACAATAAAGAAAAACTGGATAAATTCTTCCGTGAGAATTTTACAGATGCGTATTCGTTGATGCCTGATCTGGGAGATGAATTTTTCCATAATCCAACTTCATCGCTGGTAACTGTTCGGTGTTATCCCTGGATAAGGGAAGATCAATTTGCATTGATAGGTGATGCGGCCCATGCCATTGTTCCATTTTTCGGGCAGGGGATGAATTGCGGCTTTGAAGACTGCGCAGTGTTGGATGCTTTGATCGGAAAATACGATCATGATTGGGGAGCTATATTATCCGAATACCAGGCTCTGCGAAAGCCGGATGGCGATGCCATTGCAGAACTTGCCCTGAATAATTTTGTGGAGATGCGTGATAAGGTGGCAGATAAAAGATTTCTGCAGCAAAAAAGGATAGAAGCAAAATTGCATCTGCTATATCCTGAAAAATGGATACCCGCTTACAGCCAGGTTACATTTAGTCCGGGCATCCGTTACAGCGAAGCACTAAGCCGGGGAAAAAGCCAGGACCTGGTGATGCAGCCTTTTATGGATGAAGTGATGAATGGAGCCGATTGGGACAATGAAGCTTTTCTGCAGCGCATTATTGCTAAGGTCTGATCCTTTACTTTTGCCAAAACATTTATTTTGACCCGGGAACAACTGATCACACAGATCAAAACAAAACGATCTTACCTCTGCATTGGACTGGATAGTGAATTAGAAAAACTTCCGGCTTCGGTTCAAAAACAGCCTGACCCCATTTTCTTTTTTAATAAGATGATCATCGATGCCACGCGGGATCTATGTGTAAGCTACAAGATAAACACAGCGTTTTATGAATCCCAGGGAGTAAAAGGCTGGGATGCCATGCAACGTACGGTTGAATATATTGGCGAAGATCATTTCCGGATCGCGGACGCCAAAAGAGGGGATATTGGAAATACTTCCGCCCAGTATGCAAAAGCATTTTTTGAAACACTTCCGTTTGATGCCGTTACTGTGGCTCCCTATATGGGAGAGGATAGTGTAAGTCCGTTTCTAAAACAGGAAGGCAAATGGGCCATCGTGCTGGGGCTAACCTCCAATAAAGGGGCCGCCGATTTTGAATTGCAGTGGATGGGTGAGCAAAGACTGTATGAAAAAGTGTTGAATAAAGTATCGCAATGGGGTAATACCGATAACCTGATGTTTGTAGTCGGTGCAACCCAGGCCAGTGAATTCACTCATATTCGAAATCTGATCCCTGATCATTTCCTGCTGGTACCCGGAGTGGGTGCGCAGGGAGGGAGTCTTGAAGAGATCTCCGCCAAAGCCATGAACAGGGATGGAGGAATACTGGTTAATGCTTCCAGGGCTATCCTATTCGCCTCCGGTGGATCAGATTTTGCGGAAGCAGCTCGAAAACAATCCAGCCTTTATCAGCAGGAAATGAATGGTTACCTGTCTCAGTTCGCTTTCTGAGGTTTACCCGGTTTGAAATTGCCCGTGGGTTCTGTCCACCATGAACTGATAGTATAATTCAATCTTCCGGCTGCAATGGCAGGGTCCGTCTTAAGCAGTGATTCAACTTCCTCTTTACTGGTGCAATCAAAGATGAAAATTCCCTGCCAGCCGTTATCATTTTTTCCAAAAGGGCCTGCCACTTTTAACTTTCCCTCAGAATATAATCTTTCCATATTGTCCATATGGCCTTTTTGTATGGATGCTGCCGTGGCAGAATCCTGGTTTCTTTTTTCCCCCTTTGCCAGGAGTACGAACCAGTATTCCCGGATATTCATTGCAGGTTTTTTTTCATCCTGGGCAGACAGGGAACTGCAAAAAATAAACAGTGAAATCAACAGATAAATAATTGGAGCAGGTTTCATAGCCAAAATTTTATTCAATATAAATGCTTTGATGGTATTTACTGCCGCAAGTCGTCAATAAGATTTAAATTTGCGCTTCAATAAAGCATCCCATGAGTGAAGAGAAGAGCCTGAATTTCCTGGAAGAGATCATAGAAGAACATCTGAAGGAAGGTCGTTATACCTCTATTGTTACCAGATTTCCGCCAGAGCCTAATGGATACCTGCATATTGGACATGCCAGCAGTATCTGTCTCAATTTCGGGCTCACTAAAAAATATCCGGGGTATACTAACCTTCGGTTTGATGATACCAACCCTGATACTGAAGACACGGAATATGTGGATAGCATCAAGGCGGATGTACGCTGGCTTGGATTTGAATGGAAGCACGAGCGTTATGCCAGCGACTATTTTGACCAGCTTTTTGAATTTGCCCTAAAACTCATTGATAAAGGTCTGGCCTATGTTGACGAATCCAGTTCAGAGGAGATCGCCTCGATGAAAGGCAGTCCTACAGAGCCAGGCAGGAACAGTCCCTTCCGTGACAGGACCATTGATGAGAACCGCGATCTTTTCCTTCGAATGAAGAACGGTGAATTCCCAGATGGCAGTCGCACGCTAAGGGCAAAGATCGATATGGCCCATATCAACATGCTGATGCGTGACCCTATCCTGTATCGTATCAAAAGGGCGCATCATCACCGTACCGGTGATAAATGGTGCATTTATCCCATGTACGATTTCGCTCATGGCCAGAGTGATTCCATTGAGGAGATCACTCATTCCATCTGTACCATGGAATTTGTCCCACACAGGGAATTGTACGACTGGCTTATAGAAAAACTGGGGATCTATCCTTCCCATCAATATGAATTTGCCAGAAGGAACATCAATTATACCGTTACCAGTAAAAGAAAATTATTGCAGCTGGTCAATGAAGGTCATGTTACAGGTTGGGATGATCCGCGGATGCCAACTGTGAGCGGATTGAGGAGAAGAGGGTATACCCCCGAAAGTATCCGGGAGTTTTGCGAACGTATTGGCATTGCGAAAAGAGATAACCTGGTGGATGTAGGGCTGCTTGAGTTTTGTGTAAGGGAGCACCTGAACAGGATAGCGCTTCGAAGGATGGTGGTACTGAATCCACTGAAACTGGTGATCACCAATTATGAGCAAGGGGAGGAGATGCTGACCATGGATAATAATCCAGAGGATGTTTCTGCAGGCAACCGTGAGATCCCATTTTCTGCTGAATTATATATTGAGCAGGAAGATTTTATGGAAGAACCTCCCAAAAAATATTTCAGACTGGCTCCTGGCCAGATGGTGAGGTTAAAAAGCGCCTATATCATCCGCTGCGAGGAGGTGGTCAAAAACCCTGATGGCAGCATTCGCGAATTAAGATGCGTTTATATACCCGAAAGCCGTAGTGGCCACGATACCAGTGGAATAAACGTAAAAGGGACCCTTCATTGGGTTAGCGCCAGGCATGCCATTAAGGCTGAGGTAAGACTTTATGACCGGCTTTTCAGGGTTGAAGACCCAACCGATGAAGAAGGTGATTTCAAGGAATACCTGAATCCAGCCAGTTTGGTAACTGTAGAAGGCGCATTTGCGGAGCCTTCCCTGGCTTCGGCAGGCCACCATGACCGTTTTCAGTTCATTCGAAACGGATATTTTGTGCTGGATAGCTCTGCCACTCCTGAAACCTTGATATTCAACAAGACAGTAAGTTTGAAGGATGGATGGACCCGGCCCAAAACGGACAAATGACAGTAAATGCGGGTTGTTAAAGAAAAGTTTTTTTAATTATGGAAGGATGACTATTTTT
This sequence comes from Chitinophagaceae bacterium, assembly GCA_016720565.1. GTDB lineage: Bacteria > Bacteroidota > Bacteroidia > Chitinophagales > Chitinophagaceae > JJ008. The sequence continues at coordinate 477,459 of JADKKJ010000001.1, forward strand.
ATTGCTTAACAGGTATAATATGCCAGTTTCGCTAATTACTGTAAAATAACCAAAACAACTCTTTATGAAAAGAAGTTTTACTCCCTTTTTCATTCTTGGGTTCTTATTAATTCTCTGTACGGGTACAACTGTTTCTGCTCAGCAGCAGCGGTCGTTTACTTCCGTAACCGGAAAATTGGTGAGAGTTACACCCGCCTTAGCCGACATTGATCGTAACAGTATGTACGGCAAGCCATTCGTTAAAACTCGCGACGCCGAAGGAAAGATCGGTTTGAGTGAGGAAATGATGGAAAGAGCAGAAGAAAAGTTAGGGGAACAAGCTCGCAGAGCTTCAAGAGGGGTAAAGACTGGTGCGATCCAGAACCCAAATCAACTATTTCCAAATACGCCAGGTACTACTCTTGGTGTAAATTTCAATGGACAAACTTCTCCGGGACTTTCTCCAACTGATAATAACATTGCAGTAGGTCCTAACCATATCATTCAAACTGTAAACAATGCCAATGGTACACAGTTTACAATTTGGAACAAAAGTGGTGTTGTAGTTCAACCCGGAACCATTCTTTCATCTGTGACTGGTTTTCCAGGATTTGGTGACCCGGTTGTTTTGTATGATCAATTAGCAGACAGGTGGATGCTTGCAGAGTTTGGACCAAATTCAACTCCTATCCATACGCTGAATATGGCCATTTCCCAAACAGGCAATCCCTTAGGTGCCTGGTATATCTATCAGTATGTAGATAATTCATTCTTTATTGACTATCCTAAGTTTTCTGTTTGGCATAATGCATATTATGCTTATTCAAATGACTTTACGAACGCCGGTTCTTATATAGGTTCTTCTGTTTATGCTTTTGACAGGACCAACATGCTGGCAGGTGTTCCTTCTGTTACCATGATCAGGACCCGTTTAACGGACCCAAGTAATATGTTTTATTATATGGGATCTGTTGGTTTGGAAGGTACTACTCCATCCAGCCAGAACGGATTGTTCCTGGTTCCTTCACCTCCAAGTACGGTGAACATATTTGAATTCACACCGAATTTTGCTAACCCTGGTGCTTCTGTGGTTGGTCCAATGATCCCATTGACAGTTGCGGCTTATTCAACACCGCCTGCAGCTGTTGCCCAACAGGGTTCTGGTACTACGATTCAAACATTGTCATACAGGATGATGTTCAAATTGAATTACCGTAATAATGGCGGAACTGAATCGATCGTTGCAGGTCATACCGTAGGGAACGGAGCATTAGCTGCCGTTCGCTGGTATGAACTGAGAAGAGTAGCTTCTAACTGGACAGTTTACCAGCAGGGAACGATCACAGGATCTGACGGTAACAGCCGTTTCATGCCAGGCATTTCAATGGATGGTTGCGGTAATATCGCACTTATGTACGATCTGTCCGGAACCACTTCATTCCCTTCTATCCGCTATACCGGTAGAAATGCCACTGACCCTCTTGGTCAGATGACCCTGGCAGAACAAACAATTATAAATGGTGCATCTGCTCATACGAACGCAAGATGGGGAGATTATAATACAACCGTTCAGGACTGGCCTAATAACGGCTCTTTCTGGAGTACCTCACAGTATGGTGCCCAGTTGACCCGTATAGCCAATTTCACACTTACTGGTGGTTGCGCTCCTGCTCCTAACGTAGTACTTGCAAGCGCTAACATAACATCAGAAAGTTGTGCTCCTGCAAATGGTGTGATCGATCCGGGTGAGACTGTAACTGTTAGCTTCTGTTTACAGAATACTGGTGCTGTTGCTACAACCAATGTGGTCGGTACGCTGAACGCTACAGGTGGTGTTGTAACTCCAAGTGGTCCTCAGAACTATGGTGCAATTGCCCCTGGTGCAACAGTTTGCAGAAACTTCACCTTTACCAACGCATCTTTATGTGGTCAGACAGTTGTTGCTACATTAGCTGTTGCTGATGGTGCGACTCCTTATGGACCATTTAGCACCAACTATCAGTTGGGTGCGCTGGTAACGACAAATATTGAGAATTTTGACGCAGTTGTTGCTCCTGCACTTCCAGCAGGTTGGACAGCTACTAACGTTTCTGGTAGTGCGCCACTCTGGGTAACTTCTAATGCAGGTACTCCTGCTCCTCCGGTGGTGTCAGCTCCAAATGCTGCTTTTGTAGATAACCCTTCAGCAATAGCAGATAAACAATTAACAAGCGCCCTGTTTACCCCGGGTGCAGGTGCTAAACTTACCTTCCAGAATAATTACGACCTGGAAAGCACATTTGATGGTGGTGTTCTTGAAATATCCATCAATGGTGGCGCTTACCAGGATATCGTAGCAGCCGGTGGTAGTTTTGCCACAGGCGGCTACACCGGTACTATCAGTTCGTCTTTTGGCAACCCTCTTGGTGGACGCCAGGCATGGACGGGTACCAGTGGTAGTTTCCAATTAGTGACTGTTAACCTTCCTCCTGCTGCAGCTGGTCAGCCATGCAGACTTAAATTCCGCATGGGTTCAGACAATAGCTTTGGCAATACCGGTTGGAGAATTGATGATATAAGCCTTGTACAAAGCGTATGTTGTAGTACGGGTGCTGTATGTACTATTACATGCCCGGCCAATATTACCACTAACTCTGCTGCAGGCGTTTGCGGAGCAAATGTAACCTTCCCCGCGGCCGTAACAACTGGTCCTTGCGGAGCTGTTACTTATTCTCCAGCTAACGGATCCTTCTTCCCTGTTGGTACAACAACTGTTACTGCCACTACAGCTGCAGGTGCTTCTTGCTCCTTCACTGTTACCGTGGTTGATAACGTGCCTCCGGTAGTGAACTGTCCGGCCAACATCAGCAGGAACACAGATCCGGGTGTGTGCGGTGCAACCGTAACATTTACTAATCCTGTAGCTGTTGACAATTGTGACCCTGGAACTCCAAATAACCTTTCACAAAGCACTAATAATAACCTGATCGTTGGTGGTACTGGTATTGCCTGTAACGCTGGTGATAACCATTTCTGGAGAGCTTATACACTTTCACAGGCCAACCCGGTTAGATTGAAAGGCGTTCGATTTGGTGTTGAGGTGAATGGTACTTCCCAAGATGCAACTGTGCGTGTTTACAGCAGTGCTGGAGCCTTCCCCGGAGCAACACGTACCTTGCTTGCTTCGCAAACTGTTACAGTAAATACGGCTTCGGGTGTTTTCTATACTGTGAACTTTGCAACTCCTCCAACTGTTCCTGGAAACTCAGTAATTGCAGTTGAAGTAGAAACATTAACTGGAGGTTTCTATCCTGGTGCCAACGCACTTGGTGAAACAGCTCCTAGCTATATATCTTCTGCCTCATGCGGTGTTGCAACTCCGGTCACTATGGCATCGCTTGGTTTCACTGCTAACCATTTCATCATCGACCTGCTTACACTGAATAGTACTCCGATCGTTACCGCACAGATCGCTGGTCTTCCAAGTGGTTCTGTGTTCCCGGTTGGTGTAACTACCAATACGTTCAGGGCTGTTGATGCTGTTGGTAACGTTGGTACCTGCTCCTTCACTGTAACTGTAACTGATAACCAGGCTCCGACACTAACCTGTCCTGCAAGTATCGTCAGGAATACAGATGCTGGTGTTTGTTATGCAACTGTTGCTGTACCAAACCCTGTTAATACTGATAATTGCGCTGTTGTATCTCTTACGTATACTATTACAGGTGCTACTACTGCAACTTCGCCTGCTACAGGTATCAACTATGTTGGTACAAGACAATTCAACCTTAACGGTACAACCGGGCAGGGTGTGTCTACTGTTACCTATACAGCTAAAGATGCTGCTGGTAATACATCTATCTGTTCGTTCACTGTAACTGTTAATGATGCGGTATTACCTGTGATCTCAGTACAACCTGCTACCAAGTTCTTCTGTGCAGGTTCTGCCGGTGTGTTCAGCGTAACTGCAACTTCTAATAACGGTCCGCTGGCTTACCAGTGGCAGGAGTGGAACGGTGCTGCATGGGCTAATATCAGCGGTGCTACCACTAATTCCTATTCGGTTCCAAACGTAAGCTTCGCAGATAACACAAGATCATTCAGGGTAGTACTTACAGGTCTCTGTTCCCAGGTGATCTCACAGTTCGCTACACTGTATGTGAATCCGCTGCCTACCGTATCTCTGGTTACCTCAGTACCTCCATCACTGATTCCTGGTCAAACCCTGACCATCACGGTGAATGCAAGTCCTGCAGGTGGTACATACGCATGGTTCAAGAATGGTCAGCTTACCTCTCACACAGGTGCTACATGGACTGGTTTAACTGTTGACGACATTGGAACTTATAAGGTAACTTATACTGATCCTAATGGTTGTTCTTCAACTACCACCGATGTGGTGATAAGCGGCCAGGCTTCTGATAATCTTTGGGTTTATCCTAACCCGAATAACGGACAGTTCCAGATCAGGTTCTTCAATACACCGAATGAAACTGCTACTGTTCAGGTATTCGATTCTAAGGGTGCTAAAGTTTACGAGAAAGCAAATCTTACTTCAACTCCGTACACAGGTATGGCTGTTGATCTCGGACCTACTATTAGTTCTGGCACTTACGTAGTTACTGTGGTTAACTCTGCAGGAAAACAAGTTGCTGCTAAGAAGATGGTAGTTCGTAAGAAACCATAATATCATAAGCTTCACACATATAAAAGCCATCCCGTTCATTCGGGATGGCTTTTTTTTAGTTCCGGTTTTATTGTAATTTTCGCCTTTAATACTATCTAATGAGATTAAGACTTAATTCCGCAGGTACCGTTGTGAGATCCATGATCTGTTGCAGCCTTCTTTTTGTATCAGCGGTTTCTACAGCCCAAAATAAGATCACTAACCAGCAGCAGGCAAAGGAGTTGAATCGTGACACTGGGACGGTTGATAAGGACACTAAGGAGCAGCAATACCAGGAGGAGCTTAAGCGCAAAAAAGATAGGCTTGAAAAAGAAAATATCGCCAAAAGCGGCCAGCTATCTGTTCCCGGTATTACCGAGCTCCCAACCGGAACACCTGCATTCATTACGGACAGCCTGGATGCCTATGTCAGAAGAGGGATGGCCCAGTGGCAGATACCGGGTCTGGCCATCGCCATTGTGAAAGATGGTAAAGTGATACTGACCAAAGGCTATGGAGTAAAAGAGCAGGGGCATGCAGACCCTGTGGATGAGAACACTCTTTTTATCATCGCGTCCAACAGTAAATTATTCACCGGTACCTCCCTGGCAAAACTGGATTATGAGAAAAAGCTTTCCCTCAATGATAAGGTTACTAAATACCTTCCCTGGTTCAAACTTTATGATACCAATTCTACTAAACTTGCAACGGTAAAAGATATGCTTTGCCATCGTATAGGGCTGAAGACCTTCCAGGGAGATTTTACTTTCTGGGATTCCAACCTGCCCAAGGATAGTATTATCTGGAAAATGCGTTATCTCAAACCTTCCCAGGAATTCAGGCAGGATTTTGGTTACTGCAATTCAGCCTTCCTGGTGGCAGGAAGAATACTGGAAAAAGTGACCGGTACAACCTGGGAAAATTATGTAACCGAGAATTTCCTTATACCACTGGAAATGGATCATACCTATATGAACACTGCCAAGCTCAGTGAAAGGAAAAATGTGGCGCAGCCTCACAATAATCTATACTCAGCACTCACTACCATACCTTTTGATAATGTAGATAACCTGGGACCCGCCACCAGTATGGTGAGTAATGTAAGTGACCTTAGTAAATGGCTTTTGTTCCAATTAGACAGTGGGCGTTACCAGGGAAGATCTATCATGCCATGGGCTGTATTGCAGAAGACCAGGGATGTGAACATCATTACCGGCAGCCGTAAGTCTGCCGCTTTTCCTACCCATTTCCGTGGCTATGGCCTGGGGGTTTATACCACAGATTATGCAGGTCGCCAGGTATACTGGCATACGGGTGGTGCTTTTGGACAGGTCACCAATGTGTGCTTTGTTCCGGAGGAGAAATTGGGAGTAGTAATATTGACCAATAACGACAACCAGAGTTTTTTTGAAGCATTACGCTACCAGGTGCTTGACGCTTATCTGAACCAGCCCTATACCGATCGCAGCGAATACCAATGGGGGTTTTTTGCGCAGGGCAAGAAAACAGAAGATGATAAGCTGGCCGCTATGAATGCAAGAGTTGTAAAGAACAGCAGCCCCGCGTTGCCATTAGAAAGTTATGCAGGGACCTTTTATAATACGGTTTATGGTAAAATAACAATAGCCCCGAATAAGGAAAATAAACTCATCTGCCGTTTCCAGCATCATCCGCAATTATTCGGTTTGATGGAGTATATGGACAATGATGAATTCCGCATGACCTATTCCAATATCGGGTATGGTGTTCTACCCGCGAAATTCGTGGTGGCCAATGGAAAAGTAACAGGTGTTACTATCCAGGTAAATGATTTCGTGGAAACGGATGCTTATTTATTTGTGAAGGATCCAAGGGTGATGGGCAAATAACGCCAGGGCCTTACTGTTTATATTCACCATAAACTTCCCGAAGTGTATCCGCTATTTCACCCAGGGTGCATTTCTGCTCCACGGCTTCAATGACCACCGGCATCAGGTTCTCGTCGGAACTGGCCCTGTCGTTCAGTGATTGCAATAACTGGTCGCAACGTGCTTTGTCACGATTACGACGAAGGTTATCCAGTTTTTGTATTTGTATGGCCCTGATACTATCATCTACTTTTAAAATGGGAATATGGTCGGGCGTATCCATTTTAAATTTATTCAGGCCCACAATTATCTTTTCATTTCTTTCTATGCTTCGCTGGTATTCGTAGGCGCTTCGGGCGATCTCATCCTGGATAAAACCCTGTTCGATGGCAGAAACGCTTCCGCCAATGGCCTCTATCTTTTCCATTAATTTAATGGCTTCTTTCTCCACCTCGTCTGTCAAGGATTCAACAAGGTAGGAGCCGGCCAGCGGATCGGCTGAATCTACCACACCACTTTCATAGGCGATCACCTGTTGGGTCCTTAAAGCTGTCCGTGCTGCCTCTTCTGTAGGCAGGCTCAGCGCTTCATCAAATCCATTGGTATGTAAAGATTGCGTACCACCCATTACCGCAGCCAGTGCCTGTATGGTTACCCGCGAAATATTATTGACCGGTTGCTGGGCTGTAAGCGTACTGCCACCTGTTTGCGTATGAAAACGCAGCATCATCGCTTTAGGATCTTTGGCCCCCAGGTCTTTCATGATCCCTGCCCAGAGCCGCCGGGCAGCTCTGAACTTAGCAACTTCTTCAAAAAGGTTATTATGCGCATTGAAAAAGAAGGAAAGTCTTTTTCCAAACACATCGATATCGAGTCCTTTTTTCAGGGCGGCCTCTACATAAGCCTTGCCATTGCTAAGGGTGAAGGCGATCTCCTGGACAGCAGTACTTCCTGCCTCCCGGATATGATAACCTGAAATTGATATGGTATTCCATTTTGGCAACTCCGCACCGCACCATTCAAAAATATCGGTGATGATCCGCATAGATGGTTTGGGAGGATAGATATAGGTTCCTCTTGCCGCATATTCTTTCAGAATATCATTCTGTATGGTGCCCGAGATCTGTTTCAGGTCGGCGCCCTGCTTTTTAGCCAGCGCTACATAAAGCGATAAAAGAATAAAGCCAGTTGCATTGATGGTCATGGAGGTACTAACATCCTGCAATTTGATGCCATCAAAAAGGATCTCCATATCATCAAGGCAATCGATCGCTACGCCAACTTTGCCTACCTCACCTTCAGAGAGCGCATGGTCACTGTCATAACCGATCTGTGTAGGCAAGTCAAATGCCACACTAAGTCCGCTTACCCCCTGCGAAAGCAGGTAACGATAACGTTTATTGCTTTCCTCCGCGGTAGAGAACCCTGCGTATTGCCGTATGGTCCATAATTTACCCCGGTACATATCTGGCTGAACACCGCGTGTAAAAGGGAACTGTCCTGGTAAACTATTATCAGTTAAGTGCAGGTCGCCGGAACTGTAAACAGGTTTGATCTCGATGCCTGAATCTGTAAATCGTTTTTTTTGATCTTCCATGACAGTTATTTTTTGTCCATAAGTTTACGGGCTTCAAAATTCAATGACTGCAATACCAGTTCATGAAGATTGGCTCCGGGGTCCGACATCAGCACTTCCAGTATCTTCTTATTAAGCTCACCAGAAGAGGCATCTGGGGGTAAACTGCTGGCCACACGGTTTACCAGCATGATATTTTGTTCTTTCAGGTTCCTTACCGCATCCCAGGTAACTGCTGTAACATATAATTGCTGGGTACTGTTATAATCAAATTCCTGCCTGATGTTCTCCGCCAGTATCATTTTCATTTCCATAGCAGAAATATTCGGGATGTTCAGGCGGTGGATGAGGTTAGGGATGGCGATCCTTTCACATAGCAGTACAAGTCTTTCATAAGCCTGCAACTGAAGGGCCCTGCTGTTAAAAACTTCTTCGGATGCCGAAACTTGGGCGGGTGCTCTTTTCACAAGGGCAACAACGGCGATCAAAATAGCCAGGACGGAAAGAATAAAATTGATAATAGATAGCTCCATGAGGACCAGTTGATTTGTACAAAGATAGGGCAGGGGCGGGCTTGGATCTATGAGGTTTGTTTGGTATCTCCTTCTGTTAAATTTACCGGCCTCGTAAATTGGGATAGCAGGCAGGTTGAAAACTTTGATTAATTTCGCAGTATGGAAAATTTGCTGACAAAGACCCCTGTAACACTCACGGAGGGCGCGATAATAGCCGTTAGAAAATTGATGGATGCAGAAGGTTTTGATCATTCCCAGAAATTACGCTTTGGCGTAAAAGGCGGTGGTTGCTCCGGTATGACCTATGTACTCGGTTTTGAACAGGCTACTGATAAGGACCAGCATTTTGAGATCGAAGGGATACCCTGTGTGATGGACCGCTCACATGAACTTTACTTGTCTGGTATGGAGGTTGACTGGCAGGACGGACTGAACAACCGGGGATTCACTTTTCGAAATCCCAATGCCAGTAACACCTGCGGTTGCGGTACCAGTTTCGCCGTTTAATTTTCAGGAAATATTGAATAAAAAAAAGCCGCCTTTTGGGCGGCTTTTTTAATTATGCATTAAAGACTAGGCTTTTGCTTTGGCAGCGGGCGTGGTACTGGTTTTTGCAACGGGGCTTGCTTTTTTACCTAAGGCTCTCTTACCTCCCAGGTCAACAAGGATAGGGGCGGCAACAAAGATAGAAGAGTAGGTACCGGTGATCACACCGATCAGCATGGCGAAAGCGAAACCTTTAGTTACCTCACCACCTACCAGGAACAGGATAAGCAGGGTAAGGAACACTGTTAATGAGGTCATCACTGTACGGCTTAAGGTCTCATTGATGGCGCGGTTGATCACTTCTGTTCTGGGAGCGTTTGGCATCAACCTGGAATCCTCACGGATACGGTCGAATACGATCACGGTATCGTTCATGGAGAAACCGATCACCGTTAACACCGCAGCGATAAAGTGCTGGTCGATCTCCAGCGGGAATGGAACGATATTCCTTGCGAAGGAGAATACAGCCAGTGTTACCAACACGTCATGTAACAGGGCCACAATAGTACCCATTGAATATCTCCAATCACGGAAACGGACAAAAATATACAGGAAGATCACCAGTATCGCGAACAGCGTCGCCTTGATGGCACCTGCCTTCAGGTCGTCGGAAATGGTAGGCAATACTTTGTTGGACCCCTGTTTGTAATTATTGTCGAAGGTTGTATAGTCAGTTCCTGCTGGCAGGTAATTCTTCAAACCTGCAAGTAATTTGCTTTCAACAATAGAATCTGAGGAAAGGCTTGGATTATTGATCTGGTAAGAGGTAGTGATATCCAGGGTGGCATTATCACCGATCGTTTTGATCAATGGGCTTTCGCCTTCAAAAGCAACACGAAGGTCATCCCTTACTTTCTCTACGTCAACTGGCTTATCAAAGCGAATATTATAACTGCGTCCTCCTTTGAATTCCACGCCTTCGTCAAATCCATTGAAATAAGAGGCAATACCAAGAGCCAGTACGATCATGGAGATCACATAAGCCACTTTACGGTATTCAATGAATTTGAATTTAGCATGTTTGAAAATGCTGCGGGAAATACCGGTGAAATATTTAAGGTGTCTTTGCTTGGTAGTGAAGATGTCGGATACCCAACGGCTAACCAGGATTCCGCAGAAAAGGGAAAGAAGGATACCGATGATCTGGGTAGTGGCGAATCCTTTCACTGGTCCAAGACCAAAATAAAACAGGATGATCGCGGTAAGCAGGGTAGTAACGTGCGCATCCAGCACCGGTGGCAGGGATCGTTTATAACCTTCATTGATGGCAGGGATATAGCCCTTGCCTTTATCCAGTTCTTCCTTGATACGCTCATAAATGATAACGTTCGTATCTACCGCCATACCAATGGTAAGCACCAGACCGGCGATACCAGGAGCGGTAAGGGTAGCGCCTAAACCGGCAAGTATACCAACGGTGAACAGCAGGTTAAGTATAAGTGCTGTATTGGCAACCCAACCACTGGTATTGTAATACACCAGCATCAGCAGGAAGATCACGATAAATGAAATAACAAAGGCCATGGTACCGCCATGAATGGCCTGGCTACCAAGTGTTGGCCCTACCTGCTGATCAGCAACGATCTTGGCAGGGGTTGGAAGTTTACCAGCCTTCAATACGTTAGCAAGGTCAGTAGCTTCTTCTGTTGTATAAGATCCCGAAATGGAAGAGGTTCCATTAGGGATAGGATTGATAACGGTAGGAGCGGAATAAACGATATTATCCAGAACGATAGCGATACAACGGTTGTCAGCCTGCGTTGCAGGATCACCAGCCGCTTTCTCGGTCATTCTTTTCCATATCGATGCGCCATAGCTTTTCATGCTCATGCGTACTTCCACTTTGCCCGACTGGTCGTAATCCATACTTGCATCAGAAATAGCATCACCATCCAGTTCAGCATTGGCGCGACCATAAGTTCTTAGTCCGTATAAAGGCACAGCGGCAATAGATTTTCCTTTTTTATCCTTTGGTGCAATACCATATGCCCATCTTACATCAGAAGGGAAATTTGAAGTATACTCCTGGAGGATGGTTCTGACCTCTGCAGTATCCTTAACGGCTACCGCACCAATGGAAGGGCCAAATACCTGGTTGCCTTTTTCATCCTGGTAAGGACTGGCAAACTGGATATAATTCTGCAGAGTAACTTTCCCGGTAGCGGTTGTTTTTTTGGTAGTATCTGTAGTGCCGATCTTTTTTGACAAAAGACTGGTGTCATCTTTTCCTGTAGTATCAGCTTTGGCAATACCAGTTGTATCTGTCTTTGTTTTTGTGGTATCTGTGGTAGCTCCTGAATTCTTCGCAGTAAATGCTGCGTCGGTCTTGGTCCATCCCTGGCCAAAAGCGGCATCAGAGAAAGTATATACTTCCCAGAATTCCAGTACAGCTGTGCTCTGTAATAATTTTCTAACCCTTTCCTTGTCTTTCACACCAGGCAATTCCACATTGATGATGCCTTTATCGCGGTTAGGATTGATATTAGGCTGGGCCACCCCGAACTGGTCGATACGTGTTCTCAGTACGCGGAATGTTCGGTCGAATGCACCGCGGGCTTCCTCACGGATATAACTTTCCACTTTGGCATCGGAAGAATTAATGTCGATCTTGTTGCCGGCGGCTCCAGCGAAAAGGGAGGCCATTGGTCTTGTTGCTTCCAGCTTACGATATTCTTCAATGAACAGGGTAATGAAGTCGGAACCGCTATTGGCTTTGCGGCCTTCTGCATTTACAAGTGCTTTATTGAAGTTGGGGTCTTTACTATTATTGGCAAGAGAACGAAGCAAACCCGTCATTTCCACTTCCAGTGTTACGTTCATACCACCCTGAAGGTCCAGGCCAAGATTCAATTCTTCTTCTTTAGCTTTCTGGTAGCTTACAGCACCATTGATACCGTAAGTAACGGTTTCGTCACGGGTACTGTCCAGCAATCTCCTTAACCTGTCCTGGTAAACCTGTTCCAGTTTTTCCTGGTAAATGGCTTGTGAGTCTTTGTTGTTAGGATACTTTTCCAGAGCCGATGGGAAATTCTTCTTGACATAAGCCTTCGCTTTTGCTTCCATTTTGCTCTCATGATTCTTCACGAACCAGGTAAAAGATAACTGGTAAAGAGAATACACGATCAGCAGGATGGTGAAAAAGCGGATCAAACCTTTCAGTTGCATACAATGATTGATTTATGGTCGCCCTTTTTTTCGGTGGTTGCCGAAGGGCTTTCAGGGATTTTTAAAGAGGGGCAAAGATAGGGGTTTAGGAAGGAAAATCGCAAGGCGGGGCAAGGGTTTTCAGCCAGTTTTTGGCATTTTTTCATTTGAATGCCAGTGTTTTAGCAGGGCTGATCCCAAAACAGGCATTTCTTTGTTTTTATCGCTAATTTACCTTGATGAAAAAACAGGGTATATCTGCCATTTTCCTGGCCCTTTTGGGGGCCTTTCCGGCCCTATCACAGAAGATGCAGGGCGATGACCTGCTGGAAAGATTATTGAAAAAGAATTCTCCTGTTTTTGATTCGGTTTTAAAGCACAGGGATGATTGGCAGGTGCAGGTCATCTATTCCACTGTCACCCATAAAGGGAAGAACAAACTGGAAATTAAGGACCACCCTTTTAACCTGGATGATCAGCACTATTATTATCCTGCTTCTACGGTGAAGCTGCCAGTGGTTTTACTTGCGCTTCAAAAATTAAATGAGCTGAATATTCCGGGATTGGATATGAACAGTACGATGATCCATTTTGCAGATGGAGCATCTCAAACAGAACAGTATAACGATCCCAACAGCATTGATGGAAGGCCATGCATCGCGCAATACATAAAGAGGATCCTGCTGGTAAGTGATAATGAAGCGTTCAACAGGCTTTATGAATTCCTGGGGCAGGAATATATCAATATCTCGCTGCACAAACTGGGATACAACGGGGCGGAGATCATACACCGGCTGGATGTTTCCCTTACGGAAGAAGAAAACCGGCACACTAACCCTGTTTCATTTTTTGACAGGGAGGGAAAGCTTCTTTATGCCAAACCAGCGGAGATAAGCAAGTATATCTATTCAGCAAAGCCGGTGAAGCTGGGTAAAGGATTTATGAAGGCCGGTAAACTGGTGCCGGAGCCCATGGATTTCTCAAAAAAAAACCGCCTTCCATTATCTGAGCTCCATCAAATGATCAGGAATATTATGTACCCGGCTTCTGTCCCTGTCTCCAGGCGTTTTCTATTGACAGATAGTGATCTTGAACTTGTTCGTACCTATATGTCGATGCCCGCTACTGAATCCAGATATCCTTATTATGATCCTGCTGAATACTGGGATACCTATGTAAAGTTCCTGGTTTATGGAAGCGAGCCGGGCAGCAGCCTTCCCTGGATCAGAATATTTAATAAAGTAGGAGATGCCTATGGATTCCTGATCGACGGGGCTTATATCAGGGACTTAAAGAATGAAACAGAATTTTTCCTGAGTGCTGTGATCTATTGCAACAGTGATGGTATATTGAACGATGATAAATATGATTATGCAAATACTGGCCTTCCTTTTATGAAAGCCCTGGGTCAGCTTGTACTTCAATACGAGACAGATCAAAAGAAAAAAAATAAAGACAAAGGCACGGGTCGCTGACTTCATTCATTTCTTTTACTTTTGTTCCCCAGGGATCAAAATTAAACCATGCAACTATCTTCCTTTCTTCAGCGCTTTAATGAACCGGAAACATTAAAAATGGCCAAGCTGGGCCGTGAACTCAGGGCCAGTGGAGTAGATGTGATAGACCTTAGTCTGGGTGAACCTGATTTTGATACGCCGGAACATATTAAAGAGGCTGCAATCAGGGCGATTAAAGAAAACTATAGCCATTATACACCTGTGCCAGGTTTCCTTGACCTGCGCCAGGCGGTTTGTTATAAATTAAAAAGGGATAATGCCCTTGATTATAAACCGGAGAATATCGTGGTTTCTACCGGAGCAAAACAAAGTCTTGCCAACGCAATACTGGCCCTTGTGGATGAAGCTGATGAAGTGATCATTCCTACTCCCTATTGGGTAACCTACAGTGAACTGGTAAAGATCGCCCGTGGAAAAGTGGTAGAGATCAAAGCGAAGGCGGAAGATCTTTTCAAGATCAGTCCCGAACAGCTGGAAGCCGCCATTACACCAAAGACAAGAGTGTTTTTATTCTCTTCTCCCTGCAATCCTTCGGGAACTGTTTACAGCAAAGAGGAACTTGCAGCACTGGTACAAGTGTTCCTCAAACATCCGCAGGTAAGCATTATCAGCGATGAGATCTATGAATACATCAACTTCGTAGGGGCCCATGAAAGTATAGCGCAGTTTGAGGATATCAAAGACAGGGTGATCATTGTAAATGGTTTGAGTAAGGGATTTGCTATGACGGGCTGGAGACTTGGCTATATTGCCGCGAATACCGAGGTGGCTAAAGCCTGTGAAAAAGTGCAGGGTCAGTTCACCAGCGGCGCTAATTCCATTACACAACGTGCAGCCATCACAGCGCTTACCACCGATCTTAGGCCTACACTGGATATGGTGACTGAATTCACAGCCAGGAGAAAAAAAGTACTGGAAATAATGGCAGGCATCCCGGGCATCAGTTGCGCTGAACCTGCCGGCGCATTTTATGTGTTTCCTGATGTAAGTTATTTTTTCGGAAGATCAGATGGCAATACAACTATTGAAAATGCCTCCGACCTGAGTTTGTACCTGCTGAATACGGCCCATGTATCTTCCGTTTCAGGCGGCGCATTTGGAGAGCCCAATTGCATACGATTCTCTTTCGCCAACAGTATGAAGAATATCGAAGAGGGATGGAAAAGAGTGAAGGAAGCGCTGGCTCGTTTTAGCTGATCAAAGTGCCAGTAATTTTTTGTGCAACTCTATTACCTGGGGTATCACCAGTTCAACTTCATCGTTTACGATCACAAAATCGCAGAGTTTCATTTTCATGGATTCGCTGAGTTGCTTATCCATGCGGCTTTTTATTTCCTGGGCCGACAGTCCATCTCTTTCCATTACCCGTTGCAATCGCAACTGAACAGGAGCACTTACACCGATCACATAATCCAGATGAACTGCAGCGCCGCTTTCAAATAAAATGGCCGCTTCTTTAATTACATATGGAGAATGCTGCGTTCTCATCCATTGATCCGCATCTCTTAACGTAATGGGATGGATAAGTGAATTCAACAGTTCCAGTTTTTCCAGGTCGTTAAATACAATAGAGGCCAGGTAGGAACGGTCAAGCAGCCCGTTCTTATAAACGGCTTCACCAAAATGGGAAAGGAGTTGCAGTTTTAATTCTGGATCATGGTTCATAAGCCGGCGGGCCGCATCATCCGCATAATATACGGGGATGCCCAGGGTCTCAAATAATTTTGCGACCATGGTCTTGCCACTGCCTATTCCGCCGGTAAGACCGATCTTTTTCATAGTACGCGGTACTATTTTTTATCTGCAGCAACCGGCTTATTCAGCGCATTGGTCCATTCCATGCTTATAGCAGATCTTTCGATCTTGATATAGCTGCCCGGACTAACCTCAATGCTAAGCGTGCCATCTTCATTCACTTTATTTACGGTGCCATGAATACCAGCAATAGTTACTACTTTTTCGCCTTTCTGCAGGTCTTCAATGAATTTCTTCTGGTCTTTGGCTTTCTTAGCCTGCGGACGAATGAAGAACAACCAGAATACAACGATCATCAATCCAAGAAAGATGAATTGAAAACCGCCGCCACCCTGGCCGCTTTTTCCGTCTCCGCCGGGAGGGGTACAGCTAACAAGGGATAATAAAACCAGGGAGCCTGAGATATACGGTATACGTGAACGCATGTTATTTTTTTTGTTGGTTGATTATTTGGTTTCTTCAAAATGGCCAGTGAAATGAAGTGTATCATTCGCATCCGGCTTTATGTTTGCTTTAATATAGATCGCTTTATTGATCACACCGGATCCGCTGCCATTGAATTTGGCTTTGATCAGGCCTTCCTCTCCGGGGGCTACCGGTTTTTCCGGTTTTTCCGGAATGGTACATCCGCACTGGGCCCAAACATTTTCAAAGATCAGGTTCTTATCACCGGTATTCTTAAATCGAAAACTCAGTTCAATACTCTGATCATGGGTTAATTTTCCCAGGTCTTTTTCCTTGGCATCCAACCATTGGATGGAAGTATAATTCACCGTATCGGCCATGGCTTTTGCCTTTTCCTCAATGGAGAGGGGATCGGCCTTTTCGATCTTTTTATCATTGTTCTTACAGGCTGCAAGCAGCGTGAGCAGGGAAAGTGCCAGAAATGTCTTTTTCATATCCATGATTTGAGAACGGCAAAATTAGTCATTACTTTTTGAAATCCACCTTCTTCATCTTACCCTCCAGTACCAGGTCTTTGTGGATATTATCCAGTATACCATTTACAAACTGGCCGCTCTGGGCTGTACTGTATTCCTTAGCCAGGTCTATGTATTCGTTGATAGTGACCTTTGGGGGAATGGTCTCGAAATAAAGAAACTCGGCCACGCCCATATTCATCAGTATCATATCCAGCAGGGCGATCCTTTCGGGGTCCCAATTCTTTAGTTTAGGTACGATCAGCGCCTGGAGATGTTCTTTTTTCTCCAGCACAGTCCTTAACAGGTCATGAGCGAAAAGGTCTTTATCCGGACTAACCATTTCATTGAAATTGTAACTGCCTGGTTTATTGATATAGGCTACCAGCAATTGAACCACCATCTCGCCATCATCATCCCAGTTGGAAAAACTTTCTTCTATATGTGAAAGGAAAAATTCATTGGCAAGCAGCAGGTCATTCAGGATGAATTCCAGGATCTTTTTTTCATCCGCTTTTTCCCTGGAGGAAGTATTGATATAATCCTGGTAAGGCTTGCATTCGCTAAGTTGCTGGTAAACCTTTTTCACCATATCCATATCCTCACTCTGGTATTTCTTTAGGATCAGCTGTGGTTTCACCAATTCAAACTGTTCTTTAAGGGCGGGGTCTTCCAGCATCCTCCAGAGGTATTCATTTCCTGCCAGTTTAATGTTCACATGGAGGTCGCTTTCTGTTGGAAGATGTTTGGAGGCTTTCTGGTGGGCATCGGTCTCAACATACCTGGCTACTTCAGTTAAAAACCAGGTTAGATATACAAGGAGCACCCTTGTATCTGTAAAATGTTGCTCAAGGATTTTTTCGGGAGCCGGATTTTTTGCGGTATCGGATTCAAGGGAAACCGTGTACAGCGTCTGCATCACTTTTATCCGGATATTTCTTCTGCTGATCATCTATAAGAACTATTTATGGGCGCGAAGATAAAGAATATAAAAAAAATGAGGCTGGTTTATCGTCCAGCCTCATTTTATAGCTAATTGCAGAAACATTATTGTACCAGGAACCGCCCTGTTTGAAGCATGCCTGATGCAGCTGTTATTTTTATGAAATAGGCGCCTGCACTCCATCCGCCAAGGTCAAGTGTGAACTGGTTGATGCCAGACCTTCCTTCTATTGACATCTCTTTCAGCTTTGTCCCTTTGCTATCGGTTACTACCAGGTTCATGCTTTGCCTTTCCGAGAGACTTAAAGAGACGGTCAATTTTTCTTTTGCCGGGTTGGGAGAAATACTGGTGATCTCAAATGCTCCTTTACTGTTCAACAGCAGCAAAGTGGGACTATATCCCTGTTTTCCATTTTCGTCGATGGATCTGACACGATAAAAATTACGGCCTGGAAGTGGTGCGATATCATGGTAATCAAAAAGCTGTGCACAGCGAATATGGTTTGCGGCCAGCTGGTAAATACGTTGGAATTGTTTTCCATCTCCGCTTCTTTCCAAAGTGAATAAAGCGCCGTCATTGCAATCTGCCTTCCATTCCAACTGGTTACTGCCATCTGTATTTTTTTTCCCGGTAAAATATTCCATCACAACCGGAAGACTTGCGGCACTGGATATGATCCATGGTGAAAAATTGGTTATTGCAGTATTGGTGGTAGAACTGTAAATACCGGCAGAAAGTGCAGGTACTGTCATGGAGGTGTTCATAACATAGGCAGTTCCATTATGCCTGAATGCATATGGCCCAGTGGTATTATTGAAACCCGCACCCTGGTCGGCCGCTGCCCATTTAAAAGTTAAGGTCACATTATTTCCGCCGCTGGTCATTTCATTGATGTTCCAGGTGCGCTGCAGGCAACTGGCAGCATTTGTAGTGGCAGGGTTTAATCCTGCCACCACATTCACACTAAATACTTCAACAGGATTTCCCGCTGCCGGAGCTAATTGAAGTCCGTTATAAGAGCTAATGCTGGGCCCAACCGGGAATTCAAAACTGGTACCTCCTGCGATCATTTTTATCAGTTTACCGGTACCATTAGTTACGAAATAGGAGCTGGAGGAGGCACCGCTGAGTACGGCACTCTGTGAAAGAAATACATCATTGTTTCCAATGCTGACCTTCGCGCCACTGATGTTCAGGGTGCCATAAACAATAAGTTTGCAGCTAAGTGTTCTGTTGGCATTTATTGTAAGGGTTCCTCCTTCATTCACGGTGATTGTAGTGGCCAGAGGATCCACATCCAGCGTGATATTCTGGCCGCTCATGATATTTACATTGGAAGTTGAAGATGGAACCGCAGTAGTGCTCCAGGATCCACCGGCATTCCAGTTACCACTGGCCACTGCCGATAATACAGTATTAGGTGCCAGTTTAGCCCACCAGGTACCCCATTTACTGGTGCTGCCACCAATAGTTGGCGCTGCCCTCAGTTTTGCATATTCCTGGATGGTCCAGAAAGAAATATCATCCAGCGGATCCACCATGGTATGGCTATAATCACCCCACCTGTTCCTTCCGCTTCCAAAATCTTTTGAATAATAATCTTCGCCATCTTTAAACAGCACCGGGTCCTGAATGGTACCTGCAGCATCAGCTGCATAACGGAAAGCATAGGCGGCACCAAGGAAACCATCACTTTCCCCTTTGGCAAGCGATACAGCCAGGTCATTATCCTTATTTACGCCAACGCTGGGATGACCATACCACCTTCCGCCGTTGGAGGAAGTGGCGGTAACGTCCTCAATTCTTCCTCCATCCAGGGTATTGCCGGTAACAGCGTCAAGTTTGGTCCATTGTACCATGGAATGCACGGGTGCGCCGGAGCTTTGAATGGTTTGGGAATACCAGACAGCTCCATTTCGGAATACCACATTGCCACGAACATACTGGTCGCCAGGGTCAGCAAAAACAAGTGAACCAGGGCAGGAGCTTAGGCATTGTTGAGGAAGTATATTTCCTCCCGAAACAGCCCATCCTCCGCCTGGCCTGACCTTAACAGCGCCAATGGTCATTACAGGTGTTCCGGGTGTTCCGGTAATGGTGGAAAGTATATAGGTTGCACCAGCACTGCTTAAATGACTTACGAGATATTCTGTATTCTCAGTGGAAGAATAGGTGCTGGCGGGGTGCATGCAAAAACCTCCATTTACACCAGTAATACCAGAGAAAAGCGTGCCGGACATGGTGCCAGCCAGCAGACTGGGATAATCAATGGCAAAAACCCGGCCTTCCTGTGAAGCACCCGGGATAGTAAACATGTTTCCGGAGATCACGATCCAGTTCTTATTAAAACCCAGCATGGGAAAATCCATCCATAAACTGGAACCAGTATCAGGATCCAGGGCATAGAGGGTATAGTTTCCTTCGGGGTCATGCGTTTGGGAAATGCCAATAAGTACTCTGGAGTTTGCACTGGAGCCATTGGACACTGCTACAATGATCCAACGGTTTCTGTATGGATCATATACTATGCGTGGATCGAACACACCACTGGCTGCTGTGCCAAGTGAGTTCCAGAAAGTTTGAGCAGAAACGAGACTTAATTGAGTGCCGCTGGTTTTTCTAAGTATACGGTAGTTATTATTCAGGGTGGTAAATACCTTATCCAGGCCCACCGCGCCATAGGTGTCAGGGGGAATAGTATAGGAACCAACTGTTCCTCCTCCCATTGCCTCATCGGGTGCGCCTTCAAAATTCAGTATAGGGGAAGGGGAGACCACAGTGATGCGGTTTGGATCTCCGGGACGAAAAGGCTGAATGGGAGCAGCACTGGTTGGTTCTTCATATTCCTGGTCTTCCAGGTTAGGAACTTTTCCCATGCTCAGGCCTGGTGGTTTAGGCAGCAAGGCTTCTCTATCAGCCTCCATTTTCAGGTTCACGTAACCTACCGCTACGATTCCGGCCCTGGAACTTTGAACGATCAATTGGGAGAAGCTAAAAACAGAAATAAACAAAAAAAACGTGGTCAGGGAGATATAGTGCCCTATCCGGTATTTAAAGGATTGATGCATAGTGAATTGCTGGTTAGGTAGCTTATGGCAGGCAAGTTATACAAAAGGCAGGGTAGCATTTTTGCTATTATTTCCACCTGCTGCTAAAAAAATGTTGATAAGTGAAAAATTGACATATTCTGTCAGATTGAGCTGGGTTCCATGTTGCTAACCTGAAAATTTAGCATTATATCAGGCCATGGCATGTAATTAGCGTACCTTTGCCGCCCCCTTTGAAGGGCTTTGAAATACTTTTAATTTTTTAAAATCAACACAATTATGGCTAAGAAAGTGAATGTTACCCCGCTTCACGACAGGGTTATCGTAAAAGCAGCCGCTGCCGAAGAAAAAACAGCCGGTGGCATTATCATTCCTGACACTGCTAAAGAAAAACCACAGCGTGGCGTTGTGATCGCAGCAGGTCCTGGTAAAAAAGATGAGCCAGTTACCGTTAAGACCGGAGACACGGTTCTCTATGGCAAATATGCCGGTACAGAGATACAGATCGATGGAGAAGATTTCCTGATCATGCGCGAGTCGGATATCCTGGCGATCGTTTGATGAAACAGCTTATCTAAAACTAAGTCTGATAAAAAGAAATCCTCATTTCTAAAATTTACAAATAAAAATAATATGGCAAAGCAACTCTTCTTCGACATTGAAGCGAGAAATAAAATGAAAAAAGGCGTTGACATTCTGTGCAACGCTGTGAAGGTGACCCTTGGTCCCAAAGGACGTAATGTAGTGATCGAGAAAAAATTCGGTTCACCTTCTGTCACCAAGGATGGTGTAACCGTTGCCAAAGAGATCGAACTGGAAGATCCTATTGAAAACATGGGTGCCCAGATGGTAAAAGAAGTAGCTTCCAAAACAGCCGATATCGCCGGTGATGGTACTACTACTGCTACAGTGCTGGCACAATCTATCATCAGCGAAGGTCTGAAAATGGTAGCTGCAGGCAGCAACCCAATGGATATCAAAAGAGGTATGGACAAAGCCGTTAATAAGGTGATCGAACATCTGAAAGGCCAGTCGCAGACCGTTGGTAACGACCATAGTAAGATCCAGCAGGTAGCATCTATTTCTGCCAATAACGATAACGAGATCGGAAAGCTGATCGCGGAAGCCATGAAAAAAGTGGGTAAAGAGGGTGTGATCACCGTGGAAGAAGCAAGAGGTACAGAAACTACCGTTGAAGTGGTTGAAGGTATGCAATTCGATCGTGGTTATATCTCTCCTTATTTCGTTACGAATAGCGAAAAAATGGAAGCTGAACTGGAAAATCCTTATATCCTGATCTATGACAAAAAGATCAGCAACATGAAGGATATCCTTCACATACTGGAGAAGGTAGCTCAGGGCGGACGTCCGCTGCTGATCATTGCAGAAGACCTGGAAGGCGAAGCACTGGCCACCCTGGTTGTGAATAAACTGCGTGGCACGCTGAAAGTGGCCGCCGTAAAAGCACCTGGTTTTGGAGATCGCCGTAAAGAAATGCTCCAGGATATCGCGGTACTTACAAAAGGTATTGTTATCAGCGAAGAGCAGGGTTACAAACTGGAGAATGCTGACCTCAGCTATCTTGGAACTGCTACTTCTATTACGATCGATAAGGATAATACAACCGTAGTAGGTGGTAAAGGAAAAAAAGATGACATCAGCGCGCGTATCAACCAGATCAAATCACAAATAGAGAATACTACCTCTGATTACGATAAAGAAAAACTGCAGGAGCGTTTGGCTAAACTCAGCGGCGGTGTTGCCGTACTGAATATTGGCGCCGCTACTGAAGTAGAAATGAAAGAGAAGAAAGACAGGGTGGACGATGCGCTTCATGCTACAAGGGCAGCAGTTGAGGAAGGTATCGTACCTGGTGGTGGTATCGCGTTCATCCGCGCTATCGAGGCCCTGGAGAAATTCAAGGGTATAAATGAAGATGAGACCACAGGTATAAATATCATTAAAAGAGCACTGGAAGAACCGCTTCGCCAGATCGTAGCGAACGCAGGTATCGAAGGTTCCATCATTGTTCAGAAAGTTAAAGAAGGCAAGGGCGATTTCGGATTCAATGCCCGCACCGAGCAATATGAGAACCTGCTGAAAGCGGGTGTGATCGATCCTACCAAGGTGACCCGCATCGCACTGGAAAACGCTTCTTCTATCGCAGGTATGCTGCTGACCACTGAATGCGTTGTTGCCGATAAGCCTAAAAAGGAAGAGCCGGCACATAGCCATGGCGCTCCTGACATGGGTGGAATGGGTTATTAATAATCCAGATCAATTACTTAGTCTAAAAGCCTCCTGTTTAAAAAACAGGAGGCTTTTTTGTGTGATATTTGAACAGTTCATTTTTCATTGGATGTATTTAAAAGTTGCCTATTTTTAGAACCTTATTTCTGATATTTTCACCCCAATTTTTTAAAAACATAGTAGCATCATGGTAAAATTTTACAAGGCTATTCTGGCTTGTTTGATGGTTCTTGGTTTGGGCAGTTCCCTGATGGCCCAGGATAAATACTGGTCCGCTCAGCCAACGAGTACTCCGGTTACCAATACTGATAAAGCAGTAGCCCGTCTTACATTTCCGAAGGAGTTTAAATTATTTGAACTGAACCTTGCAACACTTCGCGAGGATCTTTTTACAGTTGTCAGCCCTTCTCCTTCCAGGCGCTCCACTGTTATCTCCGTTCCAAATGCGGAGGGCAGGCTGGAGCAGTTTGAGGTTTTTGAAGCTTCCAATTTTGAACCCGATCTGCAGGCCATGTTCCCTGAGATCAGGGCATTTTCAGGAAGGGGTATCACAGATAGATATGCCACACTGAAACTTTCTATTTCTCCTGGCGGTATCCAGACAATGGTGTTCCGTACAGAAAAAGAGAATGAGTTCATGGAGCCATATTCTGCCGATCATAGAACCTATGCAGTTTATAAATCAACACGCGAAAAAGGAAGCCTTCCATGGACCTGTTCTACTGATGAAAAGAATATTTATAATGATATCAATAAGAACCTTCCGTCCTTACCGGCTGCCAATAACGGTGTATTGAAGACCATGAGGCTGGTGCAATCCTGTAATGGAGAATATGCCAACTGGTTTGGTGCCTTCAGTTCTGCACAGGTATCACTGGTATTAGCGGCCTACAATAATACACTTACCCGTTGCAATGGTTGTTATGAGAAGGATCTGGCCACCCATTTGAACCTTATCGCTGCAACAACCAATGTGATCTTTTATGATCCGGCAACAGATCCATACACAACGCTTAGTGCATGGAATTTACAATTACAGCAAACACTGACCAGTATCATCGGCAATGCCAATTATGATATTGGCCATATGTTCGGGCAATCTGGTGGTGGAGGAAATGCAGGTTGTATCGGTTGTGTTTGTGTGGATCCGGCAAATAATAGTTCCCTTGGTAAAGGCGCCGGCATAACTTCTCCTGCAGACGGAATACCACAGGGAGATAATTTTGATATTGATTATGTAGTGCATGAAGTTGGCCACCAGTTAGGAGGCAACCATACATTTTCACATAACAATGAAGGCAGTGGCCGACAAAAAGAAGTGGGCGCCGGTATCACCATCATGGGTTACGCGGGTATCACTCCTTATGATCCTGCTCCTCACTCTATTGATATTTTCCATGAAACCTCTATTGAACAGATCCAGGCTAACCTGGTCAATAAGACCTGCCCAATCTCCACTTCCCTTGCAGGTATCAATGCTACACCGGTCATCAATCCATTGACCAGTTATACTATTCCTATCAGCACACCATTTTATCTCAGTGGCACAGCAACCGATGCTGATGGGGATCCGCTTACTTATTGCTGGGAGCAGAATGATAACCATGGCGGGCAAAATGGAGCAAACAGCGTGGCCTATGCGGCAAAACCAGTTGGTCCTAATTTCATCAGTTTCTCTCCCTCTCCCAATAACACCCGACTTTTCCCAAGACTTTCCACGATCCTCAATGGATTGCTGATCACGCCTACCCTGGGAGGCGATGCCATCTGTAATGTAGAGGCCCTTAGCAACGTTTCAAGAACGCTTAACTTCCGTCTTACAGTAAGAGATAACCGTCCTTATAATGGAACTGCCACGGGCCAGACAGAATTTGCAGATATGGCGGTGAATGTTACCAATACCGCGGGCCCTTTCCAGGTAACTTCGCCTAATACAGCAGTGACCTGGCCCACCGGTTCTTCGCAAACCATTACATGGGCCGTTAACGGAACCAATACCGGTAGCGTGAATTGCGCCAATGTGAGGATATCATTATCAACGGATGGCGGCAATACTTTTCCCACTGTTATCCTGGCCAGTACAGCGAACGATGGTACCGAAACCATTACGGTTCCTTCCGTACCTGCCACCACCACTGCAAGGATAAAAATTGAAGCCATAGGAAATATCTTTTTCGATATCAACGACGTGAATTTTTCGATCATTCAGCAAACCGGGTTCACCTTTAATACCGCACCGGCAACTGTGACTACCTGTCCTGCCGGTCCAACGATGGTTGTGAACCTAGGTACTACTGCGTATAATGGATTCAATACCCCGATCAACCTTACTGCAACAGGTAACCCAGCAGGAACCACGGTGTCCATATCACCTAATCCGCTTACGCCTGGCGGTACTGCGGCAGTAACTTTGAATAATACCAATACACTTGCTTTTGGGACCTATGTTATCAACATTTCCGGTGTAGCCGGTTCTGAAGTGGGTTCTACAACTTTAACTTATATCATCAATGCGGGGGCTGCTCCTGTGATCACTCAACAGCCAGCGACCCAAACCGTTTGCCAGAATACCAGTGCCAGTTTTGTTGTTGCTGTTACAGGAGCCCTTAGCTATCAGTGGCAGAGAAGTACAGATGGTGGAGCTACCTGGAGTAATATAGGCGGTGCTATTGCTTCAACCTATACTATTCCCAGCGCGCAGCTTGCAAATATTGGCCTTTACCGCTGTGTCATAAACGGCCAGTGTGGTGTGGCAACTTCCAATAACGCACAGCTAAACGTAAATGCCGCCCCATCCATTTCTTCTCAGCCAACAGGAACTACACTTTGCGCTGGGGCGAATGCAAGTTTCAGTGTTTCGGCTACTGGTGCCGGACTTAGCTACCAGTGGGAGCTTAGCACCAATGGCTGTTCAGGACCATGGGCCAGTATCCCCTCAGCTACCAGTCAGACTTATACTGTCAATGGTATCACTGCCGGACAGAATAACTATGGATATCGTTGTGTGGTTTCAGGTTCCTGCGCTCCGGCAGCTACTTCAAACTGCGCCTTACTGAATGTGGTAACGGCGGTAACGGTGTCAACTCAACCTGTGGACCAGGTAGCCTGTGAAGGTGCGAATGCAAGTTATGTAGTAGCAGGAAGCGGAGCAGGTATCCTTTATCAATGGCAGATCAGCACTGATGGCGGTGCAACCTGGAACAATATAGGCGGAGCTAATAGCGCCACCTATGTAGCCACAGCTGTTACTGCTGGTATGAATGGCAATCGCTATCGCTGTTTGCTTTCTAATGCAACCTGTACCACTCCTGGTATTTCAAATGCAGGTTTGCTTACTGTGAACAGGCTTCCAGCGATCAGCTCAAACCCTTCAGATGTTACTATCTGCGTAGGCGCAAGCAATACGTTCAGTGTGGCGGCAAGCGGCACCGGTATCGGGTACCAGTGGCAGCTCAGTACAGATGGTGGAGCTAATTATTCTAATATCAGTGGTGCCACTTCCAGTTCTTATACCGCAGCTGCAGTAACGATCGGAATGAATGGTAATCGTTATCGCGCAGTTGTGAATGGTGTATGTGCCCCTAACGCAAACTCTGCCCCGGCCTTGCTTACGGTGATCGCTCCTGTGGTGGTCAGCGCGCAACCTGCCAATAAGGAAATTTGCTCCGGACAGAATACCAGTTTCAGCGTGACCGGCAGCAGCGTTCAAACGATCAATTATCAATGGCAGGTGAGTGCGGATAATGGAAACACCTGGAATAATATTCCAAATGGCACAGCCAACGGTGTAACTGTTTCCGGCGCGACCACTGCAACAATTAGTATCAGCAATGCTTTAACAGCTATATCAGGAACAAGGTATCGCGCATTATTATCCAGCGCTACCTGTGCGGCGCCTACTGTATCCAGTGGTGGTCTATTAACGGTTCGGGCATTGCCAACCGTTACACTTGCAGCTTCCAAACTGGATCTGCTTCCCGGTCAGCAATCAACACTTACAGCAATACCAAGCGCCTCTACAGGAGGCACAGTGAGCATCTCCTGGTTATATAACAGCAATCCGTTAGCAGTAACAGGTACGAGCTATGTGGCCAATATTGAGAAAGTGGGAGCATACCAGGTGAATGTGCAGGAACTCTGGACCAGTGGACTGGCCTGTACAAACCAATCTGCGGTGGTTACCCTTTCTGCTACAGTAAGTGATAAGTTGTTCATCTTCCCAACGCCGAATGATGGAAGGTTCACTGTTTCCTATTACAATAATGGTGGAACAAGCACTAACAGGCGTATAGTGATCTTCGCCACTTCCGGCCAGAAAGTATATGATAGAATATTCCCGGTAACCGGTTCTTACACCCTGTTGAATATCGACCTCAGGTATATCAGCCCGGGCCGTGGTATTTATTATGTGATGGTGGGAGATGCCAATGGCAATAAGCTGGTGGATGGAAAAGTACATGTGAGATAATCATTAGTGTATCGAAATTTAAGAGGCCCCGGAATATTCCGGGGCCTTTTTTACAGGTAATACATTGGAACTGAAATAAGTGAGTATGAGCAATTATACTGGTTCCACCAATAATGGATTTTCAAGGCCCTGTTTTCCGCAGCGCTGAATTAACCTACCTTTGCGGTCTTAAAAAATTAGGAAGAATGATCGGTGTAAGAGACCTGAAACTCGCCTACGGCAAGAGAGTATTATTTGAAGAAGTGAACCTGAATTTTACCAGGGGTAACTGTTATGGAGTGATTGGTGCCAACGGGGCCGGTAAAAGTACTTTTCTAAAGATATTGAGCGGGGAGATAGAACCCAATAAAGGAAATGTGGATATTACTCCAGGCGAACGTATGGCTGTTTTGAAACAGAACCAGTTCCAGTTCGATGAGGAGACCGTTTTGAATACGGTATTGATGGGCCACAATAAGATGTGGAAGGTGATGAAGGAAAGGGAAATGATCTATTCGCTGGCTGAATTCACTGAAGAAGATGGCATGCGTGCCGGTGAACTTGAAGCGGAATTTGGTGAGATGGGTGGATACACTGCCGAAAGTGATGCAGCTACTTTCTTAAGTGAACTGGGTGTAAATGAAGAGTACCACAGTTCTTTGATGATGGATATTCCTGCAAACCTTAAAGTAAGGGTTTTGCTGGCACAGGCCCTGTTCGGAAACCCTGACATCCTTCTGTTGGATGAGCCTACCAATGGCCTGGATATTGAGACCATCAGCTGGCTGGAGAATTTCCTGGCAGACTACGAGAACATCGTACTGGTGGTGAGCCACGACCGTCACTTCCTTGATGCGGTTTGCACCCACGTAGTGGATGTGGATCGCCAGAAAATTAAAATATTCACCGGTAATTATACCTTCTGGTATGAATCATCTCAGCTGATGGCCAGACAGGTAAATGATAAGAATAAAAAAGTAGAAGAAAAAAGGCAGGCACTCATAGATTTTATTGCGCGTTTCAGTGCGAATGCTTCCAAGAGCAAGCAGGCCACTTCGCGGAAAAAAGCATTGGAAAAACTTACCCTGGAGGAGATCGAGCCCAGTTATAGAAAATATCCCGGTATCATTTTCCAGCCTCTGCGTGAAGTGGGCAACCAGATCCTTAACGTTGAGAAATTACGCAAATCAGTGGATGGCCGCGTGCTGTTCAGTGATATAAGCTTTACGATTAACAAAGGGGATAAGATCGCACTGGTGAGCCGCGACCCGCTGGCGGTTACTTCGTTCTTTAATATCATTACGGCCAATGCCCTTGCCGATAGCGGATCCTATGAATGGGGCAGCACCGTAACCCATGCCTACCTGCCACAGGAAAACGCGGAGTTTTTTAATACGGAACTGAACCTGATGGATTGGTTGCGCCAGTATGTTCCTTCTCATGTTAATGATGTGGATGAGCCATTCCTTCGTGGTTTTCTCGGTAAAATGCTGTTCAGCGGGGATGATGTGACCAAAATGACCAATGTACTCAGCGGAGGAGAAAAAGTGCGATGCATGATCAGTCGTATGATGCTCCAGAACCCGAATGTGATCCTTCTTGACCAGCCTACCAACCACCTTGACCTGGAGAGTATACAAAGTTTTAACGAACAGTGTACGGATTATAAGGGTATCGTGATGCTGACCAGTCATGACCATACATTCATGCAAACCGTGGCAAACCGTATCATTGAGATCACGCCTAAAGGAACCATCGACCGGTTAATGGAGTTTGATGAATATCTCACAGATGAAAGGGTGAAGGCAATGAAAGAGGAATTATATTCCTGATCAGCGTATCAGGGTGACCGTTCCTTTCTGTACATATTTTTTATTGTCGAGCCCGATGGCCTCTACGATCCAGACAAATACCCCGGTATCCTGGAGCATTCCACCCACACTGCCATCCCAGCCTCGTTCATCCCCATTGCGCATGTCGAAGGCCAATTGCCCCCAGCGATTATACACCCGGAAATAACGGAGTTCCTTAACGCCTAATAAAATAGGGCGGAGCCGGTCATTTTTTCCATCATTATTAGGTGTAAAGCCGGTAGGCACATATACTTTCACTTCCTTTACTGTCTTTACCATTTGCGTATCTACCGTTACACAACCCAGGGCAGTCGTGATGGTAATCGTATAGGTCTGCTCAATTAATTCATTGGTAAGGTAATTAGGTTGGAACGTAGATGGATCATCCAGGTACCTTCCGGGGGACCAACTGGCGCTAATGCCAATTGGCCGGGCTGTTAACTGTACAGGGATATTAAGCAGAGCATACTGCAAAGGGTAACGGATCGCCTTAAAGGGCACTTCAATTACGACTGAAACAGCACGGGTGTTTGCCGAACATCCATCACTGTTCACCAAATAAGCTTCATAGCTGCCTGCTGAAGGAGCCCTGAACCTTCTTTGTGTAGCGCCCGGTATATTTACTCCATCCTTTTTCCATTGTATACTGGCAGTTGGGGCCACCACAAACACGGCGCTATCGCCGGATGTTATGCAGAACTGATCCTTGCCTTCCATTAAAAGCGAACTGTCAACGGCAGAGACTTTGACAAATACCGTATCCGAGTTCAGGCAGCCACCGCCACTGCTTCGCACATCCAGGTAATAGGCTGTAGTAGTGGAAGGGTTTGCACGCGGATTGGAAATATTTATTGCTGATAATCCTGCTGAAGGCGACCAGGTATAACTGACCCCCGTCTTTGGCAGCCCTCCTAACTGCACCTCGGTTCCATTACAGGATACTACATCAGGTCCAGCATTCGCGGTCAGCTTCAATGTATCGATCAGATTGGCATAGAGTGTGTCCTTGCATCCATAACCATCATAGGGAATGATCTCTACTGCATAGGTGGTTCCTCTTGGAGGTGGTGGTGTAAGGTGAAGGGTTTGTCCCGTTCCAACCAGGTTGGTAAATCCAATGTCGAACCAATTATAATTTTGATAGCCATAGGGAGCTACCAGGTTTACCGCGGTATCATCCGGGCAGAAAGTTGCCCCGTTAAATTCACTGCTGCATTCGCTGTTTACATCAATATAGGCATATCCAAAGTGCCGGCGGAAAGTGCAATCGGCAGTCTTGAAAAATAACTGGATCCTTTTACCAGCCATATTATTCAAATTGATCGTTACTGCCGTCCAGTCTTTACACCATACAGGCGTTGAATCAGAAAGTGGTGAAAGGAAGAAACCCGGCAGGGGTGATCCATTTGGGAAAAATGTAAAGGAAGAACAGCCGATCTTCACGTTATCAGAAAGATTATTTATTTCCAGTTCAAGCCTTGGTTGCTGGAATGGCTGGTGATTCGGATCCTGGAACACTACCGCGTAATTGTAGATCAGGGCATAAGTATTCCTGTTGGCCGGAATGGTGAATTCATAGGAGATCCCTTCGGCCTGGGCTCCCCCTTCGTTATTACCAAGCTTGACAGAATAATTGCTTCCATTTGGGCATATCACCGGAAAACCTCCATACATATCGGTGAATCCTGAAAAGTTAGAAGCAGAATAAAGGTAATGCTGGTTAGATACCGGCCCGGGAACTGCTGAAAGGGAAATATTATTGGAATTACCGGTGGCGGAAACATAACCCGTATAACAGGTCCAGCCCGAAAAATTGCCTCTTTCAAAGTCAATATTCGCCGGGCAATTCTGTGCAGTAAGGTACAGTGGCAGTAGAAAAAGGAGTATGGCGTAACAGAATTTCACAATCCGGATTAGCTGTTTTTAAAGTTAATCTTAAGTTTTAATAAAACGGGATACCCGCCCTTTAAGTTGCTATGAAAGGCTTGTTTTTCGCGTTTTTTACAGTATTACACCTGTGAATCAGCGGATCAGGCTAACGGTACCTTTCCGGCTGATACGAATGCCGGAGCCGGACTCAATATATTCCATCATCCATAAATAAACGCCAACAGGCATGGGGCGACCCTTAAAATTACCATCCCATTTTTGGGTCCAGTCCCTGGAAATGAAAACCAGTTGTCCATACCGATCGTAGATCCTGAATACAAGCTGCTTTGCTTTCAGCGCCTGCAAAGGATAGAAATAATCATTGAGGCCATCCGCATTTGGACTAAAGGCACTGGGGATCCTGATGGTACAATCATTCAGCACCCGGATCACCCTGGAAAAATTGCCTTCGCAATTCAGGTTGTTATTTTTAGCCAGTAAACGGACGGTATAAAATGCATCATAGCCAACAGGTGAATAAATAAATGAAACAGGCTCTTTCAGATTACTTCGGATCCCATTGCCAAGGTCCCAGTTCCATTCATCAATGCTGCCAGTACTTCGGTTGGTGATCTGAACCGTATCTCCCGCACAGATCATCGACGGAATGTCGAAACTTGTTTGCAGGGGAGCATTGGTAAAGATCATTGCGCTTGCGGTATCTGAACAAATTCCATTTGAGACCTGTAAGGTGACCTGATGCTGTCCGGGATTGGTGAAAAGTATATCTGGATTTTGCAGGCTGGAATTGAGCCCGCCGCCGAAATTCCAGTTCCATTGATTTACCCGGTGCGCCCCATCATGTGAGAAGGCTACCCTTGTTTTGCCACAACCGGGCGGAATTATGAAATTGAAATCGGCCACCACAAATTCTTTTATGTCAAAATTCAGCAGGGTATCGGGACTTTCCATTCCGCATTTATCCAAAATGGAATTTCCATCCGATCCTTTACCCAGGTGAAGCTGGTAGTTTCCTGGAAGGATGTTGCCAGGAATAAAATTGAACCGAATGATATTAACGGATTCTCCTGCAGGACATTTATCCGGGCTGATCGGAATAGCCTGGGGGCCGGTTATAAAAATATCAGAACCATCTGCCGCAATGCTGTTGCATTGAATAGGTTTTTTAAATACCAGTTCAAAATAACCAGGACTACAGCCCACAGGCTTAATGCTATCCATTTTGGTTGCCTCAGGGGCCAATACGGTGAAATTGATCGATTCCTGCACAGGAATATACCGGCGACATATATCGCTCATTGTATTGCCATCGCTGCCATTGACCATCGTGAGCGTATAGGTTCCATAGGGCAGAGACTGGTCGAGACTTAAGTATACAGAATCGCTGCCTGCCAAATTGAGGCAATCGCCTGGTACCGCTCCGATGATATGCGCAGGGCCTGTTAACTGAAAATCGCTTCCATCGGGCGCAAGGGTAGGACAGCGCATTTGCTTGTTGAATTTTAAAATCAGCACTGTTCCATCACAACTTAAACTGGCATTAGCCATTGCCGGTTCTACCGGATCTGTGATACTGGCAGTACCATTGTCAACCGAAATTTGAAATGGTTCGAATGAAGCGGTTTCATCTACCACCATAAGAATATAGGTCCTTCCCTGGATCAGATCCGGCATTCTGCTGAAAAGATTCTGCCTGCCTCCGGAACAAACTATTTTTTCCGTACCGTCTGCAGAAGCGCCTGTGGGTCCAAGTTCAGCCGACCAGTTACTGCCCAATACTAAATTGGTGTTTGTAAATATATCGGCAGGATTAGTGTTGGTAACATCAAACAGTGTCCAGCTGAAATTTGCATTCAGATCGATTGGGATGATAGTAAATCCAAACGTTCCACTGGAAAAACAGAAAATCTTAAAGAAAACCGGGTTCTTGTTGGAATAAGGATAACCATCACTGCAGGGTATGGGAATGGGCGTTTGGCCACAGCGGGTAGGCACATTCATGCTAATGGTGGCAGCACCGCAGAGGTAAATGGCTGATTCCGGAGTTTGGCCGGGATAAGTGCAGACCTGCGCCCGGCAATTATTGCCAGGTATAAAATATACGAAAAGCCATACCAGGGTTATTCTCATTGGTTCTGCTCCCTTCTAAAGTTACAAATTGTCCAGATCGAATCGGCTAAATACTGCCTATGGTTGGGCGCAATCCAGAATGTTTTTATATTGGTAAATAATGCGAAAATATATGGCAACTGCGATCATTACAGGGGCGGCTGGAAATCTCGGGAAGGCAATGGTAAAGGGTTTTTTGGAAAAAGGCTATACGGTTCTGGGTATTCTGGCCCCTGCGGATAAGGCCGAAGAGCTGCCTTTGGAAGAAGCATTCAGCCTTTACAGGGCAGATCTTACCAATGAAAAAGAAACCGGAGAGACCATTGAAAAATTGATCAGTGACCATGGATCCATTGATGTGGCCGTACTTACGGTAGGTGGATTTGCCATGGGTACTATTGCTGACACCAGTCTCGAACAGATCCAGGAACAGATAAAACTCAATTTTAATACAGCCTATGCGGTAGCAAGACCTGTTTACAGGCAAATGAGATCACAGGGAAAAGGAAGGATATTCCTGGTTGGTTCCGGACCAGGAATGGATATGCATAACAGCAAAGGAATGACCGCTTATGGTCTCTCCAAATCATTATTGTTCCGGCTGGCAGAATTATTGAATGAAGAGTCGGATGGTCTGGATATTATTACCCAGGTGATCGTTCCTTCTACGATAGATACCCCGCAAAACAGGAAGGCCATGCCTGATGCGGATTACAGCAAATGGGTGAAGGCGGAAACGATTGCCGGGCAGACCATTCAATCAATAAAAATTATTTCAGAAAATAAACTGGTCATTTTTTGATCTTAAAATAATACATCGGTTTTAGCCTGGTATATGCCTGAGGCAGATAGATCGTTATATTTGCCGCATGACCAGAATATTGAAATACCTGGGTATCGCCGCGGCAATGACGCTGATCCTTGCCTGTTTTCTTCCATGGGTGAACATTCATGGAAATCTTACAGTAAAAGGAGTGGATACAACCGGAACCAATTTTGGTAAACCCGGGTACTTGCATTTGGTTTTTGCTTTGTTTTTTCTCGCTTTCACTTTGATACAGAGACTCTGGGCAAAAAGGTTCAACCTGTTGGTGATCGTTTTCAATATCGCCTGGGCGATCAGGAATTACCTGGTGATCAGCCGCTGCGAAGGAGGTGAATGTCCGCAAAAAGAAATTGGCCTCTACCTGGTGCTGATCTGTTCTGTGATCATGACCTTTAGCGCGCTTTTTCCAGCCATGGAATTAAGAGAAGAAAAATAAGTGTTTGAAAACGCCTTGCAAATTTTCTATTTTTTAGTTTAGCATTCTCTCCGCTTTTCACTACCACATCTTCATACTTAAAATTTTTTAAGATGAAACAGGTGTGTTTTGCAATTTGCCTTTTATCTGCGGTCAATACCCGCTCCCAGTTAGTACTTACCGGTAATGCGCCGCTGCAATTGCTGGATTTTTCATCCAGCATGCCTTCTTCTGTTGGTAGTACACCTGCTTCCAGTTTCAGTGCGGCGGGGTTTGAGCCGAATCCAGTGCAGGTAGGAAGATTGAATTCAAATTCATTGGCCATTTCCGGATGGTCGGATGGCGCCCTGGTTTTTGGAGGAAGCCGTATTACGCCTTCAACTGATTATACAAGAGGTAGCACCAATTCAGCAGTAATCACCGGGGGGATCTATGCATACAGCGGGTTGCCGGCTTCAGTTTCCGATCCAATAATGCTTTTTCAACCCGGTGGAGGAGATTTTGCACCTGGCTCAATGATCTTAAAGGTTGTGAATGGCGGTACCGCTGTTATAAGGTCAATGACCATTCAATATGATCTTTTTGTTCGTAATGACCAGGGAAGGTCCAGTTCATTTAATTTCTCCCATGGTTCCGATGGATCGCAGTTTACTGCAGTTCCTTCTCTCGATTATATTTCGCCGGCAGCGGCAGATCTGGCAGGACTTGTTCACATAGGGGCTGGTCCTTCCAGGAGTTTGTTGATTACTGGCTTAACCCTGTTGCCTGGATCTTTTTATTACCTGCGCTGGAGCAGCGATGATGTTTCAGGATCCGGTTCAAGGGATGAGTTTGGTATTGATAATATTCTGGTCAGCGCGGATTATGCAGAATCTCCATTGCCTGTAAGCCTGCTTGACCTGCGGGCTGAAATTGCAAACGAAAATAACCAGTTAAGCTGGAGAACCGTATTTGAACAGAATAACAGGGGATTTGAAGTACAGCGATCGGCAGATGGAGTCAGCTACCAGGCTTTTGATTTTATCCAGACACGCGCTTTCAATGGAAACAGCCAGGAGCAACTATGGTATTCCTGTATTGACAAAAATGTGGGTGGTCATTCCTGGTATTATAGGCTAAGGCAAATAGATGAGGACGGGCGTTATGGTTATAGTTTGGTGATAAGCTGCGACAGGCAGCGAATACTAATGAAGGGACCCTTTCCAAATCCAGTGAAAGATCAATATTACCTGGAGGTCTATTCAGCAATTAAAACCAGTTGCCGGGTCATGATCACCAATATGGCCGGGCAGGTAGTATTAAATCATCCGTTTAATGTGATCAGGGGGTTGAACAGGTGGGTTATGCAGGCGAGGAATTGGTCAAGCGGAGCATACCAGCTATCAGTTTATAGCGAAGATGGGATCAACCTGGGAAGACAGTTGTTTTTAAAACAATAAAAAAGCCGGCAGGTTTCATTTAAGGTGAAAACTGTTTTCAGTAATTAAATCTCGAAAAGTTTGGCAACGCCAAAGGCAGCTCCGGCTGCGACTGCACCGATCAGCATGACCCTTAGGGCTCCCATAAAAGGTGGAATACCAGTCATTTTGCTCTTGAAATACCCAAAAATGAAGAGGCAGGCCAGGGTTACTATTACTGAAAGTTTTAATCCCTGAAGAGGGGAATCCACGAAAAAATAAGGGCTTAGGGGAACCAGTCCGCCAACGATATAAGAGAGGCCAATATTCAGGGCCGACTTTGTAGCACGTTTAGGATCAGGCTTTTCCAGGCCAAGTTCATATTTCATCATGAAATCTACCCATTGCTTTTTTTCACGTGATATTTCCTCAGTGGCCTTTAATTGCAGGTCTTTGCTGAGACCTATGTTTGCAAAAAACTCACGTGTTTCTTCTATCTCCCTGTCTCGTAGATTATCTACTTCGTAGTATTCTCTTTTTTCCTCGGTATTATAATGGTCCTGCTCGGTTTTGCCAGCCAGGTATCCACCCAGGCCCATTGCTATGGACCCTGCAGCGATCTCGGCTATCCCGGCTATCACGATGATGGAAGTTGAATCGACGGCCCCGCTCAACCCTGCTGCCAGCGCAAAGGGTACAGTTAGTCCATCGCTCATACCGATTACCACATCACGGAGAATCTCACTGCTTTGCAGATGTTCCTCCTTATGCTGTTGAGGACTATGATGAAGGTGTGTATCCAGATGTTGTGGCATAAACTTGGTTTGAAGGCAATTTGCTACAAAATTTCCAGACTTTGCCTGATGATATCTACCGCTTCCATGATTTCCGTCTTTGTAATGATCAACGGAGGGGCCAAACGTATCTTATCTCCATGAGTAGGTTTGGCAAGCAATCCATTCTTCATTAGTTCAAGACAAAGTAACCAGGCGGCCTCATTGTCTGGATGGTCAATAACAATGGCGTTAAGTAATCCTTTTCCCCTTACCAGGGCTATATGCCTGGAGCCAATATCCTTTAATCCTTTCCTTAAAAGATCTCCGCACAGAATTGCGTTGTTTTCCATGCCTTCATCTTTGATCACCTGCAGGGCGCTTATCGCGGTACGGCAACCCAGCGGGTTTCCTCCATAGGTTGATCCATGCTCTCCCGGTTTTATGGTCAGCATGATCTCATCATCCGCCAGCACGGCACTCACAGGAAGCATTCCACCGCTCAGGGCCTTTCCAAGTAAAACGATATCGGGTCTTACCTCTTCATGATCGCAGGCCAGCATGGCACCCGTACGACCCAGCCCGGTTTGTATCTCATCGGCTATGAATAATACGTTAGCCTCTGCGCAAAGGGATTTCGCTTTTGCGAGATATCCCTCATTGGGGATCACCACACCGGCTTCTCCCTGAATAGGCTCTACAAGAAAGCCAGCCACGTTTGGATCTTCCAGTGCTTTTTCAAGAGCAGGCAGATCATTAAAAGGGATCACGCGAAAGCCGGGCATATAGGGACCGAAATTTTTCCTGGATGAAGGATCAGTGCTGAATGATATTACCGTGGAGGTACGTCCATGGAAATTCCCCTCACAAACAAGGATCACTGCCTGGTTCTCAGGCAGGCCTTTTTTTTCATAGGCCCAGCGGCGGCAAAGTTTGATTCCAGTCTCCACCGCTTCTACACCCGTATTTACCGGCAGTAGTTTATCATACCCGAACAGCTGGTGCATGTATTCTTCAAAAGGTCCCAGTTGGTCATTATGAAAAGCCCGGCTGGTGAGTGTAAGTCTTGAGGCCTGTTCTAAAAAAGCTTCCAGAATAACCGGATGGCAATGACCCTGGTTCACTGCGGAATATCCACTGAGGAAATCCATATATTTTTTCCCTTCCACATCCCAGCAATAGATGCCTTTTCCTTCTTTTAATACCACCGGAAGTGGATGGTAATTATGAGCTCCGTATTTTTCCTCCAGTTGAAGGAACTGCGCACTATTGATGCTGGCCATATGCCAATAATTTAAAATGAATGATAAAACAGGGGATAGCAATAGGTAATGAAAAGCCTTAATGCCAGAGCAGGTCAAGGTTCTGCTGAAGGAAGAGTGGTATGTTAGCTAATAGCTGTATAGCTTTACTATTTTTGTAAAGGTAGATTTTTTTTGGGTAATCACAGATCCAGTTCACGATAGAACCAATCCGGATCTTTTTCCATCTCAATGGATGGCTTTCCTTTGAAAAGACCAAAAACAGTACTGCCGCTTCCGCTCATGGAAGCATATACAGCGCCTGCCTTATAAAGATCAGTTTTGATCTTTCCCAGTTCCGGGTATTGCTCAAAAGCCCATTTCTCGAAATCGTTGGTGATCCCTTCCTTCCATTCCTCCACGGGCTTGAGTATTTGCACTTTGAGGGAATAGCCTGGCTTTTCCGGATGAATATTCATGAAGGCATTGCTGGTATTAATATGAATGCCCGGATTAATGATCACGGCCCGGTAACCCGATAAACTCAGTGGAATGGGCTCCAGCATTTCGCCCCTGCCCTGGGCGAAGCTGGGTTGGTTAATGATAAAAAAAGGACAATCGCTGCCCAGCATCAACGCGTAGTTCAGTAGTTTTTCGGTGCTTAATCCAAGTTTGAATTTTTTGTTCAGCAGTGTGAGGGTAAAGGCCGCATCGGCAGAGCCACCACCAAGACCGGCACCAGTAGGGATCAATTTATGCAAATGCATTTTTACCCTGGGAAGGCCAGGATGATCCTGCTTCAGCAAACGATAGGCCCTGATGCAAAGATTGGATCCGGGATGGCCTTCAATTTCCAGGCCGCTCATGGTAAATGGCAGGTGAAGGGAAGATTCCTGCCTCGACATGGTCACTACTTCCAGCGCATCAAAAAGAGGCAGGGGGTAAAAAACCGTTTCGATCGCATGGTAATCATCCGATCGCTTATGAAGAATATGTAACCCGAGATTGATCTTACAGTTTGGGAAAAGGATCATATACACGAAAATAAAGTTTATTAATATCTTCATGGAAATCTTAAACAATGAAAAACGGGATCCTGCTGGTTCTGCTGCTGATCATCTCCGTATCGGGCATAGCCCAGAAAAAATCCAAGGGAAAAGAAAAAGAGAAAAAGCATACAGTTAAGAATGAAGTTATCGATGTGGGTGTTACCGAGGTGATCCCCAAACCCGATTCAGCTACCCGATTTACAGGGATCATTAAATATCGCATGACCTCCGATGACCCCTCTCAAAGGGATTCCATGTTCATTGTATTCGGAGAAAATAAGATCCGCGTGATCATGTTCACACCCGGGTATAAAGAAGGACAGATATTCGAAAACCATTTCCTGGCCAGTTTTACCGACAGCGCTTTTTATATCATTGATCCCCGTATGAAAACCTACAAACTGGAGAAATTGGGCGCCAGGAATGCAGGCGTGGAATTCAGCCTGGAAAATTTCAAAAAGACCAGCCAGGTGATGAAATATGTCTGCATGGAATACAGCGGGGAAATGAAAATGAAGGAAGATGTGTTTGAAGCGGCAGCCCTGGTAAGCAAACAGCATTCCTACCTTTATGCCATGGATTATGATTTTATGAATATCCAGCCCATTGTAAAAGAATACCGGATCGTTTTGGGCTGGCGAAC
Organism: Chitinophagaceae bacterium; assembly: GCA_016720565.1. Lineage (GTDB taxonomy): Bacteria > Bacteroidota > Bacteroidia > Chitinophagales > Chitinophagaceae > JJ008. The sequence goes on from JADKKJ010000001.1 coordinate 516,786, forward strand.
CAAGACCGACGACAATGAAAACACCTATGTGATCGCTTACCAGGTATTACCGGTGGATGTCAGTTCATTTTTTGACCTAACTGGTTATAAACAACAGTGATAGGTCTTTATTTTTTAAGACAAAAAGTCTTAGTTTCGCGGTATAATTTATGAGGAAGATAGAATTGGAAATAGTGGCGCTTTCGCACAGTATAACACAGACCCATAGCTATGCCGTAGTATTGGGTGAAGTGAATGGCCTGCGCCGTTTGCCAATTGTGATCGGCGCTTTTGAAGCACAGGCTATTGCGGTCGCACTTGAAAAGATGCAACCTACACGCCCGCTCACGCACGACCTAATGAAAAACTTCATGACCGCATTTGCCGTTGAATTGCATGAGATCATAATCTGCGACCTGCAGGAGGGCGTATTCTACTCAAAACTGGTTTGTTCCACCGACAATGATACCGTAGAGATCGATTCCCGCACATCTGATGCCATTGCACTTGCGGTTCGTTTTGGTTGCCCTATTTATACCTATGATAATATCCTTGATAATGCGGGAATATTAATGGAAGATTCGGGTGATCCAAAAAAGAAAAAGGCGAAACAGGAAGTGCTGGTGGAAGAGCAGGACACCAGGAGTAATGATGACCTGAAGGCGATGACGCTGGATGAATTGAATACCCTGCTTACCGATGTGCTGGAATCTGAAGATTACCTGCGGGCCATCGCTATTCGCGATGAGATCAACAGCCGGAAAAGAGGATAAGCAAAAAATTATTAAATAAAAAAAGGGTTGATCGTTCAACCCTTTTTTCTTTTACTATATCAGGAAGCCGGTTTAACTGGCTTTCATTTTTTTGATGGCTTCTGTCAGTTTAGGCACCACCTCAAACGCATCTCCCACGATGCCATAATCGGCCGCTTTAAAGAATGGTGCTTCAGCGTCTTTATTGATCACTACTATCACCTTGCTGCGGTTCACTCCGGCCAGGTGCTGGATGGCGCCGGAGATACCGATGGCAATATATAAATTAGGAGCGATGGCGATACCTGTTTGTCCTACGTGCTCATTATGCGGCCTCCAATGGGCATCTGCTACCGGGCGACTGCAGGCGGTGGCTGCATGCAATGTTTTGGCCAGTTCCTCTACCATGCCCCAGTTCTCAGGGCCTTTCATGCCTCTTCCTGCACTAACCACGATCTCCGCCTCAGTAAGTGGAACTTCACCGCTGGCTTTATTTACCTGCAGCAGTTTTATTTTAGAGGCAGGAATAGTTACTGCGAATGGAACCAGTTCTGCTGTTCCCTCATTGGCAACGGTTTTATAACTATTTGGATTGATCGCAATGATCTTTATAGCAGTTTGAATGCTTACCTGCGCAAAGGCCTTACCGGAAAAAACAGATTTTTTTACGATGAAACCATTGCTGGTATCGGCCATGGCAACCGCGCCAGCCACCAGACCTGCTTTAAGCCTTGCTGAAAGACGGGGCGCAATGGCCTTGCCATGCACATTATTTGATAATACCAGCAGGTCCGAACCGGTAGCCTTTACTGCTTCAGCAATAATGGCGCAATAGGTTTGGGAGTCAAACTGGTCCAGGGAAGCATCAGCCACCTGGTGTATTTTTTTAACGCCATATTTTCCCAATGCGGAAATATCTTCCGTCATATTTCCGAGCACTATTCCTTCCGCATGTGTACCTAACTGCGTGGCAAGATCTGCTCCGTACGTGAGCGCTTCAAGCGATGCTTTTTTTACATGTCCTTCCGCTGAATCAATAAAAATAAGAACTGGCATATTTTCTTTTTTTGACCCTGCCTTTTAACAGGGCAGGAGATGATTTAATTTTTAGAATATCAGATGGATTTTGCCTCTTCATGAAGAAGCCTTACCAATTCTTCCACATTATCCGGGCTCACCAGTTTAACTCCTGCTTTTGCCGGTGGTAAACCAAAAGCCGCAATGCTGGTTAGCGTATCTGCCGCTACGGGTTCTACCACTTTCAATGGTTTGGTCCTCGCAGCCATGATGCCACGCATATTTGGGATCCTCTGCTCGGCCATTCCTTTCTGGCAACTAATTACCAGTGGAAGTTCCGCTTCTACTGTTTCTTCTCCTCCTTCAATTTCACGTACAATGGTGGCTTTATTACCAGCCAGGTCAAGCCTTGCGGCAAGCGCCACATAGGGAAGATCCAGCAATTCTGCAAGCATACCTCCTATGGAAGCGCCATTGAAATCAATGGTTTCTTTTCCGGCGAGCAGAAGATCATAACCACCGTCTCTGGCTACCTGGGCGATCTGCGCAGCCACATAATAACTGTCCTGGCTGTCGGCATTCACACGAATGGCCTCATCGCCTCCAAGCGCCAGCGCTTTTCGAATGATGGGGTCAGCATCGGCCGTACCCACGGTCACCAAATGTATTACCGAAGATGGGTCCGCCTCCTTCAATTCTATAGCGCGTACCAGGGCATACCATTCATCATAGGGATTAATGATCCATTGTACCCCATTGTTGTCGAATTTCGTGTTGTTATCGGTGAAGGCTATTTTTGCCGTGGTATCCGGTGTTTTACTGACGCAAACTAGGATCTTCATGAAGCTGATTTGAGGTTAGAAATAAAAGTAGTTGTTTATGCAACTAACACAAAGATAAGCCTTCCGCTCACACGATGAAAATTTTTTAAGATGGACCGAATTGAAAGAATTAAAGCCATGCTGGCCGATCAGCCGGCAGACAATTTCCTGCAGCATGCGCTGGCGCTGGAGCAGATCAAGATCGGGAATGACCAGGAGGCCAGGCTACTGTTTGAAGCCATCCTTCAGCGCGATCCATCCTATATTGGCAGCTATTACCATCTGGCCAAATTGCTGGAGCGGATTGGGGATGAGGCCTCGGCCATCAGCGTATATGAAAAGGGGATGGAAGCATGTAAAAAAGCAGGAGATAACCACGCATTCGGGGAATTGCGCGGTGCTTATGAAGAATTGACCATGTAAATTACGAATATGCTTACCCAGCGTTTTATGGCAAAGATCAGCGAGCAGGATCTCTTTCCGGGAGAGGCCTTGTTATTGCTGGGCGTAAGCGGCGGACTGGATTCAATTGTATTGATGGAATTGTGCAAACAGGCGGGTTTCCGTTTTGAAATAGCGCATTGTAATTTTCAATTGAGAGGGGAGGAAAGTAAGCGCGATGAAGAATTTACCCGTACCCTGGCAGAAAAATACCAGGTGCCATTTCATCTTCGGAGTTTTGACACAGAAGTTTATGCGCAGACGAAGAAAATTTCCATACAGGAAGCGGCCCGCCAGCTGCGATATGATTTTTTCCGCGAGATCATTGAAGGCAAAGAGGCCCCCAGCTATTTATTAACGGCCCATCACCGGGATGATAATATCGAGACCGTTCTGATGAATTTTCTTCGCGGTACAGGCCTTCAGGGTTTGACCGGCATACCCGCCATAAACGGCAAGACCAGGAGACCACTGTTATCTTTCAGCAGGCAGGAATTATTGGAATTTGCCCAACAGCAACAACTTTCCTGGGTGGAGGATTCTTCCAACCAGCTTTCCAAATACACCCGAAATTACCTGCGAAATGAATGGATCCCGGCCATTGAAAAAATATATCCGGAAGTGAAAGCCAATCTTGCCCGAAACATAGAACGTTTTAAAGAGATCAATAAGCAGTACCGGGAATCAGCAGAAGCCTGGAAGAAAAAACTGCTTCAGAAAAAAGGGAATGAATGGCATATCCCGGTCCGTTTGCTCCGGAAAATAAACAGGGCAATGGTCTATGAATTATTTTCTGACTATGGATTCAGCGAAGGACAGGTGGAAGAGATCATCAAATTCTCCAATGCAGGAACAGGGAAACATTTGGATGCAGCAAACAGCGATAACCGTATCATTCTTCATCGCCGCTGGTTGATCCTGGCTCCCTGTACTGATCATTCTTCGAATGCTCATTTCATCATTAATAAAGAGGATGCGGAATTTGAATTCAGCGCAGGTAAACTGAGCTTTACCTCTTCGCCCGGTTCCATAATCACTATGGATCCACTTATCGCATCCCTGGATGAAAAAAAGATCGTTTTCCCATTGGTATTAAGAAAGGCGAAGACAGCTGATTATTTCTATCCCCTGGGAATGAAGAAAAAGAAAAAAATTTCCAGGTTCTTTATCGATAATAAATTATCCAAAACGGAGAAAGAAAAAACCTGGGTGCTGGAAAGCGCCGGAAAGATCATCTGGGTATTGGGACAACGACTGGATGAACGCGTCAAACTATCCCCGGCTTCTGGAAGGACACTTCGCATCAGTTGGACCCGAACTGAATAAAATCCTTCGGGCTGGCATTCTTTATCAGCTCCATGAAATAGTCAAAAATATTGAAGCCCCCGATATACCTGCATGCAAAAAATGTAAAAGCAAGTCCAAACAAAGCCCCGAATATATGTGCCGAGTGGTTGATATTATCCTGGCCTCTTCTTTCCATCCATTGAGACACCACCAGGAAGAGGATCGCATAGATAAAACCGGCAATGAAAACAGGAAGGAAAAAGAAACCAATACCGGAAAGAGGATCAAATAATATTCCCGCGAAGATCACCGCCGATACCGCTCCGGATGCTCCCAGGCTGCGGTAATGGTAATTATGCCGGTTCTTAAAATAGGTAGGTAATAAGGAGGCCAGCAGCGCAAGGATATACATTCCGAGGTAAAGCAGTTTGCCTTTGTCGCCAAACACATAAATGAAACTGTATTCCACGCCGGAGTAAGCCGGCCCCTCGGTGGCATGGGTAGCGGTTCCAATGCCGAAAAGATAAAGGGAAAGCATATTAAAGCCCAGGTGACCCAGGTCAGCATGGATCAGTCCGCAGGAAAAAAATCGATACCATTGCCCGCTATTGACAGAAGGCGGAAAGAAAATCATTTCGTTCACCATGTTTTGGTTATTCATGGCTGAAATGGAGACCAGGCTGGTAATAATGATAATGATGAGCGTGATGGATAGTTCCATAATGGTTAGCTGTTTCCGTGATGGTATTTTTCATTTTTCATGATACTGCATGCCCGGTAGATCTGTTCGGCCAATATTAACCTGACCAGCTGATGCGGAAAAGTAAGGTTTGACAGGCTCCATATGCGGTTGGCGCGGTCCAGCACCGGCTGGTCAATTCCATAAGCGCCACCGATAAGAAATACCAGGTTCTTTACACTTTCATTACTGCGGTCTTCCATGAACAGGGCCAGTTCAGCAGAGGAGAACTGTTTTCCCCGTTCATCCAGTGCCACCAGATGATCTTCTTTTTTCAACAGCGAAAGAATCAACTCACCTTCTTTTTTCTTCAGGTCATTTTCACTCATCAGGGAAGCATTCTTTGGAACAGGAATGATGTTCCATTCAACTTTAAAATACCGGCTTATTCGTTTGGTGAATTCTTCCACTCCTGGTTTTACATAGGTTTCATGCGATCTTCCAAGCGTCCAGCAATTGATCTTCATGTTATAAAATTAGGGAAAGGGCAAAAAAAATGACCAGTAGATCTACTGGTCATTTTTTTTGCTGGTAATCCAATTATTTTATCTCGTAATCTTTTTTAAATGACATCAGGGTAGAGCGGTACAATACATTGGAAGCATCTGCTGCAGCGGCTTTTGTATAATATTGCCAGGCCTCAGGAAGATAATGCCCGTCCTCCATCATAAAACCCATTCTGTATGATTCTTCTGCAGCTGCCTCAAAACCAGCGGTCTGGTTCTTTACATTGGCCAGGAAAGCGGCCGCTGTTTCCCTGGTCACATAATTCAGCACCTTCATTTCTTCATTCTCTTCTCCGCGTACGGAAACTGTCCAGAGATAAGATTTGCCAGGGCTCAGTTTAGAAGCAAAATTGGAAATAGGGATCTTCATTTTTGAAACAACAGAGGAAAACACGGGAGTGGTCAGATTATCAATGGAGAAGATCTTGAATTCAAAATCTTTTGCTTCTGTATATGATTTCCAGGAAAGTGGAAAGTCAGCACCAATGCCGCTGAAATTCACGGTATCCAGTCTTGGATCGATCCAGATATTATTGATAGAACGGCTGACCGCACCTACGGTATTCATATAAGCTTTACGATTGCTTCCGGGGGCGTCACCGGTTTTGGTCATGGAAGCCCAAACATATTTTACATAATTGGCGGTAATGGAATTGCTGCTCACTTTGCAGGAATCTCCAAAAGCCTTAAGGGCATAAGTGCCGGCTTTTGATACGGTGAACATGGCCGCCTCATTGCAAATAAGCGTGACCATGCCGCCTGCTGCCAGTTTAATTGTACTGGCGGCTGTAAGTGAACGGCCCACTTTGGCCTTGCTCTCCACATTATTTTCTACTACAGTTACGTTGCCCTTAAAACTGTAAAGTAAAAAATTGTTCTGCGCATTCGCAGCAAATGCAAGAGAGCAGAGTAAAAGCAGGACAGGGATTTTTTTCATCTTTTCGGAATTTAAAGGTTTATATGGTTTGAATGATCAATGGTGATGTGGTTTGAATACAGTTCGATAGTTAAACCGTTTGTGCATCCATACGGCCCAGGCTTCATAAAAGTAGATCACATCCACCGCCATGATGATCACCACCAGGCTAAGTTTCAGGTCAACTTTTAATCGATATCTGTCAAAAAGGTACAGACCCAGCCAAACAAAAAATATGGCCGAAGCCACCTGGCCGATCTTTGCTACTAAGTGGAACCAGATGTGGTTTTCCAGGTAATAATGGATAAAAAAGGACATATGTAACCATCCGATGAGAACTGCTATAAGAATGGTTGCCCACAAAGGTAACTTTTTTACATAGTTATCTTCAAGGGCCATGGATATTATATTAGCGTGAACAAAGATCCCGTTCATATCTGGCCATGATTTGCCATAGAACTTATCGTTCATGGGCGTAAATTTCTTATCCTCAATATTATAGGGATTCAAATTTACATAGGCCAGCAAGGCGATCTTCCCTTTAAGTATGGACCCATCCACCTCGTCGGCCAGCAATTGATCACCTTCCAGGATCAGGTACTGGGTTGCCCTGCGGGTGTAGTTTATCATGGTCATATGGTCACCATGATGCTCCATTTCTTCATAGGCTTCGGGTTTATAATGCTTCAGGATCGAGGCTGTAAAAGAGGGGAGGATGCTATCCGAATGCTCCATTTTTTTCACCGGGAAAAAATTGCGGATGCTTTCCTTGTCATCGGCCGGAAAATTCACAAATCCATAATTATGCACATGGTCTTTGAAATAATTCCTGGAAAAACTCAGCTCATGCGTTCCGGTATCAAGTATATACTGGGCAGCGCCCACCAGGTTAGGATTTTCTTTAAAGGCCTTGCTCAATAAGGAATCGGACAGCGGATCCCTGGGACCGTCGAATAAAACATCCAGGGCCATCACCTTAGGCTGATAACTGGCTGTTTTCTCTATCATCAGTGCAATTGTATCGCGCTTAGCCTCGCCTATATTGATCACCACAATATTTGTATCTATACCGCTATCAGAACCCTTACCCAGTTTAGCATAGCTCAGGTCATTCATATCAAAATCCTTCATGGCCAGTTTGATCGGGTTCAGCGTACCGAGATTCAGCGGAATGGAGCCTAAAATAAAAATGAATATGAAGACCCAAAGGGTAGCGAAAATGGTATCCCTTTCATAGAGGTATTTGGTCACATTTCGATGAATGCGACGGGCATGATGTCCAATATGTTTATGAAAAGGTCTTTTTTCAGCCGGTTGTTTTGGCTGTTTTTCAGGGTGGCTATGTTCATGCTCCGCCCCTTTTGGATGTTGTTCTTCCTGGTGATCCATGTTAGCGTTTTGGTTGGTTGGGTAATTCTACCCTTAAATTAATCATTTGCTGCAACTATCAGGCTGTCACTTACTACTTATTCTGGAAATAACAGGCTGTTAACGATTGGGTTATTCATAGGTAATTGCCTAAATTAGAGGGATAAATTTATGAGAATTTACGCTGCCTTTGCCTTATCGCTTATTCTATTTCTGTCGGCAACCACCGGGTTGACCGCGCAGGCACCGGCCGTTATTGCTCCCCCCAAGCCCAGGGATTCCACTATTGCAGGTCCACAAACCTTTGCGATGATCATGGGTATCTCAAAATATAAATATGTACGCCCACTAACCTATGCTGATAAAGACGCTGAACTTTTCAGGGATTTTTTAAAATCACCTGCAGGAGGAAAACTCAGTGACGATAATATTTTCTGCCTATTAAATGACCAGGCCCAGGCCGCCACTTTTTTTACAAAAGGATCCAAATGGCTGGATGCGAAAAAACTCCGGCAGGGCGATAAGCTTTTTATTTACCTGGCGGGTCACGGAGATGCGATCGATGAAGATCAGTTCTTTTATATAGCCTATGATTGCAACCCCGCAGGCGATAAGAACAATTATCTCGCGGGAGGCACTGTTCAGTTATATAATTTAAAAAGAAAGATCGCCAAGGAAACTGGTAAAGGAGTGGAGGTTTATTTTATCATGGATGCCTGTCGTACCAGTGAATTACCGGGAGGAAGTGATGGCCAGTCCGGGTTGTTCAAGGCCATTTCAGAAGAAAGGGAAGGGGAAGTGATCATGCTGGCTACAGGTGCCGGACAGGAATCACTGGAGGATGCTACCATTGGAACAGGCCATGGATTATTCACTTATTTCCTGATCGATGGTTTGGCGGGTATGGCAGACTCTATGGGAACCCAGGATAAAAAAACCACCCTTGCCGAGATACAACAGTATATACAGAAAAATGTACCGGCTGTTGCCAGGGAAGTGTTCAAGCGCAAGCAGGACCCTTTCATATGCTGTGCCGAGTTCAATGAAAAAGTGATCAGTAACGTGGATGTGGATTATTTCAAAAAATGGCAGGACGCAAAGAAACTATCTGGAAAAATGCTGGGCAGTTCACTGGTAGCTCCCAGGGGAAGAGGATTGGGAAAGATCACCGACACGGTAGTGATAGAAGCGTACAATCTTTTCAATACTGCTGTAAAGGAGAACCGGCTGACCGGAATAAATTCCGCGCAGTTTTATTATGACCAGATGGCGAAAAATTATCCGGATGATCCTTATACACTCGATGCCCAGTCGACACTGGCAGTTGAATATATAAACTTCGCGCAAAGCAAGATCAATCTTTACCTGGCTTGTAAGGATGCGGCCTCTATCCAGCGGATCAGGGCCCAGATAGAAGAAGATGAAAAAACGGAGGAAATGAATGCCAGCCTTGATCGCATGGAGAAGGTGGCTCAGCAGGAATTCTTCGAAGTGGGAGAGATGCTGGAGAAAGCCATTAAGTATATCATGCCCGATGATCCTGATTTTGCGAAAACACTTTTTGGCCGTATGTATTTTTTCAAAGCCCGCGGCTATTTTGGTAACAGGGGCAAACTGGTAGATATAAAAACTGCTTTCAATTACGCCTATTCGGCCTATGCCCGCGATAAAAATGCCGCCTATATCCTGAATACGCTTTCCTCCCTTCATCTCGATAATGGCAGGATAGACAGTGCGATATATTATGCAAAGCAGGCTATTGCCGCTGCCCCTAAATGGAGATATCCTTATGTAACCCTGGCCTTCTCTTATAAAACCCAAAACAAGGCGGATTCTGCGATAAAATATTACAAGCGTTCTATTGAAGTGGATCCGGCCAATGCCGATGCTTATGTAGACCTGGGGCATTATTTTTATTTCCTATCCCGACCTGATTCGGCGATCAGTTATTACCAGAAGGCGCTTTCCATTGAGCCGGAAAATGTATATGCCAGCAATAATATCGGGTGGTTATACCATGATAAGAAGCAATATGCCAATGCTATCACATATTTCAAAAAAAGCCTGCTGGCCGATCCTAAATTCATTAATGCCTATAACGGGATCAGTAAAACATTTTTTGAACAGGGTATGTATGACAGTGCCCGGATCTACTATAGTAAAGCCTTTGAACATTACCAGGATAAATCAATCGTAAATGTTTACCTGGGTAACTTCTATAAAGACCTTAAGCAATATGATTCTGCCAAGGTGTATTATCGGAAGGCCGCTGAACTTGATCCCCGTTATGAAGATGCCTTCAATAATCTGGGTAAAGTTTCTTTTACCCTGAAGCAATATGACTCGGCCCGGTTCTATTATAATCGCGCACTGGTGGCCAACCCCAATTCAGCAGCAGCGCTGATCAACCTGGGACTTGTTTTCAAAGAGTTGAAAAGATTGGATTCCGCCTCCTACTATTTTGAATCCGCTGTGAACCTGGAGCCAGGCAATGCCTCCATCCTGAACAATGTGGGTGTGATCTACGGTCAGGATAAACTCTACGATTCCGCAAAAAATTATTTCCGCCGGGCATTGTTTGTCAGGCCGGATTATAAGCCCGCTTCCAATAATATGATCCGGATATTCCGGGAACAAAACCTCCTGGATTCCATTACTAATTTCATCAAAGGGTTTTCCCTGGTCGATCCTGACAGTCCAATGTATATGAATGATATTGGAAGGGCATTTTATGACCAGAAAAGATTCGACTCGGCCAGGTTCTATTTCAGGAAAGGTTTGCAGAAAGATCCCACGAACGCGCAGATCCTGAGCAATATGGGATTGACCTTCCAGGCCCTCAAAATGCTTGACTCTGCCAGGATCTATATTCAACGGGCTCTGAAAAATGATCCGGAAAATTCAGCCATACTTTCCAATATGGCCATGGTATTCCGGCAGTTGAAAAAATATGATTCCGCGGGTTATTATTTCAGGATGCAAATGATGAAGAGGACCAGTCCGACGGCGCAGGCCTATCTCACCATTGGAAATTTTTATTCAGATATGAAAGAATATGATTCGGCGGTAGTTTATTTCAGGATGGCCATTAAAATTGATCCGGGCTATGCTCCTGCTTATACCAATACCGGTCAGTCATTCATGGAACTGGAGCAGAATGATTCTGCCATGCGTTATTTGCGCAGGGCATTTCAGATCGATCCTTTAAGCTATCCGCCTGCGCATAATTTAGGCCTGCTGCATCATAGTATGGGCCATTATGACTCCGCTATATATTACCTGAAAAGATCCATAGACAATGATCCTTCCAAAGAGAAGGCCTATTACCAGCTGGCCTGCAGCTATGCATTGAATAAACAGACCGACCAGGCCATAAATTATTTACGCCTATCGGCCCAGAAGGGTACTAAGCCAAAGGATATCAGGGATTGGGCAGAAGACCCTGACCTGGAGTTTCTGCGGCCATTAAAGGCCTTCCAGGATATACTGGATGAATATTCCCCCGGCTGGCGAACCCGTGGCCAATAATAGGCACTATTCCCAACCTTAATTTTATAATTATCCCTATATTTGCAGCCCCTGAAGCGGTACATAATAACGCATAGGGCATGGCCCCGTAGCTCAATTGAATAGAGCACTTGACTACGGATCAAGAGGTTTCTGGTTTGAATCCAGACGGGGTCACCAAAATGAAAAGGGTTGCAGATCGCAACCCTTTTTTTTATAAATGATTCTCCTCATTGTTTTCAGGTATCAATCTATAGTAACTTTTACTTTCTCATCCATCCCTGTTCTTATCTGCGGATCAATGGCGGATCATAACAGCAATTGAATATGTAGGATGATCGTATTAATAAGCTCGTCCTGAACGGTGAGATCATTGCCAGGGATGCCTGCCTGCCACTGACCGAGTGGGGAAATTATTACCTACTATACAGCGCTATTTTCCTAATGCGTTATGGCCAGGCACAGGTTCTTATTCTCATTGAGCAGGTAAATCATTGTGGCACGATTTTCCTAACTATACCTATGAAATGAAAACCTTATTCTAAACTAAAACTGAAAACTATGTTACGCTGGACTGTCATTTTTCTGGTGGTAGCGATCATTGCTGCCTTATTCGGGTTCGGTGGTATCGCAGCAGGAGCTGCAGGTATCGCGAAAGTATTGTTCTTTATTTTCATCGTTCTGTTCCTATTGTCATTGATATTCGGGAGGTCTGCTTCGAGATCTGATCTTTAGTGGTCTGTCCGATATAATAATTTTCGTAACGTAAATCATAAAAAATACACACTATGAACTCCAATTCAAAATTACTGCTGGGTATCCTGGGTGCTGCCGCAGCAGGGGTGGTGATAGGCCTGCTTATAGCTCCTGAAAAAGGAATTGAGATGCGCAGCCGTATCGCCCGCAAAGCAACTGACCTTGGTAACAGCCTTAGCAGCGGCTTCAACAACATTTTATCCAAAGCGGATGACGAAATGGAAGAAATGAAAGGAAAGGCGCGTCGTGCGAAATCGGCCGCTGAGGAAAACCTTAATTCGATCAAAGAATCATTCAGCTAAAAACTAAAAAGCAGATCCCGTAAGGTCTGCTTTATTTTATGCTATGAACACAAATACCTCTGCTATCCCTGATAAGGAGAATATAAAAAATAACGCGGAAGATCTTTTAAAACATGCCTCCGATTATGCGGAAACCTGGTATGAAAAGACCCTGCTTACGCTGACCAGTAAATCCATCAAGGCAGGTGCTTCCATGATCAATGGATTTCTGCTGCTTGTATTGGGGCTGGTCGTGTTTTTATTCCTGAATATTGCGTTGGGATGGTGGCTGGGCGAATTGTTGAACAGTATGGCTTTGGGATTCCTGCTATTAGGGGGATTTTACCTGCTTATACTTGTGGTTATGGTCGCCGCGCGAAGGTCTTTTCTAAACTTTTTTCGCAATATGCTAACCAAAATGTTCTATGAGTAAGAAGTTGAGCAAATACGATGAGCTGGAACAACGGCGCCTGGAACTTGACCTGCTGTTAAAAGCGAAGAAAGAACTGGTGATCGCCGACCTGGAAATGCTGCAGGCCGACCTCAAAGGGCCTGCGGCTCTCCTTAAAACTGCGGGCCAGTTTGTTACTCCGCAGAAAACACATCCTTTATTGAAGGCGGGCATTAGCAAATCGGTAGATCTGTTGGTTAATGGTCTTATCCTGGGTAAGGCCGGCTGGATAACCCGAAACCTTGTTTCTTACCTGGTTCGTAATTATTCCACTTACCTCGTAGAAGAGAAAAAAGCTACTGTTTTTCAAAAAATATCTTCCTGGTTCCACGCTCATTCAGGAAATGGGAAGGCGGCGCCTGTGGGCCTTGGTGATCTTGGATAACAGGCATAAGTTTATGTAACTTTATATTCCCTGTTTGGGAATAAAACCTTCACATGCCTAATTTTAATGAAAGGATCAAGCAGATATTGCTTATCGGACTGGTCATCCTGCTGATCTATCTTTCCCTGCGGGAACTGGCGATCTTTATGCCCGGACTGCTGGGGGCTGTTACTTTATACATATTGAGCCGTGCTGGTTATTTCCAACTGGTTTATAACAAAAAATGGAAGAAAGGCAGGGCGGCATTTTTATTCATGTTCTACTATCTCCTGTTGCTTGGTGTGCCCATTTTTATGGCCATCACCCTGGTATCTCCCAAGATCAACCAGTTACTGAACGATCCAACTGCCCTGATCGGAAACATTAAGCTGGGCGTTTTGCAGATACAGGAAAAGTTAGGGGTGGATTTTGTTTCAGAGAAATCGCTTTCCTCTACCATAGATCAGGTAATGGCGTTTATCCCTTCAATATTAAATAGCACAGCTAACCTGTTGACCAACCTGATACTTATGCTGTTCTTTTTGTATTATATGCTGGTGAATGGAACAGAGATCGAAAGAACCCTTTTTCGAATCATACCCCTGCAGGATGAGAACACCAGCAGACTGGCTACTGAAACAAAAAAAATGGTAAAGGCCAATGCCCTGGGTATTCCGCTGATCTCTATCATACAGGGGGTAACCGCTACAGTTGGATATGTGTTATTTGGCGTACATGATTTTGCACTTTGGGGATTCCTAACCGGGGTATTCGCGTTTTTCCCTGTGGTTGGTACAATGATCGTATGGGTTCCGCTGGTGATCTATATGTTTGCTGCAGGAGATACCTGGCATGCCACCGCACTTACTATTTACAGCATACTGGTTACCGGAAATGTGGATTATATAGCCCGTATTACCATCATGCGGAAAATGGGGGATGTTCATCCTGTAGTTACAGTACTGGGAGTGATAGTTGGGCTTGGCCTTTTTGGTTTCATTGGATTGATATTTGGCCCCCTGCTTATAAGCTATATCATCCTTCTGTTTAAGATCTATGTAAGCGAGTTTGGGGATTTTGGAAATCAGCAGCAGGTATTGAATCCGGAAGAAAAAGAAAAAAAGGGAATACCCTGATAACTTACAGATAAAAAAAGGGACCCATGGGGTCCCTTTTTTTATGCGGGGTCTTATTAGTTACGCTGAAGTTTGCTCAGCAGTCGGAGCAATTCAAAGTACAACCATACAATGGTAACCAGCAAGCCAAAAGCGCAGTACCATTCCATATATTTTGAGGCGCGTAATTCAACACCTTTTTCTATTGTATCAAAATTCAGCAGAAGGTTCAATGCTGCAAGCGCGGAAACCAAAACAGAAAAGCCAATGCCTAATGGAGTAGCCGCATTGGTAAAGCCTGTCAATGGACTGCCGGTGAACAGGACCCAGAGCCACTGAATAAGATAGAAGAACATTAGGGCAGCTGTTGCGATAATGATGACCATTCTGAATTTTTCAGTAACACGAATGATCTTGTAACGATAGATCAGGAACATGACTAGGGTTACCAATAAAGTAAGGGCTACCGCCTGCATCGGAAGACCAGGGTAGGTGTAGTTATAGATGGCAGAAATTGATCCTACAAATAATCCTTCCAGGATAGCATATACAGGCGCCAGGATATGACCCCATTCTTTTTTAAAGGCAAGGATGATAGCAACTATCAATCCTCCGAATACGCCTGTAAGCATCAGTGGCATGGGGTCGGATCCCAGGTAAAACTGGTTCCAGGCAAAAAAAGTAGTTCCCATCATCAGCACCATCATGATGCCGAATTTGTTCATGGTACCATTAACACTCATCACCTGGGCATCACCTAATCCTTCCAGAATGGTTCCCTGAAAGGATTTTTCCTGCAGGGCAGGGTTACTAGATTTTAATAAGGCCATATTTTTTTTGTTTATAGTTTAAAGATATAAAATTAGCCCGGATCACAAACAGCGTGTCCAGCAGCCATTCTGCGCATTTAACAGATCTTTCGTTAATAATGCCAGCGAACAAAAGCTTCCATGGCAGCATAATGGGTCAGGCCGAGATCAGCGTACAGGACAGCGGTAGCCGCATTTCTTTCTTCCGCCCTTTGCCAGAATTCCCTGGAATCATTCCCCTGGAAGGGAACCATGTCCTTCTGCGACTGGTGTATGAAAATGCCATATCGTTTTTTAAGTACCTGGTCGGGACTCATGGGTATGGCCATTTCGATCTCTTCAATGTTCCATTCCTGCCAGGCGCCTTTATACAACCAAAGCCAGCAATCCGCTATCCATGGTTCTGCGGCGGCTTTTAATCGCTTCAACGCCTCCAGCACTACCCGGAAGCAAATGATATGCGTTCCATGGGGATCTGCGAAATCTCCTGCGCAATAGACCTGCTGCGGCTTTATTTCTCTTAATAGTTCCATGGTGATCTTCACGTCCTTCTCACTCATTGGCTTTTTTTCGATGGTGCCTGTTTCATAAAATGGCAGATTCAGGAAATGTATATTTTTTTCTTTTATCCCCACATAGCGGCAGGTGGCCCTTGCTTCGCATCGGCGTATCAACCCTTTGATAGCGCGGATGGCGGGTGTATCTACCTGTGAGGATCTTTTTCGTGAAATGAATTTCCTGGCATCCTGGAATATCTTGCCTGATTTTTTTGTGTCAATACCAGCGATCTCTTCAAAGCCTACTGCAAAATCAAGGAACCTGGTCACAAATTCATCGGTTACTGCAATATTACCGCTGGTTTGATATCCCACATGTACATCATGGCCCTGGTCCTGCAATCGTTGAAATGTTCCACCCATACTGATAATATCATCGTCTGGGTGAGGGGAGAATATCAGCACTTTTTTAGGGTAGGGATCTGATCTTTCCGGGTGACCTGGAATCACGGCACCGGGTTTACCAGCCGGCCAGCCGGTGATGGTATCACGGAGCATATAATATACCTGCAGGTTGATCTCATAGGCATCGCCTTTTTCTACCAGCAGGTCACTGAGTCCATATTCATTATAATCACTGTTCGTAAGGCTTAATACGGGCTTCTTTAATTTCAGCGCCATATTCACTACCGCTTTACGCACAATAGCAGGGGTCCAAACGCAATCACCGGTAAGCCAGGGCGATTTGAACCTGGTAAGTTCCGAAGCAGCAGATTCATCTATAATAAAACTTACGTCATCATGATTCTGCAATAACGAAGCAGGTACTTGTTCCGTATCATCATCCTCCACCGCTTTTTTTATAACGGCGGCCTTGCCGGGACCCCAGGCCATCAGTAAGATCCTTTTAGATTTCATGATGGTACTGATACCCATGGTCAGTGCCAACCGGGGTACTTCAGAAATATTGGGGAATTCATAGGAATTGGCGATCCGGGTGGAATTATCCAATGTGATCAGCCTTGTGCGGGAATAAATACCGGATCCTGGTTCATTAAAACCAATATGGCCATTATTACCAATGCCTAATATCTGCAGGTCGATACCACCGGCATCTTCGATCATTTTTTCGTATTGGCGGCAATATTCTTTTATATCTTCTTTACTGGTCTCACCATTTGGAATATGGATATTTTTTGGATTGATATCCACATGGTCGAACAACTGGGTCCGCATAAAGCGGTTATAACTTTGCAACGCTGTATTAGCGATGGGATAATATTCGTCCAGGTTAAATGCGATCACATTCTTAAAACTCAGTTTCTCTTCCCGGTGCATGCGCACCAGTTCCGCATAAAGGGTTTTGGGTGTGGAGCCAGTGGCCAGGCCAAGCACGCATTTTTCCTTTCTTTTTTGTTTTTCACGGATAAGATTGGCCACCTGCTTTGCAGCAAACAGGGAACCTTGTTTCAGGTCGGGGAAGATCTTTACTGGTATTTTTTCAAAACTGTCAGACAAGTCAATTGGTGCCATCAGTTAATAGTTGTAAGTGGTCAAAGGTACAATTATCGTAACTCTATCTCATCTACGAATAACCAGGCTTTTGATCCAGCTCCCGGGAAACCATCCGGAATATTTCCCTGGTTCAGGATCCTGATCTTCAAATAAAGGAAAGAAGATGCAGGGAAACGGATCGTTGTAATGCCATTTCCAATGGTGGAGGGCACTGGTTGAAAACCTGTTTCTTTTCCCAGTAACGACCAATTTGTCCCATCCTCGGACCCTGATACTTCCACCGCCGCCGGCCTCCATATCCATGATCCTGTTTGTTCCAAACTATGTACACGGACCTCGCTGGTCTTTGCATTGGGAGCAGCCTCCAGGATAGCCTCGCAATCCTCCCCGCTGAACCCAAGGAATTCTTTGGACCTTCCAGTGCCCTTGGTATTGATAATACCGTTCACTAAAGTAAATGGGCCATCTCCCGGGTATTTGGAGGAAGCAGGCTTTGTAAGTTTGATAACTGCTCCCGTGCCGGCATTCAGGTCAAACTGCTGGGTAAGGGTAGTGAGCAATTTTCCCGACAGGTAAAGCATGGCTTTGTATTCGCCGGTTGAATTGATGGATATAGGTTCGGTATATTCCACCGCTGCTGTATTTGCGGGACCTGTATATTTTATCTGGGCATTTTTAAATTTCGTGGAAAGCTGCCATTTTAATTTTGAACCCTTATCACCAGGAAGAACGCTGGACTTAAGATCAAAATAGGCCTTGCTGTAATTAATATGGTCTTTTTTGTATCTCTCCATGGCATTTACCATGCGCATTTCAAAATCATTCCAGTTCCTGTTCTCTTTACTGCTCCATAATATTTCTGAAAGCGCCTCCAGTCGGGGGAACAGCATGTATTCTATTTTGGCAGGATTGTCAATGTATTCCGTCCATAAATTTGCCTGGGCGCCCAGTACATGTTTTCCTTCTTCTTCCGTAAGTACGGATGGCACGGGCTCATATTCATACACTTTTTCTACAGGGTTGAAACCTCCAATGGTCACGCTGTCTTCATTCTCCGATTGGCTATGGTCAAAATATACGGGGTTACCCGGGGTCATGATCACATCGTGTCCCTGTTTGGCAGCATCGATCCCGCCTTCAATTCCTCTCCAGCTCATCACCACCGCGTTCTGCGCCAATCCGCCTTCCAGTATCTCATCCCAGCCGATCAGCACTTTGCCTTTGGTCTTTAAATAATTTTCCATTCGCTGTACGAAATAACTCTGCAACTGGTGTTCATCCTTCAGTCCCTTTTCCTTCATTCGTTGCTGACAGTTGGGGCAGATCTTCCAATGGGTCTTGGGACATTCATCACCGCCGATATGAAAATATTTGGAAGGAAATAACTGGCTTACTTCATCCACTACATCCTGCAGGAACAGGAAAGTGGAATCTTTGCCTGCACAGAATACATCATCAAAAACTCCCCAGGTTTCCTGCACCAGTTTTATACGACCGTTCTTTTGTTCCTCCACACTTTTTTTAGAGATCATGTTTGCAGGGATAGCGGTAGGCTTAGACGGGAAACAACTCAGATAGGGGTAAGCCGCAATGGCGGCAGAACCATGCCCGGGCATTTCGATCTCCGGGATCACTTCTATAAATCGATCAGCAGCGTATTGGACAACTTCTCTGACCTGCTGCTGGGTATAAAAACCACTGTAAGGTTTCTCATCATTCCCTTTGCCGGGATAACGTCCTATGATGGTGCCATTTCTTTTAGAACCGATACGGGTAAGCTCAGGATATTTTTTGATCTCGATCCTCCAGCCCTGGTCATCTGTTAAGTGCCAGTGAAAAATATTCATTTTATGGAAGGCCAGGTAGTCGATATATTTTTTAATGAAGGAGACCTCAAAAAAATGACGGCTAACATCCAGGTGCATACCCCGGTAGGAAAAGCGGGGCTTATCATAAATATGCAGGAAGGGGATTTCCTTCGAAGCAGCCATATCTATGGGAAATAGTTGAAATAAACTTTGAATGGCATGGAAGGCCGATTCATCGAAATTTGAAGTGATGCGAATGCCTTCCTCTGTCACATCCAGTTTATAGGCTAATCCGCCGCCTGTTGGCATCCTGCGGGTATTGAATTGAATAGTCGCATTGGCCTCTTTGGTCTTTACCAGTTCCACCTGGAACCGTTTTTTCATTTCAGTTGAAAAATAAGCGAACAGGTTATCCCATGATGCAGTGGTCAGGTCGGAGCTAACGGTGATCTTACCGGTAATGGTAAAATGGCCTGGTGATGTTTTGAGTTCCAAAGGTTTTGGAATGATGGAAATGGCAGGTTCCTGGGCGCTGATGGTTCCTATGGAAAAAAGCAGCAGGGAGAGGATGGCAAGTCTCATGTGGGTTAACTATATTTCCGTCTAAATTAGGCCAATGTCAGTGAATTCTGAGACCATAAAACGCTTTTATTCGGCCTTCGGGCAAAGGGACCATAAGACCATGAACGCCTGTTACGGGGAGGAGATCGTTTTCAGTGATCCCGCATTTGGCTTATTGTATGATGAGGAGGTTCACCAGATGTGGGAAATGCTCTGCACGAATGCAAAGGATCTTTCATTAAAGTTCTCCGATATAGAAGAGATCGATGAAGAATATGCCACCTGCAAATGGGTAGCGGAATATACTTTCTCAAAAACGGGACGGCAAGTAAAGAACACTATAAAAGCTTTTATGCGATTCAAGGATGGGAAGATCATTGAACACAGCGATGCATTTAAGCTGAGTAAATGGGCTGCCCAGGCATTGGGCTGGAAAGGGGTGTTGTTTGGATGGTCAGGATTTCTCCAAAAACGTATTCAGAAAAACGCCCGGTTAAGCCTGCAGCGTTTTTCTGAATCAAGAAAATAAGCTATTCCAATACACCATATTTTCCCTGGCTGGCATCGCGGATGGCCTGGTCCACTTCTTCCCAGGTATTCATAAGAAAGGGTCCGTAAGCCGCTATTGGTTCATTTATGGGTTCCCCGGAAAGTATCAGTACAATGGCTTCTTCCGTGGCCTTTAATTGAATATCCTCTCCTTCATTACTGAATAAAACAAAATGATCTGCGCTCACAGGCTGGTCATTCACGATTACTTCACCGCTGATCACCAGGAAAGCGGTATTATAGCTGGAAGGAAAATGAAATTCGGCCATGCCTGCTTTTTTTAAACGGGCATTATAGGTTTCTATGGGTGTAAAGGTGGTAGCAGGCCCTTTCACTCCTTTGTATTCGCCCGCGATCACTTCTATAAAACTTCCATCGGCCATTGCATAACGGCCCATCATATCATTGGTAATGGGCTGGTATTTTGGCGGGGTCTTCTTGTATTTTGCAGGAAGGTTTACCCATAGCTGCACCATCTGGAAAGCGCCACCTTTCTCACTGAATTCTTTTTCGTGGTATTCTTTATGCAATAGTCCGGAGCCTGCCGTCATCCATTGTACATCTCCTTCACCAATAACGCCACTGTTGCCCGCGCTGTCATGATGCGCTATCCTTCCATGATAGGCAATGGTCACTGTTTCAAAACCTGCATGCGGATGTACATCCACGCCTCGCTGAACAGCAGAAGGGGAGAATTCAATTTTGGATCCATAATCCAGCAGGAAAAAAGGACTCATCCTTTTTTTATCCATGATCCTTCCACCCGGGAAAAAATTATGCACCCTGAAACCATCACCTACCATATGGGCCGGTGCAGGTGCTAATACAGCTTCAATTTTTTTTATTGACATATATATCCTTTTATAAATAAAGAAGATCAGACAGGCACTTCCATCACCAGGATACTCGCATCGGAATGGGCTTCTATGGAAAGCGATCCGGTATCTGTAACTGCCAGGCCATCCCTGCGTTGCAGCCGTTCACCATTTATACTGGCTTCTCCTTCTATCAGGAATACGTATACTCCATTTTTTTTACTATGAAGTTCATAGGAAAGACGAAGGTCCTTGTCCAGGTTGCCCAGGCTGAACCAGGCATCCTGGTGTATCTGTACTCCCGGGTCATTCGATCCAAGAGGGGAGACCACGGTCAGTAATGTATTCTTCTTTTCTTCCTCTGAAAAATGCTTCTGGTCATATCGCGGAGCTATATTCCTTTCCTTCGGAAATACCCAGATCTGGAAAAACCTGACTTCCTGGTCATGATTCCTGTTCTTCTCTGAATGCTGAATACCCGTGCCGGCGCTCATCACCTGAACATCTCCCTGTTTTATCACCTGCTTGTTTCCCATGCTGTCCTGGTGTTCCAGTTCTCCTAATAAAGGAATAGAGATGATCTCCATATTGTCATGAGGGTGGGTGCCAAAACCCATGCCTGCAGAAACGGTATCATCATTCAAAACACGGAGAGCCCCAAAATGAGTTCGCTGGGGATCATAATACCCGGCAAAGCTGAAGGTATGCCAGCTATCCAGCCACCCATGATTTGCATGACCCCTGGTGGCGGCTTTGTGGTAAATGGTTTTCATGTGCTTTATTTTTAAATGACGGTCGTATTCACTTCAATGGTCAGTCTTTCAGAAAGCCAGAGGAACTCAATTATAAAATTATGGACATTGTTTTGAAAGCTCTCCTCCAGCAGTTCTCCTTCGGGACCAAATTTTTTATCTACTGCGGGAACGATCAGCATATAAGGAGAAGCTATGCCAAATAATGCAGGCACTAATTGCAGTAATTGCTGGGAGGCGCGTATGCCACCCATGGCACCCGGAGATGCCGTAACTATACCAAATGTTTTGTGATGGCGTTTTGGAAAATGGTCGAGCAGGTTCTTCAGGGCTGGGGAGTAACTGCCATTATATTCCGGCGTAACCAGAATATATGCATCCGCTTCAAAAACTATGCTTGCCGTCGGTTTTAAAATATCCGGCACTTTTTCCAATGAGGTCCAAACGGATTGAACAGGTTCAAGGGCCAGGTCTTTCATATCCACCAGGTCTACCTGGTGCTCCGTAGTTTCCAGTAGCTGCTGCTGAATATGAAGGGCTACACGCCTGGTCAGTGACTGCGACCTCGGGCTTCCGGATAGTATGGCTATTCTCATTTTTTTATATTTAAGATACAAAGGTACTAAATCAATGTTTAAACATCAAAATATTTTTTTGAAGGGGGCAACTGGCAATTACTTACTGGTTTTCAGTATTATTGCATAACAATCATTCAACATGCTTGACAGAAGAAAGTTCATCCGTTTTTCCACTTTTACTTCTTTCGCAACTGTTCTTGGAAAAAAATTATCTGCCACCGAAAATTCTATTACAATAAAGGACCAACCCCTGGTCGTATCTACATGGGATGCGGGCCTGCGGGCCAATAAAGCCGCCTGGGATGTGTTGAGTACCGGAGGCAGGGCCCTGGATGCTGTTGAACAGGGTGTAATGGTTACGGAGGCCGAACATAATTGCTGTGTGGGGTTAAATGCCAACCCAGACAGGGATGGATTTGTTACGCTTGACGCCTGCATCATGGATGAATTTTCAAATTGCGGCGCCGTGGCTTTCCTGGAACGGATCAAGCACCCGGTATCCGTTGCGCGAAAAGTGATGGAAAAAACCCCACACGTGATGCTGGTGGGTGAAGGTGCCCAGCAGTTTGCCGTTGCCGAAGGGTTCCCTTTGGAAAAGCAGGAGCTTTCCCCTGAAGCTAAGATCAGCTATGAAAATTGGTTAAAAAATTCAACCTATAAACCACCCGCCATTAATGTAGAGAATAAAAAAGACCATGGACCTTTTGCTCCTTTCAAACTGGAGAATGGAGAATGGAACCATGATACCATTGGTATGGTGGCCATGGACGCGATGGGTAACCTGAGCGGTTCCTGCACTACCAGTGGCGCAGGATTTAAAATGCGTGGAAGGGTGGGTGACTCACCAATCATTGGAGCAGGTTTGTTTGTGGATAATGAAGTGGGCGCCTGTACCGCTACCGGACAAGGTGAAGATGTGATCAGGGTAGCGGGTTCACACTCCGTGGTAGAATTGATGAGACAGGGATTAAAACCGGAGGCTGCTTGTAAAAAAGTTATAGAAAGGATCATTCGTATCAAAGGGAAAAAAGCCAATGATATACAGGTCGGTTTTGTTGCCATCAATAAAAAAGGAGAAGTGGGCGCCTATTCCATTCACAAAGGATTCAGTTATGCCCTGAAGAACGGGAAAGAAGAAAAACTGGTACCCGCTAAATTCATGATGCCCTGATGCCTTCAAACTTTATAATTGAGATCGCCAGTTCCGACCTGGAGACCACGAGAAGCGCTGTGGAAGGCGGAGCTGATCGAATAGAACTTTGTGCCAATCTTGCAGAAGGGGGCACTACCTCCTCCCCGGGAATACTTAAAAAATGCAGAGAATTATTTTCTGTTCAACTCTATCCGATCATAAGGCCCAGGGGGGGCGATTTCCTTTATACCAATGATGAGATAGAAACCATGATGACCGATATCCGGTTTTGCAAACAATTGGGATTTGATGGGGTGGTCATCGGCCTGTTAAATGCTGATGGAAGTATAGACCTCCGGCATACCGCCGCTATGATAGAACTGGCTTATCCGATGGAGGTCACTTTTCACCGGGCTTTTGATCGTTGTCGCGATCCTTTTGAAACAATGGAACAATTGATAAATATAGGTTGCAACAGGATCCTGACCTCAGGGCAAATGCCAGTTGTAGACCAGGGCATCGAACTCCTGGCAAAACTAAATGAAGCAGCAGATGAAAGGATCATTATAATGCCGGGTAGTGGTGTTAGAAAAGATAATATCCGGCAGCTTCAGGAAACAACAGGATGCCGTGAATTCCATTCATCCCTTCGCACTAAAAAAAGATCGGCCATGGAATTCATCCATGCTGGTTTTGCAGATTCTGAAGAAAGTTATTTAAACAATCATATCGATCCATCCGAAGTAAGAGCGCTGCGAAACGCCCTGGCATAATTTCCATGTATGAAGCAGGTCCTTCCTTATTTATTTTTCTTTTTCATTTTGCCTTCGGTAAATGCGCAGGAAGGAAGAATGCCGTTTCAACCAGTCTGGCAATTCCGACAGGCAGGGAAAGCAGATTGGCATAAAGCTGAAGTGCCCGGTACGGTACATACCGACCTTCTCGCCAATAAAATGATCGATAATCCTTTTTATGCAAGCAATGAAGCCGGCCTGCAATGGATAGAAAAGGAGGATTGGGAATACCGATGTGTTTTTAACGCCCCGGCAAACCTTATAAAAAAACAGGGACTTACACTGGTCTTTGAAGGACTGGATACCTATGCCAGCATTTACCTGAATAATGAATTGATCCTGGAAGCTGCAAATATGTTTCGAACCTGGAGGATACCGCTGGCCAATAAATTAATAAACGGGAAAAATGAGATCCATATTATTTTTTCATCTGCTGTTCGCCATGATGACTCCCTCTGGAGAGTCTATTTCCCTCTGAAATTACCGGGAGAGAACCTGCGTATGTTCAGTAGAAAGGCGCAGTACCAATATGGTTGGGACTGGGGTCCAAGGTTTGTGACCGCCGGCATTTGGAAGCCTGTGTATTGGGAATGGCCAGTATCCCCGGCGAAGGAACCCATCGCCAAAACCTGGAATGTTGAATTGGTGGATACACCAGATAATGCAGGCCGGGCTTTTTATTTTAAGAAAGATGGAAAGCCGATTTATATCAAAGGCGCCAACTGGATACCCTGTGAGAGTTTTATACCGAGAGCGAAAAAAGCCGGTCTCTATAAAAAATTATTGCTTCAGGCAAAAGAGGCCAATATAAACCTTCTTCGCGTTTGGGGAGGCGGTATTTATGAAGAAGATGAATTTTATGATCTCTGCGACCAATACGGTATCATGGTATGGCAGGATTTTATGTTTGCCGGAGCCATGTATCCTATCGACAAAGCATTTTATGATAACGTAGAACAGGAAGTACGTGACCAGGTGACGAGGTTAAGGAGACATCCCTGTATCGTGCTCTGGTGTGGCAACAATGAGATCGAGGAAGCATGGAATAACTGGGGCTGGCAAAAACAATTTGGAATGTCGGCCAATGATTCATTGCGCATCTGGAAAGGGTATCAGCGAATATTTCATTCACTGATCCCAGCTGTTATTAAGGAACTGGATCCTTCCCGGCCATACTGGCCATCTTCTCCCTCATTAGGCTGGGGCAGGGAAAATGCCTACAAACAGGGGGATGTGCATTATTGGGGAGTATGGTGGGGGAAAGAGCCTGTGGAAAATTATAAGAACAGGATCGGAAGGTTCAACAGTGAATATGGTATGCAGGCCTTTCCTGCTATGGCCACTATCAGGGAATTTGCCGGTGAAAAGGATCTTGATACCTCTTCCGTGGTGATGAAAGCGCACCAGAAACATGGAACAGGATACGAGAACATAAAATTATATATCGACAATAAATTTCGGGCTCCTGCCAAATTCAGCGACCTGGTCTATGTTTCTCAATTAATGCAGGCAGATGCGATCAAGACCGCTATTGAAGCACATCGATCTGCCATGCCCTATAATATGGGAACGATCTTCTGGCAATGGAATGATTGCTGGCCCGTAGTGAGCTGGAGCGCGGTAGATTATTATGGAAGAAAAAAAGCATTGTACTATCAGGTGAAACGCAGCTATGCAGATGATCTCGCAGCCCTTTCCTTTTCAGGAGATAGTTTGATCGTGCAGTTCCAATCTTCCTATAAAGGAAAACTTACAGTGAGCATGAAGAGTTTTGATCGGTTGGGCAAACAACTTGACATAGCCGGCCAGGTAGAGAATCGGTCCAGTGATATCTCTCGCTATGCTTTTCATGTAAACAAATCACAAGCGGCTATGGCCTGGGTATCTGTTGTCATGAATGGGCGTAGTGTAGAAAACACCTGTTACCTGCAACCTCAAAAGCAACTATCTGCTGGTAAATCGCGTATTGAATGGAAACTTAACAATGGATCGATAGAACTGGTAGCTGATAAATTAGCCATAGGAGTGGAATTGCAGCTTCCGGAGGGCTTAACGCCGGATGATAATTTTTTTGATATGGTACCGGGCGTTAAAAAAATGATACGGTTAAAAGGGAAAATTGATCCGGTTTACCTGAAGAATAATATACATATACGTTCATTAGCTGATACTTATTAATTTCATCGTATGAAACAAAGAACCTCCGCCATGCTTGCCTTTCTGCTGATCACCATTCAGCTTTTGGCACAAACCAATCCGGCAAAACTGGTAAACCCGTTTATTGGTACCGGCGGGCACGGTCATACTTTTCCCGGTGCCACCATGCCATTTGGCATGATGCAGTTAAGTCCTGATACCCGGCTGGAAGGCTGGGATGGTTGCGGAGGCTATCATTATTCAGACGACAAGATTTACGGATTCTCCCATACCCATTTAAGTGGAACCGGCGTTCCGGATTATTGCGATATCCTGTTCATGCCTTTTACCGGCGATCCTGAATTTGACAATAATAAATATGCTTCTCATTTTTCCCATGCCAATGAAAAGGCCAGTCCGGGTTATTATGAAGTATTGCTTGATAAAAATAATATCAGGGCGCAACTTACCACCTCCTACAGGTCGGGTATGCACCAGTATAGTTTTCCTGCAAAAACAGAAGTAGGTGGATTGCTGATCGACCTTAAACACCGCGACCAGGTAATAGACGCTTATATAGAAAGAGTGAATGATTTTGAAGTAAAAGGATACCGGCGCAGTAAGGGATGGGCCCGCGACCAGCAGGTATATTTTTATATACGTTTTGAAAAACCTATCGATGACATGGTCATCATGGGTGGTGAAAAAGAAGATATGACAAAACCCTATGCTGAATCCGGAAAAGACCTGAAGGCGGCACTTACATTCCCTTTGGATGCATCCGGAAAATTAAAAGTGAAGATCGGCATCTCGGGGGTGAGCATGGATGGCGCAAAGCAGAACCTGGATACTGAGATCGGTTCCTGGAATTTTGACCTGGTAAAGAACCAGGCGGCAGAGGCATGGAATAAAGAATTGGGAAAGATCGAGGTCAAAGGAGGTAGCGCCGACCAGCAAACAGTTTTTTATACGGCCTTATACCATACGATGGTCAGCCCGAATATTTATATGGATGTGGATGGGAGTTACCGCGGTACTGATCTTAAGGTGCATAAAGCGGTGGGCTTTACCAATTATACTGTTTTCTCTTTATGGGATACCTACAGGGCCCTGCATCCGTTAATGACAATCATCAACCAGGACCGTACACGCGACTGGATCAATACATTCCTGAATGAGTACCGTAATGGTGGCATGCTTCCGGTATGGGAACTCAGCGGCAATGAAACATTCTGTATGATCGGGTATCATTCCGTGCCTGTGATCACGGATGCCTATCAAAAAGGGATCATGGGCTTTGATACAAAATACGCATTGGAAGCGATGCGATCCTATGCGGAAAGCGACCGCTTCGGCATCAGTAAGTATATGCGTGACGGTTATCTCAGCAATGAGAAGGAACATGAAAGCGCCTCTAAGACCATGGAATATTCCTACGATGACTGGTGCATTGCACAATTTGCCAAGCTTACCCAGGATTGGGATACCTATAAGACCTATATGGAAAGGGCGCAGTATTATAAGAACCTGTTCGATCCTTCCACCAAACATATAAGGGGCAAATTGCAGGCCAGCTGGTATTCTCCATTCGATCCTAAAGAGATCAATAATTTCTTTACAGAGGGCAATAGCTGGCATTATAGTTTCGCCGCACCACAGGATATTGAAGGCCTGGCCCGGTTAATGGGTGGCCGGGAAAAATTCGCGGAAAAACTGAATGAACTTTTCACTACCAGCTCTGACCTTACGGGCCGTGACCAATCTGATGTAACCGGACTGATCGGACAATATGCACATGGCAATGAACCCAGTCACCATATGGCCTATTTATTTTCTTATGCAGCTAAGCCTTGGAAGACAGAAGAACTGGTGCACAAGATCTGCACGGAGTTTTATACCAACTCACCGGATGGACTGATCGGCAATGAAGATTGCGGTCAGATGAGCGCCTGGTATGTACTGAGCGCAATGGGTTTTTATCCTGCCTGTCCGGGCATGGGCCAATATGTTCTTGGAACACCCTTGTTTGATGAGGTGAAGATCCACCTGGAGAACAGTAATACCTTTACGCTTAAGGCAAACAGAACATCCTCAGGGGATGTTTATGTACAATCTGTAAAACAATGGGACAGGCCTTATACTAAATTATATTTGGAGCATGCAGATCTGATGAAGGGAGGTATGCTGGAAATGAATCTTGGGGCAAGTCCGGCAGTAAAAAGATCGATCGCCGAAGCTGACCTGCCTTACTCTGCGATCAGGCAGGATCAGATCGTGCCTGTGCCATTTTTTGATATTCCGTCCAATAAGTTCAAAGGTTCACAACTAATAAATATAAAATGCGTGGAACCGGGGGTGAAGATCTGGTATCGTATCATGCGTCCAAATATTCGTTCCGTTTTTGTACCGTTTATAAGGCCATTCAGCATCAATGAATCTACCCAGCTGGATGTATATGCGGAAAAGGACGGCAAAAAAAGTAAAATGGTCAGCCAACAATTCATAAAGGTGGCTGTTGATAAGTCGGTACAGGTGCTTTCCAAAGTAAACCCTATGTATACAGGCGGAGGCCCGGATGCGCTGATAGACGGCCAGATAGGAACTGCCAATTGGCGCACAGGTGAATGGCAGGGTTATTTTGACCAGGACCTTGAAGTGGTCATTGACCTGAAGTCTGAACGTGTAGTGAATTATGCCGCCATGCATGTATTACAGGATGTAGGCCCATGGATCATTTATCCTAAAGAACTGATCTTTTATTCCAGTAATGATGGGAAGGTCTTTACGGAGGCTGGAAGAGTGAAGAACACTATTTCGGTGGAAGAAAATAAGGGGGCTATGGTACAGGAATTGGGTAAGAACCTGCAACTAAAAACCCGGTACCTGAAAATAAAAGCCATCAACGGGGGTAAACTTCCTTCATGGCATGAAAGCGCCGGTAGTCCTTCGCATTTATTTATTGATGAGATCATCATTCGCTAATAAGAAAAACAGAATAGTAAGATGAGCCGTATTTTTTTCAGCCTGGCTTTGTGTTTTTTATTTTTTTCCTGCGGGAACAGTGATGCAGGTGGGGCAGGAGATACCACTTACACCAATGACCCGGTCTATAAAAAAGGCTTGGTCCTGGTGGGCAGGAACAAGTGCCTGACCTGCCATGCCATCAATGAGACCATTACCGGCCCGGCTTATTCGGTCATTGGTAAAAAATATGCCCAGGCCAATGATTCAACTGTAAGTGTGCTCGCCAACAAGATCATAACAGGAGGAACAGGAGTGTGGGGTTCGGCCATCATGATCCCTCATCCGGGCATCTCGAAAGAAGATGCGGAGGCCATGGTGCGGTATATACTGCTGCTGGGTAAGAACAGTAAATGATCAATCAACTTTCTGGATCTTGATGATATTGGTAGGCAGGTGAAGATGTACCGGAGTACTTCCTGTGCTTACTACCACATCACCGGAATGAAGAAAACCTCTTTTGCTGAGAATATTCATCTGGTCCTCAAAAATATCATCCAGGCTTTCTTCTTCATCATAGAAGAAAGCGCGTACACCCCAGCTAAGGCTGAGCTGATTTACCAGCGATCTTTCTTTGGTGAAAATATATAATTGGGATTGGGGACGATAACTGCTAAGCATAAAGGCAGTATAACCACTTTGCGTCATTCCGATGATAGCCTGTGCGTTGGTGTCCTGTGCGATCTTGCAGGCATTATAACAAATGGCATCACTGAGGAAAGAAGGTGATTTTGCCTGGGGCCTTAAGAATTCTTCGCGGTTATAGTCGTATGCTTTTTGTTCGATCTCCAGGATGATCCTGCTCATCGTTTCCACAACGAGTTTTGGATATTTACCGGTAGCGGTCTCGCCGCTAAGCATTACCGCATCCGCTCCTTCCAATACTGCATTAGCCACGTCCGTGATCTCGCTGCGGTTTGGTTTGGTCCGCTCGATCATACTTTCCATCATCTGGGTGGCAACGATAACAGGTTTTGCGCGGTGCAGGCATTTTTTAATAATATCTTTCTGGATCAGAGGCACTTCTTCCACCGGCAGTTCCACACCCAGGTCGCCACGGGCGATCATGATCCCATCGCTTTCAAGAATAATATCGCGAAGATTACGCAGCGCTTCAGGCATTTCGATCTTGGCGATCACTTTGGCCATGCTGCCAGCGTCTTTCAATATTTGTTTGAGCTCGGTGATATCCTTTGTCTTCCGCACGAATGAAAGGGCCACCCAATCCACATCCTGTTTAATGATATATTCCAGGTCGGCAAGATCTTTAGTGGTAAGCGAAGGGAGTGATATATCTGTATCAGGAAGATTAACGCCCTTCTTGGGGAACAGGGTGCCACCCAGCACGACCTCCACTTTAACGTCATTGTTAGGAAGGATCTCTTTTACCACCACTTCCAGTTTTCCATCATCCATCATGATCTTTTCTCCTGGCTTCACATCCGAATGGAGATTAGGGTAGGAGATAAAGATCCTTTCTTTGGTGCCTACCAGTTTTGTATTGGTAAATACCAGCATATCACCTTCCACAAGTTCAAGCGATCCATTTTCCAGTTCACCAACACGAAGTTTTGGCCCCTGCAGGTCGCAGAGGATGGCGATATTATAAGGTTCCCTTTTATTGATCTGGCGGATATGTTCAATGATCTTTCCCTTGTCTTCGTAACTGCCATGGGAAAAATTAAGGCGGAATACATTTACGCCCGCTTTTACCAGTTCCAGTAACTGGTCATACGTATCGCAGGCTGGTCCAACGGTGGCTACGATCTTTGTTCTTTTATTCGCGTGTTGCAGGCCCGCATTTATATCAAATTCCTTATGCAGGTATTTTCCGATATTCTTACTCATGATTAATTTTTAACTGGCCAGGATCTTCATGATCTTGAGCCATTCTTCACTCACTTTTCCTTTGCTTTTTACCGCATTTTCCAGCGGCATATAATGCATTTTATTGTTCACGATTCCCACAAATACATTGTGTCTTCCTTCTACCAGCGATTCTACGGCATGATAACCCATTCTGCTGGCGATAAGACGGTCAAGACAACTTGGAGAGCCTCCTCTCTGTATATGCCCCAATATGCATACACGGATCTCCGCGTTCGGCATTTTTTCCTGGAGTACGCCCTGCACCTTATTAGCTCCGCCAAAATCATCCCCCTCTGCTACAACGATCAGGTTCACCAGTTTTTTCCTTTTCTCTTTTTCCATCAGTGATTCCACCAGGTTCTCCATATTCGTTTTCCTCTCAGGGATAAGAATATTCTCGGCCCCGGTAGCAATACCGCTATGAAGGGCGATATATCCTGCATCCCTGCCCATTACCTCTATCACAAAGATCCGGTCATGGGCTTCCATGGTATCCCTTACTTTATCGATCGCTTCAACTGCTGTATTTACCGCGGTATCAAACCCTATCGTAAAATCGGTACCATTGATATCCTTATCGATCGTACCTGCCACTCCAACACAGGGGATATCAAATTCCTGGCTGAACTTTACAGCTCCGCGGAAGGAGCCATCTCCACCTATGATCACTAATCCATCAATACCACTTTTCTTCAGATTATCATATGCTTTTTTTCTTCCTTCCGGTTCAAAGAATTCTTTGCAGCGGGCCGTTTTTAAGATAGTTCCTCCACGCTGAATGATATTGGCCACTGATTTGGATTCCATTTGAAAAATATCATCATCTATCAATCCCTGGTAGCCGCGCATGATGCCAAATACCTCCAACTTATAATGTATTCCAGTCCTTACCACAGCCCGGATGGCTGCGTTCATACCTGGCGAATCGCCTCCTGAAGTAAGTACACCAATACGTGTGACTTTTTTTTCCATTTCAATTTTATTCAAGTCCTGAAATTAGTCAATTTTTGCGAATGTGTATTTAGTACACAATTAAAAGCCTGTTTTAGCCCTGCAAATATAAGGCAGCCACCGAGTTAAACGGGAATCATCTGACTGCATAGAGGCCAGATGGTTAACTTTGAACAGGATAAACAACCTCGTAATGAAGATCCTTCTAACCGGCGCAAATGGTTTTGTAGGTGCCTGGCTGGCGGCGGCTCTGCTCGACCAGGGGGAGGAACTACTGGCAACTGGGTCCGGCGATTGCCGTCTCCCGTTCACAGATCATCCGCTATTCCATTACCTCTCCATGGAGCTGAAAGATCCTGCTTCCATCAAAACTACCTGTGAAGGTTTTTGTCCTGAACTGATCATTCATTCCGGAGCCATGTCGCGGCCCGATGAATGTGAACTCAACCCTGAACTGGCATATTCAGTCAATGTAAATGGCACCCGTTGTTTACTGGAACAGGCGGAAAGAGTAAAAAGCCGGTTCATTTTCTTGTCGACTGATTTTGTTTTTGATGGCCTGTCTGGTCCTTTTAAAGAAGATGACCAGCAGGCACCGGTAAATTATTACGGGCAAACAAAATATGAAGCAGAAAAATCAGTGATGGGCTATGGTCATGATTGGGCCATTGTTCGCACCATACTGGTCTATGGAAATCCGATAGTGCCAAGATCTTATTTATTAAGCATTGTAGAAGGCAAATTGAAAAAAGGAGAATCCTATTCCCTGGTCAATGACCAATTTCGCACACCTACTTATGTGAAGGACCTTGTTTCAGGCATCATTGCTATCGTGAATAAAAATGCCAAAGGTATTTTTCATTTATCCGGAGAAGACAGGATGACCCCTTATGAAATGGGAATGGAGCTTGCGAAGCTCAAAGGATTGGATACAACGTTACTAAAGGCGGTAACCGCCGAAATTTTTAAAGAACCTGCGCTCCGGCCCAAAAGCACTTCATTTATGCTGGATAAAGCGAAGAATGAACTGGATTACCAGCCACATTCATTTAATTCCGCGTTAAGGGAGATGAACGGGTATTAATTCATCAGTAATACATTCACACTTCGCTGAAGTATATTGAAAGCGATCTCTGCCATCAGGTTTTCTTTATCAAGTGTGGGGTTTACCTCTGTGATCTCCAGGCAGCAGACCTTACGGTGCATCATGAACTTACTGATCAGGTCTTCCGCTTCTCTTTCGCGCAGGCCATTACTTACCGGGGTTCCCGTCCCTTTTGAGATGGAGGAGTCAAGGCTATCCACATCAAATGAAACATAGATATCTGTGCATTCAGAAAGATAACGGGTTACAGACCTTACCACATTTTCTGCTCCTTTGTTCCTTACTTCTTTCGTGCTTACCACGCGCATGCCGTATTTTTCGATCAGGGCCCTTTCTTCTTTTTCAAAATCCCTCAGGGAAATAAAGACCACATCTTCCGGCCTTACCTTAGGTTCGATCTTACCGATAGATTTAAGATAATTCCAGTATTTGCTGGTCTCCGCATCCAGTTCGTGAACAGCGCAGTCCATATTGTCTTCTCCAATAGAAGCGGCCAGCGACATGCCATGCACATTACCCGATGGGGTAGTATAGGGCGTATGCAGGTCGGCGTGCGCATCGATCCAGATCACCCCGATACGGCTTTTCGGCTTAGACATTCTGAGTCCGGCAAGAGTGGCCCCTGCAATGCTATGATCACCGCTTAACACTACCGGGAAGAAATTATTGCGAACCGAATCATTCACCGCCTTGCTCACTCTTTCATACATGGTGGCAATGCCTTTGATCCTTTTAGCGTAGGGAGATTCGATAGGTTCAAATAGGAGTTTATTTTCGGTTGGGATCCTTTCCGATGGAAAATGAATAAAAAAATTACTCATGAAATCCAGGGCAGCGATGCGGATGGCTTCAATGCCAAGGCTGGCGCCACGGGTTCCGGCCCCGATCTCTGAAGGAACTTCTATCAGCTTTATATTTTTCATACTACTATTCGTAATTGAGGGGCGGGGAAGGCTTCCTGATCTCACAAAGTTAAAGCCCATTGGCCGCAAATCAAACTGCCGAACAGATCCCTGAATTAATTTGAGGTCTATTCGGCAGCAGATTAAATATCAGTTGTTTAGATCATTCTTTAAGAGCCAGGATCGGAATAGTGCTTTGGTAGACCAGTTGCTTGGTATTGCTTTTAGAGAAGAACTTGTTATACATATTTTGTTCCCGGTGGACCACAATAATGAAGTCAATATCCTTGTCTGTAGCGAACTGCTGTATGCCTGCCTGCACATCACTTACGCCCATGAAAAAGAATTCAGGTTTGAACTCCTGAAACATTTCGGCCAGGACTTCTTTCTCGGCCTGGTACTCTTCCGTTATGGAAACATAGTGCGCGCTATCTACGTTCAGTACAAAAAAATTGGGCTCAAAAGTGGCCAGTATTTTTTTGATGGGAACCGAAGGCGTGGTTTCTTTACTGTTCTTAAGGTCGGAGGCCAGCAATACATTTTTCACATTCTTATACTTCGCATCATGGGGAACGATCAATACCGGACTGGCATTTGTTTCCAGGTATTTCAGCGCATTGCTGCCGATCAGGGTCTGCCCCAGTATGGAGCGTTCGGTAATGCCCATGATCACCAGGTCGGCCGTACGGTGACGAACCAGTTTCTCCAGTTCTTCCACAAAATCGGATCCCTGGCGGGCCATAATTTCTGTCTTCACGATGCCTTTGGTCCGCAGGTGCTGGCTCACTTCCTCCAAACGTGCCCTTGCGCCGGCCTCATCAGCCTCCTTCTCGAAAATATGATACAGGATCATATTCACGCCATAGTGGCCCGTTAGAAGCTGAACGGCATATTCCGCGGAATTATAGGATGTCTCGGTAAAATCGATCGGTACTATGACCGTCTGCATTATTGGTTGTTTCTGTTTCAAAGCGTAGCAAATTTAGGAATAATTCTACTCATGCGCGGCCAATATCGGAATATGACTGTGATAAGCGAGCCTTTTGGTGTGGGTGGATTTAAAAATAGAAGTGGCATTGCTCTGGTGGCGGGGGATGGTAATGATGACATCGATATCCAGTTCTTTGATAAATTGGTCGATGGCCTGGAAGAATTCCTGTTTAACAAGGAAATGGAATTTTGGATCAAAACGGCTGAACATGGACTTCAGTTTTTGTTTTTCCAGTTCCAATTCAGGGGGAAGGGTTTCCCCATATGATTCTTTTGTAACATGTATGATATGCAGCTGGGGGTCGAACATTTCCAGTACTGCGGTGATCAGGGCATCGGGGGTTACATCCTCTACGCTTTTCAGATCGGAAGCAAAAGCAACATGGTCAATGCCTTTGAATTGGGCATCCGGAGGAATGATCATTACCGGGTAGAGGTTTTTGTCGATCAACCGCAGGGTATTACTTCCAAACATGGCCTGTCGTATGGCCGATTTACCTGTGATACCCATGATGATCAGGGTAGCCCTGGAGGTATGGGCAAGTTGCGCGATATTGTCTATCAGGTCGCCACCCATTTCCCTTTCGCACTCCACTTTTAAGACGCCTGCCTGCAAAAATTCCCTTTTAAGACTTTGCTGGTAGTTTCTGATAATGTCAAGGTCATCCGGAGATTCATAATTACTGTAAAGTACCGCCAGCACATCCGGTTTTCCAGCCAGCATATTGGCCGCATATCGCGCGGCATTAAGAGAGGTCTCAGAAAAATCAACAGGAATGATCACTCGGTGCATGAAGGAAAGGTTTGTTAGCGGCAATTTAATGGATTTGCCGCATCATTCGGTGGCCTCGCTGGGTTTTGTAGGAGTATTCACTGCTGGGTTTACATTATTGAACATCCGCGAATACAGTTCCTGGTCATGGCCATAAATATCATCCCTGAAATGCAGCAGTCCATTTCCATCTACCCAGGCCGTATAATAAATGATGAATACCGGCACTCTTTTTTTAAGAGCCACTGCTTTTTCCTTTCCGGCATTCATGGCTTCCACTATTTTTTCCCTGGTCCAGTCAGGGTCGTCCTTTAACAGCCATTCGGCCATTTTCTGCGGCTGGCTTAAGCGTATACAACCATGGCTGAATGCTCTTTTGTTTTCATTAAAAAGGCCTTTGGATGGCGTATCATGAAAATAAATGCTGTAGCTATTGGGGAAAACGAATTTCACTTTTCCCAGAGAGTTGCCCGGACCTGGCTTTTGCCTGATCCTGCCTCCAACCATTTCCATATTCTTTTTCTTCAGGTAATTAGGATTCCTTTTAAGGGCAGGCAGTATCTCTTTTTCTGCAATGCTGCTGGGAATATTCCAGTAAGGACTGAAAATAACCTGGCTCAGGTCGCCATTGAACATCATGGTATTGTTAGTTTCTTTTCCTACTACCACCGCCATTTCGAATAATTGCTTCCTGCCATCATACACATGAAGTATGAATTCCGGGATATTCACAATGATGAGGTTACCGCTTGGTTTCTGCGGCATCCACCGCATACGGTTCATATTAATGAGGAGTTGCATTAACCGCCATTCGGCGGGAACATTCATTTCTTTTACCAGGGAAGGGGTTATCACTCCATCTGCTTTGTATCCATGCCGCTGCTGAAATCGCAGGATGGCCATAAGCAAGGTATCATCGAAAACTGCGCTGCTATCGTTGCCTAGAAGGTCCAGGGTCATCCTTAACCTGTTTTTGATCAGCGGTACCTGGTCATCTGTTTGGCCTTTTTTCAGGGTGCCTTTTACCAGTGTGACCCTATTCCATCCACCTGATCTTGCGATGGCAGCGTACAGTGATAATTGTTTTTTAAGATCCCCATACATGTCATTCACATCCTCATAATATTTATCGTCCTTGTGTTTTTTATTCAATAGAGAATCAGCCATTGTCAGGGGATCCACTTTTTGTATAGGGATGAATTTTTCCAGCTCCTTTCTTTTTACATAGCCTCTCTCATAGGTGCTGTTGATAAACCGGATAAAAGTTTCGGTAAACCCAAATTCAGTTTGCAGCAGGCTGCTGTCGTTTTTGTTTACAGTAAACTCTTCCTGGTTCATGTAGTATTCAGCCTTCCGGGAAAAGATCTTATTGGCAATAGTGGAATCTTTAAGATGATTCACGGCGTAGTCATACTGGTTCCAGAAGAACCTGGCGGATTCCGATGGACCGCTGCTCGAGAACCAGGCGTACTGGTAATTGCGCGCGTTATAAAAACTGCGGATCCGGAGCCCGATCTGTTTATTTTCCAAGCCATTTGAACTGATATAATGTTCCATGGCCATGCTATCAAGAAAGATATCATTGAATGCGTTTGCAGAGGTTACGCTGAGATCCCTTTTTGTAATGGTATATTTATGCTCATTGGTATCTATCTTCTGGTCCACATTAACGGCCCCGATCTCCTGATCGCTGATTGGTTTTTTATTCCCGGATCCTGTGTTGCAGGAGAGGGTCAGCGTCGTTGCAAGGAATAGGATCGATCCGAAAAAAGAATATTTTTTCATATAGATGTTCACTATGCAAAAATAAATCCACAAATCAGTTGGTCCTATGATCTTTCATCCAACTGGCTAATTCTTTTTTGATGGCTGTTCCCATTGCTTTTTGATTGGAGGGATCCACCAGGTAATCATGGCTTGCAGCATTATCGCCAATTTCAAGCAGTACACGATAGGTTGCTCGGTTCACCTGTTCATCCAAACTATAAAATGCCAGTTTACCGGTTACGCTGCAGCGGTAATCATTTCTTCCGGTAGTACTGTCCAGCAATACGCCCCGGTCTTCCATTCCCGAAACAGCTGCAATGGCCCTGGTTAACCGGGCTGCCAGTTCACGGTTGGCAGCTTCATATTTATCGCCATAATGGATATATCCCCATACGGCATTCCGTTTGGTGCCGCCGTTGTTATGCACTGCGATAAAAACATCCGGATCTTTTTTATTGGCCTCCTGCAGTTCCCAGGCATAACCAGAGATCTTATTGTCGATTATAGCGGTGGTATGTAATTGTTTTGTGTTGCTGCCGGAATCTGCATGATGAAGATCTTTTCTTCCCAGGCTCCAGACTTTAAATTCTTTTAAAGCAGGCTCCGCTGCCATGGCTCCTTCCACAATGCCGTTGCAGGTAGCAGCTTCACTGAAATCTTTTCCCGTATCTGTTTGATGGGAGGGTTGCCAGATCACGGTCCATTGCTTCTTTTTACTGGCAGAATAATGGTTGCAGGAAAGGCTGGCGAAAATGGTGAACAGCAGCAGCAGATGTTTTTGGCTCATTCGAACGGTAATATTACGAAGTGGTTTTACTGAAATTATGCATAAAGGGGGAAAAATGCGGGGTAGAAAAAGGAAACCTCTTCAAATTGTCAGATTTTAGAGTAGAACATTATCCAAATCCAGTTAAACCAATATCCAAAATGAGAAATCAACCAATCTGCGATGACAGCAGTTACATCGCTGAATCTTTCCGGCTCGATAGTGAATATATCGGTCGTATGGCCAGGCTGGCCAGTTTCAAGATCAATTCTTATAAATTATCCGGTATGAATGGAGCTTTTGATCATACCCGTGATGAATTGCGGGAGAACATCAGCAGCACGTTGATGCATTATGTGGAAACGGCCGAGGTCGTATCCCTATCCGGTTTTTGGCACTCAGAGATAGAAAATTGATCTTTCTGCTGCTCTATACCATTTTCCGAAAAAGCACCCTGCGAAAAAGCAGGGTCAGTTCATGCTGAATTTCCAGCTGAAATCGACGGTTTCTGTGGTTTCAAAAAAATTACTGAGGAATTGATACCACACGCGGTCTGTACGGCCCATGGCAATGATCTCCTGTAAATAGTTGCTTTTCTTCTTTTGTTCAATACTGTCCAATACAAACTGGAATACTAATTCCCCGGCGGCTCTGGAGGCATATTTTAAGGTCATAAGCTTTTGATTTATCTTCTTCATTTACGTCCAAAAAACTATGCCAGATTTTTCAGGGTTTTCTCCACATTTTAACAAACCCGATTGTGAATAACTGCCTTCCCCCCGGCAGGTATGAATCTGCTTAATTCCAGTAAATTCGCCGCTACTAAACAGAAAGAGAGTGAGACTAAAAAGCTTAGAGATCAAAGGCTTCAAAAGCTTTGCAGATAAGACAGTTGTGCGTTTTGATGATAATATTACTGGAATTGTTGGACCGAATGGATGCGGTAAATCGAATATAGTAGACAGTATACGCTGGGTAATCGGCGAGCAAAAGATCAGTCATTTGAGGAGTGAGAACCTCGATAGCCTGGTCTTTAATGGTTCAAAAACCCGCAGCGCTTCCGGCCTGGCCGAGGTAAGCCTGACTTTCGAAAATAACCGTAACCTGCTTCCCACAGAGTTCAGCACTGTTACCATCACACGCAAATTTTATAAAAGCGGCGAGAGCGAATACCGCCTCAATGATGTACAATGCCGGTTGAAGGATATCCAGAATCTCTTCATGGATACCGGTATCAGTACGGACAGTTATGCCATTATTGAATTGGGGATGGTAGATGACCTGATCAAAGACAAAGACAATAGTCGTCGCCGTATGCTGGAGCAGGCCGCCGGTATTTCAATTTATAAGACCCGTAAAAAGGAGGCCCGCCAGAAACTCGAAGCAACAGAACAGGACCTTGCCCGTATAGATGACCTGATCTTTGAGATCAATAACCAGCTCAAATCACTGGAGAGCCAGGCAAAAAAAGCGGAGAAATACCAGGAAATAAAAAAAGAATACCGGGAGTGGAGTATTGAACTGGCCAAGGCTTCCCTGGAAGGATTTAACCTTACTTACCAGGAACTCAACCAGCAGAATGAAATTGAACAGGATAAAAAACTTCGCCTGGAAAATGAGATCCTTGCGGATGAAGCAGGCCTGGAAAAAGAAAAGCAGGCTTTCATAGAAAAAGAAAAAGACCTGCAGCAGATGCAACAGGCCTTCAACAGCCTTTTACAGCAGGTGCGAACCAAAGAGAATGATAAGAACCTGGCTGCGCAAAGGCTGGAACATCTTCATGAAAAAGAATCCAGCCTGAAGGATTTCCTTGGAAAAGCCGAAGGACAACAAAAAGGAATTGAAGAGAGCATTGTTTTCAGCCAGGTACAGGTGGAAGAAGAGACCCGCGTACTGGATGAACTGAACCAGCAACTGAACCAGCTGAGGGAAGAACTGGATGCGAAAAGAAATGTACTGGATGAAAAAAGAAAAGTACTGGATACGCAAAGAGGAGAGCAGCAGCAATTGCAGCGCAATCAGTTTGACGCGGAGAAAAAAGTAGCTGTAGCAGATACATCGGTGCAGAACCTGCAACGCGTGATCCACCAGATGGAAGAAGAGCGTAAGCAAAGGGAGGTAAATCGCGTGCAGCTTGACCAGGAGCGCGAAATGAAAGAAAAGGAACTGGCTATTAAAAAAGTGGACCTGGAACAATTACAGCAGCACCAGGAGAATACCCGCGAACAGATATTACAAACCCAGGCCATTCTTGACCAGCTGAGAAATGAACTGGCAGAAGAGAACAGGAAACTGGATGCCCGTAAAAATGAACATGATCTGCTGAAGAGTATGATCGATTCCATGGAAGGATATCCGGACAGTGTTAAGTTCCTGCATAAGAACCAGAACTGGGATCATACTTCACCTATTCTCTCTGATATACTTTATGTGAAGGAAGAATACCGCACCGCACTGGAAAATGTACTGGAGCCATACCTCAATTATTATGTGGTTAGCGGACTGGAAGAAGGAATGAAAGCCGTTCAGTTACTGGATGCCAATAAAAAGGGCAAGGCGAATTTTTTCCTGCTTGATAAATTCAATGCGATTCATACAGATTCCCTGCAGGCCGCACACAGCCTGCCCAATGCCATTCCCGCACTGCAGGTAGTGGATGTGGAAGAAAAATACCGTGAGCTGGCCCAGCATCTGCTGGGAAATGTATTCATTGCAGATAATGATGAGGCGCTGCAGAACAGCAATGGGTTTGTGGTGATAGAGAAACATGGTAAATACGTTAAAGGAAAATATTCACTTACCGGTGGCAGCGTTGGCATGATCGAAGGGAAAAAGATCGGTCGTGTTAAGAACCTGGAGAAATTGCAGGAAGTGATCAATGCGCAAACCGCCATTGTGGAAGAACTTCGTGCCAGGATCCAATCCCGGCATAATGAAGTGGTCGCCTTTAATGAAGAGCTCAGGGAAACTACAGTGAGGGATACAGAAAAAGAGATCCAGCAATTGGGCAATCAGGTATTCTCTTTACATAATAAACTTGAAAATATACATGCCCAGCAGGTAAGCGGTGAAAGCCGCCTGCAGGAACTTCATCAGCAGATGGAGCAAACCCAATCATCTGTAGCGGATGTGCGTTTACAACTGGGGCAGTTCAATGAACAACTGCAGGCAGGCGTAGCGAGGTTGCAGGAAGCGGAACAGGGATTTCATGAAAGCGAATTCACCTATAATGAGGCCAGTCGCCAGTACAATGATTTTAACCTCACCGTAACCCGTCACCACAGCAAGATCAATGCGCTGAAGCAGGAACTGGATTTCAAGGAAAAGCAACTGGCCGGGCTGATGCAGCAGATCAGCTCTAATGCACAGCAACTGGCAGAAACAGCTGGAAGTATTGAAGCGGCTGTAGTGGCGCTCAATGATATCAGTGAGTCGCTTAACCAGATGCTTACCAACAAAGACGAAGAAGAGAAAAAATTGAATGAGGCGGACCAGGCTTATTATAGTTACCGCAACCAGCTCAATGAAAAAGAAAGTGAGATAAGGCATAAGGTGAAGGACAAGGAGCAGGTGGAACATATGCTGGCAGCTATTAAGGATAAACTGAATGATCTTAAACTGCACCTGGCTGGAATGAAAGAAAGGCTGGATGTGGAGTTCAGGATCAACCTGGATGATATATTGGGCGAGTCAAGGACCGGTGAAGTACCATTGGAAGAATTGCAGGAAAAGGTGGACAGGATGAAGCGGCGGCTGGAGAACCTGGGG
This sequence comes from Chitinophagaceae bacterium, assembly GCA_016720565.1. GTDB lineage: Bacteria > Bacteroidota > Bacteroidia > Chitinophagales > Chitinophagaceae > JJ008. Next base: position 558,943 of record JADKKJ010000001.1, read on the forward strand.
GATGTGAATCCTACCGCTATTGAGGCGTTTACAGAAATGAAAAAGCGTTATGATTTTATCGTAGAGCAGAAAGGCGACCTGGTGACTGCCAAAGAGAGTTTATTACGTACCATAGAAGAGGTGGAAGCCACCGCTAACCAGAAATTCATAGATACTTTCCACCGTGTAAGGGAGAATTTCCAGAAAGTTTTCCAAACGCTGTTCACGGAGGATGACCAGTGCGATCTTATTCTGGAGAACCCGGAAAATATTGCGGAAAGCAGTATAGATGTAATTGCAAAACCTAAAGGAAAAAGGCCTTCTTCACTTACCCAGTTAAGCGGAGGGGAAAGAACCCTTACGGCCACCGCCTTATTGTTCGCCATCTATCTCATTAAACCAGCACCATTCTGTATCCTGGATGAGGTGGATGCGCCGCTGGATGATGCCAACGTGGGTAAGTTCACCAATATGATCAGGCAATTCAGTGAGAACTCTCAGTTCATTATTGTAACCCACAATAAAACGACCATGAGCACTGTGGATGTGATCTACGGTGTGACCATGCAGGAGCCCGGTGTAAGTAAGCTGGTGCCTGTGGATTTTCGGGGATTAGGTAGTAATTAAGGCCGGATTATTCTCTTTCTTCCTTTTCACGGGCAGATTTATACTGCTGCCTTAACTTTTGCCTGCGGCTCAGGTCGGCCTTTATTTTGTGTACAAATGCCTGCATCATAAGGTAGGAGCCAAGGCATAACAGCACTGATGCAGCCAATCCCCAGAAATACCAGTCATCATATCGTACTCTTTCAAAACAGGCAAACATTATGACCATCACACCGGCTATGATACTACCAAATCCAAGGAGGAGGTTCGAAATATATTTATCTTCATGACTGGCCATACGAAACAAGGTTTGCCGCAAAATAATAAAAAATCCATTGATAATGAAGCATATCATTTTACTGTTTGTCGCAGCTGGTTTTTCTTTCATATGCCTGGCGCAATCTCAGCCGGAAGGATTATTTATTGATTCCAAAGCGCCGGATTTTAAAGGCACCGATCAAAACGGCAAAGAATTCCGTCTGAAGGACCAATTGAAAAAAGGCAGGGTGGTGCTCTTATTTTACAGGGGCTATTGGTGCCCATACTGTAACAAAGAACTTTCGCGTTTACAGGATTCTTTGCAGCTTATATTGGATAAAGGTGCTGTAGTAGTAGCTGTTTCGCCGGAAAAGCAGGAGAACATTGGAAAAACGGTGGAGCAGACCAAGGCCAGTTTCCCGGTGATACATGATGAGGGCCTGAAGATCATGAAGGCCTATGATGTAGCCTTTGAAGTGCCGGAAAACATTGTGACCCGTTACCGCAATGCAAATATCGATCTTGAAAAGAACAATGGTTCAAATGGTAAATGGCTGCCGGTGCCTGCTGTATTTATAATTGATAAGGATGGACGTGTGCTTTACCGGTTCTTTGATGCGGATTATAAGAAACGTCCCTCTGTAAAAGAATTGCTGGATAATCTCTGATCATTTCCAGGTGACCTTACCTATGCGACCATTGCCTCCGGCGAAATAAACAGCGGTTCCCTGTTTTGAGGCACGGCATACATGAAATCCTTCCTTACTGATCCAGGTCCAGTTCTTTCCGCCATCTTTAGAATGGTCCACGCCATTTAATCCGCAGGCAAATGCATGGTTATTAACCAGGAATTCCACGCAACTTCTGTATCCATGCGGGGGGTTATCCGGAGCATGCCAGGTCTTTCCTCCATCTTTTGTGTAGAAACAATTTTTCTCCATAGAACTGTCGGCATTGAAATCGCCACCGACCACGATCATTTTCTTTCCGCCTTTTGATTTATAACGATCACCAATGGCAATGGAATTTGCACCGGTGGTTTCTTTACCCTGGATGATCGGAAGATCCAAGGGGTCATTCCTGCTGAAAAGCCTGGAACGTTTACCCCCGGTTACAAATACAGCTTCATCCCTGTCAAGCGCGCGGATATTTGTACCGCTGGCAGCAAAGCATGCCTCGCCGCTATCAGCTACCGGCCTTTTTTCATAAGGGATATCCTGCCAGCTGTTGCCTCCGTCGAAACTGCGGGTAATAAAGAAACGGCCATTGATAGGATCACCGATCACGATGCCGGAACGTTCGTTCCAGAATTCCATCGCATCGAGGAACATGCCTTTTGTTTTATTCTCGTACACCACCTTCCAGCTATCTCCTCCATCAATAGTTTTTAAAATATAGGCGGGATCATCTGCGCCAACTGCCATGATCACTGCGCTGGCGGCATCAAAGGCCTCTATATCCCTGAAATCGGCTTTCTCAAATCCTTTTACCGTGATCCATTTCCAGGTTTTACCTGCATTGGTCGACCTGCCTACGGTTCCCTTATTACCACTTACCCAGATCACATTATCGTTTGGAACGCTGAGTCCGCGCAGGCTGATCTTATTCCCTGAATTCAATATTTCCACCTGCGGCGATTGGGCCATTAAGGTGGTAGTGCAGACCAGCAGGAAGGATAACAGGAGAAGTCTTATCATTTTAATTCTTTTTCAAGGATCTTTTTTTCAATGATCCCTGTATTGCGCCATTTTTCTTTTCCTTTTTTATATATGATGAGGGTGGGGAGCTTATCAACGTTCATGGTCTTCATCAATTCGGTCTGAATGCCTGCATCGATCTTTATAAATACGAAATGAAGGGCCTTGTTTTTTTGAAGCTCTTCCAGCACAGGCGCCATTTTCACACAGGGGGGGCACCAGGTGGCGCCAAAATCCACCAGCACAGTTCGATCATCAGGAATGCTGGCCTTGTATTGGGCAAGCGTTATCTGTGGTTCATTAGAACTGCCTTCCACCGCTTTGTTTGCTTTTTTCCAGGCATTGATACCCCCTTTTAGTTCGATCACCTGGCTATACCCATTTTCTCTCATCCATTCCGCAGCAGCTGCACTTCTGCCGCCTACAAGGCAATAGATGTAAACCGGCCTGTTCTTATCCACATATTGAACCCGGTCCTTAAACTGGGCCTGGTCCTTCCAATCGGCCTGAAGCGCATTTTTTATATGTCCCGTTTTAAACTCTTCGGCTGTTCTTACGTCTAATAGCTGAATACCCGCCTTGCCTATGCCTGTTTCGAACTCATTGGGGTCGATGGCAGAGGTATTGGTATTTTGAGCAAACAGTGAACCGGAGAGGGCAATAAAACATACTAAAAAAACAAGACCAGCGTTCTTCATATCAGTGTTTTTCCAAAATTAACGCTTAGTTTTTTCACAATCATTGATCGGGTCGCGTTTATTTGCGGTTTCTCTGTTAACCTTAGAAAATAATCTTATTTTTAGTGCTGAAATACTTATTCTTCTTTATGAGAAAAAACCTCCTGTTTTGGCTGTCAATGGTGATCATCCTGATCGTGAGCTGCCAGAAAGAACTGAGTTTCGAATCGTCTAACAGTCCTGCAGAAGGAACCCTCCAGATAGAAATATCCGGCGATTGCCTTCCAAAGACGGTGAATGGTACCTATACTCCCGGAACTGTGCTTAATCCCACTACCAATAATATTGTGATCCAGGTAGGGGTGACCAAGACAGGTAGTTATACCATCAGCACCGATACGGTGAACGGTTATTATTTCCGTGCTACCGGTAATTTCACCAGCCTTGGAAACACCAATGTTACCCTTCGTGGTAACGGAACTCCGTTCGCAGCAGGTGTAAACAATTTTACTGTTAGTTTCGACAGTACCTATTGCGATATACAGGTTACTGTGGCGTCCGCAGCAACCTTTACCCTGGCTGGCGCGCCCAATGCCTGCACTGGCGCAACCGTTCAGGGGGCCTATGCGGTGGGTGTTGCATTAACAGCAGCAAATACAGCAACCATTAATGTGGATGTGACCACGGTCGGTTCGTATACGATCACTACAACTTTTCAGGGGATGACCTTTTCGAATTCTGGTGTATTCACCAGCACCGGTCCTCAGCAGGTAATTCTGCAAGGAACAGGAACGCCAACCACAACAGGTGCTAATGTAGTGCCCATCACGGCTGGCACTTCCACCTGTGCTTTTACGGTAACGGTCAGTTCTGCCGGGGCGGGAACCCTTGGGGGAGCACCTTCCGCCTGTGCGCCCATTAATGTGCAGGGAACCTATACCGTTGGAACTGCACTGGATGCCACTAATAAAGTGGATGTGCAGGTTAATGTGACCACTGCAGGCGTATTCAGCATTTCAACAAATACAATTGATGGATTTAGTTTTGCCTTCTCAGGTAATCTGTCCACAACCGGCCCGCAAACAGTAACCCTGCTCGGCACTGGTAACCCGGTGAATGCCGGTGTTCAGACCTTTACGGTTACCCTGGGAGCAAGCACCTGTACTTTTCCTGTTACTGTTGCCGCCACGGCGGTCATTGATTATTTCCCCCGCACTGTAAACAGCAACTGGAGCTACGAGACCAACGATGTAGCAACGGATTCCCTTTTAGAAAAAGTGATCAATAATACGGTTACTGCAGGTGGTAATCCTTACCAAACCTTCATGGAGTCTCTTGATGTTAGCCAGGCTCCACCATTTGATACTTCAGGATACTACCGTAAATCAGGCAATGATTATTCCCAATGGTCTAACCTGGTGGATTACCTGTATTTCGATGCCGAACAATGGCAGTCATGGGTCTTCCTGAAAGATAACCAACCAGTAGGCACTACCTGGTATTCATCTACCGGAGGATATTCTGGCTCTATTGGTGGTACAGCGGTTGTGGTGAGGGTAAAATATACCATCCTTCAGAAAGATGTACCTGTATCGGTCACCTCTTCTACCGGTACGGTGAATTATCCCAATACGATCGTGGTGGAAGAGAAATATGAATTGCAAAACGGACCGGTATGGTTACCGCTGGATACTGTATTTGGATATTATGTGAACTATTATTCAAGAAATATTGGCCTGATCAAACTGGATTTCTATGATGGAAGCGGCGGTTCAAGTCCAACGGATGTGATCAAGCTTAGGAGGAAGGAAATTTATTAAGGATTAGGGATGAGAGATTAGGGATTAGTGAGATTTGTAACAGTATAAAAATTCGAAGTATAAAAAAATCTGCAGAAGGATGAATTTATCATTCATACTCCTGCAGATTTTTTATTTGTGAATCTAATCTCTGATCACTAATCCCTCAACCCTTAACATTCCTCAAAATCCTTTCTTCTTTCCCGACTCCAGCGCAGGAAGTTTAAAATCATCCACTGCGCTTTTCAGGGAGATCATTTTTTCGATCTCCTCAATTTTACGCGGGGCGAAACGGGATAATAATTCATAACCATCCTGGGTGATCAGGCAATCATCTTCTATACGCACGGCAATACTCCACCATTTTTTATCGCAATTGCTGCCTTCAGGGATATAGATGCCTGGTTCGATGGTGATCACCATATCCTTTTTCAGTTTGGAAGAAGCAGAGCGGTCGTGCACATCCAGCCCGATATGATGTGAAAGTCCATGCGGATAATATTTAGATACCTCTTTCTTATCCTTAATGATACCCAGTTTAAGCAGTCCTTCAGCGATCACCTCCTTGGCGGCAGTACCGGCATCTCCCCAACTGGCTCCATCTTTTAATAATTTAAATGCGGCTTCCTGCGCATCATATACCAGTTGGTAGATCGTTCTTTCTTCCTCTGAGAATTTACCATCTACAGGTACAGTCCTGGTAACATCGGCTGTATAACCGTGGTATTCGGCACCTACATCCATCAGGATCATTTGAGTACCTACCCTGGTCTTGGTATTCTCCATATAATGGAGGATGCATCCATTTTCACCGGAGCCAACAATGGATCCATAGCCCACTTCTTCTGCGCCATATTTTTTATGCACGTATTCGTGAAGACCCTGTATCTCCAGTTCACTCATATCGGGGCGAACCGCTTTCATCACTTCATTCTGTCCAATGCAGGATATCTCCACCGCTTTTCGGATCAGGTCAAGTTCTTCGGGTGTCTTGATCTCCCTTAAAGTGCCCGTAAGGGTGCGGAACATACGTGTATCAAATTTTGTCTGGCCGGCAAGATCGGCAGGCATATTCGTTTTTGATTTGAACTGATTCACGAGGTCATAAAGGTCTGCCGGATCACGGCTATCTGCCAGGTCCTGCGGAATTCGGTCCATGATCACTTTGTCAAACCTGGACAGATCGAGATTGAATTTTTTAAAATCCTCCCCATTATAAACTACAGGAAGACCCAGGTTTTCTCTGGCTCCTTCGGTTCCCAAACGTTTGCCGGTCCATTGTTCCGCCTGGGGATTTCTTTTTTGCACAAATAAAACTTCCCTGAATCTGTTTCCTGCAGAATCCTGTTGCTCTTCTTTGAATATAAGCAGCATTGAATGTGGTTCGCGGTAACCGCTGAAATAATACATATCGGGATTCTGATGATAGAGATAATCTACATCATTTGAGAAATTACGGGTTGGGTAAGCCATTACCATGACCACGGAATTGGCAGGCATCAGGGCCCTTAAGGCCTCCCGGCGTCCTGCAAAGAATTCTTTGGGCAGGTAATCCTGGGGAAGGTCTTTCTCCGGAGCAGGTTGGGCATAGGTTCCGAAGGAAGCCAATATGAATAAAAAGCAGAACAGTCCTTTAAATATGGATCGCATAGTAAAATAGTTTTTACTAAAATAAAGCAATCTATGGAAGAAGGGGGTGGAATTGGATGAGTGGAGAGTCGTACAGGAGAGCAGTGGCAGGCGCTGGTTTAAATTTTATTATTATCCTCTAATTTTCCCCATCTGTGTATAACTGAAAATTCTCAATGGAGAACCTGTTTTGGTATATTTGCCCGGATCATGGTTTAGCCACGGATCCGGAACCGATAACCAAAGAAAAATTCTAATACCAGAACGTACCATCAATGGCAAAAGAGAAAGATACCCAGCTATTTGAATATACCGAGGACAGTATCAAATCCCTGGATTGGAAAGAGCATATCCGCCTGAGGCCGGGTATGTATATTGGAAAACTGGGGGATGGATCTTCCCCGGACGATGGCATTTACGTTTTAGTAAAAGAAGTGATCGATAACTGTATCGATGAATTTGCCATGGGACATGGAAAATCGGTGGAACTGAGCATAGAAGGGAAAATGGTTACCGTAAGGGATTTTGGCCGGGGCATACCCCTGGGAAAAGTGGTGGATGTGGTAAGCAAAGTGAATACCGGGGCCAAATTCGACAGTAAGGTATTCCAGAAATCTGTTGGATTGAATGGGGTGGGTACCAAAGCAGTGAACGCACTCAGTTCTTATTTTAAAGTGACAGCCATCCGAGAAGGAAAAGAAAAATCCGCTGAATTTGAAAGAGGCGCGCTGATCAAAGAACATAAAGAAACAAAGACCAGTGAAGAAAATGGTACCCGGGTCAGTTTTCTTCCGGATGAGAATATATTTAAGAATTACCGGTTCATTTCAGAATTCCTGGAAAGCCAATTATGGAATTATTGCTTCCTGAATGCAGGACTGAAAATAAATTTCAATGGCCGGACCTATTTAAGCAAGAACGGATTGCTGGACCTGCTTCAGCGCAAGACCAATGAAGATGAGATCCGTTATCCCATCATTCACCTGAAGGGAAATGATATTGAAGTAGCCATAACTCATAATAATGATTATGGAGAGGATATTCACAGCTTTGTGAATGGCCAGCATACCACACAGGGAGGAACCCACCAGCAGGCATTCCGCGAAGCTTATGTAAAGACCATTCGCGATTTCTTTAAAAAAGATTATGACGCTTCTGATATCCGTACTGGTATAGTTGCAGCGGTATCCGTAAGGGTGGTGGAACCGGTATTTGAATCACAGACCAAAACCAAACTTGGATCGCTGAACGTGGATGTAGATGGACCTACCATGCGACAGTTCGTTATGGACTTTCTTTCCAGGGAGCTGGATAATTTCCTTCATAAGAATCCTTCCACGGCAGATGCCATGAAGAAAAGGATCGAACAGAGTGAACGCGAAAGAAAGGAACTGGCCGGTATCAAAAAACTCGCGAATGAAAGAGCTAAGAAGGCCAACCTGCATAATAAGAAATTAAGGGATTGCCGTTATCATCTTGATGAAGAGCCTCCGGCAAAAGGAAAAGAGGATTTCCTGGTCAAACAAAAAGAGACCACCATTTTCATTACCGAGGGCGATTCTGCATCAGGCTCCATCACTAAGGCGAGAAGCGTAGAAACGCAGGCCGTATTCAGTCTGCGGGGTAAACCTCTGAACTGTTTCGGGCTTACCAAAAAAGTGGTTTACGAAAACGAAGAATTCAATTTACTGCAGCATGCGCTGAATATAGAAGATGGCCTCGATGGTCTTCGCTATAATAATGTAGTGATCGCTACCGATGCCGATGTGGATGGTATGCATATCCGTTTATTGTTAATGACATTTTTCCTGCAGTTCTTCCCAGACCTGGTAAAGCATGAAAAAGTGTATGTGCTGGATACACCATTGTTCAGGGTAAGAAATAAGCAACAGACCATCTATTGCTATGATGAATCGGAAAAACAGGCAGCTGTAAAAAAATTGGGTGGTAAACCAGAGATCACCCGCTTTAAGGGCCTGGGTGAGATCAGCCCGGATGAGTTTGCAGGTTTCATTGGAGCGGATATGCGTAAGCAATTGATGCGCCTGGAACACGGGGATCACATCCAGCAATTACTGGAATATTATATGGGGAAGAATACGCCTCAAAGACAGGATTTTATTATTGAAAATCTCCGGTTTGAGCTGGATAAAGTAGAGGAAACCGCCTGATATGTTTGAATTCCATGCCGACCGAAAAAAATATTTTGATATCCAGGCCGATAATGCCAGGAAATATGTGATACCCTTTATTTCAGAATCCTTTCCTGTTCTGCCTGGTCAGCGTGTATTGGAAATAGGTTGCGGTGAGGGAGGTGTGCTGAAAGCATTTGTGGAAGCCGGATGTGAAGGCGTAGGGGTAGAACTGGATGAGCCCCGGGTGGAAGACGCGAAGAAATTCCTGCCGGAAGAGATCTCCTCAGGGAAATTGAAATTTGTAGTGAGGAATATTTATGACCCGCTGATAGAAACAGAACTGAATGGTTTATTTGATATCATCCTGCTGAAAGATGTGATCGAGCATATACCCGACCAGCCCAGGCTGATAGGGTGGATGAAAAAATTCCTTAAACCCGGAGGGGTGATCTTTTTTGGTTTTCCTCCCTGGTACATGCCTTTCGGGGGCCACCAGCAGATGTGCCGTTCAAAAATATCCAGGCTGCCATGGATCCATCTTTTGCCGCGGCCTTTTTATAAATGGATACTGGAAAAGAAAAAGGAACCGGTAAGTGATATGATGGAGATCAGGGATACCAGGATCAGTATTGAAAGGTTTGAGCGTATCTGTAAACAGGCTGGTTATACGATAGACCATAAAAGACATTATTTACTGAACCCGATCTATGAATGGAAATTTGGATGGAAACCAAGAAAGCAGATCTGGCCTTTGCGGTCCATTCCATTTTTCAGGAATTTTTTAACTACCTGTGTTTATTATATTATAAAGCCGGTGAACGCATAAAAAAAAGAACATGATACATATCGTTTTTAATACTGCCGATAAAGAAGTGCTGAGCCAGGCCTTTGAGCTTGATGAAGAAATGCGGGGAGAGATCGTTGAAATAAAAGATGACCTGGGTGTAGGTCCTCTGACCGGGCTGGATACCGATGAAGGATGGAATGGCCGCATAGAGTGGTGGAAAGGCTTATTAAAAGGTTCGCCTTACGGGGAAGAGCTGGCTGGAAGTTTTGACGACCGCAATACAGTGGAAGAACTGATGCAGCGACTGGATGGCGATGAGAATGAACAGGCCTGGATATGGATGGGACAGAACCAGCATGATGTAATGGGATATTTCTGGCTGATGCCACAATTGCGGATCTACCAGGGAAGGCTGATGATCATATTCCTGAATAACCTTCCATTTATCAATGAAAAAGGGCATCTTTTTTATCCATGGGGTTTAAGCGAGATCCTTCCAAAGGAAGCAGTGAAAGCAAAAAAATTAGCCCGTCCTGTTACCATGAGCGAATTTGAGATTGACCCTGATGAATGGAAGAAACTGGCCGATGAGAACGCTATGGTAAGAATACTGGAAGGAGGTAAAAAGATCATCGGCAAGGAAGCAAATTTTTACGACAACGAGATATTGAAGAATTGCAGCGGTGAATGGCAGAAGGCCAGCCGCCTGCTGAGCAACACGCTAAACCGCATGAAGATCCGTACTGGTGATGTATTTATCATGTGGAGGATACAACAGCTGGCCGGCATGGGAAAGCTGGATGTGAACGGGGATATAAATAAGGGATGGAAGGAGTTTGACGTGAAACTTCCCGGAAGGAACTCAGAGGAAACAGTAAATGCGGAATCGGTGAATAACAGTAACTGAGAATATTATTTTAAGCGAGAATACCTGAATTAATATGAGTGCTGCCAAGAACAGATCTTCAGAAATTGAAAACAACGATAATGGTCTCCATGGCCAGTATAAAAGCTGGTTCCTGGAATACGCGTCCTATGTGATCCTGGAAAGAGCCGTGCCTGCGGTAGAAGATGGGTTAAAGCCGGTTCAAAGAAGGATCCTTCATGCGATGAAGGAAATGGACGATGGCCGTTTTAATAAAGTGGCCAACATTATCGGGCAGGCCATGCAATACCATCCGCATGGCGATGCTTCCATTGGAGACGCGCTGGTAAATATGGGACAGAAAGACCTGATGATCGATACACAGGGTAACTGGGGAGATGTAAGAACTGGTGATGATGCGGCTGCTGCAAGGTATATTGAGGCCCGGTTAAGTAAGTTCGCGCTGGATGTGGCCTTTAACGCCAAGACCACTGAATGGCAATTAAGTTATGATGGCAGGAAGAATGAACCGGTGACCCTGCCAATGAAATTCCCCTTACTGCTGGCACAGGGTGCAGATGGTATCGCTGTAGGACTTTCCACCAAGATCCTTCCACATAATTTCAATGAACTGATAGAGGCGGCCATTAAACACCTGCGAGGAAGAAAGTTTGAATTATATCCTGATTTCCTTACAGGCGGGATGATCGACGTGGCCGATTATAACCAGGGTAAAAGAGGAGGCCGTGTAAAAGTGCGGGCGCATATTGAGGAAGTAGATAAAAAAACGCTGGCCATCAAAAGCGTTCCTTATGGTGTTACCACGACTCAATTGATGGAATCTATTGTAAAGGCCAACGACCAGGGCAAGATCAAGATCCGTAAGGTTACTGATAATACGGCCGCGGATGTAGAGATCCAGATCGACCTGGCCTCCGGTATATCTCCTGATATTACCATTGATGCACTCTATAAATTCACCGACTGCGAAGTATCCATTTCTCCCAATGCCTGTGTGATCGTAGCGAATAAACCACAATTCCTTGGAGTACAGGAATTATTGAAGTTGTCGGTAGATAAGACCCGCGACCTGCTGGAAATGGAATTGAAGATCAAATTGGGCGAACTGCAGGAGAAATGGCATTATACCTCCCTTGAAAAAATATTCTTCGAAGAAAAAATCTATAAGGAACTCGAAAAGAAACATGAGACCTGGGAAAAAGTGCTGGATTCTATCGACAAGGCATTTAATCCTTTTAAGAAGCAACTGAAAAGGGAGATCAGCAGGGAAGACATCATTAAATTGACAGAGAAGCCCGTAAGAAGGATATACAGGCTGGATATAGATGAATTGAATGACCAGATAAAAGGCCTGGAGGCGGAATTAAAGCAGGTGAAATACGACCTGGCCAACCTGGTGGATTTTGCCGTGAGCTGGTTTGAGAACCTGCAGAAAAAATATGGTAAAGGCAGGGAGAGGAAGACGGAGATAAGGCAGTTTGAAGTGATAGAGGCCAAACAGGTGGCCATTGCCAATGCAAAATTATATGTGAACCGGGAAGAAGGATTTATTGGTACCGGTTTGAAAAAAGACGAGTTCCTGTTTGATTGTTCCACACTGGATGATGTGATCGTATTCACGCGTAGGGGTATTATGAAAGTGGTAAAAGTGGCTGACAAGTCATTTATTGGGAAAGACATTCTTCATGTGGCCGTTTTCCAGAAGAATGACGAAAGGACCACGTACAATATGATCTATGCGGATGGGAAAGATGGTAAAAGTTATGCAAAGCGATTTAATGTTACCGGCGTTACCCGCGATAAGGATTACGACCTCACTAAAGGCGATGATAAAAGCAAAGTGCATTATTTTTCTGTGAATCCAAATGGCGAGGCCGAACTGGTAAAGGTCAATCTTACAGCCGGATGTTCTGCACATAAAAAAGAATTTGAATTCAATTTTGCAGAACTGGAGATCAAGGGAAGGTCCAGCATGGGAAATATTGTAACCAAATACCCAATTAGAGCAGTGAAGCTGAAAGAGGCAGGCGTGTCTACCCTTGCCGGCCGAAAACTATGGTTCGATAACCAGTTTGGCAGGTTGAACACGGAAGAGAAAGGTGAATTCCTTGGAACCTTTGATGCTGACGATAAAATACTGGTGATTTATAGCAATGGTAATTATGAGGTTACCGACCAGGAGCTGACCCAGAAACTGGATCCGGAGAAACTTATTTTCATTGAGAAATTCAATCCGGAAAAAGTAATAACAGCGGTATACGCCGATATGGCCCGTAAACAGTATATGGTAAAGCGCTTCCGTATAGAGACCACTACCTTAAAAACGCCCTTTCTGTTTATCAAGGAGGGCGATGGTAATTATGTGGAAACGGTCACTACTTCCAATGAACCTGTACTGGCTATGCAGCAGGGAAGGGGCGCCCAGATCAGGAAAGCAAAACTGAAGATCACAAAGATCGCAGAGATCACTAATTACAGAACCGTAGGGAATAACCTGGCAGATTATAGCAAATCGACAGAAATGGAATGGGTGAAGGATAAGTCGGATGCAAGTAATCAGCCGGAATTGTTCTAAGCATCAATTTGGCTTTTTCTTTCTTATATGGATGCTGCCGTTATTCTGCATATTGGCAGAAACCGGTATGTTGATCTTTTCTTTTCCATCATAGATCACCATCAGCGCGGTATTGGGAGGGATCATCCCCAGGTTTTCGGCAAACATGCTGATCTCATTGTATTCTTTATTGGGGTCAAGTGTAAGATCGATATGAATGGATCTGTGTGTTAGTTTCTGGTTGTACAAGATAAGTTGCCTGTTGAAAAATACCGAGATCATATCCCCATCGATCTCCCCGTTATCATATACATCAACCCGGATACTATCAGAATTCACTTCTATTTCCCCGGCTACGATCTCTTTTCGTTCCGTGAATTCTTTTTCAGAAACATAATTCACCACCTTCCTGGGAACAACAGCCACGGCTACCATGGTATCCTCTTCAGCTGGCTTCCAAACCTGGTGCACTTCCTTGAATTCGCTGATCGCTTTTAAGACCGAATCTGTTTTGCTGGCATCGCTGTTCATCACCAGGTTGAAGGATAATTCAGAGCAGGTGTATTTATATTCAGGGCCTGAAATAAACGAACCTGTAAGATTTGATCCCGCCTGCGCTACCCGAAGAACAGCACTTAAGGTCATTGGGCAATCTATCTGGAAATCACCGGTGGAACCATGATAGGGAAGGGCAATATTATATAAGGTAACCCTTCGGTTAGTTGCGTCATAATCACCTTTGACAGCGATGCTTCGGTAATCTTTCTTGAAATAATAATTCAATATGCCCTTTACATAATTCTTCTCAGGCATCAGCACCAGTTCAATGAGATAATTATTGGAAGATGGCTTTCCTTTAACATTGGCATTACCATACCAGTATCCAAATACGGATTGACCATGGGAGTAAAAAGATAGCAGCAGGAAAAGGGGTAAGATGACCTTTTTCATTGGGTTCAAGTTCGGCAAAAATTGATCCAAAACAGGTGGAAGTTTTTCACAGCTTATTTCAGGTAACGTTTCATCTCCCTATCAACGTCTTTTTGTTTGATAGAATCTCTTTTGTCATGCAATTTTTTTCCTTTGGCAAGGCCTATTTCCATTTTGACCAGTCCGTTTTCATTGAAGAATATCCGCAGGGGGATCAGGGTATACCCTTTTTCTTTCAGCCTGGATTCGATCTTGCGGATCTCTCTTTTTTCAAGCAATAGTTTACGATCGCGAAGCGGATCATGATTGTTCACCGTGCCATGCGAATACTCAGCTATATGAAGTGATTTCACCCATATCTCCCCTTTGTGCAGCAGGCAATAGGCATCATTGAAGCTGGCCCTGCCATCCCTGAGTGATTTGACCTCTGTACCCAGCAACACCATTCCCGCTACATAGCGGGCATCAATAAAGTATTCATGGGTGGCCTGTCTGTTGCGGAGTTCCTGCATAAGCGGCAAATTTACTCCTTAGTTCACAAACAGGATGGAAAACCCTTGTTATCCATTAAAAACCAGTGTTCAGCGAAGCATGACTTTTATATCAATTACTGGCTATATTTGCGAATCAACAATCGGTTATGGCTAAACAATTTGAGGATTTTGATGCCAACCTGGCTGGAGAAGAAGGAAAGTCGGAGGAGACAAGATCCAGGTGGTTTAAAAGGATCAAGAAAGGGATCAGCACCAAGACATCAGAGAAAAAAGAGACCCCTGAGGGGTTGTGGGTAAAATGCCCGGAATGCAATTATATCTGTACGGTCACCGACCTGCGCGAAAGCCTTTTTGTTTGCCCCAAATGCGGCCATCATCATCGGATCAACAGCGCTGATTATTTTGATATACTTTTCGACAATAACGAATTCACAGAATTATTTGAGAATATTCGGTCCATGGACCAGTTGGAATTCACCGATCTCAAACCTTACAAAAAAAGGCTGGAAGATATATGGGCCAAGACCGATCTTAAAGACTCCATGCGTGTGGCTGTTGGTAAAGTGAATGGGCACGACCTGGTAGTGGCCTGTATGGATTTTGAATTCATTGGAGGTTCTTTAGGTTCAGTGATGGGAGAAAAATTTTCCCGGGCAGTAGACCATTGCATTAAGCATGGCTTTCCTTATTTAGTGATCAGTAAAAGTGGCGGTGCCCGTATGATGGAGAGTGCTTTCTCCCTGATGCAACTGGCTAAGACCAGCGGCAAGCTTTCACAATTAAGCGATGCCGGCCTTCCTTATATTTCTTTACTTACCGACCCAACATTTGGAGGTATCTCTGCCTCCTTTGGTATGCTGGGTGATCTTAATATAGCCGAGCCCGGCGCCCTTATTGGTTTTGCCGGTCCGCGCGTGATCAAAGAGACCATCAAAAAAGACCTACCCGAAGGTTTTCAACGAAGCGAATTCATTCTTGAACATGGTTTCCTTGACTTCATCGTTCCCAGGAAGGAACTGAAAGGGAAGATCGCTACGGTGCTGGGACTTTTCAAAGGTTGAGCTGTTGAGAGGTTGAGGGGTTGAGTAATTACTCTCCAGGCTTCTCCACTCCTGTATTTCTCAACCCCTCAACCTCTCAACAGCTCAACAGCTCAACGCTCACTTAAGCGTTCTCTCAAACAACTTAAATATCCGCTTATACTCATCGGTCCAGCTGCTTGGCTCCACGAAACCATGATCTTCCATCGGGTAACTGGCCAGTTCCCAATTATTCTTTCCCAGCTCGATCAATCGTTGTGTTAGTTTCACTGCATCCTGGTAGTGAACATTCACATCGACCATGCCATGGCATATCAACAGGTCGCCTTTTAATCCATCAGCGAAATAATAGGGTGAACTTCGGCGATAGGCTAAACTATCATTGAAAGGTTCATTTAAAATATTCGCAGTATAACCGTGATTATAATTCGCCCAATCGGTAACAGGGCGAAGGGCGGCACCTGAACGGAACACATCCGGCGCCGTAAACAATCCCATCAGGGTGATGAAACCACCATAGGATCCGCCATAAAGGCCCACATGGGTTGGATCTACATTATAGGTCTTCACCAGGTAATTCACGGCATCCACATTATCACTCAGGTCCTTTCCTCCCATATGGCGATAGATGCCGGTACGCCAGTTGCGGCCATAACCAGCGCTACCGCGATAATCAATATCCATTACATAATAGCCATTATCTGCCAGCAGGTTATTGAACATGTATTCCCTGAAATAACTGCTCCACCATTTATGCGCATTCTGCAAATAACCTGCACCATGAACAAATAAAACGGCAGGACGAGCCGGATCGGCTTTTGCAGGTTTATATACCCTTGCATATACTTCCGCCCCATCGGTTGCGGTGAAATGAATGAGTTCAGGGTCTCTCCATGGATAAGACTTGAATTCATCGCTCATCGAAAGGTTCGTGATCTGTTCGATCCTGCCACCCGGTTTATTTTCCTGCAGGTATAATTCCCAGGGTTTGTTAGAATAGGAATATAATATAGCGATCTGTTTTTCATCCGGCGATATGGATACCTGGCAGGCACCTGTCATATTGGTGATCCTTTCTTTTTTTCCGTCTGCAATAGAAAGCCGGTAGAATTGTTGTTCGCCAGGATGCACTTCGTTCGTGGTGAGGTAAAAATATTTTTTGTCGAGTGACAGGTCCGCCTGCTGCACTTCATAATTACCCGAGGTCAGTGCTTTCTTTTCTTTACTGGCTGTATTAAAAGTGTAGAGATGGGAGTAACCTGTGACCTCAGACCGGTACCAGAACAAATTGTCATTGATCCATCCGGTATTTCCCTGTCCAAAACCGGCTGTACCAGGACCGCCTACCCAGGCCTCATCGCGCTGGCGATCCAGCAGGTTTAATTTTCCGGTGGCAGTATCCATTAGCATCAGCCACCTGTCTTTATTATCCTGCGAACGGATCTCTACAACTGCATTGCTTCCTTTTGGCGACCATGTAAGCGAAACAAAACTTACTGCCCTCCTGAAAGGTCTTCTTTTTTCTGTGGGCTTGGGATAGTCCGCCATATAATCCGGTTGGTCCTGGATACCAGGAAGCGAGTCGGCGGGGAAAGCGTAGACCGTATCTTTTATGCGGTCGTACACAAATATTTCTGAACTTGATTGAGGAGCCCCCACCTTAGTGCGGCCATTGATATCGGTGGTAAAACCAGATTCCGTTACATAGGCAGGAACGATGGTGCTTTTTCCTCCGGTGGCGCTGCGAAAAAGACGATAATTCACGAATCGTCCATCAGGGCTAATGGTTATACCGTTGAGGTTAAGATCACCAATGGCAATGGTCTTAAGTTCTTTTTCCTTAGGAAGGTTTTTATTGTAAGCCTCGGTTGCTTCTCTTTTTTGTTTTCTTTCTTTAAGCACCTGGAAATATTGAAGCTGGTCGTTCTTTAACCAGTTCTCCTGCTGTGATCCACCCGCTGCTCCTCCTCCCGCACCTCCCGCACCTGCTCCACCACCTCTTCCACCAAATCCGCCTCCACCAAATCCACCACCGCCCCCGGTATTTCCAGTCACCACTGCCGCCTCATTTTTTATATTGGTCAGCTGAATGGTCTCCCCGCTTAACAGGTCCCAGGCATAAAGATTCTGGCCCCTCGCATAAACGATCCTTGAATCGTTAAAAGAAAATTTCGGACTGAATTCATTATCGGTGGTCTGGGTGATACGTTTGGTCTTCCCGGTTTTCAATTCTTTATAGAAGATATCGCCGCTGCGGCTGTAGGTGACAGCTGTACGCGCCTCATTATAACTCATGTCGGTTTCCCAGAGAATATTTTGTCTTTGCTGCACTGTTGCCTTTACAGGCTTATGATCCTCCCGGGTTATATAATAAAATGAATCAGCCGGAGCCTTATCAGGGTTCCAGTTAAAAAATAAACTATTGGCATCTGCCGACCATTGCGGATTGGAAGGAGAGGTGCCCATCCATTTCGGATCACGCATGATCTTTTCAACAGTTAGTGCAGGTGCCTGGCCAATTGCCTGGATCGTAATCAGGATAATGAATGTGCCGATACCAATTCTTTTCATCTGGAGCGTTTTAGGCTTTAAATATATTGATTAATGGAACAGATGCCAGCTACGCAGCAGCATATTTAGTGGTCAATTCCATAGGCGGCAAGACCTCCCAATTTTGAAGGGATGCCACCTTAATCCTTTACCACAAAGGTTGCCATAATCAGATATTCAACAGGAAAATTCTGGTGGGGTGTTTACTGGCGAAGAAAACGCAGCGTTGTATCCAGGTTTTTACATCCCAGCTGTTAGGATATAACCGTATAATAAAATGCCCTGGAAAAATTAATTATTTGGGCTTCCGCTATCTATCCAGCAAACAATTGAATTCTTTTCAGCTGTTGTGAGTGTACTACCCTGTGGCATGCTGCCTGAAGCTACAGCGGCTCTGATACGTGCCGATGCTGCTGAGATCTGCGCATAGGTGGTAAGAGCACCAACCCCATTCAGGCTACCGGAGGCATGGCAGCCGGATATGGCGCAGCGCGACTGCACCAGCGGGCTGATGTTTGCTGCAAATGCTTTATTGGTAACCGTGGCACA
Source organism: Chitinophagaceae bacterium (assembly GCA_016720565.1). Taxonomy (GTDB): domain Bacteria; phylum Bacteroidota; class Bacteroidia; order Chitinophagales; family Chitinophagaceae; genus JJ008. The sequence goes on from JADKKJ010000001.1 coordinate 577,513, forward strand.
GTCAACCGTAAACGAATTGCTGTTATTGTTCTTATCTTTTGAACACTGGGAAAAAATAATACCTGTGAACAGTACTAATAATGCCGGGATGGAATGTTTCATCGAAGAGTCTTGAGTTGAGATTTAGAATTTGATAGGGCCCCCAGGTTTAAAAGCGGAAGGACCGATATTATATCGGCCCTTCCGTGAAAATAGTTGCCTTATTATGAACGCTATCAGGCGATGGTCACCTCTTTATCAAGATATACATCCTGGATGGCGTTCAGGATCTCTACGCCTTCTTTCATAGGGCGCTGGAAGGCTTTGCGGCCAGAGATCAATCCCATGCCACCGGCTCTTTTATTGATCACCGCAGTGGTCACTGCTTCGGCCAGGTCTCCCTCACCGGAAGAAGCGCCTCCGCTGTTGATCAAGCCTGCACGGCCCATATAGCAATTGGCTACCTGGTAACGGCAAAGGTCGATCGGATGGTCGGTGGTCAGTTCTTCATAAATACGTTTGTCATTCTTTCCATAGGCAGATTCTTTCGTATTCAGCGCGAGGTAACCGCCATTGTTCTCCGGAAGTTTTTGCTTGATGATATCTGCCTCGATCGTAACTCCCAGGTGATTTGCCTGGCCGGTAAGGTCAGCGGAAACATGATAATCTTTTTCTTTCTTGAAAGCTGGATTACGCAGGTAACACCAGAGTATGGTACCCATACCCAGTTCATGAGCCATTTCAAAGGCCTTGCTCACTTCCTGTATCTGGCGGGTAGATTCATCGCTTCCAAAATAAATGGTAGCCCCAATAGCGGTTGCGCCCAGGTTCCAGCTCGCTTTGATGGAAGCGAACATGATCTGGTCGAATTTATTGGGATAAGTGAGGAATTCATTGTGATTCACCTTTACAATGAACGGGATCTTATGCGCGTATTTGCGTGACATAAAACCAAGGCCGCCAAATGTGGTAGCTACCGCATTGCAACCGCCTTCAATGGCCAGCTTAATGATATTCTCAGGATCAAAATAAATAGGGTTCTTGGCGAAAGAGGCACCTGCACTATGTTCAATACCCTGGTCAACTGGCAGTATAGAAAGATATCCAGTATTGGCAAGTCTTCCATGTCCATACATAGCCTGCAGGTTACGGAGTACCTGGGGACTGCGATCACTGTTTATGAAAATACGGTCTATGAAATCAGGGCCCGGCAGGTGTAACTTATCACTGGAAATAGTTTTTGACTGATGGTTAAGTAAGAATTCGGCCTTATCGCCTAATAGCTCGCTGGTCTTTCTGGTTGCCATAAATTTTGATTAATTAATAATAAATGGGTTGGGCAGGGGGTTTGCAAATATAGTTCATTCGTCCCTTTTTTTGAGTTTAGGGATCTGGGAAAGGTTCTTTCGTAAGAGATGTTTCATATTCATTTTTACCAGTGCGCCCATGCTTTTCATTTTTAAAAAAGCGGGGTTATTATGGTATTCTGCCAGCTCGGCTGCCAGTTGTTTCACTTTTTCAGGAGAAGATATAGGATCCCGGGTCATGATATCCAGCAGGTCCTTCACCCGGTAGCGGGAGGAAGCCAGCCGGAAAGCAACCATGGTCCTTTCTTCGGTGCGGTATTGCTCGATGGAATCCTTGTTGAGGCATTTTAAAGTCAACTCCACAAAAGGATGATTTTCCTTAAAGAATTGTGGAAGGTAAAGGCGGTGACGTCCTTCATAACTCTGCTGGTCGAAATCGATACTGCGGATGCGGTATTGATAATCTTCTATATCCGGTGTAATATCCACCACAAAATTATAACTGCGCATATCTCCCAGCAGACGAATAAAACATCGTTCGTTGAACTTTACAAATTCCTTGGCCAGCCTGATCTTATTGGTATCAGTATTACTGAGCCTGTTTTGAATAAAGAGATCGCCGGGTACACCGGGAATATGTTCTTCCACCAGGGTATTCTGGTGTACAAAAAAAGTGATGCGATTAGGGGAAAGCAGGTCTTCCAGTTCCAGTCCGTAAACGCGTGAGGCATCCGCGATCTTTATATAATAATGGTCGTAATTGTCGTTGAATTTATTTACTATTCGAATGCGGAAAGGCTGGGAATTGCCAAAACTGCAATAATCAATACGGGCCACATCCAGGTGTTTGGTAAAACTCAGGTCGCCCTCTGTTTTCAGAATGGCATAAATATTCAGCAGGCCTTCGCGAATAAATTCCCATTCCCGGTTATCATAGATCACCTTTTCCCAAAGCGTATCCTTCCCGTTGCGGTCCAGCAGGGGAACGGAATAGGTGAACCTTAGAAGATCTGTATAGGCCACCGGAAGCTTTACCTCACGGCCATTTGTTTTTAAGTACCGGTGCAGGCTATCCCTGACGGGGTACATCGGTTTTTTCCTGGAAGGTTTGTCGCTGAGCATAGTTGGTAACTATAAAAATAAACAACCGTGGGCGAAAGCCTTATTGAATTTGATCAGGCCAACAGGTGACAGATAGGGGAGGGCAAAAAAAAAGCCTACCGGAAGGTAAAGCTGCAGAATGAATAAATGGTTGAAAGTTCACCGCGCCTCCTGCTAAGGTTTAGTTTAGCAGGAGGGTTCCGGATTTGATTTCTTTTCAAGGATTTGGACACGGTGAGCGAACTGTTCCTCAAGGAACTGGATTTGGATGATCTTGGTTTTTCAGAGATCTTGGATCAATTCCGTTGGTTAGACGGTTGGATTTTCCGGACTTGGACTTTTGTTCTACCGTTGGTTAGGCGGTTGGTTTTTCTGGACTTTTTGGACTTTGTTCTGCCGTTGGTTAGACGGTTGGTTTTTCTTAGTTATCTGGACTTGATGACACAAAAATAGGCGGGGAGCTATAGCCTGACAAGAGCAAAACTTCCTGATTTTTATAGTATTTACCGGAAACATTTTTGCGAAGATCTGCACGTATTTTTACGAGGAAATAAAAAAATCATGATCTAAGACCATGATTTACAGTATTTTATCTAAATCATATTTATCTCCCAAAAGACTGGATAACGTCGTATTTCGTAACAATATGGAAATTTCCGGCCTCATCTTTTGCCAGAACAGCTCCATTTTCTTTGTTGATAAGGTGACTTAATTTTTCAACAGGCGTATCAAAAGACACTAAAGGGTAAGGCCTCTCAATAACCTCTTCCACTTTGGCATTTTTAATTTCAGGATTGTCGAAGATTTTCTGGAAAAGTCCTCCTTCACTGATAGCGCCAAGCGGTCCATTGCCATTCATTACCGGGATATGTTCAATATCATATTTCTTCATCAGCTGTACCGCTTCTGCTACTGATTGCCCCGGTTCAATGGTGATCAGTTTTTGTGTTCCCCTTGCGCTAACTACATCGCGGAAAGTTTTCACATCCAGGAATCCCCTTTCGATCATCCATTGATCATTATAGATCTTGCCTACATACCTGCTTCCATGATCATGCAAAACACATACAACTACATCTTCTTTTTTCAGTGGTTTTATTTTCGCGATCTGCATTAATCCCTGCAGGCAACTTCCTGCACTGTATCCACAGAATAATCCTTCTTCTTTGGCCAGTCTTCTTGCCATCACGGCGCCATCTTTGTCCGTTACCTGTTCAAAATAATCGATCACACTCATATCATAATTCTTCGGAACAAAATCTTCTCCGAACCCTTCGCTTATATAGGGATGCACTTCATTCATATCGATCTCGCCTGTGCGGAAATATTTTGTAAGCAATGAACCATATACGTCGATAGCCCAGATCTGGATATTCGGATTCTTTTCTTTCAGGTACTGCGCAGTACCGGTAATGGTGCCACCTGTTCCGGCCGTGCAAACAAAATGGGTGATCTTTCCATCGGTCTGTTTCCATATTTCCGGACCAGTGGACTCATAATGCGCCAGCCGGTTGGCCGGGTTGTCGTACTGGTTCATGTGAAAAGAATTGGGAACCTCTTTTGCAAGCCTTGCGGCCACAGAGTAATAGGAGCGGGGATCTTCAGGCAATACATTGGTGGGGCATACGATCACCTCGGCGCCCACGGCCTTCAGAATATCTGCTTTTTCCTTGGATTGTTTATCGGTGGTAACGAAAATGCATTTGTAACCTTTAACTACGGCAGCCAGGGCCAGTCCCATGCCTGTATTGCCACTGGTACCTTCAATGATGGTACCGCCAGGCTTTAGTTTCCCTTCCTGCTCGGCTACTTCCACCATTTTAAGGGCCATACGGTCTTTGATGGAGTTTCCTGGATTGAAATAATCCACTTTAGCCAATACAAGGCAGGGCAGATCCCTGGTCACTTTATTCAATTTGATCAGGGGAGTATTTCCTATGGTCTCTAAAATATTATTCTTAATGTCCATGGCAAGATTTGCCACAAAGTTAGGCCATCGCCATTAGATATTTCCTTCCCGCATGGCCTTCCTTTTACGACCCAGGTAATTGTCCAGGACAAATAACCCGATCACGATATTGATCATCATAAAAGCATTCACCCATTTATTAGAGAAGAAAATACTGAAGTTCAATTTATCCACCTCCGGCATATTGGAAGCAATGGAAATATCAGGGGTTCCCTGGCTGCGCATCAGTCCGAATCCATAAACAAGAAAACCCAGGATCAGGAAAAGGAAAAATCCGGCAATGGCAAATATGATCTTTTTATTTATATAGGTTCTGGTAGCGGGTGCGATGTGGATTCGGGCGATCTCTTCCATCACATTTTTGGTAAAACGCATGGAAGGGGCATCCAGCTCCGAATGAAGCAGCAGGCGGTTAATCCCCAGCAGCTCTTCATATTTTTCCCGCCATTCATTTTGCGTGCGGATCAATTCTTCAAGGGAAGACCTTTCGGAGGCACTGGCCTGTCCATCGATCAATTCCCATAAACGTTGTTCCATCTGCATCATTTGCTCTTCCATAAAAATAGCTTTAAGGGTTTTGCCACACACTCAATTCTTCCGCAAAATATTTTTCCATTTTCTCCTTCAACCTGGTCCTGGCCCGGTGCAACCTCACTTTGGCTGCATTCACTTCAATGCCTAGTACCGTGGCCGTTTCTTCCATGGACTGTTCGGCTTTATAGAACAGGCTGATGATAGCGGCATCGTCAGGACCTAGCATGGAAATGGCCTGGTTCACCATCTGCTGTTTTGATTTTTGTTCCACTTTATCTGCCCTCATACCCGAATCCCTGCTATCGGCCAGTTCAAACACATTATCCTGGTCAAGGGAATGAACCACCAGTTTCTTTTTTCGCATCAGGGTGATGCAGGTATTATTCACGATGGCATAAAGCCAGGTACTGAATTTGGAGGCACCTTTGAAATCGGCCAGATACCGGTAGGCCTTTACAAAAACATCCTGGGCCACCTCTTCAGCATCTTCGCGGCTTTTGACCATACGAAGCGCCAGGGTAAAAACATAATTCTGGTAACGGTCAACCAACTGGGCATATGCCTGCTGGTCACCATTCAGAACTGATCTAATGATCTCATTATCATCAAGCCCGGTGTGCATTCAGGGTATATGACTGCCTTCTATTAAAAAAGGTTACAATAAAGGTAGGGATTAGGGATTAGGGATGAGAGATCAGGGATTTGGGGTGGGTAACTTTAAAGTTCTTCTTAATTTGTGTAACCGGTCAAGGCCGGCGGTAGTCTGAGATGATATAACCGCTCAAAAAACAGGCTGTAACCTTAAAACAAGTGCTGTAGTCTGATAAAGGGAGCAACATCTTAAACCATTTAAAAATCATTTTATGCACGAAGGACAATTAGCGATCATTTGGCTGCTGCTGAGTACGCTTGCTTTTTTTATGCTGGTATTCGGTTTGCGCTATATCATCAATAAAGAGAATATGGCCATGATCGAGAAAGGATTAAACCCTAAAGAATTCGCCAACCGACCTGCTCCTTACAAGAATTTGAAATGGGCCCTGCTGCTCATGGGTGCAGGAATTGGCCTTTTCCTGGCCTATTTACTGGATAATTTTGCCCTGCCTCACAGGTTCGATGGTGGCGATAATGCGCCGATCTATTTTTCCCTGATAGCTATTGGAGCCGGTGCGGGCCTGTTTGGATCTTACCGCATGGAAAAGAAATGGTGGGACGAGAATAAGTCAGGCAAATAATTACCTGAGTATCTTTTTTAATGCCGGATCTTCCTGGTTTATCACCTGGTAGAATCCGGTATTTCTCCATCTGAACCTGGCCAGCAGGGCCTTCAGCCTGAGCTTTACGAAGTTCTTATCAGAATCTGACCAGTGTGCCGAACTAATTGAATCGGAGGTAAGAGTAGAATAGCCTTTCCAGAGTTCTTCTGCATTAAAATTACCGGCATAATCTGTGGCGCTGCTGTAATGGTCTATCTGCTGCTGGTGATTACGATAATAGCTATAAATATAATTGCTGAGTTTATTGCTGCCCAGTAAAGCATTGATCGAGGACTTGTAACTGTTGGTATCTGCGGATACAAAAATATCGGGGGTGATACCATCTCCTCCATATAAAGTATCATGGCAGGCGGTCACATATCGCTTGCCGGTATTATGCACATGGATGGAATCCAGGGAGAACATCTCACCACTGTTATAGCGCTCATACACTTCATCCATATAGATCTTTTTGCCTTTGGCATAGGATCGCTGTATACTACGTCCAAGCGGGGTGTAATACCTGGCCACGGTAAGGCGGATCGCAGCCCCGTCGCTGAGTGAATATTGTTCCTGCACAAGGCCTTTGCCGAATGTTCTTCTGCCAATGATGGTGGCGCGGCACCAATCCTGCAGGGCTCCCGCCAGTACCTCACTGGCGCTGGCTGATAGCTCATCTACCAGTAAATAAACTTTACCGGTCTCAAAAATGCCCGGCCTTTTGCAGCGGTATTCGCGTTTGCGGCTATTCACTCCTTCTGTATAGACCACCAGTTTTTCCCCGTCAAGGAATTCGTCGGCTATATCCACCGCTTCATTCATAAAACCTCCTCCATTGCCGCGGATGTCAAAGACCAGGGTTTGCAGGCCTTGTTTTTTCAACTGCTCCATGGCATCCATGAATTCTTCATAACTATTATCGGTGAATTTGTTCAGTTTAATATAGCCGGTGGTCTTATCGATCATATAACTGGCATCTACTGAAGGAACGGGTATAGTACCACGGGTGACAGGGATATCCATTTTCTTCCCGTCCCGAACGATCTTAAGAACAGCCTTAGAGCCTCTCTGGCCGCGTATATATTTCTTGATCTCTTCAGTGGTCATTTGTTTTCCAATGATGGGATGTTCATCAACTCCGACGATCTTATCGCCCACTTTCAATCCTGCTTTTTCGCTGGGCCCTTCCGGTATAACAAATACCACGGTAACTGTATCATCGAATAGGTTGAACTCAACGCCAATGCCCTCAAAATTGCCGGCCAGGTCCTCATTCGCGGCCTTCAGGTCAACCGGGGGGAGATAAACCGAATGCGGATCCAGTTCAGACATCATCTGTTCCAGGGCACGGCCCTCCAATGAATCGAGGTTCACAGAATCCACGTATTTAAGCCGTATCAGGTCAAGGGCCTCCTGCAAACTGCCGCCCCGGTCATTCCGGAAGATCCCATCCTTGCTGCCACTATTCCCATTAAGTTGATAGCCCAGCACCATTCCAACGATCAGTACAATGGAAAATATTAATGGAAGCCAGATCTGAAATTTTTTATTGCCAGCCATACTGCTTAAATGCTTAATTTGTCGCAAAATAACATAAAGTTTCTGCTTGGTTCCGATACTTTATGAACCCTTTACCCCGGCCACTTAATAATCATGGCAACAGTAAAACTGATCGCTGACAGTGGGGCTACCAAAGCTGACTGGTGCCTGTTGACCGATGGAAGGAAAAAAACCATCAGTACCCAGGGTATAAGCCCCTATTTTCTAAATACAGATCAGATCACCGAATTACTGCGCAAAGAACTTGTTCCCCTACTGGGAAAACATAGCGTGGAGGAGATCTATTATTATGGAACAGGTTGCGCCAACCCTGCCAATGCCCGTTCAGTAAAAAAAGCGCTCAGGAACATTTTTCCATCTGCCTATTCGGAAGTGACCCATGACCTGATGGCCGCAGCCCGCGCTTTATTGGGAAATGAAAAAGGAATAGCCTGCATTCTGGGAACAGGCTCCAATTCCTGCTATTACAATGGTAAAAAGATCGTTCGGAACAGTCCCGGATTAGGTTATGTGCTCGGTGACGAGGGAAGTGGAGCCTATCTCGGTAAGAAAGTGCTTCAGTATTATCTCTATGGTACTTTTGATGATGAATTAAGAGGGCGTTTTGATCTAACCTATACAACCAATACCAGTGAGATCCTGGAGAACGTCTATAAAAAACCACTCCCTAACCGTTACCTGGCGGGTTTCGCCAGGTTCCTGGCCGAGAACCGGGGGCATTATATGATAGAGAATATCATTGAAGACGGACTCAACGATTTTTTCTTCAGTCACTTATGCAAGTACCGCGAAACCTGGACACTACCGGTAAGTTTTACAGGGGGGGTCGCCTATGGATTCGGTGATGTGGTAAAACAATTATGCAATAGCTACGAATTTGAACTTGGGCGGATCCTTAAGACACCTATGGATGGATTGATCGCCTATCATCGTTAAAATTTAGAAATGGCCTTCGAGAAAATAACCGAGCAACCAAGCCGCTACCGCCACCTGGAAAAAATGCCGGTGGTGGAATTACTGACCAATATTAATAAGGAAGACCAGGTGGTTCCACTTGCGGTAGAACGATCCATTCCACAGATAGAAAAATTGGTGGAGGCTGCCGCTGATAAAATGCTGATGGGCGGAAGATTATTTTATATAGGGGCAGGTACCAGCGGAAGATTAGGCATTGTGGATGCAAGTGAATGCCCGCCTACTTACGGTGTTCCCTATGGACTGGTTATAGGGATCATTGCCGGAGGAGAGAAAGCCATTACCACTGCGGTGGAATTTGCAGAAGATGATCATGAGCAGGGTTGGAAAGACCTGCAGCAATTCAATGTTTCAGAGAAAGATGTTGTGATAGGTGTGGCCGCCAGTGGCACCACTCCGTACGTAATAGGAGCACTGGACAAATGCAGGGCCCATGGTATCATTACCGGCAGTATTTCCTGTAACCCTGATGCGCCTGTAAGCGCCGCTGCTGATTTCCCTATTGAAGTACTGGTTGGTCCGGAATTCGTCACTGGTAGCACTCGTATGAAAAGCGGCACTGCGCAAAAACTGGTATTGAACATGATCTCCACCTCACTGATGATACAGTTAGGAAGAGTGGAGGATAATAAGATGGTGAATATGCAGCTTACCAATGATAAACTGGTTGACCGGGGTACTAAAATGCTAATGGAGCGGATCCGCCTGGACGAATATGAAACTGCTAAAGAGATGCTGTTGAAATATGGCAGTGTTAAAAAGGCTGCTGATGCCTATGGAAAATAAATTGTCCCGCTCAGCGATGTTCGACTGGGTTGTATTCTTTACCAGCTTTTCCCTCAGTTTTGTTTTTCCCGGGTTTATTAACCTGGTGGCTTCGCCTGCATTTCCCTGGCTGATCCTTGGTGCAATTTTTTTATATACGCTGGGTGCCTGGCTCAAACATCTTCCCCTGGATATCCGGGCGTCATTACCTGCCTATAAAAAAAGAACCTTTCCGTTGAAATATGCCATGATGTTTGGCCACTGGCTGATCCTGTACGGTGCTTTATATATGTTGCGCCTGCATCTTCAGAATTTCTTCGGCCTGCATTTCCCGGGAGAAAAATCAGGCGAAACAGACTGGTACAACTGGTTTTGCCTTTTATTCCCGGTTTTCATTACCTGGCTGGTATATCGCGGTACCAGGAAAAATAATCGCAATAAGTATACTGAGAACTTGCTTTTCCGAAGAGAACTGGTAGCAGATATTTTACTTTGCCTGTCAGTATCTGTACTTACTTTCTTTTTCTGGGAAAGAGGGGTAATGGGGTTAATGACAAAAGATATATTTCCCAAAAACGCCCCTGGCCTTATGATCCAATTCCTGATCCTGGCTATCTGTTTTGTCCTTTTCTATCTTCCATTGCGGTATCTTTTTCTTGTAGAGGATCATAGCAGCCGCCAGACCTGGCAGCGTTTTTTTCTCATCTTCGGATTTTTAGCGATCCGTTTTCTCTTCATTTTCCTGGATCTTTAAAGAACAGGATTCTACCTTTGTGCCATCATGCATAACATCGAGCCTTTTTATAACTGGCGCCATATATATGTAAGCGAAGAAGATGATCGTTCGCCTTTTTATGGCCGTACCTATTCTGAGTTTGAATATTCCCAAACCGTTTACAATTATTATATCCATCCGCAGTGGGATGATTTTGGCAGCAGGACCCTTTACCTGAAGGTGCTGATAGCCGATTACGAGGAGCACTATGCGGTGATCGAATTGCTGGGAGAATGGAATGATGCGGTGGAAAATGATATCATGGAACTCAAAAGGGAGGTGCTGGATAAATTCCTGGAAGAAGGAATTTATAAATTCATCCTCGTGGCCGAAAATGTGCTGAACTTCCACAGTGATGGCCGTGACTATTATGAAGAATTACAGGAAGATGTGATGGAGGAAAAAGGCTGGGTGGTTTGTTTAAATATGCCCGAGCAAACGCAGTATGATTTTAAACGCGCCCACCTGGACAAATTTGTGGAATTACAGGAATTACCCAACTGGCGAACCTATAAGCCTTTCCATTTGTTCAGAAAACTGGATACTGAGTTGGAAATGAGGTTGAATAGCTGAGCATAATCATTTAGTTTTTTGTGTTTTTTTCTTCATCTACCAGTAACTTTGGCCACCAAAAGCACCCCTGGTGCAATTACTCACTCTTCCTTAACTGCAATTATGAAATGGTCTGAACTGTTCACGTCTTCGATCGGAAAAAAATGGGTGATGGCAATATCCGGACTTTGCCTCATTGGATTCCTGCTGGTTCACGTTACCCTTAATACATTGATCTGGGCAAATATTTTTGTTCCGGAAGACAATGGTGAGATCTTCAACCGTGCTGCGCACTGGCTGGGTAGCAACCTGATCCCAAGGATACTTGAAGTGGGTTTATTCCTGTTCTTTATCATCCACATCATACAGGGTTATGTACTCGAACTGCAGAACCGCAGCAAAAGAGGAAAAGGATATAAAGTGCCCATGGGTTCTGAAGGAAGCAATTGGTATCGCAAATCAATGGGTCTTTTGGGTACCCTGATATTTATTTTCCTGGTAGTGCATATTTCTAATTTCTGGATCTCTTCCCGTTTCGGCGGTTTAAAAGAGATCACTTATCCTGATGGAGAAACCTTTCACAACCTCTATGGGGAAATGATCACGGTGTTCCAGGAATTATGGATCGTGATACTCTACGTGCTGGGATGTGTTTCGCTGGCCTGGCACCTGATCCATGGATTTCAGAGTGCATTCCGGACCATCGGTGTTTCGAATAAAAAATACCTGGCTTTGCTGAATGCTACCGGAATTGGATTTTCATTACTGGTGAGTATACTTTTCGCAGCTATGCCATTGAGCATTTACCTGGGTTGGGTCAAATGATCCGATCATAACATCTTACTATAACATTAAACGCTATACTTTTTATGTTGGAAGCCAAAACACCCACCGGGCCCTTAGATCAGAAATGGACCTATTATAAAGGACATTGCCGACTTGTAAACCCGGCCAACAAAAGAAAACTGGAAGTGATCGTAGTGGGTACCGGACTTGCTGGTGCCTCCGCTGCTGCTTCACTTGCAGAATTAGGATATACCGTAAAAGCTTTTTGTTTTCAGGATTCTCCCCGTAGGGCACATAGTATCGCCGCCCAGGGAGGGATCAATGCAGCAAAGAATTACCAGAATGACGGAGACTCTGTATTCCGCTTATTTTATGATACTATCAAAGGAGGCGATTATCGCGCCCGCGAATCTAATGTGCACCGTCTCGCGGAAATCAGCACCAGCATCATCGACCAGTGCGTGGCCCAGGGTGTTCCCTTCGCCCGTGAATATGGCGGCCTGCTGAATAACCGTTCATTCGGAGGAACCCAGGTTAAAAGAACTTTTTATGCGGCCGGTCAAACAGGTCAGCAATTGCTTATCGGTGCCTACCAGGCCCTTGAACGCCAGGTGAACCTGGGAAATGTCAAAATGTATTCCCGTCATGAGATGCTGGATGTGGTAATGATAGATGGCAAGGCCCGCGGCATCATTTGCCGTAACCTGGTGAATGGAGAACTGGAAAGGCATTTTGGCCACGCGGTTTTATTATGTACCGGTGGATATGGCAACGTATTTTATCTCTCCACCAATGCCATGGGATCTAATGTGACCGCAGCCTGGAAAGCACATAAGAAAGGAGCCCAGTTTGGAAACCCCTGCTTTACGCAGATACATCCTACCTGTATCCCGGTCAGTGGCGACCATCAATCCAAACTTACCCTGATGTCTGAATCATTGAGAAATGACGGACGTATCTGGGTGCCCAAGCAAAAAGGAGACAAACGAAAAGCGAATGATATTCCTGAAGAAGAAAGGGATTATTATCTCGAAAGAAGATACCCTGCATTTGGTAACCTGGTTCCAAGGGATGTGGCCTCCCGCGCGGCAAAAGAAAGATGTGATGCCGGTTATGGGGTAGGTACCACCGGACAGGCAGTGTACCTGGATTTTAAATTCAACCTCATCAATAAATATGGCCGCGCCGAAGCAAGTAAGCACGGCATTGATAACCCCGATAATGATACGCTTGTAAGACTTGGTAAAGAAGTGGTGAAAGAAGAGTACGGAAATCTTTTTGATATGTACGAAAAGATCACCGGCGAAAATCCATATGAAGTGCCCATGCGTATCTATCCTGCGGTGCATTATACCATGGGAGGTTTGTGGGTGGATTATGAACTGATGACCACGATGAAAGGACTTTATGCATTGGGAGAAGCCAATTTCTCCGATCACGGAGCTAACCGTTTGGGGGCCTCTGCACTCATGCAGGGTTTGGCGGATGGATATTTCGTGATCCCCTATACCATTGGGAATTACCTGGCAGATGAGATCGCAGTGAAACCGATCGATACCGAACATCCTGCTTTTGTTGAAGCGGAAAAACAGGTAAGCGACCGCATTAATACTTTAATGAACATAAAGGGAAGTCAGACTGTTGAAAGTTTCCACAAGCGTTTAGGAAAGATCATGTGGGAGAAATGCGGAATGGCGCGTAATGAGCAGGGTTTGAAAGAGGCGATTGAAGAGATACGTGCATTGAAAAAAGAATTCTGGTCAGATGTAAGAGTGCCCGGCATCGTAAAGGAAATGAACCCGGAATTGGATAAGGCTGGTCGTGTTGCCGATTTCATTGAACTGGGAGAATTGATGTGCCTGGATGCGCTTGATAGGAAAGAAAGCTGCGGAGGCCATTTCAGGGAAGAGAGCCAGACAGAAGAAGGAGAAGCGCTGCGCGATGATGAAAATTTCACCTATGTATCCTCCTGGGAATTTAAAGGGGAAAGCCAGTGGCAGTTAAATAAAGAACCACTTCAGTTTGAAGTAGCGAAACCTTCTCAACGTTCTTACAAGTAAAATTAAAAGACTAACTAATTCAGCTATGGAACAGAATACCATGAATTTGACACTGAAAGTTTGGAGGCAGAAAAATTCGGGCGATCCCGGTGGTTTTGCCACCTACCCGGTGAAGAATATCTCGGCAGAAATGTCATTCCTAGAAATGTTCGACGTACTAAATGAGGAACTGATCCGCGAAGGGAAAGACCCCATTGCATTCGATCATGATTGCCGCGAAGGCATCTGCGGTATGTGTTCCATGTATATTAATGGCCGTCCCCATGGTCCCTGGGAAAAGAATACTGTTTGCCAATTGCATATGCGCGCTTATAAAGATGGAGATACTATTGTTGTAGAACCATGGAGAGCAAAATCTTTCCCGGTGCTGAAAGACCTGGTAGTGGATCGCGGTGCTTTCGACCGTATCATCCAGGCCGGTGGATATATCTCAGTGAATACAGGTAGTCCTGTTGATGCAAATGCTGTTCCTGTTGAAAAGGAAAAAGCAGATGCTGCCTTTGCAGCGGCCGCCTGTATAGGATGCGGTGCCTGTGTGGCCGCCTGTAAAAACTCTTCCGCCTTGTTATTTGTTTCAGCGAAAGTTTCTCATCTGGCCCTTCTTCCCCAGGGTGCTCCTGAAAGAAGGTCCAGGGCCCTGAATATGGTTGCACAAATGGATAAAGAGGGATTCGGAGCCTGTACCAATACCGGCGCCTGCGAAGCTGTTTGTCCCAAAGGAATTTCTATTGAAAATATTGCGAGGTTGAACCGTGAGTTCATAGGTGCGGGGATGAGTGGGGAATAGGGGTTGAGAGGTTGATAAGTTGAGAGTTGAGGGTTCCTGCCTGGGGCAGTAGGCTAATTAACAGCATAGGATAACTTTGAGGCAATAAAACCCTCAAATTTTACGATTTTGAGTGAAATGTATCATTCTTGACTTCCCTTTGCCGCTTATTTTTCACCCTTGCACTGGCCTTCAGCAGTTTATGCAGCCTGGCCCAGTTTCCTGTGGATAATTTCAAGCTACCGGCATCTAATCTCCGGCAAAAAAAGCTGATCACCAGGGGAGACAGTCTTCAGTTAGATACACTCAGTATCATCGCTTCCAGTTTTAAGATCAAAAACGTTTCGGATTCGGCCTACAGGCTTGATTTTGTAAGGGCCATTCTTTACTGGAAGATCAGGCCCATTCCAGAAACGATAGAGGTGGAGTACCGGGTATTCCCTTTCCTGCTTAATTCGCTGGTGGAAAGAATGCCCTATGATAGTGTTCGCAAAAAATATTATGTAACCCCCTTTGAATTCAACCGTGGCCTTACTGAATCGCAAAGGGGCATTTTTGATTTTGGTACCCTGAAGGCAGAAGGAAGTTTTGGAAGACAAATAGGATTCGGCAATAGCCAGGATGCCGTTCTGAATTCCAGTTTCAACATGCAATTAAGTGGTATGCTGGGCGACAGCATTGAAATATCCGCGGCCATCACGGATAATAATATTCCTATACAGCCTGATGGGAACACCCAGCAATTAAATGAATTCGACCAGGTCTATCTGCAGTTCAGGAAAAAGAGCTGGCAACTTGACCTGGGTGATATAGACCTTCGGCAGAATCAATTTTATTTCCTGAATTTTTATAAAAGGCTGCAGGGACTTGCATTTCGAACAAAGAACCGTCTAAGTAATACTATCAATTCATCTACCCTGGTCAGTGGTTCTGTTGCTAAAGGCAAATTCACCCGGAATTTATTAACTACCCTTGAAGGAAACCAGGGACCTTACCGTCTGAAGGGTGCTAACAATGAAATATTTTTCATCATCCTGGCCAATACAGAAAGGGTTTATTATGACGGTCAATTACTACAGCGCGGCGAAGACCAGGATTATGTGATCAATTATAATACAGGTGAGATCAGCTTTACACCTAAGCGGATGATCACAAAAGACAGTCGTATACAGGTAGAGTTTGAATATGCTGACCGGAATTTTCTCAATGCCAATCTATACCTGAATCAGGAATTCGAGATCGGGAAAAAATTGAACCTGCGGTTAAGTTTTTTCCAGAATAATGATGCGAAGAACTCGCAGATCAACCAGGTACTTGATAATAAACAGCAGCAATTCCTGGCCAATCTTGGCGATAGCGTACAAAGGGCATTTTACCCAACAGCTATCATTGATACCTTCGCTGCCGGAAAAATTCTTTATGAAAAGATCTATATAGGCCTTGATTCTTTTTACCAGTATTCCGTTGATCCGGCGCTCGCACGCTATAATCTTTCTTTTGTAGATGTAGGCGCGGGCAATGGAAATTATATTCCTGATTTCAACGGGGCCAATGGAAAAGTATATAAGTATGTTGCTCCAATTGGCCCGGTAAAACAGGGCAGGTATGAACCTGTACAGGTTTTGGTGGCGCCCAAAAAACAGCAGGTGGCCGCATTGGCCATGGATTATAAGCTGGCTAAAGGAACAACCATCATGACAGAACTGGCAACCAGTAATTTTGATGTGAATACATTTTCAGGGAAAGATAATGGAGATGACCGGGGCTATGCGGCGAAATTCCGGTTGGCCCAGGAAAAACATTTTTCCAATACAGACCAGTTACAATTAAACACCGGCTTGGATTATGAGTATGTACAGAAAAAATTCAGGCCACTGGAAAGATTGAGGAATGTTGAATTTTCACGCGACTGGGGCCTGGTACTGGAAGCTATTCCAACGCCAGTGGACGAATCTATTTTTAAAGGGAGTCTTCAGTTAAAGAATAAGAATGCCCATAGCATACTTTACCAGCTTACAAAATATGACAGGAGCGATCATTATAATGGCTGGCAGAACCAGGTAACCCACCAGGCTGGCTGGAAAGGTTGGCAGGTCAATAACCGTTTTACCATCACTAATTATACCAGCCTGCTTAATAAAGGAAGTTTCATCAGGCCCCAGATTGATATCAGCAAAGAGTTGAGATCATTTGATAACTGGCGACTTGGATTTAATTATATGCTGGAAAAGAATATTTCAAAATTGCGCTCCAATGATTCATTACTGGGAACAGCATTTTCCTTTGATGTTTATTCCGCTTACCTGCGATCCAATGAATCCAGGAAGAACAAGTATACCATTACGTTTTTCACCCGTTCGGACAAATATCCTGTAAAGAATGCACTGGTTAGGGGCGATCGAAGCCTGAACCTGAACCTGCAGGCAGAGTTATTGTCCAGCGCAAAAAGGCAATTATATTTCAATACTACTTTCCGCCGGTTAAAAGTGTATGACCAACAGGTGTCCAAACAAAAAGCAGATGAGACCATCCTGGGAAGGGTAGAGTATTTAATGAAAGAGTGGAAGGGCCTGCTTACAGGTAGCGTGCTTTATGAAGTGGGGGCCGGTCAGGAGCAGCGAAGGGATTTCGCTTACCTGGAAGTTCCACCGGGGACGGGTCAGTATGCCTGGATCGATTATAACAATGACGGAGTGCAGCAATTGAATGAATTTGAAATGGCAGCCTTCCCCGACCAGGCAAAATTTATTCGCATTTTTACACCTACCAACGATTTTGTAAAGGCAAACTATACAACGTTCAATTATAGTTTTAATATCAGTCCTGCTGCAAGGTTAGGGGGCGTTAAAAAAGGATTTAAAGGGTTTATTGCGCGGTTCCTGGTGATCAGTTCCCTGCAGCGAAATAAAAAATCCATTGCAAGTGGAAGTTTTGAATTCAACCCATTTAAATACGGCGTGAATGATACGGCGCTGATCACTTCGGTGACTGCTATCGCCAATACGGTCTCCTTTAACCGGTTCAGCAATAAATGGGGAGTGGATATGAGCAATCTTCGGAATAATGCCAAGTCACTGCTTACCTATGGGTATGAAAGCAGGAAGATCAATGACTGGACTTTAAAATGGCGGTTCAATTTCAGTAATTCATTTCAATGGCTTTTGAATATGCGAAAAGGCAGCAGTGCATTATTCACGCCCAGGTTTGCCAATCGAAATTTCCTGCTGGATATCCGGAATATTGAACCTTCTTTGATCTTTATCCGGGGAACAAAATTCCGGCTGACGGGCAGTTATAAATATGATAGGAGGGTGAACCAACCCATTTATGGAGGCGAGAAATCGACCTCTAATTCGGTGAACATTGAATCCAAGTATACTATACTGCAGAGCAGTTCTGTTTCCGGGAAATTTACACTTAATGATATAACGTATAATTATCCTGCCAATAGCACGGTTAGTTATATCATGCTGGATGGGTTGCTTCCCGGCAAGAACTATATATGGGGGTTGATGTTCACCAAAAGGCTCATGAATAACCTGGAGCTAAATTTCCAGTATGATGGTAGAAAAGCGGGGGTATCACGCACGGTGCATTTGGGAAGGGCGGGCATCACCGCGTTATTCTGAAAAATATATTATACGTTGAAACGGAAATGCATCACATCTCCATCTTTCACTACATAATCTTTTCCTTCAATTCTTAATTTCCCGGCCTCGCGGCAGGCGGCTTCAGATCCAAGGCTGATGAAATCCTCATAGGAGATCACTTCCGCCTTGATAAATCCTTTTTCAAAATCGGTATGGATCACACCCGCAGCCTGTGGAGCTTTCCATCCCTGGTGGATGGTCCAGGCCCTTACTTCCTGCACACCAGCGGTAAAATACGTAAAGAGATTAAGTAATTTATAGGCTGAATGGATCAGTCTATCCAGGGCGGGTTCCACCATATGGTATTCTTCCATGAACATCCGCTTATCCTCCTCATTCTCCAGTTCAGATATCTGCGCCTCGATATTGTTGTTCATCACGATCAGCTCGGCATTCTCAGTTTTAATGGCTTCTTTCAGCTGCTCTGAAAATTTATTTCCTGTATGCATGGAAGCCTCATCCACATTGGCCACATAAAGTACAGGTTTATCCGTAAGCAGGAACAGGTCGGCAATGGCCAGTTTATCATCCTTGTCCAGGTTCAGTTCCCGGATGCTTTTTCCTTTTTGCAGATGCTCTTTGCATTTGATCAGCACATCCAGTTCTGTTTTCAACTTTGGATCGACGCGGATCATTTTCTCTGTTTTAGAGATCTTCTTTTCCACACTATCCAGGTCTTTCAGCTGAAGTTCTGTATCAATGATCTCTTTATCGCTTACGGGATTGATGGCCCCTTCTTCACGGAGTATGTTCTCATCTTCAAAACAACGGATCACATGGATGATGGCATCCACTTCACGGATATTCCCCAGGAATTTATTTCCCAATCCTTCTCCTTTACTGGCCCCTCTTACCAGTCCGGCTATATCCACGATCTCGATCTGTGTAGGTACGATACGGTCGGGTACTACCAGTTCAGCAAGTTTATTCATGCGCGGATCGGGCACATCTACCAGCCCTACGTTTGGATCAATGGTACAGAATCGGTAATTGCTGGCCTGCGCCTTGGCATTATTGCTTACTGCGTTAAAAAGTGTGGATTTGCCCACATTTGGAAGTCCTACGATACCTGCCTGAAGAGCCATTTGAAGAGAGCGTTTAGAGATTAGAGTTTAGGGATTAGTTCTGCAAGTAACAGGCGAAACCCTAATTTTTTAAGTCTGCAAAGATAAGCATTCATTCTTTAGCTAATTTCTAATTAGTATCTTGTTTTCTAATCCTGCCTGGGGCAGGCGCTAATCCCTAAACTCTAATCTCTAAACCTTTAAAATGGCATTAACCCGCATCTGGTCCGCCTTCATCGTAATTGCCCTGCTGGTGGCTTCCTATAAATTTCTTGCCCATGATGGTGACCAGCAGATATTTACTGAGATGGTCATTGGCAAAACCGGGGATACCATTAAAGTGAAGGAGACCCCTTTACAAAAGGCGGACCTCGCGCTGGTAACGGTCCTCGACAGTACTTCCCGCTTTACCCAAAAAGGATTGGTCTATAAAAAAGAAGGGGAAAAGATCGTCGCTACCAAACTGGTGAAAGTGAATGGCATTATCGAGACCTGTAAGGACGCGGTAAATCTCTGCTTTGGACTTATTGGCATTATGGCCCTGTTCATGGGATTTATGAGTATCGCAGAGCAGGCAGGAGGGGTACGGTTTCTTTCCCGCATCATTGGTCCGTTCTTTTCTAAGATTTTCCCGGAAGTACCCAAAGGACACCCTGCCCACGGACATATGATGATGAATTTTTCAGCGAACTTATTAGGGTTGGATAATGCCGCCACGCCGTTTGGTATAAAAGCCATGGAAAGCCTGCAGGAATTAAATCCTGTAAAGGACCGCGCCTCCAATGCGCAGATCATGTTCTTATGCCTTCATGCATCCGGTCTCACGCTGATACCGGTAAGCATCATTGCCATCAGGGCAGGTGCAGGAGCAAAGAATGCCACAGATATTTTTGTGCCCTGTATGATCGCCACTTTTGTGGCCACCATGGCGGCGCTGCTGATCGTTTCCATCCGGCAAAGGATCCGGCTTTTCCAGCCAGTGATACTGGCCTGGATACTCAGTCTCTCGGCCATTGTAGCAGCATTTGTTTGGTACCTCACTACGCTGGATAAGTCATCGCTTGAATTCTTTTCAGGTTCATTCGGCAATGGATTGTTATTGCTGATCCTGCTGCTGATCGTTGCCGGTGGCATTTATAAAAAGATAGATATTTTCAGTGCTTTTATTGATGGAGCGAAAGGCGGTTTTGAAACGGCCATCCGGATCATTCCTTATCTGGTAGGCATGCTGGTGGCTATCAGCATGCTTCGCAGCAGCGGAACCTTTGATTTCCTGATAGAAGGCTTCAGGCAGTTTTTTGCCTTGTTTGGCACTGATACCAGGTTCGTGGATGGGTTGCCTACTGCATTGGTAAGGCCTTTCAGCGGTGGTGCTGCACGTGGAATGATGGTAGATACGATGCGTAGCGCGGGAGCGGATTCATTTGCAGGCAGACTGGCCAGCGTATTACAGGGCTCATCCGATACTACTTTTTATGTGATAGCGGTTTATTTTGGAGCAGTGAATGTAAAGAACACCCGATATGCCATTGGCTCCATGTTACTGGCAGATCTTGCAGGAATAATCACCTCCATAATACTTGCCTATATATTCTTTGGATGATTAAAGATCAGGGCATAAAAAAAGAGGTTCTTTTCAGAACCTCTTTTTTATTGGTTATTGTTTCCATTAATAATTAACGAAGGTGCCCAGCGTTTTCGCGTTGGTTCCACTTGTTGCGCGATAACTACCTCTGAAGATCAGGGTATAACTGCGCAAGCGGGTGGGAGTAAGCGAAGCGAAAATGGTGGTAGCGCCATTTGTCAGGTTAGTACTTGAACCGGTAGTACGGATATAGAACGTATCAGTAAGCGCAGAGGCGTAAGGAATAAAATCCGTTACCTGCGTTTGAGAAACGTTTGTAAATACGACAGCATTTCTTTTTACAGAAAAAATGTCAAATCCGGTCCCGATAGAAGCACCGCTATTGTAAACAAAATTTGCAAAGCGTAGCCTTGCAGTCGTGTCATTTGGAACCACGATCTTGTTTGTAACGGTCATTTGCTTGGGAGCATTGATCGAATCATACATGAACATGGTATAGCTGGCTCCGGATTGCAGGTCCTGAGCAAAGCTCATGGGGACCTGTGTGGTGGTGGCCAGGGTATCAAAATAACTGAAGGCTTTAAATCCTGCGGGAATATTAAAGCTGGCAGGTGTAGACGGGAAGGTAGCGCCATAGGCCAGTCCCGTACCGTTCACAAATTTGGCATCTACCTGCAGGTAATTCCTGGTGCTGCCAACAATTGCATCATGTATCTGGAAATTGGCGGTATTGGCCATTTCGGTCCTCTCCATCGCTACTTCCTTACCTTTTTGTTTAGTGCAGGAAATTGCAAAAATTCCCAGCAGGCTAAAGGCAATTATGATTTTTTTCATATTCGTCTGTTTATACAATTAGAAGTTAGGGTTTAGAGAACCAGGTCTCTTTGGTATGGTAATCATTATTGGTTGGGTAAGCGCCTATAGCTGTTAATGCAGGAATATTGTATAAATATTCTGAATTATAGCGAGGTCGAGCCCGATATACTAATTTACCAGTATTAGTTCCATGCAAATTTGATCCCGATGGAGGTGTGAAGCCAACATAAACCTGTTGTCCGGGATTAAAAGGATCCTGGTCAATATAATGGAAACGACGCATATCACTCCAAGTAATATGAACGCCCCAGCCGTACAGCGCGATATATTTCTGCAGAAGGATCTTACCGAGGTTCATTCCGGAGGGAGAAGCAGGCACTACACCCGTGTTAGCAACATAGGTGTCGCGAACCGCATCGCTCAGCAAATTAAGGGCAGGTACATTCGTGCTGTATTTGTCTTTCAGATGGTCAAAATTCAATTTGATACCGTCAATATAGGCCAGTCTTGAATTTACATTATCTGCTTTCCTGAGATAGGCTTCTGCAATCAAGAACTTCATTTCTGAGGCAGTCATTACTGGCCACTCAGCTACATCTCGGAAAATATAACGTCCAAGTTCAGGAAAAGGGTATCCTGCTGTAGCATAGGAGGTGCCCATAAAACTTTCCGGCTGGTCTGCAGCTACAAGCCCTGAGGAACCTGACCATGGAGTTATGCCTTTAAATGTTCCATTTGTATTTGGGCGAATAATATACCAGGCCCTTGGGTCCTGTACCCCTCCAAATGCGGAGGAAGTACCATTCATCAGATTTGCGATATAGGAAGATTGACGAATACCGGAGGCACTCGAATTTACATTTTGACGAAGATTGCCGAAATAATTGTTTGTTGCGGAGATCGCTGTACCCTGAAATTTACAAGTTATATTGTCTCCATTTGTCACACAGGAAAGGGAAGCATACTTAATAACAGAGTCAGCACTGTAAGAAGTCTTATTGCTGATATAGGCATAGCTTCTTGCCAGGATACCATATACAAATTTCTTCCACCTGTTCAGGTCACCGCCATTAAAATAATAATCGCTGTTGGCGAAGCTGGTCGCATTCATTCCTCCGCCTGTACGATTAAGGAAATCAAGCGCGCGGAAACAGGTAGCCCTTACAGAATCATAAACTTCAGATTGATCCTCGTAATGGAATTGTTGCTTTGTGATATCAAAAGCTTCTCTTAAAATAATATCACCATATTCATTAGTTGTTTCCAGTAAACTCCATGCTCGAAGCGCTGTTGCAGCCCCAACAAAATCCCATTTCTGTTCTTCTAATCCCCACGTAACAACTTTATTCAAATTTTGTCCCATTCCATAATAATGTGCACCCCACATTGATCCAAGGTTATCACTAGTTCCAACAGTGCCTCCCATTTGATCATAATTGGATGCATTTGATACAGTAAGAGAAGAAGGTGAAGAGGTAGTTGAAAATGTTCCCCAATATTGAATGTACCTTCCAATTAACAAAGCATCACCAGCCAATCCATCAGCACTTCCAGCCGCTGAGCCACTTCCAGTTATGCTACCTATCAGACTCGGAAATATTTGTTCGATTGGTTGTTTATTAAGATTATTGGGATTGGCATATACCTCATCAATTTTTTTTGCACAGGATCCAGTAACGATGGAAACTGCTACCAAGGAACCCAAAAGTAATTTAATATATTTTTTCATTTTTTCTTCTTTGGATGTTATTTAAATGTTACTCGCAGACCAAAACTGTATGAAGTTGGAGTAGGGAGATTTCCATAATCGAAGCCCATACCACCTACGCCATTTGCAGACGCTGTATTGCCACTGGTAGATGGATCTGCACCACGATAATTTGTCCACAATACCAGGTCATTTCCGGTAAAGAATACACTGGCTGTTTTCAGGAAGTTGGCGCCTTTAAGGAAACTGGCAGGGAGCGTATAGCTGAGACTCAAGTCCCTGAGACGAAGCCAATTCACATCTTTTTCGATGAACTCTTCCTCAGGCATGGATGTATAATATGTCTGCTGGAAATATGGAACTACTGAGATAGTATTTTCTGTAGGAGTAGCAGAATTTTCCCTTCCATCTTTAAGTATACCATCTATAACGCGTGCTTTCATACGGTCGGCTGTGCGCTGGCTCTTACCGGCAAGCGTTAGGTACATTTCGGTTGCATTGAATACATCACCACCCATTTTCAGGTCCCAAAGCATGCTCAGGTTCCAATTCTTATAACGTACGCTGTTAAGCATACCTAAAGTGAAATCTGGCATACGGTCTCCGATCACAGTAAAAAGGCCGTCTGCTGTTGGCAAGCCACTTGTTGGATCGATTAGGATGCGACCAGCAGCATTCCTTTGATAACGTTGTCCTGTGATAGTTGTTGCGGCCATACCACGAATCATACCACCACGTGCATTAGCATAAAGCCAGGTATCTGCATAATAGGCCTCATAATAGATAGCCTCAGGGAGTGAAAGAATTTTACTCCACATGTGGTTGAAATTGAACTTAATATTCCAATTAGTATTCTTTTTTCTTATTGGATTAACATCTACAACCAGTTCAATTCCTTCATTCCGGGAACTTGAAGAGTTAAACGTATTTAAAACATATCCTGTAGCATAACTTGCTCTTCCCTGGTTTAGTATTTGTCCTAGGCATAGGGTATTATAATAGGAAAAATCTAATGAAAGCCGACTATTCAAAAATCTCAATTCTGTTCCAAGCTCGTATGTACTCTGTCTTTCTGGTTTCAGATCTGGGTTATTATTATCAAATCCATAGGAGTAAATTGGACCAACATTTGAGCTAGTTAAATTGTCGACAAAAACTGATTGGTTCTTATATGGATCAGGTCCCCTTGCAGTGCTTGCGCGGGAAGCTCTGAGCTTCCAATAATTGAAGTTATTGGTTTTAAGATTTGGGAATATATCAGAAAGAATTGCGCTTACACTAAAGCTGGGATAATTATATAAACGATTCGCTTTTGGAAACACAGAGGAAGTTTCAAATCTATGGGTATAAGTCATAAAAATGAAATTTTTATAACTAATTGAAATCTCACCAAAATAAGCTAATTGTCTATATTGGCTAAAATTATATTTTCCAAATCTATTTTGCGAAAGTCTTACTCTGGTTGCATAATTAGTGCTGGTTGAATCCATTCTGTCCCCTACCACCTGCTTAAAATTAGCATCGGTAACAAGTATTGGAGTAGAAAGCCGGGAGCCTAGCACACCCAATGCATCCCTTGCAAATGTGCGGTACATTTTTCCATCAGGGCTGATAGAATCTATCATTTGATTGCCATAGGTAGCGAACATGGAAGTTTTATAATCCTGCCACATGGTTCCTGCCATTACGCGGGTAGAGAATTTTCCAAAATCCTTTTTAGCCACAGCCGTGATGGTGTGGTTATAACCTTTGTAATTTCTCCAGTAATTATCCAGCGATCCGCGGGTGGTCCTTGTGCTATTCCCTGCAGGAGAACCAGAAGCTGATGATAACGGATGGTAGAAGGTATAACCTTCTGTTTTGTACGTATCATAGCCAAACCTTCCAGAAATAGTCAGCCATTTGAAAGGAAAGAGGTTGATACCACCGGAATAGATAGTACGGCTGGTCTTGTCAAAACCATGGTTGTATTTGGTATTGAACAGCGGGTTATCTATTTCTGCAGTTGGGTCAGCAGCAAATGTTCCTACTTTGTTTCCATCTGCATCTTCAAATGTGGAAATATCCCTGGTAACAGGGAAAGTATATAAACCAAGCAGGAAACCGCCGGCGCTTCTCAGCGCTTTGTCGTTTGTATTATATACATACTGGAAAGTAGGAGTGATCTCAGCCCATTTACCGATCTTGGTAGAGTTAGAGATACGAACATTGTATTTCTTGTATTCGTTGGTAGGAACCACACCCTTGTTCACGAAATAAGAACCGGTGGCTTTGAAACCGACATTCTTAAATCCAACATCAGCGCTCAGGTTATGTGTTTGAGAGAAACCTGTTTCGAAGAAGGTACCTACGTTATCATATTTTTTAATTCCATCAGGGTACCGAGCTCCAAAATGGCTGAAGGCCACTGTGCTGAAGTTATTACTACTAATGCCATTGGATCCGGGTGCATAATCATTATTCAAATCAGCATAACGTGTAATCTTTTGGACTCGAAAATTATTATCGTACTGAAAGCTGATCTTGCCAGAAACTGCTTTTTTAGTTGATATAACGATAGCTCCCGAACTTGCCTGGCTTCCATATAAGGCGGTAGCTTCAGGTCCTTTTAATACCGTAATTGATTCAATATCATTAGGATTTAGATCAGCAATTCTGTTGGTATAGTCACTATTTCGATTTGGGCGATCAGATGCTAACCCAAGTGCGGATCCTCCATTTGAAGTTTCGTTTAGTGTCTGGTTATCAAGTATAATTCCATCAACAATAAATAAAGGTTGATTATTTCCACCCATTGAATTAAATCCTCTAAGTACAATAGATGAGGACGCACCGGCCATCCCGGTGGTTGGGGTAATGGTAAGACCAGCTACGCGTCCCTGTAAACTGTTCAGGAAATTCTCCCTCTGGGTTTCAGCGATCTCTTTACCTGTTACGGCCTGGGTAGAATAACCCAGTGATCGGGGAGATCTTTTGATATCCATGGCGGTTACCACTACTTCTCCCATCATATTATCTGCGGTCTTTAACGATACGGCCACCGTTCCACCATCTCCGGGTTTTATTTCGGAGGTCATGTAGCCTACATAGGAGACCTGTAATGTCTCACCTGGATTTACTTTGATGCTGAATTTACCATTCGCATCGGTAGTAACGATCCGGCGAGAACCTTTCACCTTTACGGTAACACCGGCTAGCGGCGTCTTATTGTCCTCTGAAAGGATGGTACCGGTGATCGTTCTCTCCTGTGCCTGCACTAATTGCGGCAACAGCAGTAACGCCATCGATAGAACAAAGAACAATCGGAGAATTTTTCTCATAGCTGTTTGTTTAGATATTATTTATAATAAGCGGTTCTACTATTAAGCTACCAGTACGCCTGCGTCCTGGTATGGTTTTAACAATGGGTCGTTTGCCGGTAATTCCGTGATTAGCATATCAATATCCTGCAATCCGCAGACCCTGATAGGCTGTACCGAGTTCACTTTTTCCGAAATGCCGAGGCAAACTACTTTTTTTGATGAACTGATCATCGCTTTTTTTAATTCCACCACTTCCCAGTCGTTATCTGTTATACCGTTCTCCAGGTCAATAGCGTTGGTTCCAAGGAAACAAATATCTGCTTTTACCTCTTTTATTCGCGCAATGGCCTGAGCTCCCACGGTTATTTTTGAATTCTTAGATATACGGTCGCCTATCATGATCACCTCAATATTGGGGTGATGCATATACTCCAGGATAGCGGGTATGCTACCTGATATAAATGTGGCTTTGAGTTGTGGCGGTAGCATCCTGGCCATCTCTATAATGGTAGTGCCCCCGCTGGTAAGAATGAACATTCCGTTGCTGATAAGATCTATAGCCTTGCTGGCGATGGTTTTTTTGTTCTGTTGGGAATAAACACCGTTCGTTGGAAAATATACCTGGTTGAAGGAAGGGGACAGGGCACCTCCATGCACTTTAATTATTTTCCCTTCATCAGCCAGTTCCTGCAGATCCCTTCTGATGGTATCTTCCGATACCCGGATCTCCTGGCAAAGTGAAGAAGAAAGAACCTTATTATGCAGGTTCACCTGATGTAGGATGTAGGCCTGCCTTTCCTTCTTAAGCATTCGTTAAATTTGGTCGTCTAATGTAAGTGAATTTCCCGCACAAAAACGCAGAAAGCCGAAAATATTTGCAGGATGGGGATTAGTTGGGGAAACTGAGAGAAGGTTGAGAGGTTGAGAGGTTGAGGGGTTGAGAGGTTGAGGGGTTGAGGGGTTGAGAGGTTGAGGGGTTGAGAGCTGTTTATCAACTCTTCAACCTCTCAACTTCCCTAATTATTTGCCAAACGTAAACCTTGCCGTTAATCCAATGGCCGCGGGTTCAAAATTGATATCAGATACCAGGTTCAGCTCTGGTTTCCAGTCGAGAGATAAATTAAGCGGGATCCCGCTGAATTTATAGTCTAACCCTATGATTCCCATACCTCCCAGCTGGGGGTCAGATTCATTGCGCTGTTTGTTGGGGTTATAAGTCTTTTTGAAACCCAGGTAGGCGCCCGCTCCATAAAAATACTGCAGACCTTCCGCTGCCAGTGGTTTATGGAATTCCAGCAAGGCTCCGATAGCTACCGGATCTCCAAAGGAAAACAAGGCCTCGATGGCTGTTTTTTCTGAAATAAACTGTTTGAAGGAGATGGAATTGTTTACGCTGGCGGCAGCGCTGCTGAGGCGTACACCCAGAGCAGATCTGTATTCCTGTGCCTTAAGGGTATTGACTCCGGCTAATACGGTGAAAATGGAGAGTAAAAGGACGATTCGTTTCATGGTTTATTTATTTCCCCATGTAAACGGAAAATTGTGCCAGTGTAGGTTAAAAGAAATGCTAATATTTGGAAAGTTGAGAGTTGAAAGTTTAGGG
Organism: Chitinophagaceae bacterium; assembly: GCA_016720565.1. Taxonomy (GTDB): domain Bacteria; phylum Bacteroidota; class Bacteroidia; order Chitinophagales; family Chitinophagaceae; genus JJ008. The sequence goes on from JADKKJ010000001.1 coordinate 605,626, forward strand.
TTTAGCTGGCTGATTACTCAAAAAGCTCAAATCTCGTCTTTGGCCTGCGGCCATCCAGCCATTGAAAACCGGGGAGGCGCATTTCGGTAGGAGATTTTTGCCTGATCGGCCAGATGGTGCCGGTCACCGCGCTGCGGAACACCACTTTATTCAGTTCTTTTTCTACAAAATAAATATCCATAAGATCTGACCTGGACTCATTGATACCGGTAAAAGCACTGTCTTCATCCTGTATATAATAAATGCAACTGGCGAAACCGCTGGCCCGCACAGAATCTATATTTCCCTCCCGGAAGAATGCATCCAGCCGGGTTGAACTGACCTGGTTGTATAATTCATTTGCCACTTTATTTATCATGAAACTATTCTGGAAGACCTTCATCCGGTCGGCTTTTTTATTTTTTGTGACCACATAGATCGTGTCGCCGGTGATCTGGCTTTCCTTGGCCCAAACAATGGGTCGCTGGTATAAACGGAAAGTGGAATCGCGGAATGAATAAAATAAACTATCGCTGGCGGCCTGCAATGAATCGGAGAAGATCCTCACATTTCGGTAGGCTTCCAGGTAACGATTGGTGCTATCCTTTGAATTTATAGAAACAACTTTGGTCCCTTTTAGGGTGTCCTTTAACAATGAATCTTTCTTATACAGGTCACTTAACCTGGCAGAAAATAAAGTATCCGCTGTTATATAAATCGAGTCTTCATTTTGTTTTATGATCATCAATGGCTTTCTTGTAGCCAGCATTCTTTCATTCTTATTATCTCTCAAAACTTCTCCTGCCAGAATGGTAGTGCCCTGGGCCGAATCTATGATCACAACATTTCCTGTTGCCTGTGACTGACCTGTACTGTCATTGAATGCCACACGGTTTCCAATGATAGTGAGTTTACCATCGTGTATCACAGGCCTTTGTCCAAACTCCGCTTTACCACGGGCAAGATCATAAAAACCTTCCCTGGTCTCAATGGTCCTTCCGGAACTATCTTTGATAAAGGTGCGGGAGATAAACCTGGTCAGTTGTGTTTGTGTATTATATAACAGCGAATCGGTGGTAATGGTATAAGCAGGGTCGGTAAGAAAGACCTTATTCTTAAAATAAACATCATGCAGGTCGGAATAATACCAGCCTTCCTGGCTTACCAGGGTAGTTTTTTTATTGATCACTTTTCCTCCATGCTTATAAATACCCAGGTTGGTATTCATATCATATTCCAGGTCGGGTGTAGTGAGCGTTCCTTTCCCATCCGTTAATCTTACACCGCCATCCAGGAAAGCGACGCGTTTGTCAATGAGGTATTGCAAATGACTTGCATAAACATGGGTGGTATCTGAATCGTTGATATGCACGGAACCCCAGGCCTCAAAGGTTTTTGTATTGTCATTGATCACGCAGCTATCGCAATTGAAAAGGGCTGTACCCTGTCTTAAACGCACATTGCCTGCGAGTATCTTTAACTGGGTACTGTCGTTCACTTTTCTCAGTTCAAGTTTTCTTGAACCCAGTATATCCACATTGATGAGGCTGTCACCGGGCGAAGATGGAGGGGGCGCATTCTGTGAATGGGCAATGGTTCCGGCAATAAAAAATAATAAGAGTAACGCAGTTCGCATCAATGCCTTATTGTGTCTTTCGGCAGGGGCGAAGTTAAGGCACCGTCCTTGTCCTTTCGGCCGAAGACTGACAAATTAACGTAACGTTTTGGATGGGTACGCAGGTCGTCCAGCAGGATCTCGGCACTGAGTATCGCATCATGTATACGATTATAGAGCGCGCGGTCATTCATCAGGGCGCCCAGCGTGCCATCAGTACTGTTCAATTTATTGGCCATGGCTTTCAAGGTGGAGATAACAGTATTGAAAGAATCAATAGTGGGCTGAAGAGAAAGAGCGGCAAGTTTTTCGGAGACCAGTCTTGCATTTTTCACTGTTGCCGTTACATCATCCGCATTTGCTTTGATGCTTCGGGTAATGGCTTCCGCATTGCCCAGTGTTTTGGAAAGGGCACTGCTTTCATTATCGATCAGTCCGTTCAATGCATTGCTGGCCTTGTTAAGGTTGGCCAGTGTTTGCTGAATATTGACTTTAGCATCCGCAGTAAATAATCCATTTACATTTCCCAGTACCAGGTTCAGTGTATCCAGTGTTCCCCGCACTTTTGTAAGGGTGGGGGTCAGTTGCGCTTTTACGTCATCCAGGATCCCTACATCAACGAATGTACTCAGGGTATCGCCGGATTTAAGGAATTCAGTGGATTGTCCTTTTTGTATCACAATGATGGAACCTCCCACGAGCGGGGTTGAGATCATTGCTTTAGAATCTTTTGGAATATTTACGTCTTCTGTAAGATTGATCGTAGCAACTAACCCGGAAAGATCTTTATCCTTGGCTTTGATCTCATATACACTTCCGATCACATAGCCATTGATCTTGACCTCATTTGATTTGGACAGGGAGCCAAGGTCTTTGAAAACCGCATAGATCTTCTTTCTTTTATTCAAAACGTCCCTGCCCTTCAGATAATTAAATCCAAGGATCAAAATGGTGAGAGAGATAATGGTGAGTACACCCACCTTGGTTTCATTGCTGATCTTCATGTCTGTTCCGTTGCTTACGGCAGCAAGTTAACGAAAAACAATGAGGCGGCTAAGCAGGGAGTATCTGTTCACTAAATGGCTAAAAACCCTTCTTTTCCTTGTCTTTATCCTCCAGTTTCTCCTTGTATTTTTTAATTGCATTGAAGATGTTGGTCACGATCTCTTTCTGGCCGCTGTTACTGACCAAATATTCCTCTTCTTCTTTATTGGAAATAAAGCCTATTTCGATCAGGATACTGGGCATTCCGGTGGCCTGCAAGACCCAGATACCCTTGTCATTTCTCTGTTTTACGCCCCGGTCAACCCGGTTGGATTCCTGAAATTCATCCTGTACATAATTAGCCAGGTTCAGGCTTTTGCGGAAATAATACTGGGCATATACCAGCATGCGGGCTTTTTCCGTGGGATCGCTGGGGTCGGGCAGGGTAAGCGTTGAGGTGGAGTCGATCTCCCCGGTGTACTCATTGCTTTTTGAAACAGAATTGATCTTGTCATCATTCTTATTCATGGCCCAAACATAGGTTTCGGTGCCTTTGGCCTTATTTTCTACATATACGTTCTCGTATTCGTAGGTATAATAGGTCTTTTTATAGCTTTTCTTACCTTTTTTTACTGTTTTGGTATGGGCTGTTTTTCCTACCACCCTTTTTTCATACCAACCGCCAGGACGGTGCCCCGCCGAATTACAATGTATGGCCACGAACAGGTCGCCACCAGACTGGTTGGCCAGGTTGGCCCTGTATTTTAATGCAGCGTCTTTATTGGGGGAATTGCCCGGCAAAACATCCGAGGTACGGGTAAAAATAATTTTGAGGTCGGGGAATGCTTTGGCCAGTGTATCGCCCAGCTTCAGGGAAATATCCAGGGAAATATCGGCCTCTGTGGTGATCATGCCACGGGCGCCGGGATCCAGTCCACCATGACCGGGGTCGATGATCAATGTTCTCAGGCCTTTTCCAGATTTCTGGGACCAGGCCTGTCCAAAAAAGCTAACGGTAAGAAATAATAGTAAAAGGGACTTACATCTCATTCAACTCGATTTTTCTATTAGACGGTTAAGATAATGGAACCTCCGTAAGATATGAATTCTTCACAAAATGTTGTAATTCCTTCATAGGATACAGCTATGGAATGAATTACATTTGCTGCCTACCTGATGGTGCAACAAAGCAAATTTAAGCGATTATACTTTTACAAGAGTTTACTGACTGCCGCTTTAACGACCCTATTAACGTGGTCATTTGCAGCCGGAGGTATGACTGCTATTGATTTTCGCAGTCATTTAACAGTTCAGGTTGCCGATACCAGCATCGTTCCCATTAAGACCCAACCTGGAAACAAGGATACCAACCGGATACCATTAGCTGATTCCTTCCGATCTAAAACAGATACTTTCCATTTCAAAATGTCAAAGGATTCGCTGGATGCCCCGGTAAAATATGAGGCCTCCGATTCGGCAGTAGTGCTGATCCGACAAAAAAAGATCCTGCTTTATGGAAAGACAAAAACGGAATACAAAGATATTACCCTTACGGCCCCAATGGTGGAACTTGACCAGCAAACCCAGGTAGTAACGGCTGTTAACAGGAAAGATTCATCCGGAGCGGTGGTGGATATGGCCCATTTCAAGAGTGGCGACAATGAATTCTCAAGCGATACGATACGATTTAATTTTAAATCGCAGATAGGCCTTACAAAAAATACAGTGACCCAGCAGGGTGAGATATATGTGCATGGTACCGTTGTAAAAAAAGTGAACGAGAATACTACCTTTATAAAAGAAGCCAAATTCACCACCTGTAACCTGGATGATCCGCATTTTGCTTTCGTTACGCCAAAAATGAAAGTGATCAACCAGAAGCTGGCTGTTTCTGGTCCGGCCCACCCGGAATTTGAAGGGGTACCTATTCCTATTTATATTCCATTTGGATTTTATCCCCTGAGCCAGGGGCGTCACTCTGGTATGCTGCCACCGCAGTTTTCTTCTAATGAACAATATGGATTGGGACTGGAAGGTTTAGGTTATTATAAAGTATTAAGCGATTACTGGGATGCGAAGATCTATGGTAATGTTTATTCCTATGGTGGGTGGTCGGTAAATTTGAGCCCAACCTATCGAAGAAGATATCGTTACAGTGGATCATTCAATCTTAGTATACAGTCCACGAAATTGAATTTTAAAGGTGACCCTGATTTTGTAAAGAACAACAGTTATTTCGTTACCTGGAGCCATTCAGTAGATAGCAAGGCAAGACCGGGTACAAGTTTTTCTGCCAATGTAAATGCCGGCTCTACCAGGTATAATCAATACGTACCAAATAGTCCGCAGATGAATTTCCAGAACCAGTTGGGATCATCTATTTCCTATGCCAAAAGCTGGGCGGGCAAACCATATAACCTGAGTATCTCTGCCAATCATAACCAGAATAACCGCACGCACCTGGTGAACCTGAGTCTGCCGGATGTTGGCTTTACCGTTAGTACACTTTATCCTTTTCAAAATGCGAACAGCGCAGGTACGCCGAAATGGTACCAGAAATTAGGGGTGGGATACAATGGCAATTTCCGAAACCAGGTTTCTTTTTATGATACGGCTATTCAATTCAAAAGGCTGATCGATACTTTTCAATGGGGAGCCCAGCATAGTTTTCCTATTACCCTGGCCCTGCCCCCTATATTAAATGGAGCCGTAATCATTTCTCCGGGTATCTCTTACCAGCAGGTTTGGATAGCCCAAAAAATGCGGAAGCACTGGGACCCGGTAAAACAGAAACTGGATACCACCGTGACCAAAGGAATTTTCACCGACCACCAGGTCACCATGTCCATAGGATTATCCACTGCTATTTATGGTAATTATCAATTCAAGCACTCAAGGATCTATGCTATCAGGCATGTGATCAGGCCGCAGTTCAGTATAAACTATAAGCCCGACCTGTCAAAAAGCCATTATTATACAGATACGCTGGTCAGGGGTTATCTCTATTCCTTCTCTGAATTTGAGGGCGCGCTTTATCCGGGATTCAGTAAGGGCCGCACCGGGGGAATTGGTTTTGGGGTAGATAATAATCTGGAGATGAAATGGCGTTCCAGGAAAGATACAGGCGAGAACGCTATCAAAAAGATCAAACTGATAGATGGATTCGGGTTTAACAGCGGATATAATTTCCTGCGCGATTCGTTGAAGCTGGATCCATTCAGTTTATACCTGCGTACTACATTATTTGAAAAGATCAGTATCACGGCCAGTGGAATTTTAAGCCCTTACCAGTATGACAGTATAGGTCTTGATATAGATAAGTATGCATGGCAGGGTAAAGGTTTTGGCATTGGCCGGCTCACCTCCGGATCCATTTCTATAAGTACCAGTTTTAAGAGCAAGCCAAAAGATCCTAAAAAAGATGCGGAAAGAAAGAAGCAGGTGCAGCAGCAATTAAATGATCCTACACTGATAGCAGATCAGCAACGGCTACTCAACTATATGCAGCAGAATCCCTCCGAGTTTGTGGATTTCAATATTCCCTGGAGCCTGAATATTGGTTATTCGCTTTCATTTTACAGCCGGTTTGATGGCAATATCGGGAAGTTCAAAAAAGACGTGAATTCCAACCTTAATTTCAACGGTACGTTTAACCTGACTTCCAAATGGAACTTCAGCGCTAATGGCTACTACGATTTTGATACAAAGAAACTGCAGACCTTCAGTATGGCCATTGCAAGAGAGATGCACTGCTGGCAGCTGGCTATAAATGTAACCCCGGTTGGACTTTACCGTTTTTTCAATTTCTCCATCAGTCCGAAAGCATCTGTATTGCAGGATCTGCGGATTAACAGGACCAGGTCATTCACCAATTTCTGATAATAATTAGTGATCATTAATTACTAATTATTGTGCTTTACATAATAGTCGCGCATTATATTGAACACTTCCTCTCTTAACTGATCGGTAGTTTTCCCTTCAGGAGAAATGGCCGGGAGGAAATGCATTTCCAGTTTGTGTGGCCAGAACCAAAAGCTTTTATTCACCGGAAGAACCTTGCCCGAATGAAGAATGATCGCAGGAATGATGGGCCGCTGTGTGTCTATTGATAACCTGAATGCGCCATCATGAAATTTTTTCAGAGGTTGTTCTGTTCGGTTGCGTGTTCCTTCGGGATAGACCGACATATGCATACCATTGGCAAGAACCGCTTTCATTTTTTCATAACTTCTTTTTCTTGAAAGGTCACTTTTTCGGTCAACCAGCACAGCTCCTTTCATATAGTAAAAACCAAAAAGCGGTGCTTTTACAAAAGAAGATTTAGCGATCGTCTTATTCGCTCCGGGAATAAAAGGGCAGGAGATGGGAATATCCATCATGGAATTATGATTGCAGGTTACGATATAGGTCTGCCCTTTTTTAAAATTTTCATTGCCGTTGATCTTCAGGGGACAGCCTACCAGCGGTAGCCAGCTATTCATCCAGAACCTGGCAATAGCAATGAACCAGGCCTGGCCTTTAGGTTCGGGAACCAGGTTACAGAGCATGGATGGAATAAAAATAAGCAGGAAGGTCAGTATGAAGCTGATCATGGCCCAAACGGCAAGTATCCTGGCAATAATATCTTTTAGTGTTTTCATGGTAATTTCCAGTCTATAGGGTCAATTCCTTTCGACATCAGCCATTGATTTGCTTTTGAGAAATGGCGGCAACCAAAGAACCCGGCGTGAGCAGATAGCGGGGAAGGATGTGCTGCTTTAAGGACCAGGTGTTTATTTTGATCGATCAACAGGATCTTTTCCTGCGCGAATTTACCCCAAAGAAAAAACACCAACGGTCTTTTCTGGTCGGAAAGGGTTTTTATCACATTGTCGGTGAATTGCGCCCAACCGATCTTCGAGTGGCTCATTGGTTCTCCGGCGCGAACAGAAAGGGATGCATTTAAAAGGAATACGCCCTGTTCAGCCCAGTAACTGAGATCACCGTGGCTGGGTATTGATATACCGGTATCTTCCTGTAATTCCTTGAATATGTTTACCAGGGAGGGTGGGGCTGGGGTGCCTTTTTGTACAGAGAAACATAATCCATGGGCTTGCCCTGGGCCATGATAGGGGTCCTGGCCTATGATCACGAGTTTAACTTTATCCAGCGGGGTGGTATTAAAGGCCCGGAATATATCCGCGCCGCGGGGATAGATGGTCTTGCCCTGTTCCCTTTCAGTTTTAAGGTGCGCTACAATATGATGAAAATAAGCCTGACCGAATTCCTTCCTAAGTGCCTGTTTCCATGAAGATTCGATCTTTACATCCATTTAAATTGGTCTTTGACCGCAAGCTAAAAAAAATTAGCTTTGCAGCCCAGTTCTTAATTAGGGTCCGGTAGCTCAGCTGAATAGAGCAGCTGCCTTCTAAGCAGCAGGTCATTGGTTTGAGTCCAATCCGGATCACTTTAAAAGGTCATACACGTGTATGACCTTTTTTATTTAATACTCTTAGTAAACGCATTCACGATATATGCTGTACTTTGATAAAGGATGGTTTCGTTTACCGCAATAAGCATTTGATTCTTTTCATCCGGCCTGGGGATCCTGATATTAAATTCTTTGGTTAAGGACTCATTCATTTTCCTCATATCAATTTCTTTTGAGATGACCATGCTATAGGTGTTAGTACCACCTTCAAGCGGGCTAATGTGAATTCCAGGGATCTTATTCAGTTCATTGAATAATTCAACCGAAGCAGCTATTGCATTTTTTAACCGGGATTCAAATCCTTCCATACGGTTCAGTGCCATGGCTGCATTTGCCCAGTTTCCATACATGGTTCCACCATGGATCTTTACCAGGTGGGGCATTTTGTCGATCACTGATGCGGGTCCGCATAAAACAGCTCCGCCACTTGCACCGAAGTATTTATAAAGGGAAATATAGACCGTATCAAAATAAGAGGCGTATTCCTTCACAGAAACACCAGTCCAGCCAGACGCTATGAAGATCCTTGCACCATCCAAATGAAGGCGGATATTATTATTCCTGCACCAGGCGCTGATCTTTTTTATTTCCTCCAGGGGCACATGCCTTTCATCTGTTCTTCTCACAGGGTTTTCAATGGAAACTGCCCCGACCCCGGATTTGAAAACCTCCTCTTCCTTGAGGTTTTCTATGGCCGATTGTAATTGATCAGCAGTAAAAAAGGTTGCGCCTTTCGCCAAGGGCATTAATCTTTTTTGAAAAACCGATTGTGCGGCATCCGCCTCATCCCTGTAAACATGGCTGGTATCCTGCACAAAGACCTTGGTATTCTCTCCGCTTAATACCGCAAGCGCCAGTTGATTGGCCATAGTGCCGGTGGGCATGAAAATGGCCTTTTCTTTTCCGGTTATCTCAGCCATTTTCTTCTCTAATGCCTCCACCGCGCCACCTGCACCATACCGGTCTCTGGTTATGCTGTTAGAAGAATTGATCTTCTGAAGTTCCAGCAGGTAATCGCCAGGTTCGTATACCTCGCCATCTCCAAAGAATTTAATAATGGGTGCAGCAGGGGGAGCTGATTTATTTTTATTGGCATCGGCGGCCAGAGAGCTAAGCGGAACAAAGGCAGGTAACAAACCAATTCCAGATCGCTTCAGGAATAATCTTCTGTTTAAAGAGGTCATTTGTTATTTTTTATTGATAAAATATCCTGATAGCTGCCTGCTATTCTTCTTTCCCTGAGCTTTTATAAGTCAGCAGGATCATCACCACGCCAAATAATAAAAATGCAAGGCCGCCATAATGATTGACCGCATTTCTTCCTTTTTCGGAAAAACTGTAGACAAACAGGATCAAACCCACCAGAAAGAAAAAACTTCCTATCACAAAACGGAGATCAAATAATTTGTTCATAGTAATTCGTTTAATAAAGTACAACATTAATGATCAGCGTAAGTATCAATACTGCTACTCCCAGCCACAGGGGATTCTTATACCATCGCTTGGCAGGATCGGTCTGTTTGGGAGTAAGACTATAAACCAATCCTCTTAATTCTTCATCAGGTTTTCTTGAAGTGAAACTGCTTACCAATGCCGTTACAAGGAAACAGGCAATAAAGGCAATACCTGCGATATTGAAAGCCTGGCTGGTACCGGAATAATATTCATGCAGATTCGCGATCCATCCACCTTTCCCTTCCGCAGTGGTAAGTCCATGTGTTATGGCAGCAGCGGCAGTGCCACTGATCAAACCCCAGAAGGCCCCGTTCGAACTGGTCTTTTTCCAGAACATGCCGAGGAAGAAAGTGGCAAATAATGGCGCATTCACAAAAGAGAATACCAGTTGCAGCAGGTCCATAATGCTGTTGAAATTTCTTGCTACATAGGCCGTGGCCACAGAAAGCAAAATGCCTATCACGGTGGTGGCGCGTCCTACATTTAAATAGTGTTTTTCTGAACCGTTCTTTTTGATATGCGCCTGGTAAATATCAAAGGTCCATACTGTATTGAAAGCCGTTACGTTTCCTGCCATGCCCGACATAAACGAAGCGATCAGGGCGGTAACACCCACTCCCAGAATACCACTGGGATATAATTTAGATAAGAGCAAGGGAAGCGTCATATTATAATCTACCTGTCCACTGGAATTCAAAGGCAACTCAAATCCTGTGAACTGATTCTGCAGGGCCAGTATGATAATACCGGGAAGGATCACTACCAGGGGCATGAAGATCTTAGGAATGGCCGCAATGATAGGCGTGCGGCGCGCTTCATTCTGACTGCGTGAGATCATGGCCCTTTGTACCACCAGGAAATCGGTGCACCAGTAACCAAAGGCCAGCACAAAACCCAGACCGAATACCAGGCTGAATGCGTCTACACCCATGGGGTTGGTGGAAGCATGGGCCATGCCTTTCCATAAATGGAGTTTTGAATTTTCCACATTATGAAGAATGCCATCGAGGCCCCCGGCCTTATGCATACCAATGATCACCAGGGGGGCAATGCCAAGCACGATCAGAAAGAATTGCATTACCTCGTTATAAACAGCAGAGGTCAATCCCCCGAGATAAGTATAGATCAAAACTATTCCTGCGGCCAGCCAGATGGATACATTGAAATCCCATCCCAGAATGGTTTGCATCAGCATGGCCAATGCGTATAAAGAAATACCGGAAGAAAAGATGGTCATTACCGCAAAACTCAGGGCATTAAAGGTCCTCGTCTTTTCATCAAAACGAAGTTTCAGGTATTCCGGAACACTTCGGGCCCGGCTGCCATAATAAAAAGGCATCATGTAAATTCCAAGAAAGACCATGGCGAAGGCGGCGCCCAGCCAATAAAAATGCGCTGTGTATAAACCATATTTGGCTCCGCTGGCAGCCATTCCCAATACTTCCTGGGCACCCAGGTTGGCGGATATAAATGCCAGTGAGGTGATCCAAAGCGGAATGCTGCGGTTACTCATCAGGAAATCGTTTCCTGTCTTTATTTTCTTCTTTAATAAAAACCCTATACCGATAACAAAAAGGAAATAAAGCGCGATGATGGAATAATCCACTAAGTATAGTTTCATCTGGCAAGCCTGGTTTAGGTCTGAAAAATAAAGAATTATCGGGTCAATATCTGATTAAAAGCTGACCAATATCATAGTTTACTAACAACTGTTTGGATTAGGTTTATCATTAAATGGAACGACCCCAAATAGCAGACGCCCTGGTAGCAGGCAAATTGGAACACCTCCGAAATCTCGTGGGGAACACTCCTATGATCGAACTGAGTTATTCATTTAATGGAAAACCCGGGAAGGTCTATGTGAAATGCGAGCATTATAATCTCACGGGAAGTATTAAGGACCGTATGGCGCTTTATATTATGGAGAAGGCCTATGAAACAGGATTGATCTGTAAGAATGATACAATTGTAGAAGCTACCAGTGGAAATACCGGCATAGCCTTTAGTGCCATTGGAAGGGCCTTAGGTCACCAGGTTAAGATAATCATGCCCGATTGGTTGAGCCGGGAAAGAATAGAGATCATAAAAAGCATGGGAGCCGAAGTGATACTGGTCTCCAGGCAGCAGGGAGGTTTCCTGGGAAGTATTGAACTTTCCCGTCGTATGGCGGAAGAACAGGAGCATATTTTTCTTCCCAGGCAATTTGATAATATTTACAATGCGGAGGCGCACGAAAAGACAACGGCCAAAGAGATATGGATGCAATTGCAAAGCATCGACCTTAGTCCGGATGCCTTTGTGGCCGGTGTAGGCACCGGCGGTACTATCATGGGGGTAGGAAAATACCTGAGGGCAAGAAATGCCGCAGTGAAGGTTCATCCATTGGAACCCGCTGAATCGCCCACACTAACTACAGGTCATAAAGTGGGTTCGCACCGGATTCAGGGAATATCTGATGAGTTCATTCCTTCATTGGTTCATCTTGATGAACTGGATGAAGTTGTTCAGGCCTCTGACGGTGATTCTATTTTAATGGCGCAGAAAATTGCAAGGCAATTAGGCCTGGCGGTTGGTATCTCCTCCGGAGCCAATCTTATCGGGGCTATTAACCTGCAGGAAAAAATGGGAGGTAACGCAACAGTTGTAACAGTTTTCAGCGATTCCAATAAAAAATACCTGAGCACTGACCTTGTAAAAGAGGAGCCCCTGAAACCGGGCTATCTTACCCCTTCTATTGAATTTCTTGGTTATGAAGGAATCCATCGGTCAGAGGTTTGACCATGGATGAAGGTTGCTGATTATTTTTTCCCATCCGCTGATTCATTCCATAAAAATATACCAGGCAACCCATGGCAATGATCAGGAGAATGGTGCCTGCCTTTACTAATTTGTCTCTGCTATGGATATCAATACGGTCTTCCCCATGTTCAAACATGGTGATGGCATTTCTTCTGTAATCAGGCAAGATATGGTGCATACGTCAGGGAAATGCTGACAGGTCATTGTATTGGCAGCAATCCTGGCAGAAGTTATTCGATTTCCTGAAATAAATTTGTTAAATAAAACTTCTGTGAAAAACTATTTGCTTATTGTGGAAAACGCAAACTCTGGAGAAACCTGTTGGCGGGCAGTTCCGGGAGATTTATACCATAGGTATACAATACTGCGATGAAGGCACCATTGGTCCATGCATTCACCAGCCATTTATTCTGGCTGGCATCCGCCCACTGATCATGAATTCCTCTTGTTCTTTCATCATTATTAAGGCGAAGGCCATCCTTATAACCTTCAGCATGCGTTATATTAAAACTTTGGTTAAGATATTTAAGGTAATCTGCAGTGATCTTTTCAGCCTCCCTGAGGTCAGCCCTGCGATGAAGAAGTTTTACAAGAATAAAACCATAGGTAATACCGCCCGATTGGCATTCACCATTATATACAGTAGAAGAATCTTTGCTTTGGGCTTTATCAAAAACAGGCTGGCAGGGTGAATAAAAGCTGACGCCCGTATTTCCAACTGTTATCTTCTTCTGGGCCTGGCTTAACAGTGGCAGGAATAATGCACCTGAAACAATAATAGCCAGCAGCTTTTTCATTTTCTTGTAGTGTTTGAAGGAGATGGGCCATCCCTTGTTTTAGTATCCTATTTTTTGTTAAATATCCTAAAAATCGGATTAGTTTAGAAATTTCCCCCCATATATTGTTTTAAATTGAATTATATTTTATTAATCAACCAACACATGAATTACCTGAATAAACTGGTTATGATTGCTTTGATCGCTTTGGCAGATCCGGGAATGACCAGGGCTCAGGCGCTTACCGCTTCCTCCAACACTTTTTTATATAAGGAGAATAGTTTACTGATCATATCCGACAGCACCACGAAGTCTACCCTGTTGTGTAATATACTGGCTGACCGGTCTGGCTCTCAATCCCCACTGATCGGGACAGGTGTTTGGGAAGAAAAAGGAAAAAATGTACAGGTTAGTTCCCTGCTTTATTTTGACCTGAGTTCAATAAAGGAAATAAGACCTGAGGATATAGATAAGGCCTGGCTGCTGATGGTGCCCATCCATACCAGTCTTGATGTTTTCAATCCTTCTTTTACAAAGATCAGGATCAGGAGAGTGTCAGAGAATTGGGAGGATAGTACGGCCACCTGGTCTAACCAGCCTGCGGTCACTTCCCAATATTCCTATAGTTATTCGCTGAAAAAACCAGACACAACCAGCTACTATAAATTTAATGTTACACGGCTGGTGAGGCAAATGAAAAAATCAGGAAATTTTGGTTTTGAGATCAGCTTTAACGAAGGGGAGAATAAAGATGCTTTCGGCCGTTTGTACTATTCACCCCGTGTGGAAGATCCTGCGTTAAGACCCATGCTGCTTATTCAGCTGGCAGATATCAGAGGCTATAACTATAATAGATTTTATACAACTACCCAGGACAACAGGGTGGAAAATTTCAATTCATTTAACAGGATCATGCCTATGTATGACAGGCAACAAATGATAGAATATATGAAACAACCGGATGTAAGACCGGCCGATGCTGCACCCCCTCCGCCACCGCCGAAAAAATCTGATAATTAATAGTGAAGTAAAAATTGCTTATACTTCATTACTTCATCCCCGGGAATCGTAATCCCTCGAGAAAAATCTCGGTTTTTTTATCCGGTAATTCTTTGCTGCTGTGCACATGGAGAATACAGATGAAGTTTCCATTTGTCCAGGCCCTTACCTTCCATTTATTCTTATCCACATCTTCCCAGGTATCTTTTATGCCCCGGGTATTATCATCTTTATTCAGTTTATGTCCACGGTCATACCCTTTACCCCTCACAATGCCAAGGTCCAGTTTAAGGAAATCAAGATAGGTAACCATTGTATCCTGGGCAGCTTCCAGGTCTGGTATGGCTTTTTTTAATTTCACACAGTAGATACCATAGGTCACGCCTTCTTTTTCGCAATCGTCGGCATATACCGTGGAGCCATCTTCCAGGTCATAAGCGTCAAACCTTCCGGGGAAACAAAATACCTGAAGGGTGCATCCTGTAGTGCTGATGGCCACCCTTGTGCCATCTTGCGCCTGCGTTAATACAGAAATTAACAGGCAGGCCAGCAGTTTAAACAATTTTCTCATGATTAAATTTAATGATTGTTCGCTAACCGCCGCTTACTGTTTATTTTTGTTCAAACGATCATATGCCATCATTTCAATACGGTATCGGCCGGCTTACCGCCTCCACAGCGCTGGCAATTGCCAGCGGTAAGATCAAAGGGGAAATAGGGCCGGGAGCTATCAGCCGTATAAGAGAAAGCGAATCTCATGTTCGGGCTATTGTAGAAAGTGATGCTACTGTATACGGAATCAATACCGGGTTTGGCATACTGGCAAATACGGCCATTTCAAAAAAGGATACGGCCACACTTCAATATAAAATACTTCAGAGCCATAGCGTAGGGGTAGGAGATCCCATTCCGCAGGAGATAGCCCGGTTGATGCTGATCACTAAACTGCACGCGCTGGCAAAAGGGTTTAGCGGGGTTCAATTAGCTACCCTGGAAAGGATACAGTTTCATATAGAAAATGAAGTGACCCCTGTAGTTCCGGAAAAAGGAAGCGTAGGCGCTTCCGGCGACCTGGCTCCCTTATCGCATCTTTTTTTACCGCTCATAGGACTGGGAGAAGTGTATTACCAGGGGCAGCGAATGGATACCGGGGAATGGATGCGCCTTTCGGGAATGGCTCCTATAACCCTGGGGCCAAAAGAAGGACTTGCACTGATCAATGGTACACAGTTCATTTTAAGTTTTGCGGTCAAAGCAGTTCAAAGAATGCATCATTGCCTGGAAGCCGCTGATATAATAGGCGCAATGAGCCTGGAAGCGCTTACAGGTACTAAGGCCCCATTCGATAGCCGGTTACATGAACTGCGGCCTTTTGAAGGAAATAAAATGGTGGCAGGCAGGTTGCTTCGTTTACTGGAAGGATCGGAGATCATGAACAGCCATACCGACTGTGGCCGGGTGCAGGATCCTTATTCACTACGCTGTATGCCGCAGGTACATGGTGCATCCAGGAATGCCTGGTTGCATTTAAAAGAACTTACAGAGACCGAATTGAATTCCGTTACAGATAACCCCATCATTTTTGATGCGAAGGATACGATCAGCGGGGGGAATTTTCATGGACAACCACTGGCGCTTCCCCTGGACTATGCCTGTTTCGCAGCAGCTGAAATTGGAAATATCTCCGACCGCCGTTGTTATTTATTACTGGAAGGTAAATGGGGCCTGCCGATGCTGCTGATGAATGATGTGGGATTGAACAGCGGATTCATGATCCCGCAATACACTACTGCGGCCCTGGTAACAGAAAATAAAACACTTTGCTTTCCTGCCAGTGCCGATAGTATTCCCACTTCTTTAGGCCAGGAAGACCATGTAAGCATGGGAAGTATCAGTGGAAGAAAATTGAACCGGGTACTGGATAATCTTGAATATATACTTGCCATTGAATTATTGTCGGCCTCGCAGGCCATAGAATTCAGGAGGCCTTTAAAAAGTTCCGCCATCCTGGAATATGCGCATGGGCTGGTGCGCAGGCAGGTAAGTTTTGCTTCAGAAGACAGGGTATTTGCCAACGATGTGAACCGAATCGCCGGTATCATGAAGGACCTCAGTTTTGTACAGGCCGTAAATGCCTTTGCCCCGGGGCTCAATGAAGGTTACGAACAATACACCTATTGATACCTTTAAAGTTTCGCGCTGCTGGCCAATGCCAGTTGCATCATGGGTAGCAGGGCTTTTTCCCTTTCTTCAGAAGAAATTTTTTCATGGGTGGGAATGATATCCGAAACAGTAAGCAGGGTGGCTGCCGATTTTTTTGTATAACGCGCATTGGCGAAAAGTGCAAATGCTTCCATTTCCGCCGCAAGGCATTTATGTTTTTTCACAATAGCCGGTTTGCTGGATTCCGCGCGATAAAATACATCGGAGGAATGAACAGGTCCGCAGATCAGGTTAATGGATAATTCTTTTGCCGTTTCATTGATCACGTCATAGGCCGGGCCACGGTACTTCATCCGGTCTTTTTTATATCCCCAGGCATTTTCGGCATAGGTAGATTCGCTGCAGGCCAGGTTAACATTGATCAGGTCGAACAATTTCAATTTCTCTGTATAAGCGCCGCAGGTGCCCACCCGGATAATGCAATCCACCTCATATTCGGTGAATAATTCAAAAGAATAAATGCCAATACTTGGGCAGCCCATTCCCGAAGCTCCTACGGTTATTTGTTTTCCCTTGTAGGTACCGGTATAATAGAATATGTTTCGTACCGTATTCACCTGCCTGGCATTTTCCAGGAAATTCTCCGCTATATATTTTGCCCTTAACGGATCTCCGGGCATCAGCACAGTTTTGGCAATTTCGCCGGGGGCAGCACTAATATGTACACTCATGAAAAAGGTTTAGGCTATCAAGATAGAAATAAATTTTTAATGGCAACAGCCTTGTGCTTTCCTTCACTGTACCGCCAATTATTATCTTTGCCACTCAAACTGTATACAATGATCGATAGTCCCGTTAGAAAATACGATCCAGTAAAATATAAAACGCCCACAGGAAATGTACTAAGCTGTAAAGGCTGGATACAGGAGGCGGCTCTTCGTATGCTGTTGAATAACCTGGATCCGGAGGTGGCTGAAAGACCGGATGACCTGATCGTGTATGGAGGAAGGGGAAAGGCAGCACGTAATTTCGAGGCGCTGGACCAGATCATCGCTTCACTCAAAATATTGGGGAATGATGAATCATTGCTCATACAATCCGGCAAACCGGTAGGCATCCTGAAAACGCATCCGGATTCACCAAGGGTATTGATCAGTAATTCTCAACTGGTACCAAAATGGGCCACCTGGGAACATTTTGATGAATTGGAGAAAAAGGGATTGATCATGTACGGTCAGATGACCGCAGGCTCCTGGATCTATATTGGTTCCCAGGGCATCGTGCAGGGCACTTATGAAACGTATGCCGCTGTAGCAAATAAACATTTTGGCGGATCTTTAAAGCATACGCTCAATGTTACCGCCGGTTTGGGTGGAATGGGTGGCGCCCAGCCATTGGCCATAACCATGAATGGAGGGGTAGCCCTTATTGCGGAAGTGGAGAAATGGAGGATCGAAAAAAGAATAGAGACCAGGTATTGCGATCTTTATTTTGACAATATAGACCAGGCCATCGACCGGGCGCTGGAAGCAAAACAGAAAGGGGAAGCCATCTCTATCGGACTGCTTGCCAATGCCGTTTGTTTGCTGGAAAGATTGGTGGAAAGGAATATTGTTCCTGATACGCTTACCGACCAAACTTCCGCTCATGACCCACTGGTGGGCTATGTTCCTCATACATTGAATAATACGGAAGCCGCCATCCTTCGGGAAGATGACCCAGCAGCCTATATTGATCTCAGTTATGCATCCATGTATCATCATGTGGAATTAATGGTGGCGTTACAGTCAAGAGGCGCCATTGTATTTGATTATGGAAATAATATTCGCGCAAGGGCTGAGGAATACCAGCATAAAATGAAGATTGAAAACCCGGAGACAGGCAGTGAAATGAAGCTGGATTGTTTTTCTTTTCCTGGTTTTGTGCCGGCCTATATCCGACCCTTATTCTGCGAAGGAAAAGGACCTTTCAGATGGGCGGCCCTTAGTGGCGACCCTGCTGATATCAAAGTAACAGATGACCTGATACGGAGTTTATTTCCAAATAATTTTTCACTCCTGAGATGGCTTGACCTGGCACAGGAGAAGATCGCCTTCCAGGGATTGCCTGCAAGGATCTGCTGGCTGGGACAGGGGGAAAGAGAAATAGCCGGCCTTGCCTTCAATGAACTGGTAAGAACAGGTAAAGTGAAGGCTCCCATCGTTATTGGAAGGGATCACCTGGATACAGGATCCGTCGCTTCACCAAACAGGGAAACAGAAGCAATGGCTGATGGTTCCGATGCGGTGGCTGACTGGCCCATTTTAAATGCGCTGGTCAATACAGCAGGTGGCGCCAGCTGGGTATCCCTGCATCATGGAGGCGGTGTGGGTATGGGTTATTCCATCCATGCAGGCATGGTGATAGTAGCGGATGGAACTGAAGAGGCAAAGGCAAGGTTGGCCCGCGTGCTTCGCAATGACCCGGGTATGGGAGTTATTCGCCATGCCGATGCGGGTTATGAAATAGCCCGGGATACCGCAAAAGAATATGGTCTCGACCTGAAAGAAAGGATCAATAAGGAAAATGATCAGTCAAGGTCCTGAACTTTTTTTCCCGTTTTATCGATCATGAACCATTTGCCTTTGTTCATTACTTTGGCATTTCCCTCACTGAAGGATCCTGCAAAATTAAAATGTACGGGGATCACTATTTTCCCTGTTTTGTCCACGTAACCCCAGTCACCATTTTGCTGTACAGCAGATAATCCTTCTGAAAATCCCGAAGCGTTATCAAAATGAAAAGGGATCATTATTTTGCCGGAAGGATCGATAAATCCGTATTTCCCGGCTTTCATTACTACCGCGGCCCCTTCACTGAAAGAGGATGCGTCCTCATACTGAAGGGCGATCACTTCCTTACCTGTCGTATCCAGGTAACCCCATTTGCCCTCTTTTTTTACTGCGGCCATGTTCTCGGTAAAGTGAAGGGCTTCGTCGTAAATAAGCGGGATCACCAGGTTACCCGACTTATCTACGAAACCATGTTTTTCCGATTTTGTTACCAGCGATAATCCACAGGTACAATCATCTACGTAGTCGTATTGTTTTGCCCATTTTTGCGCGCTGCTGCCCAACGCCAGCGTAATAGCAGCGATGAGGAATAGATGTTTCATATGCAGCCTGTTTAAGTTAATTAGCGGATGATTCTTTTATCTGCCTCTCGGAGAATTGTTCACTTAGAACGGAAGCATCATAGTCTGGCCAGACTTTTTTCTGCAGTTTTAATTCCACATTACAGGTGGCCAGTTTTTTCAGCGTGTTAAGATTTTTTGAACCCTTTGTACCTGGTTTTCTTTTTTCCCATTCTTTATCTGCCAGTTCTTTTACCAGTTTTTCTACCGGCCTGAAACCAAGTTTATAATAGAACCAGAAAGCACCGGTCTTTAAGCCTTCAGGATTTCCTTTTCCAAATTGGAAAGGCTTGATGATGAATTGTCTTGATCCATGGCGCTGGTAGAATAGCCGGAGTACCTGAGCAAAGGTCCAGGCAGATTCGCCCTTCCGGAATGGTTCAAAAATATTGATACCTATTTTGCAGCGCTGGCCAAATAACCAGCCACCGCCATAGGCAACCGGAACCCCGTTGCGGAAGGCCATAAAGCCGATATAATTCTCGATGCTTAATTTTTTTTCATTTACCATGCCTACCAGTCCAACCTGCAATCCTTTTCCCAGGTCAAATAATTCCAGTTCCCTTTCATTGGCATAGGTAAAAGGATCGATCTCCTTGCATTGAAATGCCAGGGTGGCCTTCATGATCTCCACCATACGTTTCCTGGTCTTGACACTGATATTCAGCTGAGGGTCTATGGCCTGCCTTATGACCTGGCTGGAATTCACATCTCGATGAAACTGGTGGAAATAATGAATGCTGCTGGTTTCGGCATGCAGGAAACTGCGACTGAAGAAGGGTTCACTCAGGCTCCAGCGCACATACACTTTCAATTGCTCATAAAATTCTTCTTTTACATCCAGTGGCAGGGGTGATTCATCAAATAAGCGCATCAGCCAATTCAACTGTGCCCCACCATCCTGGTGGCCGGATAATAATTTGATTCGGTTCTTCAGGCTCAGATCACCCTGGGTGGCTCGCTGGTATTCTGTTTTTGGAAGGAAAAGGTAAAGCGTTCTTCTTACCACATGTGGGTTGGCTTCACTGCTGTCTAACTCAACAGAAGAGGGGAAGGTCTTTAATAGCCATTTGGTAATGGAAAAACTATAGTTGCAGCAAAGTTGGGTATAAGGCAACCCGCTGCCCATCAGGGCAAGATGTGTTCTTTTATTGTGATGGTCCATTAGCTTCTTCACTTCATGGCTCATTCTTTCCAGTTCGCTGATTGCCATCTTATAAACATGTCCGTTACCCGGGAAGGCGCAATGGAATAACAGCAGTTCATGATAGGTTTTTATAGCGGCAGGTTGTTTCAGTGAATGCCGTGAAATGGATTCCAGGATCTTTCCCGTCTGCACCGGGTCCCTGGAATTCTTTAGCTGTGTAATGAGTGTAGCAGGCAATTCTTTTGTCATGTTCCAAATTTATTTTTATTACAAGGCATTTGGGCTGACCTGCCTCATAGGGCACGCTAATACTGCTCAAGGGTTTTTGTTTGCAATAAACGACTTACCTTTCAAAAAATAATTTGTTATGAGAAAAGCATTTTTATGCTTGCTGCTGGTAGTGTTTTTTTCCGCCCTTACCGGGGAAGCACAGCAATACAAACTGAAGCAGAACACTTCACTGATGGGCATAAAAACGGAATCAACTATTTATGTAAAAGGGTTACGGAAAAGAACGGAAGCAGGATCAATGATGGGTATTCCTTCCAATCCTACTATAGAACAATGCGACCTGCAGCGAACCATTACACTCAATCTCAATAAAAAATTATATTTCATCGAACCATTTTCCAATAACCAGGAAGAGGTGATCGATGAAGACATCAAGACCGTTCCAAAGAAAACGGTACCTGTTCAGAAAACCGCTCAGAAAGGGGGCACCATCACCATGTATTTCAGTATTGTGGATACAGGGGAAAGGAAGAACATGTATGGGTTCACGGCACGTCATATCTGGACCACACAAAAAATGAAACCTTCGCCTGATGCCTGCAGTATGAAGGACAGTATTATCATAAAAACTGATGGCTGGTATATCGATCTTCCGCAGTTTAATTGCCCTGTACGCTATTCATCCTATAAACCAGTTTCTCCTGCTAATACAGAAAAACCTGATTGCCAGGATAAGTTCATAACAAGGAGATCGGGCAGGGGGAAACTTGGCTTCCCGCTTATTGTAAAAACAACCATGATCATGGGTGATGGCAGCGGAAAGACCACAGAATTCGTGACCGACCTTACCACGCTGGAACTGACCAGTGGAAAACTGGACTCCATGCTGTTTGAGATCCCTCCCGGTTTCACAGAAGCAAAAAGCCTGGATGAGTTAAAGGAAAAAGCGGATTATAAATCCATGATCAAAGAATATGGCAAACAAAAAACAGTAACCGACGCACTGGTCAAAGAAGAAGATAACGGCGGGAAAATATTGATAGGCGTTTATGTGCCAACCGGCGAACAAACCCTGAAGGATTATGGTCAGACCCTGCAGCAGCATATCGTAAATGAACTGAATAATTCATCCTATGCGGCCATTCCTGTAGCGGATGCAGCCGAAGCAAAAGCAAAAAATTGCGAGTATGTACTTGCTACCGAATTTCAGCGATTCAAATCCGGAAGTAAGGTGGGTGGTTTATTGAAGGCAGTAAAAAATGCAGACCCTGGAGCGGCCAATTCCTACAATATCGACCTGGGTATGCTCCTGAACAGGCTTTCTGATGGAAGCCTTAAACTTTCGGAAAAGGTCAGCGGAAAATTTGAAGGAAAGGCAGATGAATCAGCCAAAAAATCGTTGGCAGAAGGTTGTGGAAAATTGCTGAGC
Organism: Chitinophagaceae bacterium; assembly: GCA_016720565.1. Lineage (GTDB taxonomy): Bacteria > Bacteroidota > Bacteroidia > Chitinophagales > Chitinophagaceae > JJ008. Next base: position 627,845 of record JADKKJ010000001.1, read on the forward strand.
GATTTGTCGCGCTGATCAGTTTTTCTTTAACTGGTTTTTAAGCCTTGAGTAATTAAACGGAATTGTAAATTTCAGGTATGTTTCGTACTGTATTTTTTCTGTTTGCTCTTTTTTCAGGTTTGTGCAGGGCCTCCGGACAGGAGATCGCCCAGATCCAGTTCAATAATGGAAACAACCTGGGCACTATTGCATTGTTAACGGATGGAAATGTGCTGATCCGGGTAAGTGATCAGGGCAAAATACTTGAATGGGGTACGGAGATCCAGTCTTTTCGTAACAGTAATTACTATGCGCCCCAACTCCAGCCATATCCCGGCAGGATCGAATATTACGGCAATGAAGCAGACTCTATTAACAGGGGTAAAGTGAAGACCATTGCTTCCGCCTATATCACCTATTACCCTGCCTCTGAAACCGAACTGAAAAGAGGGAAGATCCGTTCTATCGGGCGTTCTAATTTTGATTATTTTGACGCTTACGATAATAAATCACTAAGAGGTAAACTGAAGATGATTGGTGGAACCCTTTTCCAGTTTTACACAAATTTTGATGACCCTTCACTGATCGGAAAACTCCGCGCAGTGGGAAACACTCCTATACAGTATTATAACTCTTTTGATGATAAACTGATTAGGGGTAAGGTCAAGTCTATTGGTTCAGTAATCTATACCTGGTACACTTCCCTGGAAACTCAATATGGTGGGGGACTAAAGTCAGGTCCGTTCAGGGCCAGCATTGGCGGCATTGTTTACATACTTCAATAATGTTGCTTTTCTTTCTTATGCCCGAAATTTTGGATCCACCAGTCCATGTTTCCAGAAAAGATTCCGGAGCCCCGGCTCCTTTCTCCTTTGCAGGCCACATGGGTCCAGGACGGATCCAGCAAATTATACCGGTGCCCATACCCCGGAATTCCACTGTCAACCAATAATTGTATTACAATATCACGGGCTGTTACGATCATGCTGTTGCCAGCTATATTCTCATTACCAAAACTCATGGAGGGGGAGAATTTGCAGATCCTGGTCCATGGATCAGACCCATCCGAACCGGTATGCCCAAGTGTCCACTGATGGGCTCGCTGGTCGGCGGCATGTTTTGAAGCAGCCTTATAAATTCCCTGGTCTGGAATAAGTATGGAAAGCCGGGGAAGTTTTTTCAGGTCCTCAACCAGGGTTTCCAGGGCATGAACTTCTTCTTCATTCACCCAATGCCAGGTGGTGTCCACTTTTTTATGATCCGAATAAATAGTGGTACTGAGGCTGTAATTCCTTCCGCCTTTTCCATCCGTCTCCAATTTTTTTCTTGCTTCCTGCAGCATCGGTTCAATATAGGGCAGGTAGCTCCGCCCATTGGACCGCACCCGGTTGATCTCATAGACCATGTCTCTTTCTTTTTCGGTCATGTAGCTGGCATTCCTGGCCGTATTCAGGGAATCAGGCTTGGGTTGTGCCAATATAAAAAGCGGTAGCTGAAGGAAAAACAGGAACGTGTAAGTTCTTTTTCTCATTTATTGGTCAATTGATATTTATGGGATACAATTGGCTTGCTCTTTGCATAATTTTATATCACTATAAAAAAAGATATATGAAAAAACTGAAGTTATTTCTGCTTTCTTTAACACTATTCAGCACTGTCGGCCTGATGGCGCAATCAGCTTCCAAAGAAGCCAAAATAATTGCGGATGCCCGTGACGCGAAATCTGATTTTATAAGAACAGATGGAGGATTAGCAAAATGGTTCATCAACTCCTATGGCTATGTCATTTTCCCTAACGTTGGAAAAGGAGGTATTGGTATTGGGGGCGCAGCAGGAAATGGAATAGTATATGAAAGAGGCAAAATGGTAGGTAAAGCCAAGATGACCCAGGTGAGTGTAGGTTTTCAATGGGGTGGGCAGGCCTATCGTGAGGTGATATTCTTTGAGACAAAGGCGGCCCTTGACCGGTTCAAAGAAAGCAAATATGAACTTTCTGCGCAGGTATCGGCTGTGGCCGCTACGGCCGGTGCATCCGCGAATGCAAAATTCAGGGAAAGCGTAGCCATTTTTACGCAGCAAAAAGGTGGACTGATGTACGAAGCAACCGTGGGAGGACAGAAGTTTAAGTATACTTCATTTTAGTTTAGGGATTAGGGATTAGAGATTAGGTCTGGAACCTTTCCTAATCTCTAATCCCTAATCTCTAATCCCTAATCGCTAATCGCTTAACTCTTCCTCGTATCTTAGTCCAAATTACCCTCATGCGCCTGAGATTCTTGCTTGCCTTTCATCTTATTTCTGTTTGTTCTTTTAGCCAGTCACCGGGCTTTAGTGATAGCCTGCGCAGTGAAATGTGCAATAAGGTGAGAGATGCCTGTCGCCACGCCTGGCAGGGCTATAAGCAATTTGCCTGGGGTTATGATGATCTTCGTCCGTTAACAGAGAATGGGCGCAACTGGTATAAACAAAGTATGCTGATGACACCGGTGGATGCATTTGATACTTTTATCCTTCTTGGATTAAAAGAGGAGGCTAAAGAATCCAAAGAGCTGATATTTTCCCAACTTAATTTCGATGCGGATAATGAAGTGCAGGTGTTTGAGATCACGATCCGCCAGCTGGCTGCCCTGCAAACCGCCTATGAACTGGATGGCGATAAACGATTTCTTGCGCTTGCGGTAGACCTGGCAAAAAGGTTATTACCTGCTTTTAATTCAAATACAGGCATGCCTTATAGGTATGTACACCTGCAAACAGGCAAGACCCGGGATGGGATAAATAACCCGGCAGAGATTGGTACCCTGCTTCTTGAATTTGGTAAACTTTCAAAACTGACCGGTGATCCTGTTTATTTCCAGAAAGCGAAAAAAGCGCTGATGGCTGTATTTGACAGAAGGGCCTCCACAGGATTAGTAGGAGAGACCATCGATATTCAAACCGGAGAATGGAAAAGCAAGGCAAGTCATATCAGCGGTTATATAGATTCTTATTATGAATACGTGTACAAAGGATGGAAATTGTTTGGCGACAAGGAGTTGAAAAAAGCCTGGGATATCCATAGCGCAGCGATCAAAAAATATCTTTTAAGGGAAACAGCCCATGGTAGTTTTCTAACGAGAGTGGATATGAACAGCGGTAAAGAAATCGCTTCCTATTATGGAGCCCTTGATGCGTTCTATGCCGGTTTGCTGGCCTATTCCGGCGACCTGGCAACGGCCAGGAAGGTGCAGAAGGCGAATTATTATATGTGGACACATTTCAACATAGAGCCGGAGGAATTTGATTTCAAAACAGACTCTGTTCGGAGCGCCTATTATGTATTGCGTCCCGAGAACCTTGAATCTTGTTTTTATTTATACAGGTATACCCGAAGTGATAAATATCTCTGGATGGCGAAAAGAATGGTGGACGACATAGTTGAACACTGCAAAAATAAAGCAGGCTTCGCTTCGCTTAAGGATGTTAGGACCTATGAGAAGACAAATAGCATGGAGAGCTTTCTGTTTGGCGAAACCTTTAAATATGCTTACCTGGTCTTTGCTCCCGCCTCTGCCATGGACCTGAAAAAGAATGTACTTACAACAGAAGCACACCCTTTTCGTATAAAATGATACTTCGAGAGGCAACCATAGGGGATATTCCGGGCATCCAGTTGGTTAGGAATGCGGTGCGTGAAAACCGTTTATCAGATCCGGCCCTGGTGCCCGATAAGGATGTGGAAGATTATATCATGCGCAGGGGAAAAGGTTGGGTTACTACTGAAGGAGAACTGATCACAGGTTTTTCTATAGTATCGGTGATCGATAGAAATATTTGGGCATTGTTCGTGCATCCTGATCATGAAGGCAAGGGCCTTGGGCGTAAATTGCACGATATTATGCTGACCTGGTATTTTTCGCAGGTCAGGGAACCTGTTTGGCTGAGTACAGCGCCAGGCACCAGGGCGGAAAAATTTTACCGCAAGGCTGGCTGGAAGGAAACAGGCTTTTATGGAAAAGGAGAGATAAGATTTGAAATGGAGAAGCTTCCTTAATTTTATTTTATGAAAGGACTAAGTATCATATTGATATCATTAGGAATGGCCGGATTTGTTCTTCCGGATAATAGTTGCGGGCAAACCGATCCGGTGAACAGGGATGACGGCCCTTATGTGCTTTACAGGCAGGGCCGCATCGTCGTGTATAATATCGAATCAAGGGGTGAAAACCTGAAACTGAAACGGGATAATTTTGATGAGTCCCACAAAAGCAAGATCATTCTAAAAGTTCAGACCGAAGAACTCGGTGGGTTCTTCCGTTTTCCTTTACAAAAAGAAATAAAGGAGCAGGCTGCGATTTACCCCGAGCCTTCTAAAATGCTGATCCTTTCCGATATTGAAGCAAACTTTACAGCGTTCAGGAAATTGTTGCTTGAAGGGCAGGTGATCGATAGTAATTTCAACTGGACCTTTGGTAGTGGTCACCTTGTATTGACTGGTGATTTTGTGGACAGGGGAAACCAGCAGACGGAAGTGCTTTGGCTTATATATTCTCTGGAGGAAAAAGCCAGGGAGGCCGGAGGATATGTGCATTATATATTGGGCAACCACGAGATCATGAATCTGAGCGGCGACCTGCGTTACCTTCAGCCTAAATATCATGATGCGGCAGCATTGATAGAGACAGGCTATACCAGCCTGATAGGACCTGATTCAGAAATAGGCAGATGGCTCCGATCCAAGAACGTGGTTGAGAAGATCGGTAATATATTATTTACCCATGGTGGCATTTCATCCTCAATAAATATCCTGCAGATGCCCGCCGATACGATCAATCAGCTTTGCCGGCCTTTTTATGGTGATAGTCTTTACCAATACCTGGATCCCAGACAGGAAACCTTATACGGAGAGGATGGCCCTTTCTGGTTCAGAGGTTATTATAAAGGTGCGACCGGCCTTGAATTACCAATGATCGACAGTACGCTTTCTATCTACCATGTTTCTCATATTGCTACCGGCCATACGATCGTTGCGGACACCATCAGTGTTTTTTATGACCATAAAATTTTTAATACGGATGTGCACCATGCGGGTGGCCATACAGAAGCATTGTTGAAAGAAAATGGCCATTTTTACAGGTTAGTAAAAGGGGAGAAAAAATGGCTGTTTTAAGGAAATTTAATTCTACATTACATGGCGTAAAAAAACATTAACCCACAAACCAAGCAAATGAAGAAACTCCTGACCTTATTGTTGGCGGCCGGTATACTTGCCTCCTGCAATAATAAGAAAGCCGGCACTGAAAAAAGCGACAAAGATACCACCCCAAAGACCACTGAGGTAAAGCCACCGGCTGACATGGGCAAAGAGCCAACAACTACCGCCACAGGTTGGCCAGAAAAAGATAGAAATGATTTTCTGACCAGTTGTGTGGATGAAGCCGTTAAAAATGTTAATGACAGAACCCTTGCCTCCAATTATTGCAGCTGTATGCTGTCTAAACTGGAAGGGGAATATCCCGACGTGAATAAAGCAGCCGCCCTTACCACAGATGAAGTGACTGCGGTGATGCAGAAGTACCGGGATGGATGTCTTGGTAAATAATCGATCTGAAGCCCCGAATTTTCGGGGCTTTTTTATGGCTAATTAGCCTATTTTTGCCCCTCTTAAAAACAAGGATAAAATGGCAAGATCTATAGCATTCAGGGAAGCACTCAGGGAAGCGATGCAGGAAGAAATGAGAAGGGATGAGCGCGTGTTCCTGATGGGTGAGGAAGTGGCTGAATATAATGGTGCCTACAAAGTGAGCCAGGGTATGCTGTCGGAATTCGGCCCCAAGCGTGTGATCGATACCCCCATTTCCGAACTTGGTTTTACTGCAGTAGGCGTGGGTGCCGCGCAAAATGGCCTCCGCCCGATCGTTGAATTTATGACCTGGAACTTTGCTGTTCTTGCCTTAGATCAAATTTTAAATACCGCCTCTAAAATGCTGGCAATGAGCGGCGGACAGGTAAGCTGTCCTATTGTTTTCCGCGGTCCAAATGGCTCTGCCGGACAGTTGGGTGCCCAGCACTCTACCGCTTTTGAAAGCCTTTACGCCAATATCCCCGGTATCAAAGTGGTTTCCCCCAGTAATGGATATGATGCAAAAGGGTTGTTGAAGCAGGCCATCCGTTATGAGGAAGATCCGGTAGTATTTATGGAAAGCGAAGTGATGTATGGAGAAAAATCAGAAGTGCCGGAAGAAGAATACTATATCGAACTGGGCAAGGCAGATGTAAAGAGATCCGGCCGCGATGTAACCATCGTGTCGTTCAATAAAATGATGAAAGTAGCCCTGGGTGCTGCCGCTGAACTGGAAAAAGAAGGAGTAAGCGCCGAGGTGATCGACCTGAGGTCGATTCGCCCCCTGGATTGGATGACCATCCTGGAAAGTGTAAAAAAGACCAACCGTTTAGTGATCGTGGAAGAGCAATGGCCATTTGCTTCCATTTCTTCCGAGATCACGTATCGCATACAGAAAGAAGGATTCGATTACCTGGACGCACCGATCCGCCGTATCACTGCTGCGGATGCCCCCCTTCATTACGCCCCCAATCTTGTGGCCGCTGCCTTACCAGATGTATCACGAACGGTGAAACTGGTGAAAGAGGTCATGTATACGAGGAAATAACCTGGATAGGCAGGCTATAAGCTTTTAGCCACAAGCTGCAAGCTTGAATGCTTTTTATATGGAAGCATCTTTCTCCTGTTCATGTAGCCTTCGAAAATCAGAATAATTCTGAACAAGCCTGAAGCCTGCGGCCTATGGCTTAACTTTAAGGAGACAAACTTTCAATTGGAAGTCTTTAACTCTAAACCCTAAACCCTAAACCCTTCATGTCAGATATTCTAATCATTGACGACGAAAAAGCAATACGGAAGACTCTCGGTGAGATCCTTTCATTTGAAGGCTATAAGATAGATGAAGCCGCAGATGGGGAAGAAGGCCTGAAAAAATTCAGGGAGAAGAATTATGACCTGGTTCTCTGCGATATCAAAATGCCCAAACTGGATGGCATTGAATTCCTCCAGAAAGCAGGGGAGATCAATCCTGATATTCCTATCATCATTATTTCCGGTCATGGTAATATTGAAACTGCTGTTGAGGCTGTTAAGAAGGGGGCATTCGATTATATTTCCAAGCCCCCCGACCTGAACCGTATGCTGATCACCATCCGCAACGCCATGGATAAAAGCAGTCTGGTCACTGAGACCAAAGTGCTGAAGCGCAAAGTGAGCAGGGTGCAGCAGATGATCGGTGAATCGGAACCCATACGCAAGATCAAAGAGACCATTGAAAAAGTGGCACCAACGGATGCTCGTGTGCTGATCACTGGTGATAATGGGGTGGGAAAAGAACTGGTGGCCCGATGGATACATGAAAAAAGCAATCGCGCTACCGGCCCCATCGTAGAAGTGAATTGCGCGGCCATCCCAACAGAACTGATCGAAAGCGAATTATTCGGCCATGAAAAGGGTTCATTTACTTCTGCCATCAAACAACGCATTGGAAAATTTGAATCAGCTAATGGCGGTACGCTGTTCCTGGATGAGATCGGCGACATGAGCGCCGGAGCGCAGGCGAAAGTACTTCGTGCCCTTCAGGAAGGAAAGATTACCCGCGTAGGGGCTGACAAGGATATAAATGTGGATGTAAGGGTAGTGGCTGCTACCAATAAGGACCTGCTGCAGGAAGTGGAGCAAAAAAATTTCCGCCTCGATCTATATCACCGCCTCGGTGTGATCATCATCCATGTTCCTTCCCTGAATGAAAGAAGGGATGATATCCCGCTGCTGGTGGACCAGTTCCTGAAAGATATCTGCTCCGATTATAATGTAAGCGTAAAACCTATCGATGCAGATGCTATTAAGGTATTACAGGGGTATAACTGGACGGGTAATATTCGCGAACTGAGAAACGTCGTGGAAAGACTGGTGATCCTTTCAGGAAAGACGATCACAGCTGAGGATGTGAAGGCCTACGTTAAATAGTTCAAGGTTCCGAGTTCAAGGTTCCGAGTTCAAGGTTCCGAGTTCAAGGTTCAACGTTGAACCTTGAACTCGGAACCTTGAACTTTTTTATTTCTTCAATTCCTCTTTTGTAAAAGCAAAAGGCAACAATAACGAGGCAGAGGCAAGGATATAGATCTTTCCTTTAAGTCCCCCGAGGATGACACGCATAGGTTGGTTTACCCTGTTCTCAAATTCGGAAAGTGCCTGCCGGCACATGCCACAGGGAGAGATAGGATGATCGCTGACCACATTTTTTCCGCCATAGCTGATAGCCAGGGTACTGATCGCCATTTCCGGGAACATATTGGCAGCTGTTCCCAGCAAAACCCTTTCTGCACAGATTCCTACAGGGTAAGAAGCATTTTCCTGGTTGGTACCTTTCACTTCGTCTCCATTGGCCATTCTGGCTACAGCACCCACATTAAAATGCGAATAAGGGGCATAGGCCTGATTGAGAACTTCACGCGCTTTGCTTAACAGGCTGGCATCTTCCTGGCTCAGTTCACTGATGTCATCATATACTTCGTAATGGAATTCCAGTTTTTGTTCCTTCATGTGTGCTGATTATTATTATTAATTATTAATCAATAATGAGTAATCAATAATTAACGAACGATATTAAAGAATCTCTTCCATCTGGGCGAACCATCATAGCTGAACCAGATCATCCAGGCCTTGCCTACGATATGATCTTCCGGAACAAAACCCCAGAACCGGCTATCCTGTGACTGGTGGCGGTTATCACCCATCATCCAGTAATAATTCATTTTAAATGTATAGCTGGTCACTTCTTTTCCATTGAGGTAGAATTTTCCGTCTTTGGTATAGAATTCATTATTCTCATATACACGGATGGCCCGCTCATAAATAAAATAATTGGTCTGGTCCAGCTTCAGGGTGGCTCCTTTAGCGGGTATCCAGATAGGACCGAATTTATCAGTAGCCCAATGATTATACCAAACATAATTCTCAAACTCTGCATGGTAGGTACCCGTGGCTGTATCCACCAGGAAATTCATACTCTTAACCAGCCCGTTCTCTTTCATTTTTGCAGCGGCCTTTGTGGTCAGTTGCAGCACATAAATATTATTCCCCTTGATCTGGTTGGAAGGGTCAAACAGGTCCAGGTCGTATTCGGTTTTCACTATATCTGCATCAAGTGGTCGGGTCGTTTCAACTATATAATCCATCTGGGCATAAGGTGCCATCGGACTGCTCTTGCCATTGATGAATAGTTCTCCGGCTTTTAATTCTAAGGTATCGCCCGCAATGGCCACACAGCGTTTGATATAGTTATCGGTCTTGTCAACCGGGTGTACTGCCAATGGATAAGATTCAGGATCGGCCAGCACCAGTTGCCTGCCTTTATCTACATCGCCATTACCCAATTCACGACATAACTGGTAATAGGGATGCTTGGATTGCCAGTCAGGAAGATTGATCACGGTATCGCCCTGCGGAAAGTTGAATACCACCACATCCCCTCTTTTAGGGTAACTGGTGAACCAGCGGGTATAGGGCAGTTTTATCAGTTCGCTGTAAGATTTTCGGCTGCTTCCAAATGGAAGGTAATTATGAACAAATGGAACTGATAAGGGAGTGTTTGGAATTCGCGGGCCATAACTGAGTTTACTCACGAAAAGAAAATCTTTTACCAGCAGGGTCTTCTCCATGGACGGGGAAGGGATCGTATAGGCTTCAAATACAAATGTGCGGATAAGCGTGGCAGCTACGATCGCAAAAATGGCTGCGTCCACCCATTCCCTCCAGCCGCTTTTTTTATGCTTTTTAACTCCTTCAGCACCTGTATATTTTGCCTCGGGTTTGCTGGCCAGCCAGGGGAAATAAAAAGGGGCCAGTAATGCTGCCAGCGTATGTTCACCCAGTGAAAATCTTCCGAATACTTTGGCGAATTCTATAAAAATACCCGGCGTTATGAACCATCCCACCACCGGTATGAACTGCCAGAATACCCAATGCTTTGGGCGCTTTGCCAGTTCCTGCATTACCCAGGTATTATAAAAAGGTACCCAGGCCTTCCAGGCAGGCACCCCGGCCTTTACAAATAATTTGGCCAGCCCAAACGATGGCAGGAATACCAGCAGGGTGGAGATCAGGTAAACTATGAACAAATGATAAATGGGCATGTCCGGTATTTTTGGTGGTCAAAAATATCACTATTATTCTCCACGCAAAACTTTTATACTCAAAGAATTGATAATGTCGGTGAAAGGCGGGAAAGAACAGGTGAATAAGTTAATAGGTCAATGGGTGAATAGGTGAATGGGTCAGAACAAGGTCTGTACTCCATAACAGATCCTGGCCTCATGCTCCAGCAGCCATTTCTTCCTTCGCATGCCGCCGGCATAACCAACCAGGTCACCTTTGGAGCCAATTACGCGATGGCAGGGAACAATGATGGCGATAATATTCTTGCCATTTGCATTAGCTACAGCGCGTGTGGCCTTGCTGTCGCCGGTGCGACGGGCCAGGTCGAGATAACTAATGGTTTTTCCAAAAGGGATCTGCACCAGTTCAGACCAAACTGATTGCTGGAAAGCCGTTCCTTCCTGATTCAGGGGCAGATCAAAGACCCTTCTTTCTCCATTGAAATATTGGATCAGCTGCTCGATACAGGTAATGAGCAAAGGAGGTAAGGTCTTTTTCCGATGTTCATGTTTCTCACTGGCATCGTAAAAACTCACCTCACTGATATAGGTATCAGTGCCGCAGATCTTGAGCAGGCCAAGTGGTGATTGATAGTATGTATGGCTTATGTCAGCCAATTTTGCGGCCGTTTTTAACTGGTTGTTGGGGTTCCAGTAAAATTACGGCATTGTTCTCATCATACACACCAAGCACCAGGCATTGGCTTTTAAAACCCGCAATGGATTTCTCGGGAAAATTGACAACCGCGATCACCTGCCTGCCTACCAGTTCTTCCGGTTTATAATGGACCGTGATCTGGGCGGAGGATCTTTTCCTTCCTAATTCCTCTCCAAAATCGATGAGCAGTTGAAAAGCAGGCTTTCGCGCCTCAGGGAATTCAACTGCCTCCAGGATAGTACCTACCCGCAGGTCGATCTTTTCAAAGTCGTTCCAGGTTATCATAAATAGGTTTAGAGTTGAGCGTTGAAGGTTTAGATCAGTAAAGTATCTTAGATTCTAAACTTTCAACCTGCCTGGCGGCAGGCAGGCCCTAAACCCTCAACTATAATTAATCAAGAATTGTAACAAGCTCCATCAGCTCTTTGCGCTTATGATCTGTTTTCTCACCGTCAAAACATTTGCTGAATTCCTCCAGCACCAGTTGGATCACCTGCTTATTGCGGAGCGGCTGGAAATAATTAGGAATTACGGGGACTGAAATCCGTTTGAAATAATTTTCCACATCATGATGGGTGAACACCTGGCCATTGGTCGGGTCAATAAAGAATTCTACTTTATGAAATGGATCTGCCAGGTTTTCTTCAGAATAGCCGGGTTTAAAATACGCGAGAATGAATTGCTTGGGAATATTGATGGCCCTTACTGGTATATCCAGTAATTCAGCCAATACCAGGTATAACAACGCATTGCTTACCTGGTTGCCTCTTTTTGCCTCCAGTGTTTTATGAAGCAGGAATTCGTTGGGTTCTTTATAGTTGGTCTCTGTTCCTTTCAGTCCGTAATAGCTGTACAGAATACTGGTCACGATATTGATCTGCTCCAGCGGGGTCAGGTAATTATTCAGCTCCAGCCAGATGTTACGACGCACTTTTTCAATTTCCTGCAGGGCCGAAGTAGTGGAAAGATCAGGGTATTGAAATTTTCCGATCAGCATGGCGCCAAGCATCAGGTCATGATGACCCGACAATCCCCATTGGCGAAAGTCCTCTGTAAGATCAGTGAAATGCAAACGATGGATCAGGAGTTCAATACGGTTCTGTACTTCCTGGTCTATGGTAGTCTCCCATAAATGTTCCAGGTTGGGAATGATAGTGGTGCCATAGTCAACGATCTTATTGCTCACCAATCCAAACACTTCCTCATCCGGATCATCGATCAGCGTAAACAGGGCTGATATTTCTTTATTATTTTCCACAGGTTCCATCCATTCAAATATCTCTATTAGGAAGGAAACGAAATAGTTAAACTTTTCCACAGACGGGAATAAGTGGAACAGGACCACTCATTCCGTTTCATACATTCCAAATCCTTAAGTTTGAAGTATGAAACAATGTACGCTTGCCATTTTCCTGCATTTCGCCCTTCTCAGTTCCGCGCAAACGGAAAAATTATTTGATATCAATGCCGATGGCATGGGCTTTCACCTCACCCTGAAAGGGGCGTCCCACCTGGCATCATTACCTTTAAAATGTATCGATAAAGAGTTCCCTAACAAGACAAACCATACATCGGTGAACGACAGCGACCATGTACTGCTGCCTTCAGTACTGCACCCTGCTTTTTATGGTTGTTTCGATTGGCATTCCTCTGTTCATGGCCATTGGATGCTGATGCGACTGTTGAAAAATTTTCCCCAGTTACCGGAAGCCGCTGCCATCCGAAAAGCACTGGATCATTCGCTGACAATAGAAAATATCAAGGGTGAACTCAGGTATTTTGATATTCCTATGACATCCTCCTGGGAGAGGACCTATGGCTGGGCATGGATATTGAAAATAGATGAAGAATTAAGTGATTGGAATGATGCCGATGCCCGGAAATGGAAACAAGCGCTTCAACCGCTTACGCAAAAGATCGTTAGCCTTTGGAAGGCTTTTCTTCCCAAGCAAACCTATCCCAATCGCACGGGGGTACATCCTAATACTGCTTTCGGACTGGTCTTCGCGCTTCAATACGCCCGGGCTGCCGGTGACAAAGATCTTGAATCTGCTATCCTGCGATCTTCCCGTTCACTATTTTTAACGGATAAGAATTCTCCTGCCAGCTGGGAACCCAATGGATCCGATTTTTTATCGCCTACGCTGGAAGAGGCTGACCTGATGCGAATGGTACTTTCGCCTAAAGAATTTAAACCATGGTTCGATCAGTTTGTAAGCCTGCCTTCGCTGAAGCATCTTTCAGTATTGCCCGTTGTGTCTGACAGAACAGATCTTCAGATCGTGCATTTGGATGGACTTTGTTTTAGCAGGGCCTGGTGTATGAATAATCTTGCGAAAATGCTTCCCGCAAATGATCCAAGGAAAAAATTGCTGATGAAGTCTGCTTATGATCATCTGGCTTCTGCACTTCCTCATGTGGTTAGTGGTGAATATGGGGGTGAACATTGGCTGGCAAGTTTTGCTGTTCTTGCCCTCACGGATTAGTGTAGAAAAAGTCGAAAGGAAATCTCTGTTCACTTAACTATCACCATGGCGAAAAGCATTCCAAATTGTACATTGTGTAAAATAAGTACCAATGAAAAGGGAATATTGGGAGCGAATGGCGCATTCTTACGAAGATGAGATCTTTGATGTGCGTAAAAATGACCAAAAAAAACACATTACTAAAGCAATACTTAAATTAGCATCTGCTGAAAAATCAGTGATTGATATAGGCTGTGCTGTTGGGAAATGGCTTCCACTATTATCCCCTGTTTATAAAGAGGTGGTTGCGCTGGATATCTCACAGAAAAACCTTGATATAGCAAAAGATCTTTACCCCGGTTTAAAAAATGTCAAATATGTCCGGGCAGATATGTCGGGAAAGGCAAAATTAAAACGATGTGATGTTGGGATCTGCATAAATGCGATCCTGACCCCCAGGCAAAAAGACCGTGATATATTTTTTAAGGGGTTGAACGGTTGCCTTAAAAAAGGCGGGCATTTAATACTTACAATACCCGCTCTGGAATCATGGTTGCTGACAAATATCCTTCAGCATAAATACAAAATTGATCCGGCACATTTTAAGGCAGAGAGGAATTCAAAGGAGGCGATCAGGAAATGGAATAATATTCGCCAGGGTAATGCAGATATTGATGATGTTCCGCATAAACATTATTTACAGGAAGAATTATCATTGCTCCTGCACATGGAAGGATTCACGGAGCTTCGGTTTGAAAAAATTGAATACGATTGGTCTACCGAATTTCATAAAGTTCCCAAATGGCTGAAGGAACCAAAACCCTGGGATTGGATGGTTGTTGGGAGAAAGAAATAGAGAGTAGTGAATAGCTGTCTGCCGTCAGGCGGGCAGCCATTAGTGAAATTGGCTGTTTTTCGTGCCATTCGTGTAATTCGTGTCCGGCTGTTCTACTATTATTTCTTCTTCTTCGGCGCTGCCTTTTTCTTCACAGCCGCCTTCTTCGGTGCCGCTTTCTTCGTAGCTGATTTTTTTGCCCTGGATTTTTTAGTAAATGCTCCGGGTATTTCGGCTTCAATAAATCCTTTCACCTGCTCCAGCGTAAACTCAGCCGCATCCTCCGCTGTATATTTTGTATCGTCCGCTTTTTTAGGCATACGTACGATCTTCTTTCCAAATTTGATCACCGGACCCCAGCGTGCATTTTCAACAGAGATATTCTCATCGGCCCAGCGTTGTATATACCTGTTCGCCTCCTTCTTAACTTTGGCATCGATCAACTCATCCATTTCTTCCTGGGTAAGCTTATCGAAATTGTAACGCCTTGGTACATTAATGAACATGCCATCCCATTTGATATAAGGGCCAAACCTTCCTTTTCCTTTCGTCACATTCTTTCCGTCATAGGTTCCTACAGGCGCATCGGCCACCTGTTTTATTTTGATATAGCCTACTGCTTTATCAAAATCCACCTGGCCCAGGTCCGTTCCTTTTGGAATAGACACATATTCATCTCCCCATTTCACATAAGGTCCAAATCTACCAACACCTACAGATACATCACGGTCCTCGTATTGTCCCAAAGTACCCTGTTGTGCGAATAATTTCATCGCATCTTCATAGCTGATGGTCTCGATACTCTGGCCGGTTGGGATCTTTGCAAACCTTGGTTTATCATTCTCATCAGCATTCCCGATCTGTATCATGGCGCCATAACGGCCCATCCTTGCGATCACAGGTTTACCTGAATCAGGATCAGCGCCCAGTATTCTTTCACCTTTGATCCTTTCCGCTGTTTCAATGGTTTTTTCCACATCCTTTTTAAAAGGACTGTAGAAATCCAGGATCATGGAGTTCCATTTTAATTTCCCCTCTGCCACCTCATCAAACTCTCCCTCTATACGGGCTGTAAATCCATAATCCATGATATCATCAAAATACTGGATCAGGAAATCAGTTACTACCAGTCCCAGGTCGGAAGGGAACAGTTTGGATTTCTCCGCACCTGTATTCTCCACACTTATTTCCTGGTTCACTTTATCATTCTTCAGAGAGAAAACGGTAAAATTCCGCTGCATACCTTCTTTGTCCCTTTTTTCTACATAACCTCTTTTCAATACGGTAGAAATAGTAGGGGCGTAGGTAGATGGTCTTCCTATACCAAGTTCTTCCAGTTTTTTTACCAATGAGGCTTCGGTATATCTTGCAGGGGGACGACTGAATCTTTCGGTGGCTTTCATTTCCTTCAACGGAAGGTCCTGGCCCACGGTAAGCGGAGGCAACATGCCTTCATTCGCTTCTTCTTCCAGTTCATCATCATCTTTATCTTCCCGGTATACTTTCAGGAATCCATCAAATTTCAATACCTCGCCGGTAGCGCTTAATTCTTCTTTATTGGTGGAGATGGAAATCTTTGCGGTGGTCTTTTCAAGTTCCGCATCGGCCATCTGGCTGGCCATGGTTCTTTTCCAGATCAGTTCATAAAGTCTTGCCCATTCCGCTTCCGGAATAGAAGCATTGTTCATGAAAGTGGGGCGGATCGCTTCGTGCGCTTCCTGGGCCGATTCATTTTTATTCTTATAACGTCGGAACTGGTGGTATTCTTCTCCGTACATGCTTTTCACCGTATTGGTGATATCACCCAATGCCGTATTGCTCAGGTTCACACTATCGGTACGCATATAGGTGATATATCCATTCTCATACAAACGCTGCGCGATCTGCATGGTACGCGATACACCATATCCTAATTTCCTGCTGGCTTCCTGCTGCAGGGTAGAGGTGGTGAATGGGGGAGCAGGGGATCTTTTCCCGGGCTTTACCTGGATATCGGTTACCTTATAATCTGCGCCAATGCATGATCTCAGGAATGTTTCCGCGTCATCTGCTTTCGGTTGTTTTTTTCCTTCTGCGCTGAATGTAACTGCTTTTCCACCGATGTCTTTGGCAGTGAAAAAAGCTTCCACCTTATAGGCGCTGATAGAATTGAAGGCATTTATTTCCCTTTCCCTTTCAACGATCAGTCGAACGGCAACACTCTGCACACGACCTGCGCTGAGATTATTACGCATGGCCATTTTTCTCCAGAGTACAGGGCTTAACTCAAACCCTACGATACGGTCCAGTACCCGGCGGGCCTGCTGGGCCATCACCAGGTTCATATCTACTTTGCGGGGATTCTCTACCGCGCTCAGAATAGCCGATTTAGTGATCTCGTGAAAAACAATACGCTTGGTGGTCTTCGGATCCAGGCCCAACACCTCGCATAGATGCCAGGAAATAGCTTCCCCTTCACGGTCCTCATCCGTTGCAAGCCAAACTTCTTCGGATTTTCCTGCCAGTGACCTTAATTCTTTAACCACTTTTTCCTTGTCCGCCGGAACGATGTAATTAGGCTGGAATTTATTCTCTACGTCTATGCCCATATCCGCCTTGGCAAGGTCCCGGATATGCCCAAAACAGCTCTTTACCTGGAAGTCCTTTCCCAGGATCTTTTCGATGGTTTTTGCTTTCGCCGGGCTCTCCACTATTAAAAGATTCTTGGCCATTTTTGTATTTACAGTATTAAAACAAAACCGCTTTAAGCGGCTGCAAGTTAGGGCAAGAATAATAAATTTTTCAGGAACGGGGCATTTGTAAACGTTTAACCGGCTTTAAAAGCACTGGTTTTCATAGGAGAAAACAGGGGTTGAAAAAATTTTAAAGTTTTTTCAGATAACGCAGTATTTCGCGGCTCCAGCGCTCATATTCAAGTGCAGAGGGGTGTAAACCATCGGAGGCAAGCAGCTCAGGCCTGGTAGCGGCTTCGCGGGTCCAATCTGTTATATATATATAATGTATCTGCTCGTTTTTTGCGATGGATTCCGCAGCTTCATTGAAGGCATCTATTCCCTTCGATATCTGTTGCCGGTTGCGACCTTCCGCAAATGGCGTAACCCCCCAATCCGGTATGGATAGAATGACCAGTTTTTCCTTGTTCCCTCCGGCAAATTCAAGCGCTTTCTGCACTAATGACCTGAAGTTTTCTTTATATTCTTCCAATGGCCTTCCGCGGTATTGATCATTCACTCCTGCCAGAAGGCTTACCAGGTCATGGTCTTGCCCAATGGGAGTTTCTTCATCAGCTATTTCGATCCCTTTCATCAATTCATCGGTGGTCCAGCCTGTGGTGGCAATGATCCGGGGCTTTTCCATGGCAATACCTTCCTCATTGGCCATTTGGAAAAGGAGGTTAGGAAAATTATGCGCTGCCGGAACAGCTTCCCCGATCGTATAGGAATCGCCCAGTGCCAGGTAATGAATCGTCTTTTTTTCCATGGTCAGATAAATTCTCCAATTCTTTTTCGAACATTATTGTCGTTATAGATCCTTCGATGTCCTAACCCTTTTGTGATCAAAAATTCTATATTGCTTTTGTGCTGTTCAATCACAGGTTTTACATCTTTCAGGGGAGTGGTCTCATCGTCTTCATCATGTACCCAAAGCACTTTTGCCTTGATATGTTTCATGGCCCTGGGTACCGAGTACCAGGCCGGGCTAACACCTCCTTTTTTAATGATGACCTTATCAAATGCTGGTCGAAGCGAAGGATCCAGTTTCAAGAATGAAAAAAATCCATCAATAGCAGTTGTGGTCTCCGTAGCAGGCGCAATCAATACGATCCTGTTCTTCTCATCGTGGTTGATGTCTTCCAATGCAACACATAAAGCCAAACCCCCGAATGAATGGGACATATAACTATCGACAGGTCCCAGGTCTTTATTTATTTTTTTTATAAGCTTGCTGTAAAGAGGAATGGTGATGGTCTTTCCACCGCTTCTTCCATGCGCGGGCGCATCAAAAGCCAGCACTTCCATGCCTTTTCGTATGGCGGGCTTTATATACCGGTCAAAATTGACCACGCTGGATTCAAATCCATGAAGTATCAGGAATTTCCGGTCACCCCCTTTATTCCATCGCCAGCCCCTGATCCTTGTCCCATCCAGGGAGAATGCCAGCTCCTCCGCTTCCTTGAAAACAGCGGGCAGGGCCTTTTTATTCCTTTTTTGAGGGGTGCAAAACAGCTCAAATGCCCTTTCCGCAGCCTTCTTTTTGGAGATGGTCGCCCAAAGGGTGAATTTTGCACGTATATAGGATAAGGCCAGCCGCTGAGAAAACTTCATTATCACAAAAATAACAACCCATCATGGATATAGTCATTATTGGAACCGGAAATGTAGCTACTGTTCTTGGAAGGAAATTCAGGGCAGCAGGGCATCATATCGTGCAGGTAGTTGGAAGGAATTCAAAAATGGCGAGTGCGCTTGCCTATGAATGGAACACGGTATCTACCAATTATACCAGTCCCATTACTTTAAAGGCAGATCTGTATCTGATCGCAGTATCCGATGCTGCCATTTCTGAACTGGCGGCTGAGATCAGGCTTCCGGGCAAAATTGTTGCTCATACTGCTGCATCCGTTCCAATGGAAGTACTAAGGCCGATCAGTGAACACGCGGGTGTTTTTTATCCCCTTCAAAGCCTTCGGAAGGAAATGACCAATCTTCCGGATATTCCGGTCTTTTATGATGGTTCGGATGAACTGACAAAAAAAACGCTGGAGGCCCTGGCTCATTCCATTTCAAGGATCAAGGTAAAACAGGCAGGTGATGAGGGCAGGGCCAAACTGCATGTGGCAGCCGTGGTGGTAAGCAATTTTGCCAATCATTTATACAAGCTTTCAGAGGATTATTGCAAAAAAGAAGGACTGGATTTTTCGCAGTTATTGCCATTGATAAAAGAGACCGCGCAAAGGGTGGGAGAGTTGTCGCCCGCCAACAGCCAGACAGGACCGGCTGCCCGTCATGACGGTGAGACCATCAAAAAGCACCTTGAACTGCTGAAAGACCATCCGCAACTGAAGAATATTTACCTGGTAATGACCGAGAGTATACAGGAAGGTTGATCAATAAGCTAACATTTCCCAATTCAGTAAGGCTGTTGCTTCATTTACCGTTAATTTTGCGGCGTAAAAGCCTGAAAGGAATGTATACCGTCAAATTTAATTTTGAGCAAAAGGACCTTGAACCCATTACCCTGGAGAACGTGGAAGATGGCCAGAGTCTGCTTGAACTGGCCCTTAAGAATGATATCGAACTTCATCATAATTGCGGAGGCGTTTGCGCCTGCACTACCTGTCACCTCTATGTAGAAAAGGGAATGGAGTATCTGGAAGAGTTAAGCGACCGGGAAGAAGATTTTATTGACCGTGCCGTGAACCCACGCCTGAATTCAAGACTGGGTTGCCAATCATTGTTGAACGAAGGAGGAGGATTGATCGAAGTGACGATTCCTGACCAAACCCAATTCCTGGGAGAATAAAAAGTTTATTGTATGAACACATTTGAACCGCCTATTCACTGGAACGATCATGAGGATATCGCGTTGAAATTATACGAGCGATTCGGTGATGAATTCAATGAAGGAAAGATCTATCGCATTCGTTTTACTGAACTGCTGGAATGGATCCTGCAGATCCCCGGCTTTGAAGGTAAAAGAGAAGAATCGAATGAAGGGCATCTCGAAATGATCCAGAGTGCCTGGGTATATGAATGGAGAGACAATCAGAAATAATGAATATCCTCGCCTCCTTTAAACCTGTTACCAGTTTTATCCTCGATATCGACGGTGTACTTACTGACGGTACCGTTCTTGTACTGGAAAATGGCCTGCAGGCAAGAAGAATGAGTGTAAGGGATGGATACGCGCTTCAACTGGCGATAAAGAAAGGGTATCGTATAAAGATCATTTCAGGTGCGAATGCGCCACAACTCCTGACACGTTTGAGCAGCCTTGGCATCACTGAGGTGGAAATGGGCGTGAGAGATAAGGCCGCTGCCGTGGAGGCCTACATGAAAGAAAATGGATTAAAACTGGAGGAAGTTCTTTTTATGGGTGATGATATACCCGACCTTCAGGCATTGAAACTGGTAGGACTTCCTGTTTGTCCTGCCGATGCCGTTCCGGAGATCAGGAGCATTTGCAGTTATATTTCTCCCAGGAACGGAGGCGAAGGCTGTGTAAGGGATGTGATTGAAAAAGTAATGAAGCTGAGAGGTGACTGGAATGAGGATAGCTCGGTTCCTTCTGCCTAGTTCATTTTGATTATCTTACCTGAAATTTTATAAATGAGGTTGATCGCGGCATTCTTAAAACTGGTTCGGCTGCCCAACCTGCTGTTCATTGCCCTTGCTCAGTTGCTTTTCCAGTTTTGCATTTACCATCCCCTGTATAAAGGAACTATTCCCGAAAATGACCTCTTGCATTTCCTGTTATTGATGTTCGCTTCCATGTTTATCGCGGCAGCAGGATATATCATAAATGACTATTTCGATATAAATATCGATGAGGTGAATAAGCCGGAAAGAATGGTGGTAGACAGGCATATTCACCGGCGCTGGGCAATCGCCTGGCATTTTATGCTAAGTACGACAGGTGTGATCTTAACGGTGCTGGCCCTTCCCTTTGCCCATAAATGGTATTTGATACTGGCCAATGCGGGTTGTGTAGTATTGTTATGGTTTTATTCCACCAATTTTAAAAAAGGGTTATTGTTTGGAAATTTTGTGATCTCCCTGCTTACAGCCTGGACCATTCTAATCATATTTTTTTCCAAGTTGAGCCTGGCCGATGCTACGGGTTCCAATGGGGTGGCCCATGCACCTTTTTTCAGGATCAGTTTTCTCTATGCCGGCTTTGCTTTTATTATTTCGTTGATACGAGAAGCAGTGAAGGACCTGGAAGATATTCCAGGCGACCAGAAATATGGTTGCCGCACCCTGCCCATTGTTTGGGGAGTGAATGCGGCCAAACTTTACAGCATTATATGGATCATCATCCTGCTGGGTCTCCTGATCGTTTTGCAATTCTATGTGATGCAGTTCAGGTGGTGGGGATTGATCGTTTATAGCCTGGTCCTGGTGGTAGCTCCGCTTATTCATATTCTCATGCAGTTAAGTAAACCACTGAATACAGCGCAATACCACCGCTTAAGCAACTGGACCAAATTCGTGATGCTGACAGGGATCCTGTCAATGGCATTTTTTTATTTTTACTTATGAAGAAGATCATCCTTGCTTCGGCCTCACCCCGAAGGAAACAATTGCTGGAATGGGCCGAGATACCATTTGAAGTGAAAGTGAGTAATACCAGTGAATGGTTTCCCCCGGGTATGCCGCCCGAAGAAGTGGCCGTATATATTGCCAGGGAAAAAGCCAAAGCGGTACAGGCTGAAACAGGAATAGAGGAGATCATAGTAGCGGCAGATACTATTGTGGTATTGGGTGACCAGAATATTCTTGGCAAACCGGTGCACAGGGAAGATGCGGTGAGTATGCTGCTTGCATTGGCCGGTGAAAAGCATAAAGTGATAACGGGCGTGGTGATCCTGCAGGGAGATAAAGAAATTTCATTCGCCGATACTACGGAAGTGGAATTTCATGATCTCACGGAAAAACAAATTGAATTCTACGTAGACAAATACAAACCCTATGATAAGGCCGGCGCCTATGCCATCCAGGAGTGGATAGGAGTGGTAGGCATCAGATCTATCAAAGGAGATTTTTATAATGTAATGGGACTTCCGGTGAGCAGAGTGGTTAGGGAGATACAAGCTATTAGCCTCTAGCTGCTAGCTATTTGCTTGACACTGCTTACCGCAGGCTGGCATTCACCCTAATTCACCTTAAAAACCCACAAACGTGGTATTGCCCCTGTCTCTTTTCCCAACTATCTTTCCTTCGTGAAAAGGATAGCTGATGAATGAGCGATTGTTACAGTTTATTTGGGGAGCCGGGCATTTCAATAAAAATTTTCTGCAGACGGATCGGTCGGAGCATATTGAGATCATAGATCCGGGAAAGTTGAATGTTAATCAGGGACCCGATTTCCTGGATGCAAGGATCAGGATCAATGGAACAGTTTGGGTGGGTTCGGTGGAACTGCATATTTATCCGGACGATTGGGATAAGCATGGACATGGAGATGATGAAAATTACCGTAATGTTATTCTTCATGTAGTATGGCAGAATAAACCATCGATCAGTATTTCGCAAAAGGGTATTAAAAGTATATCTATACTTGAAATGGCTCCCCGTGTTTCCAAAATATTATTAGCCCAATATGAACAGTGGATGAACCTGGATAGTTTTATTCCCTGCCAGTCTTCTCTTGGCCTGGTAGATAATTTGCATTGGCAGGGTTGGAAGGAAAGGATCCTTGTCGAACGCTGGCAAAGAAAGACAGCGCGTGTAAAGGAAATGCTTTTACAGAATCTGTTTCATTGGGAGGAAACCTGCTGGTGGATGATCGCCAGAAATTTTGGAAACCCGGTAAATGCCGATGCATTTGAAGCGATGGCAAGATCGGTGCCGATCAATATCATCTGGAAGCATCGATCTAATATCATACAATTGGAGGCTATTTTGCTTGGGCAGGCAGGATTATTAAATGGCCGTTATAAAGAGGGGTATTCAATTTTATTACAAAAAGAATATCGTTACCAGCGGGAGAAATACAAACTTCGACCCATCCTGATGCCGGTCCATTTCCTGCGAATGCGACCAGGAAATTTTCCCACGATCCGATTGGCGCAGCTCGCTATGCTGATGCACCAGCAGGAAAATATTTTTGCCGGCTGGCTGGAGGCAAATGATCTTGACAACCTTAAAAAGGATCTTGATATAGTAGCTAATGACCACTGGCATTATCACTACAGGCTGGATGAACTATCCAATTTCAGGATCAAGAGAATGGGGGA
Organism: Chitinophagaceae bacterium; assembly: GCA_016720565.1. Classification (GTDB taxonomy): domain Bacteria; phylum Bacteroidota; class Bacteroidia; order Chitinophagales; family Chitinophagaceae; genus JJ008. The sequence continues at coordinate 650,941 of JADKKJ010000001.1, forward strand.
GTCGATGATCGATAACCTGGTAATGAATACGGTTTGCCTGATGCTGTTTACCTATGGGCAGCATTTAAATGACCAGCCAGTCAAAGAAAAAGCGATCCATTGGCTGAAACAATTGGCTCCTGAAAACAACCGCATCATTCGAAAATTTAATTCCCTTGGAATTATTTCCAAAAATGCCTTTGATAGCCAGGCACTGCTTGAGCTAAAAACATCTTATTGCGACCTGCGAAAATGTCTGGATTGTGGCATAGGAAGGAAAATACTTGGAGCTAGCTTCTAGCTGCTAGCTCCATACGCCCCAATCCACCTTCACTTCCACATCCGGATGCAGGCTACGTTGTACAGGGCAGGTAAGACCGGTGTTTTTCAAAATGGTCCTGTCTTTTTCAGAAATATGGTCAAGTGTCTCCGGTATATGCACCTTGAGTTCGATGCCAGCCACCCTGCGGGGATCGGAACGCATGATCTTCAGCACCTCGATCCGGATGCCCGGGATATCATAATCCATGCTATTGGCTTTAATGGCCATAGTAGTCACCATGCAATTAGCCAGGCTGGTGGCCAGCAGGTCGGTAGGGGAGAAACGGTCGCCCTTGCCATGGTTGTCCACAGGGGCATCGGTCTCAAAACTGGAACCGCTTTTGAGGTGAGTATTTGTGGTTCGGAGTCCGCCTTCATAAACTACAGTAGAGGTCATTATGAATAATTTGCCCTAAATTTACGTTATATAGTCAAGGGCGGAAATTCATAGTTGAACCACAGATAAAACCTTTATAGTGAAGCACGTAAGTTTGATGATCCTGTCATTTTTTTTGTTTGCCGGCGGCATCCTGGCCCAGGCCCCAAAAAAGATAAGCGACAAGAAGGAAGCCAGGCAGAAAAAAGTGAAGGAAATGATCAAACAATCTGAGGAGGGTGTTTTGATCTACCATAAGCAAAGCATTTTTGGTGTACAGGGCAGAACGAATGGGTATGGCATATTCTATGAATTGGGACAAATGAAGACCAATCGCAGGACCAACACCTATCGGATCGATTTCACTGAGATCAAACATCCCAAAGAAGAAAAATCAAATACTGACGCCTTATTCCTTGGTAATCCATTTATCTATGCCAAGCAGAATTATTTCTACCAGCTGGCATTAGGTTTCGGTCAGCAATATATATTAGGCCAGAAAGGAAATAAGAATGGTGTGGCGGTTTCAGCCATTTATAATGGAGGACTGATCCTGGGCTTGCTGCGCCCCTATTATATTGATGTAAATGATCCGGCATTTACCAATGGCAAGACCATTAAATACTCAGTTGCCGACAGCGCCCAGTTCCTTGGAACAGGAATCATCGGAGGTACTGGTATTGGAAAAGGCTGGAATGAATTATCCATGAAACCGGGGGCTTTTGTAAAAGCAGCCTTGCGTTTTGATTATGGCCGCTTCAACGAGTCGGTGAAAGCCCTGGAAGCAGGCATCAGCGTTGAATTCTTTGGCTCTAAGATCCCTATCATGGTTGCGCAAAAAGAAAAAAATCTTTACTTCCAGGGCTATATCGCCCTGATGTTTGGCAGGCGTAAATAATGACCTTAATTTTGCCGCCATGACCGACCCCGCAGTAATAGAGAATGAAGGCCGACCCAAAAAACCAGACTGGTTACGTGTAAAGCTTCCCATTGGAGAAAGTTATAAGCATGTCAGGGGACTGGTTGACAATTACAAACTACATACGATCTGCGAAAGCGGTAACTGCCCCAATATGGGTGAATGCTGGGGTGAAGGAACAGCTACTTTCATGATCCTGGGAAATACCTGTACAAGAAGCTGCGGATTCTGCGCGGTGGCCACTGGTCGACCTGAAGCCGTTGATTTTGATGAACCACAGCGGGTGGCCGAAGCTATTCACCTGATGAAAGTAAAACATGCAGTGATCACTTCTGTAGATCGCGATGAATTAAAGGATGGGGGTTCCATCATCTGGCAGAATACGATCAGGGCAGTAAAGACGCTGAATCCAAACACCACACTCGAAACACTGATCCCTGATTTCAAAGGGGATAAAGACAATATACAACGCATCATCGATGCATTTCCGGAGGTGGTCTCTCATAATATTGAGACCGTAGAGCGATTGACCAAACAGGTGCGAATACAGGCCCGGTACTGGAGAAGCATGGAAGTGATCCGTACCCTAAAACAGGGCGGCATGCGTACCAAGAGTGGAATTATGCTGGGTCTTGGAGAGACAAGGGAAGAGGTGATTCAAACCCTTACCGATCTTAATGATAATGGTTGCGACGTGGTCACTATCGGCCAGTACCTTCAGCCTACTAAAAAACATTTACCCGTTGTAAGATTCGTTCATCCCGATGAATTCGCGGAATATAAGGAGATAGGGCTGGCACTGGGAATTGATTATGTGGAAAGCGGACCATTGGTGAGGTCTAGTTATCATAGTGAGAGACATGTGAAGAAGATGAGAGATTAGAGATTAGGGATTTGCGATTAGTTATGGGGTAATCATTTAGATTCTCAGCTTTTCATTGTTGAATTACTATACCACATTTTATTATTGCATCTTTCTTGTAATCGGTTCCCCTAATCTCTAATCCCTGATCCCTAATCAAATTCTAACATGAAGCGATCACTAATTCTCCCTTTACTACTGATCAACATAATAGCAACCGCGCAATGGAAGAATGTCGACTCCTCATTCGGCCCCTTACCATCCAGCGTACATGTTTACTTCACTGATAATCCCATTGATACTTCTCCATTTCGCGCTTATTATTTGATAGCTGATCTTAAGGATAAGAAACTGGAATTCCTGACAGATACTTCCCATGACCGCAGGCTGAAGCCATCTGAATTCTATGAAAGGAATAATAGACCGCTGGCTGTAGTGAACTGCACTTTTTTTTCTTATGAAACGAACAGGAGTTTGAATGCGGTTATAAAGGATGGGAAACTGGTAGCATTTAACCAGGAAAACATCGCTGGTCGTGGGAAAGATACTTTCACTTACCGTCATGCTCTTGGCAGTGCATTGGGAATAAATAAAAAACGCGAAGCCGATATTGCCTGGCTATATACTGATTCCAGTTGGAAGTTTGCCATGGCATCGCAATATCCCATTCCACCCGTTAAAGATTCCGTTAAGAAAATGCCGCATGCTTACTATTTCAGGAGCAAAGAATGGGGTTTGGAAAAATGGAAAATGCAAACAGCAGTTGGAGGTGGTCCGGTGCTTTTGCAGAACGGTGAGATCAAAGTGACAAACAATGAAGAGATCAAATTCGCAAACAAAGCGATCAACGATAAACATCCCCGCACGGCCATGGGATATACAAAAGAGGGCAAGCTTATCATTCTGATGATCGAAGGAAGAAGCAAAATAGCCGGCGGCGCCACGCTCACACAAATGGCGCAGCTATTTAAAGAGCTTGGCTGTGTGGAAGCCATTAATCTGGATGGTGGTGGCAGCAGCTGTTTGCTGGTAAATGGAAAGGAAACCATTAAAGTGTCTGATAAGGAAGGGCAGCGGGCAGTACCGGCGGTTTTTTTGATACAAGCCACTAGCCGCTAGCTTCCAGCCACAAGCCACTAACTCTTTATGCTCATTAAGAAATCAAACAGGTTCATCTCTGAGCTGATTCCCAGTTTTTTTCTAAGCCGGTAGCGACTGATCTCCACTCCTCTGACAGAAATATTCATCAGCCTTGCGATCTCCTTGGTGGAAAGGTTCATGCGCAGGTAGGCAGATAATTTTAACTCATTGGCGGTAATGGAAGGATATTTTTCTTTTAATACCACCACAAAATCACTGTGCACCTTGTCGAAATGGTGTGTGAACTGCATCCAGTCATTATCCATTTTCTCATCCTCTCCTAAAACTTTTACCATTTTTTTGATCTCAGACTGGGCTTTTTCATTGTCCAGCGCTTTCATCAGGTGGTTAAGTTCACTCCGGAGCTTTGCCATTAACTCGCTTTTCTGCACCAGGTGCATGGCATTGGTGGCCAGCTCCGAATTCTTAAAATCCACTTCGGCCTGCAATTTTTCATTTCGCAGCGCTACTAATTCGTTTTCCGCTTTATTGATCTCCAATTGGTGCAGATATTGCAACTGTGTCTGCTCTTTTTCATATTTCTCCTGCTGAAGCTTGAATTTTTTTACCTGCCATTTATAGAGATAAAATATGCCAATGGCTATTAGCAGCAAATAGACCAGGTAGGCCCATACACTCTGGTACCAGGGGGGGAGTATTCGGAAACTAAAGATGGCGGGGGCCGATTCATTTCCCGGATGGTTCCTGACCTTAACTTCAAAATGGTAATTACCTGCTGGTAAATGCGTGTATTCTTTTTCAGTTTTAGCGGTCCACTCACTCCAGTTATCATCCAGTCCCCTGAGCCGGTAACTGAATTCCAAATTGTCCTGTTGTCCATATACCGGTGCTGCATAATTGATCCGCAGGCTTCCCCAGTTATGTTGTATATCACTGCTCTCTTTGCTGCTATCCGAAAGGTAGCCGCCAAATAATAGACTGTCGCGACGATTAAAGATCCTTACGCTTCTTACCATGGCCTGCAGTGCAGGCATGGTTTGTTTATATTTTTCATAATTCACCAGGAAAAAACCTTTCTCCCCGCCAATGAATATATTCCTTGCATTCATGGGATAGATGAATTCAAAGCCACTCAGTAATTTATTATCCAGCTCAGGTAATCGTAGTATGACTGGCTTTTTACCACTTCGATCCAGCACCGCGAGTTGCTTCTCATGTATGAACCAGATATTCCCTTCATTGTCTTCACAGAGATATCGAATACTTTTTTGGCCCAGCAATTCCTGGTAAAAAGCGGAAGGTGAAAAACGGTCTTTGGCCGCATCATAAGTATAAACTCCTTTTTCAGTGGCAACCAGCACCTCGTTATTGATCTTATATACATGATTATTCAGGGTGGAGGGCAGTCCATCGGCCGCAGTATAAAGATGATGCTGGTATTTTCCATTCACGTCCTTGCTTACCTTATACACGCCATGATAGGGGTGGGAGACCCAGATCGTTCCCTGCTGGTCAATAGCCACAAAACGGCAGGATTCATCAAGACCCTGAACTGAGCCACCTTCTGTAAAATGATCACCGGTATAATTAAAAAAACTCAGCCCCCGGTAGGTACCGCTGATCATCATGGTTGTTGGATATACAGTGGATGAAGGCACAAAATTCCATACTCCTTTACCTGGATTGTAAAGAGGCCGGGCTGTATTGCCTGAAACAATAAAAGCGCCTTCATGATGACCCAGTAATAACTGGTCATTGATGTTGGCCAGTCCCCAAACCTGCCCGGTAGTATTTGTTACCGGTGAAAAAGCCCCTTTACTGAAACTAAGATCCGGAAGGGATTGTAAGGGTACCGAATAAAGTCCGGCAGATGTTCCGGTATACAAAAGATTATCATGTATGATGGCCGTATATCCTGAACCTTCCTGCGAGTAAGGACTGATCTTTTTGATAGCGCTGTTATAGGCAATGAAGTCGATGCCATTATCCAGTCCCAGCCAGAGATTTTCCTGTCGGTCAAGATAGATGCTTAAGACATTATTATTCTGCAATCCTTCCGATCGGCTGAATTTCTGTATAAGTTCTCCTTTAGTATCTACGATCTGCACCCCATTGCTGTTCGTAGCCAGGGCTATCCAGTTCTTGCCTATCATGGTGGCCGCATATATTCTCTCCGACTGTATTATCTGAAGGGCTGGTGAATGAAGTGGCTGCAAACCCTGACTGGTTAAAACAAATACCCCAGCCTTCAGGGTGGTCACTAAGGAACTGTCATTACCTAATGCCAAAATTGCTGTCACTGGTTCAGCAGGCAGGGTTTTAGCCTGTTTTACAGGTGCCCATACATTTCCGGTGAATTGTAATAGTCCTTCCCTGAAATCATGCGCATAAAGCCGGTCGCCGCAAACCCCCAGGAAAGACCATTCCGCAGGCGATGTATAAACAGAAATAGTATTATCCGTATAACGGAAGATCCGGTTCTGGGTACGAAACCATACCGCTTTTCCATAGATACAGATATCCCAGACATCCCCGAACGAACGGTCCCTGGCGGGTATCAATGCGGTCAGCGATCTGTATTCAAGTGCGTTATTCGAAGCGGGCGTAAAAAATCCGATCTCATCCTGCCCGCCGGTATAAATGCGATTATCCGGGGATACGCGAACCGAACGAACTATTGTCCTGTTAGGTAAAGGGTATAGGTTCCAGTACTGGCCATCATAACTTAAAAGCCCTTCGTTATTCGCCATGTAAACAATACCTCTGGCATCCTGGGTTATATCCCAGGTCTGAAGTCCGGCTCCGTAAGTTTTTTTGGCATAGTTGATAACATCCGGCAAACCAATGGTATTCTGAGCGGAGCTTAGCAAGGGAAAAACCAACAAGAGGTAAAATAACTTCTTCATTGAAGACAGTTTGATCGATTGTGAAAGTAGGAAATTTAGTTTGTTGTAGGAATGATGTAGTATAATTAATGAATAATCAATCAGTTGCCTTTTTATGATGTAGTCATGTTGTAGGCATAAATTGGGCAAACGGTGGTTAGTAACATAAATTCGCTTGGCTTTTAAAAAGCCTTTCTGCTAAATCAACTTGCTATATGAAACAAAAAATTGCATTGCTAAGCCTATGCTTGCTGGCCGCTGTTTTCTTTCAGTCGGTCCTTGGCCAGCAGCTACCGGTCTCCGGTACGGTAACCAACAAAACTACTGGTGAACCGCTAACAGGAGCTACTATTCAGTTAAAAGGGACCAAAACAGTTGCCCAGACAGATGCCATGGGTCATTTCTCCATCAATGTGCCAGCTGCAGGTTCAGTGCTGATGATCAGTTATACCGGGCTTAAACCGGTAGAGATCACAGTAAAAGATCTGAAGGCTTCCCTAACCGTTCAAATGGAAGAAAGCGCTACAGTTACTCTATCTGACGTAGTGGTAGTAGGGTATGGAACCCAAAAGATCACCAAGGTCTCCGGAGCCATCGCTACCATTAAAAGCGCTGATGTTGAGAAACTGAAACCTGCAAGGGTGGAAGAAGTACTTCAGGGACGCGCCTCCGGGGTAGTGGTAGTAAACAGCGGTACACCTGGTGCCAAACCAACCGTGCTTATACGCGGTATCCCTTCTTTCTCTGGTACCGATCCATTGGTGATAATTGATGGAGTTCCGCAAACACTGACCGATTTCAATTCTATTAACCCTGCTGATGTGGAATCAGTGAACCTGCTGAAAGATGCAGCCACCACCGCTATCTATGGGGTGAAAGGGGGTAATGGGGTGATCGTGGTTACCACCAAAGCCGGTCGGAAGAACCAGAAGACAGAGATCAGTTTCAATAGCAATGTAGGTTTTCAACAAGTGATCAACACAGTAGGCGTTTTAAATGCCACTGAATACGGTGCCATGATCAACGAAGGAAGCACTACCGCAGGCGGTAATGTGATCTTCCCCGACCTCAGCGTGCTGGGTGTTGGTACCAACTGGCAAAATGAAGTTTTTAAAACTGCCAGCGTTCAGAACTACTCCGTTTCTGCAAGAGGTGGTAATGATAAAATGAATTATTTCCTTTCTGCAGGCTGGCTTAGCCAGGGTGGTATAGTAGGAGGTGAAATGATAAATCACTTTTCACCCGCGGTAATCTTACCTCTAACCTGAGTTTCCTGCTCAGTCCTAAATTAAGATTCATCTTCAACACCACTGCGGTGATATTGGATGGAAAAGGTATCCAGGAAAATTCATTCAATAGTATCCTGGGAAGCGCACTTAACTTCGATCCTACCGTTTCCAAATATAATACGGTGCCTAACACAGCCGGCACCTTCGGTTACAGCAACCTGCTGCTTTCCGAAATATTCAACCCGCTTACAAAGCTGGAGAATACCTATAATAAAAATGTAGGTTATAAATTATATGGTAAGGGAGAACTTCAGTATGATGTACTGAAGAACTTAAAAGTTTCCACCCGTTTTGGTTATACCAAATATGATGGTAATGCCAAGTCATTCACCCCGCTGGTATTCTACGGACCGCTGAACGTAGAGAATTCCATGAATGCCGACGGTTCTACAGTTGCCGGAAAACATAACAGCGTTGCGCATGAAAAAGCCAGCAACCTGAACTGGACCTGGGAATCTTTCGCCAACTACAATTTTAAAATAAAGCAGGATCATTCATTTGAGACCGTGCTTGGATATTCCATGTCGAAAGTATCGGGTAATACAGCCGGCGCTACCCGCCAGGATGTTCCTTTCAATTCATGGGAATTCGCAGATTTTACCGCTGCCACCGGTAATAATAACGCCACCAATTCTAACGCGCTGAGTGGATATTATTACCAGTACTTCCGCCGCAACCTTTCTTATTTCGCACGTATCAACTACGATTACCAGGAAAAATACCTGGCTTCTTTCACCGCCCGCCGCGATGGCTCTTATGCCTTCGGTAAGAATAATAAATACGCCAACTTCTTCTCCGGTTCACTGGGTTGGGTAGTTTCTAAAGAGAATTTCTGGCATTCTGATTTCATCGATTACCTGAAGATCCGCGGATCTTATGGTTCTATCGGTAATGAGAATGTGGATCCTTTATATGTTAGTATCATCACCGGCGGACCAAGCTATGGCCCAACGGCGAATAGCAACGGTTACACTTTTGGGGATGTGTTCTATCCTGGCGCTACCGTAGGTTCTGCAGCTAACGATGCCCTTCGCTGGGAAAAGCAAATGCAATCGAATATTGGTTTTGATATGACCTTCTTTAAACGCAGGTTCTCTATCACGGCTGATTATTTCAGGAAGACTGTTGATGGTCTGCTCTTCACTCCTTCAGCATCCCTTTACCTGGGTACTGTTCCTATCCCAACTGCGAACATCGGTTCTACCAAAAGCAGTGGTATAGATATGATGCTTTCTTATAACCAGAATATCGGCCGTTCATTGAAACTGAATACCAGTATTACATTCACTACCGTGAAGAATGAAGTGACTGCTACCAATACCGATGGTACCGCGAAGATCCTGGGTGGTTATTATTTCAACGGACAATCACAGAGCGTGACTGTTTTTGAAAAGGGACAGACACCTGGTTATTTCTACGGATTCCAGACAGAAGGATTGTTCCAGAATTTCGCTGATGTGGCGGCTCATGCTACACAAACTGGCGCTCAGCCTGGCGATATCCGTTTCGTAGACCAGAACAAGGATAATGTGATCAATGACCTGGATAAAGTGAAGATCGGTGATCCATTCCCTGATTTCACCATGGGCTGGAACCTGAATCTCGAGTATAAGAATATCGATTTCTCTGCATTTACCTATGCCTCTATTGGTAATGATGTGTACCGCGCCTATGAAAGGAATGCGAACTATACCAATAAGGACCGTATGATCCTGGCACGCTGGACCGGCGATGGTACCACCAACAATGCAAAAACACCACGCTATTCCTTTACAGATGCAAACAGTAATATCCGCGTATCTGACCGTTATGTGGAAGATGGTTCTTTTGCAAAGGTGAAGAACCTGCAACTGGGTTATACACTTCCTACTAAATGGACAGGTAAGGCTTTCAGCAAACTCCGTGTTTACGTTCAGGTGAAGAATGCATTCACCATTACCAAATACACCGGTTTTGATCCAGAGATCGCCGGAGGAATTTTGGATACAGGTGTTGACCGCGGCGCTTATCCGCAGGCCCGCACTTTTGCATTCGGCCTGGATATTAAACTCTGATCAACAATTAAAAACTAATGACAATGTCTAAAATAATAATAAGAACCTTACTCGTAGCAAGCTTGCTCTCCGGATTAGCTTCCTGCAAAAAATGGGTTGATTATAATCCTCACGAGGATTTCCGTATCACGGAGCTTGATTATCTCGCTTCGGAAAGCGATTATCGCACGATGGCAGTGAGTGTGTACACTCCTTTGCAATGGCTGAACCAGGCCGTAGTAGTAGGAGAGGTTGCCTCTGACAACGCGGTGAGCGGTGGTGAGAATGCTTCCGATGTGCTTTCCCTCCAGCAGATAGATGATTATACCCATACTTCCAATAACTCTACTTTGACTGAATTATGGAAGTCGGCTTATGAAGGTGTGAACCGCGCGAATTATATGACGCAGTATAAAGGCGTTAATCCTGCCGGTAAGACCGTTGATTTCGCTGGCAAGAATGCGCTGTATGGTGAAGTATATTTCTTACGCGCCTATTATTATTTCACGTTGGTGAAATTCTTCGGTGATGTTCCTTTGTTCACTGATAAGCGTCTGGGCCTTTCTGAATCAGGAAGCCTGGGACGTTCACCAAAAGCAGATGTATATCGCCAGGTGGAAGCCGACCTTACCGCAGCGATCGCTGTGCTTCCTGCTGTTCAGGTTGATAAAGGCCGTATCACAAAATATGCAGCGCAGGCCTTATTGGGTAAAGTTTATCTCTACCAGAACAAATACAATGAAGCTGCCGCCATGCTGGATAATGTGATCACGCCAAATGCATTCAGCCTGGTAAGTAATTTCAATTCGATTTTCCTTGCTTCCGGCGAAAACGGTCCTGAGTCTGTTTTTGAAATTCAATATTCCAATACTTCCCCTTATTATAACTGGGGTGGTTATAACCGCGGACAGGGTAACTATGCGGTACAGCAGTGCGGTATCCGTGGACTGAATGGTTCTGCGAACATGCCTTATGCGGCAGGATGGAGTACCAATCTTCCTACACAGAATCTTAAGGCAGCTTATGCGGCTGGCGACCAGAGAAGGGATGTGACCATCCTGGACATCGAAGCCTATAAAGCAGCTAACCCTTCTTATAATATCACCTACCAGGTGGCCCCTTATAAGAACACTGGTTTATACAGCCAGAAATACCAGCCCCGTAAAGGCGAGACCTCCGGTCAGCTGGAACTTAACTACACAAATAATTATCGTATCATTCGTTACTCAGATGTTTTATTGATGGCTGCTGAAGCATGGACCAAGTCCACTTCCCCCAATGAAACAAAGGCCCGTGATTACCTGAATCGTGTTCGTCGCCGTGCATTCAGCGACCTTCTGCATGATGTCAGTGCCAGCGGTAATGCCCTTTACCTGGCCATCCTTGATGAACGTCGTTTGGAACTGGCCATGGAAGGAGATCGTTTCTTCGACCTGGTTCGTACTGGTCAGGCAGCTGCCAAGATCCAGGGTTTCACCACAGGTAAACATGAACTGTTCCCTATTCCAATAGAAGAGGTAACTATCTCCGGGCTTTCACAGAACCCCGGATATTAATCAACAATGAAAAAACGAATGAACATGAAACTTATCAATTATATAGCCGGGCTCGCGGTGCTGGTCACCGTCTTCGCTGGTTGCAAGAAAACCACGTATGAGGACCTTTCCCTGGTGGATACGGCCGCTGTCCCAGATAGATTAAGCGTGCAGTTTGAGATCACCCAGGATAACTCAGGACTGGTCACCATTACCCCTAACGGAAACGGTGCTATTAAATATGAGATCTATTATGGCCATGGTCCCGCTACCCCTGTAAGTCTGCAGGCTGGTGGAAAGACCACCCATGTTTATCCTGAAGGAACCTACACCGTAAAGGTGGTAGGTTATAATGTAGCTGGTAAAAAAGCCGAAGCTACTCAGCAGCTTACTGTTTCCTTCCGTGCTCCGGAAAACCTGGTAGTTACCTGGGGCATTGATGGGGTGAATAATTTTAAAGTGAACCTTTCGGCAACCGCTCTATATGAAACGAATTTTAAAGTGTTTTGGGGCGATGTGGCCAATGAGCCCGGCCAAGTCTTCCTGGAAGGTCAGTCGATAAGCCATGTTTACGCTGCCGTAGGGAGCTATACCTTACGGGTAGTTGCTTATAGCGGTGGTGCTGCAACCACAACCTATACCACTACAGTAAACATAACAGATCCGGTTTTAATTCCAATAACATTTGAATCTGCTACGGTTAATTATGCCTTCACTGATTTTGGTGGTGGTGTTTCTACCAAAATAGCAAACCCGCAGATCAATGGTATCAATACCAGTGCAAACGTTGGCCGTATGGTAAAAAATGCACCGGAAGTTTGGGGAGGCAGTTTTATAACGGTGGGTACTCCTATTGATTTTTCGGCAAACAAGGTATTCAGGATGAAAGTATTTTCTCCAAGGGTAGGCGCCAAGGTCTTATTGAAGGTAGAGAACCTGACCAACGGTGGGATCTTTTTTGAAAAAGAAGTGACCTGTACAGTTGCCAATGCATGGGAAGACCTGGCATTTGATTTCAGGGCAATCAATACCGCCAATAGCTATCAAAAAGTGGTGTTGATCTTTGACAATGGAACTGTGGGAAATGGCTCTCCTAATTTTACCTGGTTGTTTGACGATATCAGGCTTACCAACCAGATGCCTGTTGGCCTCCTGACATTACCCGTTACTTTTGATGCTGCCAATGTAAACTATGAGGTTACCGATTTTGGAGGCACTGTAAGTGTACCGGCAACTGATCCAACCAACGGAGCAAATAATGTAAAGAAAACAACCAAACCCAATGGTGCGCAAACCTGGGCCGGTACTACATTAGGAGCAGGCTTTACATCGCCAATTGCATTTACTGCTACCAGAACACAAATGAGCATCAGGGTTTACTCCCCTGCAGCTGGTTTACGTGTTCGTTTAAAAGTAGAGGACCGTACCAACAATACCCGTTCTGTTGAGACCGAGGCTATGACACAGGCAGCCAATACCTGGGAAACGCTCGTATTTGATTTTTCAACACCATCTATTGGTACAGCATCTATGAATCTTGCCTGGACCTACGATATGGCATCTGTATTTTTTGATTTTGGCAATAACGGAACCGGAAGTAATTTCTATTGGGATGATGTAACCTTCCTGGCTACAAACGTTGTCCCCAATTACCTGACACTCCCGCTGGATTTTCAATCAACCACTTATTCTTATCCTTTTGTGGATTTTGGTGGCTCAACAGCAACGGTTGTTAATAATCCCAATCCTTCAGGTATTAATACCAGTACCAAGGTTGGTAAAATAGTAAAAGGTGCACCGGAAGTTTGGGCAGGCAGTTTTATAGACCTGGTTAACCCCATCAATTTTACAGTCTTAAGAACTTTTAAAGTAAAAGTATATTCACCACGGGTAGGTGCTAAATTGTTATTGAAAGTAGAGAATCCAACCAACGGGGGACAGAGTTATGAAAAAGAAGCGACCACAACCGTTGCCAATGCATGGGAAGAGCTGACTTTCGATTATTCAGCCATTCCTGCTGGTTTTTATGCCAGGGTGGTATTGATATTTGACCTGGGTACTGCCGGCGACGGTTCTCCCAACTATACTTTTTATTTCGACGACATCAGACTTAACTAAACCTAAAAAATATTCGTCATGCTGACAACAATCAAAAAATATACGCTGTTCTTCCTGGCTGCACTCCTTGTAGTGGGCGGCTGTAAGAAAACGGAGTACAGCTTCGGGTCGATCAAGACTCCATCGGCGCTTACTTTGACCACAGCGATCCAGGGCGTGGATGCCAGTAATCCTAATGGTAACGGAACCGGTAAGGTGACCATTACCAGTACGGCTACCGATGTACTTACCTATAATATCGATTTTGGAGACGGACAGACTGCAGTAGTTCCTACCGGTACGATCCTGCATAAATACAGTAATCCTGGTGTGAACACCTATACCGTTACTGTGAATGCAGTAGGTACAGGTGGTGCGCTTTCCACCATCAGCAAAAGGATCACCGTATTCGTGGCATTCGAAATTCCGCTTACAATACTTAATCCATTGACTGGTACCGGATCAAAGGTCTGGGTAACTGATAATGATGCTCCCGGGCATTTTGGGGTAGGCGCAGGTAATTTCTTTTTCCCTAATTATTATGCAGCTGGTCCAAATACCCGCGAGGCCTGTGCCTATGATGATGAGATCACTTTCTCGCGTGATGCGATCAACCGTGTTTCCATGAACGTTAATAACAAGGGAGCAAGTTTCTCAATTGGAGCATCCTCTGTATTTTATGGTTTTAGCGGTCCTGATAATTGCTATCCGATCAATACAGGTGGTACCAAATTACTGGCATTTATGGATGCTACCTCCGGTTCTACGGCGGCAGTATCTACGCAAATACAATTTATGGTTCCGGGAAATGGTATCATCAATTTCGGAACAGGCGGTACCACTTACGAGATCCTTTCTATTACAAATACCAGTATGCATCTTCGCAATATTGGCTCAGATGGTAATTCCTGGTATCAGAAATTGAAACCTAAACCATAACCTATGAAATTGTTCATACCTGTGTTCCTGCTGGGGCTTATCATGATCTCCTGCGGAAAGGATAAAAATAGCGGTGTGAATGCTCCTGCTAACCTTACGGTAAGCGCAGTAGTGGCCACCGATAATAGCGGTAATGTAAATTTCACCGCCAGCGCTTCCAATGCAACCAGCTATGAATATGGTTTTGGTAATGGTGTGTTCCAAACAATTTCATCCGGTGCAGTTACCTATCGCTATCCAGCATCTGGTACCTACACTGTAACGGTAGTGGCCAAGAATTCAGCGGGCCAGGTAAGTAAGACCATTGATGTAACAGTTACGGTAACGCTTAGCCTGGTATGGCAGGATGAGTTTGATACTCCGGGTGCTCCTGATCCGGGTAAATGGGGATATGATCTTGGTGCAGGCGGTTGGGGCAATAATGAACTACAGTATTATACTAACAGATTAGAGAATGCCAGCGTTTCTGGTGGAACCTTGAAAATAGTGGCCAAGTCTGAAGTATTCAGCGGAAGCAACTATACATCAGCCAGATTACTCAGCAAGGGTAAATTCTCTTTTAAATATGGTAAGCTGGAGTTCAGGGCAAAACTGCCAACTGGTGGTGGAACATGGCCGGCTTTATGGATGCTGGGTGATAATATCAGTACAGCAGGATGGCCGGCTTGTGGTGAGATAGATGTGATGGAGCATTTAGGCAACCAGCCTAATAAGATCTATGGCACGCTGCATTATCCTGGCCATTCGGGAGGCAGTGCAGATGGCAATACTACGATGATCACCAATGCCCAAACAGCTTTTCATATTTATACAGTAGAGTGGAACAGCGCCAGTATTAAAATATCAGTTGACGGAACCGTATTTCATACAGTGACCAATACAAACGCCTTGCCCTTCAACCAGAATTTCTTTCTCATCATGAATATCGCCATGGGAGGAAATTTTGGGGGAACCGTGGATCCTGCTTTTAGCATCGGAACCATGGAAGTAGATTATGTAAGGGTATATCAATAGTTAAAAGTTTTTTCTCAGGCATTTATTTGAAAATAAGCAGTCGTAAAAGCGGAACCTGTGTTTCTTTCCAGTTGCGCAGCTCCGCTTTATTTTCCTTTACCAGCGATATGAAAATCTTCAGCATGAAAAAGTTTTTCTTCTTCATATATATTCTTCTTTGCGCAGCCCTGATGCCATCACAGATAATGGCCCAGAAAACAAAGTCAGCCTTTAAGAAATTGGTCTGGTCGGAGGAATTCAATTACACCGGCCTTCCCGATACAACAAAATGGAGCTATGACCATGGAAATGGTTGTCCTGATATCTGTGGATGGGGTAATCATGAATTGGAATATTATACCTGGAACCGGAAGGAGAATGCAAGGGTTGAGGGCGGTAAACTGGTGATCGAAGCAAGGAAAGAAGAGATGGGAGGGATGAAATATACTTCAGCAAGATTACATACAAAAAATAAGGGTGATTGGAAATATGGTCGCATAGAAGTGAGGGCACAGATACCAGCCGGAAAAGGCATGTGGCCTGCTATCTGGTTGCTTCCTACCAAATGGGAATATGGAGGCTGGCCCAAAAGCGGCGAGATCGATATCATGGAGAATGTGGGTTACTGGCCCGACTCCATCATGGGAACGGTTCATACCAATGCTTACAATGGTATGCTGGGTACACAGAAGACCCGCGGTATTTCTATTAAAAACTCCAACAAGACCTTTCATGTATATGCCATTGAATGGACGGCAGAAGAGCTCATCTTTTTTGTAGACGGAAAAGAATACAACCGATTTAAGAATGAGCATAAAGATTTTGCTTCCTGGCCATTCGATAAGGCTTTTCACCTGGTGATGAATATAGCCGTTGGTGGAGACTGGGGAGGGAAGTATGGTGTGGATGATGGGGTGTTCCCGCAGAGGATGGTGGTGGATTGGGTGAGGGTGTATCAGTAAAGCCGAGTTGAGCGCTCAACTTTCCCTACCCATATACCAACGCACTCGCCCCAAGTATCGCCGCATCCGCCTCTTTCAATTCACTAAACAACAACTTCACTTTATTCTTGAAGATCTGGATCAGGTTATCCTCCATGGCTTTTCGCGTTGGATTCATAAGAAGATCGCCGGCCTTGGTTAAACCCCCGAATAATACAATGGCCTCGGGAGAGGAGAACATCACAAAATTGGCCAGTGCCTCGCCCAGGATCTCGCCGGTGTATTCAAATATTTCATTGGCGATCTTGTCGCCTTTCATGGCGCAGTCGAATACCGACTGACTGGTAAGCTCGTTGATACTATAATCTCTTAATAAAGATTCCTGCTCGGGATAATCGGTGAGTTTTTCTAAGGCGGTCTCTCTTACACCGGTAGCAGAAGCATAAGATTCTAACGTACCACGTATACCTGTGCCTTTATGCAATCTTCCACCCGGACGAATAATGGTATGTCCCAGTTCACCGGCGAAACCATCATGTCCTAATACTATTTTTCCATCGATCACGATACCGCTGCCCACTCCGGTTCCTAAGGTGATCGTAATAAAATGACGCATTCCTTTTGCACAGCCATACATCATTTCACCCATGGCGGCGGCATTGGCATCATTGGTGAGTTTGGTTTCCAGGCCAAAACGATCGGTGACCATTTGGGCCAATGGAATGATACCTCTCCATTTCAGGTTAGGGGCGTATTCGATCGTACCACTGTAAAAATTTCCATTAGGGGCGCCAATACCAATACCGGCAAATCGACTTAATCCGCCTGCTCTTTCGATCATCGGAGAAAGCTTCAAATGCAGGTTATCTATAAAATCCTGCACCTGCTCGGTCTCATTGGTGAGACAGCGGTCCTGTTCTATAATATTTCCATGGGCATCTACAATACCGAACTTGGTATTAGTGCCGCCTATATCTATTCCTATTGCAAGGTCTTTCATGATGTTTTCTGATTAATAATTAGTAATTAATAATTATTAATTACTAGTGCCCGCCACCGCCTTCCAGGTGATCATAATCGATTCCCTGTGATTTAAGGATGCTTTTTGCTTTGATAGCATAATATGCCAGGTAAGCAAAACAGGCTACTCCCACCAGGTATGACCATTGAATGCCGAGGTATTGGTTGCCTGCCAGGAAACCCTGCAGCAAACTGATAAAACCCCCACCCATGATCATCATGATCAGGAAGCTGGAACCTTCATTGGTATGTTTTCCCAATCCCGCGATAGCGAGGGTGAAAATACAGGGCCATAAAGTAGAACAGAATAAACCGACAGAGATGAATGCATACACACTAACCATTCCATCAGCAAGCATACCTATAAACAAAGCCGTGATACCCATAGCAGAGAAAATAAGTAATTGCCTGGCAGGACTTCCCTTACTCATGATGTCTCCAATGATCATAGCAACGATCACCAGGCCATAAATATAGAAAGGCGTGATATCGTGGTTGGCCAGTTTATTAATTAAAAGGAAAACGCCAAAAGCGATATATGGCATAACGAAACGCAATACTTCTTTAGCTCCTTTTGAAATATCAAAAGCGCCTACGGAATTCGTCCAGCGGCCGATCATCAAACTGGCCCAGAACAGAGATACAAAAGGAGCGATCTTATTGGTAGCCGTGGCCGCATGCACCCTCATGAATTCCGGCAGGTTTGAAGCAGTAGATACTTCCACTCCCACATAAACAAAAATGGCGATCATACCCAATACCAGCTGCGGATACTGCATCACTGTTTTTTTATGTTGTACCAGGGTAGGAGCATCGGCTTCTTTTTCAGCCACCTCGTCCAGGTTTATTTTATTGGGAACAGAAGAAAAGCGAAATACTATGGCTGCCAGTAAAAAGGCGGCCCCAAGAATAAGGTAAGGCGTTTTTATACTTTGGATACTGGCCACATTAGTGCTGGTAGCCGTGATGGTTCCAAAAATGGCGAGACTCACAATTGTGGGGCCGATAGTCGTACCAAGATTATTAATACCTCCTGCCATACTTAAACGCTGGGATCCCAGTTTTGGATTTCCCATTACAATGGCCAGGGGATTTGCGGCGGTTTGCTGAAGGGAGAAACCAAGGCCAACAATAAAGAGGCCGGTGATCATAAGGTAAAATGATTCCTGCTGTGCCGCGGGATAGAATAATAAAGATCCAAGTGCGGAAATGATCAACCCTATTGAAATACCATTACGGTAACCGACCTTATTTAGAATATCCCCTCCTGAAAGTTTGGAGAGACCAAAATATATAAGTGAACCAACGGTATAGGCCACATAAAAGGCAAAAGACACCATTTGTGACTGCCACTGGGCAAGATGCAGTTTTTCCTTAAAAACAGGGATAAGGATGTCGTTGGAGGCAGCCACAAAACCCCAGAAAAAGAAAACACTGATCAATACGCTGAACTGTGACCATTTGGTTTGTTGATTCATTGCAATTCGTTATGTTGTATAAATTAATAGTGCTGAAAGTATAACAATTTTCACTTGTAAACCCATAAAAATAAGGGGATGTTGATAGCTTGTATAAAAATAATAAAGAAGGATTTAGGGGGATTTCGGGATACCCTTTCCTTTCCTTAATTTGCCTGCATGGAGATCATTCATGTTGCCGCCGAATGTTACCCCGTGGCCAAGGCCGGGGGACTAGGCGATGTTGTTGGCGCCCTTCCTAAATACCAGGCCGACCTGGGTCATGTGACCAAAGTGGTCATGCCCATGTACCGCACCAAATTCCTCTATAACCATCAATGGGAACTGGTGCATGAGGGAGAGCAGTTCCTGGGCTCACAGTCCTTTCATTATGCCGTGATAAAGGAAAAGACCAATACGCTTGGCTTCGACCTTTACCTGGTTGATATCAATGGCCTGCTTGACCGCGAGAAAATATATGGCTATAATGACGATACCGAGCGGTTCATGGCCTTCCAGATAGCTGTTTGCGACTGGATGAATAAATGGCAGCATAAACCTTCGGTGGTGCATTGCCATGACCACCATACCGGGCTGATCCCTTTCATGATGCAGCATTGTTTTGCCTTCCGGGATAAACTGGCCCGGATACCCACTGTTTTTACCGTGCATAATGCCCAATACCAGGGCTGGATGGGCTGGGATAAGAACCATTATATCCCTTATTATGATACCTGGAAAACCGGTCTGCTGGAATGGGATAAGAATATAAACCCCCTGGCCTCAGCCATTAAATGCGCCTGGAAGGTGACTACGGTAAGTCATAGTTACCTGGATGAATTAAAACAAGAGGCCAATGGGCTACAGCACCTGTTTGAATACGAAAAAGGGAAAAGCTATGGCATATTGAATGGCATCGATACCCAGGTCTGGGATCCCCATACCGATTCCATGATCGTGAAGAATTATGGCAGCGAGCTGGTAGAAAAAGGAAAATGGAAGAATAAAAAAGAGCTGGCCGGGCAGTTCGGCCTGGATCCAAACAAACCCCTGGTATCTTTTATTGGCAGGCTGGTAGGAGAGAAGGCGGCCGATCTTTTACCCGAGGCCATCAGCCAGTCCATTTACCAGCACCATGGCAATGTGAATTTCCTGGTACTGGGATCAGGAGATCCCAATGTGGAGGACCGACTGGATAATATGAAGCATCATTTCAGTGGTTATTATAATTCCTTTATCGGGTATAGTGAGCAGTTAAGTCACCTGATCTATGCCGGTTCCGATTTCTTGCTCATGCCAAGTCGCGTGGAGCCCTGCGGACTGAACCAGCTCTATGCCCTTCGCTATGGTACCGTGCCCATGGTGCGCAATGTGGGAGGATTAAGGGATACAGTGACCGATATGGGCGATCCCCAGGGTTTTGGCATACGATTCGACCAGGCCTCGGTAAATGATATTACCTATTCTGTGGGCCGGGCCATCGATCTTTACAATAATAAGCATGAACTTTACCATTGGATGCGCTCCCACATGATGGAAATAGATCATAGTTGGGAAGGAAGTGCGCAACAATATATCGACCTTTACATTTCACTGCAATAATTCACTATATGGCAAGCAAACCAGTCATCAAAGTAAACGAGATCCTCTCCGTGATCCTTGGAGGAGGCGCCGGTTCCAGATTATACCCTCTCACTGCTAATCGTTCCAAGCCTGCTGTACCTATCGCGGGTAAATACCGTTTGGTGGATATTCCTATTTCAAATTGTTTGAATAATGATATTGGAAGGATGTTCGTGCTCACGCAGTTCAACTCCGCTTCACTGAACAGGCATATAAAAAACACTTACCATTTCAGCGCCTTCAGTAAAGCGTTTGTGGATATTCTTGCGGCCGAACAAACACCGGATAATCCTACCTGGTACCAGGGCACAGCGGATGCGGTAAGACAGGGACTTCGCCATATCGCTCCTTTTGAAAGCGATTATATATTGATACTTTCCGGCGACCAGCTCTACCAGATGGATTTTGCAGAAATGCTGGATAACCATAAAAATTTGGGAGCGGATATTTCTATCGCTACCATTCCCGTTACAGAAAGGGAAGCCCCTGAATTCGGGATATTAAAATCATCTGCAGGGTTAGTGACCTCTTTCATTGAGAAACCCAAAAAAGAATTGCTTCCTGAATGGACCAGCGAGACCTCCGACCTGATGAAAATGCAGGGCAGGAATCACCTGGCCTCTATGGGTATCTATATTTTCAACAGGCAATTATTATTTGACTTGTTGTTGAAAGAACATTTAACGGCCACTGATTTTGGTAAGGAGATCATTCCTCAATCTATCGATAAATACAAAGTGGCCAGTTACCAGTATGAAGGCTACTGGACAGATATCGGGAATATTTATTCATTCTTTGAAGCAAATCTTGGTCTTACCAAAGACCTTCCCGATTTCAATCTCTTTGATAATGAAAATGCGATCTATACCAGGCCGCGTATGCTGCCGCCTGCAAAGATCAGCGGCACTACACTGGAGAAAACACTGGTGGCAGAAGGGTCTATCATCAATGCCAGCAGGGTAGAGAATTCTGTGATCGGAATACGTTCACGTATAGGTCATGGCACAACCGTAGTAAGCACCTATATCATGGGTAGCGATTATTATGAAACACTTCCCGAGATCGCCAAGGCCAATGAAGGCGGCTATCCACTACTGGGTATAGGCGACCGCTGCTATATTAAAAACGCCATCCTCGACAAGAATGTCCGCATCGGCAATGATGTGCGCATCAATGGCGGCTCAAACCTCGAAAACTCCGATCATGCGCTGTATACGGTGAAGGATGGAATTGTGGTGGTGAAGAAAGGGGCGGTGATTCCGAATGGATTTGTGATTTGAAGAAGATTAGAGATTAGAGATGAGGGATTAGCTAAACACCCTAAAAGGTTGGAATATCTTGGTGAATTCGGGTCACCTAAACTCTAATCCCTAATCTCTAATCCCTAAACTTTTCAGCATATCGTGTATTTAGTACATATTTCCTAACTTCCCCTCCTAAACATTGCCTGCTTATGTCATCTGCTTTTACCGGCGAGAAGCCTCGGCTTTCCCTTGTGGAGATCATCAATATGAGTGTTGGTTTTTTCGGGATCCAGTTTGGCTGGGACCTGCAAAGAGCCAATATGGGAAGGATCTATGAAAACCTGGGTGCAAATCCTGACCAGGTTCCTTTATTATTTCTTGCCGCACCACTGACCGGATTATTAGTTCAGCCTGTCATTGGTTATATGAGTGACCGTACCTGGTCGCCCAGATGGGGAAGGAGAAGACCCTATTTTATGCTGGGCGCTATCCTTAGTTCCATAGCACTGGTATTTATGCCGCATAGTAGTACGCTATTTATGGCGGCGGGTTTATTATGGGTGCTGGATGTGTTTGGCAATGTGGCCATGGAACCTTTCCGCGCTTTTGTTACGGATAAAC
The DNA here is from genome assembly GCA_016720565.1 of Chitinophagaceae bacterium. Classification (GTDB taxonomy): domain Bacteria; phylum Bacteroidota; class Bacteroidia; order Chitinophagales; family Chitinophagaceae; genus JJ008. The sequence goes on from JADKKJ010000001.1 coordinate 673,176, forward strand.
TGCCCGATTCACAAGTGAACCGTGGTTTTATCATGCAGAGTTTAATGATCGGATTAGGAGGAAGTATTGCTTCTGCCTTACCCTGGTTATTTAAGAATGTGATGAACAAAGCCAATACCACTACCTCGGGTGGGATTCCTGCCAATGTGCAATGGTCATTCTATTTAGGCGCTTTCTTTTTTCTCTCCGCTGTTTTATATACGGTCTTTACAACTAAGGAATATCCTCCTACAGAAGAAGAATTAACCAAGAAAGCCGAGCCCGGCTCTGGTGGTTTTTTAGGAGGAGCCAAAGAAATATTTCATGCGTTAAGGAATATGCCTTCCCGTATGCGGATCATTTCCCTGGTGCAATTCTTTACCTGGCCCGGATTATTCCTGATGTGGTTTTTTTACAGCACCGCAGTTGGCGTGAATGTATTTGGCGGTAAGGCCGATGCCAGTGACCCTGTTTTTGCGGAAGGCGCCGATTTCGGCGGACTTACCCTTTCTTTTTATAGTGTGGTCACTTTCTTTTTTGCCTTGGTGCTTCCATCTATTGCTGATAAACTGGGAAGAAAAACCACCCATGCGCTTTGCCTGCTGGCAGGTGCCCTGGGATTGATCAGTGTAAGTTTTATCCACGATAAATACTATTTGTTTGGATCCATGGTAGGGGTAGGTATTGCCTGGGCCAGTATTCTTTCTATGCCTTATGCTATGCTTAGCGGATGCCTTCCTAAAGGCAAAGTGGGCATTTATATGGGAATCTTTAATTTCTTCATTGTATTGCCGGAGATCATCGCCTCCCTTGGATTTGGCTGGCTGATGAAAAATGTATTGAATAATGATCGTATGGCCGCGCTTAAAATAGGTGGCTTGCTGATGGTGATCGCCGCAGCCATCTGTATCATTTTTATCCGTGAAAATAAACAAACCTCAAAAGCCTCCTAAGATGAAACGCTACTTCTTTCTATTTACAATACTGATTTCTGTTATAACAACAAGGGCCGCTGATGTATATCCTACCAACTGGTGGGTGGGTATGAAAGATCCTTCGCTTCAGCTGATGATCCATCAGAAAGATATCGGCCTGTTCAATTCAATCTCTATCAGCTATCCGGGATTGACCAGTATCAAGATCAGTAAAGTGGAGAATAAGAACTATGTCTTCATCGACCTGGTGATCGGCAAGACCGTAAAGGCGGGAAAATTCAATATTGTATTCAGTGGCAATGGTAAAACCCTGAGCATTCCCTATGAATTGAAATCAAGAGACCCAGGGAATGGAAAGACCAGGATCAAAGGGGTGAACTCCTCCGATTTTGTTTACCTGCTGATGCCGGATCGTTTCTCCAATGGAGATCCTTCTAATGATATGGTTTCTTCCTATCGGGATACTAAGGTGGACAGGGAAAGCCTGGTGGCTCGTCATGGTGGTGACCTCAAAGGCGTAGAAGACCATATTGATTATCTGAAACAACTGGGCGTTACCACCGTTTGGATGACACCGGTAGTGGAGAATGATATGCCCCTGCAAAAAGAACAGGGTCTGGAGATCTCAGGTTATCATGGTTACTGGATAACCGACCATTATAACGTAGATAAGCGCTATGGTGGTAACGAAGCCTATAAATCACTGATCAATAAACTGCATGCTAATGGCATGAAGATCGTGCACGATGCTGTGTATAACCATGTGGGCGATTTTCACTGGTTCGTACTCGATCCCCCAATGAAAGACTGGCTGAATAACTGGGATAAACCTACCATGACCAATCACCGTGATGAAGCTTTATTCGATCCCTATGCTTCTTCATTTGATAAGAAAGTAATGCTGGATGGTTGGTTTGTTCCGCATCTTCCTGATATCAATCAGCGGAATCCTTTTGTGGCCAAATTCTTTATACAGAACACGATCTGGACCACGGAAGAATTTGGCATCGATGGCTGGAGAGTGGATACCTATAAATATTGCGATGAGGCCTTCATGAATAAACTGAATGCGGCCATGGAAAAAGAATACCCGCAGTATACCGTATTCGGAGAGGCCTATGTCAATTCAATTGTTGGTAATGCCTATTTTACCCGAAATAATATTTCCGCTGGTTTCCACCATAACGCGCAGGGTGTGCTTGATTTCCAGGCCTGCTTTTCCATGGTGGAGGCCATGAAGGATGCTCCTTCCTGGACAGGCGGGGTGAATAAACTTTACATGACCCTGGCGCAGGACGGGCTTTATAAGAACCCTATGAATAATTGCCTGTTCCTGGATAATCATGATATGGATCGCATATTTTCTACGGTGGATGAGGACTGGAAAAAACTGCGCATGGGCCTTAACTGGTTGTTCACTTTAAGAGGCTTCCCGCAATTATATTATGGTACAGAAGTGCTGATGAAGAATAAAAAGACCAGCACCGATGCTACGGTGAGGGAAGATTTTCCGGGAGGTTTCCCTGGGGATAAGGAGAAAGATAACCGGTTTACGAAACAGGGCCGAAGCGATAAACAGGATGAGGCTTTTGATTATATAAGCAGACTGGCCAATTTCAGGAAGACCTCTTCGGCTATCATTGGTGGAAACACCATGCAGTTCATTCCAAAGGATGGACTCTATGTTTATTTCCGGTATGATAAAAATCAAACCCTGATGGTGATCGCCAATTCAGGAGATAAAAAAGTAAAACCCGACTGGACTGTTTTTGCTGAAAGAGTAAAAGGATTCAGTCGTGTAAGAGATGTGGTCACCGGTAAGATCCAATCCATCTCCGATCTTTCCCTGGATAGCAAAGACAGTTTTGTATTTGAATTGCTGAACTGATCAGATAATAAAATTCAGGAGCATCTGTCTTCCCTGGGGCCCCCACTGGTCGGCCACTTTATGCAGGGTATTGATAAAGGTTTGGCGATCCACTTTCTTTCCTTTCACTGGAGCCACTAAGGCTTTTGTATCGGTAAGCACCTCCACTTTGGTCGCGAACCAGGTGGTATGCAGGCGGGGTATACCCATTCCCAGTATCATTCCGGGCAGGCCCTGTACACTTTCCGGACCTCCATTGATCAGGATCTGATCGGTATAGAAAGCAAAGATCCCAATGCTGTCATCCATTACCCCAAAAGCCTTACGGCACTCAAAGCCGGCGATATTCCTAAGGTCATTACTGATCTTCCATTTTATTTTACGCAGGGTATCATTGATCAGGAAGGTTTGTTCATAAACAGGTTTTTGAGCCACCACTGTTCCGTTGGTATAATCTGTGTAGATGGTATTTTTTTCGGCAACAGGCTGGTAAAAATTACGGTTTGGCGGAACTTCCTTCCCGGGTTTATAGATACTACGGGCCGTATCGCCAATGAATTCAGAATAGACCTGGGCGCTGGTGGGGATATTCTCTTTGAAACGCTCAAACCAGTCCTCGCCCGCATTCCATTCTTCCATGAGTTTACGGGGATTGGTAGTTCGCTCAAATTCGATCTTCACCGCGGTATAGAATTTGGTCTGGCTAAATGCGGAGAAGCAGGAGCTTCCGATCAGTATGGTTATAATTAGTTTTTTCATTTTTTCTCCGTTTCAACTTTTTTAGTGAAGTTCCATTCCAGTCTCAGCATGAAATAACGGCCTATACGCTGAAAGCGATCATCGGATACAAACGTGCTGCTGATATTACGGGTGAATCCTTTGTTCTGGTTCAGTATATCGCGTGCCACAAAAATGATCTTTGCTGTCTTCTTCATGATCTTCCTTTCAATGCTACCGTTCCAAACGATCAGGTTGGTATTGGTAGGAAATGCCTTGAGTTTCTGGCGAAGGTCGAAGTCCATGTTGCTGTTAAATTCCAGCGACCAGGGCATTACGAAGTTGGTATTTAGCTCACCACCATAACTCCAGTAATTGTTATCGATGCTGGTAGATAAGGAGGATTTGCTGGAGTTATAACTAAGTCTTGGGTTGATACTAAAATCATATTTCTCGTCCTTGCTGAAGCCAAAACCAAATTCGGTGGTCACAGAGAAGGATCGGGTGATCGCTTTCTGTCCATTCACGAAATTCTGGAATCGTTGTCCGTTGCCGGAAATACGCCCGCTTATATTTGGTTTTTTACCACTACCATTACGTTCTAAGCCCGACCATAAGAACCAACTGCGGTTCCCATTTATGTTAATAGGGTAGTATGTACGTTTACCGGTATTGACATCCACCGTATTATATTGAGTGATCGCATTCTGCTGAACCTGGTAAGTGAAGTTGATGTTTTTCCAGGTGTTGGATAAAACCTTAAATGAGTTCAGGTAAAAATTCACGGAGTGGTTGAACCCAACTTTAAGGTCAGGGTTGCCGATATATTCATTCAGCACATCCGTATTATCGCGCAATGGTTGCAATTGCTGGATATTAGGCTGAATAGTATTCCCGCGGTAACCGATACCAATATTGGATTGGGATTTTGGAGCAAAGCCAAAATTCACCTGTGGTGTTAAATTGAAGAAATGATAATTATTTTTTACCCCATTATCAAGGTTGTTCAGTTTAAGTACCACATCCGAAACTCCGCTGCCAAACAGCATGCGGATCTTTTTATAGATATACCGAAAATTGGCCGATCCTCCATTGGATACCGCATCCATAGAGAAATTATTACTTAGCGTAGGCACCAGTTCTTCATATTTACCCAGGTTATCACGGTCATAGGTATTTCTTAGAGAGCGCGCATGATTCCGGTTATAGGAATAGTCGAGGATCAACTGCCATTTACTATTAATGGGTTCGATCCAGGAGGTCTTTATACCTGCTGTATTGGAATGACCAACGAACGTTTTTTTCTGGTCAACCGTATCCGAATGGTCAAAATTGCCATTGTTGAAATAACGTAGCCTTGTAGTATTGAATCCGAAATTATCATCGTCTACGCTGGAGTATTTCAGCGAAGTGATCAATTGCCTTCCCTTCTTTTTAAATAACTGGGTGTGTTGAAGGGCATAATCTCCCTGGTTCTTTTTGGTGTCATTATAGGTAGAATTGAAACTCTGGTTCACCGTATCAAGCTGACTGTTTAAAAATTCACTGTTGTTTGTTCCGCGACTGGTACCGGTTTTATAGGTCTGTGCAACGGTTACTTTGATGGTTGCCATGGAATCAAGTTTCCATTCATATTTCCCGTTCAGCGCATGCTGCTGTAATAACGAATTCTTGGTAGTGTATTTGTTATTATAGGTAACACCGGAAGGAAGTATGTTCTGGTTATAGGTTGTACCGGTTCCAATGGTAAGTAAACGATTATAGCGATAGGAAAGGTTGATATTATTCTTATCCAGGTTCCCCCATTTATTACTGTAAAGCGCTCCGCCTGTCCAGGAGTTTGGTAGTCCCCTTGAACCCCAGTCGCTGAAATCATCACCAGAACTAAAGCTGAAATAAAATCCTCCGATCTCATCAAACTGCATATTATCATCCATACCCAGCTTCTGGCGGTCCTGCCAGTTAAGACTGCCCGTGTTCACATTAGAATGGGTACCGTAAAAAGATATCTTCTTCTTGCCTTTGAAATTATTATAGTAAGCTTTGCTGTCGTAGTATTTATGAAAATCAGTACCTGCCTCTGCTTTGGCGAACCATCCTTTTTTGGCGCTCTCCTTCAGTTTAATGTTGACTGTCTTTCCCTCATTACCGGTAGTGATACCGGTGGCTTTTTGCTGGTCGGTCTTGGTATCAAATACCTGTACTTTATCTACCGCTTTTGAAGAAATATTCTTTGTGGCCATTGTCGGGTCATCGCCGAAGAATTCCTCTCCATCTACTAAAACTTTATCCACCCGTTTACCCTGGGCAGTGATCTCACCCTTGCTGTTCACGGATAATCCCGGAAGTTTTTTCAGGAGGTCCTCTACGGTGGCACCATCTTTAACTTTAAAGCTATCTGCTACAAATTCGGTGGTATCGCCTTTGATCCGGATGGCGCCATTGGAGCGTACGATCACGGCGTCAAGCAATTTAGAAGCCGGGGTAAGCGTAAGCTGGCCCAGGTCCATATCACCCTTAAGGGTAAGATCGTCTATATAATCTGCGTAATGAGGATAGGTGATCATCAAAACATAGTTCCCTTCGTTCAGTGCAGGAAATTGGAACTCACCTTTATCATTGCTTCTGGTATAGGTGACCAGGCTGCTATCTGATTTTTTCAGCAAACTAACGGAGGCCCAGTGGAGGAATTTTTTTTCTGTGGAATCGTTGATCCGGCCGCTGAGTTTGCTTTTTTGCGCATTCGCAAAAAGGCAGCACAGGGCCAGCAGGAGGGTTGCAGCCGGTTTGAGCATATAAGGTTTAATTGGTCGGTTTCTGGTTCTGAACAGTTGAATCACAGAACTTCGCAAAGATGTATCAATAAAAACGGGGCACTGAATCGTACCTGTTAAATATTCATGAAAATTGCCTAAGTTGGGAGACACAAAAACGAAGAATTTCCATAAGGATGCCAGATAAAAAATCAAAGAAGATAAAAAAAGGTTCAGATACAAAGGCTTCCGAATATGAAGCGGCCCATTTCATTGATAAAACAAAAAATGTCTGGAATTATTCTTTACTGAGTGATGAAGACGTTACAAATTTTTCTAATGGGAATCACTACCAGCTTTATAAACAGTTTGGTTCGCATTTGTTACAGGTTGACGAGGCACCGGGAATGTATTTTTGTGTATGGGCACCCAATGCCACCAAACTCTCGGTAAAAGGAAATTTCAATGACTGGAAGAATGATGAATATGAACTGTTCCCGCGATGGGACAAATCAGGTATCTGGGAAGGATTCATTCCCGGAATGAAGGCAGGGGAAGCCTATAAATACCATATCACCGGTTATGCCGGTCGCAAACTCGATAAGGGAGATCCATTTGCAAACTTCTGGGAGAAAAGACCGGCTACCGCCAGTATTACCTGGGATATGTTCTATGAGTGGAAGGATGCGGCCTGGATGAAGAAAAGAAAAAAACATAATTCGCTGGATGCGCCCTGGTCGGTTTATGAAGTGCATTTGGCCAGCTGGCAAAGACCGGTGGCCAGCGATGAAGAATCTTATAATACCTATGATCAGATAAGAGAGCGTTTGGTGCCTTATGTAAAAGAGATGGGATTCACGCATGTGGAATTCATGCCGGTAATGGAACATCCCTTCGATGGTTCCTGGGGTTACCAGTGCACCGGTTTCTTTGCAGCAACCTCAAGATTTGGCGATCCCCAGGGTTTGATGCGTTTGATCGATGCATTTCACCAGGAAGGGATAGGGGTGATCCTTGATTGGGTGCCTTCGCATTTTCCTTATGATGCGCATGGACTATTCATGTTCGATGGCGCGCATACCTACGAGTATGCGGATATGCGTAAAGGATTCCATCCCGATTGGAACAGCTACATCTTCAACTATAAAAGAGGAGAGGTAAAATCTTTTCTGATCAGCAATGCAAGATTCTGGTTCGATCTGTTTCATATAGATGGTATACGCGTGGATGCCGTTTCCTCCATGCTTAAATTGAATTATTCCAGGAAAGAAGGCGAGTGGGAGCCCAATGAACATGGGGGTGATGGTAACCTGGAAGCCATCGCTTTTATTAAAGACCTTAACGAGACCATCTATCGCGATTTTCCCGATGTGCAAACCATTGCTGAGGAGGCCACGGATTGGCCCGGCATTTCAAAACCAACCTGGCAGGATGGACTGGGGTTTGGAATGAAATGGATGATGGGATGGATGCATGATACCCTTGACTATTTTAAGATCGATCCATTGTTCAGGGAAAAAGCCAGGACAAATTCACCTTTAGCATGATGTACTATTATGACGAGAACTTCATGCTTCCATTCAGTCATGATGAAGTTGTACATGGCAAGAGCCCCCTTCTCTATAAAATGCCTGGCGATGAATGGCAGAAGTTTGCCAACCTCCGTTTACTTTTTACCTATATGTGGACCCATCCCGGAGCCAAACTGCTGTTCATGGGCAATGAGTTTGGGCAGACCAGCGAATGGAATTATAAAGGAGAACTTGACTGGCAGTTGTTACAATTTGAAGGTCACCGTTTACTAAAAGATTGCCTGGCTGACCTGAACCGGTTGCTCAAAGAGGAGCCGGCCCTTCACCAGAACCAGTTCAAGCCGGAAGGTTTTGAATGGACCGATCTGAACCACCGCGATGAATCGGTGATGGCTTACAGTAGAAAAGGCAAGAAAAAATCAGATGATCTCTTGATCCTGCTCAATATGACGCCAGTTGTTAGAAATAATTGGGAAATTTTCACCTATGGCAAAAAATTTGCTAAGGAACTGTTCAATAGCGACAGCCTTAGCTATTGGGGAACGGGGGATGTTTATAATCCGGAGATAAGGACAGAACTTGTTGAAAAGAAGTCAGGATTATATAAGCATATCGTAAATTTACCAGCGCTGGGTGGAATTATACTGAAGTAGCAAAGAGATTCCACGAATAAAGGGTAAAGACTTGGTTAAAACTGATTAGTAACTGAAATGCTGTATTAACTTGCAGGAGATTCTATCCTATAATCCTAATTTGAAAGACCTATGAAACGGATACTACTCCTATTTATCCCGGTTGCCTTTGCTACGGCAGGGCATAGCCAAATTACCACCCTAAATGCCGGCCCAACGATCACCGCCCTGGGTGGTGTAGACAGCGCCGAATTCTTCCTTCAAAAAGGGTTGACAGAAAAGCAAAATGGCAGGCGACTTGAATCGCTTAAGTATTTTGAGAAGGCAGCTACCTATGATGCCAACAGCCGTACTATTTTGACTGAGCTGGCACAGGCCTACCTGGATCTTCGCCGTTATGCACTGGCCCGCGAATCATTTAAAAAACTGGTGACTCTGGGAGATGAATCTGCAGCTACCTATAAGCAACTGATGATGCTTTCTTACCAGTTGAAGCAATCTGATGATGTGATCCTTTATGCGGATAAACTCAGTAAGATCGATCCTTCAGAGAAAATAGCTTTTTATGTAGGAAAAGTGCATTACGACAATGATAATTACGGTGACGCTATCCGGTTCCTTACCAAAGCGATGGCAGACGATCCTGCAAATGCCGAAGCGCCTTACCTGATCGCCCGCAGTTATGCGGATATGAGTAATTACAAACAGTGTATACCATTTTTCCAGAAAGCCATAGAACTGAATCCCGGCCAGCCTTATTGGGTGTATGAACTGGGATTGATCTATTATGCCATGAACGATGATAAGAATGCATTGAAATATATTATTGAGGCCGGAGACAAGGGCTATAAAAAAGATAACGATTACCTGGAAAACCTGGCTATCGCTTACCTGAATGTAGGAGAACTTGATAAAGGTGTTGCTATGCTCCAGGAGATCCTGAAAAGAAGGCCATCTGATATGAATATACTTGGTATGGTTGCCGAGGCTTATTATGCCAAAGGCAGATTCGACCAGTCAATGGAATATTATGATAAGATGCTTGAATTCGACAAACAAAATGCATCTGCCCTCTATATGATCGGTATGTGCTACCAGAAAAAAGGGGGAAAGGAAAATATGGAGAAAGGAACCAAGCTTTGCGATACGGCCATTATCATGGATCCTTCTTTATCAAACCTGAAACAGAAAAAGCAAATGATGGGAATGTAAGAAAGTTAGGAGTTACCAGTTACGAGTTAGGAGTTAATACACTTACAAAGTCGGATTATTTTATAAAAGAAAAAGCAATCAATGTTGATTGCTTTTTCTTTTTAGATAAATTTTTTATGATTTCCGATTTTCCAGGGAAATGGAAGAATCCTAACTGTTTTACATTCGTTCTGGCACCCTGATCCCCAGTAAACCCATGCACGACTTAATTACATTTGCCGTCATCTCTGATATATTCAGCCGTAGTAATCTTTTTTCATCTGATTCTGCATTCATTACAGAGTGTTCGGTATAGAAACTATTGAATGATTTGGCCAAATTGAAAACATAGATCGCGATCACAGAAGGATTATGCTCTGCAACAGCCTGGGAAATTATGGTTGGGTATTGCTCCAGTTCTACAATAAGCGCCTTTTCAAGTTTTAGGAGTCCTGTATTCACTCCTAACCTGCCTGCCGGCAAGGCTGGCTCCAAACCTGCCTGTCCGTCAGGCAGGCTCCTAACTCCAAACTCAGATTGACTTTTCCTCAGTATAGACCGAATCCGCGCGTGCGTATACTGAACAAAAGGCCCTGTAAACCCATGGAAATCGATGGATTCTTCCGGATTGAATATCATCCGCTTTTTAGGATCTACACGAAGAAGGAAGAACTTCAATGCACCCAGGGCCAGCGTATCATAAAGTTCTTTGAGTTCTTCAGCTGTAAAATCTTTGACCTTGCCCAGTTCTTCTGTTTTGTTACGGGCCACGCTCACCATTTCCTCAATAAGATCATCGGCATCTACTACAGTTCCTTCACGGGTCTTCATACGACCAGTAGGCAATTCCACCATACCATAGCTGAGATGATAGATACCTGCCGCACCGGGAACACCCAGCTTTTCGCAGATCAGCTTCAGCACTTTGAAATGGTAATTCTGTTCATCAGCCACTACATAGATACTTTGCTGGCACCCGAATTCTTCCTGTTTTTGTTCGGCCAATCCGATGTCCTGTGTGATATATACGGCGGTGCCATCTTTACGTTGTACCACTTTTTCGTCAAGCCCGTCTGCAGTAAGATCGATCCATACGCTGCCGTCTTCTTTTTGCTTGAATACATTTTTTGCCAGACCTTCTTCCACGGCTTTTTTACCTAAGAGATAAGTATCGCTTTCGTAATAGATCTTATCGAAATCGCTTCCAATTCTTTTATAGGTGATATCAAAACCCTGGTATACCCAGCTATTCATTTTCTTCCAGAGTTCGATCACCTCTGGTACGCCATTTTCCCAATCGACCAGCATTAGCTGGGCGGCCTTCATGATGGGCGCTTGCTTTTCCGCATCTTCCTTGCTTAGGCCTTTTTCTATCAGTTCGGCCATCTGCTTTTTATGTTCGGTGCCGAACAGCACATAATAATCACCTACAAAATGATCGCCTTTGGTACCAGTGGACTCGGGTGTTGCCCCTTTGGCAAATTGTTGCCAGGCTACCATGCTTTTGCAGATATGTATACCCCGGTCATTGGAGATACAGGTCTTATAGATCTGATAACCCGCGTATTTCAGTATTTGGGCCACGCTCCATCCCAGGAAATTATTCCGGAGATGACCCATATGCAATGGCTTGTTGGTATTGGGGGAGGAGTACTCCACCATTACTTTTTGTCCGTTGGGATCTTGTCTCGCGAACTCCGGATCAGCGTGATTTTTCTCAAGGATAGAGACCCAATACGAATCGGAGATAGTAAAATTTAAAAAAGCCTTGATCAGGTTCCAGGAGCTGAAAAGACCCGGTTCAGCTTTTACAAGGTAATTGCCTATGTCTTCGCCAAGTTGTTCAGGTGATTTTTTTAATTGTTTTACAAAGGCAAAAAGTACCAGGGTATAATCGCCTTCAAATTCCGGCTTGGTCGCACTCACTGTTAAGGCTGAAGGTTCCGCCTCCAGCCCATAAAGATCTTTCAGGGCCTTTGCTACCGATACTTTGATATGGTCTGAGATACTGGGCATGTTTTTTAATTGGAGGCAAAAATACGGAATTAAAGCCGCTGGCGTCAGGCTGCAGGCTGCACGCCATATTCGATTACAAGATGGTCAGCATATAAATTTGAGGATTAATTTTATTCATTGCTTTGTATTTGCCTGCAGCCTGAGGCCTGATGCCTGAAGCTTCTGTAGTATTGCCATATCTTTGCGACCGATGCGAAAACACATCCATAGCGCCCGCGACTTCATTCTTCCCATCATCGATTTTTTTTATCCGCCTTTCAGGAAGCTGATGAATCTGCAAACCTTCAGGTATGCGGCTTCGGGCGGAGGGAATACTTTATTGGGTCTGATCATTTATACGATCAGCTTCAAATATATTTTTGCGGAGAAGACCTTTCACCTTCCATTCTATGCGCTTAAAGGGCACGTAGCGGCCCTGATCGCTTCCTTCATCATTACTTTCCCCGTAGGGTTTTTCATGTCGAAATATGTGGTGTTCATCGATTCTGGTATGAAGGGAAGGATACAGCTGTTCAGGTATTTTATGGTCTGTATGTTCAACCTTGTGCTGAATTATATTTTATTAAAGATCCTGGTGGAAAGATTCCAGATCTACCCGGTACTGGCGCAGGTGCTTACTATTTGCGTGGTGATCATTTTTAGTTATATAGCGCAGAGGAATTATTCGTTTAAAAATACAGATGAGGGATGAGAGATTAGTGAGGGATGAGGGATGAGAGATTAGGGATGAGATATTCGATGATAAAGGGAAATTACTGCCTCTAATAATGTTCATCTAATCTCTAATCGCTAATCCCTAAACTGTATCATAAACTAAACTCCGCCGCATTCACCCTCACCGCCAATTCTCCTTCACATTTACTGCGAATGATCAGCTGGTTTTGCATGGGGAAGATGCCGCTCAGGGTAATGGTTTGAATATTACCAACAGAATGTACCCCTTTGGCCAGGTCGGTATTCAATTGCTGGTTCATGGTTATTTTGGCGGAATCGATATAGGCGCCAAGATCGAACCGGGATTGCTTGATTATTTCTTTGGTGATCTTTTTATCGAACAGCCAGTCGGCCGAGCCTAATAAAATGTTCTTCGACTTTATATCAAAATCAACTTCTTTTATTTCCAGCATTTTTTTGTCCGGATCAAACATGGGCCTTCCCACCAAGTAAAATATGCCGGTGTTGGTTCCGGAGAAATTGATCTTAATGACCATTTTATCAAATCCACCCCCATAGATCTGGCAGCTATCTAAAATGAATTTCTTTTTAATGAATCCTTTTTTGAAATCGAATTCCTTGCCAGCCAGTTTGCTGTTGAGGATCTTTCCCAGAGAATCATAACTGAGCATAGCATCCAGCACAATAGAAAACCCTTTTTGTGCACGGGTAGGAGCCAGCGGGGGCACCTTTGATCTTATTTCAATGGGTTGTTCAAAACTTACGCGCGGACGGGCTGTTAGTCCAAGGCTGATATTCAGCGAATCTTTTTCTATGGCAAATTTATTGATGCGGAACTGCGAAGGGTTTATCTGCAGCCATCCCAGTCCGTAGAGACTGAAATTCTTATTCAACTGATCCCATACCTGCTGCATACGTGAACGAAGATCTGTAATCCCGTAGGTCTTATCGATATTGACTTTTGCCGCATCCAATTCTTCTTTTAATCCTTTCATCACCTGTTTGGTGATGTCCTGTCCCCAGAAACAGACCTCGCATTTATCTTTTGGAAAAGGTTCCTTCCGAAGGGTGTAAAGTTTGAGTTTATAATCAGGCTCAATGCCAAAAGAGCTTAAGAAAGAAACATCTACTTTCCGTTCCCCTTCTGTACCAAACCCGCATTTACAGGGAGGGGTCCAGGGGGAAATGACTGCTCCCTGCACACAGACCCTGGTAGATCCGATGATCTTATAATAACCGGTAAATCCCAGGGTGAGTGTATTAACCGATCCATTAATAGCCAAAGGCCCGCGACGGAAAACATATTTGTAACGAGTATCGCAACCTTCCTGTACCCAATTATCCGGGTATCCGGGTGAGGTAAAAACAGTGTCCACATATTTCTCGGCCATTTTAAACAGCGGGCGGAGATAGATCTGAATGGGAATATTTATTTCTGATTCGGGCAATGAATCCAGCCGGAAATTACCAGGTGAAAGGTCTGGGTGCGCGGGGTCGATCTTTTGGGATCGACCCGGGGTCATTATTAATAGAAGGTATAGAATTACGAAACTTGTACGCATGAAGGCAAATTTAGGCTCCCGTCGGCAAGCCAGCGCCTCACATCCTGTTATTTTAACGGTTTCTTTTCTAGACATTCTCTTTTCTTTTTTGCCTTGACGCAAAAAAGAAACAAAAAAAGTCAAGGCTTCAGAAAAATGGCTAAAAATTACTTCGTCTGTCTAAAGGCAAAGAACTCGCCCGGAATGTCTGGTATTCATGAGATAGATCCTGCTGGGCTCAGACAGCTTTGCCTTTGCTCCTGCTACGCAGTCGCCAGCCATACTCCGTAATTTTCTTAACGCCATTTTTCTGAGGCCGGGGAAAACAGCCAGCTGCAAGCTTCTAGCTACTAGCATGATTTGTAATCGAAATCATGACCACTAGTCCAATCAAGCTAGAGGCTAGTGGCTAATAGCTAGTTGCTGAGTTTTCCAGCGCCTTGGCCGGCCCTGATAAATGAACCTAACTGCTATAAGAAAAGCAGGGGCGGGCACAGCGCCTTCAGGGTGGTCGAAGTTAACACGATTAGTGAGTTAACTAGCATAGGAGCGTCGCTAATCAGGGTGTTCCCCCCGACGAATCGTTAGAGGGAATGATTGATCATAAAGACTGATCACTTCGATTCGTCTTGATTTTTTTTGTTTCTTTTTTTTATCAAGAAAAAAAAGAAAGGAAAGAGAAAAGTACAATTTATTAAAACCCCTCCTTCGGAGTACAAACACTAAACCAATTCCCGCAACCATCCCTCATAATACACTCTGATCCATAAAACTTCTCTTCCGGCTCAGTAATATCAACGCCTTTTTGTTTTAATTCCTCATAGGTCTTTTTACAGTCCGGCGTATAAAAAACACCGGCCCCAAGAAGTTGTTTGTCCAGTAAAAGAGTAATAGCTTTTATTGATTCTTCATCCCAGCCCATCATACCAGCATCGGGAATGCCCAGCAAAACAAATTCCTGTTCAGGATCTGCTGGAGTAGTTAGTGTGATCCAACGCATGGTTTCGCCCATGGCCATATCTGTATGTACTTTAAGTCCAAGTTTGTTCACATAAAAATCCAGTGCCTTTGCCTGGTCTTTTACAAAAATGGAGCAATGGGATAATTTTGAGATCATAATTTTGAAGTTTAGAGATGAGCGATTAGGGATGAGAACCTTGCTGTCACAGGCAGGTTTAGAGTTAGTGTTTTTTCAGGTGTTGCGGGGGTTTTTCCAGGATTTCAGCAATCGTTCAATAGTTCCGGATATTCTTTCTGATCTTGTTTCTTCTTTTTTAGCGGTAACGATCCACTCCAGGTATTCTTTTTTGTTGGTGAAAGAAAGGCTTTCAAAAAATGCAAGTGCTTTTTTGTTTTTATTCAGGGTAATAGAAAGATCCGAAGGAAGCGTCACTGTTTTTTTCGCTGGATCGATCCAGTTTAATATTTCATGAACAGGAGCAGCTTTAATTTGTTTTTTCTTATCGCCTTCAGAACTGAGTCTGATCCCAAATACAGACCAGGTTTCATCAAAGGAAACCAGGCTGATCCATGTCAATTTATCACCTTGCTTCATTAATTTATCCCAGCCTTTATCCCTGCTAAGGTCAGTTTGGATACCAGAACTGCCTTTTGGAAAATAGATCCAGGCAATGGTCGCCGGGCCAATTAATTTCATCAGTTTATCAAGGCCTTTTTCAAATTCAGCCTTTGTTTTTACAAACCAATGGATCTGGTCGGGTTTTTTGGCCCCTGGTTCAAGGCTGGTTCCGGCCGGCAGCTTTCCCAATAACTTAGGAAACTCAGCCGGAGCCTGCAAGGGCAATAATAGTTGACCGGGCTTAATTTTAAGTTTGGTCTGAGGGGATAACGCCATAAGCTGGTATTATACTCAAAATACCAAATAAAAAAGATATTCTGGTCAGGCTCATAGCTCAAGGCTCACAGCTCATAGCTTCCTTTCATCTGCCATTTTTTCACCTTCTACCTATCAGGCATAATGGTTGATAATCAATAGTAGTCGGTTCCCCCAAAGGGAACTGCATTTAAAAAGGAAATAATACAACTATGGGAAAGATTATCGGAATTGACCTCGGAACCACAAACAGTTGCGTTGCCGTAATGGAAGGCAATGAACCCGTGGTTATTGC
Organism: Chitinophagaceae bacterium; assembly: GCA_016720565.1. GTDB lineage: Bacteria > Bacteroidota > Bacteroidia > Chitinophagales > Chitinophagaceae > JJ008. Next base: position 689,143 of record JADKKJ010000001.1, read on the forward strand.
CAATGATGAAGGCCGTCGCACGACCCCTTCTGTAGTCGCATTTTTAAAGAATGGTGAGCGTAAAGTTGGTGACCCTGCCAAACGTCAGGCCATTACCAACCCCCAGAATACCATCACCAGTGTGAAGCGTTTTATGGGCCGCCAGTTTGACGAAGTGGGCTCAGAGCTCAGTCATTGGAGCTATAAAGCGGTAAAAGGTGACAATAATACAGTTCGTATTGACATAGATGGCAGACCATATACCCCACAGGAGATCTCCGCTATGGTGCTTCAGAAAATGAAGAAAACCGCAGAAGATTACCTGGGCCATGAGGTGACCGAAGCCGTTATTACGGTTCCAGCCTATTTCAACGACGCTCAGCGCCAGGCTACCAAAGAAGCCGGAGAGATCGCCGGACTGACCGTTCGTCGTATCGTTAACGAGCCTACAGCCGCGGCCCTGGCCTATGGACTGGATAAAGACAAACATGACCATAAGATCGCTGTATTCGACCTTGGAGGTGGAACCTTTGATATCTCCGTACTGGAACTGGGTGATGGCGTATTTGAAGTGAAATCCACCAACGGTGATACCCACCTGGGTGGAGATGATTTTGATAAAGTGATCATGGACTGGCTGGCCAATGAATTCAAGAATGATGAGGCTATCGACCTTCGCAAAGATCCAATGGCATTACAGCGTTTGAAAGAAGCCGCTGAAAAAGCCAAGATCGAATTGTCTTCTTCTACAGAAACAGAGATCAATCTTCCTTATATCACCGCAGTGGATGGCGTACCTAAACACCTGGTGAAAAAATTAAGCAAGGCTAAATTTGAGCAACTGGCGGATGATCTTTTCAACCGTTGTTTGAAACCTTGTGAGCAGGCATTGAAAGATGCAGGCATGAATCCTTCTGAGGTGGATGAAGTGATCCTGGTAGGAGGTAGCTCCCGTATCCCAAAGGTGCAGGAGATCGTAGAAAAATTCTTCGGTCGCAAACCACACAAAGGGGTGAATCCTGATGAAGTGGTAGCTATTGGAGCTGCTATTCAGGGTGCGGTATTGACCGGTGAGGTAAAAGATGTGTTGCTGCTGGACGTAACCCCGCTTTCATTGGGAATTGAGACCATGGGTGGTGTAATGACCCCGCTGATCCCTTCCAATACCACGATCCCTACCAAGAAATCAGAAGTATTCTCTACTGCCAGCGATAACCAGCCGGGTGTACAGATACATGTACTGCAGGGTGAAAGGGCAATGTCAAAAGACAATAAGAGTCTGGGTATTTTTAATCTGGATGGTATTCCACCGGCTCCACGTGGTATTCCGCAGATCGAAGTGATCTTCGATATTGATGCCAATGGTATCCTGCATGTGACCGCAAAAGATAAAGGCACTGGCAAAGAACAGAAGATCCATATCGAAGCAGGTTCAGGCCTTAGCAAAGAAGAAGTAGAACGCATGAAGGCGGAAGCAAAAGCCAATGAAGCCACGGATAAAGCAGAGAAAGAAAAAGTGGAGAAGCTGAATATGGCCGATAGCCTGGTATTCCAGACAGAAAAGCAATTGAAAGAATACGGCGAGAAGATCCCGCAGGAAAAGAAATCCGCGATCGAAGCCGCCGCAGAAAAATTAAAAGAAGCGCATAAAGCACAGGACCTGGCCGGTATCGATACACATATGGCCGCCCTGAATGCCGCCTGGACAGCCGCTTCTGAGGATATGTATAAGGCCACGCAGGAACAACCCGCTGATGGCAATGGGGCAAACCCCGGCGCACAGACCGCGGATGCGAATGCAGGAGATAATGTGACGGATGTACCTTTTGAAGAAGTGAAATAGGAGGTTTAGAGATTAGAGTTTAGGGTTTAGTGATCAGAACTAAACCCTAAATTTTTTCTTCTGAAACAATTCTCGATCATTGATCTTTATTTTAAATTCTTATCTCTCATCCCTAATCCCTCATCCTTCAACTCAAACCTCAACTATTTAAAATGGAATTAGAAATATTCACCCTCGCCGATTTCGCCCAGGACAGCAATACCAAACTAACCATAGTGGGAACTTTCGATAGTATTTATGCCCCGGGATTTCCGGCTACCCATCCAAATTGTTATGTGGCATCCAGGATGCGTTTTGGTTCTTCTGAAATAGGGGAGCATGCGTTTAAATTAACGCTGACGGACAGCGATGGAAAGGAAGTGATACAACCTATCACCGGGAATATCAATGTGGGCAAGACCCCTAACGGACAGGCCAGCACGATCAATATAATCATCAATTTCACGCAACTGCAGTTTTCAAAAGAAGGACGTTATTCCTTCCAGTTATTTGTGGATGGGGAGTGGCGAAGTGGATTGGGCTTGAATCTTTATCCCATGCCATCTAAATAATTATTAATTACTGATCATTAAACCCAGCAAGGTTTTTACTATCTTATTGCCCATGAGATATGTTTTCCTTATCCTGCTCCTGAGCAATCTTTTTTCCTGTAAAAAATCGGTGGATCCGGATCCGGTACCACCCTTGACTGAGTCCACTTATTTTCCTCCGGTTTCGGGAACTGAGTGGACAACAAAAACGCCTTCCTCCCTTTCCTGGAATGAGACCAATCTAAATGATCTCTATACTTATCTCCAGTCAAAAAGCACCAGGGCCTTTATCATCCTGAAGAATGGCCGTATGGTTGCTGAAAAATATTTCGGAACATTTACTGTTGATAGTAACTGGTACTGGGCTTCCGCAGGCAAGACCATGACCGGCTTCCTGGTAGGCATTGCACAGAAAGAAGGACTGATCAATATAAATAACAGAAGCTCCATTTATCTGGGCAGGGGATGGACCTCGCTTCCGGTTGTCAAAGAAGACCTGATCACGGTTCGGAACCAGCTTACCATGACCACAGGATTAGATGATAATGTTTCACCGGATAATGATTGCACCGATCCTTCCTGTTTACAATATAAGGCGGATGCAGGAACAAGATGGGCCTATCATAATGCCCCTTACACGATCCTGGATAAAGTAGTGGAGAATGCAACAGGAATGACTTACAATAATTATTTCCAGCAAAAGATCCGTGACCGGATAGGAATGAATGGCCTTTGGATAAGATCAGGATATAACAATGTATATTATAGTACGCCGCGCAGCATGGCACGTTTTGGTTTGTTGCTGATGAATAATGGAAAATGGGATCAGACCCAGATCCTGGATGACGCTGTTTATTTTACCGCGCAGACCAATAGTTCCCAGACCATCAATCCTTCTTATGGATACCTTACCTGGCTGAATGGTAAATCCAATTATATGTTACCCACCACCCAGTTTATATTCAGTGGCATGCTGGTCCCTAATGCGCCTTCAGATATGTTCTGCGCCCTTGGAAAAAACGACCAGAAGATCTATGTGGTGCCTTCCCAGAAACTGGTGGTGATCCGAATGGGGGATAGCGCGGGACAGTCAAACCTGGCTCTCTCCAGTTTCGACAATGAATTATGGGGGAAACTGAAGACCATCATTGGGTATTGATCCATTTTTATTTCCTCAATTAATACTTCAAGCTTACATTTGCAACCCGCCCGGGTGGCGGAATTGGTAGACGCAGCAGACTCAAAATCTGCCGTTCGCAAGGATGTGCTGGTTCGATTCCAGTCCCGGGCACAAAGCTCCTCTTTAAGAGGGGCTTTTTTTTATAAGTTCACTGAAATAATAAATTTCCACCGAGTAGTTCCCGATAGCTGAACCTATTCCTTATCAGTTGAACACCATCCATCAGGCTTTACCAGGTCTACAGGAAGGTTCGTGAATGTTGGCTTGACAGGAGTAGATGGTTGTTTGAAAAAATCAAGGGAAGGATCAGGTGCATTTTTTGTCTGTGCAATACCATGAAGCATTAATAATTGGCATGCAATGAAGAGGCTGATAAATAAATGCAAATTCAGTTTCATGCGGTTATTATTTATGGAGACTGGCCTTAAAGAATTTGGTGAGCAGATCTTTCATAGATATATTAATATTCCATTGATCACTTACGGGTTGTTGGGTATAAGGAAGAACAGGCATATAAGGAACCGGACCGCATTCCATGGTAGCGGTAAATGTTTTTTCCCCTTTCTGTTTTCGATGCAGGAGGATCTTCTGCCACCAATTGAGGAATATATTCAGATGGTTTTCCCATTCCGGTGCAAATGGATCATTCACCTGGGCCGCCTGTTCAAAGCCTACCCTGGCATGAAGATGGGCCACATGCGGAATGATCCTGTTTAGTATTTCCTCCTGGTCCTGCAAAAGGCTTTCCGATACCGTGGTAAAATGAGAGAAGTCGCCGGTTAATTGCAACTCTGGAAATTTATCCAGGTAGGGGATAAGGCTGGCTGCATGAAAACTAAATCGTCCCCGATGTGTTTCATGCAAAATGCGGATACCTGTTTTTGCACTGATTTTCATGGCCGCTTCAATGACCCGGCAATTATCATCAAAAGAAAAATGATCTTTCCCGGTATGGGAATTAATGAAGTGGGGCTTTAGCCGGGCAAGGAAATCCAGGGTTTCTGTCATTCTGCCTATATACTCCTTCACAGTTTCATTGGCAGGGCCAAGCACCTGTTGCGCGATAAAAATAAAATCAGGCCTTGTTTCAAATACAATTTCCAGTTCATCCATGAATTCCCCGGTAAAACCATTGTTGCCTGTAAGGTTTATTTCCACTCCATCATAGTTTGCCTCCAGCAGTTTCTCCATGAAGCGGCTAAGGGGAATATGTGCCTGTCCCCAATGTGGGCAGATGAAAAATGTTTGCAAGACTTAATTTTTATAAATGATTGGGTTCAGGGGAGTATCGATGGTCTCGCCAGGAACAGCACCCGGGCACCAGGTATGCCAGTCATCGACCTGGTTTTTGTTTTCAGGCTGTTTCAGTTTCATGTCCTTATCCATGTAGATAATGGTCATTACTTTTCTGGTTTGTTCTGTAAGATTGGCGCCGGCCCGATGAAATACCCAACCAGAATGGAAACTGATCTCTCCGGCATCAAAAGGTTCAATCACATGCGTAAAATGGGTGACACGTAATCTTTGCTGTATGATCGCTTCGCTTTCATCGCTGATCTCCAGGTCTCTTCCTTCAATAATTTGGTGACTGGCTGCGCTGAATTCTAAGGGGCCCATTTCTAATGGCGTGGCTTGTAAGGGTATCCAGGCGGTGACTGTTTTATCTGTTTGTAAAGGCCAGTAATATTGGTCAGCATGCCAGGGCGTAATACCGCCACCGCCTTCCTTGAATAAGGCCTGGTCATGATAAAGCCGAACCCCCTCAACCTGCATAAGGTCGGAGGCAATTTTTGCCAGCCTCATGCTGAATACCAGCGATCGACTGATCTCATCCTCTCTCCATAAATTAAACAGCTGCAGGAAGGCTTTGCCATAAGTAGACCTTTCTTCCAAAGGTTTATCTACCTTGTTCATCTTATTTACCTGTTGGGAAATAGCGGCGTTGAAAAATGCCAGCGTTTCATCATTCAGTACCTGTTTTAGTTTTATGAACCGGTTCTCCTGGTAAAATGCGATCTGCTCTTTGGTCAAAGCATAAGGCTCCTGCAGAAATGCCGTAATGGAAGTAGGTATGGTCATAGCAATGTTTTGTAGTACTAAATTGCTTATTTTATGCCATTTCTGAACAGATTTTATGCGGGCTTCCCAAACCTTCCCCACACCTGGATCAGTGAGAACCTAGTTCGTTCAGTAGAATAAATTGATCTGTTTCCAGTATCCTGAATTTATTTTTGATCTACGGATGGTGGAATAATGCCAACTCATTATATTTGTTATCTACTGTGCCGGACCGCCGGCTGCATATCACCAATTTTTACTGTTCTGCCTCTGCCTCGTAAGTTCATTGATTTTTCGGGTTGATGATTCATGCTGAAACATGAACCCGGAGTTTAGTAATTGCCTTTTTTCTTAATTGTAAAACCGCATTTATGAGACTATCAGAATTTATCGCATTGCCCGAGGACCACAAAAGATCTACCGTATTGACCCAAGGAGTCGCTATTGCCAAACGGCAGGAGATCGACCGAATGGTTTTTTTATTCCAACTGAATGAGTATTATGTAGAGACGCTCTGCTGTAAAAAAAGTAAGGAGATCCTGGAGTATCGCGTATTTGACAATACGAAACAATTGGCTCCTTATCTGGAGGCTATTGAGATCAGTCATTTGCTGAGATAGGAAATAAAGCCGTTAGCATCTAGCTTCTAGCAACTAGCCAAAGGGGAGTAAGCCAGGGGCTAGTTGCTAGAAGCTAGTTGCTTGCGGCTAAAAATTACTTCTTGGTTTCCAAAAGCTTGAAGAACTGATCCAACTGTGGCAGGATCACGATCCTTGTTCTTCTGTTGATCGCTCTACCTTCTTTTGTTTTATTATCAGCAATAGGTTTGTATTCGCCACGGCCAGCTGCAGCGATCTTAGAAGGATCCAGTCCGTATTTATTCTGCAATACACGAACCACAGCAGTGGCTCTTTTAACGCTGAGATCCCAGTTATCGATTAGCGCACCGGTACCACGATATGCCAGGCTATCTGTATGTCCTTCTACCATGAACTCCAGGTCAGGCTGGTTCTTTAAGACCATCGCCACTTTACCCAATACTTCACTTGCTCTATCGGTAACATCATAACTACCACTTTTGAATAATAATTTATCAGAGATATCTACATACACTACTCCTTTATCCACTTTGATATTGATGTCCTGGTCATCCAGATTGCCAATAGCACCTTTCAGATTCATCACCAATGCCATATTTAATGAATCTTTATAAGCGATCTGTTGCTGCAGGTTCTGGATATAAAGATCCTTTGCGCCAATATTTTCCATGGATTTGCGGATACTTTCGGCCTGCTGGGCGGAGATCACCGACATGTTCTCCAATTGTTTCAGCGTAGCATTGCTGGTTTGTTTATAATATTCTACCTGGCTATTCAGGTCCTTGATATTGGCATTCTTAAGGGCAAGCTCTCTTTCAAGGGCGTCTTTCTGTCTTACCAGGATGCCTTTCTCCTCACCGCATTCAGCATTTTCTTTTTGAAGGGTGCGGTAGAGGGTATCGAGCTTGGCGTAATCGGCCTGTGAAGACTTGAATTTTTTAGCACTTACACAGGAAAAAAGCAGGAAGGGGGTAGCCATTATTATGGCGATCATACGTGTTTTCATCATAGTAATATGTTTTCTTGCCGCAAATATAGTTCTGCAATGATTTCAATTCCAATGACATTTGTTAATTATATACAGTTATGAACAGGGTGGTGGAAAAACAAATTTGGAATAGGTGCTTATTTAATCGTAATATTGCGATTGATATGGGAGCAAGTAAAACCACAGAATATTCTTTAAAGGAGCTGGGCCTGGCGCGATATGCTAAAGCGCTTTCGCATCCGGCAAGAATTGCCATACTGCAAATGCTGGTTAAAAAGCAGGCCTGTGTTTGCGGAGATATTGTGGATGAACTGCCTCTTTCGCAATCAACCGTATCCCAGCACCTCAAAGAATTGAAGGAAGCTGGATTGATAAAAGGAGAGATCGAGGGGGTATCCACCTGTTATTGCATAGATGAGAAGGAGTGGATGAAGATGGCCGGCTTACTGGGAGAACTATTGGGTGCTCCGGTGAATACAAAGAAAAACTGTTGTTGATTTTTTTTGAAATCATTCATCGTTAGATTACGATTAACCTAAAACAAGATCAAAATGAAAACGGAAGAACAATTAAAGGAACTGGTAAAACAGAAATACAGCGAGATCGCTCTTCAGGATAAAGAAACCAATATGTCCTCCTGTTGCGGATCAGGGTCCTGCTCTACGGAAGTATACAATATCATGTCGGATGATTATACTGACCTGGGTGGTTATAACAAAGAGGCGGACCTTGGTTTAGGATGTGGTTTGCCTACCCAGTTTGCGAAGATCAAGCAGGGTGATGTGGTAGTGGACCTGGGAAGCGGTGCAGGAAATGATTGTTTTATTGCCAGGCATGAAACAGGGGAGCATGGTAAGGTGATCGGTATCGATTTTACTCCGGCTATGATCGACCGGGCCAGGCAAAATGCAGAGACGCGCGGATTCAACAATGTGGAATTCCGCCAGGGCGATATAGAAAAAATGCCTATTACTTCTAATGTGGCTGATGTGATCGTCAGCAATTGCGTGCTGAACCTGGTGCCAAATAAGGATGGAGTATTCAAGGAGATCTACCGTGTATTAAAACCCGGCGGGCATTTCTCTATCAGTGATGTGGTATTGATCGGGGATCTTCCGGCTGCCTTGAAAGAAACGGCAGAAATGTATGCAGGATGTGTATCCGGCGCCATCCAGAAACAGGTTTATCTTGAACTGATCCAGTCAAATGGATTTACCAATATCACCCTGCAGAAGGAAAAGCCTATTGTGATCCCGGATGATATTTTGGAGACCTACCTGAATGCAGACCAGATGAAAAGGATGAAATCAAGTGACCTGGGGATCTACAGCATTACGGTCTACGCGGAAAAACCAGTAATTGATAAAACCAGTTGTTGCCCGCCAAATTCTGGATGCTGCTAAACCAATAAGTATGTCTGTAACTAACTGCGCCCCTGCCCATGAGCGGAAAAAGCTGGGCTTCCTTGACCGGTATCTTACCCTTTGGATATTTCTTGCTATGGCCATCGGTATCGGTGCCGGTAATTTATTTCCATCTATCCCAACCTATATTCAATCCTATTCCAGCGGAACAACGAATATTCCGCTGGCAATAGGTTTGATCCTGATGATGTACCCGCCTTTCACAAAGGTGAAATATGACCAGTTGGGCAAGGTATTTCGTAATACCAAAATACTTGGTGTTTCACTTTTACTTAACTGGGTGATCGGCCCCTTGCTGATGTTCATTCTTGCATTGGTGTTTTTACCGGATCAGCCGGCTTATATGTCAGGTCTGATACTGATCGGTCTGGCAAGATGTATCGCGATGGTGATCGTTTGGAATGAACTGGCAGAAGGATCCAGAGAGTATGCCGCAGGATTGGTAGCATTGAACAGTATTTTCCAGGTATTGTTTTTTAGTATCTATGCGTATTTTTTCATCACTGTTCTTCCTCCGGTATTTGGATACAAAGGCGCTGCAGTAGATATCACGATTTCACAGATCGCAAGATCAGTGGCTATTTACCTCGGCATTCCCTTCCTGGCAGGATTTCTAACGCGGATCATCGGGTTGAAATTAAAAGGGGAGGACTGGTTCAACAATAAATTCATACCCATCGTTTCTCCAATCACATTGATCGCATTATTGTTCACGATCATGATCATGTTCAGTTTAAAGGGCGAGGAGATCCTTCGGATCCCCATGGATGTGATCAGGATAGCTATCCCTTTAGTGATCTATTTTGCGATTATGTTCCTGGTAAGCTTTTTCGCAGGAAAAAAAATGGGTGCGGATTACAGTACCAGTACCTCGATCGCATTTACTGCGGCGGGAAATAATTTTGAACTGGCCATTGCAGTTGCTATCGGTGTTTTTGGGATCAATAGCGGACAGGCATTTGCCGGAGTGATCGGTCCGCTGGTGGAAGTGCCCGCCCTGATACTTTTAGTGAATGTGGCCTTCTGGTTCCGAAAAAAATATTATTCAGTCAAGAAAGATCAATAATGAAAAGGATATTAGTGCTATGTACCGGTAATAGTTGCCGCAGCCAGATAGCCCATGGCTATCTGCAGCATTTCGCAGGAGACCGTGCTGAAGTATACAGTGCCGGTGTGGAGACCCATGGCGTGAATCCCAGGGCCATTCAGGTGATGAAAGAAGATGGGATAGATATATCTCATCATACCTCCAATAATGTGTCTGAGTATGGGTCTATCCATTTTGATATCGTTCTGACCGTTTGCGATAATGCCAAAGAACGTTGCCCGTTCTTACCCGGTAACCATAAAAAATACCATGAGAATTTTCCTGACCCTGCCAAAGCTACCGGGACAGAAGAAGAGATCATGCAGGAATTCAGAAGGGTAAGGGACCTCATTAAGGCTTATTGTCTTGACCTTTTAGCAAAGGAACTGGAATAATAAAAGAAAAGCCGGAAGCAATGGTCCAGGTCGAACTGGTCCTTCATATATTGATGCAAGGCATCCTTTTAATAAGCACCTGCCTTGCTATGCGAACAGCAGTATGAGTATCTGGGCTGCAACGATGCGAAGTATCATCGTAAGCGGATAGACCGTTGCATAGGTAACAGAGGGAATATCATTTCCCGCCATTTTGGTGGCAAAGGCTAATGCAGGCGGATCGGTGGAAGCACCCGCCAGTAAACCGCAGATCTCAAAAAATGTTTTTCGAAAATATTTTCGGGCAATGACACCGATCAGCACCAGCGGCACCACCGTGATCACTACCCCCATGCCGATCCAGATCCAGCCTCTTCCATCAGAAAAAGCTATAGATAGATTCTTACCGCTGCTTAAACCAACACTGGCAAGAAAAAGGCTGATACCTAATTCGCGCAGCATCAGGTTCGCGCTATGCGTAGTGTAATTATTCAGATAAAATACATTTCCAAACCGGCTAAGCAATAGGGCAATGATCAATGGACCACCGGCCATACCTATTTTAATCGCTACCGGAATATTGGGGAAATGGAAAGGAATACTTCCCAGCACTACCCCTAATACAATACCCAGGAAAATAGGGGCCAGGTCGGGGATCTCCAGTTTTTTTACAGAATTGCCTAATGCAGCGGTTAAACGGGCCAGGCCATCTTTGGTTCCTACTGCTTTTACATTATCTCCTAATTGTAAAAAAAGATCGCCGTGTGGAACCAGCTCAATGCCGGCTCTCTCCAGTCTTGTCATGGTGAAATCATGCTGATGAAATTCAGGATAATCTCCGAGTCGTTTATGGGTAATTTCAGTTCTTGTAACTACCATATAGGCAGATTGCAACTGGCTGTCTGGTATTTTTCGAAGGTCTATAGCTGCAACCGGGCCTATCAGCAGGGTGAGCAGATCTATTTGTTCTTTGGAAGCAACAATAAGCAGGATATCATTTTCTGATAAGATAGTATCCGGGGTTGGTGTAATGATCTGCTCCTCATGAAACATTCTTGAAACCACAATAGGTTCTTTCAGCAGATCGAATAATTTATGAATGGGTTGACCGATCAGTTGTTTATTCCCTAATTGAAGGTGAACAGAAATGGGACGGTTTGCCCGCAACCTTCCTAACCTGCGATGCATTTCCTGTTCATGAGGGATATTGATCTTAAAGATCCTTTTCAGTAATAATAGGGAACCAATGATGCCGAATACGCCAAGCGGATAAGTGACCGCATAGGCCAGTGTGATCAAACTGCGGTCAGTACCTGTAATATTAAGGTCTCTTACGGCAGCCTGTGCCGCTGCTAATCCTGGTGTATTGGTAACGGCACCGCTCATTACACCAGCCATTACTGAAATAGGATTGCCGCTCAATAACCATAACAATAATGTAAGGGCTACGCCGGTACCCACTATTCCTGCGGCAAGTATGTTATTGCCTAAGGCGTTTTTCTTAAGGGAGGCGAAAAATCCAGGTCCTACCTGCAGGCCGATGGTATAAACAAAAAGTATAAGACCGAATTCTTTCAGGAAATCTTCCAGGCCCCTATCTACAGCCACTCCAAAATAGGAAAAGATCAATCCGGCAAAAAGTACCCAGGTTACACCCAGTGAGATACCTGCCAGTTTTAACCGCCCCAGCCAGATCCCTATAGCGATCACCAATCCGTAAATGATCAGGGTTTGCGCTATAGAGACCTTTGTAAAAAGCTGAAATAGCCAGTCAAAATTCATGTTGGGTATTAATTAATGCCTTTCCGGTTGTTGTCCCCAATGTTCCGGTGAACGCCAGAGTGCAGACAACAGGAGTTCGCGCATAAAGAAGAATTCTTTGGGGAGTTTATCGTACATCTTCTCAAATAATTCTTCATGGGAAAGCATTTCCTGTTTTCCAGGTTCGCGATCCACGGTCATGATGCGGGCAAAAGATTCTTTATTAAAACTTTCCAGTCCTTTCCAGTCCATATCCTCATACCTGGGCATCCAGCCAATAGGGCTTTCCACTGCGGAAGCTTTTCCATTGATCCGTTGAACGATCCATTTCAATACACGCACATTATCGCCAAAGCCGGGCCATAAGAATTTTCCATTCTCATCTTTTCGGAACCAGTTCACACCAAAGATACGTGGCGCGTTAGGAAGATCCCGGCCAAACTGCAGCCAGTGGTTCACATAATCGCCAATATGGTAACCCATGAATGGAAGCATAGCGAATGGATCCCTTCTTACTTTACCTACTTCTCCAAATGCCGCGGCGGTAGTCTCGCTTCCCATGGTAGTAGCAAGGTATACGCCAAAATTCCAGTTGAAGGATTGGGTGACCAATGGCACACCACTGCTTCTGCGTCCACCAAAAATAAATCCGGCTACAGGCACTCCTTTTGGATCATCCCAATTCTTATCAATGGCAGGGTTCTGGTATGCGGGTGCCGTGAATCTTGCATTTGGATGCGCTGCGGGTTTGCCGGCGGATGGATCAAATGGGTTACCATGCCAGTCAGTCAAGCCTTCAGGTACTTCTTTGGTCATTCCTTCCCACCAAACATCTTTATCTTTTGTGATGGCCACATTGGTGAAAATCGTATTGGCGCGAATGCTTTCCATGGCATTCGGATTGGTCTGGAAATTTGTTCCGGGGGCCACGCCAAAATAACCTGCCTCCGGATTGATGGCATATAATTGTCCGTCTTTTCCTTTATGGATCCAGGCAATATCATCGCCCACAGTGGTTACTTTCCATCCTTCAAATTCTTTAGGAGGGATCATCATAGCGAAATTGGTCTTGCCACAGGCGCTGGGAAAAGCCGCGGCTACATAGGTCTTTTCTTTTTCGGGAGATTCTACACCCATCAAAAGCATATGTTCAGCCAGCCAGCCTTCCTCTCTTCCGATCACAGACGCGATGCGAAGCGCAAAACATTTTTTTCCCATCAGGGCATTACCGCCATATCCGCTACCATAGGAAATGATCATTCTTTCCTCCGGGAAATGAGATATATACTTTACAGCAGGATTACATGGCCAGTTCGTATCCTGGGCGCCGGCTGCCAGCGGAGCGCCAACAGTATGCAGGCATTTTACATAACCATGCTTTTCTATAAAAGGAAGAATGTCTTTTCCCATTCTTGTCATGATGCGTGTGTTCACTACCACGTATTCCGAATCGGTGAGCTGAACGCCATATTTGGAATAGGGCGATCCTACCGGTCCCATACAAAATGGGATCACATACATGGTGCGGCCGGTCATACAACCATCAAAAAGTTCATTCAGTATTTTCTTCATGTCAGCAGGCTCCATCCAGTTGTTGGTGGGGCCCGCGTCTTCTTTTCTGCGGGAACAGATAAAGGTCTTGTCCTCTACACGAGCCACATCACTGGGATCACTGAAGCAGGCAAAACTATTAGGCCGTTTTACAGGGTCGAGGGGTATAAAGGTTCCTTTTTCTACCAGCAACTGGCAGAGGTCGTCGTATTCTTTTTGCGATCCATCGCACCAATGAATATTTTTTGCGTTAGCGGCTGCGGCTATTTTATTTACCCATGATTCCAGTTCGGCTTTAACGGGTATTTCTGCTCCCTGAAGGTTAGTGGCGTTTGACATATAATTAAAATTGGGTTTATTCAAAATTAGGAAGGGTAAAGTGATAAAGGCTGTTTATTAAACTGATTTTGCTTGGCAACTAATGGGATTTTAATCATATAAACAACTGTTCTTCAGATAAATACTAATAAGTGTTCGTTTAATTGACGTAAATTCTCAAACAGGATGGAAGAGAGGAATGCCTAATATATATCTTCGCAGCGGTAATGGCAGAAACAAAAAAATATTCCGAACAGGAATTGTTAGAATTGCTCAGGCAAAGGACGGAATCTGCCTTCCAATACCTCTACGATAATTATTCAGGGGCGCTTTACCAGATCATATTCAATATTGTGGGAGAAGAAGAACAGTCTGCAGATGTATTGCAGGAGGTGTTCGTAAAGATCTGGAAACAGATCGACCAGTATGATGAATCAAAAGGAAGATTATTTACCTGGATGCTGAATATTTCAAGGAACGCCTCCATTGATATGATAAGAAGCAAGGCCTTCCGCAACCAGCAAAAAAACCAGGACCTGGAAGAAAGCGTATATGGAGAGGCTGGTCGCACAGAGATCGCTATTGACGCCATCGGGTTAAGAAAATTTGTTGCCGAACTTAAACCCGAATTAAGGCAATTGATTGAGCTGGCCTATTTCCAGGGATTTACTCAGGAGGATATTAGTAAAACACTGAACATACCTTTGGGAACGGTTAAAACAAGGATCCGATCTGGGTTGCAGCAATTAAGAGCCATCATGCAAAAAAATGGATAACAAGGTATACATAGAATCCGGGGCCATTGAGGCCTATGTACTGGGGCTGGCCACAGCAGAGGAAAGGGCTGAGCTGGAAAAGCTGCGTGAGCAGGATCCTGCTATTGCTCTTGCTATAACCCAGTTTGAAATGGAGCTGGAGGAAAAATTATTGAATGAAGCGCCTGCCGCCCCTGCAAGTCTGAAGAATAAGATTTGGCAGGAATTAGCTTCCACCTCCACCCAGGCACCGGTATTACCTCTTAGCTCCGGACTGATCCGTCCGATCTGGAAATGGGTGGCGGTTGCTGCAAGTATAATTTTGGTAGGCAGCCTTGCTTACATATATATTCTCTCTGATAAGAATAAGAAAATGCAGGAAGAATACGCCTCCATGCTGGCAGAGACCAATGACCTGAAACTGCAGAATGAATTAGTTGCCGCACAGCTTCGGGAAATGCAAAAAGGTATGAGCATGCTTTCTGATCCAGGCGTGGCCAAAGTTAGTATGCCTGGAATGGGGACCCACCAGCAGAATAAGGCCATGCTTTTATGGGATACAAAAACAAAAGATGTTTACCTGATGCCTACTGATCTTCCACCGGCTCCGCAGGGAATGCAATATCAATTATGGGCCATGGTAGATGGTAAACCGGTAGATGCCGGTATGATGGGCGACTGCTCCGTGGTTTGCACCATGAAGAATATACCCAAGGCAGAAGCATTCGCGATCACCCTTCAAAAACAGGGGGGGAGTCCTGAACCCGACATGAACAGTTTATATGTTATGGGTAAGATCAGCCCCTGATCTTAAACAAAACCCCTTCCTTTTTATTTTTTGTTGTTTTTTCGTTAAGGGCAATCCGCCGCATATTTCATTTCGTACATGAATTGTAAATCAGTTTTTACATTCAAAAACAAAAAGAAATGAAGATGTTCAAAACCATTTTTGCCTTATGCACGGTCATGTTTGTTATGCAGGCTTCTGCCCAGGACATGATGAAAGAAAAAACCGTTATGGTAGGCGGCGCTGCCATGTATCCTTCAAAAGATATTATAGATAATGCCGTCAACTCTAAAGATCATACTACCCTGGTAGCTGCCGTAAAAGCAGCAGGATTGGTGGAGACCCTAAAGAGCAAAGGCCCGTTTACCGTATTCGCTCCCACCAATGAAGCATTTGCCAAACTTCCTGCAGGAACTGTTGATAACCTGCTGATGACAGAGAACAAACCCACTCTTACAAAAATTCTCACCTATCATGTAGTAGCTGGTAAATATGATGCAAAAGATATTGCCGAGCTGATCAGGAAGGGCGATGGAAAGGCTGAACTGACTACAGTTGCAGGAGGGAAGTTGCTGCTCATGAAAAAAGGAAACAAGGTCATGCTGAAGGATGAGAAAGGAACTGTTTCCACTATCACCATCAGCGATGTTTTCCAGAGCAATGGTGTGATCCATGTGATCGATACAGTTGTGCTGCCTAAATAAAATGCAGAGACCTTATCCTATTGAGTTGTTGGTGGTTGGTTTTGTGAAAAAAAAGGTGCCCATCGGGCACCTTTTTAATTGAAATTATTTTGATCTATATAATAGAAGGCAGCAGGATTGGCTATCGTTCAGGATGATGCTTTACCCGGGGTAGATCGTTTAAACATATTAAAGACCAGTGCACCCATCAGGCCAAAATAAAGGGTACTATTGAGTGGTTTAGAGCTGATGCGGCAGGTGCCAGAAGCGCATCCTACCCATTTCCAATAAAGAAAACCTGCAATGGCGCCGAGGATAGCGCCGATGATCGTTAAACGGTTATTAGATATCCAATTTTTCATACTGCTAAATAAGTAAAATGCTGGGTGATAGAACGTGACCAAGGTCACAAACCCCTGCTGATCCCCAATTCCAATCCTCTTAATTCTGCTAATCCTTTCAATCTGCCGATCGCTGAATACCCTGGGAAGGTTGTTTTATGCAGGTCATCCAGCATCTGGTGACCATGATCGGGGCGCATAGGCAATGAGATATTCCTTCTGCTTTGAAGTTTCACCACCTCTTTCATTACTTCATACATATCGGTATCGCCTTCCAGGTGGGCAGCTTCATAAAAATTTCCTTCAGTATCCCTTTTTGTATTGCGCAAATGCAGAAAATGCACACGGTCGCCGAACTTCCGGAGCATAGTTACAATATCATTGTCAGGCCTGGCGCCAAAACTACCCGTGCAAAAACAAAGTCCGTTGGCAACTGATGGAACTGCATCTGCGAGATCGGCCAGATCCTGTTCACAACTCATGATGCGGGGGAGTCCCAGAACAGGGTAGGGTGGGTCATCGGGGTGAATGGCCATTACCATTCCTGTTTCTTCGCAAACGGGGATCACTTCCCTTAAGAATTCAAACAGGTGTTGTTTTAATTGGGCGGCATTGATATGGCCGTATTTATTTAACTCCTCTAATACCATTTCAGGAGTGAAACCTTCGGTGCTTCCAGGTAATCCTAAAAGACAATTGCGAAAAACCTTTTCATGATGGGCGGGATCGGTTTCATGAAATTGTTTTTCGGCTTCTTTAATTTCTTCCGTGCTATAATCTTTTTCTGCTCCCGGTCTTTTTAACTGAAATACATCGAAAGCAACAAAATCTGCCCGGTTAAAATACAGGGCCAGTGCACCATCCTTCATTGGATAGCTTATATCCGTTCGGATCCAGTCCAGTACCGGCATGAAATTATAAGTGATCACTTTTAATCCGCAGGCAGCAAGGTTGCGGATACTTTGTTTATAATTCGCAATATGTTCCTGCCAGTTGCCGGACTGCCTTTTTATATCATCACTTACCGGCAGGCTTTCGATCACAGTCCAGGTCATTCCATGTTCTTCAATGGCCCTGATCCTTTCTTTTATATCATTCAGTGGCCATACATCACCTGCAGGGATATGATGTAAAGCAGTGACCACGCCGGCACAACCAGCCTGCCTGATATCATTCAGGCTAACCACATCATGTGGACCGTACCATCTCATGGTTTGATGTAAATACATAGCATGAAAACTATTTCGTTAATGCAGTTCTTTCCGGATACGGTCGAGATACTTCTTTTTATAGTAGTATTCTTTTACCTGCAACAGCTCTTCTTCGGAAGTAATACCTTCCTTATAATGCTCAATAATTTCTTTAACAGGTTCATAAAGGTCTTTTTCCAGGTTCTCTACCGCCAAACGCAGGCCAGCTTTATCTTCGTCGGTTTCAAGGTCCATCAATTGTTCGTTAATTTCCAGTACTTCCATCAGGAATGCCGGGGGCAGCTCATATTTCTCTTCTTCCTGCAGCAGCCCTTTTAGTCCAAGCACATACTTAATGGTCTCATCGGGCTGCTGGAAGGTTTTATAGGCTTTATTCAGTAAAGCAGAGTTTTCCAGGGCATCCATTTGTTCCTTATCGCTACCGTTGGCAAAATAATCAGGGTGGAATTGACGGCTTAATTCAAAATATTTCCCGGTCAGTTCATCCTTGTTCACCTTCAGGGCCAAGGGGATATGAAAGATTTCAAAATAGTTCATGTTCATTTATATGTAAATTTAGGCCTCATTTTCTTTGGCCACCTGGTTACAAAATTACCCCCTTTGGTTACAAATAATCGTATCAATCATGCACGTGGTTAGAAAGTTCCCGGATGCGGAAATAGTCAGCAATCTGCGGACGGGTGATCTTATGGATGACTCGATCAGAAGTTTATATCGCGATCATTTTGATAAACTGACCAGGTATATTTTGGCAAATAATGGAAGCCAGCAGGACGCGGAGGATATTTTCCAGGAAACCATTGTTTCCTTTATTGAATTGGTAAAAAAAGACAAATTCAGGGGAGAATCTAGTATTGGCACTTTCCTTTATTCCATGAACCGGCATGCCTGGCTAAATGAGCTCAAACGAAAAGGAAGGGCATTGCTGAGGGAAGAAAAATTTGAGATGAATATGGATAGGGGGGAAGCAGACAAATTGCAGCAGATGGCCTACGGGGAAGAAAAGCAGGAAATAGCCCGGCTGGTAGCCTCACTGGGTGATACCTGCAAAAAAATACTGTTGCTTTTTTATTATGAAGAAAGGACTATGAAGGAGATACTGGACGCCACCGATTATGATAACGAACAGGTGGTGAGGAATAAAAAATACAAATGCCTGAAACAACTGGAGCAAATGCTCAATGAAAAACCGGAATTGAAACAAACTTTAAAAAATCTATTGCATGGATAAAGATCTACGCGATATGCACGAAAGACTGGTTGATCACATGGATGGGGTCTCGGTGGATGAAGAAAAGCAGGCCGTGTCTTCCCTGATCGCCGCTGATCCGGTATGGGCGAAGGCCTGGGAAGATCTGAAGGAAACCCGAACTGCTATTCTTCATTTTGGTCTCAGGCAGAAAGTTGCCCTGATCCATGAAGAAATGAAAAATGAAAGGAGTACGGTTAAGACCGGTAACTACCGACGTATGATCCGCCCATTTCTCAGCGTGGCCGCTATTTTCATCTTCCTGGTGGCAGGGTATTACTTCTATAGATTCTATACCATCAGTCCTGAAAAAGTATTCTCATCCAATTATGTTACTTACGATCAGGGCACACTCCGTGGAACGGAAGACCATCCCTCTGCTGTTGAGCAGGCCTTTCAGAAAAAAGATCATGTCGCTGTACTTCTCCTAATGGCTGGATCTGCTTCTTCCAGTCCTAAGGATAAATTCCTGGCTGGCATATCCTGCCTGGAACTGAAAAACTATGCCGGGGCGAAAACATACTTTAAGGATATTATAGGGGATAAACAGGGAAATGGGCTGTTTAAGGATGAGGCGGAATATTACCTGGCCCTGGCAAGTATAGCGACAAAAGAGTATGGCCCTGCCCTTTCCATTTTAAAAAAGATACGCGACGAAAAACAGCATCCTTATCACCAGGAGGTGACCGATAAGCTGATCCAGGATGTAAAGATGCTAAGCTGGAAATAGTTGGCGAACTCAGGGTTAAAGTTGGTCCCCTCCAAAAGGAGGGGATTTTTTTTTGGAACAGGCGGTTACATTATTTAAACCTGCTATTACTAATATTAAACGGTACTATGATGAAATTTAAAACTATGAGAACAACAAAAACAATGCTGGTAGTATTCCTGGTAGCAAGCAGTTTGCTTTATGCCTGCCAGAAGGAGTTGAACAATTCAACCAATGCAAACCTTAATTCCCCTCACCCCACAAAAATTTATCTCACGGATCACCAAACCCCCATTTTTGACAGTGTATTCGTTGATATACAGGGATTGGAAGTGAAACTGGAAGATGATACCATCGGGCATGGCGGATGGGTAAGTTTATCTATTCGTAGCGGTGTGTATAACATTCTTCGCTTCCGCAATGGACTGGATACACTGTTTGGAACAGGTACCCTTCCTAATGGCAGGCTGAGTAAGATCCGGATTACCCTGGGCAGCAGGAACAGCGCGATGAAAAATGGCCAGAGTTTTCCCTTAACACTAAAAAGTGAGGACAGGCAGGTGGAGGCGGAACTGAATAGCGGCAATTTTGAGATCGATAATAACGGACAACTCATGCTATGGATCGATTTCGATGCATCACAATCTATCCAGGTAGATAATAGTGGTTCAGGAAATAATAATGGTTATCGCCTTCGTTCCCATATCAATATTTTTTCCAGGTCAAATTCAGGGAGTATAGAAGGGAAGGTAGTTCCCGCAGCGGCAGATGCCCTGGTAATGGCCATCAATGGAACCGATACTGCCATGGCTGTACCTGATGATGATGACGGAGAATTTAAGATCGTAGGATTGAATGCGGGGACTTACCGCCTGTTCATCGACGGACAGAACGGATATTTGGATTCTACTATAAACAATATCATTGTAAGGAAAGGGGAGGACGCGCATGTACCAACGGTCACTCTTCATCGATAAGAATTTGGTTGCCTATGTTTAAACCGGTTTAACGTCCGGAACCCTTAGTTGGTAGCAGATGGCCCGTCTTGCATTATTGCAGGCGGGCTTTCCCTCTTCTGATAGCTACATATCCCAGTAAAAGGATCATGATACCAATGGCCACACCTGACCATTGTTTTCTCTTATGATGTGGCTCATATTCTCCGACCAGCATAAGGTGGGCCCAATAGCGGGGGCTCTTGAATCTTCCCTCTATCTCCTTGTTATTTATAAGATCGATCTTGGCCATCTGGAGGGCCTCGTCTTTTTTATAGTCGCGCGATAGATAAAAGTACAGGCGCTGCGAAATATAAGCTGTGGTCTTATCCTCCGCTTTCCAAAGGGAAGCAATGATATTTGGGCAACCGGCATAAGCGAATGCACGTGATAAGCTTAATAATCCTTCCCCTTTTTCCAGTTTTCCATCCGCAGTTTCGCAGGCGCTTAAAACGATAAGGTTGGTGGAATCAAGATCAAGGTCATAGATCTCCCGAACAGTAAGGCCATGATCTTTTTCACCCGGATAAAATAAAATGGAAGAAAGCATGGGATCTGAATTATTCGCAGCAGCATGGGTGGCCAGGTGGATAACGGGAAAATGTCCGGCCATTTTTAAGAATCTTGTTTTGGTGGCCAGGCTATCGGCGTAAAGTTCAGCATCAAGGTTAATGGTTTCCGTTGATGACCAGGGAAGGGCACTTATCGTTTTTCCGGAACTGTCTTTAAATGAACGGCTGGCAAAAGGCGCAAAAGAAATGATTCGGTTCAGGGAGGCCCCTTTTTTCTCAATGCCGATAACAGAACTGGCATATTGGTATTGTACGGAAAAAAGCTGGAGCAGGTAATTACCATGATCATCTTCCAGCGCCTCAAAAGGAAGATAGCTAAGTTCATCATCGGGAATTATGATCAGCCTTTTTGTTTGCGATAATTCGCTGATCACAGGGCGTATCAGTTTGTTAAAAAGATATAAGGCCTTGCCATGGCCCTCATACCTGCTACCATTGTCTACCTGGTTTAAATTCCGTTGGAAAGATGAAAGTTCAGTGAGAAATCCGGAATCAATGGGCACGTATTTATAGTCAAACTTATTTCCTTCAATCAAAAGGATCACCAGGGCCGTCTCTGATAAATGATAGGATAGAATGGCGGTCTTATTATCAAGGTTTCCTTGCAGGTCATGAATGGAAGGGATCTGCCCGCTATTGATCACCGTAGTGGCGCCAGCCTGTTTTTTTATAGCCTCCTGCACATTGTTAAGTTCGATCTCTTTATCGCGGATCACGCCAATAAGGTAAACCTGACCGGCCCCATCTGATGGTAGTCCAAGCCTGATCGTGAATCTTGTGATCAGGGATTTTAAGGATTCTTCCTGGCGGTATAACTGATTCAGGGAAGGATTGGATGATCTTAATTTCTTTTCCCATCGATTCAAACTTAAGACGGATGCTTTGTTCTGCTGGTCGAAATTATATACATCTTCGAGGTATTCTTTTTTCCTTGTCAGCTGAAATAAATGCAGCCCCGTTTCAATGGGCCGGTTATGTACGGCATATTTTATTTTCTGCAGGAAAAGCCTCGCTTCATCACTGTTATAGGTACGTTCCACATGATCCGCCAAACGAAAAGCGGACCGAAAAGAGGAAAGTGATGAAACCAGGTAGTGCTCGTCTTTAGTTTGGTCGTATAAGGCTTTGCCTGCATCGGCTTTTGCCACCAGGGTATTAAATAGATTGATATAACTATGTACTCCTTCAAAATTTACAGGGGTGGACTCGGGCGAAATATCATTATAGCCCGGGATGAATTGCTGCAAAGCATCCTGGTAGGAGGCCAGCGCTTTTTCCGGCTTTGAATGCTTCATCCATTGGTCGCCTTCAAATTTCAGCAACAATCCCAGTTGAGTATTCTTTTTATTTCCATACCACTTTATGACCTCGGACCTGGCAGCAAGCAGGTAACGATCAGTTGAATCCTTTTCGTTAAGGTCTGCCATGGTCATGGCCATATTATAATAGAGGTCAATGGTTTTGCGGTCGTTGATATAGTTTACTTTCCTGAAATAATTCTTTGCAATGGCAGGTTGGTTTTGCTTCAACCGAATGATGCCCAGGTTATGGTAGATCTCATTTGAATAAAGCTTTAAGGGAAGCAGGCCTTCATAAAGAATTCGTGCCTGGTCCAGTTCATCCAGTTTCACCAGCAGGGAGGCGATATTGATACGATAATTAGCAATGAGAGAAGTTTCGGTGGCTGGTGTAAGTGATAACGCCATTTCAAAATAGATCTTGGCCTGCCGGTAATTTCCGGTTTCATAGTATATCACGCCAAGCCGGTTATATAATCGTTGTATATCGGCTGGTGGCTTACGGAGTAATTTTGCCAGTGTTTCGGCCTGGTTAAAGAACAGCATTGCAGAATCAAGATCATTGTTTGCGTAAAAAATACCTCCGGTATAAACCAGTGGGGTGAAAAGCAATGAATCAGGGATCCCGGTATTTTTTTCTTTAATTATAAATGCCTGCAGGAAATCTTTTTTCGCCCCTGAGCTGCTATCAAAAATGAATTGAATATAGCCGGCGCGTATATGGGCCAGAAATAAAATGGAGTCTTTACTTTGCCTTTCTGCTATTGGGAAAATCGATCTGAACTGATTTAACGCTTTTTGGTAAAGCAGGTCCGACTTTTTTTGCATGGCCGGATCTTCACCAGCCAGGTCGGAAATTTTTTCAGCCTCCTGGAATGTTCTTTCCGCTGCCTGAAATTGAATTCGCAACGAACCCTGCGGAGGTTGATCACGTGCAATACCAACAATAACGATCAAAATGAATATGAGGAAGATAGGTGATCTGAACATGATAAGCTTAGCTTATCAAAATTAACAGTCCCGTCCTAATTAGCAATGATAATAACGCAGGGAGGCCTGGGTTTGGCGGTTTGTGCAGCCATTTCAACGGTGCCTCCCCTTAAGAATACACCACCGGTTTGGCGATCAAGCAGGGTTTGCATCAGGTCTGGCGCCACAGTGGCCATACTTGTGTAGTAATAGATCCTCACCCTGATCTTATTCAACGATTTTCCGCTCGCATCATTGATACGGTAGTTAATATCGAAATCTCGCCGGGAATCATTCTGCGGCGTATTTCCAAAAACACCGTTGCGCACGCATTGGGCCAGATTGATACTGCCATTTTCCGTTCGCACGGAGCAGCCTCCTGAATTCGCATTATTGCCTTCATCAAAATTTGATCCGCTAAGGGGAAGAGCCCTGGCTTCACTGGCATTATAAATAGGAAGACAGAGACTATCATTCTGGGAAAGGTTATAGAATTTGTCAGAAAAGGTTATGCCAGATAGCACCAGATTGGTCTCGGTTTTTTTCCCATCCAGGGCCGTATGTGTAATACGATAGCGAAGACCCGTCTCACTTTTACTTACATTAATCGCACCTGTAACTGCATCGATCTCTATTCCTTCGGGAAAACCCGTATAAACACCTTCTTTACGGGTACTGGGGTACACCACATAATCACCCGAGGCTACAGGACGCAGATAGATGATGGAGTCGCCATAGGTGAGGTTATAGGGGATGTTATTGGTATCATCAGTAGCCGACTGGGGTTTGCAACCTATCCAACTAAAAGCCACTAAAGCAAAGAATATAAAAAGGTAGGTTCTCATCCCGATTTTTATGTTAGTAATAGGAAAACGACCAAATGTAACCGGTAGTTGCCCGAAAATTACGAGATTAAGGTTTCAACTTCAATATGATTTAGATCATTTTGCATAACCGCGTTAAAATAAGGAACTTCGGGCTATAACTGATTGGCTATATGATAAAGATCGGACTGATCCGCGAAGGCAAGGTACCGGCAGATAACCGTGTGGCGCTAATACCCTCGCAATGCAAATGGCTGCAGCGTAACCGGCCCGATATCCGCCTGTTCATCCAGCCTTCCCCTCATCGATGTTTCAGCGACCGTGAATATAGCCTGGCAGGGGTAGAAATAACCGAAGACCTTCGCGACTGTGACATCTTATTGGGCATAAAAGAGGTGCCTGTAAATGACCTGATCGCTGGTAAGACCTACCTTTTCTTCTCTCATACAAAAAAGAAACAGGAGCATAACCGTGGACTGATGAAAGCCCTGGTTCATAAGAAGATCACCTTGATAGATTATGAGTGCCTGGAGCATGAGGACGGGCAACGGATCATTGGTTTCGGTTTCTTTGCAGGGGTAGTTGGGGCTCATAACGGCATCATGGCCTATGGGAAAAGAACCGGATTATTTAATATAGATAGAGTTTATAAACAGCGTAGTTTCAGGGAGTTGATCCATAATTATTTTGGTCTTCGGTTGCCAAATATCAAAGTGGCGGTCACCGGTTCTGGTCGCGTGGCCCATGGAATACTGGAGGTAATGAACCTGATGGGTGTGCATGAAGTAGAACCATCCGATTACCTGAAAAGGCGGTTTACCTACCCGGTATACACCCAACTCCGGGGGGCGGAACTTTATACCCGCAAAAAAGACGGGGGTTATGACCGGGAAGAATTTCACGCAGAGCCTCAAAACTATACCTGCCGATTTCTTCCGTACGCCTCGCAAACAGATATTTTAATGAATGGCGTTTACTGGGAGAAAGGCATACCCCGGTTATTTGAAAAAGAAGACATCGGTCAGGAAAACTTCATCATCCGAACCATAGCCGATATTACCGATGATACAGATGGTTCAGTGCCTGTTAACCTGGGCGATCAAACCATCGAGGATCCTGTTTATGGAGTGGATATTGCCAGCCTTGAAAAGACCGCCCCTTACCTGGAGGGGTCAATTGATATAATGGCCGTTGGAAACCTTCCCAATGAATTACCCCGTGATGCCAGCCGTTATTTTGGTGAACAATTGCTCAAGCATGTGCTGGAAGACCTGCTTGGTAATGGATCCCAGATCATTGATAAGGCAACGGTGATCCGGAACGGGGAACTGACAAAAGAGTATGGCTATTTAGAGGATTATGCTTACGGCTCGTAGATTTGTTTATATAAATTTATTCCTTGGCCAATTCCTATTTCCGTTTCAAACAATTCCTGATCAACCAGGATCGCTGCGCGATGAAGGTCACCACCGATGCCTGTTTATTCGGAGCGATAATGGCTGAGGAGGTCTCATCGAGAAATGACCTTAAAAAAGCATTGGATATCGGCACAGGAACTGGCCTTCTTTCCCTGATGCTTTTACAGGGATCCCCGCAATTGAAAATTACCGCCCTTGAAATTGATCCGGCTGCTGCAGAACAAGCCCTTGAAAATACAGCTGCCTCGCCCTGGAAAGAACAGGTGGAGATCAAAAACGCAGACCTGCTTCAATTTCCTTTTTCACAGGAATATGACCTGGTTTTTTCCAACCCGCCTTTTTATGAATATGACCTTGTCTCGCCGAATGAAAAGATCAACCTGGCAAGGCATAATTCGGATCTTCCTCTTCAGTCCTTATTTCAAAAGGTCCGTCTGTTATTGAAAGACGAGGGAGAAGGATGGTTCCTTCTTCCCTATAAAAGGAAGGCGGAGATCCGGGATTTGCTTTCGGATAATGACCTGCAGATATTAAAGATCATCCTTGTCAGGAGTACCGAAAAGCATGATTATTTCCGGATCATATTGAACATCAGAAAATCAGCCTCAATAATAGAAACCTCTTTGGAAGAATGTACCATTTATCAGTCGGATGGGAAATATACCGCCTCTGTTGAAACATGGCTGGCACCATACTATCTCCGGCTTTAGTTAACTTCGTGCCCATTAATTATCCTTTCATTTTTTGCCAGTCATTCTTGCCATAGAATCTTCCTGCGATGAAACATCCGCCTCGGTTTGTGCCGATGGAAAGATATTGTCTAATCATATCGCCAGCCAGGCCGTGCATGAAAAATATGGAGGCGTGGTACCTGAACTGGCTTCCCGCGCGCACATGCAGCATATCGTGCCGGTAGTGGATCTTGCCCTGAAGGAAGCTGGTATTGAATTGGCTGCCATCGATGCCATTGCCTTTACCCGCGCCCCGGGTTTGATCGGTTCGCTGCTGGTGGGGGCGCAATTCGCTAAATCGCTGGCTGCGGCACTTAACAAGCCCCTGATCGCTGTTCATCATATGCAGGCACATGTATTGGCCAACCTGATCCCTGAGCGAAGGCCTTCCTTCCCATTTTTATGCCTCACAGTAAGCGGCGGTCACACACAGATCGTAGTCTGTCATTCACCTTCAAAACTGGAGGTGATAGGAGAGACCATTGATGATGCCGCTGGGGAGGCATTTGATAAATCGGCCAAGATACTCGGACTTCCCTATCCGGGTGGACCGCTGATCGATAAATATGCGCAGCAGGGTGATGCAAACAGGTTCAAATTCCCGGAACCCAGAATCGCTGACCTTAATTTCAGTTTCAGCGGATTAAAAACAGCCATATTATATTTTCTTCAGAATGCAGGTACCAGTCTTTTGTACAAGGAGGAATTCCAGGCCAATACTGAGGAAAGAAAAGCTTTTATTGATAATAATCTTTTTGATATCTGCGCATCCATTCAGAGCCGCATCGTTTCTATTCTGCTGAATAAATATGATAAGGCCGCCAGGCAAACCGGCATAAAGGATCTTTGCATAGCTGGGGGTGTATCGGCCAACAGCGGACTTCGAAAAGCATTTAAAGAAATGGGAGATAAAAATGGCTATAATACATTTATTCCGGCTTTTGAATACTGCACAGATAATGCAGCTATGATCGCCATTACGGCCTATTATAAATTCCTGGAAAAAGATTTTGTGAGCCTGGATGTGGATGTATCCGCCCGCGGAAGTTTTTAATAAACTATTTACTCCTGATCGCCGCAACCGGATCCATTCTTGCAGCCTGTCTTGCCGGAATGAATCCAGCCAGCACCCCCACGAAAATGCAGATGCCAATGGCCATGATCACATTGGAACTGGATATGAAAACAGGAAAATCCAGGAGGTTGGTAAGTACCTTGGTAAGCAGGAAGACAAGGGTTAATCCGATGATACCACCTATAATGCAAAGGAAAGCAGACTCCAGTAAGAATTCTATCAGTATAATATGACTCTTGGCACCAACGGCCTTTTTCAATCCGATCTGGTTGGTTCTTTCCCTCACTGAAACGAACATGATATTTGCCACGCCGAACATGCCAACAATAAGCGAAAGCGCCGCAATGGCCCATCCACCTATATTTAAGCTGACAAACGCGGAACCGATGGCATCGCTGAAATCATTGATATCATTTAAGGCAAAATCTTCTTCTTTTGTGGGAGGCAGTTTATGCAAAGCCCTCATGGTGCCCATCAGGTCATTTTTCAGCGCCTTGCTGTTCATGTTATCTGTGCCCTGCACCAGGATCACAGGGTCGGCCCTTTTCTCATCCATCAGGTTTCGTGCATAGCGATAAGAGGTGAATACGCTCTGATCATATTGCCATCCGCCGATCAGGGTCTTTCCCTGTTTTTTGATCACGCCTGCCACAAAGATCTTCTTGTCTTTTACCGTTATAGTTTTTCCCACTGCGTATTCTGCTGTGCCAAATAGTTTTTCAGCCACCTCATTACCGATCACCGCTACCGGTGTTCCGGTTGAAAAATCGGAGCCCGATAAAAAACGGCCGTACCTGATCTCGATCACCTGGATCTCAGGGAACTCTTCATTGATCCCATAAATATTTACACCGGAAACTTTATTTTCTTTATAGATCGCCTCACTGGAAATACTGATCTTGAACCCTACAAATTTTGCACCCGGGGTTCTGTCCTTGATCTGTTTTACTTCATAATATTTTGGAGTGGGCCTGTTCACATATTTCCACCATGCATTACCAGGTCCACCTGAGTAATCCCATTTATCAACAAAAATGGTATTGCTTCCCAGCGATTTTACCTCATTCTGGATATTCTGCTCCAGGCTGTTCACGGTAGCCAGTACGCCGATAATACAGAAAATACCAATGGTCACGCCAAAAAGGGAAAGGAAAGTGCGGAGTTTGTTCTTCCATAATTCCTGCAGGGCCATTATAAAACTGCTGCCGACTATTTCTATGGATCTGCGAATCATAGGACAAAGGTAAGGAGCTATAGTTTGTTAACCGGAACTGGTGCTTAACCCGTATTTTTGCGCCGCATTTACCATGAAATATCACAACGAAATAATCAGAAGAAGGACTTTCGCGATCATCTCTCACCCGGACGCCGGTAAGACCACGCTGACCGAAAAATTCCTGCTGTTTGGAGGGGCCATACAGGTTGCTGGGGCTGTTAAAAGCAATAAGATCAAGAAACATGCTACCAGCGATTTTATGGAGATCGAGAGGCAAAGGGGTATTTCTGTGGCCACCTCCGTAATGAGCTTTGAATACCGGAATACCCTGATCAACCTGCTGGATACGCCGGGTCACAAGGATTTTGCAGAAGATACTTACCGCACGCTTACCGCCGTGGATTCCGTTATCCTGGTGGTAGACTCCGTGAATGGCGTTGAGGAGCAGACCCGCCGGCTCATGGAGGTATGCCGCATGCGTGATACACCGGTGATCGTTTTTGTAAATAAAATGGATCGCGACGGCAAGAACCGTTTCGATATCCTGGAAGAAATAGAAAAAGAACTGAGTATCGGGCTTCATCCCATGACCTGGCCCATCAATAGCGGTAAAGAATTTAAGGGCGTATATAATCTCCATTCCAAAAGCCTGCGCCTGTTTACGGCCAATACCAAAGCAATGGAAGATGATGTGATCGCCATTGACGATCTGCATACCGACCTGCTTGACCAGAAGCTGGGAGAGAAAGATGCCAATCAGCTCAGGGAAGATGTGGAACTGGTGGATGGGGTACATGGTCAATTAAAGGTGGATGAATATCTGGCCGGAAAAGTAGCGCCTGTATTCTTTGGTTCTGCCATTAATAATTTTGGTGTGAAGGAAATGCTGGACACGTTTATTACTATTGCGCCAACCCCGCGCAGTCGCGAGACCACGGCCCGCAAAGTGGATGTGGAAGAGGATAAACTCAGCGGTTTTATTTTTAAGATTCATGCCAACCTGGATCCCAAACACAGGGACCGTATCGCTTTCTTAAGGGTCTGCTCAGGCAAGTTTGAAAGGAATAAATATTTTCATCATGTACGGCTTGATAAGGAAGTTCGCTTCAGCAATCCTTATTCTTTCATGGCCCGCGATAAAAGCATTATAGAAGATGCCTATGCCGGTGATGTGGTAGGCTTATTTGATACCGGAAATTTTAAGATCGGGGATACGCTTACTGAAGGGGAAGATTTTTATTTCACAGGAATACCCTCTTTTTCGCCAGAGATCTTCAAGGAAGTGGTGAACAAGGATCCGATGAAGACCAAACAGCTGGAAAAAGGATTGATGCAATTGACCGATGAAGGGGTGGCCCAGCTATTCACCCAGTTCGGTGGTAACAAAAAGATCATCGGTTGCGTGGGAGAACTGCAGTTCGAAGTGATACAATATCGCCTGCTGCAGGAATATGGGGCCTCTGTTCAATTCAATACACTTCCATTTTATAAAGCCTGCTGGCTTACCAGTGATGAACCAGCTAAATTGCAGGACTTCTCCCGATTCAAACAGGCCAATATTGCGGAAGATAAAGACGGTCATATGGTTTACCTGGCCCAGAGTGAATGGTTCCTGAATACAGAAAGAACAAATAACCCGGCCATCCTGTTTCATTTTACCTCAGAGATCCATAAGGAAAATTAAAATGATCATTTTTTCCACTCCCCGCCTCCTGGTCAGGAGATTTACCCAATTCGATAAGGACGCTTATTTCCATGTAAGTGGTTCCGAAGAGGTAATGCGTTATATCCGATCCGCTAGCACCAGGGAAGAGAATGATCAGTTCATCGTTAATGTGATCGAAGATTATAAGAAGGTTCCCAACCGCGGAAGATGGGCCGTAGTAGAAAAAGTGACCAGTCGCTTAATAGGTTCTTTTGCGATCATTCCGATCCCTTCACAACCTGAAAAAACACAGTTAGGCTATGCTTTCATACCCGAAGTATGGGGCAGGGGTTTGGCCTCCGAACTGGCAATGGCAGGTTTAGCCTGGATCATGGAAACAGATGATCTACCGGTCATTTATGGAGTGACCGAAATACCTAATATCCCGTCACAAAAAGTCTTGTTGAAAGCAGGGTTTATTTCGCATGGTTCTTTTATAGATGGAGGAAAAGAACTGCTGATATTTAAGGCAGAGCGAATCTGATCAGAAAAGGTTTGTACCAGTATAATTATGAGGACTGATCTTTTTCAACTCTTTCTTTATTGCATTAGTGACCTTCAAACCATCAATAAAAGTATGCATGGTCTCCTTCGTGATCTTTTTCTTTCCTCTGGTAAGATCCTTTAAAGCCTCATAAGGATTAGGATATTTCTCCCTTCTTAATACAGTTTGAATGGCTTCTGCCACCACCGCCCAGTTCTGGTCAAGGTCCTCATAAAGCTTTTCATTATTCACTACCAGTTTACCCAAACCTTTTTCAATGGAACGGAATGCGATGATCGTGTGTGCAAATGGTACCCCGATATTTCTCAGAACAGTGGAATCAGTAAGATCCCTTTGAAGCCTGGATACCGGAAGTTTGCCGGAAAGATGTTCCAGCTGGGCATTGGCCAGTCCAAGATTGCCTTCTGCATTCTCAAAATCAATTGGGTTTACTTTATGAGGCATGGCCGATGAACCGATCTCACCGGCTTTTGTCCGTTGTGTGAAATATTCCATCGATACATAACTCCAGATATCCCTTGAGAGGTCTATAAGGATATTGTTGATCCTTTTGATGCAGTCAAAATGGGCCGCAAGGTTATCATAGTGTTCGATCTGTGTAGTGAATTGCTGCCTGTTCAATCCTAAACGGGCGAGAAAATCATTCCCGAATTTTACCCAATCCGTTTTTGGATAGGCCACATGATGCGCGTTGAAATTTCCCGTTGCGCCACCAAATTTTCCGGTAAAGGGGATGCCGATGAACTGGTCGATCTGGTTTCGAATCCTTTCAACAAATACCATGATCTCTTTACCAAGCCTGGTAGGACTGGCAGGTTGACCGTGGGTACGGGCAAGCATAGGGATATCCTTCCATTGTTCTGCCAGCAGTCCGAGTTCTGTATTCAAATTTAGCAGGGAGGGCAGGTACTCATATTCAATAGCATCCTTCCATAGCAAAGGGACCGCTGTATTATTAATGTCCTGGGAAGTGAGGCCAAAATGCACCCATTCTTTGGCAGATGCGGCATCGCATTTATCAAGTTCCTGCTTTAGAAAATATTCTACTGCTTTAACATCATGATTGGTCGTAAACTCGATCTGTTTGATCTCACTGGCCTCGGATTGTCCAAAATCGAGCATCAGTTTCTCCAGGTGTTTAATGGTCTTTCCAGAAAGTTTCAGGAATTTTTTCTCCTGGAGGAAAACAAGGTATTCGATCTCCACCTTCACCCTGTATCTTATAAGTCCGAATTCGGAAAAATATTCATCCAGGTGATGAACCTGTTTACGGTAACGTCCGTCGATAGGGGATATAGCGGTGAGTGGGGTTATTTCCATATGCGTGATGAAAGGCTTAGCTTACCTTTGCATCGCAAAAATAGCCCAATTGGATAAGATTAAAGTAGGCATCGTTAATTACCGAAATACCCGGCCATTACTCTACGGATTGCAGCGAGCTCCCATAAAGGATAAGATCGAGCTGATAGGAGATTATCCTTCCCACCTGGTGCCTATGCTTATTTCTGGGGAGATCGACCTTGGATTGATCCCGGTGGCTGCTATTAATCAATTACCGCATTATCATATAAATGGAAATTTCTGCATTGGTGCAGAAGGAGAGATCGCTTCGGTGGCGTTATTCAGTGAAGTGCCCATGGAAGAGATCGAAACCGTGCTGCTGGATTATCAAAGCATGAGTTCCGTGGCTTTGTTGAAATGGCTGATGAAAGATTTCTGGGGCATTTCCCCCCGGATGGTGCAGGCCACCGATGAAAATTACAGGCAGGAGATCAAAGGCACCACAGCGGGCCTGGTTATTGGTGACAGGGCACTGGAACAAAGAAAGCTGAGTTCTTATATTTATGACCTTGGTTCAGAATGGAAAGCCATCACCGGCCTGCCTTTTGTATTCGCGGCCTGGGTAAGTTTAAAACCCTTGCCCGAAGATTTTATAAAAGAGTTTGACGCGGCTAACGCAATGGGCCTGGATCATATCAATGAAATTGTGGAGGCGGATCCTTACCCGCTTTATGATATGGTGAAGTATTACAAACTGCATCTCAGCTATCACCTGGATGAAAAGAAGAGAAAAGCTATGGAGAAATTCCTTTCCCTGATCGCTGAATCATAACTAGGCCATTTCGATCAGGTCGGAGGCCATCATTTCACTTACCAGCTGGCTCACCGAACAGGTAGGTTCCCAGCCCAATATTTTTTTGGCCTTACTGGGATCACCCAGCAACTGGTCCACTTCTGTAGGACGATAATATCTTTCATCCACGCTTACTACCACCTGGCCCTCGGATACCGGGTATTTTGGATCATTGCATTTTACTACGATCCCTTTTTCATGGACGCCTTCCCCTTCAAACCGGATCTCAATACCACAATGGGCAAAGGACATTTGTACAAATTCTTTTACTGTTGTGCTGATGCCGGTAGCGATCACGAAATCATCCGGTATATCCTGTTGTAGTATCCGCCACATGCCTTCCACATAGTCCCTGGCATGACCCCAGTCTCTTTTAGCATTCAGGTTACCCAGGAACAGGGTCTTTTTCTTTCCCAGTGCGATCTCCGATACTGCCCGGGTGATCTTACGGGTAACAAAGGTTTCGCCACGAACCGGGCTTTCATGATTGAACAATATTCCGTTGCAGGCAAACATACCATAGGCTTCGCGGTAATTTACCGTGATCCAGTAAGCATATAATTTTGCCACTGCATAAGGGGAGCGGGGATAAAATGGCGTTTTTTCATTTTGAGGGATGGCCTGCACCAAACCATATAGTTCGGAGGTGGATGCCTGGTAAACCCTGGTCTTTTTTTCAAGGCCAAGTATGCGCACAGCTTCCAGTATGCGTAATGCACCCATTCCATCCACATTGGCGGTATACTCCGGTGTTTGGAAACTGATATGCACATGGCTCATAGCACCCAGGTTATAGATCTCATCTGGCTGCACCTGCTGAATGATGTGAAGGATACCAGCAGAATCGGTAAGGTCCCCATAATGAAGGAATAGTCTTACACCATCTTCATGTATGTCTTTATACAAATGATCGATACGGTCAGTATTGATCAGGGAGGCCCGGCGGCGGATACCATGCACCTCATATCCTTTACTCAATAATAATTCTGCTAGATAGGCCCCATCCTGTCCTGTAATGCCGGTGATCAGTGCTTTTTTCATCTTGGTCCGCTGTTTAGTAGCGAGGCGCAAAAATACAATTTTGCGCCATACCGCATTAGATGTTAAGTTTGCAACCACAATCAGGCACATGGCAGAAACCCTCGGTTCCCTCTGTGATAAACTCACCATAGTTAAGCTGAAACAATATCACAGCGAGGATAAGGAACGCCTTAACAGCCTTGCCAGCCAGGAATTACAGCTTCGCACGGAGATAGATGAATTTGTGCGAAAAGCCCTTAATGGGGAGATTCCCGTAGAGAACCTGACCTTCTCCGCCAATAAAGTGTTTAAAAAAGAAGGAAATGAAGTAAGGCAGATCAATGGCGCCATAGGGGAGGTATTTGCCGAACTGGCCAAAGTGAACTGCGATCTCTGGCACGAACAGGAAAAAGTATATGAGTTTGAAAAAGTGCCCGCTGAATCAAAAGATATTGTGGTGAAACGCCTGGCCATACTTAACCTGGAAAGGAATAAATGCATTGATGCGATCGACCGGCAGTTCCAGTCGGCCATCAGTTCCCTCAAATAATTATGTCAAACGCGATAATTTTCGGCGCCAATGGCCAGGATGGATATTATCTCCGCCAATTGCTGGAAGCCAGCAAGATCCGCGTGCGGTCTGTTTCAAGATCGAAGGATCATGGACAAGGGGAGATGTGGGCGATCGTGAACTTGTCAGGTCTTTGATCCAATCGGATATGCCGGATATGATCTTCCACCTGGCAGCTAATTCTTCCGTTAGCCATGAATTATTATGGGAACACCAGCATACCATTCTGAAGGGAACCCTGAACATACTGGAATGCGTGTATGAATTTTCTCCCCGATCGGCAGTATTCATTACCGGAAGCGGACTTCAATTTGAAAATAAAGGCGAGCCCATCAAAGCCACTGACCCCTTCTTTGCAGGCGATTGTTATTCTATGGCACGTATACAATCTGTATATGCCGCCCGTTATTACCGCGAAAAAGGAATGACCGTAAAAACAGGTTATCTTTTTCATCATGATAGCCCTTTCAGGAAGGCCCGTCACCTTAACCGAATGATCGTTGATGCAGCCCAGGCAGTTAAAAAAGGGAAAAAGACCGAGCTCGAGATCGGTGATATAACGGTGGAAAAAGAATTTGGTTACGCCGGCGATATTGCAAAGGGGATCTTTCAATTAATGCAGCAGAATGAACTGCAGGAGGCCTGTATTGGTACCGGTAAGGCCTGGCCGGTTGAAAAATGGCTGGATACCTGCTTTTCACTGGCAGGGGCTAACTGGAAAGACCATGTAAGAATAGGAACTGATTTTGTTCCTTCTTTTAAACGACTGGTAGCTGATCCATCTGATATGGAAAAGATTGGATGGAAGGCGGAGGTGGATATTGAAACACTCGCTAACCTGATGATGAATAGCTGATAATGGCCACCACCCCTAAAAAAATATTATTGGGAATGCTGGTCTCCAATGGAGACTGCCTCATGGCTACCGTGATTGCCAGGCAAATTAAAAAAGACTATCCAGGTTCCCATCTTACCTGGGCCATCAGCGATCTCTGCCGTAATATGATCCTGAATGATCCCGATGTAGATGCGATATGGGAAGTGAAACTGAGTTCAAAACAGGCCGGACTTAATGAAGAATGGCATGCCTTTCGAAAGCAGGCCATTGCGAGAAAGAACAGGGGAGAGTTTGATGAAATGTTTTTTACCCAGATCTATCCCGATAACCTGCAGTATTTTGATGGCACTACACGCGGAACTATTTATGGCGCTTATCCTCATCCCATCACGGTTAGCGCTAGACCTGTTTTGGAACTAACTGAGGAAGAAAAAAATAAGGTTGACCGGTTTGCTGAAAAACATGAATTGAAAAAATACCAGCAGGTGATCCTGCTGGAATGTTCTTCGTTCAGCGGACAATCATTTGTAAATAGCCAATGGGCACTTTCACTCGCGGAAGACCTGGTGGAGAAATTTCCTGACCTGGCCATCCTGTTAAGTACGCATGAAAAACTTCCTGTTATTCACCCGCGCATTATTCCGGCAAATGAGATCAGTCTCAGGGAAAATACGGCGCTCAGTCATTATTGCCATTTACTGGTAGGTTGTTCCAGCGGGGTAACCTGGGCCTGCACCAGTGAAAAGGCAAACAGGATCCCATTTATACAATTCCTGCACAGGGCCAAAGGTTTCAGTTTTGCCTCGGTGGCCTACGATCATGCCTGGTGGAAACTGGATGAAACACAGATACTGGAATCAACAAAAAATGAACCAGCGCAGGCTTTTGAGATCATATCCTGTTACCTGGATAAAGGGATCGAAGAGGCCCGGTCATCCTATCATGAACTATTAAGACCACGCAGGATATCCATGTATAAATATGCATTCCTTCTGTTCAGGAGAGGGCAGATCGCCGGAGCAATGAAAATTATAAGGAATTTCCGAATCAGGAATAAAATACTGATCAATTCTTTTTCTTCCCTACAAAACTCGCAAATGTATAATTGATCTTTTCAAACCAGAAATCAGGCTTGGGACAATCCCATTCCGCAGGACCATGGATCTCCACATTATTCATAGCAGCAGGTAGCCTGGTGGTCAGGTCATTTTTTGTATAGAAACGAAAATCCTGGCGGGGTATCTTATCTCCGGGTTTATAATCCTGGTTATAGTCGCAGGTGAAAACGATATACCCACCGGGTTTAAGCAATTCACTGATCTCTTTCACGAATTTTTCGTCATCAAACACATGTTCTATCACCGAGGTGGAGAAAATAATATCATAGTTGTTTTCTTTCACACCGGGTTTATCCATGAAGGTCGTGAGATCGTAATTTAGCAAGGGATCAATGCCATCAGTTTTTATACCCAGTTTTTGCAATCCGATATAGGCAGTATCCTCATAACATCCTACTGAAAGTATTCGGGGATCGGTAAATAGCCGGCTAAGGTCGCGCACTGTTTCAAATACAAATGCCTGCTGGATATTTGCCTCTGGTATTTTTCGGCTCATTTCATCGGGGCAAATCTGGCAAAGTAATTTGATCACCTTGTCATATTGCTCACGGGCATTATTATCAAGTATGCGATTGTATATTGAGGTATATACCAATGTACCCGCAGCGGGGATATTATATTGCTTATAATCTTCCTGCCTTTGCTTTACCTGTCCTGCCAGCATTAGTTTATCCTGGTTGGAAGAAAAGCGCGCGAATTTCTGAAGCTTGCGCAGGATCCTTCGGGCAGGCGTTTTTTCTATCAATGCCTTCAACCGGCTGCCTGAGGCAGATTGTGGCTGATGGTGGGCAATGGCGTCTTTGATGATCCGCTCATAATCCCAGCAAAGATTCTCGGGGGTCCATTCTTTTTTATATTCAGCAAGTGGCCTGGTTCCCTGGGCGATGATCTGTTTAAGTGTGGTATCCTCAATACAGATCGAGGGATGGGTTCCCATCACATGCCGGAACATATTGCTTTTAGTGATCGCTAACGGCCGATCTACCCCAAGGGCCAGGTCGATCACACTGGATATACCCCTGTTCTTATTCTCATCGTAGAAAAAACAATTCAGCGTATTGGAATCAAGGAATTCCAGCACTTCCTGCTGGGAAAGAAATTCATGGGTGATCTTTAATTCGATACCGGGCTTTGTTATGAGTTTCTGGCAGGCATCTGCATAAGCGCGGGCACCTTCCCCATTGGCATCTCCAAATCGCGCAAAGGGTATATTAAATCGTATAAGGGCCTCATCAAATTCCTTCTGCACGGCCTCAATGATCTCCGTATAACCTTTCCCTTTGGTACCAAAACCAAAACTTCCAATGGTAAGTTTTGCTGGTTGTTGGCTGCTTCCAATAAATGCAGGGATCAGTCTGCCGGTTTTAAAAACTATCGGGTTGGTGAGTAATACGGTAGGGTCGGGGGCAATATGAAAATCAAATAAGGTCTTATTGGCTGTATTCACCCTTTCCTGTGTCACCTCGTGAATGATGCCTATATGAATGATCTTATTTCCCCGGGTATGCTTTGTACCCAGCCAGGGCATGGTACTCCCGTAATAATTGTAAATGATAGCTACCGGATCATGGGTAGCTATATGACGGGCCAGGTCTTCTGCAGTTGAGCATTCAGCATAAATAAAATCAACTGCGGTCGACTGGCTGATGGCTGCTGCTGTGTTCACACCGAACTGGTGAACACCACATTCTTTTTCCGGGTGATTTATGAAAAGTACCTTCTGTTTCATCTAAACGATTTCGATATAAGGTAGAGGGAAAATAAATTTTCCTCCGGAGGCGCGGTATTCTTTCTCTCTATCCAGAATATTGGTCCTGAAATGCCAGGGTAATACCAGCATATAATCCGGGCGTTGTTCTTTTGCTTCCTTTTCGGAAATAATGGGTATCAGTGTGCCGGGTGTAAAAGATCCGAATTTTTGCTCATTCACTTCTGCGATAGCATCCAGGTAACGGGTATCGATGCCACAATATTGCAACAGTACATTTCCTTTGGTAGAGGCGCCATAGCCCATGATCTTTTTTCCCTGCGACTTTAAATGGGTAAGCAATGAAATAAGGCTATCCCTGTGCGCGATCACTTTCCTTGCAAACTCCTCGTAAGGAGCTGCGGTATTCAAACCCATTTTAATTTCTTCTTCCAGCATCCAGTCGATCACCGCATTATTTGGAGTATAGTCAGCCTGTTTTTTACATACTGTTACCGCGAAACTTCCTCCATTGATATCATTCATCTCCACATCCAGGATCTTCAACCCGGCTTTTTCAGCGATATACTTCACTGATATCAATGAATAATATTCCAGGTGCTCCTGGCATATAGTATCATAAGAATGCGTACGCAGCATGGAAGGCAGGTAGCTTTGTTCAAAATGCCAGATCCCATCGGGGGCCAGCACGGATTCGATATCACGGGCGAATTGTACAGGATCTTCCAGGTCGTAGAACATGGCAATAGAGGTCACCACCTTGGCATTGTCGTGAGGGAAGATCTTCCTGAAATTGGCCGCGGTAAAAAAATCCGGCACCAGCTCAATATCATCAGTATAAAATTGGTTGAATTTTTTCCCGGTAGGATCTATGCCTATCCTTCGGAGATGGGAAGGGTAACATTTCAAAGAGGTGGCATCATTACTGCCAATATCTAAAATGATATCGCCGGCCCTGGTATCGATCTTGCCCAGCAGGTAATTCACTTTGTTCTTCAGGTGATTCACCATATGCTGGTTCAATCCTGATCGATAACCATAGTTATCGCCATACATTTCTTCCAGGCTATAGGATTGCTTCATTTGCACCAATCCGCTGTCAGGGCACCATACCATATCCACCGGACCTTTGGTAACTACCTGGTCTTTGGAGGCGGGAAATACCCCTGTGAGGTATTGTTCACCCAGGGAAAGAACCGTGACCAGGTTGGAACTTCCGCTGATCCTGCAATTTGTGATCTCTTTATACATTAATTTTACCGCTTTTGAGCCTGCAATATTAAGCCATTTTACCCTCTTTGATGACCCTGTCTATCATAATACTCAATTATAACAGCTTTCAGCTTACGGCTGATTGTATAAGGTCTGTATTGGCCAATATGGGTGACCTGCAGGCTGAATTGATCCTGGTAGATAATGATTCCACAGAATGCGACCCGGGCAAATTCCTTGAATTATTCCCTTCCATAATCCTGGTACGCAGTGGCCGTAACGGTGGTTTCGCCTATGGCAACAATAAAGGCATCGAAGTGGCTAAAGGGGAATTTATCCTGCTGCTGAACAGCGACACGATCATAAGGGAAAACAGTTTCCAGCTTTCCCTGGATCATTTCCGGCAAAATCCGGATACGGGTGTCCTTGGTTGTCGCATGACCTACCCCGATGGGAGCATTCAATATACGGCCCGCCGCTTTCGCAGCATAAGTTGGGAACTGCTGGATATGTTCCGCTTCATTCCCTTACTTATGAGTTATGAAAAAAGATCTGTGAAAATGCTGGGAAAATATTTCAGGCATGACAGGAATATGGATTGCGACTGGCTGAATGGTGCCTATTTCATGTTTAGAAAAAGCATACTCCAGAAAATGCCCGGAAATAAACTGGATGACCGTTTCTTCATGTATGGAGAAGACCAGCTTTGGTGCGAACAGGTTAAAAAATTGGGATTTGTCAATCGCTTTTTCGCAGGTACCACCATCATTCATATCAATAGCGGAAGTACAGCCATTGATAAACAACTGGCCCTGCGAAAGGTCATGATGAAACATGAGCTGGAAAT
The DNA here is from genome assembly GCA_016720565.1 of Chitinophagaceae bacterium. Lineage (GTDB taxonomy): Bacteria > Bacteroidota > Bacteroidia > Chitinophagales > Chitinophagaceae > JJ008. The sequence goes on from JADKKJ010000001.1 coordinate 729,326, forward strand.
AATGAGGGAAAGAAAAGGCCGGGGACTGTATTACCGGGTCTTTCATCTTATCTATGGCTTCAAAGAAGGTTCCCGTAATGCCATAAAATGGCTGGTCTTTAAAATGACCGGGAAATTAATGCGTTGATAGAACCTTATAACTGCTCTGCAATTTTTTTAACGATCTTTTTCCAGTTATAATGGTCATAATAGGAGGCAGGGGTTGTTTCTTTATTATTCGCTTCGCGAATTACCAAATCACTAAATGACTGCCAGTCGTTATCTGCCACAATTTTTAATTTATTACCGCAAATAGCAGGGTCCATACCGGTTGCGCCGGATTTTGTAGATACCACGGTAGTGCCCAGTCCTATGGCCTCTACCATTTTGGTTTTGATACCTCCGCCACTCATTACCGGGTTCAATAAAATATCAGAGGCTTTTCCATACTGATCGATCTGGTCGGTGAAACCAGCATATATAATATGGGATCTTTTCCCAATGGCGTTTACCATTTCTTCCGGCAGGTCCTTGCCGCAAATGAGAATAGTGTAAGCCATCCCGGCTTTTTCAAGAAGGGGATCGATGTCTTCCACGATATGCCTTACCGCTTCCAGGTTGGGTTTATAACTCAATAATCCGTTGAATGAAAATAAATGGTCCCTGGCATCCAGCCCATGCCTGGCAGCGATCAGTTCACGCGACTTCTGTCTGTCAGCAGGTTCATTTTCTGTTTCGATCCCATAGGGAAGGTCCCGGCATTTTTTTGGGTCGACCTTCCATTCATTTACTGCGAAGGCTTTATCCTCCGGAGTTATAAAAAATAGTCCATCCGCTTCCCTGAAGGCTTTCTTCTCGTAGAATTTCAAAACGGGCCACCATAGCTTACCCATCGTTTTAAAACGCTGGTATTCGATATTATGGGTATGGATATAGGCCGGGACTCCCGTTTTTTTTCGAATGAGAGAGGCTAGCCACCACATATAGGGGTGCTCCCAAACCACCGCAGAATATTGTTCTTTCTTTACCAGTTCGCTGATCTTTCCTATCAGGCTGCGATCAAAGTAGCGGGAGAACCCGGGCTTTAACCAGGGGAGTAGTTTGTAATTCACAACGAGATTATGGTCATTGGAGGCAACACTGATCACGGTCAGATCAGCCTCTTCTCCCAGATGCTGTAGAAATAGCCCAATAAATTTTTGCCCCCCTGAAAACCAGGGCAGGAAATTATAAGGGGCTATGACCAGGATCTTCTTCACAGGGGTTTCTTCCTTCCTGTATACCATGCCATGAACAATCCTCCCACCAGTGCCAATAGGGTAAGAATGGAACCAATGAACATCAGGCTGGTTCCCTGCTTTACAGATTCCGGCTCAAAAACAAAGCGGATCTTATGCTGACCAGCAGGGATGCTAAGTCCACGTAGTATATAGTCCACATTGCAATGATCCACTTTTTTATCATCGATGTAGGCATTCCATCCCTTCGGATAATAGATCTCACTGAATACGGCAAATCCATTGGTCGAGGAATTAGACGCATAGTCGATCGCGTCATTGTCAAAATGGGTCATTTTTATGGTAGCAGCGCTGTCCCATTGTGGCTGAGCCATGCCTTTCATCAGGGAGGCCTCAATAATGGCTGTATCCTTCAGGTTGGTATTGCCAAGTGCATTCATGGATGCGGCCCTGCTATCAACCGATTGTAACTGTTTTACAAACCAGCAATTCCCATAAGCTTCCGTATTCCTGATCACGCTTTCCTGTCTTGTCTGCGGGTCAGAAACGATCACATATTTAGCATTCAGCATATTCAGCACCTGCGGGTTAGGCTGCTGTCGCAGATACCTTTCAATGATATCCTGGTAGGTTCTCAGTTTGGCAGGATGGTATCCACCCAATGATTTATGAAAATAGGAAGTGCGTGAATCGTTATAGGTATCGGAAGCCAGGTTAAATACCCGGTAGTTCGGGTCCTTATCTGCCAATATCTGCTGGTCGATCGCAGTAGGCGTAAAATTCATGGTATCGTATTCACTGGCAGCCACATAATTCTCATCCTTCAGGTAGTCCTTGCTTTCTACGGTGATCTCAATGGTGCTGATCACCAGTATGATTGCCGCAGCCATCCATGACCTTATCCAGTTCTTTACATAGATCCACAAAACTCCCAGCAGGATCAAAGCAAATAGCAGTGCCCTTAATGTTTGAGATAAGAACATGGATTTTCGATCCTCTTTCAATCCTGAAACGATCAGTCTGCCCAGTTGATCATTGCCGTTCTTATCAGCATAACCACCAATAATAAGTTTGTCAATAGGTGAGGAATAATCGAACATCATATAGCCCAAAAGCGCCAGGAGGATTGCTCCACCCGTTATATAAAGAATGGTGTTGAAATTTTCCTTCAGCCATTGCTTTTTTTCCTCATTCAGCAATTGCTGCATGGATAGGGCGGCCATAATTCCGATCGTTAGCTGCGGTATCACCTGGGCGAAGGCCGGAGAACGGAATTTATTATAAAGAGGCAAATGCTCAAAGAGAAAAACATTGAAGCCCGCAAAATTCTTACCCCAGCACATGAATATGCCAAGTATGGTAGCAGCCAGTAATCCCCAGCGGATAGAGTGTTTAACAGTGAAAAATCCGATCAACCCAAAGAGGAAAATAAATACGCCCAGGTAAGCCGGACCCGCTGTGGAGGGAAGTTCCCCCCAGTATTTAGGCATCTGCGCTGCTATCTGCAAACCATCCGATTCGCTATAGCCTGCGTCTGTTAATTTTTTTACAACATGCGAACTTTCATCACCCGACTTGGAGGTGCTTCCGCCAAAGGATTCAGGCATGAACAGCGTAAAGGTCTCCGCCTTGCCTACTGAATACTCAAAGGCATAACTGGTATCCAGTCCGGTGGTCTTTACCGCTTTCACACTATCACCAACGATCTCTACATCCTTACCATTCCTCATGGTGAATTTGGCATATTCCGAAGTGGTCTTCAGCACCAGGGCATTGCTCATGATACCAATGATGGCCGCAACAATGGCAAGCCCGCCGGCAATAAGCATATGCCTCAGGTCTTTTTCTTTTATCCATTTTACCAGGTACCCGATCGTTACCAGGGTAGCGATGATGATAAAATAATAGGTGACCTGTAAATGATTGACACCGATCTGCTGGTAGGCCCCATAAGTGGTAAGTGCCAGTCCCAGCCAGTATTTTTTCTCATAAAGAAGAATAAGTCCCGCAAGCAACAATGGCATGAAACCGGTGGCCAGCATCTGGGTATCATGCCCGGCAAATACGATCACCGCGTTATAGGTAGAAAAAGCATAAGCCAGGGCGCTGATCATACCGATCAGTGGTCGGATGCCCAGTGCCAGGCATAGTATATAAAAGCAAATACAGGCAAGGAAAAAGAAATTGATAGGTTTTGGTAAACCCAGGGTTACCAGCTTCACCATATCTGGCAGAACAGATTTGCCCTCCATGGCCACCTGGTAATTGGGCATACCGCTGAAAAGGTTAGGGTTCCAGAGCGGGAAATGCCCGTGCTGGCTTTTATATTCAAAGGAATTCTGGGCCATGCCCTTCCAGCCAACATTGTCATGCTGTACCAGTACATTTCCTTCTAAAGCGGGCTTACAAAAAAACACCGAAACAACAAGGAACAATACGATGGCCAGTAAGTGGGGAAGTATTTTCTTCAGCAGGGGATTCTTCATTACGGTTTGCTTAGTTGAGTTGACAAAATAATGCTATTTTTCCGACATGAGTTGGTTGCGTTTCCTTTCAAAACTGAGTTTCATTTGCGGACTATTCTTTATAGCCTCCGTATCACTGCTTATTAAGAACTGGATGACCGATATTGTTGCCATTTCTACAGTTGTTACCATTGGATATGCCATGGGACTTATCATATTCCCGCTGGTGAATCTTTGCTACCTGGGGGTGCTCCTGGTAAAAAGAAAACTCAGGGTCTATGTTCCGTTATGGCTGGTAGTTGCCAACTTTTTGTTCCTTCTTGCGTTAATCACTTATATATTCTACCTGAATGATCCATACTATCATCAAAAGTAAACCCACTCGCCTTTTCATCGTTTTAGGAGGGTTTTTCATTGCAAATGCATTGATCGCTGAGTTGATGGGAGTGAAGCTGTTCTCCCTGGAAGGTACCCTGGGTATCCAGCCACTTCAGTTGCATATTTTCGGTAATGAATTTTCCTTTAACCTCACCGCAGGAGTATTGCTCTGGCCTTTTGTATTTGTGATGACGGACATCATTAACGAGTACTATGGAATCAAAGGAGTGCGTTTTCTTTCATTTTTAGCCATAGGATTGATCAGTTACGCCTTCCTTATGTTCCAGGGGGCTATTCATCTTTCGCCCGCAGGTTTTTGGGTGGGTAATTATTCAAAGCAGGGTGTTCCGGATGCCGACAAAGCCTACCGCGCCATTTTCGGCCAGAGCCAATGGATCATTGTGGGTTCACTGGTGGCCTTCCTGATCGGGCAGATCCTGGATGTTATTATTTTCCATAAGATCAAAAAAATAACGGGGGAGAAAAATATCTGGCTCCGATCCACCGGCTCTACGGTGATCTCCCAGTTCGTGGATAGTTTCGTGGTGTTATTTATCGCTTTTTATATTGGCCCGCGTATTTCTTCCAACCAGGGCCAGCCCTGGGGATTTGGCCTGGTAATGACCATCTGTGTTGGTAACTATATCTATAAATTCCTGATGGCCCTTTTGATGACCCCGCTGATCTATCTCGTGCACCATCGCATTGAACGTTATTTGGGAAAAGATGTCGCAGCCGAGATGAAACGGGCAGCTATGAAGGAGTAGTCTTGAGTCTGGAGTCCAGAGTCAGAAGTGATTCACCTTTTCACCATTGACCATTCACCAACCCCCTGACCACGATCTTATCGATCGGCAAACTCACAGATTCTTCTGAAAGCTCCTGCCAGTTGATGAAACGAAATGTTTCGATCTCATTTTTCTCTGCATATATCTTTAATTGCTCCTCATCAAAATCAAATGGGGTTTGTCTCAGCGGGACCCTGATCTCTTCAAGGGCCTTGACATGGTAATAGATTGAAATGATCTGGTGGGCAGGATTGAAGGCCGAACGTTGGTAGAAATCAGTAGTGAAAATATGTTCGCCTACAGAAACCTTCAGATCCATTTCTTCCATGAATTCCCGGACCAGGCAATCGCGGGTGCCTTCCCCGAATTCCAAACCTCCACCTGGAAATTTGGTATAGTAGTTGCCGCGGATAAATTCATCACTGACAAGGACTTGTTTTTCTTCATTGATCAGTATGCCGTACACACGGATATTGAACATATCAGAACCATTTTTTCTTCAGGAAATACCAACCGATGAAAACAGAAATAACCACTGATAATACCACCGGAATATAAAATGCATGGGTAGTATCCTGGTAGGGGATCTTTACATTCATTCCATAAATACTGGTGACCAGGATTGGAAGAGAAAGTATGATGGTGATGGAGGTAAGTCGCTTCATCACATTGTTCAGGTTATTGCTGATGATGCTGGCAAATGCATCCATAGTTGAACTAAGAATATTCGTATAAATATTTGCCATCTCCAGGCCCTGGGAAATATCCACGATCAGATCCTCCAGCAATTCCTGCTCGTCCTCCGTAAGACTGAGAAATTTGGTGCGGGAGATCTTCATCAGCAGCATTTCATTTGACTTCAGGGCGGTAACAAAATATACCAGGCTTTTCTGTATCCGCATCAACTCCAGTAATTCTTCATTGCGGTTGCTGGCATAGAGTTTCTGCTCCATCATATTCCGGCGCTGGTTGATCTCTTTCAGGTATGACATATAGGCCTGGGTGATCTTTTCAAAGATCTTCAGTACCATCAGGTTCCTTTTATCGGGATGCCTGTGCCGGAAGGTGTCAAGGAATTTTTTGATCGCGGGATTATCAAAGGAATTGACCGTTACTATCTGGTTATGGGTAAGGATGATGCAGATCGGTATCGTGATGTAATACGCGTCGCTTTCATTGAAGGAATTATTCTCCGTAGGTGTCTTGATCACAATGAGCTTTACATTGTCATCTTCTTCATAACGGCTTCTTTCATCTATATCCAGGGAGTCTGTCAGGAAGTCAATGGGAATATCAAGGCCTTCAGAAAGTTCCACAAATTCTTCCTGTTTCAGTGGTGGCACAACATTTACCCAGGAACCATTTTCAGGTTTCTCGATAGCGACTGTTTGCTGATTGATATTTTTGTAATACTGAATCATGAAGGGGCAGGTAAAGATAAAGGATTAAGCCTGCCGTCAGGCAGGCAGGCCTGTCAAATTTCTATATCGCCCTCATACACCCGGGTTGCGGGACCGCAGAGCCAGATATTCTCAAATTTGAATTCATCCACTTTATCAAATTCTACACTCAATGTACCACCCAGGGTTTTAACTTCCACTTCATTAAAGCCATTCTCATTATGGTAGCAAGCAAGTGCAGCGGCGGTAACACCAGTGCCACAGGAAAAAGTTTCGTCTTCCACACCGCGCTCGTAGGTCCTAACGATGATCCGGTCTTCCTCTTCTGTTTGCTGTACAAAATTCACATTGATACCTTCCTCTTCAAATTCTTTACTGTTCCTTATCTCGGACCCTTTCTTGAATACATCCACCGACATAACATCATCCACCATTTTTATATAATGCGGAGAGCCGGTGTTCACCAGCAGGTCGCCATGGAATTTAGTGATGGTCTTAACATCTTTCATCTTCAGTGAGATAAGGCCATCCGGATCTATCTCCGCCTCGTGCGGGCCATCGGCCGCAAGGAATTTATACATCTCGCGGTGTATACCCAGGTTATAGGCGAACCGAACAATGCATCGACCACCATTTCCACACATGCTACCTTCCTTACCATCCGCATTAAAATATTTCATTTCAAAATCATACCCATTGCGCAGGTTAAGCAGCATCAGGCCATCGGCCCCAATGCCAAACCGGCGGTCGCATATTTTTTCAATTTGCGCCGTGGTGATCCCCTGGTACTGGCCTTCGCGGTTATCGATCAGAATGAAATCGTTGCCTGTGCCCTGGTATTTGTGAAAATGAATTTTCATATTTATTCCGGCGTAAAATTAATTGTAAAAAATAAACCCGCATAAGCGGGTTTATTTTGAGGTCCCGAGCGGATTCGAACCGCTGTACGAGCTTTTGCAGAGCTCTGCCTAGCCACTCGGCCACAGGACCATATTTCCAGGTCGAAAATCGAATCATCCATATCTATCCAGGGCTGAAAATTAACCGTTAGATTTGAGAATGGAATGGGGGCAAATATAATGCGTTTTGCCTTAAATTGAAACAGATAAATAAACAAAATGAGCCGAATTGCCGAATCAGAACTGATCATCAATAGCAGGGGAGCCGTTTACCATCTTGACCTTCGACCCGAAGAACTGGCAGAGACAGTGGTCACTGTTGGTGATCCCGACCGTGTAAAGGAAGTCAGTAAATTTTTTGATAACATAGAAGTGAAGCGACAGCACCGTGAATTCATCACTCATACCGGCCGCATAGGCAAGAAAAGGATCACAGTCCTTTCATCCGGTATTGGCCCGGATAATATCGATATCGTGATGAATGAGTTGGATGCGCTTGTTAATATAGATTTTGAAAGCCGTGAGATCCATAAACAATTAAGGTCAATCAATGTGATACGCCTTGGTACCTCTGGTTCGCTGCAGGAAGATATTCCAGTTGACAGTTTTGTAGCATCTACACATGGCCTTGGGCTTGACAACCTCCTGAATTTTTACCGGATGGACCAGAATGATGAAGAAAAACAACTGCTTCATTCTTTTGTAACACATACACAGATACACGGGCCGATTGGTCAGCCTTATATTAATAGCGGCGCGCCATCTCTGCTTAAACATTTTGTAGATGGATTTCACCACGGCATCACGGTAACCTGTCCGGGCTTTTATGGTCCCCAGGGTCGTATTTTGCGATTGGGTATACGAAATCCGCAATTGATCGACCGGCTGACTGATTTTCGTTTTGGGCAGCACCGTATCACTAATTTTGAAATGGAGACCTCAGCCATTTTTGGATTAGGTAAACTCCTGGGCCATCATTGCCTGGCGGTGAATGCTATTGTAGCTAACCGGGTGAAAAGAGAATTTTCAAAAGACGGGCAGGCAACCGTAGAGGCAATGATCAAAAAATTCATACAGATATTTTCAGATCATATAGAATAAGCGGCCACCCAAGCATAGCAGTAGGAGCCTGCGCCTGATTTCTTCTGTTACTAAAATTTTACATAGGCTTTTTTCCCTGCAGGCGTGTAAAATCTCGAGAGAGAATCCCTGACCCTGGCCGTATCCCCAGGTAAACTTTTCAGGGAAAAATAGAGATCAAAGATCAGTGAATCTTTTGTTTCCATTTTTATAGCCAGCCCGTTGCTGCGAAGAAATTCAAAACGGCTGAGTGCGCGCTTTCTTTCTGCTGTTTCAACTATGTATTTAAAAAGAGTTGAATCAGTTTTCACAGGGCTCGTGAATTGCGCGCTGCTGTCTTTTATTCCATTCAAACCACTGCTGTCCTGGAAGGCCGAGACCAGTTCTTTTGGCGGCGCTTCAGGTTGGTTGGCCATCATTACTTTACTCGTTCTGCGGCTTAATACATAACCACCCCAAATGGCGGCGCCTAATCCAGCAACAAAAAGGAAAATGACCATGGGCCTTTTCCAGTTTCCCCCGCCTATTTTTTTAAAATAAAGTATGCTTTTATAATCGAAATTCTCTTCCTGTGTTTTTTCCTCCACCTGTTTTTCAGGGTCTATCTTGTCATGTGATAAATAACCCGGACTAAAACTGTATCCTCCCGATTGTAATTTGGAAAGGCTTCCTATTCCTTCAATCATAAATGGTTTGCCGATGTGCAGGAATTGTATGGCGATCTCCCAGAAGGATTCCAGGTCGGCACTGGCCAGTGCTTTTATCTTACCAGTATGCTGGGAAACATAAGCGACCAGTTCGGGGGATTCTTTAATGGTGCGATCATTCTTAAAGATCACACCCTGTATCAGTTCCGGCTTTTTGTCTTCAGCAGGTAAGGGTTCGCCTTCCAGAAGAAAACTTCCGATTCCGGGAATGTCAAGCCTTTTGGTGGAATAGAAAAACTGAGCCAGCAAGGGGGCGATTTTCACAATCTTGGATTTAGAAATGACAAGATATAAATTATATGTCAGGACTGCAAGAACTTGCCCGCGTCTTACCTTTGATGCATGATAAACGAGGAAGAGAAGCAGTTCATGGCCTGGTGGAAGGAAAACCGGCTAAGAAAAAGGAAATGGGTCTGGACCCTTGCAGCAGGCCTCCCGGTTGGCACCCTGATAGCCCTGGGGGTCTTCCTCAATTTCTTCTCCGGCTGGTATATGCGGGCTAATATGGCCTTAAGAATGGATAATTCCGGTACCCTGGTTATTATGGTCGCCCTGCTGCTGATCGTTATTTTCATGGTGGTGTTTTCAGCACGCCATAAATGGGAATTGAATGAACAACGCTATCAGGAACTGTTGTATCGCGAGGAAAACAAGACCAAAGAGGCCTGATTTGAGCACCATGATGTTTTTTTCTTTAATCTTGCAGCGTTTTAGCCCCCGAAAGGGTCTATTACCAGTCAGATATGAAGAAAAATATATTACTCCTTGCCGCTTTTCTCCCATTCCTGCTGATGCAGGGTTGCCTTAAGAATAAAAATGAGTGTATCGCAAAGACCGTACAAAGCGAAGAAGGCGCTATGCAGGCCTTCGCAAATAATATCGGTATGGCTTATATACGTCATCCATCCGGTCTTTATTACCAGATCACTAACCAGGGTTCAGGCCCTGCGGTTACCAGCAATTCAAGGGTTTCTGTTACCTATACGGGAAAATTATTAGATGGAACTGTATTTGATCAGGCTACAACCCCAACTGCGGTATATCCCGTATCGGGTTTTATCCTGGGCTGGCAATACGGCCTGCCTTTCCTGAATAAAGGAGGTACAATTCGATTGATCATTCCTTCCTCACTGGCTTATGGTTGTGTAGGAGCTGGAACAATACCCGCAAACGCTGTTCTTTATTTCGATGTACAGGTCGTAGATGTACAATAAAGAGCCATGACTAACTGCAAGGTCCCGTTTCATGTAAGTGGAACGGGATTTTTTTTAGTTTAACTTTACCTCAAACAGAAACACTTGTCACACGAAGCTATTTCCGTATTTGATATTTTTAAAATAGGGGTGGGCCCTTCCAGTTCGCATACTCTTGGTCCCTGGCGTGCCGCTACCCAGTTTGTGAATATGCTCGCAGAAAAAGAACTGCTTTTTTCTGTGCGCAGTATAAAAGTGCTGCTCTATGGGTCACTTGCAAAAACCGGTAAAGGGCATGGAACCGGGGTGGCCATACAACTCGGATTATGCGGAGAGGACCCGGTAAGTTTTGATGTGGCCCTGATCGATCCCCGGATCCAGGATATTGCCGCCATGAAAAAGATCATTCTGGCGGGAAAACATGAAATAGATTTTGACCCCAATGAGGATATAGAATTCCTGATCACCGAATCCCTTCCCTTCCATCCAAACGGCCTCAGTTTCCTCGCCGCCCTTGAAAATGGAAACAATATCGCCGAGACCTATTATTCCGTGGGTGGTGGCTTTGTGGTAAAAGAAGCGGGAACTGCAACCGGACCAGTGATAGAAGAGGTACAACTGCCTTTCCCAATTAATACAGCTGACGACCTTTTACACTGGTGTATCAAGACCGGCTTGCCCATTCACGAGATCGTTATGGAAAATGAACATGCCTGGAGAACAGAGGAAGAGACCCGGACAGGATTAGTGAAAATATGGTCTGTTATGCGAGAATGTATTTACCGGGGATGCCATACCACGGGAATGCTTCCCGGAGGCTTGAATGTTAAAAGAAGGGCCGCAGAGCTGAATAAGAAATTATTAAAGGGCCAGGCCTATAGCAGCTATGAAGAGTGGATCAGCCTTATCCGGGCAGGGGGGAATAGTTTTCAGTATATCCTGGATTGGGTGAGTTGTTTCGCCCTTGCAGTAAACGAGGAGAATGCTTCATTTGGAAGGGTGGTCACCGCGCCTACCAATGGTGCAGCCGGGGTAATACCTGCGGTGCTTCAGTATTTTATCGCCTTTGGAGAAGGTTTTGAGGAACAACAGATCGGCCAGTTCCTGCTTACAGCGGCTGAGATAGGAAGCATATTTAAAAAGGGTGCCACACTTTCCGCGGCTATGGGTGGATGCCAGGCGGAAATAGGCGTCTCTTCCGCTATGGCTGCTGCCGGACTTACAGAATGCATGGGAGGTACCCAAAGGCAGGTGATGATGGCTTCTGAAATTGCCATGGAACACCACCTGGGACTAACCTGTGATCCTATTGGGGGCCTGGTACAGGTGCCCTGTATAGAACGAAATACAATGGGGGCCATTAAGGCCATCACCGCCTCACAACTGGCTATGCAGAGCATGCCTGACTATGCCAAGGTCTCCCTGGATGCGGTTATCCGTACCATGTGGGATACAGCCAGGGATATGAACCATAAATACAAGGAGACCGCCGACGGCGGGCTGGCAGTAAATGTTCCATTGAGTCTTCCCGAATGCTGAGATTTCCCCGGAATTTCAAGTAATCATTTTTTATACTGTCAGAGAGTAGTAAATTTAGGATCAACCATAAAAATGTTGGATCCTAAAATTTAAAGTCATGGCTACTAAAAAGAAAAAAAATAAAAAAGCAGCAAAGCCCGCGAAAAGAAAAGTAGCGCGCAAAGCAGCGCCTCGTAAAAAAGCAGCGAAGAAGAAAGCAGGAAAGAAAAAAGCGGCACCTGCCAAAAAAAGAACTCCTGCCAAAAAGAAGGTGGCAGTAAAAAAGAAAAAAGCTGCGAAGAAAGTGGTAAAGAAAGCAGCAAAGAAAGCAGCAAAGAAAGCGGTAAAAAAAGCGGCGAAGAAAGTGGTAAAGAAAAAACCGGCTCCTGCAAAAAAGCAGGTGAAAGCTAAACCAGCGCCAAAGCCGGTTGCAAAACCAAAACCTGTTGCTAAAGCAAAATCAAAACCCGTCGCTAAAGCAAAACCAGCTGTATTACCCAATGAGCCCTTCATTGTAGAAGAGGTTTACCTGGCTCCTGATGAGGTGGTGATCGTGGAAACAGTTGTTGTTACAGATGAAGCGGATGAAACTCCTGATATGGGAATGGATATGGAAGACGATGTGAAGGCAGATTAATTAAGGAAACTAAGAAGTCAATACGTAAATAGGTCAATAGGTAAATAAATCGACATTACCTGTTGACCTGTTTATTTTATATTTTCCAAACCACAAACTCGTAACTCTTAACTGGTAACTCCTAACTCTGTATAAAGAGTGTCTCTCTCCACCGGCACCCTTCTCACTTGCCTGATCAGACTCTTCAGTTCTTCCGAACTCATGGCAGGGTTTTGTTCTTCTGCTCCGGCCATAGAATAGATCTTCGTCGTATCATCAATGGTTCCATCAATATCATCAACTCCAAATGATAGTGATAACTGTGCATTTTGCCTGCCCAGCATGGGCCAGTAGGCTTTCAGGTGTGGGAAATTATCTAAATAGATACGCGCAATAGCATAAAGTCGCATGTCTTCCACTATACTGCTTTCAGGAACATAACTCATGTCATTGTCCATATTCCTGAATTTTAAGGGAATGAAAGTATTGAAGCCTTTGGTGCGGTCCTGCAACTCCCTTAAACGGCGCATATGGTCGATACGATGTTCATATTTTTCAATATGGCCATAAAGCATGGTGGCATTGGAATGTAATCCCAGTTTATGCGCGGTCTCATGTATCAGTAACCATCCATCGGCATTTACTTTATCGGCGCAGATCTTTTCGCGGATCTCCGGGTGGAATATCTCTGCGCCTCCCCCGGGGATACTGTTCAAGCCGGCATCGATCAGGAATTTCAATCCTTCCTCCACACTTACTTTGGCCTTGCGGAACATATAATCATATTCCACGGCGGTAAATGCTTTTATATGAAGTTCGGGACGGTGGGCCTTGATGGCTTTCAGTAATTGCGCAAAAAATTCCAGGTCCATTTTCGGGTGCACGCCGCCAACAATATGCACCTCAGTTACCGGTTGATCATCGTATTTTTTTACGATGTGAAGCATCTGGTCGATACTGAGTTCCCAGCCATCATCTCTTTTAGCATAAAGCTTGCTATAGGAACAGAAATTACAACTGAATACGCAGACATTGGTAGGCTCAATATGGAAATTCCGGTTATAAAAAACCTTGTCGCCATGCAATCGCTCCCGGATCTCATTGGCCAGGCTTCCAGCAAAACCTAAACTTGCTTTTTCAAACAGGAGCAGGCCTTCTTCATCTGAGATCCTTTTATTGTTCCTGACCTTCTCAGCAATGATCTTAAATTCCGGGGGTACTATGGAATCGGGTAGCATAAAAATGGGCTTATTATGCAAAGGTAAACAATCAACGGATTAGGTAGATTCCTTATCTTCCCCATTCTAAAATCAAGGTTCATGAATATCAAACTTCGCCTCACCCTGGTAAGCTTTATGCAGTTCTTTGTGTGGGGGGCCTGGCTTATTACGATCGGTACTTATTGCATTGCGGCAAAACACTGGACCTTTCCGCAATTCGGGGCCATCTTTTCAACGCTTGCCATTTCTTCCCTGTTCATGCCTGCGCTTACAGGTATCATGGCCGATAAATGGATCAATGCGGAAAGGCTTTATGGAGTGCTGCATATCCTGTATGGCCTGGTGCTTCTTTATCTTCCCCAGGTGAACGACCCTGATACATTTTACTATGTGGTCTTTGCAGCCATGATCTGCTATATGCCTACGATCTCCCTGTCTAATTCGCTTTCCTATGCTATACTAAAAAGGGAGGGATATGATGTGGTGAAAGTTTTTCCTCCAATTCGGGTTTGGGGTACCATCGGTTTCATAGTGGCCATGTGGGCTACCAATCTAAGCGGCAGCAAGACCAACAGCAATCAATTCCTTATCGGTGCAATTGGTGCCATCCTTCTTGGCATCTATGCTTTTACACTGCCAAAGGTGCCGCCTCCAAAAACTATTGCAAAAGAAGCGAGTTTTGTAGAACAACTGGGATTAAAAGCATTTAAGCTTTTTGGCAATTATAAAATGGCCCTGTTCTTCTTTTTCTCCATGTTGCTGGGCGCTGCCCTGCAGCTTACAAATATGTATGGGGATGCCTTCCTTTTTGATTTCAGTAAGAATCCGCTATATGCCGATTCTTTTGTAGTGAAATATTCTACGATCATTCTTTCTGTATCCCAGATGTCGGAAACCTTATTCATCCTTACCATTCCATTCTTCCTGAAAAGGTTTGGGATCCGAAATGTGATGCTGATGTCTATGTTTGCCTGGGTGCTTCGTTTCGGGCTTTTCGCCTACAGCGATCCTTCAGTGGCCGGCACTTCCATGATCCTGTTTTCCTGTATCGTTTATGGAATGGCCTTCGACTTCTTTAATATCTCTGGTTCCCTGTTTGTAGAAACTACTACAGATACCAGTATACGTTCCAGTGCGCAGGGCCTTTTTATGATGATGACGAATGGAGTAGGGGCCTATCTTGGAAGTAAGATCAGCGGCTGGGTCATTGGTAAATATTTCATTTTCCCCAACGGTAATACCGACTGGCACGGAGCCTGGCTTACGTTTGCCATCTATGCCCTGGTAGTAGGGCTATTGTTCATGGTCTTTTTCAAACACAAACACGATCCCAATAAACTGGAAACTATATCTCATTAATAGAAGAAGCCGTTTCAATTTTGAAACGGCTTCTTCTATTATACGCTAATTAGCCAGAAGCTGGCAGCTCATAGCTAATGGCTTTCCTAAATATGCGCCTCGATCTTTTTCACAAAATTCGATTTCGGTTGTGCGCCCACAAGTTTATCTACCACCTGTCCGCCCTTGATAAAAAGGATAGCAGGAATAGATGTGATGCCATAGTTCATGGAAACAGTAGGGTTGTTGTCTACATTCAGTTTACCTACGTTCACTTTGCCATCATATTCTTTGCTCAGTTCCTCGATCACCGGGCCGATCGCGCGACAAGGGCCGCACCATTCCGCCCAGAAATCTACTACTGTAAGTTTATCTGAAGCCAGTACATCCGACTGAAAATTCTGATCATTAAATTCTTTTGCCATATCCGTTGTTTTATAGTTTGTTTAGAGAACTGCAAATTTAAGTCCGTTCAATATAACATGCGAAGCTGGCAGAAAGTTGTGCAAAAAATGGCAGAAACTTTTTAAACTGTCACTACCTGCACCTCCATTTCTGGCCTGGTTTCCAGGAACTGGATCATTTCCTCATTCAGTTCAAAACCTCCTCCCATCGATACCAGGCTGATCTTCATTTTGTTCTTGCCATCTACCAGTACGAACTTAAGGCTGGCGTGCCCGGGGTGGGTTTTAACATTTGTTTCAACAAACTGAACCATTTCCTTTGTTACATGCTGCGGATGCAATTCTATACTTAGCTGCCGGGTCAGGCTTTTTTTCAGCGTTTCCGCAAGTATCACTCCGGTCACCTTTAATTCGAATTCATCCTTATTATACCGTTGTTTGAAATAGCCGGTAACCATCACCGTGCTACCCGGCAGAAGAACCGGGCTTAACCTCAGGTAATCTTCACTGAACAATACAAACTCCGTTTTACCGGAATAGTCTTCCAGCGTGAAATTTCCATACTTGTTTCCGCTTTTCATGGCCACGCGGTGGTTTGCTTCCGCTACCAATCCCAGCAGCCGGAATGGCCGGCCCATATTGGGTTGAAGCCGGATGGATTCCTTGAATTCATTGAATTCTGCCAGCGAGGTGATACCATAATGCTTCATCTCAAATCGGTAGTGATCCAGTGGATGGCCACTCAGGAACATGCCCGTCACTTCTTTTTCTTTATCCAGCTGAATGATCAGGGGCCAGGGCTCGCAGGGCAGCAGCCGGGGAGGAGGGATCTCCATGCTCATGGGAAGATCGCCAAACAGGGTATTGCTGGAATTGCTGTTCTCATTGGCCATCATCTGGCCATATTTTATGATACGTTCCAATCCATTCACAGATTCACCTTCCGGCACATTAAAATACTGGGCCCGGTGAAATTCATGGAAAAGATCGAAAGCCCCTGCATAGGCCAGGCTTTCCAGTGTTTTCTTATTGACCGTACGTTGGTTGATCCTACGTATAAAATCGAATATGCTGGCATATGCGCCTTTCTTTGTTCGTTCCGCGATAATGCTTTCCACCGCCGCCTCACCCACACCTTTCAAACCTCCTAATCCAAACCTTATTTCGCCTTTACTATTTACAGCAAATCCTTTCAGTGATTCATTAATATCCGGCCCGAGTACTACCAGTCCCATGCGCTTGCACTCCTCCATGAAAAAGGTGATCTTATCTATACTACCTGCGTTATTCAAAACAGACGACATATACTCTGCGGGATAATGGGCCTTGAGATAAGCGGTTTGGTAGGCCACATAGGCATAACAGGTGGAATGAGATTTATTGAAGGCATATTGCGCAAAGGCCTCCCAGTCGGTCCAGATCTTTTCCAGTTTATCTGCAGGATATGATTTTGCCGTTGCACCCGCAATGAACTGCGCCTTCATTTTATCCAGTACTGCCTTCTGCTTTTTACCCATCGCCTTCCGCAGCACATCCGCATCGCCTTTGCTGAATCCTCCTAATTGCTGGGCAAGTAACATCACCTGTTCCTGGTATACAGTAATACCATAGGTCTCTTTCAGGTACAATTCCATTTCCGGAAGATCATAGGTGATGGCCTCGCGACCATGTTTACGATCGATGAAGTTGGGAATATAGGCCAGTGGTCCGGGACGATAGAGTGCGTTCATCGCAATCAGGTCAGCGAATTTATCCGGCTTCAGGTCGCGCAGATATTTTTGCATGCCTACACTCTCAAACTGGAAAGTGCCAATGGTAGAACCATGCTGGTATAATTCAAAGGTCTTCTTATCATCCAGCGGGACCTTATCTATATCGATCTCTATGCCATGGATCTGTCTGATCAGTGCAAGGGCATTCTTGATAATGGTAAGGGTCTTCAACCCCAGGAAGTCCATCTTGATAACTCCTGCTTCCTCTATCAGGTTTCCTTCTATCTGTGTAACCCAAAGATTTGAATCCTTGGCAGTGGCTACCGGTATAAGATCTGTCAGGTCCTGTGGTGCAATGATGATGCCTGCTGCATGTATACCTGTACTGCGCACCGAACCTTCCAGCCTTTCTGCTTCATGAAGTATCCTGGAGGAAATACTATCTTTTTGGTCATATAGCTCCCTCAATTTCTTTACACTTTCCAGTTCTTCTCCTCCCAATTGCTCTTTTTCCTCCAGTGATTTTTCCAACGGATTGCCATCCGGATCTTTTTTGGCATCCTTTGTTTTCATCGGTGCATGTAACAACCTTCTTAATTCAACACCTGGTTTCTCCGGCACCAGTTTGGCCAGCGCATTCGACTCCGGAAGGGGAAGGTCCATTACCCTAGCCACATCTTTAATGCTGCTGCGGGCTGCCATGGTACCATAAGTAATGATTTGCGCCACCTGGTTCTTTCCATATTTTTCCACCACATAATCGATCACCTTCTGCCTTCCTTCATCATCAAAGTCTGTATCAATATCGGGCATTGATTTTCGATCGGGATTCAGGAATCTTTCAAAAAGCAGGTTGTATTTTATGGGATCGATATTGGTGATGCCTATGCAATATGCAACCACGCTGCCGGCGGCTGATCCTCTACCGGGACCGATGAAAACGCCTTTGTCCCTGCCGGCCCTGATAAAATCACTAACAATAAGGAAATAACCTGCAAAGCCCATGGTCTTGATCGTGAACAGTTCAAATTCGATCCTTTCTTTAATTTCTTCATTGAGATCTGAATACCTTCTTTCAGCGCCTTCATAGGTAAGGTGCTTCAGGTATTCCCACTGGTTCAATGCCTCGGCGGTTATTTTATTCTTGCCAATGGTCTCTTCTTTGGTATGTATCTGGAATCTTTTTTCGATCGGGAAATTTGGTAGCAGGATATCACGGGTAAGTTTCAGCAGCTCCACTTTATCCACGATCTCATTGGTATTATCGATCGCCTCCGGAAGGTCCTGGAATACCCTGCTCATTTCCTCCTGTGTTTTAAAATAAAACTGGTCATTGGGAAATGCGAAGCGTTTATTCTTTACCTGTATATCGTCATCCGAGAATTCACGAAGGGCGGGGGTGGCCACCTTTTCCCCGGTATTGATGCAAAGCAGGATGTCATGGGCATTGAAATCATCCTGCTCCACGTAATGGGAATCGTTACTGGCGATGATCTTCACATTGTATTTCCGGGCAAGTTTTACCAGCACTTCATTCACGCGGTCCTGCTCAGCCATACCATGGCGCTGCAGTTCCACATAATAATCTTCCTGGAAAATATTTAACCACCACTTGAATTCATTCTCTCCTTCCTCTTCTCCTTTTTTCAGGATAGCCTGTGGTACCAGCGCACCAAGGCAGCAGGTAGTGGCTATAAGACCTTTATGGTAACGAAGGATCAGTTCTTTATCGATCCGTGGATATTTGCTGTACATACCCTCGATAAATCCGGCCGAGGTCAGTTTCATCAGGTTTCGGTATCCTTCCTCATTTTTTGCCAGCAGGATCTGGTGATGCCTGGGGTCTTTCTGTTCTTTGGTAAAGGTTTTCTGGGTACGATCTGCAGTAATATAGAATTCGCAGCCTACAATAGGCTTCACTTTTACTTTGCCATTCTCGTCCTTGTGTTTATAGGCCTCTGCAACAAATTCAAAAACACCGAACATATTTCCATGATCGCTGATGGCCAGCCCGGGCATACCATCCTTAATGGCTTTTTTATAAAGATTCTGAATATTGGCGGCTCCGTCCAACAGGGAAAATTGGGTATGGACGTGCAAATGGGAAAATTTCATCTCTGCTAAAACTTTTTAAAACTGAACACACTGATCGATCCCGTACTATAACTGCAAACCCAGGCTTCCAGTTTGTTATCATCCTCATAAATATCTACGCCTACAGGGTGACCTTTGCAGGGCAAAGATGCAATTTTGGAAAAACTATCTGAATTGATCTTATACACATCTACCATATCTCCTGAATAACAGGTCACAAAAATGAACTGGTGATTCTTTGAAAGCACGATGGTCCTGGGCTGGGAATGTGTAGGGGCAGTGAAAAGGGCCTTTCCTGTTTCCGCATCCAGGCATGCGATCGTAGCCAGGCTGTTATACGAGACAAATAAATGGCCTTTTTTGTCCATCACCAGGTGTCGGGGATTACTGCTCACATTGAGCGTAGTGTCGATTTGCCAGGTTTTATTGTTCACTACCGCTATGCTGGCTCCCCCCATGATCGCCACATAAGATCGTTGAGTTGAATCATCCACCACAATCCCCCTTGGGATGTCTGTTACCGGAATGGTCTGCACTATGCTGCCATAGGGCGCCTTTTCCTTATCTAATGCAAGCACACTTACCGTATGGGAATGCCAGTTGCTGACCAGGAGATATTTATCATCACTGGTCCTTGAAATGACCTTTGGGGTCTTTCCAGTCTTTATCAGCGGAACAAAAAATGAATCTTTTTTAGCTGATCCGGGGTAGATCACAGTCACGGGTTTTACCGAACCTTCGCTTTTTATATTTTTTGCCAGCGAATCCACCCAGATCGGTACGATCCCGTCCGCATTGTGCAGCGAAACCCAGAGTAATTTATCATCAAAGCTCAGGCAGGCCTCCACAGGCTTTTCCTGGAAGGAGGGAATGGGTTTGCTCTTTGCATAATCCCAGCCTGTTCCTTTAGTGGGATGAAAACGGAATTCTTTTTCAATTTTTTTGGAGACCTGGTCAAATTCATACACACTCATTCCTTCCAGGTTCATTGCATATAATTTGGTGCCCCTGGAATTGAATAACACCGATTTGGTGCCGGGTGCCGATGAAAGCAGGGTGGTAGCCTCATAGGTTAAACTATCGTAAGGTCTGGGAAGTGCCGGAAGGCTATCTTTTTCCGTTGTTATTTGTATGATCGTATCTAATGAAGCGGCCCTTTCACTGGCCGCATTCTGGCAGGAACTGGCCACTACCAGCAGGATAACATACAGGGGGATGAAGGTCATAACTTAAAAGAATGTAATGATATTAAAAAAATGAAACGCAATCTAATTTGTTTATGCATTGAAAATCAACCATTTGAGAAGGGGCAATTTTGTCGGCTATCCCTCGTTCTTATGAGGGCAAATTGACCAGAAAATAGTAACTTTACCGAGTCCCAAAATTTATTTCCTATTTGAATACAAGTAATGGTTAAGCAGATCCTGACAGTAATTGGCATCACCACGGTTTTCAGTAGTTGTACTGTATTCAAATCGCTGGTACCACAAAACAGCAACCAGCTGCCTGTCTCTGCGGCCACCACTACCACTGTTGTTCCCAATAAATTTATAGAGAATATTTCTGTTACGGCCGACCTTCCCCCTAAACAAGGCAATATAAAGCAGGATATACCGGTTCCACCGGCCAGGAAAGGCCCTTCTCCAACTATTAAGGAAGAAGTAGTTCCTGTTCAAACCATGCTCGAACGTTTTAATCCCTCCAGCATTGAAGCGGCAAATTCTTTACAGTTTAAGTACGCAATATTGATGAATACAGAAGTGGAAACGCTTCCCAATAAAGCATTACTGGAAGGGGTTGACAATTGGTACGGTGTGCGCTACCGTTCCGGTGGCAACGACCACAAAGGCATTGATTGTTCCGGATTCACTGTTGCTGTGTATGCAGCCGTTTACAGTATAACACTTCCACGGGTTTCAAGAGATCAATATCAGACTGCCCGAAAAATATCCACTACTGAACTTCAGGAAGGAGACCTGGTTTTCTTCAATACAAGAGGAAGGGGCGTAAGCCATGTAGGTATCTACCTGGGAAATAATTATTTCATACATGCATCTGTATCGAAAGGCGTAATGGTCAGCAGCCTTTTTGAGCCTTATTATCTTCAGCGTTTTGTAGGAGCAGGTCGTATTGAGAAAAAAGAACTGGCCTCCGCTAATTAGATCTCCATTTATTCCGGATCGTTTGCCATACCGGAGCTATATCCGGCGTCAGTTTCAGATAGATCACTCCTATTCCAAATAATAGCATAAATCCAAGGCTACGTAATACTATACCGGAAAAACCATGTATTTCTTTGAAGGCAAAATAGCAAACTATATACACTGCTGCGGCCAGGATCAGGGTATAAAGCGATTGCCAGCTCAGGGGGAATAACCGGAATTTTTTCCAGAGAAATGCAGTGCGTAAAATATTATAGATCGTAATAGAAACAATACTGCCGATCGCCGGACCAATCAATCCATAGTTCTTTGTAAGTATATAGGTGAGCGGAAGCATGATCGAGATCAGCACCACTCCGCTGATCAGCTCAAATTTCCAGAAAGTGGAAGTAGCGATGATCTGCGCATTTACCCCGGTACCCATATCGATGATCTTTGTCAATCCCAGTAAAAAGAATATATCCGCCGCTTCCAGATAGGCCGGTTTGATATTGAAACTAAGGATCCCATCCCTGAAATTCATCCAGATCAACAGGAAGATGGCGCAGGCAAAGATCAGCTGGTTAATAGAAGACCGCTGGTAGATCTTTTGTATCAAAGGAATATTCTTGTCTTTCCAGGCTTTTGATAAATGGGCAATGGATGAAGCGATGATGCCTCTTTGCGGCGCCTGTATAATAGCGGTCATGATGGTAGCCAGGCCATAGATACCCGCCTTGGCCGATCCATCTTTCAGCATGGAAGCGATCACGATGGTATCAAATACCTGTGAAATGGTAAACACCAGCGAACCTGTATATACAAAACTGCAGAGAGCCAGGATCTTTCCGAAATACCGGCGGGTGACCTTACTTATAGAAAAATGAAAATGAAGGTCTTTTTTCCACCAGAGATAGACCAGTAACCCTATGGCAATGCCGGGATAGGTAAAAGCGAAAAGTTTTATGAACAGGTCAAAATCTTTTACTACGCCAGACAGGTAGAGTACAATGAGTATGGTAGTGAATAATCGCCACTGTACTTCCCTGAAGAAATTAGTGATCACTGATCGGTGCAGGCTCCAGGCAAACGCTTCCAGGATCGTGTAGGTAGTAAGGCCCAGCCCTAATGGAAAGATCCAATAATAATAGGTGACCAGCTGCGGACTGTTCGTGCCAAATTTTTTGATCACCAGGTGTTTCATAGCCATTCCTGCACCCATTACCAGCAGGAAACCGATAAAACTGACCAGCAGGGCCCAGCTGATCATGTCATTTTTCTTTGGAGGAAGGTGCTCATTATAATAAGGATGGAATTTAAAAATATAAGAGGGCATGGCCATGGCCGCAACTGCCGACATCATGGTGGCTATGGCAATGAAAATAGTTACCAGGCCGTATTCTTCCTCACTGAAATAACCCTGCCTGGTAAAAATATAGGTATTGAGCAGGCCCACTGCAAATCCTGAATAGATCACCAGGGACGAAATAATACTTTGCCTTCTTATATTCATTGGTGGGTTGCAGTTAGTGATCCTTCCATTGATCAGGATTTCTTCAGGTAAACATAAAAATTCCTGTCGGCCACAATTCCTTTTTCTTTCTGGTCAGCGCCCAGTTTTTCTTCTTTCCAGGTTTCGGTAGGATAGATCCAGTTGCCATTACTGAGTTTCAGCGGCATATTGAATCCCGGCACTACATTGATCCATCGGTAAGAATACATATCCCCATTCAGTTTGAATTCAAGGGTAGGGATCTTAACTGTGCGCAGGTATTGGTCAAATATCTTTGAAAGATCATTGCCCGATTGTTTGCTCACATATTCCTCCAGGTCGGCGGAACTGATGGTTTTATGATAAAATTCTTTGTTCAGTCCTCGGTAGATAGCCCGGAACAATGAATCATTGTTGATCACCTGGCGGATCGTATGCACCATATTCGCCCCTTTGTTATACATATCACCGCTGCCTTCTTTATTTACGCCATAAGGACCTATTAGCGGGATATCATTGGAGATATTATTTCGAATGCCCTTTACATAGTCATCCGCCGCTTTTTTGCCATAATAATATTCAATGAACAATGCCTCCGAATACATGGTATTGCCTTCATGTACCCACATATCGGCAATATCTTTGGTAGTAATATTATTCCCGAACCATTCATGCCCGCTCTCATGTATAATGATATAATCCCATTTCAAACCCCAGCCGGTTCCTGAAAGGTCCATACCCAGGTATCCATCTTTATAATGGTTGCCATAGGCCGTAGCGCTCTGGTGTTCCATACCGAGGTGGGAAGACTCCACCAGTTTATAATCATCCTCATAAAAAGGGTAAGGGCCAAACCAGTATTCAAAGGCCCTTAGCATGGGTTTTACATCTCTTCCGAATTGTTTTTTGGCTTTTTCAAGATTATAATCCAGCACCCAGTAATTAAGATCCAGTTTACCTTTTTCTCCCATCAGGGTATCGCTGAAGTTTACGTATTTACCTATATAAGGGATGATATCATAATTATTGATAGGGTTCTTTACCTCCCAGGTATAATCAATTGTTCCATCTTTGTTCTGCACCTTTGATTTCAATCTGCCATTGCCTACTGCAACCAGGGTATCAGGTACCTTGATCTTAAGGGTAGCACCCAGGTCCGGCTCATCGCTCTGGTGGTCTTTACAAGGATACCATACGCTGGCGCCTAATCCCTGGCAGGCGGCCGTCATCCATGGCCTTCCTTTATCATCTTTTTTCCAGATCCATCCGCCATCCCAGGGCGGGTTAATGGCTTCACGAGGTTTGCCTTTAAAATAAATGGTAATACTATACAGTGGTAAGGCTTTCTCTTTTTTGGCGAATGTCTTTGCCGCATTGAATTTGAAATTTCCAAAATCAATATGATACACATTCCCTTCCCGGATATAACTGGTGAGTTTCTTATTATTGAAAATAATATGATCGATCTCCATGGGCTGCTGCAGGTCGATCTGCATTTTCTTATTGGCGCCATCCTGGTTTATGTCAAATTCTATGCGATCATACCCTTTGATGGTCTTTGATGTAAAATCGGGTTCTACATAGATATTATAACTGGCCACATCCCACCAGGCTCTTTCAGCATTAATGCTTCCCCGCAGGGTATCCTGCCGGTCCATGCCTTTCTTCTTATTTAAAGGCTGCCCTTCACAGTGGGTATAAAATAAGCCAGCGACTGCCAGAAACAGGGTTGAATAAAGGATCCTTGCCATACTTAGAATTGATAATGTAAATTTAAGGCTTGATAGATAAGATGAGCTATAAATCTGCCTTCATAAACCGCCTCGTTATTTTATTGCTAATTCCGGTGTTGTTTTCCTGTTATAACCGGAAGGGCCGGGAGAAAAATATATTTCATTACAATGAATACAATGGCATTTCCTCGCTGGACCCGGCCTTTGCCAAAAGCCTGTCAGTGATGTGGTCGGCCCACCAGTTGTTCAATACCCTGGTGGAGACCGACGACAGCCTTCATATTGTGCCTTCTCTGGCCAAAACCTGGGATATATCTGAAGATCGGAGCCTCTTCATTTTCCATCTTCGTAACGATGTATATTTTCACGATGACCCCTGTTTCCCCAATGGAAAGGGTCGTAAAATGATTGCCTCCGACCTGGTCTATAGTTTTGCAAGGATACTTGATAAAGTACTGGCCAGTCCCGGTGCATGGATATTCAACCATAAGGTGGATAGCCTGCTTCCTTTCCTGGCCATTGACGACAGCACTTTCCAACTAAGACTGCAAAGACCTTATCATCCTATTTTGGGTATACTTTCCATGCAATATTGCTCGGTGGTTCCCCGGGAGGCTGTTGAAAAATACGGGAAGGATTTCAGGCGACACCCTGTAGGCACAGGACCTTTTGCCTTTGTAGATTGGGAAGAAGGCCAGGCCCTCATCCTTAAAAAAAACCCGAATTATTTTGAATTTGATGAAAAGGGAAAACGCTTGCCTTATCTGGAGGGGATCAATGTTTCCTTTTATGACAGCAAAGCCACCGAGTTCCTGCTTTTCCGCCAGAAACAACTGGAATTCATCAATGATATTGAAGCTTCTTTTAAGGATAAGATACTGACCAAGGCAGGAGCCCTTCGCAAAGAATGGGAGACTAAGATCGTTTTACAAACAAGCCCTTACCTGAACATTGAGTACCTGGGAATACTGGTAGATGAAAACAATGAACTTGTACGCGATTCCCCCATGCGCATCAAAAAGATCAGGCAGGCTATCAATTATGGGTTCGATCGCCGGAAAATGGTACTGTACCTTAGAAATTCTATGGGCACTCCTGCAGAATCGGGGTTTGTACCACTGGGGCTTCCCAGCTTTGATACAACCAGGGTAAAGGGTTACCATTATGATCCTTTTCGCACCCGGCAATTGCTGGAAGAAGCGGGATATCCGGGAGGAAAAGGTCTTCCTGTGATCAAATTGCTGACCATTGCGATCTATGCTGATATGGCGAATTTCATTGCAAAACAGCTGGAAGAATCAGGCATACCCGTTCAGGTGGAAGTAGTGCAGAAATCATTATTGCTTACCATGACATCTTCTTCAACAGCCGCATTTTTCAGAGGTTCATGGATCGCAGATTATCCGGATGCAGAGAATTATCTATCTGTTTTTTATTCCAAAAACCCGGCCCCGCCCAATTATACCCGGTATAAAAACCCGGCATTCGATGAGGTATTTGAAAAAGCGTTGAGGGAGACCAATGATAGTCTTCGCTATGAATTATACAGGAAGGCAGACCAGATCATGATAGACGATGCGCCGGTGGTACCGCTGTGGTATGATAAAGTGGTTAGACTGTTACAACCTAATGTGATCAATTTTCCACCCAATGCGGTTAACCTGCTGGAACTGCGACGTACTATTATTCAATAATGCATTGAAGCCTTAGTGCTTCAGCTTGTCTTTAAATACTTTTCTGAATTTATCCAGTTTAGGCCTGATCACGATCCGGCAGTAAGGGTTGTTATTCTCATTGAGTTCAAAATACTGCTGGTGATAATCTTCTGCAGGGTAAAACACGGTGAAGGGGGTGATCTCCGTCACGATAGGTTTTTCAAAAGCACCTGATTTATCCAGCTGCTCCTTATACTTCTCTGCTTTTTCTTTTTGTTCTTTGTTATGGTAGAATATACCACTGCGATACTGGGTTCCAACATCCGCACCCTGCCTGTTCAATGTGGTAGGATCATGCGTTTCCCAGAATACCGCAAGCAATTCATCAAAACTGATCTTGGAAGGATCATATACGATCTGCAGGCATTCTGCATGACCTGTTTCACCCGTACACACTTCTTTATAAGTAGGATTCCTGGTCTGACCACCGGTATAACCTGAGGTAGCGCTGATCACTCCATCCAGCTCTTCAAAAATGGCTTCCGTGCACCAGAAGCATCCATTCGCAAATGTGGCGGTATCGGTATTCGCAGGTATTTCCTTGCTGGTTTGATTCAATTGGTCGGTCATGTTTATATTATTATTATAGGATTGGCCACAGGAAAATAATCCGGTGACGGCGCTTAAAAGGAGGGAATACAGAGGTATCATATTTTTCATGATTTGCGAAGGTCAGCGATTTTTTTGGTGCTTTCTGCTTTTGAACTGCTAAAATCCGGCCTCCGCGGATAATTCAGTATTTGTTAACAAATGCGGAACAGAATAGTTTACTCTGTTAGTTACGTGAAAACAGGTGAATTGGTTTTAATTTTGCCGCCTGATGAAGGTATACCCCGCTTCGGCCCCCGTACAATTGGAATTTGATAAAGTGAAAGAGCTGCTATTCGGCTATTGCCGTTCGGAATATGCCCGGGAGAGGTCCCGCGCCCTGCAGGCATTTATTCAATTGGAGGAGATACAATGGGCCCTGAGGCAATCCTATGAATACAAGACCCTGCTTTCCTCCGGCCTCTATTTTCCAAATGATGAGCCCCTGAACCTTTCCCGTGAATTACAACTGCTGGCCATACCCGGCGCCGTTTTAAGCGGGGAAGAATTGTTGCACCTGAGAAGACTGGCTTCCTCCACCGACACGATTTTCCATTGGTTCAATGAAGAAAAAAAACAGGCATGGCCCGGTCTATATCTTGCGATCTCCCATTCACGCTATGAAAAAAAGATCATTGCACTGATCGATGAAGTGATCGATGAACTTGGACAGGTTAAGGATACCGCCTCGGATGATCTCAGGAGTATCCGTCAAACCTTGTATCGCCGCAGAAATGAATTACGCAGGCTATTTGAAAAAGTAGTGGCCCGCCTGAACAAGCAGGGCTACCTGGCGGAGATAGAAGAGAGTTTTATGAATGGCCGTAAAGTGGTGGCCATTTTCGCGGAGCAAAAAAGAACGGTGAAGGGCATCCTGCATGGCGAAAGCGATAGCCGTAAGACCGCATTTATTGAACCGGAAGAAACCATTGACCTGAATAACCAGGTAGCTGAACTGGAAAATGAGGAGAGAAGGGAGGTCTACCGCATACTCAAACAACTTACCGCCCGGCTTTCAGCATTTGCAGGACTGCTCAAAGAATGGCAGCAGATCTCCGGCGAATTCGACTTTATCAGGGCCAAGGCATTATTCGCTTTAGAGGTGAATGGGGAATTCCCTTTGGTATCTGACAAATCGTTTATACACCTGGTAAATGCCTGCCATCCTTTATTATACCTGTATAATAAAAAACAAGACAAACCCACCATACCTGTCACTGTCTCACTGAGTGAAAAACAACGCATACTGATCATTAGTGGCCCCAATGCGGGGGGTAAGACGGTTACCATGAAAACGGTGGGACTTTTACAAATGATGGTGCAGAGTGGTTTGCTGGTTCCCGTGCATGCCTCTTCTGAATTCGGGATATTTAAACAGCTAATGATCCATATCGGTGATACCCAGAGCATAGAATTTGAATTAAGCACCTATAGCAGTCACCTGCTGCACATGAAATATTTCATGGAAAATGCCAGTGGCAGGACCCTGTTCTTTATAGATGAATTGGGAAGCGGATCAGATCCCAGCCTGGGTGGCGCATTCGCGGAAGTGATCTTACAGGAGTTGGTGAAAAAACATGCGATAGGAATTGTGACCACCCATTACCTGAATCTTAAATTAATGGCGGGGAAAACCTCGGGCATCCTGAATGGCGCTATGGGTTTTGATGAAAAGAACCTGCAGCCCCAGTATAAATTACTGCTGGGAAAACCAGGCAGTTCATACACCTTCTCAATAGCAGAACGGATTGGCCTTAAAAAAGAGCTGATAGACAGGGCCCGTTCCCTGGTGGATGCTGACCAGTTTCGCCTGGATAAATTATTGAACAGGACGGAGCAGGACCTCCAGGCCATCGATAAACGGAATGCAGAACTGCAGAAACAACTAAAGGAAAATGAAAAGCTGAAAAAAGAATTGCAGCAGGTACTTGAAAAAGAAAAACACCGGCAACAGGTAGAATTACTAAAAGAGCAGAACCGTGTGGCGGAGAATAAATGGGAATACCTCAAGGATATGGAGCGAAAGCTTAAGCAGTTGCTGATTGAGTGGAAACGCGCAGAGAATGATCAGAAGAACAAACTGGTCAAACAAATGGAAGCGATGTTATTTAAAAAAGATGAGAAGAAGGTGGCCGGCAAAATGCAGAAAAAAATAGACGCCAGGTTCAAAGAGGTGGGAGGGGAGGTAAAATTGGGAGATACGGTGAAAATGAAAAAGAACCACCAGGTGGGAACGGTAATTGAACTAAGGTCAAAAAAAGCAGTAGTAAAAATAGGGCTGCTTCC
Organism: Chitinophagaceae bacterium; assembly: GCA_016720565.1. GTDB lineage: Bacteria > Bacteroidota > Bacteroidia > Chitinophagales > Chitinophagaceae > JJ008. Next base: position 758,310 of record JADKKJ010000001.1, read on the forward strand.
CATGCAGGTGGATCTGAAAGATCTTATAGTTGTAAAAGAAAAGCCGGCGGAAAAAGGTTAACTGCTGATATAGGTTTGTAATTGCTGGATCGTATCGCGCTGGGTACTGATCATGCCTTTTACCACATCACTCATAGAGATCAGTCCAACAAGCTCATTATTCTCAAACACGGGCATATAGCGGATATGTTTATCAGACATCAGTTCCATGCAATGTTCGGTGCTATCCGAAGGAGCGAGGCGCGGAAGTTGGGTGGTCATTATCTCTTCAACAGGGGTAGTAGTGGAATTCTTTCCTTTCAGCACCACCTTCCGTGAATAATCCCTTTCAGTGATGATACCCATGTAACGGTTTCCTTCCATCACTACCAGCGCGCCGATATTTTTTTCCGCCATAGATTCCAGCGCATTTATAACCGGTGCTTTTGGATCAATGGTCACAAGAAATAATGATTTTCGGGCAAGCAATTGGGCAACCGTATTCATAGTTAAAATTTGTATTTCAATTTAGGTAAAAAATCCCGGTTTTCACAAACGGATTTTTCGCTTAATAGGGACATCCGGGTGTCATATTTGAAGAAATGCTTACCTGTATTGTACTGATCCCGCTCACCAGGCTGTGATAGGGCAGTTCTGAACTATGAGGGAAAGGGTTTAATCATTAATTTTAAATGCTCCCTGACCTTAAACCAGCAATTGTATGAGTTCCTATGTTACCCTTTCAGAAACCATGAATGACCTGCGAAAGCAGGGATATAACGAAGATTTCAACCTGCGCCAAAGTTGCCTTGAATGCGGGGAAAAAATGCTGAGTTTATCAGCCGATGATTTTAAGGTAGACCAGTTTTTCCGGTTCGAAGGAGAAACTGACCCATCCGATGAATCCATACTATATGCGATTTCCTCCGAGCGATTCGGGATCAAAGGTTTACTGGTAAATGGTTATGGGATATATAGTGAATCGCTTACCGATGATATGGTTGCCCGGTTGAAAACGCATTGATCTGGGTTCAGGCTCCTATCGAAAAAAGCCTGGAAGGAAAACCGGTAGAACTGCATTCAAAAAAAATAAAAAGGCCAAACAGGTATTACCCGGTTTGGCCTTTAGGCGGAGAGAGAGGGATTCGAACCCCCGGACCTGTGACAGTCAACGGTTTTCAAGACCGCCGCATTAGACCGCTCTGCCATCTCTCCGCGGCAAATTTAACCTTCGGCTTGCTTGCGAAAAAATTTTTATAACATTTTATCACAGAAATAAGTAGGTTTTTTTTCGAAGCGGGCTTATTGGTTTTTTTTCATGCCCGAATCCTTGGTCAACGGTTAACTTTGCCACAATTTTTTACATGAACCAGCTGGGCGCTCTAAATAAATATTTCTGGAAATACAGAAGCAGGCTGGGCTTAGGTATTCTCTTTGTTACGTTATCCAACTATTTCAACGTTCTTTCCCCCCAGGTCACCGGTTTTGTGATCGATTTTGTACAACGATCCCTGCATTTACCCGGTTATAAACCGGCTTCCCATCCCCCCGATTACGATGGACTGGTGAATAAATTCATCCAGAAAGTGGAAGGGCAATCATACAGTCTTGGAAAAGTGGTGGCTATTTGCGGGGTGTCTATTCTGATACTGGCACTTTTAAGGGGTTTTTTTCTGTTCCTGATGAGGCAAACTATTATTGTGATGAGCCGCTTCATTGAGTATGACCAGAAGAACGAGATCTACCTGCATTACCAGAAACTCGATACGGCTTTTTATAAAAGGAACAGTACGGGCGATCTGATGAACCGGATCGCTGAAGATGTAAGCAGGGTAAGGATGTTCACCGGGCCGGCAATCATGTACCTGGTCAACCTGGTGGCCATTATTTCCCTCAGCGTTTACTTCATGCTGAAGCGGGAAGCGGAACTTACCTTATATGTGCTGGCACCGTTACCGATCTTAGCCATTACCATTTATTTTGTCAATAATACCATCAACCGCAAAAGTGAGCGGATACAGCGCTCCCTCAGCGATCTTACTACCAATGCCCAGGAGACCTATTCCGGTATACGCGTCATTAAATCCTTTGTGCAGGAAAAGGCCATGCTTGGTTTTTTTACCCGCAACAGCGAAGAATATAAAGCAAATGCCATTGGTCTGGCCAGGGTGGAGGCCATCTATTTTCCTTCCATCACTTTCCTTATCGGACTGAGCACGCTGCTTACCATTATGATAGGTGGGCTATATTATATTAAAGGGGGCCACGACATCAATGTGAATACCATCGTTGAGTTTGTGATGTACATTAATATGCTCACATTTCCGGTCTCGGCAATCGGACTTACTGCCAGTATGATACAAAGGGCCGCCGCTTCCCAGAAAAGGATCAACGAATTCCTGCGAACAGCGCCTGCAATTAAGCAGGATGATAAGGCAGAAAATATCCAGTTGAAGGGAAACATAAAATTCAATGCGGTCGATTTTATTTATCCGCATACGGGTATACAGGCTTTAAAGGATTTTGACCTGGAGATTAAGGCAGGCCAGAAGATCGCGATTGTGGGCCGAACAGGAAGCGGAAAATCGACCATCGCTCAGCTGCTCTTAAGAATGTATGATGTTACCTCCGGAAACATTACAATCGAAGGAAAAGATATCCGGGAGATCGGTGTTGATACATTAAGGGAACAGATCGGTTATGTTCCGCAGGATGTTTTCCTTTTCAGTGATACGGTGGCGGGCAATATAGCCTTTGGTAAGGACCAGGTATTGGAGGAGGAGATTCGAAGGGCTGCAGGGCAGGCCAGTGTGGCTGAAGAGATAATCGGGTTTTCACATCAGTATGATACCATGATAGGGGAGAGAGGGGTAACCCTGAGCGGAGGGCAGAAACAACGGATCTCCATTGCAAGGGCTTTATTGAAAAATTCTTCGCTGGTCATTTTTGATGATTGTCTCAGCGCCGTTGATTCCAGGACAGAGAAAAAAATACTCGGGCAGCTGAATGATTTTTTAAAGGATCGGACTGCCATCATCATTACACACCGCATATTTTCATTGCTGGATTTTGATAAAATTGTGGTGCTGGAGGATGGACTGATCACTGAGCAGGGAACCCACCAGGAACTGATGAAAAAGCAGGGTTATTATGCTTCGCTTTATGCAAGGCAACAGCAGCAGGATCAGCCGGAAGGGTAGGCCTTCCGGATTATGTTCAAAGCCGATTTGGCTGATTCAAAAACATCTCTATATTTGTGAAATACTGATACCAAACTAATTCCTTAACTGCTAAAATCTTATAAAAGTGGCGTACGAGAATAATGAAAAGAAGGCGGAGAGTATTTACAGCAAACGGATTCGCGCCGGGAAAAGAAGGACCTATTTTTTTGATGTAAGGGCAACCAGGGGTAATGATTATTATCTTACGATCACTGAAAGCAGGAAGCGATTTGATGATAATGGGTATGATCGCCATAAAGTATTTCTTTATAAAGAGGATTTCAACAAATTTATCCGCGCCCTGGGTGAGGCCGTTGATTACGTAAAGACGGAATTAATGCCAGATTTTGATTTCGATGCCTTCAATCATGATGAGTATAACGAGGAAAATGGGGCCGAAGGGGTACGAGAGGTCGATCAACCGGTAATGGAGACTAAATCAGAGGACCAGCCAGAACCTCAGGCAGAGATTGAAGTACTGCCTGCCAGTACGACGAACGAAACCCATGAAGATGTTGATAAGTGGTGATTTTCAGCGTAGTATATTAAATAATTGTTAAAATATGGAATCTGCTCCGGCCAGCTTTTGCTGGCCGGAGTCTTTTATTTTAGTTGACTTATAAGCCAAAAAAACAAATCCACACCCTGTGTAAAGATTTAAAAGTCTATGCCTTAATGTTTTTTTTGGGAATTTCTAACAAACATTTATCTTTCGGGCTGATTTCGGTTTAGCCGGAATTCGGTTAACTCAATTCATCAAAATTATTATTTATGCAACCAAAATTTACTCAGAAAAACTTATGGGTTTCCTTGGTTTTTGCTCTTGGCTTTTTCGGTAGCTCCCTCATTGTCAATTCTCAGGAAGCTCCAAAAATTACCCCAGAGATCAAGGCTCAAATCAAAAATGCTCCTGCTGTTGTCAGCGATGTGATGACGAACCAGGTGGTTGGTTTTCACCGTCCCAACGGTGTTCAGGCTGTTTGCCAAACAATTACAGGATCATTCGCTGCTGGAGACCCAACCTTTAATACAGGTAGGTTGTTCAGGGATGGTATAGCTTCAACCTGCGCCGCTCCTAAAGCAGCTTGTCCTGGAGTAACTGCAGTAGGTACTGTATTCAGGTATAGGACCTATACTTTCACTAACCCGGTAGCTTCTGCACAATGTTTGACTATCACACATACAAATACAGGTGCTGCTGGTGCCCCTCACCTTTCCGTTCATAGCGGAGCTTTTAACCCGGCAAATATTTGTACTAACTATATCTCTGATGAAGGTGGTAGCCCGAATCCAACTTTTAACGTAGTACATTCTCTTACTATTGGCGCTGGTGCTACAGTAACTCTAGTACTGACTGAAACTGCAAATGCAGCTGGTGGTACCTGGCAGATAGATCTTGATATGCCGCTTTGTGCTCCATGTATCGCAGTAACTTCTCTTACTGCTCCTGCAGCTGTAAGTGCTCAGTGTTCAGGTAGCGTAACAATTCCAGCTACCCTTACTCCTGGTGGTGCTTCTATCAGCAGCTGGGCATGGGAATATCGCGTTAACGCATCTTCACCATGGTTGAACCTTATTAACGGTGCATTAGGTGGCAGCGTAAGCGGTGCAACTACTTCAGCTATTACCATTTCTCCTGTTAGCTCTGCATATTCCGGCTACCAGTTCAGGGCTGTACTTACGCCTTCAGCTGCCTGCGGATTTGGTGTTGATTTCAGTAATGCCTCTACCCTTACTGTAACTCAATTACAAACTGCGGTTACTCCAACTTCCGCAACAATTTGTAAAGGATCTGTTATTCCACTTACTATTACCAATCCTTCTTCACCACAAACAGCCGTATTCAATGCCAGCGCAGGTCTGCCTTTACCTATTCCTGATGCGAACCTTGCTGGTGTAAGTAATACCATCGTTGCTTCTGGTCTGCCAACTTCCAGCTATGTTGTTTCTAACATTACTGTTACGGTTAGCATCCCTGCGCATACATGGGTGGGTGACCTTTTCTATGTATTAAAAGCACCGAACGGTCAGATCATCAACCTGGATTACTCTGTATCTAATACAGGTGTATCCGGAACTGGATTCGTAAATACCAAATTCAGCTCAACCGCATCTAACCTCTTAAGCACAGGTGCAGCTCCTTATACCGGAACTTTCCGTGCTGACCTGGTTACTTCAAATATTGGTTCTGGTCCTGCAGGTCCTACTGCATTCCTGCCTACCACTAACTCATGGGCTAATATGACCTCTGTATTGAATGGTAACTGGACCCTGGCCCTTTATGATGGTTTTGGTGGTGATACGGGATCCCTGACCGCCTGGTCGATCTCTATTACTTATGGTGCTCCATCTGCAGGTACATGGGTTGCAAGCCCCGCTGCACCAAACACCATGTGGCTGGATGCTGGTGCTACTATTCCTTACCCAGGCGCTCCTGCTACTGCAAACACGATCTATGTTAACCCTACTACCAATACTAGTTATACTGCTACTTACAGCACCGCTTCACCAAGCTGTCCTGGTCTGCCAGTAACTGTTCCTGTTAGCGTTACTCAACCGCTTGCTTCTATCGGTACAGTAGCTAACCAAACTGTTTGCGTAGGTTCAAACGCTTCCTTCAGTGTAAGCCCAACTTCTCCTGCTGGTTCTCCTTATAATGGACCTTTCACTTACCAATGGCAGGAATCAAGAGATAATGGCCTTACATGGGCGAACGTAACAAACGGTGGAGTTTATTCTGGTGCTACCACGAATACACTTACCCTTACCGGTGTTACCCGTTCTGCTGCCTCAGACATGAACCTTTACAAATACCGTGTAAATGTTTCTGCTCCTCCTTGCGCTGGTACAACCACATCGAATGTGGCTACCCTGAATGTAAATGCCCTGCCTGCGGTGTCTATCACTGCAACAGACCTGGCATTGACTCCTGGTTCTACTTCTGTACTTACTGCTACAAGCAGCCCTGCAGCTCAAACAGCAACTAGCTGGTCATGGACTTTAAATGGTTCAACTATCGCTGGTGCCAACACAAACTCTGTAACTGCTAATGTTGATAAACTGGGTGTTTATCGCGCTACAGTAACGGATGTGAATGGTTGCCGTAATTCTTCTAACAGCCTGCTGATCGAATCTGAAGTTTCAGACAGATTGTGGATATATCCTAACCCAACCACCGGTAAATTCCAGATTCGCTGGTACTACAATGGTGTTTATACTGAGATCAGAAGGGTAAGGATCTATAATGCTCATGGACAAGAGATCAAGAGCCGCGATTGGCCAGTTTCAAATATCACTCCTCGCTACCTGCAAATGGACATGGATCTTACAGGTCTGTCAGGTGGAGTTTATGTGATCAAAGTTTCTGACCTCTACGACAAAAAACATGTTCAGGGTCTGCTGATCAAACAATAATCAGTATCTCCTTTAGATAAAAAAAGCCCCGGTTCTCCGGGGCTTTTTTTTGTGCCTGCCAAATAAAAAAGACCCTCCAGGGGGTCTTCCAAATTTACTAAGAGGTCAATGTTCAGGAGCGGAATCGTTTATAAACATTGATCAAGCCATTGGTCGAAGAGTCATGGCAATTGACGGGGTCACCGTTAAATAGTTCAGGCAGGATCTGGTTGGCTAATTGCTTGCCCAGTTCCACTCCCCATTGGTCAAAGCTGAAAATGTTCCAGATAATACCCTGCACGAAGATCTTATGTTCATATAGAGCGATCATTTCCCCCAGCGTATAAGGGGTGAGCTGTTTCAATAAAAATGAATTGGTTGGCCTGTTACCTTCAAATACCTTGAATGGCAATAAACGGCTTAGCTGTTCATCATTCAATCCCTGTTTTTCCAGCTCAACCCTTGCCTCTGATTCAGTTTTTCCATTCATCAGGGCTTCTGTCTGCGCAAAGAAATTACTCAGTAATTTTTCATGATGATCGCTGATGGGGTTGTGGGGCAGGGCAGAGGCAATGAAATCACAGGGTATCAAAACTGTACCCTGGTGAATAAGCTGGTAAAAGGCATGTTGTCCATTGGTTCCAGGTTCACCCCAGATCACCGGACCAGTGCTGTATTCAACTGCTTCTCCATTCCTGTCGGTGCTTTTCCCGTTACTTTCCATATTTCCCTGCTGAAAATAGGCAGGAAAGCGGTGGAGGTATTGATCATAGGGAAGAATGGCTTCCGTTTGTGTTCCAAAAAAATTGGTATACCAAATGCCCAGTAAAGCCATGATCACAGGGATGTTCTTTTCAAATGGCGTATGGCGAAAATGGTTATCCGTATTCCAGGCTCCTTTCAGCAATTCCTCAAAACGGTGATAACCTACAGTCAGGGCAATAGAAAGCCCGATGGCTGACCAAAGGGAATAACGGCCACCTACCCAATCCCAGAAAGGGAACATATTGTTCCTGTCAATACCAAAACGCTCCACCTCTTTTTCATTCGTGCTGAGGGCTACAAAATGGCTGGCAATATCTTTTTCTGTTGCACCTGTTTGCAGGAACCAGGCTCTGGCTGTATGCGCATTGGTCATGGTCTCCTGCGTGGTAAATGTTTTTGAAGCGATCAGGAATAAACTGGTCTCCGGATCAAGTTGTTTCAATACCTCCGCGATATGCGAGCCATCTACATTGGACACGAAATAGGCCTTCATCCCATCGATCCAATAAGGCTTGAGTGCCTCTGTTACCATCAAAGGACCAAGGTCGCTGCCGCCAATACCAATATTGACAATGTTCTTTATTGGTTTCCCGGTATAGCCGGTCTTTGTATGATCATGTACCTGCTGGCAAAAATCTTTCATCTGTGCCCGCACTTTCTTCACGGCAGGCATTACATCTTCCCCTTTGGTGAAAAACGGTTCATCACCCAGGTTGCGAAGCGCCATATGCAGCACGGCCCTTTTTTCTGTTTCATTGATCAGTTCGCCATTAAATAAGGAAGCGATAGCCTCTTTTAACTGGCATTGTTCGGCCAACTGAAATAATAATTCCATGCCCTTCGCATCGATCCTGTTCTTGGAAAAATCAAAAACGAGTTCATCCATGCATAATGAATAGTGCAGGAAGCGATCCGGTTCCCCGGTGAAAAGGTCACGAAGATGAATTTGCTTCAGCGCGCTGGCATGCCTGGTAAGCGATTTCCAGGCATCGGTGTTCAGCGGATTTATCTTTGGTAACATATGATGTGATTAAAGATACTTGGTTTTCAGGTCACCCCTAAAGTGTATCGATCAGTTCGGTGGTCCTTGCTACCATGGCCGGGGTAATATCAAGATGAACCACCAGCCTTACCCTGTCGGGGGCAATGGCATAAGCAAGTATGTCTGTTGCTTTCATTTTTTCTACCAACTCTTTTGCCGACATTCCTGGCTTAAGTTCAAAAATGATGATATTGGTTTCAATTGGTAGTACCTGATTGATAAATCCTTTTTGCTGAAGCGCCTCGCCGATCATTTTAGCATGCCGGTGGTCTTCCTCCAGCCTTTCTATATTATGTTTTAAGGCATAGATACCAGCAGCGGCCATGAACCCGGCCTGCCGCATACCTCCACCAAATACCTTCCTTACTCTTCTTGCTTTTTTGATAAAAGCAGTATCACCCAATAAAAGGCTACCAACAGGACAACCCAGGCTTTTACTGAGGCAAACAGAGATACTGTCAAATAATTCACCGTATTGTCTGGCTGTTTGTCCCTTAGCTACCAGCGCATTCCATAAGCGAGCACCATCAAGATGGAAACTCAGCCCGTACTTTTTGCAGATGGCTTTGATCTCTTCCAGGTCCTTTATTTCATAACAAGACCCACCACCCCGGTTGCTGGTGTTTTCAAGGGATACCAGTCGGCTGATGGGACGATGTACATCATCCGGTTGTATGGCCTTTTCTACCTGTTCTGCCTTCACACGACCCCGGTCGCCTGCCAATAATTTTACAGAGGCCCCTGAATTAAAAGCGATCCCGCCACCCTCATATTGATATATATGAGATGATTCATCACAGATCAGCTCGTCGCCGGGCTGCGTATGGCATTTTATAGCGATCTGGTTGGTCATGGTTCCCGAAGGACAAAAAATGGCCGCCTCCATTCCAAACATGTTGGCGCAAAGGTTTTCCAGCTCATTTATGGAGGGATCCTCCCCAAATACATCATCGCCCAGTTTTGCGCTGAACATGGCTTCCCGCATGGCGGGAGTAGGGCGGGTTACAGTGTCTGACCTGAAATCAACGATCATTTTGGATATTTTGATGCAATATAACGGGGTTCTGACCCATTTCAAACAGAATAACAGTCAATTCATTACCATGCCTATTGCCAATTTTTCCAACCTGGTTTAGGTTTGCCCCGCAAAATGAGACTGTAACCTGTTTTTAAGCAGTGCGTCTTATTGATGTTGTCCGGAACGGCCACTTATCCCTAAAATCGGCCGTTTATTTTAAAACAATGTACTTTGCAATGCCAAGTACCTATTTTTGACCTGTAATAAACGAAACTCAGTACTAATACAAACAAAAACGATCATGAAAAAGACCTTAACCTTAACCTTATCCTTTTTATTTTTCCTGGTTTGCCTGGCACAGGGCCAAGGCGGAAAGATAACTGGTACCGTGACAGACGGCAATGCCAAAACCATTGAATCTGCCACGATCACCTTATTAAAAGCCTCCGATTCTTCGGTTGCAAAAATGGCTATGGCCTCCAAAACCGGGCTATTCCAGTTTGATGGCGTGCCAGAGGGCCGTTACCTGGTAGCTATTTCTGCAGTAGGGCATCAAAAAGCCTATTCAGAACTGGTGACCATCAATTCAACTAATTCGATTGTTTCCTTAAAAACGATCGAATTAGTGGCTGCACCCAAAGACCTGGCCGCGGTAACAATTGTAGCAAAGAAACCCCTGATCGAACAGAAAGTGGACAGGACCATTGTGAATGTGGAAGCGTCTATTACCAATGTAGGTAATTCAGCGCTTGAAGTATTGGAGAAATCTCCTGGTATTTCTGTGGACAAGGATGGCAATATCAGCCTGAAAGGCAAACAGGGCGTAGTGGTAATGATCGATGGACGTCCAAGTTATCTCAGCGGGCAGGATCTTGCCAACCTTCTTCGCGGCATGAATGCAAATCAACTGGACAAGATCGAGATCATGACCAACCCACCTGCCAAATATGATGCAGCTGGTAATAGTGGTATCATTAATATCACCACAAAAAAGAATAAGCAATACGGTTATAATGGTAGTGTGACTTCTGGTTATACGCAGGGCCATTTTGCCCGTTTCAATGAAAGCATGAATTTCAATTACCGCAGTGGAAAATGGAATTTGTTCACCAGCGCTGGTTATAACCGCAATCACCGTGATGAACAACTGATCATCGATCGTAATTTCCGTGAAACCTCTACGAAGGACCTGCTTTCTATATTCAAGCAGCGTTCTATCATGGGTAATGAATCTGAATTTTTCAACGCCAAACTGGGCGCAGATTATTATGCCAGCAAAAAAACCACCCTGGGGGTAGTGTTCAGCGGATTTAATAATCCATCTGTTTGGAACAGTCGTACCAGCACCTGGATCTATTCACCAGATAATACGCTGCTTAGCCAGACCAAAGCCATAACAGAAAATGATTCCAAATGGAAGAATTTCAGTGGCAATTTTAACCTTCGCAGCCAGTTGGATTCAGCAGGGCAGGAGATAACTGCTGACCTTGATTATGTGAATTATAGCAGCAGCAGCAAGCAACCATTCTACAGTTATTATTATGATAACCAGGGTGTGCTGCTTCGCAATCCCGATACCCTGATGGGAGATCTTCCCCAGGATATCACTATCTATAGCGGTAAAGTGGATTATACCCTGCCACTGAAGAATAACGCCAGGTTTGAAGCCGGTTTCAAATCCAGCTATGTGAAGACCGACAACAATGCCAACTATGATTCCATCCGTAACGGGGAGATCCACCATGATTATAACCGCAGTAATCATTTTCTCTATGAAGAAAATATCAACGCCGCCTATGTGAATTATAATCGCGCTTTGGGTAAGAAATGGAATGGACAGTTTGGCCTTCGCATGGAAAATACCAATGCAAAAGGTAACCAGCTCAGTACTAGTATCCGTTTCAAAAGGAATTATACCCAGCTGTTCCCGACTGTTTACCTCCAGTATTCGGCCAACAAGAATAACCAGTTTGTGATCAATTATGGACGTCGTATCAACCGCCCGGATTATGAAGATCTCAATCCCTTCATACATTTCCTGGACAGATATACATTTGAAAAAGGCAATCCTGACCTGCGTCCTCAGTTCTCGCACAATATTGAATTAAGCCATACCTATAAAGGGTTCCTTACTTCCACACTGAATTATAGCCGGACCACAGATATCATTCAGCAGGTGATTGAACAAAATGAACTCAGTAATGAGACCTTTATCAAAAAAGCCAATATTGCCAGCCGCGACCAGTTTGGATTGACCCTAACTGCCTACAAGCAGTTCAATAAATGGTGGAATGGAAATATATATCTGAATGCGGCCAATAATAAATTCAAGGGTATTGTAAATAATGAAATGATCTCCCTTTCAATTTTTGGTTTCATGGGTCAGTTGCAACAGCAATTTAAATGGGGCAAGGGATGGGGAGCAGAAGTAAGCGGTTTCTATAGGAGCAAGGGCCTGGAAGGAGTGATCTTCATCAAACCTATTGCACAGGTGAATGCAGGTTTCAGCAAACAGATCATGAAGAATAAAGCAAGTGTCAAATTAAATATTCGTGACCTGTTCCAGGGGAACAAATTCAAAGGCTATAGCCGCTACGGTACCGTGGATGCCCAGTTCGTGAATATAAATGATAGCCGTGCAGTGAGCGTTGGTTTCACCTATCGTTTCAACAAGGGTAAACTGAAAGCAAACGCGGGAAGGAAGGAGGGAAGCGCTTCCGACGAGCAGGGCCGTGTGAAGGCCGGAAATTGATCACACAAATAAGTCTAGAAAGGTTTCCTCTAAAGGGGAACCTTTTTTTTGCCTATACTGTATCCAGCTGAATCTGCAGGGCAGTAAGGCGGAATTGTGTTAGTTTTGGTGACCTTCAAAACTAATGTTATGGCATCATTTGACATCGTAAGTAAAGTGGACGCGCAGGCACTGGATAATGCAGTAAACGTCACTTCCAAAGAGATCAGCAATCGTTTTGATTTTAAAGGAAGTCATGTACAGATAGACCTGGATAAAAAAGACTTTAAGATCAGGATCGAAACGGAAGATGATATGAAAATGAGGCAGCTGGTGGATGTATTGATCAACCGTGCCCATAAACAGGGCATTGCTCCGGAAGCATTTGATATTTCCGCAGATGGAGCGCAGAGCGGAAAACTCTGGAAAAAAGAAGTGAAGGTAAAGAATGGCCTGGCCCAGGATGATGCCAAAAAGATCGTGAAGCTGATCAAGGATGCAGGATTAAAAGTGCAGGCTGCCATTCAGGAAGACCTGGTAAGGGTGACTGGCAAGAAGATCGATGACCTGCAGGAAGTGATACAGCTTTGCAAAACGGCCGACCTTCGGCTACCCCTGCAATTCATAAATATGAGGAGTTAACCGGGATTGGGAAGATTTGGATAAACCGGTTCCCACACCTATCTTTGCAACCCAAATTTATCTATTCACTCCTACGGCAAATTCCGTGGGACCTTTAAAATCATCTAGTTATGAAAAAAGGAATCCATCCCGATAAGTATCGGTTAGTTGTTTTCAAAGACATGAGTAATGGTACAACCTTCCTGAGCAGGTCTGCCACAGACTCCAAAGAGACCCTGAAATGGGAAGACGGTAATGAATATCCCCTGGTAAAACTGGAGATATCCAATACTTCTCATCCATTCTTCACAGGTAAGAACATGCTGGTGGATACGGCTGGTCGTATCGACAAATTCAATAAGAAATACGCTAAGAAAAGCTAATAATATTATCTTGTAAACGGTCTTTTGACCTCGGTTGGAAGACCGCTTTTCATGGCTATACTTTAGACCCCCCGGTTTCCCGGGGGGTTATTTTTTGCAGGAGGCCAGCGGCCTTTCGTAATTTTGTAACTCCACTGAACAACCAATATCATGGACAAGATCATATTCACCGAAGAATTTTGCCAGCCCGAAAACCTATTTCCTTTTACACTTACCCGGCAGATACAGGATATCCGAATAGGAATTCTCACGATTCGTGAGAAATGGGAAAGAATGTTGAAACTGATCTCCTACGATAAAAAGGAGGATGATTATAAAGACCTGGGCAGGTCGGTCAATATTGATGAGGCCATTGACCCCAAAGGATCCTGTTATATCATACATGGCAATCTTCTTCCTACCAGGGCCCTGGTAAAAGCCATCAAAGGGCTGAAGAATGGAGAATTCATCTCATCTGGTTCCGGCACAGGGATCGTTTATAAAACAGGCAGTGCTGAGATCATAGACCGGTTCAGGATCAAAGTGGGCAAGTCTGTGCTGTTTAATGAACCTGTCACGAGTATACAATACCCCTGGGATATATTCCAGCAAAATGCCTGGGCCATAGAAGAGGATTTCTCCCTGCTGGTTAAAGGAAGGGTCACCCAGAAGCCATCCCGTACAAATAAATTAAAGGGATCGGCAAAGATCTTTTTGGAGAAGGGAGTAAAAATGGAACATTGCATCATTAATGCAACGGAAGGCCCTGTTTATATTGGTAAGAACGCGAATATCATGGAAGGGTGTTTGATCCGCGGACCTGTGGCCATTGGTGAGGGAGCCATTTTAAAAATGGGTACCAGGGTTTATGGGGCCACTACGATCGGGCCTTTTTCAGTGGCAGGCGGCGAAATAAAGAACAGTGTGCTCTTTGGATATTCCAATAAGGCACATGATGGTTACCTGGGAGATTCGGTGATTGGTGAATGGTGCAATATGGGTGCAGGCAGCAGTAATTCCAATATTAAGAATAATGCCAGTGAGGTAAGGGTCTGGACGACTTCCGGAGAGAAGAATGCAGGGATGAAATGCGGCGTGATGATGGGTGATTATTCCCGCACTGCGATCAATACTTCCATTAATACAGGAACCATCATTGGTGTTTGCTGTAATGTATTTGGTAATGGGCTTACCCCTAAATACATTCCTAACTTCAGCTGGGGCAGCGAAGGGCTTCGAAGTTATGAATGGGAAAAAGTGCTGGAAGATATTGAAGGCTGGAAAAAAATGAAAGGAAGATCGCTGAGTGAAGAAGAGAAAGGAATACTGCAGTACATTTACCGGAAATACGAATAAAACTACGGGAAGGAAAATATGAGAAAACAAATAGCGGCCGCTAACTGGAAGATGAACCTGACCTATCAGCAGGCGGAAAAATTATTAGATGAGATACTGTCGGAAGGAATCGTTTTAGAGGAACAACAGGAAGTGATATTTGCTGTTCCTTTTCCTTACCTTATCATGACCAAAAGCGAAACTTCCGATGAAAGGCATTTTGAAGTGGCCGCCCAAAACTGCCATCATCGATCCAACGGGGCTTATACCGGGGAGATATCTGTTGAGATGCTGCAGTCACTGAATATCCCATACTGTATTGTTGGGCATAGCGAAAGAAGGGAATATAATGCAGAAACCCATGAAATGCTGGCGGATAAAGTGGATCTACTTTTAGAAGCAGGGATCAGACCGATCTTTTGCTGCGGAGAACCGCTGGACATCCGGGAAGCCGGTACCCAAAACGAATATGTTGCAAAGCAATTGAATGAATCTGTTTTTCACCTCGATGCATCTTCATTTAATAAACTGGTGATCGCCTATGAACCTATATGGGCCATTGGTACCGGTAAGACCGCCAGTACTGCGCAGGCCCAGGAAATGCATCAGTTCATCCGTACTGAGATCGCAAAAAAATATGGAGGCGAACTTGCAGCAGAGATATCCATATTATATGGTGGTAGTGTGAAGGCCGGGAATGCGGTGGAATTGTTTTCCTGCCCGGATGTGGATGGGGGACTGGTAGGTGGTGCCTCACTGTTGGCCAATGATTTTATTGCTATTATCAGGGCGTTGAAATAAGGACATAAACCGGAATATTTTCTCAGGCAGTGGCAGGTACCGCATTAGACGCTGGCATAGTTACCGTGTCGATATCATTCAGTTTGCCCAGGTCGAGTATGGTCTTGGATTTATCTTCATTTGGCTCATACATCATTTTGAATTTTGCTCCCCATACGATCTCTGATGAAATATAAGAAGTGCGGGTGATCACGTTATTGGAGAATACCTGGTCGAATGCCTTTACATAAACCATCAACTCAATATCAGTGGCGGCGATATCGCTGGATGTCCACCCGAAGAAAGGGCTTTTCTCATCAATAGGGTGGACAATTGTCCAGCTTAGGGCTAACCCGGAAATATGGCCATATTCAAGGTCAAGGTCATAGAATTTATCAGTAAGTTTTCCATTCTCTTCGGTGGTCACAGCCATGGTCAGCTTAACTTCCACATCTGAGAGATTATTATTTTTATAGGGCGCAACCCGGAACATCAGTGCAGTACCACCCCGGTATGGAGAGATCAGCGCTTTATCTGAAAACTTCAGGAATATCCTCGGCCTGGAGAACCTTCCATAAAATAAGCCGGTGGCAATAGCGAAACTCAGCAACCCAAGGAAAGCTTCAAAAGTAGAAACAGCGCTGGTAAGAAAGCCTGAAGGACTGATCCTTCCATATCCTACCGTAGTGAAAGTCTGGGTGCTGAAAAAAAAGATCTCTGTAAACTCTTTTACGGGGTCAGTATGATCAATGCCCGCCAGGTGCTGCGACCCAATGAGGTAATAAACACCTGCAAATAAAATATTGACCAGTATATAGACCACAAAAAGCAGGGATAAAAATTTTCCTCTTCGCATACCCAGCATGGTGTGGTACCAGCTGTAACGATTCAGCAGTCCAACGCCTTTTTTGATCACATTAGGCTTCCCATCGCGGTTAATGAACCTGCCCCCCGTGCTGCTGCTATTAGTACCAAAACCGGTGTTCAGGTCCTGCTGAAGATTGTTTTTCCTGAAAATGGCCATTATCAAATTTAGAATTATTTGAATTACCTTTTCAGCCTATCATGGGAAGGAAAAAAATTCTTTGGCTTTGCAGCTGGTATCCCGGCAGGGCTGAACCATTCAATGGAGATTTCGTGCAAAGGCATGCTTTTGCTGCTGCTCATTATCATGATATCCATGTAATCCATGTATATGCCGATCCTTCAGGCAAGATCCTTAAACGGGAGGAAAATTTTTATAACAGGGAAGGAGTTACAGAACACATCATTGAATTTCCCAAAAGGAATGGGTTCATTTCCAGGTCGCTGGCTCATTTCCGTTTATTGCAGTCCTATCACCAGGCCATTCGCAGGTATATTAAAATGAATGGACTGCCAGACCTGGTTCATGTGCATGTTCCGATCTGGGCAGGGAAGGCGGCCCTTTGGATAAAAAAGAATTACGGGATACCCTTTGTCACTACTGAACACTGGGCGATCTATAACGACCAGGTAGCGAATAACTATTTCAGCAAATCGAAGCGATTTAAATATTTCACTCGTAAGATATTTACCGGGTCATCTATGTTCTTTCCGGTTTGTGATTACCTGGCAGAGGGGGTATACAAGCTGGTGGCGCCTGTAAAATATGTCACCATTGAGAATACCGTAGATACCCGTTATTTCAAACCGGGTGATTTTCGCGGGAATAGTTTTCAATTTATACATATATCCAACATGGAAGATCGGAAGAATGTGCCAGGGATCATCAGGGCTTTTTCCAGGCTGGCCTCGGGCAGAAATGATATAAGCCTGGTGATCGTTGGACCCGCTGATGAACAACTAAAACAGTATGCCCGGGACCATCATTCCGCTATTCAATTTACCGGTGAGATATCCTATTTAAAGGTGGCCGATAATTTGAAAAAGGCCAATGCCCTGGTACTTTTCAGCGAAGTGGAAAATTCACCCTGTGTAATAGGAGAAGCTCTATGTTGCGGAGTTCCGGTGATATCTTCCCGGGTAGGTGGTATCCCTGAATTGGTAGATGAGTCAAATGGGCTGTTGGTTAATGCAGCTGATGAGGAAGCTCTGCTGAATGCCATGGCAACCATGGTTGACAAAAAAAGGCAGTTTGGCCAACAGGACATTTCAGTCCGGGCGGCCAGTCGCTTTTCCTATGAAATCGTTGGGAAAAAGATCAGCGATCAATATGAAGCGCTGGTATAAAAAATCAGTTTTTGAGTTTTTCTACAAGGGCCACATATTCTTTCATGGCCTCTTCTTTTGATCTTCCTTTCAGTGCCGACCAGGCCTCGTGTTTGGCCTTGTTCACAAAATCAAAAGGATTGGAGGGCGGATCCGTATTTACATCTCCTGCCGTTGCCTGCTTGAAGAGGGAATATAATTGCAATAAAACCTCATTGGAAGGTTTATCGCGCAGTTCTTTGCTGTCGGTAACAGCCTTTTCAAAAAGTTGTTGAATTTCCATGAAGTGGTTTATTTGGTTCTCGCGTTATCAATAAAAATATCCTGTACCTGTTTGCGGCTTTCGATGGTGCTGAAGAATTCTTCCAGGTACTCGACCATACTTTTCCTTGTTCTGGCAGAGATAAGGCTGAATTCATTTACGTATTTAAGCATCTCTTCTTTTTTTGCCCTGAATTTATCAAGGCATAATTGAAGTTCTTCCATGGTACGTGGAAAACCACGGTAAACCCTTTCTGTAACTTTTTCCGTACCAATGATCTCACTGGGTACCGCATAGCCCGCATCCACCAGGCCACTAAAGTCGAAATCATAGGCAACGGCATAGGGCAGGGCAGCGTCATTCTTTTTTGGCCAGATCAGAGCGATATTATGATTATTAGGCACGGCCCAGTCTGTATTGCCGATCATATATTGAAACAGGGTGACCAGGGTCATCATATTACGGTCGGTTGCCTCCTGGTTATAGGCTGGGAACAATGTTTTTTTGCGGCAATCATTTCTTTTGGCCATATCCGCATCGTCCTCGATCAAAAATGAATACTGCGTATAGTTTTTAAACTTTCCGTTGATATCGGAATAATTCACTTTTAACAACCGCACACGGAAAGAACGATCATCCAGCATATTATAAAGCTTATAACACACAAATTCTTTCAGCAGCAATTCTTCATCCGCGCTGCTGGTGCCGCAACCATGTACCAGTTTAAGTTTGCCTAAGGAAGAAAGCGGGGAAGAAGCATTGACCCGGAAGTCAAGTTTCATGGGAGGGATCTTGCAGTTCTGCCTCCTGTTAACACCGCGGGGCGATACTTTGATATCTTCTTCGTATACCTCACCACCCGGCATGGTGATCTTTACTGAACCGGGTATGAATACCGGTTTGCCTTTTTGCGATTGCAGTCCTTTGAGATCTGTTGTCAGATCCATATTGACCAATCCTTCGTCAAGGAAGAATTTAATAGAATCAATGCGCTGTGCAGATAAGGTGAGGCCCAGGCAGAGAATGGCTAATAAGCAGTAGAATCTTTTCATATCAGGTTTGTTATTCTGAATATACAAAAAAATCTATTTCAAGCCCTTATTTGAGAATATCCTGCAGGGGCTCACCTATGCATCCGCTGGGCATTTGAATATGAAGAAGGGCAGCCAGGGTAGGAGCGATATCGGTCATATACACTTCCTTATTCGACTTGCCTGCCCTGATACCCCAGCCATACCATAGCAGGGGGATATGGGCATCATAAGGATTCCATAGCCCGTGAGTGGTGCCTGTGGAGGAATAGGCGTCTATATAACCCGGTTTTAAGATCATTTGAAGGTCTCCTGATCTCCTTGGATAATAACCGTTGTTGATCATTTTTCGAATAGTGGCAGGAAGAGGAACTGTATTTAATTTTTCCAAAGGGAAGGCCCGGTCGATGCCGGGTTCCTGGTATAATCTTTTTTCCAGCCAGCTCAATAATTCAGATTCGTTGATACCGGCAGAATCGATCTTATTATGATCCAGGGCCAGCTGGTAATTATCACTGGAAAGGATCATCGGACCCATCTTATATTTTGTGGCCAGTTCTGCATTCAGCGTTTTTACCAGGTTTCCAATATAAAATCTTCCACCCGGAAGTTTATGCTCATTTGAAAATTCAGGGGCCTGTACCACTCCATGATCTGCGGAGAGAAAAACAGTGTATTGCCCTTTGCCCACCTTTGTATCCAGGTAATCCAGTAAAGCGCCCAGGTCTTTATCCAGACGCAGCATACCATCTTCCGCTTCAATGGAATTGGGACCGAAAGAATGGCCAATATAATCGGTAGATGAAAAACTGATAGTAAGCAGATCGGTGAAATTATCCATTCCCAATTGTTCAGCGGTGATGGCCATTTTCGCGAATTCGGCCGTCATACTATTCCCCATAGGGGTTGTGGCGATCCTGCCATAGTCTTTACCCACCAGGTCTTTCATATCATAGGGAAATGCCTTTCCAAATATCCTTGCCTCATAGGTCATTGAATCTGCTGTACTCTGTACGTATGTATTGGCAGGATATAGCAGGCTCCACCCTTTCTCATAATATTTATCTACGATTCTCTGATCATTGAATGCGTTCACCCATGCTGGCAGTTCATTCATGTAATAGCTGGAACTGATCCACTTTCCTGTCGTGTTATCATACCAGTAGGCTGCATTGGCGCTATGGCCGGCTGGTATAATACTGCCACGGTCTTTGAGTGCAACGCCCACTACCTTGCTCCTGAAATTAGTGGCCATCCTTAACTCATCGCCAATGGTGGTCACGAGCAGGTTGCGCGGACTCATTTGCCCTATTTTGTTATCAGCCCCGATCGTGTTCACTGTTTTATCTTCCGAACAATAAACAACACGTTTTTTTTCTTTATCCCACCATTGATTTCCTGTAATACCATTTATAGCGGGGGCGGAGCCAGTGTAGATGCAGGCGTGACCGCAACCAGTTACGGTGGGTGCATAGGGGATCATGGTATTCTCATAACTGAACCCCTGGCCCAGCATTCTTTTAAATCCTCCTTTTGCTTCATAGCGGTCATAATACCTGTATAAATAATCCCAGCGCATTTGGTCAACTACGATGCCCACTACCAGTTTAGGCCTGGAAATTACGTTTTGGGAATATGTTTGTGTAAGCAGAACAAAGGATATCAGCAATGCGAAGAAACGGTGCATGGAAATAATTTTAGCAAATGTAGGATATTGACCGGGTTGGGAATATCAATCAAATGTTATTGAAGCCGACGGAACAAAAATGCGCAAAAAATACAACAGCCGCCCACGATCCACCAGAGAAAATGGAAACCCTTTACATCCGCCAATGCGGCTGCCCCCATGGGACCCAGGGTTTGTGCTGCAGACCAGGCCATGGTATACATGGCGGCATATTGGCCCCGGTTATTGTCTTTGGTACGGGCAATCCAATAGGTATTCATAAATGGCATGGCGAATATTTCACCGATGGTCACGATGCAGATCATTAAGAGAAGATAAAGCCCGGTAATGCCGGGAAGATTCAGTGATAAAAATGATAATCCCACAAAAAACACCCCCAGGGAGATCAGGGAGATATTCCTTCGTTTTCCTTCCATCTTGTATACAAATACCATTTCCAGAATGGCGATCATTACTCCGTTTATCGACATGATAAATCCAATAAATCCTTCTGATAAATGAAGGTCCTTTCGGAAATAAACAGGAAGATTCGTGAATATTTGGAAAAAACAGGCAGCAAACAGGGTAGTGAACAGAATAAAATACATGAATTGCCTGTCGAGATAGGCTGGCAACTGTTTTATTGTTTCTTTGATCCTGTCCCTATGCGGCACAATGGCTTTCACTGGTTTCAGGAACATCCAGATCAGCAGGGCGGCGGAAATATTGGTGATACCATCTACCCAGAAAAGATATTCATAATTCAGTTCCGCCAGAACACCACCTACAGCTACTCCAACGGCCCAGCCCAGGTTGATGGCCAGCCGGTTCAATGCATAGGAGCGGGTTCGATTTGATTCTTTACTGTAAAAAGCAATAGCGGTAGAATTGGCAGGGCGAAAAGATTCATTGACAAAACTGAGCAGGAAGGTGAAGACACAGATCAGTGGATAGGTCTTCATCTGGCCCAGTACAATAAAAAGTATCCCTCCTCCAAGTAGGGTGACCCATTGAACAGGGTAAAACCCGATCTTATCGGTGAGCCTGCCACCAAACCAGGCCCCTGAAAAAGCGCCGGCTCCGAAAAGTCCAAATACGATACCTGCCTTTGAGATGCTGTAACCCATTTCAGGACTGGTAAGGTAAAGGGTCATGAAAGGTATCACCATGGTACCGCTGCGATTGATCAGCATGATCAGGGAAAGCAGCCAGGTTTCACGGGATAAACCGGAATAGGCGTTCTTGTAGGTCCTTATTGTTGCCTGGAAC
The DNA here is from genome assembly GCA_016720565.1 of Chitinophagaceae bacterium. Classification (GTDB taxonomy): domain Bacteria; phylum Bacteroidota; class Bacteroidia; order Chitinophagales; family Chitinophagaceae; genus JJ008. The sequence continues at coordinate 779,975 of JADKKJ010000001.1, forward strand.
ATTTGATCAAATTTATCGAAATAGGGGCTACGCTGGCAACAGATCGCTGTTTTTAAACGATTTGATGATCGGTCATTTGCAGATCATATCTTTTATTAAATTCACGCATTATTAAATTAAAAACTACCATGAAGAAATTTCTTGTCCTCACCATGCTGGCAAGCACCGTATTTTTCCTGAGCAATTGCGGATCGGCTAAAAAAGCTGCCGCCCCCAGGAAATTGACCTATAAAACGGATATAAGTGTATTGATAGATCAGAATTGTTCACCTTGTCATATCCCTTCTAAGGGAGGTAAGAAAAAAGCCTTTGATAATTATGCATCCGTGAAGATGGATATTGATGATATGATCAAAAGGATCGATTTGCAACCTACTGACCGTGGATTTATGCCTTTCAGAGGTAAAAAACTCAGCGATAGTACCATCAATGCATTTAAACAATGGAGAACAGACGGAGTTCTGGAGAATTAATTAAAAAGACCCGCCTTGGCGGGTCTTTTTTTATAGCTATTTTTTCAGGAGCAGGTCATAAATATCTTTTGTCCACTCCGCCCTGTAAACGGTCACAGAATAGTTCTTCGGATCTCCGGGAATTTCGATCATAAGTTTATCCTCAAACCTGGATATATATTGATTGCCGTTCAATTTGATCCATTCATACTCTTTTTTCTCTAAAATAGCATGCAGGTAAATATTTCGGATGGAATCACTCATGGTCACTGTCTTTTCGCTGATGCAGGTCCTGCGTTTATCAAAACTGCAAACGATCTTTACCTGGCCCTGACCGGGATCTTTAAAAGAAAGGGTCGTGGTTGTGCCCAGTTCTGTGATGACCGGCCTAAGGCCGGCATTGGTATTTTTCCAGGTCTCCAGTTCTTTTTTCACCTCTGTTTTCGACTTGCCAATATAGGTTTGACCCAAGACCAGCAGGGGAGAGAAACCGATCAGCATCAGGAAAATTTTTAACATAGTATTTTTTGTAGATCTGGACGCAAATTTAGGCCTTCCCGTTGTACTCACCAATCCAGCTGGAAAGGATAAAAAAAGGACCGCCGAAGCGGTCCTGATCAGGATCTATTAGATCATTAAAATCTGTTTCCTTTTTGATCACGGCCATCACGGTCATTACGACGATCATCATCTCCATCCCAACGGTCGCGTCCACGGTCCTTTGATTCCTGGATCCTAACGTTACCAAAACGGTCAACATTGATCACCATATCGCGTTTGCCAAGGTAGAAGGTAGTGGCATCAACCAGTTTTTCTCTCTGGAAATAGCCTCTGCGCATTTCGTAGACCTTAATCGTGTGGACCTTATTGCTGTTATAACCGTAGTAATTGTCAAGGTCGATCCGTACGTTATCTCCGAAATAGCTGCGGCCATCGATCACCACCTTGAACTGGCGGGAGTTGTTGTTCAGCATCACGGAAGGCTTTCGGTCTGCGGCGAAAAGAGCTATGGTCATGAACAGGCCCGCAACTAGTGTAAACATCTTTTTCATAATTGTAAATTTTAATTGTTTGGAACTGCAATCACCGGGTGTTTTGCAGCGCCTTTTATTTTATTGCCCGGTTATACCCTATATTTCAAACCAGATGCCATCAATATCAAAGAATATGTTAATAGAACCAGCCCCCTTATTTAGCCTCTTCCCCGGCTGAATTCCCTTACCTTTGCAGCCTTGAAAACGAGGCAATACGACATGAAGCATATCCGCAATTTTTGCATAATTGCACATATTGACCATGGTAAATCCACCCTGGCTGACAGGCTTTTACAGCAGACGAATACCATTACCGAAAGGGATATGATGGACCAGGTGCTGGATGACATGGACCTGGAGAGGGAAAAAGGCATTACCATTAAAAGCCATGCTATCCAGATCAACCACAAGCACAAAGGCGAGAATTATGTGCTGAACCTTATCGATACGCCCGGTCACGTAGATTTCAGCTATGAAGTGAGCCGCGCACTTGCAGCCTGTGAAGGAGCCCTGCTTTTAGTAGATGCCACCCAGGGTATCCAGGCACAGACCATCAGCAATTTATACCTGGCTATTGAAAATGACCTTGAGATCATTCCGGTGATCAATAAGATCGATATGGACGGTGCCATGATAGAAGAGGTAAAGGACCAGATCATTGACCTGATAGGTTGCAAACCCGAAGATATCCTGCTGGCCAGTGGTCGTACAGGTTTGGGAGTGGATATAATTCTTGAGGCCATCATTGACAAGATACCTTCTCCTTCAGGAGATCCTGAGGCGCCTTTACAGGCATTGATCTTCGATTCAGTTTTCAATTCATTCAGGGGTATCATAGTTTATTACCGCATCATGAACGGCTCCCTGAAAAAAGGGGATAAGGTAAAATTTGTATCTACCGGGCAGGAATATGAGGCAGCTGAGGTGGGTATCCTCAAACTGAAAATGACGGAAAAGAGTGAAGTTGGATGTGGAGACGTAGGGTATATCATCACCGGCATTAAAAATGCCAAAGAGGTGCATGTGGGCGATACGATCACCGTGGCTTCTAATCCTGATCCCCGGCAGATCCAGGGATTTGAAGAAGTGAAACCCATGGTATTCGCCGGTATCTTCCCCGTGAATACAGAGGATTTTGAGGAGTTGCGCGATTGCATGGATAAACTGCAATTGAATGATGCTTCCCTTACCTATGAGTTGGAAACATCACAGGCGCTGGGTTTTGGATTTCGCTGCGGATTCCTTGGTATGCTTCACATGGAGATCATACAGGAGAGGCTGGAGCGGGAGTTCAATCAAATGGTGATCACAACAGTGCCCAACGTGAGCTTTATCGCTTATACTACGGCAGGTAATAAGATCATTGTAAACAACCCTACCGAATTTCCGGAGCCGGTTAAAACCGAAAGGATAGAAGAGCCCTTCATTAAGGCACAGATCATTTCCAAGCCTGATTATATCGGCAATATCATGACCCTTTGCCTGGGCAAGAGGGGTATACTGGTGAACCAGAGTTATCTTACCCAGACCAGGGTAGAGCTGATATTTGAAATGCCACTTACCGAGATCGTATTTGATTTTTATGATAAACTGAAATCACAGACCCGTGGTTATGCTTCCTTCGATTATCATCCCATCGGATACCGGGAAAGTGATATCGCAAAAATGGATATCCTGCTGAATGGCGAAAAAGTGGATGCGTTGTCTGCGCTTATTCACCGAAGCAGGGCCCATGATTTCGGAAAGAAATTATGTGAGAAATTAAAAGAGCTGCTTCCACGCCAGCAGTTCCAGATCGCTATACAGGCCGCTATTGGCGCCAAGATCATCGCCCGGGAAACGATCTCCGCTCTTCGGAAGGATGTAACCGCAAAATGTTATGGTGGTGACATCTCCCGTAAACGAAAACTTCTGGAGAAACAAAAAGAAGGTAAGAAGAGAATGAGGCAAATAGGATCAGTTGAAATTCCACAGGAGGCTTTCCTGGCGGTATTAAAACTGGATGAATGATCAGCCGCGAAGGAAACGGATGATAGACATAACCGTTTCATTTTTCCACAACCATTGACCAAGGGCATAGACCAATCCCGCAGCCACTAAAGAACTTATTAAACTGGCCAGTGCACCCCATTCAAATGTTCTCACCAACAGCACCACTGGAATGAAAAGGGAGGATACCAGCGTGGCCTGTATAAATGGCTTCCATTCCATTTTGATCTTCAGCATTACAAAAAACACTCCCATGATAAATGTTTCCGTACATAAAGAGGCTATGGCTGCTCCCTGTTCACTAAGTATTGGGATGAGCAGGAAATTAAGTGAAAGGTTGAGTAACAGGGCCAGGCTTACCATCCACCATATCCAGCGGGCCTTTGAGAACTTCGAGAGGTAATACATCAGGAAAAGATTGCTTAAGGTGATCAGCAGCGGCAGGGGTGATAACCATTGTATTACTGCAATGGATGGGCTGAAAGCTTTTCCGGCAAAGACTTCTATCAGTTCAGGCGCCAGCAGGATGAACAATGCCATGGCAGGAACAGCGATCGTGAAAATAAAATTCAATGACCTGCCCAACAGGTGCAGCGCTTCCTGTTTTTTTTCCTCCGCTTCAAACCAGGAAAAACGTGGGAATAAAATTGTATTGATCACTATCACCAGCGAAAGGGACAGTCGCACCAGCTTCATGGCTGTAGTATAATAACCCACCTGTTCATCATTGGCGAGCCAACCCAGCATCACTGTATCTGTAAAATCATAAATACTGATAAAAGTGGAAGCGATGAAAAAATAGAACAGTACCGGGAACTGTATGCTGAATTTTTCAGGAGGGCCTGACCTCCGAAGGGAAGGTGAGATGTAAAATATATTGATGAATAAAGTTGCCAGTTGCGTGAGTGCGATGATGGCATAATAGATCCTGTAATGTTCGGCCCCATGCAATAAAAGGAAAATAGCAGCCAGTCCGGCCACCCTTAAAATGATATTCCTGACCGCCATAAAACGAAAGGCTTCCATGCCCTGCAGGTACCAATCGGCAGCCAAAACATTGGAAAGGATATAGGTAATTCCCAATGCTATTAAGAATGGTTCCTGGTGATAGCGCGGATGCATATATAGAAATCCTGCGAAGAAAAGGCAACCGATCGCTGCCAGCAGGCTATGCCAGCGTAACAATGAAAAAAGAAGTTGCTGACGTAAGGCAGGTTCATTCTTTGCACGTGCGATCTGCCTGGTTCCATATAAGGGGATTCCGAGGCAGGTTAGACTGATCACGAGGTTAGCCAGGAAATCAACATAATTCACTTTGCCGATCATGGCAGGCCCCAGGGTGGAGGTTATATATGGAAAAGTAACCAGTGGAAAGACCAGGCTGGTTATAGCTGAAAAAAGCTGGTAACTGAAATTATGTTTGAGGTCTTTCAACGGGAGTAAATATACTGCTACTGGTCAATTCTCCCTACCATCATTCACCTTGTCTTTTTCTTTTCCGCGATTCTTATCGCTTTTTTCCTGGAGTTTTTGTTCGTTCCTGTTTCCTTTAGGATCCAGCAATGGGTCGCCCACAGGAACTTCTCCATCTTTTAGTTTCAGGGTAAATACTTTGTCAACATGTATCCATTTACCGTTTTCCCATTTAAAACCTTCCTGGTCACCATCAGGGATCAGCGTTTGGGGAAGGTCGGGCTGATCTGTTTCCGACACCAGGTGATCAACCAGTATTATACCCAGGTCGGGGATATAATTTACCAATACGCGGGTATCTTTCTTGAACTCTATGCCAAAGCGATATTTTGTTGGGCCAGGCAGGCTATCCTGCTCATAACTGAAAAAAGGCCCGCCAAACAGAGGTTCATTTTTATCGTTGAAAGTCAATACTTCCATCCATTTCATGGAACTCTGTACGCCATTCGGATCGAATCCGAAAAGTGTATAATAATTTTTATTGCGGAATTGGGTCTTCACCATATTGTAATAAACAGCGCCGATCCAGTTCCCTCTTGTCCTTACAGAATCCTCCGGTTTCGTAGTGAACTCAGAATAATCGCGCAGGGGTAAAAGTTTAAGGGAACCATCGGTTGTTTTCATTTGAATGGCACCACGCTGGCGATGGTAATAATCATCATACGTGATGTTCCAGGTAAATATGCGGAAGCTGCTATCAGGGGAATATAAATGGGAAATACCGATCACTGAATCGAAAGGATAATAAAATGAGTTCCTGATCTGAAGGGCCCTTACCAGGGTCTTGGTGAATATGCTGTCGGATACCATCCGATCCGCCTGCAAACTATCTGTATTAAGGTATATGGAATATTCCTTCAGGGTATCCTCTTTAGCTTTTAGAGCCCTTACATCGGCCGCACTGATCTTCACTCCCTGTGCCTGCAGGGTATGAACGTAACAGAAAGCAATAAGAAAGAAAAAGATGGATTTCACTGGTTTGTTTTAACAGGACAAAAATACATAGATAAGAGATGTTCAGGCCGGGGCTGCGGGTTGCATACCTGGTCACGCTGGCTTAGGTCGGGTATTTAACGGAAAGGCCGCTGAATTAGTATGATAAATTTCCTAAATGCCTGGCAACCTCTGGAAGGCCGGGGAACTGCCAGTCGATATCCGCATGGGGAAATGGCATTTCAGGGTTGGTGGTGGTCACAAATACGCTGAAAATACCCGCATTCCGGGCAAATCGCATGTCGCTGGGCTTATTACCGATCATAATGGTCTTTTCCGGATCTATACCGGGATCTTCTTCAAAGGCCTGGAAAGCCATACCGGGGTTGGGTTTACGCCGTTCGTCTTTATCGTCCATGGAGGTGCAGAAATATATTTCATCGATCCTTCCTCCAGCCTCTTTTATCTTTTTTCGCATTTGGAGATGGATAGATTCCAGGTCATTAAGACTCATCAGTCCTTTACCGATCCCCCGCTGGTTAGTGATCACAATTATCTTTCCCAGTTTCCGGGATAATAAAGCAAGGGCTTCAGGCACTCCCTCATAAAAAATGAATTCTTCCCAGTTCAACACATATTCATTCTTTTTTTCGTGATTGATCACTCCATCACGATCGATCAGGATCGTCCATTGCTTATCCAGTTCACGCAGAGAGGGTAGTTTCCTTGCCAGGTCTTCCTGCGCCTTTTGAAAATCTTCAGGTATGCCAATATCTATAAAATAGCCGTCATCTCTGATCCCCTGGAAATGTCCCTGGTCATAATGCGCTTCCAGGTATTCTTTTTCAAAGGAAAATTTTTGCGGGTATCCTCTTTGTAAAAACCGGACAGGATCCAGCACATATAATCCACCATTGATATTTCCTTCCGTAAAAAATTGTTTTTCGCGAAAAATGCTGACGATGTCCTTTTGATCTGTTTCCACCACACCATACCGGTCGAAATCGCGCATTGGCTTTAAAAGAAGAGAACATTCCGCTCCGGATCGTTCATGCCTGTCCCAGGCTTTTTTAAGGTTTGCTTTATATAAAGTATCTCCATTGGCTACTACCACGGTTATTCCCTGGCAAAATCTGGCTGCAAGTTGTATGGCCCCGCCCGTACCCAGTGGTTCATCTTCCAGGCAGTGAACATAATTGAGCGTGGGGAATTCCTGTTCGAGGTAATTTAAAATGATATCTGACCTATAACCCAGGGAAAAAATAAAACGGTTGATGCCCTGGCTGCGAAGCTGGTTGATCACATAAAAAAGGAAGGGCCTGCCTGCCACAGGGGCCATGCATTTAGGAAGATCCGGAACGGCGGACCTGAGCCTGGTTCCCAATCCACCCGCTAATATGATGGCTTCTTTTATAAACATTCAGGAACCAGGTTTTTCCGAAGGAAAAATAGCTTCTTCCACCAGCTGGCAAACGATATGTCCAATGGTGATATGGCTTTCCTGTATTCGCGGAGTATCACTGGAAGGAACATTTACGAGGAGATCGGAGATGGATCTCATTTTTCCTCCCGACTCACCGGTGAATCCAATGGTGATCATGTTTTTTTCTTTCGCCACTTCAAATGCCTTCAGGATATTAGGAGAATTTCCCGAAGTGGATAACCCGATCAGTACATCGCCTTCTCTGCCTATACCATCAATCAGCCTGGCAAAGACCATGTCATACCCATAATCATTTCCTACCGCGGTGAGGTAAGAGCTATTACAATGCAGGGCTTCCGCAGGAAGTGCTTTCCTGTCAGTATAAAACCTCCCTGAAAATTCGGCCGCCAGGTGCTGCGCATCAGCTGCGCTACCTCCATTTCCGCAGAAATATACCCTGTTGCCTTTTTGAAAGGCTGTCGTAACTGTCTTTACGATCTTATCAATGGTCTCCAATAAAACTGGATCATTGATGATCTTTGCTTTCGTATCAATGGAGGCGGCTATTATCTGTTGAATCCTATTCATAAAATAAACTTTAGCACTCACTTATTATCTCAAACCTGTAATTTGAACTCTAAACCTGCTTACCTGCAGGCAGGCTCCTAACTCCTAACTCCTAACTGGTAACTCCTAACTATTTTACACGCTCCAGGTCTTCACCCCATGTTCCACAAACTGGAAATTGCGGCTTTGACCGCCGAATTTTTCCAGCTCTTCTCTAACAGCGTATTTGGTATTGCCGGGACAATAAAATATCATGAAGCCTCCACCACCGGCACCGGATATTTTTCCTCCGGTAGCACCTGCTGATTTTGCGGCGGTATAAATATCTTCCATCAGTTCATTGCTGATCCCTTCGGCCATTTTCCTTTTTTGCTGGAAACCAAAATCAAGGATCTCGCCGATCTGGTTCAATTTGCCTTTCAATAAAGCCTCTTTCATCATCTGGGCCTGTTCTTTCAAAAGATGCATGGCCTCTATGGAGCTTTCTTTTTTATCAGTCACATTCCGGCTTTGCTTTTTGATCAACTCTGCGGATTCACGACTGGTTGCCGTATAATATAAAAGCAGGTTGTTCTCTAATTCAAATAAATGCTGTTGCCTTACGCGGAGGGGGTTCACGATCACTTTATCATCGCCAAAAAATTCCATAAAATTCACACCCCCGAAAGTGGCGGCATACTGGTCCTGTTTTCCCCCGGCAAGCCCAAGGTCCTTTCTTTCAATTTCGTAGGCATAATGGGCCATATCATATTCCCCGAAGGCGAGCCGGTGCATTTCCGCGAAGGCCCCAATAATGGCTACCACAAGGGTAGAGGACGTGCCTAAACCAGAGCCTGCGGGCGCATCAACATAGGTGCTTAACTTAAACCCCTGAGGCTTTAATTGATAATCTTGCTGGATCCGGTTATATACTCCCTTCAGCAGATCGAGTTTACCGTTAACAGGTAATTTGGTTGCCCACTCATAGCTTTCTTTCTCATTACGGTCAATGGTATGCAGGACGATCTTGTTTTCTTCAATAGGCTCAATAGTGGCATGGGCATATAACGAGAGGGTGGCATTCAAAATGGCTCCGCCGTAGAGGTCGCTGTAAGGACTTACATCCGTACCTCCTCCTGCCAATCCTATCCTTAAGGGAGCTTTACTACGATATAACATGAATGGGATCAGATTTGGGTGATCGCTGTCACCAGATTTGACCAGCTATAGCGCTGTTTTTCACTGCGAAGATGAGGAATAAAATAATCTTCACCTAATTGGTAGAACCTCCTGATCCCCTCTGCGATCGCGGCAGGATTTGGTTCCACTACCAGGCCTACTTTTCCATCAGGAACCAGGTCTGGCAGGCCTCCCACATTCGTAACGACCATTGGCTTTTCAAAATGATAGGCGAGGGGCGTGACGCCACTTTGTGTGGCATTTCGGTATGGCTGTATCACGGCATCTGCTGCGCTCAGGTAATATTTTACTTCACTGTCGGGAATAAAATCAGTTCTTAATATGAGTTTATCCTTTAGTCCCAGGATTTGGATCTTTTCCAGGTATGGTTTTGCATCCTCATAAAACTCTCCAGCCACCAGTAGTTTAATATCATCCAATTCTTTCATGGCTTCCAGCAGGAGGTCGAGTCCTTTGTAATGACGTATGAATCCAAAGAATAAAATGATATTCTGTTCCGCAGATAGTCCTAAATGTTTCCTGGCTTCTGCTTTATTAACTGCCGGACCAAAATTGTCATACAAGGGGTGTGTGACCAGTTTTGCAGGTTTATCTTTTTCAAACTGGCGAAGGTCCATCATCACTTTTTCACTCATGGTAATAAATCCATCGCAGGCCTTTAAAAAATAGCTGGTGAATGGCCGATCTCCCGGCCTTTTCTCATGGGGGATCACATTGTCTGCAATGCATACGATCCTTGTATGTTTATTTTTTCGTACCCTTCTGAGAATAGTTCCCAGCGCAGGCCCCATGAAGGGGAGCCAGAAGCGTACTACGATAAGATCAGCCATTTCTTTTTTCAATCTGTTGCCAATGCTTATCCAATTCAAAGGGTTCACTGAATTGATCACAGAATGGATGCGTATGCCCTCTGGCGCAGGTTCATCAGTGTATTGGGTTTTACCGGGAAATAAAAAAGAAGGGTATTGCAGGGAAAATGAATAAATGGAACAGTCATGCCCCTGGTCGATGAATTCTTTGGCCAGCCGTTGATCAAAACTTGCCAGTCCGCCCCGAAGCGGATGTGCAGGTCCGATAATAATGACCTTTGCCATTAAAGTCCTGTTTTGGTTTCAACCAGGTAGCTGTTTCGTGAAGGTGAATTTCTTGCGATCAGTTCACCAATAAAACCTGCCAGGAATAATTGCATACCTATAATGAGGGAAGTCAGCGCCAGGAAAAAGCCGGGCTTGTTCGTTAGTGAAAAATCAGCATGTATGATCTTTGAAACAACCAGGTAAATGGATATCCCTAATCCAAGCATAAAGAATAGCATACCCCAGAGGCCGAAAAAATGCATGGGGCGTTTGGAGAATTTACCAACGAAGGTGATGGACATGATATCCAGAAAACCATTGACAAATCTTCTCCATCCAAATTTTGACCGGCCATATTTCCGGGCACGATGCTCCACTACTTTTTCGCCGATCTTTTTAAAGCCGGCCCATTTTGCCAGTACGGGGATATAACGATGCATCTCTCCATAGACCTCCACACCTTTTACGGTGCGGTTGCGATAGGCCTTGAGTCCGCAATTGAAATCATGTAAATGAATACCGCTGACCATGCGCGTAACGGCGTTAAAGAATTTAGAAGGAATATTCTTGGTAAGGGTATTATCGTAGCGTTTCTTTTTCCATCCGCTGACAAGGTCAAATTTATCTTCTATGATCATCCTGCGCAGTTCAGGTATCTCATCCGGACTATCCTGCAGGTCGGCATCCATGGTAATGACCACATCGCCACTTGCCGCACGAAATCCTTCATTAAGTCCGGCGGATTTTCCATAATTACGCTGGAATTTGATCCCTTTTATGCATGGATTGGAAGCTCTGAGTTGTTCGATCACTTCCCAGGAATTATCACTGCTGCCATCATCTACGAATATGATCTCGTAGGTGAAATTATTTTCTTTCATCACCTTTTCGATCCATGCGGAAAGTTCGGGCAATGATTCAGCTTCGTCTATCAGTGGTATTACTAAACTTAGATCCATGTTATTTTCTTCTGCTTAAAAAGGCCGCTGCGCCTGCTGAAAAAGCGGCTCCTATTATCAAATATCTGAAAATTGAAATGGAAACCATGGCCAAAGCGTATTGTTTTTTCGCTTTCCTGGCAATATCCTCGATCTCCAAAGGTGTTTTATCTCCTTTTTCCTGGTAGTACCGGATAGTGGCTGCTTTTTCCTGCTCCGCCAGTTCCGGATGAAACTGAATAAAAATGAACGTAAAGCTTACCATGAATATGGTAACCACAATGAAATGCCGGAAGGCGGTGGCAAATAGCTGGCCGAAACTACCTGAAATGCCAATAAGTGTCCAGACAATACCCACCAGGTAGATCAGGTAAATAAAATATTGCAGGTTGGGGTTTAGCTGTTCGTGCCATTTGTCGTAAAGAAGACTCGCAGCGATCATTATAATTGCCGTGATCACTGCTTTTATGGCGGGTGAAAGATTCTTCATGATGCTATAAAATGGCAATGGCCATTATTGATGATGCCCAGGGGTTTTCCTTTAAATGCCTTTCCGATGAATGGCGTATTGCGCGACAGGCTTTTTATATCATTACCGGTAAATGTCCAGTTTCTGTTTGGATCGAACAAACTGATACAGGCGGTATTCCCTTCGCGTATGGTTGCCGGGTCCATTTTAAATATCCTTCTCGGATTGATTGCGAGCATATCCACCAGTTTTGCAACCGGTATTCCATCCACAGCAGTTGCCAGTACGGCGAAGGCTGTTTCCAGTGCTATCATTCCTGGTTTGGCGTATTCAAATTCAAGGACCTTGCTGTCATTCTCATGTGGCAGGTGATGGGAGGCGAGGCAATCTATTTCCCCGTTCAGGATAGCCTGTTTTAAATTCTCTCTTTCCTGGCTGCTTCGAAGGGGAGGGTTTAGTTTGAAAATACTGTCATAGCCCGATACATCCTCATCGCAGAAATAGAGGTGGGCAGGTGTTACTGAGCAGCTCACACGTATGCCTTCTTTTTTTGCCTTGGTTATATAGTCGAGGGAACGGCGGGTACTGATACCTGTAAGATGTATAGAAGAATTGGTATACTGGGCCAGGTTGATATCTCTTTCCACCATCAATTCCTCTGCCATCGATGGCTTGCCGGCAAGTCCCAGCCGGGTGGAAGCGATCCCCTCATTCATCAATCCATGGGCGCCGATGGTCTTATCTTCAGGAACCTGTATGATCACGCCTTCAAATGCTTTTACATACTGAAGCGCTTTAAGCAGTAAACCGGATGATTGAATACAATGAAGCCCGTCGCTGAATGCGATGGAGCCACTATTCTGCATATCATACATCTCTGCCAGCTCTTTGCCTTCCGTATTATTGGTAACCGCGCCGAGCGGATGGATGTTTACTGCAAGATCCCTGCTTTTTTGCTTGATATATTCAACCGATGATTTATTATGGATAACTGGCTTGGTATTCGGTATCACAAATACATCGGTGAAACCTCCGGCTGCTGCGGCGGCGGCACCCGACAAAAGCGATTCTTTATGTTCAAATCCCGGATCGGCGAAATCAGAAAATATATCCACCCATCCTGGTGATATATGCAGACCCTCTGCCTTTATGATCTGATCAGCATCAGCATCAATATTTTTATTTATACGGGTGATCTGGCCATTTTCAATGAGCAGGTCGATGGTTTGGCCGTTGTGTGGGGATAGTGGGTCTATGACCCTTGCTTGCTTAATGAGTAGCTTCATTAAGGATCGAAGTTACTTGTTTTTTTGATTTTAATATTGGCATTTTTGGTGCTACATTTGCCCCCCTTACCGGTAGTTCGGGTGGTGGCGCAGCCCGGTAGCGCACTTGCATGGGGTGCAAGGGGTCGCTGGTTCGAATCCAGTCCACCCGACATTGTAAAGGAGCACTTCAAAATTGAGGTGCTTTTTTATTTTTATTACTGAGCCCGCTCCATACAGGCAGTACGCAGCCTTAGCATATAAGCAAGGCCTTTTTGCCTGGCATAAGCAGCGTTTTTTTCCGGGATCTGACTGGTATCCGGGTAACTGTCGATAGCACGACTCAGGCTTTCCTCCCTTAAAATATGAAGCATTGGGTAGGGAGAACGATTGGTATAGTTTGCTGCATCATTTTCGTTGCTGTCTGCAAATATATAGGCGGGATGAAAAGAAGCTACCTGGTAAATGCCTTCATATCCGGCTTTCTTTATCAGTAACTCTGCGCCATGTACCAGTTTTAAATATTCTGAAAAACTTTCAAAGTTCTGAGGTAACAATAAAAACATGGTTTCAATTTCTTCCTCTGTATCCATTTTTACCAGCGCTGCAGACAAGGCTTTCAGGGCGATCACATTAGTTCCTGCAATCACCTCAAAATAAATACTTTCCTTTTTCACCTCCCGAATTGCAAAAGGACAAAAGTTACAGCCTACCACCACATCGAGAATCCATTTTTTTGTTTGTGATATTATGAGAGTATTGTTCATGCTTGTTCAGACTGCAATTTAAAGCAATGGTCGTTTTTTATTTAATGATCATTCAGGGGCAATCCTTTTTTCTGCCAATCGATCCAGTTCACATACTCATCAGATTTCCGGTGAACTTCCATGCTGATACATTTATCTACGGGACAAACCAGCTGGCATAGATTGCAACCAACACATTCTCCTTCGATCACTGTGTATTTGTTATAGGGGTCGCCATACTCTTTATGGATTGATTGATGAGAAGTGTCCTCGCAGGCGATATAACATAAGCCGCAATGAATGCATTTATCCTGGTCGATCTTTGCAATATGATGGTAATTGATATCGAGGTCTTCCCAATGCGTTATCTTCTCTACTGACTTCCCGATGAAATCTTCTGTTCGGGTAAATCCCTTTTCGTCCATCCAGTTGCTCATGCCTTCGCAAAGATCTTCAATGATCCTGAATCCATGTTTCATGGCGGCTGTGCAGATCTGCACATTGGAGGCACCCAGCAACATGAATTCCACCGCGTCTTTCCAGGTACTGATACCACCGATCCCTGATACAGGAACTTTTGAGGTCAGTTCATCCTGGGCTATCGTGGTCAGCATTTTTAATGCGATCGGTTTTACCGCAGGTCCGCAATAACCACCAAAAACTGATTTGCCTGCTACAAAAGGATTCGGTACTAAGGTATCCAGGTCGATGCCCGTTATTGATTGTATGGTATTGATAAGTGAAAGGCCATTTGATCCTGCCTTGACAACGGACCTTCCTGTAGGAACTACAGAATGTACATTGGGGGTAAGCTTGGTGATCACTGGAATAGTGGCCACCTCCATTACCCATTCTACCACCATACAGGCGATCTCAGGGTCCTGGCCCACAGCTGCACCCATTCCTCGTTCAGTCATTCCATGCGGACATCCGAAATTAAGTTCCAATCCATGCGCGCCGGTATCTTCCACTTTTTTGATCAGTTCGTGCCAGCTCTTCTTACGGTTGTCGGCCATTAATGAAACCACCATGGCCCGGTCCGGGAATAATCGGATACATTCTTTGATCTCTCTTAAATTCAGGTCCAGCGGACGATCCGAGATCAGTTCAATATTGTTGAAACCCATTACCCGGTGACCTCCAAAATCTACTGCAGAATAACGGGAAGAAACATTTTTTACCTGTGAGCCAAGGGTCTTCCAGACTACACCACCCCAACCGGCTTCAAATGCACGAAGTACATTGTATTTTTTATCCGTGGGTGGGGCAGAGGCCAGCCAGAACGGATTTGGGGATTTTATGCCCAGGAAATTTGAATGCAGATCAGCCATAATTATTTTTTTATCGACCTGATTAGTTAAGAAATAAAATCAAGGATCGCCATAGCGCCTTTTTTCCCGGCTTCCACAGCGTCTACTACCTCTTTACCACCATTCACTGCATCTCCACCGGCAAATACACTTCTGATGTTCGTTGAATGATCCTTGTTTATCACCAGTTTTCCATGTTCGTGGTCCAATCTATTCGCACCAACCAGTGATTCAAAAGGCACTTGACCGGCGGCTTTTATTACCATGTCCGTATCAAGTTCCATGGTCTCACCGGTATCAATAATTGATCTTCTTCCTGAATGATCCGGCTCTCCTGGTTTCATAACAGAACAGATGAGCTTTTCCACTTTACCATTTCCAACGATCTGTTTTGGTGCTGCCAGCCAAACTATCTCACAACCATCTTTTTTAGCCAGGTCGAGTTCTACTTCTGTGCAGGGCATTTCATTTTGTGTACGACGATAAACGATGGTCACTTGTTTTGCACCTAATCTTTTTGCCTGTGTGGCCGCATCAATAGCGGTCATTCCTAAACCGATCACCACTACATTGTCACCAACCGGTACAGGGGAAAACCCCTCATTTCTTATCTGGTAAATAAAATGGATCGCATCTACCACGCCATTCAATTCTTCGCCGGGTATATTTAATTGGCGGGCCAGTCCTACACCAAATGCAAGGAATACGGCATCATAATTTCGTTGCAGGTCGGCCAGGGAAAGATTCCTGCCAAGTTCCTGTTCATAATTGATCTGGATTCCCCCAATTGAAAGAATATAATTCACTTCTTCTTCGCAGAATCGAGGAGTGACCTTATAAGCGGCAATGCCATAGGTCATTAAACCACCTCCTTTTTTTTCTTTTTCATAAATGCTTACTTCAATGCCTTCCCTGCTTAATGTATGTGCGCAACTTAATCCTGCAGGGCCAGCGCCGATAACGGCCACTTTTTTCCCGGTGTCCGGTTTACGCTGGAACAATGGCCATTTTTTTTCGAGGGCCATTTCTGTAGAATATCGTTGCAGCCTGGCAATAGGGATAGGTTCCTCTTCCAATAGATTATATACACAGGAGCCTTCGCATAGTTTTTCTACCGGGCATACACGACTGCAACCTGCGCCCAGAATATTTGAACTGAAAATAGTATGCGCCGAACCTTTGATGTTATTTGTAGCGATCTGTTTGATGAATTTTGGAACATCAATATGCGTAGGGCAGCGCTTCATGCATGGTGCATCATAACAGAACAGGCACCTGTTCGCATCTACCTGCGCAGCAGTTATAGAATCATAGGGAGGATGCAGGTCCGAAAAATTCTCGGCATATTGTTCCTCACTCAGTCTGTTATTTAAGATCGCCATGTTTTATTTTTAAAGTTCAACCAGTTTGCCATAGGTCTCCGGCCTGCGGTCGCGGAAAAACTGCCAGGTAGCCCTCACTTCTTCAATCATATCCAGGTCAAAATCAGCTACCAGTAATTCATCTTTGTCTTCGCTGGCCTGCGCGAATATCTGTCCGCGCGGATCAACGAAATAAGAACTGCCATAGAATTTACCCAGGTTCCAGGGTTTTTCTGTTCCCACCCGATTAATGCAGCCCATGAAATAACCATTGGCCGCCGCATGGGCAGGTTGTTCCAGTTTCCATAAATACTGAGAAAGACCGGCTACCGTAGCAGAAGGGTTATATACGATCTCGGCGCCATTCAATCCTAATATACGCGCGCCATCAGGGAAGTGCCGGTCGTAACAAATATAAACCCCCACCTTAGCGTATTTGGTTTGAAAAACAGGATAGCCCAGGTTACCGGGTTTAAAAAAGAATTTCTCCCAGAATCCCGAGGTATGAGGAATATGGTTCTTACGGTATTTTCCAAGATAAGTTCCATCCGCATCGATCACTGCTGCTGTATTGTATAAAACGCCGGCCTGTTCTTTTTCAAAAATGGGAACGATCATTACCATGCTGTATTTTTTCGCATACTCCTGCATCCTTTCTACGGTAGGGCCAGGAATGGGTTCTGCCGAATCATACCAGGCCTTATCCTGTCCCGGGCAGAAATAAGGAGTATTGAATATTTCCTGCAGGCATAAGATCTGAACACCTTTTTTGCCCGCTTCTTCGATCAGTGGAATGTGTTTTTGCAACATGGCTTCTTTGATCTCGGCAATACTTCCTTCACCTTCTGTTAATGGAAGACTCATTTGAATCAGGCCTGAGCGAATGATCCTTGACATAGTTTTAATTTTTATCCGTTAGTATGTTTGCTTCTTTTAATGAACTGGCCATATCCTTTTTCCAGTTTACATTCATTATGGTCTATAGCTATTTTTCCCCTGAGTAAAACCGTTTTTATTTTTCCCTGCAGTTCCCATCCTTCATACCCGGAATAATCCACATTCATATGATGGGTGGCAGCAGCTATACGATGCTTTTCAGTTGGATCCATAATGATGATATCGGCATCACTGTCTACAGCAATGGTTCCTTTGCGGGGAAACATGCCAAATATTTTTGCCGCATTGGTGGATGACACCTCAACATATTTATTCAACCCGATCCTGCCCTTATTCACTCCTTCTGAAAAAAGCAGTTCCATCCGGTTCTCAATGGCAGGATGCCCGTTGGGTATTTTAGAAAAATCTTCTTTGCCCATTAATTTCTGTTCCCATTTAAACGGGCAATGGTCGGTGGCCACTACATTCACGATGCCCTGGTTGATACCTGCCCATAATGTTTCCTGGTCTTTTTTCTGGCGAAGGGGAGGGCTCATTACCCATTTGGCGCCTTCAAAATCCATTTCATACAAAGAGGCATCCAGCAAAAGATATTGTATGCAGGTCTCCACATGAACCTTCTGGTTTCTGAGTAAGGCCTGGCGTATCGCATTCAATGCTCCTTCGCAGGTAAGGTGAACAATATAGCCCGGGCATCCGGTGTAATGCGCCATATCCGCAAAACGCTCTGTGGCTTCTGCCTCTGTGATCTCTGGCTGCGATAAGTAATGATAAAGGGGGGATAGTTTTCCTTCTGCCCGGTGTTTAGCTACCAGGTAATCGATCATATCGCCATTGGTGGCATGTACATTAATGAAACCGCCCCATTTTTTAACTTCCTCCATCAGGCCGATCATCTGTCGGTCGTCAATCATTAGTGCCCCTTTATAGGCCATAAATGTTTTGAAGGAAGTAATGCCTTCTTCCTCGATCAATCCCCTGATCTCTTTTTGGGTTTCTTCATTAAAATCGGTGACGGCCATATGGAAACTATAATCGCCCACACAATTATTATCTGAACGGCTTCTCCATTCATTCAGTGCTTCGGCCAGGGAATGGCCCTGCTTTTGCAAAATGAAATCGATCACCATAGTAGTGCCGCCAAATAACGCGGCCCTGGTTCCTGTCTCATAATTATCGCTGCTGTAGGTACCCATAAATGGCATATCCAGGTGCACATGCGGATCTATTCCCCCGGGCATCACCAGTTTTCCAGTGGCATCGATCACGGTGTCTGCGTTGGCCGGCAGGTCTTTTCCAATGGCAATGATCTTTTCTCCATCAATAAAAATATCTGCCACATAATCATCGGTAGCGGTGATGATCCTCCCGTTTCTGATCAGTGTTGTCATGGCAAAACGGTATTAGTTCTTTTTTCTGTCATTATCCAATATACAAAGGCGCTCACAATAAAGCCAACAAACCAGGCATAATGATATATGCCATTCACCCAGCCGGGGAAAAGGTACTCAGGGATCAGGTGTACATTGACCAGGAAGCCCGGAATATTTGGAATGATCCCTGCTAATAACGCGAGAATAGCAATAGGATTATATCCCTGTTTATAGCCATACCTGCCCTGGTGCTGGTAAAGTTCTTCCAGTATTAATTGCTTTTTCCGAATAAGAAAATAATCGCAAATAAGAATGCCGCCGATAGGACCCAGTAAACTGGAATAGGCGATCAGCCAGGTGAAAATATATCCATTGGGATCGGCCATTAATTTCCATGGGAAGATCAGCACGCCAATGATCCCTGTGATATATCCACCCATTCTGAAGTTGATGCGACGGGGTGAAAGATTAGAGAAATCATTTGCTGGACTAACAATATTCGCAGCGATATTGGTTGCAAGGGTTGAAATAATGATACCGATCATCGCAAAACTTACCATCCATTTACTTTCAAATTTTCCCGCAAGTTTCACTGGATCCCATTCGGGACTGCCATAGATAATAGCGGAAGCGGAAGTGACCACAACACCAATAAAAGCAAATAAGGTCATGGAAGGAGGAAGGCCGATGGCCTGGCCGCGTAAGTGGGCCGATTGCGATTTGGAATAACGGGTGAAATCAGGAATGTTCAGGGATAATGTGGCCCAGAACCCAACCACGGCGGTCAGCGCGGGGAAAAAGAAAGCAAAAAAATCCTGGCTGTTCGAAAATTTGGAGGGCTCGCGAAGAATGGGTCCCAGCCCTTTTGCAGCCATAATAGCCCAGCAAAAAAGCGCGATTGCTGCAAATGGAAGGAAGATCGCTTTGAACTGCAGTAATTTCCGGATGCTATCCACCCCTTTATAAATAATGAACATATTCAATAGCCAGAATAGACCAAAGCATAACAGCGGAAGTGGAGGAGGTATAAGACCGCTGCCATCGATCAAAGGCAATTCAGGGTTCCATGCTCTTAATAAATGGTAAAGTGATTCGCCGCCGATCCAGGTTTGGATACCGAACCATCCGCAGGCTACAATGGCTCTCAACATGGCTGGGATATTGGCACCTTTGGTTCCAAAGCTGGCCCTTGCAAATACAGGAAAGGGAATACCATATTTCGCGCCTGCATGGCCATTCAGTAACATGGGGACCAGTACGATCGCATTACCCAGGAATATGGTCAGCACGGCCTGCCACCAGCTCATTCCATTATTGATCATAGAACTGGCCATGGTATAAGTAGGGATGCAAAGACTCATACTTATCCAAAGCGCTGCATAATTCCAGGTGCCCCATCTTCTTTTCTCAGGTGGAACCGGTGCCAGGTCTTCGTTGATGAGAGATGGATCCATTAAATTTTTATTTCTGTTTAGCTTGCTACAGCATCAGCGATCTTCAACGCTTCGCTGATAATTGCCAGGCCTTCGTCGATCTGTTCTTTTGTTATGATCATAGGCGGTGCTATAAAAACAAAACCCCAGCGAACGAATGTGTACATGCCGGCTTCCCTGATCTTCGCAGCCACCTTATTCATGATCAGCATTTCATCTGGCTTTGCGTTGAAAGGAGCCATAGGTTCTTTGGTGCCGCGGTTCTTTACCAGTTCAATACAACCTAATAGTCCTGTATTTCTCCAGTCGCCAATGCTGGGATGCTTGGCCTTCATTTTTTCGATCTGCTGGTCCAGGTAGATCCCCATGACCCTGGCGTTTTCGATCAGGCCATCATCTTCGTAAATATGCAATGTTTCCAGGGCAGCCGCACAGCTAACAGGATGGGCAGAGTAGGTGAGGCCCAGGGGAAGCACCACATCATCAAATTTTGAAGCAATGCGATCGGTCACCATAAGGCAACCAAATGGCAGGTACCCACAGGTTAGCCCTTTGGCCATGCAGATCATATCCGGAATGATATCATGATGCATGAAGCCAAACCATTTCCCGGTTCTGCCAAATCCGCTCATTACTTCATCAATGATCAGTAAAATGCCATGCTTATCGCAGAGTTCCCTCACTGCTTTCAGATATCCATCGGGATAAAGAAAACAACCGGAGGATCCGGATTGCCCTTCCAGTAAAATAGCGGCAATTGTACCGGGACCTTCATAAGCAATCTGTTTTTCCATTGATCGAACAGAAAAATCCAACAGGTTTTCTTCTCCGTATTCAAAACGATACGCATAGGGAAGATCGAAGTGAATGAAATTGGGCGCCTGCTGGGAATCAACCGGGATCCTCCGGGGATCTCCGCTGGCGCTCATGGCACCAATAGAGGCGCCATGATAGGATTGGTAGCGCGCGAGGATCTTATGTCGGCCGGTATATAGCCTTGCCAGCTTGATCGCATTTTCAATGGAGGTGGCTCCACATAAAGTAAAAAAAGCTTTGTTCAGGTCACCCGGACAGATCTCCGCCAGTTTCTTTCCCAGTTCACCTCTTACTCTGGTCACACAGCTTGGTGTGACATAGGCCACTTCTCTCATTTGTTTTATCACCGCTTCTGTTACACGCTGGTTGCCATGACCAATATTTACATTCATGAGCCCTGAAGAAAAATCAATATGGCGGTTCCCCTCATAATCATACAGGTAAATACCTTCTGCATGTTTTATTGCCAATGGCGTAATGCCTTTTTGCCTGCTCCAGGAGAATAATGTATGGTCCAGGTTATCCTGTATTATTTCCTGCGATTCAGTAATTGTTTTCGCTTCCATGATCCTTTTTTGAATTATTAGCAATTTATTCGGTACTGTCTTCAGGCAGGCCCTAATCTCTAATCCCTAATCTTGTATTCTAATCAGCTCATCCAATTCACCCCCGCTTCAGGGTTCCATTTGGTAGTTGATTTTTTTATTTTGGTCCAGAAACCGATCGAACTTTTTCCGGTTATATCGCCTACTCCGAACTTACTTTCATTCCATCCTCCAAAAGAGAAAGGTTCCCTTGGCACCGGCACACCCACATTCACTCCTATCATTCCGGCACTGGCATGGTCGATGATATAGCGCGCTATTCCGCCATTCTGAGTGAATACAGAGGCGGCATTTCCATAGGGATTTGCGTTTTCTATGGCCAGGGCCTCATCCACTGTTTTTGTACGTAGTATTGAGATCACCGGACCGAAGATCTCTTCTTTTGCTACCGACATATCCGGCGTTACATGATCGATCACGGTTGGTCCTACATAGGTTCCTTTTTCTTTCCCCTTTACAACAGTATTCCTTCCGTCTACGAGAATGCGGGCTCCATCTTTCTCTGCCTGGGTGATATAGGATTCTATTCTTTGCTGCGATTCTTTATTGATCACGGCGCCAAGATTCTCACCCGGAATGATCTTTTTGACCTCCTCGCAGATCTTTGCGATGATATGATCCACATCGCCAACGGCTACCATGGCGCTGGCTGCCATACAACGTTGCCCGGCGCAACCACTCATGCTGGCAGCCACATTTTGTGCGGTCATATCCGTTTTTGCATCGGGTAATACCATTAAATGGTTTTTTGCCCCACCAAGGGCCAATGCTCTTTTTAAATGCTGGGTAGCCCTTTGGTAAACGATCTTAGCCACTTTGGTGGATCCAACGAACGATACGGCCTCTATGCCCGGATGATCACAGATGGCATTTACGATCTCGCTATCGCCATTTACAATATTGAAGACACCATCCGGCAAACCGGCTTCTTTTAAAAGCAGGGCCAGTCTTGCGCAACTTAGGGGAACCTTTTCAGAAGGTTTCAGGATCATACAATTTCCCAGGGCCAGGGCATTGGGTATGGTCCAGTTGGGGACCATAGCCGGAAAATTAAATGGCACAATGGAGGCCACCACACCCAGGGGTACTTGTTCTGTCCGGCATTCAACCCCTTTACTAACTTCTAATACTTCACCTGTTATCAACTGGGGCAGGGAGGTAGCGAACTCAGTTAGCTCGATGCATTTTTCAATTTCAGCCACTGATTCATTATAGGTCTTGCCATTTTCTTCACTGCATAAAAGCGCCAGTTCTTTCATGTCTCTTTCAAGAAGTGTCTTATACCGAAAAAAGACCTGCACCCTTTCCTTGATGGGCATACGACTCCAGGAAGGGAATGCAGCTTTAGCAGCCTTTACTGCTGTATCCAGATCGCCAGCAGGGGAAAGAGGAACAGTGGAAAGCAAGTTGCCATCAAGAGGGGAGATCAGATCTATTTTTCTGGAACCGGAGGGATCCACGAATTTCCCGTTTATATAATTCTGAACAGGGGTGTATTTCATATGCAGGCATTATTTCAGGCTGAATAGCCATTTCTAAATATACTTAATTTACCGAAGTTTGCAAGCTAAACGGCCACCTGCATGACACCGGAAAGAAGGGAAAAACTGACCAATGTTTTGGATAAAAGACAACCTGATCTAACGGTGGTACTGGAGAATGTTTTTGATCCGCATAATGTTTCCGCCGTAATGCGCACCTGCGATGCAGTTGGCATTCAGGAAATATATATTTTGAACAATCGTATTCCGCCCCATAAGAAATGGGGAGCCCGCAGTTCATCGAGCGCAGCAAAATGGCTGACCATTCACCAGTTCACCGATGCGCAGGCTTGTTTCACGGAGCTGCGGAAAAAATATGAGAAGATACTTACCACTCATCTCAGCAGTGATGCGGTCGGGCTGTATGATATCAATATGACCCAACCGATCGCCCTGGTATTTGGAAATGAACATCATGGCGTTAGCGAAGAGATCCGCGGATTAGCAGATGGGAATTTCATTATTCCCCAGGTGGGGATCATTCGTTCGCTGAATATCTCTGTAGCCTGCGCAGTCACATTATATGAGGCTTACCGGCAGAAAAATTCAGCCGGGCATTATAACCGGCATAATATGGGCCATGAAATGAAGCAACGCTTACTGCAGGAATGGAGTCTGGATAAAGGATATGATTCCTGTGACGATATCTGAAAAAAATGAATATGAGATCAAGCCTTCTCTGCCTTTTGCTTTTTTCCGGTCTTGCCGGCATGTGCCAGAATATAAAAGCGGTGAAGGTCACCGAACTTGAAAAACTGATCAGCGAAAGCAAAAAGCCATTGATCGTTAATTTCTGGGCAACCTGGTGTATTCCCTGTATAGAAGAGATCCCTTATTTTGAAAAGCAGGTGGCAGCTCATAAAGACAGTATCCAGCTTATATTGGTGAGCCTAGATTTTAAAGAAGCCTTTCCTGATGGAATAGTGTCAATGGCCTTAAAAAGAAAATTCAGTTCCACTATATATTGGCTGAATGAGACCAGGGCCGATTATTTCTGTCCCCGTATCGATTCCTCCTGGAGTGGTTCAATTCCTTCCAGCCTGTTTATCAATAATGCCACCCGTTTCCGCCTTTTCAGGGAAGAGCAATTAAAAGAGACTGAATTGAATGACCTGATCCACCGCACTATTCATCAATAGGCACGGTTCTTTTCCATTTCTTTGTGGAGGCTGTTCAGTGTAAAAAAGAAATACAGGATGGCACCCAGACTTACGAGTGCCAGAACGATTCCCATAAAACTTCCAATATAAAATGCTTTAGCAAGGGCATATCCTATCAGTACTATGAAAACGATACTCAGGAGCCGCAGGAGGTTTTGGTTTTTAAGCATAATGAGCGGTTTCGGTTTAGATGCCGCTTCTTAAAAATTCCATAAAATAATTTTCCTGATCAAATTACAGCAGTATCAGCTTTTCCTTTTAATGGTACACCCCACTGATCTTGTCTCCTTAGTGCTGATATCTTTTCCTCCAACCAGTTCATCAATAGCTATCTGCGCGTGGCGTCTGGTCACCCCATCTTCGCTGTCGGAATTATCATCAATAGCGCCATGGTACACCAGTTTGCCATCGCTGTTGAATAAAAAGATCTCCGGTGTTCGGTTGGCACCGAAAGCATCCGCCATTTTCGACTGCTCATCCATCACATAATGCCAGGTATATTTATTCTGCTGGCCGTATGCTTTGCTGTCTTCGTAAGAATCTCCATTATCCCGGTAAGCTTCATTTGAATTAAGCAGGATCACACCCACCTGTTTTTGCGTGGCGTATTTGCAGAGTTCATTGCTGCGGGTCTGGTACCTTTTCACTATCGGGCATGTATTGCAGCTGAACATCACCAGCAACCCATTTTTTTGCATGGCATCCTTAAAGGAAATATCCTTTCCGGAAATATCTTTCATTTTCACTTCCGGATTTGGAATCGGCGCGCCAATAGGAAGGATGCCGCTATGACCCGAAAGGAAAAGACCAAGTATCGCAAGAGGTAAAATGCCGAATATCTTTTTCATGTCTGATTATTTTTATTTATGTACTTAATTCAATAATGAATTTACAAAATCCCTTTTATAAACCCCTCAACCTCTCAACCTTCTTTCATGCCATTATCCCCTGTTCACCTTCCTCCCCGTGAATCCGCTCATCTGCGATCTTTTTAAGGGAGGAGATACTAACATTGAGCTCAAAGCCGATCAGCAGTACCAGGGAATTGAAAAAAATGAGGATCATAAGGATAAGCACGGTGCCAATGGACCCATATAGCTGGTTAAACTGCCCGAAATGATTAACATACCAGGTAAAACCCAGGGTGCAAATAATCATTAGGAAAGTGGCCAGAATGGAACCCGGATTGATCAGCCTCCATTTTTTATGTACAGCCGGGGCATGGCGGTAGATGTAGGAAATAGAAGCGAAGAAAAGCAGCATTATCACGACCCAGCGCACATTAGAAATGATGTTTCGCACTGTAGCGCTGCGAATACCTATCCAGCTTAACACCTGGCCCTGTGCGATCAGCAGCAGGATCGAGGAGAGGAAAAGAATGAACAGAACCAGGGTGATCTTAAGTGCAGCACCCCGCTTCTGGTATTCTTTTCTTTTGCGGAAACCGATATAATTCTTATCGAATGAACGCATGATGCCCATTACTGCATTGGAAGAAAAAAACATGGATAGTAAAAAACCGAGTGATAATAAACCGGTTCTTGGTTTGTTGATAAAATCTTTAAGGAACTGTATCAGGTAGGAATTGTTTTTTTCTCCGGGTATCACATCCCTGATCAGGCTATATAATTCCTGTTCAAACTGGCGCGAGATAGGCAACAGGGGTACCAGGGTAAACAAAAAGATCAGGAAAGCGGGAATGGCCATAAAAAAATTATAGGCAATGGCCGATGCCCTTTCGGTCATTCCCACGGTCTTTACCTGGCCAAAGAAGAATTGAACTACATCATAAATAGGGATGCCCCTGAAACCAGGCAGGGAAGTGATCTTGCTTTTATGAATAAGCAATCTAACAGGCCAGAATCGAAGGACCGCAACACCTATTTTTGGGATCGGGCTCATTTTATGGATCTGGCTTTATTAATGGAATCGAACCGAACATCCAGGGCCTTTTGATATTGACGGGCAAGTTTCTGGTGATCGTCGAGATTGCTGCTGAATACACTACTGCCATCAAACCGGTCGCTGGCCACAAAATACAGGTAATCGGTAGCCGGGGCATCCAATACAGCATCTATTGACTCAGGGGATGGGGTACAGATCGGACCGGGTGGAAGGCCGCTATTCAGGTAAGTATTATAGGGGGAATTGACCTCAAGATGTTTATGAAGTATCCTTCTTAAACCAAAGTCTTTCAATGCGTATTTAACGGTTGGATCTGCCTGTAATTTCATTCCGATACGAAGTCGGTTAAGGTAAGTACTTGCGATCTTGTACTTATCTTCCTTCAGGTTGGTTTCCTCATCAACAATAGAGGCGATAGTGGTCACCTGTATGGGGTCATAGCCTATCTCTGTGCATTTCCTCATCCTTTCTTTGTTCCAGAAGTTCTTATAGGCGGTATGAAATTGTTTGAATACCCTTGAAGGGCTGCTGTTCCAATTGGTCTCATAGGTGAGTGGCATAATTACGGCCATCACTGTATTGGTATCGAGGTCATATTTCAGAAGTGAATCGGGGTTATTCAGGAAACGGATCATTTGAAGGGAGTCGAATTCGGTATCAAATTTTTTCCCCTTCCCAAATTTACCAGCGAAAGTTTCTCTGGTCCTTTCCCTTATTATCACCATTCGGACCGGTGACTGCGCTCCATTCCTGAGCATGCGCACCAGCCTGAAAATGCTCATGCCATTGGTTATTTTATATCTTCCGGGACGGGGCTTTTTAAAACCGAGGATATTTGATACGAGGTTGAACCCTCCTCCATGGATATAATGCTGGTCGTCCAGGTTCTTCCTTAAACTGGCCATATCATCTCCTGTACGGATGTAGAGGTATTGCCCGTCAGTATCTCCCTTATAAACAGCGGGCCTGAAAAAATTATAGGCAAAATAACCTGCCAGCAATACGATAAGAAGGAAACTGATCAGAAGGAATTTTCGCATGGAGTGGATCTGTTATTGCAATTTACACAAAGAATTCAGGGAATGGCCTAAACAAAAAAAGCCCCGGATACCGGGGCTTAAAATTATTTTTTGCTATTACTTACCTGCAGGCGTAACGGGAACAGTAGGGGCAGGTGCTGTATTATTAGGAACTGTTGGGATCGGCGCATTACGTGTCTCATTTGTCCTGTCTGGAACACCGGATCCAGCGCTTGGGCCGGTCTTTGAAATAAATACCACGGAAAAAAGGCTCAAAGCGGCAATAAGGCCGGCAAAGATCCAGGTTCCTTTTTCCAGTACATCAGTGGTTTGTTTTACACCCATGAACTGGTTGCTGAAACCGGCAATATTTCCGGCCAATCCGCCACCTTTAGGGTTCTGAACCAATACGATAAGTCCAAGTGCCACAGAGCAGATAACGATCAGTATGATGAAAATGGTAGTCATGTTCTTATTTCTTTAATGCGTCGATTTTGGCTGCAAAATAAGCGCTTTTAGCGGGTTCGAGCAAACTTAATTTCTGGTATATATCAATGGCTTTGGAGTGATTTCCCTGTTTTTCCCAAACCTCCGCCATAGCCTCTGTTACCACCTGTTTCTCGCTCAGTGAGGTTTCCGCCAGTTCTTCCACTTTTTTTTCTGCCAGCGCGGGAACCTGGGTGCCGGCCTCAGAAGGGGGCGTTTTTCGAAGAGTTTTCAACCATTCGGTAAAACTCAGCAATTGCTGGCCAAACTTATCCTGTGGCTTCTCCTCTTCTTTGAGTTTGATACCCTGGGAAGCGAAATAATCCACCGTATGAAAGGGTTCAAATAAAAGCTCTTCCTTGGATGAAGACAGGGGCATGGGTTCCAGTCCAATGGTCTTTACTTCCAGCGCGGGAATTGTTTCAATAGGCTCAGGTTCATTTTCCTGGTTGGTAACGATCTCAGCCATTTCAATCGCTGCATTCCCTTTATCTTCCAAAATTGTCTCCACCCATAAAGGATTATGGAAAAAACTATAGGTCCGTTTCAGGTGCTCGGTATATTCCTCACTGTTCTCGGATTGCAATTTTTTTGTCAGTAATAATTGGGCCGCGCCAAAATAGGGGAAACGGCTGGCATAGTCACGCAGTTCACCGAGGCTGCACTGCTCAAGCGTATCTTTTTGCAATAATGTTCTTACTAATTGGTCGATCCTCGCATTCATAATTACAATATAGTCGGATATTACCAGTTGGAGAATAACCGGTTGAAAATTTCATCCGTTAGTGTCCTGATCATCTCATCGCCTAACTGGTTCTCGGCCTGCTGAAATGAAAGATCCCCCTTAAATTCAAAGTTCCTCGTCACATCGTATTCTGTGGTCTTGTCAGCCTTGTGGTCATTAAGAATGATATGTACACTCACCGTAAGACGGTTATTTACCACCTGCTGGTTGGAGATCGCCGAAGTGGAGAAACTATAATCAGTGATCGTGCCGGAGATCTCCCAATCTACATTGTCATTATTGGTCTGTGTTAGCCGGGTCTGCGATATGATCTTCTGTCTTAATTTATCAGATAACCTTGGACTTAACTGGGGATTGATATAACGAGCCTTGTTCTCTATGTAAAGCACTTTTACCGTCTTAATGCTGTCGGGAACAGTTGCTTCATTAAATTTATATACACCGCAACCACTGGTACCTGTCCATACAAAAACGAGCACAATCATACCCAGCAGCAGGGAAAAAACGACCTGTTTCCCGCTGAATACGGTATTTTTTTTTATACGTAGATCCTTAAGATTATTCTTCAATATCATATTCCTTTAGCTTGCGGTATAACGTTCTTTCGCTGATGCCCAGGTCCATAGCGGCATCTTTTCTTTTGCTTTTGTGTTTTTTAAGCGCCTTAATGATCAGTTCTTTTTCCTTATCCATGATGTTAAGGCTTTCTTCCACTTCTACATGATCGTGAATTTCGTTATTCATGATCACCGGCTGGCCGGCAGGTAACTGCGTTTGCACCCTCATTGGACTGAGGTTATTATTCTCTGTGCCATTTCCATTTTTCAGCCGGTAATTCTCCGTTTCCTGCAATTCATTCATAAAACCAGGATGCTGTGCCGCCAGGCTTGGATTCTGAAGGATCTCCACAAACATCTTCTTAAGTTCGGTCACATCCTTTTTCATATCGAAAAATAATTTGTAAAGGATCTCCCTTTCATTGGTGAATTCAGGGCCAGGTACCGATTTATGTCCTGCCAGTACAGGCATCCTGTTACTGGAATAGGGCTGCAGGTATTTCTTAAGTTCTTTCGCTGTGATCAGTTTATCGGGAGCAAGTACCGAGATCTGTTCTGCAATATTCTTAAGTTCCCGTACATTTCCTGCCCATGGATAATTTATTAAGAGTTGTTTAGCTTCTTCATCCAGGTGAACAGGGGCTGTTTTGTATTTGTTGGCGAAATCGGCTGCGAATTTCCGGAACAGCAAATGTATATCCTCCGGACGGTCGTGCAGGGCCGGCACGCGTATGGGCACTGTACTTAACCGGTAATACAGGTCTTCCCTGAACCTTCCGGTCTCTACTAATTGTAAAAGGTCTTTATTAGTGGCAGCTATTACCCGTACATCTGTTTTCTGTACCTTGGATGAGCCCACACGGATATATTCACCGGTCTCTAATACGCGAAGTAACCTGGCCTGTGTGCCTAATGGAAGTTCACCGATCTCATCCAGGAAAATGGTACCGCTGTTCACTGTTTCGAAATATCCTTTTCTTGCTTCAGCGGCCCCGGTAAAAGACCCCTTCTCATGACCAAATAATTCTGAATCAATGGTTCCCTCCGGAATGGCTCCGCAGTTAACGGCAATAAATGGATTATGTTTCCTGGAGGATAAGGCGTGAATGATTGAAGAGAATACTTCTTTGCCCACACCGCTTTCTCCATTGATCAAAACGGTTAGGTCGGTACTGGCCACCTGTACTGCTACCTGCAGTGCATAATTCAGCGCAGGCGAATTGCCTATGATGCCAAACCGGTTCTTAATACTTTGAATGTCCATTTTTCTTTTTTATTACTTCACAATATGTCCCAGCAAAGTTCCCTGTGTACACTCGGAGATCTTTACAGTTACATAATCACCTTTTTTCAGGTCATGGTCCAGTTTTGGAAACACCACCACTTTATTTCTTGAGTTCCTTCCCTTCCAATCCTTATCAGTTTTACGGCTGTCACCTTCGATCAATACTTCGCAGGTGGTTCCAATATCTTTCAGGTTGCTTTCAAAGGATAGGCGGTTCTGTACCTGTACGATCTCCGCCAGCCTTCTCTTCTTTACTTCTTCGGGCACATCATCTTTAAAACGACGCTGGGCAAGTGTTCCAGGTCTTTCGCTGTAAAAGAACATGTAGCTGTAATCGTATTTGCTGAATTCCATTATCTCCAGCGTCTGCTGGTGATCTTCCTCTGTTTCTGTACAGAATCCGGCAATGATATCAGCGCTGATCCCACAATCCGGAAGGATCTTCCATATGGATTCCACCCTGGCTTTATACCATTCACGGGTATAGGTTCTGTTCATTAGTTGCAATACCCGGTTGGAGCCGCTTTGCACCGGTAAATGGATATACTTACAGATGTTATGATGCGCCGCCATAACATACAGCACCTCATCTGTTATATCCTTAGGATGGGAAGTAGAAAATCTCACTCTTAAAAGAGGAGAGATGCCTGCCACTGTATTCAGCAGTTGAGCAAAGTTCACGGCGTTATTCCCTTCATCGGTATAATAATAGCTATCTACATTCTGGCCCAGGAGCGTGACCTCGCGAAATCCTTTTTCAAAAAGGTCGCGGCATTCGCTCACAATAGAATTCATATCACGGCTTCTTTCTCTTCCCCTTGTAAAAGGAACCACACAGAACGAACACATATTATTGCAGCCGCGCATAATGGAAACGTAGGCGCTTACCCCATTGCTGTCTAATCGTACCGGGGAGATATCGGCATAGGTCTCATCGCGGCTCAGCAATACATTCACGGCTTTTTGTCCGGTCTCTGCTTCCATTATTAAACCAGGCAGGGCGCGATAGGCATCCGGACCTACCACCATATCCACCAGTTTCTCTTCTTCCAGCAGCTGGGCCTTCAACCTTTCCGCCATACATCCTAAAACTCCCACCAGCACGCCTTTTTTATTTCTTTTCAGTTTCCTGAATTCAGTAAGCCTTTTTCGAACGGTCAGTTCCGCCTTCTCCCGTATCGAACAGGTATTGATCAGGATAAGGTCCGCTTCTTCCAGGTTCCTGGTAGCGCCAAAACCTTCCTGGTTAAGAATGGAGGCTACGATCTCGCTATCGGCGAAATTCATCTGGCAACCATAACTTTCAATATAAAATCTCTTCTGGTATTGATTCGGGTCCAGCTGAAATGGCGCATAGGCCTCTCCCTGCCTCGACTCATCCTGTACCTTATCATTCACTAGATCCAGCATACGTAAACTCTTATTCTGTTTTATAAGATTGGGAGGACAAATATAAAACAAAACAGGGGTATTTGCGACAGGTTGTCAGTTCTTTTATGTCAACACATATTTCTAATTTCCATTCATCCAATTAGTTACGTTTATAAGCAAGCAAAACTTAACTTTATCGTCCAAACTACGTATTGAAAAATTCTTTAGTCTTTTTACTGTTTTTTGGCCTGATGCAAACAGCGTTTTCACAGGCTAAGGACCCAGGAGTGATCACCGGCACAGTGCTCGACGAGTCGAAGAAAGCAGTGGTGGGGGCCTCTGTGGACCTGATGCTGATGAATGACAGTACACGGAAAATTTCCGGCAGCTCTGACCAGGACGGATCATTCACCCTCACAAATATTCCTTTCGGCCTTTATCGCCTTCGGTTAAGTTATGTAGGCCTGCAAACCCTTTACCTGGATTCCATTTCATTCAGGACTGAACGTTTTGATTTCAATCTGAATGATCTGCTGATGAAATCGAAGCAAAGCGAGCAACTGGATGAAGTGATCGTCTATGCGGAAAAACCGCTGATTCAATCCAAGGATGGGAATATTACTTTTAATGCAGGAGAATCTGCGCTTGCAGCAGGAAGCAATGCCAGTGATCTGCTGAATAATGTTCCGCTGGTAGCCAAAAATTCGGATGGTAAAATAACAGTCAGGGGAAAAGAACCAAAGATCCTCATAGATGATAAACCAGTAGAGCTGAACCTGCAGCAATTACAGGACCTGCTGGAATCCATGCCCGGCTCATCCATTGAAAAGATCGAAGTGATGACCAACCCTCCGCCACAGTATGCCAATGAGCAGGGAGGAGTGATCAATATCGTGACAAAAAAAGGAAAAGTGGGGAAAAGCGGCAGGATCAATATCTCCGGCGGAACAAGAGGGGAGGCCAGCATCAACGGAAGTTTCAATTACCGGAAGAAAGGCCTGGCTATTACGATAACAGGCGGTGCCGGTTTGAACCGGTTGAAAGGAAATGGGTATTCTACCAGGCAAAATATTTACACCGACTCCTCTAACTATTTCAATACTACCAATGATTTCCTGAACAGGAACACCAGGCCGAATTTCCGTTTTAATATGGATCTTGACCTGAATAAGAACAATATCCTGAATTTCGTCGCATCCTATAACCAGAACGACTATAATAATTCCAGCAGTACCCGCTATACCAATATCAACAGGAATGGTCAACTCTGGAAATACAGTTCGCGTGATATAACCTCCACCGGGCATACCTATAGCCCTTCTTTAAGCCTGACCTATACCTGGAAGGGAAGACCTGGCGAGACCCTGCGATTCATCAGCAGTTATAATTTTTCCGCCAATGGCGGCGACCGGGATTTTTTCCAGCAATATTATGACCCCCTGTTGAACCCCACTACTGATTCCGTTCAGGAGCAGCTGACGGATAACAGGACCAACGGGCAAAACATTCAATTGAATTATGACCGCCTCCTGGTAAAATCAAAGACCAATCTTTCATTCGGTTCCGGATATAATCGAAGCAATAACCATGTGAATGTTGACGCCAGTTATAAAAAGAAACCGGAAGGCAATATGCTGCCATTGGATCTTCTGAGCAATGATTTCTGGTTTCACCAAACAGTGAATAATTACCGGGCCTCCCTGAGGCAATTGCTCGGTGTGCAGTTCAGCGTTACTGTCGGTCTGAATGCGGAACATACCATGATCTGGTTTGAATTGCTGAAAGATAACCGCGATGTAAAGAATAATTACTGGACCCTGCTTCCATTCTTTAATTTAAACAAGACCTGGAAAGAAAAACTGAGTATCACGATGGCCTATAAGCGCAGCATACGCCGGCCGGGAATAAATGAACTGAATCCTACCATTGATTTTTCCGATCCGTACAATATTCGCTTTGGAAATGAGAAACTGACAGCCTCTACCGCCCATAATTTTGACCTTGTCTTTGCAAGGAACAAATCAAAATATTTCCTGAACCTGGGAATGGGCTTTAATAAAGTGGAAGATATATTCAGCCAGGTACGTACGCTCTTACCTGATGGCAAGACACAGATCACCTGGGAAAATATCAGCGGAAGGAAAGAATATGAGATCAGTAGCTGGAATGGATTTACCATTTCAAAGAAAATAAAGTTGAACTGGAGCACCAGTTATACCTATAATGAATACAGCGCATTCGACAGAAGTGTTAGGAAATTCCGGAACGGTGGTTCATTCACTTCCAATGTCAATTCTATTTTTACACCCACTGATCTCTGGAACATTACCGGCAGCATCAACTTCAACCGTTTTGCCAATCCCCAGGGTTATGCCCGCTGGACCAGCAGTATGAACCTTGGCGTGCAAAGAAAGTTCTTCCATAAAAAGTTAACGGTAACGGTGAACAGTATTGATCCATTTGTGCAGCAGCAGAATCGCAACTTCACCTATGGCACAAATTTTACGGCGGAAAGTTACAGTACCACAAGGACCAGGAATTACCGCCTCAGTGTTGCCTATAATTTCAACAAAACAGCAAAGAAGCCATTATTGAAAACAGTCAGGCCGAAATGATCTCCGAGAACCTGCCGGCCAGCCAGCTTTCAGAAACGGGTATCAGCCATTTTTCTTCCAGCTCTTTTTTTGTGGAGACCAGGTTATTGAAGTATAAACTGTCCGGTCTAAGGAATCCTTTTCCCAAGGCGTAAGGCACCTGCGCCATTGGCAATAATTGCACTTTATCGTTGATAAGGAATGCCAGGGTCTGTCGGTCGAACATATTCACCCCGTATTTTTTCTCTATTTCCTTTACCATCCTTACTGAGCTATCGGTACTGCAACCACCTACGGTAGTGGAGGTCTCGTCTGCAATGAATACGATGAATTGGCCGAAAAAAAGATGAAGTTCATTTTTAACATCTGCGCCATGCGACTTCCATTGGCCTTGGAATTGCTGCAAAACGCCTTCAATTTCCAGCGCTTCAGAAAGGCTGAACAGGCGGCTGCTTTGATAGATCCAGACACGGGAGGAAGGATGAAAACCGGGGTCGAGCAGGTGTTTATATTCCAAATTCATAGGACAAAGGTAAAGATCATTCCATTTCCTTTTCTATGATCTCGGCAATATCAAGGACTTTAACAGATGATTCCTTATCTGCCAGTTTCACCCCATCCGTCATCATGGTATTACAGAAAGGGCAGGCGGCGGCTATGGTGGTAGCCCCGGTCTCTATGGCTTCATGCGTGCGCTCAATGTTGATCCGAACGTTGCCAGGTTCTTCTTCTTTGAACATCTGGGCGCCACCGGCCCCGCAACAGAGGCCATTGCTTTTGCATCTTTTCATTTCCACCAGTTCCGCATCCAGGGCCTCGAGAACTTTCCGGGGCGCTTCATAAATATTATTGGCACGGCCCAGGTAGCAACTATCGTGGTAGGTGATCTTTTTGCCTTTGAAATTTCCGCCTTCCTTTAAACGGATACGGCCTTCATCAATTAATTGCTGAAGCAGGCTGCTATGATGGATCACTTCATAATTTCCACCAAGAGCAGGATATTCATTCTTTAAAATATTAAAGCAATGCGGGCAGGCTGTTACTATTTTTTTTACCTGGTAATTGTTTAGTAACTGGATGTTCTGCCAGGCCATCATCTGGAACATGAATTCATTTCCCGCTCTTCGCACCGGGTCACCGGTACACATTTCTTCCTTTCCTAAAATAGCGAAACGGATCCCTGTTTTATTAAGAATAGCGGCAAAGGCCCGTGTGATCTGCTGGGCTCGCTGATCAAAACTTCCGGCGCAACCAACCCAAAAAAGAATTTCCGGTTGCTCGCCATCCGCCATCATTGAAGCCATGGTTCTTACCTGCATGAAGGCATTGATTTGAATGGCAAAATACCGATAAATAAGATAACTTGCCGCCAATAACAGGCTTTATTCTGATGAAGAAATTCTATCAACGACTTACTAACTGGGAACGCTGGAATTTTTACCTGCTTTATTTTCCTATCAGTTTTGTCTGGCTTTGGCATTGTATCCGGAACGGCTCGTTCTGGTTCTTCAGCGCCTCTAATCCAACCATCACTTTTGGTGGATTTGAAGGAGAAGGTAAAAAGGAAATGTATGACCAGCTACCCGTACACCTGATACCCCGTACCACTTATATCTTGCATGACCTTCCCTTTGATGAAGTGAAGAAAAAAATATCCGAGGCAGGCTTTCAGTTTCCTTTTATCGTAAAACCCGATATAGGAATGAAGGGCATTCTTTTCCGCCGAATCAGCGATTGGCAACAGCTGGAGAAATACCATGAAAAGATCCCTGTTGAATATATTGTGCAGGACCTGGTGACCCTTCCTGTGGAGGTCAGTGTTTTTTATTACCGCTATCCCTGGGAAAAAAATGGGGTAGTGAGCGGTTTTATTGATAAAGAATTATTGCAGGTTACAGGCGATGGCCTATCAGATCTCAGGTCGCTGATCCAGGATCATCCCAGGGCAAAATACAGGATGGAAGAAATGGAACACCGCCATGGACATCGGTTCGAGCGGGTTCTTCCCCAGGGTGAGATATTTTATTTATCCTATGCAGGCAATCACAACCGAGGCGCCCATTTCACCAACCTTCATAAAGAGATAGATGCAGACCTGCACAGGGTTTTTGATGAACTCAGCCATTATACCAACCAGTTCTATTATGGCCGTTATGATATTAAAACCAGTTCCATTGAGGACCTGAAAAAAGGCAGGAATTTTGTTATCCTTGAATTCAATGGCTGCGGGGCTGAGCCAAACCATATTTATGATTGCGGCATGAAATTATCCAGCGCATATGGAGTCATTCTTCAGCATTGGAGGGCGCTTTCCAGGATCAGCAGGTATAATCACAAAATGGGAGTGCCCTATTGGTCGTTCATGAAAGGCTACCGTTTCCTGAGATCCTCGAAAAAACATTTTGAACTCCTGGAGAAATATGATTAATCTTTCAACTGAAAACAATTGAAGGGCCTGGTAAAAATATTCCTGGTGGGCATGCTGATCAGTTTCCTGGGTTCGCTGCCGCTGGCTACGCTGAACGTAGCGGCCATGCAGATCTCCGTTTCTGATGGCATTGAAGCGGCCATGTGGTTCTCCATTGGTTCACTGATCATAGAGATGGTCTATGTGCGTATCTCGCTGGTAGCTTTGAACTGGATAAGGAGCCAGACAAGAGTATTGAAAGTGCTGGAGTATGTTACCCTGGTGATCGTACTGGCTCTGGCCGTTTCCAGTTTTTACGGCGCAATGCATCCGGAAATGCACCGGAACGCGGTGCTCAGCAGCAGCCTTCCTAAATTCTGGCTGGGTGTATTCATGTGCGCCATCAGTCCCGCTCAATTTCCTTTTTGGCTGGGCTGGAGTACAGTGCTGTTCACTAAGAAAGTTTTATTGCCAGTGAACCATCACTATAACACATATATTTTCGGTATTGGCGTGGGTACATTTTTTGGTAATTGCCTGTTTATCCTGGGCGGGCAACTTATCGCTAATAAGATCAACGATAACCAGGATGTATTTCAATGGGTGATAGGGGGGATATTCACGGTTACTGCTATTATACAGGTAATACAGATGCTGAGAAGAAAAGATGCAGTGGAAAAACTGGCCCACCCTGAGAAAATTGAATTACCCATGGAAAAAGGGATCACGGATATCATCCTGGAAGAAAACGATCCCGGTTCTCAAGACAACTGATCCATTTTTTATTGGACCCAGGCATCTCTTTCCTCCGGGCTGAACTTCCAGGGGGCAAAATTATTTTCCACGTTCCCAAACATACCGGCCCATTCCTGGGGAGAATTGCTTTCTTCCATGATCAGGTATCTTCTCAGCTGCAGGATAATGGAAAGAGGACTTATGGCAACAGGGCATTCCTGTACACAGGCATTGCAGGTGGTGCAGGCTCTTAATTCTTCAGTACTGATGCGATCATGAAGTAAACTCTTGCCATCTTCCACAAAGGACCCATTTTTTTCAATGTTCTTTCCCACTTCCTCCAGCCTGTCGCGGGTATCCATCATGATCTTACGGGGGGATAATAATTTTCCCGTCAGGTTTGCCGGGCAGGCCGCGGTGCATCTGCCGCATTCTGTACAGCTATAGGCGTCCATCAGATTCTTCCAGCTAAGGTCCATCACATCTTTGGCACCAAAACGGGCTGGAGCCGCTGCATCTGTGGGAGCCAGTTCAGGTTGCATAGCATAAAGCACTTCCTGTTGTACAGAAGGCATGTTCTCCATTTCTCCCAAAGGAGTTTGCCGGGCATAATAAGTATTTGGAAAAGCAAGGATGATATGGAGGTGTTTTGAATAAGGCAGGTAATTCAGGAAAGCGAATATGCCCGCAATATGTAACCACCAGGCCGATCTTTCCAAACCAATAAGGGTTGACTCACTCCAACCGCTTAATACTGGTTGTAAATATTGAGAAAGGAGAAAGTTTCCGGTAGGATGCAGGGAATAATGTTCTGCGCCTTTCGATTGCAATAAAGTATCACTGGCATTCATTAGCAGAAATAAAGACATCAGCACGATCTCGGTAACCAGAATAAGATTTGCATCAGTTTTTGGCCAGCCAGCCAATTCCTTATTTCCACTGGATACACGTTTCACCTTCCATAGGTTTCTGCGTACAAGGAATACAACGCAGGCCAGGAGTACAGAAAAAGCCAGTATCTCAAAAGAATTGATCAGAAATACATAGATATCTCCAAGTGGTTGGGCAAAAAGCCGGTGCTTGCCCGTAAGCCCATCCAGTATGATCTCCAGTATCTCGATATTAATGATCACGAATCCTGCATAAACAAAAAAATGAAGCAGGGCCACCATTGGTTTCCTGAACATTTTCTTTTGTCCAAAAGCAAGCATTAAAACATTTTTCCATGCTAAGGCCGAAGAGCCATTGAAGGGTTCTTTCCTGCCAAGATGGATGTTCCGGCTGATGGACCTGACTTTTTTTGCGAACAGCCAGACCGAGCATGCGCAGAGAACGGCGAAAATGACTTGTTGAAGGATCAGCATAAATTTGAATTGCTTCGCTAAATTAAGGATTAACCAGCCTAGAAATAAAGTCCGTGGAACCTTAGTTTACCATTTGATAATTCCATGGCAGGCATAGGACATTTTACCGCGTTCAAAAGCGATAAAATGGTTTTTATAGTTTTGCTCCGGGTTTTGATCCGGGTCAGGTCAATATCGGGTGCAAGATACCATTGCCTGGTTCTTTTAATATCCCGACGGTCGAATTTCACGGCTCCATTCTCATCCAGCGCATAATTCTGCCTGCCTCCGAATAAACCTTCCGCGCCATAACCGATAGAAAGATTAAGCCACTGGGGTAAAGAGGACCTTGGGAAAAAGGACCGGAGATTGGCCGATGCCCAATAGGTTTGTCCATTGTAATCTTTCAGTGATCTTTCAGCGAATGAACTTCCAAATAGATCATTACTGCGAAGGTTCAGTTCATCATCACCATAGGATCTTCGATGCGCTGAAAATTTAAATTGCAGCCGTTGTTCCTTCCATAACAGTTCCTGGGAAACAAATGACCCGCTGCCCAAAATATTAGCGCCAAAATCTCCCCAGCTCCAGCCCCAGCCGGCAGAGAAACCATCCAGTACCTCGATCACCGTTTGATAAAATGCCCCGCTCATTCCGCCGATCCAGGTATAATTTTTACGGCTGATGCCCGTCCATCGCCAGCTTCCTGTTGAAGCGCGGCTTTCCTGGTAGGCACTGAATAGATGCCCTGTTTTATCCACCTGGTTCCATTCGGGCAGGTCGTTGAAAAAATGAAAATGGGTTTGAGGGTAGTTTTTGTACCAGGCATTATAAAGCCCCAGCATAGTACCCCCGTATCCAGCCACATTTATTGCTGTTACCAGGTAAACACGGTTCCTGGTATTTTTATTTTTTGGAAGGGAATCAGCCAGAGAAAAATGATCAGTGTCGGTCGATAGTCCGGGTTGTCCTATCGCCCGGGCAAAAGGAAGGAAGAATAAGCTTATTATTAATAGAAGATTTCGCACCAAACAAAATACAAATTTACGCTACCCACTCTTCTAAAATTCAATAACTTTCACGCTGAAAAAAAGTATAGATATGGAACTGCAGACAAAACAACGAATTGAAAGCTGGCTCTCCGGAAATTTTGACCAGGCTACAAAGGACGAGATAAAAAGATTGGAAAAGGAGGATGCAGCTTCCCTGGAAGACGCTTTTTACCAGAACCTGGAATTTGGCACCGGGGGCCTTCGCGGACTCATGGGCGTAGGCACCAACCGGATGAATAAATACACGGTGGGTATGGCCACACAGGGTTATGCCAATTACCTGAAACAATTCTTCGGCGAAAATGTAAAAGTGGCCATTGCGCATGACAGCCGTAATAACAGTCGTTTTTTTGCCGAAACAGCTGCCAATGTTTTTGCTGCCAATGGCATTAAAGTTTACCTTTTTGCAGAACTGCGTCCAACACCGGAACTTTCTTTTGCCATACGCACCCTGGGTTGCCAGGGCGGGGTCGTATGCACCGCTTCACATAACCCTAAAGAATATAATGGGTATAAGGCCTACTGGAACGATGGTTCTCAATTAGTGCCTCCGCATGATAAAAATGTGATCAGGGAGGTAGATAAGATCAGTTCCGTGGATGAAGTAAAATGGAGTGGAGGGGAAGCTAATATTACGATCATTGGGGAAGAACTGGATAAGCAATATATAGAAATGGTAAAAAGCCTTTCTGTTTACCCGGAGATCATTGAAAAACAGAAAGACCTGAAGATCGTTTATACACCGATACATGGAACAGGTATCAAAATGGTTCCTCCTGTGTTAAAGCGTTTCGGTTTTGAGAATGTTCATATCGTAGAAGCCCAGGCTGAACCTGATGGAAATTTTCCCACAGTAGCATATCCAAATCCGGAAGAAAGTGAAGCAATGAGCCTTGGACTTAAAATGGCGAAAGAACTGGATGCGGATATACTTTGCGGTACCGATCCTGACGCGGACCGTATCGCCATCGGCGTGAAGGACAGGGAGGGTAATTGGGTACTGATGAACGGGAACCAGACTGCCGTGCTGGCCTTCAACTATCTTATAGAAGCAAGAAAAGCAAAAGGCATCGCCCGGCCAAATGATATGGTGGTCACAACGATCGTTACGACACCAATGGTGGACGTGATCGCGAAAAAAAATGGTGTAGCCTGTTACCGGGTATTGACCGGCTTTAAATGGATAGCCGACCTTATACGGGAGAAAGAGGGTTCTGAGAATTATATTATAGGAGGAGAGGAAAGCTTTGGGCTGATGATAGGAGATAAGATCCGTGATAAAGATGGCATCAGTGCTGTGGCCATGCTTTGCGAAATGGCCGCCTATGAAAAACAAAAGGGCCGGAGTCTTTTTGAGAAGATGATCGATCTTTATGCCGAATACGGGCTCTATAAAGAACACCTGATCTCCATCACTAAAAAAGGAATGGATGGCCAGCAACAGATCGCGAAAATGATGGAGTCTTACCGAAAGGATCCTCCAACTATGATAGGCAGTGCCAAAGTAGCCTGCATTAGGGATTATGAGTTCCAGCTGGAGAAAAACCTGCTTACCGGTGAACAGAAAGCGCTGGAACTTCCAAGGTCAAATGTTTTGCAGTTCCTGCTTGAAGATGGCACCAGTATTTCGGCAAGGCCCAGTGGCACTGAGCCAAAAATTAAATTCTATTTCAGCGTAAATGCCCCACTGAAGAATAAGGAAGATTTTGACCTGCTGAATGCGGAACTGGTAGAAAAGATCAGCAGCCTGATCGCCGATATGGGACTATGAGACCAACAGAAGATACATACAGGCACAAGGGAATGCGGAAGAAATTAGTACAGGCCATACAGGCAAAAGGTATTACTGATGAAAGGGTACTGGATGCCCTGCTTGAAGTGCCCAGGCATTTTTTTTTAGATTCAGCTTTTGATGAACAGGCCTATGAGGACAGGGCTTTTCCGATCGGGGAAGGGCAAACCATCAGTCAGCCTTATACCGTAGCCTACCAATCGCAATTGTTGGAACTTAAACCATTTCTAAAAGTGCTGGAGATCGGAACAGGGAGTGCTTACCAGGCCGTAGTGCTGGCTGAGACCGGAGTACAGGTTTTTACCATTGAAAGGCAGAAAAAACTCTTCGACAGCAATAAACAGTTCGAGTTGCTGAAAAAATATCCCAATATTAAATTCTTTTATGGAGATGGCTACGAGGGATTGCCCAGTTATGCGCCTTTCGACCG
The DNA here is from genome assembly GCA_016720565.1 of Chitinophagaceae bacterium. Lineage (GTDB taxonomy): Bacteria > Bacteroidota > Bacteroidia > Chitinophagales > Chitinophagaceae > JJ008. The sequence goes on from JADKKJ010000001.1 coordinate 821,736, forward strand.
TATCCTCATCACTGCCGCAGCACCTGAGGTGCCACCCAAACTGCTGCAGCAATTAAAGATCGGGGGCATCATGGTGATCCCTGTGGGTGCCGGAGACGTACAGCAAATGATGCGGATCACAAAACTGAATGAAGAGGAATGGAAAGAAGAAGTATTTGACCGGTTCTCATTTGTCCCCATGCTGGGGGGAAGGAACAATTAGCTAATGAATATTATCTCCTAACTTAGAACCATATAATTAATATATGCGCCTCCTTCCGTTTGCCATTTCCACTTTAGTTACCGCAGGACTCGTGTTCGCATTCAACCGGCCATTAGGCCCCTTGCCTTCACCTCCCGGTAAATTTTTTAGTCCTCAGCATGGTTTCTGGCAAAATGCCGAACCTACCGATCAATCTTTTGATGCGGATATCAGTATACCCGGTATTAAGGGAAAGGCCCAGGTTTATTTTGATGAGCGTTTAGTACCTCACGTATTCGCTGAAAATGACCAGGACCTTTATTTTATCCAGGGTTACCTGCATGCCAAATTCCGCTTATTTCAAATGGACCTTCAAACACTTGCCGCCGCAGGAAGGGCCAGCGAGATCGCAGGAAAAAAAGCCATAGAGTTTGATAAGGAACAACGAAGGCTGGGCATGGTATATGCCGCAGAGAATACATTAAAAATGGTGGAAGCAGACCCGGATAGCAGATCCATGTTTGATGCCTATACAAGTGGAGTTAATGCCTATATCGGGCAGTTGAAAGAATCTCAATTGCCACTTGAATATAAATTGCTGAACGTTAAACCAGGGCAATGGTCCAATCTTCGTACCTGCCTTTTGTTAAAGATGATGGCAAAAATGCTTTCATCGGGAACGGAAAATGACCTGCTAAATACAAATGCAAAGGCAGTCTTTCTGCCGGATGAATTAAAAATGCTGTACCCTCAGGTACCCGATTCCCTGATGCCTATTGTTCCAAAGGGAACGGCATTTGACCCCGCAGGTATCATTCCTGTAAAACCTGCAAGCGCAGATTCATTATATTTTAATAATAAATCCACGGCAAACGCCAATGAGATCAGCAAACCAGATCCTAATAATGGAAGCAATAACTGGGTAGTGGCCGGAACAAAAACAGCCAGCGGGGCACCCATACTCTGTAATGATCCTCACCTGGAGCTTTCATTGCCATCGATCTGGTATGAAATGCAGCTGTCATCACCTGCCAGTAATGTGTATGGGGTAAGCCTGCCTGGAAGTCCCTTTGTGATCATTGGCTATAACGATTCCGTGGCATGGGGAGTTACCAATGCGCAGCGTGATGTGAAAGATTATTATGAGATAAAATTCCGCGATAACAGCAAAAAAGAATATTGGTTTGATAGTGCCTGGACACCCACGCAGTTAAGGATCGAAGAGATTAATGTAAAAGGCGGCCCGGTTGTTTATGATACGGTTGCCTATACGGTATTTGGTCCGGTAATGTATGATCAGAGTTTTTCAAAACCTGTATCTGCTAATCGTAACCTGGCAGTGCGCTGGGTTGCGCATGATGCCTCCAATGAAGGTTTTGCTTTTTACCATTTGAACCGTGCAAAGAATTATGATGATTATGTCAATGCCATCAGCGATTTCAGTTGTCCGGGCCAGAATTTCGTCTTTGCTTCAAAAGGCGGCGATATTGCCATCTGGCAACAGGGTAGATTTCCCGCAAGATGGAATGGCCAGGGTCTATATGTAATGCCCGGGGAAGATTCCAGTTATATGTGGCAGGGTTTTATTCCCCAAAAGGAGAATCCCCATAGCAAGAACCCGGAAAGGGGTTTCCTGGAAAGTGGTAACCAGCGGCCGGTAGATTCTACCTATCCTTATTTTATTCCGGGTAGTTATATTACCGCCCGCGCCATTACCATTGAAAAATATTTGGGGGCCATGGCAGGCATCCGCCCGGAGGATATGATGAAACTGCAGAATAATTACTTCAATACCACAGCAGAAGATATCAGGCCGTTGCTTTTAAAATATATTAAAGAGGGTGCCCTGAATGCTGAAGAGAAAAAATACCTGCAATGGGTTCGTGATTGGGACCTGATGGCCTCTCCTGATTCAAAAGGCCAGACCGTGTATCAGAACTGGTGGGATAGCCTTCAGGTCTGCATCTGGGCGGATGACCTGGCCAGGGCTGATTCTGCTGCTTTCCCCTGGGCACAGACTACGATGGAATTATTGCTGAAAGATTCAGCCATGAAATTCATTGATAATATAAATACCCCTGCGGTAGAAACATTATATGACCAGGTGACCGATGCCATGCACCGTGCAGCAAACCGTTTGGCAACCGCTGAAAAAGACGGAAGGTTAGAATGGGCCAGGTTCAAACGCCCCGCCGTTTACCATTTGCTGAAAGATGCGCTTCCTGCCTTTGCAAGGACTGACCTGAATATTGGAGGCAATGGTGATATCATCAACGCAGTAACAAAAAGCCATGGACCCAGCTGGAGAATGATCGTTCAGCTATCCGCTGAAACAGAAGCATACGCGGTATATCCCGGGGGCGAAAGTGGTAATCCCGGCAGCCAGTATTATGATGATTACCTTGATAAATGGGTTAAAGGAGAATACTATAAACTCTGGTTCATGCATGAATCAGATAAGAAAGACAAAAAGATCAAATGGGTCATGAACTTCAGCAAAAGCTGATAAAAAAAGTCTAATATGAAATTTATCATTGCATTAATACTGACGGCTATACTTTCTTATATATCCGGAATATATTTTCCCTGGTGGGGTATAGCTTTCGTTGCATTCATTGTGGCTATCCTGATCCCTCAAAGGCCAGGCAAAGCTTTTCTTTCCGGGTTCTCTGGTGTATTTCTTCTCTGGCTGGCACTGGCCTGGTGGATCGACCGAAATAACAATGGTATACTGGCCATGCGAATGGCAGAACTGCTGCCATTAGGAGGATCAAGATTGCTGCTGATCCTGGTAACCGGCCTTGTAGGCGGACTAGTGGCAGGATTTTCTGCCCTGAGCGGAAGCTTTCTTCGCAATTCCGGTAAATAATTATCTCATTTATTTATTTTCATGAAGTATCACTTCTTCCTGATCCTGCTGCTCTGCAGTTTTATTAGCCGGAGCCAGACCCTATCAGGAAAGATAACAGATAGCAGTGGTACGATACTTCCATATGCTTTTGTTTCAGTAAAAGGAAGCAGGTCGGGCGTTACCGCTAACCTGGAAGGCATTTATGAATTAAAACTGAACAGGGCAGGACGGTACACTATTGTTTGCCAGTTTGTTGGGTACAAAAAAATTGAAAAAGAGATCCTGCTGGAATCAGATATGAAACTTGACCTGGTGCTTTTTCCCAGGGAGAACCTGCTTTCTGAAGTGATCATAAAAAATGGAGAAGACCCTGCGTATGGAATTATAAGGAACGCCATCAAAAAACGCAACTACTATGACCAGGAATTAGAAAGATTCAGTTGCCAGGTTTACACCAAAGGACAATTAAGATTAAGGGATTTTCCCAGGAAATTCCTGGGACAGCCCATTGATTTCGAGGATGGCGACAGTAGTAAAAAAAAGATCATATTTCTTTCGGAGACCTTTTCCAATTACAGTTTTGAGAAGGGGAAAGAAAAAGTGGAGGTGATCTCTTCAAAGGTCAGCGGCCAGTCGGATGGATTTGGCCTGGCAGCCCCCAAAATATTTTCATTCTACAGAGAAAATATAAATTTTGGTTCCAGCATCAATCCAAGGGGGTTCATTTCACCGATAAGCGATAAGGCGCTTAATTATTACAGGTATAAATTGGAAGGCACTTATTTTGAGGATGGCAGGATGATCGACCATATACGGGTGACCCCCAAACGGAAATTTGAACCTTTATTCAACGGGTACATTGATATCGTTGACCTTGACTGGCGGATCCATTCATTGGATCTTAGCCTGTTCAAATCATCCTCCATGGAATTGCTGGACACACTCCGAATAGAGCAATTATACCGGCCAGTGAATAAGGAAAACTGGTTCCTTTCTACACAGGTGATCTATCCGGCAGCGAAATTTTTTGGTTTTGATGGATATGGATCCTTCCTGAATGTATATACCGACCTTGATATACCACCAGCATTTTCAAAAAAGACATTTACCAATGTGCTTCTTCGGTATGTTGACAGTGCCAATAAAAGATCCGACCAGTATTGGACAGATAACCGTCCTATGCCACTGATGGATGATGAAAAAAAGGATTATGCAAAAAAAGACAGCCTGGAACAGGTTAGAAAAGATCCCCGTTACCTGGACTCGTTGGATGCACGGAGAAATAAGACCAGCTTATTTGGTCTGGTCGTTTCGGGAAAGAATTTCAGTTTCAGCAGGGCAAGGTCAACTGTTTTTTTCCCTCCGGTCATTGAACAGGTAAATTTTAATCCGGCGGAAGGCTGGGTATTGGGCCCTTCACTTAGCTGGACAAAAAGATTGGATTCTACTGCCGGCTCAAGGAGATACCTGAATATTATTTCCAATTTGCGTTATGGTTTTTCAAATGGGCATTTTAACAGCTGGCTTACGGTAAACTATCATACCGGTAAGAAATTCGCCAGTCATTTTTTGCTTTCAGCGGGTAGTCGTGTTTTCCAGTTCAATAATAACAGCCCTATTGGTGAAAGGGGAAACAGTATTTCCTGTTTGTTCGGAGAGAACAACCGGATCAGGTCATACGAAGCGAGTTATCTGCGCGGCAGTTTCCGAAAATCTTTTGATGAAGGTTTTCAGGTAACTGCCGGATTTCAGTACCAGGACAGAAGACCATTGGGGAATACTACCGACTTTACATTCCGGGACCGAAAATCAAGGGCCTACCAGCCCAATTATCCTGCAGAACTGCTGTCGGCAAATATCCAAAAACACCAGGTATTCTTCACCCAATACATCTTAAGATGGCAACCAGGAGTGAAGTACATCGACCTTCCGGAAAGAAGATCCAGTCTGGGTTCCAAATATCCCGTCTTCAGCCTTCAGTATACAAAAGCTTTTTCAGGGATAATGGGCTCCGACCTGGATTATAGCAAGTGGAAATTCAATATGGTTGGTTCTATGAATTTTAAACTGCTTGGTAAACTTCGTTTCAAATTGGGGATGGGTGGCTTTTTAAACAGGGACAGCGTACAGATTCCCGATTATGATCATTTCAATGGGAATGTATCTACGCTGGCAACCGAGTACCTGAACAGTTTCCAGTTATTACCTATTTACCAGTTCAGCAATACTGCTTCTTTTTATTCCCTTGCACATATCGAACACAACTTTAACGGATTCCTCACGAATAAAATTCCCGGAATTCAAAAACTTAAGATCTACCTGGTTACAGGATTGAATGGATTTTATATTGACAGAAGCCGTTATTATTTTGAGATCTTCGGAGGCGTGGATAATATCTTCAAACAATTCAGGGTCGACCTGGTGCAATCCTACCTGAATGGAAAGCCATGGCAAATATCCCTGAGACTTGGCATAAGCCGGTCTGGGAGGATAAGAGGGGACGATTGGCCTTGAGGAAAATCTAGAGTCTAAAGTCGGGAGTCAGAGATTTTGTATCTTTGCTGTGTTAAAATTTTGCCCAACCTGCAATTGGGTCCCATCCCGGGAATTAAAATTAGTATATGGCTGCATTACACAATCGAATCTCCCGAAAGGAGCTAAAAGAAAAAATATTGAATGATCCTACACCCAGGACCACCATTTCGTTTTATTGTTATTTCAAAATAGCGGATCCGCAACTATTCAGGGATACCTGGTTCATCGAAATGGGCCAGCTGGGTGTACTTGGCCGTATTTACCTTGCGGGGGAAGGAGTGAATGCGCAGATCAGTGTTCCCAGCGCGAACCTGGAAGCCTTACGGTCATATCTTTATTCATATCCACCACTGCAGGGACTTCGATTGAATATTGCAGTGGATGATGATGGCAAATCTTTTTATGTATTGGATATAAAGGTGAGAAAGAATATTGTAGCGGATGGTATTGATGACCCTGGTTTCAACATGGATAAGAAAGGACGGTATGTAAATGCAGAAGAATTCAATAAGCTCACAGAAGACCCCGATACGATCGTTATAGATATGCGCAACCACTATGAATATGAAGTGGGCCATTTCGATAAAGCGATAGAGATCCCCAGCGATACTTTCAGGGAGCAGTTACCCATGGCTGCCGGCATGATGCAGGAACATGCGCAAAAGAATATAATTATGTATTGTACCGGAGGAATCCGATGTGAAAAAGCATCGGCCTATATGCTGCACCGGGGGTTTAAAAATGTTTTTCACCTGGAAGGAGGTATCATACATTATGTGAACCAGGTGCGGGAGAATGGTCTGGTTAACCGGTTTCACGGAAAGAACTTCGTTTTTGACCAGCGCCTGGGGGAACGTGTTACTGAAGAGATCATTTCAAACTGCCACCAGTGCGGTAAGCCAGCCGATACTCATGTGAATTGTGTGAATGATGCCTGCCATTTATTATTCATCCAGTGTGATGAATGCCGGTCAAAAATGGAAGGCTGCTGCAGCCAGGAATGCCTGGACTTCATCCATCTTCCGGAAGAGGAGCAGAAAATAAAAAGGAGCGGCATCGATAAAGGCCGAAACGTTTTCAATAAATCAAAACAACGGCTGGAAGCACTGGTAAAGAAGAATAACTAAGAGATCCATTTTATACAAACTGGTTTTCCAAGTTTGACCCTTCGTCCTGAATCTTTAAGCGTTCCATTCTTACGTATCCTGAATACCACGATCTCATTGCTGTTCTGGTTAGCGCAGAACAGGTATTTCCCGGAAGGATCGATGCTGAAATTTCTGGGCGCATCACCCAGCACTGACTGGTAGCCAATCAGTTTCAGTTGGCCGGTAAATGGATCTATCTTATAGATGGCGATATCATTGATATCCCCTCGGTTGGAGGCATACAGCCTGAAACCCCGGATCTTGATATCTGCGCTTCCTGGCCTTAATGCATCACCCGTTTTATGCGTACTGATGGTTTGGATGGATCTAATCCCATTTTGATTCAGGCTTAAGGCCTCTACTGTTCCATTCAATTCTTCTATTACATAGGCAATACTATTATCCTGGTTGAAGGCCAGTGATCTTGGACCCGAACCCGGTAAAGCCTGGATAGAATCTGGCAGGCCTAATTTTCCTGAAGAAGCATCAAAAGGATAAACATAAATACGGTCAAGCCCCAGGTCTGTAACAAATAGTTTTTTATTATCGGAGGAAATAAATGCGCCGTGCACATGAGGCGATCGTTGTCTAACAGTATCGGCTCCTTTTCCATAATGGCTTATCAATACTGGCTCCCCCAGTTTTCCATTCTCCTTCACCGGTACTACCGAAAGCGAACCGCTGGTATAATTTGAAACGAACAGCCATCGGCCGGTTTTATCGCATTCCACATGGCAGGGATGATCACCCCCGGTTGGTTTCCTGTCGATAAAGGTCAGGTCACCTTTAGAAACATCAAATGAAAAAGAGCAGATATTTCCCGATCTACCGTTGGTTGCTGCATCTTCTTCCACTGCGAAAACAAATTTTTTATCTGGCGAAACTGTAAGATAGGAGGGGTTGCTGATCTTAAAATGAGATCGTTCGGTGACCTTTCCTGTTTTTCCATCATAGCTGTATACGTGGATACCCTGGTTCAGGGGAGAGTCATAAGTACCTGCCAGCATATAGCTGGTTTGTGCGGTAGTGTTAATAAAAATTAAACAAGAAAAGGCAAAGAGGATGTACTTCATACACCGAAGAAATGGTTTTAATTCATTTTAACAAAATCTAGTCCTAACCAATGCAGATTTGGCACAGTCTTCTAATAGGTATATCAAACAAAGATTCCTTAACCACTGGCTTCGGGCCGGACAAAATTTAAAACGATGAAAAAAATATTTACACTTTCTGTTATCGCTTTTGCCGCTTTATTTATAACCGGCTGCGTAAAGACCTATGTTGGCAACGACAATAGTTACTGGCTCTCCAAAGAAAAAGGGGAGGTGGTTTACAGTGACAGTTATTGCAACTATTATGTGGTAGAAACGTACTATGGGTATAACATTGTTCAATCTTACAACGGTTACAAGCCTTATGAAGGTGCGCTGGTTTATGGAAATTTCAGCGCGCGTGGCACAAGGGATTTTTATAATTATTCCACTGACAGGGTTTATACGGGTTCCGTTACAGACTACTGGCTAACCTATACGGAAGCCCAGGATGCGCTGGATTATTATTGCCCAGTTGGAAAGAACGCTAAAAGGGAATTTAAAACAGCTACTCAACTAAAAGTGGATACTAAATAAAACTTTACAGAAATTAAAAGCCGGCAACTGCCGGCTTTTTTTTATTTAAATTTTTCAAGTGAAGCAAGTATCCTTCGGGTGATTTCTTCTTCATCCAGGTCTTCCTGTACAAAACTTTTACCGGTGATCACTTCATATAATTCAATATATCTTTTGGATATGGTACTGATCCATTCATCGCTCATCGCCGGAACTTCCTGGCCCTGTTTTCCCATAAAATCGTTTGCGATCAGCCATTCTCGTACAAATTCCTTGCTAAGTTGCTTTTGTCTTTCCCCGGTTTTCTGCCTTTCTTCAAAACCATCAGCATAAAAATACCTGGAACTATCGGGTGTATGTATCTCATCCATCAGGATGATCTCTCCATTTAATTTACCAAATTCATATTTTGTATCTGCCAGAATCAATCCTCTTTTTGCAGCGATCTCCTTTCCGCGCTGGAAAAGGGCAAGTGCATATTCAGCCAGTTTTTGCCATTCCTGGGCGCTGCAAAGACCGGTTCGGACGATCTCCACAGGGCTGATATCCTCGTCATGTCCAGCCTCGGCCTTGGTGGAAGGGGTGATGATGGGCTCTGGAAAAGGATCGTTTTCCTTAAGTCCGTCGGCCATTTTAGACCCGCAAAGTTCCTTATTTCCAGTATTATAGGTTCGCCAGGCATGACCTACCAGGTTTCCCCTCACCACCATTTCAATTCGGAAAGGAAGGCATTTATGGCCTATTGAAACGTTGGGAGCAGGTGTATCAATCAACCAATTGGGGCAAATATCCCGCGTTTGATTAAGCATAAAAGCTGCTATCTGGTTCAGTACCTGACCTTTGGCAGGGATGGGGCGGGGAAGGATCACATCAAAAGCTGAGATCCGGTCGCTTGCAATCATTACCAGGATATGGTCAGAAATGCTGTAAACATCCCGCACTTTACCCCGGTAAAATCCGGTCTGATCGGGCAGCGTCAGTTGGGTCATATTCGAATGTAGGCATGGCCAAAAAAACATCCAATAAAGCACCCCCTAAGATTTCAACATTTTATCCCTTTCGCCTTAAAAATTAAATTTTTAGATAAACTTTACAATTCTTACTTTTCCGGCCGAATTATCCCCCTTAAACCGGGGGCAACAAAACTAAAAACTCACTATTTATGAGAAAAAGCTACCGCTTTTTAGCTGCATGGTTAATGGCTTGCCTTTTCACGGTCACCGCGAACAGCCAGACATCCGTGACCATCTCGGGCACCATTAAAGATGAATCCTCAAAAGAAAGTGTCGCTTCAGCAACCGTAACGGTAAAAGGTTCAGACCAGAACACTTATACGAATACGGATGGAGCCTTCAGCATCACGGTGAAAAAACTTCCAGTGGTGCTTGTTATCACATCCGCAGAATTTGAAATGAAGGAGATCACAGTCACTGATGCCTCCAAACCTGTGGATATCACTATCAAATCATCAAATAAGATCGTGGAGAACGTGGTGGTTTATTCAACTACCCGCTTACCCCAGAAATATCTAGAAGCGGGTGTTACCGTAGAGCGTTTAGGCTCTAAGCAACTGCGTAACATGGCCGCGCCGAATTATTATGAGGCGCTGGGTAACCTGAAAGGGGTGGATGTGCATACTGCCAGCCTTACCTTCCGCACGATAACCACCCGTGGCTTTGTAAGCAGCGGTAACCTCCGCCTTAACCAGTTGGTGGATGGTATGGACAACCAGGCCCCTGGTCTGAATTTTTCCGTAGGGAACGTGGTAGGCCCCTCTGACCTGGATGTAGAATCTGTAGAGGTTCTTTCCGGAGCTTCTTCTGCTCTGTATGGTTCGGGTGGTATGAACGGTACTGTTCTTATCAACACGAAAGATCCTTTCAAGTACAAAGATCTTAGCTATAACATTAAGCAGGGGATCATGCACGTGGATGGAAAGCAGCGCAGCGCTTCTCCTTATTACGACTGGGCCTTCCGTTTTGCAAAATCCTTTAAAGATAAATTCGCTTTCAAAGTTGCCTTCCAATTGGTAAAAGGAAATGACTGGGAAGCAGAAGACTATCGCAACAAACAACAGATCGGTGTATTGAGCAAAGTGGTTGGTGGAAATCGCCAGAACGACCCTGGATACAATGGTATCAACGTTTATGGAGATGAGACCAGCGCAGATATGGCAGGTTTCTCTTATTATGTACAGGACCAAACACGCAGAGGTGTTCTTGCTGCAACTGGTGGATTACTGGATGTAGTAAATGCCGCCAACGCCTATTTTGGAGTTCCAGGCAACCCGTCTTTCCCAGGTGCTATTGGCCTGAACCCTTATCCAACAAACGCGCAGATCGCAACTTTCATTGGAGCACTTCCAAGCGCAACACAGGCAACTGTACAACAAATGATGCCTTTCTATATTGGACTTAATCGTGGGTATTTTAATAAGGCCACTGTATCACGTACCGGTTACAATGAAGAGAACCTGGTTGATTACAATACGATAAATGTAAAAGGAACTGCAGCTGTACATTATAAAGTAAGTGATCGTTTAGAGCTTTCATTGGCTACTTATATCGGTTCAGGTACTACAGTATATACCGGAGCCGACCGTTATTCACTGCGTAACCTGAAGATCGGCCAGCACAAATTTGAAGCAAAAGCCAAGAACTGGATGTTCAGGGCATATACTACACAGGAAAACGCAGGGGAAGCTTATAATGCAAGCGCACTGGGAGCATTTATTAATGAGGCCTACAGACCAAGTGGTGTTTGGTTCCCAACTTATATCGGAACCTTCTCTGAGGGTCGTCGTTTAAATGGCTCTGCAGCCAGCGATATGACGCTTCATGCTGCTGCAAGGGCATCTGCTGATATAGGACGTTATATTCCCGGAACAAAATCATTTGACTCTGTTGCAGCTATCATAAAAAGGACGCCTATCCGCAAAGGTGGAGCGTTGTTTCTTGATAAATCTGACCTCTATAGCGTAGAGATCCAGGGTAATCTTTCCGAGCTGTTGAAATTTAATAAGATCATTGAAGTACTGGGTGGCGCAAGCTGGAAACAGTGGGCCATGAATTCCCAGGGTACTATCTTCTCTGATACCTTGAATCGTATACGCGTAAACGAATATGGTATGTACCTGCAGGCTAAAAAAGCCTTCGGTAAAGACGAAAGATTTACCCTTACTGCTTCTGGCCGTTATGACAAGCAGACCAACTTCAATGGCCGCTTTACACCAAGGATCACAGGTGTTCTGAAGACCGCTAAGAATCAATTCCTGCGTTTATCCTACCAGTCAGCGTACCGTTTCCCTTCCAACCAGAACCAGTATATCAGCCTGGTTACAGGATCAGGTGTGTTGATGGGTTGCCTGCCAGAGTTCCAGTCTTATTATAAATTGAATTCTACGCTTCCTGGTTACACCGCAGCTTCTGTACTTGCCTATCGCAGTGGCGCATTAAGCGATTCCAGCCGACTGGTGAAAGCAGTTTACAAAGATGTAACTCCTGAAAAAGTATATAGCTATGAGATCGGTTACAAAGCAGTGATAGCTGATCGTTTACTGATAGATGCTTATTATTATTATAGCAAATACCAGGATTTCCTGGTGAACGCTGCAGTAGCTCAATCAAAGACTGGTTATAACTACGAGCTTTATTCAGCTTTCAGCAGCACCAATATTTCATATGTGCAGAACAGCGCAGCGGAAGTAAGGGCTGATGGATGGGGTTTCAGTCTCGATTACCGTTTCCTGAGCAATTTCTATGTTTATGGAAACCTGTTCTCTGATAAGCTTACCAATGTTCCTGCCGGTGAAGTAACCTTCTTCAACGCGCCAAAATATCGTTATAACATCGGTCTTCGTAATGATAATGTGAACAAAACCGGCCTTGGATTCAATGTGGTGTTCAAATGGCAGGATAACAACTACTACGAAGGAACCTTCGTAAGTGGTACACTGCCTTACTTCGGCTGGTGGGATGCGCAGGTGTCTTACCGTCCTAAAGCTTCGAAAAGTGTTTTCCGCATAGGTGGTACCAACCTGGGTAATAACTATTACCGTACAGGTTATGGTAGCCCTTCAGTTGGTGGCCTTTACTACGCCAGCTACGGTTTCAACCTTCAATAAGGTAATAAAGGGTAAAAAAAAATGAAAGCCTCCTTCGGGAGGCTTTTTTTATAAGTTGATATGGTTGGTATTAACCCAGTGTTTTGCGCGCCTGGCCTATCAAAAAACCATTATGATAAAGCTGAAGAAGGTAAGTTCCTTTATCATATGAATCGGCATTCAGGGAAAAGCTGATCGTTTTGGTCTCGCCCTTCTGGTAATCGAATTTGACCTTGCGTGTGTAACGGATCTTGCCGGCATTTCTGGTGTCTATTATCGCTGATGATTCCCACACATCATCCGTAAGCAAACGCCCGTCAGGCCTTGTGATAACCACAAACACTTCGGCATTACCAGCATCAAATATATTATTGGTCACGTTGAAATTGATGACCAGTTTTGATGTCCTGCCTGCCAGGTTGGTCTCAATTTCCTTATCCGCTTTTACGGTTACGGGAGCCAAATGAATATCTGTGGCAACAAATACGTTGGCCTGGGATATCTTTTCGGTCATCACCTTGTTTTCCTTCAGTAAGGCCTGGTTTGCAGTTTCCAGTTCTCTTAACTGCAGGTTCACCTTTTCCAGGATGCCTGCGATCTGTACCTTCTCTTCTTCCACGCTGGTATTCCTGCTCTGAAGATCTGCTACCAGCATTTGCAATTCTATGGTCTTTTGCCTGGCAAGATCCAGGTCTTCCTTTTTTACATTGTTCTTTTTTAGGATCAGCGATATCTCCAGCCGAAGTTTATAGATCTCCGCCATCCTTGCCTGTAACTGAGATCTGAGCAGACTTTTTTCTGTATTGGTGGAATCCAGTTCGGTTCCCAATGATCTCAGGGCATCCTGGTAGATCCTGTCTAATGAATCGGCTACGCCTTTAGAGATAGCCAGTGAATCGATATGCGGGGAAACAACAGGCCCAGCCGTACCAGGCAAAGGCATATGCGCTTTGTCGTAGATATAATAGCCCCAGGTTCCTACCAGTCCGCAGGATAGCATAACCAGGAGGACAGATTTTGTATCTTTTAAGGGCATTCCGGTAAGCGCGGGTTATTAATACTATTTAGAAATGGTTTGGTCAACATAGGCGCTGACCCAGCCTACCTGGCCATTTTTGATCAGGTAAAAATTCTTACTTGAATTAAGTGTAACGAACTGCCTCATGATACGGATCATTAATCCGGTACCTGCGATCAATGAACGCTGGTCAAAAACTTTATGTACCCGTGTGGTTTCCGACAACACATCTTTTTTATCCGCTTCATCTGTTACCAGCGAAGACAGGTAAGCGGGTGATATTTTTTTAAAATTTTTGGAAACTGTTTCGGAAAATTTAAGGAGGTCTTCGTAGGTAACTGTGACAACAGGATTATCCAGCATTTCAGGACGGATCAGGGTTGCTAATGCCCAGGCAATACCGCCACTGAATGCAATATTGTCGCTGGATGGATAGGCACCGCTGGCATTGATAGCATAGTTCAATTCTGAATTTTCCATGTTGGCCAATACCCTGGTGAGCTGGTGCTGAAAATTTTCAAGGCTATTATCACCTTCCAGTTTTTTCTCTGTCGCATTGGCCGTACTTTTTGTTCCCCAGTTCAACTGGAACAGGCGAAACTCATCGGTATTATCGAAGGGGAAATAGCCGCCCTTAGTATTGCCGCTGCCAATATCCAGCAAAAATGTATTGAATCTTCTGGAAGCTGGGACTATTCCCAGGTGTGAAAGCCTGGCTTCCATCAAAACATCCACCACTTCCACTTTACGGCGAGGCTCATTGGCCAGCAACCGAAAAGAATCGATCAGGTTATTTATCCAATCCGTTTTATTTTCTTTTTCTGCCTGTTGTTTTACGCCACTGCTGATCACAGTGAAGATCCTTTTGGCAGGGATCTTGAGATCATTCAAGGCAACCTGGTAAAGGCCCAGCAAACCTTTAAGGGTTGCAGAAAAAGTGGGGGAGGTAAAGGAAATAAAATCAGTATTAACTGAACTGTCTTTCAGGATGGTGAAGGCCCCTGTACTCTGGGCATCCTTACCGATCTCGATCACGCTCATTTTAACCCCTTTTGACCCTACCTCAATACCAGTATAGACGGTACCATTTAGAAGTGGGCGAATACTATTCTGAGCCTTGCTGCCCACCGAAACTACGCACAAGGTCAGGATAAGCAGGTTCAGTTTGATAAGGTTTGTCATTTTGCTTCTGATTTGCTCCCAAATTTAAACTATATAAAGGGCCTATCCTCGGGCTGTATGGCAAGTATCCACCATTGTGCAAAACTTCTTGCTATGTGGAAATAAAAAAAGCCGCTTCAAAAATGAAGCGGCTTAGCAGGAGTTAACTGCTCTTAACCGAATAAACCACCTTTTTTCAGATTTCTCACTGCTTCACCGATCTTAAAGCCATTGTGATAGATCTCAATTTTATAATCACCGGTGCTGAAGTCAGCGTTCCGGATAGGGAATGAAAGGTTTTTACGCTGTCCCTGTACATAATCTACCGCTACCTTGCTGGTGAATGGTTTGTCACCATCATTACGGGTATTTAAAGTGCCTGATCCAAGGCTGGCATTTGTGATCACCTTGCCGGAAGGATCGGTTACTATAATGTACATGTCTGCAGGGCCTGATTTCGCGATCCTGTTCTCCACATCAAATGAAACTACCAGTTTATCTACACGCTTTGCAGTAGAGGTTGTTTTCTCTTTACCACTTTTCTTTTCATTCACAGGAGTTACCTGGATATTAGAAGCGGAGAAAGTAGAAGCCACATCAACTGTTTTTGACAGTTGTTCTTTTTCAGTAGTAGTGGTAACAAGATTTTGCTGAAGCACTGATTTTTCCTGCTGAAGGGAAGTATTGGCAACCGTCAGTTGCTGGTTTTCACCTGTTAAACGGGCGACGTCTGCCTCCAGACTACTGATCTTTGCGTTTAGTTCGGTGATCATGCCACGGGCCTTTGTAAGCTGGGCGGCAGTTGCATTCTTATCATTCAGGATCCTGCGGATCTCTGCTTTACGGGTATCGATCTCTTTCTGACGGTCGGTCAGCTGACCCTGGAGATCATTATTGGCGCCGGTCACAGAATCAAGGCGGGCCAGGGCATTGTCAAATTCACGCTGGATCTCATTCTTAGAAGAATCCAGGTTAGAGATCTGAACAATCTGGCTGGCGATCTTTTCTCCTGATTTATTTTTGTCATAAAGAAGATAGCCCCAGGTTCCAAGCAGGCCTGCTGCAAGAATACCAATAATGAGGTTTTTGTTGGTCCTGTTGCTTTTTTCGGTGCGCCCTTCTGTTGTGGAAGTAGCCGAAGGATAATTAGTGTTAGCCATACGATAGTGATTTTAGTGATTCACATTTATTTATTCGGTAAACGATGTAAGGTAACCTCCCATAATCGGAGAATCCTTAAAAAACCTGTTAAATTCGTTTCCGGCCAGGTAATTCCGAAAACCGTGCCAGATAATTCCGAGGTATTTTACACCAGGTCGTGGATGCCTGCAGAGGATATTTACCAAAGCTTGTAACTTAGCTCCTTATGTCGGTGGAAAAGATTTTAAATGATTGGAAAAAAGGCAACTTCAAGCCGGTTTACTGGCTGGAGGGAGAGGAGGACTATTTTATAGATAGGCTGGTCTCTTATGCCGAGCAAAAAATACTTCCCGAATCAGAGGCCTCCTTTAATCTCACTGTTTTTTACGGTAAGGATGCGAATTGGGCCGATATCCTGAATGCCTGCAGGCGTTACCCGATGTTTGCGGAAAAGCAGGTAGTGATCCTGAAAGAAGGGCAGCAGATGCGCGAAATAGAAAAACTGGAACCTTATTTCGAAAACCCTCTTGGCTCTACCATTTTCGTGGTTTCCTATAAAGAGAAAAAACTGGATGCCCGGAAGAAAATGGCCAGATACATCAAAGAGAAGGGCGAACTGCTGACCATTAAAAAGATCAGCGAAAGAGAACTTCCTGAATGGACCTCCCTTCTTTTGAAAGGAAAAGGACTTACTATTAGTCCTAAAGGATTGGCCGTACTGGTAGATCATATTGGTAATGATCTTTCCAGGATAGAAAACGAAATTGAGAAACTCCGGGTGAACCTGGGCCAGCGCAAAGCCATTAATGAAGATGATATAGAAGAATATATCGGGGTAAGTAAAGAATTCAATGCATTTGAACTACAATTGGCCATTGCCAATAAGGACCTCGCTAAAAGTCTTCGTATCGTACAGTATTTTGAAAGTAATCCCAAGGCAGGGCCTATTCAAATGGTGCTTCCTGCTTTATACAGTTATTTCAGTAAAGTATATATGGTTTTCGGTGTTCCATCCAGGGATGAAAAGACCCTGGCAGAAAGCCTGGGTGTACCGCCTTTTTTTGTAAAGGATTATGTTCGAACCGCCAATCTTTACAATTTTGAAGGGGTGGAAAAAGTGCTGCTCTTATTACACCAGTATAATCTTAAAAGTATCGGTATAGGGTCTACTAATGCCACTTCCAGCGGATCATTGATGAAAGAAATGCTGGTTAAAATTCTGGGCTGATCACTTCATAAAAAAATGCTTTCTTTGCGTGGTTCTGCAACGGTTTTGCAGGGAATTTCATCAAAAACAGCAACAAACCTTAATATGAAAAAAATACTATTTCTGGCGGGCTTCCTGGCTTTTATACTTACAGGTTGCCTGGAAACCACTGAAGAGGTCACCCTGAATGCAGATGGTACCGGTTCACTGGCTAATACAAATGACATGAGCGCTCTGCTTGGCCTGCTTAAGAATATGGGCGGAGATAATGAGGCGATGGAAAAACTGGCTGGCCAGAAAATGGATTCCAGTTTATCAATGGCCTCTGTGGTTGACAGCATACCAGGCCTGACCGAGGATGATAAAAACCTGCTTCGCACCGGCACCATGCAGATCAAAATGGATGCAGATGCGGAAAAGTTCCTGACTAAAATGAATTTTAATTTCTCCAAAATTTCGCAGATATCCCAGTTAAATGGGCTTACTGAGAAAGTGCTGGGTAAAAGAGTAAAAGACCTGGTGACCCAGGGCGCAGCCGAAATGGGAGGGGATGATAAGATACCGGAGACGAGTTCGATCGCCTCTTACCTCGATGTAAGTTTTGACGATGGTGATATCAAGGGCAAAGTGAATAAGGATAAGATCGGCAGTCTGGCCAATGATGAATTTCTGAAAGGGTTGAAAGAATTATCCGGAATGGGAATGACCATTGCGCATACCTATGTGATCAATTTACCCCGCGCCGCCTCTTCTGTAGAAGGAAAAAACGTGGTGATGTCGGATGATAAAAAGAAAGCTACCATTAAAATTGACCTGGAAACCTTATTTGAAAAGCAGGATGATATTTCCTTTAAGATAAAATATTAAAGCACCGCAAGACTGCTGATACGGTCTTTCCCCATCTGCGCGACGAGCTCATCAAGTCCATTGAACTTGATCTCTTCGCGCAGATATGTTTTTACTACCACCCTGAGTTCCTGGTCATAGATCTCTTCATTGAAATCAAACAGGTTCACTTCCACTACACGCTTTTTACCATCTACAGTTGGGCGAAATCCCACACTCATCATTCCTTTGCGAGGAAGCCCATCTGCGGTCCTTGCATACACGGCATAGATACCATTACCTGGAAGGATCTTTTCCTCATCCCTGGTCTTAAGATTGGCAGTAGGGTAACCCAGTTTCCGTCCCAGTTTATCGCCATGCACTACCACCCCCGTAAAAAAGAATTCGTATCCCAGTAATTTATTGGCGGTCTCAAAATCGCTGTGAAGAATAGCTTCCCTGATATTGGTAGAACTGATAGAGATATTTTCCAACAGGTGTTTTGGTATCTCCTTAAGAGTGTAATTATAAATGCCGGTGCATTTCTCCAGCAGGCGGAAATCGCCAAGGCGGTCGCGGCCAAACCGATGATCATACCCAATGATAATTGTATGCGGATGGAAACGATCGATCAGGAAAGTCTTTATATAATCTTCTGCAGGTTGATTGGCAAATGCCTCGGTGAAGGGGACGATCACAAGGTGGTCCACACCCAGTTCGGTCAGCAGTTCGATCTTTTCATCCATGGTATTGATCAGTCGAATACCCAGGATGGCAGAGGATACTACCTTACGGGGATGGGGGTGAAAAGTGATGATAACGGTCTCCCCCCCGATACGGGCAGCCTCTTCTTTTAACCGGGCGATCACTTCGCGGTGCCCCCGATGGACCCCGTCGAATGTGCCTATGGTGATCACGGCTTTTTGGAAAACCGGCAGCTGGTCTATATTAGCATGAACTTTCATAAAGTTGGCAAAACTAATTCATTATTGATAAACAGTTCCCATTCTATAAGGTTCTAATTTGGTAGATTTGCCCTCTAATTATGAGTCTTTACCAGCAAAGGGGCGTTTCCGCCCAAAAAGAAGAAGTACATGCCGCAACGGAGAAGCTTGACAAGGGGTTGTTCCCAAAGGCATTTTGCAAACTCTATCCCGATGTACTGGGAAAGGATGCCAATTGGGTGAACGTAATGCATGCAGACGGTGCAGGTACAAAAAGCATACTGGCCTATTTGTATTGGAAAGAGACCGGCGATCTTTCTGTTTGGGAAGGGATTGCCCAGGATGCCATTGTTATGAATCTGGACGACCTCCTATGTGTGGGTATTTATGGTGAACTGGCTTTCTCTTCTACTATTGACCGTAATAAAAGACTGATACCCGGGGAGGTGCTTGAGGTGCTGATAAATGCCCACCAGGCCTTCTTTGATCATTTGAAGCAGTTTGGGGTCGACATCACTTATATGGGTGGAGAGACCGCCGATGTGGGCGACGTGGTACGCACCATGGCTGTTAATGGCACGATGACTGCTCGCTGGCCAAAGGATAAACTGATCACCAATGAAAAAATAGGGGCAGGGGATCTGATCATTGGCCTTGCTTCTTTTGGACAAGCCAATTATGAAAAAGAGTATAACAGTGGTATAGCTTCAAATGGACTGACTTCTGCCAGGCATGATATGCTTCATAAGACCTATGGAGCCAGGTTTCATGAAAGTTATGATACCAGCCTGGATGAACATGTAGTTTATATAGGCCCGCATAAAATGACGGATACGGTAAAACTTGATGGACAAGACAGGGAGATAGGTAAATTGTTATTAAGCCCTACCCGAACCTATGCACCGGTATTACAGCAAATTCTTAAAGAACATTTTGATGCCGTACATGGTCTGATTCATTGCAGCGGGGGAGGGCAGACCAAATGCCTGAAATATATCCCTGATACTGTAAGGCTGATAAAAGATAATTTATTTACGCCACCGCCGATCTTTGAAATGATACAAAAGGCCAGTGGTTCCGATGATCGCGAAATGTATCAGGTATTTAATATGGGTACCCGGATGGAGATCTATACAGACGAAAAAAATGCAGATACGCTGATCGGCATTTCAAAAAATTTTGGCGTGGAAGCGAAAGTTATTGGTCGGGTGGAGCCTTCCGAAAAAAAGGAACTGCATATTAAGATGGAAGGAACTGACCTGGTTTTTTAATTCTTGTACTTTTATACGCCGAATAGTTAATGAGTTCAAATAAAAATTGCGGTCAAAAACCTTGATTTGCTTTATTTTGCAACAAAGAAACAGGTTATGAACGAGCCCATCATAGAATTGCGGAATGTAAATATCTACCAGGGAAGCAGCCTGATCCTTCAGGATGTGAACCTGACCGTGAATAAAGGGGAATTCGTGTACCTGGTTGGTAAGACCGGCACCGGTAAATCCAGTCTTTTGAAAACATTGTATGGTGAACTCGACCTGCGTGAAGGGGAAGGTACCGTAGCAGGATTTAACCTTAAAGAACTGGGTTGGAAAAAAGTGCCTTTTCTCCGCCGTACCCTGGGTGTAGTGTTTCAGGAGTTTCAATTGCTCACAGACCGCAACGTCAACGATAATCTGAAGTTCGTCCTTAAGGCCACTGGCTGGACCGATACTAAATTAATGGATGAGAAAATTTCAGATGTATTGGATAAGGTGGGACTGCGCTCTAAGGGATTTAAAATGCCTTTTGAATTAAGTGGTGGCGAACAGCAAAGGGTGGATATAGCCCGGGCCCTGCTGAATTCCCCCAAATTGATCCTGGCAGATGAACCAACAGGTAACCTGGACCCCGAAACTTCTGATGAGATCATGAACCTGCTTTTCCATATCGCCAAAGATTTTAATACCGCGGTTGTTATGGCTACACATGATTATATCGTAGTACAGAAATTCCCGGCGCGTATGATCCGTACGGAGCATGGAAAAGTGATCGACAATGCTACCATAAGCATTGAATAAAATCACGGTTATTCTTTTCATTATCGTATTGCTTAAGCAATAATTCCCTTCTTAAACGTAATTCTTCTTCTGCAAAAGGATGGTTATGCAATTGCATGATGATCGAAGCTATGGATTCTCCAGTGGTGCCTATATGGCAGGCATCTTCCAATCCAGTGCCTTTTACCATTTCAGGGTTTACCACACAATGACGGCCTTCAAACAGGGCGTGCAATAACTTCAGCCGAATGCCTGTAGTTTCTTTATTGAAACAGGGCAATACATTGATATGCGCCTTTCGTATCAGGTCATTCAGTTCCTTATCGGAAGGATCCGCAACAATACAGGTATGCTGATAAATATGCGCCAGCCTTACCAGTTTCTTCGAAGGTTTTTTACCTGCAATGACAAAAGGTAATTTTATCCTGTTAAAAACATTTCTGAGCAACCAGATGGCGGCCTCTTCATTTTCCGGCACAGAGAGATTTCCATGGTAAAGACATAGGTTTCCCAGGCCCTCCAGGCCAATGATTTCCTCCCATGCCGGAAAAGTGGGAATATATTTTACATGAGGCAGTTTGTATTCCTGTTCAAACCTTTTACGGTCAGTCTCCGATACGCAGGCATAAATGCATTCCTTTGGCAACTGCGCGGTAAACCTGGTAAGCAGGCGGCTCTCCCTCCTGAAATAAAGTTTCCTCAGCCAATTAGATTCGGCCCTTGCAAGTTCATGGTAATAGACCCCTTCGTCATTATGGATACGAACAACGATCTTCCGGTTAACCGTATCCAGACCGCTTAACAAACCTGCGCAATGAATTCCTTCCAATAATATGGGGTGATTGTCTTCATTCAACCGATCAAGCAATAATTGGTTGATGCGTGAAGCGACAATATAGGGGAGTGTTGGAGATAATCCTTTTCGTCCTGTCTTTCTTTCATAAACATGCACAGATTCACAGAACTCCTCCAGCTGTTTGGGTTTACCTCTTTCGTTATAACTGAAATAATGCAGGTGGATCTTTATACCTGCTTTATGCATTTCCCGGATACGGTTCATCATATCGATGGCGCCACCATAATCGGCGGGCCAGGGAACATCCAGGCAAACGATATGTAAATGTCTTGTCAATTAAAAATATTGCTATAGTAAGCTAATAACCTGGTTTCCTCTTTTTGCCAGTTCAGTTCCAGCCTTGCTTTCAGGCAATTTTGGCGAAGCCTTTCGTACAAAACAGTATCATCCAGCAATTTGTTCACTGCAGAGGCGATCATTTCCGGATCAGCAGCTGGTATTAACAGGGCGATATCATACTGATCATTGATCCTTTTGTATTCTGGAAAATCCATGGTTACCTGCGGAAGCCCTGCCTGTATATAATCAAAAAACTTATTTGGAAGTGCCAGGTACTGGTTTAACCCGATATTCTCAGCAATTGAGATTCCAACATATCCCCGGCAGGAAACTTCCCATAATTGCTTCGGGAATAGTTGCCCTCTCAAATAAACCTTATTTTCTACCTGGTGTTCCTTGATCAGCGATCGTAATTGCTCCATGAAATTTCCGGTTCCACAGACCACCAGTTCTGTTTTTATTTTTTTCATGGCAGGGATCAGCCATTCAAAGGCCCGGGCCTCATTTACTGCGCCCTGGTATAGAAGGAATTTCTCCTGTATTGCCGATGCAGGAATATCTTTAAGAACAGGCATATTACGAATGCAGGCATATTCCACTCCGTATCGCTGTTTAAATATTTCAGCAATACCCTGGCTAACGGTATAGCCATGTTTAAACTGGGCCACCGCTTTTTTTTCAATTCGAAGCCATCTATTATGAATGGAAGGTCTGCTTACTACTTCTTTCAATTCTGTGAATAATTCATGTGCATCATAGATCCGTATGATGTTTTTTATTTTCGACACGTAAAGACAGGGAAGTATGGTATCCAGGTCAATGGCGCAGATGCCATCCATGCGGCTGAACAATAAATAAAAGAACAGGCGGATATTATATTCCGCATAAAACCACTTTCCTTTTTTGAACCAGCATTGTAATCTTAGCTGCCTGAATGGTTTTTTATCAAGAGGCAGGGATGCGGGCAATTTTCTCCCAACAAGGGTTACCTCATATCCTGCATTAGCCAGGCTACCGCAGATACGATGCATACGCTGGTCGTAGCTCAGGTCATTTGTTACGGTAAAATAAATTCGCTTACCCATGCTGCGAATTCTTTAATGGCAGGGAGCGATAGATCATCTCTATGGCTTCCACTGTTCGCAAACCTTCCGCTGCATCGGTGAAAGGGTGGTGGGGATCTTCCAGGGCTTTAACCAGGTTCTCATATACTTTATCATGATTGCTCATGCTGCCTTTATAAAAACCATAATCATTCGCGGCATTTTGTAATTCGTCTGTCCTGATTTCTGAATCTGTTAGCTGGTAATCGATCTTGTCCATGTATTCCCCTGCAATGCGAATGCTGCCTTTTTCCGCCAGGAGGGTAAGAGATACTTCCATATTCTTTTGAAAACTATTAACTGACCAGTTCAGTCCGCCAATGACCCCATTTTCCATTTCGAGCGCCGCTATGCCGGTATCTTCTGAAAGTATGGAGTCTTTATGTGCCAGGTTCTGCCGGTACCCCTGGCAATGAGCCAGGTCGCCCAATAACCATATTAGCGCATCGATATAATGGCTGAATTGTGTATATAGTGTTCCGCCATCCAGTGCGGTGCCCCGCCAGGTACCGGCATAATAGGCGGAAGGCCGGTTCCAGAAACAATTCAATTGAAAAGAATAGATCTTACCCCAGCTATTCTGTGAAATTTCTTTCTTTAATGCCTGTAAAATAGGATTATAACGGGTTGATTTTACAACGAAGGCTTTTTTTTGCTTTTGTTCAGCCAGTGCTATCAGGGCCAGCCCTTCAGAACTTTCAATGCAAAGCGGCTTCTCACAAAGTACGTGCAGCCCTTTTTCTAAAGCGGCCTTTGCCTGGCTGGCATGCAATCCATTTGGCGTGCAAATGACCAGCAGGTCCAGTTCCGGTTCTGATTCAAGTAAACGGGTAAGGTCGTAATATGGATTTGCCTGGTAGGAAACGGCCAATGCGTCGGCCCTTTCCGGAATAATATCACAAACGGCTTTTAACCTGCCATGTTTAACTATTTCCATGGCATGCCGTGGTGCGATCTTCCCGCATCCTGCAAGGGCGAAATTCAGGGGCCTCATCATTGCATCAAATATAAGCAATGTCTACTGGCCCATACCTCCCATCATATCACCGCCATTGTCCTGGTTTTTCTGATTTTTACGTTTGAATAGAGAAGCATCGAATTTACCAAAGCGCCAGCTGAAATTCAGGCGTAGCACTTGCGGGTCGCGGCGACGGAATACATCCTGCTGGAAGTAAGCCGACTCACTATAGGTATACTGACGGCGTGTGCGGAATATATCGTTTACATTAAGTGATACTGAAGCTACTTTATTCTTCATGAATTCATAACGGATACCGCCATCAACACCATAGTTGGCCCTGGTATAACCCTGAGAGGAGGTAGCGTTGCCCCACATCATTCCTCCACCACCGCCCATGCCCCGGCCACCGCCACCACCGCTGCCACTGCCACCAGGTGACAGGACTGTGCGCGAGGTATAATCGCCGGATAACTGCAGGGTGAAATTCTTAGGTAATTTAAATGTATTGTTCAGTTTGAAGAACCAACTGGCAAACTGATCCTGCTTTGGCTGAGTTGGGTCAGCGATATCGATCTTTGAGGTAAAGAGGTTAAGGTTGGAGGTCATATCCCACCATTTTGCCATTTTATTTTTGGAGATCAATTCAAGACCTGTCACATAGCCGGAGTTCGCATTGATATAGGAATTCACCAGCTGTTCTTTTCCGGAAGCCGCGTTGTTTTCTTTCAACTGGTAACGGGCGATAAGATCAGTGGTATTCTTATAATACATAGAGGCGATGAAATTATCCCTGTTCTTAAATGTTTTCTGATAAGTAAGTTCCAGCGAATTGGTGAACTCTGGTTTCAGATCTGGATTACCACGGGTGATATTGAGAGAATCTGAATAATCAGTATAAGGATATAGCTGGAAAAAGTTAGGACGGTTGATCTTCCTTGCATAGTTCAACTGAAGTTCCTGGTCATTCTTTAATTTCTGGTTCAGGAATAAACTGGGGAAAAGGCTGATTGCATAGTCAACATTAAATACCTGATTCTTCTCCGGCAGACGTCCTTCATAAGAAGAACTTTCCACGCGAAGGCCGGCCTGGTAACCGAATTTGCCTAACTGATTGCTGAAAGTGGTATAGGCAGCATAAACTCTATCAGTACTGTTATAATTCACCGAAAGAGGGGAGAGGAAAGTTTCGCTGCCCCCTGTATTTACCAGATAAAAATTATTCCTGTTATCAACATTGCGCACAGAAAGCCTTGCACCTGCTTCCAGTTTCATTTTATCGGTCAAGGGATTGGAATAATCTGTTTGGATCACCAGGTTATTACTTCCCCCGTTGCCAAGTTGCCGCTGGGAGTTTGATTTTGCAGTATTATAATTGCTGTAAAGGGAATCAGTGGTTATGAAATTATTGCTGGCATTCTTGTTAGCATTATAGTTGATATCAGCGGTCCATTCATGTCCGGTCTTAGGGAAATTATGTTTGTAGCTAAGGCTGATGCCCTTATTCCTCATTTCACTGCGGTTATATGAATTTCTGTCTGAAAGTGCCACCGAAACAGGTGTGCTGAGAACAGAAGTGTTCATATCGCTTCCTGACCAGGAACGAAACACACCTTTCATCAGGCTACCTGTAACTGAGATGGTATTACGATTGTCCAGGAGGTAGTCGAAACCACCGCGGAAGAATCCAAAGCCACCTTTTGAAAGGCCGCTGTCCAGCTGATACAATGTTGAATTAGGCGTTCCAAAAGTGGTACGATCTGTATATCCTGAACTGATGGATTTACGCTGGTTATAATTTCCGCTTACGAAAAAATTCACTTTTTGCTGGCGTATATTGATATCACCTCCGGTACCGATCCTGCCTCTCGAATCTATGCTGGCGCGAACGCTTCCGCTATAACCAACTTTTTTATTCTTCTTTAATACTATGTTGAGGATACCAGCTGTGCCACCAGAAGCATCAAATTTAGCAGAAGGGTTAGTGATCAGTTCTACGCTTTCGATCGCATCTGCAGGGATCTGGTCAAGTGTCATCGTGGTAGGACGGCCATCCACAAATATCTGTGGTGAATTATTCCGCATGGTCACGTTTCCATCAATATCCACATTGAGGGAAGGAACATTGCGCATAACATCTACTGCAGTTCCACCTGCAGAAACAAGATTTTTGTCGACATTAAAGATCTTACGATCGATACCCAGTTGTAAACCTGGCTTGGTAGAGGTCACAGTTACATTCTCCAGTACTTTTTCAGCAAATTCGATCTTTATATTTCCCAGGTCTTTATCCATGGCGCTCATCATCGATGCCATATCGCCCCCAGGTTTGATATCAAATGACACGGTTTGTTCATAGGGCTTGAATCCAACTACCGTAACTTTTAATTTATATTGACCCATTACCGGAACATTCTCCAGCAAAAACTGGCCATTTGCCTTGGTGATCATACCATTCACCACTACATCCTTTCTTTTTTTGGTAGCGGTGTCCATTTTATTCTGCACCAGTTGCACGGAAGCGTATTCTATAGGTTTGTCAGTTTGGGAATCTACCAGTTTGCCATAAAGACTTCCGGTAGGTATCTGCTTTCCTCCGTTGCCAGGTGTTTTTGTTGGAGCCTGTGCATGGATCGTGGTCTGGATAAGGAGAATAAGAGACAGAATGACTAAATTTTTCATTTCTATGGTTTAATTGCTTTAACTACAGTTTAGACGGCCAAAGGTTTTGTTTCCTGTGACCATTTCATGACAACTTGATGAAAGGCAAAACATAAGGATAGGCTGGCCTATGATCGTTTTGATAGTACAAAAAAGCACCCCGTTTC
The DNA here is from genome assembly GCA_016720565.1 of Chitinophagaceae bacterium. Classification (GTDB taxonomy): domain Bacteria; phylum Bacteroidota; class Bacteroidia; order Chitinophagales; family Chitinophagaceae; genus JJ008. The sequence goes on from JADKKJ010000001.1 coordinate 848,515, forward strand.
TTAGAAACGGGGTGCTAACCGGGTGGATGACGGGGCTCGAACCCGCGACCCTCAGAACCACAATCTGATGCTCTAACCAACTGAGCTACAACCACCATTTTGAGGTCAACTGACCTGTTATTTTCCGGGGAGGCAAAAATAAGATATTTTTCTAAAAACCGCTTATCAAAAACCATTGTTAAATAGCTATAAGGCTAAGAAAAGCAGGCATTTTGCGTTAATTTTGAGCATGCGTCGAATTTCAAAATATATCCTGAATATGAAAAGATTTCCATTTTTGGTCCTTATCCTGGTAGCCGCTTCATTCCTTGCCTTTAAAAGCATGGGAAAGCCCGGCAATTCCAATCCCCCCGATAAATATGAGCAGATATTAAGATTAGTTGGGCGAATGCTCAATGAGGCGCATTATAGCCCCCAGGCCATCAATGATGTTTTTTCAAAGAAAGTATATGCCAAATATCTCAAAGAGCTGGATGGGGACAAGAATATGTTCCTGCAATCGGATCTGACCGCCATGAAGGCTTATGAGACCATGATCGATGATGAGATCAAAGGTGGACCGGTGGCCTCTTTCCTTGAAGTAGGCAAGGTTTTTAATAAGCGCATGGAAGAAGCTTCGGTGATCTGTAATGATATTCTTTCCAAACCTTTTGATTTTAATGTGGATGAAGATGTGGAACTGGATGGCGATAAACTGGCTTTCCCTATAAATGAAAATGAAAGAAAGGACCGCTGGAGAAAAAAACTGAAATACCTGGCCCTGGAGAGATATACTGACCTGGTGGATCAGCGGGAAAAAAATAAAGGCAAGGAGAATTTTGTGGTCAAGACAGATGATGAATTGGAAAAGGATGCCAGGGATAAGGTAAAGCGTCTGATGGATCGCAGCTTCGATCGCTATCGCCATAAATTTTCAGACGATGATAAATTCAACATTTTTGTAAATGCCATCACTACTACAATGGACCCCCATTCGGAGTTTTTCCCACCGGTGGATAAAAGATATTTTGATGAAGAAATGAGCGGACGTTTCTTTGGTATCGGCGCATCCCTTCAGTATGATGATGGAAACATCAAGGTCAGCAGCGTGATCACCGGCAGCCCGGCCTGGAAATCCGGAGAGATACAACCTGGTGACTTTATCATTAAAGTAGCACAGGGAGCGGAAGAGCCGGTTGATCTTACCGGATTTATCGTGACCGACGCGGTAAAGGTCATTCGTGGAAAAAAAGGCACGGAAGTGCGCCTTACTGTGAAGAAACAGGATGGTAGCGTAAAAGTAGTTTCACTTATAAGGGATGAGATCGTGCAGGATGAAACATTTGCAAGAAGCGCAATCGTTAAGGATAATGGTTCTAAGCTGGGTTATATCTATTTGCCCGAATTTTATGCGGATTTTGATCACCCGGAGACAGGCGCCCGTTGCTATATTGATGTGGCCAAAGAGATCGAGAAACTGAAACTGGAAAAAGTAGATGGCATCATCATGGACCTTCGCAATAATGGAGGTGGATCACTTTACGATGTGGTGCAAATGGCCGGACTTTTTATTGAAGATGGCCCAATCGTGCAGGTAAAAGACCGTGATAACCGCCCGACCATGTTAAAGGATAAAGACAAAGGCGTGTTATATGATGGGCCTCTGGCGGTTATGGTAAATGAGTTCAGCGCTTCAGCCTCTGAGATCTTTGCGGCAGCTATACAGGATTATAACAGGGGAGTGATCATTGGTTCAACCTCTACTTATGGTAAAGGAACTGTTCAACGAAATATAGGCCTGGAGCCGGACGGATTTTCCATGACCAATGCTGAACTTGGATCAGTTAAACTTACCCTGCAGAAATTTTATCGGATCAATGGTGGTTCTACACAATTGAAAGGGGTGTTCTCTGATGTGGTATTGCCCGATAACCTGGAATATCTGAAAGTGCGGGAGAAAGATGATCCTGACGCATTGCCATGGGATGAAGTGGCCAAAGCTCCTTATACACCCTGGAAACCTGGTTATAACCTTGGAACCATCCAGCAGTTGAATAAACAACGTATGGAAGCGGATAATACATTTAAACTGATCCGTGAAAGCAGCGAGTGGCTGGCAAAAGAAAACGACAAACATTATTCCCTTAAACTGGATAAATACAAGAAAGAACAGGCGGCTATTCGCACAACTGTAAAACAACTGGAGTCATTGCTGAAACTGAAAGCCCAGCTGGATGTTTCGGCCCTTCCTAATGAGACCAACCGCTGGGCAAATGATAAGGCCAAGCAGGAGCGTTTCGACCTTTGGATCAAAGACCGCCAGAAAGATATTTACCTGGACCAGGCTGTGAAAGTGATGAATGATATGATCAACCAGCAGAACCTGGCAAAGAAGGGATTTTAATGTGTAAGTGAATAGTGAATGGTCGATCAGGCGGCTTGCTGTTTTGGATCGTTCACTTTTCACCTATTGACCCATTGACCTTTCACGCTAGATACCTCTCCCGAAGAATATTCTCGTGATGGATCAGGTGGCCTACCAGGATAAAACCAAAGGCCCTGACATAATTGGAGCTGCCGCTGGCTGTACCGCTGGTCTCGAGTTGTTCTTCATCAAAGGTTTCAAATAATAGTACGGAGCTTCTTCTCACCGCGCTGAACTCTTCTTTCAGGCTATTCCAGTCCCTGTTATTGGTCTTTGCATTTTTGGCATAGGCTTCTTCATCAAAGCCCGGGAATGCGGTTTGATCCTTACGCGCAATGCAAAGCGACCGGTAGGCGAATATCCTTTCCGCATCGATACAATGCTGCAATAATTCTTTGATACTCCATTTGCTTTCAGCATAACGGTGATCGCAGTAGCTCGCGGGAATTGAATCGAGAAACAGGCGGAATGCAATTTCCTGTTCTTTCATTGCAGGTACAAGTTCATCTTGCTTTACAAGATCGATATAATTATGATAGAAGGAAGGGACACGTTGCAGATCGGGGCGTGGCATATGCTTGGTTTTTGTTATTCAAACTTATAAAAAAAGCCCCGTGGTTCCGGGGCTTTCCTTTAAAATAAAATATGATCAGCCCTTTGGCTTTGGTTTTACGGAGGTGGCCGGCTTTACGATCGGCGCTTTCTTCTCACCTTTCATAGTTGAAGCCAGTTTCACTGCTTCGTATGCATTGATAATGCCGCCTGTTTTGGAAAGTGTATTCAGGTCAGTATCCTCATCTGTCCCGGGATCTTTCACTTTTGTTCCGGGATTGCGGGATGATTTTTCGATCACCTGTTTTACCTGGGCTGCGCTGAGCGTTGGAAAATATTCCATGATCAGTGCGGCCAAACCTGCCACTACCGGAGAGGCCATGCTGGTACCCTGCAAATTGCCATAGGTGTTTCCACCGGGAAGCGAAGAGTAGATCTTCACGCCTGGTGCGAATACGTCCACTTCTTTTTTACCATAATTAGAGAAGCTGGCTGTAATTCCACCCAGTTTAGGATCGCCGCTTGCACCAACAGTTATCCAGTTATTCGGACGTTTTCCATCCAGCATCAGCGAGGTTGGGAAATTATAGGTGCTATCCAGGTTCTTTGCATCATTACCTGCGGCATGCACCAGTAATACTCCTTTTGCTTCCGCATATTTTACGGCTTCATCCACCCATTTCTTTTCTGGAGAAAAGCTTTTTCCAAAACTCATATTGATCACCTGTGCGCCATTATCAACCGCATAGCGGATGGCAAGCGCAATATCTTTATCATGCTCATCACCATCAGGTACCGCGCGAACGGCCATGATCCTTACATTGTCGGCAACTCCATCCATTCCCAGGCTATTCCCGCGAATAGCGCCGATGATACCGCTTACGTGCGTGCCATGGAGCGCGCCCTTATTGCTTACAAAAACATCATTATTACCGTAAAATCTGTCATTGAAGTCGCTGTAATTATCTTTTACGATATCATCACGGAAAGCAGGAGGGGCTTTGTCTACCGCATCCATTTTATCAAGATCGCTTTCCAACTGGTCAAGGATCTGTACGCTGGTGATCTCATCATTACTATTAGCTTTACAGATGCTCATAAGGATATCCCTGGTCTTTTGAGCGTTTTTATTGGTGCTGCTATAAGCTGCCAGGTCCTTGCAACTATATTCTTCTTTTTTAAGGTCGGCGCGTATAACAGTATCACCAGATTTCATGGTGATAAACATCCGGCGCAGATTTAAAGCTTCCAGGGGATTGATCTCGCCAACAATATCCGATTTTGCGCGCAGCCAGTTTTTATATTCATAAGCATCGCTGGCTGAAAGGCTTTCCATTTTCACATCTGCCTTATCCCATTTGCTTTTGAACTGGTGATAAACCCTGGCGGCTTCATAAGAATCCTTTTCTACGCTTCTTCCATCACGTCCACCCAGGAAATTCCAGCCATATACATCATCCACATACCCGTTCTTATCATCATCAATGCCATTTCCGGGAATTTCCTTTGGATTATGCCAGAGTATGGAACGAAGATCTTCATGGGTGGTATCCACTCCTGAATCGATCACAGCTACGATCACTGTCTTACTTTTCAGTTTTTTAGCTTTCAGGAAATCATAGGCCTTGTTTATACTGATGCCATAGTAACCAGTACTGCTTTTATCCATCAAATGCCAGCCGTTCGGTACAGCTTTTTCTTCGTCAGGGGAGGATTGTGCCATAAGGCCATTAACCGCTAAAACGGCAAAAGCCAGAAAAGGAACGGATCTTTTGATCTTATTCATATTGTTTATTGTTTACTTGATTTCAAATTAAGCATTCCCGATAAATAACGATTACCACTCATATATTTTCAACTACTCTACAAAAAAGACGTTTTCATACTCTGTTAGTTGTTCCATTTACAGAATTTAGGTTCTCTTAAACATTAAATTCTATGCCCTGTGCCAATGGCAGTGTATTCCCATAATTGATAGTGTTGGTCTGCCTTCTCATATATATTTTCCAGGCATCGCTTCCGCTTTCCCTTCCGCCCCCTGTTTCTTTTTCACCTCCAAAGGCGCCCCCTATTTCAGCTCCGGATGTACCGATATTTACATTGGCAATTCCACAATCGCTTCCCGCTGAAGAAAGAAATCTTTCGGCCTCCCTCAGGTCCAGCGTCATGATCGCCGAAGAAAGTCCCTGCGGAACACCGTTCTGAATAGCGATCGCTTCTTCCAGGTCGCGATATTTCATCAGATAAAGGATAGGAGCAAATGTCTCTTCTTTTGCTATTGCAGCGTTGGTCTGCACTTCAGCGATACAGGGCCGTACATAACAACCACTTTCAAATCCTTTTCCTTCCAGTTTACCACCTTCTACAATGAACTTCCCACCTTCTGCTTTACATTTTTCTATGGCAGCCAGGTATATATTTACGGCATCCGAATCTATTAATGGACCCATATGGTTCGCAGCGTCCAGCGGATCGCCAATACTTAATTGTCCATAGGCGGATATCAATTTCTTTTTCACTTCCTCATAAATATTTTCCTGTATGATCAGCCGCCTGGTGGATGTGCATCTTTGTCCCGCCGTGCCCACTGCTCCGAACAAAGCACCCAGTATGGCCATATCCAGGTCTGCCTTCTCCGAAATAATGATCGCATTATTTCCGCCTAATTCTAATAAGGACCTTCCCAACCTACTACCTACAGCAGCTCCAATGGCTTTTCCCATACGGGTGGAACCAGTGGCAGAAACCAGCGGAATGCGATGGTCATGTGAGATCCATTCGCCGGCTTCTCTACCGCCAATAACAAGGCCTGAAATTCCTTCGGGCACATTATTCCTTTTAAATACATCCGAAACAATATGCTGGCAGGCGATCGCGCAAAGAGGTGTTTTTTCTGAAGGCTTCCAGATACACACATCCCCGCAAACCCATGCTATCATGGCGTTCCAGCTCCAAACTGCTACCGGAAAATTAAAGGCTGAAATGATACCTACCATACCCAATGGATGGTATTGTTCATACATTCGGTGGGAAGGCCTCTCACTATGCATGGTAAGGCCATGAAGCTGGCGGGATAGTCCCACGGCGAGATCGCAGATATCGATCATTTCCTGTACTTCGCCCAGGCCTTCCTGCAGACTCTTACCCATTTCATAAGAGACCAATTTACCGAGGGCTGCTTTTTTCTCGCGCAAAGCTTCCCCTATCTGCCTGACGACCTCTCCTCGTTTGGGCGCAGGAACCAATCGCCATTCTTCAAATGCTTCCCTGGTTTTTTGTATAACCTGTTCATAGGCTATTTTATCGGTACTGATAACCGTGGCTATTTTTTTACCATCTACGGGAGAATAGGAGTGTATAGGGTCGCCTGAGGAACTGATCCATTCAGTGCCAGTACCGGTGCCGGCATTCGTATCGTCTATTTTGAGTTCATTAAGCAGGTCCATTGAAAAATTTTCCCAAAGTTAGGGTTCTGAACCTGTATGAGATGCCCCCTAAAATCCCCTGGTGGAGGCAGGTAAATGAAATGTATATTTTCCCCAGATATTCTGTTCTTCACGCATTTTTTCAAAGGATGCCTGGCGATCCTGGCCTCCTCCGCCCGCAGGAGGAGTTCTTGAGCCGGCACCAGGGCGGCCACCAGCTCCTCCGCCACCACGGCCTCCTCCGGAAAACCCACCACCAGCCCCTGCGCCGGAGGGGATCTCCATTCCCAGCACCTTCCAGCCAATAGTGATGCTTTTATTATCCAGGGTTTTTGGTTCTGCTATCATTGAAAGGGGGATACTGTATTCTATATGAAAAGTATTAGTGGAATCCCAGTTATAAAAAAGATTTGCTGTGTTGAACATGGAAAGACCGATCTCTTTTGGTTCATCCATTCCTTCAAATCCGAATATTTTCATAGAGATCAGGTTCAATGCCATTCGCTGGCGCATCGCTTCTATATCAAATCCTCTTCGTTCACCAGTCGGATTCTCCGTTCTGTCTCCTGAATTTCGATCGCCACCACTGAAACTTTGCTGGGTGGGATCTTTTTTTACCGGGAATTCAACACCCATATTCTCCTTCTTTTTTCCTTTCAGATCAATGTACATTTTCATGCTCATGCGCATCATTTTCATCTGCTCCGGTATATCCTTTACCGAAATGATCACATAGAGATAGCTGGCATCATTGTCAAAAGCATACTGTAGGCCATCCTCCTCGTCTTTGGTAAAACGTTCGGCCGGCCACTCCGTGGGCAATCCATCCAGGTTGTGTTCAATGATCGTGGAATCAGCAGGCTGGAACGGTAAAATACCAATGTGTTTGGAATAAGGGTAGGACCATCCAAGAAAAAAAATGGGCAGGAGGCAGAGTAATGATCTTTTCATGGCAGCATGTATTGATCCTACTAGGACGTAACCTCCGGGAAAAACTTTTAATACTGCTCGGAAATATTGGGAAAATCTCCAGCTTTCACGTCTTTGATGTATTGCTGCACCGCCCCGGTAGCCTGTTTTTCGATATCCAGGTATTGCCGCAGGAATCGGGGTTTGAATTCAGTATTTATCCCCAGCATATCATGCATAACCAGCACTTGTCCATCACAGCCCGATCCGGCGCCAATGCCAATGGTGGGTATGCTCAGGCTGTTGGAGACCTCGGTAGCAAGCGCCGCGGGTATCTTTTCCAGCACAATGGCAAAACAGCCGGCCTCCTGTAGCAAGCTTGCATCCTGTTTTAATTTATTCGCTTCTGCTTCTTCTTTTGCCCTGACTGTATAGGTGCCGAATTTATAAATGGATTGAGGGGTTAGTCCAAGATGACCCATTACCGGGATACCTGCTCTTACAATTTTTTTCACGGCTTCTATTTCTTCCTCACCGCCTTCCAGTTTAATAGAATGAGCGCCAGTTTCTTTCATGATCCTGATTGCAGATGCCAGCGCGATGTCGGAATTACTCTGGTAAGATCCAAAAGGCATATCAACCACTACCAGGCAGCGGTTTACAGCCCTCACAACAGATGAACCATGATAGATCATCTGGTCCAGCGTGATCGGCAAGGTTGTCTCGTGGCCAGCCATCACATTGGAGGCAGAATCGCCCACCAGGATCACATCCACGCCTGCCTGGTCAAAAATCCGGGCAAATGAAAAATCATAGGCCGTGATCATAGAGATCTTTTCGGCCGACAGTTTCATTTTCTGGAGGGTATGAGTGGTAACTTTTTTTATTTCTTTGTTTACTGACATATTAAGGGTTAGAGGTTTGGGGCTTTCACTTTATCGTAAATGGAATGTACCAAACCATCGGCCAAACCAATTTTAGGTACAAAGATCTCCTGGGCATCTGCCCATCTCATCACATTGATATAAATAAGGAGGGCAGGTACGATCACATCAGCGCGGTCTTCCCGGAGTTTATACAGGCTTATCCGTTGCTGAAGCGACAGGTTATTGAATTCCTTATAATAATCCCTCAGCACATCCAGTGAAAGCGCTTTCCCTTCCTTCCTTTTTGATAATGAAAAGACCTTATTGATGTTGCCTCCGGAACCAATGGCGGAAACGTGATGATAGCCTCTGGTGCGATCTCTAATGAATTCCTTCATAGTATCCCAGGTGGATTCTGGAACCTGGTTCTTCAGCAACCTGATGGTACCAATATTGAAAGATTCCTTGAAAATAAGTTTACCATCGCTGAAAAATGTAAGTTCTGTACTACCACCACCCACATCCACATAGAGCCAGGATTCATCTGCTTTCAATTCCTCTGCCACATGGTTCTCATAGATCAGCGAAGCCTCTTCCTGTCCGGTTATGATCTCAATCGAAATGCCGGTTTCATCCTTCACTTTCTTCATGATCTCCATGCCATTTATGGCATCTCGCATAGCGGAAGTGGCGCAGGCGCGGTAATGCTTTACCTCATATACATCCAGTAAAAGCTTATAGGCTTTGATGGTCTTGATCACTTTCTCTGCCTTGGCAGGTGGGATCTCGCCCCGTTCAAATACATCAAAACCCAAACGTAGTGGCACGCGCACAAGAGCAACCTTTATGAATTCGGGTGACTGGCCGGGCGTTTCTAAAACATCGGTGATCAGCAATCGCGCTGCATTACTTCCAATATCAATTGCTGCCAGTCTCACTGTTTTTCTGCGCTTTTTTATACAGGTAGTTATAGGTCTCTACCTGGCTACGGATCTTTTTCCGGGTGGTGCGAACATATTCATTATTCAGGTCATTGTCCAGCCATCGGGCCTTTACATTGTCCTGTAACTGGATATTGAGTATATCTTTCAGCTCCTGCTTTAATTCTTCATTAAAGATCGGAACGGTGGCTTCCACCCGGTGTTCCAGGTTTCTCAGCATCCAGTCGGCCGAAGATAAATAAACTTTTTCTTTGCCCTTGTTATGAAATACCCACACGCGGGCATGCTCCAGGTATTCATCAACAATTGAAATTGCCCGGATGGGCTTCTCATATTTTTTGTTTTCAGAATACATGCAGAATATCCCGCGGATGATCAGTTTTAGCTGTACACCGGCCCTTGCCGCCTGGTATAATTTATCGATCATCTCCTCGTCAGAAAGTGAATTCATTTTTAAGGTAATGGCCGCAGGTTTTTTCTTCCGGGCCTGTTTTATCTCTTCATCGATCAGTTTTAGCATTTCTTTTTTTACCAGGTACGGACTGGGTATGATGGTCTTACAATCGCGCAGGGCATTCATATTGGAGCGCGGTTGCTCCAGCAGGCTGAACATTCGGCTCACATCAGCCATCACTTTTTGATTGGAAGTTAGCAGGCAATGGTCGGCATAAATCCGGGCTGTTCTTTCATTGAGATTGCCGGTACTTACAAAACCATAGCTGATGATGTTATTGTCGCTGGTGCGTTTCCGGATCATACAGATCTTGGCATGCACTTTCATATTGGGAATTCCGATCAGCACTTTAGCGCCTTCCTCTTCCAGCCTCGTCTTCCATTCCAGGTTGGCCTCTTCTTCAAATCGTGCCCTTAACTCTACCATCACCACTACCTCTTTTCCATTTCTAACTGCGTTTATCAGCGCATTTACGATCTTGGATTGCTGGGCCAGTCGATAACAGGTGATCTTGATGGTCGTCACATCCGGATCAAATGCGGCCTCCCTAAGCAGGTCGATCAACGGAAGAAAAGAATGATAGGGGAAGTGTAGAAGGATATCTTTTTCCATGATCACATCTGAGACCCTTTTTTCCGTGAGTAATGGATGATCAAATGGTTTTTTCCGATGTCTTTTTTCTTTAAAAACTTCTTCAGGAAAATCCATGAAGTGCCTGAAATTATGGATCCTTCCCCCGGGAATTAAATTATCTCGCTTAGAAAGATTCAGTCTCCTTACCAGGTATTCCAGCAGTCCCGGATCCATCTCGCGGTCATAAACAAACCGCACAGGTTGCCCTTTTTTACGGTTCTTCAAACCCTTCTCCAGTTTCTGAATAATGGAAGTGGAAATATCCTCATCAATATCGATCTCCGCATCGCGGGTCACCTTAAAAACATGCGACTGGTACTGGTCATAACCAAAATAAGAGAAGATCTCTGGCAGGTTGAATCGTATCACATCCTCCAGCAGGATCAGGTGATGTTCATCTGGCCTGGGCGAGGGGAGGATCTTGAACCTGCCAAGCGTTTTCGATGGCACTTCGATCAGCGCGTATTTTCTTTTCAGCGCGCTGTCTTTTTTCCACATTACTACGGCCAGGTAAATGGATTTATCCCTCAGCGCCGGAAATTGAGGTATGTTTTCGATCATCAATGGTATCACATCCGAACTGACCTCCTCTTCAAAATATTCCCGAACAAATTCTTTTTGCTCAGCGTTCAGTTCATTTTCTGTTCGCAGGAAGATCTGCTGCGCAGTAAGTTCTTTTCTTACTTCCTCCCAAATGCGGTTGAATTCTCCCTGCTGATTAAGTACGGTCATCTGGATCTCATCTATGATCTGCTGAGGATCATTTTCCAGGTGCATATTGGCTTTATTGCCGAATTGTAGCATTCTACGCAAGGTGGCTACACGAACCCTGAAGAACTCATCCATATTATTGGAGAAAATTCCGAGGAAACGTATTCTTTCCCGAAGTGGTACGGTCGGATCCGCTGCTTCCTGTAATACCCGGGCATTGAAGGCGAGCCAACTGATATCTCTCGCGATCATTTTTCTTGAAGAATGATGTGCCATCGTATTAGGTTAAGTTTCTGTATGCTTGTAAGGCGTGGATCAGGATTTAATTTTATGTATTATTCCAGTGGTACTGAATCCATCCATGATCGGGTTGATCACCACCCTTCCGCCTGCAGCTAATACCTCCTTTGAGCCTGCAACCTGTTCAATGGTATAATCCCCACCTTTAATGAGTACATCAGGCATCAGGTCTTGGATCAGTTCCAGGGGTGTATCTTCTTCAAAAATGCATACCCCATCAACCATCAGCAGGGAAGCCAGCACCATGGCCCTGGAATCCTGGTCATTAACGGGCCTGTCATTTCCTTTTAGTCTCTTTACTGAAGCATCCGAATTTAAGCCGACCACCAGGTGATCCGCCTCGGCAGCCGCTTTGGTCAGCGAAAAAATATGCCCCTGGTGAATAATATCAAAAACGCCATTTGTAAACGCCACTTTTCTGCCCAGGGCTCTCCATTGCGCTACTCTCCGGATCATTGACTGCCGGTCGTAAATTTTATTGCTGATCAGGTCGGCTCTTCTCAAGGTTATATTTTTTATTGTAGTAAGGTAATGCGGCGAAACTGAATAATCCACCAAGTAGGATCACACCCGTGGTTGCCAGCCATAATATCCATCCAAATGCCAGTGCTATGATCTCATTCATTCCATATACAGGCATTGTTTTCTGAATTAAATAAGCATAAGCACCTATTCCTCCGGGTGAGGCGATCATACCAATACTTCCGGCAGATAAGATAGTAAAAGCTTCCCTGATGCCATAATCGGAGGTCTCGGCGAATGCATATAAGCCTACAAAACCGGAAAAAAGATATAATGCCCATAACGTCACTGTAAGCAGGATGAATTGGCCGCGTTTTTTCAAATGCTGGATGGAGCTTACACCTTGCCAAAGGCGAAGGCCGGTCTTGCGAAAAACAGCGGCCAGGTCTTTCAGGGTCTTCTTTTTCCAGATCATCCAGATTCCGATCAGCAGGGCCACTGCGCCAATTATAACAAGCAGGAATACATACCCGGGAATAGAATCTTCTTTACTGGCAGTTCCTCCATGACTGAAAAATGAATTCATTAATTCACTGTATTTACCGGGTTGGATCAGGAAAGTGACGGCCAGGATGGCCAGAAAAGAAAATGCGTCCACGATCCTTTCCAGGATGACCGTACCTATCAGTTTTTCCACCGGCACTTTTTCATAACGGCCCAGCATGGTGCATTTCACTACTTCTCCCAAACGGGGTACGCCCTGGTTTACCAGGTATCCTATCATTACTGCAAAAAAACTATTCATCAGGGAAACTCGATGGCCTGAAGATTCGATCAACAGCTTCCAGCGCAGGGCTCTTACCAGGTGACTTGCGATCAGCATGATAAAGACAGGGATGATCAGCCAGTAGCGGGCATTATCCAGCGCCTTGCGGATCTGTTTCATATTATCGCTATCCAGGTTCCGCAATGACAACCATACGAAAAGTACTCCCAGTCCCAGGAAGAATAAATATTGTAAAAAGGTCTTGAGTGACTTGTTCATGTTGAAGGGTTCCTCTACAGTATCATATTATCGATCAGTCGAACATCATTCAGAAAAGCGGCTGCCAGTGCCACCAATTTTTTCCGGCCATCCCATTCTTCTACCGGCTCCAGGTTATCCGCATCGGCCACAGAAACATAATCCACCCTGAAGCCTTCATCCGCTAAGATAAACGCTGCGCTTGATATGAGTCCGCTGATATCTCCTGGTTTTATCTGTTCTTTTATCATTTTTAATACCCTGGATACCTGAACAGCTTTAATCCTTTCTTCTTTATTTAACCGCATATTCCGGCTGCTCATGGCCAGCCCGTCGGATTCCCGGAGGGTAGGGCAGATCCTTAAACTGAGAATTTCCTCTTTTCCCATCAGTACGATCAGTTTGGCAATGACCATACATTGCTGGTAATCTTTTTGTCCAAGGAAGAGTTTAGCCGGCTGAACAATTTCCAGCAATCTTTCCACCACCTGGCATACCCCCTGGAAATGGCCGGGACGAAAAGCCCCTTCCAGTTTGGTCTCCAGATCCCCCAATTCATACTTATTAATCTTATTTAGTCCTCCTGGGTATATCTCATGAACAGAGGGTAGAAATAGCAAGTCGCAACCAGCACTTTCTAACCGGTCAATATCCGATTCCAGGGTGGAGGGGTATTTTTCGAAATCGGCGGGATCATTAAACTGGGTGGGGTTTACAAAAATGCTGCAAACCGTGAGTGAACACTCTTTCCTGCAGAAATCAATTAGGGAAAGATGACCGGCATGCAGGGCCCCCATGGTTGGAACAAAGCCAACCATATTTCTTGTTTCTCCTTGAGAATCAATCCATTTACGAATACCTGCCACTGAGTTTATTATGACCATTAGTTGCTGATGAATTGTGTTTATTGCTGGTTTTCAGCCATATTCGCCTTAAAATCGCTACCTTTGCTGCCCTTTACGAGAACTAAAATTAAACGGGACAGCCCATGTCAGCAAAGAAAAGAATTTTATTCATCGCCAACGAAATGTCGCCCTACCTGGAACTGACCGAGTTCTCGGAGATCGTTAACAAGTTGGCGATTAAAGCGAATGAAAATAATTTCGAGGTGCGGTGCATCATGCCCAGATTTGGGATCATCAATGAACGCCGCCACCGTTTACACGAAGTGGTAAGGCTTTCAGGGATCAATGTTTCTGTGGATAATGATGACCTTCCTCTTCAGATCAAAGTAGCCTCGCTTCCCAGCGCCCGTTTGCAGGTTTATTTCCTGGACAACGAAGACCTGTTCAAAAGAAAATATATATTTCATGATGAGCAGGAGAAATGGTATGATGACAATGACCTGCGCACCGTATTTTTCTGTAAGGGCGCCCTGGAAACCGTAAAAAAATTTGGTTGGCCTCCGGATATCATTCATTGCAGCGGCTGGATGACCAGCCTGATCCCAGCCTATATAAAGACTGTTTACCGCAAGGAACCTGTTTTCGCGCATAGCAAGCTCGTTTATACCATCGGTCAGAATACCTTTAAAGAAAAACTGGGTGCCGGCTTCCTGAAGAAAGCGATCATCCATCCATCCATCAAAGAAAAAGACCTGGAAGTTTATAAGGAAGGGACCAATACGGCCATGTTCCGAGGCGGTGCCAGCTATGCAGATGCAATTACCTTTGGTGCCGAAAAGATAGATAAGAAGCTGTCAGAAGAATTTTCTAAAGTGCGGGGTAAGAAGACCTTGCCCTTTGAAGCCGAAGGAGATTTAACAGACTATTTACAACTCTATAGCGACCTTGCAGGCAAATAAAGCAGACCGATCACTAATCCAGCAATAAAGTTCAGTTCGTGAAGAAAGATACTCTTATTTTATCCCTGATAGCAATCGTTTCAACGGTTGCTATTCTGTTTTCCGCCTGTCGGAAGATCAATGATTATACGGAAGTTGGCGGAGGCCTGATCCCCCCCATAGATAATATCAACACTTTTGATACCACGATTACGGTTCAGACCTTTAATGATAGTTTCCAGTTCTCCGGCGACTCATTATATACCCTGAAAAGTGATGAGCAGTTTGTTGGTTTGATCAACAACGATCCCTTATTTGGTAAAACGGATGCCCGGATGTTCTTCGAACTGAAGAACCCTTATTATGGATCCTATCCTTTATCCAGAAAAGATAGCGTGAAGATAGATTCCATTGTAATGGTGCTTACTTATGTTGAGCGCTATGGCGATTCCACCATTCCCCAGCAATTCAAAGTTTACGAGATCACGAACCCGCAAATGGTGGCAGATTCCTACTACCTGGTTCGTCGGGAACATTTTCTGTATAACCCGGCCAATGTGCTGAATGAGCAACCTGTTCAGGCACTTGACCTGCGCAAATTCGATGACTCAGTAAAAGTGTTCCGCGATACGTCCGCTAACCAGATCCGTATACGGCTCGACACGAATTTCGCGCGCCGCCTGGTAAATTACGACACTACTAATGCCTATAAAAACGATACGATCTTCAAAACCTTTTTCAAAGGTTTTGCCCTGAGGTCGGAAGGCGCCGGCAATGCAGTTGTGGGTGTAAACATAGGCGCTACTACCACTCGGCTGGCTATTTATTATCGCGCGCCAAAAACTGCCGGCGGTGGAATTGATACTGCGGTGAGTTATTTATATTTTACCCCTAACAGTTCTTCTGCTAATTATATCAAACGCGATTACAGCGGTTCCGCCTTCCAGACCGTGGCAGGCACAGGTGTACAAACACCGGTTGCCTATATTCAGAAATCACCAGGTACTTATGTAACAGTGAAAGTTCCGGCATTGCCAACCCTAAGTAACCGGGTGGTACATCGCGCTGAACTTATCGTTGAACAATTATATGATGCCAGTGATGCAAAATTCCCTGCACCAGACAGGCTTTATCTGGATGCACCGGATCCAACATTAACATCATCCTATAAATTCAGGACCATTCCTTATTCACTGGATATTTCAACCATTTCCGGATTCGATTTTATCAATTTCGGGGTTAACCCTATTGCCTCAAAGGATGTGAATGGAAATGACATCAAGGTTTGGAAATTCAACCTGTCAAGGTATATCCAGCATGTGGTGAATGGCACTGAACCAGTCTATGATTTCAGGTTATATGCGCCTATGACCATTCGTGGCACAGCAAGATACCAGGGCAGCACTTTGGAGACCAGTAGCTTCCCGGCCACCTATCTCAATGGTAATACAACGATCGGAAGAGTGAGAGTAGGAGGAGGCAACCACCCTACCCAGCGTATGAGATTAAGGATTATCTATTCTAAACTCTGATTATTTATTAAGATATGTTCAAAAGTCCTCCTTTTTAACAGGAGGACTTTGTTCGTTAATAAGGCTGCACTTATCTTTGCCGCCTAAAATCATATTCATGCCTTATTTATTTACCTCTGAATCTGTAAGTGAAGGACATCCGGATAAATTAGCTGACCAGATCTCGGACGCGCTGATCGATAATTTTCTTGCCTACGATGCCAATAGTAAAGTGGCCTGCGAAACGCTGGTTACCACAGGGCAGGTTGTACTGGCAGGTGAAGTGAAATCCAAGACCTACCTGGATGTTCAGGAGATCGCTCGCGAGGTGATCCGTGAGATCGGGTATACCAAAGCAGAATACATGTTCGAGGCAAATAGTTGCGGTATTCTTTCTGCTATCCATGAACAAAGCGCAGATATCAACCGCGGGGTTGACCGTTCTGTAAAAAAATTAAGCTTTGAGGCAAAAGCCAATGCCCAGGGAGCAGGTGACCAGGGAATGATGTTTGGTTATGCTACCAGGGAAACAGATAATTTCATGCCCCTGCCTCTTGATCTTGCGCATAAGATCCTGCAGGAGTTATCTAAGACCCGTCGTGCAGGTAAAGAGTTAAAATACCTGCGCCCGGATGCAAAAAGCCAGGTGACCATTGAATATGATGACAACAATAATCCGATTCGCATTGATACCATCGTGGTCTCTACCCAGCACGATGCCTTTGATAAAAGTGATAAGAAAATGCTTGACCAGATCCGCAAGGATGTGATCAACATTATTATCCCCCGAGTGAAAAAACAATTGAAGCCTTCCATCCAGAAATTATTCAACGATAAGATCACCTATCACGTGAACCCTACCGGAAAGTTCGTGATCGGTGGTCCTCACGGAGATACCGGCCTTACCGGAAGGAAGATCATTGTAGATACCTATGGTGGTAAAGGCGCCCATGGTGGTGGAGCCTTCAGCGGAAAAGACCCTTCCAAAGTGGATCGTTCCGCAGCCTATGCTACCCGGCATATTGCCAAGAACCTGGTAGCTGCCGGTGTTTGCGACGAAGTGCTGGTGCAGGTATCCTATGCTATTGGAGTGGCCAAACCCTGCGGTTTATTCGTAGATACCTATGGCAGTTCCAAAGTCGACATGACGGATGGTGAGATAGCACGTAAAGTGGAGAAGATCTTCGATATGCGGCCTTATGCTATTGAGCAGCGCCTGAAACTTCGTAATCCGATTTATGCTGAGACCGCAGCTTATGGACATATGGGCCGTAAGAACGAAATGAAGACCAAGATCTTCAATAAAGGCAAGGAAAATGAGAAGAAAATAGAGGTGGAGCTGTTCACCTGGGAGAAACTGGACTATGTGCCTGCGGTAAAAAAAGCGTTTGGCATCAAATAAATTTTCAGCACTAATTCATACCAGACCCGTTTGCGATTAGCAGACGGGTCTTTTTTTTCATTTCTTTGCAGGGTGAAGCAATACAGACAACAGGCAAGACCTAAAAAGTCTTCCATGTACATTGGCATCGACCGTGTGCTGGAAGCATTAAAGAACGGAGAAGGGATAGAACGTATCTATTTTGAGAACAGTGCCAGGGGCACCGCAATAGATGAGATCAGGCAGCTGGCCTCTAAAGAAGGCGTTCCAATCAATTATGTTCCTCAGGCCAAACTGGATGGTTTTAATATAACCGACCACCAGGGTGTAATTGCCATGAGGTCGAAGGTGAGTTATGTAGAATTACAATCGCTGATCAACCTGGTATTCGATTCAGGCAAAGCGCCTCTTTTTCTGATCCTTGATGGGATCACAGATATCAGGAATATCGGCGGCATTGCCCGTTCTGCTTTTTGCCTCGGCGCAGACGGCATCATTATCCCGGATAAAGGCATTGGCGCCTTAAATGAAGATGCCGTACTCACCTCAGCCGGAGCACTGGAAAGGATACCGGTCTGCCGGGTGAACAGCCTTCTGAAGGCCATCGATGAATTGCATCTGAATGGGATCAAGGTTTACGGCACCGAGATGAAAGCCGACCTAAGTATTGATAAAGTGGATTGGAAGGAACCTGCTGCGATAATCATGGGAAGTGAAGATAAAGGCATTTACCCGGCTTTACTTAAAGCCTGCGATGATACAGTGAAGATCCCGATGGCCGGAGATTTTGAAAGTTTAAATGTATCTGTAGCCACCGGGATCATACTGTATGAAATAATGAGATGCCGTATGGTCATTGAAGGCTGATACGCAGCAGTTCATCCTGGAATTCATAAAACACCTGCCGTAAATTCGATTTGGAATCGGTACCGTAATTAACAAAATAGATCTGGAGCACACCTTTAGCAGGAAAATAAAAAAGGTTTGCAGTATAACCCAGGTCCCTTCCTTTATGCCCCCAGCCAAAATCAGATCCAAGGTCAAGATAGGATTGCTGTATACCATATCCGTAACGATTATTGCCATCTGTTTTTCCAGTTTGCATCATACGGTTTAAAGAAGAAGGCTGAAGCAGGGTCTTATTCCATAACAGGGCATTCCCAAATTTATACAAATCGAATAAATTGCTGTAAACTCCACCATACCCATTTCCACTTCCCGTTACGAGGTTAGATACATTCACGATCGTATTATTATTGTAGAGATCGAAATAACCCTGTGCTACATTTTCAGGAAGAATATCATGCCATTGATAATAAGTGTCATTCATTCCCAGCGGTTGGAAAACATATTTCTTCAATAATTGATCATGGGGCTGGTGAGTAAGCAGCTCAATGGCCATGGTAACCAATATTGTATTTGTGTTAGAATAAATGGCAGTATCCGAGGGATGGAACAAAGGTTGTTTATCATAAATAAATTGAAGCAACTCTTCTGGTTTCCATTTATGGTTTGGCTGGTTTAATACCGCCAGGTAAAATGCATCCTGTTCTATCACATCCGGAATACCTGTTTCATGTTTCATACATTGCCCAAGGGTAATTAAATGGCCATTTGGCAAATGCCCTGTAACGGAAGACGGCAGGATCTCGCTGATCTTTCTATCCAGCATGGCGAATCCAACTCCTGAGATTGCAGAGTCTTCCATTAATCGGAATACCATAGTACCTACCAGTAATTTGGTTATGCTGGCTGCTTTAGAAATAGTGCCAGGCAGAAAATTCTGATTCTTCGCAATGTCGGCCTTTCCTGTGGCACCCACCCAGCATCCATACCGGTCTCTCACTAACAGCGAAATTCCGGGAAGGCCTTTTTTCTGGTATTTCTTCAGTAAGGCAAGAAAGGCATCATTCTTTGGATGATTTCTACTGGTATCCGCCCATGGAATATTGGTCACCTCTCCATTATAAGGTAGGACCTGGGCTTTCTTACATGAGATCAATAAGAAGATCAGTATTAAAAAAAGTATCGTTCTCATTTTAGTTTTTTTTAAGTTTTGAAGAAACGGAGAACTCACAGCCGAGCATCATCGTGTTATAAGGAAGAAAAGGCACATAGGATCTGATAAAGGGAAATTGAAGTTTTTGCTCATATCTCAGAAAGATCCTCCTGGTTCCATGTGCTTTTGAACTAAGTGTCCAGAAAATTCCCGATCCTATATTGGCTGAGGCTGCTAATCGCAGATAAGGAGATTTGCTTTTATATTCACCATCCTGTGTAAGACGGAATACACCGGTTGCAGGCAAAGAACCAAGCAGACCAGCACCAAGGGAGCCTTCAATACCCAGAGCGCCTTTTTCCCATCTGTAACGGGCATCCGAATTTACATATAATGCATGCTGAACAAAACGATGATAGAAATAGCCAATCCTGTTTGACCAGATCCATTCATGGTGGACACCGCTTTTTATTGTTTTCCCTCTTCCATATTCAATTCCGGGATGCAGGTCTTTTATTAAAAGGGAGCCGAACTTCGCGAATGGCTGTGCGGGTTGAGTATTATAGATTGCAAGGAATTGAAATCTTGCTTTTTGAGCATTTATTTGAATTAGTCCCGCAAAAAACAGGAACAACGCAGAGGCAAGTACTTTTTTCATGGTTGAATTGTTTATCATTTATATAATCCGGGTTGCAATTTTTTTAATTTAGAAGTCACCTCTTTTTTAATTTTCTTTTCTATGGTATAGGGTTTATCCCTCACAACAAGATTACCCGATTGATCCAGCGCTATTGTATTACTTGAAAGAAATCGGTCATAAGCTGATTCATACACATTCCATCTTCCTATGTTTTCCCAGGCCGGTTTATAGCATACATCCAGGAATAATTTCCTGCCAGGGTTACCGCCAACGGCCGGTTTTCTGTTGAACAAACCAGGTTTAGACATAACCCAGCTTTCTGATCCGTAAATGCTGGCGGTACTGAA
This sequence comes from Chitinophagaceae bacterium, assembly GCA_016720565.1. GTDB lineage: Bacteria > Bacteroidota > Bacteroidia > Chitinophagales > Chitinophagaceae > JJ008. The sequence goes on from JADKKJ010000001.1 coordinate 868,857, forward strand.
ATGCCTGGACAGTGCTTTCATCAGAGAATCACCATCCATTTTATAGGTTTGTGTATAATCTATCGATTGCCTTGAATAGGTAGCACCCCCATAACAGGATCCGATCACCACTTTTGTATGGTTGTCTGAATACCCATCTATTTGCTTAAGGGTATTATCCAATCCGGGCTCTAAAAGGCTATGTGAATTGCACTCATCCTTTCCCACATAAAAAAGTGAATACCCCTTCTTAAATGCTCCATGAGAATCAAACCAAACAGTTCCCAACCGGGTATTGGTGGATTCCAGGTTCCGTTTCATCTTCAACACTGCATCATTCATGTCCTCCGCAATGATGGCAATGAATGTGTTTTTATGCGACCATCCACGCAGTTTGGTTCGGAGAATATTATAGCGGGTGGCCAGGTCCAGATGCCCTTTCTTTCTTTTAGAAATAATAAAGAAATTCAAACGTTGCCTGGAGGAAATGGAATCAACCTCCGAATGGTCATGTTTGAAATTGCCTGGCAGGGCATTAACAAGGATGGTGCAGGCCAGAAGAGTAAGTAGTAGTGAAAGCTTTTTCATCGGTTGCTATTTTGGTTTGAAATCAAAGCTATCTGCGGTTCAAGGGTTTGAAAAACGGATATCACTACAGATTATCAGACAGTTAGCAGGAGTTCGTATTCAGGTATGAGGCCCGGGTTCTCAAACTTGATCTGCCTTTTTTAATGTGCAGGAATGGTCTTCTTAAGCAGAATTCCGTAAAACCGGCACTGTCAATTATTAATTTTCCGTAATTTCCGTTTAATGGAATCCAACCAGCTTCAACAGCAAATATTCTCTACCATACGGGAGAAACTGCCAACCCACCTTTCGTTGGCTGATGAATTGCAGGAGTTACTGGGACTGAGTGCAGATAGCATTTACCGGAGGATCAGGGGAGAAAAGCCGATCAGCCTTCCTGAATTAAAAACGATCTGTGAGCATTTTCATTTATCCCTTGATGAAATGCTGAACCTCACCAACGACTCGGTATTATTTCATGCTCCAGGTTTAACCCGGAAATCGCCTGATTTCAAAGAATACCTTTTAGCCATGCGGGAGCAGTTCCGCTATTTCAATTCTTTTCCCGAAAAGAAAATGCATTATTTGTGCAAGGACCTTCCGTTCTGGTATTTTTACCTGTTTCCGGAGGTTGCCGCATTCAAGACCTTTTTATGGATGAAAACCATTCATAATTATCCATCCATGAAGAACCAGGTTTTCGCCATGGATGAGTTTCCTTCGGAGGAATATTTTAAAATAGGACAGGAGATCATTCAGCTTTATAACCTGATGCCTTCAGAAGAATTATGGAATAATGAGAGTATCAATAGCACGCTGAATCAAATATCTTATTACAGGGAGGCGGGGATCTTTGCTACGAAAGAAGATGAGAAGAAAGTGATCGATTCGTTTTCAGATATGATGGGGCACCTGGAGGATCAATGTGCTGCCGGCAGGAAATTTATGCCTGGTGATTCAGAACTCACTTACCGGTCTTCCATCCAGTTCTATGTAAATGAACTTATTCTAGGAAACAACACCATTCTGCTTAACCTTGGAGGGAAGCGATTATCACTTATCACCCATAGTGTACTTAGTTACCTGATGACGACCGATGAACGGTTCGCAGAATTAGCATTCAGCAGTTATAATTCTTTAGTAGGCCGTTCCGCACTGATCAGCGTTTCGGGAGAAAAGGAAAGACATCGGTTTTTCAACAATATACAGGCTAAAATAAAACAGCTTCGCGATCATTAAGGCTGGCTTAACTTTGCCCGATGCAGGAAACTTTCGTTAAACTGATCGAATGTCCCCGCGATGCTATGCAGGGCTGGAAGACGTTCATCCCTACTGCCACCAAACTGGAATATATTCAGCAATTGCTGAAGGTTGGATTTGACACGCTTGATTATGGCAGTTTCGTATCACCAAAGGCTATCCCCCAGATGGCCGACACGACGGAACTTACTCCACAAATAAAAAATCAGGGCCCAACAAAATTATTGGCCATTATTGCTAATGAAAGAGGGGCTGAAGAAGCTGTTCAGTTTCCTGATATCCAATACCTGGGATTCCCGTTTTCCGTTTCAGAAACATTTCAGCTTCGAAATACCAATGCCAGCATCGAACAATCCCTGGATAGGGTAGCCACGATCCAGGAACTCTGTATCAAGAACCAGAAAGAACTGGTGGTCTATATTTCCATGGGTTTTGGAAATCCTTATGGCGACCCTTATGATGAGGATATCGTTTTTGAATGGGTGAATAAACTGGTGGCCATGAATATTGGCATTATCTCGCTGGCGGATACCGTTGGACTAGCTGATCCGGAAGAAGTATTTTCTATTACGCGATACCTGGTGGAATCACTTCCCGGTACAGAGATTGGGGTTCATCTTCACTCTACCGCGGAGAACTGGAGGGAAAAACTGGATGCCGCTTTTAAAGCCGGTTGCCGTCGATTTGATGGGGCCTTAAAAGGCATTGGTGGATGCCCGATGGCAAAAGATGAACTCGTGGGCAATATGAATATGGAATGGATGATCGATTATTTCCGCGACCAGCATGTATTGCCAGTACTGAATGAAGAGGCACTTAAAAAAAGCCTTGAACTCGCGGATCGAATTTTCAATAATTAAGATGGAACTACTGATCCCCATAGACCTGAAAAACCTTGCTGATCCTATACGGTACGGGGATCGTATCTTTTTAACCGGATCCTGTTTTACAGAGCATATTGGCAATGCGCTTTCCGAATTGAAGTTTCGGGTTCTTCAGAATCCGCATGGTATTTTATTCGGTGCTGATAGCGTTTGCCGTTCCCTAAACGCCTGCGTACATAAAAAAAAATATACCCCTTCCGACCTTTTTTATTTAAATGAATGCTGGAATAGCTGGGATCACCATTCCCGATATTCTTCTACCGATCTGTCATTAGCGCTGAAAACTATGAATGAAAAGATCGATGAATCACATGAATTCCTGGCAGAAGCAGATTGGCTGATCATTACGCTGGGTTCATCATTTACTTATAAGCTTACACCGGGGGCGGATCTGGCATCTCTGCATGCTGGTGATAGTGTGGCCAATTGCCACCGTGCACCTCAATCCTGGTTCTCCAAACAAATGATGGCTACAGGCGATATCATTCGCGTATTAAATAACAGCCTGGATGACCTGAAGAAATTCAACCCCTCCCTGAAATTCATTTTTACGATCAGTCCGGTGCGGCATATTCGCGATGGGGTGGTGGAGAATAATCGAAGCAAGGCCCGGCTGATCAGTTCCGTGCAGGACCTGGTGGAAAACCGCGGCGACAGTTTTTATTTTCCTTCCTATGAATTACTGATAGATGTATTGAGGGATTATCGTTTTTATGATATCGACCTGGTTCATCCCAATTATGCCGCCACCGAGTTCGTTTTTGAAAAATTCATGGAATATGGCATCGACCCTTCAGCTGCCAGCCTGATGAAGGAAGTAAAAAAACTGGTAACCGCCAGGAAGCATCGCGCCTTTCAGCCGAATACCGCTTCACATCAAAAATTCCTTGAATCACATCTTGAAAAAGCGCGTCAGCTGCAGGAGGAACATCCGTTCCTTGACCTCAGTAAAGAGATCGATCATTTTTCCCGCAGCATTTTGTAAATAGTATGCTGACGGTAAACTTCCCCTGGCCTTAAAATGGTATTGGGAAAACCAGGAATGTTCACCGCATTGGGATGTATTTGCGTTTCCAGGCAAAGGCCACTGAAGGGCAGGTAATTCTTACCATGCTTCCCAATTACAGGAGGGATCCATTTGCCGGTATAAAAATGGCAAACCGGTTCGGTGGTCCAGAGTTCCATTTTCCAGGGAGAAGACAGAGCGGTAAGTGAGGCGCATAATTCCGGGGAAGAACTGATCCCTTTGTCAAGTACAAAACTCTGGTCATATTCCGAAATTTTGCTCAAACCTTCACTTAGTAACAAAGGTTTTCTGAGATCATGTGTGCTGCCTTCCACCGGCAAATAGCGGCCTGTTACTACCAGGTCATTATCCTGCTCAAGTATATTAGAAGCTGCAATCTGCAACTGGTGATCATGAATGGTTCCATCGCCATTTTGGAGATTGAAATAATGGTGGGTGGTGAAATTCACGGGTGTGGGTTTATCTGTTGTGGCCCTGATCTGGATGTCCATTTCATTACAGTTATTCAATTCATAACGGATATGGCATTGAAGGTTACCGGGAAAGCCCTGGTCGCCATCGGGACTCAGATAACTGAATTCAACAAAAGGAAATGGTTCATCGCCATACGAAGAAACCTGCCAGCATTTTTTATCAAGCGCCTCAGGTCCGCCGTGAAGGGTATCATTTTTCATATTGGCGATCAAATTGTATTCAATTCCATCCAGGTTGAATCGCGCATTGCCGATCCTGTTTCCATAACGACCCACTACGGCTCCAAAAAAAGGATTTTGCGCCAGGTAGGTTTCAGCCCAGTAATCTTCAATGCGGTCGAATCCTAACACCACATCATTCCAACTGCCATCAGGTTCCTGTAAACGGAAATGGGTTACGATGGCCCCGAAATTGGTGATGCATAATTCACATCCATTACAGCGAAGTGTAAACAAATAAATATCTTCACCTTTCCTTAATTGAGGGAGATCCTGGCGGACAATTTGTTTCATCCTTAAATGTAGCTAATTAGTATGAGCGTGGAAGACCTGAAAAAAGAGTTTTGGAACCGATATAATAATACAGCTTCCCATATTTTTTATTGCCCCGGCAGGATCAACCTGATTGGAGAGCATATAGATTATAACGGGGGCAGGGTGATGCCCTGCGCCATCAGCCGCGGCACCTGGCTGGCGCTTCGTTTCAATACCGACAGGCTGTTTCGTTTTCAATGCCTGAATTTTCCAGAGACCATTGAACTGGAGATCAGGGATAGCTATTCCGCCATGGGAAAGGCCTGGTACAATTACCCTTTAGGCGTGATCAATGAGATACTGAAACAGGGTCAGGCCCTGGAAGGATTGGATATGCTTTTCTATGGAGATATTCCAATAGGCGCAGGTCTTTCTTCTTCCGCATCTATTGAAGTGTTGATGGCAGAGGCACTGAATAAATGTTTTGCACTAAATAAAAAGGGTACTGAGATCGCCCTTATCGGCAAAGCCGCAGAAAATCATTTTATAGGAGTGAATTGTGGTATAATGGATCAGTTTGCAGTAGCCAATGGGAAAAAAGACCAGGCCCTGTTGCTGGATTGTGAGACCCTTGACTATGAATATTTTCCTTTCAACCTTAAAGAACAAGGGTTGGTGGTGATCAATACCAATAAACCAAGAAGACTGGCCGAGTCAAAATATAATGAACGTTTTTCCGAGTGCAGGCAGGCACTGGCCATTCTTCAGCGGTCATTGCCGGTAAATAATCTCTGCGATATACATCCCGGCCAGTTTGAACAATATAAAGAAACTATTGAGGATCCCATTTTAGTAAAAAGGGCCCGCCATGTGATCTCGGAATACGCCCGGGTGAAAGATGCGACCATAGCGCTTCAAACAGACGACCTGCTTGTTCTTGGAAAATTAATGTATGCATCCCATCATTCACTGAAAGAAGATTATGAGGTTTCCTGCCGGGAACTGGATGTGATCGTTGAGTTCTGTAAGAATTTCAAAGGTTGTTATGGCGCCAGGATGACCGGAGCGGGTTTTGGTGGTTGCGCGATCGCTATTATCGATCGTAAACGGTTTGAACAATTCTCCAGGGAGTTAGTAGCGAATTATACCGATAAGATCGGGTATGCCCCGGAAGTTTTTCTTACAGCGGCAGAAGAAGGGGTGCACCAACTGCTTTAAACACTGAAGGCATATTTTTCGCGGAGGTATTCTTCCAGGCAGGTCAGTAACCGGAATTGATTTTTAGCACGGTCAAGATTCTGTCCAGTATAATTTATTTTGTAATAAATATCCCCGTTCAGGTGATCTGCCAGGAAACGAAGGGTTTGCATATAAACCAGTATTAGCCCTGAAGCATGTGTAAGTTTTTTTTCTTCGCTGGTCCATTCAATTTCCATTACAGAGGAATAATTGCCGGCCAGTTCTTCATAAATATCTTCCCTGATCCGCATGGATGAAATTTCGCTGGCATTCTCATCCAGAGATCCAGCCAGGGAGCGGATCATATCTCCCAGGTCGGAAAAAAAATAGCCCGGCATCACTGTATCAAGGTCTATCGGTCCCCATACCTTGCCAGTGGATCCTTCGAAAAGTATATTAGCTATCTTGGCGTCATGATGCATTACCCTTAGTGGAAAATTTGCCGGTTCATTTTTGAATCGTTCAAATAACCGGCAATACGTTTTCCTGCTTATCATTTCCAATGGAAGTGAACCGGCCAGTTGCAACCGTTCGGCGGTGGAGTTAGTTAGCGCTTCTTCAAATTGCTGATAGCGTAGAGACAGGTCATGAAAATGGGGCAGGGCAGGCATTAATTTTTCCGCATTAAAATCTTTACTGAGCGCCAGTGTAAATAATGCAAAGGTCCTTGCCACTTCAGCGGCCTGTTCTTTACTCTCCACTTTTTCTATCGTGTATGATCCCTGGATCCATTCCATGGCCCTCCAGGCGTTTCTATTATTGTCGAAGAACAGGAGCTGGTCCTTTTCAAAAAAAACAGGTAATGGAATCCTGATCCTGCCGGGCCATTGTTTAGAAAATTCATATAATGCCTGGTAATTGGCACTAAGGTCCATGGGTTCTTTAAAAATGCCGGTGTTGATCTTTTGAAGCAGCCAGGACCTTCCATTTGATCCTTCCGTCATTTTAAAGGAATGGTTGATCAGACCGCCTTTGGCCAGTGGTGCTATATTCAGCTGGCCTTTTTGAAAACCGGTAGCTACGGATAATGCGGTCAAAACTTCGTCAGGCACCATGATTAAATTTTTAGTGGATCCGATCGCCTCTTAATTCCATTTTTTTCATAAGGCCCGCTTCAAACTGCAGCCATTCCTTCCATCGATCCCTCACCTTTTTTTTATCGATATAGGTCTCTGCAAGTTTCAGGAACAGGGTATAATGGCCAGCTTCGCTTTCCATGAATTTTCGATAAAAACGTTGCAGGTTTTTATCGGCCAGTCCTTCACTTAACCGTTTAAAACGTTCGCATGACCTGGCTTCTATCAGGGCCATGGTCAGCAACTGGTCCAGTAAACGATCTTCAAGATGTCCGCCTGTCTTCTGAAAGGCAAAAAGCTCATTTACATAAAGGTCCTTACGTTGTTTACCCAGCTTTAGCCCTCTTTTCTCCATCTCAGCCAATACGGCCCTGAAGTGGCCCCATTCTTCGGTTACCAGGGGACTTAATGCCTTTACCAGTTCGGCTCTTTCGCTGTAGCGTTGTATCAGGGAAATACAGGTAGTAGCAGCTTTTTGCTCGCAATAGGCATGGTCGGTAAGGATCTCTTCCAGTGAAATTGCCGCCAGGTTTACCCATCGGGGGTCGGTAGGGAGACGGAGTCCCAGGATGGTTCTGGTATCGATAGATAGCTCCATATGGCGAAAATAAGGCCTATTATCTGTTTAAGTATTGAAATTCAGGGGTTAAGCCTGTAAAAAAATAGGGGAAAGGCCTTTGTGATTAGGACAAAGCACCTTACCTTTGCAGCCGAAATTATCGGATGTAAAATCGGATGAAAATTAAAAAATAAAGAGATGCCATTAACAAAAGAAAAGAAAGCTACCGTTTTAGCCACATATGGTGGTTCTGAAAAAAACACTGGTTCCATTGAAGGCCAGATCGCACTGCTTACAGAGCGTATCAGCCAGATCAGTGGTCACCTGCAACAAAACAAAAAAGACTTCTCCACTCACCGCGGTCTCATGCAGCTGGTAGGTAAAAGAAAGCGCTTGCTGAATTACCTGCAGAAACATAACCTTTCCGGTTATCGCCAGCTGATCGAGAAATTAGGTATCAGGAAATAATTTGACACTTCCCTCCGGAAGTCTATATCACCATAGTTAGCATTATCCACGAGGGTAGTGCTATTCTCATGTAAATACAATTTTATGCTTTCCCAACCATTCCAATCCAAGTTCACAATACGAGATGGCCAGGAGGTCATTATCGAAACCGGACGTCTGGCCCGCCAGGCTGATGGGTCTGTTACCGTACGCCAGGGTAACTGCATCATCCTTGCTACAGTAGTTGCCAATAAAGATGCAAAAGAAGGACAGGAATTTTTCCCGCTTTCTGTTGACTACCAGGAGAAGTTCGCTTCCGCAGGTCGTATTCCCGGATCATTCTTTAAAAGAGAAGCAAGGCTCAACGACTATGAGATCCTTACCTCCCGTTTGGTTGACAGGGCGCTTCGTCCCCTGTTCCCTGAAGATTATTTTTGCGAGGTGCAGGTGCTGATCTCGCTTATTTCAAGTGATCTTGAAGTAATGCCTGATTCACTGGCATGCCTGGCTGCTTCAGCGGCACTGGCAGTATCTGATATTCCGATCAAAGAGATCATTTCAGAAGTGCGTGTTGGTCGCGTAAATGGTGAATTCATCATTAATCCTACCAGAAGCGAACTGGCAGAAGCTGACCTGGAATTTTTGATCGCTGCTACCGACAAGAACATTATGATGGTGGAAGGTGAGGCACAGGAGTGCCAGGAAGAAGACCTGGTAAAAGCCATCGAACTGGCCCATGATGCGATCCGCATACAGGTAAAAGCCCAGGAAGAATTAATGAGATTGAAAGGTGTTACCGGCAAAAGGGAATATACCAAGCCTGTACACAATGAAGAACTGCGCGATAAGATCAATGCTTTCGCCCAGTCAAAAGTATATGAAGTGGCCAAGGCCGCTTTAAGTAAGAATGAGCGCAGTGCCCGCTTTAAATCAGTGGCAGAAGAACTCGTAAACTATCTTAAGGCAGAATATAAAGTAGAAGAGGGCGCCGACCTGGAACCACAGATCAAAAAACTGACCAAGCAATACTATGGCGACCTGCAATACGATGTGGTAAGGGAAATGATGCTGAACGACAGAGTTCGCCTTGACGGACGTTTGCTGGATGAAGTTCGTCCATTGAATATGGAAGTGGATGTATTGCCTTCACCACATGGAGCTGCTCTATTTACAAGAGGTGAAACCCAGTCACTTACAACCGTTACTTTAGGAACTCCTTTAGATTCATTACTGGTTGAAAGCGCTGCTGTTTCCGATTATACCAAATTCATACTGCATTATAATTTCCCTCCTTTCTCAACCGGTGAGGTGAAAATGATGCGTGGCCCCGGCCGCCGCGAGGTAGGTCATGGTAACCTGGCCATGCGTTCTTTGAAAAAAATGATGCCATCCGGAGATTTCCCATACACCGTTCGTGTAGTAAGTGATATCCTGGAATCCAATGGTTCCTCTTCCATGGCCACTGTTTGTGCCGGTTCGCTGGCATTGATGGATGCAGGTGTGGGTATACCTAAGCACGTTTCCGGCGTTGCGATGGGACTGATCTCAAAGGGCGACAAATATGCTATTCTTACAGATATCCTGGGAGATGAGGATCACCTGGGTGATATGGACTTTAAAGTAACAGGTACCAGGGATGGTATTTGCGGTGTACAGATGGATATCAAAGTGGATGGACTAAGCATGGATGTAATGCGCCAGGCATTGCAGCAGGCCCGCGAAGGTCGCTTACATATCCTGGATGCGATGTATGAGTGTATCCCTGCTTCCCGTGAAGAGGTGAAGGCTCATGCACCAAGGATGGTGAAATTGTTCATTGAAAAAGAATTCATCGGAGCAGTAATAGGCCCCGGTGGTAAAGTGATACAGGAAATACAGCGAGAGACAGGTACTACCATTAACCTGGAAGAAGTGAACAACCGTGGCGAGGTAAGTATCTTCAGTACCAATAAGGAAGGTGTAGAGAAAGCAGTGGCCTGGGTGAAAGGCATTGTGGCTGTTCCTCAGGTAGGTGATGTATATGAGTCTACGGTGAAATCGATCATGCCATTTGGCGCATTTGTGGAATTCCTTCCTGGCAAGCAGGGACTGGTGCATATCAGTGAAGTAAGCTGGAAGCGTTTGGAAACACTGGATGGTGTATTGAGAGAAGGGGATGTGATCAAAGTAAAACTGATCGGTACCGATCCAAAATCCGGCAAGTTCAAATTATCCAGGAAGATCCTGATCCCTAAGCCTGAGCAGGCACCAAGGGAAGATCGCCCGCAGCGTGAACCCCGCGATCAGGGTGACCACCATTCCAATTGAATCAAAAAATAAATGATAAGCTCTTCTACGGAAGAGCTTTTTTTTTGACTGTTCAATTATCCAGCTTATTTTGGTGTTAAACCAATCTGACAGCCAACCAGAATTTTATTTATTATACTGCTGCCATATTTGACCAAAGATTTGCTACCAAATAAATGAATACAGCACAAACGATCGAGTTCATCATTACCTGTACACAACAGGATAAAAAGGATATCCTGGTGGCCCGATTATTTGAAGCAGGGGCTGAAGGGGTGGAAGAAAAAGAGAATGAGATCAAAGCATATTTTTCAAATACTGTGGAAATAGAAGAACTGAGGCAGATCATTACCGGCCATGGATTGAATTTTAAGGAAGCAAAGCTTGAAGAACAAAACTGGAACCATTCCTGGGAATCCAATTTTCAACCGGTGCTGGTAGAGAATCTGGTTGGCATTCGCGCTGATTTCCATGAACCGGTTCAGGGGGTCCAATATGAATTACTGATCACCCCTAAAATGAGTTTTGGAACGGGGCACCATGCTACCACTCACCTCATGATCAAAGCAATGATGGATCTTGACCTGAAGGATAAAACAGTCCTGGATTTTGGAACAGGTACGGGTGTATTGGCTATCCTGGCAGAAAAACTGGGAGCCGCCACCGTAATTGCCATTGATAATGACGAATGGAGCATTTCCAATGCAGCGGAAAACCTTGAAAAAAATCAATGCCGGAAGGTAAGGCTTGAAAAAGCAGATGAATTATTGAGCTATCAGCAGCCATTTGATATCATCCTTGCCAATATAAACCGGCATGTGATCCTGGATAACCTTGCTTCCCTAAAAAGGCTGCTGAAAAAAGAGGCGACCCTGCTTGTTTCCGGGTTATTGAAAGAAGACAGGGAGGACATAAGGGAGGCCTTTATATTGCATCGGATCGAATTTGCAGACGACTGGGAACGAGGTGATTGGATATGCATAAAGGCTTCATGTTAAGTCAGGGTAAAGGGATTATTAAATTAGCGTTAGCATCTCATTTTTGCCTAATTTTGGAGTCCCGATAAAGGGTTCTATGAACGAACTATTATTGATCATTCTTGCATATCTGATTGGCAGCATTCCTACTTCTGTGTGGGTTAGCCAGTATTTTTTTGATATCGATATCAGGGATTATGGCAGTGGCAATGCCGGTGCCACCAATACCTACCGTGTATTGGGTCCTAAATGGGGAACCCTGGTAATGGTGACCGATATGGTTAAAGGTATTGTTGCTGTTAAATTAGCCCTTCTTCTACCTGAATATGCGGATACTGAAGTTAACCTGCAGAACCTTCAAACAGGTTTGGGCCTGGCTGCAGTTATTGGCCATATTTTTCCCATTTGGGCCGACTTCAGGGGAGGAAAAGGAGTGGCCACACTTTTTGGCCTTGTGCTTGGTATTTCGCCCTGGACTGCCTTAAGTTGCGTGGGCGTTTTCCTGCTCGTACTTTATACCACCCGCTTTGTATCTCTCAGCTCTATTCTTGCCAGTATAGCCTTCCCAATATTCATACTGGTTATCTTCAACGTAGATAATCCTATTTACCGGATCTTTGCCATTGCGGTGGCCCTGATGGTATTACTATCCCATCAGAAGAATATCTCCCGGCTGCTTAAAGGAAATGAAAGCAAGGTGCCTATACTCAAACACCGTGACCGTCGCCGGCAGCGAAGAAAAGATGCCGCATCGGGCAGGGATTGATTTTTTGATATATAAATTGGGGTAAGCGCTTTGGCATTGTTATTTCATTATATAACAGTAAAACTCTGTATATGCTAAGGAATATCCTTCTTGCCTTTCTTCTGTCTACAGTATTGACCAGTTGCCCTAAAAATGCCGTGACCGGAAGGAGCCAGTTCAAATTATTGCCCGAATCTGAATTGCAAACCATGGCTACTACCCAGTACCGGGAATTTTTATCTGCCAACAGGGTTGTTTCCAGTTCAAATAACCGTGATGCAGATATGGTAAACCGTGTAGGCAGAAGGATCACAAGGGCCGTGACCGATTACTATGCTTCAAAAGGAATTTCTAATCAACTGGAAGGATATAATTGGGAATATAATCTGGTAGATGACAAGACCGTGAATGCCTGGTGTATGCCTGGTGGAAAGATCGTCGTTTATACCGGATTACTTCCAATTACACAAAATGAAGCGGCGCTTGCGGTGGTAATGGGACACGAAGTGTCGCATGCCATTTTTCAACATGGTAATGAAAGAATGAGTGCTCAACTGGGAGCACAGGTGGTAGGGGCAGGCCTTTCCGTTGCTTTATCCAATAAGCCAGCCGAGACTCAGAATATATTTAATGCAGCTTATGGAGTTGGAACAGCGGTAGGTGTTCTATTACCATTCTCACGAAAGCACGAATTGGAAGCAGATCATTATGGACTGATCTGGGCGGCCATGGCAGGATATAATCCAAGGGAGGCTGTTCCGCTTTGGCAGCGAATGGAATCAATGTCTGCCGGCAGCAAGCCACCTGAGTTTTTGAGTACTCACCCCTCTGAAGGAAAGCGGATTGAACAGCTGGAAAAGTTTATGCCAGAAGCCCTGCAATACTATCAGCCAGTGGGCAAATAGAATTAACTCTACATTGATCAAACGCAAGGAATTGGCTGAAATTCAGGCTGGGCGGGAATATTATGCGGAAAAGCTTTCAAAACCCCTTATTTTAATTTACCTTTGCCTTCCCTGCTATGAGAACCCTGTTAATCGATCCGCATAACCGGACGATAGGCAGTCACCTCTAAAAAAGATACCAGTCATGTCTCAAACGCTCCTCGAAAAGTTACAACTGGCGGACGAAAAGAATCTACTAATTCAGGGCTTACCATCATCTATCGAAAAACAGTTCAGCAAATTATCGTTTTGCAAGAACATGACCCCATTGCTGAAAAGCAGGAAGATAGATTTTGCCCTGGTCTTCGCTGTCAACGAGAATCAGCTTAATGGGATCCTGAAGGATGTGATGCCTTCTTTAAAAGGCCAATCCAAGTTCTGGGTTGCCTATCCAAAAAGCACTTCTAAGATCGTTACTGACCTGAATCGTGAATGCAGTTGGAACCGCCTCACCTGTGAAGGTTATGAGAGTATCGAAAGAGTGGAATTGGATCATGTTTGGTCGGCTTTGCGCTTTACCAAAGAAGGGGAGACCCTTCGCGGCGAAGACGCTTCTATGCCAGCCAGGAAGAGACAATCCACAGCTGTAGCCGAATAATTTTCCCCGGTATTTTATTTTGAATTTGTTCATGGATTCATGAACAGTTTATATTATTACCCCATGTTCATCAACATCGAGATCAAGGCGCATTGCCATGACCCCCGGAAAATAAGAACTTACCTTCAGTTTAACCAGGCAAAATTCATTGGCATTGATGAACAGACAGATACTTATTTCAACTGCCTGAGTGGAAGACTTAAGTTAAGGGAAGGCAATATTGAGAATAACCTCATTTTTTATGATCGGGCAAACAGCTCAGGTCCCAAGGCCTCCTATTTCCAACTGCTGAAAGTGGAAGACCCTTCCGGGCTGAAATCTATCCTGGCCTCCACCAATGGCATACGCGTGATAGTGAAAAAGAAGCGTGAGATCTATTTTATTGACAATGTGAAATTCCATATCGATACAGTGCCGGGCCTTGGCCATTTCATGGAGATAGAAGCAGGGAATAAGACCCATCCTGAAATGACTGAAATGGCATTGCAGGAACAGTGTGCGAGATTCATGAATGAACTGGGGATAAGAACAGAAGACCTTATAGACAGATCTTACAGTGATATGCTAGCGGATGATAACGGTACCCAGGTTGCGGGATAGGTCCATTTCCATTTTCTTCAGGTAAAGATGTGTTTCCAGCAGTTCGCGGTATTGCTCCGGGCTGTGAGGCTTTTCCAGGTCCTGCTGATTTTCAAGCAACATTCTCCTGACCTTTCTAAGCTTAAAATAATTTAGCGCAGAGGTAACCGCTTCAAGTGTATGGTCTTCCCCAATCTTAAGGTATCCCATCAGGTCTTCTGATCTTTCTTTGGTGAGAAGTTGTATGAAGCCTTCATATGACTGGTCGAAAAGCGAACGCTGGTACCCGGTATTATTACTGAATTCCCTTTTCCAGTGGTCACTCTGCTCATAGGGTGTATTTAAAAGTGAGACCACCAGTGTGCTTATCCGGTTGTCTTCACTATAGATGAATTGATTGGGCTGTAATAGTGAAGGGTCTTTATCTATTATGCTGCGGCATAGCTGGAATAGGCGGATCACATCCTGATTATCGATCAGCGTTTCATCATTCATTTCTTCCAGGATATGCTGGGCTACGGTTTGTTCATCATTCCATTTTCTGGACCCATACTCCAAAAGCATACGAGCCACTTCTTTTTCCTGCAGTTCATCTTTGAATAAAAGGTTAAAGGTGGCATCATCAAAGCTGGGGGTTTCAGGTGCAGGTTGGGTATCCTCAAAAGGTTGTTTTCTTTCCTGGGTACTGATGCGATCGCGAATGAATTTATTTACCAATGCATGAAGACCTGCCTCATCGATCTTCAGCATTTCAGAGCATTGCTTGATATAATCCTGCTGGCGGGTAAAATCTTCGGCCTTATTTACGCGGGAAATGGTCTCAGCGATCTGGTTCACCACTTCCGATTTCCGCTGGGAATCACCCGCCGCATCTTTCAGCGCCACTTCCAGCTGAAAGAAGATAAAATCCTTTTTATTTTTTTGTACAAATTCCGCGAATGCGGCCGCACCCACTTTGTTTACATAACTATCCGGATCTTCTTTGTCCGGAATGAGCACCAGTTTTACATTCAATCCTTCTTCCAATGCAAGATCCAGTCCACGCAAGGCAGCTTTTACACCTGCATTGTCCCCATCATAAATGATCGTAAGGTTATCAGTGTATTTCCTGATCAGCCTAAGCTGATCCATGGTAAGCGAGGTACCCCCTGAGGCTACCACATTTTCGATCCCGGCCTGGTGAAGCGATACCACATCGGTATATCCTTCCACCAGCAGGCATTCATTGGCCTTATCGATGGCCTGCCGTGCAAAATAAGAACCATAAAGGACCTTGCTTTTTACATAGATCTCATTTTCAGGCGTATTAATGTATTTGGGCGCCTTATCGTTTGTCTTCAGTATCCTTGCCCCGAATCCCAGCACTTTTCCACTGTGATTGTGGATCGGGAAAATGACCCTTCCCCGGTAATTGTCCATCAACTGTTCATTTCGGTTGACAACAAGCCCGGTTTTCAGGAGTAATTCGGTGTTATATTGTTTGGCTACGGCTTCTTTGGTCAGGGAATCCCTGGCTTCGGGATTATAGCCCAGTTGAAATTTTCTAATTATATCTTCCCGGAAGCCTCTTTCTTTAAAATAAGAGAGCCCAATGTCCCTTCCTTCTTCCGTTTCAAATAAACTATGGGTGAAGAATTTCTGGGCAAAATCGTTAATGATGAAAAGACTGTCTGCCGCCAGCATTTGAAGTTTCTGTTCATCTGTTCGGAAGGTCTCCTCCACCTCGATCCCATATTTATTGGCCAGCCATTTCAGGGCCTCTGGGTAGGAGTATTTTTCATGCTCCATGATGAAACTGACCGTATTTCCGCTGCGGCCGCAACCAAAACACTTATAGATCTCTTTAGCAGGGGAAACCGTAAAAGAGGGGCTTTTTTCATTGTGAAAAGGGCAGAGGCCCAGGTAATTGGTCCCTCTTTTTTTCAGCTTTACGAAATCGCCAATAACCTCGAGGATATCCAGTCGTCCGAGTATTTGTTGTATGGTGGCCGGTGAGATCATTGGGGGAGGGAAGTTAGCAACTAATCCTGAATACTAGGGGGATGAACCCTTATATCCAATGAGGGCGGTCGGTGTATATAATGACCTAGCTCATAAGGATGTAGAATAATGATTATTTTTTTAAATGGGATGAACTAATCCTTGCTTTTTATCTTAAATGGTCTTACTTTGTTAGCGTTCATTACCCCTAGTTTACCTTCCGAATCCTTCGAAAAGAGTTCTTGATTTTTTCACTTTTAAACTTAAACGCCATGGTTCAGGTAGACATCTCACAGCTCACAACCGAGTGCAATGGCTGGAGAGAAAAACTCCGTCAGTATCGCGAAGAATTTACTCGTGATGAAGCAAAACTTCAACAGGTAGCACGCCAGGCATTGGACAAGGACCAACTCCAGGATGTAGAACATCTTCACAACCAGTTTCACATTCAGCTCATCAACATTCACGACCTCAAGCAATCGATCAAAGCGCATGACCGTAAGATGAATTTCGAACGCGTCGCTTTCAACGGTTTTGTTAATGAGGACAGTCTTTCCCGTCACGAGTCTCTCCTTGAAGAAGTACAGTTACTGGAACAAACTTTATTAGACCTTCGCGCAGAATTCAATACTTTTCTCCACCGAACGCCATAAGGTTTTAATCCCTTACCGGCTTCCTGCCGGCCTTTCTAAAATTGTCTCAGCCCCCGGGTTTGCAGACAGGCTATTCTATTCACTAAAAATTTTAAGCCATGCCAGAATTTGATACCTCACACGTCAAAAATATCGTCTTGCTCGGTCATGCGGGCTGTGGCAAGACCACCTTAGCGGAAAGCATGCTGTTCGAGGCCGGCATCATTACCCGCCGTGGTACGATCGCGGAAAGAAATACCACAGGCGATTACCATGAACTGGAGCAGGAGCGCGGGAATTCAATTTTCAGTAAGCTGCTTCATACCCGCTGGAGAGGGTATAAAATAAACATATTAGACACTCCGGGTTATGATGATTTCAATGGTGAAGTGATATCGGCCCTGAGGGTAGCCGATACCGGAGTAATGCTTCTCAATGCCGTGATGGGTGTAGAAGTGGGAACAGATATTCTCTGGGAATACACGGAAAAATTTAAGACCCCAATGATCTTCGCCGTCAATAAACTGGATGATGATAATGCGGATTACGATAAAACAGTAAGGGAAGCAAGATCACATTTCGGGACGAGAATAGTGGTTGTACAGTATCCATTGCAAACCGGGGCCGGATTTCATGAGATCGTGGATGTGCTTCGAATGACGGTTTATAAATTTGGTGGCGAAGGCGGCAAACCGGAAAAACTGCCAATTCCTGCATCAGAAAAAGCAAGAGCAGAAACCCTGCATAAAGAACTGATCGAAGCGGTGGCCAGTAATGATGAATCGTTGATGGAGAAATATTTTGAAAAAGGTGAACTGGATGAAGATGAGATCAAGAGCGGAATGAAAAAAGCCATGATCAACCATGACCTGTTCCCATTATTTTGCCTTTCAGCGGAAAGGAATATGGGCAGCGGAAGGTTGATGGGTTTCATCGATAACGTTTGTCCCAGTGCCAATGAAATGCCTGCCCAGCAAACAAGGAAAGGCGAAGCCTTGACCTGCGATGCAAATGGACCTGCCTGCATATTTATTTATAAGACCATTTCTGAGCCGCATGTCGGGGAGCTTTCTTTCTTCAAGGTGTATTCAGGAATTGTAAAAGGAGGTATGGAACTGGAAAATGAATCTACCGGGGTAACAGAAAAACTTAACCAGTTATTCCTGGTGGAAGGAAATAAAAGAACGCCCGTAGCGGAATTGGTAGCAGGTGATATCGGCGCAACCCTGAAACTAAAGAACACCCACACAAACAATACACTGCATATAAAAGGCAGGAATTATGATCTGCCTCCCATTGAATTTCCGCCATCCAATATGACGGTTGCCATTGAACCCCTTAAAAAAGGGGAGGAAGAGAAATTATCTTTAGCCCTGCATCAATTGAAAGAAGAAGATCCAACACTTATTGTAGAAGTTTCTTCCGAATTAAAACAAACCCTGATCCATTGCCAGGGAGATATGCATCTGGCCGTAGCAAAATGGAAGATCGAGCACAATCATAAACTGGAAGTGAAATTTATAAGGCCCAAGATCGCCTACCGCGAAACGATCCGGAAAATGGCAGATTCGAGTTATCGCCACAAGAAACAAAGTGGTGGAGCCGGTCAGTTTGCAGAAGTTTACCTCCGAATTGAACCCTGGCATGAAGGAATGCCTGATCCGTCAGATATCACAGTAAGGGGCCGGGAAGTTCATGAACTGGAGTGGGGCGGAAAACTGGTATTTTTCAATTGCATAGTAGGGGGCGCAATTGATGCACGTTTCCTTCCATCCGTTATGAAAGGGGTGATGGAAAAAATGCATAATGGCCCGCTTACCGGATCTTATGCCCGTGATATCCGTGTATGCGTATATGATGGAAAAATGCACCCGGTTGACAGTAATGATATATCCTTTAAGATCGCCGGCTTACAGGCATTCCGCAGCGCCTTCCAGCAGGCCGATCCACAGATACTGGAGCCAATATACCTGGTAGAAGTGCTTTGTCCTGATGACCTAACCGGCGCAGTAATGGGTGACCTTCAAAGCCGCCGCGCCATTGTGGAAGGGATAGACAATGAAGGCCATTTCCAGAAGATCATCGCCCGAGTACCCTATGCGGAGATGTATGGATATTCATCCTCCCTTCGTTCTATCACACAGGGACGTGCAAAATTCAAAATGACCTATCGCGATTATGAAGCAGTTCCTTTCGACCTGCAGCGTAAACTGATCGATGAATACAGCAAAGTATCCAAAGAAGAGTATGCCTGATAATATTTAAAGGTTAGTTGTTTATTTATGACAATAAAAATGCTGCTCAGTTGAGCAGCATTTTTTCTAATTTTGGCGGGTGAAAGAATTACCCGATCTCTCTGATCCTTACTGGTTTCTGCTGAGCGCCCTAATTGTATATATGGTAGTGGTAGGCCGCTATTTTTTGGTTTCCGGCATTTTTCACCTTGTATTTTATGTATGGTACCCGGAAAAATTTTATTCCCGGAAGATCAATAAAAAAGAATATAAGCCTGGCCAGATACGAAAGGAGATCAACCGGAGTAATTTATCAGCTATTTTATTTGGATTGGCAGGTGCTATCCTGCTTTTACTCTGGCAGAAGGGTTATACCAGGCTTTATGAGAATATAAATGACCGGTCATTATTCTGGCTTCCGCTTAGCCTGGTCATTGCATTGGTCACGCAGGAAACCTATTATTACTGGCTTCACCGCTGGATGCATATACCTTCTGTTTACCGGGTGGTTCATAAATGGCATCACGATAGCAAGATCGCATCTCCATGGACGGCATTTTCCTTTCACCCGGTAGAAGGATTGATTCAGGCTGCTTTTCTGCCCCTCCTCCTGTTGGTACTACCTATGAATATTTATATACTGATCTTATTACTGGTCATTATGTCCATAAGCAGTGTGATCAATCACCTGGATATTGAATTATTTCCAAAATGGTTTGCACGTTCAGTTCTTACCCGCTGGATCATAGGGGCTACCCATCATGCCCTGCATCATAAGCAGTACAAATACAATTATGGTCTTTATTTTACCTTCTGGGATTCATGGCTTAAGACCGAAAGCCCGGAATATGAAGAACTTTATTTAACGTCATCGGAGGCAAATAAAAAATGATCCCGGATACAGGATCATTTTTTAATAGTGTGATCATTCGATCTTATTAATAATACTCCTTTCTTACCTGTCACGATAAACAGCGATGGAAGAGGTCTTATCATTCCATCCCGACATATAAAAACCTGTTTTATCTGCAGTGATGGTATACGATTTACCGCCGAAATTCACCCGCTCGTAAAGGATCACCCTGTATCCGGCAGGAACCTTCAGTGAACTGAGAGCCTTATCCGGAAAACCAACCTGATCCATAGAAGAATAAGTGCCTGGCAACAGGGAAACCGATTGGCCGCGGTAATCTCCATCGCTGTATATGATGACCCTTTGTTCATTGTTATTGCCATAACCCCCGTTGCCTCCATAACCACCATACCCGCTTTTACGCTGAATACTTATGGAAGCGACCTGGTCATTTAAACTGCTATTCAAACAGGTTGTGCTGCTGGTAACTGAATAATAATTACCAGTGAGATATTCATTCGTATAAAGCCTGGCTTCAAGATTAGTTGGAAGTTCGATCGAGGAAATGTCGTATTTAAGCAGTCCCAGTTTATCGCCCGTATAATTACCCAATGAAAGTTTCAGGCTATTGCCCCTGTAGTTACAGGAAGTATATATCGTGGCATAACTGTTCTCGTTATCATTATTACCATAGCCACCATTTCCTCCATAACCACCATTTCCACCAGATATACGTTCGATGATCAGTGACCTGATCTTATCATTATAATATTTATTGAGGCAGGTCACGCTCTGGTCAAAACCAACATTATAGCCACTTGCGTTATCATTGCTGGTATACACCCGAACGCGCAGGTTACCATAAATGGTGAAGGAAGATATGTTCAGGCTCAGCTGGCCCAGGTCGGTGGCCGTATAGGTGCCTACACCTAAACTCCTGGAGATACCCCTGGAGTTACAATCGCTGTAAAAAGTGATATAATCATTAGGGTTACGCCCGGGCCGGCGTGTGGTTTCCACCACCATGGAGGAGGCAACATCATTCCATTCAGCAGGAAGGCAACTTGTGGTGGAAGTGAATGTTTGTGAGCGACCTTTAAATTTATCATGTTCATAGATCGTTACTTTGAACCCCTCAGGTATATTGATACAGGATAAACGGTCATTACCGATCTTCATTTCTTCCAGTCGGAAATTGCCGGCATATAGATTGGCAGAGCGACCCCTGAAATTACAATCTTCATAGATGGTCACGTAATCCTGGCTATAGGCTGCATTCATTATTACAGCCAGGCAAAACAGCAGAATGGCAGATCGCATATTTGTTAATTTTAGGGTGAGTGCTCTACAAATATAAAAAGGATAACTTCGTAACCATGAAGCATCTGATCATGGCGCTATTGTTAATGCGTATCATTTTTAATGCCGCTGCGCAACTGCCTGCCTACGATAATTATCCTGTTTACGAAGGTAATGACCTTGGTTTAAGTTATACTAAGGAGTCCTCCAGATTAAAAATATGGGCTCCTTTTGCAGAATCAGTTCGCCTGGTAATTTACAAGGAAGGGCAAGGAGGCAAAGCGCTGAAAAAGGAGACGATGGAAAAAGCAGCCTTTGGTACCTGGGCCCATACCTTAAAAGGTGATTGGGCAGGTAAATTCTATGCTTTTTCGGTTAAAAGAATGGGGAAATGGTCGGAGGAGGTCACTGATCCCTATGCAAAGGCGGTTGGTATAAATGGGGGAAGGGCCATGATCCTGGACCTTCGCAAAACAGATCCCATTGGTTGGGAGAGAGACGGCCTGGCGGCATTACCTGCCACCGAGGCGATCATTTATGAGTTACATATACGTGATGCCACTATT
Source organism: Chitinophagaceae bacterium (assembly GCA_016720565.1). Taxonomy (GTDB): domain Bacteria; phylum Bacteroidota; class Bacteroidia; order Chitinophagales; family Chitinophagaceae; genus JJ008. The sequence goes on from JADKKJ010000001.1 coordinate 890,535, forward strand.
GCGGCAAATTCAGGCATTCACCATAAAGGGAAATACCTGGGACTGGCAGAATCCGGTACAAGGGTAACAGGCCTGGACCATATACGCAGCCTCGGCGTAACACATGTTCACCTGCTTCCATTTTTTGATTATAACTCGGTGGATGAGAAAGATCCGGCCAGAAAATATAACTGGGGATATGATCCGCTTAATTATAATGTACCCGAAGGTTCTTATTCAGCCGATCCTTATGATGGAAGCAGAAGGATATGGGAAGTAAAGCAACTGATCCAAACTTTCCATTCATCAGGGTTGAGGGTAGTGATGGATGTAGTGTATAACCATACTGCAAAAACAGAGAATTCCAATTTTAACCGGATCGTACCGGGTTATTATTACCGGCAGGATGCAAATGGGAAATTTTCCAATGCCACCGCCTGTAATAATGAGACAGCCAGCGAAAGGGCCATGATGCGGAAATTTATTTTGGAATCCATGGTCTATTGGGTAAAAGAATATCACGTGGATGGATTCCGGGTAGACCTGATGGGTGTTCATGATATTGAAACAATGAATCTTATATCAAGGGAATTGAACAAAATAAAACCCGGTATCCTTTTATACGGGGAAGGTTGGACCGCAGGGCCATCCCCCTTGCCCGATGAAAAAAGGGCTTTGAAGAAAAATGCAGCTCAGCTGGATCATATTGCCGTATTCAGCGATGATATGCGAGATGGGATCAAGGGTTCCGTATTTGTGCATGATGAAAAAGGATTTGCCAGCGGAAAGATCGATAATATTGAATCAGTAAAGTTTGGGATCGTAGCATCCTGTCAGCACCCGCAAATTGATTATGCAAAAGTAAATTATTCCAAAGCACCCTATGCAAAGGAACCGTGGCAGGTGATCACCTATTGTGAATGCCACGACAACCATGCCTTATGGGATAAACTGGCCATTTCTGCCAAAGAGTATCGCGAACAGGAGAGAAGGTCGATGCAGAAACTGGCCCTGGCCATTGTACTGAGTTCACAGGGTATCCCATTTTTACATGCAGGTACAGAATTTTTAAGAACTAAACAGGGAGTGGAGAATTCATTTGATTCACCCGATACGGTAAACCAGCTGGATTGGGACCTGCGAAGGAAGAACGGGGATATCGTGGAATATGTTAAGACCCTGATCCGCATGAGGAAAGAACATGTTGCTTTTCGGCAAACCAGTGCCGACCAGATCCGATCAACCATTCGTTTCAGGGATGATATTCCAAAAGGGATTTTAGCCTATACCATCGATGGCAATAAAGTATTTGATCCCTGGGGTGATATCATGGTGATCTTTAATGGCAATAATACCGTTTCCAGGGTATCCGTTGGGGATCAGAATTGGTATTATTTTATATCCGGAATAAACTATCCTTCACAACAGGTAAAAGGGGAGATCGAGATCGCTCCTTTCAGTTGTACCATATTACATAAGAATAAATGAAAGCTATTTCTTTCCTGTTGGCCCTTTGTTTCAGCCTCACCTGCTTTGCGCAGGAATCGCTGATCGTGTATGGTTTGAAAGGCAGGGCCAGTTCCATCATCAATAAGCAGGAAAAGGCCCTCAAGATCGGGAATGTGCTTCCTCAATCAACAGTAGTAAAACTGGAAGAGGGTTCTTCTATCACCCTGCTTTGTAAACAGGGCATCCAGTTTGTGCTTGGAAAGGCTGGCAGTTATTCATTGCAACGTTATAAAGACTCCTGTAAAACCCGCACCAATTCTGTTTCCTCCAATTACCTGTCTTATTTATGGGGCCAGCTCTATTCCAACAGCAGTGACCATCGTAGCGAACGCCATGAATCTAACCTGGCAGTAAGCAGGGGAACTGGAAAAGAGGGTAAGGGGAAAAAGGATCCTCGTAAACGAGTGATCGAATTCAGTAAAGGCATGGACCTCCTCAAGATCGCAGAAAAAGATTTCAATTTATGCTGGAATTGTTTTGATATGGAAGGGGCCTATATTTTCCGTCTCTATGATGAAAAGGGGGCCAGGACTTTAAAAAAAGACAGCATCGAAGACAATTACATCAGCACCGCCTTATTACGAACTGAAATGGTCCCTGGCAGGATCTATAAATGGAATATTTATGCGCCCGATGCAGGCTTTATAAAAAAAAGGAACATTGTACTGGTGAAACAAGAAGAGATCCAGACATTGCTGAACCGGTTGTATGCAGAGTCAATAGCAGGAGAGGACAGTGCTTCTTTTTATTTTCGGGTGGCTTATACCATGGAACAAAACCACTACCTGGGAGAAGCCTGGCATTATTATCAACTTGCCTTCCATACGGATGAACATAATAATCTGGTAAAGGAAAGATATACCCGATTCAGGAATGAATATTACCTGGGGGAGTAGGGGTCATTGGGCCGGTTGACAAGGGTCATTCATAGAATAGCCAAAACTTCTTACCTTTTATAAAAATTAAAGGTTATGGCACGTTCACATCACCGTAAAAAACATCGCACCCATCTTCAGCAATTCAAGCATTCTCATGAAATGGCAGAAACCCGTTCAACTACCAAAGCATCTTCGTTGTTTGCTGTAGTGGGGGCCCTAACCGGTGGAGCAGTAGGTTTTTTTGCTTCGCAGGGTGGCTGGATATGGATAGGGATCGGCCTCTTGGTTGGCGCTGCCATCGGATATTTCCTTGGCAAAAAGCTGGACTGATCTTTTAAAACAGTCATCTAAAAACTCAATAAAATAACTAAGGGTGGATCAAATGTCCACCTTTTTTATGCCTTGTTAAGGCAGGTCAATCCCAGATCTGGCAGCCTTCCTTACCTTTGCGTAAATAGCCACTTATATGAAACAGGTCTTTATTATTTCCGCTGTACGTACTCCTCTTGGATCTTTTGGCGGATCATTAAAATCGCTAACTGCTACTCAATTAGGGGCCATTGCCATTAAAGGTGCCCTGGAAAAAGCGGGCCTTGCTCCTGAGAAAGTTGAGGATGTTCTGATGGGTTGTGTGATCCAGGCGGGTTTGGGTCAGGCGCCAGCCAGGCAGGCGGCAAAATTTGCAGGCTTACCCAATGAAGTTAATTGCACAACGGTGAATAAGGTTTGCGCCAGCGGCATGAAGGCCATAGCGCAGGCAGCCCAGAGTATCATGCTTGGTGATGCGGATATAGTGATTGCGGGAGGAATGGAAAGCATGAGCAATGTTCCATTCTATGCCACCTCACAGCGTTGGGGAAATAAATATGGTGATGTAAGCCTGCTGGATGGTTTAGCAAAAGATGGCCTTACTGATGTATACGATGGAAAAGCCATGGGCCATGCGGCTGAGCTCTGTGCCAGGGAATGTGGCATCAGCAGGGAAGAACAGGATGATTTTGCCATTGAAAGTTATAAAAGATCCCAGGCAGCCTGGACAGCAGGTAAGTTCAGCAATGAAATAGTGCCTGTTCCAATTCCACAGCGAAAAGGCGATCCCGTTGTGGTTGACAAGGATGAGGAACCCTTCAATGTAAAATTTGATAAGATACCCGGACTTAACCCTGCATTCTTAAAAGAAGGCACGGTTACTGCGGCAAATGCAAGTACCATGAATGATGGTGCTGCAGCCCTGTTATTAATGAGTGAAGAAAAAATGAAGGCACTTGGATTATCGCCTATAGGCCGTATTGTTTCCTATGCGGATGCGGAGCAGGCACCTGAATGGTTTACCACCTCGCCTTCATTAGCTGTACCAAAGGCTGTGGCCAAAGCCGGCCTGAAAATGGAAGATATTGGTTACTGGGAATTAAATGAAGCTTTTGCCGTTGTAGGCATAGAGAATACAAAACGAATGAAACTGGATCCTTCTAAAGTGAATGTTCATGGAGGAGCTGTTTCATTGGGACATCCATTAGGCGCCAGCGGGGCCCGCATTATCGTTACACTGTTGAGTGTGCTGAAAGCGAATAATGCCAGGTTTGGCGGGGCAGGTATTTGTAACGGAGGAGGTGGAGCATCGGCCATGGTGATTGAATCACTATAAAACTAAATGCCGGCGTTTTAACTTAACTTAGGTGTATGAATCGAATATCCTCTTTATCACTCTTACTTCTCTTCAGCGTTTCCGTGCTTGCACAGGAAAAAGAAGCGCTTATCCGGATCGTGCAGGATGATTCCTATTTCCTTACCTCATTCCAGACAACAGTAAAACTCAAGAAAAAACAGTTCAAATTCCAGGTGGCACTTCGCGGTTGCGAAGGGGTCTACGTATTCGCCAGTATCCGTGATTCTGTTTACCGTTTCGGAGAATACAATGCCATTCGTGACTTTGAATACCTGAAACTGCTGGAGCTCAGGGAGGAAGATATTTTTAATGGTAATCGCGAACTGAATATCAGTGAGACCGGATGGTCATATTGGTTTTATAAAAAAGATGCCGACTGGTGGTCGTTTAATAAAAAGGTGACCTACATAGATACGAATATGGCGCTTTGCACAAAATGGATCAGGCAGTTGTATGACCAGGGAGAGCGAAAAGTGGTGAAACTGCGTGATGTGAATACGCCTCTTTATATATTTTTTGTGGCCGTTGCCGAATATGATGAAAACGGAAAACCCGTGAGGGAACTAATGAGAAGAAAAGTGAAAATAGAATGGGAAGGGGATGACGATTGATTCCCCAACAATATTTAAAGAGAAAAGCCGTTCTGTTGAACGGCTTTTCTCTTTAATAGCAAAAAAAACTGCAACCATTAAACCTGTCCCCTCATCATGGGTCTATGATGTAATTGAAATTTTTAAACTTTAAACCCCGTTTATGAAAGCTCGTATTCACCCATTCATTATCACCGTATTAGCCTTAGGTGTTGTTTTTGCATCCTGCCAGAAAGATAAGAGTCCTGCACTGGATTATACCTCCGAAAGCTCCACTCATTCTGACGACCAGTCCAGGTTTTCATCAGAGAATGATGCTGCAGTAAATGATGTGGATCTTACCATGGAAACTACGTCGGGTTTTTTCAGGGGAGATAACCTGCAATCATTGATCTGTGATGCCACCATCGTGATCGACAGCGTTAGCAACCCCCGCACTATTACCATTACTTATAATGGAACGAATTGCCTGGGTAACCGTACCCGTACCGGTGTAATTGTTATATCCATGGCGCAGAATGTGCGGTGGAGAAATGCCGGCGCTGCTATCAACCTGACCTTCCAGAATTTTAAAGTGACCCGTATAATTGATAATAAAAGCATTACACTGAATGGCACCCAAACCTATACAAACGTAAGCGGCGGACTGGTAGCAAATCTTGCCGGCCTTGGTACCATCACCCGGACCATCACCAGCAGTAATATGAGCCTGACCTTTGACAATGGATCACAACGCAACTGGCAGGTAGCCCGCCGGAGAGTTTTTACCTATAATAATGGTGTAGTGATCACCGAGAATGGAACGCAAACTGTGGGATCGGTGACCAATGTAGCTGAATGGGGAACTAACCGTTTTGGAAATGCTTTCACTACGGCCATCACCCAGCCAATTGTGCTTAAACAGGATTGCTCTTTCAGGGTCGGTGCCGGACAGGTTGTTCATACAACTCCTAATTTCACCTCCAGTGTGACCTTTGGCTTAGATGCCAGTGGCAATGCTACCGGATGCCCGGGCGCAAATTCATATTATATGCGTGTTAGCTGGACAGGAGTTAACGGGGTTACGCGTACCGTGCTCCTCCCGTATTGAGTTTTTTGATACTATAGTTAAAGGGCCGCCCATTGGGTGGCCTTTTCTTTGTTAGTATATTGCAGAAATGTCATCTATTCTTATCACGAATATCAGCCGACTGGTAAATACCCGTACCGCAACAACCCTGTTGCGCGGAAAGGAACTTTCTATCCTTCCCTGTATTGAAAATGCATTCCTTTTGATCAGGGATGGATCCATAGAAAATTATGGAGTTATGGAAAGCCTGGATCAACAATCTGCCGACCAGGTTTTTGATGCCAGAGGCCGGATGCTCATGCCTGCCTGGTGCGACAGCCACACACACCTGGTATTTGCGGCCAGCAGGGAAGAGGAATTCATCGACAAGATAAAAGGCCTGAGTTATGCGGAGATCGCTGCAAAAGGCGGAGGTATATTAAATTCAGCAAGGCGACTCAATGAAATGGAAGCCGGAGATCTGGAAGAAAAAGCCTGGATACGCCTTTTGGATTTGATCCGTTCAGGAACGGGCGCCATAGAAATAAAAAGCGGGTATGGGCTTTCCGTTGAAGGCGAATTAAAAATGCTTCGTGTGATCCGAAACCTGAAGAAGCGTTCACCTATACCCATTAAGGCCAGCTTTCTTGGGGCGCATGCCTATCCGTTAGAATTCATCAATGACCATAAGGCTTATTTAAAACTCATCGTTGATGAAATGTTACCGGCCATTGCAAAAGAAGGATTGGCAGATTATATAGATGTGTTTTGCGAAAAAGGATTTTTCTCCAATGAAGAAACGGAAATACTTTTGAAGGAAGGTAAAAAATATGGATTGGATGCAAAGATCCACGCCAACCAGTTAAGCTCCTCCGGCGCGGTAGAGACAGCTGTAAAGGCGGGAGCCATTTCAGTGGATCATTTGGAAACGATGGATGAAAATGCTATCCGATCATTATCCGGCTCAGATACCATAGGAACCCTATTGCCGGGAGCGGCTTTTTTCCTTCGCATGAATTATCCACCTGCCAGGGAGATGATCAATGCGAATGCAGCCATTGCCCTGGCTTCTGATATGAACCCCGGATCCTGCCCTTCGGGGAATATGAACCTGGTAGTAGCCCTGGCCTGTATACAATGCAGAATGCTTCCGGAAGAAGCGATCAATGCCGCAACAATCAATGGGGCCTGGGCCATGGGATTGCAGGAGGAACTGGGATCCATTACTATTGGTAAAAAAGCAAATCTCATTTTAACAAAACCCATGGATACTCTCTGCGCCATTCCTTATTTCTTTGGTACCAACCCTGTGGAAAAAGTGATGATCAATGGAGAGTTTTTCTAATAATTATAAAGTCAGCTCATGAAACAACTGATCGAATGTGTTCCCAATTTCAGTGAAGGAAATGATCTTACTGTCATCAACCAGATCATTGCCCAAATAGAATCTGTAGAAGGGGTTCGTTTATTGAATGTGGATCCGGGAAAAGCCACCAATCGTACCGTAGTCACTTTTGTTGGTGAACCCAATGCTGTGATCGCCGCCGCTTTTTTAGCTATTAAAAAAGCCGGCGAACTTATTGATATGAGAAAGCATAAAGGAGAACATCCCCGTATGGGCGCCACAGATGTTTGTCCGCTCATACCCATTGCAAATATCAGCATGGAAGAAACAGCTGAATTCGCCCGGCAACTGGCCAAAAGGGTGGGAGATGTACTTTCTATTCCTGTATATCTTTACGAAGAAGCACAGCCAGATAAAAAAAGAAGCAATCTTTCTGTGATCAGGGCCGGGGAATATGAGGGATTTTTTAAAAAAATAAAAGAGCCTGAATGGAAACCCGATCATGGCCCGGTTGAATTTGATGCTGCCAGGGGTGCGACCGTTATCGGAGCCAGGGATTTCCTGGTAGCTTATAATGTGAACCTGAATACAACATCTGTACGAAGGGCGAATGCCATTGCTTTTGATATACGGGAGGCAGGCAGGGTGAAAAGGGTAGAGGGAAAGATCGTAAAAGATGAGCATGGGAATAATGTGACCATACCAGGCTCACTGAAAGCGGTAAAAGCGATCGGCTGGTATATACCCGAATATGGGGTGGCGCAGATCTCTATCAACCTGACGAATATCCAGGTCACTTCCATGCATATTGCATTTGATGAAGCCTGCAAAAAAGCGGAAGCAAGGGGTATACGAGTGACCGGCAGCGAACTGGTAGGATTGATCCCTTTGAAAGCTATGCTTGACGCTGGGAAATATTTCCTGAAAAAACAACAGCGCTCTGCCGGTGTCTCTGAAAAAGAACTGATCAAGATCGCGATCCGTTCGCTTGGTTTAGATGAACTTTCCCCTTTTAAACCAGAAGAAAAGATAATAGAATATATGCTATCCAATAAAGATCAACCCTCCCTGATAAAAATGGATCTTTCCGCTTTCGCGGATGAAACAGCCAGTGAAAGCCCTGCACCCGGTGGAGGATCGATCTCCGCTTATATGGGAGCACTTGGTGCATCATTGGGAACCATGGTAGCCAATCTTTCTTCCCATAAAAAAGGCTGGGACGAAAGATGGGAGGAATTCAGTGACTGGGCTGAAAAAGGACAGCAGTACAAGCAACGCTTACTGGAACTGGTTGATGCCGATACCCAGGCCTTTAATAGGATCATGGCAGCATTCAGTCTGCCGAAATCAACCGATGAAGAAAAACAGGCAAGAAAAGCAGCCATTGAAAATGCAACCAGGCATGCCATTGATATTCCTTTCCAGGTAATGGAATCCTCGTTAGGATCAATGACCATGATCAAGGCAATGGCGGAAACCGGAAATCCGAATTCTGCATCTGATGCCGGAGTGGGTGCGCTCTGCGCCAGGGCAGCAGTGTCCGGCGCCTATCTGAATGTAAAGATAAATGCAGCGGGACTGGAGGATAAGAACTATGCTACTCTAATGATAGAAAAAGGGGCCGAACTTGAGGCCCAAGCTTTGGAATTTGAAAAGTCTATTCTTGAAATAGTAAATCAAAAGATATTATCTTGACCTTAATATAATTTGGATATGAATACGGATACCCGACAGGATACGGAAGCATTGCTACATTTGATGCCGCATTTTAAAATTTATACCAAGCAGGAGATCCTGTCACTGGTGCGTATACGCCGTTTTGAGACCAAATTAGGAGAGAGACTTCGCGTAGCAGACCTTACAGAAGGACTTGAAAAATGTTTAGCTGGTACAAAGGCCCGTTATGTTTTGTTTGGGATCCCGGAGGACCTTGGGGCGCGTGGAAATTTTGGGATCGGCGGCGCTGACACTTTATGGATCCCATTCCTGCAAAGCTTTTTAAACATCCAGAGCAATGATTTTTTTGATGGAGGCGAGATACTTTTACTGGGGCATTTTGATTTTGGCGATCTCCAGTATCTTATTGACCGGTCTGCAAAAGGAGAGGAAGAAAAAATTGAAGCCTATCGCCATTCCCTGCATACGGTAGATGATGAAGTGGAACATTTATCAAAGCTGATCACTCAGGCTGGTAAGATCCCATTGGTGATCGGGGGTGGACATAATAATTCTTATCCATTGATAAAGGGATCCGCTAAAGGCTGGCATAAAGCCGGTACCATTCCATTGGCGCAGATCAATTGTATTAACATGGATGCGCATGCCGATTACCGTCCGCTGGAAGGAAGGCATAGTGGTAATGCCTTCCGGTATGCAGAAGAAGATGGGTACCTCCAGAAATATTGTGTGATCGGGTTACATGAAAACTACCTTCCCCAGAATGTATGGATCGATATTGTGAACAATCCTTTTATAGACTGCATCACGTTTGAAGACATTTTTGTTCATGAAAAAAGAACCTTCCTGCAATCGGTAGCTCATGCCACGGGTTTCACTGAAGATACCCTGACAGGTATCGATATAGATATAGATTCGATCCAGAATACCCTTAGCAGCGCGATGACCCCTGTTGGTTTTCTGCCCATTCATGCCAGGCAATATGTTTCTTTTGCCGCAGCAGATACCAAGCCGGCCTATCTACATATTTGTGAAGGAGCTACCCGGTTAAGTGATGGAAGAACGGATGGGAACAGCGGTAAACTGGTAGCCTACCTGGTCAGCGATTTTGTAAAAGGTCATGCCATTGTATAGGCAGGACAATTAATACACCGCAGCTTTCAGGGAAATATCAGCCAGAGAAAATGCTTTTTTATACCGGGCCAGCAGTTTTGCCTGTTCCGATTTATTAGCCTGGGCAGCATAGCATTGCATCAATCCATATAAAGACCATCCATTTTCCCGATTATTATGCTGGTCTTTTTCAAAGGCTTTTATTGCCTCTTCCGGTTTTCCCATTTTCAATAAACAATTGCCCAGGTAAGGAGAGGGGCTGATCAGCCAATCGCGGGGTTCATCATAAGTCATATTTTCTTCAGTAGTTACGGCCAGTTCAAATGCCGCGACCGCCTCCTCCATTTTTCCCTTATTCCTCAGTAGCGTACCTATTAAAATATTTTCGGCAATAGCAGCCCCGTCAATAGCTGGTGAGAAAGGAGTGTAGGGAATATATAAACTTGAATCACGCATCAGCGATTGCATGATACCCAATTCCTCATATGCCTGGTCAAACTTTGAACGCCCGGCGTAGGCCATTCCTCTGCCGAAATGCCAGATCAGCCTGGCATAGATCAAATTTTCTGCGGGTTTGGGATCAGCCAGTAGTTTATCCCATTTCCCGAATTTAACCCTGAGCAGGGTGGGTGTCATGCTTATATATTGCACCAGGTTTCCCAAAGCACCGGGTAATTGCATGTAATCTGGTTTTATATTATTCAACAGATCTGCTGCACTTTTTTCTGCAAGCGCATATCTGCCACCCATCATAGCATTATTAGCCTGCATATGCAGGTTGTGAATGATGTAAAGGAAATCGTTATTCTGAACAGCGCTGTATAGCGGGATACTGAGGCGATATTTTTTGACCGCTTCAATATTTACATTCACCCCTGCGGTATAGTTTCCGGTACGCAGGTAAATATGAGAGGGCATATGAACCGTATGGGAAAGTCCGGGTGTTAGTTTACCCAACCTGTTAGCCGAGGGCAGGGCCTTATCTGCAAATGGAGAAGGTTCCATCACATGAATATAATAATGATTTGCTCCCGGGTTCAACGGAGCCCTGGCCAGGGTCTTTTCCAATAAAGAACGGATAGCCGGGGTCCAGGGTTTTGGATTGCCATCGGGGAACCAGAGATCCCATGGATGTTCCAGCATCATTGCGTCAGCATATAAAGTGGCTGCATCGGCCTCATCCGGGAATTGCTCGTACACTTTCTTCATTTCTGCCGTGTAGCGTTCATTAAGTATCCTTCGATTAAGATCTGCAGAATCCGTAGTGTATCTCACACTCATTGCATCGATGAGAGCTTTTTCCAGGGCAGTGGCACTAACGGATAATTCCCTCGCCTTATTTACTGCATTCAATGCTTCCGGTGAGGCTGCATAGCCATAATCATTGATATTAGGTCCAAAAGCCAGTGCCTGTCCCCAATATAACATGGCAGCGCCCGGATCGAATTTTATAGCCTTACGGAAAGAGGCCATGGATTCAATAATATGAAAACTGTAATAGGTATTGATGCCCTGGTTAAAATAAAATTGAGCGCTGTCGGAGCGGGTACTGATCTTCCATTGGTAATTTCCAGCTCCTGGAATAGGTGGGATATCCGCTTCTTCCAGCCATTCTTTCAAAGAGTTCCAGTCTGGTGAGCAGCGTACCAGGTTAGTTTTCGTCCTTATAGACTGTTTATCGCTAAAAGAAATCTGTTGGGAAGGATGCTCGATCCCCACAAAAGCGAGGAGGCAGGCAATAAGAAAAGCAGTTGCCACAAAAAGCAGCCGATTCAGCATGGAAGTATGTTTAGAAAATTAAGTTACTGATTTTTCAGCTTCCTTCCAGTTCCATCATTTTTTCGAAGACCTTCTCATATTCAGCATGAAGCCGGGTCAATTCGGTTTGGGTCTTTTTATACTTCTCTTCTGTCTGAAGAAATTTTTGTTTATCGGAATAATTAGATGGATCGGCAAGGGCCTCTTCACAGGATTGCTTATCCCTGTTCAGTTCAGCGATCCGTTGCTCCAACTGCTGGAATTGCTTCTGCACTTTCTGCAGTTCTTTTTTCTGGTCCTTATTGATCGGAATGTTTTGCTTAGGCGCCTCTTGTTTTTTTTCAGGCTCGGGTGCTTTCACCTGTTTTGGGGCAGGGTTCTCCTCTTTTGTTTTTTTATCCTTACCGGCATCACGGGCTTTCATTCTTTCCTTCCATTCCACCCATTCTTCATAGCCACCTTTAAATTCCTTGATCTCATGGTCCACGATCTCCCAGATCTTATTGGCGGTCTTTGAAACAAAATAACGGTCGTGGCTAACCAGAATAAAACTGCCCTGGTATTTATTCAGCGCCTCGATCATCAGGTCGCAGCTATGCATATCGAGGTGATTGGTAGGCTCATCCAGCATCAGGAAATTTGCTTTACTCACGATCACTTTTGCCAGTGCCACCCTGGCTTTCTCACCACCACTTAATATCTTGATCCTTTTATCGGCATCATCTCCACTGAAAAGAAAACAACCCAGCAAAACCCTTAATTCAAGATCCGTCATCTGGCTGCCGCATTCCCTCATTTCCTCCAATATGGTATTGTTGAGGTTCAATGCTTCCAGCTGGTGCTGGGCATAAAAACTTTCTTCTACGTTATGTCCCCATTTCCTTTCTCCATCCAGGTTCTCTACTCCAGCTATCATACGGAGCAGGGTGGATTTACCTTTTCCGTTGGCCCCGATCAGTGCGATCTTATCACCTCTTTCGATCTCAATATTGGCGTTCTCAATGATGGTATTCTCGCCAAAGCGTTTTGTGGCGTTATGCAATTCGGCCAGTATCTTTCCAGGTGTTTTATCCACGCGAAAATTGATCCGGATATTTGGCCTTTCCAGTTCTGAATCTTCTATACGCTCCAGCTTATCCAGTTTCTTCATGAGGCTTTGCGCCATTGCGGCCTTGCTGGCCTTAGCACGGAAGCGATCGATCAGTCTTTCCTGCTGACGAATAAAATCCTGCTGGTTCTCAAAAGCTTTCTGCTGCTGTTCGATCCTTATGGCTTTTTCCTTTTCGTAGTAATCAAAATTACCTGAGTAGATATGTAATTGCTGCTGGTAAACTTCTACGATCTTGGTCACCATCCGGTTCAGGAAATATTTATCGTGACTTACGATCACCACTGATCCCTGGTAATGGGTCAGGTATTTTTCCAGCCATTCAATAGAAGGAAGGTCAAGGTGGTTGGTAGGCTCATCCAGCAGCAAAAGATCTGGTTGCTGCAGGATCATTTTAGCAAGCAGCACACGCATTCTCCAGCCTCCGCTGAATTCACGATAAGGGCGTTGCAGGTCGGAATTGGAGAATCCTAATCCCTGCAAAACCTCTTCGGTGCGGTGATGGATATTATAACCACCCAATGTTTCCAGCTCATGCAGTTTATCACTGTATTCATGAAGGGTCTTTTCATCGCCTGTCTTTTCCAGTTCATGGCCCAGCACTTCGATCTCTTTTTCAAGTTGAAGGATCTTTTCAAAGGCCCCAAGGGCAACCTGAAGAATTGAATCTTCTGAGTCAAAACTCAATAGATCCTGGTGCAAATAGCCAATTGAAACGGAACGGCTTCTTTCTATCGTGCCCGCTGAAGGAAGATATTCACCAACCAGTAATTTAAGCAGGGTGGATTTACCGGTACCGTTATAGCCAATCAGGCCAATTCTTTCTCCCGGTTGTATATGCCAGGTCGCCTCTTCCACAATGGTTCGGGCGCCGAATTCAAACGTAACGTTCTGGAGACCTGCTAACATTTATTGTTCCTGTTTAAGTATTATTTGAGCCGGCAAATTTACAACAAAGCAGCGATGCCCGTGTTATCTTTGCCTTGGATTTACGAACAAACACCCGGTTTTCACGTTTAGAAAGGATATATGCGTCAATTTTTCACGGTCTCCCTGTTTTTATTGATGTTTTTTAGCAGCTATGCGCAAAATGCAGGGAGCAACCGGTTTACCCTGAATGGCTATATCAAGGATAGTTTGTCGGGTGAATCGATCATCGGGGCCACCATTACGGTCAGTGGGCAGTCGAGGGGGGTAGCTTCCAACCAATATGGGTTTTACTCAATAACTCTTGATAAGGGCAAATACCTGATCAGCATTTCGCACGTTTCCTATCTACCCAAACTAATCGAAGTAGAGCTGGATAGCAACCGCTCCGCTACGATCGACCTGGTTTCCAGTTCAGCCGCCATCGGGGAGGTGATCGTGTATAGTCGGAGGAGAGATGCGAACGTAAAGAATGCCCAGATGGGGAAGATCGATCTGTCTATGAACCAGATCAGGAACATTCCTGCTTTTATGGGAGAGATCGATCTGCTTAAGGCCCTTCAATTATTACCAGGTGTACGAAATGCGGGTGAAGGGAATGCAGGTTTTTACGTGAGAGGTGGTGGACCCGATCAAAACCTGATCATCCTGGATGATGCAGTGGTGTATAATCCCGGTCATTTGTTCGGCTTCTTTTCGGTTTTTAATTCAGATGCCATAAAAAATGTATCACTGATCAAAGGAGGAATGCCTGCGCAATATGGTGGCCGTCTTTCATCTGTGGTGGACATTTCCATGAAGGATGGCAATATCAATAAATACCAGGTGGAAGGAGGCATTGGCCTGGTGGCTTCCAGGTTCTCCATTCAGGGTCCATTGAAAAAAGATAAGTCCTCCTTCATTCTCTCGGCCCGACGCACCTATATCGATGCACTGGTAAAACCCTTTATCAGCAAAAGCAGCAGTTTTAATGGCTCCGGTTATTATTTCTATGATGTAAATGCCAAAGTGAATTATCGTTTTTCTGAGAAGGACCGGCTGTATATCAGCGGATATTTTGGTCGCGATGTTTTTGATTTTGTAAATGGCAAAAGGTCTTTCCAAACCAATATTCCCTGGGGGAATTCTACCGCCACCATAAGATGGAACCATGTATTTAACCGGAGATTGTTTTCCAATACGACTGCCCTTTACAATGATTATAATTTCAAATTCTCTGCCCGGCAGGAAAATTTTAAAATTGGATTATCATCCGGAATCCGGGATGTGACGTTAAAAACAGACCTGGATTATTATCCGTTTCCCAATCATAAATTAAAATTCGGTGGCATGGTCACTGTGCATAAATTCATTCCTAATGTAGTAAGCGGCCAGCAGGATTCCATTGTTTTTAAACCGAATAATGAATCGGTGAAATACGCTATGGAGGCTGCGCTCTATATACAGGATGACTGGGAATTGGGAGAAAAATGGAAGATCAATTATGGCCTTCGCTTCAGCAGTTTTACGCAGGTAGGCCCTTATACAAAATATAACAGGGATATAGATGGCAATAAATTAGACAGTGTGATCTATGGCCGTCTTGAACCAGTAAAGACCTATGGCGGATTAGAACCAAGGATAACCATTCGGTATGCATTGAATGATGAGAGCTCTGTGAAAATGGCCGTATCCAGGAATTACCAGTACATCCACCTGGTGAGCAATTCAGGCAATACACTGCCAACGGATCTCTGGGTTCCCAGCACCTATTTGGTAAAACCGCAGATCAGCTGGCAATATGCTGCTGGTTATTTCCGGAATTTCGAGAATAATAAATGGGAGACATCTGTAGAGCTCTATTATAAGGATATGCAGAACCAGGTGGATTATAAAGAAGGATATACCCCTTCCTTAACGGATCCTGAAGATGAATTTGTATTTGGAAAAGGCTGGAGTTATGGAGGAGAGTTTTTGCTGAATAAGACCAAAGGAAAATTTACAGGCTGGATTGGGTATACCTTATCATGGACATGGAGAAAATTCAACCAATTGAATGACGGGTTAAAATTCCCGACAAGGTATGATCGCCGACATGACCTTTCTGTTGTGATGAATTATGAGGCTGGTAAAAAATGGAAACTTGGAACTGTATTCGTATATGGAACCGGCAATGCGATCACACTGCCGGAAAGGGTTTATTTTATCGGAGGAGTACTTACCCAGGAATATAGCCGGGTAAACCAGTACAGGATGAAAGCTTATCATCGAATGGATCTCTCCGCCACCTATACGCCGGTTCCCAAAAAGAAAAGGAAGGTCAGCAGTTCCTGGGTGTTCAGTGTATATAATGTCTATAGCCGGCTGAATCCCTATTTTATCTACTTCGACCAGGAAGGAAGTCTGTTTGCAGAATTATCGGCCAAGCAGGTTTCATTGTTCCCGGTGATCCCTGCGGTGACCTGGAATTTCAAATTCTAAATATAAAAGGCCCGGATACCGGGCCTTTTATATCGAACAAGGTCTTTTTATTTATTCATCGAATTATCCTTCATTGAACCCATGTTCTGCATCATTTTCATCATTTCACGGGATTCCATAAAGCTCCAATGTTCGATGGCTTTACCATCTGTGTTGAACTTCACCATTTCCACGGCCTGCATATCATAGGGGCCAGTTGGCATTCCCAAAGTACCGTTACCGGTGCCCGTCCACCGATACCATCCTGCTACATAATCATCATTGGCAAATTCCTGTATCGTCTCCATTTTAGCAGTTGGATCTGCCGACTTCATCTGGGGAATATAGATCTTCAGGGAATCCCTGGTCTTATCTCCGTCAGGGGTATGGTCCACAAAGGAAGCATCTACTACCGAATCAATGGAACTAACGTCGCCTGATTCAAACGCCTTGTTCACGGTATGAATGGCATCCAGGTTCTTTTGAGCCCGGCCTGACAGGCCTCCCTTTCCCTCTTCATGTTTGCAGGAAGCAAAAATGAAGATCGCTAACGCGAAAAAAATGAGATTTTTTTTCATGTCTGTTGGTTTATGATTAATAAAAAAAACCCATCAGGTATGACGGGTTGCCTATTAAGTTAAGATAATTTATCTGTTTCTGTCCTGGAATTATTTGGGAGGAACGTATTTGAAGCGGACCATGGCATTCTTTTTTTCATCAGAAGTGAGGTATAACTGGTAGCGTTTATCGCCGCAATTCACGATCATCAGCGCAGTATTTGGAGGAATATCTCCCAGGTTCTCACCAACCATGATCACTTCCTGTTCAGGTCTTTTAAGGTCGATATGGATGGTCATGGATACAGGTTTGGTGCTCAGCCTTTTATTACTAACCACAGTTATGCCATTGGCGTACACAGAGATCGTATCATTGTCGATCTGGCCATTGTCATAAAAATCCATTGTAATGGTGCCGGTATCTACCAGTATCTCTTTTACTAATTCTGCCTTCCGGTTGGTAAGAGTAGAAGGCAGTTTGAAATCCGGTTTGAAGGATGACCGGTCAAAGCGGGTAAGTACCAGTGTTCCCGGATCACAGATCGTTTTTCCATCCGTGGCCTTACCGGTCCAGCCTCCTCTCAGCTGTTCTTCTGTAACCACATTTCCTCCACCTTTATGATAGCTCAGCGTATATTTTTTTACACAGGGCACGCAATCCTCCCGAATACGAAAAGTGATGATGCCATTCTCCTGAATAATGACCTGGTTACTGTCGCGGTTATAGATGCCTTCAAAATTCTCTCTTACAAAATTGGCGGAATCTGAAAAATGGTAAGCTGTACCCGTGATACGCGAACCAGCCACCTGGATCTGCAATTCGATATTGTAAACAGGGAAACAACTGCCTGGCGCCATAACCAGTTTACCCTTCCAGATACCATTGATATCCTGGGCCTGGACAGCGAAGGCAACCAGCAAGAACAGATATAAAAAGGTGGAACGCATCAAAGTGGAAAATAGGCTAAAAAATTAATGCCGGATAAAAAATTACAGCAATGGTATTCATTTCTGGAATTTGAAACGAACCACTGCATTCTTTTGCTCGGTAGACGTAATTCGGACCTCAAATCGTTGCTCCCCGGATTCAACTATCATTAAAGAAGTATTGGGGGGTATAGTACCCAGGTTCTCGGCCACCAGGGTAAGTTCATGCACATCATTATCGTCTTCCATAGTGAAATTAACCAGAAGGGGAGAGGCCGTTAATCTTTTTTGGGATAGCACCAGTTTTTTATCCAGGTAAACCGAGATCGTGTCCCCGTCAATTTCTCCATTATCATAGATCTTTACAGATACTTTTGGATCCCTTACCGTCAATACCTTGATCAGTTCATTGGACCGATTTAAGATCACCTCAGGCGTAGGCACAGTGGTTACAGGGCGGGTAACAGGCGGAATTATTTTCTGTAGTGAATCACTGGAAGGGCTGATCACTGTTTTAACAACAGGGTTCTTTTTAACAGGAACCACTGGTTTAGTAACAGGAGGTTTTGTAGTTGTTTTAGTGACTGTTTTGGTAACTGGTTTTGTCAGGGGGCTGGTCACCGGCTTTGTTTTGGGTTTTTCAGTTATCACCGGTTTTTTTTCAACAACAGAATCTGTTTTCCTTGGTCCTTCATTAATGAAAACCGGTTTTTCACGGATCTTATTCTTGAGAAATGGTTCCACATAGAAATCAGAATTGGTCACCCGCCGAAGATGCACTTTACCCGCACCGCAACTGCCCCATTCACTATTCAGCAATCCTGTTTTATCCTCATTTTTTCCAAGGTAAGTGCCATCCAGGAATTCCTCCTTGCCAGACCGGGACCAGTTCAGGGAATAATTCATGATGCAGGTGGTACCTCCCAACTGGCTTTTGACCTCCACTGTTTTGATCTCACGAATACGAAATGAATTGGAGGATCTAATAAAAGTACCGGTCATTGTGGCCTTGCCATAGAAACGAATATCAAGGTAAGAATAGGAAACGCCTGTGACCCCGAAATTACTGTTGCGGGCTACCTGGAATTCCAGCTTGTAATATTCGCCGGTTTCTGTGATGAAATAACCTTTCCAGATACCGGTCACATCCTGTGCCCGGGCGGAAAATGAAAAGCTGCATAAAATAAAGATGAAACAGGCGGATAGGTTCTTCCACATGGGTCAAAACTAAAAAAAATGGACAAATTCCTGCGATAGGCCTCCGGCAATAGTTTGTTAATAATCTGGGCTATTTAAGTTAATTTTGCCACTCCTAAAATGGAAGAATAAATCTCATGATCGACATTACTTTACCAGACGGCAGCATTCGGCAATATCCCGAAGGAACAAGTTCCATGGATATCGCCCGTTCCATATCCGAAGGCCTGGCCAGGAAAGTGCTGGCCGCCAGAGTGAATGGACAGGTGCTGGACGCAGCGCGACCTATTAATCAATCAGCCAACCTTCAGTTACTGACCTGGAACGATACGGACGGAAAGAATACGTTCTGGCATTCTTCTGCCCACCTGATGGCTGAAGCGGTGGAATCTATTTTTCCCGGGGTAAAATTCTGGGTTGGCCCGCCGGTAGAGAATGGTTTTTATTATGATATGGACCTTGGCGACCGCAAGATGAATGAAGAGGACCTCGCCATTCTGGAAAAGAAAATGAATGAACTGGCGAAACAGAATAATGTTTACGTCAGGAAGGAAATAAGCAAGAACGACGCGATCAACTATTTCACCGAAAAAGGCGATGAATATAAACTTGACCTTCTAAGCGGTTTAACCGATGGAGAGATCAGTTTCTATACCCAGGGTTCTTTTACCGATCTCTGTCGCGGACCACATATTCCAAGTACTGGTTTGATAAAGGCCATTAAACTGACCAGTGTAGCTGGTGCCTACTGGAAAGGAGATGAAAAGAATAAAATGCTTACCAGGGTCTATGGTGTAACCTTTCCTTCCCAGAAGGAACTGGATGAACACCTGGCCATGCTGGAAGAGGCTAAGAAAAGGGATCATAGAAAACTGGGTAAGGAATTAGGCATATTCACCATGGATGATGATGTTGGTCCGGGACTGGTGCTCTGGATGCCTAATGGAACCATCGTTATTGAAGAATTGGAAAAACTGGCCAAGGAATCTGAGAATGCTGCAGGATATAAAAGGGTAGTGACCCCGCATATCGCAAAAGAAAATCTATACATCACCAGTGGCCACCTTCCCTATTATGAGGATAGTATGTACCCACCCATGGAACTGGAGGGTCAGAAATATTACCTGAAGGCCATGAACTGCCCGCATCATCACAAAATTTTTGCGGCAGAACCAAGAAGCTATAAAGATCTGCCCCTGCGGCTGGCAGAATATGGAACCTGTTATCGTTATGAGCAGAGTGGAGAATTATTCGGGCTGATGAGGGTACGTTGCCTTCATATGAATGATGCCCATATTTACTGCACAAAAGATCAGTTCTATGAAGAATTCAGGGCAGTAAATGAAATGTACCTGAAGTATTTTAAAATATTTGGTGTAGACAAATATGTGATGAGGCTATCGCTTCATTCTCCGGAGAAGCTGGGACAGAAATATGTGAACGAACCTGAGCTCTGGAAAGAAACAGAAGCACTGGTAAGAGATGTGCTGATCCGTACCAAAACCCCATTTGTAGAAGTACAGGATGAGGCCGCATTTTACGGACCAAAGATCGATGTACAGATCTGGAGCGCTATTGGCCGGGAATTCACCCTGGCCACTAACCAGGTGGATTTTGCCCAGGGAAGAAGGTTTAAACTGGAATATACCACCGCAGATAATAAAGGCGAGACCCCGCTGATCATACACCGCGCCCCATTAGGAACGCATGAGCGTTTCATTGGATTTTTGCTGGAACATTATGCCGGTAAATTCCCTTTATGGCTGGCGCCGATGCAGGTAAAAGTATTGCCCATCAGCGATAAGTTCTTACCTTATGCAAGATCTGTAGCCGATAAACTGAAAAAAGCGGATATTCGTTGTGAAGTCGATGACCGAAATGAAAAGATCGGCAAGAAGATCCGGGATACTGAAATGATGAAAGTACCCCTTATGCTGGTAGTTGGAGAAAAGGAGATGAATGAAGATAAAGTGGCCGTTCGCAGGCAGGGTAAGGGAGACCAGGGCACCAGGCCGGTAGATGAACTGATAGCTGAACTGGTGTACGAGATCAAAGAGAGAAAAGAGACGGAAGCGTAAAAAATGACCTCTTCCCCAAAGAGGTATTAAATACAATAACAATCCAAGGCTCCCCCGGGGACGGGAGCATTTTATTATGGCAGTTCCATTCAGACCCGGAGGCGGGTTCAAAAAACCAGGCGGTAGCCCTGGAGGATTCAATAAAGGTGGCTTTAACAGGGGTCGATTCATGCCCCGGAAAGAGGCGGAACACCGGATAAATCATTTTATAAGAGTACCACAGGTAAGATTAGTAGGAGAGAATGTGGAAGTGGGTATCTATGATACGCAGACCGCTATGAAAATGGCGCAGGAACAGGGACTGGACCTGGTAGAGATCTCTCCAACCGTAGATCCACCTGTTTGTAAGATCATCGATTATAATAAATTCCTTTACGATAAGAAGAAGAAGGAAAAAGAAATGAAGGCCAAGAGCAAGGCCTCAGAAGTAAAAGAGATCCGTTTCACTCCGAATACGGATGATCATGATTTTGATTTCAAAGCCAAACACGCGGAAGGATTTTTGAAGGACGGCAATAAGGTGAAAGCCTATGTGCAGTTCAAAGGAAGGGCCATCCAGTTTCAGGATCGCGGGCAATTGCTGCTCCTGAAATTTGCGGAAAGGCTGGGTGAGGTGGGTGTATTGGAGAATATGCCCAAAATGGAAGGCAAAAGAATGCTTGCCATGTTCGCCCCCAAAGGCAAAAAGAAATGATCTGATAAGAATTTCATGTAAAGCCACCTCCCGGTGGCTTTTTTGTTGAATGGTTGACAGGTATGTACATTATTAAATAAATTGCTTCCCTTAATAAAAAAGATCCCTGATGAACAAGCTCCGTTTATTTATTATCCCCCTTCTTTTGGCCTCCGCTATTACCCAGGGCCAAAGACCCGATTCTACCCGGCCTTTTCCCGTTAGAAATGGCAATGGTCCCCGGGCATTCCGGGAAGTGATCACCGATAAAGCAAAAACCGATGAAGGACTGTTCAGGGTTCACAGGGTAGAGGATAAATGGTACTTTGAAATTCCCGATTCATTGCTGGGAAGGGATATCATGGTGGTGAACAGGATATCGAGGTCATCAGTAAACGCGCCAAAAGCATTTGGCGGATATGCAGGAGATGAGATCAATGAATCTGTTATCCGTTTTGAAAAAGGCCCCAATAACAGGATCTTCCTGAGAGGTGTTTCCTATATGAATTTCTCCAAAGATTCCACCAGGGAAATGTTTCGCTCTGTTTCCAATTCGAATATCCAGCCTATATCAGCGGCATTTGATATAAAAGCACTTTCCAGGGATTCCACCGGATCGGTGATCGATGTTTCGGATTACCTTCTAAGTGATAATGACGTGGTTTCTTTTTCCTCTGTGCCCACTGGCATGACCGCAGTATTGGTAAGCAAAAGCAGCCTGCAGGCTGGATCGCTTCAATCAGATAAATCCTATATCAGCGGGATAAGGTCATACCCTGCGAACATAGAGGTGAAGACCGTTAAAACTTATTTTAAAACTCCGGCGCAGGGAGCAGGTGCCGGGTTTACAGTTACTCAACCGGGAAGCCTTGGAAATATTACTTTAGAAATAAATAATTCATTTGTATTGCTTCCTTCCACTCCAATGAGGCCAAGACTGGCAGATTCCAGGGTC
The DNA here is from genome assembly GCA_016720565.1 of Chitinophagaceae bacterium. Taxonomy (GTDB): domain Bacteria; phylum Bacteroidota; class Bacteroidia; order Chitinophagales; family Chitinophagaceae; genus JJ008. The sequence goes on from JADKKJ010000001.1 coordinate 912,959, forward strand.
GGATTCTTTTCGAGGAACTATACAGACTATGATGCGAATCCACAGCGTGTGGAAACCACAACTATGATCGCGCGCTGGAGACTGGAGCCAAAAGAAGAGGATATGGAGAAATATCTTCGCGGTGAATTGGTGGAACCAAAGAAACCTATCATACTTTATATTGATCCGGCCACTCCAAAAAAATGGATCCCGTATTTGATGCAGGGGGTGAACGACTGGCAGGTTGCATTTGAAAAAGCAGGATTTAAGAATGCCATTATGGGCAAGGAAGCCCCGGAGAATGATCCGGAGTGGAGCATTGAAGATTCAAGATATTCCGCCATTGTATATAAGCCATCCTCTGTGGAAAACGCTTATGGTCCAAGTGTTACCGATCCAAGAAGCGGCGAGATACTGGAAACGCATATTGGCTGGTTCCATAATGTGATGAAGTTGCTGCAGAACTGGTATTTTATCCAGGCAGCAGCAATAGATCCAAGAGCCAGGACCATGAATTTCCATGACAGCCTGATGGGGCAATTGATACGGTTTGTTTCTTCCCATGAAGTAGGACATACACTGGGGTTACTGCATAATTTCGGCTCATCTTCCACGGTGCCTGTAGAAAATCTTCGCAATAAAGCCTGGGTAGAAGAACATGGCCATACACCTTCTATCATGGATTATGCCCGCTTTAATTATGTAGCGCAGCCGGAAGATAAGATCAGTGAAAAAGGGATCTTTCCAAGAATAGGAGATTATGATAACTGGGCCATTGAATGGGGTTATCGTTTCTTTCCACAATACAAAACGGCCATGGAAGAGAAGACCGCACTGGCTAAATGGACCTCTGAGAAACTGACCAATCATCGTTTATGGTATGGATTCAATGGAGATGATCCACGCACACAAACGGAGGACCTGGGTGATGACGCGGTAAAAGCCAGCAATTATGGAATAAAGAATTTACAAAGGATACTGCCAAACCTGCTGGAATGGACAAAGGAAACCGGTGAGGATTATTCAAATCTCCGGGAGATTTATAATAACCTGGTTGGACAGTATTCATTGTATATGGGTCATGTAAGCAGGGCTATTGGTGGAATAATGGAAACCGGAAAGACCGTAGATGATAAGGGGGCCGTTTTTGAGCAGGTGCCAAAAGCCAAACAAAAAGATGCGGTGGATTTTTTCAACAAACAATTATTTTCAACCCCCACCTGGCTGATCGATCCGAATGTTTTGAACAGGTTGGGTACTTCTCCGATCACCCTGGTTGGCATTCAGCAGGACAATGTGCTGGGTCGTTTGCTCAGCACCCGTACCATGGGCAGGATGCTGGAAGCGGAAGCAGCTGTTGGCTCCAACGCCTATACGGTGGTTGAAATGCTGGAAGATCTTAAGAAAGGGATATGGTCGGAACTGGCCAGTCGCAAACCAGTTGACATTTATCGTCGTAATCTTCAGAAATCATATGTCAATACATTAACAAGTATTGTTAACCCTGCTCCGCCCCAGTCGTCTAATATCGGGGGCCTGGTTTTCACGGTTAGTAATGGTTCTGAGAAAACGGATGTAAGAAGCATTGTAAGGGCGCATTTGGCCAGTTTAAGGGCTGAGATCGCCCGAGCCATTCCATCAGTTACAGACCCACTGACCAGATATCATCTGCAAGATGTTCAATACAGGATAGCTAAAGCGCTGAATCCTAAAGAATGATAACGATTATATCAAATTAACTAAAGAGCAGGTCTTTACCTATAAAACAGGGAGCTCTCCCTGTTTTATAGTTTGTGGTATAGGCAATTAGCCTTATCTTTGCAACCCGTTTGAAAAAGCGGTGTTCTTCAAGAACATATTCCTGAAGAGGCTCGATAAAGGTCCCCCTGTGGGGAATGCCTCAAAGGTTAATTCAAAACAAGGTTAAAATGCCTAAGGTAAAAACAAACTCCAGTGCCAAGAAGCGCTTCAAAGTAACCGCTACCGGCAAGATCACGCACCAGAAAAGCTTCAAGCGTCACATCCTGACCAAGAAGTCAAAGAAAAGAAAAAGAGCAATGAACAAAGATGGCGTAGTTGCCAAAGCGAACATGGATTTCGTGAAAAGACTGCTTCGCCTGAAATAATCTTTCCGCGGGGAAAGATATTCAGGATGTTCTAAACTCTAAACTCTCAACTCTAAACTATTAAAGATGCCTCGTTCAAAAAATGCTGCCGCCAGTAAGGCACGCAGGAAAAAAATATTAAAGCAAGCCAAAGGATTTTATGGCAAACGTAAGAATGTATATACCGTAGCCAAGAATGTAGTGGAAAAGGGTATGGCTTATATGTTTGTTGGCCGTAAACTAAAGAAAAGAGAATACCGTACGCTCTGGATCGCCCGTATCAACGCGGCGGTTAGGGAAGAAGGTATGAACTATTCTGAGTTCATCAACAAACTTCAGAAAAAAGGGATCACGCTTGACCGTAAGGTATTGGCTGACCTGGCTATGAACCATCCTGAGACCTTTAAAGGCCTGGTAGCTTCCGTAAAAGCATAATGTTATTTACCGCTATAAAAAAAGCCGGCTTTTGCCGGCTTTTTTTTGTTTGTATAGGTCATGCTCTTTAGAATCCGGGTTTGCCATAGAGAAAAATAAAACTGGTCATTCCCAGCATTAGTCCAAAAGACTTCATTACCGGGGCATAATCGCCACCTTCCAGCGGTGAAAGCAGGAACCAGAATATCGCACCTACCCCGATCTCGGTAAGCAGCAGGGTCCAGCGCGCCTTCTCATCCTTCACCTGGAATAGCTCGATCCCCTTTATATATCCGAAAACAGAGGCAAATACGCCTGCTACACCAAACAAAACGATAAAGGTTACGCTGGTATAGAACCTGCCTTTCCAAACGGCGATAAAAATGTCGAAAACACTGGCGATAACGAATAAAAGGAGGGCGATCCCGATAACGTAGGCAATGGCTTTAAGGGTGGTCATAATGGAAAGTAGTAAAATATAGACAAAAAAATACCCCGTTATCCGGGGTATTTTAAATAAGATCGTGGGTTATCACATTATGTCCATAGCCTTCACAAAACTGGTGGTTTGGAAGGGCAGGATCAGGGTCAACCATTCCCAATGACTATAAATAGCAAAGATCAGAGCGGCTGTGCTGGCCAGGAAAACCAGCCACCAGATTCCGCGATATTTTTTGGTTTGCTCCATTGCAAAAAGATTTTTGCAAAAATAAGGGAGAGAAGGTTCTTGGAAAAATACATTATCCAGAGCCATGATGTTCATAACTTTAGATACAAAATCAAAATAAAATTACCACAGATTGCGGTTCTTTTTTATTTTCGTATATAATGTGTATTTAACACACAAATAATCTGGATATCCAGTACTAACGATTGAGATGAATTTACAGTTTTATTTACGATACCATACCCGATATGGCCAGAGCTTATGGGTATCTGGTAACCTGGAGGAATTGGGTAATGGTGACCCCGCCCGGGCTCTTGCCATGAACTACCTGAATGATGAATTCTGGACGGCTACCATTGATATAAGGAAAAAGGATATTCCTGAAAAGACCTGGTACAAGTATTACCTGAAAAATGAAGATGGTGAATTGCTGGCTGAATGGGGCCAGGACCGGTTCCTGGATCTTGCCGCAAAGAATACCACTGAACTTCAACTTATCGATACCTGGAATTACGCGGGAGAGTTTGAGAATGCATTTTTCACCGCCCCCTTCCAGCGGGTTTTATTAAAACAACCCCGGCCCAAATCAAGATCTGGTTCAGATAAGAACCCCACGCATATTTTCAAAGCTAAAGCCCCTTTGCTGAAAAAAAATGAGGTCCTCTGTCTCATTGGTTCCGGTGAGAAACTGGGTGACTGGAAAACAGAACAGCCCTTGCTGATGAAAAAAGAGGATGGCGACAGTAACTGGTGGAGTATCCGGCTGGACCTTTCCGGAGAAGTGCTTCCATTGGCTTATAAATATGGCATCTACAAGGTGCAGGATAAAACATTCATCCAATTCGAGAACGGTAACAACCGCCTTCTTCAGAATGAAGGAAGCAGGAAAAAGCTGGTGACCCTGCACGATGGTTTCGCGCGTTTTGCCAATGACAGCTGGAAAGGAGCGGGGCTTGCGATTCCGGTATTCAGTTTAAGAAGCAGGGAAAGTTTTGGCGTTGGCGAATTCAGTGATATTAAACTGCTGGTAGATTGGGCAAGGCATACAGGATTAAAACTGGTGCAGTTGCTTCCGGTGAATGATACCATGTCTAATTTCAGCTGGCGGGATTCCTATCCCTACTCTGCTATTTCTGCCTTTGCCCTTCACCCGCTGTATATCAACCTGTGGAAGGTGGCAGGAAAAAATTTTAAATCTCAGTTAAGTTCACTCTACGATAAACAGGAAGAATTGAATTCACTTGCTGAAGTGGATTATGAGGCGGTTATGAAGATCAAGTGGGTAGTATTGCAACAACTCTATGAAGTAATGGGAGAGGAATGCCTGGTATCTGAAGATTACCTGCAGTTCTTCCATGAAAATAAAGGCTGGCTGGAACCTTATGCCGCTTTCTGTCATCTCCGTGATAAATATGGCAGCGCGGAATTCAATAAATGGGCAACCAACAGCCAGTACGACCGCCTGACCATTGAAAAATTATGTTCATCAAGGTCATCCATCCGGAAAAAAATTGCCTTTTATTATTTTGTCCAATATCACCTCCATCTGCAATTGCAGGAGGCTGTAGATTATGCGCATAAAAGAGGTGTAGTGATCAAAGGGGATATTCCGATCGGTATTTCCCGTAATAGTTGTGATGCCTGGGTGAACCCGGGACTTTACAATATGGAATGGCAGGCTGGGGCTCCGCCTGATGATTTCGCCGCGGTAGGCCAGAACTGGGGTTTTCCCACTTACAACTGGAAAAAAATGCAGGAGGATGATTTCTCCTGGTGGAAACAACGGTTTGAACAAATGAGCCGTTATTTCGATGCATTCAGGATCGATCATATCCTTGGATTTTTCCGGATCTGGAGCATTCCCGTACATGCCATACAGGGTATCATGGGAAGGTTTGTTCCCTGTTTGCCCGTACACATCAATGAATTTGGAGAGAAAGGCATCTGGTTCGATTACCAACGCTATTGCCGGCCGTTTATCAACGACCAGGTGATCGAAGAATTGATCCCTGAACTCAGCGCAGAACAAAGAGAGATATTTTTCATTGCCAATAAGTTTGATGGGTATGACCTGGCACCGGCATTTCAAACACAGGCGGAAATAGAAATGTATTTTTCGGAACAGGAACAGCATGAAGAAAATGAAAGGCTGAAGCAGGGATTATTCAATGTGGTAGCCAATGTGATCTTATTTGAAGAAGAAGGATCACAGGGAGAAAAATACCATTTCAGGATCGCAATGGATAAGACCATTTCATTCCGCTACCTGGATGAACAGAATAAGCAAAAGCTGAAAGACCTTTATGTAGATTATTTCTTCCGTCGCCAGGATGATTTCTGGTACAGGGAGGCCATGCATCGCTTACCTCAATTAAAGGGCGCTACCAATATGCTGGTTTGCGGAGAGGACCTGGGTATGGTTCCGCATTGTGTACCCGATGTGATGAACCAGTTGGGTATACTCAGCCTGGAGATCCAGCGCATGCCCAAGGATCCTAAAAAAGAATTCTTCCACCCGGATGATGCGCCCTATATGTCTGTGATCACACCATCTACGCATGATATGAGCACAATAAGGGGATGGTGGGAAGAGAACCGCGAAAAGACCCGTCGTTTTTATAATGATATTCTCAACCAATGGGGCGAAGCGCCATTTTACTGTGAAGCCTGGATCAACCGGGCCATAGTATTGCAGCACCTTTATTCACCAGCCATGTGGAGCATTTTCCAGCTGCAGGATATCATGGGTATGAGCGAAAGACTTCGCCGTGATAACCCACAGGAGGAAAGGATCAATAACCCCGCAAACCCAAAGCATTACTGGCAATACCGTATGCATATGAGCCTGGAAGACCTCATGAAAGCAGATGAGTTTAATGAGGAACTCAAAGGCTATGTTGAAAATAGTGGTCGCTAGTTATCTTTGATCCATGAAAGTTAATTACCGGGCGCACAATCTGAAGTTCAGGTATCCATTTACCATTTCAAAAGGCACCAAGACACATCAGCCTACGCTGATAGTAGAACTGGAACACATGGGTATTAAGGGGTACGGAGAGGCATGCGCCATTGCCTACTATAATATTCCTGTTGAAAAAATGATCAGCGACCTGGAAGAAAAAAGAACGCTGATCGAAAAATTTGCTTTTACAGATCCTGAACGGTACTGGCATTACCTGCATCACCTTATACCGCAGAATAATTTTTTGGTATGCGCGCTGGATATAGCGGCCTGGGATCTTTTTGGCAAGCTGAAAAGAAAAAAATTATACGAACTCTGGGGAGGCGATATTTCTAAAAACCCTGTTTGCGATTACACCATCGGTATTGACAGTATGGAAAAAATGCTGGCCAAGATGAAGGAAAAACCCTGGCCTATTTATAAGATCAAAGTAGGTACCGCCAATGACCTTGAGATCATTAAAACCTTAAGGGAAAATACGGCTGCTGTCTTCCGGGTGGACGCCAATGCCGCCTGGGACCTTGAAACTGCTTTACAACTGATCCCGCAATTAAAAGAACTGGGCGTGGAATTCGTAGAGCAACCCCTGGCAAAAGACAATTGGGAAGACATGAAGGTTCTATATAAAGAATCTCCATTACCGCTTTATGCGGACGAAGCCTGTGTGTTAGAATCAGATGTAGAAAAATGCAAAGATCATTTTCATGGCATCAATATCAAACTCACCAAATGCAGCGGACTTACTCCTGCGCGGAGGATGATAAAGAAAGCCAGGGAACTGGACCTGAAAGTAATGGTAGGTTGCATGAATGAATCAACCGTAGGTTCCGCGGCTATCGCGCATCTCCTTCCATTTATAGACCATGTAGATATGGATGGACCCCTTCTCCTGGAAGAAGACGTAGCCACCGGAATTACCTATGACCATGGAAAGATCGGTTATGGTGCAGGTTATGGCCTTGGCATTACCATATCCTGACCCGCAAACTATCTGCCCTGAACATTTTATCTCCTGCTTTCACATTGAAGGTGGAATAGAATTCATCCACATCCACAAATGGGCCATTCACCCTGTATTTGGCAGGGGAGTGCACATCTGTGAGCAATTGATTGCGCAGCGATTCTTCGCGGGTATGTCCCAACCAGCCTAAGGCATAACCCAGAAAATATCTTTTCATGGGTGTAAGGCCTGCAACGGTCTTATTTGCTTTGTATTCTGCTGTTTTCTTATAGGCATCAATTCCAAGCAGGATTCCTCCCAGGTCAGCGATATTCTCGCCAGTGGTGGCCTTGCCATTAATATGGTATCCTGGTACCGGCTCGTATTCGTTGAACTGGCGAATAATGTATTCGGCCCTTTTGTTAAACTCCTTTTCATCATTTGCCGTCCACCAGCTAACCAGGTTGCCTTTGGCATCAAATTGCCGGCCTTCATCATCAAAACCATGGGTGATCTCGTGGCCAATGGTAGAGGCGCCTGCATATCCATATACTGTAGCATCATCCAATTCTTCATCGCGGTAGCCGGGAACAGTGAATATTCCTGCAGGTAACACGATCTCGTTATTGGAAGCATTGTAATAAGCGTTATAGGTTTGAGGGGTCATATCCCATTCGTCACGATCCACCGGCTTACCCAATTTGTTCACGTTATAATTATGCCAGAAAATATTCGCGTTCATCAGGTTCTTTACATAAGATTCACGGCCCACTTCAAGTGCTGAAAAATCTTTCCATTTTTCCGGATAGCCAACTTTCTTTTTCATAGATGCCAGCTTCGCATAGGCTTTTTGCTTGGTGCTGTCACCCATCCACGAAAGATTGGATATCCTGTCTTTAAGTGCGGCGCGAATGGCCTCCACCATATCCTCATATCTCTTCTTCGCAGTTTCATTGAAGAACTCCTTTACATAAAGTTTACCCAGCAATTCGCCCATAGCATTTTCTTCACTGGAGATCGCCCTTTTCCAACGGGCTCTTCTAACTTTTGCGCCGCTGAATAATTTAGAGAAATTAAAGGCTGCTGCTCCAAAACGATCGGGCAAGGCCCCTGACATATCCGTGACCAGGTTGAATTTTAAATAACTTTTCCAGTCAGCAATAGGTACAGTTCTAAGCACTCCATCCAGCGCTTTAAAGAACTCCGGTTGTCCAACGATCAGGGAATCGATGCCTTTGATACCTGTGATAGACAGGTAATTTGTCCAGTCGATAGCCGAGCTTAATTTACTCAGGTCTGCAATGGCCATTTTATTATAATTGCGATAAGGATCGCGAAGGTCTTCCAGTTTCCGACTGGCAGCCGCCAGTTTGGTTTCCAGCGCCATGATATTCTTTGCTGCAGTGCCTGCGCTTACGGAATCATCTCCACTCATGGTTAAGATAGTCCTGATATACTTCACATATTCTGCCCTGATATTTTTTGTAGTGGAATCATCCCTGAAATAATATTCCCGTTGAGGAAGTCCCAGGCCACCCTGCCATAATTTATAGATCATTACTTCACTGTTCTTATCATCCTGGGAAACAAAATCACTGAACAAGGTAGAGGAGCCGGCTTTTTTTAATTCCGCGGATGTACTGAGCAATGATTTAAGGTCAGTGATGGCATTGATCCTGTCAAACCATGACTGCAAAGGTCTTAACCCGTCTGCTTCGATCCTGGCGCTGTCCATGGCTGTTGACCAATAATCACCAATTTTCTGCTCGGCGCTGCCTTTGGTTGCATTTGTTTTGGCGGCATTCTCGCTGATCTCGCGTAACCTTCTCAGGTTTTCTTCTATTACCAGGTTTCCAATTCCCCAGCTGGATTGCTCTTCCGGAATCGGATTTTTAGCGATCCAACCTCCGTTTGCGTACTGAAAAAAGTCCTCCGCTGGATTGGCGGTTGTATCCAGGTTAACGGCCAGGGCATCCGGCTTATCCGATGCATCCTTGGTAGAGGTCTTACAGGAATAAACGGTCAAAAGCAGGGAAACAGCAATTAAGGAGAGGTATCTGGGCATAGTTCCATTTTAAGGTTCAGTATAAAAATAATTAAAACCCAGTATCAGGAAAGAATATTTGATGAACGGGTGGGCCTCAAATGTGCAGGGTTTCTGTTGAATTAAGCGTGAAACACTGAACCTTTCCATTTAATCCATTCCGGGCTCGTAATTTTGCCTTACAATATTAAGAATGGCCTGGAAGAATCAACAAGAATTTATTGAAGCCCTGGAGAAACAGGGTGAGCTGCTCCGAATAAGTGCTTATGTGGATCCCAAATGGGAGATCGCGGAGATCACCGACCGAATAAGCAAATCGGGCAATGGGGGAAAGGCCCTGCTTTTTGAAAACACGGGGTATGAATTTCCTGTTCTGATGAATGCCTATGGATCAGAAAAAAGAATGTGCATGGCCCTGGGGGTGGATCATCTTGATGATGTGGCCCGCCAGATCGAAGGACTTTTCCATTTATTATCCTCTCCCAAAGAAGGCATACTGGACAAACTCAAGATGTTGCCCATGCTGGGACAGTTCGCCAGTTGGATGCCAAAAGTAAAAAGCGGAAAGGGCGCCTGCCAGGAAGTAGTGATGAAAGAACCTGATATCACCAAATTACCGGTGATCACCTGCTGGCCTAAAGACGGTGGACCGTTTGTTACCCTTCCCATCATTCATACAAAAGATCCGTTGAGCGGAAGCCGCAATGTGGGCATGTACCGAATGCAGGTATTCGGTCCAGCATTAACAGGTATGCACTGGCATAAGCATAAGGTATCTGCCAAACATTTCGCAGAATATAAAAAACTCAATAAAAAAATGCCGGTAGCCGTAGCCCTGGGTGGAGATCCGGTCTATGCCTATTCAGCCACTGCGCCCCTGCCTGAAAATGTAGATGAGTATATGCTTGCCGGATTTCTTCGTAAGAAAAAAGTGGAACTGGTAAAATGTATCAGTCAGCCGGAAGTTGAAGTACCAGCAGATGCCGATTTTATCATTGAGGGTTATGTGGACCCGTCAGAAGAACTTATCTGGGAAGGTCCTTTCGGCGACCATACCGGGTATTATTCATTGCCCGATTGGTATCCCCGTTTTCATATCACTGCCATTACGCATAAAAAACAAGCGGTATATCCGGCTACGATCGTAGGTATCCCTCCGCAGGAAGATGCCTGGCTGGGGAAAGCAACCGAAAGAATATTTTTAGCACCAATAAAAATGACCATGATCCCTGAGATCGCCGATATGGATATGCCGGTTGAAGGGGTATTCCATAACCTGGTGATCACAAAGATCAAAAAAGAATATGCAGGCCAGGGACAGAAAGTAATGAATGCCATGTGGGGTGCCGGCCAAATGATGTTCAATAAGATCCTTATTCTTTCCGATGGAGAACAGAAGATCCAGGAATATGAGGACCTGGCACGATATCTTTTCAATAACCTGAACCCTGCCACCGATATTTATTTCTCTACTGGTCCTATGGATGTACTGGATCATAGTTGCAGCAAACTTGGATTCGGCGGCAAAATGTGCATTGACGGAACAAAAAAAATGTACGAGGAACTGGATGATACCTATGCCCCGGTGAAAGTTCCCATTGCCTGGAAAGCTGGATTTTTGAAACAACATTTCCCTGAAATTGAATCCGTAAACAGCTGCCTGGTTGAAAAAGCCATTGCCTGCCTGGTGATATCTGTAAAAAAGAACAGGAAGGGGCATATTGCCGAACTGCATGAGGCCATTTGTTCCTTACCGGAAATGGCACCCATCAAAATGATCCTGTATGTAGAACATACGGTGGATGCCAGCGATCTTACAGTAGCACTATGGCGGTTTTGCAATAACCTGGATCCTGCACGCGATAAATATTTATACAGGGATGGCGATTCCGCCTACCGTGCCTGTTTAGGGTTGGATGGCACCAGGAAGACAAAAGAGCTGGATAATTTCCAGCGTGATTGGCCCAATATCATTGTTGCCAATGAAGAAACGATTGAATCAGTAGATAAAAAATGGAAGTCATTGGGAATAGGCGGGTTTATTCCATCGCCATCGCTTAAATTTAAAGGACAGATGTACGGTGAAGAAGCCGTGGTCAGTTAATCATTATGCCGCAACCATCCATTCATGTGCTGATGACAGGTGCCGGAGCACCCGGTGCACCCGGAATTTTAAAATGCCTTCGGCAGGAAAAGGATTGGACCATTACCCTTGCGGATGCGGATGCGGAAGCAAAAGGAAAATTCCTGCATGACCGTTTTTTCCAGATACCACCTGCTAATGCGCCGCTGTTCATTCAAAGTCTGCTCGAGCTTTGCGAAAAAAATAAGATAAATGTCATTCTTCCCCTGGTGACAAAGGAATTGATCCCACTGGCCCTGCACAAGGAGGATTTTGAAAAAAAGGGTATCCATGTTTTGGTATCCGCTGCCTCCTCACTGGAAATAGCTAATGATAAAGGAAAAACTTTTCAATTCCTTGAATGGAGAGGAGTGGTTATTCCCTCATTCAGGATAGTGGAAAATTTGGAACAGTTTACGGAGGCGGTGAAAGAGTTAGGATATCCAGAAAAAGAAATATGCTTTAAGCCCTGCGTATCTAATGGAAGCCGTGGTTTTCGTATCCTATCGGGAAAGATGAATGAATTGGACCTGCTTTTTAATTATAAACCAAGTGCAGGATATATTCAGCCAGACGAAGCCAGGAGAATACTGGCATCAGGTAAATTCCCCGAACTTTTGCTGATGGAATATTTGCCGGGAGATGAATATTCCGTGGATTGCCTGGCCGATCATGGCGCAACCGTATTGGCAGTTCCAAGGCTACGGAAAAAAATGATCAATGGTATAAGTGTGGAGGGAGAGATCATACAGGACCACCTGATCATGGAGTACTGCCGGCAGATCATTGCAGCTCTCCAATTACATGGTAACATTGGAATTCAGGTAAAGCGATCCGCCAGTGGCATCCCTTTATTATTGGAGATAAACCCCAGGGTACAGGGAACCATTTCGGCCTGCCTGGGCGCCGGTGTCAATCTGCCAGTATTGGCCATCAGGCAGGTAATGGGAATTGGTACGGATCCCACTGGGATCCCAATAAAATGGGGAACGCGGTTTTCCCGGTATTGGGAAGATGTCTTTCATTAATGACAGGCAGTCAGTAGTTTTTTTCTGGTCAGTTATTTGTTGTTATTTTTCCCAATTATCAACGCATGAAAAAAATAAACGCCTTATTGCTGGCAGGATTGGTAAGCCTTGGCGCCTTAGCCCAGTCGCCTGTAAATACTTTATTATGGAAAGTGACAGGAAAGGACCTGGTGAATCCAAGTTACCTGTATGGCACCATCCATATGATCTGTTCTGATGATGCCGCATTAAGTGCCAATTTCCAGAAAGCGATCAGGGATTGTGAGGAAGTCTATTTTGAAGTGGACCTGGATAACCTTTTTGAGATCATGGGCGCCATGAATCAAATGAAAATGAAAGGGGACACCACGTTAAAAGACCTTTTGAATGAAACAGATTACTCAAAGGTGAAAGAATATTTTGAGAGCAAGGGTTCGCTGCTTCCCTTTTCAATGCTGGAAACGTTTAAACCAATGCTGGCCGCATCAACGCTTGAACAGGGGTCTATGCCCTGTGAAAAGACCACGATGATGGAACAGGTGATCATGCAGGAAGCAAAAAGTTCGGGTAAGAAAGTGCAGGGATTGGAGACCATGAAATACCAGGCAGGTATTCTTGACAGTATTCCCTATAGTTACCAGGCCAGGCAACTGGTGGATTATATCAGCCAGGCCGGGCATAGTGAAGAGGACGAACAATTAAAGGCCATGTTTGAAGCTTACCGGGAGCAGGATCTGAAAAAACTTGAGACCCTGATGCTGGTAAGTGATCCGGGAATGGCCAAATTCACCGATATCTTATTGTTCCACCGGAATCGTAACTGGGTGGAAAAATTAAAACCTCTGATGAAAGAAAAATCTCTGGTAATTGCGGTGGGAGCGGGACATTTACCCGGTGAAAAAGGGGTGATCGAATTGCTTCGCAAGGAGGGTTATAAAGTGGAGCCGGTGGAAAATAAGACCAGGCCCAACAGGGAGATATAATAAAACCCCGGTTCTTCACCGGGGTTTCCAATTTTTTAGATCAGCATTGCTCCAAACCGGAGAAAAAGAAATCTCCTTCGATCTTAGCATTTTCGTCAGAGTCACTGCCATGAACGGCATTTTCTCCAACAGAAGCCGCGAACATTTTACGGATCGTGCCTTCTTCCGCTTTGGCAGGATCGGTGGCTCCGATCAGTTTACGAAATGATTCCACCGCATTTTCTTTTTCAAGGATTGCAGCGATGATCGGTCCGGAACTCATGAACGCAACCAACTCACCATAGAAAGGACGGGCCTTATGTACGGCATAGAACTGGCCTGCTTTTTCAGCACTCAGGTGGATCAGTTTAAGCGCCCTAATGGCATAACCTTCTTTGATGATTCGGTCCAGGATGGCACCGGAATGACCGTTACGGAACGCGTCCGGTTTGATCATGGTGAATGTGCGATTACTCATATATTGTATTTCTTGTTTGCGGCCGCAAAGGTAGCATTTATTGACTATCTTTGCACCCGTTTTATGAAACCAATCGAGGAAATATTTCCGCTGCCGGATACTCCAAAAAAAATAGTGATCACCACCCATCAGAAACCTGATGCGGATGCCATGGGTTCTTCCCTGGGCCTTAAGCATTTCCTGGCCCTGCAGGGGCATGAGGTGACCGTGATCTCTCCCACCAACTGGGCAGGATGGGTAAACTGGATGCCCGGCACCGAAGAGGTGATCAATTATGAAAAAGAAAAAAGCCTGGCAGAAGCTAAACTGGATGCGGCCGACTGGCTATTCTGCCTTGATTTCAATATTTTTCATCGCACCAAAACGATGACCGAAAAGCTGAAGACCGTTACCTGTACCCGGATCCTGATCGACCATCACCAGGAACCTGATACAGCATCTTTCGATTATGGGATCAGTGATACTTCCAAAAGTTCTACCTGTGAAATGGTATACGATTTTATCATGGCATCCGGAAAAGGAGAACTGATAAATGAAACGATCGGTGAGTGTTTATATGCAGGAGTGGTAGGGGATACCGGGTCATTCCGCTTCCCTTCCGCGAAAGCGGATGTGCACAGCATGGTGGCGCATTTAAAGAAAAAAGGACTTATTCATAGCCCGGTACACGAACAATTATTCGATAATTTTTTTGAGAACAGGTTACGTTTCATTGGCTGGGTACTGCTTCACAGAATGGAAGTGCTGTATGAATACAATACAGTGGTGATCGCCATCCCTAAATCCGACCTGTTGAAATATGAGATCAAGACCGGCGATACCGAAGGACTGGTGAACTTTCCACAAACCATCAGCGGTATTAAACTGGTGGCGCTGGTGATAGACCGTGATGAAGAGCGGAAATGGAGTTTCCGAAGCAAGGGAGATTTCGATTGCAATACATTTGCCCGTAAATATTTTGAAGGCGGCGGGCATTTCAGCGCCTCCGGAGGAAGAAGCAGCGATTCACTGGAGAAAACAGTGGAGCATTTCAAAAAAGTGATCAAAGAGAATCAGCATTTATTACAATAATCAATCAATTCATGAACAAGTATCTGATCGTACTATTGGCAGCAGTTGCAAGCCTGGTTGCCTGTACCAACAACTCAATGAAAAAAACGGCCGGTGGCATGCCTTACAAGTTAATGCGCAGTAAGGATACACAGTCTGTATATCCCGGGGCTTATGTAAAGCTTTATGTTACCCAGAAGATCAATGACAGCGTGACCATGTCAACCGCAGATGGCATACCTGTTTATCTGTTTGTCAGCAACACCAATATCCAGAAATACGATGTTTCTGAATTATGGACCAGCCTTCATCGTGGTGACAGTGTGACCATGACCCAGATGATGGATACCTTCATCAAACGCGCACCGCAGTCAATTCCTCCACAGTTCAAAAATGGCGACCGTATCATCACTTCCCTGAGAGTGCTGGAAGTTTTTCCAAGTGATTCAGTGGCCAAAGCAGATGAGGATAAAGAAAGAAAAAATTTTACCGCTACTGAAGGTTTGAAAATTGAGAAATACCTGGCAGAGAAAAAGATCACTGCGCAGAAAACCCCCTCAGGAGCCTATGTATCTATCACGAAAGAAGGAATAGGAAACACTGTAGATTCCGGTAAATGGATAAGTGTGAAATACACCGGCACCAGCTGGTCAGGAAGAAAATTTGACAGCAATACCGACAGCAGTTTTCATCATATGGAGCCAATGAATTTTGTACTGGGAGTTCAGCCAATGATCAAAGGATTTGATGAGGGATTGTTCTTCTTCAAAAAAGGATCAGTTGGCAGGATCTATGTCCCTTCCATGCTGGGATATGGACCAAGTCCAAGTTCGCCGAATATCAAGCCTTATGAGGCATTGATCTTCGACCTGGAAGTATTGGATGTACAGGATAAGGCGCCAGTCGTAGCACCGCCTCCACCTCCTCCGCCTGCTCCAAAAAAATAAAACCCAAAAACTTGATGCAACTCAATAATCAACTGGTTTAAGAGTGGCTTAAAATAAGGAACTTTGTACCCGTCATGAGAATGGCGGGTATTTTTTTGGCAGGCTCCGTTTTTAGTCCAGCATCTTCAAAAACAACCAATTCCTTTTGGAAGACCGATCAGATACTTTTGGTGGTCTGAATAATTCACTTAACTTAGGCCAACAATGTCCAAGGTTTTGATTTCAATGTATCCCTGTGGTCCCGCGAAAGCGGGATCATTTTTTTTGCCCCAGGGCCTCAAGCAGGCGGATGGCCTGCATGGTTTCCTTTACATCATGCGTGCGAATGATATGAGCGCCTTTTTCCAAACCCACTGTATGTAATACAGTGGATCCGTTCAGAGATTCTTCGGGCGATATCCCCAGGCTGCGATATACCATTGATTTTCGGCTCAGCCCCAGCAAAAGAGGCCTTTCCAATAATTGGAATATCTCCAGTTTATTCAGCAACTCGAAATTATGGGCGATGGTTTTTGCAAAACCAAATCCAGGGTCTATAATGATATCCCTGATTCCGGCTTCCTGCAGTTCCGCGATCCTAAAAGAAAGGAAATCGAATACCTCAAGTGCCACATTATCATAAACAGCCAGCTCCTTCATTCCTGTAGGATTCCCCTTCATATGCATCAGCACATAAGGCAATTTTAATCTTGCAACCTCCCTGATCATGCCGGGATCCAGGGAACCTGCAGATATATCATTTATGATATCTGCTCCGGCCTCTGCTGCCTGCCTGGCCACTTCTCCGTAATAGGTATCAATAGAAATATAAGCTTCCGGAAACCTGGCCCTCAGCAAACAGAGTGGTTCAATTACCCTTGATAGCTCTTCCCCTACAGTCACAGCTTCACTGCCTGGCCGGGTGCTTTGTCCCCCAATATCGAGAATGGTCGCACCTTCCTCCAGCATCTGGCCTGCTTTTGATAGCAATGCATCGATGGTTTCCATTCTTGAGCCGCTATAAAATGAATCTGGCGTAAGATTGAGTATGCCCATTACTATTGGCCGGTCAAGCGAAAGCAATCTTCCTTTACAATTAAGTGTGAACATTGATGGTCTTCCGTATTTTTGAAGATAAAGTTAACCATTGAATGGATCAGGTCACTATCACGAATCAACAATACGATAAAGTAATCAGCGAATGCCGGGACATCTTCCTGAAAAAAGCCCAGGATTACGGAACCGCCTGGCGGGTACTTCGTACCATATCTATCGTAGACCAGATCTATATCAAGGCCCAGCGAATACGAACCATCCAGGAAAAAGGGAAACAGAAAGTGGAGGATGGTATTACTGCGGAATTCAAAGGCATCGTTAATTACGCAGCCATAGGCCTTATCCAATTAGCCTTGCCGGCCGATGCGCCGGAAGAAATGGATATCACCCGGGTATCTACGCTGTTCAATGAAAAAGTAGGCACCGCTAAGCAGTTGATGCAGGACAAGAACCATGATTACGGGGAAGCCTGGAGAAGTATGAGCCAGGAAAGTTTTGTGGATCTGATTCTGATGAAACTCCAGCGTATAAGGCAGATACTGGAAAATGAAGGCCGGACTATCATGAGCGAAGGGATAGACGCCAATTACCTGGATATAATCAATTACGCGGTGTTCGCGCTAATACTGATCTGACATGAAAATACTCGTCAATATAGCCCGGGTGCTGGTAGGAGTGTTGTTTATTTTCTCCGGACTGATCAAGGCCAATGACCCGCTGGGACTAAGTTATAAAATGCAGGAGTTTTTTGATCTCTGGGGTATGAGCCAGTTCAATGCATGGACCCTGGTGATGTCGGTGGTGATGAATGCCTTTGAGATCATTGCCGGATTCGCACTGCTGCTTGGCTGGGGCACCCGTTTATTTAGCTGGCTATTATTGCTGCTGATCATTTTCTTTACTTTCCTTACAGGATATGCCTATTTCTCGGGACAATTCAAAAACTGTGGTTGTTTTGGCGATTGTATCCCTATTGAATCCAAAACCTCCTTTATTAAAGACCTGGTACTGCTGGTGCTGATCGCCTTTATATTCTGGAAACAGCAATACGTAAAACCCATCTGGAAAACAGGAGCCTCTGTCATGGCTATGTTGCTGGTTACTGTTTTCAGTTTTGGTATTCAGTGGTATACCCTGAATTACCTTCCTGTATTCGATTGTCTTCCCTTTAAAAAAGGAAATAATATCGCGGAGAAAATGAAAATGCCTGTTGGGTCAAGGCCTGATAGTTTCGCCATACTTTTTGTGTATGAAAAAGCGGGTAAGCAATATGAATTCACTGCTACGGAACTACCAGCCGATCTTGCTACCTATAATTTTGTTAGCCGGAAAGATAAACTGATACGAAAAGGAAATGCGGAGCCACCCATCAAGGGCTTTGAGCTTTCAGGGGAGACCAACGTAGACTCCACCTCATTTGTAATGGAGCAGCCTTATGCACTATTATTATTCTGTGAGAATTTCAACGTGAAGGTCAGCAGTTGGGAAAAAGAATTTGCACCCGTTTACCAGGCCGCTTCAAAAAAAAATATCCCTGTTTTTCTTATTACCAGCGAACCAGGTTCAGCCAGAAATAATATTTCGACTACCTCCTTTTCCGGTTTGACCATCTTTAAATGTGATTATACCGCAATCCGTACAGCGGCCAGGACCAACCCCTGTTTGTACGTGCTTAAAAAAGGGACCATCCTTGAAAAATGGAGTAAGCATGGGTTCAGCAAGGCGGAAAAATTAATTAACGGTTTGAAGCCGGATTCAAACTAAAGCAGATCCCTTATGTTCAGCTACATTGGCAGGAAACTGGTTTATGGTTTACTCGTGCTTGCCGGGGTAGTGGTATTGGTATTTTTTCTTTTCCAGGGATTCGGAGATCCTTCCAGGCTGGTGATGGGCCAGTCGGGAGATGCAGCCACGCAATCAAATATTCGCAAAGAACTTTACCTGGACCAGCCTAAATGGAAACAATTTCTCCTGTATGTGAACGATGTGAGTCCCCTGAGTGTGCATAGTCGCGAAGAAATAAAAAACAAAGACCTGAAAGGGATCTTCATTGGGGGAGAGAAGGCTTTTGGATTGAAACTTCCTTATTTGCGAACTTCTTATCAAAGTAAAAGGCCAGTGAGCAGCATCCTGATGCAGGCATTGCCGGGAACTATCCTGCTGGCCATTTCCGCTATGCTGATCGCTATTCTGATCGGGGTTCCTTTAGGTGTATTGGCAGCGGTGAAAAAACATACCTGGCTTGACAGCACCGCCATATTCTCAAGTATCATAGGCATTTCCGCCCCTTCATTTTTCATGGGGATCATCATGGTCTACATTTTTGGGTTTTTACTGGGTGATCTTACCGGACTTCATATTGCGGGAAACTGGTTTGCTATTGACCGGCAGGGGATGCACCGCTTAAGTTTACAGAACCTGGTACTGCCAGCTATTACCTTAGGGATACGTCCTTTAGCTATCATAACGCAATTAACCCGAAGCGCCATGCTGGATGTGCTGGACCAGGACTATATACGAACCGCCTATGCAAAAGGGCTGAGCCGGAATAGGGTCATCTGGAAACATGGATTGAAGAATGCCCTGAACCCCGTGATCACGGCCATTACCGGATGGTTCGCGGAATTACTGGCCGGGGCATTTTTTGTAGAATATATTTTTGGCTGGCAGGGAATAGGAAAGGTGACCGTAGATGCGCTGGAGAAACTGGATTACCCGGTAGTAATGGGCTCGGTGCTGATCTCGGCCACATTTTTCGTACTGATCAATTTGCTGGCGGATATTCTTTATGGCATAGTAGACCCAAGAGTGAGGATCCGATAATTTAAGACATGAATAAAAGGATCAAAAACCTCGATGGACTTAGATTCTTTGCTGCATTGTTGGTGCTTACCAGACATTTTAGTATCGGACTGGAGCAGGCTGGACTGCCTGTTTTCGGACAACAGGCTTTCAAGGCTGGTTCCCAGCCGGCCGTTACCCTGTTTTTTGTCATTAGCGGATTTCTCATTACCCATGTGCTCCGGTCCGGCCCGGGAATCGATCTGAAAAAGTTTTATCGAAATCGGGCATTGCGCATATGGCCACTTTATTATTTTATCCTGTTTTTTGTATTCTTCATAGCATTTAATATTCCGGTCCTGAATCCGCATTTCAGTACACAGCCTTTTGATCTGAATAAATTCCTGGGCTATCTTTTTTTTCTGCCCAATACCACCAAGATCCTGTATGGCAATACGCATGTCCTGGGCATGACCTGGTCCCTGGGGGTGGAAGAGTTTTTTTATCTGTTCTTTCCACTCCTGCTGTATGCTATCCCTGTCAGACATCACCTGAAGACCTGTTTACTATTGTTCTTCGCCTGGACTGGCTTCTCTATCCTTGCCGCCAGGATTTATGTACCAACAAGCATTCCTTTCAGATACGAGCTGATTTTGCATACCTACCTGCCATCCTATCGTTTATATGCATTTTTTGCAGGAGCTGTTACCTGTCTGGCACTCCGGCATTGCGGAGAACCTATCCATAAGCTGGCGAAAACCAGGGGTAGGTACCTGTCATTAATACCATGGGGCCTATCGGCTATACTTATAGCTACAGGCCAGGAATTCGGGTATGTTAATGAGATATTATTCACAATCTTGTTTGCCGGTGGATTGTACTGGGTTTCGATAACAGGAGCCACTTTTAAACTGCTGGAAAATAAATGGGTCAATGGGCTGGGTAAGATATCGTATGGGTTATACATGTATCATACCATTATGATCCTGCTGGTGTTGAATCTTTTTGGAAGATATTCCAATGGGGCCGTTGTCTACTCCATGTTTCTTTGGATGATCAGCCTACTGGCTACCATTTTGGTTTCTTCCTTAAGCTACAGATTTCTTGAAAAGCCATTTCTTCGGATAAAGAAATCCTGATCATTGTATCACCACTTCCTTAATAGCATTTTCTCCCAGCGCTTCATTTACTTTCTGTCGGATCTTTTCACGCTGGTAGACCAGTTCATTCCGAAGCGGGGCCATGGTGGTATGGATAAATAATTTGTCGCCCAGTATGCGGATCTTATCTGTATATCTTGCTACTGTCTTACCCATCAGCGACTCCCATATCTCCTCTATCTGCAGGGCCCGTATATCGCCTTTGATACGGCTGCCGCGAAGGAATTCCTGTAAAGCGTCCTGTAAGGAGTACTGGGCCATGTGGCAAAGTTAAGAGTTAGTAGTTACTAGTTGGGAGTTAACAGCCGGCCTGTAGGCAGGTTTGGCGTTTGGGGTCGGGAGGTTTGAGGCCTGCGGTTTTCAACCATTTGCAATTTCAATAAGTTGGAATTCTTCACCCGTTTCACGCAGGTAATGTTCCAGCCTCTCCTTGTTCGTATCGGTGATAAAGACCTGGCCTTCATTATTCAGGCAAACCTTTTCCATGAGGTTACTCATTCTTTCTTCATCCAGTTTTTCAAATACATCATCCAGCAGCAGGAGGGGAGGGAAATGTTTTTCTTTTTCCAGTATTTCCAGTTCGGCCAGCTTCAGCGCGAACAGCATGCTCTTACGCTGGCCCTGGGAGGCCAGGTTACGGAAGGAATGATCATTGAGTAAAATATCTATATCATCCCGCTGTATGCCACAGGTGGTTCTTTGCAACAGCAGGTCCTTTGCCCGGGAAGCATCCAATAACTGTTTAAGGTCCGATTGCATTAGTTCAGTTTCATAGAACAGGTCCACTTTCTCGGCAGTTGGATCCTCGCCGGCGATCTCGAAATAAAGATGTTTCACCTTGGGAAGGAAAGAAACCAGGAATTCCCTGCGCCTCAAAAAAATATATTCGGTAGGAGCTATTAACTGCTGGTCAAACACCTCCAGTAATTGTCTATCATAAACCCGTCGGTCTTCCAGCGAACGAAGGAAAGAATTTCGCTGTGTAAGTATTTTGTTGAACAGGATCAGTTCCTGCAGGTACCTTTCATCGATCTGTGATAGCAGGGAATCGACCAGCCTTCGTCTTTCTTCTGAGGTGCCGGTAAGCAGGCGGGCATCATCCGGGGTAATGATCACGCAGGGATAATGGCCAATATGCCTGGAAAACTTATCATAGGGCTGTTCATTCAGCAGGAATTCTTTTTTACCGGTCTCTCGCAGGATGCAGGTAGCTGTTTCCGGTTTATCCTGCCAGACCAGGCTGGCGTGGATGCGAAACCCATCGGTTCCATGACGGCTATTCAGGTTATCCTGGCGGTTGAAATAACTGCGGGTGAAGCAGATATAGTAGATGGCGTCCAGTAAATTGGTCTTGCCGGCTCCATTCCTGCCATAGATCCCGATCAGCCTTTTTTCAAACTGAAAACTGGCCTGTTCATAATTCTTGAACCGGGTGAGCTCTATCTGCTTCAGCAATAGCATGGCCGCAAGGTAATAAACCCCTGATTACCAAAATCAACCGAAACAATTTACACCTTGAATTATTGGTATTAATCCCTTATTTTTGCGGCTCAAATTTTTAGCAAGTGGCCGTTAAATTTTCCAGGGAAACCTATTTGTACTGGTATGAGCTGATGCAGCTTATACGTCAATTCGAATTGGCAGCGGAAGAGAAATATAAAATGGATGGAAAGATCCGTGGGTTCTTCCATGCCTATGTAGGCCAGGAGGCCATCGCCGGTGGCTGCTTAACCGCAACACGCCCGGAAGATCTTTTTATTACGGCTTACCGTGATCATGGACTGGCTATTGCCAAAGGCGTTTCTGTGAACAGCTGCATGGCTGAACTTTACGGAAAAGCTACCGGCTGCGCCAAGGGAAAAGGTGGCAGTATGCACTTTTTTGGAAAAGAGGTGAACTTCTATGGTGGTCATGGTATTGTTGGCGCGCAGATCGGAACAGGGGCGGGACTTGCATTTGCAGAACAATATCGCGGAACGGATAATGTAGTGCTCTGCTTTTTTGGCGATGGTGCTGCCCGCCAGGGTATGTTACATGAGACCTTTAACCTGGCCATGTTATGGAAACTTCCGGTGATCTTTATTTGCGAAAACAATAACTACGCGATGGGCACTTCCATAGAAAGGACCTCCAACGTAGTGGATATTTACAAACTGGCAGACGCATATGAAATGCCCGCGGATACCATTGATGGCATGACGCCTGAGGCTGTTCATGAAGGCATTAGCCGTGCAGTGAACAGGGCACGCGAAAAAGGCGGACCAACACTTATCGAGATCAAGACCTATCGTTATAAAGGACACTCTATTTCTGACCCCCAGAAATACCGGACCAAGGAAGAAGTAGACGAATATAAAAGCCGTGACCCCTTGACCAATGTATTGCACACGATCCTGGAGAACCAGCTGGCCACCCAGGAAGAGATCGATACCATCAACAAAAGAGTAGAGGAGATGGTGACCGGCTCTGTGCAATTCGCAGAGGAAAGTCCATGGCCAGACGATAATGAAGTATTGAAAGATGTTTATATGGACCAGCATTATCCATTCATTGTAGATTAATAGTCATCAATAGTAAATCGAAACAATTATGTCAGAGAAAAAAATAACAGGAGACGATAGCAGTGAAGTGATCATTGCCAAAGCAAAGGACTTCTGGGGTAAATATGGGAAATTGCTGACCATTGCCAGCGTGGTGGTCATATTGGTAGGTGGCGGATACTATGCCTACAGCAATTTTGTAGTGAAGCCTAAAGAAGCCAAAGCTGCTGAAGTAATGTTCAGGGCAGAAGAATACTACCGCCTGGATTCCCTTCAGAAAGCGCTGAATGGCGATGGCCTGTATTGGGGATTCCTGAAAGTGATAGACCAGTATGGCGGTACAGATGCAGGCAATATGGCTAATTATTACGCAGGAGCCATCTATGTGAAGCTAAATGAAAATGAGAAAGCCATCAAGTACCTCAAAAAATTCAGCTCAGACTCAAAACTGATGAATTCAAGGGCCTATCGTTTATTAGCAGATGCTTATGCCGACCTGAACCAGCCTAAAGAAGCTTTCAGCTATTATAAAAAAGCCGGGCATGCGTTTGAATCGGACGAAGCCTTTTCCGCTGATTGTCTTTTTCTGGGTGCATATCTTGCCCACAAAGTATTGAACGACCCTGCTTCTGCCATCGAATTGTACAAAGAAGTAAAACAAAAATATCCCCGCACACAGCAGGGATTTGATGCCGATAATAACCTGGCTCAATTAGGCGTTTATAAATCTGGTAACTGATATGGCGGATTCCGCAAAAAGCAGTTTAATGAATAACAGTGCAGGCATTCTTTCCAAGGATGCCTGTGTCGTTCTGGTGAAGACCGAATGGAACAGCGCCATTGCAGATGCATTGGAAGCGGGCGCCATTCGCGTATTGACCGAACAGGGTATCACGCATATCATCCAGTTAACTGTTCCCGGGGCAGTTGAGATCCCATTTGCCATCAGGGCCTGCTGGAAAAATGCTTCAAAAGAACTGAGGCCGGACGCATTTATTGCCATTGGCGCTGTTATCAAAGGTGGGACACCGCATTTTGAATATGTTTGCCAGATCGTCTCAGAAGGCGTTCTTGCATTGAATTTGAAATTGCCTGTTCCCACCATATTTGCTGTGCTCACACTTGATAACGAAGAACAGGCATGGGAAAGGCTGGGAGGGAAACAGGGCCATAAAGGTGAAGAGGCGGCCATTACAGCGGTAAAAATGATCGCTCTGAACAGAAGCTTAAAAAAAGGCTCATGAACGTACAGCTATTCATACCATGCTTTGTAGACCAGTTGTATCCGCAAACGGCTTTTAATATGGTGAAAGTGCTGGAGAAGGCGGGTTGCACGGTCTCCTATAATACGGACCAGACCTGTTGCGGACAGCCTGCATTCAATGCCGGCTATTGGGATGAAGCTAAATCTGTTTGCAATAAATTCATTAAAGATTTCAGTGGTACCGATCCCATCGTTACACCGAGTGCCAGTTGCGCTGGTTTTATAAGAAATTATTACGATAAATTATTTGATAACTCCTCCATGCACCATGAAGTGCAGGACCTGAAGAAAAGAACTTACGAACTGACGGAATTCCTGGTAAATGTTCTGGGTGTGGAAGATCTTGGAGCATCACTGGAAGGAAAAGCAACTTACCACGATAGTTGCGCAGGGTTGAGGGAATGCGGAATAAAAAAAGAACCCCGTCTGTTATTGAATAAGGTAAAAGGGTTGACCCTGGAAGAATTAAATGATGTGGAAACCTGTTGCGGGTTTGGGGGCAGTTTCGCAGTAAAATTTGAAGCCATTTCCGTAGCCATGGGAGAACAAAAACTGGATCATGCCCTGGCCACCCATGCAGATTACCTGGTATCCACCGATCTTTCCTGCCTCATGCACCTGCAGGGGATCATTAACCAGAAAGGTTATACATTAAAGACCATGCATATTGCGGATGTGCTGGCTTCCGGATATTGATCACAAATCATATATTTTTTTATGGCTTATTGGTTAGTCAAATCTGAACCTTCTGTTTACAGCTGGGAACAATTCGTAAAAGATAAACAGACCTGCTGGAGCGGTATCCGTAATTATGCGGCCAGGCTGCATTTACGAAATATGAAAAAAGGCGACCAGGCATTTTACTACCATAGTAATGAAGGCATGGCCATTGTGGGTATCGCTACTATAATAAAAGAAGCCTACCAGGATCCAACCACCCCGGATGAAAGATGGGTAGCGGTGGATATTAAAGCAGAAAAGGCGTTGAAAAATCCTGTAACACTGCAGCAAATAAAAAAGGAAAAGCGTCTTGCGAATATGGCGCTGGTGAGGTTAGGCCGGCTTTCTACCCAACCAGTTACAGAGGAAGAATGGAATATCGTACTGGAAATGTCAAAATAGCCCGTATGAGAAAAAAACTGGTCGTGCTTACAGGTGCCGGAATTTCTGCCGAAAGCGGGCTGAAAACTTTTCGTGATTCCGACGGGCTTTGGGAAGGTTACGATGTAATGCAGGTAGCTTCTCCCGGTGGGTGGAAACGAGACCCTGCACAGGTACTGGAATTTTATAACCTGCGCAGGAAGCAGGTGGCCGAAGCAAAACCCAATGCCGCACATCGGGCACTGGCAGAATTGGAAAAAGAAATGGACATTGTTATCATCACACAGAATATTGATGACCTGCACGAGAGAGCCGGCTCCACAAAGGTGCTTCATCTTCATGGAGAGATATTTAAAATGAGAAGCGAATCAGATGAAAGACTCGTAAAAGAAATAAGAAGGGATATTCGTATAGGTGATCTGGCCGAAGATGGCGGGCAATACCGTCCGGATATAGTATGGTTTGAAGAGCCTGTTCCATTGATAGAATTTGCTGCAGACCTTGCAGGTATGGCGGATATTTTTGCGGTGGTGGGAACATCGCTGGCGGTATATCCGGCAGCTGGACTTGTTAATCATATTTCAGCAGGCGTACCCGTTTATGTAGTAGATAAAAAGATCCCGCCATTCAGAACGGCAGGAAAACTGATCCTGATTGAGAAACCTGCATCAGAAGGTGTGAAAGAAATGGCCGAAATGCTATTAAGTGGTCAATGATCAAAATGATCTTCCCGGAACATTACACCATGTAGTTCCAATTCTTCGAGTACCGGTTCATAGATATCCCTGGCGGTGGGAATATGAAGTCCCGTTAATTTTATTTTACCATTCAGGATATTTCTGGCGGCAATGCCCAGGGGCAGGCCAACGGTCTTTGCCATAGCGGTACGAAGATTATTCTCGCCTTTTACCACCAGGGAACTATGCCATATTTTTTTCTGGCCCTCCAGCATCCATTCGATCTCGTGTTTCATAATGATCATATCCTTATCATAGGGACGAAGGGATAATTTTTTCTCTGCCGCAAACTGAAGCAGATCCGCCGCGCTGCATTTACCCTTATCCATTCGTGTTTCATTATCGTCCATGCCCAGGAAGAAAAGTTGTTTCAGTATCAGGTTGGCCTGGTGCATACGATGGGCCAGGTGGGAGGCTGCCTGGTTCTTTACCTGTTCAATTTCCACCTCCTGGAGGGTACCCGTTTCATCTGCTGTCATAAAGGAAGGCGGCACCTCTTCACCGCTCTGCCTGGCCTCATTTTCCGCTTCCGCCAGTTTGAGAAGGTTTTCCAGCATGCCACGGGTATCTTCAAAACGATCGGATAATTTTTTGGTAAGCCATTCTCCAAAACCATTCAGGTCCATATGTTCTTTGAACAGGGCCTGCAGTGTTTTATTGGCAGAATCATATACCATCGATTCATCGGTGAGTTTGAGGTCAACAATATTTTTCCATCCGAATAAAAAATCAGGATGCCGAAGCGTAGTGCGTATGAATGTGTTTACATTCTTTAATCCATAAAGAGGAATATAACTCATGGAGTCGCGGTTGGGATACCAGCCCAGTTCGCCGATGCCTGGAACCTCAATAGTTTTTTCCTGGGAGAATAGAGATTCATAAGGCACTCTTATCTCTTCGCCATTTTCCAGGTAATGTGCCCCGGCTTTTCCAGCCATTATGATGTTGCGCGCATTCCAGCTGATCTTATAATGCCAGGGATTATCATCACTTTCAGGGGCCACCAGACCACCGCAATGAGAAATAAAAGAATGAACGCTGCCATTTCGTGCATGGATATCATGGAAAAGGCGCATGGCACTCATATGATCAATGCCGGGATCCAGTCCCATTTCATAAAGGAATAGCAGCTTGTTTTTTTCAATATCCTTTTCAAGTGCTTTTATCTGAGGATCCACATAGGAGGCTGTGAGCAGGCTCTTATGGTATCTCAGGCAGTCTTTGGCCACTTCAATATGAAGACCGGGCGGTAAAAGGGAAATGACCAGGTCGGCGGATTTGATCTGGCGGCCTCTTTCCTCTTCATCCAAAATATCAAAGGAAACCGGGGTGCCTCGTTGGGAAGGGCCTATCTTGGAACTGGCCAGGGCATGGTCCGCATCCACCAAAACCAAACGCCAGTTACCGCTAATGGCATTTTCCAGTAAATAATCAATAAGTACTGTTGCTGATCTTCCTGCTCCAAACAATAAAATGGTCTTCATATGTATGCTATTCCAGCAGTAAAATAACACGAAAAACCCAGACCTGCCAGTATCCGGAAAAATCCCCTGAAACTTATCCACGAACCTGAAAAAATAGGGTAAAAAACACTTGTTTTTCCGAGGTTATAACCCCTATAAAAGTTAGATTTGCGAACCTCGAAAATCCGCTTAAAAAAAGGTGGTTTTCATAGCGAAAAACAAAGCTAAACCAAGGACACAAAAATGGAAGAACAAACAGGACCGCAAGAGACCAGTGATAAGGACCGGATCATACCGGTGAATATTGAGGAGCAGATGAAGACGGCCTATATCGACTATTCCATGTCGGTGATCGTAGGCCGTGCGCTGCCCGATGTAAGAGACGGACTGAAACCGGTGCATCGTCGTATTCTTTACGCGATGAATGAACTTGGCCTCACTTTTAACCGGCCCTTTAAAAAATCCGCCCGTATCGTGGGGGAGGTTTTAGGAAAGTATCATCCGCACGGAGATACGGCCGTATATGATGCTATGGTGCGTATGGCACAGGAATGGAGCATGCGTTATACTCTGATCGATGGACAGGGTAATTTCGGTAACCAGGATGGCGATGGACCGGCAGCCATGCGTTATACGGAGGCGCGTTTACAGAAGATGACCGCCTTTATGCTGGACGATATCGATAAGGACACCGTGGATTTCCAGCCAAACTTCGATGATTCAGAAAGAGAGCCCACCGTTTTACCCAGCAGGATCCCTCAGTTACTGATCAACGGATCCAGTGGTATCGCTGTCGGTATGGCTACCAATATGATGCCGCATAACCTCACGGAAGTAGTGGATGGTTGCATCGCTTATATTGATAACCGTGATATCAGCATTGATGAACTGATGCAGTTTGTAAAAGCCCCGGATTTCCCAACAGGTGGATTGATCTATGGAATGGAAGGTGTAAAAGCCGCCATGCATTTTGGAAGGGGAAGGGTAGTACTGAGAGGAAAATTAACGGTAGAGACCAAGCCAAGCGGAAGGGAGCAGATCATCATTACAGAAGTGCCTTACCAGGTGAACCGCGATGCACTGATCAACCGGGTAGGTGAACTGGTGAACGAAAAAGTGATAGAAGGCATCTCGCATGTAAACAACGAATCCACCAACAAAGAAGGAACAAGGCTGGTGATAGACCTGAAAAGGGATGCGATCGCCAATGTGATCATCAACCAGCTTTATAAACTCACCGATCTTCAAACTTCCTATGGCATCAACAATGTTGCCATTGTGAACGGAAGGCCAAGGACACTGAATTTAAAGGACCTGATCCATGAGTTCGTGGAATTCCGCCATGAGGTGGTGATACGCAGGGCTAAATTCGAATTAAAGGAAGCAGAAAAAAGAGCCCACCTGCTGAGAGGTTATCTTATTGCATTGGATCATTTGGATGAAGTGATCCGCCTCATACGAAGTTCCGCTACACCTGATGTGGCCAAAGATAACCTGGTAAATGCGGGCTGGGGACTGGATGAGATACAAGCTAAGGCAATTCTTGAAATGAGGTTGCAAAGGCTTACAGGAATGGAAAGGGAGAAGATCAAAGAAGAGTATGACGAACTCATGAAACTGATCGCTCATCTGGAAGAATTACTGGGAAATGAACAACTTCGTTTTGAGCTGATCAAAACAGAGCTGCTGGAAATAAAAGATAAATTTGGCGACCCAAGAAATACGGAGATCTCCTACCTGGATGACGAGTTGAAGATGAAGGACCTGATCAAGGAAGAGGATGTAGTGATAACCATCTCTCACCTTGGCTATATTAAGAGAACGCCTGTAGATGAATATCGTGCGCAGCGAAGAGGCGGTAGGGGAGTGATAGGAGGTAAGACCCGCGATGAAGATTTCATTGAACACGTATTTGTTGCATCCACTCACCATACCATGCTCATCTTTACTGAAAAAGGAAGATGCTTCTGGCTGAATATCTGGGATATTCCGGAAGGGGAAAAGACCGGCAAAGGAAGAGCGATACAGAACCTGATCCAGTTGCCTCCCGATGATAAGTTGAAAACCATTATCGATGTGAAGGATCTGAAAGATGAAGAATTCGTAAATAACCATAACATCATGCTCTGCACGTTGCAGGGTGTCATCAAGAAGACCACCCTTGCTGATTTCAGTCGCCCGCGCCAGACAGGTGTGAACGCGATCACCATCATGGAAGGTGATGAATTGCTGGATGCGCAGATGACAGACGGAAGTTCAGAGGTTATGATGGCAGTGAAAAGCGGCAGGGCTATCCGATTCTCCGAAGAAAAAGTGAGGGCAACCGGCCGTGGTGCTATCGGGGTGGCAGGAATTGAAGTGGGTGGAGATGAAGATGCCGCAACGATAAAGAAAGATGAAGTGATCGGTATGATCTGTGTGAGCCAGGAAGAAAAAAAGACGAAGACCGTATTGGTAGTAAGCGAGAATGGATATGGAAAAAGAACCCCTATTGATGAATACCGATTCACCAACCGCGGAGGAAAGGGAGTGAAGACCATCAACGTTACTGAAAAGACCGGGGGATTGGTAGGGATACTGGCCGTTTCTGAAGAGCAGGACCTGATGATCACCTGTAAAAGCGGTGTGACCATTCGCATGCCTGTGACCGGAGTGAGCGAACAGGGCAGGGCCACCCAGGGTGTAAAACTGATCCGCCTGGATGAGGGAGATGCTATTGCTGGCATTACCCAGATAAATGACCAGGAGCCTGTAGTAGACCAGCCGACAGAGGATCAACCAGGTACCGAACCACCGGCAGAAAATAATGCAACGGATATAACTGAAAATCCATCTTCAATCGATTAAATGCTAAAAAAGAACATATGAAAAAGATCACCCTCTTCACCATTCTTTTCCTGACCGTGAGTCTGATCCACGCCCAGTCTGTGGACGATGTTAAAAAATACCTGATCCTCGGGCAGTTCAAAGAAGGAAAGGCTGAAATAGATAAAGCCATGGGAAATGCGAAATTTGCCGGCAAAGCAGAAGCCTGGATCATGAAAATGGCTATCTATGGCGTACTGGCCATTGACGATAAAGAAAAAAATGAAGCGCTGAAAGAGCAATACGCCAATGAATCGTATAAAGCGTTTAAGAAGTATATGGAGATGGAGCCATCACTTTCGCTGATGACCAGTCCTGAGTATAAAGATTACCCGATCTATTTGTATAACGCATTTACCATGAGCGGGTATACTGATTATACAAAAGAGAAATGGGATCCTGCCTATGAAAAATTCAAGGTGGCTTCTTCTTTATCCGACCTGCTGATCGAAAAGAAGGTGATGCTGACAAATTTTGATACAACCGTAGTTTACCTGGCTGGTATCACTGCGCAGAATAGCAAACACACCGATGAGGCCATTGGTTATTATAAGAGGCTGGCGGATATCAAGATCCCCGGAGAGGACTATGAGAACCTCTATAAATACCTTGTCTTTAATTTTTTCCTGAAAAAAGATTTTACCAATTTTGAAAAATACAAGGCCATCGGTGCTTCATTGTATCCCAAGACAGAATATTTCACTTTCGACAAACTGGATTTCGCCTATGACCTGGCCACCAGTTTTGATGAAAGGGTGAAGATGCTGGAAGAGGTGCTTACCGCCGAACCAAATAATGCAAAGGGAAATCTATTGCTAGCAGAGATCCTTTATGACACCCTGCATTCCTCAAAGGACGGGGCTGCTCTTCCGGGCAATGCTGCTGAACTTGAAAAAAGAATGATCGAATTATTCAATAAGGCAGCCAGCCTGAATCCAACTGATATCATGCCATATCTATTCCTTGGAGAACACCTTTATTTAAAGGCCCAGGAGATCAATGATGCCCGTTCTACCCATGCAAAAGCCACGCAGGCCCGCACCAAACCAGGGGCGAAAGCATCAGCCGATGATATCGCTAAAAGGGATCAGCTGGATAAACAATACCTGGATGCCATGATCGCTGCAAAGGAACCGCTGGAAAAAGCCGGGGAGATCTTTGCCAGCAAAACACTTGACACCCGCGAAAAACAACAGTATAAAAAGATCGCCAATGATCTTTCCGAGATCTTCGGCTATATGAAAGTAATGGCCAAGAATAAACCTGCAGACCAGGCCAAATATGCCGAGCAGGAGAAGAAGTGGAATGAACGCTATGATGGAATAAAATAACTATCCTGTAAAACCAGGTTCCGGGTAGGTCAGCAGTAGCTGGCCTATTCTTGGAACTACCCATTTAACATAATGTTAATTATAGGCAATAATATTGCTGACCGGGCGCTGGATTTGTGGACATTGGGTATTGCCTTAACGGGCTATATCATTTAGTTTGCAGTATAAACTATATAACCCAGTCCATGAGAAAGATAATCTTCCTATTCATGATCCTATTTATTACTGCAGTTGCAATTCAACTCAGCTCCTGCGGAAATTCGGATAATAAAAACAAACCGGAGAAAGAGATCTCAGGCGAGCCGGCCGATTCAACCAACGCCCCGCAAACCAGGCCCACGGATGAAAAACCTCCTACTGAACCCGGCACCGGAACCACAGGCATCATTCCCCCAAAACCTTCAAAGGATGATATACTGGCCAATATCGACCAATACCTGGTGTCCACAGCAACTATTCCCATGGTCAGCGCAGATGGCGGCATCCATAACGCATCTGTCACGCTTAAAAACACCCTCACGGATGTGACCATTCAAAAAGCTATTGTGGAAGTTAGTATTCTTACCAGCGATGGCGCTGAATTCCGCACCGACTATTATATCTTACAAAATGTAGAACCCGGCGAAACGGAAATAATAAAAATACCAAACGCATCCCGGGGAAATTCCATTGTAACTCATGTGGTAAAACTGAAAAGCCAGGAACTGACCAATGGTGAAATGATCATGGTCGGCCACCGGGTCACCCCTAAATAACAGGCGGTTTGGCTGGCTGCTTTCCCCGGTCCACCTTAAAGATCAGCCTCAGGTTCTGGTCGTAGGTGAAATAATTATACATCCAGTTCATGAATACAAATAAGCGGTTCTTCACACCCAGGATCAGCATCAGGTGAAGGCTCATCCAGATCAACCACGCAAACAATCCACCAAAATGCAGCCTGGGTCTTGGAATATCTACCACCGCAAGGTTCCTTCCCACGGTAGCCATTGAACCTTTATCCCTGTATTCAAATTCCACCCATTTATACTCACCACGCTTTTTTTGCTGCATCTTTAAATTCGAATATATAAGTTCCGCCTGCTGAATGGCCACGGAAGCCACCTGCGGATGGCCAGCCGGGTATTTCGGCGTTTCCATATAGGCCAGGTCGCCAATCACATAAATATTATTCGAACCAAGGATCCGGGATTGTCGGTCAGTTTTAATTCTATTCCCTCTGACTATCAAAGCCTTGTCAAGGCCAATTGGAATATTTCCTTTAATACCTGCAGCCCAGACCACCGTTCGGGTGTTTATCGTTTTTCCATCCACCAGGCTGATCTTTTCACCATCGTAATCCTTAACAAGCGTATTCAGCATTACAGTTACTCCCAGTTTTTCAAGATATTTCTTCGACTGCGCAGAAGATCTTTCACTCATAGTACCCAGGGTCTTGCCGGCACCCTCGAGCAGGTAAATATTCATTTTACGGAAATCAAGTTCAGGGAAATCTTTGGGCAGAACATCCCTTTTCATTTCCGCCAGGGCTCCTGAAACCTCTACGCCGGTAGGCCCGCCACCTACCACCACAATATTCATTTGTTTTTGCAATTCCTCCGCATCCTGGATGGTATGCGCATGTTCAAAATTCTGCAGCAGCGAATGCCGAAGATTCAGCGCCTCTACGGTAGATTTCATGGGAAATGCATTCGCCGCAAGCTTTTCATTGCCGAAGAAATTGGTATCTGCGCCCAATGCCAGTACCAGTACATCATATGATATCTTTTCCTGGTCGGTAATGACGAGGTTCTGGTCAGGCTTTAACTCCAGTATAGAAGCCAGCCTGACCTTTACATTCCTGCTGTTTTGGAACACCTTTCTTAATGGAAAGGAAATATTACTTGCGTCCAGCCCGGCTGTTGCCACCTGGTAAAATAAAGGCTGAAACTGGTGGTAATTGAACCGGTCTATTAAAACCACCTCAAATCCTGCCTTCCCATTCAGCTTACGGGCTAAACGCAATCCACCAAATCCTGCTCCCGCAATGACTATTTTCATTTAATAGCGTTAATGACGCCTTATTAATACACAAGCCGTGCCGTATTGTTTGCCGATACCGTATTAATCTATATGGAAACTGTGCACCACTTCTTCAAACTGGGGCTCATATTTCGTCCTGTCTCCTTTTGCAGTACTGCAGGTGATCAGATATGCCACGCCATCTTTTATAATGAAATACACTTCTGCATCTATATCAATGCCGCTATAGGTATGATTGTAGCGCATTTTTTTGAATTCATAGTCACCCACTTTTACATCCTCTACCGGCTCATGTGAAAAATTGGTGAGGCCGGTCTCCATATTCTTGATACTGGCATCCAGATAAGCCTGCATATCATAAGATCCGATCTTTTCGGTTACTATATTGGCATTCTCCATGAACTGGTCATCCGCATTTTCCCTTGGGTGACGGATGAAGGTTACACTCTGGCCCATATAACTGGTATCAGATTTTTCCCAGCCGGCTGGTGACTTCACCGAATAACCAAGGCCTGATTTTTCGGCGACTTTATCCTTGTTATCGGTTTTCGCTTTTTCTGTTTTTGCATTCTGGCATGATACCAGCAAACTGGCCGCAAAGATCAACGTGAGGAACTTTTTCATGAATTAAGGTTTATGGTTATTGTTGATTAATGATTATTGATTACTAATTATTGAATATTAATAGAGCAACCGCACTTTGATCGAATGTTTCACCTCCTTTAATAAGCCCAGTGCTTTACTCGAGATCTGTCTGTCCACATCCAGTACCACATAACCGATCTCCTCATTGGTCTTTAAATACTGACCCAGGATGTTTATTTTATTCTTCGACAACCGGGTGTTTATCTCTGACAAAACACCTGGAACATTATTATGTATATGAAGGATTCGGTGACTTCCTTCCTGTGGAGGCAGCGCCAGTGCCGGTACAGTATGAGAGCCGAGACTGATCCCTTTTTCAAGATAATTGAAAAGTTTTACACTTACATCTTCCCCGATATTTTCCTGGGCCTCCTCGGTACTTCCCCCAATATGCGGGGTGAGCAAAACATTGGAACATCCCTGTAACGGAGATTGAAAAGGGTCGCCGTTTTTTTCGGGTTCAACAGGGAAAACATCCACCGCGGCCCCACCAATATTCCCCTCCAGTAATTGTTTTTTCAATCCTTCCAGGTCCACCACTTCTCCCCGGGCATAATTTATTAATATGGCCCCTTTCCGAAAATGCTTCAGGTTGTTTTTATTGATCAGGTTACGCGTATGGGTGGTTTCAGGAACATGAAGGGTAACAATATCTGAGCGTTGAAGTAATTCTTTTAAACTCCCTGCATCCTCTGCATTGCCTAATGGAAGTTTGGTCTCGATATCATGGAAAATGACCTTCATACCCAACGATTCGGCCAATACGCTCACCTGGGAACCTATATTTCCATAACCGATAATGCCCATGGTCTTTCCTCTTAATTCATAGGCCCCGCTGGCTTCCTTCATCCAGGTTCCTTTATGCATGGAGATATTCTTATCCGGGATCCGTCGTATGAGCATTATGGAAGCGCCAATCACCAGTTCTGCTACAGAACGCGTATTAGAGTAGGGAGCATTGAAGACCACTACCCCATTTTTTGTGGCTGCTTTCAGGTCAACCTGGTTCACCCCTATACAAAAACAACCAATGGCCTGCAATTTTTTTGCAGCCGCCAGCACTTTAGCCGTGATCATGGTCTTTGAGCGTATACCCAGAATATGCACATCTTTGATCATCTCGCAAAGCTGGTCTTCCGAATAGGCTTTATGTGTTTTTTCTACATTGATATAGCCATGCTGCCGGAAATTCTTAACGGCCCTTTCACTGATATTCTCCAGGAACAATATATTGATCTTCTCCTTGGGATAGCTGGTTGTGGGTCTGGTCATATCCTACAAATATAACCCTGCCTGCCTTTGTTGAAAAATCAGCATCATTTTTGTCCCAGTCTCCGGTATTTTTGACCAAACCAACAATTTGAAAATAGCGATCCTAATTCTTTTTATACTGGTATTAGTTAGTTCCTGTCATTCGGGCAGGGATAATTCCAAAGGTGGCCTTTCGGACCCTGCCAATTACCATGCGCCTGCTCCCGGAAAAATGAGCGATTCCGATTTCCAGCAGTATCATTCGGCCATTTCATCCCTGATGGATTCCTGCCTGTTGCGGGGAAATTTTAATGGCGGGATCCTGGTTGCAAAAAACGGGGAAATAATCTATGAAAAATACCAGGGATGGAAGGATATACAGCATCCAACGGATAGCCTGGACGAACATAGTCCCCTGCACCTTGCCTCTACCTCCAAACCCTTTATGAGCATAGCCATCCTTAGCCTCGTACAGGAGAATAAATTATCACTGAATGATTCTATCAATAAATTCTTTCCTGAGATACCCTTTCCCGGTATTACGGTGGCCATGCTGCTGAGTCACCGCAGCGGCTTACCCAATTACCTGTATTATATGGATCATAGTGATTGGGACCGGAAGATCACTGCCACCAATGCTGATGTACTTCGCATTCTCTGCCGAGATAAACCGGAAGGAGGTTCCCCCGCCAACAAACATTTTAGTTACAGCAATACCAATTTTGTTCTGCTGGCCATGATCGTTGAAAAGATATCGGGTATCTCCTATCCTGAATTCATGAAACAGCATTTTTTTGACCCGATAGAAATGAAGGATACCTATGTGGTATCAGGGAAAGATTCTTTGAAGGCCACCCCATCTTTCACCGCAACCGGAAGGCGCTGGGACCATGATTACCTGGATGGCACCTATGGAGATAAGAATATTTATTCCACCCCCCGTGACCTTTTGAAATTTGACCAGGCGCTATATTCAGGTCAATTCATCAGACCCTCCCTGCTCGACTCGGCTTTTATACCGCAGAGCAATGAACGCAAATCGGTACATAATTATGGTCTTGGCTGGCGCCTGCAACAATTGCCGAACGGGAAAAAAGTAGTTTATCATTTCGGAAAATGGCATGGTTGCAATGCAGCATTTGCCAGGCTGATGGATGAGAAGGTAACCATCATAATTTTAGGCAATCGTTATACCCGCACGGTCTATAATGCGGCGCACCATTGCTACGGTGTTTTTGGCGCCTATGACCAGAAACAGGAGCCTGATCCGGAGGAGGGAAATGAAAAACAGCGGCAGACCCCTTAAACTTTGATTTACCCCAATAGTTTATGACCTTTGAAGAATGAAGATCCTTTCTGCAGAACAGATCCGCAACTGGGATCAGTACACCATTGAGCATGAGCCCATCTCCTCTATCGACTTGATGGAAAGGGCGGCCTCCAGGGTTACCGAATGGATACTGGATCATTACCCCGATCGCCCCTATTCTATTTTTTGCGGCAAAGGGAATAATGGAGGGGATGGGTTGGCTGTGGCCCGGCAAATACTCCAAAGCAGACCTGCAGCAATTGTTACCATTCATATTCTTGAATTTGGTGCAAAAGGAACAGAAGATTTCCAGATCAACCTGGCCAGGTTACATCAATACCCACAGGCTTCCATATTATACATTCAGGCGGAAGAGCAACTGCCTCTAATAGATAAGGAAGAACTGGTTGTGGATGCCTTGTTCGGATCAGGTTTGAACCGTGGACTGGAAGGGCTTACTGCCGCGCTGGTGAATCATTTAAATGCTTCGGGAGCGAACATTGTTTCCATTGATATCCCCAGCGGATTATTCACCGACCATTCGGCCAAAGGGATGGTGGCGGTACATGCGAGACATACGTTGAGTTTTCAATGTTATAAGCCCGCTTTTTTGTTTGCCGAAAATCAGTCACACACCGGCGAACTTGAAATACTTGATATCAGTCTCTCTCCTGAATATCCTGAAAGCATCCATGCTGAATTTGAATTCATCACGCTTCAGTCGCTGAAAAAAATATTCAGGCCAAGAAATAAATTCGCGCATAAAGGGAATTTCGGTCATGCCCTTATTCTTGCAGGATCACCGGGAAAAATGGGTGCTGCGGTGTTATCAGCCAGGGCCTGCCTTCGAAGCGGAGTTGGGTTGCTTACCATGCTCTCTCCACTTGCAGGAACAGATATTTTGCAATCCAGCGTTCCGGAAGCCATGGTATTGACCAGCCTGGATCTCAAAGAAGCCGATTGGTCAAAATATGCCTCCCTTGGTATTGGCCCTGGTATTGGATCATCTGATCCAACTATCGACCTGGTATCCATGATCCTTGATAAAGCCACTGTGGTGGATGCCGACGCTTTAAATATTATTTCGCAAAGGACTGTACTTCTAAATCAACTCCGGTTCGGAACCATATTAACTCCCCATCCGAAAGAGTTTGAAAGACTATTCGGTCATACCTCAAATGATTTTGAGAAAGCGGCCCTGGCCCGGGCTAAAGCAAAAGAGCTGGGGTTGATCATTATTTTAAAAGGGCATTATAGCCTGGTTGCATTTCCGGATGGACGGGCATTTTTCAATATCACGGGAAATGCCGGTATGGCCACGGGCGGATCGGGCGATGTGCTGACCGGTATCCTGACTGGTTTGGTTGCCCAGGGTTATGAACCTGAGGAAGCTGCCCTGTTAGGGGTGTTTTTGCATGGCCTTGCCGGTGATATAGCTGCAGAGAAATTATCCATGGAGGCCATGATTGCCAGCGATATAACAGATAACCTGGGGGAGGCCTTTCTGCAGATCCAAATGACCATCAGCAACCAATAGAAACAGGTCCTGAATAATAAGGTTTTGGGGCCTGCCCCCTGCCGGTCATTCCGTCTATTTTCCCTTATCTTTGCAGCCCCTCAAAAAGGGGGTCGAACCTAAATTTTAGATCAAGTATCAACTCTTATGGACAAATTGTTCTATCTCGTTCCTGCAATGGGCATTATTGGCTTGTTGTACACACTGGTGAAATTCAGTTGGGTATCCAAACAGGATGCCGGCAATGAAAAAATGAAAGAGATCAGCGATCACATCGCTGAGGGCGCAATGGCCTTTCTGAAAGCGGAATGGAAGATCCTCGGGTATTTCGTAGTGATCGTTTCTATCCTGCTTGCTGTTATGGCCATGGCTAATCCGCATTCGCACTGGCTGATCGCCGGGGCTTTTGTTATTGGCGCCGTATTCAGCGCTACTGCCGGTTATATCGGTATGAAAGTGGCTACCAAGGCCAATGTAAGAACCGCGCAGGCAGCTCGTACCAGTCTCAGTAAAGCATTGAATGTTTCCTTCACCGGTGGTTCAGTAATGGGATTGGGTGTATCAGGACTTGCTGTATTGGGTCTGGGTGGTTTGTTCATTGTTTTCAAACAGATCTTTGCACCAGATGCGGCCGTTAATTCGGAAGAAATGGTCCGCACCATTGAGGTCCTTACCGGATTTTCACTGGGTGCTGAATCCATTGCCCTTTTCGCTCGTGTGGGTGGTGGTATCTATACAAAAGCAGCCGATGTGGGCGCTGACCT
Organism: Chitinophagaceae bacterium; assembly: GCA_016720565.1. Lineage (GTDB taxonomy): Bacteria > Bacteroidota > Bacteroidia > Chitinophagales > Chitinophagaceae > JJ008. The sequence continues at coordinate 952,417 of JADKKJ010000001.1, forward strand.
TGTAGGCAAAGTTGAAGCAGGTATTCCTGAAGATGATCCGCGTAATCCTGCAACTATTGCAGATAACGTAGGAGATAATGTGGGTGACGTAGCCGGAATGGGCGCCGATCTTTTCGGTTCTTATGTGGCTACTGTTCTTGCCACCATGGTACTTGGCCAGGAAACGATCTCTACTGATAATTTTGGTGGAATGGCTCCTATCCTGCTTCCCATGCTTATCGCCGCATCTGGTATCATTTTTTCTATCATTGGAACCTTGTTTGTTCGCATAAGTGATAATGCAGGTATCAGTACCGACAGCGTTCAGAAAGCCCTTAATATGGGTAACTGGGGTTCCATTGTACTGACTGCAATTGCATCAGTAGGTTTGGTTTATTATATCATGCCTGAAACTATGGTGCTTCGTGGCCATGAGTTTACTAAATGGGGCGTGTTGGGGGCTATTGGTGTTGGACTTGTAGTAGGAACCCTTATGAGCATCATTACTGAATATTATACAGCCATGGGCAAACGCCCGGTTAAATCTATTATCCGCCAGTCATCTACGGGTCATGCCACTAACGTGATCGGTGGTTTAGCGGTAGGTATGGAATCAACCTTCCTCCCGATCCTTGTGCTGGCAGGTGGTATCTGGGGTTCTTTTGAATGTGCAGGTCTTTATGGCGTTGCGATCGCTGCTGCCGGGATGATGGCCACAACAGCCATGCAGTTGGCTATTGATGCCTTCGGTCCGATTGCGGATAACGCAGGCGGTATCGCTGAGATGAGTGAATTACCAAAAGAAGTAAGGGAAAAAACAGACGTACTGGATGCTGTGGGTAATACCACTGCAGCTACAGGTAAAGGATTTGCGATCGCCTCTGCCGCATTAACGGCACTGGCTTTATTTGCTGCCTTTGTTGGTGTGGCTGGAATTAAAGGCATTGATATCTATAAGGCAAATGTTTTAGCCTGCTTATTTGTTGGAGGTATGATCCCTTTCATTTTCTCTTCTCTGGCCATACGTGCTGTTGGAGAAGCCGCAATGGCCATGGTAGAAGAAGTTCGTCGCCAGTTTCGCACAATTCCTGGTATCATGGAAGGAACAGGCAAGCCGGAATACGATAAATGCGTTGCCATTTCTACGCAGGCTTCAATCAGGAAAATGTTGTTACCCGGAGCCATTACAATTGTATCTCCACTGATCATCGGCTTTATGCCAGGTCTGGGTGCTGAAGCATTAGGCGGATTTTTAGCTGGTGCTACCGTTAGCGGTGTGTTGATGGGAATGTTCCAGAACAACGCTGGTGGAGCCTGGGATAATGCTAAAAAATCATTTGAGAAGGGTGTAGAGATAAACGGCGAAATGTTCTACAAAAAATCAGAGCCGCATAAAGCTTCTGTTACAGGTGATACAGTGGGTGATCCTTTTAAGGATACCTCCGGTCCATCTATGAACATCCTCATCAAACTGATGTCCATTGTATCTTTGGTCATTGCCCCTACCCTGGCGCAGATGAGTGGCGATAAAGCAGCTCCTTCTCCTACTGGCAGTAAGATCGAAGTAAAAGAAATACAGGCTAAACCTATAGGTTATTTGCCGGCAAATACGGTTAACTTCAGAAAATAATTTAAGCGCTTAATCATAACCATTTCCAAAAAGTCCTGCTGTGTCTACAGTGGGACTTTTAATTTTTATAACCTCTGTTTGCCCAATCCAAAACAGGTCCATGAAGTGGGATATTTCGCGTCCTGCATCCATAATAACCTGGCGCCTTTGATACAGGAAAAATATACATTGAAGGTTTTTGCTTTGCCTTCTATATTGGAGAAATTCACCTGCCAGTTACCATTCATACTGAACTTGCCTGAATTCTTTGCCTCGTCATACCGGGCAGCGCCTATTTGCCCGTTAATGGCCATCAATTTCCAGTCGTAGCTATTGCCAGGTAAAAAAACAAATGTTTCCGAACTCTGATGCATCGTAGTGGCAGTATGGGCCCCGGTATAACTATTATAATACTCAGTCATACCGGTGAAGTCACTGGTCCAGGTACCTTTCAGGTCATTCGCTTCTACTGCAAAGCGGTTATAGGTGGTCATATTCACCAATGGGTTCCAGGTTTCACTGGATGTTTGCCAGTCTAATTGGTCAGGGTTTATATGGAATGTATTGATAAAACTATTTTTATCAGGGCAAACGAATTCGAGCCAACCCGTATCTCCTTTTCGGAACAGGGCCACGAACACCTGTTTTCCACTGGCATTATCTTTTAGCTGCGCATAACCAAGGTAGGGTCTTATATAATCAAGGGAAGAACTCACCGTCCTGTAATTACGAATATCACTATACCGGGGTGCGACCAGGATATTCCATGCATTATTGATATGCGGTTCCGGATCCGCGGCGATGATGGTATTTGATCTGGGATAGTGCAATAACACTTTCATACTCCCTTTGGTCACTTCCACCCAGTCTTCTTTTACAACACCTACCCAACCGTCATCAAAATTGGTGGTGTTGAAACTAAAACCTGTAAGATTGGCTATGGGGAGCTGTTTGGGCTGATCAGAGGTTTTTATAGTGGTGGTACCAGTGGTTTTTACCAGGTCCACTGTTCCTAAGAATTTTTCAATATCTGCCATATATGACTGGTCATTGGTAGCTGCCACGATACTTCCACAACGAGTTTTATTGGACATAGTGGTCAGCATAGCTACTGCATCCTGCTTATTGAATGTGAATTTACCCACTCCGGCTTTTGCTTTCCAGCCGTTTTCTTCCTGAACATCTGTAAGCTGCGGGGCAGTGACGCCATTATAGGTCTTTACTACTAATTCCTGCCACTCACTATTGAAATCTGCATCCAGTGTTCCTTTGGAAATAGTGCTTTTATATACGGATATGCGGCACCAGCTCCCCTTTGCCTGGTCTGTTTTTACATAACTGATCACCATCGATTTTTCATCTTTACTCCAGCCTCTGGGCGATTCAAAACTGAAAATATCATAAGTTGTTTTTTGGGCCTTAACTGAAAACACAGATAAAAAAACAAGTACGGTAAGGATATATTTCATATAACGTAAGGTTCTGGTCAGCAACTATTTTCCAAGCATCTTATGCAGCTCATTGAAGTCTATGGCCTTTTTAAGGGCTTCAATATTCTTCACAAACACAGGTTCCTCTTTAGCGTATTTAAATGACACACTAAAAAACTGGGGAGAAGATAGCGGAAGGTTTTTATGGTAATAGGAAAGATTTGGTTTAACCGCAATAAAAGACCCCTGCGTTCCTTCTGGAACAAAATTCTCAAATCGCTCTTCCTGGTTCCACATACAGCAAGCAGGTTCATTGAGCTCGGTTGCAGATGATGATGAAAGATACTGGTCTATCCGATCAATAAATCCCTGAAAATATCTGACCTCAGATGGACTATCCTTCATATCCTTAAGAAGCCTTTTTCGCTCCATACCCAGATATTCTTTACGGCTAACATAGCTGAATGGCAAAGAGTCCGGGGAATAGGTGATCATCCATACCAGTTCCCTTACTGTTGAATTATTATTCATTGGAAAATCACCCATATACAAATAACCATCGATCAATTCAGGTCTTCTGTCCAACTTTAAATACTCCCGAAGATCATCTGAAGGGATCCCTGCAGCCCATAGTGTATTAAGCCCATAAACTACATTAGCGGCCACGGTCATTACCGTAGGCGTTTCAACATCCACATAATATTTGATATGGTTTGGGTCATGTGAATCGCATAGAAACCGGAGAAGGTATAGGGAGTGATAATAGGGATCAGCTTTCCAGTTTACTCCTGCATTTAAATTTTTCCCAAAAACAAAATTATAATTCGCCTCACATCCTGTTGGGGAATAAGCCCCCTTGATCTTATTGAATATAGTGTTCAATACGGCCTTCTCTTTTGCAAGATCAGTGGCGGTTACATTATGAATGGAACCTCCCATACCCGGTTTAAATATGCCAGGTTTGGCCGCCAACAAATCTTTGGAGCACTCCTGGGAATAACCATTGACGAAGATCAAAACCGCTAACAGGGAGAAAAAACATTTCATACTTGTTACAATTATTATTGCGAAAGGCTTGCGCCTGTAAAGAATTCAAAAATGCCGGATGAGGTGAATCGCCCGTCAAGTTTTTCACTGCAGCCTGCTACTACGTAGGCAGCCATGGCCGATATCATGGGTCTGCCGCTGGTATTATAGATAGAATTGGTCACCGGGATGATCTTTCCGGTCTGGGTATTTTGTAAAACGATATTTCCTTTGGCCAAACCAAGGTTACCTGCATTGGTATTATAACATACCCATTTCCCATCGTAGCTGATGCCTATCCTTCCCCCCTGTTCGATCGGGCTATCTCCGTCTCCTTCTATATTATTAGATGTTACACTGATCCTTCTTACATTAAGGCCATTATTGTTACACATGAAGATATCCTGCATTTTATTATTGTCGCCAGACACCATATTTGTAGCAGTAGTTGAAAATACAATATCACTTCCCTGCCCTGAGATAGATGCTGAGACTACCCTGCTTGCACTTTCGGTTCCCTGGTCACGGTCGCCACCCCCGGAGGTATTACTGATCCTTTTTAGAACAGGTATCCCTCTTTTATAAATGAAAATATCCCATAAGCCATTTCTGTCATCCTGCACTAATTTGTCAGAGAAAGAACAAAAAACAATGATGTTACCGTTGGCTGAAATATCTGGCGCAGCTCCTCCCACACCCTTTCCAGTCCTGGGGTCTTTGGAAAGCAAAGTGAAAGAACCATTATCCCAGAGAATGGTATTTACTGTAGAAGTACCTTCCACTCCTGCTACCAAAGTTGAAGCACCGGAACTGAAAACAATACTGGAGCCATCTCCGTCTATCCTTGGTTCATAACTTTCCCCATTCCCCCCCTGGCTTACCCAGTTCACACCTGAACCCTCCTTCCAAACATATACATCCCTTACACCGTTATTATCGCCACCGGCAAGGTTGGTTGCATAGGATTCAAATGCTACTGATCTTCCATCCAGTGATATAGCAGGGGCGAAACTGTTATTATTCCCTTCTGATCCATCCGGTGCTCTGCTGATCATTTTTGTTGTCCCTGTTTTCATATCCCTTAAATAGACCTGACGATACTTGCCCGAAGAACCATCCAGTCCTGTGCCACTGGAAACAAAAGCCACATATCTTCCTTCATCCGCCCCTCTACCACCTACTACAGGTGCGGATGTTTCGTAAAATGTATTGGTGATCTTATTATCAGTGCTTCTGCTGGCCAGCTCAATGGGAGGCTTACAGATTATGGTCAGCTCTGTACTGTCAACAGGCATTGTACCAGAAGCCGCTGGCAGTATGGCGCAATTGCAAGTTGGCGGGGCGGTTTTAATACTGACCGAATATTGTTCCCCCTCCGCATATTCTCTGGGAAAACGAAAACCGCTGCTACCATTGGCGCCTATGGTAATATTCAATTCTTCGTTTTTGCCAGACCTTATTGCCAGCCTGGAACCGGCTGTTCCAACAATAGTTCCAGCGATATAATTTTTTAGATTAGTATTCCCCCCGACCGATCCATCACCTGGCTTACTGCAACTTAAACGTATGGTAGTATGAAATCCCGTCATCAATACCATCGCTGGTAAATTACACATTCTCGGTCCGGACAATTGCCTTATGTGGATCGTATCCCCCTGGTAAAATGAACTATGCGCAAAATAGGTGGGTCGGGTATTTGTTAATTGGTATACCAGGGTATCTTTTTGGCCATCACTACTACTTATTTCAAATTGAAATCTTTCATTGCTGGCCAGACTATCGATATCAAGGGCAATATAAAAGCCACAAGAAGCCTTGATCAATCGATTTTGTGTAAATCTAAACCTGGCCACAGATTGACCATCAAATAAGCAAAGCGTTTCCGACATGGGAGGAGGCCATATGACCACCGTATCTCCTGGTTGAAAATCACCCTGAAAATAACCGGTTTGGTTTGGTCCTGTGATGACCAGTAAAGGGAGGGTCTGACCATTTTTCTCACACCTGAAGGTCAGGGTCTTTCCAACAGGTGGGCGGTTCACAGTGATACCAACCTTACCAGGTACAACTGCCGCGCAATTCAGGTTTATACGAAGATCCCCCGTATCCGGAACAATATAACTATAGGCAGGGTTGCAGTTCCTGGGGCCCAGTGACTGATAAAAACGAAGTGTATCGCCCTTACTAAATAATAATGCTGTAGCTACATTCTGGTAATTAGTGGACGTGACAGAAAGGGTGGTCACCCTCCGGTAATTTTTTTCAATGATGAATTCAAAGTTTTCTCCTGTCCCGGGGGCTGATGTGGTAAGAATGACCTTTCTGTCAGGGCCTGCCGTACCGCAATTCAATACCATTGTATTCCCGGTATCCTTAATAACGTATGGAATATCGTAGGAGCAGAAGCGTGGAACCTGGTCCCTGGTCGAGACTTCTATCAGATCCCCTTTTCGGAAAAGTGTAGCAAATCTTGCTGTCTTCTGGTTGTAGTTTAGCTGGATCGTATCCCAGGGCCTGCCACTAAGAAAATATTTAAATACTTCTCCGGGAATTATATTATCGATCCTGATAAAAAAAGGATGGGTTGGCTGTTCCGTTGGTGGCGAACCGCAGGCCAGGTCGATGATCACATCTGCATTCGTGAAATGCGCCACACCGCTGTTATTGCCATTGTATAAACAGGTGCGAGGTGAAATGCCTGCCTGGGGCATAAAAAATACAGAGGCTCCTGCAGGTTCGGTCCAGGGACAATAAACAACCCCGGACTGGTCAATAGATAATAAATATGGTTCGCCCCAACCCGGATCGCCCGGAGGCATATTAACCCTTACCCAAAATTGTTCCCCGGGTTGGATATTAGCTACCCTGAAGCCAAGCCGATATTGGGATTGGCCAATAAAAAAACAAAGCAGGCCTGCAAAAAGGAATAATATTTTTCTCATATAAAACCAATTCTAACTAAAATAAGCAAATACAATTTCCCAGAGCCTGTTTTATAACAAATACAAACCTGAATTAAACCAGGCGATTTTCGCCCCCCTAATAACAGGATATTTCAACCGTCTTTTTGCCAATCCATCCCTTGATTGCCTCCGTTCATACATCGGGCTTCCCCCGGGAAATGGAAAAATGTAACCTTTGGCTACCTGGGGCGTCTTATTTCGGAAAGGTTGTTAAAAAAGACAAAAACAGCAGTCGGAATAACCTTCGTACGAAAAAGGTCGTATATTCGGGTATAAATTGGATAAATATGTCATCCCTGAAACTTATTAAACCTACTGAAAGTGAACTGGAGATCCTGCAGATACTCTGGAAGAACGGACTGGCCACGGTACGCGAAGTGCATGAAGAGCTGGCCGCCACCAAGGATGTAGGCTACACTACCACCCTCAAACTGATGCAGATCATGAATGAAAAAGGGATCGTGAAAAGAGATGATTCCATGCGTACCCACGTATACCAGGCAGCAGTAAATAAAGAAAAAACACAGAAGCATCTTTTAGGTAAAATGATCGATAATCTTTTTGGCGGATCCCCCACCCAATTGGTGATCCAGGCTCTTGGAGATGAGAAACACAAGGCTAGTAAAGAAGAGCTGGAGAAGATCCAGGCCCTTCTCGACAGCCTGAAGAAACCGTAAAACCAACCAACAATGACCGAAGCCATTTTTTTGCAGGCGCTGGGCTGGGCTATATTTAATAGTCTCTGGCAACTGGCCTTTCTCTGGGTGATCTACCAGGTTAGCCTGGCTGTATATCCTTCTATGAAGGCTGGCCTTCGCAGCCAGCTGGCCTCAGGACTACTGGCAGGCGGATTTTTCTGGTTTATTTTTACGCTGGTTTCAGGACTGAAAAATAAAGCCAGTCTTGCCCATATTTTCTCTGCAAGTACCCAGTCTGATTCCCTGCTGGGTATGATCAACCATTACATCCAGGTCTCACTTCCCTATGCATCTATAGCCTACCTGGCTTTGCTTATTCTACCTATATTAAGGTTTACCCGTAATTACCGTTATGTCCAGGTGATCCGCCATAATGGCCTTCATAAGATCGCCCCTGAATGGCGCCTGTTTGTAGACCGTATATCCCAGCATATGGGCATCAAAAAAAAGGTGCAAATATGGGTCTCAGAATGGGTAAACTCTCCAGTTACCATCGGGTTTTTGAAACCCGTTATCCTTGTACCTATTGCGGCAGTAAATCACCTCAGCACTTCACAATTGGAGGCCATTCTGCTACATGAGATCTCGCATATTCAGAAAATGGATTATCTCATCAACCTTTTGATGAACTGCATCCGGGTGGTCCTTTACTTCAACCCTTTTGCCAACGCTTTTATTCGCATCGTGGAGACTGAAAGGGAGAAAAGTTGCGATGAAATGGTCCTTCAATTTGAATATGCTTCCCATGATTATGCCACTGCCCTGCTAACTCTGGAGAAAATGACAAGACCTAACCAGGTGCTGGTGCTGGCTGCTACTGGTAAAAATGAGCTTTTATCAAGGGTGGAAGAAATGTTGGGCATACGCAAAAAAGAGAGATTTGACATGCGCCGCGCCATGGCTATTTGTATCGGGTTGCTTTCTATTATCTGTGTGAATGCGCTGACCGTTATTACCAAGGAAAATAAACCGGATACCGAAAATGTATATGCTACAGACATGGAATCTGCGGGGGTAAATAACCTTGCTTCTGTAAGCGAACAGCCAGAACAGATAATTACCAATGCCATCAGGCAAAGCCCTGCCATTTCAAAACCGGCAGAGCGTCTAGCAATAAAGCCATCGCCGCTACCCGCTCCTCCCGGTGATCCTGGATATAAGTTGGTGAACTATTCTATACCAATGGTCACTGAAGCGGTTTTGAGCAAAACACAGGAACTCCAGGTGAAACAAGCCATGGCTACTTCTAAAAAATTGCTGGAGAATGTACAGGTAATGCAAATGGAAAAAAACCTGGCCGATGCATTTAGCCAGCAGGAAAAAGAAGCGTTGAAAAAAGAATGGCGCCAGGAAATGAATAAACTTGACTGGGGCAAACTGGAAAATAAACTACGATCTGCCTATGAGCAGGTTGACTGGAACCGTGTAAACCTTCAGCTTAACAGCGCGATCAGGCAAATGCAGGCCGATAGCCTGATCAATGTTTATACCAAGGCCATCTGTGAACTGAATATGGTGCAGAAGCAACTGAATGAAGATTCCCTGACGGCCATTCCGGACACGGATGTTACACTGAAAGTGATCGCCAACAAACAAAAAATGATCGAGAAAGCGCTTAACCAGCTTAAAACGGTTAGCACTAACAAGAAGGTGATCCGTTTATGATCAATAACAACGGGGGCATTTTTCGCTGTATTTATTTCCCAGCATAAATCCGAATACCACTTCGTGCGTTCCTTTATTGAAGGAGCTTAAGATATTCCCAGACGTTTGCTTATCGTAGGAATAACTAACGTTAAACGTATTGCTCACATTCAATCCCAGCATACCTGCAAATCCATCCTGGTAACGGTAACTGGTACCCAGCCACAACAAATCGCGGAACTGGAATTTCACATTGGCCTCTGGTTGAAATTCCCTGATCGAACTTCCCTTGATATATTTTACCATCAGCGATGGGATCATATTTATGTCATCGCTGAGCATAAAGCGATAGCCTGCGGTTAGAAATACGTGAGGCACAAACCTGCTTTTCTGCAGGATGGCGGTATTATTATCCACGAAGTTGATGGTCTGTGGTATTACCTGCTGCACAGAGAACCCAATAAAATAATCCCTTGAATAAAGCCATAGCCCTGCAGCCATGGTTGGCTTTATCTTTCCCAGTATTCCATTGGACAGGTTACCTGTAGCCGGATCATAGGGATCCCCCGCCCCCGAGAAATCTGTTTTAGAACGATCAAGGCTGATCTTGGTAAAGCCTGCAGAAAATCCTCCTGCCAGGTTAGTGGTTGGATTCAATCCTAAATGATAGGCATAAGAAGCCGAGGCTGAAAAGAAACTGTAATTTCCAGTACGGTCATTAATGATGGTCGCGCCGATGCCATGGTGGGGCTCTGCAGCAGTATAAGATTCCCAATATGCCCGGCCTCTTGGGTTTGAACCCGGCACCTGGAATGAGGTGGAAGAAGTTCGATAATCATTTTTGCCAATAGGCCCCTGGATGGATAAATAAGTGGTCATAGGCGCACCATTGATGCCTACCCACTGATCCCTGACCGACATCTTCAGATCCGTATAATTATCTATACCCGCAAGGGCAGGATTAATTATAAAAGGATTCACCACGTATTGGGTATAATGTGGTTTTTGCTGGGCCTCTGCACCCAGCATTATCAGCACCGCCCATAAACTTGCTACTACACGTTTCATAAATGTTACCTTATTATATCCACAAAACCGGTGATCTTAGGGCGACCATTCTTAGGATCAACCACATAATAATATGTTCCTAAAGGAGCATCTTTTCCATTCACTTTTCCATCCCATGGTTTAGTATACCCAACAGAATGATATACCAGTTGTCCATACCGGTTTACTATATCGACGGTGCAACCGGGATAACTCTCGAGGTATTTGATCTCCCAAATGTCATGAAGTCCATCTCCATTCGGACTAAATATATTAGGGATATCGGGTTTCTTAAGCACCTTGATAAACACATCATCGCTTTTCGTACATCCTTTATTGGTTGTAACCGTAAGCAGATAGGTTTTGTCATCCGGAGGCCTTGCTACAGGTTCTTTTACCGAAGGATTGTCAAGGTAATTGGGTGGTGTCCAACTATAGGTAACCGGCATGGTTGGATTCATTTGAGGTGTGAGTTGCACCTGCCCACCTTCCAGCATCAATTTATCAGGCCCCGCATTTACGATCGGATATGGATTGATGGAAACCTGTTTGGTGATTACATTACTCTTACAATTAATACTATTGATTATATAATGGCTCACATTATACACATTAGCGGCGCCATAAGTGTAGGTGAAACCTGAGGTGGTCCTGGTATTTCCATCATCCATGGTCCAGTTATAGGAAGCAATGGTTCCTTCCACCGGATTGGAATTCGTGTTGAACGTGATAGAACCACCCACGCAAACATCCACTTTATCTGTGGTGAAATCCGCGATCGGCTGAGGATGGATAGAATTCAAAATAATACTGGTATCATGTACACAACCTGCCCCGCTGGTCACCTGCAGGTTGATGGTATAAGGACCAACAGCTGTATAAGTATGGGATGGGTCTTGCAGGGAAGAGTTATTAACAGGTCCGCTGCCTGGATCTCCAAAACTCCAGAGATAAGAGAAGGAGGATTCTGTATTATCCGGTATAGTGGAGGTGTTGGTGAAGTTGATCACCGTATTAGGTAAACAGCTAACTGCAGGGAAACTAAAATTAGGACGGGCCAGTGGCTTGATGGTTACCGGTATTTGTTTGGCAACACTTCTGCAGGAATTGCTGGTGACCACATTCAGTTTAACATTGAAGGTTCCATAGGAATTGAACGTATGATTTATTGGAGCTCCTGAACCTACAGTAACAACTGGGCTGCCGTCACCAAAGTCCCAAACCCATTGAACCAGGCTTCCTTCAGAAGAAGATGAATTATTAGTGAATACTACTGGTTGTTTTTCACAGGCGGGTGAGCTTACTGAGAAATCAGCCACTGCTGCAGCATAAACATGAATGGTCTGGAACGCACTGTCCAAACATCCTGCTGCCGTTGAGGCATACATAAAACGGATAGTATGCGTACCCGGGCCGGCCAGCGCCGGATTAAACAAACCAGAGCCATTTACACCCGGGCCACTGAATACACCTGTACCAGGCACCCCTCCTATTTCAGTTGCCTGCGTGATCTGGTAAGGAGCCGCATCCAGGCAAATATCAGGGATCGCATTGAACTGAACTTTTGGCGCCGCATGCAGCGTGATCGTTTTGAATTTATCATTTACACATATCCCCCCTGAATAAGCACGATATCTTATCGTCACCGTTTTCGTCAGCGGAGCCTGAAACGGCGGATATAAATGTCTATAGATCTTACCGGTAGTAGGAACATTATCTGTTACAAATACACCTGGCTGGTTCACATTATCCCAATAGATCTCCACTTTGGTAATGGTTCCGGGAGAAACAGAAGATGCTTCGGCAATGGATACAGAATCATTCACACAAAGTGCTGCAGGATTCTGCACCGTGAAATCTGCCTGCGGGAAACTTCCATTCACAAATATGCTCTGGTTGATCGTATCCCTGCATCCTTTATTAGAGATAGCGATCTGTTGAATAGTAAATGAACCTGTACCGCTGAATGTATGTCCCGGGTTTTGCAGGTTGGACAGATTTAGAGCTCCTGTAGATGGGTCACCAAAATCCCAGGCCCATGCGTTCATAAAGTCAGGAGGATTCACTTTTGAAGTATCTGTGAAAAGGGCATTCTGATCATTCAAACATACTTCAGGGGCTATAAAACCTGCCAGGGGACGAAGATTAACCACCACCTGCCTTGCCGGTCCTGTACTTACACAACCTTTATCACTTGTTACAACCAGCGATACATTATAAGTGCCAGCAGTAGCAAAAGCATGAGATGGGTTCTGCAGAGAAGAAAGGTTAGCAGGGCCGCTGGCCGGATCGCCAAAATTCCAGGCCCAGGTAGTGAGTACCCCCGTATTAGGCGTTGAATTATCGGTAAAGCTGATGGTCCTTGTTTCGCAAACAGGTGCGTTTGTACTGAAATTACTGGTAGGCAGTTCATCTACTGTAATGGTGCCGGTTTTAGAGGCTGGCTGACAAATACCAGTGGCTGTCACTGTATAATTGAATACGCCTGCAAGAGTTGGTGATCCGCTGATGGTAAACACACCGGCGTTATATGAACCGGTGACGCCTGGAGGAAGACCGGTAACGCTTGCATTGTTGCCTGTACCACCCACTGAATAAATAATATTGAGTAGCGTTGAGTTCTTACAAAGTTCCTGCGCAGCTGTTGGTGCTGGAGATGTCAGTGTAATAGATGCATCCACATTCACCGTAATGGTACCTGTTGCGGTTGGATTTACACAGGGACCCGTACTGGTTACTGTATAATTAAAGGTTCCGGCCACGGTTGGTGTTCCGGAAATTGTCAATACGCCTGCCGCAAAATTTCCTGTAACACCAGCTGGCAGTCCGCTTACAGAAGCTGTTGTAGAACTACCGGTAAGGGCGTAGGTGATCGTTGCGATCGGAGTATTTACGCAAAGGGTTTGATTATTTGTCCCTGCCGGGGAAGTAAGTGTTATCACCCCATCACCGGTAACAGTAACAGTACCAGTGGCAGTTGGGTTTCCGCAGGGGCCAGTAGTGGTAACCGTATAATTGAACACACCAGAAACGGTAGCTGTGCCGGAAATAGTAAATACTCCTGCAGAATATGATCCCGATAAACCTGCTGGTAATCCGGTAACAGATGCGCCTGTGCCACTGCCTCCAATGGAATAGTTAATGTTGCTGATCGGAGTATTGATACAAATGGTTTGGTTATCGGACCCGGCGGGTGAACTAAGTGTTATGAATGAATTATCAGTTATGTTGATAACGCCGTTGATCGCTGCTGGTGCACATGTACCCGTGGCGGTTACAGTATAATTAAAGGTTCCTGCTGCAGTAGGTGTTCCGCTTATAGTGAATACGCCTGCATTGTACGATCCTGTTACGCCTGCCGGTAATCCACTAACGGTTGCATTGTTTCCACTTGCTCCTATGGCGTAGGTGATATTCACTATAGGATTATTTATACAAACAGTTTGATTATCCGTGCCAATTGCCGAAGTAAGCGTAACCGTTGCATCCGCAGAGATGGTTATAGGAAACTGGAAGATGGTACTGCTGCACCCTCCTCCTGTTTCCACCACTAATGTGGCGGTATAGTTACCTGGAGTAGTATAGGTGTGCACTTCATTTGTACTTGTGTTCCTGATGACCGTTGGAGAGGCATCACCAAAATTCCAGGTCCATTTTGTAAGTGGTGAGGCTGGTCCGCCGGGAGTAGATTGATCGTTGAAAGTGATCGGTTGGTTTACACAATAAGGTGCTGTAGCAGTGAAAAGCGCTGTGGGCGCCTGGTCCAGCACTACGGGATGCAACATGGTATCTGCCAGGCATCCTACGTCTGTGATATAGGAATAGCGTACATCATAGGTTCCTGGTGCCGGGTAGGTATGGGAAGGGTTAAAAAGATTTGAATTGGTGGCGTCGCCGAAATCCCAATAGCGGCTGATTACCGGTCGCCCGCCTGGATTGGAATTATCAAAGAAGTTCACTGGCTGGCTAAAACATCCATTTGTAGTGAAGGTAAAATCTGCCTGTGGTGCTTCAAAAACCTGAAGATCAAAACTTACTTCCTGCACGCTACCACAGTTATCAGGAGTTGGGTTTGTAACCAGTATCCGGATTGGATACACTCCAACTGCCGGAACTGAATATTGCCTTGGTAATCTGTAACGATAAAGTGTTTTACCTGAAACTACCCAGGAGGAATCGTAAACAGGATTGACAATAGTGGTATCATTAAAACCCATTCCGTTTAACACGGTTCCGAAGATCCATTCGATTTGTGTAGGTTGGTATGGAAAGACCATTGACAAGTTGAACGGAGAATTTCTACAGGTGGCAGGAAAATTAATGGTACCAAGAAGATTCTTAATACTAATGAACTGGAAAAGATCCTTAATATTTGTTCCGGCGTTATACCCATAAGATTCAGCTCCTCCATATCCATAAGCAATGGCATTAAATCCTGAATCCGATTGAACAATATGGCTTACACCTACATTGGCAGTTGGGAAGCCGGCTATTCCAGAAACATTTATTCTGGCATAAGAATACCCGGGGTCCTGAGGATGGGCAACAAAAAGGGAGGGTGCTACAGGAAAACCATCCAATTTAAAAGAACTTATAGCGGTTCCTCCATTGGGTACCACTACATTAATATAATGTTTACTGGTTGTGATCTGATATCTTGAACTGGCATTCCAGATGACCTTATCAATGCTTTGCTCCACGGGACTTAAATAGATCACTTCAGGATCACCATCACCAGAGTTATTACTTGCCCCAGAATTGAGACACCCATTTGGCCCCCTTGATGGGAAATACTGGGCAACCATAATGGCCTTATCCGCCTCTATTAATTGAGGATTTATTGTAGAAGGTATTTCGTAATAAAAATTATTGACCAGTGGATAAGGAATCAAGGCCCCATTAAGTTTTACTGTAGTTAACGGATCTGAAACTCCGACCCTGTAATATGTTGCGGTGGAAATGGAGGAAGTATTTCCGTTAGCAATGGTGTAACCTACAATTGGAGTGGTCAAATATTTTTTACCCCATGCGGCCTTAGGAACCGCTTGCACCATATAATTATCTGAGGAAGAGGATGAGCCATTACAGGTAATACTTATCCTTCCACTACCAGAAAATACCGCTATTTTTTTGCACCCGTTTCCAGTATTTATACTTTGAATTTTAGAGCCGGTAAGATCAGTGCCTACTGGAGGAGTTGAACCATTATTGAAAGTGCCCATCAAATTAAATACCTGGCCCTGAGTCATGGTTATCTGGAATGGTACACCTGCAGGATGACCGATTGTAGCCGCGCTTGGTGTGATCTCTATGGTGGTCGAACCTGTATCAGCCGCGATCACATAAAACCAGCAATTAGCGTTAGAGGAATTAGAGATATTGGTGAAATTGCAGGAAAAATACTCCTTTCCCAGTGTATTAGTGGGATATAGAATGGTTGCCCCTGATATGCTTGAATTATAAATGTGAGCATATGCAACAACTGGTTTATCAGACGTAATATGAATTCCTTTGTTCTCGGGTGCGTTTGATTCAGCAGTAAGCCTCACATCCTGGCCACCGTTTTTAGGGATCGTATTAGAGGCTACAATTGTATTTGGAGGTACCACCAAAGTTTGAACATACCCATTCGAAGGAATACTAATCGTGACCTGGGCTGTTTGTTCAGCCGCAAAATAAAGGATCATTTCCTGTCCATTACCATTAACCATTACCTGATGATATCCATAGGCCACCCAGAAATCCTTCCCTTTATTAGAAAAATCCTGAGCTTTTAGTAAGCTATTGCAAGAAAGAAAAAGGACTAGTCCCAGTGTAGAGTACAGGTAAAATTTTCGCATTGGTGGGCTTTGGCTTGGGGGTTGTATTTACAGACGTCGAATTTAAATAAATCCTGCTGTATTTGAATGGCATTTTTGCCACATACCAAGGATCCTTTGGCCTGCCCAAATGCCTGACCCAAAACTGCTTGGGTCCAAAAACAGCAGTGGCATTTTTAAAACCCATGGAAACGTACCCCCTCCAGGGTCACAGGCCCTCTTCTTTTCCCAGCAACAGGTGAATGATGTTTCAGAAATATGAACAAAAAATCAGATGGGTTCTGTTTATTGCTTATAAATTTTAGACATACATCATAATTAAATGAATTTCAATTAAATAACATTAACAAAATAATTTTGTTTAAGGCTTCGTTCAACCGACTGTTTTGACGAAATTTATTCATTTAAATTTCACTTATTTAATATTATATAAACAATATACTTAGATGATATACAATAGTATATGTATTTTTTTAAATACTAAATATTTTGCCAATATTAAACTTTGCTTAAAACAGTCAAATTCTAAATATTTTAGCCTGATTTTTGGGTAGTTTACCTACTAAAATAGCCAGCACAGGTATGAAAAATTGGATATACCCTACCCTCTTATTATGGATGATGATCAGCTCCTGCAGGGCTTTCCGGGCGCCGGAATTCCGGTACGTGGAGAACCTTACTGTGGATAACCTTGGGCTAAATCACAGCAGCCTGGGCATGGACCTGCGGTATTATAACCCGAACAAAACAGGGGTAAAGATCAAAAAAGCGGAAGGGGATGCCTGGCTGGCAGAAAACTACCTGGGCCATTTTAGCCTGGATACCCTGGTGAAAGTTCCCTCCGAGGGAGAGTTTGCGCTACCTATAAAACTGGAGCTGAATATGGAACAGTTAATAAGGAATAGCCTTTTACTGGCTGGAAGCAAAGAAGTGCAGCTGCGTATTGAAGGGAACGCAAAATTAGGCAAGGCAGGTGTGTATATGAACTACCCTATCCGGTATTCAGGAATGCAGCAGCTAAAGAAATTGATTCGCTGATCACTGCTGAGGCGCAGGTACTAATTTAGGTTTGGGATGGGTGCCTCCATCTTCCGCCTTCTTACAGGTAGTGGGTAATCTTTTATAGGCATCTTCCGACGCCAGTACATCGTCCGCGTCGTATCCCACGTTGGCAATATAGGCCTTGATCTCCTCAATATTGATCCGGTCCGTAATATATTTGACCTTGGTTTCCCCCTTCCTGTAATTGACATTGATCTCTATGATACCATCATAAGGCTTAACATAGGCCTCTATCCTTTTCTTACAATTATCGCATAAAGCCCCCGGAGTCTTTATAGTGGCGGTCAATACTGCCTTTGTCTGGGCATTTGATACAGCCTGTATGCCCATCACAAGGGCCAGCAAGATCAGTAATCTTGAAGTAAATTTCATATATGATGATTTTAGGAAGCCATACCTAATCTAATACTAAAGTAATGGGAATGTTATGGGAATCCTACCTCTTCTCCCCCCATTGTCCTGGCCCTTCTCTCCATTTCATCAGTGTTTCCAACTGATCCTTACTCACAATTCCCTTGTCGATGGCCAGTTCGATCAGGCTGGAATAGTCTGTCAAGGAATAATATCTCAAAGATGCCGCCTCGAAGGCCTGGGTTGCAACCGGGAATCCATAATTGAATATGGAAACCATCCCTATAACGTTCAATCCCTCCTTTTTTAGTACATCCACCACCTGCAAACTGCTTTTCCCGGTAGAGACCAGGTCTTCAATGACCACGGTTTGCTGCCCTTTTTCGAAATATCCCTCTATCTGGTTACCCAGTCCATGTTCTTTGGGTTTGGGCCGTACGTAGATGTAAGGCAGTTTTAACTGATCGGCCGCCATCGCACCCCAGGCAATGCCTGCGGTAGCCACGCCTGCCAGTAATGCTGCTTCAGGGAATTTTTCAAAGATGATATTGCACATCTCCGATTTTATATGCTCACGGATATAAGGAAAGGATAAAAGTCGGCGGTTATCGCAATAGATGGGACTTTTCCATCCACTGGCCCAGGTAAAAGGTTGTTCAGGACTAAGCTTAACAGCAGCAGCCTGCAGTAGTTTTTCGGCAATGAGTTTTGCATCGGTCATGAAGCGAAGTTAAGAACTGACCGCTATGTCATCTATTTTCCTCGCCGCTTTTTGTATCTTGTACCCACATGTATATTAAGATCTATTTTGGCGAAAAGCCCCTGTTTCTATGCGATGAAGTGGATGACCATGTACAGGAATATCTTCACCATGAGGATACCGTATTCATTGATGAACTGGATACGCATTCGGTGAATGCCATGATACATGAGATGCAGCAGCAAAAGATCCATGCGGGGGTATTCTTTCACCCCGACCTGGAAGAATTAAGAAAAGCATTCTATAAAAAGTTTACGATCGTGTTAGCCGCCGGTGGCCTGGTGATGAATGAAAAAAAGGAATTGCTGTTGATATTCCGCAGGGGAAAATGGGACCTGCCTAAGGGAAAACTGGATAAGGGCGAGAAAATGGAGAGCTGCGCAGTACGCGAGGTGGAAGAAGAGACCGGTTTGAAAAATATTTCACTGATACAGCCTTTGCAGATCAGTTATCACACCTACCATGAGGGCACCAAATTCATTTTAAAAGAATCCCACTGGTACAGTATGGAAGTAAATGGCCAACAGGAATTGATACCACAGGCGGAAGAAGATATCCATGAAGCCAAATGGGTAAAGCCATCCCAGCTGAAACATTATTTTGATAAGAGTTTCCCTTCCGTGGTGGATGTGTTAAGGCCTTTCAGCTAACCTATTTAAGGGTACGGAACACTACATCTGGCAGGAAATGGGATGAATCTCCATTATTGCGGATGATATCCCTTACGATCGTGGAAGCAACCGAGGTGTATTTGGGTTCACAGGTAAGGAATACCGTTTCAATGGTCTTATCGAGGGTGCGGTTAGCATCTGCAATTGTCTTTTCATATTCAAAATCAGAAACGTAACGTATCCCTCTCAGGATGAATTTCGCCCCGATCTTACGGCAAAAATCAATGGTTAGCCCTTCATAGATCGCACACTCCACCCTTTCCTCATCTTTATATATCTCCCTTACCCATTCGGCTCTTTTTTCCGGGGTAAACATAGGCGTCTTGGCCGTATTCAAACCAATACCAACAATGATCTTGTCGAATAATGGAAGGGCACGATTGATAATGTCTACATGGCCCAGTGTAACTGGATCAAAGGTTCCCGGAAACAGGCATATACGCATGGTTTGCATTTTTTCCGGGGCTTCCGGAATGAGTAATTAGTTTCGTCCGGACAAAAGATATAAGACAGCCATTCTTACGGCCACTCCATTCTCCACCTGCTGCAGGATGATGGCTTGTTTGCTGTCGGCCACATCAGAATCCAGCTCAACGCCCCTGTTTATAGGACCGGGATGCATGATCACAATCTCTTTCTGCAATGAATCCAGCAGTTGCCTGTTGATACCATAGGATATCCGGTATTCCCTTAATGAAGAAAACAGAGGCTGGTTCTGCCGCTCCAATTGAATCCTAAGCACATTGGCCACATCACACCATTCCAGGGTTTCTTTCAAATTATAATTAACCTCTACCCCCCATGCCTCCGCAGCATATTTCGGTATTAGTGTTGGCGGGCCACATACCGTGACCTTAGCTCCCATTTTATTCAGCAGGTATACATTACTCTGGGCCACCCGGCTATGCATGATATCTCCTATGATAGCGATCTTTTTTCCTTCCAGTCCACCCGTGCTTTCCTTTATGGAGAAGGCATCCAGCAGGGCCTGCGTGGGGTGTTCATTGATACCGTCACCGGCATTGATAATGGCTGCTGGTACATGCTGTGAAAGAAAATGCGGGGCTCCGCTGGCGCTATGGCGCATCACCACCATATCCACTTTCATGGAAAGGATGTTCCTCACCGTATCCAAAAGTGTTTCTCCCTTAGCTGCAGAAGAGGTAGAAGCGGCGAAATTGATAGTGTCGGCGCTTAACCTTTTTTCAGCCAGTTCAAAAGAGAAACGGGTGCGGGTTGAATTTTCGTAAAAAAGGTTGACAATGGTCACATCCCTCAGTGAAGGAACCTTTTTTACAGGTCGCTGTAAGACTTCTTTAAATTGTTCAGCAGTAGATAGGATCAGGGAAATATCTTCCTGGGTGAGATCTTTAATGCCCAGCAGGTGTCGTGTGGATAGTTGCATTAAAAAGCGAATTTAGAGAAATTAACCGGTAATCAGGACTACTTGTTTATTTCCCTTTTCGTCGTTTACCAATTTGATCTTGTCTTTTCGGTCGGTTTCAAAGGCCTGTCCTACAAAATCCGCCTGAATGGGGAACTGGCGGTGTTCTTTCCGGTCAACCAGCACACATAATTCCACCTTTCCCGGGCGTCCGTAATCAAGCAGCACATCCAGGGCTGCCTTGATGGTTCTGCCCGTAAATAAAACATCATCAATAAGAATGACGGTCTTGTCCTCTACCGCAAAAGGCAGGTTCATCCTGTCAGGAGTTAGAATGTTTTTTCGAATATCATCCCTGTAAAAAGTAATATCCAGCTGGCCATATTCAAACTTAGCCTCCGGATCCTGTTTCCTGATAGCGACCACCAACTCATCGGCAATGGCCACCCCACCCTGCTGAATTCCCACCAGGGCCACCTCATTTAAAGAGCCATGTTTTTCCACCAGCTGTTTTGCCAGGGAGGAGATCAGTTCTTTAAGTTTTGAATGAGACAGCAGGACTTGCATAAAACGAAAATAAGGAATAAAGGCTAGCTTATTTTTCAGCCATAAAAGGATAAGCATAATCCACCGGGGAGTTGAAGGTTTCCTTGATGGTTCTTGCGCTTAACCAGCGATAAAGGTTGAGGATACTTCCTGCTTTATCATTGGTTCCGCTGCCCCTGGCACCGCCAAATGGTTGTTGTCCCACTACGGCCCCGGTCGGCTTATCATTAATATAAAAATTACCCGCTGCATTTCTTAGCTTATCGGTGGCCAGTTCAATGGCGGCACGATCTTTAGCCAGTACCGCACCTGTCAATGCATATGGTGAAGTGGTATCCACCAGTTCCAGTGTTTTCTCAAAACTATTGGCAGAATAAATATATACAGTAAGCACAGGGCCGAAGATCTCCTCGCACATGGTCACATATTTCGGGTTCTTCGCCTCAATAATGGTTGGCTGAACGAACCAGCCTTGTTTGCTGTCGCATTTACCGCCCACCCATATCTCCGCTTTAGGATCTTTCTTCGCATTTTCGATATATCTTTTGATGCTATTAAAGCTTTTTTCATCGATCACCGCGTTCACAAAATTGCTGAAATCTTCCACGGTTCCCATTTTAAAACTCTTCACCCCTGCGATCAGTTTTTTCTTCACCTCTTCGGCCATATTGGAAGGGATATAAGCCCTGGATGCCGCCGAACATTTCTGTCCCTGGTATTCAAATGCCCCTCTCAATAAGGCAGTGACCACTGCATCCGGATCAGCGCTTTTATGCGCGATCACGAAATCCTTACCTCCGGTCTCCCCTACAATTCTTGGATAAGAACGGTAGTTGGCCATATTTTTCCCAATGGTCTCCCACATATTATTGAATACACCGGTAGAGCCGGTAAAATGCACACCAGCGAATTCACGGTGATTGAAGCAAACTTTTCCAATAGTTGGTCCATCAACATAGATCAGGTTGATCACGCCATCAGGAAGTCCGGCCTCCTTAAGGATACGCATGAACATCTGCGCGGAATAGATCTGTGTGTTTGCGCATTTCCATACCACCACATTCCCGCACATGGCCGCGCTGGCAGGAAGGTTTCCCCCAATGGCCGTGAAATTGAATGGGGTCACTGCCAGTACAAATCCTTCCAGGGGACGATACTCCATCCTGTTATGCATACCCGGGCTGCTGATAGGTTGTTGCTTATAGATCTCAGAAAGAAAATGAACATTGAAGCGAAGAAAATCGATGAGCTCACAGGCCGCATCGATCTCAGCCTGGAAGGCATTCTTGCTTTGCCCCAGCATGGTGGTACCATTGATGTAGGGGCGATATTTTGTGGCCAGCAGGTCTGCGGCCCTCAAAAATATATTCGCCCTTGTTTCCCAGTTCATGGACGACCAGGAAGCATGGGCCGCCAATGCGGCATCAATGGCCTGGGTTACATGTTTCTCTTCCCCTTTATGATATCTACCCAACAGATGTGCTGTTTCATGCGGAGGATGCAGTTCACCCAGTTTATTGGTGCGTACCTCCTTGCCACCTATATACATGGGAACATCTACCTGCTCCGATTTTAATTCAGCCAGCACGGCCTTCAATGTTTTTCTTTCCGGAGAACCCGGTGCGTAGGAAAGGACGGGTTCATTTACGGGCATCGGGTAGCTGAAATATCCAAGGTTCATAACTTAAATTTTTTGCTTTTGCAGGCAACAAAGATACTGGTATTGTAAGAAGGTTATAAAAACCCGGAACTGGCATTAAACACCAATAATTTTCCCGGTTAAAACCATCATAACCATGGTGATAAGTAGGTTCCACTCGTGGAAAAAATCCTGTGCCTGGTAAAGGCCAACAATATAGTAATCCTTATCTTGCCCCATACGAGAATTAGGAAACAATTATTCTAAAAGCTTAACCGGTAAAACAATATGAAAAGAATTTTACTATTCCTTTTTACGGCCGTTCTTCTTTATTCCTGCCTGAGTTCGAAAAGAGCATTACAGGAGGAAAAAAAACGTGAGGGAAAAGACTCTTACGACAATGCTTTTGCAAGAGAATTGCAGGAAGCAGAAAAAATGAAAGACCCTTCATTGGGTTATGTTCCTTACAACCTGCTTCAAAGCGCAGTTGAGCGAACAATGGCCATGCGACAGATCTCATCAGTCAGCCGAAATTATCTCCCGCTTAACTGGGAAGAACGAGGACCAATTTTCGATAGTGTGGGCCCTTCCAATGGAAACGGGCGAGGTGGCGGTACAGGCAGTACTGCAGGCGGTCACACTTCCGGCCGTATTCGTGCAGTATTATGGGATACCTTGAATGATCCAACTGGTAATACGGTGATCACCGGGGGTGTGGCAGGAGGAGTTTGGCGCTGTAACAACTTCCTGAGTACTATTCCAAACTGGACCTGTGTATCCACAGATATTCAGAACCAGGCTATCAGTTCTATTTGCCAGGACCCAACAAACCCGCTGGTCATCTATGTAGCTACTGGTGAACCAACCAGTAATGCTGATGCGGTTTATGGAGACGGAGTATACAAAAGCACCAATGGCGGTTTGAGTTTTACCAAACTCCCATCCACCTCTAATTTCCTTCGTAATTATAAGGTGGGTTGCGACGCCTCAGGTAATGTATACTTGGCAACCCGCATCACCAATGTGCCCGTAATTCAAACCCAGGGTCTATATCGCTCAAAGGACGGAGGTAGTAGCTGGACAGATATTACGCCTAACGACCTTACTGCAAATAACCTGACCTGCACCGATTTTGAGTTTACTTCCAGTGGTAAATTGAATGCCATGTTCGGTTATATTGGCGCAAATTCATCAGGCGTCGTATTCAATAATCTCGTGAACCATCGTTATACAGCTAATCCAGCTACAGTAACGCCTGCTGGCTGGACATCCAGCACAGGTTTCCGCAGCTCAGGTTTCCCCGCAATAAGAACTGAAATGGCTGTATTAGGCGAAGTACTTTATGCCATCACCATCAATACAGCCTACAATACAGATAGCTGCTATAAATCAATTGACGGCGGTGCTACCTGGGTCAAATCCAATACCACCATCATGCCTTCTGGATTAGGTTCTGGCCAGGGTTGGTACAGCATCTGTATGGCCATCAATCCAGGCAACACAAATGAATTGATCGCCGGAGGTTTGGATGCTTACCGTTCAATCAATAGTGGTGCCAACTGGACCAAATTCACCAACTGGGTTTCCACTTCTCCCTATGTACACGCAGACCAGCATAATCATCAATACTGGATCACCAATGGTGAGACCCGAATGTTAATGGCTACTGATGGTGGATTGTTTTATTCAAATAACAACGGAAGCACCTTTGTTTCAAAGAACCGCAACCTCGCCATCAAACAATTTTATAGTGGGGATATCCATCCTACAGCAGGTTCACCGGTTCTGCTTGCAGGTGCACAGGATAATGGAACACACCAGTTAAGGCAACCGGGCCTTAATTATTCTATCGAGGTAACCGGCGGAGATGGATGTATGGTACATATAAACCAGTTGAATCCATTGATCCAGTTCGGCAGTTATGTATACAATCAATACAGGAGAACTACAAATGGCGGAACTTCATGGGGTTCAGTAAATGCTTCTTCCAGCCAGGGCCTTTTTGTAAACCCATTTGATTATGATGATGCACAGAACATCATGTACTGCAGCCAGGGACCTCTGAGCCAGATCCGTCGCTGGCCGAATGCAAATACAGCAAACACCACCACTGTATTAACGTTCGCTTCTGCAACGCTTGGAGGATCTTCAGTTTCACTTACCTCCTTAAAAGTTTCGCCCTATACTACCAACCGTCTGTTCTTTGGTACAAATAATGGCAAGGTCTTCCGTATGGAAAATGCCAATACGGTTACCAATGCAACCATCGATGCGAACACTACGCAGATCAGCAATGCTTCCTTCCCTGTGGGAACAGTAAACTGCGTAAACGTAGGAACCGATGACAATAATATCATAGCCGTATTCTCTAATTATGGAGTGGACAATGTTTGGATAACAACAGATGGTGGAACAAACTGGGCTGCCATTGATGGTAATCTTCCAAATATGCCCGTACGCTGGGCCCTGTTTGAGCCAGGCGATAATAATAAGATATACCTGGCAACTGAAGCTGGAGTGTTCACTACAACCAGGATCAATGGTGCCAGTACGGTTTGGCTACCTGAAAATGGGTTCCCTGCGATACGTGTTGACCAGCTCAACATCCGGACCAGCGATTCCACTATTGTAGCAGGTACGCATGGACGTGGCCTATGGACCGCAAAGATCCCTCCATGTAATCCTTCTACGATCGCGCAGCAACCCCAGCCTACTGCTGTTTGCTCTAATTCAAATGCTTCTTTCAGCGTATTAATGTCAGGCGGTGCCGTGTTGTACCAATGGCAGGTTAGCACTAATGGCGGTGGAACCTTTACAGATATTCCCGGAGCCACAAGCGCAACGCTTAATCTTTCAGCAGTTACGGCTTCCATGAATGGCTATCAATATCGATGCATCATGGATACTTATTGTTCCGGCCTGGTCACATCTGATCCAGCCACGCTAACGGTGAATACCAGCGCTCAAATAGTAACCTGTCCTGCAAATATCACCGTGAGCAATACGACAGGTTTATGTGGCGCTGCAGTAAACTATACCGGCTTAACAGTGAGCGGTTCACCCGCACCTACGGTTTCCTATTCTATTCCATCCGGAACTGTGTTCCCCGTTGGAACAACAACAGTGACGGTTACTGTCAGCAATCTTTGTGGTTCAGCCAACTGTAGTTTCACTGTAAGGGTAAATGATACACAGGCACCAACTATAGCCTGTCCTGCAAATATTACCAGGAACACTGATGCCAATGCCTGTGTAGCCACTATCGCTACCCCTAATCCAACAACTGCTGATAATTGCGCCGTAACTGTATTAAGCTGGGCCATGACCGGTGCCACTTCAGGATCATCTGCCACAACAGGTATTAACAATGCAGGAACGCGTGTATTTAATATTGGCGTAACCACCCTGACCTATACAGTTAAGGATGCAGCTGGCAATACTACTATCTGCTCTTATACGGTAACTGTAAACGATGGCCAGCTACCAGTGATCAGTGCAGCCCCTGTCACCAAATTTGTATGTGTAGGCAGTAATGCACTATTCAGTGTTACCGCCAGCAATGTCCTAACCTACCAGTGGCAGAGTTGGAATGGAAGCAGTTGGGTAAATATTGCAGGCGCCACCAATTCGTCCTATACTTTGAATGCTGTTGATTTCTCCAATAACACCAATAGCTTCCGCGTCGTATTAAATGGATTGTGCACCACCGTTATATCTAATGCCGCCACGCTTTATATCAATCCGCTTCCATCAGTAACGCTGTCAACATCTGCAGTGCCGGCTATTATTCCTGCCCAGACCCTGAACATAAGTTCCAGCGTTTCACCTGCAGGTGGTAGCTATGCCTGGTATAGGGATAACGTATTGCTATCAAATACGGGTTCCAGTATAAGCGGAATCTCTGTCGATCAGTTAGGAACCTATAAACTGACCTATACAGATCCTAATGGTTGTACCTCCACATCCGGAACAATAACGATCAGCGCCCAGCCTTCGGATAATCTGTACGTATATCCTATTCCGAACAATGGCCAGTTTACCGTTCGATTCTTCAACCAGCCAAATGAATCAGCTACGATCCGCGTATTTGATTCAAAAGGTGCTAAGTACTATGAGCGAACAGTTGTAATGGGTAATTCTTATTCCACTATTGAAGTAGACCTTGGCACAAATGTTTCTTCTGGTGTTTATATTGTTGAATTAGTGAATGGACAGGGTAAGCGCGTTGCAACCCGTTCGATTGTTGTAAGAGTAAAACCTTAAGACATTCCTGCTTAATAAAAAAGGCTGTTTCAATAGAAACAGCCTTTTTTATTTCCTGAACAGGCGGATCCAGGAATAATGGTCGATCTTAGGAAATGGTCAGCATATTTACTGTTGCATTATCAGGAGTTTCTGGTTAAAGATCACTTCCCCATCCATGTTCATTACCTGCAATAAATATATCCCACCAGCCAGGCCAGGCCGTATAAAAATTTGCTGCTCAGGGTTACCTGATCGAATGCGATCCTGCTGAATGATTCTCCCATTTAATCCTGATAACAAAACCCGCTGTTCCTCTCCGGTTCCCGGGCCATTCTGGTAAATGCTAATATGGTCTTTTACAATTGTAGGCAGAATTTTAAAGGAGCCGAAGCTATTGCATGCAGCAGATCTTTTAACTGCACTATAAGCTAATTTCCCGTTGAGGTCTATACTTGCTATACGATAATATAAAAAAGATGTATTCAAACTGGTGCAAGTGTCTATATACTGGTTGGAAGAAAACGGATTCAGGGATCCCGAGATCTTAGAAAAATTCAGGCCATCAGGGCTTCGCTCTATCCAATACCTGTCCACCACCTCCTCATGAATGGCCTTCCAGCTTAAGCGCCTGCTGCAGTCTGGAAGTTTCTGCAGCTGTATGTCTTCCCATTGTACGGGTAACAAAAAGAAAAGGCTTTTTGTAGATATGGCGATAATTACGTGCGTATCATTTGCCCCATTATTTTTTGTCTGATCAAATACAGGTACGCCTAAATTCATGTAATCTGCAGGTCCCCTGCCAACGAACAGTGGTAAATGCGTAGATTGATTACTATGTGTGGTAGTACCCACATAGAGGGCTGAATCCATGGGCTCATAATAAAGGTGATTCGACCCAACCGGGGCACCGGTAATACCCAGGTAATCATTGTTACTGCCACCGATATATGACAGGTAATATTTGTGAGACATGTCCAGGTCTGAGATCACAAACATCATATCCAGTCCACCACTGTTACTGCCACTAAAAAAACTACCCGCATTGAAATTCCTGGTTGCCAGGTCATCGGACCTGGTACTTCCAAAACCTAATATTGCCACCCGGTTATTTACCACCACCGGTCTTACAGAAACTAGAATATCATCATCATTACCTCCCACAAAACTTGCTTTGTGGTCTGTGTTACCATCATTATAAATTTTAGCGATGAAACCATCAATTCCGGCATTCTTAACCGATTGAAATGGAATAGCTGATCCTAAGGGGAAATTGGCGCTGCTGGTTTGTCCCACAATAATGGAAACAGAATCACCCAGGTTCAGTAATCCCCAGCCCTGGTCGCTGCCCGATCCGCCATATTTATCCAGCAGTTCAAATTGTACAGCGCCTGAATCCGGAATTTTCAATCGTCCAAATAACACATCCGTCCCTGATCCATTGGGAAGAAAACCATTAACCTCTGTTATCTGTTTGGTATATCCTGTAAATACAATGCACCCATTTGAAAGCAACTGGAAATCATTCACCAGGTCGTCACTGTTCCCTCCTATATAGGTACCGAATCTTAAAATATTGAAGGAATCGAATCTGGCGATATAGGCCTCTGAAACTCCTTCATAAACCGTATCTGATGCATTTACTATATAGGCAGGATCTGCAAGCGGTAATGTATCTTTTACAGAAAGACTGATATAAAAACTCTTTCCCGGCAAGGCGCGTATCGTCAGGGCCCGGTCATTTCCATCCCCACCCAAATAACTACAATAACGAAGAGAATCAAGGGCTGCATTAAATACAGCGACAAATCCATCATTGGCACCATGGTACACAGAATCAAATGCCTGCACAGCGCTACTATCCGGCCCTTTGCTTATAGGCAGATCAGTTGAATTTGTATATCCGCAAACATAGACCAGTGAATCGGCCACGGAAATACCGGTGGCCACATCCTCTCCTGCCCCTCCCAGGTAGGTGATATGATTTATTATTTCGCCATTGGCACTTAACGAATAAATAAGTGCATCCGTTGAAGCGGAAAAAACACTATCATAGGCAGTGGCCAGCGCCGCAGCATAAACGGAGGATACCTGCATATTGGCAGCACCGGCGCAATAAAGTAAATGTTGCGCCGTATCAAAATGTATGGCGTAGAGGTATTCATCAAATCCGGGATCTGCGCCATCAAAAAATGTTCCCCATAAAAGATCAGGGTCAATTACCAGGGGATAAGCCATACTCATCCAGTGACTGGATTTAAAACCTACCTGCCCTTTGGCAAGCAGTTGAAATTGAATATTGGCAGGTTGCTTACCATCGGGTGTTACATAATAACTTTCAGGAAGGCGAAGGTGAAAATCACCCATGGCTAATGAAACAGTAAGCGCGCCTTCTTTATTGAGGCCAAGTTTTTGCTCTCCGGTAAATTGCATTCTGATCTGCTGGTATGAGGCTCCCGGCATTATGATCCAATCAAATTCAAGGTGCCCTTTACCCCTGCTATAGAATCGAAGATCGATCCCTGGATAGACCTGTTTTAAAATTATTTCGCCGTAGGCCCGGCTGTTGATCATTCTGGAATTCCCGGCATTAATATAACTTCTCAATGTGGACCTCGGGTCATTCCATTCTATATGATCCAGGTTCTGCGCTCCTGCAAACTGGATCTGAAAACTATTATAATGGTGTTGATTAAGCGAATTAACTGATTTCGGATCCAGACCTTCAGTAATTACTATCCTTAATCGGTCCTTTTCTATGAATACAGTTTCATTTCCTGTAGTAAAATAAGCTATAACAGATGCGGGTAAATCCGATTGGCCATGATTTTGAATGAACTGGATCTGGTCCTTGTTCTCCCTCAGCGTTTGCCGGAGCCTTTCCTTCATTTGCCTGGTGACCGGATCGGCAACATTAAACTGCATGGTTTGCGCATGCAACCGGCTACTCCATAAAAGCGCTAAATAACTGCCAATGAATAAAAGAAAGCGGGTAAAATTTTTCATGGGGCGATTTTTTTTGTTGACTGATCATCAACAACAAATTATCACCCTTCTTTAAAATATTGTAATTATTAATACTTACAGGCGTATGAAAATTCAACCAATAAAAGAAGTATTTAAGGTAGGTAGAATTACAGGAGCTGGAGATTTAAGATGCCTCTGTATCTTTTTCGCTCATTAAATAGGCTTTAATAAATCCATCCAGTTCACCATCCATTACAGGCTGCACATTACCCACCTCGAAATCGGTACGATGGTCTTTGATCATTTTATAGGGGTGGAAAACATAGCTTCTGATCTGGCTGCCCCACTCGATCTTTTTCTTTTTGGCGTTCTTGGCGTCTTTGAGTTCATTACGCTTACGCAGTTCCTCTTCATACAACCTGCTGCGTAACATTTGCATGGCCAGTTCGCGATTGCCTAACTGCGTACGGTCCTGCTGGCAAACCACCACGATACCGGTGGGAATATGCGTAAGCTGAACTTTGGTCTCAACCTTATTTACATTCTGTCCACCTGCACCACCACTTCGGGAGGTCTCCATTTTCACATCCGCAGGTTTTATTTCAATATGGATAGTATCATCCACAAGAGGATAAACAAATACAGAAGCGAATGAAGTATGACGGCGGGCATTACTGTCAAACGGTGAAATGCGTACCAGACGATGAACGCCGGATTCGGCTTTTAGAAATCCATAGGCGAATGGCCCGTCAAACTGGTAGGTACAGGTCTTGATACCTGCCCCGTCACCCCATTGCCAATCCAGCTCAGTCACTTTCCAACCCTGCTTCTCTCCGTACATACGATACATACGGGCCAGTATCTCCGACCAGTCCTGGCTTTCGGTTCCACCAGCACCACTATTGATCTGCAAAACAGCAGGGAGTTCATCTTCGGGTTCATTCAGGGTAGCTTTGAATTCGGCATCATCCAGCATGCTAATAGCCTTATCAAACCCTTCCTGGGTCTCTTCTTCGGTAGCATCGCCGGATTTCCAGAATTCTAAAAGAATGGCAAAATCTTCTACCGACATCTCAACTGATTCATAAAGGTTGATCCAATATTCATTCAGCTTGATGCTTTTCAATATCTCTGTGGCTCGCTTATTATCGTCCCAGAAACCGGGACTAAGAGTGAGTTGTTTTTCTTCAGCTACTTTATATCGTCGGTTCTCGACGTCAAAGAAACCTCCTTATCCCGGCAATGCGGGACCGCATATCCTGTAATTTTTCTGTTGTCATGGGCGCAAAGATAAGGGAATGTAAGAAGCTATGAGCTAGGAGCTTTGAGCTGTTAGCCACTAGCCGCTATATGCCATTATTGAATATCTTTGGAGCAACAAAACCTTCAATTATGAAACAAATAGCGGCATACAGCATTTGCCTCCTTCTTGGCATTACGGTCATTTCCTGCAAGAATAAGGAAAGCGAAAAATCAGAAGATAAAAAAATTTCCATCAAAGAAGAACAGGTGAGTTATACCAGTGATGGAATAGAAATGAAAAGCTATGTCGCTTATGATGAAAACCATAAAGACAAAAGGCCCGGGATCCTGGTGGTTCCTGAATGGTGGGGAGTGAATGATTATGTAAGATCCAGGATAAAACAACTGGCTGGATTGGGTTATGTGGCCATGGCGGTTGATTTTTATGGCAATGGCAAACAGGCCGATAATCCGGATAGCGCTGGTAAACTGGCCACTCCATTTTATATGGACCCGGCCATGGCCCAGAGAAGATTTGATGCGGCCAAAGCAAAATTGGTCTCCTATATGCAGGTAGATAGCAGCAAACTGGGTGCAATGGGTTATTGTTTCGGCGGAGCCCAGGTGATCAATATGGCCAAACTTGGAGAGGACCTGAAGGGAGTGGTTAGCTTCCATGGAAACCTGGCCGTGATACCCCCGGTAAAGGGAATGAAGGCTGATGTACTGGTTTGCCATGGAGAAGATGATAAATTTGTTTTACCGGCTGAAGTGGCTATTTTTAAGGAACAGATGGATTCGGTAGGAGCCCATTTTATATTTGTGTCCTATCCCGGCGCAACACATTCTTTTACCAATCCGCAGGCAACGGAATGGGGAAAGAAATTCAACCTGCCGCTGGCCTACAATGAGAATGCGGATACTTTGTCCTGGAAAGAAATGACCACCTTCTTCAATAAGGTGTTTCAGCGTTAATAGTGAAAATGATTTAAGTACCCATTTTTTAAATGTTAACCAATTGTGATTCGTCAGTGAGATGGCTATTCAGGTAAAGAGTTATACTAAGTTTATACATAAAACAAAAACTAATATGAGAAAATCGAATTTGGTAAGGATTGTATTGATCCTTCCTGCAATCCTGGTCATGGGTACAAGTTTTGGCCAGAAAAAAGAAAAAAGACTGGCCAAGAAATACGCCCATGATTCCAATTACTATGAAATGCTTCCGAATAAGGTCACCGGAAGATTCTATGTAGGCCAAAAAAGCGCCCATGTATTCATACCATCCAATAATGGATCAAAGGATATTAACTACGAAGCCAACCATAAAGTGAATGTGGGCTTTGGAGTTACCCATCATAATTACTCACTCAATGTGGGTTATGGACTTTCAGCAATAAATACAAATACCAAGTTAAAAGGAAAGACCAAGGGCTTCGATTTTCAATTTCACCTTTACCCGCATAAATGGGCGGTTGACCTGATGCTGGTAATGCCAAAAGGAATGTATATAGATCCTAAAGGCTATGGAAATGGCAATCCCTCCGCCTACTATTTTCGTTCTGATATAAAGGAAAGATTACTTGGTGTGGCAGCATATAAGGTTCCTAATAAAGAAAAATTCTCCTACCGTGCCGCCATCGTACAAAATGAATGGCAGAAAAAATCTGCCGGATCGGTTCTTTATGGAGGCGAATTATATTACGGAAGTTTACAGGGAGACAGTGCCCTGGTGCCTTCCAAGATACAGGCTGGATTTCCCCAGGCGGGCATGACCAAAATGCGTTATTTTTCTGTTGGTCCAGGTATAGGTTATGCTTTTACCCTTGTTGCCAATAAACATTTTTATTTCATGGCCTCACTGATCGGAAATATTAAGCTAAATATGGTAACAGAAAGCTTCCCTTCTGGTGATATTAAGAATACCAGTATCGCCCCTTCTGCTATTTTAAAGACCGGCATCGGCTATAACAGCGATAACTGGAGCTTTGGAGGCAGCCTTACCGGGAATGGACTTTGGATCAAAGGAAAGAGCAGTACAAACAACTATTACCTCCCTTCAGGCATGTTCAGAGTACAGGTAGCAAAGAAATTTGATACCCATAAAAAGAAATAAAAACGTCTTTTATATTAAGATCCGGCCTCGAGCCGGATTTTTTTTTATTTTTTTTGAGTAGCTAAGTTGCTGAAATACATGCTTTCTGCGGAAAATACGGTCGCGTGGATACGGGAATTTACTTAGTAGAATTATGAGTTATCAAAAACGGTTTCTATTTTGTCCCTCCGATCCATACCTATTAAAAGTATTACCGTGATGAAATCTGTTGTGACCGTATTAACCCTGAGCGCATTATTAACTGCCTGTTCTAAAAAAGAAACAGCGCAGGATCTTCCGAATACGCAACCTACCAAACAACAGCCAGAGACCTGCATTCCGCAGACTGCCAACCCAACTGGTCGTTCTTACCAAATGACTGATGTGCAGAATTACAACTGCGGAAACAAATTCTGTGGCCTGATCTCTATTAGTACCCGTAATTACTGGGTCTACCTGGATTCATTTTTTATAGATGGTGTTTTTTCAAAGGCCCAGGTGGATACGCTGCGATTCAGCAGCAGTATGCGTTCTGTTACCGATGGTTTGGTATGGTGGAGACCAAGTATCTCCATCGGTCTTCCTGAGCTGATGTACGTGAATGATTCCGCTTTCTTTAAACTGGAACCAAGATTATTCAGCCAGGATCAAATGGATGTGCACAGCGAGTTCGCCATTTGTGCCGGAGATTCATCCCGTTACTTCACCAATTTTGAAGATGCAGGTGCAATGGGTCGCACTGTTAAAATGAAAGAGGGTATTACTGTGAATGGTATTAAATATGACGGCCTTCTCTACTTCGATAAGAATGCAAGAAGCTATCGCCGTGATCAGCTTTATATCAAACCGGGTGTTGGTGTTGTACGTTATGTACAGGAAAGGGCTCCATTAGGTTCTCCTAATGTGAAAATGGCCCAGGTCTCCACCCTGCTCTATTGTCATTTTGAATAATGGGTTAGAAGATACAGGTGCGATACAATTTGCACCCGGCCCCTTCGGGGGCTTTTTTATGTCCGGATATTTCCATTGATTTGCCTGCTTGAAAAAGATCATCCCTTATTTCCGCGAATATTTCCGCACTGTCAGCAAAACCCAGTTGCTGCTAACCAGTTTGCTTTGTGCCATTCTGGTTTTCTTAAATTATCATGAAGGCCTGGAAAAAAAGATCAGTGAACAACCCTTCCTTACCCGTTATATTTCCTGGGTGATGATCTTCTCCCTGGCCTGGATAATACCCTGTGCGTTCATTTATTTAGAAAATAAGGATCTCTTAAAGAAAGATCTGACCTGGTTACTACTGATAGCTCCCCTGCTGTTCGCAGTAAAAATGACAGTGAGGCCTCATTTTTTAGTTAGCAATAACCCGGTATGGAATAATTACTGGAACCATATCATTTACTGGCCATTCTTATTTTTGGTCATTGGTTCAAGCCTTTTTTTCATCGGGAAAATATTCCGGCACGACCAGCTATTCTTTGGCTCCAGGTTAAAGGGACTGGATTGGACGCCCTATTTATGGATGCTGGCTTTTATGGTTCCCCTGGTGATCCTTGCAGCCACACAGCCCGATTTCCAGGCCATGTATCCCAAACTGCAGAACATTGAAGGGATCTTTGATGAAAAGGATTTTCATTGGTGGCATAAGCTGCTCTTCGAATTATCCTATGGCAGTGATTTCATCACCATAGAATTTTTCTTCCGTGGGTTTCTTGTGCTGGCATTGGCCAAATATGCAGGCCCCAAAGCCATCCTCCCTATGGCCTGCTTCTATTGCACGATCCATTTTGGAAAACCTTTGGGAGAATGCATCAGTTCTTATTTCGGAGGAATGTTGCTGGGTATTGTGGTTTATAACACCCGATCCATTTTTGGAGGTTTAATGGTTCACCTGGGCATTGCCTGGCTGATGGAACTGGCAGGTCATCTGGCGAGATAAAAAAAATGCTATGATCCGTAAGCCGGATCCTGTTACCATTTTCATGGCCGCCATCATTTATCTGTCCCGAAGATTGCTCTACGGGATCGATCTGCCTACCCTGTACCATCGGGCGAGCAGCCCTCAGGCGGTACTATACGTGGCATTTCAGCATGCAAGGTTTACCCGCGATGAATATCACTATTCACCACCGTAGGCTCTTACCCTACATTTTCACCCTCACCCCGAAGACACATGTGTTCTTTGAGGCAGTTATTTTCTGTGGCACTTTCTGTCTCCCTTTCGGGATCCCCTGTTATTCACAGGGTGCATTGCTCTGTGCTGTCCGGACTTTCCTCCCTCCGAATGAACGAAGAGCGACAGCGGGATCATAGCGGAACAAAGATAGGAAAAGTTGAGCTGTTGAGGGGTTGAGAAGTTGATTGAACACCCAAACGATCAGGCCATTGACCATTGACCTATTCACTTATTCACCCATTCCCCTAACTTTTAAAAAATATCTCCGTCGCCCCAAAGCCATAGGCCGGATGATACTGGTTCACAAAAGAACCCACCTCTTTTTTCAGTCGAAGTATATCATGTATCTCGTCGCGCAGCACGCCCTCACCCACCCCATGTATCACGATCATGGAAGGGAAATGATGTACCACGGCAAGATGATAGAATTTTTCAAATGCCTTTAACTGAATATCCAGGATCTCATAATTGCTTAAGCCTTTCCAGTCGTTGGATAATTTTTCAATATGAAGGTCAACCACCGAACGCGCGGGTTCAAGATGCTGACGGGCCTTAGAGGCCTCATAAACCTTATACCCTTTTGCTGCCAGGCGGCCTGGTTCTACCAGATCTTCCACTGCACGGTCAGGATATCTTTCAAATAACAGCTGGGTGAAACTGGCGAGGTTCTTTTGTTTCAACTCCTCTATCCGGGCGAATAATTGCTTTGGCTTCAGTCTTACCAGTGATTCAAAATGCTCCGCCTTTTTTTTATCGGGAACCGGCAGCCTGAATTCAAATTCAAAACTGGGACTATCATTTAAATAGCTGAATGGTATATCCTGTAAATAGAAATCCTCGAATGGATGCAGGGTATTATTGACCGTAAGGTCGGGTTTGCCAAAATAATGCAGCTGGTACGTGAATAAATAAGGCTGTGAAGTATGATTCAGCAAATGGATCTTCAGTTCTTCTACAACAAGGTCCCCGAATTCATCTGTATCCATCACCGGCAAAAAACTCAGCCAAACCCCATCTTCCTGTCTTTTCTCCTGTGAGGGTTTTTCCTTTCGGAGATCGTCCACATATTTTTTATCCTTTTTAAAAGGCTGGCTCTTTTTTTCCGTAAACCTCTTGAAATAAGGGAAATCCACCTGGTCCATATAAACCGGAAAACTCACTCCTTTCACATCCACCATCAGCATTTTTTCATTGATAATATCAATGATATCCGCCTCTTCATTGGAATGCAGGATCAGCACACGGTCTCCTATCTGGTACTTCATCACACAAAGTTAAATATTCATCGCCTCACATTTTCACCCATTCACCAATTCACCCCTGCCTACCGGCAGGCAGCTATTCACTTATTCAACTTACTATGCTTATACCCATAAAGGAAATACAGCACCATTCCAATGGCGAACCACACAAAGAACCATTTCCAGTTGGAGCCGGCCATACCGGTAAGCAGGTAACAGCAGGAGACCAACCCCAAAAGCGGGATTAGTGAGAAACTCTTAATGAAACTTAAAACAGAAAGAAGGATACAGAGTCCCCAGAATATGATGGTACTCAGTTTGGCTGCCAGTGTTGGAAAGAAATAACTGCTGGCGTCTGCATCATTGCTGTGGTTGGCAAAATTTCCGTTGAAAAGTTCGGTGAAATAATGATCGTACTGTGTACTTATGAAAACAATAGCACCTACCGTCATCAAGGGGAATATAAAGCGGCTGTTTATAAAGGGCATATTAAAGCCTGAGGTCGCCTTCTCCCTTCTTGGGATCAGCAATACACCTCCGCATACCAACACAAAAGCAAAGAGGGTTCCTATGCTGGTAAAATCAAGAACAAAACTCTTATCTGTAAAAATGATCGGAACGCCTACCAGGAATCCCGTTACGATGGTAGCAAATGAAGGAGTTTGGAACTTTGGATGTATTTTCTGAAAGGCCGGAGGCAAGAGTCCATCGCGACTCATACTCATCCAGATCCTGGGCTGGCCCATCTGAAATACCAGTAAGACGCTGGTCATAGCAATAACTGCACAGAAGGCTACCAGTAATTGCATCCAGGGAATATCCAGGTTTTGCTTTTCAAAAATAAAGGCCAGGGGATCTCCTACATTGGCAAATTTGGAATAAACCACAGCACCTGTAAGTACCAGCGACAATAAAATATAAATGATGGTGCAAATGATCAGCGACCAGATCATACCCCTGGGAAGATCACGCTGCGGATTCTTACTTTCTTCCGCAAGTACTGATACCGCATCAAATCCTATATAAGCAAAAAAGACCCCGCTTACCGCAGACATCACCCCACCAAAACCATTGGGCATAAAACCAGTCACTCCCTTTTCATTCATGGGCGTCCAGTTATGAAAAAGGTCATGTGAAAATATCAGCGCTCCACCCACAATGATCACTAATGCCACCACTGCCAGTTTCAGGATCACCATTACGTTGGAAAAATTGCGGCTTTCCCTTACCCCACGGTAAACCAGGTAGGTGATCAATAAATTGATCATCAGCGCCGGCAGGTCAACTATCATTCGAAGGCCTCCCAGCAGCGGAGCGTTGTTCCAGGCATCAAGCAATTCGCCGCTTGCTGAATTATTTTTTATAGCCTGTGCGGCCTCATGATAACTACAGGTGAGATAAGCCGGTATATGCACATCCAGCCTGTGCAAAAGCGAAGTAAAATAATCACTCCAGGAAAATGCTACATAGATATTGCCAATAGAATACTCCATCAGCAGTGCCCAGCCTATGATCCAGGCCATGAATTCACCAAAAGAAGCATACGCGTAGGTATAGGCACTGCCCGCAACAGGTATACGGCTGGCGAACTCGGCATAGCAGAAAGCGGTAAAACCACAGGCAATACCACAGATCACAAACAGTAAGACCACCCCAGGGCCACCTGCATTCACTGCCGCCCCCAGGCTGCTAAAGCTTCCGGCTCCGATAATAGCGGCGATGCCAAAAAAGGTTAGGTCTCGAACACCTAATACCCTTTTCAATCCATGCGCATGAATATCATCAGCTGACAGGTCCGCATTCTTAACTAATGAGTCAATGGATTTGGTTCGAAACAGGGAACGTAGCATTGGTCTTTGTTTAGAGCATCAAAATACTGAAAAATCAGCTCTAATGGTCGCGGCTAACCAGAAAAGAGGCCAGCTCTTTAAGCGGCTCTTTTCGACGGCTCAATACAGCTACATCCTCTAAATGCTGGAAGGCTTCATTCAGGTACTGGTTCTTCAGTTCAAGGGCCCATTCATCTACCCCGCAATCCCTGTAAAGCTGCAGCATGCGGTCTACTTTATTCTCCGAGTTGCCCTCCATTAATGCATTCAACTCATTTAACTGGGAAGGAGTGCAGGTTTCCATGGCATGTATGAGCAGGAAAGTTTTTTTATTGGATAGTATATCTCCCCCTACCTGTTTACCAAACTTATCAGGGTCGCCAAAAGCATCCAGGTAATCATCCTGCACCTGGAAAGCGATCCCGAGTTTCCTGCCAAATTCATAGACCAGGTGCTGGTTCCTTTCTCCTGAGCCGCCAATGATGGCACCGGCCTGGAGACTGGCAGCAATGGCCACTGATGTCTTTAACTCGATCATTTTAAGGTATTCAGCCTGGCTAACCTGTTTCCGGCTTTCATAATCCATATCATATTGCTGGCCTTCGCAAACCTCTTTAGCGGTGCGATTAAATAGCGTAAGCACGGGCCGCAGGTATTCGAGGGAGATCTTATTCAGTTCTTCATAGGCAGCCACCAGCATCACATCCCCCGCCAGTATGGCTGTATTGGTGCCGAACCTTGAATGAACGGTTTCCATCCCTCTTCTTAAGGGAGCCTTGTCCATGATATCATCATGTATCAATGTGAAATTGTGAAACAATTCAATGGCTGCGCCTACATGCAGTGAATCCGATCTCATTTCATCAAATAATTCATTGCCCATCATGCAGAGCACCGGGCGGATCCTTTTACCACCGATGTTTAGGAAATACTCATTTGGCTGGTAAAGCGTGGCCGGCTCTTCCGGGAAATGCCATTTTTCAAAATACAGTGCGAATTTTTCTGAAAGCAGTTGAAATGATTGCATGATCTATCCTATGCGTTTATTTTTTCCTTTTTTTCTTCGGTACCTCTTCCTCTGTTTTCTCTGCAGCGATCTCAGCGGCCACGATCCATTCATAATCGAGTTGCCTTTTTGTAAGATTGGCGGCCACTACCCTGATCCAAACCTTATCTCCCATCCTGAATTTCTTACCGCTTCGTCTGCCCACCAGGCAATAGTCTTCTTCCACATGGCGAAACTCATCGTATTCCAGCAGGCTATTCACACTGATCAGTCCTTCACATTTATGTTCGATGGTCTCCACCCAAAAACCAAAACTAGCTACTCCGCTGATCACTCCTTCAAACTCTTCGCCGAGATAATTTTTCATATACAGCACCTGCATATATTTGTTCGCGGCCCTTTCTGTTTCCATTGCGGCCCGCTCCCTTTCACTGCAGTGCTTGCATTTTTCTTCCAGTTTTTTATCCGGACGAATATCACCGGCCAGTACTTCAGCAAGAATACGATGCACAAGAATATCCGGATACCTTCTGATCGGGGAAGTAAAATGGCAATAATTGGTAAATCCAAGGCCATAATGGCCCAGGTTATCAGTGGTATATTTTGCCTTCGACATGGTTCGTATTCCTAACTGCTCCAGCACATGCTGTTCAGGTTTTCCTTTTACATCCTTCAGTAACTGGTTAAAGGAAATGGCGATCTGGTCTGGTGAGCTGGTATCAAACGTATGGCCGAATTTTTTCGCGAAGGCCGCAAATGGGATCAGCTTTTCTTCATCAGGATCATCATGCACCCGGTACGGGAAAGGAAGCGATTTGCCATTAACCTTGATCTTGGAAATATTCTCCGCCACGGTTCGGTTTGCCAGCAGCATGAACTCTTCAATAAGCTGGTGTGCTTCTTTGCTTTCCTTGACCATGATGCCAACCGGAATGCCTTTATCATCCAGGCGGAATCTAACCTCCTGGGAAGAAAAGTTTATAGCCCCGTGCTGGAATCTTTTCTTCCGCATTTTTTGTGCAAAGTCATTCAGCAGAAGTATTTCATCTTTATACAATCCGTCTTTTTCCTCTATAATGGCCTGCACTTCTTCATAGGTAAACCGGTGGTTGGAATGGATCACCGTCCGGCCCAGCCAGTATTGTTTAACCTCTCCACGTTCCGTAAGTTGGAAAATAGCAGAGAAAGTGAGTTTATCTTCTTTTGGTCGAAGGGAACATAGAAAATTAGAGATATGCTCCGGCAGCATCGGATTCACCCGGTCGGGCAAATAAACCGAAGTGGCTCGCTGATAAGATTCTTTATCCAGTTCAGTTCCCTGTTCAAGGTAATGGGACACATCCGCAATATGCACACCGATCTCATATCCTCCATTTTTTAATGGCCGGATAGAAATAGCGTCATCAAAATCTTTTGCATCTGCAGGATCGATGGTAAAAGTAAGCACATCGCGCATGTCCTTACGCAAACGTATCTCATCAACAGAGATAAGTTCCGGAATACGGGCGGATTCCTCCTGAGCATCCTCAGAAAATTCAAGGGAGAAACCCTGCTCCAGTAATAATTCTTTCATGGCGGCATCATGGCCGCTTTCTTCTCCCAGTATACTGATCACTTCCCCTTCCGGCCTTTTGCCACCACTATCCCAACTCAATAAACGCACCACTACCCTGTCCTTATCTTTTGCGCCATTTAACCGCCCCTGTGGAATATAGATATCAGGCATAGGCTTGTCCATGTCGGCTATAAAAAATGCATAGGTTTTTGTAGCAGGTTCTCCGGGTCGGGGTTTTGCAAATTCCAGGTGACCGATAAACTCAACTCTTTTCCGGGTCAGCACTTCACGTATAACGCCCTGCATTCTTTTTCCACCTGACTTTATCTCCTTTATGGAGACAAGCACTTTGTCACCATGTAAAGCGGTATTAAAATCTCCCGGACGGATCAGGATATCTGTTTCCATGTTTTCGATGGTCACAAAACCCATTCCTGCCCTGGTGATCTCCAAACTGCCTTTCAGCAATTTATTGTTGGATGCTACGGTTCCCGGTTTTTCCCTGCTATTCTTCTTCTTCTTTGCGTTTTTTCTTCCCATTGCTACATTTTAGTTCTTCTTCTTAAAGTTACGGATGAAATCGCCTACCAGCGATCGGAAATCGCCGGATCGGTCAAATAAAAACTGGTGTGTGACAGGTATCACGTAAAACGGAAGCTGCTCAATATCCGTGCTGAATTTTTCCAGCCTTACCGCATCTTTTTCCGTGGTGAGTATGATACGGTCTCTTCCACCCAGTTCGTGGAATTTTTTGCGGATATCTTTCAGATCATCAATTGAAAAAATATGATGATCCGGATACTGGATCATCTGGTAGGTACGGCAATGGTCTTCCAGCCATTTCTTCAATGGCTTTGGATTGGCTATTCCGGTAAGCAGCAATACCTCGGTATCCGCATTCAGTATGCCGGACACTTTATTAATGATATGATAGGGCTGCCCATAACTGATGCTGGTAAAAAATACCTGTTGCCCTGGCAGGGGCTTAATGACCTTACTGATCCTGGCAGCTTCAGCCTTATCAAGGTCTGGCTGGCATTTGGTCACAATGATCACCTGGGCCCTTCTATAACTGCTTTTAAGGTCGCGAAGGTCGCCGGTAGGTAAATAAAAATCATAGCGGAAAAGATTCGATTGCTCGGTAAGAAGAATGTTCAATCCTGCCACCACTTTACGATGCTGGAAGGCATCGTCCAGGATGATCGCTTCTGTTTCGGGATGGTCATGTAATAATTGAGGAATGGCCTGCAATCTTTCCTCTCCTACAGCGACAGGAACGGCAGGGAATTTCAGGTGAAACTGCATGGGCTCGTCCCCGATATCCAGTGCAGTGGAAGAAGCGTTAGCCAATGCATATCCCCTGGTCTTTCTTTTATATCCCCTGCTAAGCGTTGCAAGGCGGAACTCATTCCCAAGATTTGTAAGCAGCCATTCCACCATGGGCGATTTTCCTGTTCCTCCAATGGCCAGGTTGCCTACACAGATCAGGGGAAGTCCAAAGCTGGCAGAACCAAGTATTTTTTTATCATAAAGAAAATTACGCAGGGCTACTCCCGCCCAGTAAAGCAGTGCAAATGGAAGTAACAATATGCGAAATGATCGCAGGAAGAAGTTAGAAAACATAAGCGGCCCCGGGAGTGATACAAAGATCCAAAGGTACATCAAAATCGGCCTTATCCGGGATGGACTCCACAGGGTCAAAATAACTGAATCCAATTTTCAGGCAATCGGAGCGGCATTGTGAAAGGTATTTATCATAATACCCTTTTCCATAACCAACGCGATACCCCTGTTTATCTACGCAGAGCAACGGAACAAATACCAG
Organism: Chitinophagaceae bacterium; assembly: GCA_016720565.1. Taxonomy (GTDB): domain Bacteria; phylum Bacteroidota; class Bacteroidia; order Chitinophagales; family Chitinophagaceae; genus JJ008. The sequence goes on from JADKKJ010000001.1 coordinate 995,220, forward strand.
GTCGAAGCTGGCGGGCATGATAGGTTCGCCTATCTGGGGTTCAAAAAGATTAAAACTGGTTTTTTCAAAAGGCGTGTCCACATCCGTAAAGATGGCATTCATTTCTATGGATCCTGTATCGATCACCGGGTAAGCGATCTTCAGCTCAGGATTCCTGAAGCGAAGGAACTCAGTAAAAATATGAGTATTGGGTTCGTGATTTTCTTCAATGGGCCAGTAGGTGAAAAGGTATTCGAGGAAGGGCAGTGATACCGTCTGAAACTGTATCAGCATCAGGTCATCCATTCGCATTCGCTGAGCTTCGCTGAGTTCCCTGCGTTTGGCCTTATAGGCTTCCCTTAATTGTTTCTTATTCATTGATCCCTGTTCTCTGCAAAAATAGAAAATACCGTAGTGCCATAATTACGTTCCTTCAGGTAAAAGGGAAATTCTTTATAATCGTTGCGGGGCGTATGTTCGAGTATGAACCAACCTTGCTTCTTTAGTAACTGTTTTTCAAAGATCTTCACCGGAAGGTCATCGATGGTGGTGAGGGCATAAGGAGGGCCTGCAAAGATCAGATCGTATTTATCATCGCAGTTCTCAATGAATTTGAATACATCCATTTTAAAGGCCTTTAAACCTTCCAGTTTAAAAGAAGCAGCTGTTTTTGTTATGAACTCATACATCACCGGGTCCTTTTCTACAATGGTCAGATCTTCTACTCCGCGGGAGGCCAGCTCGTAACTAATATTCCCTGTTCCCCCGAACAGGTCAAGTGTTTTGAGTTCTTCAAATTCAAACTGGTTCTGGAGAATATTGAAAAGCCCTTCTTTGGCAATATCGGTAGTGGGCCTGGTATGCGGCATCTTATTCGGCGGATCAAAACGCCGGCCACCCATCTCTCCTCCTACGATACGCATAAATAAAGGTCTTTTAAAGAAGTAAAATAATGGGAAGGGATCTCATTGGGAGGAAGCTGCCAGCCTGGCTCGCGAAGCTCCACCAGGATAAAATACTGGTAAAGCTCCTTATAAAGCGAAGATTCTATATCAATGAGGCCTGATAGTTTCAATGCTACTTTCTCCTGGCTAAGTCCGAATTGTTCGCAGGTGCGTAGCAGGTAAAAAAGAATATCCTCATATCCTTCATACTGGTATTGCTGGGATAAAAGTAAACGTCCATTTGCAGCTGCCAGTAAATGAAGGTCTTTCTGGCGCAGGTCAAGATACATGACTCCATCACCGGGGGAGGAAGGAACAAATTTCATCATAGCACTCAGCTGGTGTATGGTACCTGCCTCCGGGAATTTATTATTGACCCAATGCTGCAACTGGGGGGAAATGCTGAAAACGGTATTCAATTGCCATCCATTCACAGGCTCCTGTACAATGGTCTGCCCTTCGGATCTTTCGGAAACAATATCAAGAACGGTTCCTGGCACTCCGGATGGAAGCAAGAGGCCAGCGCCATGATCCAACCCAATCTGTACTTTACCCGCAGGTCGAAACAGGCGATCATGTATCCAGTTCAGTTCATTTTCATTCCACTCATCAACAGTAAAATAGCCCAGTTCGTATACCGCAGAAGCATCCTCATTGGTATAAGCAAAGGCAGCCCAATACTCTCCCATTCTCAGAAGAAGTCGCTCAGCGTTCCGGGAGGAAGATTGATCACCTATATAAAATAATTGTTTCAAGGAGGCAATGTTAATTAAAAAAAATCAGATGGTTATTTCCATCGGCCATAACGGATATAGGCATACGAGAGAATCAATAAAGATGACCAGTATACCAATTCCGAACCCCAGGCCCAAACCAGGCTCAGGTCCCATACCCTTAACACCAGGTAAATATAGGCCGTATAAAAAACGATGGCGATGATCTCTATGGCCAGGTTCACCCTGGTTTTTCCTGTGCCTGTAACCGCATTCAGCCATACCGTGGCAAACGACATGAGCAGGATACCCATGCTCACCATTCGGATCACGGGAATGGCATCTGCGGTAAAACTCTGGTCACGGCCATAAATATCCAGGAACAGGCCGGGGAAAATATTGATAAGGCTGCAAAGGAAAAAAGTGAAACCAAAACTCAGCCACATGATCTTTTTTATCAATCGTATCACCTGGTCGGACTTTCCCTGGCCAATGATATTACTCACCATTGAATTGGTGGTACTGGCGAAAGACCAGACGAAAATGCCAAAAAGCCCAAATATATTTCGCATGGTATTGCTGATAGCAAGTGGCCTCTCCCCTTTATGCTCAATGAAAATATAAAACAGCAGCCAGGCCAGGATACTGATCAGCCATTGCACTACCAGTGGCGAGGATTGTTTGAATATGGCCGCAATGATCTTTGGCTGGTACCTGTAATGCGCAAAGATGCCAAAACGCTTATCAAAGCCTTTAAAGAAAATGATACCGGCAACCACCAGCATACCTGCTGCCTCCGCAATTACAGAAGCATAGGCTGCGCCATTAAAACCCAGTGCCGGCAACCCGAAATGCCCATAGATCAGCGCATAGTCCAGTAAGATATTAAGACTGGCCTCCACCCAGAACCCATATTTCATATACCTGCTGTTGCTGGTACTTACAAGCAGCGCATTGCCCATCTGGAACATATAAAGAAAGGGAATGCCCCAAACGCGGATGCGTAAAAAATCCATGGCCTCTTCATACACCTTCGGGGAATGTAGACTGGAAGAAAGAAAATACGGTGCGAAAAGTTCGGTTAGAATGATCCCGGTGAGTGCGAACATCATTGCTACCCATAGTCCCTGCACAAATAGCTGCCCAATGGCGGCGGGATTATTCTCTCCTGCTTTACGCGACATCAAACCCTGCAGGCCTGCATTGAGTCCGTTTCCAATCAATGCGAATATCAGGTAAAATACACCGGTGATACCGGCTGTTCCAAGCTCTGTCTCTCCCAGCCCGCTTACGAAAATATTATTCGTAATAAAATTGATCTGCGGTACCAGCAATGCAAGGGAGATCGGCAATGCGATCTTTAAAATATCCCTGTTGGATATCTGTACCTGTAGGGAAGATGTTGATTCCATGACTTAAAAACTACGCTGATAACGTACACCTACATTGCCTTCAAAAAATGCCATGGGTGGATGCATTTTCCGGATGTGAACAGTAATGGCATTGACCTGGGAAAAATGATGATGGATAGTATTGCTGATATCCATGGCCAGGGTTTCCAGCAATGCTGCAGGAATATCCATTTGTTTTTTTACCAGTTCATATATGCCTGCATAATTGATCGTATCGTCTATGCCTGTGATCGTGCCTTGCCCAGGATGAAAAGAAACTTCCAGGTCGACCATGAACTCATTTCCTGTGATCTTCTCTTCCGGATATAATCCATGATACCCGAAGAACCTCAGGTCATTTAATGTTATGGTCATGCTTTCCGTCATATCAATGAAGCCCTTTAGCACCCAGCCAGCGTTCCGCATCCAAAGCGGCCATACAACCACTGCCCGCAGCGGTTACTGCCTGTCGATAGATCTTATCCTGCACATCTCCTGCGGCAAACACCCCTTCCAGGTTCGTCCTGGAGGTTCCCGGAACAGTTTGAATATAACCAGCCTCATCCATATCCAGCCAGCCTTTGAAAATGCCAGAATTAGGTTCATGTCCTATGGCTACAAAGAAGCCACTGATCGGCACTTCTGAAATTTCGCTGGTCTTCGTATTTCTTATACGCATGGCCGTTACATGCTTATCTCCTAACACTTCTTCTGTTGTTGTATTCCAGTAAACTTTAATGTTTGGTGTATTGAACACACGCTGCTGCATAACTTTGGACGCACGCATAGCATCCTTACGGATCAGCATGTGTACGGTGGTGCAAAGTTTAGAAAGGTAAAGTGCTTCCTCCGCAGCCGTATCACCTGCACCTACAATAGCCACTTCCTTGTTACGGAAAAAGAACCCGTCACAAACAGCGCAGGCGCTTACGCCATAACCATTCAATCGTTGCTCACTTTCCAGTCCCAGCCATTTGGCGGATGCTCCTGTTGAAATGATCACCGAATCGGCCTCGATCCATTTTTCCTCATCGATCTCCACTTTATAGGGCTGGGAAGAAAAATCGACTTTTGTGGCAATACCATACCGAATATCAGCACCCATTCGTTTAGCCTGTTTTTCAAAATCCACCATCATATCTGGCCCCTGTATTCCTTCCGGGTAGCCGGGATAATTCTCCACCTCGGTGGTAATGGTGAGCTGGCCACCAGGTTGAATGCCCTGGTACAAAACTGGTTTTAAATTAGCGCGCGAAGCATAAATAGCTGCTGTATATCCTGCCGGACCTGATCCTATAATGAGGCAATGAACTTTTTCAGCGTTTTCCATGTATAGTAGCTTTTCCAATAAAGAATTGGCAAATTTAAGCCTAAACGGCCAATGATGATGTGTAAACAGGCTTAACGTGGAATAATGATGGTCCGGTATTTTGAAGCATATCCTCCAAAATAGCCAAGCGCGTTCCCACTGATATTACTGAGCACTTTGGTGGGAGTTCCAAACGGATTGCCCTGGTTGGCAAAAACAAACTCCATGGTTCTCCAGAAATCATAGGTGGGTTTATCTATGTTCGAAAGTTTAAGCGTCACCGTATCGCCTGCATTAAAATAAGAATACCCGTCTTCAATGGGAAAACCTCTGTCTACCCCCCTTTCTACCTGTATCTCATAACTGGTGCCATCAATGATCTGATCATCAAAAACAGAATTTAATCCCGGGTAAAAAGGGTCGCTGTTCCTTTTAGTAAAATACCGAACATAATCGCCCAGACCCGGCCTGTCGGTAAACCTTCCCATCAATGCCCTGAACCGGGGATCATTTCCCGCAGGGGCTGGTTTAGCATAAAGCGTATCGATCTTGCGGGTAGTGTCTGGAATGGTAGTAGTGGCCGTATATTCTTTTCCATCAACTACAATACGAAGTCCGTAACGCATATTCAATTCACCTCGGAATAAAGTGGAAGGGGTGAGTACATTGGCGGAATAATAATAAAAGTCATAGCCTGCCACCTGGTAAGTGTATTCCCGGAGTTTATGGGAAACGATGCCATTGGATACAAACACATCCGCCCTTCGAACAAAACTCTGTGAGATCACTGCAGGATTTATCTGGGAAAAAAAGTCGAGGCTTTTTGAAAGGATGACAATGGGGAATTGACCGTTCTCGATCGTAGCTTCCACAACCAGTTTTGGCTCAGTCTGGTCCAGTTTAAGGTCTATGCTTCTTTCACAGCCGGTAAACAGCGCGACCCACAGTACCAAGAGAAGTCTAAAGCGGTAAGGCATATATAAAATTAACGCAGATGATTCTTATTTGTTCTTTAAGCAGTTAAAATTAAAAAGTCCTGACTTACGCCAGGACCTTTTGGACTAAACCCATCTTAGTATCATTAACCAAGGTATGCTTTCAGGGCGCTGCTATAGCGGGCCTTTTGCAAACGTTTGATAGCTCTTTCCTTTATCTGACGGATACGTTCTTTGGTAAGGTCGTATTTCTGGCCGATCTGTTCGATCGTTACGCCATTCTCACCATCCAGGCCGAAATAGGCATTTACGATCTCAGCCTCACGGGGACTTAATGATTTCAGAACGCGACGTATCTCGTTGCGAAGTGAATCTTTCATCACATCATCATCAGTATCATCACTTCCCTCCAGCAGGTCGCCCATGGCCACATCTTCCGCTTCATGCACAGGGGCATCTAAAGAAGTATGACGGGTATTCGACTGGAAAATATTATTGATCTCCGTTTCACTCATTTCGAGCAATTCTGCAAGTTCCTCTGTAGATGGTTCCCTTTCGTGCTCCTGCTCAAAAGCCATGTAGGCTTTATTTGCTTTGTTGTAGGTTCCGATCTTATTCTGCGGAAGACGAACCAACCGTCCCTGTTCGGCCAAAGCCTGCAGGATCGACTGGCGGATCCACCATACGGCGTAAGAAATGAATTTAAACCCTTTGGTCTCATCAAAACGCTGTGCAGCCTTGATCAAACCAAGGTTTCCCTCATTGATCAGGTCGCTTAATGAAAGTCCCTGGTGCTGGTATTGTTTAGCTACGGAAACTACGAAACGAAGGTTAGCCTGTACCAATTTATCCAGCGCTCTTTGGGAATCTACCGGGTTCCTGTTGAACATTTTGATACGCTGAGCAAGGGTTGTTTCCTCTTCCGGCGTGATCATTGGTATTTTGGAAATCTCCTGTAAATATTTCTCAACTGCCTGCGAATCCCTGTTGGTGATCTGGGTAGCGATTTTGAGCTGCCGCATAAATTAAATCATTTAATGGTAGAACGTACAATAGACAGCCTTTGTTTGCAAGCTGTTGCAAAGGGATAGTTAATTGAACCCTTATTCTTTTACCGTCCCGGACTATCTGCAAAAGTACCTTTTAAAGCCGGTATCTCATAGCGATCGGGCCAAAAAATTACCAACAGCCTGCAATTTAGAGGGCTTCTTAACGCAGATCAATCCAAAACCGTACCCAACGGTCTACTTCTGTCTGATATACAGTACTAACAGGCCATTCCGGGAAATTAAACTGCAGGAGGGGAAGCCGGCTTTTTAGAACGGGCCCTCAGGGTTATCCACAGAACCAGTCCGGAAAGGAAAAGAAGGCTGGAAATCACCTCTGCCTGGGTTGGATGAAACCCAAAGAAATTATCCAGGCGATGGTTCACCCTGATCTTCTCTATAAAAAAACGCTCCACCCCATTGAACATCAGGTATAGTGCGAATAAAGTGCCCGGCACCTTTAATTTCTTCCTGAAAGACCAGAGGATCAGGAAAAGAATGAAACAGGCGATCACTTCATAAAATGGAGTTGGGTATACGCCATGGGGTAATTGAAAGCAAAATTTTGGCTCAAAACAGTTTGCCATTGGAATCCCGTCATTATTCACATTATGCGGATAGGTATAAGACCACATCCAATCTGGAAGGAAGGATGGTTTTTTCGCCAGGTCGCTGGCAATTCCCCAGTCACCATCGCCTGCCACCTGGCAACCGATACGGCCAATAGCATAGGCCAGCATTAAAACAGGGGCAGCGGCATCATTCAATGCCCAGAATCCGATCTTATGGCGGGATGCATAGAACCATATAGCCAGCGCGGCGCAGATCAGGCCGCCATACATGGTAAGTCCGGAAGGAGAAAATATATAAGAAGAAGGATCTTTTAAAAACCCATCCCAATTCTCAAAAATGTCGAAAAGTTTGGCACCCAATAAACCAAATACCAGGGCAATAATGGTGATCTCTCCTACCCTGTCCTGGGGCCAGATTCGCACATTTCTTTTTTCGGGTTTAGGGAGCCTGGTCTTGTTTTTTTCATACCATTTCAGGCCGCCAAAAAGCAACCCAAGTCCTATACCTGCCGGCCAGGAACCAAGCGTGGAAAAAATAAAAGCCTGCGGATCTTCAGTTGCAGCACTATTTAAAATGAACATGGCAACTATCTTATAACCAAGGATGAACCCTAATAGAAAATTAAGCAGGATCTCAGAAATGGAGGCTGGCTCGCCAACAGTCACCAGCATTTCGGTAGGTTGAAACAATCCCTGGCGGGATTTGCGCTGGAGTTCTTTGGAAAGGAAGATAGCGGCAATAATAAAGGCCAGGGCCACAAAAAATCCGAAGGAATTCACAAAGCGCAGGAACTTCCAGTCAACACCAAAAAGATCCTTAAATGCGTAATATAAATTGGGATACATGGCGGCGAATATATTAAATGTTTAGGGTTTAGGGTTGAGGGTTTAGGACTTCCTTTTGAAAATCGGATCCTGATCCTAAACGCTCAACCCTAAACCCTAAACCCTCAACCCTACACTTTCCTTAGCAATATTGCTCAAATGCTCCTATAAGGTTCTGAGCGATCATTTGGGCCGACCTGCCTTCAATATGGTGTCTCTCCAGGTAATGAACCAGGGCGCCATCCTTGAACAGCGCAATGGCCGGAGAAGAAGGCGGGTAAGGCAGCAGGTGTTTACGCAGCTGGCTTACTGCTTCCAGATCAAATCCGGCGAAACTGGTGGTGAGAAAATCTGGCTTTTTGCCGGTATTGGCAACAGCCATCAGGGTGCCGGGGCGTGCCGTACCGGCGGAACAACCGCAAACGGAATTAAGCATGACCAGCGTGGTGCCTGATCTTTTCATTTGTTCCTCTACATCGTCACTACTGAGCAATTCAGTGAAACCATTATCGGTCAGCTCTTCCTTCATGGGTATTACGATCTCTGCTGGATACATAGTCCTATTAATTTTTAGAATGCAAATTTACATAAAATGCCCGAGCCCTGAATCCCTCTGTGGTATTAGATCCATCTTGTCAGCTTTTTTTCCGTCATTCGGAAATAATGTCCAGTAACAGATCCGGAAACTGCCATGTGTTCAGCTAAAAATGGCATGGAATGCTATTTGCCGTTCAGCCAAAGAATAATTAAACTATTCAACTATTAAAACAAAAGCACCATGTTAACCGTAAAGATGAACAGGAAGCCATACCTCGGTGTGGCAGAACAAATGATCGATGGGATATGGAATGAATTCCCTGCGATCCTTAAACAAGATTTTAACGATTGGAACAAAAAGTTTTCCGTTCCGGTCAACGTCAAAGAATCAGCAACGGGTTATCAAATAGAACTGGTAGCTCCGGGATTTGAAAAAACGGATTTCAGGATCGATCTCGAAAAGGATCTTCTTACGATCTCGGGCGAGAAAAAAGAGGAATTGAAAGAGGAGAATGAGAAACTGCTGAGGAAGGAATTTCAATTCAGGTCTTTTAAGAGAACTTTCACGATCGATGAAAAGATTGATGCAACGGGAATCGAAGCTAATTACGTCAATGGTATATTACTGGTGAATCTTCCTAAGAAAGCGGTATTGAAGCCGGAAGCAAAACAGATCGAAATAAAATAAATACGTATAACAATTTTCTCATAAGCAGTTGGTTTTGGTTTAAACCCTCCGTTTCAACGGAGGGTTTTCTTTTTTACTCGCAACCAACCCTTCTTCTTGTATCAATGATGTATTGCACTTTCCATTCTCCTTCAAAGCGAACCAGCTGGAATGAATTGACCCCGCAATGGGAGAATTTCCCTTTATAATAAAATTTATAGGGCGTCCAGGCAATGGCCAGGGGACCATCGATCCTGATCGTTTCAAAACTGATCCTTTCATCTGCCTCGCCGGGTAACAACTGTTGGATAGAGCCAATGAATTCATCCGCGCTTTCATTCACGACAACGGTATTCCCTTCCTTATTCCTGGAAATGGTCTGCAGCACCATTGTAGTGGAAAAACAGGACCGAAGGCTGGTACTGTCTGCATTTTTCATAGCCAGGAACATTTTATTTACGGCCAGCTTTACTGAATCCTCGGCTGCCTGGGCAATGCCTTTCCAGCTTGCCAGCACCATTGTTAATACTATCAGAAACTTTTTCATATATGAGCCTTTTAAGATTTTATGGCAAATGCTTTGGATGAAAATAAAAAACAGGCGCCATGCAAACAGGAAGATTATTACAAGCGGTAGCTATCATGCTACTGGTTGCTATGGCCGCGAGTTGCGCGGTCAGTAAAGATTACAGTTCAAGGATCTTCCGGCCAAGGGTACTTAATGAACATTCGCCTGATACAGCTATTACCGCTTTGCATTTTCTGGATATTGATACAGCCGAGGCAGATAAGGCAAACTGGGTAAGTACAGATGCTATTATGGGCAGGGATACCAGTAATGGTACAACAGCGCTGGATAATTTTTCAAAGACATTTCCAGCTGTTAAAAAGGATTCAATAAAAGTTTCGAGCGATAAGGAGCCGGTGAAGAATACAGGGCCTGTGATACTTGCGGAGACCAAATTGCCGCTTAAAAAAGATGATCCTGTGGCGCGCAGTTATGATAATAGCCCGGTGAGGTTAAAGAAATCAAGGGATCAGCAATAAACAACCATTCCACATCTTTTTTCATCATTCTTCAATAAAAATCTAACACATGAACCGAAAATTTATCCTGCTCATGGCCGGTACCATGGCCCTGGCCACCCTGTTCACCAGTTGCCAGCCCAGCCGGGTTTGGGCCAACAAGAAAAAAGATCCCAAAGAGAAAAAATACAAAGACAAGGATGACCGAGATGACCGCGACCGGGATGTTACCTACCAGGAACGCCGGCTTCCACCTCCACCACCGCCTGCCCCGGCCCCAAGATACGACCGTGTAGCTCTGGTGGTAAGCCCTTACCCGGGTTTCACCATGAAGCAGACCAATGATGGCCGCTTCTACCATACCAGTACCAGGGGATATATTTACTGGAAAGGTTATGATAACCGATTTTATATCGACAGTCGCGACATAAAGAATGTTAGCTATACCCGCCAGGATTATGAAGAGTGGAGACGGGGATATAGAGGTTGAGGTTGAGAGGTTGAGGGGTTGAGTGAAGCTTCTTTAAAGATTAAACATTCACTCATTCACCTATTTATATCCTAATATCTTCAGCATGCTCTGCGCCGTTTGTTGTTTGGCATAGACCCAGTCGACTAACTTCCCGTTACGGTCATGACCCACAATAACGTGCTGCGGAGATGGAATCAGGCAATGTTTTATTCCACCGTAACCGCTGATCTGATCCTGGTAAGCCCCTGTGTGGAAAAATCCAACATACAGGGGTTCACTATCTCCATTGGTTTTTGGAAGAAACACCTCATTGATATGTTCTTCTGAATCATAATAATCGTGGCTATCGCAGGTAATGCCTCCAAGCACCACGCGCTGGTAATCATGATCCCATTTATTGATGGGCAGCATCAGGAACTTCTCTCCAATCCCCCAGGTGTCGGGCAGTGTAGTAATAAAAGAAGAATCGATCATATACCAGCGTTCGCGGTCGTTCTGCACTTTGTCCATGATCACGCTGTAGATGTGCGCCATGCTCTCTCCTACTGTATAGGAACCAAATTCTGTGAAGATATTCGGCATGGGCACTTTCGCTTTCTTACAGGCCGTTTTTATATTCCGAACGATCTCATTGATCATGAACTGGTAATCATATTCAAAACCCAAAGAGTGCTTGATCGGGAATCCCCCGCCAATATTGATGGAATCAAGCTCAGGGCAGATCTTCTTCAACTGGCAATAAAGATTGATCACTTTATTCAGCTCACTCCAGTAATAAATATCATCCTTGATGCCTTTATTGAGGAAAATGTGCAACATCTTCAGCTGGAACTTGCTTTCATAACCTTCTATCCGGTCTACATAAAATTCCAGCACATCTTTTGCCCTTATACCCAGCCTGGAAGTATAAAAAGGAAAATTCGGCTCTTCTTCTGCGGCCACCCGTATACCCAGTTTAAAAGGGACTTTTACTGATGTAGCATAGGCTTTCAGTTCTTCTTTATTATCCAGTACAGGAATTACGTTCTGAAATCCGGAATTTAGAAGATTGGCGATGCGCCGGGTATATCCTTTTTGCTTAAACCCGTTACAAATGATATAGGTTTCTTTGCTGATCTTCTTTTTGGCATATAATTTCTTGATGATCTCTATATCGTAAGCGTAGGAAGTTTCAAGGTGAATATCCTGTTTCAGCGCTTCTTCCACTATGAAACTGAAATGAGAGCTTTTGGTACAATAACAATAATAATACTTGCCTTCATATTTATGCTTCTTAAAGGCGTTCGCGAACATGGTCTTGGCCTTTTTGATCTGGCTGCCGATCTTCGGCAGGTAGGTCAGTTTCAAAGGTGTGCCGTATTTGGCAATAAGCGCCCGCAGATCAAGTCCGTTGAAGTAAAGATTTCCATCCTCAACTTCAATACCTTCCTGTGGAAAATTGAATGTCTGTTTGACCAGGTCGTGATAGGAATTTGTCATGGCAGCAAAAATCGATTAAGTATTGTGGGACAAAAGTATAAGTTTGGACAAATTAGCGGCCAAAAATTTTCAGACCTTTAATAAACACATGTCAGCAGGTAGATCATCAAATATTGCCAACTATACCCAACGCAACAAGGTAAAGCTTGTAAAAGGGGGAAAGCTTTTCTTCGAATTGCTTATTGACCTGATCAATAAAAGCGAATCGACCATCCATCTCCAATTCTATATATTCCTGGATGATATCACGGGCCGCCAGGTGATAAATGCGCTGAAAGCCGCCAGTAAGCGTGGCGTAGGGGTATTCCTGCATATTGACGCTTATGCTTCCCAGGGTTTAAGCAGGCAATCCATTTCGGAAATGAAGGAGGCCGGCATCGCGGTAAAAAGATTCGAACCACTTTTAAGAAGCCGTCATTTTTATTTTGGAAGGCGATTGCACCATAAGGTTGTGGTGGTAGATGGTATTTTTTCACTGGTGGGGGGCCGAAATATAAGCGATAAATACAATGACCTGCCTGATGAACCCGCCTGGATGGATATGGCTGTTTTTTGCGAAGGGGAAGCTTCCCTCAGCCTTTTAAGGATCTGCCGGCAACTCTGGTCCAACACTAAAAAACTTCCTTCCATTCCGGAAGAATTGCTGGAGACAATCTATGATAAGATCGATGAAATGGAACAAACTGAGGTCAGGGTAAGGCGAAATGACTGGGTAAAAAGAAAGAACCAGATCTATAATAGCTACCTGGGTATGTTTCGCCAGGCGGAGAACAGGATCACGATCATGTGCAGTTATTTTTTACCTGGTAATTTATACCGTCGCCAGATGGCTGCTGCCGTAAAAAGAGGGGTAAAAGTGCAGGTGATCCTTGCCGGCCTTTCAGATATCAGTGTTTCCAAAAATGCGGAAAGATATTTATATGACTGGATGCTGAAAAAAGGGATCGGAATATATGAGTACCAGCCTACCATTCTTCATGCAAAGGTGGCTGCGTTTGATGGAAGCTGGGCCACGATCGGGTCCTACAACGTGAATAACATAAGTGCTCATGCCAGCCTGGAACTGAATCTTGATATTCGCGATAAGAAATTCGCAGCTGAGGTGGAAAAAGAACTGGACCAGATCATCACCAGTAAATGCCGGAAGATCACTGCCGAGAATTACAAGACCTCCACCGGTTTCTGGAGAAAGGTTTGGCAGAAAGTCTGTTACCTTTTCATCAATAATGTGCTGAAACTTTTTACTTTTTATTTCCGGCAGGAAGAATGATCATTCCCCTTTTATTCTGCGTATCAATGATCCAAGAACGCGTGCATTCAAACCGCTGAATCGGCCTTTCTGGATAACAAGATCATTGCTGCCTTCTTTTCCCAGATAGTAATGGAATACAAACGGGGCTTTCAGGTCATCCCAGCCATTCACCTGTCCAAAACGAAGGTCATTGAATACAAGGTCCTCCCCTTCTTTTTCCACAGTGTAATATCCCTGCGCGAAACGAAGCAGTCGTTGTAGGTCCTCTTCATCTTTAACCGGCTCCAGCCATTTTTCATTACGCGGGTAAAAATGAAAGTCTATCTCCTTCTTCTTATCGAATACCGATCGATAGCCGATATAATACCCGCTATCAGAAGCCGCCACGATATACCATAACCAGTTATTCAGGGCGGTGGGTGTGGTAAAATATTTTGAATAATGAATACCGGCCACTGCCAGGGAATGCCTGGCCGCCCTATCTGTTTGCCATTTGTTGGAAACACAATAGAGCAGGTAAATTGAACTGAGCAGGATCCCGAATCGTACCCAGAATATACGGCGCGGGCTTTTTTTCCGCAATACCAGCAGCATGATGAAACCGATCGCCAGCCAGACCGAAAAAAAAGGATCTGCAACAAATATCCAATTATAAGAAATGCGGGCATGACTGAATGGTTCGAACCAGCCGGTGCCATAGGAATTCATTCCATCAATAAGTACGTGTATAAGCGCGTTAACTCCAAAGAAAAGCGACCATTTCAAAAGCGAGATATTATGAGGCCGGTGCCATCTTTCCGCCACCAATCCAAGCACAGGAGCCATGAGCAGGATAAAAAGAAATGAATGCGTGAAACCCCGGTGCGCCAGCAGGTTTTCAGCGGTCCCGTTCCATGCACCAGCCACAAAATCAATATCGGGAAGGCTTTGCGCTACGGCACCCAGGAACATGGCCCGTTTGCCAAGTTTCTTACCGGCAAAAGCCTCCCCTATAGCGGCGCCCAGAACGATATGTGTAATAGAATCCATTCAGAAAGTAAAATACGCTGAGAATCCGGCCAAAACGTAAATATACCAATCAAAATCAGGTACTTCTTGGATTGTATGCGCAAAAAAAAAATAGTTGCTTTGTAAGATCATCCATTACCTATGCAATTACTGATGTACATCGGCAACGACCTCATCGAGGCCATACCCGTAGAAGAAGAACGAGTCCGTATTCCCGGCTACCTTGGTCAATTCAAGCGAACGCTGAAGATCAAATACCAGGAGCTGATCAACAAATACGCTACTCCCCCGGAATTCCTGGTATCTGACATCAAAGCCCAGATACCCCCGAACCTGCAACAGGCTGCCAGAGGATAGGCCATAGAGCAAGGAGTTATTTCCTCATCCCGGAATATTACTGTTCATGAAGGAAAATAAAACTAATGGCACAGCATATGTACCATGCATTTCTTTTTACGAACAGTAAAATCCAAATTTATGAATAGAACTATCAGAAGGAACCTGCTCCCGCATTTATTGCTTCTGATCTGCCTGTTCTTACTTTGGAGTCAGCCCCCAATATAATTATGGGTGATTAAATCAAATACCGGGGGAATAGTAGAGCGAGTTCATATTTTTTCCGCTATGGGTCATTTGTAAAATGATGGATCCTTCCTTAGCAGTGAGGCCATACGCTATCCTTGGATTCAACCGAAGTGCAAGGGGCAGAAGATAGGTATTCCGCTATCTTTGCGTGAACAAGCAATTGCCAATGAACATTGAATTTAATCGCAATGATGATCAGTATCGTCGCACGCTAAGTGAGATGCGCCAGCATTTGGAAAAGATCGCAGAAGGCGGCGGCAAAAAAGCCATAGAAAAACAAAAAGAAAAGAACAAGCTTACTCCCAGGGAACGCATTGCCTACCTGGTAGATAAGGATAGCCCTTTTATAGAGATCGGCGCATTTGCCGGTTTTGATATGTATCCCGAACAGGGAGGCTGCCCGGCTGGTGGAACCGTGGCCGGTACCGGCTATATCAGTGGTCGCCAGTGTGTGATCATCGCCAACGATCAAACAGTAAAAGCCGGGGCCTGGTTTCCTATCACGGGCAAAAAAAATCTTCGCCTGCAGGAGATCGCAATGGAAAATCATTTGCCCATTATTTATTTAGTGGATAGCGCAGGGGTTTTTCTTCCCATGCAGGATGAGATATTTCCGGATAAAGAACATTTTGGAAGGATCTTCCGCAATAACGCGGTAATGAGTGGTATGGGAATTACACAGATCGCAGCAGTAATGGGCCCATGTGTGGCAGGAGGCGCTTATTTACCGATCATGAGCGATGAAACATTAATGGTGGAAGGAAATGGATCCATTTATCTTGCTGGCCCCTACCTGGTGAAAGCCGCTATCGGGGAAGAAGTGGATAGTGAAACTCTTGGTGGCGCATCTACCCATACAGAGGTTAGCGGTATAGCCGATTATAAATTCAGTACCGAGCAGGCATGCATGGACCATATTAAAAAAATGATGAGCCTGATGGGTGATAAACCCCGCGCTGGTTTTGACCGGATCAAACCTATTGAACCCAAAAAGAAACCAGAAGAATTATATGGTTATTTCCCGCTTGATGGAAAACAATACGATGTGCTGGAGATCATAGAGCGGCTGGTGGATGATTCCGAATTCGAACAATTCAAGGAAGATTATGGCAAAACCATTGTTTGTGGCTATGGTCGCATAGATGGCTGGGCCGTAGGTATAGTTGCCAACCAGCGACTGGTAGTGAAGGCAAGGCGTCCGGGTAAGCCAGGAAAATCCGAAGCACCTGAAATGCAATTGGGAGGCGTGATCTATAATGACAGTGCAGATAAAGCGGCCAGGTTCATCCTGAATTGCAACCAGAAAAAGATACCATTGGTATTCCTGCAGGATGTGAACGGATTTATGGTAGGTTCCAGAAGCGAACACTCGGGTATCATAAAAGATGGAGCAAAAATGGTGAATGCTGTTGCTAATTCGGTAGTACCTAAGATCACTATTATCACCGGTAATTCATTTGGAGCTGGTAATTATGCCATGTGCGGCAAAGCCTATGATCCCCGCTTCATTTATGCCTGGCCCTCGGCGCGTATCGCTGTGATGAGCGGGGAATCAGCCGCAAAAACGCTGATGCAAATAGAGGTGGCTTCGAGAAAAGCAAAAGGCAAAGAGATCAGTGCCGAAGAGGAATCAAAACTATTCAACGAAATAAAGAACAGGTACGATAAACAAACCTCCCCATATTATGCAGCCGCGCGACTTTGGGTAGACGGCATCATCGATCCGGCTGATACACGTAAACATATTTCAGAAGGTATAGCTGCCGCCGATCATAACCCTGATATCAAACCAATGCGCACCGGCGTTTTCCAGGTCTAAACCCCTCTACCTTCCTCATGTCTTCAATCACCATGTACACCGATGGCTCATCCCGGGGAAATCCCGGGCCTGGTGGGTATGGAGTGATATTAATGAGTGGTACGCATCGAAAAGAAATATCAGGTGGTTTCCGGCTTACCACCAATAACCGTATGGAACTGATGGCTGTGATCGCCGGCTTAAAAGCATTGAAAAGAAATTCGCTGAAGGTTACCATTTATTCCGACAGCCAATATGTAGTAAAGGCCTTTTCAGAAGGATGGCTGAAGAATTGGATCCGCACAGAATTCAAGGGAGGTAAAAAAAATGCCGATCTCTGGAAGGAGTTCCATGAACTGTCAAAACTGCATCACCTAAAATTCATCTGGGTTAAAGGCCATGCCAACAACCCTAACAATAATCGTTGCGATGAACTGGCCACAGAAGCGGCCGATGGTCCCCTGTCTGCCCTGCTGGCAGACACAGGTTATGAGAACAGCATTAAATGATCAGGCCAGTTTCAACTGTAATTTCTCCCTGGTAATATAATTGTAGCTGACCATCACCAAAGGAAGAAATACAAGCATAGCCAGGATTGAATTTCTGTAGAAGGGAAGTCCCGCTTCATAACAGGTCATCAGTCCGGAAAAAGACTTTGCGTATACTGTCTCTGTATTTGCGGTCCATACCATAAAATTAGAAACCAGGAAATACATGGCAGGTGCCGCGATCCCACCGGCTACCAGTGAGCCAGTACTGCGGCCTTTAAATAACCAACCTATAAGCGTTGCAGAAAGCAATACCAGGTAGTTCTTCCACTGACCGCCATAAAACCCTGCATAGGCAAAAAGGTCATTTACATAAAGAATATGTATAAACAGGTCACTTACAAAAAGGGCGACCAGGGGAATCAGGAATGAACTGTCTTTACCACGCAGAATGAACCCTGAAAATAACGCCATAGCAATGACTGGAGAGAAACCAGACCAGGCCAGGTCGGGACCGAAAAAGAATTTGCATGCAGTAGCCATCAAAACCAATAACAGCATGAAAAAGACGGAGCGTAAATTCAGCTTCATGTGACAATAGTTGAACAGCAAAAATAATAGAAATTCGCCTACTGTTACCACAAGTTTTTCACCGGCCCTGGTGATCAGGAAGCAATGAAGATCACAGCGTTTTCCATGGCTTCCATCTGCAGGTGATGACCTTTTTTAATAAAAGCGGCGGGCGACCCGATACCAAGGATAAGCCCTTCCAGGCTGATCTTCCCCTCTGTCAGCAGAAGGATCTCATCCTTTTCAGCAAACCAATTCATTGTATCCGCTTTATTAAAATGAATGGAACGAAGGGTAAAATCCGGCACCGGTGAAAAATAGGCTTGCCCTGGTTCGCAGGCCAGGATATGTGGATAAGTAGCTTCGCATTTTACATGGCGGAGCAATTCGGTTACATCCACATTCTTGCTGGTAAGTCCTCCCCTTAGCACATTATCCGAATTAGCCATGATCTCAACATTCTGGCCTTCGAGGTAGGCATGCGGCAAACCGGCACCCTGGAAAATACCCTCCCCTTTTTTTAAATGGACCAGGTTGAATAAATAAATGGAGAATAAACCCGCATCTGCGTGGGCACCTTCATTCATTGCAAAGGCCCTGGCCGCCCAGAAATCAGGTTCTTCCTTATTGGCAGGTGCTGCTGCCAACAATTCATTCTTCAAAGGCAGCAGTATGTTTTCAATTTCCGGCACCGTTAAGCGCATGATGTGATGGTAAAGTCCTTCATAACCTTTCTCGGTAAATAACCTCAGGAACTGGTTTAAGAAAGAAACATTGGTAAGTACATCCACCATTTCTTCAGTGGGCCTGAATCCATGCAGCAACCAGAAATCAGATAGTGCCACCATCATTTCCGGCTTATGGTTAGGGTCGCGGTAATTTCGATACGGTGCATCCAGGGGAATACCAAGCTGATTTTCCCGGTCAAACCCTTCTCTGGCCCCTTTACTATCAGGATGCACCTGTATTGACAACATATTTTTTACATCCAGCAGTTTAAGCAGGAAGGGCAATGAAGCAGCGCGTTCAGCAAGGGGAACCCAATGGCCATTTTCCATTATGGTACTGCTGCCTGAAGGGTGCACACCCATCCAGTATTCAGCAAATGGCCTTCCTTCCCGGTTAACCGATCCCAGCAGATGAGGAATAAACTCCTTCCCTCCCCAATCGTAATTTTTCACCGTACCACTTAATGGGTAAACAGCATTCATATCAAAATTTATATCTTGTAAAGATAGTACCCGTTTTCAATCGGTTAATAAAATGTGAGTGTGATATGGCGGAGCATAATGACCTTGGCCGGTTGGGTGAAGAACTGGCAGTGACCTGGCTAACAAATAAAGGTTACCGGATCGTAGAACGCAATTGGAAGATCGGCAATGATGAAATAGATATCATTGCATTGAAGGAAAGAGAAAATGACCGGTTCAACCGTGGAGCGTTTCTTCATTTTATAGAAGTGAAGACAAGGAAAGAATCAACCATTGGGCATCCTGAACAAGCCGTGAACCGAAAAAAATTCAAGACCATACAAAGAGTGGCAGGCATCTACCTGAGAAGGCATCCTGGCTATGCCTGGATACAATACGATGTACTGGCTATTACGATCTTTGTGAACCGTGAGCCAGAATACTTTTTGATCCGCGATGTGTTTCTGTAGATCAGCTTTTTACAAAATCATGCTGGGACTCGTACATTTTTTCCACCAGCTTATAAGAAGCCGGACAGTATTCCACATTTTGCTTATGGATATGCACGAAATCGTGGAAGTCTTTGGCAAGATGCGGGAACCCGGAACAATCTGCCGGACGAACAGCATAGATACTGCATTTGTTATCCTTCAGATTGAGAAACTGGCAGGGGCCCTGTTTCTTATTTACCCAGTCACGATCACCACCACGGTCCTGTTTCAGCCACTTGGCGCGAAACGCATCAGGCGTCATGTCCAAATGTTTTGCAATACGATTCACATCGGTCTTGGTAAAAGTAGGGGTCATGGTCTTGCAGCAGTTCGCGCAGGAAAGGCAGTCCACTTCTTTCCATACTTTTTTCTCTGTGGCAGCTACAATTGCACCGATCCCTCTTTTAGGCCCATTCTCCAGTTTGGTAAGAAAACGACGGTACCTGGCGCGATTGGTTCGGGCAAGCGCCCGGAATGTTCGAAGATTTACTATCCTGTTTTTGGTCATGCGCCGAAGATAATATAAACGATGCAAATCGGGTGCTTCTAAGTATTTTTGATCACCAATTTATGACCATGAAAGCAATGTTCTTTTTATTTGCAGCAGCCCTTATCATCAGTGGACTTACATCCTGCGGTACCTCCTCAGGAAAGCCACAAAGCTTTTGCGATACTGTATGTATTAAAGACAGTATTCACTTTAAAGGCAGCCACCCCCTTAAACCCGAGGTCATCCTTTTACCTCAGGATTGCGGTATCGACAGTATCCTGTGGACTTATGATGGTATGGGGTTTTACCGCAAAGTGGACCTGGGTTACAGCAATGTGAAATTGAATCCCGCCTTTATCAGTTGTTTATTCAGGGATACCAGTTATGCATTCCTGTTATTCAATGATTGTATTACCGGGCGTGGATACCAGGTAAAGATCCCTATTACAAAAAGTGGTAGCTATAGCAAACGCAGCAGTGGCATCAATAGTTTCGATAAGAAATTCAGTGTGGAAGAAGGTATGCTGGCCTATACTGACCGGGGAAATATTTATGTGGAAGAGATCGCCACAGGAAGGCAGGCTATGATGACCTTTGGGCAGGCAACTGAACTGGATTACGATGCCATTCATGATATCCTTGATTCGGTAAAAGTGACCAGGGATAATATTTATGTGAGGATACGGTTAAACGACAAATGGGAAGAACTACAGAAAAAGATCAAACTGGAATTGCCTTAGTTTTTTTCGACCAATAAAATCCGCGAAGCATGTGGGAGCCGTATAAAAATGGATTCAGGGCCTATCTTCAGTTGGAGAGATCCCTGTCTTCGAATACGGTGGAGGCTTACGAACGCGACCTGGAGATCTTTACCCAATGGATGCTTTCCTCTTCATTAATGAAGGAACCATCGGCCATCACGCTCTCCGACCTGCAGCATTTCATAAAGACCATTGCAGAGATCGGTATGGCGGCGGGTTCCCAATCGCGGATCATCTCCGGCATCCGTTCATTTTACAGGTATTGTCTACTGGAGAATATAACAGCAACAGACCCCACTACCCTGCTGGAAGCGCCTAAATTGAAAAGGGCCCTGCCGGATACACTAAATGTGGAAGAGATCGACCGCATTATGAACTGCATCGACCTGAGTAAACCTGAAGGTCAGAGAAACAGGGCCATCCTGGAGACCATGTATAGCTGCGGATTAAGGGTAAGTGAGACGGTGGGCCTTCGTATCTCCCAGTTATTCCTGGATGTAGGTTTTATCCGGGTCTTAGGAAAGGGTGACAGGGAACGGCTGGTACCGATTGGTGGATCAGCGATCAAACATATACAGCTATACCGCGAACATGTAAGGAACCAGGTCAATATTAAAAAAGGACAGGAAGATTTTCTATTCCTTAACCAGCGTGGCGCAGCTTTGTCAAGGGTCATGATCTTTTATATCATTAAGAACCTGGCCCTCGAAGCGGGTATAAAAAAAACCATTTCCCCGCATACTTTCCGCCATTCATTTGCTACACATCTGGTAGAAGGAGGAGCTGACCTCAGAGCGGTGCAGGAAATGCTTGGCCACCAGAGTATCACCACTACTGAGATCTATACCCATCTGGATCGTGAATTCCTGCGGAAGACCCTGGAAGATTTCCACCCTGCCTTTAAATGAATATCCTCAGATTATTTTCACCATTTGCTGGTAGATCTTACCGCTTGAACGGCTGATAAGCAGAAACCGATAATCACCGGAAGCGAGCACAGGAAGGGTGAGGTTGAATTGCTTGGCTATTTTATCCAGCCTGATCTCTTTACTGTATTGTTGTTTACCTGAAGCATCCACCAGCCGGTATTCATAATCCCCGGTTTCCAGCAATTGTATGCCCAGGGAAATATTGCCACCTGAACTTACAGCAGATGGATAAACATAAAATCCATTGAGTGAGTCTGGAAGTTGTATATCACGTTGAATAATGATGTCGTTTGCATAAAGGCTATCCAACCCTCTGCCTGATAATCCTGGTTTTACCAAACTGGCACTGCTGTTTTCCAGGCCTTCAATACCGGCAGCAAGTTCCAACTGGATGGAAAGGTTGGATTGGTCTTTAATGACCAGTTGTTTTTCCTCATAACCCCCACAGGCTATCCAAATGGTTGAACCGGATAAAATATTCAATTCAAATTCTCCTTTTTCATTTGCCAGTAACAGGTTTCCTTTTTTATCGGTCCTGATGGCTGCAAAGGCAACAGGTTCTGATCTTTCGTTGGTAACCTTCCCTTTTATATGGATGGTTTGAGACCATCCAAAAGCAGGGCCGGCCAATAATAAAATTAAAATGGAAAGGCGGAGGGCAGTAAGCTTGTTCATAAATAGTAGTTCTGTTATTCTAACAGATGCCCTTAGTATCGGCCCTGCATAAAATGTAATGTTAAAGAAAAGGTAAGGGCCAGTAGAAACTGGCCCCTTTATCACTAACCGGCTTGTTAGATGACTATCTTAAGATGCATTAGATCTCATTTTTCATACTGATCTTTTGGCAAAGGATGGATCTTTCCGGTAAGTTCATTCAATCGCCTGGCTTTTTCCACTAATTGAAGGAATTCAGACCTGTAACCCTGGTCATCATTGCCAAGTGCTTTGCGGGCAATGGCCGCTGCCTGTTCCAGGGAAGCAGATGCCCGGAATTCAGAATTACGAAGCACCAGTCCAAATTCTGCAACTGCGGCTGCGAACCTGAAATTATCTGAGGTGGCACTGATCCCTACCCTTGTATCTTTAACAGGATGTTCGATCAGTTTACTGGTTTCTCCATCTGGTTCTTTATACCTGAATTTGACAGTAAGCATTTCATTAGTATGAACAGGCTTGCTGAAAGGGTCCAGGTTGGATTGATATTTAAGGCTATCCACCTTTTTCAACCAGGTTGACTCTACCCCTGCTGGAATGATCTCATACAAGGCGGTCACGGTATGCCCGCTGCCTAATTCCCCCGCATCTTTCTTATCATCATTAAAATCTTCTTTTGCAAGCATCCTGTTCTCATATCCAATCAGACGATAGCCCTGCACCAGCGCAGGATTGAATTCTACCTGCAGTTTAACATCCTTGGCTATGGTAAACAGGGTGCCGCCAAATTCATTGACCAATACTTTCCTGGCTTCAGCTAATCCATCAATATAATTATGGTTGCCATTTCCCTTATCGGCCAGCTTTTGCATTTTAGCATCCTGGTAATTACCCGTGCCAAATCCAAGTACGCTCAGGAATACACCGGACTTCCTTTCATTCTCGATCAATCTTTCCATGGCATCATCGCTGCTCTCTCCTACATTAAAATCTCCATCAGTACAAAGGATCACCCTGTTATTTCCACCTTTGATAAAATATTGCCTGGCGGTGGCATAAGCCAGTTTTATTCCGGCGCCACCTGCAGTAGAACCACCGGCTTCAAGTTTATCAATGGCCTCTTTGATTTTCATTTTGTCTGCACCACTGGTAGGTGAAAGCACCAACCCTGCTGCCCCTGCATAAACCACCATTGAAATACGATCCTGTTCCCTCAATTGGTCAACCAGCAATTTCATAGAGGCTTTTACCAGAGGAAGCTTGTCTTCAGACATCATAGATCCCGACACATCAATAAGGAAGGTAAGGTTGGAAGCAGGCAGGTTCTCCACTGGTATTTTCTTACCCTGCAACCCGATCAGGACCAGTTTATGGTCTTTATTCCATGGCGCATCAGCTATCTCGGTATTTATAGAAAAAGGTTTGCCTTCTTTTGGCTGGGGATAATCATAATGAAAATAATTCAGCATTTCCTCTATACGCACTGCTCCCTGCGGAGGTAATTGGCCGCTGTTTATCAGGCGTCTTACATTACTGTATGAGGCAGCATCCACATCAATGGAAAAAGTAGAAAGAGGATTATCGGTCACTTTAAGAAAACGATTCTCTGCAATAAAATCATATCCCTCGCGGTCACCCTCAAAAGCCTGGAATTTTCTCCTGTCATAGGAACCAGTTAACTGATCCTGTTTTTCATTCCAATTATAGGCGATTGTTCCCCTACTGGTTATTTCTTTATCTGCCATCCTTTTGGTTCCATAGGCCACTGAAGGGGTTATATTGATACTGGCCCTGCCACTATCCACCATTGTTGTGAGGCTTGATCTCATTATCACATTGATGACAGGCCTGCCATTCACTTTTATTTCCTGGGGTTCAAAACCGGCAGCACTTATATAAAGGCTGGATTTTGCCATACTGAGCCGTATGGAATAATTACCAGCGTTATCAGAACTTGTACGGGTGGTTCCCCCTTTTAACTGGATGGTGGCTCCTGGTACAGGACTGCCATACTCATCGCTGATCCTCCCCTTTACAGTGATATC
This sequence comes from Chitinophagaceae bacterium, assembly GCA_016720565.1. GTDB lineage: Bacteria > Bacteroidota > Bacteroidia > Chitinophagales > Chitinophagaceae > JJ008. Next base: position 1,019,376 of record JADKKJ010000001.1, read on the forward strand.
CTGGAAAGGGCGGAAGGCAAGCATGAACAGTAAGACGGGTGCCAGCATTAATAATAGTCGTTTCATATTACTTGTTTTCTACCCTGATGCGGGTATTTTCCGGATTACATAAATCTTTTATGAATTAGCAGGCAGCTACTATCTCATTATTAAGGTTGGCCTTTTTGCCTTATTTTTAAACGTTGGCATTCATTCGTAACATAAAGCACTCTCAATTAAGCGACGAGGAACTGGTTAGGATCTATAAAGGATCTGATGACATGACAGCGCTGGGTGAACTTTACCAGCGTTATATGGAACTGGTCTATGGCGTTTGCCTAAAATATTTTAAGGAACCCGAAAGATCCAAAGATGCCGTAATGCAGGTATTCGAAGAATTGGTTTCAAAATTGAAAAAGCACGAGGTGGAGAATTTCCGGGGCTGGCTGCACCAGGTAGCCAAAAACCATTGCCTGATGCAGTTACGGACCCCCAAAAACCTGAAGACCGTTGAATTCAAGACGGAAATTGTGCAATCGGATGAAAATCTGCATCTGGATGCTGTATTAGAGAAAGAAGAACATTTTAAAATAATGGAATATTGCATGGGTACGCTGACAACCGAACAAAGGGAAGCTATCCGCCTGTTTTACCTGGAAGGAAAATGTTATAACGAGATCGTGGAACTGACAGGTGAGAACTGGAACCAGGTTAGAAGCTCCATTCAGAATGGAAGAAGGAATTTAAAGAATTGCATGGAAGAAAAAATGAGATCAGAAAGTTAGTATAAGATCATGTCAAAGGAATATAACATACCATCATTCAGCGCTGAAGATATTGAAAGATATCAGAAGGGACTGATGAGCTCAGCTGAAAGGCATGCTTTGGAAAAAGCCGCCCTCAGTGATCCATTCCTCGCCGATGCGCTGGAAGGATTTATGGATACTCCTGTTGACCTGAAAGCAGACATGGAAGAATTGAAGGAAAGGTTAGGTAAACGACTGGAAGAAAAAACCAGGCTGATACCGATTGCTCCGGCTAAAAGCAATTTATATTACCTCCGCATAGCTGCGGCTGTTATAGTATTGGCCGGCGCCGGATGGTTTTTTTATCAGTTCAGCCAGGATAAGCAAAAAGGGCCCATCGCTTTAAACGACAAAAAAGACAGTGTTGCAGATACTACTAACCTACAACCTTCACCAACTGCTTCCCCGGTAAATAATAACGGATCATTTTCCAATATCGATACCAGTATCATCAAACCCGGAAAAATAAAAGATCCTGTAAATTATCATTGGGAACATGACCGGTCATCAGCCAAAGATTATATCACTGAAAAAACTACCATACAAAGGGATACGATCGCCAAACCAACGGCGAATCCAGCTCTGGGCAGAAAGGATGAAGCCAGGCAATTTGAAATAGCTGCTGACAAAAAAGAAAACCAGGCTAAAAAAACCCCAGTTAATACCGATTCTGAGGTGGTAGTTTCTGGCATGGGAATGAAAAAAATGGCCGCCCCATCTGCCAGGGGAACTATAGATTATACTCAACCAGTTTCTGCCCCACAAATGGGATGGAATGCCTATCAGCAATATTTAAAAGACAGCCTCCGTCTACCATCCAATTACTCCCGCAAAACTCCTGCTGAATTTGTAGAGTTGAATTTTGAGGTGGACGCATCTGGTAAACCTTACAACTTCAATGTCATTTCCTCCTTCAGCAAGGCCTCGGCCGAAGAGGCCCGGAGACTGGTATCCCAGGGGCCACTATGGAAACCCGGAAAGGCAAATTTGAAAATCTATTTCTAAACTTAGCAGCTGATTTCCTCCTAACTTTGCGGCCTAAACTTGCTTTTTTATGAAACAGAAACTGCTTTTATCAGCTATGGCTGCCTTGTTTTTTTTAGCCGCTGATGCGCAATTGAAAACACCTGCACCCAGTCCCACACAAACCATTAAACAGGATTTGGGTATTTCTTCCGTTGAATTAAGTTATTCCCGCCCTGGTGTAAAGGGCCGTAAAGTATTTGGCGACCTGGTACCATTTGGAAAAGTCTGGCGCACGGGTGCCAATAATGCCACCATTATCACTTTCGGCGACGAGGTGACCATCGGTGGTAAAAAGATCCCTGCCGGTAAATATGGGCTGCTTTCCATTCCCGATAAAAAAGATTGGACGCTAATCATCACCAGGCAACTGGATGTAACCAGTCCTGCAGCCTATAAGGAAGACCAGGACGTGGCCAGGGTAACAGTGGAAGCAATGAAAACGGATGCAGATGTGGAAACACTGACCATGCAATTCACCAATATCAAATCTAACGCCTGCATGTTGCAGATCTCCTGGGAAAAGACCATGGTGAACCTTCCTATCATCACTGAAGTGGATTCAAAGATCATGGCGCAGATCGACCAGATAATGAACAAGGATACCCGTCCTTATTATGCCTCAGCCATGTATTATATGGAAAATGGTAAAGACCTGAACCAGGCCCTGGCATGGTTTGATAAAGCCGCCGAACAGCAACCTACCGCTTATTGGGTGCTTCATCAGCGCGCAAATTGCCTGGCCAAATTGGGCAAAAAAGAAGAAGCCAAAGCCTGTGCCGAAAAATCAAAAGCCATGGCCATAGATCAGAAAAATGATGATTATGTGAAATTGAATGAGAAGCTGCTGGCAGAGTTGAATAAGTAATCAGATAAGTAGTAAAGTTGATAGGTAGATAGGTTGTAAGACTTATCTACCTATTTACTTATTAGCCTATCAACATATCTACTCGACACTTTACTAAGTATCCACGAAAATAATACTACCCCCAGCGCTCCAATTGGATTTAACCAGAGAAAGCCCAGTTTAAATACGCCGGTCTTAGTAAAAATAAAGACAGTAAGAACCAGCAATTCTGCGAGAATAGCTGCCCAGAATACCACGCTTCCGTTCCTGATATTTTTAAGAAAAAAAGCCACCAGGAAGATCCCGAGGATCACCCCATAAAACAAGGATCCCAGCACATTCACCGTTTCTATCAGGCTTTTCCCCAGGTCGTAGGTAAACATGGCCACCACGATACAGAACAGCCCCCAGGCAAGAGTATACCATTTCGACAGCCTGTATTCCTGCTCCCCTGTCTCTTTTTTACTGGTGATCCGCCGGTGAAAATCCACCATGGTGCAGGATGCCAGTGAATTCAGCGCAGCGGCTATGCTACCCCAGGAGGCGAGGAAAATGATCGCTATAAGCAATCCCACCAAACCCTTGGGAAGATATTCCACTACGAAACTCAGGAAAATATAATTGGTATCATTGCCATCTCCATTGGGAATATTCTTATTCAGCCAGTGAACTACTTTACCTCTTAAGACTTCTGAACTATCCTGCAGCGTTTGCAACTCCGCAGTTTTCTGATCGATCATGGCCTCATCTTTCCGATGAAGCGCTTCGGTAAACTCAGTAACGGTTCTTTTTTTGGTAATGTATAACGCATCATATTGCGCATTCACCTGGTGCAGGGAATCCCTGTAATTTGAATTCTCCAGTTTATTCAGCTGCACCTGGTTGAAAAATATAGGCGCTTTATTGAACTGGTAAAAACTAAATACCAGCACCCCTATCAGCAGAATGGCAAATTGCATAGGTATCTTCACCAGTCCATTCATGAGCAATCCCATCCGGCTTTCCCGTATTGAACTGGCAGTAAGATAACGGCCCACCTGACTCTGGTCGGTGCCGAAATAAGACAGGGCCAGGAAAAAACCACCAATGATGCCAGATAATAAATTATACTGGTCACTCCAGTTAAATCCAGTCTTTGTAAATCCTGAAGTGATCACATTAAACCGCTGCAGCTTTCCCCCGATCTGCAGGGCGTCGGTAAAACCAACACCAGCTGGTAAAAACCGGATCACCATATAAGCAGCCAGGAACATACCGGTAAATATGATCACCAGCTGAAAACGCTGGGTATAGGCTACCGCCTTGGCTCCGCCACTCATTGTATAAATGATAAGCAGTCCTCCCATGAAAATATTGGTCCAGTAAATATCCCAGCCAAACAGTGAAGAGAGAATGATAGAAGGGGCAAACACGGAAATGCCGGTAGATAATCCCCGCGATAATAAAAATAAAAGTGAGGTGAGCGTACGGGTCTTGCCATCAAATCTTTCTTCCAGGTATTGGTAGGCAGTATAGACCTTCATCCGGTAATAGATCGGCACAAAGAAAATACTGATCACCACCATGGCGATGGGAATGCCAAAATAATACTGCACAAATCGCATTCCATCGGTATATGCCTGTCCAGGTGCAGAAAGAAAAGTGATAGCACTGGCCTGGGTGCCCATAATGCTGAGCAGGATCAATCCCCAGGGCAAACTTCGGTCGCTTAAGAAATAGCCATCCAGGTTATGCGAACTGCGCCCTTTATAAAGCCCATAGGCAATAATGCCTGTTAAGGTGATCACCAGTACTATCCAGTCCAGTTGGCTCATGCAAATCGTTTAGTAAGCAGGTAGAATACAATGATCAGCAGCAACAGGGTTCCAAGCACTAAAATGTACCAGGCATTCCAGCTTCTGAACAATGGAGGTTTATTTTCCGGGTCCTGGCTCATTGATTTTTATTTGATCTCATCCATCCGGTGAATACCACAAATATTCCCAATGCAATTCCTATGATAATGCCCACCTTTATCTTCTTAATGGCTATGCCAAGCGCCAAACCAAGTATAATGGCGAATATAAATGCCATATCCCCTCTTTTCTGGTCTGGTTTTCTTTCCTGCGCCATAAAAATTAAAATCCTTTTTTCTTGTTCAGCGCAATGATATTGGCCAGCAAACGATAAGCGCCCGGAATACCTGCAGGCAATTCACGGAAGAACACCAGCCCTGTATAAGTGAACCACCCCTTTCCATACTTGGTTACGATCAGGGCTCCATCATCCTCCTTTTCTCCCGGATCGGCCATGCTGATCAATTTTTCATATTTACCGGAAGTATCCTGGGCGTGGTAAATCGATCTTTCCTGTATCCATCCATTGAAATCATCTCCATTGATCTTATTCGGGAAATTAAAAACAGGATGCTCCGGCTTCAGTATTCGTACCACGGCATTTTCATCAGTGATTCTGTTGCGGGTGATATTAAAATCATAGGGGCCTATTCTTGCCCTTACCGGCCCTATCTGGTTGGAAGTATTGTATTGCACGATAAGATTTCCACCTTCCTGTACATATTTCATGAGCTTGTCATAGTACTTATTCATCCAGTCGTTGGTATTATAGGTCCTTACCCCCGTGATGATCGCATCATACTTATCCAATCCATTTTTTGCCAGTTCTTTTTCTGTAAGCAGGGTCACGTCATACCCCATATGCTCCAGGGCCTCCGGTACTTTATCGCCAGCGCCAACTATATACCCGATCTTTTTATTAAAGATCTTCACATCGATCTTCTTCACGCTAAGCAGGGCCTGTTTGAAATAATTAATGGAAGGGATATGGTCATGGTTCACCGTACGAAGGATGGCACCGGGTTCATTGTAATCCGGTACTGTATTCAACTGGTATATCTTGCCTGCAAGTAATTCCTGGTCTTCGATCTGGGCGGAAAAATATTGCCCTTTTGCCAGGGTAAACCCTCCAAACAAACGGGGGATCGTGTCTTTCCTTGTATCAAACATCTGCGACATGACCAGGGGAGATGCGACCATGGTCTTTTTATTTGCCTGCAGGGAAACTTCAACCGCCCCTTTATTTTCCCCTTTAAAATAGATCGCATCAAAATCCTTGAACGTGATCGCTGGCACAATTACCAGGGGCCAGTAGATCTCTCCTTTTACCGGGTCGGTGAATTTATATCTTACGGGCTTCCTCAGAACAAGGTCCTCCCCTTCGATAGTAATAAGGATCACCGATTCCATTGCCGGGTCAACATCCGCCTGACCGATCTTCTGCTGATCATTCACAATAAAATAACCTGGTTCCATTTTCTCGCGAAGCCAGTAAGGCTGTGTGTTCGGAAGATCCTCTGAAACATAAAGGTTCCTCGAAAGCTGCAGGTTTTTATTTTTCGCCAGGTTTTGATCCATCGATGTATCATAATTTCCAACGCTGATCTTTCTCAATCGTGCATTAACACCCAGGCGGTTATTTATTGAAATGCTGACCCTGACAGAATCAGTTTTCACGGCATATTGTTCATTAGTGCTGGCATCCAGGAAAAGTCCACTGCATTGCTCGATAAGCTGAACTGTTTCCTTTAGCTTTTGGGTGCGCCAATAACTTTCGGGCAGCATTTTTATGGACCTGTAAAGACGCACTAAATCCTTTACAGAATTCTCCGGATGCAACAGGTCGAAGGAGGCCGCCAGCTGATCCACAATAGAGGTGATTGCGCCTGCTCCTTCTACCCTTGACCATCCCAGTTCCACTCCGTTCATCAGGTCATCTGCGGGAGGATTGCCACCGGTAGTTTTAAAATATTCCAGGGCTTCGCCCCTGCTGGCTGCAGAACCAAATCCCTGGCTTTTATGATTGGACCGGCTGATCGCTGCGATCTCGCCATAACTTTTTCCCAGTAAAGGATTAAATCCGCCTACATCAAATTTGAACTGGTCGGCTGCAGTAGTATTGGTGCTTCCAAAATTGAATGTATTCCAGCAGATCCTTTTGGCCTGCCATGGTTTTACAAAAGCCAGTTGCTCCGGAAAACGGGAAGGATCAGCAGCAGCGGCAAATGCTTCGTTTGCCAGGATAGCGGAAGCAGTATGATGGCCATGACCTCCTTCTCCTGTTGTGGGAAACCTGGTAACGATCACATCCGGTTGGAATTTACGGATCACCCATACTACATCTGATAGGATCTTTTCGCGATCCCATTTGGTAAATGTTTCCTGCGGATTTTTTGAATAACCGAAATCAAAGGCTCTGGTAAAAAATTGTTCCCCACCGTCGATCCTTCTGGCGGCGAGTAATTCCTGCGTGCGTATCAGGCCAAGTTCAACACCCTGTTCATCTCCTATCAGGTTCTGTCCCCCATCGCCACGGGTAAGTGATAGATAACCAGTACGGAATAATTTTTCTTTTGCGAAATAAGAGATCAGCCTGGTATTCTCATCATCGGGGTGAGCTGCAATATAAAGTACCGATCCCAATACATTGAGTTTACGAATGGCCAGGTACATATCTGCCGAGCTCCAGGATGGAGGGGCCTGCGCATCTGTGATAATAGAAATAAAAAAACTGAATATCCCAAGGATACCGGTAAGGCATTGTTTCATTCCATCGAATTAAGTAACGAATATAAGCCTTATAAACCTTCGTAAAACGGGCTACATTTGAGAATTGATAAACGGCATTTATGAGAAAATATCTTCTTTACATTTTACTGATCCTCCACTCAAATTTAGCATGGGCGCAGAAAGATACCGGCCCCTGGCCCGGCGCTTTCAATTATACAATCAATAAAACAGCGGTGGCCACCAATGGCGCGGTGGTATCTGCCCATCCCCTTGCCAGTATGGTTGGTTTAAGCATACTACAGCAGGGTGGCAATGCCTTCGATGCAGCCATTGCCACACAACTTACACTTGCCGTGGTTTTTCCACAGGCTGGTAACCTTGGTGGAGGCGGCTTCCTCGTAGCGACTCGTCCCAAGGGAGATAATATAGCGATCGATTACCGCGAAATGGCTCCCTCCAAAGCAAGCCGTGATATGTATCTGGATGAAAAAGGAGAAGCCGATACCCAAAAAAGCCAGGATGGACATCTTTCGTCTGGGGTGCCTGGTACGGTGGCAGGACTATTCGAAACCTATAAATATGCAAGTCTTCCTTTTCCTGCACTTATTGAGCCGGCGATCAGGCTGGCGGAATATGGTTTTGCCCTCAGTGAAAGACAGGCAAGGGCCCTTAATTCGATACAGGTTGACCTTCAGAAAAATAATAGTTTCCTTCCTGTGTTCTTCCGTACTCAACCCTGGAAAAAAGGGGATACGCTGATTCAAAAAGACCTTGCATTTACCCTGAAAAGAATTCGCGACAGCGGGGCAAAAGGATTTTATGATGGAGAAACAGCCAGGCTGATAGTGGAAGAAATGGAACGGGGAAAAGGCATCATTTCACTTAACGACCTGAAGGCCTATAAAGCCATAGAAAGAAGAGCCTACCAGTTCAACTATAATGGTTATGAAATAGTGAGCATGCCGCTTCCCAGCAGTGGTGGTATACTGATACACCAGATGCTTAAGATGATCGAAGGAAGAAAAATAGCGGCCATGGGATTTCATTCACCGGAATCTGTGCAGTTAATGACAGAGGTGGAGAGAAGAGCTTTTGCGGATCGTGGTGAATACCTGGGCGATGCCGACCAGTATCATGTGCCTGTGAATTTGCTGACGAACGACCTTTACCTGAAGGACAGGATGAAAAATTTCATTCCGGGTCAGGCAACTCCATCCTCCGAAATTAAACCAGGTGTATTGTTAAAGCCTGAAAGTATGGAAACCACCCACCTCAATGTGATCGATAAAGAAGGGAATGCGGTGTCTGTAACCACTACCCTGAATAATTCTTATGGAAGCAAAACTGTTGTGGCTGGCGCTGGATTCTTCATGAATGATGAAATGGATGATTTTAGTATCAAGCCGGGCCAGCCAAATATGTATGGCGCCATTGGCGGTATGGCCAATGCCATTGCCCCGGGAAAAAGAATGCTGAGTTCCATGACTCCTACCATTGTATTGAAAGATGGTAACCCTTTTATTATTACTGGAACACCCGGTGGTACCACTATCCCAACCTCTGTATTTCAAACAATAGTTAACCTTATTGATTTCCGGCTCTCTCCTGAAGAGGCCATCAATGCCCCGAAATTCCATCATCAGTGGTTACCTGATGAATTACAAATAGAAAAAGGATTTCCGGAGGAGGTAAAGAAAAAACTGGAGGCCATGGGATATAAAATAAAAATCCTGGGAGGAATAGGCCGTACAGAATTGATCATGGCAGTTCCAAAAGGAGGTTATAAATTAGTGGCCGATGATCGCGGTGAAGATGATGCACGTGGTTATTGATAATAATAAAAACCTTCTAAACCATATCTATGAGTATCGGAATCGAATTTTTACAGACCGCCATCCGGCGGATGAAATATTACCGTGACCTTGGCGAAAAAGCGCTGGACCAGTTAACAGAAGAGCAATTTCATTATTCTCCCAACGCTGCCGTGAATAGTGTTGGTATCATCATCCAGCATATTTCGGGAAACATGCTCAGTCGCTGGACCAATTTCCTGACGGAAGATGGGGAAAAAAAATGGCGGGCACGGGATGAAGAATTTGAGAATCATCAATATTCAAGATCGGCACTTATGGCCTTATGGCACCAGGGATGGGATCAATTTATAAGCACCCTGGAAAGTCTCAAAAAAGAGGACCTTAAAAAAACAGTATATATCCGAAAAGAAGCGCTGACCGTTGTAGATGCGATAATCCGACAATTAGCGCATTATCCCTATCATATTGGGCAGATAATGACCATGGGTAAAATGGTAAGGGGTGAGGATTGGCAAAACCTGTCGATCCAAAAGAAAGGATCCGAGGAGTATGATTCCGGGAGCTTCCTAAAAGACCCTGCGAAGAAATACTGATCTTTTGATAGTAAAGGTTGCAGGGGTAGAAATAAAACTATACTTTTATCGCTTATAAATTAGCGATGAAATACTATTGTTTTGCATTGATATTCAATCTATTATCTCTTAATTCATTTTCCCAGGTGCAATGGAGTCTGTTTGCCGGCCCACAGGCCAGCAGCGCCCATTATGTGATCTCCGACAAAAAGCAGTCAACCGAAATGAAATTCGGATTTCAACTCGGCGGGGGCCTGGATGTTCAGTGGGAGAACAGGCTTTATTTTTCCCCCCAGGTTTTCTACAGCATGAAGGGCTATAAGGTCAAACTGACTCGCTCTTCTTTCCCTCCGGATTCGCTGGCCATTGACAATGATGTGACCATGCACAGTTTTGAGTTCGCTACACTGCTTCATTATAATTTCAGTGATAACCCATCCCATTTTTTCATGCGACTGGGGCCTTCCATCGATGTTCAGCTTTATGGGAAAGAGCAATTCAATAAAAGCAATGGGGAATCTGTAAACCGGAAAATGAAATTCAGTTATGGCGATTACGGCCATTTCGGTGCAAATATTATTGTGCACGCAGGTTATGAATCTGCAGGCGGGCTTATGGTCTATGGCCAATATGGTCTGGGTATTGGAAGTATCGTGAATACGGATAGTGGTCCTATAGTTACCCATCGTGTAGCAGGGATCACTATTGGTTACCATTTTAAAAGGAAAAACATTATCATCGATACCCGGAACCGGGAGTGATCAGATGCCTTGCAGGAACTGGTTGTTGATGTAAGCAGCCACTTCTTTGAGGCTTTTTGTATTCTCAAATACCTTCAGCTGCCTGTCAGCGCCTGTGCCATGCTCCAGCATTTTATGAACATTCATCACCCTGTCGCGACTACCCAGGTGATCCAGTACAGGATCAAGGAAATCCAGCAATTCAAGGATCAGTGACCTGGTATTTACCTCTTCCTCCTTCCCGAAATCGATCAGGAAACCATCCACGCCATAGCGGCTGGCTCTCCATTTATTTTCATTCAATAAGGCCCTGGAATACTGTATAAAATTCAGGTTCTTTGAACGCAGCATATAGATGCGCGCGCAGATAGCCTGGAAAAGCGATGCAATGGTAATGGTCTCCTCTACTGTAAGGGGAATATCGCAGATACGGAACTCGACCGTATTGAAAAAGGGATGCACGCGAAGGTCCCACCAGATTTTTTTTGCATTATCAATACAATTTGTCTTGATCAGCAGCTTCACATAATTATCATAAGCTTCTATGCTATCAAATGCATCGGGTATACCCGTCCTGGGAAATTTATCAAAGACCTTTGTTCGAAATGATTTGTATCCTGTCATCCTTCCCTCCCAGAATGGAGAGTTCGTACTCAGCGCGAAAATATGGGGAAGAAAATAACGGGTGCTGTTGGCAATATGATTGGCCAATTCCCTGCTTTCCATTCCTACGTGCACATGCAATCCAAAAATGAGGTTGCTGCGCGCTGCTTCCTGCAACTCATTCACGATCTCGCTATAACGGATATGATCGGTAATCAACTGACTTTCCCAATGGCTGAAGGGGTGCGTACCGGAAGCGCCCATTGCATAACCAAGCCCTCCTGCAATATCGGAGATCGTCTTTCGAAGCGTTGCTACATCCCTGAATGCCTCATCCGCATCCGCGCAGATATCTGTACCTACCTCAACCACCGCCTGGTGCATTTCCGCTTTAACTTTATCACGGATCACTTTCTGTCCTTCATGTACAATACGCTGCTCGTGGCTTTTTAATTCAAAACTTGTGGGATCCAGCACCATGTATTCTTCTTCTACACCGAGTGTGAATCCTTTATAGTTCAGGTTCATAATTTAAGTTGAGATGGATGAGTTATTGTGGATTACTCATTGTTAATTATTAATTACTAAATATTCATTATTGAACTTTCATTACTCACTCCTCACCATTCACCCCAATGGTTGCCCATTCGCCCCCGCCTCACATATTCCCCCCATGTTAAATTATCGGCGCCATCCACCTGGCTTAACGCTTTTTCAATAGCATAATTAGCAGAGGTCTCTACTACCCAGTCAAAATTCTCCTGTCCAACACTTGCAAGATCTGCATCCGGGGCAGGATTACAGAAATCAATGGCATATGGAACACCATCGCGAACCGCCAGTTCAACTGTATTGAAATCATAGCCCAGGTATTTATTGATGCGAAGAACGATATCTGTCATCTGCTTCAATCTTTCTTCGGAAGGCTTAAAATCTGCCACATAACGAAGATGATGCGGGTTACGTGGTTCATAGGACATGATGCGTACATATTTCCCTCCTATGCAATAACAACGGTAATATTCCGTGAATACGATCTCTTCCTGCAGCAGCATCACCAGCTGGCCAGTTTCGCTATGCTTGGTAAAAAAATCCTGCGCATCGGTTAGCTTATAAACATGTTTCCATCCCCCGCCTGCAAAAGGTTTCATATAAGCCGGAAACCCTACATAACTGAAAATACTTTCCCAGTCAAGCGGGTAAGCCAGGTTGCTGAATGAATCATTGGAAGTGTCATCCGGATGGTCCTTGGATGGAATGATCGCTGTACGGGGAACGGGCACACCGATCTTCGTCATCAGGCAGTTATTAAAATATTTATCATCAGCGCTCCACCAAAATGGATTATTGATCACTGCAGTACCGCAAACGGCTGCATTTTTAAGCCAGGTGCGATAAAATGGCACATCCTGGGATATTCGGTCGATGATCACTGCATACCCGCTGTGTACTCCCTGCATGGCCTTGTCTATCCTAACCGGCTCAGCTATTACGCCGCTGATATTCTTTGAATTTACGCGTGCAACAAGGGCCTCGGGAAACGATCTTTCCTTCCCATGCAGAATTCCAATTTTCTTCATAATTCAGTTTTTTGTGGTGTAGTCAAATTTATCCTCCTGCGGGGAGAAAAACAAATTAACTGCTGCCAAACGGAAGCCCAAGTCTTAAATTTGCAGCATGTCATCTGAATTGACCGGAATTGTTGTTGTAAAAAACCTGGCACTGGATTCTGTTTCCCTGAACAGAAAAGTACTGATCGATATTTATGAACCCGCTTCTTTATCACTTAAGGAGGATCCGCGTTTTTTATTGATCAATGATGGCCAGGACCTGGTCACTATGGATTTTACGGCCATCCTGGAGAATTTAATGGACGGGCAATCGATTCAACCCCTGGTTTGTATTGGGATCCACGCAGGCCCTGAAAGGAAAATGGAGTATGGTGTGGCGGGTATACCCGATTTTAAGGGCCGCGGGGCCCTGGCCATTGATCATAGTTCTTTTGTACTCACCGAGCTGATCCCTTTCTTAAAAGCCTATTATTCCCTTGAACAACTTCCTCTTCTCTCCTATGCAGGATTTTCGCTGGGTGCCCTTTCAGCCCTGGATACGGTATGGAGCCATCCCTCCATATTCAATATGGCCGCAGTATTTTCGGGTTCGCTTTGGTGGAGGTCCCTTGACCAAACTGACCCAGATTATAGCGATGACCAGCACCGCATTATGCACCAGCGGATCCGAACCGGAGGTTTTAAACCCGGACTTAAATTTTTCTTCCAGTGCGGCAATAAGGATGAGACCAATGACCGAAATAAGAATGGTATCATTGACTCAATAGAAGATACCCGCGACCTGATACAGGAACTCGTGGATAAAGGATACGAGGTACATGAAGACATAGCCTATTTAGAAATGGAGGACGGGTCTCATGATGTGCCCACCTGGGCCAGGGCTTTTCCTGATTTTTTGAAATGGGCATTTGGGAAGGTTTAGGGATTAGAGTTTAGAGATTAGACACTCCATCCCTCATCCCTGATCCCTCATCCCTAAACTATAAAGAAAAAGCTTCCCTTTTGAGGAAGCTTTTTCTTTTATAGAAACTTGTTCTATTAATTAAAGATATAGCGCAGACCGAACTGGATCTGGTAGGTTGAGTTTACACTCACATCATCACGATAGGTGCGGGTGATGATGGTACCACGGTCAGCAGCCAGCTGGAAGATCGGTAATACTGATCCACCTGGAACAAGGCTGTTAGCATTGGTAATGGTCAGGATCTGAGTGGCGTTTGTCAGCTTTCTCTTACCCCAGCTTGCGTTGATCAGGTTGCCTGCATTGAAGATATCTACAGAGAACTGAAGCGTGTTGCGGTATTTACCAGACTTCACGAAAAGGTCCTGCAGGAATTTCACATCCATTTGATTTCTCCATGGAGCCAGGGCGCCATTTCTTTCAGCATACTGGCCTCTGTGCGTACGCATGTATTTGTCCTGCTGGATATAAGATTCAAACAGGCTGCGCTGTGCAGTTTGATCGTAAGTAACTCCATTCAGTACCCTTGAAGAGAACTGCATGTTCTGTACCTGGGAGGCAGTTGGGATCCAGAGAAGGTCGTTACCATTCACACCATCACGGTTGAAGTCACCACTGTAAGTATAAGAATAACGATAAGCAGCTGATCCAACATATACCAGGGAGATAGATGTTGCAAGGTGCTTCACATATTCCTTACGGTAATTCAGCATGGCGATCAAACGGTCAGGAACCACATAAGATGCATGTGAAAGAGAAGCTGTATTCAAACCATAAACCTGTTGTGTACCCTGGTAAGCGCCCAGTGCCTGGTCGCCATCACCATCGCTGATATTACCAGCAAGAGATTTAGTATATGCAATCGAAGCATTGAATCCTTTGGTAAGTGGCTTCTCGATACGAATCATCAATGAACCATAATAACCTTTCTTGGAATTATCGATCACTACAGGAGTAAAACCAACGGTACCACCTGCAGCAGGGATCTGGTTAGAGTTCAGGGTATTGATGAAACGTGTAGGAACAGTTGAACCATACATTGGCCTGTTATCTGGATAACCTGCAGTATTTAAAGGCTGAGGATCGATATAGTTTGGTGAACGGAAGAATGGAACCACCAGGTCTTTGTTGAAAATACCTTCGATGGTACCGATCATACCCCATGGCAGCTTGGTGTCAAGTCCAATAACAGTCTTCCATGTTCTTGGATGCTTATATTTCTCTGACATTGCTGTAACTGAAGTTGGAACGATCGTTCCGGCAGCTGGTACAGTAGCAGGGCGGTAAGCGGCTGGATCTGGATTGAATGGACCAGGAGGCAACTGGCCGGATAAGGCACCAGTTGAGGTATACATATTATATGATTGCGTTACCTGGATCATTCCATTGTCGCCAGACTGGCTCACGATCCATACAAATGGGATACGTCCGGTAAATACGCCTGTACCACCACGGATCTGTAAAGAACGATCGCCATAAATATCCCAGTTAAACCCGATACGTGGGGACCAGAGTATCTTGTTTTCAGGAAGAAGGCCTGTGTTAACTTTCTCACCATTCTTAAAGTTCATGGCATACACCAGCGGGTGGGTGATGATCTGGGGAACATCAGGATAAGTTGGAAGATCGCCACGAAGACCAAAGGTGAGGCGAAGGTTCTTATTAACTGCGATCTCATCCTGCGCATAGGCAGTAAGCTGGTTAAAGCGGAACGCAGAGAAGGCAGGAGCGAAATCCTTAGATAAAGAATAAGTGATCGCAAAGTCGGTAGGCAGTTTACGCAGCGCCGGATTCGGGTTCAGTGCACTTGCGAAATCAGCCCATGATGCGAAACGGTAGTAGCTGGTAGCAAAACGCTGGAAACCATTGATGGTCTCTGTGCGGTCGTACTGGCCACCGAAAGTGAAATTATGTTTGCCTTTTGTGAATGTGAAATTATCTGTTACAGAATAAACTTTCACTTTACGCAGGTTACCATAGCTGAAAGGCTCATATCCAAAGGTGACATAAGGAGCACCAACGCCCGAGCCAGCCTGTGCATTTACACCGGTAGTACTCATGATATCCACGAATGGGAAAATGCTGGAGGTCGTAGTACGCGAATCATCCTGGTAGGTATAGGTACCACGGATAACGTTGGCAACTTTACCCCAGTTTGAATTCAACTCCGCAGAAAGGGAATAAAAATTCGTACCCTGGAAATAGTTTGCATTTTTATACCAGAAACTGGTGATATCAGTACGACTTGCGCCATTACCGGCAACTGTACCAGCACCACCTACTGAAGTGGAAGGAGGAGCCGGGTTGCCACCCACTACCTGGCTGTAACGGAATACAGCGCGATGATGGTTACTAATGTTCCAGTCGATACGACCCAGGTATTTCTTTCTTTCAATATCTGGTACATATCCTGTAGCAACACCTGTATTATAACCATAATTGGTCAGCAAATACTGGCTGATATAATTAAGTGAGTCGATAGTTGGACGGGCGATGAAAGGAGAACTTCCATAAGCTGCAGTTGAAGAAGCAGGCGTCCTGGTCTGGATCACACTTGGCTGCTTATCGGTTTCATAACTGAAGAAGAAGAACAACTTGTTCTTGATGATCGGACCGCCGATACGCATACCCCACTGATCGAATTCTTCAGCTGAACGGTTAAAGGTGGTTTTCTCCACTTTCTTACCGCGCAGTTTTTCTGTGCGATAATAATGATATACGGAACCGGAGAAATTATTTGTACCTGAACGTGTAACAGCATTGATACCTGCGCCAACAAAACCTGCCTGGCGAACATCGAAAGGAGCAATACTAACGGATACTTCATCAAGCGCATCAAAGGAGATCGGTGAACCACCACCGGGGAGGTTACCTGCACCACCCACCTGGATACCAAATGTGTTATTGAAGTCAGCACCGTCAACTGTGAAGTTGTTGGACCTCGAATTACCACCACCGATCGCCTGGCCATTTGCCTGGGGAGTAGCCCTGGTAAGGTCAAGTATATTTCGGTTGATGGATGGAGCAACAGTGATCATCCTGTTATTAAAACTTGTAACAGGTCCTGTACGGTTGGGATTGAAAACATTCCTTCTACCAGTACTTAATACCACATTTTCCATTGTGGTAACAGACTTTGTAAGTTGAATGTTAAGAATGAAGGTCTCTGCCAGTTGCAGATAAACATCCTCAAATTTTTGTTTGTCATAACCCACATAGGTGATCTCGATAGTGTAGGGACCTCCAGGTTTCATATTCTCGATCCTGAGCGATCCGCCAGCGCGGGAAAGAGCCACATATTTAGTTCCGGATGGAACGTGAATGGCTACTACGCTTGCTCCCACCAGTGTTTCATCAGTGGTGCTCTTTATGGAGCCGGAAATGGCGGATGTCGTAACCTGGGCAAACAAGAATGGGCTTGCCAATAAGGCTAAAACAATCAAACAGAGTGTTCTCTTAAGCATATAGTTTGGTTTTCGGATGCAAAGAAAGGGAATATTTCCTAAATAAATATAGGCAAATATTAACAAAAATCTGGCTGAAAAATAAGGCTTTATAATGACATAGCAGATCCTAATTTTGCTATCTGAATAACTGGTGAACATCCTGGGTTTCCCCATTGTTCTAAATTTCTAAAAAACTGTGTATGCTGGACCCTATTGAATTGGCTATTGAGGACATAAAACAAGGAAAACTGGTGATCGTGGTGGATGATGAGGACCGTGAAAATGAGGGCGATTTTGTGATCGCCGCCCGCCATATTACCCCTGAAGTGGTCAATTTCATGACCAAAGTTGGCCGTGGATTACTCTGCGCCGCCCTTACCGAAGAACGCTGCGAAGAACTGAAACTGGAGCAGATGGTCAACCAGAATTCCGCCCTTCACGAAACAGCTTTTACCGTTTCGGTAGACCTCCTTGGAAATGGCTGTACCTCAGGCATTTCTGCACAAGATAGGGCCAAAACCCTGCAGGCCCTGATCGATCCGCTTACCAAACCTGCCGATCTGGGAAGACCCGGACATATTTTTCCACTGAAAGCTAAAAAAGGGGGTGTACTTCGCCGGGCAGGCCATACGGAGGCGGTAGTTGACCTGGCCAGGCTGGCCGGACTTGAGCCTGCCGGAGCACTGGTAGAAATAATGAATGATGATGGAAGCATGGCCCGCCTACCCGACCTGGAGCTGATCGCGAAAAAATATGAGTTCCGGATCATTTCCATCAAGGACCTGATCGAATACCGGATGAAAACCGAATCACTGATCGAAGAGGTGGTAAGGGTGGAAATGCCGACCAAATTCGGTGATTTCCAGCTGGTGGCCTTCAAAGAAAAGAACTCCAGCAATGAACACCTGGCCCTGATCAAAGGGCAATGGGCAAAAGATGAGCCTGTTCTCACCAGGGTTCATTCCTCCTGCTTTACCGGGGATATTCTGGGATCCATGCGATGCGATTGCGGGGACCAGCTTCATGCCGCCATGAATATGGTGAACAGGGAAGGAAAGGGTATTATATTATATATGAACCAGGAAGGGCGTGGCATTGGACTGCTGAATAAGCTGAAAGCCTATAAACTTCAGGAGGAAGGAATGGATACCGTAGAGGCAAACCTTCATCTTGGCTTTTCTATGGACCAGCGTGACTATGGATTGGGGGCGCAGATATTGCGGCACCTGGGGGTGAGCAAACTTCGACTGATGACCAATAACCCAAAGAAAAGAGTGGGCCTTATAGGTTATGGTTTGGAGATCGTTGAGAATATTCCGATCCGTATTGCTTCAAATCCGCATAATGAGAAATACCTGGAAACAAAAAAGAACAGGTTGGGGCACGAATTGAATTGATCAGCGTGTCTTTACTGGTGTTCCTTCCTGTGGAGCTGGTTGGGCAGGCTGATTTTTTCCCAGTTTTTTCTTTCGCCTGAATATATCGCTTATCCGGTCGAAATCTTTTCGGTAAGAAATATTGGCCCCTATCCTTCTGTCTTTGCCAGGCACACCTGCAGTGGCCGTGGTAAGATAATCGGCATTTTCCCTGTAGAAAAAGGAGGCGCGGACCGTACCGCTTGGATTGATCAGCCACTCCATGGTCACATCCGGTAATAATTGCTGTCCGAATGTCTGCGAACTTCCCTGTTGTTCAAACGGCGTATCATAACCAATACCGGTTGATATCTTGAAACGATTATTAAAAAATGATCGCCCGATCGAAAAATTAATATTTCCACCCAACTGTATGCCTGTATTGCTGGTCAGGTCGATCACATCCCTGGTATATATAGAAGTGTTAAGGGTGATATTGTATTTATCGCTTTTCAGCAAATTGCCAAGTATCTTATTCACCTGGTCATTGATCACATTCAGGAATATTCCGGATATGGTTGTAAGACCCAGGGAGGCTACGCTATAGTTGGTTCCTCTTAATTCACTGGGGGCAAAACTGTTGAATACAATTAGGTAAGTAGATTGCCTTACGATCTCATTCGGGTCTTTTTGCATCTGCTGGAATATCAACGCAAGTTCCGGATCGGTAACCGCGATACTACTGCTTGGAAAATCCAGCGCAAACTGTATGGTTGGTTTATACAGCGAATCTTTCAATGAAGCCACCACATAAACATCTCCCCTTGCACTATTGGCCATGGTAGATTTAGATCCAAGCATCAATCCCAAAGGAGCGAAACTTACCCGCTCGGCTTTATAGACCGCTTCAAAATTAATATTGGCATTATAGGGGTTTCCGTTCCACTCTATGAAATTATCATGCTCTGTGCGCAGGTCGAAAGGCTTTTTGAAAAACGACTGGAAGGTGAATAGATACCGGCCTTCCACAATATTAAATCTTCCCTGCAGTGACAATGGCTCCGAAGTACCTGAATGGATATTAAGCGCGCCATAGCCCTTCCCCTTGATCTCATCACCGGTAAGCTCATCCAGTATCACATTCACCGATACCATCGGGGTCACTGTCTTCGTTACAGCCATATCAATATCATAGGTAATATTGGTAGAATTGGATCGCAGATCTTCCAGGGTCATTTCCCTTCCATATTTCCGCTCTACCAGGAAATCTGCGATACCGGATTCCCTTCCTGAAGACGCAGGCAGTGTAACATAACTGCTGTCGATGGCAGAAGCGACGGCATCGATCTTCATATACATATCCGACTGCGGTCCTGTAAGTGAAAGCGATGCAGTTCCCCGAACATTTCCATAAAATTCCTTACTGTCGGCCGCGGTTGTATTTAATAACTGTACAGGCTTATTCTGCGCATCACCGGAACTGCCAGGCTTACGGGTGGAAATATCAATATCATAGAACATGTTCCTGAAGAACTGGTGTTCTATTCTGCCCCGGTTCACATATACCGGGTTCCGGGTAATGGAATCAGTTAATAGTAAACCACCAAAATCTATCTGAGTAGAATCGAGTTGTATATCCGTATCACGGATCCAGTAAAAACATTGGGTCATTTTAATTCGAACACCTGCATCCTTTAAATGCCCTTTACCCGTAACGCTTATCTCATCAAACGGTCCGCTTATATTTATATCACCGGTGAGATAACCTCGCATTTCAGAGAAAACCGAGCCCAGGAATCTTTCCAAAACATTCAACTGAAAATTCTTCGCATTCAATGTGATCAGGTTATGCTTCGCGTTTTCTTTACCATTAAGGAAGATATTGGCATCGAAACCAAGATAATTCAGCTGGTTAAGCGTATTGCCATGTATCCTTAATTGCCCATCCTTATTATCATAAAACACGCTGGTCTTTAATTCACCTAATGAATCATCATCAATTCGCAGGAATTGTGTGGCCAGTTCATCTGATCTTATTTTCAGGTTTCCGGTTGGATCCTCCACAAAGATCTTTCCGCTTAATAACCCTTCAATGCGGTTATTTGGAACGAAATAGGGTGAAAGGTCGCCAAGGTTAAGTTTGGTCACTTCTATATCTATATTGTTCCATTGCTGGTCTTTGGCAGGAGAAGTTTTTATAACGATCCGCTGGTCAGTCTCACTCAATACCAGGTTTCCCGTGGCAGGTGTATTACGACGAAGCACCAGTTCCCCGTTTGGATCGATGGTCCATACTTTTCCATTGATGGAAAAATTGGAATTATCGAATTCTATTTTAAGACCATCATCATAGGTCAGTACCATGGCATGCAGGTCGGCTTTTTCAATGGCTTTTGCGCCGGTGGTAATGGCCACAATGGATGTATCATTTTTCGCATTCACATGGAAGATGGCCTGCGGTATGCTCAGGCTGTCATTGATGCGGATATCATTCGCTTCTCCCCCTATCACCAGGCTGTCATTATTGCCTTTGGCATTGATGCGGGTATAATTGAAATTGTATTTATCAAAACGGAAATTCGGTATCTCGGCATTCAATTCAAGTTCGTGAAGGGAAAGATCCAGCCTTCCCTGGAAATGGGAATTATTAAACCCCCCAAGCCTGGGGTCCACCAGACTCATATATTCATCTACCGAATAAGTATATATATCAAAATCGAATTTTTCATTTGCGGGTAGCCTGGAAGGAGCATGAATATAAGCGGGGTAATATCGGTTAAGGATATAAGTGACCGAATTAGGCAACTCCGTAAAATGATACTGCCCGTTAATATCCGCAGTAAACTCATTAGAAGCAATGGATAAATGTTTTTCTCCATTTACAGTAGAGGTTCTTAATACCAGTGAATCGAAAGGAAGCGCATGGCCATTCCTGACCAGTTCGGCATTGGTGATGCGGGCATAACCCATAAAATCATCCACAGACGATCCGGAAAAATCCAGGTTAGCCTGACCGCGGAAACTCAGGCTGTCTTTACTCAGTCCTGTTTTCACCAGGTCGATATGCGCCACATCGGCGATCATATTAAACCGGGGTTGTTCACGGTTCAGATCGATCTGCCCTCTAATGGTCAGGTCCGCATTCAGGTCATGAACAGATGCATACCCTGTGAACAGGTTCTTCACCAGTTTTCCATCGATGGTTATATCCTGGTACCGGTAATGATCATATTCAGCATAACTCAACCTGGTATCAATTTGTATATCCCTTGACCTTTCCGTGAATCCCCTGCCTTTGATGGTACCATTAAGCGCAATTGTCCCTAATTTTTTATCGCCAAGCAAAACACCTAAATGAAACCCTTCTGTTTCCAGCTTTGCCGTATACACCGGGTCCTTGCCGGCGGAATTAAAATGCAGATCGGTATTTACCATCCCCAGGTTGGTATTGATCAGTCCTACCATGATGAAATCATTGAGGAAACCTTTGAATCCACCTTTGAACCGGAGGTATTGAATACTCCTGAGATTGGGTACAGATACTTTTTTAAGCAGGGGAATGATCGTCACCGCATCGGCATAATTGCTTCGAAATTCATTGGCCCGAAGGTCTATATAGGTAGTATTGATATCCGGCAAGCCGGTAAGCGCCAGGTCTCCTTTAAATAATGTATTGTCGCCTGCCTGGATTAGAAGGTTATTTCCTTTCAACGCTTCAACTGTGCCTTTTGCCTTTCCCGATATGCTGATCTTTTTTTTCCAGGTCTTTAAATTATTGCTGAAAAATGCCAGGTCATCGCTGTCAATATAGCTATCCTCGAAGTCTGCTTCCATCACAACCCGACTGAGAAAAGCACTCATGTCGGAGATATCATGATAGGTCATGGAATAATATCTCTTTAAATGGCTCCTGTTAGTTTCCAGGTCCATATTATCGAAATACATTCCGGTTGGGGTAAGTCTGAATGCGGCAGAAAGGTTCTTTAATTGAAGCCCGCTTTTTTCCCTGGCTGAAAGTTTAATATCGGAATACACCGTATCCCCGACAAAATTGTTATTCTTCAAGGAACCGTTTATCTCTGTAAAAAGCAGGTGCTGCCCATCGAATGCGGATAGGGCGATCGCAGCATTCACATTATCCTGCCTGAAACTACCGTTTTCAATTGTAAGATTTGCGATCTTGAATGTGGTCCCTGCTTTCCAGGTAGTGGGGGTTTCTTTATTTTCTGCCAGCACCGGGGCACTGTTACGCGGCTTGGTCCTGGTATAATTCCTTATGGCGATCACCGGGTCTTTCAGCGAAAGATCTTTGATCACATACTGATTACCCGAAAAGCTCAATTGATCCGCATTCATTTGCAAGCCACCGATCCGGGCATCCATATCCTGTCCCATCCAGGCATCTTTCTGAATAAAATGTACATTATTGAATTCAACCTCTTTTAGATTGAACACAATACCACCCTTTTTCTTCGACTTGCTGCCGGAAGGGGAACTGAAATAATCAAAAAGGAATTGCTGGCTCCAGACGGAATCTGTGCGCTGGAATTTAATCAGTGCATCTTCCAGGCCGATGTATTTAATATCGGCTTCTTTTTTAAAAAAGAACCAATCAGTGATATTCAGTTTTACATCCCCTGCAAATAATAAGGTGTCACCTTTCCGGTCTTCTATCATCAAACCCTGCAGGTGCATACGATTGAAAAGGGAGAAATCTATATGCTTAATACTGACCCTGGTTTTAAGGTCTTTTGAAAGACGGGCTGTAACCTGTCGCCCTATCCAGTTCTGTCCCCAGGGGGTTTGAATAAATATATACGCCGCCGCTATCAGGAAAAACAATGACAGCAGGAACCATTTAACTATTTTCTTAACTCGTTTCAGGTTCGGTATTTAATTTGTAAAAGTATGCAATCGAATGGTTTGCAAATACAATACCAAATTAAAACTTCCCGGTATCCACGTCTTTTATGAAATTAATAACGCCACCCATAAAGGTCTGCTGGTCATCCCACATACTTAAATGGCTTCCATTGGGGCAGAATAAATAGCGGCCTTTTTGCACCATTTTACTTTGTTCCTCCATGGCCTTAGGGTCCATCGTGTCGAATTTTGCACCTACCATCAGTGTAGGAACCGTAATTTCTTTCAACCGGCTCTTGATATCCCAGGTGGCCAGTCTTCCGGCTATACCAAATTCTGAAGGGCCCTGCATCAGCACATAAACCTCCCCTGAACGCGGAGCAGCTGCAAAATGGGTAAAGGACCTTTGGAAAGGTTCAGGCCAGGGATCCAACCGGCATATATGCTTATTGTAAAAATTAGGGATCAATAATTCTTCATAACGCGGATTCTTATAATCTCCACGGGCCTCAATATCCCTGATCTCCGCCAATACTTTTGGATCCATTTGTGGCGCCAGGACTTCCCGTGCATATTTTCCATATTCGGGTCCACTGGCTACCATATTGGCTACCACCATGCCTTTCAGGTTTTGCTGGTATTTAAGTGCATATTCCATAGCCAGTATCCCTCCCCATGAATTACCGAGCAGATAAAAATTACTGCTATCAGCGCCAATGGCCTTACGCACCTGCTCCACTTCCTCCACATACCTTTCGGTGGTCCAGAGACTGCTATCAGATGGCTGATCGCTGTATGGAGCCCCTAACTGATCATATTCATAAAACTCAAAACCTTCCTGCGGGAAAAAGCTTTCAAAACACTCCATGTATTCATGTCCCATAGCCGGACCTCCGTGTAACAAAAGGACCTTGATACGATCATTATTCCCAAATCGCTTGGTCCATACCCTGAACTGGCCCACAGGTGTTTCAATGGGGATCATTCGTATACCCGCCGACCGGATATTACTGTCGCCGTAATTAAAATAATCCCGCACGCTGATATCCTTTCCAGTGGATCCGCTGCGTTGCTGGCAACTGCTGAACAAAAGCAGGAACATGCAGCCGGTAATAAGCTTTTTCATTTTTGTGGTTTGTCAACAAATTTAAGGGAGGCAGCCTATCTTTAATTCACCAAATTGAATGGTTATGAGGAAATGTATTTTTTGTTTGACAATGCTGGTATGGGTCCTCCCTTATCGGTCGCTGGCGCAAACCCACCAGGATACCATCAGGATGATCAGGGAGACCACCCGGCTTTACGACCTGGATTTTACAGATGATGAAGCTGATTCCATGATCGGAAACATCAACAATTATAATTTCATCCTGAAGGGCATGCATCGAACCATGCTTACCAATGAGGTGAGTTTTCCATTTGCATTTCGTCCCGCCCCCGCGGATATGAAGATCTCATCTAAAAAAGAAAAGATCAACTGGGATATACCTCTGCGCACCGTTTTGCCTGCCAACCGAAATGAACTGGCTTTTTATTCCATTTCGCAACTGGCGGCCCTGCTTTATACCAAAAAAATAAGTTCTGTAGAACTCACAAAATTCTTTTTATCAAGGCTGAAAAAATGGGGCGATACCCTTCAATGTGTGATCACCCTTACAGAAGAGCTTGCCCTGCAACAAGCCCGCCAGGCAGATGCAGAAATGAAAAAGGGGATTTACCGGGGTCCGCTGCATGGCATACCCTATGGGTTAAAAGATCTGTTCGCTGTAAAAGGTTATCGCACCACCTGGGGTGCCACCCCCTATAAAGACCAGGTTCTTGATGTGGATTGTTTCGTTTACCAGCAACTCAAAAAAGCCGGCGCTGTTCTATGCGCCAAACTATCCATGGGATCATTGGCAAATAATAATAAATGGTTTGGTGGTGAAACTAAAAATCCCTGGAATTTAAATGAAGGCTCCAGTGGTTCATCTGCCGGATCAGCATCAGCTACCTCGGCAGGACTTTTACCTTTTGCCATTGGGACAGAGACGCAGGGATCCATTGTTTCTCCATCCACCCGTTGCGGAGCTACCGGATTGAGGCCCAGTTTTGGAACCATCAGCCGGTATGGTGCCATGGTACTTTGCTGGAGTCTGGATAAAGCAGGACCCATCTGCAGAAGCGCCGAGGACGCCGCTATTGTTTTTGCTTTCCTGCATGGAACCGATGGCAATGACCCTTCCGCTATTTACAGCAGTTTTAATTATACCGGGAAAACAGATTGGAGCAAATTAAGGATCGCCTACGCGGAGAATTATTTTAAGCGACTTGATTCGAACTCTTCGGAAAGAAAGTTACTGGATGTTTACCGGTCCATGGGAGCACAGGTTAAGGCTATTAATTTTCCTGATTCTGCCATGTATCCCAATAACCTGATCAGCATTATCCTGGCCGCAGAATCAGCCGCCGCCTTCGATGAACTTACCAGGTCGAACCGCGACGACCTCATAGAAAGACAGGACCGTTTCTTCTGGCCAAATACATTTCGTTCGGCACGTATGATCCCCGCTGTAGAATATATTGAAGCCAACAGGCAACGCGCCCTGCTATGCGCAAAGATGAATGCATTCATGAAGGATATAGATGTGCTGATCGTACCATCCTTTGCAGGCAGGCAATTATCCATGACCAACCTTACAGGCCACCCGGTGGTATGTATGCCTATAGGATTCAATAAAACCGGATCACCCGTTAGTATCACACTTATAGGAAAGCTTTATGATGAGGCCAGTATTCTGGCCGTGGCAAAAGCTTTCCAGGATAAGACCGAATTCAATAAGTTGCACCCGGAAAAATTCAAACAATGAGAAGATCGACCTTTATTTTATCTGTGCTTAGCGTTTTTATGGCCTGTTCCCAAAAACCTTCAGCCGACCTGCTGCTGTATAATGGAACGATCTATACGGTAGACAGTAGTTACAGTAAGGCGGAGGCCATGCTGATCAAAGACGGAAAGATACTTGCTGTGGGAAATAAGGCCGACCTGGAAAATAAGTATGCGATCAAAGAGAAACTGGATGCCCGGGGAAAATTCATTTACCCTGGCTTCATTGATGCCCATGCCCATTTTGTAGGATATGGATCAGGACTACTTACCGTTGACCTCACCGGAACAACCAGTTGGGAAGAAGTGATCCAACGAGTGACCGCTTTTGTAAAGAAAAATCCGGATCCTGCCAGTTGGATCATAGGCAGAGGCTGGGACCAGAATGATTGGGACAAGGAAGAATTTCCGGATAACAGCCGGCTGAATGAATTGTTTCCTCAAAGGCCTGTGATCCTTCAGCGGGTGGATGGCCATGCGGCCATAGCCAACCAGGCAGCGCTTGACCTTGGTAATGTTCGTGCGGGCATGCAGCTTGAAGGAGGGTCAGTAGAAACGAAAAATAATTTGCTTACCGGCATACTCATTGATAATGCGGTAGATCTTGTAACCCGCGTGATCCCTCCCCTTTCCAGCCAGCAATATGCGTTGTCGCTCATGGAGGCAGAAAAAAATTGCCTCGCCGTTGGACTTACCACGATTGATGATTGCGGGCTTGGGTTTAAAGATGTGGAAACGATCCGCCAGTTACAATCGGAAGGGAAATTGAATATGCGGCTCTATGTTATGCTCAGCGATGATCTTGAAAATTTTAACTGGCTGAAGAAAAACGGTATGATAAAAACAGACCAGCTGAATGTTAGAAGCATCAAAGTATATGCAGATGGCGCGCTTGGTTCCCGTGGCGCCTGTTTGCTGGCGCCCTACCAGGATAAACCAGGCTGGAGCGGCTTCCTTTTGAAAAGCCAGGCGCATTTTGACTCTGTAGCGGCAATGATCTACCAGCAGGGATGGCAAATGTGTACCCATGCCATTGGCGACAGCGGTAACCGGACCATCCTGAATATCTATGGTAAATACCTGAAGAAAAAGAATGACCGTCGCTGGAGAATTGAGCATGCGCAGGTGGTGAACAGTAATGACCTGGAGCTTTTTGGTAAATACAGTGTGGTCCCATCTGTTCAACCAACGCATGCTACTTCCGATATGTATTGGGCGGAAGTGCGGCTGGGAGCGGAAAGAATTAAAGGGGCGTATGCATACCAGCAATTAATGCAGCAGAATGGATGGATCCCGCTGGGAACTGATTTCCCCGTAGAAGATATTTCACCGATCAAAACTTTTTATGCGGCCGTGATAAGAAAAGATGCAAAAGGATGGCCGAAGAATGGCTACCAGGTTGAAAATGCATTGAGTCGCGAACAGGCAATAAGGGGCATGACCATTTGGGCTGCACGCGCAAATTTTGAAGAAACGGAAAAAGGTTCTTTGGAAAAAGGAAAACTCGCTGATTTTGTTATTCTGGACCAGGACCTGATGAATGCATCAGAAAAAGAATTAATAAATACTAAGGTCCTCTCAACTTATATAGGGGGTAAAAAAAGATTTTAAGCGAGGAGGAAAACAGTCATTACTCCAGCGCATCGTGTTTTTCGAAGAATAAACTAAATCCACATTTGTGGGTAATTCAATACTCCCGGTTCAGCCCCCTTCCGTTATTAAATCATTATGTTTGCCACATGAGTTGGAATGAGAATAAACCGGTTAGGGTTGCCATTCTTGACCTTTATGAAGGTCAGCCCAATCAGGGTATGCGCTGCCTCCGCGAATTACTGCAGGAATGGGCCAGGAATAATGACCTGGAACTTGAATTGCAAGAGTTTGATGTTCGCCAGAGACTGGAAATACCGGATGCCTCATTTGACATCTATATATCAAGCGGTGGCCCCGGGGATCCCCTGGTAAGCCGGTTTGAAGATTGGGATATTGCCTGGAGTCGCTGGCTGAACAATATGGAAAGGTTTAATAAGAATCCATCCAACGTCCAGAAAAAACAGCTATTTTTTATTTGCCATTCTTTCCAGCTCGCCTGCCGTTATTTTAATGCGGGCGTGATCTGTAAAAGAAGGTCGACCGCTTTTGGCGTTTTCCCTGTTCATATGCTGGAGGCAGGAATGAAGGAGCCGGTATTTGAAGGTTTGCAGGATCCTTTTTATGCAGTTGACAGCCGGGATTACCAGGTGATACAACCCAACCATGAGAAACTAAGGTCCATGGGAGCAAGTATACTTTCCATTGAAAAAAGCCGTCCGCATGTTCCATATGAAAGAGCTGTTATGGCCATCCGTTTCAATGAAAATATGATCGGCACCCAATTCCATCCGGAGGCCGATGCATCCGGTATGAGCATGTACCTTCAGACAGAGGAAAAAAGGAAAACAGTCATAGAAAGCCATGGTGAAACGAAACTAAACAGCATGCTTGCCCACCTCAATGATCCTGATAAGATCCATTGGACCCATAATCATATTGTGCCTAATTTCCTGAACCAGTTTGCCGCGCAGCTGATCGAAGCCTGCTAAACTGGACGGAAGAAGGTTTGATCTCTTAAACCATTTTCATGATCCCTTCTATTCGACAAGCCTTCAACGCATCCTTCAGCAAAGAAAAATACCAGGCCTTCCTCGACGACCTGAACTCCCATCACCCAGGAGATATTGAATTCCGTGTAGCAGAGACCGCCATTTACGTGCCTAAAGATTTTAAAAATAAGATGCTGGAAGCCTGTGAACATATCGTGGATATACTGGTCTCCCCGGGTTTTAAGGAAAATACAGCTGCCGCCATTCCTGCCGGGCTAACTGTTCCCAACGAAGATGCGCATACAAATTTCATTGCCTTTGATTTTGGGATCTGCGTTAATGAAGCAGGTGAATATGAGCCGCAGCTCATAGAAATGCAGGGATTCCCCTCCCTTTTTGGGTACGAAGTACTGCTGGATGATGTATTCAGTAAACATTTCCCTCCTCCACCGGGATTCAGTTCCTACCTTGGAGGCCTTGACCGGGAATCTTATTCAAAAGTTTTAAAAGAACTGATCCTGGGTTCGCATGATCCCGCAGAAGTGATCCTCCTGGAGATCTTCCCTCACCAGCAAAAGACCCGGATCGACTTTTACTGCACCAGTGAAATTGCCGGTATACCTGTAGTTTGCCTTACAGAACTTACCAGGGAAGGAAAGAAATTATTTTATGAGAAGGACGGAAAAAAGCTACAGGTTAAAAGGATCTATAACCGGGTGATCTTTGATGAACTGTTCCAGCAGAGTGAAGAAGTAAAAAAGAAAGGCCAGTTATTCTTTGAGGACCTGGAAGTAGAATGGTGCCCACATCCAAACTGGTTCTATCGCATCAGTAAATACACAATCCCATTCATTAAACATCCCTTTGTGCCGCCTACCTGGTTCCTGCACGAGGTAAAAGAATTGCCGGCCGACCTGCAGAATTATGTATTAAAACCACTGTTCTCTTTTGCGGGACAGGGCGTGGTAATAGATATTACACCCGCTGATATTGAAAAGATAAAGGACCCGGAAAATTGGATATTACAGCGAAAAGTAAAATATGCCGATGTGATAGAAACACCGGATATACCTGCAAAAGCTGAGATCAGGATATTTTATTTCTGGAAGAATGGAGATCCCCGCCCCTTTCCTGCCAATAACCTGGGCCGGCTCAGCAAAGGAAAAATGATCGGCGTACGGTATAATAAAGACAAAGAGTGGGTAGGTGGCAGCTTCTGTTACTTTGAAAAATAAAGGGATGGTAAGACTAAATTATATGTTTTACATGTCTAGAGCTTTTTTGGCCAGCCTGGTTTTTATTTGTTCTTGCCTTTCCTGCCGGGGACAGTCACGAATTGATACGGACCGTCCCGACCAGACAGAAAGCGCATTCACCGTTCCTAAAGGATGGATGCAACTTGAATCAGGGACCGTGAAAGAAAAATGGGAAACCAGTCCTCAAAAAATATACTCCTATACCTTACCCACCCTGCTTACCAAATATGGCATCAGTGATAAATGGGAATTAAGATTGATCACAGAATATAACCGCTGGGGAACCGCTAAAAGATGGTTCAGGGATACCATTGGTATTTTACCCGTAAAGCTTGGATTCAAAGTAAACCTCTATGAAGGAAAAGGGATCATTCCAAGAGTATCATTGATCTATCATACCGCTTTTAACCGGCTGGCCTCCAAAATGGCAAGAGGCGGTTCTTTCCTGGCACCTGAATTTCGATTTACTTTTCAAAATGACCTTGGAGAAGGCGTAGCCCTGGGATATAACCTGGGCATGGAATGGGAAGATACCCGGGAGAAACCAGCTTTTATTTACACATTCGCCCCGGGCTTCGATCTTGGCGAGAACTGGTATGGCTATGTAGAATTATTTGGGTCCCTTACCAAAAATGAACCACAGCAACATGCGTTTGATGCAGGCATCGCATGGTATGCAAATGATAATTTAAAACTGGATGCCTCCGCCGCTATTGGTATAACGGGTCTTATGAAATATTATATTGGAATGGGTTGTTCCCTGAGATTCAGTGTGAAAAAAAATAAACCTATTTCGGATTGATCGTTTCCACCACTTTACCACAACTCAGCATCATAGAACCATAGTATGGATTCCGGATGGTTGTTTCACCGCTTAGCCAGTACATTTTTTTCATCGGGCAATACTGACGGTATACGGCAGACTTGCTTAAGCTGATCTTTTTGGCAAGCTGGAACATATCTTCAGAAAAAGGGGAAAAAGCATCTCTTTGCTTTTCGAGTTCTTTGTTATCCGAAATAGCTTTTGCTTCCGCAACCAGTTTCTGGCTGGTCTCCGCATCTACCTGTTTTGCACTTAACCTGGTCATATTTGCCGCGAATTCCGTTGCCGCTGAGGCTGCCAGTTTATCATCCCCGGCAACCAGGGCCTCCTTGATCACATAATATTTTTTCAGGAGAACATAGGCGCTGGTATCCTGCGCTTTTAAAAGCATGGCTGAAAATACCAGCAGGATGCTAAGGAGGTACTTTTTCATAGATCAAATTTAAGTCAATTTACCCGGATCGTTTCAGGGCACCTAAAAATGCCCTTTCCAAACTGATTTGCCAGCTATTAGATGTCATCCGGCTCATGTTCCCGGCCAGTTGAAACCTGCCACCCAGATTTAACCGCGTATTGCTATTGAAGATAAGTTGAATGGCAGGGGCCATATCTAAACAATATTTTTTTGCATCCAGTGACCGCTCGCCTAAAAATTCCATGTAAATATTCAGGTTGGTCTGTTTGTAGCTGCTGTATTCTTTGGGCAGCACAAGGTAACCGGCAGACAATGAATAATTAAATGACTGGTACAATCTTTCAGGAATATAGATCACAGTACTTTTCCTGGAGGCATCCAGCACCTGGGTTTGTGATATGGTACCGGATACCGCCAGCCTTCTCCAAAGCTGGGTGGCGATAATACCCAACTGTATTCCACTCTTATCTCCCATCAGGCCGATCTCCTCATAATGAAAAGGGGCACGCGTAGAGGATCCGTCAACAAAAGCGGCCATTCGGAAATGCGTATGAATATCATCATTGGAAAGAAACCGGTATTTCGCATAAATGTTCCAGGATTCATACCTGAAATCATTGGTGTGCATATTGCTGAAAGTGGTTCCGATATGCATCATAAGTTTCTTGCTGAATCCAACCTGCAATTCCGGCATTACCCTATGGGAAAATCTTTTATAGATATTATCGCGGCTAACAAAATGGTCTGTGATCTTTGCAGTAACAGAATGAGCCGGCATATTGGAAGCAGGCTCCGTGAACACATATAGTTCCTGGGAATATACCTGGCTGAATGCGACAAATGTCAACATCAAAAGAAAGAACTGTTTTCTCATTTCCCAAGCAGGTATTTTAATGTTTCTTCCAGTTGTTTTCCTTCAAGGTCCATGGCCACTAAATGACCATCCCTGTCTATAAGATAAGAAGTTGGTATGGCCTCGATCCCCCATCTTCTCGCAATGGGGGATTCCCACGAACCCGGCATATTCACCTGCTTCCAGGTAATATTATCTTTCTTTATCGCTTTGATCCAGTCTTTTTTTTCATTGTCGATGGATACGCTGAAGATCTCAAAACCTTTATCCCTGAATTTTGAATAGATCTTAGCCATTCCACGGTTAGCCACCCTGCAGGGTCCGCACCAAGAGGCCCAGAAATCAAGTAATACCACTTTTCCTTTAAGATCAGAGAGATGGAGCGTATCTCCTTCGGGTGTGGGAAGCGCAATATCTTCTGCCAGCTGCCCTTGTTTAGGCTGAGCTATAGCCCTGGCATTGAACAGGAAAATAGAAAATAGTAGAATAATGAAATATTTCATCAGGATGTTGAAATTAGTAATAAAGGAGGCAAAAGAAAACTCTTTTGCCTCCTGGTAATTTTATTCTAAATGGTCACAAAGATCAGCTTTCCATTGGCTTCTTTGTCGGATTGCAGGAGCCTTGCCCTGGTGGCCGCATCCAGTTTTTTAAACTCCTTGGCCGTTACATATTCTTTGTTCAGCACCCGGATGGTCTTTTCGCCATCAAGGGTTTGTTTGCTGATCTCCAGGAACCGTAGTTCATTCTTACCCATCCTCAGCTTGTCTTCGCTGGCGATCTTCAGTTCCCTGAATATTCCTGTTAGCTGCAATCCTGCAATAAAGAATCCTGCATCTTCCACTGCCTTTCGTAAGGCTTCGATCTCCACTTCCTGGTCTTTCTTAAAAGAAATATCAAAAGCGGAATTTTTAATATCGGCGTTCACCGCGCTTACAAAAGGAAGTTTCTGAAGGGCCCTGTTAATGGCATTACTGCACATGGCACAGGTAAGCCCGGAGGCCTGCAACCGGGCCTTACTGAATTGCGCATTTACCACCAACCCAATGCCAAGCATCACTATGAACAATAACCGTTTTTTCATGGGCTGAATGATTTGAATGGTTATTTTTTCTCGCAGCAATCGCCACCTTTATGGCCTTCCTTACTGCATTTTCCATCTTTGCAACAATCCATGGCCCCGGCCGTTTTTCCTGCGCAATCGCCCAGTTCCTTGCAATTTGCCATGTCTTTGCATTTTGACATATCACATTTGCCATCTTTCATATCGCATTTCCCATCCTTCATATCGCAATTGGCACCGCAACCTGCTTTCTTATCATTTACAGAGGCCATCGCCGTACGATCGTATTTACAACAACTGTGCAGCTTATCATAAGCTTCTGTGGTGGCGGTAAAACCAATATTATCATATCCTGCTTCGGCGATCTTCTGCTGGATCTTTGCCGCATTGGTCGTGGTAGTGGAATAAGTAACGGTCAGCTCTTTGCTGTCTTTGTTCCAATCTGCTTTTTGAGCACCGGCAGATTTTGCCGCTTTTTCTATGGATGTTTTGCACATTCCGCAATTTCCATTCACCTTATATGTTTCGGTACTGGTTTGGGCAAAGCTTACTGAAGTGATGGCTATTGCTACCAAACTGGCAGCAAAAAATTTAATTGCTTTCATTTTTTTATGTTTAATTAATTATACAGAATAGCGGTTCAAGACCGCCTGTTGACGTATGGTTGTTTAACCAACCAGAAGACCCGGGTTTCAGATCCTGAAAACCCTGTTCATTATATAACTATCCTGTCCGGATAGCCAGGGTGGAGAATGTTCCCGGAAGTAAACGATCTGTTCGCCGTTAAAAAAAGGGCTGGCCAAAAAATCGGAGACCCTGAAAATTACCGGAAAAGCACCGGCAAGGTTGACCAGCAATACGGGGATCTTATTCTGATCGTTGGCCATCTTTATGACCTTCACCTCATCATGGCAGCAATGGTTATCCTTATCCAGCTCCATTCCGCATCGGGCGCATGCGTCAGATTTAGATTCAAACAATCTTACCGCTACCAGGCGTTTCATGCAATAATGTGAATTGATCACAATACCGCAGGAGGCCACCAGGTAAACTGCCAGGGATAATATCGCTATACTTTTTTTCAGATTCACCAAAGTTAAATTCAATTCCTGATATACAATAGGATTTAAGTCAGGTTGCTTAGCCTTTGGGTATCAATTAACAAAACTCCAGTAAATGCCAAACCGGATCTGCAACCCGGGCAGGGCATAGCCCGGAGCCAGCAGGTTATTGCGTGTAAATCCAAAGCCCTGGAGGTTTTCACCGGTATTTAAGTTCTCGGCTCTGATAAATGCTTTGAAGGGGCGGATCCTGAAATGCACGTAGGCGGCAAGATCCGGAGTGGCATTACTGATGAGTATACTATCCTGCAAATAAAACTGGCCTAAAGCCGGGGAATATCCATCAGCTTTGTAGGGTGACCGATATTTTATTTCAAGTCCCATGGCAATATCCAGGTTCTTAAACCCTAAATTTCCTTCATAGGCTATCCGGTTCCTGGTATAAATGCTGGGAACGTTAACTGGCGCATTGCCCAATTTTTGCTGGAACCAGGTCTCCGAATGGAAATACAAGTGCCTATTAAGTTTGAATGTTTTTTGCAAACAAAGCTGGAGCAAATTGAAAAGTGATGACTCCTGGTTTACTTTATAATAATCCCGGTAATAAGTGTAATTCGTAGAAAGATAATAATGTCCGGTTAGCCTGAAACGGAAGGAAGGCAGGTAATAGGAAGCGAACAGGTGGGTATTATTCTCTTTTTTTAAGGATTGAGCAGATCGCAGTAAATAGAAACTACTGCGGCTGTCAAAATTAAAAGAAGGTGTTCGAAGCGCATTCTCAAAACCAACCTGGAAACTGCCCAGCTTCTTACCCAGGCTCCGTTGTAAACTAATATGTGCATCAAAATCACCACTGTTGAAACCTGTAAAATATAAATGCCCGTAAGCCTCAATATCCCATGTAAGGTTCCGGGTTTTATTCCGGTACTCGGCATGTCCCATGGTATTGAGGAAGGTCTTATTGCCCGAACTGACATCACCCGAAAGATGCTGGACGGTCACCCCCAGCTTTATGAATTGCTGCAGATTATTTTTATCAGGGAACTGGTACACTGAAAAATCATTGGTCATGATCTGCCAGTGTTCATAAAAACCGAAACTTGTATTGCCTCCGGTATTGCTGGTATCATAACGCTTTGCATAATAAGCAGAATCGGCGCTGTTATCGATATAAGTATATCTTTCCTGCCTCAGCTCAAAACTATGCTCAAACCGGATCCTTGGATAAAATAACGGGATCACAGTGGAATCGGTGACCACTGAATCTTTTTTGCCCAGGTCGTACTGGTGTCGGTATAGCAGCTGGAACTTGCTGTAGGAATTTCCAGTATTTAATTTATTACTGAAAAAATTGCTCGTGAAAGCACTGCTGCCTCCTATATAGGTAGGAATATTATACCGCTGCTTATAAATGGGATTGCGTAATATATTGGTAGTATCTACAAACCCGCCATTCTCCCCTGCCTGGAGTTTATTGGCAACTAGGGCCAGGTAAGCGGTATAACGCAGGGCCTTCGACTGGTAGCGGCTGGTGAATTCGTAGTTATTGTGGTTGGATTTCTGGTTTTGGAAAAATCCCGGAGAATTTACCAGCCTGTAATGAAAGCCGAAGTTCCAGTTGGGCTTTATATTCTGCGTATGCATCAGCTCAATGATCTGCTCCACCCTTGATCCAAGAAAATAATTGAGTTCGGAATAAGGCCGGGTAGTAGAAAAAAAACGGACCGTAGAAAGATCCCAGGTATAAGCATCAAACGCATGAAAACCCGGATCAAAACCGGCATGCAGGCGGGGAGAAAACAAAATGGTACGCGAAGCGGTTCCGGTATTGCCAAGATCCACATAAGTGAGCGGCAATGGAAAACGCCTGTAAAAATCCTTTATAGAGGAATCCAGTTTATAGGTACCTGTAGAGTCCAGGTAACGAAAACTGATCGTAATGGAATCTTCAAATTTATCGCGGTGACGAAGGCTGTCTGATTGACCACCCGAAGTTGCCGTACGAATTCCTCCCATGGTATTCTGAAAACGTTTTCCCATATTCTGCAGTCTTGGTTCCTGTGCAAATACGCCCAGGGCCATCAAACAAAATGGAAGCAGGAATAAAATATATCGTAAATGCTTTTTCAGTTGATCTTTTTTACAGCACGGCCACCAGTTCCTTAAATAGCGTGGCCATTTTTGGCTCAGCTTTTTTAGCGGCCTGCAATACTTCTTCATGGCTTACGGCCTGGTCATGCATACCCAGGTCGGTTACTACGCTAACCGCAAACACCCGCATATCCATATGCCTTGCAACAATAGCTTCTGGCACCGTACTCATTCCTACCACATCTCCTCCCATTATATGAATGAAACGATACTCCGCTTTTGTTTCAAAAGTGGGGCCGGTTACTGCAACATATACTCCTTCATGCAGGTCAAACCCATGGGTAAGTCCAATGGCTTTTGCCTTTGCTATCAGGTCGCGGTCGTAGGTCTCATTCATATCAGGGAATCGCGGGCCAAATTCAGCTATATTTTTTCCGATCAGCGGATTGGGGGTGAAAAAACTGATATGATCGTTGATCAGCATCAGGTCACCCACTTTATAATGCGGATTTACAGAACCCGCGGCATTGGATAATAAGATCGTATGTATTCCCAGTAATTTCATTACGCGAACCGGGAAGACCAACTCTTCTACGCTGTAACCCTCATAATAATGAAACCGGCCAGCCATCACCAGCACCTGTTTGCCGCTAAGTTTTCCAAAGATCAGTTTACCCTGGTGGCCGGCAACAGTAGAAACCGGGAAATGAGGGATATCTTCATAAGCGATCTCAAATTCGATCTCGATCTCATTTACGAAACTTCCCAGCCCACTACCCAATACAATGCCCGCTTCGGGCCTTGCACCTGTTTTCTTAAAAAGATATTCCACCGCTTCATTGAATGGCTTCAATGCTTTCTTTCCCATCTATCGGTTGATTTTTAAAATTTAAGTCGCAAACCTACGATGAAATAATGGTTTGCCCCTGATCGTAAATGTGAAAATTAGGTACTACCTCAAA
This sequence comes from Chitinophagaceae bacterium, assembly GCA_016720565.1. Classification (GTDB taxonomy): domain Bacteria; phylum Bacteroidota; class Bacteroidia; order Chitinophagales; family Chitinophagaceae; genus JJ008. The sequence continues at coordinate 1,056,493 of JADKKJ010000001.1, forward strand.
GGATAACGAAGAAAATCACAACGCTTTTCATCGCAGATCAATTTACTTAAAACAGGGTCCTGCAGCAGTTCGGTATAATCCATCCACTTGCCATCTACTTTTATTTTCCGGTAAACCAGTCGAATGCCCTGGCTATAATCTACCCACCAGTAAATATGGCCGGTGTATAAAGGTTGTATCGGAGTTCCATCTGTTTTATGCCAGCCATAAATGGCTACACGCTGAGGACGGGGATCCTGGTTGATCTTAGGACTGATCACCACATCTTTTTTGATACCCGCTATCAATCCTTTTTTGCCCTGTCTTTGTCCTTCAATTATCAGGTGATGCTGCCACATGGTGGGTGTGCTGTCACGAAAAGCATACATGGGTACTGGTTCCAGCTTCACCGCGGCCGCTTTATAAATATCATCTACCATTTTCCTGGTTGGCAGGAAACAATGCAGGGTATCGGCGATCAGCTGCGCAGCATAGGGAGTGATATTGATCCTTGCCCAATCATCGGAGGTGCCTACCGACAGATAATCAGGAGATACATAATAGGTGGCCCTGTAGGTTTTTGCTTTGGAGGAATCGGTATAACTAACATTCACGGGAACGAACCGATGAAGGAAACCGGGCGCATTTCCCTTTAATAATTGTTCCAGGGCAAATGAATCCCTGGCGGCCCATTTCATGGCAAAGGCCTCGTGGTAAAATGCAGTACCCGTCATGGAAGAGCTCCTTTCGGGCCATAGGATCCGCATATCCTTATGGCAGGAGACCATGATGGTCAGTAACAGCAGAAGCAGTACCCTTGGCATGTAGCAATTTACTTATCTTTGCGCAAATTTTTTCCCCCATGAATCTCCACGAATACCAGGCTAAGGAACTATTGAAGAAATACCAGGTTCCAGTACAGGAAGGATTTGCCTGCACCACTGTGCAGGAAGCAGAAGATGCTTATCGCCAGATAAAGACCCAAAGCGGTTCCAAATTTTGTGTAGTGAAGGCCCAGATACATGCAGGTGGAAGGGGAAAAGGAACCATTAAGGAAAATGGGCTTAATGGGGTTAAGGTGGCTAAATCACTTGAAGACGTTACTGAATTTGCCGGGAAACTTTTAGGCAATACCCTGGTAACTGTTCAAACAGGACCTGCTGGTAAAGTTGTGAATAAGATCTTCGTGGCAACGGATATGTATTATGATGGCCCTACCGACAGAAAAGAATTTTACCTCTCTATTTTGCTGGACCGCAGCAAGGGGCAGAATGTGATCATGTACAGTACAGAAGGAGGAATGAATATCGAAGAGGTAGCGCATAATACTCCCGAGAAGATCTTTAAAGAATGGGTTCATCCGGCCGGTGGTTTACAGGCATTTCAGGCAAGGAAGATCGCTTTTAACCTGGGTCTGAGCGGGGAAGCATTTAAGAACTGCGTGAAATTTGTTACCAATCTCTATAATGCTTACACCGGACTTGATTGCTCCATGCTGGAGATCAACCCGCTTTTTAAAGCAGCCGATGATAAGATCCTGGCAGTGGATTGTAAAATGAACCTGGATGAGAACGCCCTGATGCGGCATGCGGACCTGGCCTCATTAAGAGACGTGACAGAAGAAGATCCTACAGAAGTGGAGGCAGGTAAGCACAACCTCAATTTTGTAAAACTGGATGGCAATGTTGGTTGTATGGTGAACGGGGCCGGACTGGCCATGGCAACCATGGATATGATCAAATTAAGTGGTGGAGAACCTGCCAATTTCCTGGATGTAGGTGGTACTGCTAATGCTCAAACCGTTGAAGCCGGATTTAAAATAATATTGAAGGACCCTGCTGTAAAAGCCATATTAATCAACATTTTCGGTGGTATCGTAAGATGCGATCGTGTAGCGCAGGGAGTGATCGATGCATATAAAAATATGGGTAATATCTCGGTACCTATTATTGTCCGTCTTCAGGGCACTAATGCGGTGGAAGCTAAAAAGCTGATCGATGAAAGCGGGTTGAAAGTCCAATCCGCCATCCTGCTTAGCGAAGCCGCTGCATTGGTTAAAAAGGCCGTAGCCTGATATGTCCCTTGAATTAAGACGTATAAAAGAATCGGATGACCAGGTCCTTGCCGGTATCATCCGCCAAACCCTGGCTGAATTCGGGGCCAATCATAAGGGCACCGTATATGATGATCCCAGTACGGATCAACTCTCCCGCATTTTCACTGCCGAAGGTTCCCTGTACTATGTGGCGGAATTAAATGGAAAGATCGTCGGCGGTGGTGGATTATTCCCTACAGATGGCCTGCCCCCTGCCACCTGTGAATTTGTAAAAATGTACCTGCTTCCTGAGGCCAGGGGCCTTGGAATAGGAAGAGCGCTGATCGAAAAAAATCTTGAGAAGGCCAGGGAGTTAGGATATGTACAGGTATACCTGGAATCTATGCCTGAATTGAAGACCGCCTTAAGCCTCTATGAAAAATTTGGATGGGTCTATTTGAATGGTCCACTGGGAAATTCAGGCCATACCGGTTGCTCACGCTGGATGTTAAGACCCGTTAATTTGCCAACTCTTCCACCTCATACACAGGACTGAAAAGATAGATCTTCCCTGTTCTGATCTCCACGCATTTAAATCTTTTTCTCAGCTTTTCTATTTTTCGGAACACACGGTCGCCGGAGATTCGAAAACAGGCCTGCATGGGTATTTCTTCCACCAGTCTTTGTTGCGATCTTTCAGGATCATATTTACGTAATACCCGGATCAATCCTTCTTCCGCGCAACTGCTGGCGGCAGGATTTTGAAGTGATTCCCTTAATTCTGTTTCAATATCTGCCGGGAACATTTTATTCTCGACAAATTCCTTAAGCATCTGCCCGAAGAGTTTTTTCCATTCTTTTCCATGCGCCGCCACCCTGTTGCCAAATTGCTCGAAGGTGAGCAGGTGCGCCAGTTCATGCAGCAGGGTGATCAGGAAAGCGTATTGATTAAGATTGCCGTTTACGGTAATGCGATGGTTATGATGATGCGTTCTATGGCGGTAATCGCCCAGGATGGATTTTCGCTCCCTCGTTACTGTGAGATGCACCTTGTAGGTATGCAGCCAGGCAGTAACTGCCGGGCTTGCCCCATCCGGAAGGAAATATTGCAGGTGGTCAACAGGTACTTCTTTTTTAGCCATTCTTATTCGCCTTCAATAAGCGGTTAAGCCCACGTATCTCAAAAATGGTGTAGATGATATACAGCAGGGCGCAAACGCCCAGCGCCATTTTACTCACATCTTTTTTAACGATGATAATATAGGTAAAGGCTGCCACTACAACCAGGAAGAACTTGATCATAAAACTGCCATACATGGCCCTTACAAATGCCTGCGGGTTCTTATTTTGGAAAGAGCGGGCGGTGAGGAAGAAGGCGATCATGCTTACGAGGAATAATAGGGCATTGCCACCGGCCACTACCCAATTATCAATATCATAGCGTGCCATTCCGGCTTTTGCGCTAAGGCTGAAAGCAGTCACGATCACAAAAACATATACCAGCGGGCGGATAGCGGAAAGAAGGGTCTTGTTCATTCGAAGGATCGGTTATTTTAATGCCGCGGTCACAGCTTGCTCTGAATTACTCATCTCCACTACATTAGCCCCCATATGGCATTGCCCGTTGAATGTTGCGGAAGGTTCTACCTGCAGTTTTCCGGCATAAAGGTTACCGGTGACCACGGATTGACCTCTTAACTGCAATAATTCTTTTACACGGATATTACCACTCACCTTCCCTACCACGTCGGCATTATTTCCAATGATATCCCCTTCCACAATGCCGGTAGAACCAATGATGATCTTGGCGGAGGAGTTGATATTACCGATAATGGTGCCATCAATACGCAGGTCGCTGTTGCTGCTGATATCGCCTTTAAGTGTGGTGCCCGCACTAATAAGGGTTGCGCCATTACCATTTCCATTGTTGATTGGTTGCTGCATCTCGGTCTTGGTTTTATTGAACATAATAAGGAAATTTCAGGTCATCAATTATTTTGCCTTCCAGCCTTAGTCATCGCTCAGTTCAGGCTTTGGAAGATTCAGTTTGGTGGTATCCAGTTTCACAGTGGTTCCTTCCCCCAGGGCCTTTCGGATGCCCTCAATATACTGAACATTATCATGATTCATTTTTTCCAGCTCATCCACCCGGTATTTCAAAGCCTTCAGTTCTACGATGGATTTGTAGTTGGAGCCCGTACCCGGGATATAATATTTCAGAGGGGTAAATACAATCAGGGCTACGGTAAGTCCCGTAAGTATCACGAATATGGAGCTGAGCATCACGTATACGCTGAGCCGTGAAAGTTTGAAGGTCACCACCTCTTCATAGGTGTCATCATTCATCACCACCAGCCGATAACGGTTACGCAACCGTTGCAATGTTGAGCCTGCATCTAATTTCACCATAACCAGGGTTTAGAAATTTAAAGGTAAGGATTGCATTTGTGGTAAAAAATTGGGTCCCTTTTATACTAAAATATTTGAAATTCAGTTAATAAGGAATTAGATTGCGACCGAAAATGCGACCGATCCGGTATACTTTCAGGACTGCCTTCATCCTACTGTTTCTTCATCTGTGTGGCCAGGTTTCTGGCCAGCTGGGATTCGCATTTAATATCAAGAAACCCGACGAATATGATGACCGGGTGCTCCGATCTGAAAAATCTGACGGTAAATTCAAGCTCCCTACGCGTTTTCTGCAAAATACCGTCACCCATTTCAACTATTATTATAATGCCAACCTCAAACTGAACGAGGTACTGGACAGGGCAAAACAAGCAAACAGGGATGATTATTCCAAACTCCTTCCCTTTTACAATTATACCCTCAACGACACAAGGAAGGATTCTATACAGCTGGACTCCATTACTTATAAATCATCTACCGGTATTGCCCTGCACGACCTGCGAGGCGACTGGGTAGACAATCTCTATTTATTATGGGGCGCATCGTACTACCTGCAGCAGAAATACGATTCAGCCTACCTGATGTTCCAGTTCATCAATTACGCTTTTGCCCCCAAGGAAAAAGACGGGTATTACCGTGTGATCGGAAGCGGGAAGGATGGGAACTCCGCGCTCAGCATTGTTACTAAGGAAAAAAATAGTTTGCCAAAGAAGATATTCTCGGAACCTCCCAGCAGAAACGACGCGTTTATCTGGCAGATCCGCAATTTCCTGGCCCAGGACCAGTTTGCAGAGGCCAGTTCGCTGCTGGTAGCGCTGAAAAGCGACCCGGCATTTCCTAAACGCCTTATCAACGATCTTCATGAAGTACAGGCCTTTTATTTCTATAAGCAAAATATGTACGACAGCGCCGCCACTCACCTGGTAAAGGCGCTGAGTAATGCTACCAATAAACAGGAAAAAGCCCGCTGGGAATTTTTGTCCGGACAGTTATTCGAACTGGCAAGAAATTTCAAGGAAGCAGAAAAATATTATGGCCGCTCCATTGGCCATACCACCGATCCTATCATGGATATTTATGCACGTCTTGGTTCTATTCGTACCAACCTGGATGGCGGCGAAAAGACCATTCAGAAGAACGTGGATGAACTGGTAAAAATGGCTAAACGGGATCGTTACCTTGAATACAGGGACATCATCTATTATATGGCTGCCCAAATGGAACTGGAAGGGAAAAATGTAGATGGGGCCATTTCTCTTTTAAAGAAAAGCACCGCTGCTTCCGTAAAGACCGACCAGAAGAACAAGGCCTTTCTGCAATTGGCTGAACTATCCTTTGGGAAGAAATTATACCGCGATGCTTATAATTATTACGACAGCATCAAACTGAATGATCCCTACCTGGAAAATGCAAGCGCCATCGCGGCAAGAAAAGCTTCATTGCAGGTGATCGCGGAACAATCGGATATACTTTATCGCCAGGATAGCCTGCAACGTATTGCCGCGATGCCGGATGAAGATAGAAAAGCGTTTGTAAAGCAGCTGGTAAAACAACTTCGTAAAGCACAGGGCTTAAAAGATGATATGCCCAGGAATAACAATTCCCCATTCAACAATACCAATCCCTCCAATAATTTATTTGCCAATAATGACAGCAAGGGAGAATGGTATTTTTACAATGCGGTCGCCAAGCAGCGAGGATTAGATGAGTTTCGCAGCAAATGGGGTAACCGGGCAAACGTAGATAACTGGAGAAGAAGCGCTGCCATCCTCGGCAGCATGGGAAATTTTAATGTAACCCAGCCAAACAACAATAATACAGGTCAACCCGGCCAGAATGGAAATGGGGCAGCAGATGAAGTGAGTTATGAGGCACTGTATGGGAAACTCCCCCTCAGCAAGGAGCAGAAGCAGGCTTCAGACGATTCTATTCAAAAGGCTTTATTCGCATTGGGCAAGGCCTATATTCAGGAGATAGAAGACTGCCAGGCCGGAACCACTCCACTGGAAAGATTAAGGAATGATTATCCCGAATTCAGCTCCATGGATGAGGTGCTGTTCAATCTTTACTATTGCTACAATAAGAATGGCGACCCCAGGGCATCGGCTATCAAAAAACAAATGAGCGATAAATTTCCCAACAGCAAGTTCACTACTATCGCCACAACCGGAAAGGATCCGGCATTGACCAGAAAAGACCAGGCCACAAAAACATACGAGGACATATATGACCAGTTCATAGAAGGAAAATTTGAAGAAGCGCTGAACCATAAAAAATCAGCTGATTCTATTTATGGAAAAAGCTACTGGACACCCCAGTTACTTTATATAGAGGCTGTTTATTACGTTAAGCAGCGCCAGGATAGCATTGCCGTAAAAACCTTGGAGAATATCCTGAATAATTTCCCGAATTCACCGCTTTTCAATAAGGCCACCGTAATGATCGATGTTATTCAGCGAAGGGCGCAGATCGAGGAAGAACTTCGCAATATGGTAGTTACGCGTGCTACGGATTCAACCATCGGAAGAACGGTGAACCCTGTAGTGATCGTGCCGGCTGCAAAACCCGTGGTCGACAGCAGTAAGATAAAACCTACCCAGGTCGTTACCACGATTACTCCTCCCCCTCCGCCGAAAGATACAGCCCAGGTTAAACCAGTTCAAAAACCAGTGATCGCCGGATTTAGTTATGATTCAGCTGCGGCCCATTATGTGGTCCTGGTGCTGAACAAGATCGATCCTGTATTTGTGAGTGAAACGAAGAATGCTTTTAACCGCTTCAATCGTGATAGCTATGGTTCAAAAAATTATGCCACCGACCTTGTGCAACTGGATGCCGATAACCGTTTGCTGCTGATCTCTCCATTTGCCAATTCAAGGGATGCCATCGCTTATGTGGATGCCACCAAACCCAAAACAGCTACAGAAATACTTCCCTGGCTGCGAGGGGGAAAATATAGTTTCCTGATCCTTACAGAAAAGAACCTGGAGGCCCTGAAGTCAAATAAGGACCTGGAAGGTTACCGGAATTTCCTGAACCAGTATTTGCCCGGTAAGTTTTAAGGCTGGAGCTTTATTAATATGTTTATTCTATCATATAATTAACCAAATATTTGGAGCCTCCGGCAGGCTTTTTCATAATTTCGAACTCAATCATCAATGATCATATGAAAAAAGCGGTTCGAATCTTCTGGCGCATTTTTTTTGGTTCCCTGGCCGCCTTTATCCTTCTCATTGTCCTCATCAATTTTGGTGTATTCGGTAAAATGCCCTCCCTGAGTGAATTGGAGAATCCTTCCATCCTGCAGGCATCGGAAGTGTATGCGGAGGATGGCACCCTGATGGGAAAATATTATACGGACAAGGGAAACCGCAGCAATGTAAAATACCATGATATTTCACAGCATGTGATCAATGCCCTGATCTCTACCGAGGATGAGCGCTTTATGAGCCATAGTGGTATTGATTTTAAATCTACTCTCCGGGCCATTTTTACGCTGGGTTCTAAAGGTGGAGGAAGCACCATCACTCAACAGCTGGCGCTGAACCTGTTCAATGAAAGAGCTACCAACCGCGCGCTCCGTGTACTTCAGAAAATGAAGGAATGGATCATTGCGATCAAACTGGAAAGGAATTTCACTAAAGAAGAGATCCTCACCCTTTATCTCAATACCGTTCCATTTGGAAATAATATTTACGGGATTCGTAATGCCTCCCGCACCTATTTTCAAAAAGAACCCGATCGCCTCAATGTGGAAGAGGCTGCCCTATTAGTTGGAATGCTTAAAGGAAACACGCTTTACAACCCCGTAAGAAACCCAAAAGCCGCCAAAGAAAGAAGGAATATCGTGCTCTCGCAAATGGAGGCTAATGGTAAACTTACTCCTGCAGAAGCCACCCGCCTGAAAGCCCTGCCCATTACCCTGAACTACCGCAAGATGGATGAGAACGCAGGTTATGCACCCTATTTCAGGGAAGTACTAAAAGAAGAATTAAAAGGTATACTGAAGGACATAAAGAAGCCTAATGGCGATAGTTATAATTTATACAATGATGGCCTGAAGATCTATACTACCATCAATACCCAGATGCAGGAATACGCTGAGATGGGATTGGCCGAGCAGATGTCTTTTCTGCAAAAAGGGATCAGCGCCCGCGGCGACATGAAAAATGGCAGCATCTGGAAAGGGCATGAGAAATTATTAGAGAAGGCCATGAAGGAATCCGACAGGTGGAAAAACCTGGAAGAAGATGGCCTGAGCGATGACGAGATAAAAGAAAGTTTCCAGGTGAAAGTTCCCATGAAAGTATTTGCCTGGAATACCCGTTTTGAAAAAGATACAGTGATGACACCCATGGATTCCATTAAATACCATCTTCAGATGGAACAGGCCTGTTTTATGGCCATGGACCCTATCACCGGTGAGATCAAAGCCTGGGTAGGTGGCATCAATTATAAGACCTACAAAAACGATCACGTGAACCTGAAGACCAAGAGGCAGGTGGGTTCTACGATCAAACCCTTTCTTTATACACAGGCCATGGAGGAAAGAGGATTTACCCCTGAAACCGAAGTTCAGAATGAAGCGCAGTTCTTCCCTGGCTCAGGTTGGGTTCCATCGGGCAGAGATTGCAAAGGTGGCACTATGACCATGGCCGATGCCCTGGCGTTTTCTAAAAACTGCGCTACTGCCTATATTATGAAGCAGGTTGGTCCACAACAATTCTCCGATTTTTTAAGAAGGATAAATATACCTACCCCAGTAAAACCCTATCCCTCCATCGCCCTGGGCACCTGTGACCTTTCCCTTTATGAAATGCTATGGGGGTATACCATGTTTGCGGGAAGAGGATTCTCTACCAGGCCCTATGCCATCAGTCGTATTGAGGATCGCAACGGTAATGTGATCAAACGATTCGATTATTCGATCAACCGAAAAGAGGTGATCAGCGAAGTGACTGCCTATACGATGGCGCGTATGATGCAGGGAACGGTAGATAAGGGTACTGCACGCGGTATGCGCAGCAGAATTGGCGCTTTGGAAATGGGTGGAAAAACGGGTACTACCAATGATAATGCGGATGCATGGTTCATTGGCTATACACCGCAACTGCTGGCAGGATCCTGGGTAGGTTTTGAATATAATTTCATGCGTAACCAGGGCGATGGTTCCCGTATCTCCCGTCCTATCACAGAATACTTCCTTCGAAAAGTGCTGGCCAACCCTAAACTGGGAATTGAAAAAGATGCAAAATTCGTGAAGCCTGCGGAACTGGAAAACGAGATCAACAGCGCTGATATCATGGTGAGCGACAAGGACCCTGTTCCGGGCGCGGAAGGCGATGATATGGGTGTAGGAAATGAAAACGATTATGGCAATAATTATGGCAGCGACACCATAGGTCCTGAATCCAAGCCATTGCAGGAAGAGAATAAAAAAGTAAAAAAAGACAGCAATACTAAAACGCCGATAAAAAAAGAAGAGGATGGCCGTCCTATTGGCTCACCGGTGGAAAAGCCCAAGAAAAAAGGTCTCTTAAAACGTATTTTTGGAGGAAAAGATAATTAGTGGACCTTATTGCACTGGCCATAGCGCCCGGATTAGCCATCTGTATTTTCATCTTCACCAGGGATATCTATAACCGTGAACCGGCATTGAACCTGTTCATGAGTTTCTTTTTTGGCGTGTTGAGTATCATTCCTGCATTTTTTATAGAGACCTATCTTGACAGGCAGATGGCCGATACCGCAACCGGTATTGCCATAAAATCTTTTTTCGCCATCGCGCTGGTTGAGGAAAGCTGCAAATTCTTCGCCCTTCGCTATTACGCTTACCGGCAGAAAAGCTTTGACGAACCATTTGATGGCATCGTTTACAGTGTGATGGTAAGCATGGGATTTGCCACGCTTGAAAATATACTCTACGTATATGGGTCGGCCCAACACGGACAGGGTTACCAGGTGGCTTTCATGCGTATGTTCCTTTCTGTTCCTGCCCATGCCAGCTTTGGCGTGCTGATGGGATATTATGCAGGCCGTGCAAAATTTGAATTAATAAAAGAGAAACGGTTTTTATTACTGGGGCTGTTCTGGGCGGTTCTGTTCCATGGCATTTTTGACACCCTCCTATTCTGGCAGCAATCACCCGTGATCACCAAATATGCTTCGGAACTTGCGCTATTTGCCGGCGCCGTGGTTTCCTTTATTGTGGCCCTGCGGCTCAGCATGAAACTGATCTATAAACACCGGCTCTTCTCCCAGCGAAAATACCGGCCTACGGAAAAACTGAACCTGCGAAGGGCCAGTGAATCCGATATTCCGCTTATCCGTGACCTGAGTTTGAAAGTATGGCCACAGACCTATGCCAGCATTCTTTCCACCGATCAGATCGGGCATATGATGGAAATGATGTACAGCGAACCAGCGCTGAAACAACAGCTAAAGCAGCGAAATGAGTTTGTGATCGTAAATGATGGCGCTGATCCTGTCGGTTTTGCTTCCTTCGGACCGGATTCGCCCGGTATTTATAAACTGCATAAGATCTACCTTCTGCCTAACATGCAGGGTAAAGGAGCCGGGAAATTCGTGATCGACCAGATAGTAGCCGCCATGAAAAGAAAAGGCGCAATGGCCCTTCGCCTGAATGTGAACCGGAATAATAAGGCCGTAGACTTCTACAATAAGATGGGTTTCGAGATCATCCGGGAGGAGGATATCGATATAGGAAATGGCTTTTTCATGAATGACTATGTAATGGAAAAAAAGTTATAGGCTAAAACCCTCTTTTCATAACAGGGCAATCCAGGAAAAGGGTGGGATCCACCGGTGTTTCAAATTCATACATGGTCAGGTCTATCTTGTCGCCAGCATTGATGAAACCCAGCGGCTGACCCATTTTCACCACATCGTTTCGTTTTACTGCCAGTTTTTTCATTCCCGCAAACCAGAAATAATAATCCTTACCATTGACACGGGAAAACAGCACCACGCCATAACCTGATTCTTCGGTGTATTCCACATTGGTGATCCTTCCCACTCCTACCGATTTTACAATAGTGTCAGGACGGCTTACAATGACCACGCAAAGGTCTGTTTCATCATATCGCATGGATGATTTGGAAGGAGGCACAATGATGGCTTCCTGTAAAGGACAGGTGAGTTTGACGCTGTCCTTTTGCTGGGCCGAAATAATATGCGGGATTGCACAAAAAAGCAGGATAAAAAACCGGTAAGGTTTCATAAGTGTTATTTACAGTATGAGACGGGCTGAGAAAGGCCCAAACAGAGCCTAAAGATAGGAATAGAAACATAACGACATTTTCGTAACTTTGCCCCCTGAAAAAATAAAGTAAATATGTCAACAACTACCAAATCCATCGATTTCAGCCTTCCTTATAAAGTGGCCGATATCAGCCTCGCAGAATGGGGTCGCAAAGAGATCCGCCTGGCCGAAGCAGAAATGCCCGGACTGATGAGCATCCGCACTGAATACGGTCCTTCCCAGCCTTTAAAAGGCGCTCGCATAGCCGGTTGCCTTCACATGACCATTCAAACCGCCGTGCTGATCGAAACGCTCACTGCTTTGGGAGCTGAAGTAAAATGGAGTTCCTGTAATATATTCTCTACACAGGACCATGCCGCCGCTGCTATTGCAGCCGCAGGTATTGGTGTTTTTGCATGGAAAGGCCAGACCATTGAAGAAGCTGACTGGTGCATTGAACAAACCCTGTTCTTCGGGGCTGCAGATCGACCGCTCAATATGATCCTGGATGATGGTGGCGACCTGACCAATATGGTACTGGATAAATATCCGGAACTGATACAGCATGTAAAAGGAATCACGGAAGAAACCACCACTGGTGTTCACCGCCTTTATGAGCGTATGGCAAAAGGAACACTTCCAGTTCCCGCTATCAATGTGAACGACTCTGTGACCAAATCAAAGTTTGATAATAAATACGGATGTAAGGAATCACTGGTGGATGCGATCCGTCGCGCTACCGATGTAATGATGGCCGGTAAGGTGGCTGTTGTAGGTGGATATGGTGACGTAGGTAAAGGTTCTGCTGCTTCTTTGCAGGGTTCTGGTTGCCGCGTGATCGTTACTGAAGTAGACCCGATCTGCGCATTGCAGGCAGCTATGGATGGTTTTGAAGTAAAGAAAATGATCGATGCGGTAAAAGAAGCCGATATCGTGGTCACCGCTTCCGGTTGCCGCGACCTGATCACAGAAAAGCACTTCCGCGCAATGAAGGATAAGGTGATCGTTTGTAATATCGGCCATTTTGATATTGAGATCGATGTTGCCTGGTTGAATAATAATTATGGTGAGACCAAAGACACCATTAAGCCACAGGTTGACCTTTATAATGTAGATGGCAAGGATATCATATTGCTGGCAGAAGGCCGCCTGGTTAACCTGGGATGCGCTACCGGCCACCCTTCTTTTGTAATGAGTAACTCTTTCTCTAACCAGACCCTGGCGCAGCTGGAGATCTGGACCAACGGAAAGAATTATGAGAATAAAGTATATGTACTTCCAAAACACCTGGATGAGAAAGTTGCAAGACTTCATCTCGGCAAGATCGGTGTTGAACTGGATGAACTCACACCAGAACAGTCAGAATACCTGGGTATCACAAAAGCAGGTCCGTTTAAATCGGATCATTACAGATACTAAGAGAGGATTAGGGATTAGGGATTAGAGATTAGAGATAAGAGATAAAAAATGGCTGAAAACATCAGCCATTTTTTTATTGCCTTATCCCTTATCCCTAATCTCCAATCCCTCATCTATTTAATAAGTTTCTTCCCCTCCGTGTACAAACAATTAGCAAGCACCATGAACGCCTCCTGCTCTTTGGGAGAAAATGTGACCGTCACTGGCTTTTTGCCTTCCACCATGAAAATGGCCTGGGTAAGTTTCCGGGTGAGGATTCTTTGCAATAGCGTAGTGGGGTTATTAGTAGTGTTCTTATATACAAGCTGAAACAAGCCTTCGCAATTCATAGTGCCCTGGTTACGGGAACTGGTCTTCCCTTTTAAGCCTTCAAAATAAAATTCCACCGTGGTATTGTCGTCAAAGCAGCGGTCTGGACCTTCGATATTAAAAAGAAAATTGATCTCCTTAGCATCCGCATCTATTGTCACAGAACCACCATCAAAATAGGTAAAGCCGGTGGAGAGTTTTATTTCTTTGGTAAATGGGTCTTTTTCCGATTTGAGCTTACAATCCTGCGAGCTGGCAAAAAAAGGGAACAGTATCAAAAATGACAGTAACAGCCTCATGGTTGAAATTTGAAATAAATTTAAATAATCTGTATCAGAAGGAAGAACTGAAATGAAGGCCGAATTGCCTGAAAAGTTGCATAAGTATTCAAAATGCCCGGAATCTCCCCGCCATCAATAGAGTCTTCCCCTTAATTTTACCCTGCTTGAGTATAATAATCTACTTAATCCATCCTGAACGTAAGCTTCTTAAGCCAACCGGAAAAAATATCTTCCCTGGTTTTCAATTTTAAGCAAAACTTTAAGAGACGCAATCGGCAATTAGCATGTACTTTGCCGTTATTAATACCTTACCCCCCTATCTCATGCGAATACAATTCACGAAAATGGTTCAGTTCTCCCTGCTTGTAAAAGCAGGTGACCGACTCAGGGAATTCAATTTCAGGAAACTTAACAAGGATGAAAGCGGTGTTTTTGCCGTAAATGTCTGCGATGAAAGAGGCAACCGGATCTTCTTTAATATGGAAAAGCAGGATGGCCATTGGCGCATTGATCCTGTTACCTCCCCACCTAAATGGCTGGACCAGAACCAGGAAAGTTTACAACTTGCGCTGGAGGAAGAGCTGAAACAATGGGCAAATAATTAATGCTCGTTCTTCCGGAATCTTTCTGCGATGATGGCGAGCTGCTGATCATTGAGATTACTGGTCTTCTTTAGTATCTCAAGGAAATAGGCCACTTCGTTTGCATTAGCCGGGCATCCTATATTATTACCTCCGGCAGGCCCATCTGTTTCTGTGCGGATCTTAGAGTCGGCAAGCAGTTTACCATTTTTATCAAAGACAAGCCAGAAAGGGATGCCTACCCCATCTCCGTGGTATTGGGTTCTAAGCTCATTGGCCCCCGCATTCTCATAGCTTTTTAAGGCAGCTGTTTCATCCACCACCAGGTGCGTGATCACAAAATTATCATCAAAGAATTTTTTAACGGAGGGGTCATTCAGGCTTGAATCCATCCGATGGCACCATCCGCACCAGGATGCATGAAACATCAGGATCACATTCTTGTTCTCTTTGGCTGCCTGGGCCAGGGCTGTTTTCATGACCATTTCAGCTGAAGGTGTATTAACAGCAGGTGTTTGCGCAGCACAATATTGCAGAATAAAGGCAAACAGAATGGATAGTCCGATGGAACGCATATGTAAAGTTTAGTTTTAAAGATAAAATAAACTACCCATACAAAGAAACCGCCCAAACCTATTAAGCAATACTTTGTTATATCCACGGAAAAAGAAACCTTTGCAAACCGACATATCAAACCCAGGTATACTTAAAAATGATCCAGGCTTATAATTTTCTTGCCTCCTGGCAATTATTCCCCGAAAAAGGCCAGTACGAATTCGGGGATCGACCAAAAAGCGGTACCTATCGTATCGAATCACCGGGAAATGGCAAACAACTGGAGATCTATCATAATTGGGTGGCCCTGGACAATAAAGCCTTTTCAGCTAAATACAGTATCCTGGCGGATGGCCTGTTAAATGAATCCAATGATAGTTTGCTGGCAGAAAAAGTGCAGGCCAGTTTTCCCGACAGCATCAGTTTTGAGATCCATTTTTACCGCGGAGGCCAGGTCATCCTTCATGTAGTTCATGAGATCATGCCCAATGGTTACCTGAGGATCACCCAACAGGGTTCTAAAGATTCAGGCGAAGCCTATACAAATACGGAGATCTATCATAAACAACTCAGCGTACTTCCTTATTCCGCTGCTGTTTCCGGGGCCCTGATAAAGCCAAATGAAGAAGGTATCATTAAACATAAGGCCCTAACTGCTATGGAAGAGCAGACCAATATGCAATTGGACCAGATCCGGCAGCAGATCGAGTTGCTGGCCCTGCAGGCGCATGAGATACAAAAAAGAAAAGAACTGTCCATGAAGATCTATGGAGCCAGGCTATCCTTCAAACCAAATATTGGCCAAACCTACCATCTTTATGAAAGGGAAGATGGCAGCTACCTGCTCTCACTGGTTTCTCCGAAAGAATGGGGAAGTTCGGGGCCATTCAAAGCATTTATTTCTTCTGTACAACTATTAGCGGATCATACCTGGAAGGAGTTATGACCTAGTCCGTGCGCTTGTATTTTTCCTTCATCATTTCGAAATATATAAATCCGAAGCGCTGGTACCAATCACGCATTCCAAACTGGGCTTCGCATTGGTTAATATCGTGCAGGGCCGTCTGGAGAGAAGCGATCAGATCTGTGTACTTGCTGTCATAAGTCTGATTAAAATGATCCATAGTCGCCAGAATTCCTGCCCTTTCATTTTGCCAGGCAAGCCCTGTCACTGCATGAATACCTGAAACATTATCACCGAAAGCTATGGCTGCATCATTAAATCGTTTAATATTCATCCGTATACAACTCATGCGCGCCAGGCTTCTTCGCACGGTTGTCAACCGGCTTATCCCTGTCTGATAGCATTGACTGCAACCGGCATTATCGCTGCAACCTGATGGCATCATCGATGTTGCATCCGTACTGAAGTCCGGCACACATTCATTATTGTCAAGCGCATTCGAAGCGCTATACAGTTCAGAAGCGCTGTTGTACAGATTGATGGCAGTATTTAAGTGCCCGATCCCTTCCGTAACCGTTTCGCCAAGATTTTCCAGATGTTCCCAATGGTCCTGAATATTTTGTATTTCCGTTTCTCCCATTTGATTAATGGCATCTGCCATATCGCCGTTCGCATCCTGTCCCTGCGCTGTAAAAGAAAATACCAGCGTGGCGGCCGCAAGCAGGAAATGCTGCATCCTAATTTTCATTTCTTTTTTGTTTTAAGTTTAAAAATCAAAAAGGCTACCAAAACTACCAGGGCACCAATTACAATATATAGCAGGTTGTTCTTTAGAAAACTACCGCCTCCTTTAGAATCCAGGGCCGTTTTATCATTAGAGAAAACAGTAGGCAGTTCAAACTTAGCCTCATCACCATTCCACACCGTTAAACTATACTCAGCAGGCTTATTGGCAGCAATGACCATGATCCCAAAATCCCCTTCCGTTTTGAATTTATCTTCCCAGTGGCCTTCTGAACCTGTTGAACCCTGTCGTGAAAAATCACTCCAGTTATTCTTGCATAGCCTCACTTCTATAGGATGATCCTTGTCGGAGGTAGTGACACCTACATACACCGGTGAATAAATACTGGCTCCCTTTGCAAAAAAATAAAGAGTATCTTTTTGCTGGGTGACCTGTGTTACGTTCAGCCTTCCCTTCGCCTTTGGCTGATCCGGAGGGCTAAAGGGGAAGAGATTGAGCTCCACCGGCTTGATCCGGTCATCAAGATTGAATGGCTGGGCATCAGCCTTTGAAAAAATTAATAACAGCAGTACCAGCTTTATGACCCTTTTCATGAAGATTCATTTATCTAAATATAAAATAAAAAACAGAAAGTATAAATGCTATTTCCCCCATTTGGGCAATTGCTGATCCTGCTGTTACTAAAAATCAGGGTTCTTCCTAATTTCGCTGCATGACAAAGCTTTCCGTTAATATCAACAAGATCGCCACTTTACGAAATAGCAGAGGAGGTAATAACCCCGATGTTCTAAAAGCAGCCATTGATGCCCAAGCTTTTGGTGCCGATGGCATAACGGTACATCCACGACCTGATGAACGGCATATCCGCTATGAAGATGTGCGGCAGATCAAAAAGATCATTACCACTGAATTCAATATTGAAGGCAATTGCCGCGAACAGAAATTTGTGGACCTGGTGCTGGAAACAAAACCTGATCAGGTGACCCTGGTACCCGATGACCTTGGCCAGCTCACCTCGGATCATGGCTGGGATACGATACGTTACAGGGATTACCTCAGGGAGATGATACAAGTCTTTAAATCTAAAGGTATCAGGGTTTCCATCTTCGTGGATGCTTCCCCGGAAATGGTGGAAGGAGCAGCCGCTACCGGTACTGACCGTATAGAATTATACACTGAAGGGTATGCCAGGGCCTTTGAACAGGGAAAACAGGAACAGGCCATCATCCCCTATATGGCAGCTGCCAGAAAAGCAACGGAACTTGGATTAGGATTGAATGCCGGACATGACCTTGATCTTCACAATCTTTCCTATTTTAAAAAAAATATACCCTGGTTAGCTGAAGTTAGCATCGGCCATGCGTTGATATGCGATTCTTTATACCTTGGTTTTGAGAATGCGATCCAATTATACAAACGCGCGCTGAAATAAGTATTAACTTAGTTCAAAATCATAACCATGCCTAAATATCTGATCGAAAGAGAAGTCCCAGGTGCCGGCAATTTATCTGCCGAACAATTAAAGGGAATAGCACAAACCTCCTGTGGCGTTTTGAATAAATTGGGTCCTTCCATTCAATGGATCCATAGTTATGTGGCCGGAGACAAGATCTATTGTGTTTACCTTTCTCCCAATGAGGAGTTGATCAGGGAACATGCAGCCCAGGGAGGATTTCCTGCAAACAGGGTCACCGAGATCTCCTCTATCATCGATCCTTCTACGGCAGAATAGGCAGGTATCATTTTATTTATGGACCTGTTATTTACCCGGCGGTTGTTTCTGGAACCTTTGCTTGTGACAGACGCGGACCCTATACTGGCATTGAGGTCAGACCCCAGGGTAAACCAATACCTGGACAGAACACCCATGACCACGAAGGAAGAAGCGGTGGCCTTCGTTGAAAAAATAAGAAAAGGTTACCGGGCTGCCGGCGTAAAATACTGGGCCATAAGACAGGAAAAAAATGGGGATCTGCTTGGTACCGTTTGCCTTTGGAATTTTTCTGAAGATCAACTCAGTGCGGAATTGGGTTATGAACTACACCCCGATTTCCAGGGAAAAGGCTATATGCGTGAAACGATCCGGGAAGTGATCAGGTATGCATTTGAAAACCTGGGAATACGGAAACTATCTGCATTTACACATAAACAAAACAACCCTTCAATTCGAGTATTAGTTGAAAATGGGTTTAAAGGACCTGTTGATCGTCCTGTGAATTCTACTCACGACGATTTTATTTTTATATTGGAGCAGCCATCCAGCTAATTTATGCCAACAAAAACCAATGCTAAGGCCTCCGGTTCATTAAGATCAACTGATATCCTTCCCTTTATTTTACTGATCCTCTATGCCTGCATGGAGCTACTGACCGGAAAAGATACCACTGATGTGATGGGCGACCAGTGGTTCCTGATCTCTATACTGAATATCAGTTCCCTGCTGGCTTTCGCTTTTTTGCCTGCATTCCAGGGTAATAACGGCAGCAGTATTTTTCGCAATCCAATTATCATTGCGGCGGGCATATTATTGTTATTAGCCGGCATTTCCATTACTGTATCCATTAACAAAACAGAATCATTGGTCGTGCTCACCAGGTTAATGAATGCGATGGTGATGCTGCTGGTAGTTGGCAGCCTTCTGCGGGAAAGAATACATTTGTTCCGCTGGCTGGCAGTCCTTCTTTCCCTGGTATTGCTTGTTCAATCCCTGCAGGTAATTGATCAGTTCTTTGAGGGGATAAAAGCAGGTAATACTGTAAATACAGTGATCTATAGCCTGAAACTGAACACTGCAAACAAAAACATCCTTGCTGCAATGATCGTTTTCAAATTGAGCCTTGCGATCTATTGTTCAAATTCTTCCAGGTCAACGGTCGGCAGATGGTTGTTCGCGCTGATACTCGTTCCGGCAGCATTTGCCCTGTTCCTGATAAATGCAAGGGCCTCTTTTATAGCCCTGATCCTTGTGCTCATCCTGAATTATGTACTGATACTGTTGAGCCGACCAAAACAGCCATCTCAAATAAGATCGGTTTTCAACTATTCCGGCCCTGCCCTGGCAGTGATCATTAGTTTTTTAATTTCAGTTCCGGTTATAAAAAATGCCCAGAAGGCCGATGCGATCGATAGTCCTTATGGCGCAGTAGCCCCCCGACTAAGTTCAACAGATCTTACCATGGCAGGTTCCAATTCGCGGATAGCAGAATGGAAGGCTGCCATAGATCATATACAGCACCATCCCCTGCTGGGCTGTGGAATCGGCAACTGGAAACTAGCCTCCATCCCCTACGAAAGAGAAACAGTGGATGACCTTTCCGTAGCCTATCATGCGCACAATGATTTCCTTGAATTGAGTGCCGAAACTGGAATTGCCGGTGGGTTGATCTACCTGGCCATTTTTGCGCTGGCAGGGATCTATGCGCTACGCTATCTATTTGCCGGAAAGAATAATGACCATACTGCCACTGGCATTTTTACCATTACCGCGCTTGCAGCTTATGCCATTGATTCAATTTTCAATTTTCCATTAGAGAGGCCGGTCATGCAATTCTATTTCTCCCTTGCAATGGCCATGGCCCTGCAGCTTCATTTTAAAAACAGCGCATTAATAACCCAGGTAAGAAAGGGCCGTTGGGCATGGGTATTTATTGCCATCCTTCTATTGCCCTCAGTTTATGTAGCCTACAATACCAGCCGTTCCTTAAAACTACAGGCCCTGGTAAATAAAGATATGAACCAGCCACGACCACAAACCAAATGGCAGGATATCATCGATATTTTTCCTTCTGTTCCCAATATGAACTCATTTGCATATCCGATCGAACAGATAAAGGCGATCTACCTGTTGAATGATAAAAAATACCCGGAAGCAATGGAGAGGATCAGAAGCAGCGAAAAAGTAAACCCCTACCTAAGCCTGACTGAATTTTTAAAAGCCAGGATATTTTATGAGACCGATATGCTGGACAGTGCCCGCTACTATATTTCAAAGGCCTTTGAAATGAAACCAAGAGCAAGAAGCCATTATGACCTTTACAATATGATCCTTTATAAGCAGAAGGACACGCAACAAATGAAAAATGTATTTGCAGTATACAGCAGGTACCGGCCCGATGCCGCATTGACGAGTGATTATGTAGTGAACCTTACCAACCTTGGGTCTCCCACGCAATCGCTGATGCCATTTCTGGATTCCGTCATAAAAAAATATCCCGGTGATACTACCCTTTTGAAAACAAAGAAGGCCATTTCAACAAGCAGCAGCAATACCAGTTTCTATGATACCTACAACTCAGGCCTTGATTATTTCATTAAAAAAGAATTTGATAAAGCAATTACAGCATTCAAGAAGGCCTGGGAGTTTGAAAAACAATATCTCTGCATGGAGAGTATTGGCCTTTGTTACTATTCCACGAAGAATTACGAAGAGGCTATCCCCTATTTCGATAAAGTGATCCTATCAAACCAGTCAACAGATGGAAAATCTGAATTCTTTAAAGGTGCCTGCCTGGTGAATCTGGGAAGAGCAAAGGAAGGATGCACTTACCTTCAGAATGCCAGGACCAGGAATTACCCTGATGCAGAACTATATTTAAACACATACTGTAAATAAGGCATCTTATTAAACCCAATAAATAGAATAGCCTCTGATACCCAAAAAAACACCTGCTCTCGCAGGACTATTTTTTCCCTTTCCGAAAATCGATAGATCGATCCTGAACGTAACTTTGAAAAATGGCAGAAGACTTAGAAATAATAAAAGGTAGCAAAGAGGAACAGTATACATCCCTGCTACCCCAGGTAAAAGGAATAGTAGAAGGGGAAACAGATCTTATTGCTAACCTGGCCAATGTGGCCGGGGCACTAAAAGAACAATTCAACTGGCTTTGGGTGGGTTTCTACCTAGTAAAAGGCAATGAGTTGGTCCTGGGGCCATTCCAGGGACCTGTAGCCTGTACCCGTATACAAAAGGGAAGAGGTGTTTGTGGCAGCAGCTGGGCCGAGGCCAAAACCCTGATCGTACCTGATGTTGAAAAATTCCCGGGGCATATCGCCTGCAGCAGCCTGTCCCGATCGGAGATCGTTGTCCCTGTTATTAGGATGGGAGAAGTGGTGGCTATACTTGATGCCGACAGCATTGACCTTTCTGCTTTTGATGAAACGGATAAGATCTTCCTGGAACAGATCATAGAACTGATACGATTTAAATGAGAACAGTATCGATCCATATAACCGGAAAAGTTCAGGGCGTTTTTTTCAGGCAAAGCGCCCGGGAAAAAGCGATACAACTCGATATTCGCGGAACAGTAGAAAACCTGCCGGATGGTTCCGTCTATATCCTGGCGGCTGGAGAAAATGAAGCGATCGAAGCTTTTATCGAATGGTGCAACATTGGACCAGCCAGGGCTGAAATAGCAGAAGCTAAATGGGAAGAGCAGCCGTTAAATACGGGCTTCCGCGATTTCTATATCATCCGGTGATCAGCTAAGCTTCAGGTTCACCAGCATATCCTGCACCATTTTGTCCAGGTCATATTCTTCTTTCCATCCCCAGTCGGCACGGGCTACGCTGTCATCAATACTTTTTGGCCAGCTGTCTGCAATAGCCTGGCGGTAATCCGGCGCATAACTGATACTGAATTCAGGTATATGTTTCTTAATGGCCTCGGCTATTTCTTTTGGTGAAAAACTCATACCCGATAAATTATAGGAGGTTCGAATGGATATCTTATCGGCAGGCGCTTCCATCAGTTCAATGGTGGCGCGTATCGCATCAGGCATATACATCATGGGCAGATAAGTATCTTCCCGGAGGAAACAGTTATATTTTTTAGCCTCCAGCGCTTCGTAAAATATCTCAACCGCATAATCAGTAGTGCCGCCACCGGGAGGCGATTTATAACTGATCAGTCCCGGATAACGAAGGCTGCGCACATCCACTTTGAATCGCTGGTTGAAATAATGACACCAGAATTCTCCGGCGTATTTGCTTATTCCGTATACCGTGGAAGGCTCGATGATGGTTTGCTGGGGACAATTATTTTTGGGAGAGGTAGGACCAAATACTGCGATGGAGGAAGGCCAGTATACTTTATGCAGGTTCTCCTCCCTGGCAATATCAAGCACATTGAGCAATCCCTGCATATTGAGGTTCCAGGCCAGGGAAGGATTTTTTTCGCCTGTGGCGGAAAGAATGGCGGCCAGCAGATAGATCTGGGTAATGCCCTGGCGGATCACCTGCACATGCAGCATTTCCTTATTCATCACATCCAGCGCTACATAAGGACCTGTTCCTTCCAGTAATGGATTCTGCTCCCGCAGGTCAGAGGCGATCACGTTAGAATTACCATAGATCTTTCTCAGCGCCATGGTCAGTTCTACACCGATCTGACCGGAAGCGCCAATGACAAGTATTTTTTCTTTAGCCATAGCGAAGCAATTAGTGCAAAATAAAGGAAACAGGGGCAGAATGAAGAATAATGGATATTGAAATTCAGGCCCTGCTCAATATGAAGAATCTTCTATTTGGGTATCTTTGCCCGATGCAACAATTCCTTGACGAGCTTTTTAAAGAACAACAATACGATAAGGATCAGTTTTTCCTGCTGGCAGGACCCTGTGTGGTTGAATCGGAAGAATTAGTGATGCAGGTGGCTGGCAAAGTGGCTGCTATTTGCAGCGAACAGGGCATCCCCTATGTATTTAAAGCATCCTACCGTAAAGCGAATCGCACCAGCGCTGGTTCTTTTACCGGGCTTGGCGATGATAAAGCATTGCAGATCCTGAAACAGGTGAAGACCAAACTGGGTTTACCTGTTGTTACAGATATTCATTCTCCGGCCGAGGCTGAAATGGCCGCTGAGGTGGTTGATATTTTACAGATACCGGCATTTCTCTGCAGGCAAACCGACCTGCTGGTTGCTGCCGGCAGAACCGGAAAGATCGTGAATGTAAAAAAAGGGCAATTTGTAAGCGGAGAAGCCATGCGATTTGCTGTGGAGAAAATACAACAAACCGGGAATAATAAGATCATGCTAACGGAAAGAGGAACCACATTCGGATACCAGGACCTGGTGGTTGATTTCCGCAATATTCCCCAAATGCAGGCGCATGGTGTACCTGTGGTAATGGATGTGACCCATTCTCTTCAACAACCAAATCTGAGTTCCGGAATTACAGGAGGAAATCCTGAAATGATCAGCACTATTGCAAAAGCAGCCATTGCTGCCGGTGCCGATGGATTATTTATTGAAACGCATCCTGATCCGACCATGGCAAAAAGCGATGGGGCCAATATGCTTAAACTGGATCTGCTGGAAAGTCTTTTGAAAAAACTAATCAGCATCAGGAAGGCAGTTAGTAATTAATAATTAGTAATTACTAACGGAGATCGATCTCTTCTGCTTTTGGATACTTCTTTTTATCGAAGGTGAAAACATTATCATTCAATGCCTGATTTGTTTTCATAGAGGTGACCGTATAAGAGTAACGGTTCCCTGCATTCTCCAGCACCCTGGTACTATAGATCGTATTGGTGGCTTTGTCTATCTGAAGATATACTTTATGAAAAGCTTTGCTTTTGTCCACCGGGGTCATCTCGATCTCCAGGATCACTTTATTTCCAACCTTCTTTTCGCCATTCAGCATATAAAGAAAATCCTTGTCGTAGAAATTGGTAAAAAGTTTTTGCGGCGTCACCGTACCCGAAGAATTGTCCAGTTTATTAATGGTAACCTCGTTGGCGCCTTTATCATAATTCCAAACGGTTACGCCATTACAGAATATCTCCTGGCCGCTGAAAACCACTTTGTATTTGGTCCCTTTCATTTGAATGGTACCTGTCTTGGTTGAAAGGGCCTTCCCTGCCGCATTTTCCACTTTATAGCTAAAACTGGCTGAAACGGTGGTAAAGGTCTTGAATTTAGCGCTTACGGCATCCAGGATGACCTTTGCCGCCGGGTCATTTTTCGCAGGGTCATTCTTTGTCTGGGCAAAACCGGCCAATGAGATACCGAGCAATAATAAAACAACATAGATCTTCTTCATATAGATAATTTATCGCTAAAGCGACGCAAAGATAGCTAAATACGGGTATAGGATTGTGACGGCCCTTTTAGGGTTGTATGATATTGGTTAAGTTAACAAGGCCCTAACGAAACCTCAGCCCAGCAGGTCAAGATGCTGCTGAAGCTCCATATCCGTTTTGATCAGTACATCCCGGGCCTTGGATCCCTGGCTTGGTCCCACGATCCCAGCCGCCTCCAATTGATCCATTAAACGACCTGCCCGGTTATATCCCAGCTTCATTCTTCTTTGCAGCAGCGAGGTGGACCCTATCTGGTTCTGCACGATCAAACGGGCAGCATCTTCAAAAAGGGAATCCCGGTCATTCATATCAAAATCCCTGCCTTCCATTTCTTTTTCATCTACATATTCGGGCAGCAGGAAGGCCTGCGGATACCCACGCTGGTCGCCTATATAATCCACGATTTTCTCCACTTCAGGCGTATCCACAAAAGCACATTGAAGCCTGGTCACCTCATTCCCGTTGGAGATAAGCATGTCCCCTTTCCCGATCAGTTGTTCTGCGCCTCCTGTATCTAAAATGGTCCTGGAATCTATCTTGGAAGAAACCTTGAACGCGATCCTGGCCGGGAAGTTGGCCTTAATGGTACCTGTAATGATATTCACGGATGGACGCTGCGTGGCAATGATAAGATGTATACCCACAGCACGTGCCAGCTGCGCCAGCCTGGCAATTGGCATCTCTATTTCTTTACCTGCCGTCATGATCAGATCGGCAAATTCATCTATCACCAGCACAATGAATGGAAGGTACTGATGCCCCTTTTCCGGATTTAATTTCCGCTTGATGAATTTCTCATTGTATTCCTTGATATTCCGTGCGTGCGCTTCTTTCAGCAGATCATAACGGTTATCCATTTCAATGCATAGGGCATTGAGGGTATTAACCACTTTCTTGGTATCTGTAATGATAGCATCATCCTCTCCAGGCAGTTTAGCCAGGAAATGCTTTTCAATTTTTCGATAGATGCTCAGCTCTACTTTCTTCGGATCTATCATTACAAATTTCAACTGTGATGGATGCTTTTTATAGAGAAGGGAGACCAGGATGGCATTTACCCCTACCGACTTACCCTGTCCGGTGGCCCCTGCCATTAACAGGTGGGGCATGGTGGCCAGGTCTACAATATAATTTTCATTATCGATCTTCTTGCCAATGGCAATAGGCAGGCTGAAATTATTGATCTGGAATTTTTCTGAGCTGAGCAAGGATTTCATACTCACCATGGTCTTTCTCACATTGGGAACTTCAATACCAATGGTTCCTTTTCCGGGTATCGGCGCGATGATACGAATGCCAAGTGCAGCCAGGCTCAGCGCAATATCATCTTCCAGGTTTTTGATCTTGGAGATACGTACGCCAGGTGCCGGAACGATCTCATATAAAGTAACTGTAGGCCCAACCGTGGCGCTGATCTTCTGTATCTCGATAGAATAATTGCGAAGCGTATTTATGATCTGGATCTTATGTGCCTCCAATTCTGCCGGGTCCTGTATGATCTTATCGCTGCCATGATTATCCAGCAGGTCAAGCTTTGGATATTTATAAGAGCTAAGGTCAAGGGTAGGCTCGTAGGGTGGCAGATTTTCAACGATCACGGACTCTTCCTCTTTTACATCAGGTACTATCTTTATTTCCAGTTCAATGCCATCATCAGAAGGGATCACGAGTTTTTCAGGCTTGGGTGCTGATGGGGGTGGTTTAACGGATTCGCCGCTATGCTGGTCTTCATGGCTATGCATGATCTCGCTAATGATCTCTTTTTCCGGTGTGGGTTGATCAGCCTCGATCTTTTCTACGATATCCAGTTCAGGTTCCCCGTCTTTTTCAATAAGCTCAAAAGTTGGAACAGGTTTTTCTTCCGGAAAATTGATCACAATATCTGTTCCCGCTACTATGCTGTTCCCCTTGTTGGAGTTGTCTTTTATTTTATCCGCGTAAATATCATTGATGACCAATACAGCCCCCTGTTCGTTACCTGCCATCACCTCTTCCGGTTGTTCTTCCGCTTGCGGGGTTTGTTCATTGGATGGCCATTTAAAACTTGGATTGAACTGCCAGATAAAATAACCTGCAGCCAGCAATACCAGTACGGCACCGGTACCAAAACCACCCATGGCCGCATCCATTTTTCCAACTATCATATCTCCCACTGCGCCGCCAAAAGGAAATTCGCTATCGCCTAATACAAATGAAAGGGAAACCGAAAGCACGAGCAGTCCCAGGGTAACATATTTGAGGTTTCTCCAGATCGAAAATACCCGGGCCCTGAAAAGCAGGTTAACCCCTACCACAAAAAAGAAAGTGCAGATCAGGAAGGATGCGATCCCAAATGCTTTAAAAACCAAAAAATGGGAAACGATAGCGCCCAATTTACCCAACAGGTTGCTGGCATGGATACTATCATCAAAAAGAATGCCCATACCCCGGTTCAGCACAATGGCCTGGTCTTGTTTCCACACGAACAAATAAGAAAAAAGGGAAGTGAAAAGGAATAAGGAAAGCAAAAGAGAAACCGCTCCCAGCATTTTATGGGTGCGTTCATCTTTTGCAAGGGCCCGCAGATCGATCTTTTCCTCCGGTTCAGCCTGGAAGGCTTTTGCAGAGGATCTGGCAGGTTTTTTCGCAGGATTCTCCTTCTTCTTTTTCTGCTTGGTAGCCATTGGGCAAATATAGTACAACCTATTCACCTATTCACCCCCGCCTGCCGGCAGGCAGGCATTCACCTATTGCCTCATTCACCTAATTTTGCTGATAAACCCTTTCATATGGCTTCAAGGACCGACCAATTCACCAGCCCTGATTATTTTCTCTTAGATGAGCTGCTTACTGAGGAACATAAACTGATCCGTGATTCGGTTCGTAATTATGTAAAAAAACATATATCTCCTATCATAGAGGATTATGCGCAGCGTGCGGAATTTCCTGTACAGATCGTAAAAGAATTAGGCGAGCTCGGATGTTTCGGTCCTACGGTTCCTGTTGAATATGGCGGTGGCAGCCTGGACTATATCGCCTACGGATTAATGATGCAGGAATTGGAAAGAGGTGACAGCGGCGTTCGCTCAACTGCCTCTGTGCAGGGATCCCTGGTGATGTTCCCTATTTACCAATATGGCAGCGAGGAACAGCGAAAAAAATACCTGCCAAAATTAGGCTCAGGTGAATGGCTGGGATGTTTTGGGTTGACCGAACCTGACCATGGATCCGATCCCAGCAGTATGATCAGTAATTTTCGCGATGCAGGTGACCATGTTATCCTGAACGGGGCCAAGATGTGGATCAGTAATGCACCTTTCGCGCAGGTAGCGGTGGTTTGGGCCAAAGATGAAAAAGGCGAGATACATGGATTGATCGTTGAAAGAGAAATGGAAGGTTTTTCCACTCCTACTACCCATGGCAAATGGAGCCTTCGCGCCTCTGCCACCGGTGAACTGGTTTTTGATAATGTGAAAGTTCCTAAAGAAAATATATTACCCGGTGTGAAAGGCCTGAAAGGTCCCCTGGGTTGTTTGACCAAGGCCCGGTATGGTATTGCCTGGGGCGCCATTGGCGCCGCGATGGATTGCTATGATACGGCCCTGCGTTATTCAAAAGAAAGGCAGCAGTTTGGCAAGCCTATCGGGGCTTTTCAGCTGCAGCAAAAAAAACTGGCAGAGATGCTTACTGAGATCACGAAGGCGCAATTGCTGAACTGGCGTTTGGGGGTATTGATGAGTGAAGGAAGGGCCACGCCACAACAGGTATCCATGGCCAAACGTAATTCATGCGAGATCGCCACCAATATTTGCAGGCAGGCCAGGCAAATGCTGGGAGGAATGGGAATCACCGGAGAATATTCGGTGATGCGGCATATGATGAACCTGGAAAGCGTGATCACCTATGAAGGCACTCATGATATTCATTTGCTGATAACCGGTATGGATGTGACCGGTTTCAACGCATTTAAATAAATCAATGAAGATCTACCTGATCGGATTCATGGGCTCCGGTAAATCATTCTGGGGGCGTTCACTGGGCCATAAACTCGGCCTGCAATTTTTTGACCTGGATGAACTGGTCAAGGAAAGTGCGGGCAAAGCCATTCCGGAGATCTTCGCCCAGGAAGGAGAAGAAAAATTCCGGCTAATGGAGAAAGACAATCTCCATCTCATAACCGAAAGCCATGAGAGTTTTGTTATGGCCTGCGGCGGAGGAACACCCTGCTATTTTAATAACATCGATTATATGAACCAGTCGGGAATAACCGTATGGATCAATACTCCCATGGAAGAATTATACCGCAGGCTGATCAATGAAAAATCCCACCGGCCGCTGATCAGTGAATTAGAAGATGATCAGCTTAGAAATTTCATCAGTAAAAAATACAGCGACCGGCGCATATTTTATGAGCAGGCCAGCACCACCATAGATGAGGAACCAATCGAAATTCAACACTTAATTGACAAGATCTTCCATGCATAAAAAATACCTTGCCACCGCCGCCATTTTTGGCGCACTCGGAGTCATTCTTGGCGCCTTTGGGGCTCATGGCTTACAGCAGATCACCCAGGATGAAAAGATCCTGCACAGTTACCAGACAGGCGTTCAATACCAGCTATACCATGCCCTTGCCCTGCTTGGCCTTTCCCTGCTTGCCATTTCCCAACCGGGTAAATGGATAAAATGGAGCTATACTTTTTTCACGCTGGGAGTATTATTCTTCTCCGGATCACTATACCTGATCACCTATATCAAAGTGCACGGTAGCGGCAATACGGCATGGATCGGACCAGTGACACCGATCGGTGGTTTACTGCTTATACTGGGCTGGTTGTTCCTGCTGGTAACGGCATTCAGCAACGATCGTTCAAAGGGGTAATCTTAATATAGTAAGGGTTCCCTCTTCAGAACTGATCTCATAACTTCCGCCGATGGTTTCCATGCGGCGCTTCATATTTTTCAGTCCATTTCCAAACTGGGTGGCCTTTCCTTTTTCTATTCCAACACCATTATCACTTATTTCAATATGCAATGCCTCGTCGATCAGGATACGGATTGCAACCTGGGTGGCCCCGGAATGCTTAACTATATTATGCAATGTTTCTTTTACGCAGAGAAAGATATTCCTCCGTTTTACGCCACTGATCTCCAACTCTGATACCTGCTCAGGAACAAAGACCCTGCAGCTTATACTGGTGTTCTCAAAGAATTCATGCGCATAGGTGCGTATATAGGCCAGCAATGAATCCAGCGTATCATTGTTATGGTTCATACTCCAGATGATGGCATTCATTTTATTGAGCACATCATTGGCTGAAGCGGATATCTTTTCCAGTTCCGGAGGAACGGAAGCTCCCTGCATTTTATTCCTTGCAATCTCGCTCATCAGCCGGATCGCTGTCATTCCTGAACCTAATTCATCATGCATATCAGCCGAGATCCTTTCCCGCTCTTCCTGCTGGGCGCGGTAAACGGCCATTTCCTTTTCATACTCCTGTAAAAGATTGCGGGCCCTTAACATCTCTTTCTCCCTTATTTCCTTCACCAGTTGTTCGGTATTCTTAAAATGCAGGGCTGTAAGGAAAAACAATAATTCAAAGAATAAACCCAGTTCATAATATAGAAGCGAGAACCCGAAAAAACCGGTAAGGCCAAACCGATCGGCACGCATCGTGAGCAATAACGAGAACCCTGAAAAAAGCAGAAACAAAAGATTTCCCCAGAAAAGGTAACGGAATAAGCCATCTTTCCAGTTTCGCAAACTGTAGGCCAGGAAGAACACCACCATTCCCATCAGGAATATCTTGGTCAGGTTCTCAATGCCATTTTCGATCACAAAATCATTGGTAAACCTGTCAAAAATGGAATAAGCTAGTATGGATATAAACAGTAATCCAACACCCACATCATAAAGCCTGTGCAATCCTGGATGCCTATCCCTGGTATCCAGGAATAACTGCATGAACCGCATATAGAAAACTATGCCCAGGCATTGCAGAATAAAATCAAGTGAACCTTCCAGGATAAAATTGAAGGCAAGGTCCTGGTAATTTAAAATGGCCTTGGTATATAACATGCCCCCGGTTAGCAGGGCATAAAATGAATAGTATAAAAATTCCTTTCTCCCACCCTGGTAATAACTGGCCAGTGAAAAAAGTATCATCATCAATAATAAACCGCTGAAAATATAGGAAGTGATATCACTGATCCTTGTGGTATTCCTCAGTTCAGACATAAAATACGGAAGGAACACTGGGTTTATGATCCTTGGACGGAAACGATTGTTATAGGTTTTTAATATGCCTAATTCCGCTACCAGTTGAAGACTGTCACCCGGCCCCAGCTTCACCTGGCGATAGCTGAGGTTATGGTTCTTATTTATTTTTATTTCAGGCAGCTTCTTCAAACTTCCGTTGATGTCCTGGTAAAGGGTCACTTCCGGAAAATAAAAACCAGGAAAGACCCAGAACTGGCAAACTGAATCGCTGGAATTGACCAGGGATATTCGCATCACCAGTTTTTTAGCAACCTCCCCATTTTTGAGCTTGCCATTGAAACCAGGATCATAAGTCAGTTGCAATCCTGAATAAATATCGGTTAGTACTGCATTGGGAGCAATAAAGGCCACTTCACAAAAAGGCCTCACTTCCATTACCTGCTGAATGGTATCTACGGGTATGGCGGGTGGCCGCGATTGGGCCAGGAGAATACCAGGCTGGATTACCAGTAATAAAAGGATAAGACGCAAACGCATGAATGGCAGGTTGTACCAAATTTACATATGATTAACGTAACATCCACTACCAGGCGCGCCGGCCAAATAATTTAAGGCAAGTTCTGTTTATATTTGCAGGGAGGCCTGGAACAGCTGCTATCCCGGGTCTCAATTTTACAATAAACGCATTACTTAAAAAACCCAATACATATGTCATTACTGAATCAGAACAGCAAGAAGAACAAAGGAAAAGATGGTAAGAGTAAGGCCGATAAAAAGGGCCAGGGCTCTAAATTCATACAGAAACCTAAATCCGGTTTTGTAAGTAAGCAACAGAATACCGGTTCCCAGCGTGGGTCCTGAGTTATCTCATCACCAGGTCTGCCTTAACACGGTAATAGGAAACGCCGGATCCTGCCATATTGGTGATCCATCCCAGCACTTTCATATTCCAGACCTTTTTAGTTTTATCGTAAGTGGAGGTTATGGTCCCTTTGGACAAACTTATATAGGCCGCCTGGTCGCCAGATTTAAATGAATAGGTGGATTCCACTTCATCATTTCCCCTGGAGCCGGGGGCTATCGTAAAATGCTCCGTGCCTCTTGTGCTTAATCTTTTGCAATGAAAGAATAGAGAGAATAGCTGGTCTTTTTGTTCCACCACAATCGTAAGGTCACCTTTTACACGGTATACTTTCAGGGTTGCTGGCCTTGCTTCAATAAAATAATTATTGTTGGACAGGGTATCTGTTATGAACACGGGGCATTTACTCATCAGGGAGTCGCGGGAGCTTTGGCCCATGGCCGAAAAGCCTATAAACATGAAAACAAAAAAAAGACAGCGATTCATTGAGTTATTTTGGGTAAAAAATACGATATTTTAACTACTTCCTTTCCCCGAATATGAGGCTCCCGATCCTTACCAGGTTACTCCCCTCCTCAATGGCGATCTCATGATCACTGCTCATTCCCATAGAAAGGATCCCGTCTTCATCCGGGCCATATTTTTTAAACAATTGGTTTAGCTGACTGAACTCTTTACGCACTTGCGCGGGATCATCTGAAAAACTGGCCATGCCCATCAACCCGCGATAGCGTAAATGGCTAAGGGATGGAAGTTTCTCCAGCAATGCCTTTAATTCTTCCTCATCCAATCCGAATTTGGTTTCTTCCTCCGCTATATAGACCTGCAGCAGGATATCCACCTTCTTATCTATTTTCTTTGCCTGCTTATTGATCTCCTCCGCCAGTTTCAGACTGTCAACCGAATGGATCAGTTGCACGAAGGGAACGATCTGTTTTACTTTATTGGTCTGGAGATGGCCGATATAATGCCAGCGGATATCATTGGGTAAATGCTCCGCTTTTTCCAGCAGTTCCTGCACATAATTTTCCCCAAAATCACGCTGGCCCAGGTCATATAACTCCTGGATCTCCAATACCGGCTTCAATTTAGACACAGCCACCAGGCAGATCTTTCTTTTTGAAAGGTCCTTACGAAGGGAAAGATATTGTTCCTGTAATACCGGCATGCTGGTTATTTAAGTATTGAACGGCTGATCACGATCCGCTGCACTTCACTCGTTCCTTCATATATCTGTGTGATCTTGGCGTCCCTCATCAGTCGTTCTACATGATACTCCTTCACAAAGCCATAGCCCCCATGTATCTGTACCGCTTCCACTGTTGTCCACATGGCCGTTTCTGAGGCGAACACCTTGGCCATGGAGGAACTGAGTGTATAATCCATTTTATTATCTTTTTCCCAGGCTGCCTTTAAACAAAGCAGGCGGGCTGCTTCAATGCGGGTGGCCATATCGGCCAGTTTAAATGCAATAACCTGGTGATTCATGATCTCTGTACCAAAGGCCTTCCTTGTTTTGGCATATTCTTTAGCGAGCTCATAGGCGCCGCTGGCAATACCCAAAGCCTGTGAAGCGATCCCTATCCTACCCCCTGCAAGGGTTTTCATTGCAAAGGTGAATCCAAATCCATCCTTACCTATCCGGTTGGCCTTGGGCACTTTTACATCATTGAACATTACGGTATGTGTATCGCTGCCTCTTATACCCAGTTTATTCTCTTTAGCGGCCACCACCACACCGGGCCAGTCTTTTTCCACAATAAGCGTATTGATCCCTTTTGATCCTTTGGAGGGGTCGGTCTGGGCCATCACTAAATAAACGGATGCTGTTCCACCATTGGTGATCCAGTTCTTGGTTCCGTTCAACAGGTAATAGTCCCCCATATCTTCCGCGGTAGTACGCTGGGAGGTAGCATCGCTGCCAGCCTCAGGTTCACTGAGCATGAAAGCGCCTATATACAGTTCCCCGTCTTTCTTGCCCTGGGCCAGGGGCTTGAGGTATTTTTGTTTCTGCTCCTCGCTGCCAAATTCCTGTATTCCATAACAAACCAGGCTATTGTTAACACTCATGCAAACGCTTACGCTGGCATCTATCTTGCTGATCTCTTCCATGGCAAGCACATAACTCACCGTATCCAGTCCACTGCCCCCGTATTCGGTATCAACCATCATACCCATAAATCCCAGGTCAGCCAGTTTTGAAACCTGGTCCCTGGGAAATTTCTGATGTTCGTCTCTTTCAATTACACCTGGTAAACATTCCGTTCGCGCAAAATTCCTTGCAGCGTCGCGGATCATAATTTGTTCTTCGTTGAGTTGGAATAGCATAGCTCGTTAGAATTTTAACAAAGATAAGGGCTGTTCCTGCTCCTGAATAAATATGTAAAACATCAGTCCGGGAACTGACTAACAACCCCCTCAATCCAGTTGAATTGCTTAATTTCGCACCAGAAACAAGTACCATGAAAAAGATCCATTTAATTCTGCTGGTCCTCATTGCCGTAGCCATCGCGGTGCTCCTTACCTTCCTGAAAGGGGCAAGTACCTATGATACCATTGAAACGGCCCGTAACAAGCCCGGCAAATTTGTACATCTGATGGCAAAACTGGATAAGACCCAGCCTGTGGAATATGATGCCATTAAGAACCCGAATTACCTCAGTTTTACCGCCATAGACACTACCAATGTTTCTATTAAAGTGGTTTACCACAACCCCAAGCCGGATATGTTTGAATTAAGTGAAAAACTTGTATTGAAAGGAAAATATACCGATGGTTATTTTGATTGCCAGGAAATTCAAACCAAATGCCCATCCAAGTATAAAGATGATATGAATGCGGCGAAAAAGAACCTACAAGCCAATACCAAATAATACACTCGCATGGAATATACTGGAGAGCATCTATTACCCGGGCAACTGGGACACTTCTTTATTGTACTCTCACTGGTCTCCTCCCTGGTTGCCAGTTTCGCTTATTTCAGATCCTCCCAGACAGCCGGACTCAGTGAGATCACCGACCATTGGAAAAAACTGGCCCGCTATGCATTCATCATTGAATCCATCTCGGTTTTTTCCATTTTTGCCATCCTGTTCTATATCATCCAGCAGCATCTTTTCGAATACAAATACGCCTGGCAGCACAGCAGCCGCTCGCTTGAATTCAAATACCTGCTTGCCTGTTTCTGGGAAGGTCAGGAAGGATCTTTCCTGCTATGGAGCATCTGGCATTGCGTACTTGGACTTATACTGATCCGTACCGCGAAAAAATGGGAAGCCCCTGTTATGACCGTGGTAAGCTTTGCGCAGTTCGCACTGGCTACCATGATCACCGGTATTTATTTTCTTGGATGGAAAATGGGCTCCAACCCATTTCAATTGCTTCGCGATTCCGGTGTATTGGATAATGCTGCCGCACTTCATATTAATATGGACCCTTCACAGGGCCTCATACCGGATTACCTGGCATCCATTAAAGATGGGAATGACCTGAATCCATTACTTCAGAACTATTGGATGGTGATACATCCTCCGGTATTGTTCCTGGGTTTTGCCACCACTATCATTCCCTTCTCGTATGCCGTGGCAGGCATCTGGAAAAATGGAGGTGGTGAATGGACCAAACTTACCATGCCCTGGGCCTTATTCTCGGCGGCCGCACTGGGAGTTGGTATTATGATGGGTGGCATGTGGGCCTATGAATCGCTCACATTTGGTGGCTATTGGGCATGGGACCCGGTAGAGAACGCCTCCCTGGTTCCCTGGCTGGTATTGATCGCCGGTATTCACACGGCGTTGATCTATAAAAGCACGGGTTATTCCTTGCGTTCCACCTATGTATTTTATTTTCTCAGTTTTATCCTGGTACTGTATTCCACCTTCCTTACCCGAAGCGGGATCTTAGGAGAAACTTCGGTACACGCATTCACCGACCTGGGAATGAATGCCCAGCTTTATCTCTTCCTGTATATTTTTATCTGGCTCCCTGCCCTGCTGGCCGCACCCACGCTAAAAGAAAAATGGATGGTGATCGGCCTCTCCGTTTTATTGGTACTGGCCACCTATTTCTTAAAAATAAATTCGCTGGCGCTAATATCCTGTCTACTTGGCCTGGTATGGGCCGCCTATTTTGTGAGCAAGCAGGTGCCTGCTGTAAAAAAAGAAGAGGAGACCAGCTCAAGGGAATTCTGGATGTTCATTGGTGCACTTGTATTTTTCCTCTCCGCCATTGAGATCATTGTTAAGACCTCGCTGCCGGTGATCAATAAATTATTTGGCAGCAGCATCGCTCCCCCGGAGGATGCTGAATTCTCTTATAACAGTATACAGGTATATGTTGCCATCATTACCGGCTTATTGACGGCCTTTACCCAATACCTTAAATACAGGTCAACCACCCGGAGTTATTTCTGGAAGAAAATGGCCATACCATTTATCCTCTCTGTCATTATTGCCACCCTGATCCTTGTATTCGGCAATGTGAACTATACCCGGAAAGGCCCTGGGTTCCAGATAGCCATCTGGATCGCGGTTGCCTGCGCAGCTTATGCCATTATTGCCAATGCCGCTTATATCTGGTTAGGGATGAAAGGGAAACTTCGCATAGCCGGCGGCTCCATCGCACACGTTGGATTTGGAATGGTATTATTGGGTATCCTTATTACTTCCGCTAAAAAGGAAATACTCTCTAATAACCTCAATGGAATCCCTGCTCCTTTGGGACCCAAGGAAGATCCGAGAGAGAATCTCACACTGGTAAAAGACCTTAAAGTGGACATGGGAAAATATTCGCTTACCTACCTGGGAGATTCCATGCATCCAAGAAAACAACTATGGTTCTATAAGGTAAGATTCCAGAGCAAGGATGGCAAGGAAGATTTTTTACTTATGCCGAATGCTTTCGTGAATTATAAAGGCAATGAAGGACTGATGGCCAATCCTTCGGCCAAACATTATTGGGACCACGATGTTTTCACGTATATCACCTCCCTGCCAAATCCGGATAATAAGGATACAGCCAGTTTCCGTCCAAGCACCATTAAAATGGGAGACACGATCTTCTATTCAAAGGGATATATCGTGACTGATAGTTTACAAACACGTGGTGACCTTCCTGAATCCCTGTTTGGAAAAGATGGAAGGTTATATGAACTTCCCATGAAGATCTTTGCCCGTACCGGCTCCATCTATTCTGTTCGGTCTAAACTGGCATTCGCGAAAGGAGATTTTGTTCCTATCGCCGATACCGTTACCGCAGAAAGCCTGGTGATACAATTACAAAAGGTGAATCCTGACAAAACGATTGAACTGGGGGTAAAAGAATCTAATGCCCTGATGAAATACGTAACACTGAAGGCATTTAAATATCCTTTTATCAATTTACTCTGGGCAGGCGTGCTGGTAACGGCATTGGGATTACTGATCTCCATGGCATCGCGTATCCGTCGCAGGCGTGAAATGTAAACTTCCGGACCTGAAATTTTAAGTTTTCCCAAACAGTTACCGGTTCAGGGCATTAGCATTCCTTGCGCCGATTTTATAGCTTTGTAAGGTGCGTAAACGGTTCCTTCGTATACTATTTTTTCTGATTGTCTCCACAGGCATGGGCAATGCCATTTCGGCCCAGATCGATACCCTGCCTGCTGTGCCGGATTCTACGGAGATCGCTCTTCAGCACATGAAGGATCAGCGAAAAAAATGGGGCCCCAATGATACGATCATCACTCCCGCCATCTGGTACCATAATGAGATCGTTAATTACCGGGAAATGGAAATGGCCTGGGTAAGCAATCTTTCTCCCGATAAACTGAGAAAATATATTGAAGAATGGAACCGGCTTCGCAATGCGGTGTATGTTACCTATCCATATGCACGAATAGCCGGAAGCACGATCAATGATATCACAAAAAAGATGGAGGTCATAGAATCTAAAAAAGAGCGAAAGACCTATTTAAAGACCAGGGAAAAAGAATTGAAAGCGGAATTCAGTGACCCGCTGACCAACCTCAGTGTTTACCAGGGAAAGATCCTGATGAAGCTGATCAACAGGCAAACAGGTAATAATTGCTACGATATCATTAAGGAATATAAGGGCGGGTTCAATGCGCGTTTTTACCAGACCGTGGCCTGGTTTGTTGGCGGAAACCTTAAGCAGGATTGGAACCTTAAAGAAAATAAACTGGACCGCGATATTGAAAATATCGTGAAAGAGATCGATGGAGGCTGGTATACTAATCCTTACAGGCGATAATGGTTATCAGGTCTCATTTTGTATCAGCGAGCTGAGATCCCTGATACCAATTTTTTTCTCCGACAAAAATCCTTCGGCATATTTCACGCCTATCCTCTTTCCAAAATCACGGGCACGGGCAATAATGGCTTCCAGGAATTCCGGGGTCGAAATATATGTTTGCGGTTCATTGCTGCTGGCCTTCGCATGATGAAACTGCGTTCCATAGGCCATGATCGATCTCATCCGCTGCTCAAACACATCTGTGATATCTACCATGAAATCCGGCTCATGGTAAAAATCCTGGATGTATTCCAATACATAAGCCGGCCGCCATTTTGCCTGGATCTCCCCCTGCTCGTTTTTTGTTTCGATCTTTGCCAGTCCCGATAAGAACGCGGCCTCCCGTATCAATTGGCCTGCCCTTCCATGGTCGGGGTGACGGTCATGACGGATATTACCAATGATCACCGCAGGCTGGTATTTTCGGATAACGCTGATCAGTTTGAGTTTAGAATCTTCATCATTTACAAAAAAACCATCGCGCAGTTTGAGGTTCTCCCTGACAGAAACTCCCAGTATCATAGCGGCATTAGCGGCTTCTTCATAGCGGGTCTCTACCGTACCACGGGTGCCCAATTCTCCCTGGGTCAGATCCAGTATCCCTACTTTCCTGCCTGCAGCTATCTCTTTGAGTATAGTTCCGGAACAGCCCAATTCCACATCATCCGGGTGAACACCAATGGCAAGAAGATCCAGTTTCATCGTTTTCTCCATTTGTCGGCAAATTTAGACAAAGGAAATTTCATCAAAAGGCAAATATTTCCGATTGACTAACGACTATGGATCAAGGCATACGAAAAAAACACTAACACCCATTAGTGATCCGGATCATGAAATTCAGGGGTATAACAAAACATTATCCCCTAAGACACAGTATATTGGCGTATATTTGTGTCTTCAATCTTCGCATAAATGACAATTCCTAAATTCTCTCAATCTGCCCAGTCTTTTCACGCTGAGTTAAAAAAACGGATCAACGATTATTTTGCCAACGAAGGAAAGCCTACCACGGGAAATTATACCCTTTTTACAAAGGCCATTGTACTTACGCTGGCATTTGCATTTGTATATGTGCACCTGGTATTTTTCACCCCTGTTGCATGGGTGGCTATTCCCGAATGTATACTCCTTGGCGGACTGACCGCGGCCATTGGATTCAATGTGATGCATGATGGGATGCATGGCAGTTTCAGCCGTTACAAATGGGTGAACGAACTGGCCGGCCTTTCTCTTAATTTCCTTGGTGCCAATAACTTCATGTGGCGCACAAAACATAATATCATTCATCATACCTATACCAATGTGGAAGGTATCGACGACGACATTGAAGCAAGGCCATTTCTGCGCCTGAGCGGATCCCAGCCTCATTTAAAAATGCATAAATACCAGCACTGGTATTTCTGGATCGCTTATTCCCTGCTTTATTTATTCTGGGTCTTCTTTACTGATTATAAAAAATATTTCACCCGGAGGATCGGTCCCACCCCATTAAAAAAAATGTCTCTGAAGGATCATCTTAGTTTCTGGGGATTTAAATTACTTCATGCCTTCATGTTCGTGGCCCTGCCTATTTATATGATAGGGTTTGTTGACTGGATGATCGGTTTTCTTTCCCTTTCATTATTTGCCGGCTTTGTGCTCAGTATCGTTTTTCAACTGGCGCATACGGTTGAGACCACCGAATTTCCTGCCGCTAACCTGGAAACAGGTAAAATGGAAGATGAGTGGGCCGTACACCAGCTTCGCACCACGGCGAATTTTGCTACCCGTAACCGTTTTATTTGCTGGTGGGTTGGTGGATTGAATTTCCAGATCGAACACCATTTGTTCCCGCGTATCTCCCATGTGCATTATCCGGAGATCAGCAAGATCATTAAGAAGGCCTGCGAAGATTTTGGTATGCCTTATCATGAATTCAGGAAAATGCGTACGGCGATCGTATCACACGTAAAGCACCTGAAAAGCCTGAGCGTTGCCTGATTCAGGTAAGCAGGTAATACATTACTCCATAAGCAACCAGGAAAAAGCTTACAAACACCAGGTCTGTAAGCAGGGCTTGTCTGTCCTTTTTCTTATTGAAGAACACCTGGAATCCCAGCCAGCCAAGGAACAGGACCGGAACCACGCAGAACCTGAGAATGGTATAAAATGACATGGGATAAAATTAAGCCATTATTGGTTGCCCTGCTTTCATTACCTTGCGTAGCTTTTCAACAAAGAAATCATGATAGACCTTACCTCTTACGATCCCAACAGTGTGGGCAACCCCAACAATAATATTTTCGGGTTACCCACCTCAGAAGATAGTTCCCGCCTGGTCATACTTCCCGTACCCTGGGAGGTGACCGTAAGTTATGGGGCAGGCACAGCTCGTGCCCCGGAGGCCATTTTCCGGGCCAGTCTGCAGGTAGATCTTTTTGATCCGGATATGCACCAGATCTGGCTGCATGGTTATTTCATGCGCAGCCCAGACCGCAAGATCCTTATGAAAAGCGATTACCTGCGTAAGGAAGCAGAACTCTATATAGATTATATCTCCAAAGGCGAAGATGTTTCTGCCAATCATTTCATGACCAAGACCCTGAAGGAAGTGAATGAAGGAAGCGCATATATGAATAACTGGGTATATGAGCAAACAAAGGCCCTGCTGGATAAAGGGAAACTGGTAGCAACATTGGGCGGTGACCATAGTACCCCCCTGGGTTATTTCAAGGCCATTGCAGAAAAACATGGGGAGTTTGGCATCCTTCAGATAGATGCGCATTGTGATCTGAGGGAAGGCTATGAAGGCTTTGTTTATTCCCATGCTTCCATCATGTACAATGCCCTTAAAGAGATCCCTTCGCTGATCAAACTGGTACAGGTAGGTATTCGTGATTACAGCGAAAGCGAATATGATTATATACAGGAAAGCAAGGGCCGTGTGGTCACTTATTTTGACAAGCAGATCCGTAACCGCATGTATGAAGGAGAGACCTGGAAACAGATCGCAGACGCTATCGTGGCCAACCTTCCCCAGCATGTATTCATCAGTTTTGATATAGACGGACTTGACCGAAAGCTTTGCCCTTTTACAGGAACACCTGTACCCGGAGGTTTTGAACTGGAGCAGGTTTTCTATTTATTTTCAAAGGTGCTGAAAAGCGGAAGAAAACTGGTAGGCTTCGACCTGAATGAAGTTGGGATTGGAGGGGATACTGATTGGGATGCAAATGTGGGCGCCCGTATATTATTTAAAATGTGCAATATGCTGGTGGCCAGCAATACGCCCGAAGGAAATTCATGAAAGAATATTCATTTCTTTTGCCAAACGCCAAACTGAATACCTACCATTGGTTCGCTTTTTTACTGGTATTGCTGAATGGCGTTTTTGTTTATTACTCCATGAGAATGGATATGCAACAACCTGCCGCGCTATTTTTCGCAAGGTCGGCCCTGGTAGTAGCTTTTTTTTCGATCAGTTTCTTCCTGCTCTTCCGTAACAGGTCAATTGGCCATTATTCCGGCCAGTTCTTTTTCACGGCATTTATTTTCATTACCGGGTTTTATTTCTCCCTTGGCC
Organism: Chitinophagaceae bacterium; assembly: GCA_016720565.1. Classification (GTDB taxonomy): domain Bacteria; phylum Bacteroidota; class Bacteroidia; order Chitinophagales; family Chitinophagaceae; genus JJ008. Next base: position 1,097,970 of record JADKKJ010000001.1, read on the forward strand.
TGAATTGGCTGGCCATACTGCTCCTCCTGCTGGCCATGCTTTATTTAATGAGTAACAAAAAACTACGTATCAGAATAAGCAAAGAGAATATTTCCTATCCCGGTTTCTTACAAAGGACCATTGAATGGAAAGAACTGAATAATGTGATCCTGAAGGACGGGCTTCTCACCATAGACCTGCATTCAGATCATATACTGCAGGTTGAAATAAAGGAATCGGTGAATGAAAAAGAATTTAACGATTTTTGCAGGGAACAACTGAATGTCGCTGAATAGTCCCACCTGCATTCAGTATTAATAAGATCATCATGACCCCTTACATACTATACTCAGACGGTAAAGGAAATATCTTCGAAGACAGGTCACTGTTTGTAACGGGACGTACCGGTTGGGATGCCGTTCCTGTTCCTGAAGATCAATGGATCGAATTACCGGATGGCGGATCACTTTATGAACTTCCGGGTAGAAGAGGTATCGGCATTGATGTGAAGACAGGTGAGATGAGGCTCTGTGAAAAAGGTTGGGCCGTGGCTGCCTTCATCCCTCCTGCGCATACCGGGTTTTATTTAGCTGCCTATGAAACTGCTCCTGATGCGCCGGTACTACCCTTATTCTGCTATACCGCTGCAGGCTGGCATGAGGAGAAATTCTTTGTTCCTGCCACCAGGATAGAAGCGGATATCCGGCAGGAATGTTCAGGCTACGATGATGAAAAAATTCAGGCCGGTGTAAAGGAGCTTCAGAAACATTATCCGCATAACCGGTTGGTGGCTCACCTTACCAATAATTGCGCATTAACCTATCATTGCCCTGCAGCAAGGAATTTCGCCTTGGGCCGCTGGGAATGCCCCGTTCCTGCTTCTCCTGCCTGTAATGCAAATTGTGTAGGTTGTATCTCCCTTCAGCCCGATGAAGAAACCATTGTTTCTACACAGGACCGATTGAATTTTAAACCTTCGGTGGAAGAGATCGTAGAATTTACCGTGCCCCACCTGGAGACTGCCCCCTATCCTATCATCAGTTTTGGTCAGGGCTGCGAAGGAGAACCACTTTTGATGTGGGAGACCATTCGCGATGCCATCAAAGAGATCCGGAAACATACCTCAAGGGGAAGTATCAATATAAATACAAACGGCTCTGATCCCGAAGCAGTGAAGGTTCTTTGTGAGGCCGGCTTGAATTCCATTCGCGTAAGTACAAACAGTGCCAGGCCTGAGATCTATATGCCTTATTACCGGCCCAATAATTATCAGTTCAGCGATATTATTGAAAGCCTGAAAGTGATGAATCATTTTGGCGGCTGGTCATCCATCAATTATTTTGTTTTTCCGGGTATGACAGATGCCATGGAAGAATATGAAGCACTCAGAAAACTGATCCGGGATACAGGCCTGAAGATGATTCAATGGAGGAATTTCAATATTGATCCCGACTGGTATCTTGGAAAAATTGGCGTTACTGATACCGGCGATTTCCTGGGAGTAAAACAATTGCAGGAACTGATACAGGAAGAATTCCCTCACCTGAAATATGGCTATTTCAATCCTCCCATGGAAAGGATCAAAGGAAATTACATGGCTGACTTCGCGCATTAAAAATAACTATGCCCCATCGCGAACAGAAGACCGGAATCGCCCTTGCCCTACTGGCCGTGATCATTTGGTCGGGTAATTTTGTGATCGCAAGGGATGTGATCAAACAGATACCTCCCATCAGCCTGAATTTTTACCGCTGGCTGCTTGCTTCGATCCTGCTGGCTCCATTTGCATGGCGTTCAACTATTGCCAGCTGGCCGATCATCAAAAAAGACCTTCCTTATTTTTTCTGGATCTCCTTATTGGGAATATCCTTATTCAACAGTTTTGTTTATATCGGTGCGCATTATACCACCGCCATCAATATGGCCCTGATAGGCACCACCAGTTCACCGATCATAGTAGTGATACTGGCAAGGATCTTTTTAAAAGAAAAGATCTACCTGGCCAAGGCTGTTGGCACCCTGCTTTGTATTTCGGGTGTATTGTTTTTACTGAGCCATGGAAACCTGAACAACCTGCTGCACCTTCACTTTGCGCAAGGAGATCTTTGGATGTTGCTGGCCGGATTAAGTTTTGCGATCTATAACATTCTTGTTCGTAAAAAACCAAAAGAGCTTCAGCCACTGCCTTTCCTGTTTATTATTTTCAGTTTGGGCACCCTTTTGATGATACCCGGTTTTTTATGGGAAACATCCAGATCCTCTCCTGTAGTTTGGGACCTTCACCTGGCAGGCGCTGTTTTATTTCTTGGGCTGGGCGCATCCGTAATCTGCTTTTTTATCTGGAACCTGGCCATCACTAAATTAGGAGCAGGCAGGACCGCCCTATTTGGAAACCTGATACCCATATTCAGCAGCCTGGAAGCTGTGGCCATTTTAAATGAGAAGATCAGTTATTTTCATTGGGTAAGCTTCTGCCTGGTGGTTGCAGGACTGGTGATCGCTAACCTAAGTTTCAAGCACAGCACATGAACCAGAAAACGGTGTTACCTCTTATTGTGCTTTCGCAATTTGCGGGAACTTCCATCTGGTTCGTGGGAAATGCCATTTTGCCTGAATTAAAACAATCCCTGCATTTACCTGAGCAGGGTTCGGGACTGATCAGTTCAGCCGTGAATATTGGATTTGTTGCAGGCACCTTATTCTCTGCATTTGCAGCGCTAGCCGATCGGTTTTCACCGGTACGTTTATTTTTAGCATCTGCCATACTGGGTGCTTTAAGCAATTTGGCCATCATCTGGTTTGTAACCGATATACAGCGTTTATTCTGGTTCCGTTTCAGCACCGGATTTTTCCTGGCAGGTATTTATCCAATAGGAATGAAGATCGCAGCCGATTGGTATAAAGAAGGACTGGGAAAAGCACTGGGCTGGCTGGTGGGTGCTTTAGTGATCGGGACCGCTTTCCCTTATTTGTTGCGTGACCGGAAATTCGACCTGCCCTGGCAAACAGCCCTATACATTACATCGGCCATGGCCCTGCTTGCCGGTATATTAATGACCTGGCTGGGAGATGGTCCCCACCGCAAGGCCGCAGGAAAATTTCAATGGAACGCTATCCCTGCAATATTTTCTTCGCCTTCCTGGAGAAAAGCGGCATTTGGCTATTTCGGGCATATGTGGGAACTCTATACTTTCTGGGGATTTCTACCTCTTATCATCGCATTATATGCCAGTAAACATCAGCTTGTGCTGAATATCCCCCTGCTTAGTTTCCTGGTCATTGCCTCGGGAGGAATTTCCTGCGTGCTGGGAGGTTATCTTTCCTCGAGACTGGGTTCAAATGTTGTTGCCCGAACAGCGCTTTATATTTCAGGACTCTGTTGTTTATTCTCCGTACTGATGTTCAATGTTTCCCTTCCATTTTTCCTGGCCTATATTTTCATATGGGGCTTTACAGTCTGCGCGGATTCGCCACAATTTTCTTCGCTGGTCTCACAATATTCAATTGCGGAGCAAAGGGGCACGGCATTTACCATTTATAATGCTATCGGTTTTACGATCTCCTCCCTCAGCCTTTACCTCATGGATACCCTCTATCATTCCAGCAGCAATTTTAGCGGAGAAAGGAGTTTTATGCTCTTAGGACTGGGAATGCTGCTCGGAAATTTCCCTTATCGCTTTAAAAGACCCGGCCGATAAAAATTTTAACATTTCCTAGCCTGCATTTCATTCAATTCTGGCATCATTTATTCGTTACTAACAGGTGTGAAGAATAAGGCCACCTAAAGCCAGCTCCCAAAAATTATATTTGTATGAATAACGCTTACACAATGTCTGCATCCCTTGAAGCAAAATACCGTTCCCAGGCCGGCATGATCACCGCGGGCTTCGCGGGACTTATGCTGCTTCTTATGTTCCTGTTGAAATGGGACATGACGGCCATTGTGAAGATCCCGGAATCCCCGGCCATTGAGGTAGAACTAAACCTTCCTGAGGAAGAACCAGCTATTCGTACAACCGGTGGTGGAGGTGGTGGCAATCCTGTGCAGGCGGCTGAGCCTCCCGGTATCGCCAAGGCTGTGCCCCCTGAACCAGGAGATAAAGACGATTCTAAAAATATTGACGAGAACAACGATAAGGAAGCGACCCCTATCGTGAAACCTACGGTCTCTAAGCCTAAAGCCACTAAGATCACCAATACTTCCGTGGTGAAAGCAGAACCTAAACCTATTGTTGAAACGCCCGCTCCTCCTAAACCAAAAGCCGTATTGGGAAAGACCACCACTGGCGCTGGTAAAGGCGGCGGCTCAGCCGATAACTATGACAAAGCTGGTGGAACCGGAACAGGTTATGGTGTTGGAAATGGTTCAGGTACAGGAGGCGGTACAGGCACCGGTAACGGTGGCGGTAACGGATCTGGAAATGGAGGCGGTAACGGACCTAAGATCACGCGTGGTGACCGGAAGATCGTTCGCTATTATTCTTTTGACGGTGACCTTGACAAGGCTGTGATCTATGCCAATATCAGCGTTTCTCCTGAAGGCGTAGGTAAATTCGTAAGTATTGCCAAAGGTTCTTCTAACAGCAGTAATTCCTATAAGTCTGCTATCATGCAGTACCTGCAAAATATTCGGTTTGATAAAGCTGATCATGAATCATTGCTCACGGTACAGTTTAATTTCAGGGTCAATTGATATTGGACGGTTGATTTGGACACAAAGGCGCAGGACTTTTAGTTTTGCGCTTTTTTTATTTCCATATCCTGCCCTGAACAGCCGCATAGTATATTTGCAAATGACTTACCAGGAAACGCTTGACCATCTTTTTTCCAGGCTTCCGATGTTCTCACGCATAGGCGCGGCAGCCTATAAAGAAGATCTTACCAATACCATCGCCCTCTGCGATTTCCTCGGTCACCCTGAACAAAAATTAAAGACCATCCATATTGCAGGCACCAATGGAAAAGGATCTGTCAGTCATATGCTGGCAGCCATTCTTCAATCGGCCGGATACAGAACCGGGTTATATACCTCTCCTCACCTGAAAGATTTCCGGGAAAGAATAAAGATCAATGGAGAAATGATCCCCGAACAAACGGTGGTGGATTTTACAGAAAAGACCCGGGAGGTCACAGAAAAAATTGAGCCCAGTTTTTTTGAACTCACGGTGGCCATGGCCTTTGACCATTTTCTTGACAAAACAGATATTTCTGTAATTGAAACCGGACTTGGTGGAAGACTGGATAGCACCAACGTCATTAACCCGGAGATCTCGGTGATCACCAATATTGGCTGGGACCATATGAATTTACTGGGTGATACCCTTGAAAAAATTGCTTTTGAGAAAGCAGGGATCATCAAGCCCCACACCCCCGTAGTCATTGGTGAATTCATTGCTGAAACAAGACCAGTATTTGAAAGGATCGCTGCGGAGAAAAATGCGCCGATCCATTTCGCAGAGGAAAAAAGATATGTCTCTGCCTGGACCGACCATGGCCATTTTCTGGAAGCGGAGGTAGATCGAAAAGGGCAGGTAGACCACTCCATTTACTTTCTTGACCTGAATGGCATCTACCAGTTAAAGAACCTTCTTACTGTTCTTGAAGCCTGTACCCAATTAAGATCATTGGGTTGGAAGATCGATGATGGGGCGATAAAAAAAGGTCTAAAGCATAGCAGGGAGATAAACGGCCTTCATGGTCGCTGGGAAATGATCCACCAGCATCCAACAGTTATTGTAGACGTGGCTCATAATGTAAACGGGATGGAACAATTGCTGGAGCAGATCGAACTGATGTCGTACCGGGAACTGCACCTCATCATTGGAATGGTAAAGGATAAGGATACCAGCCATATCTTAAAATTACTTCCCGCTTCCGCTATTTATTATTTTACCCAGGCCAGTATACCCCGGGCTTTGAATGCAAAGGACCTTCAGGAACAGGGCCTTGCCTATGGACTCAAAGGCGAAGTATTTTCTGATGTAAATAAAGCTTTAGATAAAGCGATCAGTTTTGCGCATGCAGATGATCTTATCATTGTATGCGGCAGCGTTTTCCTTGCCGGGGAAGTAGAAGACAGAAATTAAAGGCTTGCTTCTCCCATGGCCATCAACGCATATAAAATGCAACTAACGTGCATGGATTGCACGATCTTATTCTCCCGGATCAGTGTTTTCAATTCCTCCAGGCTCAACTCCATTATTTCCATTTCTTCATTAGGATCCAATTGCTGCGCAGCAGTTTTCTTTCCTCCCCTGGCAAGAAACATATGCAGGAGGTTATTATTGGTGGAAGGATTCGCAGATATCTTCCCCAGGTAGCTGATAGAGCTGAATTCATACCCGGTCTCTTCTTTTAATTCGCGGGCAATGGCAAATTCCAGATTGGGATCTGAATCATCCACACATCCACCGGGGATCTCCAGGCAAACTTCTCCAAGTGCATGCCTGTATTGCCTTACCATGATCACCTTCCCTTCCTCAGTGAGGGGCAATGCCCCTACCCATTCAGGGAATTCGTATACATAATAAGGATCGATGATCTTTCCTTCGGGGGTCTTGCACACATCTTTTCGAACTTTGAACCAGAGATCTGAGAACAGGTATTCGGAAGATAGCCTGGTCCATTTCAGGTCACGCATAGAGGAGAATTTAATTGAGATCCTTACCAGCCTTTGTTTTCCCTTAATGTAGTGATATGGGCCACATGGTGCTTTCCATGCCAGGCATACAACCCGAGCAGGAACCATAAACGCATAGTGCGGTTATGTTCCGGATGGAATACAGTTCGGTTATTCCAGTCATCATCATTCACTTCCTTCAGCGCCTCCTGCCACCTTTCATGCAGGGCATGCAATAGCGTAAGGGAAATATTGATGGGCAGCTTATGTACATCATTCAATTCCGACCATTTATTCTCATCATATGGTTTGATGGTGGGGTTGTCTTCCGTAAGCGCCAGTTTAAAACGTATATAGGCGTTCATATGACTATCCGCAATATGATGTACCAGCTGGTGAACGGTCCAGCCACCTTCACGATAAGGCGTTTTTAATTGCGCTTCATCCAAATTTAAAATGGAATTCTCCAGCAATAGCGGAAGGAATTTTATGTCGGCCATCCATTCTACTTTTTGCTCAATAGAAAATGGCTGTGGTTCGTATTTACCGATGGGGTATCGAGGATCCATGTGAGGGAGGTTGAGGGTTTAGTGATTAGGGAACCATTCACTGCTCACAGCTCATGGCTCAAAGATCATGGCTTGTTGCTATTCATCTCTCAGCGCATGGCCTGTCAGATTAATGAACACATCTTCCAGGTTGGCCAGCTTCATTTCCCGGGGTCTTTCAAATCCTGTGGCCACCAGGTCATCAATTAGTTTATCAGGACTATCCATGGCGATGATCTTTCCTTTGTCAATGATGGCTACGCGGTCGCAGAGATACTCCGCTTCATCCATATAATGGGTAGTGATGATAACGGTAGTGCCTTTTGCGCGTATGTCTTTTATCAGTTCCCAGAGACTTCTCCTGGCCTGCGGATCCAGACCAGTGGTAGGTTCATCCAGGAAGATGATCCTGGGTTGATTGATAAGCGTAGTAGCGACAGAAAAACGTTGTTTTTGTCCCCCGCTTAACTCTTTTACTTTGGCCTTGAATTTATCCTTCAGGTTCACCTGCTCCAGCAATTCCATTGGATCCACATTCCTGTTATACAGGCCACAAAATAATTCGATCAGTTGTAAAAGGTTCAGCCCCGGATAATAACCACTGGTCTGCAATTGCACCCCGATGATCTTTTTGATCTCCTGGGGGTCTTTATCCAGATCCAGTCCATCCACCATCACCGAACCACTTGTTTTTGTACGAAGTGTTTCAATGATCTCCAGCGAAGTGGATTTACCGGCTCCATTGGGGCCCAGCAAACCAAAGATCTCTCCTTCATACACATCAAAAGAGATACCCTTCACCGCATGGAAATTTCCATAGTCTTTTACCAGTTCCTTGACAGAGATGATCTTATTCTTCATATATCGTAAAATTATTTATTGAGGTAAGTTTCTAATTCATCCATCATGCTGCTGCTGCCCACAAAAAAAGGACTTCGCTGGTGCAATTCAGTAGGCTGAACGTCCAGCAAAGGTATCTCTCCATTAGTGGCTCTTCCACCCGCTATGGTCATGATAAAGGCAAATGGGTTACACTCGTACATCAGTCGAAGTTTGCCTTTAGGTTTATCAGTCGTTCCCGGGTACATGAAGATGCCGCCTTTGATCAGGTTACGATGCACATCCGCCACCATGCTTCCGATATACCGCTGTGTGTAAGGCCCCCCATTTGATTTATTCTTATGCTGACAAACAGTGATATAATCCCTGACTTTTTCCGGATACTGGAAAAAATTGCCATGGTTCACTGAATAGATCTTGCCTGACTCCGGGCATTTGATATCGGGATGGCTAAGGGTAAATTCTCCAATGGAAGGATCCAGGGTAAACCCATTCACCCCCCTGCGCGTGGCATAGACCAGCATGGTGGACGATCCATAAACAATATAGCCGGCGGCCACCTGCTGATTTCCAGGCTGAAGATAATCTTCCAGTTTGGTCACTGTTCCTACAGGCGTTACCCGGCGATATACCGCGAATATGGTTCCTATGGAAACATTCACATCAATATTGCTGCTGCCATCCAGCGGATCAAAAAGACAGACATATTTCGAGTTAACACTTTTGGGATCATCGAAGGCCACAAAATCATCCAGTTCTTCCGAAGCGATCCCTGCGCAGGCGATACCATGACGTAAAACACCTGTGAACTGGTCATTCGCGAAAATATCCATCTTCTTTACTTCCTCCCCCTGCACATTGATGGTGCCATGGTCGCCCAGAATGTCTACCAGGCCGGCCTTATTCACTTCCACATTCACTCTTTTAGCAGCCAGGCCGATATTTCTAAGCAAATGCGATAACTCACCAGTGGCACCGGGAAAATCCCTTAGCTGCTGTATGGTGAACTCATCAAGTGTCTGGATCTTTCTGTCTACGTTCATTGGAAAGCAAGTTTAATAGAAGGTATCTACAAATTTAGGGGTTAATAGGAAAGCAAACACGTAATCTGCTTACCGGCAGGCAGGCCCGTAACTCGGAACTTGAAACTCGGAACTCGAAACTCGGAACTCGAAACTCGAAACTCGGAACTCGGAACTCGGAACTTGAAACTCGGAACTTGAAACCCGTAACCCAGTACCCTCAACTTCTTACCTTTGCCCCCGATTATGCAAGTATTTAAATTCGGCGGGGCTTCCGTCAATAGTGTGGATAGAATTAAGAACCTGGCTGCCATTCTTGGTCGGTATAAAGGAGAAAAGTTGATGGTCATCATTTCAGCTATGGGCAAGACCACCAATGCCCTGGAAAAAGTGACGGAGGCTTTTTTTGATGGTCGCAAAGAAGACGCCCTTCAGTTGTTTCAACAGGTAAAAAAACAACACCTGGATACGGCCAAATTCCTGCTGGTGACCCAGTACCTGCCCTGTGAACATAAGCTGGCCGATTTCTTTACTGAAGTGGAATGGCTGTTACATGATAAACCGGTCAGAGATTTTGATTACTATTACGACCAGGTGGTTTGTATCGGCGAATTACTTTCCACCACAATTATCAGCGCATATCTTAATGAAAAAGGAATTGCTAATCATTGGCTGGATGTTCGCGATATTTTCCGCACCGATGATGATTTCAGGGATGCAAGTATCGATTGGGATTTCACCCTGGACAAAGTGACCCATGGAGTCCTTCCTTTATTCAGGGATCATGACCTGTTGCTCACACAGGGCTTTATTGGCGCTACCGATGAAAACGAAAGCACGACGCTTGGAAGAGAAGGCAGCGATTATTCAGCCGCCATATTCGCGAATATGATGGATGCCAAAAAACAAGTGATCTGGAAAGATGTGGAATCGGTGATGAATGCAGATCCTAAACAATTCCCTGATGCAACCGCCATTCACGAATTGAATTATAAAGAGGTCATCGAGATGGCCTATTACGGGGCACAGGTGATACACCCCAAGACCATCAAGCCCCTGCAGAACAAGAATATTCCCCTGCTTGTAAAATGTTTTTTCGATCCCGAACTGGAAGGCACGCTGATCCATAATCATCCGATCAAAAATCTTCCACCGATTATTGTGTTAAAAGAAAAGCAGGCCATGGTTAAATTCAGCGTCCGCGATTTTTCTTTTGTGGGCGAACATCATATAGGTCAGCTCTATGCGCTGTTTGAAAAATTTCATATCAAACCCAATCTCACGCAGAATGCCGCGATCAGTTTTCTGGCCGTACTGGATGACAAACAGGAAAGAATAGAAAAAATGGCATTAGAAGCATCCTCGCTGTTTGATGTGGATGTAATAAAAGGGTTGCAACTGCTAACAATCAGGCATTTCAACGAGGCTACACTAAAGAGATTCACAAAAGAAAAGTCTATCCTGCTTCGCCAGCAAACTACTGAAACTGTTCAGTTATTGCTGAAATCAAACCAGGATAGATCCTAATTTTATAATCGAGGAATATCAGGTAGGAATTTGAACACAACCTATACCCTGAAATTTAAAAGTACAACAGGGCATTCTTACCCCTGATTTATAATACCCATCGGAAGAACCAGTCGTATAGTCTTTTTTCAAGATCAGTTTATAATAAGTTTTAGCACTTCCGGTGGTTCCTGTATCAAACTTTAATACAGGGGTTGTTACACAATCCTGGCTGGGATCAACCTCATACCTTGGAGTAAAATTTGCCCAGTTGTTCCCATTCCTGCTAATGGCAGCACCAACTACATCACTCCAAAGAAAACAGTCTCCAAATTGCATTCCCCAATGGCTCAGGTCCTGAACTGTTCCATTTAATCCATTACCAGGATTGGGGTTTCGAACACTCCAAACCCATTCCCAATTACCCCCTACCAGTGTTTTACTTTCTAAAGTAATTACATAAGCATTACTATTGCAGGCACCTGGTGGAATCACTGGTCTTGAAGTAAGTACTGGATCATGATTAGCGGGAAGCGACTGTTTTGATTCACGTTGGCAGCCACAGAATAGTAATCCAATGGCAAATAGACCAAACAAAAGCATTTGCATTTTTTTCATGCGAAAAATAATTAAGGGTTAAAAAAATGGTCAATCGCGGAGTTTGAATATTATCTGAAAGAGAAAAATTAAGAAAATAATATCAATTCCTTTAAAAAAAGGAGAATAAAAACAATCAACTAGTAAAACTACCAATACCTTAAATTAATAATGAAACCTGGAAAATCATTGTCTTCCATCACTCCCCCACCGTTACCGTCTGCACCATTTTCTTCGCTACATTCTTCTCTCCCACTTTTGCCGGGATCCAACGATCCATTTTTTCCATTCGGTCTATCAGTTCATCCTCGAGATCTTCTCCCCCTTTCACACCTTTCAATATCTTGAAATTAACCGGAGAGCCATCAATATCTACAATAAATTCTACCTGTACATAGGCTTTTTTTATGCCCTCAGGAAGAAATGAAGCCAGGTCTTTGCCAAGCTGGTCGAGGTATTTCATAAAGACCTCTCCTCCACCCGGATACTGTGGCCATTGGTTCACCACATCTGCTATATTGGTCAGTGTACGTGTAACGTGAGGACGTGCTACCCTTTTGTTCACCAGTTTTTCCTCAGCGGTATTTTTAGGTTTTTTAGGGGGCACATCATTGATCAGGTATTTACCCTTATCATCGATCATCACCACCGGCATCTGCTTATATTTTTCAAAATAATCAAAAGCGTCTTCCATTCTATCCGACCATTTCTTAAGATCCTGATCATTCCTGGTTAGTCCTTCAAGGAATTTTACACTGCGATCCACATTGAATCGGATCGGGAAGATATGAACAGGAATAAAATCCTGTCCCTGGTCCTTGGCATGGGCGGCCAATATGTATAATTCATCGATCTGCTGATCGGTGATAGGGATACAACCCACCGTTACGCAGCTGCCATGGATATAGATAGCGCTTCCTGGTTTCAAAGAATCGCTCAGGATCTTATCAGAAGCATTGGGATAATTAATACCCAGTGAGAGATAATAACTACTGTTGGGATTGAATTCATTGATATAATAAAAGCCCTCTGGTACCTGGTAATCCCCTTCCATTCTTTTTGGTCCCAGGGTGCCTGCAAGGGCGCAGACCTTATAGGTTTTGAATAATTTAAAAGGGTCGGTGACCTTGTCCTTTACCCAGACTTCCATCTGGCTATCGTACTTAAAGGAACGGATATAAATGTATTTTGCCGGCCAGTTAAGTTTTTTTGCCTCAAATTGTTTTTGCAGTGTATCCTCTTTTCGCTGCAGGGCCTCATTAGGCCTTGGAAATCCCTTCTGGTAATTGATAAAAGAGGAGACGTTTGGTCCGCCTGGCTGGGCCATCGCCGACAGGCAGTAAAAAAAGGTAAGTATCAGCAAGGGGATTCTCATCAATGGAATAGATTTTATTAGCCAAATAAAGATAACGAATTATGTTAAGCTGCTAGCCACTAGCTTTTAGCCGCTAGCTATTGCCCTAACATTTCACACTTATTTATCATAGGCAAACTCCCGACTCCTAACTCCAAACTCCTAACTCCTAACTCTTAACTCCTAACTTGTATTAAAGATTCCCTCTCGCTTCCTGCTCCCGCTCTATCGCTTCAAACAAAGCCTTGAAATTCCCTTTACCAAAACTCTTAGCGCCTTTACGCTGTATGATCTCAAAAAATAAGGTAGGCCGGTCCTCTACCGGCTTGGAGAATAGCTGAAGTAAATACCCTTCATTATCCCGATCCACTAAAATGCCCAATTCTTTTAAAGGAGCCAGGTCTTCATCAATATGCCCTACCCTGTCCAGCAGGTCATCATAATAGGAAGTGGGCACCTGTAAAAATTCCACCCCTCTTGCGCGTAGTTCCAATACCGTCTTCACAATATCATTAGTGGCCAGGGCCACATGCTGCACGCCCTCTCCATTATAAAACTCCAGGTATTCTTCCACCTGCGATTTCTTTTTTCCTTCTGCAGGTTCATTGATAGGGAACTTGACAAAACCATTCCCGCTGCTCATTACTTTACTCATAAGGGCGGAGTATTCCGTGGAAATATCATTATCGTCGAAGGTGAGGATATTGCGGAAACCCATCACTTCCTCATAGAATTTTACCCAGGGGTTCATCTGGTTCCAGTTCACATTTCCCACGCAATGATCCACATACAGCAAGCCCGTATCTGTTGGCTGGTAATAAGGATTCGACCAGGCCTTGTAACCAGGGAGAAAAACACCCTTATAATTTTTTCTTTCAATGAATAAATGCACGGTATCGCCGTAGGTATGAATACCACTGATCACTACTTCCCCATCATTGTCTTTCATTACAGTAGGTTCCATATAGGAACTGGCCCCTCTTTTAGTGGTCTCTTCCCAGGCTTTTTTGGCATCTGGCACCCTAAGGGATAAAGATTTTACACCATCTCCATGCATATAGATATGATCCGCTATGGCATTATCTTTTTGTATGGGGGTGGTAAGCACAAAGGTCAGTTTGTTCTGCCTTACGGCATAGCTGGCACGGTCCCGGTGACCGGTCTCCGGACCCAGATAAGCCAGGGCCTGGAATCCAAATGCCGACATATAATAATGGGCAGCCTGCTTGGCATTACCTACATAAAATTCCACGTAATCGGTTCCTTCAAGGGGAAGAAAATCATTTTCTGAAATAGTATTTGATGCAACGGGAGTTGTTGTTGTTGTGTTCATGGATCTGTTTTTAAAGAATGTGGAAAGAAAGGCAGAGGAAGGGGACAGTTATCCCTTCAGGCGCTTATCCATGGCAAGCGTCTCCATCAAAAGATTAAAATCTTCCCTTTGGTCATCGAAGATCTTATGGGGGTAGTCGGGAAGCATTGTGGAAGTAAAAATAGATTTTTTTTCAGATACCTGGCTACCTATCCCTCCTTCTACTTCCTCAACCCCTCAACCCTGCCTTCCTGCAGGCAGGCTCTCAACCGATCTGCTTATCTTCGCCGCATGAAAATCGGCATTCTTGGAGGCGGCCAGCTGGGCAGGATGTTACTGCAGGCCGCGGCAAATTATCCTATTGAAACTTTTGTGATGGAAAATGAGGCAGACTGCCCTGCCGCACATCTTTGCCATCATTTTACAAAAGGAGATATCCGAAATTATGAGGACGTTTATCGTTTCGGCCAGCAGGTGGATGCCCTCACCATAGAGATCGAAAATGTAAATGTGGAAGCGCTGGAAAAATTGGAAATGGAAGGCAAAAAGATCTTTCCCCGGCCTTCCGTGCTGAGAACCATCAAAGACAAGATCCTCCAGAAAAATTATTACGCTTCTTTCCAGATACCTACCTCCGAATTCGTCGTTACCGAAAACCATCATGCTGTACAGGCCCTGGCGCATATGCTTCCCATGGTTCAGAAAATGGCTACGGGCGGATATGATGGTAAAGGCGTACAGGTCATAAAAGAAGCTGACCAGTTGAAGCAGGCCTGGGACCAGCCTTCGGTCATTGAAAAAATGGTGAACATCCGTAAAGAGATCGCCCAGATGGTGGCCATCAATGAAAAAGGCGAAACAGCGATCTATCCACCGGTAGAAATGATATTCGATCCTTATTTGAACCTGCTGGATTACCAGCTCTGTCCCGCAGAACTGGATCAGAAGACCCGCTGGAAAGCGGAGGCCATTGCATTGACCGTTGTAAAGAATTTTAATTCCCCCGGCATCTTCGCTATAGAAATGTTTGTAGATGATGAAGGCGATGTTTTGGTAAATGAGACCGCCCCCCGCGTGCATAATAGTGGTCACCATACCATAGAAGCGCATTATTCTTCCCAGTTCGATATGCTTTGGCGGGTCATACTGGGTTATCCACTTGGTAATACCAACGCCATCATGCCTTCTGTCATGGTCAATATCATTGGCGCTGAAAATTATGAAGGCATTGCCAGGTATGAAGGCCTGGATGAGGTATTAAGGATAGACAACGCTTTTGTTCATATTTATGGAAAGAAGAAAACCAAGCCTGGACGGAAAATGGGACATGTTACCATCCTTGCCCGCGACCGACAGGAATTAAGTTTTCAATCCCATAAGGTAAAACAGCTGCTCAGGGTTATTGCCTAGCCCCTTATCCGGCCTTAGAACCGTTCATAAAACCTTCATTTATAGAGAAGGTATCTATTTGTTCTGCCGTCAAATCCTTTGGCAGTATTGAATTATCTTTAAGCCCAGCTTTTACCTACACACATGAGAATTTTTTATCCTACGTTGCTTGTCGCCATTCTCCTCTTCTCGATTGGATGTGGCCCTAAAAAAGAAAAAATATCCCCTAACCAGGCAAGCGCAAAAATGCCTCCTCTGAGAGTGGATGGTTACCTGGTTAAACCGGAGCTATTCCAGGATCAACTGGAAGTGCCCGGAAATATTGTTGCCAATGAAACCACTGAGATCCATCCGGAAGTTTCGGGCCGTATTGTTAGCCTGAATATTGTGGAAGGAAGACAGGTTGGAAAAGGAACCGTGCTTGCAAAACTTTATGATGGTGATCTCCGCGCCCAATTGAATAAGATACAGGTACAGCTTGCGCTGGCCCAGAAAACAGAAGAAAGACAGGCCCAGTTATTGAAGATCCAGGGCATCAGCCAGCAGGATTATGATATCAGTCTTTTGCAGGTGAATAACCTTCGTGCAGATATTGGGATACTCGAGACCTCTATTTCAAAAACGGTGGTACGGGCACCATTCTCTGGAAAGATCGGATTGAATAAAGTAAGTCCGGGCGCTTATGTAAGTCCAGCCTCCGTTTTAGCCACCATCAGCCAGACCGATCAGCTTAAACTTGATTTCACTATTCCTGAAAAATATATAGGGCAGATCCATATGGGTCAACCGGTAACATTTACCACAGAAGGATCAAAGAAAACCTTCCTGGCAAAAGTAGTGGCCACGGAATCCAATGTAATGGAGAACACCCGCAGCTTAACTGTGCGGGCCATGATCTTTGGATCTGATCCCACCCTGCTGGCTGGCGCATTTGCCAAAGTAAAACTGGATTTCGACGCAGACCCGAATGCGATCCTTATACCAACACAAGCCATACTTCCACAGGCAAGAGGTAAAAAAGTGATCGTTTATAGATCAGGTAAGGCCATTTTCGCGGATGTGATTACCGGCGTTCGTGATTCTGCCCGCGTACAGATCATCGACGGACTTACAGCCGGCGATACGATCGTTGTTACAGGGCTATTAAGTGTAAGGCCTGAATCCATGATCAAGATCGGGCGTATTGTAAATGAAAAGAAAAAAGACAGCATGGGCACAGGTGGCCCAAAAATGGAGCATTGATATGAAGATCTCCAAAACGCTAAATTTTTAAAATGAACATCTCCGAGCTTAGCCTTAGAAGACCGGTACTGGCCATTGTAATGAACATTGTGATCGTGGTGTTCGGTGTGATCGGATTTAAATTCCTTGGTGTACGGGATTACCCCGCAATAGACCCTCCGAATATCAGCGTACGCACCTCCTACCCCGGTGCCAATTCAGATATCATTGAATCGCAGATCACTGAACCATTGGAAAAAGCCATCAATGGGATCGCGGGTATTAAAAACATTACCTCCAGTTCCAGCAATGGCTCCAGTAATATCAATGTTGAATTTGAATTAGGCGAGAACCTCGAAGCGGCCGCCAATGACGTTCGCGATAAAGTATCGCAGGCTGCCCGCTCCCTGCCCTCCGATCTGGATGCACCTCCCGTAGTATCTAAAGCGGATGCCTCATCCGATCCAATTCTTTCCATGACCGTACAAAGCACCCTCCGGAATCCATTGGAGATGACGGAATATGCCAACAATGTATTGGTGGAAAGATTGCAGACCATTCCCGGCGTGAGTGGAGTACAGATCTGGGGGGAGAAGAAATATGCGATGCGTATCTGGATCGATCCCAGCAAACTCATTGCGAAAAAAATTACGGCCAGTGATGTACAGGCCGCCCTCTTAAGAGAAAACGTAGAACTTCCTTCGGGAAAAATATCAGGTAATACCACCGAATTAACGGTAAGGACTTTTGGCAAAATGAACACCGAGGATGAATTCAACAACCTCATCATTAAAAATGTGGAAGGCGCCGATGTAAAACTTTCTGATATCGGTGAAGCCGTACTTGGTCCGGAGAATGAAGAATCTTCCCTTCGTGGTGATGCTACTCCGATGATCGCCCTGGCCATTATTCCGCAGCCGGGATCCAATTATGTTTCTATCGCCGATGAATTTTATAAGCGACTCGCAATTATCAAGAAAGATGTTCCGGAAGATGTGAAGATCAATATCGCGCTGGACCAGACCAAGTTCATCAAGCGTTCCATACTCGAAGTAGAAGACACGCTGATGATCTCCTTCCTGCTGGTGGTGATGATCATTTATGCGTTCTTCCGCGACTGGATCATTGCGATCCGCCCACTGATAGACATTCCGGTTTCACTTATTGGTGCATTCTTTATCATGTACCTGATGGGCTTTACCATCAATGTGCTTTCCCTGCTGGCTATTGTATTAGCCACCGGACTGGTAGTGGATGATGGTATTGTGGTAACAGAGAACATTTATAAAAAAATGGAGAAGGGAATGAATAAATGGCAGGCTGCGGTGGAAGGATCCAAGGAGATCTATTTCGCGGTGATCGCCACCTCCATTACCCTGGCCGTGGTTTTCCTTCCGATCATTTTCCTCCAGGGATTTGTTGGAAGGCTATTCCGTGAGTTTGGTATCGTGGTAGCAGGTGCCGTGCTGATCTCAGCATTTGTTTCACTTACGCTTACGCCGGTATTGAACGTAAAGCTCACACGTAAGACCATGCGGCATTCATGGTTCTATAATAAGACCGAACCTTTTTTCCGATGGATGGAAAACGGGTATATGAATTCCCTGCGTAAGTTCATGGCTGTACGGCAAATGGCCTGGGCCCTGATCCTGGTCTGCCTGGTTTCTATTTATTTTATCTTCATCAACTTAAAATCAGAACTGGCCCCTATGGAGGACCGAAGCCAGTTCCGAATTTCCCTGACCGCACCGGAAGGAACCTCCTATGATGCCATGGAGCTGTACGTGCAGAAGGTTTCCAATTTTATACTGGATTCGGTTCCCGAAAAAGAACTGGTATTAAGTGTTACCTCCCCCGGATTTACCGGAAGCGGCAATGCAAACACAGGTTTTGTCAGGGTTACCCTGGTCTCTCCGGAAGAAAGAGTGAGGTCCCAAAAAGAGATCGTGGCCATGGTAAATAAAAATCTCGCCCGTTTCACTGAAGGAAGATCGGTGGTGATCGAAGAGCAGACCATCTCGGTGAACCGTCGTGGCGGGCAACCGGTGGCTTTTGTTATTCAGAATAACAATTTTGATAAGCTTACCGCCGTACTTCCTAAGATCCTTGAAAAAACAAGAGAAAGCAAGATCCTTCAGAATGCAGATATCGATCTTAAATTCAACAAGCCGGAATTAAGGGTACAGATCGACCGGGATAAGGCAGCCAATCTTGGAATAAGCGTAAATGATATTTCACAGACCCTTCAGATGGCCTATAGCAACCGCAGAATGGGCTATTTTACCAAGGATGGCAAACAGTACCAGGTACTGGGACAGGTTGCCCGCAGCGACCGGGATGATCCTAATGACCTGAAAGGATTATTCGTACGAAATAACCGGGGAGAAATGATCAGCCTGGATAATCTCGTAAGCACTACTGAAGCCAATACCCCTCCTTCGATCTACCACTTCAACCGCTACAAATCTGCTACTGTTTCTGCCGGTTTACAACCTGGTTATACCATCGGTGACGGTATTGCAGAAATGGAAAAGATCACTAAAGGATTATTGAACGAAACATTTACTACCTCCCTTTCCGGTTCTTCCAGGGATTTCCAGGAAAGCGGCAGTAATACCAGCTTCGCACTGCTACTTGCCTTAGGACTAATATTCCTGATCCTTGCGGCACAGTTTGAAAGTTTTGTTGATCCGCTGATCATTATGTTCACGGTGCCCCTGGCTTTTGCCGGTGCTTTGCTTTCCTTGTGGATATTCGGGCAAACACTGAATATATTTTCCGAGATCGGTATGATCATGCTGATCGGCCTTGTTACTAAAAATGGTATCCTGATCGTGGAGTTCGCCAACCAGAATCAGGAAAAAGGGTTATCTAAAAAAGAGGCGGTGATCTTTTCTGCTACCCAGCGTTTAAGACCGATCCTGATGACCTCTCTTGCCATGTCATTAGGCGCATTGCCGCTGGCATTATCACTGGGAGCCTCTTCTACCAGCCGAATCCCATTGGGTATCGTCATTGTTGGTGGAATACTTTTTTCACTGGTGCTCACCCTGTTTGTAATTCCTGCCATTTATAGTTTTCTCAGCAGCAAAAAACAGGTATCGCATTTTGATGAGCTGGTACACCCGGGTGTTGTTCCAACTGCCCCTGATCAAATACAAACTGTGTAGAAAATGAATCGAGATCTTTTCAGAAAATATTTTTTGAGAGCAATATTGCTCCTGCTTGTTTCAGCAGTTAGCTATTCCTCCATGGCACAGCGAATGCTGACCTTAGAAGAAGCTATTGCTACCGCCTTGCAGAACAATTACGAGATACAACTGGCAAAAAACGATTCATTGGTGGCAGCCCTGGATTATTCTTACAGGAACGCAGCCTTCATTCCAACCCTTAATGCCAATGCAGGCTATTCCTTTAATAATGTTTCCCAAAGGCAAAAATTCGCAGATGGCACTACCAGGGAAAGAAACGGCATCAATTCCAATAACCTGAATTCAAATGTGGCCCTGAACTGGCGATTATTTGATGGAATGAAAATGTTCGCTACCCGCGACCGGCTGGCTCAATTAGTGAAGCTGGGGGAATTAGGGATCCGTGAACAGATCGTGAACACCGTAGCGGGCGTGGTGAACATTTATTATAATGTGGTAAAACAAAAACAACAGCTTCGCGCAGTGGAAGAGCAAATGTCGATCAGCGCGGAAAGGGTGAAACTGGCCCAGTATAAACTCGATATTGGTGTGGGGGCCAAGCCAGACCTGCTTCAGGGCAAGGTGGACCTGAATGAACAAAAATCCGCGCAGCTGCAGCAGCAAACCCTGATCAGCCAGTTAAAGGACCAGCTGAATGAACAAATGAATGTAAAAGCAGGCACAGACTATGAAGTAGCGGATAGCATTCCTTTTGATCATACGCTCACGCTGACCGATGTAAGTGCCGGGTTAGAAAACAATAACCCCACCCTGCTGATGGCAAAAAAGAATATCGATATAGCCGGTATTGTTTTAAAGGAAAGAAAAGCAGATCGCTTTCCTACCTTGAATCTCAACACTACCTATAATTTCAGCCGTACCGATAACCAGGCCACTGTAAATCCTTTTTCGCCCTTGTTCAGCCGTAACCATGGTTTTAACTACGGGCTCACCACTACTATTCCCATTTTCAATAATTACAATGTAAAACGCCAGATACAGCAGGCCCAGCTGAACATCAATTTCCTGAATACGGTCTACAAGAACCAGGTAAATAAGATAGACCTGGCCGTATTCAATGCCTGGAAGAATTATGAATGGCAGAAAAAAGCGCTGTACCTGGAAGAAGAGAATATTAATTTGGCCAGGGAAAACGTAGATATTGTTTTCCAGGTCTATAAGCTGAATTCAACTACGCTCATTCAATTGAAAGAAGCCCAGAAAAGTCTACAGGATGCGCGCACCAGGCTGATCAATGCCCGATATAATACCAAACTGGCGGAGACTGAATTAAAAAGACTGAAAGGCGAGATCATTAAATAGCCTATAATTTCACGGCCAGCTTGAACATATTACTTCCCCCGTCATCGTTATCTGCCACCAGCAATAAATAAAGGAATTCTTTTGTCTCCTTCCACACACACACCCCTTCTATTTTCTGCCCTTTGAAAGCAGGATCTATTTTTTCAAGGTCGATCACCTGGTCGGGGTTCATGGCCTTCCATTGTGTTTTGGCCGACATATTTTTCACCAGCCATAAATAGGATTTGCCGATCTCTCCATCATCGTATGAATTATCCACTTTTTCTGTTGAAATAGTAGCGATCAGCAGGTCTTTTTTATTGGAATACGCAAGTCCGGAAATACCCTGAAATGAACTGCTGTCCTCATTTACACCAAACAGCATTTTTGAGATATAGGCCTGCTCCGGCTTTTTATAGAAATCAGGCGTGGTAAATACCAGTTCATTATGGGGGTAATTCATATGTCCCCGGTTGGCCAGTACCATGGCAGAAGGAAGCAGGGTCATTCCTTCAATATTCACCTGGCCAAGATGGTTCTCAGCAAACCGGCTAAAAAAAAAGTCAAGCCTGATGGAATCGATCGTTTTTGTCGCCATATCAAAAACAAGGGCACCTGCTCTTTGGGGCACAAGCGAGGCCGAACCTATCATCAATAATTTATTACCGGGAAGCAGGGTCATGGCTTCCAGATCGGGCTTAACAGGTTTAGGGATCCTTTTTTCGGTTCCGGTAAATACAGGGATCCTTTCCAGTTCATTCAGGTTTGTATCCAGCACAAGCAACGAAAAGGAATCATCGCCCATGATATAAAAACGACCATTGGAGAATTCTACAGCAGAGGCGGAAGAATAATCGGGGAACCGTTTATATTCTTGAAGCACCGTACCCATACCGCAGGAGATAAGTAGTGAGGAGATAATGAAAAAAAGCAGCAACCGGACCATCAATCAAATTTGTTTTCCCAACCCTCTTTTTTCAGCTTTTCCACTTTTTCGATCACCTCATTATTGAGACTTTTTTTGTACTCAGCCACTTTTTCAGCAATGGCTTCATCACAGGTGCCCAGGATCTGGGCGGCCAGGATACCTGCATTTTTTGCCGCATTAAGGGCTACCGTGGCAACCGGCACCCCATTAGGCATTTGAAGTATGGATAATACAGAATCCCATCCATCAATGGAATTGGAAGATTTGATGGGAACGCCGATAACCGGAAGTGTGGTGATCGAAGCTACCATACCAGGCAAATGGGCGGCCCCACCGGCACCGGCTATGATCACTTTCAACCCCCTTTCCCTGGCGGTTTGGGCGTATTCTATCATACGATGCGGGGTGCGGTGCGCAGAAACGACCGTTACCTCATGCGGAATATCGAATTGCTTAAGCAGGTCCGAAGCGGCCTGCATTACATTAAGATCGCTGTCCGAACCCATGATAATGCCTACTTTCATAAGGCCAAAATTAGGGAATTGTACGTACTGGATAAGTCGGCTATTGCAGTTACCGAATTTTATCTAAATTGGATGTACCAAACCGTCGCATGAGAAAACTACTTTGTTTGTTATTAGGTCTGTACTGCCTGGGGCTTCATGCGCAAACTCCTGATCTTGGCCGTGATCCTTCAGGAGGTTCCAACCAGACCTTCGCCATGGTCATTGGTATTTCAAAATATAAATACATACGTCCGCTGAGTTATGCCGATAAGGATGCCGACCTTTTCGCCGATTATCTTCGTTCACCTTCAGGTGGCTCACTGAAAGAATCAAATATTTTCAAACTCACCAATGAGATGGCCACATCCGCGAATTTCTGGAGCAAGGGCTTTCAATGGCTAAAGGGTAAGGACCTCAAGAAAGGCGACCGTCTTTATATTTACCTGGCCGGCCATGGAGATGCCATCGATGAGGACCAGTTCTTCTTCCTGGGTTATGATGTGAACCCGGGCAGCGACAAGGATAATTACCTGATCAGCGGAGCAGTACAACTCTACAACCTCAAAAAGAAGATCGCCAATGAGACCTCCAAAGGCGTGGAAGTTTATTTTATCATGGATGCCTGTCGCACCAATGAATTACCCGGTGGCAGCGCGGGACAAAACTTCCTGAATATAGCCGTCTCACAGAAAAAAGCCGGAGAGGTTATGATGCTGGCAGCGGCGGCCGGACAGGAATCACTGGAAGATGTTTCTATTGGAAATGGTCACGGACTTTTTACCTGGTACCTGGTAGATGGACTGACCGGTATGGCCGATGATGATAATAATTCCAAAGTAAATTTTAATGAGATCCGGAATTATGTAGATAAGAATGTTCCCCTGCTGGCCCAATCCAGATTCAAAAGGAAACAGGTGCCCTATTTCTGCTGCGACGAATATGGGAATAAGATCATCAGCAATGTAGATGCGGAATGGTTAAGGAACTGGAACAAAAAGAAAGGGCCCGGTAATTCCTTTACAGGAGATCCGGTAAAAAGAATTGCAGTTTCCGCCGTGGATACCACACTGATCGAGACCTATAATAATTTCAACAAAGCCATTAAAGGACGTTCACTGGAAGGTGCTAATTCTGCCGAGAATTATTACAGCCAGCTCATGCAGAAATATCCCAACAATCCTTATACGCTGGATGCGCAATCTACTTTAGCTGCAGAATTCATCAACGACGCGCAACAAAGATTGAATGACTATATCGGCTGTGTCTCTCTTGAATCGCGTGATAAAAAAGAATGGCTGGCAGCAGGCAGAAGACTGGAAAGGGCCATGCCGTTAATAGAAGATTATGAACCAGATTATGCCAGGTCATTAAAGAACCGCGCTTATTTATTGGAGGCCCTGGGAACGGAAGACCTTCCTGCGGCTTTTGCTTATGCGCATGCGGCCATGGCCATAGAGCCACGTGCAGCCTATATAAATAATTGCCTGGCCATGTTGCATATGAAGGCGGGGCATAGAGATTCCGCACTCTATTATGCGGAAAACGCTGTTAAACGCGCGCCGAACTGGCCCTGCGCCCTGAGCACGATAGCGCTGGTAAGGCAGATGAAAAACAATGAGCCCTCAAAGCCAAAAGACCCGACCAAAAAAGCCCGTCCTTTCAAACCAGCCCTTGGATTTAATTTGGGTGCGGGTGTTAATAATTCCAACCCGACTTATGAAGCCAGGGGTAGCACACAGATCCTTGCTGCTTCTTCCGCTTCAGCTGCTGTAATGGATCTCGGCATCAATTATTTTCTTCCAGTAGGTAGCAGTATTTCCATTCGCCCCGGCCTTTCTTATGTGTATGGGAATATGAATATCTATTTCACTGAAAGAGGAAATACCGGAACCTCTGTAAGAAGTCGCGTGGATATTAAAAACAGCGCGCTGGATATTTCGCTTCCGGTGATCTTCCACTTCAAAGGAAAGAAACAAATTCCCTATCTCAGTCTCGGGCCTTCCTTAAAATATACACTCAGCGCCAGCAATGAACTCTTACCACTAAAAAAATCATTGGTCATGGCTCATGCAGGTTTTGGTGTGGATTTCCCTGTCAGCAAATCAGGTATGGTCATCACGCCTGAGCTAAAATTCGCTGCCGGCCTCACTGATATGCGCGACCCGAATGCAAATACGAATTACAGCAATGCGCTGGGAAGTTTGAAAAGGCAGGAGTTTTTGTTTAATGTTTATTTGAGGAAGAAGTGATGGGATTGGCTGTTTGTCCCTGAGCTTGTCGAAGGGGCGGCTGTTACTTGCCGGAACTACTGTTATTTTCTCTAAGTACAACAAACTCCTGCTCCAATCCCAACGACCTCTCATACAAAGCCCCAATAAACCCCTTTCCCCATTTCGCATAATAATAGCAAATGTTCTCCCTTCTCTCCTGCAACCCATGATTGGGAAATAATTGCTGTTTTACCCGGTGTAACTGCCTTTGCTGGTCAGTGAACTTTCTTCTTTCCGCACGAAGCATTTTTTTCTCCAGCTCTTTTATCTTTTTCACCACTCCTGCTTTGAGAGCGGCGACATGGGTACCCAGACTGGGATCAATATTGGATGCCTGTGTTTTGAAATCCTCATACAATGCTTCCAGCGATGCTATAGAACCATTCAACTCGATGGGCAATTTACTTTCTCTTCTTACCAGGCGGTTCATCAGGTCCTGCTCCTCCTGGAAAAGATCTTCAGGGTTAAATCCCAGCTTCTCTGTCTTCTCCGCCCATTTTTCTTCAATCACCATAAATGAATTACGCAATACAAGCACCGGGAACGGCACCTCATAATGGGCAAACAGATCTTTTAACTGCAGCCAGTAAGCCAGTTCTCCCCCACCTCCTATAAATGCCACATCAGGAAGTATGGTCCCCTGGTAAATGCCACGGAGAATTACATTGGGACTGAATCTTTCCGGATGATCATTTAATTCATCCAGCAATTGCTGCTTATTGAATTTCGTATAGCGGTTATGCAGTTTCCATTCATCTATGATCTTCTCAATCCGGTTTCGCTGGTCACCTTCCAGGTAAAAAAGATTGATCTCCCGGGGATTGGCCTGAACCTTGTAACCTGCCTCTTCAAGACCGGTAGCTGTTTTTTCCACTACAGCAGATGCAGTTTGATTTAGCAGGTCATCTTCAAACACGGGTTTCATCAATGATTTCAGCGCGGCATTATCCGGTTGAAGCACTACTAATCCATATTCTCCGAAAAGCGCATTGATAAAGCGAAAACTTGCTTCCGCTATAGTTGATCCTTCGGTATAAAAACTACGGAGCATGCCCAGCAATTCCTGGCCATGGGGCCATACCGCTAATTGGCCTTCCATTATATTGATCAGCTGAACTAACTCCTTATCAATTTTCATTCGACCTACCGCCCCGGTCTGTTTGGTATTCCAAACCATTTTCTCATTGTTAAGGAAGATATGATTCAGCTCTTCCAGGTCGGCATCTTCAGAGCCCATATAAAAAACAGGAACAAAATGCTTATCGGAATAAACTTTATTAAGATGCTCAGCTAGCTTTATGGCATGAAGGATCTTATAAATAAAATATAAAGGTCCCGTAAAAAGATTGTTCTGATGCGCGGTGGTGATAGTATAGGTATTCGCAGCAGCTAATTTTTCAATGTTGCTGGTTACTGCAGCGGATCTGTTGATATGTTTATACTGTTCAATTAATTCAGCTACCAGCACCTGCCTGTTCGTGGCAAATGAATCTCTTTGTTTGATGGCTGCTTCTATTCCCTGCATCGATACCGCATGCTGGTAAAATGGCTTTAAGGCGGGCGACTGGTCAATATAATCAAGCACGATGCGCGAAAAAGCAGCGGTCTGTCTGTAAGGAAGGCAGGTAGAATTGAAATTCATCGGGGCAAAATTAGTGATAATCAAACAGAGATAAAGGCCTCGCTAAAATCGTTCCACTGCAAAAGGACGCAGGTCCATACTCGGCTTCCTGCCATTTATGATCTCATCTACCAGTAAACCAGTGCCCGCGCCCAGGCTAAGACCCAGCATACTATGCCCGGTGGCAACGGTGAGATTTTTAATTTTATTAACACGACCGATATAAGGCAATCCATCTGCTGAGCAGGGACGGTAGCCATACCAGATATTTTCCTTTGCAGGCATGGGTACATCAAAATCAGGGAAGAATCGTTGAACCGCATCGAGTATTCCCTGCACACGATTCATTCTCGGAGGAGTTTTATGGGAAGTGATCTCCATGGTGCCCCCAAAACGGATCTTATTTCCATCCATGGGCGTGATGGCGGCCCTTCCTTCCACTAATACCGCGGGATGTATCACCTTATAGGGAGAATTCTCCAGGGTTACGGAATAACCGCGTCCGGGCATCAGGGGTATCCTGATGCCAAGCAGGTCAGCGGTTTGTTTTCCCCAGGAACCAGTGGCCATCACCACCTCATCCTGCTCAATATTCTTATCTGCACAAATGATCTTGCTGATCTTTCCATTGGCAGTTTCAAATCCGTTGACTTCCGAATGAGGCAATAATTTTACTCCCTTGTTTTTCAGGTCAGCGATCAGGTCGCTCATTAATTTATTAGGATAACAATGCGCGTCACAATTAAAATAAATGGCCCCTATCCCATTGATCCTGGTATGGGGTTCTTTGGCCAATAATTCCTCCCGGTTCAGCAGTCGTGTACCTTCCAGTCCCAGTGCGTTTGCTTTTTCTACGGTATGGTGCGCGTGCTCAGCAGCCGCTTCGGTCTGGAATATCTCCAGCAAGCCTTTTGATTCATAGGCAAAATTAAAACCAGGCTGACTTAACCAGCCTTCATATTCTTTCTTGGATAAAAAGGCAATATCCCTTAGCGGAACAGCAGATGTTTCCACATGTTTATTCGTGGCGCTTCGCATAAATTTCAATCCCCAGCTGATCAGGTCCCAATCCAGCCTTGGTTGCACATAAAAAGGACTTTTAGAATTCCACATCCATTTTAATCCCTGCTTTACGATGCCGGGAGTGGCTAGTGGTATAAAATGGCTGGGACAGATATACCCGCAATTACCATAGGAACAATTATCCAGGAAATCGCCTTTATCCAGTACGGTTACTTCCCAGCCTGAACGATTTAAATAATAGGCGCTGCTTAAACCGATGATCCCTCCGCCAATAATGGTTGCTTTCATTTTACTTTATTCTATGCTTGCAATAAAAGATTTTATTTTTTACCCTTCCAGCGTTCTTCCAGCATTTTTATAAAATATCCTCCCACCACACTACGGGCCTGGAATCCCACCTGTTTTCCATCCATGGTCTCATGCCAGTCGCTTAAAGGCACCCTGCTTGGCGTACCCATTGCGAATTTATAGACTGGAGAAATAATACTGCGAAAATCGTTGATATTCGAAGCCATAGTGGCCGTCCAGCAGATCCAGTCAGACTTTGTATAGGTACGCCGGCTATCCAGTGGAAGTCCAAATGGATTTTGCTTTCCCAGGTAATATTTTATCTCCTTCTCATACACAGCTGAAGGAAATAAATGCAGTTCCAGTAATTTATCCCAGACCAGGTTATACTTCTGGCTCCAGGTTCCTTTCTGACCAAAGGCCAATACATAATGATCCCCGTCATCGGCCAGCTCCTGCCATTTATTGGCATAGTCACGGGCAATAGGCGCATATTTATCGGCCTCTTCTTTTTTGCCCGCATGCTGGGCCATTTGCGCAAAAGCGCCAATACCTACTATGGCCTTTATGGATAGGTTCGCATTGCGGGCCAGGTGACCGGCAAAATCATCGGTGCATAATTGATTGGCCGGGTCTAATCCATCATTGACTAAAAACTCTACCCACCTGCTTAAAGTAGCCCAATGTTTTTCCGCGAATGCGGTAGATCCTTCTGCCCGGCAAATGGCAGCCGTCAATATGATCATATTCCCTGCCTCTTCCACTGGCATATCGGCTGGATAGGTTTGCCCATTGGCCAATGGATAAGTACCCAGATCATGCGAAGGAAATGGCTTGGTCCATTTTCCACTCTCACTATATTGAATAATGGGTTCTACCATTCCTTCCAGCAGTTTGGGATTATATAAGAGCGTGAGTGGAGCGGATGGATAGGTCACATCCACGGTCCAGATGGAGCCATTGCTGAAATTCTCTTTTTGTGGGAAGAGGAGCTGGTCATTTTCACCCCTTACCAGTTTATGCGCTGCCAGCGATTGCCGGTAGGCCAATGCGCAGAGTTTTGCATATTCCTCTCCACCTGCCAGCTGTCCGTCACGATAAAGACGGGCATCAAAATTCTTACAACGATCATTGATGCTGGCATATTCATTCAACGATCGACCGATCATTTCTTCCGTAGAACTGAATTCTTTTTTCCACCAGGCCTGAAGGTCCTTCCCAAAATATTGAATAGAAGAAACATCATCATAAGCAAGCAGGATCGTTTTCTCCGCAGGCATACCTCTTATTTTCCCCAGGTCGATCTCGGTTTCCATCATTCCCGGCAGGTCCATAGAACCCGAAGCACCCGGCGCACGCTGTTTTATGGAACCATCATTTTTAGCCGCTATATAAAAATAGCCCCAGTCAATCCGAAGGTCATCTCCTTTTTTCTTTAGCACTGGCTGCTCTTTTGTACCGGCCTTCAGATAAATAATATCCCCGCTTTTCCCCTGTGATACCAGCATCTCTGTGTTCTTTTTATTACTGGCTACATTGGTAGAACCCAGGAAATAGATCTTCACTTTATGCAGGTCATTATCGGTAGAAAGTACATTGAAACTTATATAGGTAACAGGACGGGAAAATAAATTGAGATCATCGGCAAGTAAGGGACTAAGAAAACTGAGATCAAGGAAAACAGGACCACAGTTAAAACCATAGCGGGTTCGGGTAGCGCTGATATTTACCGATACCTGTTCCGCATTGGTATAACTCTTTAATAAACGGGCCCTGCCCAACCCTGCGTCCAGCCAGGCCCAGCCATGTGTATTGGTGCAATGAACCGCCAGTACATTATTACCTGTACGCAAGGCAGCCAAAGCCTCGGCACCCAGTTTATATTCTTTCAGTTCGGAATTATTGCAATCGCTGCATGACCAAACCCGGATCCCATTGATAAAAACCTCCGCATCGTCATCATGCCTTAGTTCGAGAACGAGCTGGTCAAGATTTAATTCCCTTAAGTTGAAGGTCCTTCTGGTCCATATCTCCTTAGTTTTCCATTCTGTGGCAAAATCTTTATCCCAGCCCATTCCAAAAGGCATTTTTCCTGAAAGCCAGTTTTTATCGTTGAAGTCGGCATTGATCCACCCATCTCCGGGATAGGTCTCTGTATATTTTACCTCCACTGGTTTCTCTGCCCCTGGTGGTAAAATAAAACTCACCGGACCAACAGGCTCTCCCATGAAACTATAGAGGCGATCATCTACCGATATCAAACCAACCAGGGAATGATCCGTACCTGTCCAGTGTTTGGTTACCGATTCATTCAACTGGTCGGTAAAACTCCAGATACTGAAATAAGGATCATTGGTCACCAGCGGATAAGCAGGTGCCTTATTCGCCTGTGCGATGCCATCAATATATAAACACAGGACCAAGATCGATCCGATCCATTTTTTCATCATGAGTGGTGTTTTTTCATTGGCCCTTATAACCCGATGACCATTCTTTCCTCAGCAACATTAAAGCCTTTAGCCCGCACGGCATCTTTTTCTTTGGAATTGACCTTTAGTAATGGATTGGTATGGTTAAAATGAATGAAGAATACCTTGGCTTTCTCACTGTCTGGAAGGTCCTTCAGTAAATTCATGGTTTCCGAGACAAATGGATGAGGGATCTCCGACATATTCCGACCGGGCAGTTCACCATCCTGGTAAAAAGTTCCATCGATCAGGGCCAGGTCCACCTGCTTCAATTGTTCCCAGAGTGGTTGATCCCATTTCTCCCATTTATCAATATCAGGAATGAACAATATTTTTTTATGCGGTCCAATGATCCGATAACCCACCGTCTCCGAAAACTCATCTCGGTGCGGAACCCGTAAAGGCTCTATAGAAAAACTATCTCTGCTTAATCTTACCGCTTCCCCATGATAATTCTCCGGCAATTCAATATTCTTCAGCGCCACCAGCTGGTTCCATGGCCCATTGTTACGTAAAAAAGAATCCATTCTTGGCTGGACATAGACCGGAATATTTTTTGCATTCATTGCCTCCCTTCCCAATTGCATTAAACCGCTATAATGTCCTATATGCGCATGGGTGATAAAAATTCCTGAAGGGGAATAATTTTTAGAAGGCAGGTAGTTCTCCATCACATGCAGCTGCTCTTTTATATCCGGCGTGGCCTCAATTAACCAGTATTCATTGGCCACCCTGTCCACCACCCCCAGCGACACCACATGCTTTTTGGATTCCCTCCCTTCCCAAAATGCCTTACAGCATTCCTTCTCACATCCCAGCTGCGGATATCCCGCATCCTGCATTACCCCCAACACCACTACGAATTGTTGGGGTAATTCCGTTTTCTTCTTGTTCTCCTGCTTGCAGGAAACAAGGAAAAACAAGCCAGTTATTAGTACAGAAATAATTTTGAACATAATACAATATTCTCCAAATACAAGGTTCCTCACTTCGTTCGGAATGACAAGCAAAGAGGGAGGTATAAAATTAAGATTTCTCGCTTCGCTCGAAATCCAAGTACGCGATTTAGTGGCCTCCTAACTCCTAACTCCCAACTCCTAACTAGTTATTCCCTCCATCCTCATACTTACTCGCATAATTCACCTTCACCTCCTTCACCTTCGTCGGCAACCAAACCTGCATGGCATTCGCTCCCCTGTTGGCCCAGCAATAATAGGGAATAGCAATAATGGGTGTTTCGATCATTTTCACATCTGTTCCATTTTCAGCAGGCACAATAGCTTTTACCATTGCTTTTAACCCGATCACTTTCTCATCCAGCACATTCATGGGAATTGTGCTGAAGGCAGTCTTCGCCGGCATTACTATATCCCAAACCTTATTATTATTATCGGCTCCCTCTACGCAATAAACCAAAGGACCCCGCTGTATCGCTACCCGATCATGATCCGCTCTTACCGAATCCATAGCCATTACCCTTTTTATATTTAATGGAATATCGATCTTAACGATATCCATTTTCTGCCAATCTCTTTCTATCACCAGGTAACCATTCTCCAGTTTATCTGCCACCTCCACTGCGCCATTATTTATCTTATAGGTCAATTTCTCATATAATCCACTGGACTCTCCCCTGTATAATTCAGTTCCAGTATTCATACCATCCAGCCATCCCGGTACACGGATATATAATTTGAACTTTCCTTTTTTCTCTGGGTCTATCTTTATTGTAAGGTCGCCGCCATAAGGATAACCGGTCTTCATATTCACAGCCACCTTATTATTAGCTATATCAATATTGGTATTAGAACTTACAAACAAATTCACCCAGATCCCATCATTGCTTTTTCCATAGATATAAGAACCTACAGAAGTAACAAGGCGTGCAATATTCGCCGGACAACAAGCGGTACCAAACCACTCCCTCCGCTGGTGCTGTCCATTGGATGCAAGTACATTATCATAGAAGAAACGATCACCCTTCAGACTTAATCCATCCAGGGCCCCGTTGTATAAACTTCTTTCCAGCACATCCACATATTTGGCATCCCCGGTGAGCTGGCACATACGCTGGTTCCAGAGCACCATGCCCACGGAGGCACAGGTCTCGCAATAGGCATCTTCGTTGGGCAGGTCATAATCATGACTAAAGCCTTCATTATCCCCTGCGGAGCCGATTCCACCAGTTACGTACATATTCCGATGCACCACATCTTCCCAAACATTCTTCATGGCATCCATATAGCCACCATCTCCGGTCAATGCCGCCACATCCGCCGCGCCGCTATAGAGATACATGGCACGTACGGCATGCCCCGTAATTTCTTTCTGCAGCTTGACAGGTTTCAGATCCTGCCAATAATCAGGAGTAACCCAATTCTTGCCATAGGTATAATGGCCTTGTCCGCGCTGTTCCAGGTACCAGTTCGCCAGTTTGAGGTAATGATCATCTTTGGTCACGTTATATAATTTCACCAGGGCCAGCTCGATCTCTTCATGACCGCTAAACCATTTACGGTTGGCTAATCGGAAAGTGGAATCAATATGATTGGCAAAACGGATGGCCACATCCAGGAATTTCCTTTTGGCCGTTACATTATAATAAGCCACGGCCGCTTCGATCATATGTCCCGCATTATAATCTTCATGCGCGCCAAAATCCGTCCAGCGTTGTTTAAGATCTCGTAGTGTGAAATAAGTACCCACATATCCATCCGGCAACTGAGCCGCTGCTATCTTATCGATCCATTCATCTGCTTTTGCTTCCAATGCCGCATCGGGATGGGTCTTTAATGCAAAGGCCATTGCCTCCAGGGCTTTGTAGACATCGCTGTCATCATAGTAAAGCCCTTCAAATTTCTCTCCTTTGTTCCGCGCCACTTTCTCAAAATTCCGGATACGTGCGGTCTTGACTTCCGTCTGGTAGATACAGGCCTGCATGGTCACCGTCGCCACCTTATCGATCTTCGGCTTCCAGAAATCATCGGTGATGTTTACGGAGGCAAAGTTGATGAACTGGAGGCGGGATTGGGAATGGAGAGTGGTGTTTGCTAAGATGATAAAGCAGAGAGGAAATATTTTTTTCATGCTGATAGTATTAATTATGTCACAAAACAGCCAATGGCACCCCCGGGCCCCTAAAGGGGAGTTTTGATCGTGCTGCGATCTTTAATTTTATTTCCAATTAGGGAATAAATAACTCATGATTAAATATTCCACATATCCCATGTAAACTAACTATCCTCCCCTTTAGGCCTGCCTGCCGGTAGGCAGGGGCCCGGGGGTGCATTGGCTGTTCCTCAACCTCTCAACCCCTCAACAGCTCAACCTTCCCTACACTACCGTAAACCCCTCCGCATACGGATCATCCTCCTTATCTATCCAGATCGTATTATACCCGTATATCCTTGCCCAGCCTTCCACACTCGGACGAATAGCAGGTTTACCCGCAATTGTCAACTCCTCCTCTATTCTTCCAATGAATTTTGAACCAATGATACTCTCATGAATGAACTCATCTCCCTTCTTCAATAATCCTTTTGCATACCATTGGGCCATTCTTGCCGAAGTGCCCGTGCCGCAGGGAGAACGATCGATGGCTTTTTCTCCATAGAAAACGGCATTTCGCGCGGTGGATGTAGGATCTATCACGGCACCAGTCCAGAGAATATGGGAACAACCTCTTATCGTATCATTCTCCGGATGCACGAATTCATATTTCGCGTTGATGTTCTTTCTGAGTTCTCTTGCCCAGGCAATTAATTTATCCGCAGAATAATGTTCCAGTCCTTTGAAATTTTGCTGTACATCCACGATGGCGTAGAAATTGCCACCGTATGAAACATCAAGAACCAACTCTCCTAATTCTGGGCATTCAGCCGTTAATTCAAACGAATGCACAAAGGCGGGCACATTGGTCAGTTTTACGGATTTCACTTTTAGAGAAGAGCCTTCAAGTTTTGAAATGCCTGCAGCCTGAAGCCTGTGGCCTGAAGCCACACTCTTATATTCAATGTTGACTAAACCGGCAGGCGCTTCCATTTTTATTTTTCCTGGCACCTTTGGTACAACCAGGCCTTCTTCAATAGCGATAGTAATAGTTCCGATGGTTCCATGTCCACACATGGGCAGACATCCAGATGTTTCAATAAATAACACTGCTACATCATTGGCAGGATCATGCGGCGGATAAAGAATAGATCCACTCATCATATCATGACCTCTTGGTTCAAACATTAAGCCTGTGCGTATCCAATCATATTCTCTGAGAAAATGTTGACGCTTCTCACTCATGTTATTCCCTACAAGAGCGGGGCCACCTTCTTTCACAACCCTCACCGGATTTCCACAGGTATGCGCATCGATACAATGAAAAATATGCTTCATAAATAATTATCGAATTTTTGAAAGATCATCCAACACCCAAACACCGCGTCCATAAGTGCCTAAAACAAGCTTCTTATCCCGAGGGTGAATAAACATATCATTCACCGAAACAGAAGCAGGCATATTCCCGTTAATGGGTATCCAGCTACTACCTCCATTCTTACTTATATACGCTCCCATATCGGTACCGCAATACAATACATCCTTTTTATCCATGTCCTCGATCAGCACATTTACCGGCGACTGTGGCAGGTTCCCATTGATAGGGATCCATTTACCATTCAATCCGGTTCTTTTATAGATCATAGGCATTCCATTATCATCCCTTCTGCCATTCAATACCACATAGACCGTTGAATCATCAAAGTAGGAACTGGTGATCTTTGCCACATGCTTATTAAAGGGCAGTCCTGCCGTGATCTCTTTCCATTGAGTAGGATCCTGGTCCTTACCAGGCAATACCCATACTCTTCCATCATCCGTACCGGCATATAGAAGTCCGGGTGATCTGCCTTCTGCGATAGCCGTGATGGCCTGGTGATAGATCAGGTAAGGATATACTCCCATGCGGGACTTATCATTATAAGAAAGATCCGGACTGATCATGGTCCAGTTATCTCCTCCATCGGTAGAACGATATAAATGCTGGAGTCCGTGATAGATGGTCTTATTAGAAAATCGGGACATCAGCGTACCGGCCAGCCATTCTCCCCTTAATGAATCAACGGCTCCTACCAGGAAGCTCTTAATTCTTTTAGTGCGGGTACTATCCTTTTTACTCATATCGGTTTTCATCAGCCTTCCATAGTAAGTGCTGGAGAAAACAATATTGGAGTTGACGGGATCTACCTGTATCTGGGTACCCTCGCCCCCGGGCGCATAGTTCCATTTTCTACGTTTATCATCTGCAGGATCGGTCTCTCCAAAGGTCCTGGCCGAACTACCGGAAAATGTGCCCTGATCCTGTATGGCCCCAAAAACATTGAAAGGGGTTTCCATATCGTATGTCACTGTATAAAACTGCGTAGTAGGCATTTTATCATAGAAATTATCCCAGCTCTTGCCACCGTCTTTGGTCAGACTTACGCCCCCATCATTTCCCAGTATCATTCGCTGTGGATCTTCTTTATCGATCCAGAGCGCATGATTATCTCCTCCCATCCTTTCAGAAAGGGTATCCGTAGGGACAAACTGTTTCCAGGTCTTGCCCCCATCGGTGGATTTGCCCATGCTAACGCCCATGACGTAAAGCTGGTTCTCATTTTTAGGATCCACTCTTACCTGACTAAATACCCAGCCATAGGTGCCGGAGAATGGTTTGAAGAAATCATGGATCTCTCCCATCTTCTCCCAGTTCTCTCCTTTGTCGATACTTCTGTATACCGCACCTCCGATCACTACCTTCTGTACCTGCCTTTCATAACTATCGGTCTCACCGGGTTTGGGATCTCTTTTCTTAGTATGATCATCCACGAATGCATAAACAATATTGGGGTTGGAATGACTAACCGCTAATCCAATGCGGCCGGTCATTTTTGTATCGGGCAATCCTTTGTCAATGATCTTCCAGGTCTTACCGCCATCTGTTGATTTATAAATATGATCCCCGTCTTCAGGTACCGGATCGCTCCATCTGCGTCGTATACGGTTCCACATAGAGGCATATAGAATACTGGGGTTAGAAGGATCCATGACCAGGTCGATACATCCGGTTTTTTCATCCACGTAGAGGATCTGTTTCCAGGTCTTGCCACCATCCATGGTCTGGTACACGCCTCTGTCCTTATTATAGCTCCATTCATTTCCACTGGCCGCTACATAGACCACTTCAGCATGGTAGGGGTTAACCACTATCCTCGCGATGGTACCGGTATTCACCAAACCAAGATGCTGGAAGTTCTTACCTCCGTCGGTGGTTTTATAGATACCCATGCCAGGCAGGGAAGCGCGGAAAATATTGGCCTCGCCCGTTCCTACATAGACCGTATTCTTATCCGACGGCGCAATAGCGATACTGCCCATGGAAAGCGTGGCCTGCTTATCAAATAGCGAGGTCCAGTTCAGACCCCCATCTTCGGTCTTCCAGAGCCCACCCGTAGCATAGGCCACATACATCAGGTTCGGATCGCCGGTCCATCCCGCCACATCCGTACATCTTCCGGAACGGTTATTAGGCCCTGCCAGTCTCCACTGCAGCTCCTTATACGGAGATACCGCCAGCTGCTTTTGCTGCCTTCTAAAAGCCGCCATTCGCTCACTGCCCGTAGTAGGCTGAGCCATAAGTCCGGCAGTAAATAAAAAGGCCAGGCAAAAGCCAAAAATCCTTGCATTCAATTTTTCTAACATCATAAATCAAAGTATTAAATTTGACTGGCCCCAGCCCTCGATAAGCAGTTCATTTCTGCCCTTCGGAGGGTAGGCTCAACCTCTCAACAGCTCAACCACTCAACCTTCTTCATGGAAGCCTACGGAAAGATACTACTCATAGCCATGCCCGCCTTCCTCCTCCTGGTCCTTTTTGAAAAATACTGGGGCTGGAGAAAAGGACAGGATACCGTGCGCACCATGGATATGATCTCATCATTGAGCAGTGGTATTACCAACGTGACCAAAGACGTACTCGGACTCACCATTGTGATCCTGGCCTATGGCTGGATGCTGGATAAACTGGCCCTGGTGCATATCCAGAATACCCTGATCGTTTATATCATTGCATTTTTCACGCTGGATTTTGCGGGCTACTGGTCGCATAGATGGAGCCACCACGTGAATATTTTCTGGAACCTGCATATCATTCATCACAGCTCTGAGGAATTCAATTTAGCCTGTGCCCTTAGACAGAGCATCAGCAATATTATCAACCCATTTACTTTCCTGCTTCTCCCGGCTGCTCTACTCGGCGTACCTACCCAGGTTATTGCGATAGTAGCGCCCCTGCATTTATTTGCCCAGTTCTGGTATCATACGCAGCATATTAATAAAATGGGATTTTTAGAGAAGATCATTGTCACCCCCTCCCATCACCGTGTGCATCATGCTATCAATCCGGAGTATTTAGATAAGAACCTGGGACAGATCTTTATTTTCTGGGACAAGCTATTCGGTACTTTCCAGGAAGAGCTGCCCGATAAGCCCTGTGTTTATGGTATCACCCGTCCGGTACGCACCTGGAATCCTATCAAGATCAATTTCCAGCATCTATGGCTGATGATGAAAGATGCCTGGAGAACGAATAACTGGGCGGATAAATTTACGCTCTGGTTCAAGCCTACCGGTTATCGTCCGGCCGATGTAGCCGAGAAATATCCTGTCTTTAAAATTGCCGATGTCTATCATTTTGAAAAATACGGTCCACGCTCTTCGGCCTTATTAAATGCCTGGTGCTGGTTTCAATTGACGGCTCTGCTGCTATTCATCAGTTATTTATTTGGAAATATTGCACGCATCAATGCGATTGATAGCAGTTATGTATTCTGGTATGGAGGATTTGTGTTTCTTTCGGTTTATGCATTAACTGAATTAATGGATGGAAGTAAATATGCGTTGATCTGGGAGGTTTTGCGTGTGGCATTGGGGGCATATTTATTATGGGATCAGGGAGATTGGTTTGGGGCTTCTTTGTTTTTATCCTCTATAAGCTATATTTTAGGATTCTATTTTATTC
Source organism: Chitinophagaceae bacterium (assembly GCA_016720565.1). Lineage (GTDB taxonomy): Bacteria > Bacteroidota > Bacteroidia > Chitinophagales > Chitinophagaceae > JJ008. The sequence goes on from JADKKJ010000001.1 coordinate 1,136,004, forward strand.
TATCCCTGGGGATAACCGCCTGGTTAAGTTTGAAGCAAAAAAGGGAGGAAGGGTTGGTGCTGGGTTAAGTAGCAATTTTCGGAAAAATTGGATTGTCCTAATGACAATTTGAAATAGCATACTAATAACAATTGATTCTCACCTATTATTAGTTAAGTAAACAACACCTCAAATTGTAAAGCAATTAGTTGGTATAATTATATCGACATATGAAAATCTGCCAAACTTGTTCTAGCGAGATTCAAGACACCTTTAATTTCTGTCCTAATTGTGGTTCAGACTTAGGTAAACCTCTCGTTTGCAAAAAATGCCAATATGAAAATGAACCAAATTCAAAATTTTGTCAGGAATGCGGAAATGCCTTATTTGAAAGATTTAATAAACAAGAAATAAAACCCAAACAATCCAAAAGTGCAATATTGAAATCCCCGAGCCATCAAATAATGGAATAACAATTGAATTCCCTTTACAACAGCTCAATCATTTGACTTTGCAGTAAAGGAGGCAAAGAAATTTGAAACATTTGAACAATTTGGAGATGACAAAAAAGCAATTTACAGAATAACACTTTCTGAAAGTGACCTATACAATGCCAAAGGTCTCTTAGAACAATTGAAGGGTTGGAGAAAGAGAACTGTTTATAAAGATGGAGAAAAGGTTCTATGGGACTCTATTTTTGGATTTACCTGGTGTTATGAAAAGAAAATTATCAAGCTTCAAACCTGAATATTATTGTTTTGGCTATGAAAATGAATGGGACTTTAATATGTGGGGCTGCATGCGAGCAATGATGCCATTCACGGAAAATTCGAGGTGGTTTACCTTTGGCAAATTTGTAAACAATGACGGAGATTGGCAATTTGACAAAGAACGAATAAAACATGAACTAACAAAAGAGCTATATGGTTTTAGATATTGCCCTGCCTTAGATCCTACATTAATTCAAGAGATAGTTGAGGCTTTGCCGAATGTTGTAAATCCAAAAAAGAACAAAAATTGGAAATTTATTGAAAGTTATACAGTTGAAAATAATGCTTTAGTTATTAAAATAAATGAGTATGGCTTTGAACAGACACGTTATATCACAGGAGTTAGCCCCAATGGCAAAGCCTTTCTCAAAGACATCACTGACAACATAAAAAGAAAATTACCGGATTTTATAAAATCGGATTGACTACCGCTAAAAATCGGTTTTGGACAAGCCTCTGCGTGCTAGCCTAGCTAAAAGAAACTTTTTGTAACATAGGGTTTACGCAAAGCCCAGTTGTCCTGAGTTTGCTGTAATGTGGAAGGAAAATGACCGTGCATCTATTACCATATCCTCATTATCCTTTTATACTAATTTCAAACCTATGCCAGGACAAGAGCAAAATGCTGCCACGCTTGCAGCTGTAGAACGGTTTAATGCCGCTTTTAACAGTCATGACAGCAATGCAGTGATGGAGGCCATGACAGAGGATTGCATCTTCGAAAATACTTCCCCCGCACCGGATGGTGGCCGTATTGAAGGTGCTGAAGCGGTCCGAACCTTTTGGGCGAAATTCTTTGCGGCCAACCCTGACGCCCATTTTGAAGCCGAAGAAATAGTTGCGTTAAACGACCGATGTGTGGTGCGTTGGGTATACCGAAAAACCAAGGACAGGCTTCCCTGAGTGTAAGCTCCCCCAGAATTCGCTCATTTGAAAGTTACTAAAAATGTAACTTTAAATGAAGCAATATGAAACGTTCAAAATTCACCGAAACACAGATCGTTAAGGCGATCAAAAGAGCACGAAGCCAGCCGTAAGGTTGAAGACATTGCCGTGAACTGGGCATATCCTCAGAATGGCCTTTTATAAATGGCGACAGCGCTATGGGGTTTAGAAGTCCAGGAACCCAAACGGTTAAAGAGCTGGAGGAGGAAAACTCCCGGCTCCAAAAGATGTATGTAACCTGAGTCTTGTACATGAAGCCTTAAAGATGCCGTTGAAAAAAAGCTCTAAAACGCCTGACGAGAAAAGCAGTCTGGCTGATCACATGATCGAAACACATGGAGTCAGTCGTCGTCAGGCTTGAGGCTGTGCATCTGAGTTCTAGTACCCATCGTTATCAAAAGCGCGCTAACGATAATGGAGCTGTTATTGCCAAGTTGCAGGAATTGGTAGAAAAGCATCCTGCCATTGGCTTTTGGCAGAGTTATTACCGGATCCGTCGTCAGGGTTTTATTTGGAATCACAAACGTGTTTATCGAATCTACACCATGTTAAAACTTAATATTCGCAGAAGAAGGAAGAAACGGTTGCCAGCAAGAGTAAAGCAACAACTTTTCCAACCCGATCAACCCAATGTAGTATGGAGTGTTGATTTTATGGCCGACAGCTTGTGGAATGGCCGCAGCTTCCGGCTGCTCAACATCGTTGATGATTATAACCGCGAAGTGCTGCATATAGAAGCAGATACATCATTGCCGACCGCCAGGCTCATCCGAAGCCTTGAAATGCTTAAAGAACTCCGTGGCCTGCCAAAGATGATCCGTGTTGATAATGGACCGGAATTTATCTCTGCAAGCCTGGATACCTGGTGCAGAGACCATCAGATCACCCTGGTGTTTATCCAGCCAGGTAAACCCACGCAGAATAGTTATGTGGAAAGATGCAATGGTAGCATACGAAGAGAATTATTAAATGCTTATCTGTTCCAAACACTGGATGAAGTACGCAAACAGGCAGAGATCTGGAGGCTGGATTACAACCATCAACGACCCCATGAATCGCTCGGGTACCTTCCACCAGCGGAATATCAAAAATCATATCCTGACCCTATAAAACTAAAAAATGAATACCTTTCTTAACTTTTAAATGCAGTCGAAATCGGGGGAGCTTACACTGGCATCTGCGCGGAGTGGATATTTTCAAGATCCGGGACGGTAAAGTAGCTGAGAAGCTGGCTTATGTAAAAGGCTAAAAGGTGCTACTCCCCTTACACAAAGCAAGAATTAAATTTTAACTATCTTACTCACAATGGGCTGAAAAAACTAAACCCATTAGAAATACAACCCGATCTCCATGTCTCAAACCCGCCAACTCGCTGCCATCATGTTCACCGACATTTCCGGCTTTTCCTCCTTAATGGGAAATGATGAACATAAAGCGCATGAGATCTTAAAAAAGAACCGGGCTTTGCAAAAACCGATCATTGAGCAATTCAATGGAACATGGGTAAAAGAATTGGGTGACGGCGTACTGGCCAGCTTTTCCACCGTTTCGGATGCATTGAACGCTGCGGCTAAAATACAGGAGCAATGCAATGCGGCCGGCGAGTTTCAATTATCCATCGGCATCCACCAGGGTGAAATTGTGTTGGAGGATGGAGATATTTTTGGTGATGCAGTTAATGTGGCCTCCCGTATACAATCACTGGCTGTGCCTGGCTCCGTATTGTTCTCCAGGAAAGTAAAAGAGGAGATTCGTAATAAGGCCGAATTCCAAACTATATCTCTCGGCTCTTTTGAATTCAAAAATATAGAAGAACCGGTGGAGGTTTTTGCTATTGCCAATCCGGGCTTTACCATCCCCAAAAAGGAAGAGATGAAGGGCAAACTGAAAGCCCCTGTTAAAAAAAGCAATAAAGGGATCCTGGTTGCTGCATCCCTCGGCTTGCTGCTTATCGTGGCTGTTTTTATTTTCCGGAGATCCATTTTCTCCGCTGAAAAGGCGGTCATAAAATCGCTGGCCATTCTTCCTTTTGAAAATGCACTCAACGATTCTGCCATTTCGTATTTAGCGGATGGTATCCCGGAAAACCTGATTAACCGGTTTTCAAAAATGGGTGGGGTAAAAGTATTTGCCCGTTCTGCTACGTTCGACCTGCCGGATTCTAACAAAAAAATGGAGAGCCTTCGCCGTGTATTAAGTGCAGATGTTGTGCTGACAGGAAGAGTTTCCAGATCATTGACAGGTTATACCCTGAATTGTGCCCTGGTAGATGCCCGCAATAATAACCAGTTATGGGGCAATAGTTATGAACTTAGTGCCAATGATATCGCCCGGATAGAAGATTCGATCGTGGCTTCATTAATGGATCCGTTAGAGATAAGCCTTGCAAAAGGTAAAACGATCAACCAGGAGGAGAAAAAGATCAACCCTGCTGCCTATGCAGAATATTTAAAAGGCCGTTACCTGGCTTATGGTTCTACCCCGGCTGAAACGGAACAGGCCATATCCCATTTTCGCCAGGCTATCAGCCTCGATCCAAAATATGCATTGGCCTATGCTGCCATTGCCAATGAAAAGATCACACAATCCATCTTTTCCAATGCCGGCAACCAGGAGATAATGAATGAAGGAAGAATATCCCTGGAAGCAGCCCGGGCACTGGATCCCACCCTTCCGGAAATTTATACTACGGAAGGTGCCTTGAAATTCTATTATGAACATGACTGGAAGGGAGCTGTAAATTCTTATAAAAAAGCCCTGGAGCTGGACCCAAATAATGCGATCATTTATATACGCTATTCCGCCACACTGGCCGACGTAGGACAAACCAAGGAAGCATTGCCACTGGCAGATAAGGCCGTGGAACTCGACCCTGTTTCCATCTCCAGCCTTCATAACCTCGGCTGGGTAAATTTATTGGCGGGCAATTACCAAAAAGCGATTGACGCCTTTGCGAAGTCGGTAGAATTACATCCCAGCTTTACCTGGGGCTATATTAAGCAGGCATTCGGATACATAGCCCTGAAAAAATATGACAGGGCATTGGAAGAGACCGATAAAGCCGAAGCCCAATTAAAAGATGGCTGGGGGTCTGAATTGATCCAGGTAAGTTTAATGTTTAATTACGATGCGGCAGGCAGGAAACCGAAAGCAGATAGCCTTGCGCAACGCTTTTTGGATTATGCGGCCAAAAATACGGTGAAAGATCCCTATGCACTATCCTGTGTGTACAGAATGAAACATGACTATGTGAAGGCACTGGAGTGGGAAGAAAAAACATTGGAGCTGCATTCCCCCTCCGCTTATGTTTTAGCCGTTCCCTTTCATTATTCGAGACAGGAAGATTTTTATAAAAGCGTCGGACATCAAAATATATTACGAAAAATGGGAGCAATAAAATAATTAACCATGGAAGTCCACCACCACCCGAAACATAATCATCAGCCCAAAAAATGGAAAAGCTATTTCCTGGAATTTTTGATGATCTTCCTGGCAGTCACCATGGGATTCATTGCGGAAAACATAAGAGAGCATTTTGTACTGAAAAAGCATGAAAAAGAATCTATGGTGTCCCTGGTCAGGGATCTGAACAATGATATTACCGGTATAACAGAATCCATCGACTTGTTAAACGGACAGGTAAGAAGAGCCGATTCCATCATCTTTCTTTTTAAAAATGCGGATTATAAAAATACCAGTGCTGATATTTATTATTACGGCAGACTTATTTCACTCCGTAATTTGTGGCGGTCAAACGATGGAACCATTCAACAGCTTACCTATGCAGGGGGATTAAGCCTGATAGAGAATAAAAGCGTGGTTGAAAGTATACAGAGTTATATAAATAGAATAAAGGGGTTTTCACAACTCTTGTCCCTTGAAGATGATCAGGTAGGCGATTACCGAAAAGCAATGGCCAATGTTTTTTCAGGATATGCAATGAATGACATGACCAACAGTAAAAAAGGATCTACCACTGTTCGTTTAAATTATAATCCCGAATTCCAATCAACCGCCAGAAATGACCTGAATAACCTGATCGTTCAAATTGCCTTAGTTAAAGCAAACAGGACAGCGCAGTTGAAAAGAATGGAAGAGTTAAAAACCCAGGCGGCTTCCCTGATAAAGCTGATAAATGAAGAATATAACCTGGATTGAAATCAGACAAAAATATGGAGGTACACCACCATTCGCATACTGCATGTAAAAAATTGCCCATTATATCTGGGAATTCCTGATGCTGTTCCTGGCCGTATTCTGCGGATTCCTGGCAGAAAATCAACTAGAGCATATGATCGAACACCGGCGGGAAAAAGAATTTATGCGTTCCCTGGTTTCTGATGTGATAGAAGATACTACCGAGCTCAATAAGAGCATTGCAGAAACAAAAAAAGCAATCAGCGCTCGCCAGGGAATTGATACAGCTATTAAAAGAGGAATACGACATAGAATAAAAAACCCCTTTTCGGACTTTTGGAGCCATATTGTAAACGCATAAATACATAATGAAACCAGACCGAACTATCTTTCAGAAAAGTCATCTGTTTTTTGTTGCATTCTTTCTTTTAATGCTGGCAGGTTTCTGGCTTACCTATTTCACGAAAATACTGGACCAGGAAAATTATCGGATGCATTTACATGGCATAACCTTAATAGTATGGTGTACGCTATTTAAAAGCAAGCCAGCCATTCATGCACGATATATGATCTGTACCGTTTTCCCCATGTTCACAGCCATTTTCGACCGCATAATTGATTCCTATTTCCCTTCGCTTTTACCCTATTTTCCGGATATAGAGGGTCCGGTTGCCCAGGTTTTTGGGCTAACCTTAGGTGATAGTTGCCTGTTCGCTTTATGTATCTGGGACTGGCGTTCGCATAAACGTATTAATGTTTTTCCAATAGCGTTGATCATACACCTTATCTATCACTTTTCAGTTCTTAACTTTTATAAGTTTGAGTTTTGGAGATCGTTTTGTAATTGGTTCTTTCATTTGTGAAGAGATGGAGATCTATATAATGACAAATTCCATTTAGAGGAGATCCCCCGGGTTGTCCTGAGTTTCTAACTCCCTGCCAATTATCCTGCTATTTCTCTGCCCTTAGTTTCCAATAAAAATACCCTGCCAGCAAAACATCTATGGTGATACAAAAAAGGTCATAACCATGGGGCGCTACCTTGCTTATAAAAGGAAACAAAACATCCCAAATTCCATGTAATGCCAGCCCAACAACAATAAGGATATAGTTTTTCCTGTATCCCCAATACGCCAAAAATAAAAAGAAGCCTGCTGCAGGTATAGTAAGGGCCAGTTCCCTGGGGTCAATTGAAAATCCTATATAGATAAATGGAATAACAGCCAGGCTTAGAGAAGCGATCAGCTTCAGATCCATTTTGCGGAAGATCTCAACAAAAGCGATAATGGCAGCGGTGGTTCCAAGACCAATCAAAAATCCTGTCATGGTTTTGCATTTAAACAGTAATAGAGAGGTTTCCTTTTTTATGTCCTGCTTCCGCATAAGCATGTGCTTCAGCGATCTGCTCCAAAGGATAGGTCCGGTCAATGACAGCCTTCAATTTACCTGCCTCTATAAGGCCTTTCAGGAAAATAATATCGGAAGCACTATGCTTGATCACTCCGACCAGCACCTTCCTGCTGCTGGTCATAGAGACCCAAAGACCCTGCAGCATTTCAGGCAATCCTGCTGCACTTAAGATCATGATCCCATTTTTAGTCAGTGATCTTAAACTTCGCGAAACGGAGATCGTTTTTACCGTGTCGAAGATCACATCATAGGTCTCGCCGTTTTTTGTAAAATCCTCCTTGGTATAGTCGATCACCTGCTCTGCCCCCAGGGATCCTACCAGCTCCAAATTTGCCGTACTGCAGACTCCCGTTACCATAGCTCCAAATGATCTTGCCAGCTGAACCGCAGCAGTCCCTACAGCACCGGAAGCACCCACAACCAGCACTTTCTGCCCAGGCTTTATCTGGGCCTTTTTAAGGAAATGCAGGGCAGTCACCCCACCAAAAGGGATCACGGCTGCTTCATTATGGGAGATATTAGCAGGCTTCAATACTATAGAGGAAGTCTCAGAAACACATAAGAATTCCGCATAGGCCCCAAAATGCATATCCGTGTGGCCAAAGACCTGGTCGCCTGCTTTGAAATTCTTTACCTCCTCCCCTGCGCTTTCCACCTCACCAGAAAACACAGATCCAAGAATATTCAGTTTAGGTCTTTTCAAACCATAGATAAACCTGACAGCGAAGGGGTCGGCTTTTCGTAAGCGCCAGTCACCTGAATTAACGGCTGTGGCTTTTATTCTTACCAGCAATTCATTATTCTTAGGTATTGGTTTCTCTACCTCCCTGATCTGGAGAACTTCGGGTGGTCCGTATTGCGAATAGATGGCAGCTTTCATTTTGTTTTATTTCCTAATTTTAAGATACAACAAGTTAATTCACTTTTATTTTATGGTGGCCAGGGCCAAATGCCAGAGGCAGCCGAAGTAACTTAATATCACAACCGTTTTGAAAAATATGAAAATCTATATATCTATATTTTTAATCCTGTTAAACGAATTTTGTTGTTCACAAGACCTATCTTTTTATCGGGATACCGCAAACAAGTTTTCAATAGGCATTCCAAATGGTTGGACACAACAAATTATCAATGAACCAACCAGTACGATTAAATTGAATGTATTCCGTCCCAGAATGGATGAAACAGATAATCCAAGAGAGGTCTACAAGGTGGATCTACTCTCCATTCCTAATTCAAACCTTGATCTGGCTTACAGAGAAATACTTAAAAATAGTAGCCTTTGGGATAAATTTAAGTTGCTAGCTGAAGGAGACACGATAATTAATAACAGGAAATACAAATGGTTTAAGGAGGAACACGAAAACATGCTATCCAAAGAAACGATGACGGCTTATGTTTACCTGGGGTATAAAGCTCCCATGGTCTATATGGTGACATTTGTAACGACTGCAGCTTTATTTGATCAATATGAGTCTTTATTCAGAAAAATAAGTTCCAGCTTTCGGCTCTGAAATGCACTTAAAACTGGTTTGGCAAGTCCCAAACCCGAAAAGCGCTGTGCATCGGAAGCAATTTTAAACAAACAAACTATTCATGATAAATAATATCAGGCTGCTATTTATAATAGCTCTTACAGGATGGCATCTTTCTGCCGCAGGACAACCTCTACATTATACCATGGCAGAATCGGTCGCTATTCACGATAGCATCAACCACAGCCGGTGGGATATTGGCGGATCCTTATCTAAATATAGTTTCAGATACATGTCTGAATTTTTCCCAACCGCCGTAATTCATAGATCAAACAGCCCCTATCCTTTTGGTTTTGATCCTAAAAAATCGATCGAAAATATTATTATCAAATCAAAATCAGATACCATCTCCCTGGAAGGATACATGAGAAAATTACACATAGGCAGTTTCATCGTGGTTCATAAAGGCACTATTGTTTATGAGAAATATTTCTCCTCGCTTCCCGAGGACCAGCAATCACTTCAATCTGTAACCAAAGTAATTACATCTACTTTAGTTACCCGCCTGATCAATGAAAAGAAAATAGACAGGGATCAATCCATTGAAAAATATATTCCGGAGCTCAAGGGTACTGACTGGCAGGGAATTTCTGTAAAAGATATTTTAAATATGCGTTCGGGTATGGACAGTGCCTCTATTGATTTTGAATCGGGCCCATTCACCAATCCAAAACATAAAAACTACCAACTCGAATCGGCACTGGGCCTCCTACCTAAGGCGGACAATACACCTGAGTCGGTCTATCAATTTATTGCAGGGCTAAAAAAAGGAAAGAGCGCCGGGTTTAAAAGCCGAGTATAGCAATATCAATACGTTTGTCCTTGGTTGGCTGGTTGAGAAAGTAACCGGAAAGAAATATGCCGACCTGGTAACAGAGTTGATTTGGAAACCCATGGGCGCCTCATCAGATGCTTATATGTGTCTTTCGGAAAAAGGAATTCCCTGGCCTCATGGAGGTCTTTCTGCCACCTTAAGGGACCTGGCCCGTTTCGGCATGTTATACACCAGGAGTGAGATTCTCGCTCAAAAACAAAGCATCATCAGTTTTGCACAGCTCAAAGAGATCTTTGATGCCCCGGCCATAGATAACCCCATTGCTCCGTTTAAATGGGGCTACCAATGGGACCTGGCTAGTGATGGGATCATGGTAAAAGGTGGGTTTGGTGGACAGATCTTATTAATTAACCCGGAAAAAGAGATAGTTATTGCCTATTTCAATTATGTTGATAAGGACTGGGGAATGAACCTGGTCTCTGATAATGCGATCAGCGAAATAATAAAAGCAATAGATATAAAAGAAAAATAAGACTGGTCCATTTTATGCCTGCCCCCACTAAACGAAATATCGTCGAAGGCATTGAACATATGGGTTCTTTTTACAGGGCCATGCCTGCCATTGCCAATTTCCTTGAAGCAGACTATCATGAAAATGAACTGGAAAAAGCCTACCAGGATTTTTGCAATATCGAACAACCGGAAGAACCCCTGCCTGATGATCATAGCGGATATGGTGTTTGGTGGACCAACTGGACCCTGAAGGGAAAGCAACTGAATTTCACCATCTGTTTTGAAAAATATGAAATGCTGTTTGGCTGGGCTATCCGCTGCCCGGATGAGGAAACTTATTTGAAAGTAAAGGAGTTCATGGGAACAGTTTTGAGAGTTGATTGATAACACGCAAAAAGGCAAAATTTCATTTTTCTTATTTACCCTAATACAATGAATAACAAAACGATACGAAACATCCCATAAAACCCATTTTTATTTTTTATTATAATAAAATAAAAAGAATAAATTAGATTACTAACCTCAGCCACAAACTGCCAATATGATTTTTCATTTAACAAAATTATCGTTTTTAGTTTTCTTTTTGACGTATCACAAAGCATACTGCCAAAACTGGACAGACAACAAGATTATATACGTTGATAATACAACCATTGAGTCAGCAGATCCTTTAACCGTAATAATTGAATTCAAGTACGCCAAATGTCTTGAAATAAATCTTGGGAAAAAAGAAACAATTAGTACCGGCAAATCATATTATCGGCTTGTTTCAAACTTATCAAAAACGGGGTGTAAGATTTCAGCCAAGTTTGATTATCTAAATTGTTCGGGCAAAACAGAAACCAGCAAAATCTTTCTTTCTCTCGATGCTAAGGAAACTTTAGAATCCGCCAATAATAATTTTGAAGGCTACCTTGTAAATAAAATATATGATATTGTTGTCACAGATTGTAATGAGTCTCAGCCACCCGCTACCGAAAAAGATAACTCTCAAAATAAGAGCATAAATTATCTCGAACCCCGAGACCCTAATAATCTAAAATCTGATGAATTTTATTTTTTTGGCCAAATCAATGTCCCAACAAATAAAGGCGTGCTTCAAATATTTACAGTTCCTATTTATCACGGGGGAAATACAATGGATGAATTAAAGTCGGATGAATTAAGGTCCAGAATCCTATCCTTCAATTCAGAAAGTCTTAATGAAATTATAAAGGATGAGGCAAAACGAATGCTCGATATTGAATTAAAACCTCAAGGCAAGATTGTTAGTGAAATTGAAATAAAAAAGAGAACAGAGGAAATAAAAAATTTGATTATTAATAATCCAGATGAATATGTAACAGCGTGGATAAAGACCCCTAATCATGATTATATAGCCAAATCCCTCAAACAATCCCAAAATCAAATTGACGAAATTATTTCAGTAATGCAAAACACTGTAAATAATATGCAAAATAAAAGTAGTCCAGAAAATAGTTCAATAGGGGATTTTGATAAACAATATAATTATCGATACAAAATATTAGGAAAGCCAAAATTTACAAAACGTAATCGGAGTGGAACATATGATGACGGAAGACGCGGTTAATAGCCTTTAATATGAAAAAAACATTTTTTTTAGCTGCACTAGTTCAAATTTTATCAATTCAGGTAAATTCAGTCAATGCTCAACCTGCACAGGTGGATGCCTACAAAGCTGCTGCAAATGCGTATAGAAATGCTGCTGCCCAAACTAAGTGCCCAGAGAGAAAACAATGGTTGGTGCAACAAGCTGATTGGAATGACTGTATGGTTTCCAGATTAGGGGGGTCTAAAACGCTATGCAGAGAAATTACCAGTTCAATGCCCCCTTGCAATGCGGATGCCGGAGGGAATTCTACCACAACTGGCAATAATGGGACTACCACTGGCAATTCCACCAATGTAAACTCCTCCAATCTTTTAGAAGGAGCCAATGCGAGCCTTGCCTTTTCTTCCGCATACCAGGCTGCAATTAACAGTGGAAAAAAAGAAAGTGGAGCTATGCTCAATGCCACTTTAGAGGCGGCAACAAAATTGTCTAATCCTGGCTCAGCCAAAGCGGTCATTGGAGTAGGAGGTTTATTGTCACTCATCAGTTTTTTAGGGGAAAAAAAAGAAGAAAAAATAAAAGCTCAAAAAGAAGCAAAGGAAGCGGCCATTCAATTATTTAGTGAAAACAATAAAGTGCTTGCAGCCTGGGAACAAACTGATTTTTCCCATAAAACAGGAACAATCAATGTAAGCCGCAATAAAAAAGGTTATGTTAAAGGTCTGGAATTTACTGAGGGGGTAAAGAAATTTTATGATTATGTAGTCGTAGAAAACTCTGCCGATTCTATCCGTTTAGTAATGGTTGAGCAATTTGCTATGGGTAAAAACCAAAATAATTTAATTGATGTAATTCACGAATATCGCTTTTCCATCAGGGATATAACCTATTGCGCCTATTATGAACAGAGGGAAGAATTTGCCAATTTAAGTGACGAAACCTATATATCCTATATAAATCCAATAAATTTAAAAGCTGTGGCTAATATTATTGCTGAGGGTGATATTGGTACATCTTCTACCTCTTTGCCAACTGGCATTTATAGATTGCAAATTAATTTGAATGCATATCGATATAGAGAATTAGAGTGCCTACCTACTCAGTTGAGAGAATCTTTTTTGCAGTTTTTTGAATTGCCTTTCATTAAGAGTACTGCCGAAAATTTATTCTTTCCTTTTGGCGCAATGGAGGATGGAAAAGACATTTATAACATCATCAAAGTTTTTACTTACTAAATTTATAAATTAAACAAATCATATGAAATGGTATTTTATCCTTTTTAGCTGTTGGAGCATGCTATCTTCCAACCTTCTTTTTTCTCAGGAAAAAGTCAAGTTAAAAGTTGCAAGTAGCAGATTTCGCTTAGGAATAGAAGGAAATTATTTACAAAACACGACAGATGCTTACCCATCTATGTATACTAAGGAAGAAAACAATTCAAATTCTGGTTATTACGGCGCGTTAAATTTTGAATTTTTCATAAGTAAAGGAAGTAGAAATGCCAGCTTTTACACACAGTTGGGATACTTAAAAAACCAATATGTGTTTTACAATGGATTTGGTCTTTCAGCCGAAAAATTTGATATAGAAATAACCTCCATTGCACTGCCAATTGAGTTGAGGTATAGATTATTTTCGGTCGATAAGAAACGAAGTGCCTGGCTATTTGGAGATGTTGGGTTTATGAATCTCTATACCTTAAATTCAAAACGCATGTCAAGTTCTGGTACAACAACAGATTTTAAATCAAATACAAATTCGTATAATGGAATGATCTATTTTGGCGGTGGCATTGAATTTAATAAAATTGTAGGGATAAAGGTATCCTACATGAATAGTTCTGGTGGAACTGAAGTTTTCAATAAAGGATTTAGAACGCCTACATCAGGCGGGAATCCAGATGAAATAGTAATGAAAAGTCTTTTACTTGGATTATATATTAACTTTATTAAGTAAACGGACTAATCTACAGTCAAATATTTATAAATACTGAGTTGACTTAAGTTGTCTAAAGCAGATGAATAGACGCTCAATTCCAATGTATTATTCAATCACAGGTATTTCAGGTTATGCAGCCAAAAATTAGCTCTGTAAAAATACCGCAGAATGACCGCGGCATTCCTGAGATTCGCAATTTAAAGCGATATTCTTCCTGATGAATTTCCACTCGGCAGTAAGACTACCAGGAGCATATTTTCAGTAAATTAGGCTTTCAATTCCATTAACCATATGCACAACTCCAACCCAGCCAAACTCAAAGACGGAGATCGCTGCCTGGTGACCGGCGGAACCCATAAAGGAAAGTCAGGTATTGTCAGGGATATTAAGCTCAGCAAGACCGGACATATCACGATCACCGTTGTGCAGGACAATGGCGTTCGTTTTAAGACCCTGGGGAAAAATGTGGAGGTTCTTTAGAACAAGGTTCCCATTGATTCTGTAATTTAAGGAATGATATACAGGGCCCTCCAAACCTTCTTGTGTTTACTGGTGGTCAGTGGTGCATTTTCGCAGAACCGCCCCACCATGGTCATGGAAAGCGGTGAACCTATCTACGCAGGGCAAAATGTATTTTTCAGCAGCAACAATGATTTTATGGCCATTTCCGGGGATAAGGAAATTCGGCTCTATGATCTCCGATCCATGCTATTTTTAAAATCCATCAGGGGTGAAGACAATTATTCTTACGTACAATTCAATAAGCAACTTACCGCTTTTTCCTTTGCCCGTTTACAAAGAGCAGATGAACCCGACGACCGGCTGGCTTCAAAAATGGTCAGAACCGTTATAAATGACTCCCTGATTCATAAGCAACATCATATCACCAACAGCTACAGTCATGAACTCATTCCCCTTGCTAACTATTTCCTGAAACAGGACTACGATACACTCCGATTCATTCCGCTGAATGGAAAAGGAGATACAATTGTAAAATATAGCAGTGACTGGTTTCTTAGCCCGGATCAGAACTGGATGATGATTGGAAAAAATAGCTACCAGAAATTTGAACTTGTCAGCCTTGACAATTTAAAAACGGTAAAAACAATTGATTTTCAAAAACCTGATGGCGATAATACCTGGTACTACCGGTCCTCCGTATTCTTTGCAGATTCCAACTATCTTATTTTTGCAGGCGAGAGTTCTGAAGACAAACAGGTGGTGAGGATCTATGACCGCAGCCGGGATTCAGTGATATGCTCGATCTCAAATCCCCGCGTCCCGGCTACCACACAGATCTTTTATAACAGCATTAAATTCTCTTCCCGCTCAGGAATTTTATTGGTGCCGGCTTCCACCGGCCTGAATGTCTACAATATTTTTAATCAGAGCCGTCAATTCATTAAAGCGGTAAAAGACAAATATGATCTTTCTTTCGGGCTTACTGCCAACGGAAGGACCATTTATATAAAGCATAATGATTCTCTTTCCCTGTATAATGGAGAAACTGGCAGTAAGGATACCGTATTAAAACTAAAAGGTTATTCCCTGCTGGTCAATCAGCAATTCCCGCTGCTATATATAAACACGTATCGCGGTTATCAAAAAGTATGCTATGAATTCGATATTGACAGAAGGCGTTTTATTGATACCATAGAAGGGGAGGCTTTTGCCATCGCTCCCAATGGAAGGATCCTGTATGGGGAGATCAACAATACCAATGCACTGTTAAATCATCTGCTCCAGCCAATTCATACCATCAATACCTGCAGTGCTGTAATGAGAGAAGTATATAGCGGAAACGCTGCAGGAAAATTCCTTTTTCATTATGACGGCGACTGCGAATGGAGTAAGAACGATAAAAACTGGTATTTCGATTTTCAGCCCTGGGACCTTAACCGCCTGGCCCCCCTTCCCTACAGGGCAGGCAATGAATACCAGTTTCGTTTTAAAGATATAGATGACCAGTATTTTGATTCAGATAATTTTTATTTCCGCTCAGGAAGCTTTCTCTATACTTTTTCAGACAGTACCCTTCCTAAAGAACTTGAATTAAAATATGGATACCTGGAAGACATGGATGGTCCCTTCCTTGTCTATAAAACCAACGATTTTCATTTAGATGATACCATAGGTAATAAGATCACGGTAGTACAATTGCCCGATAAGATCATGGGTAGTTTTAACCTGAAGAACCTGGAACCGGTAAAAACATTTATCGATACCCTTACCAAACAGGTATTTTGTATTTCCAGCCTGGCCGGCAATAATTTTTCCTATACAATTACTTCATTTACCTACCAGGGAACTAAGAATTATTCAAAAAGGATCAATGGCCCTTCCACATTACGTATGGATGATGCAAGTGGATTCCATATCTCCCCGGATAACAATTACCTGCTGGTTAGTACCCATGCTGGTTATGATGAGAAAAAAAATGGCTACTACCTGTTTGGACTGAAATCCGGTCAATTACTGCGCTACTTTCCCAACTCGGCTGGCGAGGATCTTTATGTAAACTTCGGTGAAGGGAAATTCGCCTACCGCGACAGCAATTATTTCCTGCAGACGGGCAGCTATATCAACGGGAAAAACACCCGGTATAAATCATACCCGGTAGCTATCAACGATAAATTCCTGCTCAGCTATACGGCAGATGGAAACTATCAGAATTACAGCCCGGCAGCTACCATGTTCCTGCCAAAAGGCCCCAACAAGCTATCCCTGGTATCCTGGAATACTACCGACACCATTTACCAGGAAACCTTATTTACAGACTTTATCAGAACCGGAGCCCTGAGCCTTGATAATAAATGGATGGCCTATGCCAATTTTCAGCATCAGATCATCCTGGTGAATATTCCCACAAAAACAAGATATATACTCGAAGGACATAAAGATCATATCAGTTCACTGAATTTTGCCGACAGGGATAGTAAACTGGTATCTACCTCTTTCGATGGCACCACCAAATTCTGGTCTTTACAGGATCTTAAATGGCTGGTATCCGTTACAACCTTTAATAAGGATAATTATGTGGTGATAGACCACCAGGGATACTATTCCGCTTCCAAAGGCTCGCTGCAGAAATTTGGTTTTACCGATGGCCGGAATGTAGCTGCAGCCCGTCAGCTGGACCTGATCTATAATCGTCCCGACCTGGTCTCCACCACTTATGGAATCACCGACACCTTGCTGATCCAATCCTACCACCGTGCCTGGCAGAAAAGAATAAGACAGTCAAAGATCGATACCTCCATACTTCAGTCGGCTTATACCGTTCCGCAATTGACCATACTGGACATCGAAAAGATAGAACCTGAAACAACAAAAGAGGTATTGACCCTGAAAATTGCATCTACCGGTAAAAATATTCCCCTATCCTCTTTTAATGTTTGGGTGAATGAATGCCCCTTGTTTGGTTCAGCTGGAATCGGAATAAAAGCTGGTAGAACTGATTTTGATACCGTATTAAGCATTCATTTAGGCGAAGGACAAAATCGGATCGAAACAGCCGTGACAAATACGCAGGGCATTGAAAGTTATCGGCTACCCGTATCGGTAAAATATGCAGGCGCCAGCAAACCTTCCAAACTTTATTTTATAGGAATAGGCATCGATCACTTTGCAAATGAGCGTTATGATCTTCGGTTCAGTTGTAAGGATATCCGCGATCTGGTTAATGGGTTTAAAGCGAAATATGGCGAGGCATTGGTTGTCGATACCTTGTTTAATGAAGCAGTGACAATTGAAAATATTAAAAAATTAAAGCAACCCCTTGAGCAAACGAATATTGATGATAAAGTGGTCATCTCCTATTCCGGTCATGGTTTACTAAGTGATAGCCTGGATTATTTTCTATCTACCTATTCGGTGGATTTCATGAAACCAGCAGAAAAAGGCCTTCCCTATGAAATGCTGGAAAGCCTGGTAGATGGAATACCCTCCAGGAAAAAATTATTGCTGATCGATGCCTGCCATAGCGGGGAGGTAGACAAGGAAGAAGGAAAGAAAAGAAATAAAAAAGCAACTGGATTAGGTCTGTCTTCCGGCCGTGGTGCCAACCCGGTTAGCACGGAAACAGGGCCAAGGCTGGGACTGAACAATAGCTTTGAATTGATGCGAGAGCTATTTGCCAACATGGGTAATAATACCGGTGCCACCATTATCTCAGCTGCCGGAGGAGACCAATATGCCCTGGAAGGGGTAAATGGGCTGCCCAATGGCGTATTTACCTATAGTATCCTGGAAGCGATGAAAAAGAAAAAAACGATTAGCATCAAAGAGTTAATGAAAACCGTTTCCAATAATGTAATGCAGCTAACGAAAGGATTACAGCAGCCCACCAGCAGAACAGATCTGCTGAATGATTGGGAATTGTGGTAAAATACAGGTAACTGCAATATTTGCCGGTCATGAGGTTTCGGTCCATTCCGCCGATCATCCCAACCTCACTATCCCCTCAGCGAATTGGCTTATCCTTTTGGAAGTAATAACGAGCTGGTCATTGATGCCATTTGTAGAATGCTGGAATTACGCTGATTTCGTATATTCAGTATACCAAAACCAACACCATGCGCGCAAAACTAATTAGCTACACCGGCTGGGCTTTTGTCCTGGCCGCCGGCCTCTATTTCATCTATGCCAACGCCATTCACTATTTCTCCTATAACCTGGATTCTTATGGCGAGGGATTCTTCCCAGCTTACGCGCCCAGCCTGCTGATACATGTATCCTTTGGAATAATAGCTTTACTACTGGGACCTCTTCAGTTCCGGGCTGCCTTCCGTAAAAAATACCCGACCATACACCGCAATATGGGCAAGGCATACCTGGTATCTATTCTTATTGCCTCCATGGCCTCCCTTAATTTATCGATCAATAAAATGATCATTACTGAACATGTAACCACCTTCGGTACCGGACTGATAGGTCTGGCCATTGCCTGGATCAGTACATCAGCTATGGCCTTTTGGGCGGCCCGCAGCAAGAATTTTGTGCAGCACCGGGAATGGATGGTGAAATCTTATGTGGTCACCTTCGCCTTTGTCACTTTCCGACTTGTTGAAAAATTATTGCTGGTTGGGTTTGATATGAAAGGATTAGAAGTCGCAAATATCCTTGCCTGGTCCTGCTGGTCCATTCCATTACTGGTCACCGAAATGATCCTACAGGGGCAGAAGATCAATCGGGGAAATGCTGCGAGAGCAGGTAAAGCCTGATCATTGACCAACGATCAATAATTCAACTCGATACTAAACTGCGCATACTCGCCTTCAGCTGAAATTACTTTGATATCTCCTTTATGAGATCGGATCATATCATAGCTTAACGACAATCCCAATCCGGTAGCTTCACCTGTAGGCTTGGTCGTAAAAAATGGCTGGAAGATCTTATTAATTATTTTTTCCGGTATACCCATGCCATTATCACGGACCTCTATAATGGCCTTGCCATCTTTACTGCTGGTATGGATGGAAAGAACCGGCTCATAGTCGCTTTTTATTTTCGCCTTCTCCTGCATCGAGTAAAAAGCATTCCCGAATATATTCACCAGTATATGGCCAATATCCTGGGGGATCACGCGAATAGGTTCCAGTCCTCCTTCAAAAATAGTATTGAACGTACAGTTGAATGATTTGTGCCTGGCACGGAAACCATGATAACTCATTTTCAGGAATTCATCCGTCAGTTCATTCAGGTTGGTCAGTACCACCACGCCTGCTTCTTTTCTTGTATGCTGCAGCATATTTCGGACGATGCCATCAGCCCTTTTGCCATGCTGTAATATCTTGGAAAGATTATCACCCAGATCACCGACCAGCGGAAGAATATCCTCCTTAAATCCTTCTGAGAGGTTTTCTTTTTCAAGGGCTTCTTTAATTTCCATTAAGAGGTCCCTATTGATCTCCCCGAAATTCAATACGAAATTCAAAGGGTTCTGTATCTCGTGGGCGATACCGGCCGTAAGTTCTCCCAGTGAGGCCATTTTCTCTTTCTGTATAAGATGCAGCTGACTGGCCCTTAATTCTTCCAGCGTTTCCTGCAGGATCTCTTTCTGCTCGGATATTTCGGCGGTACGCTCCTCTACCCTTTGCTCCAGTTGCTGGTTCTGCTGTTTCAGGCTTTCCTGCTGCTCCAGCTGAATGGCCTGGATCTGCTTATGGTATTGCAGTTTCTTCCGCTGGTTGGAAATGAATACCACCAGGAAACTGGTAAAGAGAACCACCATCGCAGATATACCGATGATGACCCTAGACTGAATATTTATTTCTAATAGATCCATAAAAAGCTTTGGTTAGAAAAAGACAAAATATGATAAAGGCCAGGTTGTGCACATTCCAGATATCTACAGCCAGCCGGATATCCTTACTGATCATGGGCAGGTAGAAAAGAAAAACAAAGAAATTGACCACTACGTAAATGCCCAGGCCTGTTACGATCCAGAAATGCGGGGTATCAAAGATCCCATCCTGGTCATTCCTTAATTCAGTGAGATAATAAAGCATACAGTAGACCAGCAGCAGGTAGGCCTCTGTTGCCAGCAGGTTTCCGCTTAAATAGTTGTAATCAAAGAAATCTTCAAAAAACACAAAATTGACCACCAGGAACAGTACCGAAACCAGCGCCAGGAATTTTTTTGTTCTGCGGAAAGAATCAGGCTGCAGTCGCACAAAATAATAGCTGAAACAGGCAAACCGGATCACGGAATGTAAATTATAGAAGGGATTATTGCTCAGGTAATCGTTGGGTAAAAAATAAATATTGATAGCCATGATGGTATCGATCACAATATTGACCAGGAAACCCAGCCATACGTAGAGAATCACCGGTTTCATCTGCTTATCCTGCTGCCTGAACTGCAGCACAGCCAGGGGGATCAGCAAAGCCCAGATCTCCGACCAGTCGAGCACTTTAAGTAGAATATTATTCATAGCAATTAGTAGATCAGAACAAGCTCCCTAATATACCCAATAATTTCAAACCCTGTTTATTGAAATACCGCCTAAAAAATCTAACTTTCTTCAGGAACTACCCCATGTATCAAACAACATCAACCAACCACTTAAATGATCAACTATGCAAAAAGATCTTAGAACGCTAAGCCATTACTTTCTGTTTTTCTTTGTGTTACTGCTGGCTTCCTGCAACAGTGGTACCGAAGATAAAAAAGATGACAAGGAGGTAAGTGCTACACCGCCGCCAAAAACGGATGCGTTAACTTCAGGCCACCTGGACACGCTTTTCGTGGAAAGAAAAGTATTTGATAACCTCCAGGGTAATCCAAAACTAATTTACTCCTTCATTTTTAACTATCCTGATTCGTTAACCCTGCATGGCTGGATATATAAACCCAATTTCGATCCAACACCAGTTATGAAACTGAAATATTTTAATAGAAATATGGATATTTCTTATGGCGCTGGCACCTATTTTGGCAATATAGTGCTTCAAACCGGCGACACAAAAAAGATCAAGGATGCATTAACACAGGGTATGAACTATGTTTTATTTGCGCCCAAACTGGAAGGGAATAATATAAAATATGATATACTGGTGACCGATAAATTAAGGATCTCAAAAGATGCACTCCTGGTGGTTACCCCCACTGGTGCGGATGGAAATCCTTCACCTCCTAAAACTTATTAACAGAATAGGAAAGGGTGGCCGGAATGCCACCCTTTCTTATTCCTAAAGGTTAACTATTGTTCACTGCTCTAAACAACCCATAAAGCCATAGGTTCGTCTTTGATAAACGGATAATCCTTAATTTTAGCGCCTACGATAACTATTCGCCATGAAATTATTGCCCATTATTCTTCTGCTGAGCTTTGCCAGCAGTTTCGCCCAGGATAAAAAACATCCCATCGTTACTGGCGCGGATCAAACTGAACTTTATTTCGATTACCTGAAAGGGAAAAGGGTGGCCATTCTTGCCAATCCCACTACCATCGTAGGAAAAAAGCATTGGGTGGATTCTATGATGGCAAGAGGAATAAATATCGTAAAGGTCTTCGGTCCTGAACATGGATTTCGCGGCAAGGCAAGTGCGGGAGTAAAGGTCTCCGATGAAAAAGATTCCGCCACTGGCATACCCATCATTTCCCTTTATGGAAAAAAAAGAAAACCTTCCCCGGAAGACCTGGCCGATGTGGACCTGATGGTCTATGATGTACAGGATGTGGGCTGCCGTTTCTATACCTATATCAATGTGCTGCGCGATGTAATGGAAGCCTGTGCCGAGAATAACAAGGAACTGATGATCATGGACCGGCCTAATCCCAATGGGTATCTTATCGATGGCCCTATACTTGACATGAAATACAAATCGGGTATCGGGCAGTTTCCAATTCCTATTGCGCATGGCATGACCATCGCCGAACTGGCCCAGATGTATAATGGCGAAGGCTGGATGGCCAATGGCGTGAAGTGTAAATTGAAGATCATTCCGGTGAAGAATTACAAACATCATATGCCCTATGATGTTCCGGTATGGCCCTCTCCTAACCTGAATAGCCAGCTGGCTATTTTACTCTATCCTTCTACCTGTTTATTTGAAGGGGTCTATGTAAATCATGGTCGCGGCACTATGTACCCATTCACTGTATTAGGAGCGCCCTTTTTAAAAGGTAAATACAGTTTCAGTTTTACGCCCAAAAGTATTCCAGGCATGAGCGAGTCGCCTATTTTCATGGACCAGGAATGTTATGGACTGGACCTGCGGGAGTATGATGTGAAGCGGTTATTCACTACTAAACGTATCGAGCTTGCCTGGATGATCGATCTATATAAGAATTTCCCCGAAAAAGAGAAATTCTTCGATCGCACCCTCAGCAAACAAATGGGATCCATAGAATACCTGGCGGGTACCGCCGATTTCCGCAAACAGATACAGGAAGGAAAGTCTATTAAAGAAATTCAGGATAGCTGGGAACCGGGACTGTCACAGTACAAACAAATGAGGAAGAAATATTTACTTTACGCTGATTAGTAATTAATAATTGTTAATTACTAATTATTGCATCCAACTCCAGGTATCCGGCTTGAACCCTGAACCCTGAACCTTGAACCCTGAACCCTGAACCCTAATCCCTAATCCCTAAACTCTAAACTGTACTTTAATGACAATCTCTACTCCCCACGAACTCTCCCGCGAAGAAGCCATGTCACGCATAAAAAACCTCTTCTCTAAAATAAAAGAAGAACAAAAAGGAAACATCCAGGAACTGCAGGAGGAATGGGCCGAATATGGCGGAAGTTTCAAATTAAAAGCTATGGGGTTTCAGGTATCCGGAACAGTAGAGGTATTACCGGCCTCGGTGGAGATCGAAGCAAAACTTCCTTTGGCCCTGACCATGTTCCAGGGAGCGATCAAGGGCGCTATTGAAAATGAGGCAAAAAAACTATTGGTGAAATAGGTTTTTATTTCCTTAATTCATCATTCACTGTTCTCCATATGCCTGAGGGATTGGCTCGCTGTAATTCCGCAGGAAGAAATTCATCCGGCCAGTTCTGGAAGGATAAGGGGCGCACAAAACGCTTTATGGCATCTGCTCCCACACTTCCAAATCTTGAATCAGTAGTGGCAGGGAATGGTCCGCCATGTTGCATAGAAAGACAAACTTCCACTCCGGTAGGCACCCCATTTATTATGAAACGTCCGCAAAGCATTTTAACCGCATCGATCAGGGCTTCATTATTCTTCAGGTCCTCTTCCGTGGCCATAAACGTAGCGGTCAACTGACCTTCCAGGTATTCGGTCAGTTCCAGCATTTCAGAAAGGTCCCTGCATTTTATAACCAAAGAAAACGGCCCGAATACTTCCTGGTGCAATAAAGGATTGCCCATGAAATTATCGGCCGTAGTGATGGCGATGGTGGTCACCCCCTGATTTAGTTGCGGTGAGGCTTCGGCCACTGCAAAACTCTCCACATCGGCCTGAGCCAGTACATTGGCTCTTTTCTCCACGTAATTTTTAAAGATGCCTGTATGCAACATGGTGCCCGCAGCAAGAGGCTTTACCGCTTCAGCAAGACTATCCAGGAAAACCTTCAGGTCATCATTATCAATACCAATGATCAATCCGGGGTTTGTACAGAATTGTCCAACACCCAATGAAATAGAAGCCGCATATTGTTTGGCGATCTCGCTGGCTGCGGCTTTCATTTTACCCGGCAAAAGAAAGACCGGGTTCACACTACTCATTTCCGCAAATACGGGTATGGGTTCTTTTCGCTGCTGTGCCCAGTCGAATAACTGTTTGCCACCGGTAAATGAACCCGTGAACCCAACTGCCTTCGTGTATTTATGTTCAACCAGGGCCTTACCTGTTTCAAAAGAGGCACCATGTATATGGGTGAATACGCCATCAGGCATATATGAATCAGTCACTGCTTTTAAAATAGCCTGCGCCACTCTTTCACTGGTGCGCGCATGCGCGGGATGCGCCTTCACGATCACCGGACAACCAGCAGCTAATGCCGTCGCCGTATCACCACCGGCAGTTGAGTAAGCAAAAGGAAAATTCGCGGCGCCAAAAACAACCACAGGACCCAGGGGCACCATCATTTTCCGAATATCGGGTTTGGGTGGATTTTTATCCGGTATAGCTTCGTCTATTCTTGCTTCCAGCCAATCCCCTCTTTCGCAGGCATCGGCATATGAATTCAACTGGAAGATCGTACGGGCCCTTTCATTTCTCAGTCTTGCCTCTGGAAGATTGGTTTCTTCCATGGCTATTTTTATCAGTTCATCACCTGCTGCTTCCAGTTCAACAGCGATGGCTTTCATGAAAGCGGCTCTTTCTTTGAGTGATTTCTTGCTGTATAGTTGAAATGCTTTCCATGCTTTGGCCATGGAGAGGTCGATCTGTTCTATTGTTGTATCGGGGAACATTATTTATTATTGATTACTGATTATCGATTATTTCGTTTAATATTTAACGCTCACTTTTTACCTTGACATTTGTCATACCGAGCGATGGAAATACCTTTTTGAAAAATGCTCAAACATCGCGAGGTATCTCCTTCATGAGATCCCTCGGATAATGATCAGCTTTCTAATCATGTTCACGGCCTCGGGATGACAAATAACGAGGAAACAAACACGGAACACGGAACTTTGAACTCCTAACTCCTAACTCGTAACTCTTGACTGTCCCTTATCACCTTCATCACCCTTTCCCTCTCTTCACCTTCGGGGACCAACCTCGGTGCTCTCACAAATTCAGAGCCAATCCCTTCAGCCGCTTCACACATTTTGATATACTGCACCAGTTTGGGATGTATATCCAGTTCAAGCAGCGGCATGAACCATCGGTATATTTTTCTTGCCTCCTCCAGTTTACCGGCATTGACCAGGTTATAGATGGCCACTGTTTCTCTTGGGTAGGCACAAACAAGTCCGGCCACCCATCCATCTGCACCCAAACAAAGTTCTTCCATGGCCAGTGTATCTACGCCGCATAGAATGGCAAATCGGTCCCCGAAGCGATTTCGCATACGGGTCACATTGGTCACATCGCGGGTGGACTCTTTTACCGCTCCAATATTCTTGCAGGATTGCAATTCATCGAACATATCCAGGGTCACGTCGATCTTATAATCAACCGGATTATTATAGATCATGATCGGCAGATCAGTGGAATCAGCAATGGTTTTAAAATAGGTCACTGTTTCCCGGTGATCAGATTTATAACGCATGGGAGGAAGCAGCATCAAACCATCCACTCCCCAGCTTTTGCCCAGTGCTGCCTGCCGCAGGGCTTCTTTTGTAGAACCTTCTGCGATATTCAGAATGACCGGTAGTTTTCCTTTTAATTTCTCAATAGCAAATTTCACCAGTCTCTCTTTCTCATCTACGGAAAGAACAGAAGCCTCTCCCAGGGTTCCACCCAGTATGATACCATGAATACCGGCAGCCACCTGTGCATTCAGGTTCTTTTCAAACAAGGGAAGATCCAGTTCATCATTTGCTGTGAACTTCGTTGTCAGTGCGGGGAAAATCCCCTTCCATGTAAAATTATTCATTATTAATTATTGATTATTCACCCTTCATCTCTAATCCCTCATCCCTCATCCCTCATCCCTCATCCTAATCCCTAATCCCTCATCCCTAATCCCTAATCCCTCCTATTCTTCACATATTCATAAATCGATTCCTGCGCCGCTACCGGCTCTATCCCCGCACTTAACACGCGCATATTATTCGCTTTACCGGTTTCCATATCACTGCTGATGATGACCGCTTTCTGGTTATCCTGCAATTGCAGTTCCAGTATATGCTCCAGTTCCTTGCAGAGATTCTTATCCTTCACCGGAAAGCATACTTCTATACGACTATGAAGATTGCGGTTCATCCAATCGGCGGAGCCCATATAATATTCGGGATCGCCATCATTATGAAATACAAATACACGGGCATGTTCCAGGTAACGGTCCACAATTCTTTTCACAATGATATTCTCACTCTGACCTGGCACCCCGGGAGCCAACGCGCAGATACTTCTGACGATCATCTGCACTTTCACACCGGCCATGCTGGCCTTATAGAGTTTGGTGATCATGGCCCTTTCCTGCAGGTTATTCAGCTTGATGATGATGGAGGCCTCTTTACCTGCCTTCGCATTTTCTATCTCCCGGTCTATCAGTTGCGAGAAACGTTTGATCATATTGAACTGCGATACCAGCAATAACTTAAATGGGATCTTTCCATAATCAGCCGGTTGCTTTCTTGATTGCAGGTAATCAAATAAGGGCGCCAATTCATTGCCAAACTCCGGATCGCAGGTAAACATCACATGATCCGTATAGAACCGGCCCGTCGATTCATTGAAATTACCGGTAGCCATGAAGGAATAAAGTTGGGTGACCTCTTTTTCTACCCGTCGTACCAGGGCCACTTTCGCATGCACTTTTAATCGGGGGATCGAATTGATGATCTTTACCCCTGCCGCCTTCATCTTCTTCGACCAGCGAAGATTATTGGCTTCATCAAACCTGGCTTTCAACTCTACGAATACGGTGACTTTCTTACCATTTTTCGCAGCGCTGATCAATGCATTCACAATATGCGAGTCGGCGGCCACCCGGTAAAGCGTCACCGAGATCTCTTTTACATGCGGGTCGATTGCAGCCTCATTGAAGAAACGAAGAATATAATTATAAGAATGATAAGGAAGGTGAAGCATTTTATCTCCCTGCGCGATACTCTGGAAAATGGATCGGTGGTTGTCAAAGCCGGGATGCGATACCGAAGGCCAGTTAGGATAGGTCAGGCTTCCTTTCTTCGGGTTAGGTAAACTTCCCAGGTCCTTTAAATTATGGTAACGTCCACCTTCCACCATTTCTTCCGGCTTAAGCATCAGGTAGTCTCTTAGAAAATCGCGTACTTCCTGGGGCATGGTCTTATCGAATAAAAAGCGGGTGGCATGACCCGTCTCCCTTTTCTCCAGTTGCTTTTCTATTTTCTCTGCCAGGTCACCACTGAATTCATCTTCAAGGCTCATCTCTGCATCCCTGGTCATTTTTACAGCATAGGCCCCCATGATATTGTATCCGGCAAATACTTCTTCCAGGTTTACCCTTAATACATCATCCAGGAAAACAATAAAATTATCTTCGCCAATCTTCGGTAATTCCATGAATCTTGGAAGATGGTCAGATGGAATATTCAATAAGGCATAAAACCGCTTGCCGCTCTCCTCTTTTGGTTCGATCACCACAATAAAATAAAGGGCATTATTCTCCAGGAATACCTGCGCCTGGTTTTCTTTCTGAAGGAGGATCGGCTGTAAAAATGAAAGGACCTTCGATAAAAAATATTCCCGGATGGTCTCTTCATGTTCATCCCTGATCGTATCGTTATAATACAGCTGGATATTATTGGCCCTTAATTCCGGAAGTATCTGTTGGGTGAGTATCCTTCCAAATTCTTCCTGGTAGGAGTTCACCAGTTCCTGCACATCCTTTACCAGTCCCAGCGGGTATTCATCACGCAGGGATGTTTTTTTAGCATCGATGCTGGTAAAGGCAAAGATCGAAGGCATTCTTACGCGGAAGAATTCATCCAGGTTAGAGGAAAAAATAGATAAAAAAGAAATCCGGCTGTAAAGAGGCACTTTAGTGTCCGCGGCCTCGATCAGCACGCGGTGATTAAAGCTCAGCCAGCTAAGGTCCCTGTTTAAAAATCCATAGGTTTTCTCGTCGGCCATGGTTGGTTTCGGTTAAGTTTCCAAGATAAGAAATTTAGGGACAAGTTCAGGCAGCGCTGAGAAGGGAAATGACCATGGGGACAGGCAGTTTTAGGATTTCATTCAAATTAAATAAATTAAATTGCAGGATCAGGAAAATTATCCTCAGCATATTGTCGCTCGCCTTTCTCATCAGTGCTACCGAATTACATGAGTTATTCCGGTTACCCCAACTTTTTGCGCATTTTAAGGACCATTGCCAGGAAGACCCTTCCATGGATTTAGGTCAGTATATTCAATTGCATTATATCTCCACTCATCCAAATGACCAGGATGAGGAGGAAGACAGTGAACTCCCTTTTAAAGAAACACAAGTGAATCATGTGGATCTTGTGGAAGTTCCCATGATGATGAACCTTGCTGTTTTTATTTCTCCTGAGGTTGTAACCATACCCTGCAGGATCGGTATCCCCCTTATTCAGGCCTATTCCATATTTCGCCCGCCCCAGGCCGTTTAGCGATCACTTTCTATTATTTTTTAACCGCTAAATATTTTAAAATGAATCAAGCACAGATACATCTGGCGCTGAATCACGCGCCCCTGTTCCTATCCGTATTGTCAGGGATACTTCTGATCATTTCGATCATCAAAAAAAATGAACTGGTCAAATCTATTGCTCTTTTTGGCATGCTGGCTGCCGCCCTATTCACCCTTCCCGTTTATTTTACAGGGGAAGGCACCGAAGAGATCGTAGAGAAATTCGGAGTGAACGAGAAAGCCATCGAAGAACATGAAGATTTCGCCACGATCTCCATGATCATTATTTCGATCACAGGCTTTATTGCCTTATTGGCCCTGATGCTCCGCAACCGTCTTGCTAACCTTAGCTCAGTGCTGGTAACTGGCCTGGTCATACTTTCCTTAGCTTCTTTCGGAACCATGGCTTGGACCGCCCATTTGGGAGGTTTGATCCGACATACTGAACTGGCAGGCGTGAATGCCGGCACTCAAAATGAAAATGGTACGAAGGTGGACCAAACCAATGAAAAAGAAGGGAAGGACGATGATTAAATAATTATTTCATTATTCTTTACATTTGAAAAAGGTTCCTAAGGAACCTTTTTCATTTTAATCAAAACCAATGACCAAGAACCGACTGGAAGCATTCTCCGATGGCGTGATCGCCATTATTATCACCATCATGGTATTGGAATTAAAAGTGCCCCATGGTTACTCCTGGCATGACCTGGGCCATTTATGGCCGGTATTTCTCAGCTATATCGTCAGTTTTACCAACCTGGGAATTTACTGGGTTAACCATCATCATTTGCTGCATACCATTAAAGATGTAAAAGGAGGGATCCTCTGGGCCAATATGAATTTATTATTCTGGCTTTCACTGATGCCTTTCGCCACGGCCTGGATGGGTGAAAATGAATTTGCCCAGAATACCGTGATCCTTTATTCTATTCTGGCCAATCTCTGCGGATTCGCTTATTTTATTTTGCTGCTCATTATTAAGAAGTCAAATCCTGGGAACCAGGAACTACATGATATTATAGATAAGCAGGGGAAAAAAGGAATGATATCACTGGCTCTTTATTCACTGGCCATTGCAGCTTCGTTTTTCGATACCCGTATCGCCGGAATTTTTATGGTACTGGTCAGCATTATGTGGATGACGCCCGACCGGAATATAGAACGTAAACTAAGTTAGCATAGCTTGCGTCAGGAAGGCCTAAACGCTAATCCCTAATCTCTAATCCCTAATCTCTAATCCCTAATCCCTAAACACTCTCCACTACTTCCCCCTCCAGATCATAATCATAGGCCTTCGTTATCTTCACATTCACAAATTCCCCTATAGCCAGTTTCTTATCCGATTGGATCACCACTTCATTGTCAACTTCTACTGAATCAAATTCCGTGCGACCCAGATAGCGACCGGCTTCTTTCTTATCGACCAGGGTCTTAAAGGTCTTTCCTATTTTTTTCTGGTTCAAGTTCAAGCGAAATTTCCTGTTGGGTTTCCATGATCTCCTGCGCGCGTAATTCTTTTTCTTCTGCAGGAACATCATCCACCAGCTCATGCGCAGAAGTGCCTTCTTCGTGGGAATAAGTGAATATGCCTACGCGATCGAACCGCTGTTTCTCCAGAAATGTTTTCAACTCTTCTACATCATCACGGGTCTCTCCGGGAAAACCTGCGATCAGCGTGGTACGCAGACAAATACCCGGCACTTTTTCCCTGATGGCAGGGATCAGTTCTTCCATTTCTTCGCGGGTGATCTGCCTTTTCATGGCCTTCAGCATATTATTGGCCGCATGCTGTAAAGGCATATCCAGGTAATTGCAGATATTATCCCGGTCGCGCATCACATCCAGGATCTCCATGGGGAATTTAGACGGATAGGCATAATGCAAACGGATCCATTCAAGACCTTTTACATCAGCCAGCCGATTCATCAGGTCGGCAAGTGAACGTTTTTTATAAATATCCAGCCCGTAATAGGTAAGTTCCTGCGCGATCAGCATCACTTCCTTTACGCCCTTATTAACCAGGCTCTCGGCTTCTTTTACCAGGTCGTCCATGGTCCTGCTCACATGCTGTCCGCGCATCAACGGAATGGCGCAAAAAGAACAGGTGCGATTGCAGCCTTCCGATATTTTCAGGTAAGCATAATGGCGGGGAGTGGCAAGCAAACGCTCGCCCAGGAGTTCAGATTTGTAATCTGCTTCAAATTGCTTCAGGATCATGGGTAATTCCATGGTGCCAAAAAAGGCATCTACCTCAGGGATCTCTGCCTCAAGATTATTCTTATAGCGCTCACTCAAACAACCGGTCACATAAACCTTATCCAGTTTCCCTTTTCTTTTCAATTCAACCTGGTCAAGAATGGTATTGATACTTTCTTCTTTTGCCTTATCAATGAAACCACAGGTGTTCACCACCACGATATTGTGATCCAGTTTTTTATTCTCATGCACCACCTCAATGTCATTGGCCAGTAACTGACCACTGAGCACTTCACTATCCACCATGTTCTTGGAGCAACCAAGGGTGATGATGTTGACTTTGTCTTTCTTTAATGTTTTTGATTTCATTTTAAATTAGCATTTAGCAGCTAGCCACTAGCAGCTAGCTGGTCCTCTGCCCCTGCCTACCGGCAGGCAGGCCTAAAGGGGAGGATAAATCCTATTGCTTGAATGATCCCCGCTCAACCCCTCAACCCCTCAACCTCTCAACCTTCCTCTAACTTAAACAGGCTATCCACAAACTCATGCTTATCAAATACCAGCAGGTCTTCCATTTTCTCCCCCACTCCGATAAATTTCACCGGGATCCTGAACTGGTCGGCAATGGCCAATACCACACCGCCTTTGGCTGTTCCATCCAGTTTGGTGATCGCCATGGCGGTTACTTCCGTAGTGGCTGTAAAATGCCTGGCCTGTTCAATGGCGTTCTGTCCGGTAGATCCATCCAATACCAGCAGCACCTCGTGAGGCGCGTCGGGGATGGTCTTTTGGATCACCCTTTTGATCTTGCTCAGTTCTTCCATCAGGTGGGCCTTATTATGCAGCCTTCCTGCCGTATCGATCAGCACTACATCCGACTTCCGGGATACCGCGCTTTGTACCGTATCAAAGGCAACCGCTGCCGGGTCACTGCCCATAGCCTGCTTTACAATAGGTACACCGGCCCTTTCGCTCCAGATGGTCAGCTGGTCAACCGCCGCCGCCCTGAATGTATCTGCTGCGCCCAGTAAAACCTCCTTGCCGGCCTTCTTGAAATTATAAGCCAGTTTGCCAATGGTGGTGGTCTTACCCACACCATTCACTCCCACTACCAGGATCACATAAGGCTTAGCCGGCAGCTCCGTATCAAAATTATAAGTATTTGAATTTGGTGCATCTACAAGGATCTGTTCAATTTCCTCTTGAAGCATTCTGTTCAGCTCTGTTGCATTGAGATAGCGGTCTTTTGCCACTCTTTTTTCGATGCGGTCGATGATCTTTACCGTCGTTTCAATACCCACATCCGCAGTTACCAGGGCTTCTTCAAGGTCATCCAGTACCACTTCCTCCACCGTACCCTTCCCGGCTATGGCCCGGTTGATCTTGGCGAAAAAGCCTTCCTTGGTCTTCTTAAGGCCCTCATCAAGCGACTCTTTTTCCTTCTTACCGAATAATTTGTTGAAGAAACCCATTTTTTATATTTGAGCGGCTAGCCATTAGCCTCTAGCGGCTAGCCAGTTTTCATTGAAAATCATATTTCGCAAACGACCCAAAGCTAGATGCTAGTAGCTAGAAGCTAATAGCTTTAACAAAAAAAGCCATTCGTTTCCACGAACAGCTTCTAAATATCATTACGCTTTCAAATTACTTCTGGGCCAGGAAATCTTTTACTTTATCCTTGTGCACGATCTGCTCTTTGAAAGTATAGGCGCCAGTCTTAGGACTACGAATAGCCTTGATCACTTTAGAATAGTTCTTTGCTTCGGCTGAAGCCTTAAGGTCTTTTACCTTTGCGTTTTTTGATGCCGCTTTTGCCATGATTACTTATTTTCCTTTTTAACTACTTTATTTACTAGTGTTGTTCACTCCTAACTCCTAACTCTCAACTCCTAACTATTATTTGATTTCCTTGTGAACGGTCACTTTCTTCAGAATTGGATTGAATTTCTTCAATTCCAGGCGCTCTGGGTTATTCTTCTTGTTCTTCACCGTGATATAACGGCTGGTTCCCGGTTTGCCACTGGTTTTATGCTCAGTGCATTCGAGAATCACCTGAACGCGGTTGCCTTTCTTTGCCATTTTATATTAGTTTATTAACTGCTTACTTTAAATGTGTTCACCTTTGGCCCTTAACTGTTTTACAACAGCATAAAGTCCGTTCTTATTGATAGTGCGAAGCGCATCAGTAGATACTTTTAAAGTGATCCACTTGTCCTCTTCCACCAGATAAAAACGCTTTTTTTGCAGATTAGGCAAAAAACGACGTTTGGTCTTGATGTTGGAGTGTGACACCTTGTTTCCGCCTATGGGTGTCTTACCGGTAACCTGACATACTCTGGCCATGATTGATAGAAAATTTGGACGGCAAAAGTAGGGAATTTTGCGCTAATTCAAGGATAATCTGGTAATTATTTTCCTCAACTCCAAACCCCTCGCCCATCTCAACCTCTCAACCCCTCAACCTCTCAACTTTCCCCCTAAATCAATAACTTCGCTCCCTAAAATACCCCAAAAAACACCAAAATGGCATACGATGTTATTGTTTTAGGATCAGGACCTGGTGGATATGTAGCCGCCATACGCGCCGCCCAGCTGGGCTTAAAGACCGCGATCATTGAAAAAGAGAGCCTTGGAGGCGTCTGCCTCAACTGGGGCTGTATTCCTACCAAAGCCCTTTTAAAAAGCGCCCAGGTAATGGAATATGTAAAGCATTCCAAAGATTTTGGGATCGACGCTACCGGTACCCCCAATTTTGAGGCGGTGATCAAAAGATCCCGTGGCGTGGCCGATAAAATGAGCCGCGGCGTTCAGTTCCTGATGAAGAAAAACAAGATCGATGTCCTTATGGGCTTTGGTAAACTGGTGGCCAAAGGCAAACTGGAGATCACCGATAAAGATGGCAAGACCCAGATCCAGGAAGCCAAACACATCATCATCGCCACTGGCGGCCGCAGTCGCGAACTTCCCACCATGAAGATCGATGGCAAAAAGATCATCGGTTACAGGGAAGCCATGGTGCTTCCGCAAACGCCAAAATCAATGATCATCGTTGGATCCGGCGCTATTGGCGTGGAGTTCGCCTATTTCTATAATAGTATGGGCACAAAAGTGACCATCGTTGAATTCATGCCAAGGATCGTTCCGGTTGAAGATGAGGATATATCTAAAGAACTGGAAAAACAATACAAGAAAAATGGCATTGCCATCATGACCAGCAGCGAGGTCACCTCCGTCGATACTTCAGGAGAAGGTGTTAAAGCAAAAGTGAAAACAGCCACCGGTGAAGTGATCCTTGAAGCCGATGTATTGCTCAGCGCAGTGGGCGTTGCCGCAAACATTGAAGGAATTGGTCTGGAGACCGTTGGTATCAAGACCGATAAGGGAAGGATCGTAGTGAATCCTTATGGCCAGTCGAATGTTCCGGGCCATTACGCTATCGGTGATTGTTCACCTGGCCAGGCGCTGGCACACGTGGCCAGTCGTGAAGCCATTATTTGCGTGGAAGCCATCGCTTACAACGAAAACAAATATCATCATATGCCTGAAGGGCTTGATTATAATAATGTGCCGGGCTGCACTTATTGTGTTCCTGAGATCGCTTCTGTAGGCTATACGGAGAAGCAAGCGAAAGATGCCGGCTATGAGATCAAGGTGGGTAAATTCCCGCTAAGCGCTTCTGGCAAGGCCTCTGCCGCTGGTCACTCAGAAGGATTTATAAAAGTGATCTTCGACGCTAAATACGGAGAATGGCTGGGTACGCATATGATCGGTTACAATGTAACTGAACTGATCGCGGAAACCGTCACCGCACGCAAACTGGAGACCACCTACCATGAGGTACTGAATTCCATCCATCCCCACCCAACTATCAGTGAAAGCATCAAGGATGCCATTGAAGTGGCCTATGGGGAGGCTATCCACCTCTGACCTGAATGTAGATATTAAAATAACAAAGGGAACCTTTCGGTTCCCTTTTGCTTGCCGTTAGAATCTTTTGGTTGCGACAGGCGGATGGTATCTTCTGAAGCTTAAAGCTTCACGATTTTCAGCTTAATAGACTCTCCATCATCCTTTTTCGCTGCAAGGATATAGGGTCCAGCCGCTAATTTGCTGATATTTATGGTCTGTGAAAGAGACGTAATTGTCAGATTCATAACTACTTGTCCGGAAAAATTGCTGATGTAAATATTTTTCCCCATCCACCTCGGATCATAATTCAGGTCCAGGGTCATAACAGCATTGGCCGGATTTGGATAAAGCTGCGGTTTTAACCATTTGGGATCCGTTTCGGGCAATGGTATCTCCTGGATCAAAGGCATGCTTAGCCCTTTGGAACTCAGGATCCCGTTCCTGGGTCCACCGGCCAAAAAACTGGCCCTCATCTTATTCTTCTGTCCCAGTGTAAAAATATTCATGCACTGGTCATTGGTAAGGTCCATATAATTCATGTACATATCGCCATAAGGCCCATTACCGCAGGTTACGTTTATCACTCCCGGGCACCCTATATTATATCCTGCCTGTTTTGGCGTATCGCCAATACCATCGTCTCCGCAATAAGTATCCCCCCAGATATGTTTCAACCCCAGCCAATGCCCAACTTCATGCACCGCTGTTTTTCCCATTTCATATCCGGAAGAATTGCTGGTCCCAAAAACATTAAGGTCGATCACGATCCCATCTTTTCTCGGATCATCGCCGGGTACAGAAGCATATCCTGCTACCCTGTCAAGATTGCAAACCCAAATATTTAAATAACTGGAGGGGTCCCAGGCATCATCACCTGTTTCCGTGCTGTATTTCATTTTATCATCGCCCTGCCATAATGCTACAGGGGAATATTTACGGACGATGCCAGTGGTGCTTCTTCTCCTTGGATCAGCCATCGCCAGCTGGAATTCAATTTTCACATCGGCTGCGAAGGGCTTAAAATAAGATGGAGTATTTGCCGTGTCGGCCGACAAACGGCGGAAACAATCATTCAATGCTTTTATCTGTGTGGCCGCCTGCGCATCGGTTATCTTTTCATATGGATAATGATAAAGATTATGGATCACAACCGGGATGCGAATGATATCATCCACACCATCCACTCTTCCTGTGAGCGAGAGCTGGTTGAACTGTTCAATTTTTGTGGCTAATGCGGGATCTTTCATGATCCGTACCAACCGGTAGTTGGTGGAACTGCAGGGCTTTTGAGCCCCGGCTTCAATACCGAAGAGACATGCTGCAAGGATGAATATCAAAACCGCCTTCATAATTACCAATTACAGGTTACGAACGACAAAAACCTTTGCCGGCGGCATTCTTAAGATTTGGATAACCTTACTGTAAAAAGGAGGTTTCTACGGAGGAAATGGGTGGATAGAGAAAGGAAATTCTGAAGGGTTGGATCGAACGCTAAAGATATATGCCGCCTTCCAGATTTGCAAGCGGCCAAACACATAATTTTTAACAAATCCGTTGATCTAAGACATGATAATATAGATGAACTTGCTAAATCAGCCCTAATTTTGAGGCAAATCAAGCCTTTGCATGAACAAATTATTTTTTCTTCTGCCATTCCTTGCACTGGGTTGCAAGAATAATGATCCGGATACCCCCACGCCTGATAATCCTGCTACCAAAATAGTAAGCTTCTCTATAATAAAGACCTATCCTCACGATACTTCTTTTTATACCCAGGGCCTCCTTTTTTATAATGGGGAATTATACGAAGGCACCGGACTGGAGAACAGGTCCAGGTTGATGAAAGTTGACCTTACAACCGGCAAAGCCCTGCAAAAGATAGACCTTGATAAAACACTGTTTGGTGAAGGCGTTGCTATTTTACGCGACACCGTATACCAATTAACCTGGCAGAATAAAAAAGTACTGGTATATACACTGAAAGACTTTAAAAAGATCAAAGAATATACGAATGAGCATGATGGCTGGGGACTGACCACAGATGGAAATCAACTGATAGCCAGTGATGGCACAAGTACCCTTTATTATTATGATCCGTCCACATTTAAATTGCTGAAAGCGCAGGATGTAACCGAGAATGGTTCCCTTTCCTATAACCTGAATGAACTGGAATATATCGATGGCTTCATTTATGCCAACCAGTACCAGGCGCCTTATATTTTCAAGATCGATCCTGCTAATGGAAATATCGTGGCCAAGGCCGACCTTACTTCTGTGTGGGAGCGAATAAAAAATATTGACCCGGATGCCGACGTACCCAATGGAATTGCCTATGATGCAAAGACCGGCAAGATCTACATCACCGGTAAATTATGGCCTGAGCTCTACGAGATCCAGTTCTCCAAATAATAAAACGGTCAGCTTTGCTTCCCGATCACATAGATCACGGAACTGCATTTTTTTGAATTGAAAAGCGCCTTCCAGTTGGAGCGCAGGCCTGCAAAAAATGCCCCGGCCAGGTTTGTCTTACCATGTTTATACCTGGAACTTAATAAAGAAATATAATAACTATCGAACCACATAGGCAGATACTGCTTCACTTTCATACCATGGCGTTCCGCAAGCGTACTCATCACACCTGGTGTGAAATGATATAAATGCCTGGGTACATCATAGGCTGCCCAGTTCTCCTTGTAGGCCTTTGCATCGCCTGAATCATAATTAGGAACGGCAATAAAAAGCAAGCCATCAGGTTTCAGCAGGGAACGGAATTTCTCCATGTATCCATTCAGGTCATGCACATGTTCTAATACATGCCATAAGGTGATAGCATCAAAATGGTTATCCGGTAATTGATAGAATTCATCAATAGGACGAAGTTTGATCTTGTTCAATTCTTCCGCCAGTTTGCGCGCGCCGGGATCTGGTTCCAGCCCGGTCACACCCCAACCATATAAATTCATTTCCGCTGCGAAAGCGCCCGTGCCGCTGCCTACATCCAGGATCAGGCCCTTGCCCTTACCGGTACGTGACATGATCAGTCTTCGTTTTTGCTTCAGCGTTATTTTTCGAACAACCTGGTAAAGCTGGTTGATCAGTCCCTTTGATGTATTGCTGTGGGATATATAATTCTCCGACTGGTAATAAGGGCCGATATGCGCTGCATCTGGCACATCCTGTGTGAACCTGAAATGGCAATGGTCGCATTCTACGATGGTAAAAACTTCACCGGAGACCGTATGGTCTTTTACCTCCAGTACGTTGTGCAGGTTGCTGCCCTGGCATACAGGACAATGGGTATAATGCAGAAGATGGCTCAAGGGAGAACTTATGGATATGAACGATAGGTGGCTTCTTTCACGCTGTCTGTCTCGATCGCGCGCTGATTGCCCGCATTAAGATCCCAGCTATGCTGGCTAAGGTACCAAATAATAAAACCAATGGAAACTATTCCAACCACGGCTGCCGCGATCTTCCAGCCACTGAAAACAGTTGTCTTCTTTTTACTCAGCAATTCTGCCATCTGAACAGAGCTGCGATGCTCCTCTCCTACCTTCACCATGTGCTCCGCTTTTTCGCGTATCACTTTATTCGCTGTTACTATCCCTTCCCTTAAAATGGCCTCACTGGTAAAATCAAAGGCCCGTCCCGATCCTTTGCGGATCTTACCTATGCCACTCCAGTAAATGGTATCACCGTTCTCAATATTCTTTTTGAAATGGAAAATGAATTTCTCTAACCGGTGCTTTGCTTCATGGTCGGAGATGTTTGAATTAGTCGCGATCCAGCTCCATAATCCATCCGTATAGCCTGTTTGCCCCTCCAGCCATTGCACAGAATATCCCGGTCCTTCAATTTTTTTATTGGGGAAATCGATCAAAGCAGGATGACGCTTCACCTGGAAAAGGCCCAGGCCCGGTAGCGGTAATTCCTGGTGCAATAATAAATATTCGTGCAATTCAGCGTACATCATTGATTCTTTTGGTCGAACGAAAATACGATTCCGCCGACAAAATTGAACCCATATACCGGATATTGATTCCAGCGCTGATATTCTTTGTTGAAAATATTATTGAATTGCGCCCAGAGATTCAGGCTTTTGGTGATCTTGAATTCAAGTCCGGCATTCAGATCCGAAGCGCCGCTTAATTTTATCGGTGCTCCATCTTTTCTGCGGTAATAAGAACCCGACCAGGCAAAAAGATCCGTTTTTAAGAACAGGTCACGAATGATCTGCACCCTTAATGCCGCCTTCAGTTCCAATGGTATCAAACCCCAGGCTTCCGCATTTTGCGTGAGGCCCGTATATTGGTTAAAATCTATCCCTGTGATCAAACTGAATTTCTCTCCTTTGGTAAATCCTACCTGCCCGCCAAAATTCACTACGTTCATTTTTGGCTCATACAATACACTAAATGATTTACCGGCATCTGCCGTAGTAGTATCGTTGACGAACAGTGGCTGGTTGTTCAGTTTATTATAGGCTACTTTGGCAGAATAAGTGAAATGGTCACCCACAGATCCTTTGAAACCTGCAAAACGTTCTTCTATCCAGGTATTTTTGAAATCACGAGGGATCCTTAACCAGGGGTTCTGCGAGGCCAGGTACAAATAACTTGATTTACGTACATAACCTGTCCAGCCTAACTGAAATACAAAACGCTGGTCGGGGGTATTGATATCTGCCAGTACATTGGGGAACATCTTGAAGCTGCCATTATCCCATGATGGCCTGATACCTGCCAGCAGGTTGAACTTCGGGTTCTTATAACTTACCGAAGGACTGATAAAATACATGGTATTATTCACAGCTGATTTATCTTTTGGACTTACCCTGCTCAGGTCAAAGGTCAATCCAAGATTTATCAACAGGTCGGAACCCAATTTTTTCTGCAGCGGTAAATTCAGAACGGTATTACTCTCGGAATTCTTAAGGTTATCGCTGAATACATCGATCTTAAGGTCGGGTGCATAGATCAATCCGAATTCGGTTGGATCGATATTATGGAATCCCAGCCTTCCACTAATGGTCTGGAAATTCTGCCGGATAGAATCAGTAGGAAAATTCAGGGTGGTTGGCAGGTAACCATATTTATAGGTCTTATCCTGCTTCATACCCAATGAAGCATTCCACTCCAGGTTATTCCCCGATTTAAAATAACCGGCTAATTTTATATTGGTAGCCGAGAAATCCTGATAATCCCGGTTACCTTCTGAAGCCACATGTTTGGCATAGATATTTAAACCGGCACTATGACCATCACCCAGTGAAACGCCTAATTGTACAAATGGGGTGCGAAGGCTGCCAAAGCCCGCCTTTACATAAGAACTGTTATTGAATTTTCCTACCGAATCAATATTCATGGCCAAAGGTTTTAATGAACCTGGCTGGTAGCCGAAAACTAAATTCTGGTTCGGGATATCATAATTCAGCCTTGGCTTGCTGGTATC
Source organism: Chitinophagaceae bacterium (assembly GCA_016720565.1). Lineage (GTDB taxonomy): Bacteria > Bacteroidota > Bacteroidia > Chitinophagales > Chitinophagaceae > JJ008. Next base: position 1,175,867 of record JADKKJ010000001.1, read on the forward strand.
GGCCGGAGGCGGAGAGGCATTGAAATTTATCTTGGCCGTATTCCGAAGCACGGGCTTGAAACTGGAAATGATATCAATACCTCCCTTACCTGTAGTGTCTTTTTGCGCCTGTACAATACCAGACAATACCAGCGCAATGCAGGATAAGAAAATTTTATAGTGGATGGGCTTCATCATATTATTATTATTGTCCTACTTTATTTGATTTGCTGTCTTCCGCAGTGGCCTGATCTAATTTACCCTGCGCCTCTGCTTTTAATTCTGCATCTACCGTATTATCCACTACACTCTGGAAGGTGGCTTTGGCATTGAAATAATCTTTCTGGCGATAATAAATATCCCCGAGAAGAATATAGGCCCTGGTGATCCAGTAATCATAAGAACCCGATTTATTGATGGTCTCGAAGGCAGCCTTCTCAGATTCTGCCAGTTTACCCAACTGGAACCAGCTGGCAGCTATTTCATAACGGGCCTCCGCACCCAGTGCAGATTTATTCAATCCTGCTACAGTTTTGAAATTGCTGATGGCCTGGTCATATTGGCCGCCGGCCTGCAGTGATTTACCAATGGCCATATTGGCCAGGGCCTTGTCATCTGCGCTGCTGCCTTTTGCTTCTGTAAGGTCTTTGGCGTTGGAAACAGCGTCGTTCCATTTCTGCAGCTGGTACTGGCTGCGCAACAATCCCCTCATGGCTTCCAGCCTATTCTCCTGGCTGCTGGCGATCTGTTTTAACTGGTTGAACAAAGCCTCAGAACGACTGTAATTTTTCAGTTCAAAGAAATTAAGTCGCGCTGCAGTAAGCACTGCTCTTTCCGCGAATGGATTGGGAGCATTGGCCGCTACCGCTTCATAGGCTGGCAAAGCATTGGCAAAATCTTTTTTAGAATTATAGATCTCGGCGCGGTTGAAATTGGCTTCGATGGAATAAGCGCCATTAGGATAACGCTGTACATAATTATTGTAAGCAGCCAGCGCTTCATTGATCTTTTGCGCATCATAGAGATTATCTGCAGCCGCAAAGCTCAGCGAATCTTCGGTGCTTACACTAAGCGGTCGGCCTAACTGCCGCATGAAGTCGGCATATTCATCTGGTTTGCTTTCTTCAATATAAATACTTCGGATATTATCCAGCGCATCTTCCGCTTCGGGTGAGTTAGGATAATCCTGCACCAGTGAACGGAAGGTCTTTAAAGCATCCGTATTGTTGTCTATGTTGAAATAAGAGGTCCCCATTTTCAACAGCGCTTCCGGGATCAGGCTGGTGTTTGCTTTGCTCTTTACTATATTAGCGAGATAAGGAATTGCCTCCCGGAATTTCTCATTGCCCATATAGGTATTGGCAATTTCCATATTGGCATCCAGTACCAAACTGGAATTAGGGAACTTACGGATCATGGTATTCATGCCACTGATCTTGTCGTTAGCGCTTTTGACGCCACTCAGCATGGCCACCTGGAAAGTGGCATAATCCTCTGCCGGCCAGGAGAGCCTTACCACATTATCATACATGGTCTTTGCCCTTGAAAAATCTTTCAGCATAAAATAATTGTCGGCCGTTCTGAGATAAGTATCCTGCCCGAATGCATCCGTATTCAGTGCAGGAGTTTTAGGGGCAAGCGGTTCAAAAAAGCTGACAGATACTTTATAATTTTCTTTCCGCAGGTAAGCATAACCCAGGTTATAGCGGGCATTGGTGATATTAGCCTCGCCATTGGCAGGTGCTCCTGCATCCAGGTAGGCATGATAATATTTTATGGCCGTATCCAGTTTATTGTTCCGGTACCCGATCTCTCCTTTCCAGAACCAGGCATAAGGCCGCAGGGATCGGCCATAAGGATCATCCAGCACTTTATCCAAAAGGGCATCGGCCTCATCCAGTCGACCATCATTGATGATCTCCGCGGCCCTTCCAAATAATATGCGCGGGTAAACTTTTTTCGTATTCTCAGTGGGTTTGGCCAGGCTTTCCAGCAATTGCTGGGCATCTTTATAATTATTGGTATTCGCCAGCACATTTACCAGTAATTCCCTTGCTTCCCCGGAATAGGTAGAATTAGGATAGTCAGTTACGAAGGAAGAAAGACCGTTCAGTGCTTCATCCTGGTAACCCAACTCAAATGATAATTTAGCATACTGGTATTTGGATATCTCTTTTTGCTCGGCATTGCTGCTGTTGGAGGAGCAGAATAAAAACGCATTGCGCGCATTTGATTTCTGGCCTGTCTTCAGGTAGGCATCTCCCAGCAGGTACATGGCATGCTGGCTAAGCGAATCTTCCTTGCCACTTAATTGTTTGAACCCTTCGATAGCCTTTGTATAATTTTTCGCCTGGTAATAACTGTAGCTCAGCTCATACAATTCTTCCCTTCTCACTTTTTTTGAACGGCCCACATAATCCTCCAGGTAAGGAAGTGCTTTGGCATATTCTTTTTTCTCAAAATAGGCATGGCCTATCAGTTGCTTTAATTCGAGGTCATAGTATTGGGAACTGCTGCCCGACTGAAGTTTCTGCTGTATATAAGCGATGGATTCATCTTTTTTGCCCTGGATATAATAGATCTGCGCGATATAATAAGGAACTACGGTACTGTAACTCTTCTCATTCTCAACGATCTTAAAAGCATCCAACGCTTCATTGTATTGTCGGTCGCGGAAGGCCAGGAAACCATAATAATAATTCGCATCCATGTAATTGGGATCGCTCTTCAATTTGCGGATCTCATTGAAAAGCGGTTTGGCCTGTTCAAATCGCTGCATGGTAAAATACGCATAGCCCTGGTGGTATTTCATATCCGTTATCTCACGTTCACTGAGATTGACCGTATTGGCCTGCTCATATTGGCGGGCTGCCAAAGCAAATTGCTGGTCTTTGAAATAATATTCTCCCAGGTGATAATTCATCATCTCCACCCTTGCGTTGTTCTTTTCTACGTCTATGTACTGTTTCGCCATTTCTTCGGCCCTTCCTTCTTTTTGCTTAAGGGCGCAAACAATGGCATAATAGTTCACTTCCTGCACGATCAGCGGTTGATTTACCCGGTCGGTCTCGCGAAGGTCCTGTCTCAGTTCCTTGAATAAAGGGTAAGCCAGGCTGTATTGTTCTTTTTGAAAATACTCCCTGGCCTCCCTGAATTTTTCATCAGGATCGGAATAAAAACGGGTCTGCTGGGCGAATATGGTAAAAGGAATAAGGAATGCGATGATCAGGGAACTGTAATGCTTCATTTTAGTGTTCTTTTACCGGTGGTGATTCCGTTACCGGAATGATAATCGTAACGTTGCGAATATTCGAATTATTTCAAGTGACTCCAAACATCATTCCAAACACCTGTGGATAAGTGCCTGGGGTATACCTACTTTAACAATTCTTATACATTGCTGTATATTTGAAGGCATGTATACAACCGAAACCAGGATCCGCGTACGCTACGCGGAAACCGACCAGATGGGGGTCGTTTACCACGGAAATTATTTTGCATTCTTTGAGGCCGGACGAGGAGAATTCATCCGTGAATTTGGCTTTAGTTACGCCGATATGGAAAAGCAGGGTTTGCTGCTTTTTATTGTGGATGTGCATTGCAAGTATATACGACCTGCCCGTTATGACGACCTGATCACCATCCGTACCAGCCTGAAGGAATTACCCATTCATCATAAAGTGGAATTCTACTCTGATGTGCTGAGTGAACAGGGTGAACTGCTGGCCTCCGGGAAAGTGGTGCTCTATTGCATGGATGCTGCCAATATGAAAAGGTCGACATTGCCAGAACCTTTTCTGGAAAAGCTTCGCCCCCATTTTGAGCAAACAAATAATTAGTTCCCCTATTTTTGATCATGGATAATTTGAATGAGGGAGAAATGATTGACCTATATGAGGAGAGCACCCCTTATTATCCCCCAAAATTCATCGATGAGGCCCCGCCTGGTAATGCCTGGGTCAAATCCCTCGCCAGCCTGGCCATCTATCTTGCCCTGGGCTATTATATTTTTAAACGCTGGGAATTATTACTGCTGATCACGGCCGTGGTAATGCTGCATGAAATGGGCCATTTCCTCGCCATGAAAGCATTTCGGTATAAAGACCTGGGCATATTCTTTATTCCCTTGCTGGGTGCCTATGTTTCGGGTTCGAAAAGGGAGGTTTCCCAAAAAGAATCGGCCATTATTTTACTGGCAGGTCCACTACCCGGTATCATTCTGGGTTGCCTGGTCTATCTCCTGCACCTGCGTTATCCGGAATGGAGCATAGGCAGTACCGGCCTGGATACCCTGGCCCTTTTATTGGTATTCCTCAATCTTTTTAATCTGATCCCTATTTACCCGCTGGATGGCGGCCAGTTATTGAACCGTGTATTCTTTAATGAAGAAAAATGGATCAGCCAGGTATTCATGTACCTGTCCATTGCGGCCCTGACCTGGTTTGCCTGGAAAATGAATTTCCCTGTGCTATACCTGTTCCCTGTGATGATGCTATACCGGCAGATCAGTGACTCCCGTGTGGACCAGGTTGAAAAAAGAGTAGAGGAAGAAGGTTTTCATACAGATATCGATTACGAACATCTTCCTGATAATGATTATTGGAACATTCGCCGCATTGTGATCGAAGAAAGGGCCGCTTTTAAAAAAGTAGACCCGGGACCTCCTTATGAATTTGATGAAAAAGAAAGCAAGATCGCCGCGGTCATTCATGACCTGCTGCACAGAAACCTGATACAGGATGTTTCCGTTTTGGGCAAACTACTGATACTGGTGATCTGGATCGCAGCTATAGCTTCTCCCTGGCTGGTAGGCCTCGAAGATCTGTTCTATCGTATTGGACTAAGAAATTAAACCCGGTGGTAATCTCCTCTCCAGTGCTGAATGGATTGCTTGATCTCTTTGGCAGGTATTTTTTCAGCTACCGCTTTCTTTGCTAAAGCTGGAAATTCTTCATCGCTGGCAAAACGAAGCGCAATGATCTGGCTAAGGCGGAGTTCTTTATCCAATGGCTTTCCTGTTATAATAAAATGACGGAAATTCTCCTCTGCCCTGATGGCACGATCCTGGGCTTTTAATGCAAAGGACCTGGCATACCAGAATATGATGATGAAGACTACAGAAACAAGTATTAGCAGGGAGGCAGAATACCTGGAGCTTGCATCAGCCTGGATAAATGCGCGGATACTTCCTGCCAGTAATGCCAGTACCAGGGTAAATCCAACTATATGGAATCCAGGTACAAATTGGGTATGGTTCTTGAAATTCTGTTCTTTCATGATTTGTTTAGTTTATTCATCTAAATATAGATATTATATTGTAACTTATTTCAATACCTAGAAAGCCTCAACCTCTCACAGCTCAACGTCTCAACAGCTCAACCCCTCAACCGCTCAACAGTTTTCACTTCAGTTCATCCAGCACCCTGAACATTTTCGCGACAAGTGAACTGCTTTTGCCATTGTAATTATTGACCAGGAAAGAGAAAATATAGGTCTTGCCTTCTTTTGAGGTATGGTATCCACAGAATCCCTTTACATCGCTGATGGTGCCGCTTTTGATCTTCATGCCATTGTATTCGGGGAAGCCGGCGAAATAACTATTGAACCAGGGTTGTGTGCGGGCATATCGAAGCACCTCTACCTGCGCATGTGTGGTCAATCGGTTAAGAGGAGATAATCCGGAGCCATCATAAATATTCAATTCATTGGGGTCGATGCCTTTTTCTTTCCAGAATTCCCTGACGGCAGATACGCCGCTATCTGTTTCAACACTATTCTTTCTTTGAAGGCCTATGGTCTTTATAAGGGCTTCCCCATATAAATTGATACTTTTTTTGAGGAACCAGTAGGAAATCGAATCAAGTGAAGGAGAATAAATATCCATTAACCTCACTTCGGTAATATCCTGGGATACTCCTTTATTTGTTCCATCCAAAACAAAACCACCTGCAAAATCGTAAAACGACTTCTCCATGCTAAGGGCAGGCCATGGATCTGAACCAGCAATTGTAAACCGCTCTGGCCCTGCAGGAATTGTACCTTTTACGAGGATCTTTTCATAGGCTGGAATAAAATAAATATAGGCATTGTCACCACTCCCTGCCGGCCCTGTTTTGCAATGATTGATGATCTGATCCCAAAAAGCATAGGTTGTTTTAATGCTATCAATTTTTGTTGTGTCCCCGGATTTTTTTCCAGGAATAAATACCAGGTCGTATTGATTTTCCTTCCAGTTCAGGGTTTGAGATCCTGCTCCATAATAATTCCCCAAATCATCATTGATCCAGCCCCCTGGTGGGATCAGGTCTTCAGTTTCACTGCGAACATTAAATTCCTTTATGTTCCTGAGACCTGCTTTTTTACACTCGTCCAGGATCCGTTGAAAGATCAGTTTTTCTTTTGTTCCTCCGTATCGGTCGCTGCCTAAAGTTGGATCCCCTGCACCATTTACAAATAACAGGTCTCCCTTTCTGGTAATGGTGGTCTTGTATTTAAAATCTTTACCTAAAACATCAAAAGCTGTGGCCGCCGTTATCACCTTCTGCGTGGAAGCACCCGCAAGTCCTGTTCTGGAATTCATATCAAACACTACCTTCCCGCTCTCTGCCTCTATCACATAAAATGAACTAATTGCATTCGACAATTGTTCATCATTCTCAAATAGCTTAAAGGCTTTTTCAATGCGGTCTTTTACCCCTTGAGCAGAAGTAAAAAAACCAGTAATAATGAACATGAACAGCAAAACGTATCTACCCATAAAAATTAATTTAAAATTGATGCCTTTTTGTGAATAGAACACCACTTACTCATCATAGGACAGAGCTCATGGCTCATGGCTAAAAGCTAAAGGCTTTCCTAACAAAATTACCCAACTCTTACCTTTGCCACATGAAAAAACTGAACGCCTCTATAATCACCATCGGAGATGAATTATTGATCGGCCAGACCATAGATACCAACAGCGCTTTTATTGCCCAGGAATTTAATAAAGCCGGGATCTGGGTGCAGCGCCGGGTGGCAGTAGGCGATGTATATGGTGATATCTGGAAGGCCCTGGATGATGAAACCGCCATTTCGGAGATCGTCATTGTAACAGGCGGATTGGGCCCAACGGCCGATGATATAACCAAACCCTTGCTTTGTAAATACTTTGGAGGCACCCTGGTAGAAAATGAACAGGTGCTGAAACATATCATTTATTTATTCGAACATATTTATCAGCGAAAAGGCCCTTTGCTTGAAAGCAACCGCAAACAGGCCGAAGTGCCCGATACTTGCACCGTACTGATGAATGAAAGAGGAACCGCGCCGGGCATGTGGTTTCAAAAAATGGTGAATGGAATGGAGCGCGTTATTGTTTCTCTTCCCGGTGTTCCTTTTGAAATGAAAGGCCTTATTGAAAAAGAGGTGCTGCCTCGTTTGCTAAAAACGTTTTCCACTCAGGTCATCATTCACCAGACCTTACTCACAGCCGGTATCGGAGAATCAATGCTGGCAGAAAAGATCAAAGAGTTTGAAGAAGCATTGCCAGCTCATGTAAAGCTGGCTTACCTGCCTCATTACGGCATGGTTCGTTTACGATTGACCTCCACTGGTGATAATAAAAAAGAACTGGAAAAAGAAATTGAAGGATTATTCGGCCAGTTAAAAGAACTGGTAAAAGAATGGCTGGTAATCGATGAGGACCTCACACTTCCGCAAGCCGTAGCTAAACTTTTGAAAGAAAGAAAACAAACGGTAGGTACCGCAGAAAGCTGCACCGGGGGATATATTGCCCATCTGCTTTCGCGGGACCCTGGTTCATCCATTGTTTTCAAAGGATCGATCGTGAGTTATGATAACCAGGTAAAAATGGATCTCCTGGGGGTAAACCAAAATATTCTGGATATGGCAGGTGCTGTAAGTGAGGAGACCGTCAAACAAATGGCAAAAGCTTCCTTAGAACTACTGAAAACAGACTATACTGTAGCCACTTCTGGAATCATGGGCCCCGATGGAGGCTCTGAACATAAACCGGTAGGGTTAGTATGGGTAGCAGTGGCCTCAAAAAATAGCGTGCAGGCTAAGAAATTCAATTTTCGTTTCGATCGCACAAGGAATATTGAGCAAACGGCCATTTCAGCACTGGATCTACTTAGAAAAGAGATCCTGAAAGCATAACTAACGCTGATTTCGGGACTGCGGACTCCAGACTACCGACTCAGGACTATTAACTATATTTGCCCCGATTGCATTCACTGCCAAAAAATCATCACTTATGGCTTTAGTTGACCTGGTAATGCCCAAGCTTGGAGAAAGCATCATGGAGGCTACCATTCTTAAATGGCACAAGCAACCCGGTGATCCCGTAAAAATGGATGAGACCGTGCTGGAGATCGCTACTGATAAAGTAGATAGCGAGGTTCCAAGCACCACTGCAGGCGTTATTGAAGAACTGCTATTCAAAGTGAATGATGTAGTGCCTATCGGAACCGTGATCGCCAGGATCCGCACCGGTGCAGCTGAGCCAGCACCAGCTTCTAAACCTGTGATCACCGAACCTGCCAGAGAGACAAATACCCAGAATTTCCAGGATGCAGTGGTGGTAGAATCCACCCCTAAACAACCCGCGTATAACACTGCAAAGCCTGCCGGACAGCCCGCAAATAATAATTCCGGAAATCGCTTCTATTCTCCGCTTGTACTGAATATTGCAGCAAGTGAAGGTATCAGCATGACCGAACTGGAGGCATTACCGGGAACAGGAAATGAAGGAAGGGTGACGAAAAAAGATATACTGGAATACCTGGCTAATCGCGGAAGATCATCCTCAACAGTCAGTAACAGGGAAAACCGCGAGATGGTCATTCCCCTGGCTAAAGTGGAATCACAGAAAGAATATACACCTAATAATAACCAGGTAGGAAGTTATACAGGCAACGTGGAGATCATTGAAATGGATCGCATGCGTAAGCTGATCGCCGATCATATGGTGAGAAGCAAGCAAACCAGTCCACACGTGACCAGCTTTACCGAAGCCGATGTTACCAACCTGGTAATGTGGAGAGAGAAAGTGAAAAAAGATTTTGAAAAAAGAGAAGGAACAAAGATCACGTTCACTCCTTTATTCATTGAAGCCATCGTTCGCTGCATTAAGAAATTCCCGCTGATCAATTGTTCCCTGGACGGCAATAACATCATTATAAAAAAAGATATCAATATAGGTATGGCCACGGCCCTGCCCAGTGGTAACCTTATTGTACCCGTGATCAAGAATGCCGACCAGCTTAACCTGGTAGGATTAAGCCGCCAGGTAAATCTACTGGCCGATAATGCCCGCAATGGAAAATTGAAAGCCGATGATACCCAGGGGGGCACATTCACCTTAACCAATGTTGGCACCTTCGGTTCGTTGATGGGTACCCCTATCATTAATCAGCCACAGGTGGCTATCATGGCCGTTGGAGCGATCAAGAAAAGACCTATGGTCATTGAGACCTCTGCCGGTGATAGCATTGCCATCAGGCATATGATGTACCTCTCCATGAGCTATGATCATCGTATTGTAGATGGAAGTTTAGGCGCAACTTTCCTTACCGCAGTAGCGAAGGAGTTGGAGAATTTTAGTCCGTCAAGGGAATTCTGATTTATAAATTGAGCGAATAAGTAACTACGTAGCTATTTACCTATTCACCCATTCACCTATTCACCTGCTTTCTCCGTATTTCTTCTTCAACAACATAAACCTCTTCCCTTTTTTCACGATCACAAAAAGGTTATCATATTCACCATCCTTCAGGTCGCCGGGAATAAGCACCGCACCGCAAACACGGTTCACAATATCATCCACTGTATTGCTATGGCCCACTACAAGGGTGTTTTTATGGGTGCGTTGCAGGGTTAAAATAAAACCACTGTCAGGCATATTTGGACAGGTGCCAATATTCAAGTGAAAATGGTCGGCAGTTGGTTTAGCGGTTGAACGCGTACGGATCGTATTGGTAGAATAGATGGCCTTTATCTTCTTATCCTTTAAACTATCCAGCAAAGCCTGGGCTCTTTGTTCACCAGCAGGTGTCAGGGCAACATCGGTAATGTTTCCCATTGGGGTGGCTTTTTCCGCATGACGGACCACATAAATATAGGATCTGCAGGAGCAGAAAAAAACCAGTAAGGATATGGCAAGCAATCTCATGGCAGTTGTTTTAACATTCTAAAGTTAAACCACCGCTGCATTTTTTCAGTCTTTTTAGTAAATTAGGTTACTAAATCCATTTTTGCATGAAACAGCTATCCGAGACCTGGTTTGCCGAAGGACGCATAGACTTCGAACTTAAAAAATATACTTTACTGGCCTATTTGCAGGAAGTGAATAAATATTTCAATGAGAACAGACTCTATCCACAACTGGCCGAACTGATCTTCCATTACCATAATATTGTCGCTTTCAGGGAGAATAAGAAATACCTGCAGGAGCATTTCCCGAAAAAACTGACAGGCATCCAGATGGAAAAATTACAGGGACTTTATGAGCAGATGATAGAGGATGATGAACTGATGCAGGAGTTGGAAACCATCATCCATTATTCGGCGCATACTATTAAAACCACCATTGGTAATGGTACCTCTATTTATGAATTCGTGGAGGAAAAAATGAATATAGCCCCCGTGGGTTTGGTCCCCCTTGATAATAAGGAAGGATATTTCTTCCTGAGTTCAGGAGAAAAAAGCAGTACCAGGGTTTACCAGTACAGGCTTTCATTTTTTGAAAAGCATGATGAAAAATACCGCAGTATCAAAACTTCTTTTATCGATCGCTGGACCCATAGCATTTCCCATAGCTATGAAGCGATCAAAGGTGAACTGATCCGAAATAAAAAAGACCTTCCTAACCCTGCTGTATATTCCATTGAGACGAATCTGCAATTTCCTATTGAGGAAACCCTGCTTCCTATTGCAAAACGAAGCCTGGTCAAGTTCATCAGTAATTAATAATTACTAATTATTAATTACTGCCTGCCAACTGAGGACTCTTGACTCTTGACTCCCGACTCCAAACTTCCAACTGCTAACTACTAGCTGCCAACTAATCAATCCCCCAATCCTTCCCCTTCATTACTGCAGGCACGCCATCAGTGATCCATCTTGCCGGTTTTTCACCCTTCAGGATCCAGTCGAAGAACTGTTGCATACGGATCTGGTAATCCAGCATATCCTGTCTTTGTGTTAATCCATGTCCCTGCCCGTTATAATTGAACATCCAAACTGGTTTATTCAACCTTCTCATGGCAGTGAACAATTCAATACCCTGGTACCAGGGAACAGCACCATCATTATCATTGGCCATGATCACCAGGGGAGCGGTAACTTTTTCTAAATGGAACAAGGGTGAATTCTCGAGATAAAGCGGAAGCTTTTCCCAAAGCGTTCCACCAATACGGCTCTGCGATTTCTCATATTGAAACTGCCTGTTCACTCCCGATTCCCAGCGTATTCCACCATAGGCGGAGGTCATGTTGGCCACCGGTGCTCCTGCCCAGACCGCTTTGAATAATTTGGTCATGGTGGCCAGTTGTGCCGCCTGGTAACCACCCCAGCTATGGCCTTGTATGGCCAGCTTTGTACTGTCGGCCCAGCCTTTTTTCACAATGGCTCTGGCACCACTTACAATATAATCATAGGCTCCCTGTCCGGGGTGCCCTGTTTTATATTCAATGTCAGGAGTGAATACGATATATCCCCTGCTCACAAAAAATGGAATATTCACGGCGCTTCTGATCGGGGCGGGTTCTTTATAATCATAGAGATCCTGGCTCAACTTCTCATAGAAATAAATGATCATCGGGTATTTCTTCTTAGGATCGAAATTCTCCGGTTTGTACACCACGCCTGTCGCCTCTTTTCCATTGTATGCTTTCCAGTTAAATAACTCCGCCGTACCCCAGGAATAATTGGATTGCTGAGGATTGATGGCTGTTATTTTTTGCTCACGGTATACTGGCTTTGCAGCAGGATTGATACCGCTGTTACCAGGCATGGATACATAGAGATCAGGGTTCTGTTCAAATGTTTCCCTGGTATAGATCATAAGATCGGCATCTTTTGCCTTGACAGGAATACCACACTGGTAATTTCCCGGAGCGGTTACAGTAACAGGGCTTCCCCAATAATTCGTTTTATACTGGTAGGCGATGGAAGAGGCTTTTGTTTTTTGAGATACCATTCTCCAGTAAAACCGCTGGCCAGATCTAAAATATTTTTGTTCGGGATCCACCGGCACGTAACGGCTTTCCAGTTGTGTATTCCTGCCACTGATATTAAAGATCGCAGGATCGGCCTTTGCTTCGGGGTCAATGGCCCAAACATCATAGCGGTCATACACATAGAACAATGAATCTCCTTCATGCCATCCCATCACACCATAGTTACCCGGATCATCCGGCAGGTCATTTTCTTCATTGTAAAGGGGATACTTTATTTTTTCCGACAGGTTTTTTACAACAGTACCGTTCCAGCTAAAATAATTCCTGGCTACCCGGTCGTACCAGGCAATGTATTTACCGGTATAGGATGGATAAACATTACCAGACAGGTCCTGTTTTATCAACTTCTTTTCTCCCGTGAGAACATTGATTGAATAGATATCTTTTTTGGTATTTCCCTGCCATTGGCTCTCTATTCTTTTGCCTATATCCGTTATGCCCACAAAAACATCGCCATCGCCTTCCTTTGTTATTAATACGGTCGGGATCTCTTTTGAACCCAGTTGATGAATAGTCAGGGAGGGGAAATCGAAAAATGCGAGATAATTCATTTGTTGTTCTGCCCTTAACCTTGCAGGCAGGGTTTGAACTGTTTGCAGGTAATCATCCTTATAATGCCAGAGATCCATTTTGGCATGTTCAAAATCAACCAATGAAGTATCCCTTGGCACAGGGATCGGCGCTACGCCAAAAAATAAACGCTGCCCGCTTTTACTGAAACTTAATGAGCCAAATTCACTTACCGTCATTCCTAAATGCATACCGATGGAATACCTGTCCAATAAAACCACCGCGCTATCCATGCCATGGCGATAACTCCACAGCCTGTAGAATTTCAGGAGGTCCTTAGGCTGTGCCTCTCTTTCAGCCAGGTAGGCAATACTGGAACCATCATCCGTCATAGCGAAATTCCTGAAATCATTTCCTCCCCTGCTTAAAACTTTTGAACGGGCAGATACCATATCATAAAGCAATACCTGCCTCATACTAAATGAATCGGCCGGATTCCTGGCCTGTTCCACCAGTAATTTATCTCCCTGCTTGTTAAGATAATATTCCAGTACTTTATAAAACACCAGTTCTTCGCCGGTATTCAGGTTGCGTAATACAAGGTCATTGGCCAGTTCCCCATTCCCCCCTCCCGCTTCATCTCCGTCCGCATCTTCCATACTATCATCATCCTTGCGTTTATATTTTTTGGGAAGGTTTTGTATCCAGCCCTGTAAACTATCAATTATATGATTCAGGCTGTCTACTGTTTTTGTATTGACCAGCTCAACTTTCTTTTCAGGTAATTTTTTTCCGGGTTGCTCAATGGGTTTATCCAATTGGTATGCTACCCAGTTGCCTGCCTTCGCTGGCAGTTTATAGCTCCTGACCTTTTCTGTTTTCCAAACTTTCTCTTTCCCCAGTTCCAGGATAGCCAGTGAATCTTTAGGCATGTCTTCCTGCTTTTTCTTTTTGATCCTGGCTTCACGCGTTTCTTTATAAGGTGCCCTGATCCTGCAAACCAGGAACCGGCTATCGTCGGTGATCATGGCATTATAACCCCGGGGAATATTCACCATATAATTTCCAGTGGCCGACCTTACCTGCAGTTCATTGTCGCCCAATTGCGGGTCAATGGTATAAACCAACCATTGCCCGTCATTGCTGACCAGCTTTTCACCGATATGCTGCCATCCGTCATATACAGTATGATCGAGCGGCTTTTTCTGGGAGAAGGCGGCCAGGGTAAGCAGGCCTGTACCAATAAGTAGAAGGATCTTTTTCATGGATAGCTAAGATAGGAAAAGGTTGAGAAGGTTGAGTAAGTTGAGGGGTTGAGGATAATCCATCAAACTGGAAGTATTATCTTCCCATTTAAGCTTTCCTTCAGGCAGGTTTAGTTCCACTCATTAATGAATAATTCCACAGCTTTTTTTTTCGTCCCAGGTATTGATACTTGCAGGCCGCAATATTTTTTTTCTGCATGTCGGTGGCTGGTTTGGAGAAATTGATCTTCTTCCAAAAAAGATACAGTGAAGCCAGGAAGTAAAACCTGTATAATCTTTTTACAGAATGTAAAGTGGCGCTGGAAATATCGCGGCATTGAATGCCCTCAAATCCGGTGGCCCCCATTATTTTACTGAAACCAGCCGTCGTTTCCAGGTAATTCACCTGCCAGCCATCCAGCCATTTTCGGATCAGCGGATGATCATTATTTTTTAGTTCATTTACAAAACCATCGGCCACTACCAGTCGGCCGCCGGGTTTTAATAACCTGTACGCTTCTTTTATAAAAGCAGCCTTATCCGGGGCATAGCAAATACTTTCACATCCCCATATCACATCAAAACTTTCATTGGGAAAGGTGGTATTGCAATAATCCATTACCAGGAAATCAACCAGTCCCTGTTGTTTTCGTTTTTCAGCATATTGCCGGGCCTTTTCGATCTGTCCCTGACTTAAACTGATACCGGTAACCCTGCAACCAAGTACGGAAGCCATGAACAGGCTGCTGCCTCCTACTCCACATCCCGCATCCAGCACCCGGTCCTTGTCTTTGATCCCGGCCATCTCCATCATCACCTCGTTCATTCGCAGAAGGGAGGCTGGAAAATTCTTTACTTTTTCATCCCAGTAACCATAGTGTATGGCCAGGCTTTTATCCAGGGCCCAGGAATCCTTATAGGCATTCTCTGTTTCCCTATAATATTGAATGATCCTTTGATGGTATTCCTGCTGGCTCATGCGTTAGGATTTGCTGAACTTCTTTTTTGCTGGTACCAGATGAGCCATCCATGCAGGGCCAGGGCCGTCATGATCATGGCGAAACCTATATAGAACCATTTGCTCAATAATTTATTTTCATGATAGACCAGGAAGGCAAGCAAAATGCCATAGACCGGCTCCATATTGAAGGTCAGGTTCACCGTAAAAGCGGATAATTTTTGAAGGGCGTAGGTGGAGAACTGAAAGGCGATCACGGAACATAACCAGGCCAGGACAAACAGCCAGGCCCAATCTTTCAGGTCAGGAATGATATCACCAGCCGGGAAGAAATGCAAATAAAAAGGGAGAAGGGCGCTGAGTACAATCAGGCCGCCGGATAATTGCCAGGTAAGCGCGGTTTCAGGATTATATTTTACCACGAAATCTTTAAGCAGAGTAATAGCCACTGCTATGAGGAAGGCGCTGATGATGCCCAGGATGATCCCTGTTTTATACCCGGGATCAAAATGGAATATCAGGTAGATACCGGCCATTACCATTAAACCCAAAATCAATTGCACTGGTTTGATCCGGCTCTTGGTCACCACCGGCTCTACCAGTGCAGTAAAAAAACCAACCGAAGAAAAACAAACCAGTGCCACCGATACATTGGAATAATTGATAGCCCCATAAAATCCTACCCAGTGAAATGCGGAAAGTGCACCGATGCCGCTCAGACGAAATCGGTCTTTCCAGCTGACAGTTTTCAATTTCTTAGTGAAGTAAAACAGTATCCACATGGATACCGAGGTAAGGAATAGCCGGTACCATACAAGGGCCCCTTCATTCAATGTGATCAGTTTACCAAGAATGCCTGTAAAGCCTGCCAGGAAAACGGCAATATGAAGCTGGATAAATGCTTTTCTCATGCGCTATTTGCTTTGCGCCAGGACCTCATTTTTTTCTGCAGAAATGCCAGGAGGCTTCTTTATTGCTGATCTTTTTTCGGTAATCAGTAAAGAGGGTCTTCCACCTTAATTTCAAAACACCCAGGATCCCTTCTTTTACAATTCCTTTATTCATTTTGGATACACCCAAGGTGCGGTCCTGGAAAATGATCGCAACTTCTTTAACCTTAAAGCCAAGTTTCCATGCGGTGAATTTCATGGCGATCTGGAAAGCATAACCAACAAACGGTATTTTTTCCAGGTTGATCGTTTCCAGCACTTCTCTTTTATAACACATGAACCCGGCAGTGGGGTCTTTCACCGGCATCCAGGTGATGATCCTGGTATACAAAGAGGCGCCTTTTGAAAGCGCGATCCGGTTATTAGGCCAGTTCACTACTCCTCCTCCTTTAATATATCTTGAACCTATGGCAAGGTCGGCACCCTCGTATTTACAGGCGTTGTATAATCTTTCAAGGTCCGCGGGATTGTGAGAAAAATCGGCATCCATTTCAAAAATGAACTGGTAGTTTTTTTCCAGGGCCCATTTAAACCCATGAATATAGGCCGTTCCTAAACCCAGCTTTCCCTTTCGCTCCTCAAGATGAAGTAAGCCGGGAAATTCCTTCATCAGCTCTTTTACAATGGCAGCAGTACCATCAGGCGAGCCATCATCTATCACCAGTATTTGATAGCCCTGGCCAAGGCCAAAAATAGCCCGGAGAATAGCACTGATATTCTCCTTTTCATTATAGGTTGGTATGACTACTAACTTTTCCAAAACGGGGTCTTGGCCGAATGTACGAAAAACCGCGGCAGACAGGCTTATGTTGATGAATAGTTAACAGAAGGATCAGCTTTTCTTAAGCATGGTCCGGGTATAGATCTCGGTAAGTTTTTGCTTGGTATGCTGAGGGAAATCTCCCTTCATCATCCAATCATAATACTGAGGCTCGGACTTTAATACATCCGATACCGGCCTACCCTTGAACTTACCGAAATTGAAGACCTCTACCCCATCTGCCATAACGAACCGGCGGGCAAAATCCACGATCTGGTCCTCACCCATCATTTTCAAAATGGATTCCACGGTATTGCCAAGGTCAGGGTATCGTTGTAATTGTGATAACAGTATCTCATAGGTGGCAGTGGCATCCACTTCGGCGCCATGAGCGCCTTCCAGTTCCTTTCCACAGTAAAATTTAAAGGCTGCGCTGAGGGTGCGGGGCTCCATTTTGTGAAATATGTTCTGAACATCCAGCAAACGGCGGTGCCTCATATCGAATTCAACCCCTGCGCGAAGAAACTCTTCCATTAAAAGCGGAATATCAAACCTGTTTGAATTATATCCCGCAAAATCACATCCATCCAGTATCTGCTTCAGTTCCTGGGCTACCTGCTTAAAACTGGGGGCATCTTTAACCATGTCGTTGGTAATACCGTGCACATCGCTGGAGGCTTTGGGAATGGGCATTTCGGGATTAAGCAGTTTTCTCTTGACAATTTTCGAACCGTCGGCAAGGATCTTCACGATAGCGATCTCTACGATCCTGTCCGTACCAAGGTTGATACCTGTAGTTTCCAGGTCGATAAATGCGATCGGCTTATTAAGTTGCAGCATGGGTTTGTAATTTCTCGTCAACTGAATATCAGGCCGGTAAAGTTAAGAGTTTCAGACGCTTATCAAAATTCTATTTTTTTACCTGCCCCTAACTCCTAAGTAGTTTTTCTATGTATTTCTGGTGTTACTACTCTTGTTTCCAGCATTAACCTAAGCTTATCTTTGTAGTAATATAAGAGCGAAGAAATCCCGTTCTACATTTTTAACCAACCAATATCCACTTATGAAAAGGAAACTAATCACCGCACTCTCTGTACTTGCAATTGTAGCGATGTTCAGTTCCTGCGCATCCCAGAAATACGGATGTCCCAGTAACCCAATGTCAAGTTATAAGTTCCGAGGATGATCATATTAGCAGTTAACCTTATTGAACGATGCCTTTCAGGTATCGTTTTTTTTTGCGAAAAAGTCCCTTCCAGTGTACCGGATGATGGAATAACTGCCATTCAAAGTAATAATAGTCCTGCGGCAAATAGTCTGCCCCAAACTTAATGGAGTTGCCAAATAAAAAAGCCTTTTTATTGAAGGATATTCCATACAATAAAAAGGCCCGGTATTTTTTTTCGCCGTTATGCTAACGCTGGTGAAGCGTTTGGAAATTCTTTATTTTATTATATAAAGTCTTGCGATCGATATTCAACAGGGCGGCCGCTTTCTTCTTATTAAAATTCACCTGCTGCAATACTGCCATGATCGTTTCATACTCCGCTTTACTTGCTGCGCCTTTGAGCAGGTCACGGTCTTCCGATAACAGTTCCTCTTTCGGAATGGTCATCAAAGGCCTGCTGTCCGAAACAGGAGCCGCAGCATTAATTTGCTGTGAGATCTCATAAGGAAGTGAAGACACTTCAATGCTTTCGCCATTATCAGTGAGCAAAACAGCCCTTCTTACTACATTTCTCAGTTCACGTAAATTACCAGGCCAGTTATAGTAGAGTAATATTTGCTTTACCTCCGGATCAAACCCTTTGATATCCTTTTCGATCTCTTCTGCTGATTGCTTCAGGAAATAATGTGAAAGCGGTAAGATATCATCTTTCCTTTCGCGCAGTGGCGGAAGGTGAATGGAAAATTCATTGAAGCGGTGATAAAGATCTTCCCGGAATTTCCCCCTGCGGTAGGCCTCCTGCAGGTTCTCATTGGAAGCAACGACGATCCGAACATTGGTGGAGATCTCTTTGTTACCACCCACTCTTCTAAATTTCCTTTCCTGTATTACCCGTAGCAAAGTAGCCTGCACATCCATAGAGAGGTTTCCTACCTCATCCAGGAAAAGGGTACCTCCTTCGGCCATTTCAAAATGTCCTTCCTTGTCCTGTATGGCACCGGTGAAAGATCCTTTCACGTGACCAAATAATTCACTGCCGGCAAGTTCCCTTGATAAGGTTCCGCAGTCCATGGCAACGAAAGGATGGTTATTCCTCGGACTAAGATCATGGATACGGCGGGCAATGACCTCCTTACCCGTTCCACTTTCTCCATATAGTATCACACTGTAATGTGTACCTGCTACTATACTGGCCTGCTTGTGCAAAAAGATAGCTGCTGGAGACACTCCTTCATAAAAATCCTTCCCAATACCTGAGTTGGAAGCAGTTTTCTTTTCATTGGGTGTACCTGCATTACTCTGCTTACCCCCATTTGTCATCTTATTTAAGAGAGCCAGCACTTCATCAGGGATCAGCGGCTTGGTGATATAGTCATAGGCCCCGCGCTTGATCACTTCCACAGCGGTCTTAATATCAGAATAGCCGGTGATCACTACAATGGGAATATGTTGGTCGGCTTCTTTAAGTGTTGTGACCAGTTTGATACCATCCATATCACCCAGGCGGTAATCGCAGATCACCGCGTCAAATTCCTGCTTATTAAATGCCTTAATTCCCTTGTCACCGGAATTCGCAGTTTCAGTTTCATATCCATTACGGGTAAGGAACCTGCTTAGCAACAGACACAGATCGATATCATCATCGATTATAAGTATTTTCTTGGACATGCAGGAAGGGGTTAAAATTATACAGTTTGGGTTAGCTTATACCCTACTGCTCAAATCATGCCATACTGTTGCTGGTCAAACCCATTCAGCAATTTTAAAGTTAGCATTTGGCAAAGGAATTGTGTTACTATTTGGAAAAAACATTTTGTTCAATACCTGTTATAACCGTATCTATGTATTCAACTAACTTAACACGAAGAAAAAAAGCACTCATCATAGACGATGAAAGCGATATTTGTTACCTGCTCAGCAATATCCTCAAACAGAAGAATATCCAGGCCGTATTTGCCGGAAGTCTTGGAGAAACAGATCTGATCCTGCAATCAGCCGAAAATTTTGGTTATATATTCATTGACAATTATTTACCGGATGGTTTGGGCATTACCTATATTGAAAGGATACGTCATCGGTTCCCGGAAACTAAATTGATCATGATCACTGCGCACGATACAAGCGGTGAACGCCAGCAGGCTGAAAAAAATGGCGCAGATGATTTTATCAGTAAACCCTTTTCAAAAGAAATGATCCTGCAATCCCTGGAACGGGCAAGTTCCGGTACTTAACGGGAAACCATTTCCCCATTTCTATTATGATCCGGCCAGGTCCAGGTAAACAATAAAATCAGTCCCTTTCCCGGGTTCACTTTTAACGAAAATCCTCCCCTTGTGGTTCAGGATGATGTTCTGCGTATTGGTTAAACCCATCCCATTTCCTTTTGGTTTTTTGGTAAAGAAGGGTTCAAAAAGACTTAGCAGGGTCTCTTCATCCATCCCCATACCATTATCGCTGATGGTCACCTGGCATTTATCATCCTGTTTGCGGGTAGTAAGGGTTAATACCCCTTTTTTACCTTCCATGGCCTCAATAGCATTCAGTATGATATTCAGGAAAGCTACCTTCACTTTCTGGCTATCTGCCATCACGAAACAATCTTCAGGAGAATAATCCCTGACCAGTTTTACATCGCGAAGGCTTAATCGGTCATTGGCCATCGCCAAAGAATCCTCCAGTATTTCCCGGATATCCACCCTGGACATATCAAGTTGTATGAACCGGGTGGCATTTAATAGATCAGAAACAAGCTGGTTGATACGTATCGTATTTCGGCTTATCATTTCGATCAGCAGATTGGATTCGGGATCATATATCTCGGTTTCTTTTAATTGCTCGTTTGCCAGGGAAATATTTGTAAGCGGGTTCCTAACCTCATGGGCGATCGTACGCGCTACCCTTCCGGTAGCGGCAAATTTTTCATTGGCCCTCAGTTCTTTTAATTCTATATTGATATTCTCCAGCTTCTGGATATTCCCTTCCAGTTCTTTTTCATATGCCCTGGCTCTTTCATCCGCCATGCTTCTTGCTTTATTCTCCCGCATATAATTGATACGTGAAAAAATGATGGCCAGTATGGCAATGACCAGTGAGGCCAGGGTGATATTCATGGCATATCGATAGGATTCGGAATATTGAAACGTCTTTTTATCCAGTTCAATATTCTCCTCTTTTATCATTTCATCGCTGATGTTCCTGATCTGCTGGTTCAGGCGGTATACCTCCGGCCTCATGGCGATCAATGCTGGTGTGAGTTTCATCCCGGCATCCCGATAGGCATGGATACTAAATTCCAATTGACCCATCCTTTGCGTGATGTAATAGCGAAGGCTGTCCAGTTCGATCCCTTTTAATTTATCTTCGGCCAGCAGGCTTCTTAATTCGCCAATGCTTCCTGGCAGCTGCTGCCGGCTAAGGTAAAACAGTTCTAATGTGGAATCTGTATTCATGATTATATAACCCCGAACAGAGGTTTCGGCTTCGGTAACTGATCGTACCAGCTCCTGGATCTTATTGATACGAAGCAGGGAATGGGATATCCCTCCTGATTGGCGATTCAATTGAACTCCATTATAAAATATAAGGCCATAAGAAATTCCCAGCAATAGGATGGCGACCCCATAACCCAGTCGGATCTTCGCTTTTTGTGAGAGCATCAGTTTAATTAACAGGTAAAAGGATGAAAAATAAATACAGATCTTCAGGATAACCAGGTAGGCGTTATTTATCCAGGTGGCCAAGACCAGACCCGTCACATAAAGATAAACCTTATACCCTTTCTGAGTAAAACTGGCCGATAGTCAGGTGTATTAATCAAAAAACCCTTCCGGGCCTGGCCCGGAAGGGTAAATGTGGAGGCGAGGAGAATCGAACTCCTGTCCAAACATATTCGTCGAAAGCTTTCTACATGTTTATTCCATTTTGTATTGTCGGGAGAAGACTGGGAACGGACAACCGATCATCTCCTTAGCTGTATGGTCTTAAGCGAACGGCACAGCCTGGGTTCGCAGCAACCTGTTTTATTTTTAAGTCGGCGGCGGGGCATGGTAACAGATCAACCGGCCCGGCGGCCCTAATGACTACTTAATCACTGATTAGGCAGCCATGGCATACTGAGTATTGCCATTTGTGTTTTTCGTATTCAGATTAAACTGCTAATTACGCAACGCAGTACATGCTTACACTTTCAAAGAGCTATGCTGTCAAAACCGGGCGCCCCCGTTAGAAAAGTCTTTAGTCATTAGTCGGGAGTTAGGAGTTTGGAGTTATTGAACCCGGAACCCGAAACCCGAAACCCGGAACTATTTGAACATCCTGAAAATATCCAACCCCAGCGCATAGGCCATTAATCCCAATAATAATACCATACCTACGATCTGGGCATATTCTAAAAATTTATCACTTGGTTTTTTTCCTGTGATCATTTCTGCAAGGGTGAAAAGCGCATGACCGCCATCCAATCCCGGAACAGGCAATACATTCATAAAAGCCAGCACGATGCTGAACACCGCGGTAAGGGTCCAGAATATCTGCCAATCCCATTTATCAGGATAGATACTTCCAATGCTGATCACACTGCCCACCGATTCAGAGGCCTTAGCCTTGCCATTGAATAATTGCTTCAATCCCTGTACATATTTCCCCAGGGTATTCCAGCATTTACGGAAACCCGCGGGAATGGCCTCAAAGAACCCATATTTCTTTTTTTCAGAATGAAAACCAAGTTCATCAAATTCTACCACCGGCCAGGCGCCGACCTTCCCATTTTCATCCAGGTTCACGGTATAGCTCAGGCTATCCTTACCTCTTAAAACTTTCAATGAAATGCTCTTCCTGCCTTTCTGCTGCTGCATATAATCCGTAAAATCATTGTAATAAAGCAGCGAAGCACTATCCACTCCAACTATACGGTCTCCTTTTTTAACGCCGGCTTTTTCTGCGCCGGATCCTGCAGAAAAACTCTTTACAACAAAAGGTACCCGAAGGCTTACAAATGAACCTGCATTCCTGGTATTCAGCTTCCGGATCAGGTCATTGGTATAAGGGAGGTTCAGGGTGTTGCCGTCACGTATTACTGTTATCTCTGCAGGACCTTCATTATAAACGATCTGACCTCTCAGGTTAAGTATATCCTTTAGCGGCAGGCCACCCACATGTGTTATCATATCACCATCCCTGAAGCCATTGGCTTTTGCCAGGCTATCGGCATGAATGCCATATTTGGCGCTGGAAGGTGGCATATATCTTTCACCCCATACCCAGAGTATCATTATAAAGATCAGGATGGCAAGAATGATATTTACAATAATTCCTCCCAGCATGATGATCAGTCGCTGCCAGGCTGGCTTTGCCCTGAACTCATATGGCTGTGGCGGCAGTTTCATGGCTTCCTTATCCATGCTCTCATCTATCATACCGGAGATCTTTACATAACCTCCCAGCGGTATCCATCCCAGTCCATATTCTGTTTCCCCTTTTTTTGTTTTCCAGAGGGAGAACCAGGGGTTAAAGAACAGGTAGAATTTCTCTACTCTTGCCTTGAACCAGCGGGCCGTAATAAAATGGCCAAACTCATGCAATAATATGAGTATGGAAAAAGAGAGGATAAACTGGGCCGCTTTGATGCCGATCGTTCCCCATTCGATTGCTAATAATTGAATCATAGGTAAAAAAACTTCCCAACCACTGGTTGGGAATGATTATAGTTTAATGATATCGGCTGCAAAGTTACGCGCCTCTCCGTCGCTTTCAAAATATTCCTCCAGCGTAGGATGTTGTATAAAAGGTAATTTTTCCATGGTTTTCTCGATCACGGCGGTCATATCCAGGAAATTGATCCTGTTCTTCAGGAAAGCATATACCGCGATCTCATTGGCGGCATTCAGGATACAGGGCAAATTGCCTCCCTTGTTCAGGGCTTCAATGGCCAGGGCCAGGTTTCGGAAGGTCTTTATATCCGGCTCCTCAAAATTCAGGACCGGCAGTTTTCGGAAATCCAGCCGGGGGTAATCATTTTTAATACGGTGCGGGAATCCCATGGCATACTGAATAGGCAGTTTCATATCCGGCAAACCCATTTGCGCTTTGATGCTGCCATCTTCAAACTGTACCATACTATGTATGATGCTTTGCGGATGTATCACTACCTGTACCTGCTCGGGACGAAGATTGAACAACCATTTTGCCTCGATCATCTCCAGTCCTTTATTCATCAATGTAGCGGAATCGATCGTGATCTTAGCGCCCATGCTCCAGTTGGGATGCTGCAACGCATGTTCTCTTTTAACATTTACCAGGTAATTCGGTTTCCTGCCTATAAAGGGTCCTCCGGAGGCAGTAAGGATCACTTTCTCGATACGGTTGCGGGTCTCTCCTACCAGGCATTGAAAAATTGCGGAATGCTCCGAGTCGACAGGGATCACCGGCACCCGGTTCTCCAATGCTTTTTGCATTACGATATCTCCGGCCACGACCAGCGTTTCTTTATTGGCCAGGGCCAGGGCCTTGCCCGCATCAAGTGCTTTTAAAGTGGGTCTCAATCCCGCATAACCAACGATGGCCGCCAGCATCATATCATAGATATCCATGGAAGCCACTTCCTCCAGGGCAGCAACGCCGGTAAATACTTTGATGCTGGTAGCCGCAAGCGCGTTCTTTACCTGCAGGTATTTTTTCTCATCGCCTATTACCACCACATGCGGATCAAAAGCCAGGGCCTGCTCAATAAGCAGTTCCGCATTATTCTGCGCGGTAAGCACCTCCGCTGAAAATTTATCAGGGTTAGCAGCGATCACATCCAGGGTCTGCGTACCAATCGACCCCGTAGAACCGAAGATCGCTATGCGTTTTTTATTTTTTTCTTCCGACATATTTATTATTAATGAACCATCTCTACTTTCCCAACTCCTCAACCTCTCAACTCCTCCACCCTGAACCTCTCCAGTTCTTCCGCGATCTTTCGGTCATTACTCAACCTCGGCACTTTATTCTGCCCGCCCAATTTACCTATTGATCGCATATAGTCAATAAATGCATTCTTCCTTAAAACAACTATCCGGAGCGGCTCCAGAATATTACCGGTGATCAGGTCATCGTAATATACATTCTTCAGACGAAGTTGTTCATCGAGGGAAGCGGCAAATTTCGCCATGTCTTCGGGTTGTTTTTCAAATTCAATGAACCATTCATGATAAGATCTTCCCTGGTCACTGCTTACAAATGGGGCAACCGTGTATTCCGTGATCTTTACCTCCTGTTGTTTGGCCGCGGCCAGCATACTGGCTTCCACTTCTTCACCGATCACATGTTCGCCAAAAGCAGAAATAAAATGTTTGGTTCGGCCGGTCACCACGATCCGGTAAGGGTCCAGCGAAACGAATTTAACGGTGTCGCCAATATTATAGGACCAGAGTCCTGCATTAGAACTTATGATCAGCGCATAGTTCTCACCGATCTTAACATCCTTCAGGGAATAACGCCGGGGGTTTTCGCTGAAGATCTCTCCTGCAGGAACGAATTCATAATAGATCCCGCTGTTTGTATTCAGCAAAAGTCCTTCTGCTTCCTGTGAATCCTGGAAAGCGAAGAACCCTTCACTGGCAGGGAATAATTCAATGGTATCCACTTTACGTCCTATACTCTCAAAAAGTTTTGCTTTATACGGTTCAAAATTCACACCGCCCTGCACCATTACGCTGAAACCGGGGAATAGTTCCCCAACCTTTTTTCCGCTTCTTTTTGTGAGCTCATCAAAATACATCTGCATCCAGGGCGGTATCCCGCTGATCAGGGTCATGTTCTTATCAATGGTCTCGTCCACAATTTTCCCCAGCTTTAGCTCCCAGTCTTCTATGCAATTGGTTTCGTAAGAAGGCAATTGATTGGATCGCAGGTAACGTGGCACATGGTGGTTAACGATACCGCTGAGTCGGCCGGTAGGAATATCACCGACCCTTTCCAGTTCCGGGGACCCGGAAAGAAAGATCAGTTTGCCGTCGGCGAAGGCGGTATTTCCGGTTTCGGCCATATAACATAATAAGGCATTCCGGGCCGTATTGATATGGTTGGGTATGGAATCTTTGGTGATAGGGATATACTTGGTGCCGCTGGTGGTGCCGGAGGTCTTGGCAAAATAGATCGGCCTTCCCTTCCAAAGCACATTATGCTTTCCCTGCTTGATCTGTTCGATCCATTCTTTGAACTGCTCATAATCCCGTAGAGGTACGGCCTGGCTATACTCCTCCTGCCCGTTTATCTCAGAAAACCGTGAAAAACGGCCAAAATCGGTCCCGCGGCCTGTTTTCAGGAGATTTTTCAGGATATTTTCCTGGTCGGCCAGGGCCATGGCCATGGAACGGCGCATCCCTTTATATATATAAGAAGCGAACGGTTTAGCTAAAAACGACTTGATTTTCATACACTATGCGAAAAATCCCCCATTGGTGATAATCCGGGCAAACAAAGATAAAGGAAGGGCTAATGAAATGGGGGGTAAATTGCCCCCATAATTACCTGAGCCCCTGTTTGAAATAAGGAGTTTTCTCCCTACCTTTGCTGCCCCAATTTATCGGGACAAATATATTGTATATGATAGCAGTAGTTAAAGTAGCCGGTCAGCAATTCAAGGTGGTAAAAGACCAGACCCTTTACGTGCCCCACCTGGGCGGTAATACAGGCGATAAACTCGACCTGGAAGTTTTGCTGGTAGATGCCGATGGAAAGATATCCATGGGTGACGCGGTAACCGCGAAAGTACACGCAGAGATCCTCAGTCATGTTAAAGGCGACAAGGTGATCGCGTATAAGTATAAAAGAAGAAAAGGCTTTCACAAAAAGAAAGGCCATCGTACTGATTATACCCAGATCAAAGTAACCAACATCGCTTAATTACGATGCAACGGGAAGGAAGAACCTTCCGATGAAAAAACAATAACTAATAAACTACAGTTTACAATGGCACATAAAAAAGGAGAAGGTAGCGTAAAGAACGGCCGTGACTCACATAGTAAGCGTCTTGGCGTTAAGATCTTCGGCGGACAACCAGCGATCTCCGGAAATATCATCGTGCGTCAGCGCGGTACAGAATATCATCCTGGAAAGAATGTTGGTGTTGGAAGAGACTTCACCATTTTCGCTCTCACTGATGGTGTAGTTGAATTCAAAAAAGGCAGAAGTAACAGAACTTTTGTCTCCGTTGTTGAAGCCGGGGCATAATGCCAAAAACAGCCATACGAAAGATTTGTGGAAAAAAAATTTGGGTAGTATAAAAAAATAATTACTTTTATACCGTTAACCCATATTTTTTACTAACCCAAAATTCTAAAAAAATGGCTACTAAGAAAAAAGCTGCTAAAAAAGCTGCTCCAAAGAAAAAAGCTGCTCCTAAGAAGAAAGCTGCTAAGAAAAAGAAATAAGTTTAACGACTTTTCTTTAGAAAGTAATAGAGTCCTCCGCAAGGGGGACTTTTTCTTTTGATAGAGCTACTAGCTTCTAGCCGCTAGCAGTTAGCAGCCTTGTATACCGGCATTTCCTATTTTTGAACCCGAAACCCGGAACCCGGAACCCGGAACCCGGAACCCGGAACCCGGAACCCGGAACCCGGAACTCGAAACTCGAAACCCTCAACCTCTCCCCTTGGATAATTACAGCATTGCCGAAAACTTCTCCCTCCTCTCAAAGCTCATGGATATACATGGGGAAGACTCTTTTCGTGCAAAGACCTACTCCATTGCCGCCTTCAATATTGAAAAACTGCCCATGCAGTTGCAGGAGATAGACCGGGAAAAATTATTCGGCATCAAAGGCATAGGACAAAGCATAGGAAATAAAGTGGTGGAAATGCTGGACACAGGTAAATTGGAGATCCTGCATGCGTATATCGCTAAAACACCCGCAGGGGTCATTGAGATGCTCAACATCAAAGGCATTGGACCAAAGAAGATACATACCATCTGGAAAGAAATGGAGGTAGAATCGCTTGGAGAGCTGTTATACGCCTGTAATGAGAACCGCCTCACCCTTTATAAAGGCTTTGGAGAAAAGACCCAGGCCAACCTGCAACAATCCATTGAATTTTATTTCCTGAACCAGGGCCATTTCCTCTACGCAGAACTGGAAGAATTATATCCGCAGGTAGAAGGTTATCTTAAAAAATTATTCGGAGAAGATAAAGTGCATATTGCCGGTAAATACCGAAGGCAGGAACTCACGCTTGATGAACTTGAATTTGTAGTGCTGGCAACTAACGAGGAAACAAAACCAAAATTCCAGACGGCCCAGCCCCCTGAACTGATCGAAGAAACCGCAAGCAGTTTATTATATAAACTAAAGAATGGGTTAAAACTCAGGCTTTTCACAGGCGGCAGATCCATGGGAAAGGAATTATTCCATCTAACTGGTTCTGCTGAATTTCTTCATGCTTTTGAAACAAATTTCCCGGGTTTATCTGTCGACTCTCCTGATGAAACCGAATATTTCAATAAAGCTGGCATTCCATTCATCCTGCCTGCCTTACGTGAAAAACCCGGCATCATTGAAAAAGCAAAGAAGAACCAATTACCCCAACTTATACAGGCTTCCGATATAAAGGGCATCATCCATAGCCACAGTAACTGGAGTGATGGCGTGAATACTATTGAGGAAATGGCTGCCGCCTGCATTCATCGCGGATATGAATATCTCGTGATCTCCGATCACTCGCAATCGGCTTTCTATGCAAACGGACTAAAAGAAGACCGGATCCGCGAGCAGCATAAACAGGTAGATGAGCTGAACCGGAAACTGGCTCCTTTCCGGATCTTTAAAAGCATTGAATCGGATATCTTAAATAATGGTGCCCTGGATTATCCGGATGATGTCCTGAAAACCTTTGACCTGGTCATTGCCTCGGTTCATAGCAATTTAAAAATGAATGAGGAAAAGGCTATGGCCCGGCTTATCAAAGCTATCGAGGACCCGCATACCACCATATTAGGACATATGACCGGTCGCTTACTGCTCAGCAGGAATGGTTATCCCCTGGATCATAATAAGATCATTGATGCCTGCGCCGCCAATAAGGTGGCAATCGAACTGAATGCTCACCCCCGCCGTTTGGATATCGACTGGCGCTACATTGACCATGCACTGGAAAAAGGAGTACTTATTTCCATAGACCCCGATGCGCATGCATTGGAAGGATTTGACGATGTAAAATATGGCGTGCTGGCAGCACAGAAAGCCGGCGTGGAAAGTTCAAATAATCTCAGCAGTTTTTCCCTGTCCATGTTTGAAGAATACCTGGCAAAAATGAAAAGGCATTAAGGATCATTGAACAGTTGCCAGTGGAAGTTCTATAAAGAATATAGTGCCCACAGCAGCCTCAGTCCTGAACCATATCTTACCTCCTGCCTGCTCCACAATTCCTTTGCACATGGCCAGTCCCAAACCTGTACCAGATGATTTGGTGGTGAAATTCGGAACAAAGATCTTGTCCTGCATTTCCACTGGTATTCCTTCTCCATTATCCTCAATAGTGATGATCGCTTTATTATTCTCTGTTTTTTCATCCACAACGATCCTGCAGGCAGATTTGAACTGGCAGGCCTGTACGGCATTGGTGAAGAGATTGGTGAACAGCCGGTTCATCTGGGTCTTATCTGCATCCAACATCATTTTCTCGCTGGTAGGAAACCATACCAGCTCCACTTTTTCATCCGACAAATAAAGGTCACGCAGGGAGCCGATCACTTCATGCAGGTCGAAGAGTTCCACATGCGTAGTGCCAATATTCGCGAACTGTGAAAAATCTGCGGCGATCTTGGAAAGATGATCGATCTGCTCTACAAGGGTATTGGCCACATTGGCTGATAGCTCTTTTACATTTGACTGGTTATTGTTTATCGCCTTTTGCAGATATTGTATACTGAGCTTCATTGGGGTGAGTGGATTCTTGATCTCATGCGCCACCTGCCTTGCCATTTCTCTCCAGGCGCCTTCTCTTTCGCTTTTTGCCAGGGCCAGGGCGCTTTCCCCCAGTTTGGCCACCATTTTATTATACTCAAGCACCAGCTCTCCTATCTCATCATTCCGACTCCAATGGATCTCTTCATTCTTTTTACCCAGGTTCACCTCCCGCATCCTTTCACTGATCAGCGAGAAGGATCGGGTGATACGGTTCGTGATGAACAGCGCGATCAATCCAGCCACCAGGAAAATAAATGCATTCAGGTTGATGATGGTGACCAGGAAATTGGAGATCTCCTGTTCCAGTTCCTTTCTCGATGTGAAATAAGGAATATTGATATAAGCATATACCACCCCTTTCTCATCTCTTACCGGTGAATAAATACTGAGGTAAGAGGAGTTGCCTACCCTCTCTTCCTGCGCATGCTGTACCTGCCTTAATCGGTTGAGATGGTAATAAGCCGTAGGATCGATCTTCCTGCTTAAAACCCCTTTATTGTATACCAGTCCCTCTGAAGATACCTGCAGGTTACCTTCCAGGTCATATACATTCACATCCACCCCATGTATCTCCGATACTTCCCTCACCAGGTCTTTCAGCGCCTGATTGGAAACCGAATCATAGATCTGCACAACATCATCAAACGTATTATGCTCGGATAATTTTTTCTCCATCTCATTCACCATGATCTTCATGGTTCGGCTGAGTTTATCGCTGTTGCTTTTATTATAACGGCTGATAAAGAAGGAGATCGTGGCAGCACCGATCACCAGGAAGGAGAATACGCTGATAAAAATGATCGTGCTGTGCACCTGCGAACGGATATTCAGCTGGAACCTCCTTCGCATGCTTTGCCCTTCATAAACGGCTTTCATCAGCATACCTATCAGTTGCACAATACCCACCAGCACCAGGAAGGAACAGAATATATAAGAGAATAAAGTGACGGTCTCGATGAAGGTCTCCCGTTTCCTGGTGACAACGATCACCCGGTCGTTACTGGCCTTATACCATAACTCATCAAATTCACCATTACGCCTTTGTTCATATTCAGCACGCGGCAGTTCTTCCGGCTTTAGCCAGGTGGCAAAAGGATAATTGCCCGGTGGCGATACTAAACGCCCCCCGGCATAGGTAGCGTTTGAATAGATCGGTGAGTTCTCGCCGGAGTTTCCATACTGGCGGAATAATTCCGGGAATATGGCCTCCTTACTGTAATTCTTTGGATTGGATAAAATAAAGAAATGCCCCATGGACCTGCCCTGGCTATCCTGAAGGTCACGCCGGGTTATGTAATTAAATTTATCATAGCCGGTTTCATAGAAATAGAGTCCCTCAATACCCGGAATAGGTTTTGATTGCACTTTCAGTATCGTATTAAGCGATTCATAACTGGTGGGATCTTCATTATTCAATCCATGGCCCGAGTAATCAAATGCATACAGTCGGGTATCATATTTATCCAGGTAAAAACTTCCGCGAAGTATGCTATCCTTTAGCTCTTTCCCTGCAACAGGATCCCTGAATCGGTCAAAATTATCTTCCAGGAAATCCTTATCGATGTACTGAATGGCAATACTCATCATCTTCTCACTGGAAGGGTCAGTTTGAAGGGCCAGTTTCTCAGCAAGTTTTTTTCGTTTGATCCATTCCGCTTTTTCGATCTCATTCAGCATGATCACAGAAATGGAAATAGAAAAAACAAAGATCCAGGACAATACACTGGCAATATTTACATGCCATTTGTGGAAAATAGCCGCCTGGCGGTTGATCAGCCAGGTATAGATCATCAGCCATAAAAGTACCGGCAGGTAAAAAAGAACATCCGGACCGCTGCGGGTACTTAGATAGATCAACCCCGCAAAACCTATTGCGAAATAGATCAGGAAATAATTCTTTTCAAATAACGGAAAAATGAGCCGGAACAATAACTGGGAAAAATAATAATAAGCCACCGATAAAAGGGCCAGTACTACAAAACCTACAACGGTAAAACTATTGAGACTGAAAAAATCGGTGACGTCAAAAGAAATTTTTGAATCTGCCACCAGGCTGCGGATCACAGAGGTGAGTACAAAGCTTGAAATGACCAGCAGGAACAGGCAAACAATGGATACTAATCGCGAAGCGGAGCGGTTGAGCCCTTCATTCAGCCCTTTCACCTTTTCCAGTTTACTCCAGGCAAAAAGTGCAAACCAGCAAAAAAGGATAGCATTAAAAAGCAGGTCACCCAGCGACCGTTGCACCGGGTTGGATCCATAAATGGCGGGATCAAATAATTCAAATTGCCGCAGGTTCAGTAACCCGGGATTAAAATAGATCAGTACCCTCAGGAATAACAGGGAAGCGCCAAGAAAGCCGATCCCTTTCCAGTTTTCTCCTCCTGCAGCCATGGATTCCGCCAGGGAATGAAGGAATAAAAGGAAAATGATCAGGCCGATTATCCTTACCAGGATGCTCCATTGGTCATTGTAAGGAACGGAACGGCTGGTCTTTTTTTCGAGGTAAAAAATGGGTTTGCCTTCGCTGCTATGGATGGGAAAATCGGTCTTTTGTTCTGCGATCTGGACGCGGTAATCCGCTTCTTCGCTATAGGTAAATTTTTTCTGCAGGTAATTGGTCTCAATAAAAAAATCGGAGCGCACCAGCACCATGGCAATCGCGAGAAGATTGGGCCCTGCTTTACGTCTGATAATGTAATAATATCCATTTGCTTCCTTGCTGAAAAGTTCTGCTTTTTCCTCCTGTATCAACTGGGCACTGGGAACTATATGCTGCTGGTTCCAGAATACCAGGGCAGGAAGATCAAATTCCCGTCGCTGGTAGAGATAGATACCATAGGGCTTTTTTGCCAGGCGATTGAAGGAGGTCAGGTCTTCTTCATGCCTGCTGAGCCGTTTAAGAAGGACAGTATCTTTCAGGAATTCGTCGAAATCCAGCTTTTTATCCAGTAAATAATTTTCCAGTCGCTGGGATTCCGCTTTTACAGAAGACCGGTTCGTATATACCCTGTTAAAAAAAAACGAGATGCCAAAAAGGACCAGTGCCAGCAATAGCAGGGCATATTTGCTGAACAGGATATTTCCTTTCCGGGTATTCACTTATTGTTGTTGTTTTTTGATGGAGTTCCAGATGGCATCCATTTCTTCAAGGCTCATATCCCTGAGGTCCTTGCCTGTCTTTAATGCTTCCTCCTCCATTTGGCTGAATCGAAAGATGAATTTTTTATTGGTCCTTTCCAGGGCATTTTCGGCGTCCAATTGCAAAAACCGTGCGTAATTCACCAGGGAGAACAGAACATCCCCGAATTCATCTTCTATCAGCAGGGGATCTTTTTTATCAATGGCTTCTTTTAATTCTCCTATCTCCTCTTCCACTTTATCCCAGACCTGCTCCCGGTTATCCCATTCAAATCCCACCTGTTTTGCCTTTTCCTGAAGGCGCATGGCTTTTACCATTGCCGGCAATGAACGGGGAACGCCGGCCAATACCGATGTTTTGCCTTCCTGTAATTTTATCTTTTCCCAGTTCTTTTTAACCTCGTCGGCATTCTCCACTTTTACATCTCCATAAATATGCGGATGCCGGTTGATCAGCTTTTCACAGATCCCATTGATCACATCCGGCAATTCAAATTTTTTCTCTTCAGCGCCGATCTTCGCATAGAACAGCAGGTGAAGCATCAGGTCGCCTAACTCCTCTTTTATGCCCTTCCAGTCATTATCTGTTATGGCATCCGCCAGTTCATAGGTCTCTTCAATGGTCATTTGCCGCAGGCTCCCGATCGTTTGCTTTCGGTCCCAGGGGCATTTTTCCCTTAATTCTTCCATTATGATGGCCAGTCGCTGAAAAGCCGCTGCTGATGCTGTATGCATGTAAACCTGTTAAAAAGTAAATACGGAGAATAATAAAAACAATAATAAGAGAATAGAGAACATGATCAGCGAAAAGAAACTGATCAGTAAAAACTTCAGTATGGTCTTGGCCCGCCGCTGGCCATAGAAATTCCGCATGGCCTTATATAAATAGAAATACAGCAGCATAAAAAGCACAAACACTACTAAGTCAAGATCACGGCCAATAGCAGTTCCGATCTTACCTGCAGAAAATATAAGCAGGAAGACCAGGAAGGTGAATACATAAAGATGGATGGTAAATACCCCATGATCGGCATAGAAAAATTGTTTCCTTCGCAGATAGACCAGTTTCAGCAATAAAGCAAATACGGGCAGGGAGATGAACAGCAGATAGGGCAATTTATGCAGTATACTCTCTGTGAAATTATGCATTGCTCCATCAGGATCGGCCCTGAATTTATCGTTTAACTCTATTTCCCTTTTAACAAGTAGCCTTGCCATCCAGCCATCTCGTTTATTGGAGGGAAGCAGTTTTTGGGCAGAATCATATTCCCGAAAACTGTTGTAGTCTGATTTAGAAATTTTAAGAAGCCCGTTACTGGCATCATCCATTTTAGCAATGTCCATATTGGTAACCACCCGGCTGGTATCTTTCAGCCATAGCAGATTATTTTTCACCTCGGTATCAGTACTATCCTTCTGAAGTTTCTGCTCCAGGTAAATGATGAGTTTCTCCCTTTTTTCCCTGCTGGCAGGTTCTGCAGGATTTGACCTTTCCGATTCTTTTGCCTGGAAAAAACTAAAGAATAAAAGAAAGAACATGGCCGACGTGAACACATACATGCGTATTGGATGCAGGTAGGCCTTTCTTTTCCCCAGCATATATTGTTTGGAAAGAAAGCCAGGCTTGAAAATGAGGTGGTGGACGGTATGAAAGAAACTACTATCGAAATGCGTTATATCATAAAAAAAATGGGTGAACATATGCCAAAAGGTCTCTTTTGGCTCTACATTCTCCTGCCCGCAATGCTGGCAAAACCGGCCCTGAACAATGGTTCCGCAATTAAGGCAATCCTTCTCTTTTCTTTCAGGAATATGGGACACTATAATTTTTTCTTAAAAATAAGTAGAAAACAACTGAGCGGGGTAACTTTGATCCTGAAACAGCGCAATTCTATGAAGATCCTTCACCTGGTCCTGGCCATCATTTTATTTTCCCCCTCCCGAGCCCAATATTATTTTAATGATATCCTGGGCACCCAGGAGACCAACCGGCTCATGCGATCATTTAACGACAATAAGGTGAAAATGGTGAGCGCAACTGGCTTTGATGAGAATGGCGTAAGGGCCAATGATTTCTCCGAGGTACAGGAACTGCGGGAGAATGGCCGCGCCCTGAGATACAGTTCACGAAGCGGATCAAATTTTACCACTTATTATTCCAGGTTTGATGCAAATGGCAGGCTGGTCAGCGTTACCGATTCCTCTTCCGCCATCAGAACCCTTACCGAATACCAGTATGATGCACAGGGAAGGATACAGAAAGTAACGCATACAGTAAAAGACAGCGCCAATGATTTTAACCAGGTTGAATTGCATCAATGGATCTATGATGCATCCGGAAAGCCTGAAAAAATGTGGCGCACCATCAACAATTCAGATAGCATGGAGATCCGTATCAGTCCCGATGAACAGGGAAATCCCGGTGAGGAGAAATATTATAAAAAAGGGATCGAGAATGGTTCTGTACTATATTATTACGATGACAGGAACCGGCTTACCGATGTGGTGAGGTACAATACAAAATTCAGGAAGCTGCTTCCGGACCTGATGTTTGAATATGATGAAAAGGACCATGTGATCCAGAAGATCACCACGGCCTCGAACCTCCATTTAAGCTACCTGATCTGGAGATATATATTTAACGAAGCAGGACTAAAGACCAAGGAGGCCCTGTTCAATGAACAGAAAAAACTGACTGGTAAGATAGAGTACAGCTATGTATTCGGCCAGTAAAGCTTCATATTGCTAAGAAGAGAGCGGTATTTCCACAAACACTTCGCAACCATTTCCCGGAGAAGAAATGATCTTTACCGATCCATCCAGCACATTAGCCCTGCGCCGGATATTTTCAAGTCCTATCCCGGATTTTTTAGAAGAGATCTTAAACCCAACCCCATCATCCCTGATCACCATACTGATCTTATCTTCTTTTTTCTCCACCCTGATCCAAACATTTTTAGCCTTCGCATATTTCAGGATATTTGAGAACTGTTCCTGCAGTATGCGGTAAAGCGAGAGTTGAACATCCTCTTTTATTTTTTTCCTGAAATGGGGTATATCCACACTAACATGGATCCGGGAATGCAATTTCATGGAGGAGATCATATCAATGACCTTCTCTTTAAAATCGCTTTCCGAACCTATGGAAGGAGCCAGCTGGTGGGAGAGCCGTCTGAGTTCACTGATGGCCTCGCGGATGTATCCTTCCAGTTTTGTATGAATGGACCCAATTAATTCCTTATCCTCCAAACAGGTCTGGGCATAATCGATCGTAAGCAGGGAACCTACCAGTAACTGTTGCACGTTATCATGCATTTCCATTCCTATCTCCCTTCTTTCCCTTTCCTGGGCATCTGTAACCGCTTTTTCAATATGTTTTTCCTCTTCCATGCGATCGGTAATATCCAGCACCGTGCCAATGGTCGCAAATTTCCCCCCATAATGGATCATAGAATTGCGGAGTTCCAGGTAAATGGTGGCACCGTCCTTTCTGATGAACCGGAAACTGAAAAGATTTGTATCAACTGATGAGTATTCATTCCATTTCTTTTCGGTGATCACCCCTTCCCTTCTCATATCTATGATCTGCCCGGTTATATCCATTTGGTTCAGCTCTTCAAGGGTATAGCCTGTTATTTTCTCCAGGCCCGGGTTGATATAACTGAACTTGCCATCCTGCAAAATGTATACGCCGGCTATCGTTTGCTCTACCAGGCCCCGGAACTTATCCTCACTTTCTTTTAGTTGGTTCTCGGCCTCCTCACGTAATTGTTTCAACCGAATTTTATCAAGCGCAAAGGCCAGGTTATGAGCCACCTCCAAAAGAAGTTTGATCTCCGTATCATTAAAGAAAAATGCCTCCGACATATACAGGGTATACAGGGAAGTAAGTTTATTATTAATGTTTACCGGAATAGAAATAGAGGAATGATAGTTCCTTTTCAGCGCTTCTTCCCGCCAGGGTTTCATACTGGGGTCGTTGTTTATATCATTACAGTACTGGTACTGTCCTGTCCTGATGGCACGCCCTGTGGGGCCCCGGCCGGCCGCGAGTTTATCGGTTCCTTTAATCTGCAAATTGGTCAGGTAACCTTCTTCATGTCCATACCAGCAAAATGGGATCACCTTTTCCAGGTCTTCCTTGTAGATACCGATCCAGGCCATTCGGAACAATCCTTTTTCAATTGCGATCCGGCAGGCATCTTTATAAAGTTCTTCTGCTGTCCTGGCCTTTAACATGCAACTATTGATCTCACTGATGAATTGATAAAGGCGGTTAAATTTTAATACCTCTTTCTCTGCTTTTTTTCTTTCCAGGGAATTGCCAAGTATATCAGCAATAGAATTGATAAGTAAACGCTCTTCTTTAAGAAAAGGCCCTTCCTGCTCAACCGGGCGTTCCTCTCTATAAAATACCTCTATTTTCCCGGCAGGTTCATTATTAGATACAATGATCTTTTCCTGCTTCCAGCTGGTCTCTGTAAAACCAGCAGAAGTAAATTCTTTTCCATGGAAAAATAGTCTTACACAGGTGATCTCAGGGTATTGGTATGAGGGGGGAATGACCTTCAGGCATTCATTAAAAATATCATCTATATTCTTTTCAGGATTATTTGCGATCTCCGAAATGCGGTAGAGACCGGCAAGTTCCTTTACTCTTTCTTTGATCTCCGCATTTTTCCGGATCAGCTCCAGTTCCACGTTCTTTCTCTCCGTTATATCGAGATAGGTACCTATCAATGCGGTACTGCCATTATACAAGGTGGTTAAACCATGTGCTTCTATCCAGATGATTCCGCCATCTTTTCTCAGCCCGCGTATTTCATATTTCACGTCCAGTTTTTCCCCATTTTCGCGTAATGATCTATTATGTATAAAAATGGGAAAGTCCTCCGGCAGGATCAATTGCTCAATATTCATTTTGCCGATAAGCTCATTTGCTTCATACCCGAACATCTGCGCATAACGGGGATTTACATAAACCAATTTATTGTTTTGCAGGATGTGCACCCCTACCCCCGTCTGTTCTACAAGGTTGCGGAATTTTAGTTCGGCCTCCTTCATTTTGGTGATCACCTCTGTCAGCATGATCACCCCGCCGATCTCTCCATTTTCTTTTCTCCAGGGATGCATCTCCCATTTTAACCAGGTGATCTGCCCGTCTTTTCTTACAAAAGAATCTTCGTCATTTCGTTGAGAAGTGCCGGCAAGGCATTGCTGATGGATCTTTTTCCATCGTTCGGGAATTTCCGGAAATATTTCATAATGCGAACGGCCTATGATATTCTGATCACCTAACTCATAATCCTGCATCCACCTTTTACTTACTAAGAGGTAACGGAGGTCTGTGTCAAGCATAGCTATGGCAGCCGGACTGTTCTCAATAAAAAGCTGGAGAATATCACCTTTATCCTGGGAAAGGTGGGGCTTCATTAGATTTGTTATTTACTTCCCGGGTTTTCAGGTCGAAAAAGGGAGAATAACCCGGCAATGAATTTAAACAGGTGGTTTGCAGAAGATACATCTTTGGATATATCTTCTGCAAAATTAATATATGGCGAACAGTTAATCAGGCAACCTGCCCCAAAAGTCCAATTATTCTACATTTTAACTGGCAACATGGAGGTAAACATTTCTAATCCAATAGAATAGAAATAAGTAGTATGGCCTGTTTCCATTTTAAAAATAAAAAACCCTGCAAAGATCTTGCAGGGTTAAAGTGCCCAAGACTGGATTCGAACCAGCACACCCTTTCGGGCGCTACCACCTCAAAGTAGTGCGTCTACCAATTTCGCCACCTGGGCATTTGAAATACAATTAATCATTACTGATCATTAATTATTAGGGATGCAAATGTAAATATTATTTCTTTAGCACGATCCTAAAAGTGGTGCCTTTCCCATGCTCGGAATGTTTTACAAAGATCTCACCGCGGTGATAGGTTTCAATGATCCTGCGGGAAAGACTTAGTCCCAATCCCCAGCCTCTTTTTTTCGTAGTGAACCCTGGTTTGAA
The DNA here is from genome assembly GCA_016720565.1 of Chitinophagaceae bacterium. Lineage (GTDB taxonomy): Bacteria > Bacteroidota > Bacteroidia > Chitinophagales > Chitinophagaceae > JJ008. The sequence goes on from JADKKJ010000001.1 coordinate 1,214,777, forward strand.
TACCCTGGCCGCATTGGCTTTACTGATTCCTTTTCCCGTATCGGTCACATCAATATAAACCTTCTCAGGGTCCTGGTGAATATCCACCGTTATGGAACCTTTTCCCTCCATAGCATCCAACGCATTTTTCAGAAGGTTCTCGATCACCCAGTCAAATAAAGGCGGGGATATCCTTGCGATGATCATATTGTCATTATGGGTATCCATCAGGAACTGGATCTTTCCCGTGGCCCTTTTCTTCATGTAATCCACCATATGTCGGATCTGCTGCACCAGGTCGGTTTCCTCCAACTGCGGACGGCTGCCGATCTTTCCAAAACGATCAGATACCAGCCTTAAACGACTCACATCTTTTTCCAGTTCCTGCAGGATCTGGGGATCCATCTGTTTTTCTTTCAGCATTTCCACCCAGCCCTCCAAAGAGGATACCGGGGTGCCTAACTGGTGCGCGGTTTCCTTGGCCATACCGGCCCAAACCTGGTTCTGGCTGGAACGATAACTCCCTCTTAAAGAAAGGAAGATAATAAGGATGAACAGGGCAACGATCAGCAGCTGGATCAATGGATAATATCTCACTTCATCCAATAGTTGTGAGTTTCCATAATAATAACGGTTACGTATGGTGGAATCGCGGGGATCCTGCCATTCAAAAGGGGCATGCTTCCCCTTGAATTCAGCCAGTTTGGCCTCCAGGTATTTTTTATCCAGCGATTTGACCGAATCCAGGTTCACCGATTGAGTGATCTTGTCATTCTCATCCGTTTCAATAATGGGAATGGTCTTATTGTCGGTAATGATACGTGTGGCAAAACCTATATCGGGGGTGAGACTATCAGGCGAACTGATGAATTTTCCCGCCAGCAACCATTGCTCTACGCGGATCTTTTCATCGCTTTCAATTTTCCTTGCCAGGTACTGGGAATAAATGATGGTACCGCTAACGATGAATATCGCCACAATGGCCAGGAAGGTCCGCAGGTTTAAATATTGCCTGATCATGAAGGTAAATATCGTGATTATTAGAGTTACCTTATTTTTGGCCCAATAAATTCTTCTCTTGGATCATCTCCCTCTTGTATCTGTTGTTATACTGAACTGGAATGGCCGGAAATTCCTGGAACAGTTCCTGCCTTTCCTGCTGGCTACTTCCTATGGAAAAATGGAGATCGTGATAGCCGATAATGCTTCTGCAGATGATTCTGTTTCCTTTCTTAAAGAACAGTATCCTCAAATACGATTGATCATCCTCGATAAGAACTATGGCTTCGCTAAAGGATATAACGAAGCGCTGAAGCAGGTGGAATCCGATTATTATGTATTGCTGAATTCCGACGTGGAAGTGACCAGTGGATGGCTGGAGCCCATGGTAAATTTGCTGGAAACGAATAAAAATATTGCCGCCTGCCAGCCCAAATTATTATGGCAAAAAGACAAGCGATTCTTTGAATATGCCGGGGGCGCCGGAGGATGGATGGACAGCATGGGTTATCCTTTTGTGAGAGGAAGGGTATTTAATATCTGTGAAGAAGATAAAGGCCAGTATGATGATAGCTGCCCGGTATTCTGGGCCACAGGGGCCGCCCTGTTCATCCGCGCCCGTGTATTCCATGAAATGGAAGGATTTGATGAATTCTTTTTTGCCCACCAGGAAGAGATCGATCTCTGCTGGAGGATGCAGCTGGCCGGCTATGAGATCTATGCCTGCCCTAAAGCTATTGTTTACCATGTGGGCGGGGGCACCCTACCTCAGGGAGATTCATTAAAGACCTTCCTGAATTTTCGAAATAACCGGATCATGTTATCCAAGAACCTTCCACTGGTAAAAAGACTATGGGTAATGCCCTTAAGGCTGGGCCTGGATATAATCTCAGCATTCAAAGCCTTGTTTGGTGGCGACCCGGGATATTTTAAGGCAGTGATAAAAGCCGAATGGGCTTTTGTGAAATGGTGGTTAGTTGATCGGTCGCGCAGTAAATTGCCTGCTAACCGGGGTAAAAAACTAAAAGGCTATTACCATGGAAATATAGCCTGGCAGCATTTTGCACTTAAAAAACGCAGCTTCAGTGAAATTGTGGGTAAAACGAGCTGATTTTTTTGCCTGAACCCTTATTTTTGCAACACAAATTTTTTCGTATGACCAATCAGCAGGAATACCATCAGGATCTAAAAAAGGTACAGGACAGCGATTTCACACATAACTGGGTATCCTCTTCCGCTTTTCTTTTTTATCTGCAGGTAGCCTGCCTGGTATGCTTCATCCTTGGTGGATGCTTCATGCTGTATACCAAGCGATATGAAAAGATCCAGGCACCTGTGCAGGAAAGCACGCTTTATACCCCCAAGTACAAATAATCTTGGCTTTTTTCTTTTTTAAAAAGGGCGCAACCCTTATTTTTGCGTCCCTTTAGCTCTTTTAAAACAATGGGATAATCTCCCAAAACAGGCGGAAGTAGCTCATTTGGTAGAGCACGACCTTGCCAAGGTCGGGGTGGCCGGTTCGAGCCCGGTCTTCCGCTCAAAGATCCTCTCTTGAACAAGAGGGGATTTTTTTTTCAACCAATGGTGGGAAAAGGATGCCCTGGTGGTGAAATTGGTAGACACGCCGGACTTAAAATCCTGTGATCCGCAAGGGTCGTGCCGGTTCAACTCCGGCCCAGGGCACAAAAAGCCTCTCAGAAGAGAGGCTTTTTTATTATCGTTTAAATGAGAAATTTTCAGGAAGCCAGTTTTTTTATCGCCTCCACAAACCGGTCTAATTCTTCCGTAGTAGTATACACATTCGGGCAGATCCGGCAACCCTGTACATTGGCATAGTCGATGGCTACGGTGAACACCTTATGTTCATCCATTAATCTTTTTGCAAGATCGGCTGGTTTTATGCCAGTGATGCCCACATTGGCTATACCGCAGGATCTTCCTTCCAACAGGGGTGTATTGATCACCACGCGGGGAATGTCTTTCACGCGACTGGTCCAGTATTGCTGCAGGTACTGCATGCGTTTCTCTTTACGCTCTGCCCCGATCATGTTAAAATAATCGATAGAGTCCTCAATGGCAAGATCGGTAGCACAGGGATGTGTGCCCGTATGATTTAACCGCGCGATATTATTTTTATCCGTGGTCCAGTCGGCAAACACCGGCCAGGGTTTTGAGATCTTATTCTTATTTACATAAAGAAATCCTGCACCCAGCGGAACACTCATCCATTTATGTAATGAAGTGCCATAATAATCACAATGCAGGTCGCTGATCTTATAGCGGAAATGCGCGAAGGCATGCGCCCCGTCTACCATCACTTCCACCCCTTTGGCATGGGCCATGTCGCAGATCTTACGAATGGGCAGAATATGACCAGTGATATTGATGATATGGCAGACCATGAGCAGTTTTGTTTTTGCCGTGATCGCTTTTTCATACAGGGAAACAATCTCTTCATCGGAAGCAGGATGATTGGGCACAGAAACTTTCACCAGTTTCACACCATAACGGTCAGAGACCTGTTTGAACATATCCTGCATGGATCCATAATCCTGCTCAGCAAATACCGCCTCATCCTCTTTCTGCCAGTCCATACCCCCGATCACCAGGTCCAGTGACTCAGTAGAATTCCGGGTGATCACCAATTCTCCCGGTTCGCATCCGGCAATGGCCGCCAGTTTATCTGCCATTCTTTTTTTATTATCCCATTGCACGGTGCGCATATAATAGGAACCCTGGTAATTCACATCGCGGATATGCTGCAGGTATTTTTCCAGTATTGGTTGGGGAAGAAAATTATAGTACCCATTCTCCAGGTTGATATAATCTGGTTTTAATAAATAGTCTTTTCGGATGGCCTCCCAGAAATCATTATCGGCCGCCAATTCCGCTGCACTAACTCCCTTCTTTGAATGAAAGATCCCGGCCAGGGCATCCATTCCAAATTGGGTTCCGATACCTGTAAGGGCCACTGATTTCAGGAAGGATCTCTTATTCATATTGTATTTATTTCAATCGTTTATTCATCACCGCAAACCAAAGAGGAGGTATAGCTGCCATCAGCATGGAGCCAGGATAACCGGTGGGTAATTGCGGACTTTCATCCAAATGCCGAAGGATCTGGTATTTCCTTGAGGCGCGATAATGATGATCGCTATGTCGGGTAAGTTCGAATAACATGATGCGCCCCATTTCATGATCGCTGTTCCAGGAATGTTTGGGGGTCACCATTTCCGGCTTTCCATCGGGAAGTAAATTTCTTCTTAATCCATAATGCTCGATATAATTGATGGTCTCCAGTAACAGTATGCCCGTAAACGCGATAACAATTCCAAATGGAACCCAGGCCCATCCAACTAATAAACCAATACCTGCCAGGTAAAGAAGGTTCCAGCAGGTGAAACGTATCATGGCATTATTAATACTGAATACTGCCTTACCCTGTTTATTTAAACGAAGGGCCTCCAGTTTCCAGGCATGGATATACTGCCCGACAATAGAACGAAAAATAAAAACATAGAGCCATTCATTTTTACGGGCCGTGGCAGGATCCGCATCGGTGGCTACATTTTTATGGTGACCTCGGTTATGCTCAATAATGAAATGCTGGTAAAGAACAGGCAGTAATCCGGCCTTGGCGAAAAATATGGCCAGGCGGTTAGTACGGTGACCTAATTCATGGGATACATTTATTCCCAAAGCGCCCAGCACTACCCCGGTACAAAGCGTTTTTCCCCAGAGGTCGGCATTTGCAAGTTCCACCCTGCTTACTGTATGAAAATAATACCAGATCAAACCAAAACAAATGGGGGCTGACAGAAATAAGAGTATATCAAAAAATAATAGCTTAGATCGGGAGGCTTCCTGCTCTGCAGGAATATTGGCTGTTGATGTGGGCAGTACTATATCCAAAATGGGTATAAGAACAAAAGCCACTATGACCGTGGTCCAGCTCCATACGCCATTATAGTAAATAGCGAAAAATCCCGAATAAGGGATGGTATAGGCAAGCAGGTATTTAATATCCTTCCACATTCTCCTTAAAAATAAAAAAATCCGCCTTAACTGCCATGGTCAATTTGCGGGCACCGCCCTATGCCCTACTTTTGAGCTTTAAACCCCGGTATGTCTACAAATATCACCTGTCCCAATTGCAAGCATGAATTTGCTCCCACCGATGCCATTCGGGAGGAAGTGGAAAAAGAACTGAACCGCAAAGCCATTGAGTGGCAGAAGAAGAAAAATGAAGAATACGAGGTCAGGCTGACAGAAGAGCGCAAAAAGATCCAATCCAGCCTGGAAGAGAATATTCGCAAGAATCTGGCTGCCGATTTTGAACAGCAACTCAGCATGCTTCAGAAGAACAATAAGGAGAATGAAGAAAAACTGGCGGAGGCGAGAAAACAGCAGGTGGAATACCTGAAAAAAGAACAGGATCTGAAGAATAAAGAAGCAGAGCTTGAACTTAATGTGCAGAAGCAGCTTCAATCAGAAAGAGAAAAATTATCACTGGAGATCAGGGGACAGGAAGAGCAAAGAATGCAGGTAAAAGAAACAGAATACCAGCTTCGTCTTAAAGAGATGGAAGAAAAGTTTGAGCAGCAGAAAAAGCTGGCCGAAGAGATGAGACGAAAAGCCGAGCAGGGATCCATGCAATCACAGGGTGAGGCACAGGAACTTGCCCTGGAAGAAATGCTGAAGGCTGCATTTCCCTTTGATTCTATTGAGGAAGTTGGTAAAGGCGTAAAAGGCGCGGATTGCATTCAGGTCGTAAGAAATAATTTCGGACAGGAATGCGGCAAGATCATTTATGAAAGCAAGCGTACCAGCAGTTTCTCTAATGAATGGATAGAGAAACTAAAAGCCGATATGCGCAGCCAGGGTGCTGAAATAGCAGTGATCGTTACGAAATCCATGCCTAAGGATATGGATTTTTTTGGGATAAAAGACGGGGTATGGATCTGTAGTTTTAGTGAAGTAAAAGCTTTATCCGCTGTTTTGCGGGATGGGGTGATAAGGATCGCTACTGCCAACAGAAGCAATGAGAACCGCGGCGATAAAATGCACCTGCTCTACGATTATCTTACCTCCAACGAATTCGCCGAACAATGGAAGGCCATCCGCGAAGGATTTATGTCGATGAAACTTTCTATACAGAAAGAACGCGATGCCATGGAGAAATTATGGAAAGCAAGGGAAAAACAATTAGAGAAAGTATTACTGAATGCGGCCCATATCCGCGGTTCCATTGAAGGCATTTCAGGAATGGATGTCGATCTTAACTTACTAGAGGACGGAAATACAGAATTACTTGATTAGCTACTAGCGGCTAGCAGCTAGTAGCTAGCTGCTCAAAAGATCACCCATGAACAAATCAAGCCATCTAATAATTCATAACTGACCTTCATTTCTGCATTCGCTTTTACAAAATAGCAATCGATCTGCCTGTTTTCATTATCCATACCATTCAACTGAATATCGTTCGCGAAATCCACTCCCCCATTACCATACCATTTAAAAATGGATTCTTTGGCAGACCAGAGCAGGGTTAAAAGTTCAGGGTTCAGGGTTCCGGGTTCCGGGTTCTCGCCATTCACCATTGACCTATTCACTATTGACCATTCACTATTCACCATTGCCATTTCCTTTTCACTCAAGAACTTGCCTGCCACCTTAAAGATCCTCTCTCTGGGTTCTTCCACATCGATCCCGACCCTATGTGTTTTGCTTACAATAGCGGCTGCATAATCGCCACAATGAGAAATGCTGAAATGATATTCTTCATTCGGGAGGAAAGGCTTGCGGGTATCTGCTATCTGGATCAGCGAATAGGGAAAATCAGGATAAAGATATTGCAGCAGGAATCGGCCGGCCAGATGCTGTAATCGTTTATGTGGATGCGTCACATCCCGGTGCAGGGGCACATTACCCTTGAAGAATTCCTCTGTCTCCTCGATCTTCCAGATACCCAGGCGGCAGTCTTCGTTTATTTGTTGTTGATAAATAACCGGCATGAATCAGGGTTTCATCTTTATTTTGTGACGTTACCAAACCGAAGATAGAAAATGATACTTTCCGACAAGCGGATACTGGAAGAAATGGAGAAAGGCACTATAAAGGTCGTTCCTTACGATCGCGAATGCCTGGGTTCTAACTCCTATGATGTGCACCTGGGAAAGACCCTGGCCACCTATAAAGACCACCAGATCGACGCGAAAAAGCATAATAAGATCGAATTGTTTGAGATCCCCGATGAAGGCATCGTTCTCTACCCGCATATTTTCTATTTAGGGGTAACGCTGGAATATACCGAGACCCATGCCCATGTTCCTTTCCTGGAAGGAAAATCATCTACCGGTCGCTTAGGTATCGATATACACGCCACCGCAGGTAAAGGCGATGTTGGCTTCTGTGGCAACTGGACCCTGGAAATATCCGTGAAACAACCGGTGAAAGTTTATAAAGGCATGCCTATCGGACAACTGATCTATTTCCCGGTAGAGGGTGAGATAGAGATCAAATATGATCAGAAGAAAAACTCCAAGTATAGTCATCAGCCCGATGTGCCGGTGGAGAGTATGATGTGGAAGAATAAGTTCTAGCTGTGAGCCATGAGCAGTGAGCTGTGAGCTAGACCTGAGCCCATCGAATGCCTAGCTGTTTAATCTCCAGATGGTATAATTTAAAATACTTGCAAAACTTACCCAACTGATATATGGAACCAGCAACCAGGCCGCAAGGGAACTGATCTTCCCAAATGAAAAAATGGTAAGCAAGATCAATATCCACATTACAACGATCTCTGCGAACGCCCAACCTGGTTCATGCATTTCAAAAAATATCAACGACCAAAAGAAATTAAATACTAACTGTGCGGCAAATAAAATGAATGCTGTTCTTTTTACACTATCAGGTGCGTCAGATCTCCAGACCAGAAAAAGCGCAATCCCCATTAAAATATAGAGGGTGGTCCATACCGGGCCGAAGATCCAGCTTGGTGGGTTCCAGGATGGTTTTTGAATTGTTTGATACCAGCCAGTTACATTCCCGGCAGTAAAAAATCCACTAGTAAATCCAACTATTAAAGGGATCAGAATGGCTATTATCAGCTTTGCAGTGTTACTCATAATAAAAGTTACAATTAAAAACTTTAATAGTTTGCTTAAAGCTCATAGCTCATGGCTCACAGCTCACAGCTGGCTTACGCCATACTTCTTATAATAAGCCACCAACCACAACACCACCTCGTTATAACTCCTCTTCCCCTCCGGCTGGTTATTCGCTTTCAGGAATTGCCCGTAACCCCACATCACAATGGGTTCAACAGGGTTTCTGTATCGCTTATAAAAATCCCGATAGGTCTTTATATCTTTTTTCACTTGCGGATGCAATCTCTCCACAGAGGCATGGGCCAGGGTTGTATCATAACTGCCTAATTCAATGATGCAGTAATTATACATATCATAATACACAGAATAAAGAAAGGCATTGTTGGGAAATCGATGGGTAGCGAGAAATCCCACAAAATTAGCTTCGTTCTCTCGGGCATAACCTAACTGATGCGCGATCTCGTGCGAGGTGACAAAGGGCTCAATAAATCGCGGCACCGTGGTGTTCACCTGCGCTTCTCCGGAGAAGGGATTATAATATCCCTGGAAACCCAGGTAATTACCCAGGTAACTGTATAAAGAAGGCTTGGTGGAATTCCCCTTAAAAGATAAGAACGGATATTTCTTCGCTGCATCCTGGTAGGCCAGTCCTGCTGTATAAAACAACCGGCTTTTCTTATTAAATGAATCTCGTTGTTCTTTAGTCACGAATTGTGCATAATAGTTCAGCTTTGACTGAATGGCCCCGGTCAGGGTATCCAGGTCGGCCACAGCATATTTCTTCACTTCCAGTCCCAATTGCCCGGCAATACCGGTGCGGTTATAGTTCAGGCCCCAGAGCAGGTTGAAAAAAACGTAGACAAACAGTATGAAAAAGAAGATCTGCTGCATTCCGCTGAGCAGGTAGGCCCGGTTCACTTTTTTACGAAACAGGTCGCGGATCAGTATCCAGGTCTTATAAAACACCACCAGCCAGAGAAAACCATAGACCACATCGCCCAGGCTAAAAGGAATCCAGCCGAATAGCAAACGTTGTACCCTGGAAATCAACGGGTAAGCAGCCAGGCTATAGTTTTTTTCCACAAAATCGGGATAGAGTGATATCCATTTTATGGCGATCGTGAGCAGGATGAGGAGCAGCCAGCTCCAACTTTTCATAAGGCGGCTAAATATCCGGGCTAGTAGTGCTTGCAATCCATCAATTTTTAAGTATCTTCAAAATCAGCCTTTTAACAGGTCCGTAGTACAAAAATAATCGAAATTTAGCCTGAAATTCCGCTTATTTCTCCTACCTTTGCACACTCTTTAAAAGTACGCACATGAGCCGGCGCAGAGATTTCGAAATAGCTTTTGTAGGGTTGAAACCGGGCATCCATGAGTACGATTATGTGATCGACGACAGGTTCTTTGAGGCATACCAGCAGCAGGACTTCCATAACTGCAAGGCTCATGTGAAATTATCACTTGACCGCAAGAGCAGTTTCATGCTTTTGAAATTTGAAGTGGGAGGAGTGCTGGAAACGGTATGCGATCGTTGCAACAGCAACCTGCCTTTTGAGCTTTGGGATGAGTTCAATATCACCGTTAAGATGGTGGAGAACCCCGAAGTGATGAATGGCCAGGAGGAAGATCCGGATGTTTATTATATCGGCAATGGCGAGAGCCATATCGATGTGGCCGACTGGATCTATGAATTCATCAACCTTAGCATTCCGATGCAGAAGGTTTGTACTTTTGAAAATATGGACGGCCCCTATTGCAACAAGAACGCGAAGGCTTTGCTGGAACAGCTGGAAGCCGAAGAAGACGAAAAGAGGAAACAGAACCCGATCTGGAAAGGATTGGAGAAATTCAAAGGGCTGGACCAATAAGAACGTAAAATAAATATTGACTTTTTAATTTTAGAGATATGCCAAATCCGAAACGCAGACATAGTCAGCAAAGAAGCGCAAAGCGCAGGACACATTACAAGGCGGTTGCCTCCACCTTAACTACCGACAGTACTACCGGCGAAACACATGTTCGTCACCGTGCACACGTTAGTGAAGGTAAGTTGTACTATAAAGGCAAGGTTGTAGCTGAGACCGTAGTAAAGTAATTTATCCCTCTTAACTCATTAAATACCGATCCCGGAACCTTCCGGGATGGTATTTTTTTATTTGTGGAACAATGACTATCGGTATAGACATGATGGGAGGTGATTATGCTCCGCTGGAAGCAGTGAAGGGCCTCTCGCTTTACTTTCAGTCAACCGGTACCCCCGCCTCTCTTCTCCTTCTCGGAGATCAAACTACCATTGAAAATTTATTGGACGAAGAAGGGATCTCCCGCGATCACCTGACCATTGTTGGTACAGAACAGGTGATCGATATGGACGATTCCCCTACCCGCGCCCTAAAGGAGAAACCTAAATCATCTATTGCTGTTGGTTTCCAGTTACTGGCTTCCGGAAAAATGGATGCCTTCATCAGCGCGGGCAATACCGGCGCCATGCTGGTAGGTACTTTATTTACAATTAAGGCCCTGGAAGGAGTTATTCGCCCGGCTATTTCCACTATTGTTCCTAAGGTTAGCGGTGGTTCAGGAATATTACTGGATGTAGGATTGAATGCCGATTGCAAACCCGAGCAGTTGAACCAGTTTGCCATTATGGGCAACGTGTATGCCCAATTGATACTGGGTGTAGAGAAACCAAGGGTAGCGCTTATCAATGTAGGGGAAGAAGAAGGAAAAGGAAACTTACTGGCCCAATCCGCCTATCCCCTGCTCAAGGAAAACAAGCATATTCATTTCATAGGAAATATTGAGGGCCGCGATCTTTTAATGGATAAGGCCGACGTAATGGTTTGTGAAGGTTTCACTGGTAATATTCTGCTGAAAATGGCCGAATCATTGTATGAGGTGGGCAGAATGAGAAACCTGGATGATGAATTCTTCAACCGTTTCAATTTTGAGAATTACGGCGGCACTCCCGTGCTGGGCGTAGCAAAACCAGTGATCATTGGTCATGGTATCTCCGGATCGCTTGCATTCTCCAACATGATCAAACTCGCCCAGCTGATGCTGGAGAAGAAAGTGATGGAGAAAATGAAAGAAGAACTTAGTTAGGAAAGTTGAGCTGTTGAGAGGTTGAGCTGTTGAGCGAACATTTCTCAATTCTCAGTATTCACCATTCACCTTTATTCACCCCTCAATCCTCAACCTCTCAACAGCTCAACAGCTCAACCCAAAATACCCTATTCAAGGTAGAAGACCGCCAAATTTCCTACATTAGCTTCACCGAATGCAGAAACCACCAAGTTTACTATTCGCCTTATTGTTTTGTTTAAGTGCCTGGTCGCAACCTGCGGACAGCAGCGCCATGATATTCTCCACTTCTTTTTATATACCTACCGATAATACCGTTTACTATCAATTGGGAGATACCCGTGTACCTATCCGGATCATGCAATATGGAAATGATCGGCATATTCTTTACCTCAACCTTCATGATAATGAATTTACCTCGGTGCAGGCGGCCAGGTTGTTATTAGAGCAGCAGGGTGGCACGCTGGTAAAACTGGAGAATAATGGACAAAGAATGATCCGGTTCAGGTTAAGAGGAAAGAAATTCCTGGTGGATCCCAATCGTATTTTCAGTCGGGAGGGAATTGAAAGATCTTTGCGGGAGACACGCACTTATATGCCCTGGGCGGTGGATGAGATCGAGAAGTTCGGACAAAGGATCCTGGACCTTATACCAGGGAATATTTCCTGCGTGGTGGCTTTGCATAATAATTTTGAAGGTTCTTTCTCAATAAAGAATTACCTGCCTGGTGGCGACCGATCGAATGATGCGCAGGCGGTGCAGTTCCTGGACATGAACGATCCGGATGATATTGCCCTGACCACGGACGAGGATATCTACCGGGCCATGGTAGCAGGAAGATTCAATAGTATACTCCAGGACAATACCCGGGTGAAAAGAGATGGCTCCCTGAGCGTTTACTGCGGAGCCAGGGGAATTCGTTATATCAATATTGAAACAGAGCATGGCAGGCTGGAGAGTTACCAGCGAATGCTGCAGGTATTGCTCCAGTACCTTGAAAAAGAATGATATTTGCTCTCTTATTCAGCAAAAAACTTTTGGAACAAAACTTGGCAACCCGTATTTTTGCCCTCCCAAAAACGGATAAGGAAGGTTCGCCCGATCTAGCCGGTTTTGAGGAAAACAGGTCGATCTCGTAGCTCAGTTGGTAGAGCACAACACTTTTAATGTTGGGGCCCTGGGTTCGAGTCCCAGCGGGATCACAGAAGGCAAATTGAAAACCCTGTAAATAATAATTTACGGGGTTTTTTGTTTTTGGGGTAAACATAGATAAGACATTACTTTAAATAAAAAATCTATATCTCTACCCCTCGATTTTTTCAAAAGAAAATGCCTGTTCAGGAATCGTAGTTTTACTAGTCACCGATGCTGAAGAAAAAATAAGACCAGCCTTTATACATCTTGTATTTTATCTTTTCCAGCAGGAGGAAAAAAATACGCTTAGTCTTTGAACTTTCAATAATGTTATTGTAATTTGTCGTCCCATCTATGAGAATGCAGATTCGCAATCTTTTCGGTCTGCAGAGCTAATCTCACCACATCCCTATCCACTTCCTAAATAAAACCTTCAGAAGCCTATACTCCATTGGGACAACCACTTTTTTTAACGATTAATCCTAACCGTCATGTCCCTAACCCTAGGCTATCCTGGCCTTTGCAGGAAAATATTTTCTGCCTTCCTGATTGTAATATGCAGTTTGCATATCGATGCTCAAAACCCGATTGTAACCGAAAATGCTTTACCAGGAAATCCAGCTTCCGAGTGGGATATTACAGGCGCGGGTGATATGACCATTCAGGGCTATGCCACCTCTATCAGTGTTAATAAAGGAAATACTATTGACTTTAAGATCAATGTTACCGATGGAGCCAATTATGAAGTAAGAATTTACCGTCTTGGTTATTACAACGGTGATGGTGCCAGGTTGATCACCAATCTTGGCAATTACACAGGAACCATTCAACCATCAGCTTTATCAGATGCATCAACCGGTTTGGTTGATTGCGGCAATTGGTCTGTCAGTGTATCGTGGGCTGTTCCGGCCAATGCGGTTCCCGGAATTTATATTGCCAGGCTAACAAGAACAGATAACCAGGGAGCAAGTCATATTGCCTTTGTTGTAAGGGACGATAACAGTACCGCGGATCTTCTTTTTAAGACCTCGGATGCAACCTGGCAGGCTTATAATGTGTATGGCGGCAACAGCCTTTATGTTGGGTCTACTTCGTATCCCGGCGGCCATGCGGTGAAAGTTAGTTACAACCGCCCATTTATTACCAGGAACGGCGGTGGCGGCGGTTCTTCTTCAGAAGACTGGCTTTTCCACGCAGAATATCCCATGATAAGATGGCTGGAAAAAAACGGGTATAATTTGAATTATACAACAGATGTTGATGTGGCCCGCACTCCTGCCCTGATGCAAAACCACAAGGTTTTTTTATCTGTAGGCCATGATGAATACTGGTCAAAAGAAGAAAGAGATAACATACTAGCTGCAAGAAACAGTGGCAAGCACCTTGCCTTCTTCAGTGGAAATGAAGTATACTGGAAAACAAGATGGGAAAACAGTATTGATGGTTCCAATTCTCCCTATCGCACACTGGTTTGTTACAAGGAAGGGACCATGGGCGAAAACGCATGCGGTTCAAAGTGTGATCCATCTCCCGTATGGACCGGTTTATGGAGAGATGGTTGCAGCCCTCCCTATGCACCTAATGATGGTTGTCTTCCGGAAAATCAGTTTACCGGCCAGATAAGCTGGCTGGGAGCTACCGGAGCTATCCAGGTTCCCTATGCACAAAAGGATCTCCGCTTCTGGAGGAATACAAGTATCACTGCACTTACGGAAGGTCAGGTAGCCACACTTTCAGATAATACCCTTGGATATGAGCTGGATTGGGAACAGGCCAATGGAAAATATCCCTCTGGCAGGATATTACTTTCTTCTTCCAACATATCAGGAAAAACGCATAAGCTTTCATTATATAAACATTCATCTGGTGCATGGGTGTTTGGCGCCGGAACTGTACAATGGTCATGGGGACTTGACGGCGTACATGATGGGGGCAGTTCTGTGGAAGATATAAGAATGCAGCAAGCTACCGTAAATCTTTTTGCGGATATGACAGTACAGCCTGGTTCCCTGCAATCAGGTCTTGTTGCGGCAACCGCCTCAACGGATATTACTGCACCAGTATCCACTATTACAACTCCTGTTCATAACAGCAATATATTCAGCGGTCTTCCGCTTACCATCACCGGAACTTCAACAGATGCCAATACAGTTGCCGGGGTAGAGATTTCTGTTGACGGGGGTACCACCTGGCAGGCTGCCAACGGAACTAATTTTTGGAGCTATACATTCACCCCGACAGTTACAGGACCCCTGACCATTAAATGCCGCAGTTTTGATGATAGCGGAAATATGGAAACCCCCGGCAATGTTCCTTCTTCCAGCGCCATACTGGTTACTGTAATCAATACACCTGATCCCTCTGAGGGACCCGGAGGCCCAATACTGGTCATAAGTAAATCCACTAATCCCTTCAGCAGGTACCCTGTTGAAATACTAAGATCAGAAGGATTGAATGAATTTTCGGCGTTGGATATTTCAGCCGTCAATTCCACTGTTTTAAATAACTATGATGTAGCAGTCCTTGGTGAAATGAGCCTCTCCTCAGCAGAGGTTACCATGCTTTCCAATTGGGTAAATGACGGTGGTACGCTGATCGCAATGAAACCTGACGCGCAACTTGCCTCCCTGTTAGGGATTACAGGCACCGGGAATATTTTGTCTGATAAATACCTGCTGGTAAATACTGCCAGTGGTCCGGGCATCGGTATTGTAAACCAGACGATGCAATTTCACGGAACAGCCGATCTGTATAACCTAAATGGAGCAACCAGTCTTGCGACTTTGTATTCTGATGCTGCTACAGCAACATCCTATCCTGCCGTAACATCTAAATTGGCAGGTGCCAACGGAGGTTCTGCCGTTGCTTTTATGTATGATCTTGCAAAATCTGTTATCTATACAAGACAGGGCAACCCCGCATGGTCGGCTGATGAAAGAGATGGTACTGCACCCATTCGCTCCAATGATCTTTTTTATGGCAATAAAGCGGGTGATCCACAGCCTGATTGGATCGATTTTAATAAGATAGCTATTCCGCAGGCAGATGAACAGATGCGTTTATTAACAAATATCATCATCAATAATAACCTCCACAAAAAACCGTTGCCCCGCTTCTGGTTCTTACCGAAAGGACTTAAAGCCGCCGTAGTAATGACCGGTGACGATCATGCCACCAACGGAACTACGGATCGGTTTAACCAATACCTTGCCTTAAGTCCATCCAATACACCCGATGCAGTGGCTGACTGGACGGCCATTCGCGGCAGCTCATATATATATCCAAATACACCTATGAGCGCCGCACAGGCTGCAACATTCGAAGGCCAGGGTTTTGAGATTGCCTTACACGTGAATACAGGATGTAATAACTGGACAGCTCCCTCACTTCAAAATGACATTGTAAGCCAGTCAGCAGATCTGGCTGCAGCTTTCCCGGGGATCTCAGTATCCACTACCAACCGTACGCATTGCATAGCATGGAGTGACTGGGCTACAGAAGCTGTAGTAGAGGCAGCCAACGGAATAAGGCTTGACGTGAATTATTATTACTGGCCTGCTGCATGGATCCTGGACAGACCCGGTATGTTCACCGGTTCGGGTATGCCTATGCGCTTCGCCAACCTTAATGGTTCCCTGATAGATTGTTACCAGGTTACAACACAAATGACAGATGAATCAGGCATTAGTTATTCTAATTTCTGCAATTCATTGCTTGATAAAGCAACCGGCCCGGAAGGTTATTACGGAGTATTTTGTGCCAACATGCACACAGATGCCGGAACTTCCGCCGGTTCCGATGCCATCATCGCTTCTGCCATTGCTCATGAGGTCCCTGTCATTTCAGCCAGGCAAATGCTTAACTGGCTTGACGGCAGAAATAACTCTTCCTTTAGTTCGCTGGCATGGAGCGGCAACCAGTTAACCTTTAGTATTGTGAACAATGCCGGGCAGCAGAAACTTAAAGCCATGATACCGGTTCAATCCAGTGCCGGCTCCCTTGCATCTATCACAAGAAATGGCAACCCGGTAACTTACAGTAGTCAAACCATCAAAGGGATATTGTACGCATTTATTGATGCAGCGAACGGAGATTACATTGCAAATTATGCTACCTGTAATCCTCCTGTCGCTACTATTACAGCTACAACACCGGTATGCAAAGGAGGATCGGTGAACCTGACCCTTCAATCGGCTACCGGACAGGCACCCTATTCTTTAATTGTTAATGGTGCCTCTTATTCAAACATTAATGTGGGCCAGATCTTTGCCACCATCAATACAGCGGAAGTTAGCATTTGGGGTAATACCGGTTCTCCTGCCAACCCAAGTGTGACCGATAATCAACCAATTGAAATTGGAACAAAGTTCAGGTCATCCAGTAGTGGATACATTTCAGGAATACGTTTCTATAAAGGACTTACCAATACAGGCACTCATATTGCTTCACTTTGGACTGCCGGCGGAACACAATTGGCCACGGCGACATTTACCTCTGAATCAGCAAGCGGCTGGCAGGAAGTAAGGTTTGCAAGTCCTGTATTCATTCAGGCAAATACGACTTATATCGCCTCCTATTTTTCACAAAATGGATACTTTGCCTTCAGCCCGGGATTCTTCTTAAACAGTGGCGTCACCAACGGTCCGCTTACGGCCCTTCAGGCAGGAATCGATGGCCCCAATGGTGTATATAAATACGGCGGAGGTTTCCCTGATGGCGGTAATACGGCAAATTACTGGGTAGATGTCTTATTCAGCGAAGTATCACCCAATGAAACATCGCTTAGCTACGTCCTTACGAGTATCATTGATGCCAATAACTGTAGTAATACCGGTGGAAATCTGAGTACCGCCAACGTAACCATCAATCCATTGCCGGCAGGCACCCTTAGCCAATTGGCGAATAACTGTTCCAACCAGAGTATAAACCTGCGATTCACCAGCAGTTCCGGCACAGGGCCCTTTAGCCTGGTAATAAATGGAACTACTTATAATAATGTTGTCAGCGGGGTCCCTTTTAATACCGGTATTCTTGCACCTGCTAACACTACCGCCACCATATGGAGCAACAGCACTGTTGGCGGTGATCCTGCAGCACTGGATAATTCAGCAGTTGAACTGGGTGTCAAATTCCGTTCATCCGTTGCGGGTACCATTACCGGTATTCGATTTTACAAAAGGGTGCAACAGCCGAATGGCGCCACTTATACCGGCCGACTATGGTCTGCCAACGGAACCTTGCTGGCCACCTGTACATTCACTAATATTTCGAATAGCGGATGGCAGCAGGCAAATTTCGCCTCTCCGGTTACTATTGATAGCAACACTACCTATATCGCATCTTATCATGCGCCCAATGGCGATTATGCCTTTACCGAATACGGTCTGAGCAATGCTGTAGTTAACCCTCCCCTTACTGCTCTTCAGACTGGTACTGATGGTCCAAACGGATTATATAAATACGGCAACGGCGGCGTATTCCCCAATGAATCATATCATGATGCCAATTACTGGGTGGATGTTGTTTTTAACGGAGCCGGCTCTACCATATTCAATCTTACAGGTATTTCCGACGCCAATACCTGTTCGGTCTCAGGTGCATTGCAATCCCTGGTAGTACTTTCAAATGCCTGTGCCCCTTTACCGGTAACATTGATGAATTTATCCGCATCAGCTCATGATAAGAATATAACACTGAAATGGTCGACAGCTTCGGAAACAGATAACAGGGGGTTTGAAATATACAGAAGTACTGACGGGATCAATTGGAATTACATAGGATTTGTAAATGGTGCAGGCAACAGCCAGTCAGTGCTCAATTATTCATTTGTTGATGGCAACCTGATTCCCAGGCGCTATTATTACCGGCTGAAACAGGTGGATCTTAACGCTCAATACAAATTCTCGAATATAGTAGCCGTTACTCTTCGAAGTAAGGATGCCTATTTGCTTGAACAGAATCATCCGAATCCATTTCATTCCAGCACATCGATCGAGTTTTCGATACCGGTGACCCAGCAGGTAAAGATCACCATTACTGATATGCAGGGCAGGGTAATAAAAACGCTGCTCAATGAAACCAAAAAAGCCGGAACTTATTCTATTGAACTAAATAAAAATGAGCTGAGCGCCGGAATATTCTTTTATACAATGCAAACAGGTTACTTCACCAGTACTAAAAAAATGATCGTTCAATAAACCAGGGTGTTGATGGATGAGACCATTGAAAGCGAATGGACTGCAAACAAATGCAAATAAAACCGGCCGGATAATTTCAGCCGGATCACAGATAATCCGGAGTTAAAAACTCCGGATTATTTTATACTTTCACTTTTCGGCATTTATGACTACGGAAATTCTTTCTTAAACCTTTTTATGCAAGAAAACACTACCCCCTCAAACAGATCTTCTGATGAAAAAGGCATGTGGATCTTAAACCTTATCGGCCTTTTATTCTTCCTCGGTATTGCCTGGATAAGCTATTCCCAGATAACAAAATTTGAAACCCATGGAGGTTATATGAGCCTGCCTAAACCGATCAAACTGATCTATGATATTCTCGGAAAATGGGGTGCAGTGGGGGTCTGGCTTGCCGGAGCCTTATATAACCTCATTAAAGGCAGTATTTCCTATGCCAGATACAGGTAGTGCCCGTATTCTCCTGTCTCCTGAGTTTAATCATTGCCCGTGATCAGTTTGATACGCAATTTTGTAGTTGGCCTTACCAATTATGACAAATCATTCCTTTCCTATAACTGTCTTTGCTTTATTGCTGGTCATCTTTTTTGGTTTTTCCTGCGTTAATCCCGAAAAACGAACCCCCGCAAAACCGTTTGAATACAACGCTTTTAAAGATTCATTACTGTCGGCTAATAAAGACACCATCCCTGACAGCAGTAATTTTTTTGATAATGGAAACTTTGATCCCCGTGTAGATTCCCTTGATAAACTGCTTGTAAATATTGATACCTTATTAAAACAATTAAAAAGGCTGGATTCTTTTTCCACCGATGAAAAGAAAGCCATCCTGGAAAATATCAAAACGCTTGATTCCTTTTATAAACAAAGTACAAAAGCCGATACATTTAACTGCAGGGAAAACACCTGCGATCTCTATGCACATGTTATCAAATCAAAGCAGCTCCTGTTCCTGTATATAGGGGGTGAATTAAAAGATAGCTTCCCGGTATCTACAGGAATAAAAAAATACAAGACCCCCGATATCAATGTGCGTCCGCGGGGACCTTTGCTGATCAAATATACTTCCCGGAAATTCCCGGGAGGTAATTATAAAGGATTGGGGAATATGCCCTATGCCGTTTTTATAAAAGGCGGTTATGCCATACATGGAACCACCCCGGGCAATTTTTCAAAATTAGGAAGGGTTGCCTCCCATGGTTGTATCCGGCTTCATCCGGATAATGCCAGGCTATTTTTTGAACTGGTGAAAATATACGGGCTTTCGAATACATGGGTTAAGGTATCAGACTCCTTGTAGTTAGTTGAATTAATTCTTACCCCCGTTACCTAAACTTTTCAAGCCATTTTTTATGACTACGATCAGTCAATTATTTGCTGATGTCAGTTAACTTCGTCTTTACACGATTATTCCAGGTTAGAATCAGGAAAAATTGCTGTTGCTTGCACTATGATTAATGCTGATTAATCATTCACTCAATTGGAAAAAGATCATGCGTCGATCCATCATTACAGGTACCGGGTGTTATATACCGCCGGTAATTCAACCCAATACTGCTTTTGAAAAGCAACCCTTTTATTCATCCGATCAGCAATTACTGGATGTCCCCTCCCCGGTCATCGTCAGGAAATTCAAGGAAGTTACCGGCATTGAAGAGCGGCGTTATACCACTGATGATCTCAACGCCTCTGATATTGGGGCCCTGGCTGCTGAGATAGCCATTGCAGACAGCGGGATCGATCGGGAAGAAATAGACCAGTTGATCGTAGCCCATAATTTTGGTAACATCAGCAGTCACACTATACAATCAATGGGAGTTCCTTCCCTGGCCAGCCGGATCAAACACCAGTTAGGCATCAAAAACCCAAATTGCATTTGCTACGATATTCTTTTTGGCTGCCCGGGATGGTTACAGGGACTGATACAAGCAGATGCTTTTTTTAAAGCGGGCATTGCCAAAAAAGCCCTGGTGATTGGTACAGAAACTTTATCCAGGGTGATCGATAAATACGACCGAGATAGCATGATATTCAGCGATGGAGCCGGTGCAGCAGTACTGGAATATAAAGGATCTGGTGATTCCGGTCCTGGTATGCTGGGCAGTTCCGCAGAAACCCATACGGTGGATGAGGTGGATTATATCAATATGGCCCGATCTTATAACCCTGATACTGCCCCTGATGTGGTCTATATCAAGATGCAGGGCCGCAAGGTCTATGAGTTTGCCATGAAACAGGTACCGGCAGCCATGAAAAACTGCCTGGATAAATGCGGCGTGCAAATCGAAGAGGTGAAGAAAATATTCATACACCAGGCTAACGCAAAAATGGATGAAGGTATTTTAAAAAGACTTTTCAAATTATATGATGTGGAAATTCCGCAGAATATCATGCCTATGAGTATTCAATGGCTGGGAAACAGTTCTGTGGCCACGATACCCACTTTATACGATCAGGTGAAAAGAGGTAAAACGGATGGCCATGAACTTTTACCGGGAGATGTCATTTTGTTTGCATCCGTAGGTGCAGGGATGAATATCAATGCAGTTTGTTACAGGTATTAATATGCCGCCTGCTATTCCATCTTGAAGGAAAGGATGAACCTGGTTCCTTTGCCCAGTTCAGAACGCACATGCACCCCGATATGATTGAGCTTCAGCAGTGATTCCGTATCCGAAAGACCTACCCCCAGGCCACCTACCCTTTTGCTAAAATAAGGCGTAAATATATTTCTAAGGTCCAGGGGACTTAATCCTATTCCATTATCCTTGATGATGATAAAACATACTCCGTGAAGTAATTTCGTGACGATCTCCAGCTGGGAGTTTAATTTAGGCATCGCTTCGATGGCATTCAATATAATATTGGTCAGCGCCATTTTCAACTGCCCCCTGTCAAATTCTCTTTTGGTATCCACGCTGGAATAATTTCTCCTCACCGTTACATCTTTCAACATGATCCGGTCATTATTTGACAACAGTATCTCATCCAGCAATGATTGAACTGAATACCGGGCTGGCAGGATCTTTATTGCATTAGGATCAACCAGCAGGCCTGCTACGATCTCATTGATCCGGTTAGAACTGCGAAGGATCATATCAAGGTACTGATTCAGCTCATTATCCTTGATGAGGTGTTTTAAAACCTCTACGGAAAGATTGATATTGGTCAATGGGCTACGGATCTCATGGATCATCGTAAGAATAAAAGAAGGAGAAGGATCCTGCCTTACCAGATTGGGATGGCAAGACCGCAAAGCGGGTACAGGTCTTGAAAGTACCAAAGGAGCGGACTTGCGGACAAAAGTAGCAGATAATTCCATTTAAGCGGTGTTGTTTAGATCACCCTTAAAGATGCGTACCTATTTTGAGGAAAATCTTACACACTTCTAGGAATAAGTTACATGATTCACATAATCCAGGCCCATTATTCATATCCGCTCTTGATAATGGTAGAGATCATCTTGAATCTTCCATTGGGCACTGTATAGTTCGGCAAATGCGCGGGTATGATGATCCCTTCACCAGAATTCAGCCGGTGGGAAACAGCATCGATCACGATCTCTGCATGTCCCTCTATGATCTGTACAAAAGTGTCGAAAGGAGATGATTTTTCAGTCAGGCCTTCTCCGCTATCAAATGACATCACACTGATGTTTCCGGTAGATTTCTTAATGATGGTTTTTATCACCACCGAATTAGCCATATACTCAATGATCTCCACAATAATATGCGCCTTAGACTTTTCCAGTTCGGTGCTTTCAGGGTTTTCGTTGATCAAATCATCATCATTCTTATTCATAAGATACTTTTTAATTCAATGGATGACAGAAAGAAGCTTAGCGAATTTTACATTCAGAGACTATCCAGCATGGATCTTCGCTTATTCCTTAAGTTTTTGAAATGGGAAGGAGTCAATCCAGTTACTTTTTTAAATTGACTGGACAAATGCGCTACACTGCTATAATGCATAAGGTAGGCTATTTCAGTTAGATTAAGCTGATTATAAACAAGCAGCTCTTTTACCCGCTCTATCTTGTTTGCAATTAAGAATTGTTCAATGGTAGTACCCTGTACTTCAGAAAAGAGGTTGGCCAGGTAGGTATAATCATGATTAAGCTTCTCGCTTAAATAATCAGAAAATTTTATTACTAATGGCTCTTCAGAATAATGCACCAGTTCTACTATAACCGTTTTGATGCGTTGTATAAGGATACCCTTTTTATCATTCATCAACTCCAGACCAGATCTAAGCAAGGCTGTCCGCAGTTCTTCATAGAGCTGTTCAGGAACAGGACCGGAAAGCGCAACCTCTCCCAACTCTACAGATTTAAAGCCTATCCCCAATTTATTGAGTTCTGCTGTTACCACCATCTTGCAACGAATGCAAACCATATTTTTTATGAATATTTTCAAGATCAGAATGATTTAAAATTGCAGAAAAATGAATAGGTCTTTTGGAGCAATCTAAAAATATCCAAAGTAACTAAGCAGGTGGGTAGTATGAAGGTAGTCCATTTACATTCATATCTCCGTATAATTCAATAATACTGGCCAGCCCTTCTGAAGATCTTTCAGCCCCCTTCCAAAATGATAAAAAATTATATCCTCATAGTCATAAATTTGCACCCGAAACAAAAACCCTTCCATGAAGAAAGGACTTGTCCTGCTATGCCTGTTGGGCTGCTTTTCGGCCTTCTCGCAGAATAATGAATTAGAACTGGACCCTGTTACCATTACCGCTTCCCTTCATCCCTCCCCTGTTTCCCGTACCGGAAGAAATATCACGGTAGTGAACAGCACCCAACTTCAGAACCTGCCGGCCCATTCATTGGATGAATTATTACGTTTTGTTCCCGGTATTGAAGTACAGCTCAGAGGTCCTGCCGGATCCCAATCTGATATCGTAATAAGAGGCGGTACATTCCAGCAGGTATTGGTCATTATGGATGGTATTCGATTAAACGACCCTATCACCGGGCATTTCAACAGCTATATCCCGATCGTTCCTTCAGAAATTGAACGGATCGAACTATTGAAAGGCGCTTCTTCCGCTATCTATGGCTCCGAAGCCGTTGGCGGAGTGATCAATATCATTAGCAAAACCTTCGCGACAAAGAACAAACAGGATAAAAAACAGGCAAGACTTCGGGTAACCGGAGGAGAATATTCATTACTGAATATGGAGGCCAGCGGACAATACCAATCCAAAGGATGGGTTCTGGGCGGCGGAGTCTTAAGTAATAACTCCGATGGACAGGCACAGCGTGGTATCCGCGGTTATTTTCATAATAATACGGCTACTGTTTCTGTAAAGAAAATATTCTCCGATCATTTCAGCATCGCTATTCGCAGCAGCTATGATAAACGAAATTTCAGCGCCCAGAATTTCTACACCACATTCGTTTCCGATACCGCCCGCGAAAAAGTGAATAGCTGCTGGAACCAGCTATCGCTTCAATACCAGAAAGGAAGACATCAACTGGATCTTGCCGGTGGATTTAAAACGGCCCGTGATCAATATCGCTATAACCCGGCTTCTATACCCAATGATAACCGTTCCAGGCTGGGACAGATCCAGCTTACCGATCATTATCGAATCAATAGCAGCAGCAGCCTGACCGGCGGATTGCAATATATCAGCAGGGTCATTCGCTCTAACGACCGGGGAAATCACCAGCTATCGCAATACGCGGCATTTATTATACTGGATAAAACCTTCGGAGCACTGTCGATCTCTCCTTCCCTGCGTTTGGACCAGCAGGAAATTCGCGGGACAGAATTAGTGCCTCAGCTGAATCTTTCCTATAAATTAAAAAGTATACAATTACGTGCCAGCGCGGGCAAGACCATCCGCGATGCCGACTTCACCGAACGCTATAATAATTACAATAAGGCATTCGTGAGTGGAGGCAGTATTGGTAACCCTGAGCTGGAAGCAGAGCGTTCCTTCAGCTATGAAGCGGGCGCCGATGTTTTTATTTTCACGAAGTGGAAAATAGCCTTCACTGTATTTCAACGCCGGCAACAGGAGCTGATCGATTATGTAACGACCCCCTATGCCAATATGCCCCGTAAGGTGAATCTTTCGCCAACCGGTACTTATGCGCTTGCCTCCAATATCGCCAAAGTCAATACCAGTGGCGTAGAAACAGATATTCAGTTCAGGCAGCAATGGCAGCCCGATCATTACCTGATTGCATCCATGGGCTTACTATGGCTTGATAGCAAGACCAGCAATAAGACCAACCCTTCTTTTTATCTTTCTTCCCATGCAAGATTCCTGGTAAACTGGAATGCGCAGTACCAGCAGGGTAAATGGAGTTTGTCAGCCGCAGCCATTTATAAAGATCGCCGTCCGCTGACTGCTGCCGCGATCAATGCCTCATTGAAAAAAGATCTTTTCCAGCTGAATCTTAGAACCAGCTATAAATTATGGAATGACCATATCAGCCTTTTTGCGGAGCTGGATAATGTTTTTGACAGCAGGGGATCGGATCTGTTGGGGACTTATGTGCCGGGGAGATGGGGAATGGTGGGGATTGTACTATTTTAAAAAATAGCATATCAATCAAGGCAACTTCATCCCCAAAAGCAAGGTCATGCGGAAAGCTGATCTTTATCAAAAGATGTAAACGTCTTTTAATTATTTTTGCTACTGATTGAAACGTATAACTGCATTCATATTATTGATCGCTTTTTCCCTGCACAGTTTTAACCAGGGATTCTATTACCTGGATTACCTGGTCAATAAAGCAGCTTATGTGCAAAAATGCGTGAACAAGTCCAGGCCACAGTTACATTGCAACGGACATTGCCTGCTCATGAAAAAGATCAGGGAAAAAGAACAAAGGGAAGAACGGGATGCTCCTGCCCTGAAACAAATGCTAAAAACAGAAGTAGTTTCTTCCAGGTCTTTCTTTGCAACGGTTCATTATTTTCCTTGTCTGTTAGCCTGCAGGTATTATGATCATACTCTGGCTGATATAGTTGACAGGACCCATTCTATTTTCCATCCTCCACAGGCCTAGTCCTGCATAACTGCAGTAATTGCAGTACCCCCTTAATTATTTTGGATGCCTATGGCATCCCTAAACCCGTATTTCATGATTTGGAATAAAGAAATTTATTCTCTAAATAATTCATAAGATGAAGAAGCTTTTTATTGCCAGTATTATTGGCTTATTTTCCTTTCTGTCTGTTAGTGCCTGTGATATCTGTGGTTGTGGCCTTGGAAATTATTATATCGGTATGATGCCCCAGTTCAATCATAAATTCTTCGGGGTACGTTACCAGCTGCATAATTTTCATACCGTGATGGCTGGAGATCCTTCCCAATTCAGCACGGATCATTATAAGACCCTTGAATTCTGGGGTGGCTGGAATGTGGGAAAGAAATGGCAGCTGATCGCCATCCTGCCTTATCATTTTGTTCACCAGGTATCGGATGATGGCATAAAGGATAATCATGGATTTGGTGATATTGCCATCATGGCCAATTACAAACTGATCGACAAGAACAGCAATGGGAAACATAACAAAGGTGTATCCCAGCAATTATGGATCGGAGGCGGATTAAAACTCCCCACTGGTAGTTTCCATGTAGATGCCACCGACCCGGAGATCATTGCCCTGGCCAATACCCAAACCGGTTCTGCCAGTACAGATATCCTTTTAAATACCATGTATAATGTGAGGTTTTATAAATTCGGGATCAATACCAGTGCCTCCTATAAGATCAATACGGCCAACAAGGATAAATATGAGTTTGGAAATAAATTCTCCCTCAATACGATAGGCTTTTACAGCATCAGCCAAAGGCATTTCACTATCCTTCCCAATATGGGCTTGTCGTATGAAAAAACAGCCGCCAGTCAGTTGGAAAATACAAAGATCGACCAGACCGGTGGTCACCTCTTCGCCGCCTCTGCAGGAGTAGAGCTAAGCTTCCCCAGGTTTACGATCGGCGCAAGTACCCAGTTGCCCATTGAACAGAATTTCGCAGATGGACAGACGGAGCTGAAAGTGAAGGCAATGGTTCATTTGACATTTTCATTGTAAATAATGGGGGTTGGTGCGCATGCTGGGCGGAGATCCAAAGAGAAAAATACAGGGTACGAATTACACGAAGGGCACGAATAAACAGCCGAATAATACAAACAGCCAATTTCACGAAATACTGGCAGCTAAGCTGCCGCGAAAGTCATTAGCGAAGCGAATGACTTATTCGTGAAATCGGCTGTTCTTTTCTGTATTGTTCGTGTAATTCGTGTTCCTGTATTTGGCCCCGGAGTTATCTAAAGGCAAGGTTCCTCGCTTCGCTTGAGGATAAAAGACAGGGTTCCTCGCTTCGCTCGAGGACAAAAGGCAGGGTTCCTCGCTTCGCTCGGAATGACAGACAATGGAGGGTAAAAAGGACTTGCCTCACTATAATTTGAAGAGGGGGCATCGTGTACCTACTTACATCTCGAGCGCAGCGAGAGATCTGGCTGTTTCTCTCCCTTATTAACAACGCCTGTCATTCCGAGCGAAGCGAGGAACCTTGCCTTTTATTAGGCCAATCATTAGCAAAGCGAATGACTTATTCGTGAAATTGGCTGTTCTTTTCTGTATTGTTCGTGTAATTCGTGTTCCTGTATTTGGCCCCGGAGTTAATCTAAAGGCAGGGTTCCTCGCTTCGCTTGAGGATAAAAGACAGGGTTCCTCGCTTCGCTCGAGGACAAAAGGCAGGGTTCCTCGCTTCGCTCGGAATGACAGACAATGGAAGGGAAAAAGGACTTGCCTCACTATAATTTGAAGAGGGGGCATCGTGTACCTACTTACATCTCGAGCGCAGCGAGAGATCTGGCTGTTTCTCTCCCTTATTAACAACGCCTGTCATTCCGAGCGAAGCGAGGAACCTTGCCTTTTATTTTGCCAATCATTAGCAAAGCGAACTTTTTGGTGTGGAACCTTGTTGGGGGGGGGGGGGGGGGGGGGGGGGGGGGGTAAAACAGCTAAACCCTCTTCGAATTCCTGACAAGATTCACGACCAGGATCAACAACCCCATCATCAACACCATCCCACTCACCCCAAACACCACAAACAAGGGCTTCATCTTGATCATCATTTCCCCGAATGGGATCCGTTCAGCATCGGGCGTCATCTGCCATTTGGCTTTGAGAATGCCGGAGAGGATAAGACTTAACCAGAATGCCAGCAGGGACACGTTGGCTAACCAGAATCCAAGATTAAAACCTTTGGGGTGATAGTGATAAGAGTATTGATCTCCGGAGAAAATATCATGGGCAAAGGCCAGTAATAAAAAACTATTGATACCAATGGTGGTTCCCATGGCATGGGCCACGGTGATATGGGTGCCATGGGTGTATACGTTTATACCGGGGACCGACATCAGGATGGCTAATACCAGATTTAAAAATATCCAGCTGTCGGCAGCGAGAATAAAACGATAGGTCTCATGATTTCCAAGGCGATTGGCCACACTAAGGGTTTTCTTCCATTCGTAGATGATCCTTCCCAGGATAAATAACTCTGTCATGCTCACGAAATAACTGATCTGCTTCAGCCATCCATAAGTAGGAAGGGTATAAATATGATGTCCCCAGTTGAACATCAGGTTATACATGCCCAGGAAATACATCCCGAAGGCCATACCCGATCTTCCGTAATTGGTCCCTCCTATCTTATCCAGCAGGTAAATAGAAGAACCATAGATCAGCATATTCCAGGCGCCCACCATGGAGCCATAGGATTTCCACTGGATGGTCATATCATTGATGATATTACTTCGGAAATAAGGGATCAACCAAAGATTGGATTCCAAATAAGTGAATAGGAAAAATAAAAGGCCTGTCATCCACATCCATACATAGACCGGCTGCTTACTAAATCCGCCCAGCGATTTCACAAAATTGATGATGAAGAGGATCCAGGCCAGGGTAATGGGTAATGATAGTATGGGTGGAAATTCCCAGTATTCCCTTCCGCCAAACCATCCCATGAAATAGGAAATGAAAATGGCCAGCACCGTGAACAGCAAAAGTCCTAATTGTATCTTCTGCAGTAAGGGCGACCAGATCTTTTTACCCGTATGTTTTGGCAGGTAAGTAAATAAAGCTCCTGATGCCGCTAAAATGATCCAGAATAAAATAGCCGATACATGAAGCGGTCTTGCTTTCTCAAAAGAGAAACTATCTTTTAAAAATCCCGGGATCATATACTGTACACCTCCTATCACGCCAAATAGCATCCCTACTCCCAGCAGTACCAATGCTGCCACGATGAAAATACCGGAGATCTTATTATTGCTGGATACTTCCATCGCTGTTAATTGTATAAGTTCGGGGATCGCTTTTACCAGTGGCGTCAATATCTTTCAAATAGGAAACCAGTGTATGTATCGTGCTATCATCTAAATGGAAATTCGGCATCACCGGTGTTCCTCCCTTTAGTAATGCGGTGATAAAGTCAGCTCCTTTTTTTGAATAGGTATTGGTGAGGTCAGGACCCAAATAACCACCCAGTCCGTATACCTGGTGACAAGCCCCGCAGTTGTATTTCTGCCAGTTCATTTTGCCCTGGTCGGCCAATGTATTCAGGGGCTTTTCTCCCCTTGGCAAATGGGAATAGAGATAGCCTGAATAGATCAGGAATAAGGAGACCCCTGTGGTGATTATTATTGTCTTGATGATCGGCCGCATGGTTGTTGCGGACAAATTTGTGGGAAATGTAGATTTTGGAACCTGATTTAAATCATAAAACAGGATAATAGTCTACCTAATGAGTAGAATTGTTATTTATTGAGAATTCAAGGTTCCTCGTTTCGCTCAAGAAAAATACAAGGTTCCTCGTTTCGCTTTTATGGATATCGTGAAAGGCAAGGTTCCTCGCTTCGCTTGAGGATAAAAGGCAGGGTTCCTCGCTTCGCTCGGAATGACAGGCGTTGTTAATATGGGGGGGGGGGAAACAGCCAGATCTCTCGCGATGCTCGAGATCCAAGTAAGTACACGATGCCCCCTCTTCAAATTATAGTGAGGCAACTCCTTTTAACCCCCCTCTTGTCATTCCGAACGAAGAGAGGAACCTTGTATTTCTCTACCAATCTACTTAATTTTCAACCTCCATCCCGCATAAAACAACCTCCCCTCCACTGGTCCCCAAACTATAGAGGCATCAAAATAAGGACTGAATGGATGATCCGCAGAAAGGATCAGCTTCTCCTGCATTTTATTGCCGATATTCTCGCAGCCGGCATAGAACTCAAAGGCTTTGGTCTTACCAAATGTTCGGGATATCTGTCCGCCCATCATCACATAGGATGGTGACCAGGCCTCCATCTGCATTTCCTCGGGATTGGTCATGGTAGGTGGTATTCTTTTCTTGCCGATCAGGTTGATGGTATACTCGAATTTATAAGGACCGGTTGCATACTCTGCGGTGGCGAATCCACGATGCGCGGCGATCAAAGGCCTTTCTACTAGTTTATCACTAATGGTGGTCTTCACATCAAAATAGCGATAAGCCATGCGCAGTTCCAGTTTCTTTATAGGCTCCACACTGATCTCGGCCTGGAAACTGTTTGACCATGATTTACCCATCAGGTTATACATATGTACATGACCCGGTGTTTCCAGATCGATCACTACCTGGTTCTGAAAATCATTGCGGAAGAACTCCAAAGAGAAATTAGCATCCTTCTCAAATAATTTTAGTTTCTGGTCAATGGTCACACCCTTGTTCCAGGCGATCTCTGGGGATAGTCCGTAGCCTTTTCCAGAACCATTATCATGAATATGCATCTCCCTGGAACTGGCCAGCAATCCCAGATTCTCCGCGAATATATTCGCGGTTCTTTGTCCGCGGCCGGCACTGAATCGAAGCGTAGTTCCTTTTATGATCTCATATTTCAGGTGAATGCGTGGTGTGACAAATGCTCCATAGAGATTATCATTATCCGCCCTTAATCCCAATACCATATTGAATTTTGGAGAAGGGATATAGGTGTATTCCATAAATACACCGGGAATATGCTGTTTGCGATCATACTGAGCTGCATTCAGGGTCTCGCGGTATTTATCATAGAGAAAACTCAGTCCGGTGCGGAACTGGTTCTTCGTACTTCCGATAATAGATTGATAGATCAGGTTGGCATAAAAACTATTTTGCCTGCCGTTGTAATCGTTCATGCCGAAATAAGCAGATTGATGATGCTGGATGGCGCTCATCATCAAACCAATGCTTTTATATTTTTTCTGGGGAAATACATAACCGAATTTTCCAAATGCCTCATAGCGGTCAGTAGTTAATCCCAGACCGTAATGAGAAGTGGTATGTTTCTCTGTAGCGGGATCAAATAAAGATTCCCCACCAGTCCGGTTCTCATTCATGGCTTTAATGCCTAACTGCATTAAGAAACCTTTTCCATCATCATATTTCCAGCGGTTGATCAGGGCCACATCATTCCCATAAGGAAGATCGCGAAAACCATCTTTGTTCTCATCCAGTTCTTTCTTTCCCAGGAAATCATCATGCAGTAATATAAGTGTTGACCATTTCTTGCCTAATTTCTGCGCCAGATTTAAATTCAAATCGGTCTTGCCAATGCCATTGATATACATATTGGCATTGAGTCGTTCACTGCTTTCTGGTTTCTTTAATTCCACATTGATCTGTCCGGCGATGCTTTCATAACCATTGGCTACAGATCCTATTCCTTTGGTCAGTTGGATAGATTCTATCCATGGACCAGCCACGGTATTCAATCCCATTGGCGTTGCCAGTCCGCGGGGACCTGGAAGATTTTCTATAGTAAGTTGGGTATAGTTGCCGCTTAAACCAAGCAATTGAATTTGCTTTGAACCAGTCACTGCATCATTAAAACTCACATCTACGGAAGGGTTGGTCTCAAAGCTTTCACTGAGATTACAGCAGGCTGCTTTGAATAATTCTTTCTGGGTGATCACCTGGGTGCGGAAAGCGGATAAATTAGAAATATAGGTAGCGCGGCGCCGGGCACTGACGATCACTTCTTTCAATTGTTTTTCAGTGGCCATTACAATACGCAGTTCGTTCTCGCGACCAATGGTGATCGTATCGGAACGATAGCCGGTATAGCTGACAATTAAGCGATCATGTCCTTCCGGCTGGCGGACGGTGAATACGCCGGATGAATCAGAATAAGATCCGCGATTGGAACCCAGCCATACCACGGAGGCAAAAGGCAAAGCTTTGAAATTCCCTTTCTTATCATCTTCGATCACTACTCCTTTGATGATACGATCACCGGCAATACCGGGAGCGGGAGCAGCTACCATTTCACGGTAATGGCAACAGGCAGGTAAGGCATTGTAAACAGAGGTCTTTGCTTTCATGTCGCCGATATCATGACCGGCCTTAACGATATTCTTTTTTATTTTTTCCAGGTCGGCTTTGGAAGCATCGTACACAATGGTAAGATGGTGGGAACCTTCATCCCAGGTAGCGGTAAATACACCGGGAAGATTAGCCGCTTTTTCAATACGGTCCTTGCATTGTCCGCAGGCGCCCGACACTTCAAAACTTACGGTACTGTTGGATTGACTGAAGGCCGATATGGAAAAACTGGCCAGGAAAAAGAGCAGGATATATGTAAAAGATTTCATAGCTAGAATTTTTAACTAAAAACCTATGCAAAGAAACCCAGGATAAAGGGGCTATTTACTGATTTTGGTCAGTGGGCCAAAGGAGTTTTGTAAATTGCCTTATGTGCTATTATAACGGGCAAAAAGTGACAAAAGCCGAGTATATCAGGCTATTGGAGCTGGAAAAACAGCTGGCGGACTATGATTATTTTGAGCGGTCGCTGCAATCCGGCTTTGATTATGGCAAAGCCGCCGTAATTAAGCCTTCTGTGGATAAAAAAGACATGGACATCGTTCAAATGGAATGGGGTTTTATCCCTTCTTACATCCGCAACCGCGATGCCCTGGTGAAGATGCGGATGGGCTATAAAGATGACCGTGGTCAGTTCAAGCCCCCCATGATCACCCTGAACGCCGTCTCCGAAGAGATCCTTGCTCCCAATAAAATCTACCGCGATGCGGCCCTGCACAGAAGATGTTTGGTCATCTCTTCCGGGTTCTATGAATGGCAGCATGTGTATCCGTTAAATAAAAGAACCGGACTACCCTTAAAGACCGCCAATAAATATCCCTATCATATCAAACTAAAGGGACCGTGAGTATTTCTATATGGCCGGCATCTGGCAACCCTGGACCGATAAAGAGACAGGGGAATATGTAGAGAGCTTTGCGATCATCACTACCAAGGCGAATGCATTGATGGAGAAGATTCATAATACTAAGAAGCGTATGCCTGCGATTTTGACGGATGAATTGGCGTATGAGTGGGTGTTTGGGGAGTTGGGTGAAAAACGTATTTCCGCCATCGCGCAGTATCAGGTCGATCCGGAGATAATGGAAGCTTGGACTATTAGAAAAGATTTTAGGGAGTGTTTGGATCCAACTGAACATTTTGAATATGCGGAACTATAAATACAAGGTTCCTCGCTTCGCTTATGATAGGCATGGTAAAAGGCAAGGTTCCTCGCTTCGCTCGGAATGACAAGGGGGGGGGTAAAAAGGACTTGCCTCACTATAATTTGAAGAGGGGGTTTATTGCCCACCACTTGGATCTCGAGCGCAGCGAGAGATCTGGCTGTTTTTCCCCCTACTTACAACCAAATTGCTGTCATTCCGAGCGAAGCGAGGAACCTTGCCTTTTCTCCTGGAGCGAAGCGAGGAACCTTGCCTTTCTCAACCACTCAACCCCCCTGCTCTCCCCACCAACTCCTCCCCAAACTGCCTCTTAATACTATCTATCGCCTGGTACAACTTAATATCCTCCTGCGTATCACTAAACAAATCGATCTGCCTCACCCCCGGTATCAGATCCGTAAATCGTACCCCCAGCAATCGTATCAACTGCCTTCGTTCATATAATTTATGAAACAGTTCGCGGGCGATGTTCAATAATACTTCATCCGAATTAGTATAGGCAATGGATCGCTGCGTAGTATGTGTTTCAAAATCGGAGTAACGGAGCTTGACGGTGATACAGCCGGTTAATCTTTCCTGGGATCTTAATTCAAAAGCGATATGCTCCGTCATGCGGGTGAGTTCGGTTTTGAGAAAATCCAAATCGATGCTGTCCTGCTGGAAGGTTCTTTCGGTAGAAATGGATTTTTGTTCCTGGTAAGGCACAACGGGCGTATCATCAATACCATTGGCGCGGCGCCATAGTTCCGTGCCGTTCTTGCCTAATAAGTTCTGCAATAAACTCACCGGTATATCACTGAGGGTCTTCACCGTCTCCACGCCCATCTTGATCAGTTTATAACCCGTCTCCTTCCCTACTCCGGGTATCTTCATAATGCTTAGCGGCGCCAGGAAATTCTTTTCATTGCCGAAGGGAATTTCTAACTGACCATTGGGCTTGACCTCATTGGTGGCCACCTTACTCACCAGTTTATTACTGGCCAAAGCCCATGAAATAGGAAGACCGCTTTCCCTGGTCACCTTCTCTTTTAATTCTTTACTGAACTGGTAGCATCCAAAGAATTTATCCATGCCCGTCAGGTCCACATAGAATTCATCAATAGATGCTTTTTCAAACAGCGGCACCGTATCACTGATCACATCGGTCACCAGCTGCGAGTATTTGGAATAATTCTCATGATCTCCCTTCACCACAATAGCATGCTTGCATAAACGTAATGCCACTCGCATGGGCATGGCAGAGTGTATCCCGAATTTCCGGGCTTCGTAACTGCAGGCGGCTACTACGCCGCGATCGTTGGAGCCGCCGATGAGGAGGGGTTTGCCGATGAGCTTTGGGTTGCGGAGGAGCTCGACGGAGACGAAGAACGTATCCAGGTCAAGATGGGAGATATGTCGAGAGTAAAGCATGTTCAGGATTCAAAGTTCAAGGTTCAAGGTTCAAGGTGCAAGGGGTGTATTTGTCATACCGAGCGGTCTAATCATAAATCGGAGTATTGAACAAACATCGCGAGGTATCTCCCGATGGTGGAGATCCCTCGGATCATAATAAGTTTCCAAATCGTGTTCAGGGCCTCGGGATGACAAAATGAAAGGTTGTATTTGTCATACCGAGCGGTCTAATCATAAATCGGAGTATTGAATAAACATCGCGAGGTATCTCCCGATGGTGGAGATCCCTCATATCATAATAAGTTTCCAAATCGTGTTCAGGGCCTCGGGATGACAAACAGCCAAAGGCACCCCCGGGCCCCTAAAGGGGAGTTTTGTTTAGTGCATAGTGATAAATCTTTTTCCAATTAATGAATAGACCGATCATGATTTATTAATTCAAAACATCCTGCTTCCACCAATTACCCTCCCCTTTAGGGGCCCGGGGGCGGCTGTTGACGGCTGCTGGCTGTTAACGGCTGTTGGCTGTTCGAACCTTGAACTTTGAACCCTGAACCTTGCCCCTTCAACCTTCCTACAAATAACTCCTCTTTTTATAACCAACAACATTCATCCTCAAAACCTCCAAACTATACGCCCCAAAATCCTCCGTTACTTTCCCTTTAATCCTATAAAACCCTCCCGAATGCAACGGATACCTCTCCGCACTATCCGGAAAATGAACCGTATCTATCCAGTCTAATTTTGAATCTACAAATGTGCCGAAGAACATATGATCATCGTTTTTTGTGGTGACGTGCTTGCGTGCAATAAAATACGCCAGCACTTCAATTGTTTTTCCTTTGTGTAAGGGAAGATCGCGGGCGGCGACATATTTCGCGGGATCATCATCCACCAGTTCAAAAGGATTGGTGAGTGGAAATCCCAGTATCTCCATCTGGTCATAGAGATCATCCAGGGGAAGATCTTTTAATGCAGGCAATTCAAACTCCACGGGCTCTTCATGAAATAAAGCCGGGCCCTGCAGTTGCGGCTGATGATGCTTCTGCAGAAAATTCGCTTCCCATAATAATTTCTTCTTGGTCTTGCCCGTGAAACGAAATGCACCAATGCTCACCAGTATATTCAATTGCTCCAGTCCGGCATGGGTGCGCTCTATAAAATCCTGGAGATGTAAAAAAGGGCCATGCTCTTTTCTTTCTTCGAGAATGGTCTCCAGTAATTCTTTTTCCAGTCCTTTGATATGGATGAAGCCGGCATAGACCTCCGAGCCATGTATGCAGGTGTATTCATCACTTCGATTGATACAGGGCGGATGGATATTTCCCCCGCATTTCAGCAGTTCTAAAAAATAAAGTTCTCTTGAATAGAATCCCCCGAAATTATTGATCACCGCCACCATGAATTCTTTGGGATAATAAGTTTTGAGGTAAAGGCTCATATAACTTTCCACGGCGAAGCTGGCCGAGTGGGCCTTGTTGAAACTATAGCCCGCGAAACTTTCCATCTGCCGCCATACCTCAATGGCCAGTTCCCGGCTATGTCCCATTTTCTTTACGCAGCTATCATAGAATTTCTCCTGTATCATGCGGAACTGGTTATGACTGCGATATTTCCCGCTCATGGCTCGTCTTAGTATATCGGCATCACCCAGGTCGAGACCGCCGAAGAAATGCGCGATCTTGATCACGTCTTCCTGGTAGACCATCACGCCAAAAGTTTCCGAAAGATGTTCTTCAAATATGGGATGGGGATAGACCACTTTCTCGCGGTTATGATAGCGTTCTATATAGGCGCGCATCATGCCCGACTGCGCCACACCCGGACGAATAATAGAGCTGGCCGCCACCAGCGTGATATATTCATCGCAACGAAGTTTTTTCAGTAGCTGTCGCATGGCGGGAGACTCGATATAAAAGCAGCCGATAGTATCAGCCTCGCGTATCTGAGCACGGATAGCAGGATCCTTGCGGAAATTTTCAAAATCGTGTATGTTGACATCATGTCCCTGGTTTTCTTTGATCAGTCGCAGTGCTTCGCGGATATGTCCCAGTCCCCTTTGACTGAGTATATCAAATTTGTTCAGTCCTATATCTTCTGCCACGAACATGTCCATCTGCGCCGTGGGAAATCCTTTGGGGGGCATGAAGAGACTGAGGTATTGGGTAATGGGTTGTTCGGAGATCAGCATGCCGCAGGGATGTATGGAAGGATGGCTGGGATATCCTTTCATCAAAGCGCCGTATTGAAGGATCAGTTTCTGTATCTGGTCCTGTGGCTTACGATCCCGCTGTAAGATTTTTATTTCTTCATCGGGAAGTCCGAATACTTTTCCCAGCTGGCGGATGGTCGCATCATTTTTAAAGGTGGGATAAGCGCCCAGCAGTGCCACATAATCGCGGCCATAGCGTTTGAAGATATAGTCGATCACTTCATCGCGGTCGGTCCAGGAGAAATCAATATCAAAATCCGGCGGCGAAGTGCGGTGCGGATTCAGGAAACGTTCGAAGAAAAGATCCAGCTCGATGGGATCCACATCGGTGATGCGGAGGCAATAGGCCACGAGGGAGTTGGCGCCGCTGCCGCGACCTACATAATAAAATCCGCGTGACTGCGCATAGCGGATGATATCCCAGTTGATCAGGAAATAAGCGTTGAAGCCAAGATCGTTGATGATCTTCAGTTCTTTCTTCATTCTCTCCCAGGCCAGTTTATTTTTCTTTCCATAGCGGGCGATGAGTCCATCGGTGGCCAGTTTTTCCAGGAGGATGCGGTCGTCATTCTCCGTGCGACTGAAAGTTTTTTTATTCTTATCGGTATGCAGTTCCATTTCCAGCCGGCAGGAGTCCATAAGCTGGTAGGTATTGGTGATGATAAAAGGATGGTGCTTGAACTGTTCGATCAGTTGGGAAGGCGGCACAAAGGTCTCCAGCGGCGAGCATTGTTTTTCCGGGGGAAGTTTGGACAGCAGCAGGTTCTGATCGATACAGCGAAGCAGGCGATGCAGGGCATGGTATTTTTTATCCTGAATGGTGACGGGCTGCCGCACTACGATCCGGTCGCGGAAAAGCTTCCAGTCGAGCGAATAAAGTTTAGATACCTCCCAGGGCAGCAATCCGATCCGTTCATTCGGCAGCAGTTCCTGTATCGGTTTGGACTCCAGGGGAAAGATCACGAACCCATCCCAGCTGTTCTCGAAGAAGCGGGCCACCTCTGTATGGGCCGGAAACGCTTTTTTCAGCTGCAGGTGATCCGATATAAATCGGTTGATCCATGCCAGTCCCCCGGCATTTGCCGCCAGCAGAATATACAGCAGTTCATCCCCATTTCTGATCTCCGCTCCTGCTATGGGCTTGATCCCCTCCTCCCGGCAGCGTTTTACAAAATCCCAGATATCGTAGGTGGAGTTTATATTGGTCAGGGCCAGGGCGGTCACTCCCCTTTCCAGAGCTGTTTTTATGAGTTCTTCGGTGGAGAAAGTGCCGTAGCGGAAGGAGTAGTATGTTTTGCAGTTGAGGTACACGGGGGCAAATTACTAATTATTTTAGTATTTTAATTTACTAATTTATTTAGCCAGATCACTCTAAACCCTAACCTCTAACCCCTAACCTTTCCTTGGGGTTTCTTTCTACTTTGAGCCTCCCTTCGTATATTGAATTTCAAACCTTATCTGATGCGCCACCTCCACTGTTGCGATCCTTGCCGCGATATGCAGGGAGTCAATTGGGATATTATGCCGATCCAAGGAACTCTCCTACCCATTTCATCACAAAAAAGAAATATAAACAAAGGCACGTATCAGCGATGAGAGATTTGTATTAGCGAAACACGCAGTGGTTATAACAATAAAATTAAATCATTGAAAACCAAAAGCATGATAGGAAAAAGCGAAAGATCAAAAGATAAAAGATTTCGTAAATTTTAAAGTTGCCTGCAATTTTAACGACACTATACTAACATGATTCAATCAATCGAAAATGGCCGTAAAGAAGACGGGAATCGGTCTATAGCTGACAAGATAATAAAACGACTGCATGACCTAGAAATGACAGTAGATAGCAACCAAGGTCGTTGGGCTTGGGAACTACTACAAAATGCAAAAGATAGTGTTGCGGAAACTGACAGAAAAGTATCAGTTGAAATAATTTTAAACAACGAGTCTGTATCATTTAGGCATAACGGCAAACATTTTAATGAGCAAGATGTTAGAGGACTCATAAATCAAATTTCTTCCAAAGAAGTTGAAGAAGGCCAAGTAAGTACTAGAACTGGAAGATTTGGAACCGGGTTTTTAACAACACATTTACTATCTAAGGTTATAGATGTAGAAAGTATTGTAGAGACCACAGATGGAGAGTTTTATCGTTTTGCATTTCCTCTTAATCGGAACGGCAAGACAACGACACAATTAGTTCCAAAAATCGAAAAGGCTTGGACAGAATTTCATACTTCCACGGAAAACAACCAGATTGATGATTTTGATGAGGAAGAATACAATACATCTTTTACTTATACTCTGAATACAAAAGAACAAAAACAAATAGCAAGAACTGGCATTGATGAGTTCTCAGAACTAATTCCTTTTGTTTTAGCTTTTATTCCGACAATTGAAAAAGTTACAATCATTGACAAAACCAATCAAACAGAGACTGAATTTATAAATAACGAAGAGCTTACCGATGATGTCATTCTCAATATTACAAAAACTGAAGACGGTGAAGAATCAGTTATCAAATTACTTTTTGCAAAAGAAGATAGTGTCGCTATTGCTTCAGTAGTTGAGGAGACGCCTACTGGATTAAAAATAAAAAACTTAAAAGCCTACCCAAAACTATTTTGTGACTTCCCATTGATAGGTACAGAAAATTTTCACTTTCTGTTATCGTCAACGCTTTTCATTTCAATCCTCTTATGGAACGAGATGGAGTTTGGCTTAAAGGTGAAGGAAAAGAAGAAGTAGACGAAAATCGGGAAATACTTGAAAAGGCAGTCAGCTTATATAGTGACTTATTAAGCAAAATAACAGAACTTGAAATGTCAGACTATCACAATATTTGTCTGACTAAAATGCCTTTTGTTACCGATAAATATTTTGACGAAGACTGGTATGAAACAAATATTCAAAACCCGCTAAGAGAAATAATTTCAAAATCAACCGTTATTGAAACAGAGGATGGTAAAGTTTGCTTCAATGAAGCAAGATTCCTAGACCCAAAGTTAAAAAAAGAAAGGGAAAAAATTTGGAAATTCTCTAGCGATTTAAGTAAATACGTTGCCTGCAAAAGGCATATTAACAAATGGGCCGAACTAATTTGGAAAGATTGCCCGATAGTTGACATAGATGATTTAGTTGCCGATTTACAAGGAAAGAGTAATGTAGCGGAACTGATAAATACTCTTAGGTTAGAGGAAAATAAAGTTTTTACCTGGCTTAACAAGTGCATTGAGTTTATTTACGAATTGGGAGGGCAATCATATTTTAATAACAATGCACTTCTTCCAAACCAAACGGAAGAATGCACTTTTAAAAAAAGGAAAGAGCTGTCCTTAGACGAAATTGAAGATGAAACTATTAAAGAAATTGCTTTGTTACTTGGCTATAATTACTATGAAGAATTACTAAACACAAATATCTACTTTGAAGATACTCATTCAACAACCACAATTCAAGATGTTGCTGTTGAAATTAGTCAGTTGGTCAAAGACGATAATGAAATAACCGATGACAGAATAATTGCAATTAGAAAGCTAACCGAATGGTTTGAATTCAATGAAGAAATTGGTAAAACACATTTTGCTGACCTTTATAGGAGAAAGGAAAAATTGTTTGTTGATACTATTGATGATAAAGAAAATTTATATAAAGTATTAAAAACTAAGATGCCCCTATCACAGCTTGCCGAGGTTGCGAATGCTATCGAAAATGACCCAGAAATAATTAATATAATTGAACAAAGAAGAATTGAGAGAGAAGAAGAATTGGAACGAAATGAAATAGGAGAAAAAGTTGAAAGGGTACTAGCGGAAGCATTAAAACAACATGGCTTTGAAGTAAGGAAAGAAATTTATGGAAAAGATTTAGTTATTTCAATATCGAGAAATAATACAAAGTATTCTCTAGAGGTAAAATCAACAATAAATCAGTCCTATGTTTCAATGACTCCTCTTCAAGCAAGAACAGCAGTTAAAGAGACAGATAACTATGCCCTTTGTGTTGTACATAAAAATGGAACTGCCCTTACTAAGGAATATGTTAGAAAATATTCAAAATTTGTGATAGACATAGGAGAAAGACTGATAGACAAAGTTCAAGAAGTTCAGGAATTTGAATCCGCAAAATCGGAAATCGCTAACACCAATGAAGAGATTGATTTGTTTTACGAAAACAACTTAGAGTATAAATTTAAAATCAGCAACACTGTCTGGACACAAGGAATTAGCTTTTGGGATTTCGTTAACCATATCAAATAGTTTGTCCCCGAAAAAAACTGCAGGCAACATTCGGTTTGGCAATATAGCGGGGCGACGAATATATTCTCAGCTTTTTGTTCGCTAATCAGCTTCAGTTCCAGCAGAGGAATAACGCCAAGCAATTGAATAAACAATGAACTTTTAGTTAAAAATTTAGCAGCAGTAACAGGATGACGATTTTCAAATACCGCCACATCGCCAAGCCGTAGACATTACTTATCGATGATTCAACCGACAGCTGGATTATGAGAATAAACGCGGTAAGTTCAGCAAGCCGGCCCTCGCCTCTACTACCAAACATTTCAGAAGAAGCCGGGTAAATAATAGGTCAAGATAAGCCACTAGGCACCTCAAATCAGCCTAGATTATCTTATTAAATTCTCTGTGTTTCCTGAAATACGATAACAAGTACTCAATTTCTTCCTTGAGGGGTGGAAGGTATTAGGGAGCGCTGAGGAGTCTAATTCTATTCGGTAAGTCGGATAAATAGAAAGCAGGCCACAGGCATTGCTCATTAGTAATTAAACGGTCTCGAACCCTTCAATAAAAAAAGATCATTTCGAAATCTTTTATGTAAAATGTCTACCTGGGCCTGGGGTTGTCTGAATTTAATTTGAGCACGATTTACACCCCCAATAGAACTTTGGTTGTCAATAGGAGTAAAAGTAACATCATAGAATATATCGACATTTTCAATATAATTTGAACAGACAATAATGGGGTATTCATATTCGGTTTTAATAACCGAAATTTTATTACTAGAGATTCCGCTATACGTTTTGTGCGACGGCAAATAAGGTTACTTTCAATGTCGAACAAGAATTTAAATTTGTATTGACCTTCTTTAAGGCGTTTGCTTTTTTGAGTCATCATAGAGGCCTGATAAATTTCCTTAATTTCTACAATTGCATCCTGGAATATGATGTAATCCTCAAAATTTATTTCTATTTCCAAATCCCTTTCACCATTTTCAAAATAAATTCCCATTTCCCTGTTGTTCTTTACACTATGCTCCAATAAATTCAATGAGCTGATTATCATCTGGAATTCATTGAAATAACATTTTGAATGCAGTGTAGGGTGATGCATAACGGTAAGATTCGAAAATGCCGCAAGACTCTTTTGGACTTCGGATTTCAGCACCCCTTCACGATGTATGAGCAACA
>JADKKJ010000002.1 GCA_016720565.1 Chitinophagaceae bacterium
ATAATGCTACGGGCATGTATTTACTGCGCCTGAAGACCGCGGCCAATTTTTATAACCTGCAACAGGTGCATATGGTAGAGAACCTTGACTTTCAGGAACAAACCCTGCTTTCCCAGGATAAGAAAAAAAATTGAGGAACCTAAAAACGGGCCGATGAGCGATCTCCTCAGAAATATTGTGCGTTTCGTATTCTTTTATCCTGCTGCAGGTCTATGTACTGAATAAGGTGCCGCATCTTCACAAGTATATCACTCCTTATATATATTATCTTTTCATACTCTGGCTTCCTTTGGTATTTCCAGGCAATGGTTGCTCTTGATTGGGTTTCTCACCGGTCTCACGCTGGATTATTTTATGATGACGCCCGGCTTGCATGCGGCGGCCAGTTTGCTAGTGGCCTATGGGAGGCCATTTCTGATCAGATCCTTACTCCCCGCGACAGTAGTGACTTTAATTACAGGGAGCCTTCGCCGCAGGTACGCAATGGACCCCTTACGCGATTTACGTGCTGATCCTTACCCTGCTTCATCACGGCTATATGGTTTCCTTGAATGGCTGAGCTTCGGAAGTTTCCCGGATTTCCTGATCAAGATCGTTTCTACAACTGGCATCAGCTTATTGCTGGTAGTGACCATGGAATTATTGTTTCCAAAATTGAAGTTCCGAACCAATACAGCCTGATCATTCTACTTATTCACTATTCACAAATATTTCTAAATTCCTTCAAATAGATTTGGAGGCATTGATGCCTAATTCGAAATTTGTCCTCGATCTCCTAAAACGGTCCCCTCCCACATCCATGTCTGTTTTCAACCAATCAAAAGCCGTATCATACGCCTCCTGTTCCTGGTTGCGTTCATTATTATCATCGGACAACTATTTTACCTCCAGATATTCTCCGGGAAATACCAGCGTCTTGCCGATGAGAATGCCATATTAAAAAACGGTTTATCCTCCCGCGGACTGGTACTTGACCGTAAAAGGCAGGCGGTAGTAACTAACACGCTGGCTTACGACCTGATGGTAACCCCTTCCAAACCAAGAGAATGGATACCGCTTTTTCTGCAGGCTGATGGAGATCGATACTGCCGAATTCAAGAAGCGGATCATCACGGCTATCACAAAGAACAGTTCACAGAAACCCTCTGTTTTTGAAGCATCACTTCCGGCGCAGAAATATGCCCGGATACAGGAAAACCTCTGGCGCTTTCAGAATGCATTTTATATCCAGGAAAGACCCATTCGTTCTTATCCATTTGATGCAGGCGCCAATATTGTAGGCTACCTTGGAGAGGTAGATACCAATTATCTGAAAAGACATAGCGAGGATGGTTATGTAAGTGGCGACTATGCGGGTATGACCGGACTGGAATTCAGCTATGAAAAAAGCATTGATGGGCGAAAGAGGTACGCAATATCTCATCAAAGATAATTTCAGTCGCATACAGGGATCTTATGAAAATGGATCATTGGATATATCAGGGCTGGTTCTAATTTATATACAGCGCTTGACATCACTTT
Organism: Chitinophagaceae bacterium; assembly: GCA_016720565.1. Lineage (GTDB taxonomy): Bacteria > Bacteroidota > Bacteroidia > Chitinophagales > Chitinophagaceae > JJ008. The sequence goes on from JADKKJ010000002.1 coordinate 1,522, forward strand.
GCAGCAGTTTGGTGAAACACTGATGAAGGATAAAGTGGGTTCCATTGTGGCAATCGATCCAAAGACCGGCGGTATCATTTGCATGGTGAGCAGTCCTACCTATAACCCCGGCTACCTTACCGGTTCGGAGAGAAGAAAACATTTTTCTGAGTTGTATTCAGATCCCCGCAAACCATTGCTGAACCGCGCGGTGAATGCGAGTTATTCTCCGGGTTCAACTTTTAAAACACTACAGGCCCTGGTGGGATTGCATGAAGGAGTGATCGGCACCAGCACCACATTCAGTTGTTCAGGCGCTTTTTATGGTTGCGGAAACGGAAAGCCTACGAAATGCCTGATCCGGGAACGTTTTATCTGAAGACCGCCATCACCCATTCCTGTAATACCTATTTCGCCAACGTGATGCAACGTGGATCAATAATCCAAAATATCCTTCCATGGACAGCAGCCTGCGTTCATAGGACCGGTATATGTATGCATTCGGACTTGGACATAAACTGGGCGTGGATGTGCCTACTGAAAGAAGCGGTAATATTCCCTACCCCTGAATATTTCAATAACCCCAAAGATTTGGACCCGGCCACTGGAATTTTTGCAGTTTCCGTTCTGTGAGCATCGGCCAGGAGAGGTAAATGCGACGCCCTTACAGGTGGCCAATGAGATGGCTGATATAGCCAACAAAGGCTGGTATATCATTCCGCATATTGTAGACTCTATAGAAGGTAGGATAAATTCTGCTTGCTTGAAAATATAAGAAGAAGCTGGTGCCTATTGATATACCCAAACAGCATTTTTGAGGCGGTGCATGATGGTATGCAGGGTGTAATGGAAAGTGGAACCGGCCGGGGCGCACAGTGTCTGGTATAACCGTTTGCGGAAAGACCGGTACAGTAGAGAACTATGCGGTGATCAAAGGGGAATTAGTAAAACAACCTAACCACTCTTTCTTTGCCGCCTTTGCTCCCCGTGAAATCCAAAGATCGCCATCATGTGTGTGGTAGAGAACAGCGGTCGCTTTGGTGGTACCTATGCCGCACCTATCACAATCCTGATGCTCGATCAATATTTGAATGATACGATCGCAACGAACCGCCTGCCACTGGTTGAAAGAATGTCCAACACCAACCTGATCCCGCCATTGATGATGGTGGAGATGAGGAAAATGGACTCCCTGAAGAAAAGCAGGCAGAAGGCCATTGAACTGCAGATTGAATTGAATAATATAAAAGACACCTTCAATCGGATGATAATCCTTCGCAGGAAGAAGTAAGGGAAGGAAAGACCGGCAAGCCGGTGAAAGATTCCGGTGATAAGAAAAAAGTGGACAGGCCTGCTATAAATCTTCCGGATAATAAAAAGAATTACAAGAACACAGATCCAAAAAGCCGCGCATGACACAACGTGATCCTGCTATATCGAAAGGGGTAGACTGGAGCCTGGTCTGGATCTATTTTTACTGGTGGCCATTGGTATTAGCAGCCATCTTCGCTGCCACCTATAAGGAGGATCCCATACTTCAAAGCTTCCTGAGATTCAAAACAGATTATAGCAAGCAATTTTTTTTTTTCTTGCAGGACTGGTGATCGCCTTGTTCATTTTGCTTACCGACAGTAAATTCTTCCCTGCTACTGCCAACCTGGGATATGTTATGGGGATTTTCATGTTATTGCTGGTATTTCCATTCCATTCCAATATCAAGGGAACAGAATCGATCATTAAACTAGGTGCTTTTAATTTTCAGCCGGCGGAGTTCTGTAAGATCTTCGTTGCCATGGCCTGGCCAAATATTTATCGCGACCGGATACGAATTTTACCAAGACGAGATCGCAGTTCATTGCTGCGGCCATATCATTATTTCCGGCTGTGCTGGCCCTGATGCAGAATGAGACCGGACTTGCCCTGGTCTATTTTTCCTTTTTTATTGTGATGTACCGCGAAGGACTTCCAGCCGGTGTACTTCTTATTGGTTTCGCATTGGCAGCACTGATGATCGCTTCTATCCTGATGGCGCCGAATACCCTTGCTATCATTATTACGGCCATTGCACTGTTATTCCTTTACCTGCAAAGAAGAATGGTAAGGAAGAAAAAAGGAGTAGTGATGACGGTGATCCTGATCTGGGCACTCTGTGTGGGGATACAACGGTTCGCAGTACCCTATGTATTTGGACATGTATTACAGAAACACCAGGTGGAAAGGATCTATGATCTTTTTGGTAAGGATAATCCTTATGCTGAAGGTCCGTCGCTGACAGAGCAGGAAAAAGAAGATGCAAAAAAGAAAAAAGAAAGCAGCACCAGTTATAATGTAAGACAATCCAAGATCGCAATTGGCAGCGGTGGCTTCTGGGGTAAAGGAGTTTTAAAAGCTACCCAGACCAGGTATGATTTTTTGCCGGAACAAAGGACCGATTTTATTTTTTGCACAGTTGGGGAAGGATTCGGCTTCCTGGGCAGTTTTATCTTGCTGGGACTTTACCTGGTTTTGTTATTCCGAATAGTCACTATTGCGGAAAGGCAGAGAAGCGTTTTCAGCAGGACCTATGCTTATGGTGTTGCAAGCGTATTCTTCTTTCATATTTTGATCAATATTTCCATGACCGTGGGATTGGCGCCAGTTATTGGTATTCCACTTCCATTCATTAGTTATGGCGGCACTTCGCTTATCACTTTTACGATCATGCTTTTGCGTTGATAAGACTGGATGCAGACAGGCAAATGGTGCTGAGATAGGATGAGGTTCTCTGGGTTCAGGGTTTAAGGTTCAGGGTTCAAGGTTCAGGGTTCAAGAGTTCGGGTTAATAATAAATAATTAGTCTCCCAAGTGAAGATAATTCCATTATCAGAAGGAAGTTTTACCATAGATAAGTCAAAGCAGTTTGTGCCTTTTGATGAGAAGGAGCATGCACTTGAGGAAAGGCCTGTGGGAAGTTTGCTGGTAGAGATCCAGCCTTTCCTGGTCATTACTCAAGGGATATTATTTTTGAGACCGTTTTCTTTGGTGGAGATGAAGCACCTCAGTTACAGCAAATGAAACATCGTTTTGTGGCCAAATATGATGCAGATGGAAGAAAGGCCATGGAATACCGTAAACAATGGTGGGAAGAAGGAAGGGAACAGGGATGGAAATTCCTGTTCTACCATGATATCAAATCTCCGGTCTGGGGTTAATCTACAATTATACTGCGGTCCTTCCTGATAGGACGGTCAAAGCGGTCCCGGCGGTTCTCTTTCAGTATCCGAACGGCTTCCTGCCGGAATTCATCTTCATACTTGAATACTTTATTGGCCCTTTGCTCGTCCATTACCTGGCGGAACTCGGTGCGGTAATGAAGGCGAAGCTCAATGATCTTCTGCTGAAGGATCAGTCGGTCGCCACGATAGCTGCGATGTGTTTGCGCGAACTCGCGGAAATATCTTACAAACAGGGGCGTGAATTTTTCCGCCTCATTGCGCGAGAGGCTGAGTTTATTCTGGATGTATTCCCTCATCCTTTCCTGGATCTTGCTTTCCTGAACAGGTTGTTCCTGTTCTTCCTGCGCGAACCCAGTTCCCGGAAGGAAACTCAGTAAAGTCAATAATATGATCACAGCTTTTTTCATTCCACCCTCACTAATTGGTCATTAATACATCATTGATATCTTCTGTCTGCTCCTGGAAATCTTTCAATTCCGATTCAGGAATATCATGGAGCAGATCTCTTATTTCATTTGTTTTTATTTCCGTGCTGGTCTTAGCCTGTTCTTTTCCTGTCAATCCCGCATCTATGAAATCGATCAGGTTATCTTTTTGCGCATCATCCATCTTCTTCACATCGCGGAGAATTTCGCCATCGGAGCTTTATCGGTATTGCGGCCATTAAAATATAGAAACCCGATAAAATGAAAATACCGGCTATCATCGCGGCTGGGCCATACGGAACCAGCGCACCTGGAACAGGGAAACGATCTTAGTTTTTGATCGCGGCTGCAGGCTTTCAAAATAACCGGCAGGCACAGCGAAAGGACCTTTTTTATCAAGACTGCTCAGCATTGGTGATAGCTGGGCGATCTCTTCTGCGGCAGAAATGGGCGCATTCATTTGCATCGGAGCTTCCAGGGAATCGAAGTAACCGGCAGGAACCGAATAAGGGTTCACCCCTTTCAGGGCTTTCAGAACCGGAGAAAGTGACCCGATCTCATCGGAGGCGTTGGCTGCTTCGAGGGCTTTGATCCTTCTGAGAACCCCTTCAGCCAGGTTTTCGAAATAACCTGCAGGGACAGAAAAAACCTGTTCCCGGCCAGTTTCGGCCAGGCGGCTGTTCAGTTCAGCCAGTTCTTTCTGTATCAGGTTATTCTCGTTCATTTTCTTCAGCTCGGGGTTTTTACTTTAATTGGATGGTTCTCAGTTGACAAAGTTTAATGGTTCAATATATAGTCTTCTACTTTTTTAACAGCATGATGATAACTGGCTTTCAGGGCCCCCTCGCTGGTTTCCAACACCCGCTCATTTGCTCGTAAGGCATTTCATCATAGTAGCGGAGACTAAACACATTCTTTGCTTTTCAGGAAGTTGCTGAATAGCCAATTGCAGTTTCCACTCCAGTTTCTGTGGATCAAAGTGCTTGTCGGCCTTGATCTTGTTTTCCAGTCCGCTTTCCAACTCCGAGAGTGAAACGGAGGCTCTTTTCTTCTGTTGCTCCAAAAAAGTAAGGCATTCATTGGTGGCCACCCGGTAAAGCCAGGTATAAAGCTGGCTGTCTTCCCGGAAGTTCTCCAGCCCATTCCAAACTCTTATTAACACATTCTGTAATACGTCATTTGCATCATCATGGTCAACCACCATGCGGCGAATATGCCAGTAAAGTTTCTCCTGGTATTTCCTGATTATGGAGGTATAGGCTTTTTCCCGCGTAGGCGGGTTACGGAACTCGCGAGCAATTCGCTATCACTGGTCAGGGTCAGGGACATTCAGGGGCTTTGTGGGGCTTTGACAGGAATTTAATCGGAACGTTTAAAGAGTAAATATACGAGGAAGTTGAGCTGTTGAGGAGTTGAGAGGTTGAGTGAAGATTAAAATAGTTTGAGTGTTCCCTCAACCAAGCCGAAGGCTCTCAACAGCTCAACCTATCAACTTTGTTTTCTTCCAATTGCTTTCTCCGCCGCTTCCACAATATCACTCACATCCATACCATATTTTTTCAGCAGTTGCGCGGGAGTGCCACTTTCGCCGAATGTATCTTTTGTTCCGATGTATTCGATGGGAATGGGGAAATGTCTGGATGCGCATTGCGCGATCATATCGCCCATACCGCCAATGATATTATGTTCTTCTGCAGTTACCGCGCATTTAGTTTTCTTAATGGAGTTGATCACTGCTTCTTCATCCAGTGGCTTGATCGTATGTATATTGATCACTTCAACGCTATATCCTTTTTCTTCTAACTGCAGGCCGGCCTGAATGGCATTCCATACCAGGTGACCGCAGGCGAAAATGCTTACATCGGTTCCTTCAGAAAAATACTGGGCCTTTCCGATCACGAAATCTTCCGCTTTGGTGAAAATAGGCCAGGCTGGTCTTCCGAAACGCAGGTAAACAGGTCCCTGGTGATCTGCTATCGCAATAGTTGCTGCCTTGGTTTGTGCATAATCACAGGGAACGATCACGGTCATGCCCGGAAGCATTTTCATCAATCCAATATCTTCCAGTATCTGGTGCGTTGCGCCGTCCTCACCCAGGGTAACCCCCGCATGCGAAGCGCAGATCTTTACATTTTTACCACTGTATGCGATCGATTGGCGGATCTGGTCATAAACCCGACCGGTAGAAAAATTGGCGAAGGTGGTGGTATAAGGGATCTTTCCTCCAATGGTAAGTCCTGCGGCTATACCCATCATATTTGCTTCCGCGATACCAACCTGTATAAAACGTTCAGGAAATTCTTTCATGAACTGGTTGAGCTTGAGTGAACCAGCCAGGTCTGCCGTTAAGGCCACTACATTAGGGTTGGTCCTTCCCAGTTCTGCGATGCCATCACCAAAACCACTGCGGGTATCTTTATTGCCAGAGGAAACGATCTCTTTTAACATAGTTTGTAGATTGCTGCAAAGTAAAGGAAACTGAGGGAAAGTTGAGCTGTTGAGCTGTTGAGCGCCTTCGGCTGTTGAGTGAAAGCCCAAAATATTTTGAGTGTTCACTCAACCTCTCAACTCCTCAACAGCTCAACTAATTAAGTCCCGGTATCTGCTTATTCTGCTGTTCCTCCGCTTTCCTTTTCAATTCCCATTTCCAGGCCGTTAGCAGCATTTCATCCAGTCCCATTTTTGGGTCCCAGTTCAGTTCCCTTCTTGCAAGGTCATTATTGGCATAAATGGCCACTACATCTCCGTTGCGGCGGGGACCCATTTCATAGTTCAGTTTTAACTGGCTCACTTTTTCAAATGCATGAATAGCTTCCAGTACGGTCACTCCATTTCCTGATCCCAGGTTGAAAATATTTATATGGTCCCTGCCTTCCATTTTCAGCAGGTAATCCAGGGCAAGGGTATGGGCGGAAGCTATATCGCAAACATGTATATAATCACGTACACAGGATCCATCCCTTGTTGGATAATCAGATCCATGCACATACATTTTAGGTAAAATACCAATGGCGGTCTGGGTAATGGCAGGCACCAGGTTCTGTGGCTTACCAATAGGTGTTTCACCAATCAGCGTACTCGGATGCGCGCCCACGGGGTTAAAATATCGGAGTAAAATATAATGAGTGCCGGATGCTTTAGCGAATTGCTCTACGATAGTCTCTCCCATTTGTTTGGTAGAACCATAGGGAGATTCGGCTGGTTGAAGCGGCGTCTGTTCGGTTACAGGAACCTGTGCCGGGTTACCATATACGGTACAGGAAGATGAGAATACAAAATGAGGAATGGAGAATTCCTGTACGCATTTAAGCAGGTTGATCAGTGATACCAGGTTATTCTCAAAATAAAGCAGGGGAAGTTCTACCGATTCCCCTACGGCTTTGTAGGCAGCGAAATGAATGATGCCTGTGATGTCCGTATTTTCCTGGAAGATGGCGAATGTGTCATCGTAATTACAAAGATCCACCTTATAGTTCTTGATCTTTTGACCGGTGATCTGTTCAATGCCTTTCATGGCATTTCCATCAGATCGGGAGTTATTGTCCACAGAGATCACCTCATATCCATGATCGAGTAGATCTACAATCGTATGCGAGCCGATATAGCCGCAACCGCCGGTAACAAGGATCTTTGCCATTCGGCAAAAATCCTGATTTTTTAGCAAGGATCGATTAAAACAGCGTTACAATTTTATAAACACCTGCTGCCAGCAGGGCGCTGATTGGAATGGTCAATACCCAGGCCCAGATGAGATTGATGGTCACCCCCCAGCGTACCGCTGAAAGTCTTTTGGTGGCACCCACACCCATGATCGCACCGGTAATGGTATGCGTAGTACTAACAGGGATCTTAAGGGCCTCTGTAATAAATAAGGTAAGCGCACCGGCTGTTTCCGCAGCCACTCCTTCAAAAGGTGTCACCTTGGTGATCTTGGTTCCCATGGTCTTTACGATCTTCCAACCGCCGCTCATGGTACCGAGTCCAATGGCTGTATAACAGGCAATGGGAACCCAGTTTGGCATTTCCGCAATTCCCTTGATTTGACCACCAGCCATCAAGGCCGCTGTAATGATCCCCATAACTTTCTGAGCATCATTTCCACCATGTCCAATACTAAAGGCAGCGGAAGAGACCAATTGCAATTTCTTGAACCAGACGTGCGCTTTATGCGCATTAAGGTGACTCAGGAATAAGGCGAATACGGCCATTACTGCAAGTATAAAACAGAGAAGGATCCACTTGAAATTTTTCGAGTAGAAGATCACCTGCATTGTATAGGAATCATAATGTGTTTTTCCTTTCAGTGCTGCGGGGTCTGTTACCAGATTATTATATAAGAACCAGACAACAAATAGCAACACTCCAATGGAAAATATCTTGGAAGTCCATCCCGTTTTAAATGAACTCAGGAACCAGAGCGACATAATAAAGGCCATCAGCATACCGATCAATGGAGCGGCAATTATAAAGCTGGCTGTTTTAATGATAATGGGCATATTGATCGCATCAAAACCGGCACTGGCAATTGCCGCTCCAGCAAATCCACCGATCAACGTATGGGAGGAGGAGGAAGGTATACCCAGCCACCAGGTAAGCAGGTTCCAGCAGATAGCAGCGATCAAACCAGAGAAGATCACATTCATCATGACATGGCTGCCTCCCATTATATGGTCGGGTTTTACGGTCTTGGCTACTGTATCGGCCACCCCATGATCTTTGAAAATAAAAAAGGCCAGTGAGTTGAATACAGCAGCCCAGATCACTGCCTGGAAAGGGGTCAGCACTTTAGTGGAGACTACCGTAGCAATGGAATTTGCGGCATCATGGAAGCCGTTGATATAATCAAATACCAGGGCCAGCACTATGATGGAGATAAGGAAACTTGTCATAAAGCAGCTTATGCGTATTTGATGATGATGGACTCGATCACATTGCTCGCGTCTTCACATTTGTCGGTAACGATCTCCATTACCTGGTAGATATCTCTTTTCTTGATCACCTCTTTGGCATCCTCTTCGGTATTGAAAAGCCTTTCGATGCTGAAGTCAAGGATATCATCGGCCTGGTTCTCGATGCTGTTGATCTTTACCAGCGCTTCGGTGATCTTTCGCATATTTTTCATATTCCGCAGCTCGCCTACAGCGATCTGCAGCTGGTGAGCTCCCTGCTCGATGAGCTCGGAGAATTTCTGCATGCCGGGGTCATTCGGATTGACCTTATAGAAATTGATCTTTTTACCAGCGGCATAAATATAATCTGCCACATCATCCAGTGAGGTTGCCAGGTAGTGGATATCCTCCCGGTCGAAAGGGGTGATAAAATTCCTTCCCAGTTCAGTGAAAAGGTTATGGGTCAGTTCATCATTAGCATGTTCAAGGTCTTCCAGTTTCACGATAATGGCAGCCCTTTTGTCAAAATCAGGTTCGGCCACTTCTTCTCTAAGCAGGCTGCCCATTTTAGCAGCGTTACTTGCTACTTTTTCAAAAAGCTCATAAAAAACAGTATTCTTCGGCATGAAGATCTTCAGGAAAGAATTGAGTGCCATGGTTTAAAGTTTAATCCCCTTAATGGGAGGTTATGCGAAAATAGCGGGTTAGCTCGGCCGCGTTAAAAAGGGAGGTAGAATTAATAATTTCTTAATGTAGAATTAAAGTTAGGGTAACGATTTAATAACATAGTTCTATTTTTGAATTTCATTCAGATAAGTTCTTTTATGAAATATTTTTCCTATCGCGGTATTCTTCTTCTGAATTTACTGATTCTGCAGTTTGAAGGTAAGTGTCAACGTTACCTGGCCGATCTGGATTCTTCTCTTTATATAAAAGATACGGTAAGACCCATATTACAACGCTTTGAAAACCTGCGGATAACTGGTTATATGCAGCCCCAGTTCCAGGTGGCCCAGTCGGATGGGGCACCCAGTTATGCAGGGGGAAATTTTTCCCAGTTCTCCAGCAGTCGGTTCATGTTAAGAAGGGCACGTATCAAAATTGATTATCTGCTCGCCGCAAAGAACCGCATGCCTAAAGCATTGTTCACCTTTCAGATCGATGCCACCGAAAGAGGGGTGATCGTACGGGATATGTTCATTCGTTTATATGAAACGGATCATACTGTTTTTGCCTTCACTGCGGGATTCTTTGCCCGGCCTTTTGGTTACGAAGTAAACCTGGGTTCTTCCTTCCGGGAAACACCTGAGCGTGGAAGAATGTCGCAGATACTTATGCCGGGTGAAAGAGATCTTGGTTTCATGGGAAGTTTTGATCCATTAAAGCGATCCAATAAACTTTATCATTTCAAACTGGACCTTGGATTCTTCAATGGCCAGGGGGCTTCGGGCACTACCGATTTCGACAGTCATAAGGACCTGATCAGCCGGCTGACCATCAAGCCTTATAAATTAAATAATTGGGAATTCGGTGGGGGACTTTCCTTATTACAGGGAGGGTGGAAGAACGCCACTAAATATGTTTACCAGACAAAAAAGTTATCCAATGGAAATGCTGTTTTCCAGGTGGATTCCGCCGACAATAACCTGGGCAAATCTTCACCAAGGCACTATTACGGAGCGGACGCACAGGTCAAATTGCGTCATAAATGGGGCGAAACCGAATGGAGAGCTGAATACTGGTTTGGAACACAGCCCGGCACTTTCGCATCCACTACCAATCCCGGTATATTACCTTCTGCTCAACCTACCTATATCCGCCATTTTAAGGGCGCTTTCTTTTACCTGCTGCAGAATATTATTAATTCAAGGCATCAGTTGCTGCTTAAATATGACTGGTACGATCCTAATATCCATGTGACCGAAAACAGGATAGGGGTGACTGGCACCAATCTTTCCGCTGCGGACATTTGTTTTAAAACACTGGGTACGGGCTATGCCTATTATTTTAACTCCCAAACCAAGCTGATCCTTTATTACGAATGGATCAAAAATGAGGATAGTCAGTTAGCCGGCTATACTAAAGACCTTAAGGACAACGTATTTACCTGCCGGCTTCAGTTCAGGTTTTAGCCGGTAACATTGTCTTAACATTGGGTTCATAATTGCTTAACCTCGGCGTAACCACTCGTTAACCTTGAAAGGGTTCCTTTGCCGCAAATTAACTGATCATGCTGGCAGGGAAAAAGACGATCCTCTTATTATTATCTACTGTATTTTTTATAGCGGCCCAGGCCCAAACGCTGAAGCTAACCGGAAAGGTGCTTAATGAAAAAAATGAACCTGTTTCAGGGGTTTCAATAAAAATTACCGGCACCAATACTGGTACCAACACCGGCAATGATGGCTCCTTCACATTAAACCTTAGCCCCGGAAAAAAATACCAGCTGGAGATCTCCGCTGTAGGTTATGAGAAAAAAACGATTGAAGAGGTGGAAGTTATTGCCGGGCAGACCAATGAATTGAACCTGACATTGAAGACCCTGGTAAAAACGGGAGATAATGTGACCATCACAGCAAAAACGTCGGCCCGCAAAGAAACGGCGGCATCACTGATCTCTTTTCAAAGAAATACCAATACAGTTGCCTCTGTTATTTCCGCAGAATCCATTCGCAGATCACCCGATAAAAATACCGGCGAAGTTTTAAAAAGAACTCCCGGCGCAAGTTTGCAGGAAGGCCGTTTTATTGTGGTTAGAGGGTTAGCAGACCGTTATAACCAGGCCATGCTGAATGGTATTTTACTTACCAGTACTGAGCCAGACCGTAAAACATTTTCATTCGATCTTATTCCTTCTTCGATGATCGATAACATTGTTATCAACAAGGCATTTGTTCCTGAATACCCGGGCGAATGGGCCGGTGGATTGATACAGGTAAATACCAAAGAGATCCCTTCAAAGAATTTTCTGAATGTTCAGTTCGGACTGGGTTATAACACACAGACCACTGGAAAAAAATTCTATGAAGATGGCCAGGGCGGCGGCCTGGATTGGCTGGGTACCGACGATGGAACCCGCGCATTGCCCAAAGATTATACCCGCAAAGCTGAATTCGATCAGCTTAGCGCGGCCGAAAAAACGGCCATTGGAAAACAAATGAGATCGAACTGGCTGCCTGACCAGGATAAAGCGTCCCTGAATTATTCATTCCAGGCAAACGGTGGCTTTACTACAAAATTCCTTAAGAAGAGCCTTGGAGGAAACTTCGGCATCATGTACAACCGTACCAACCGGATGCAGAAATTGCTGAACCGTGTCAGCATCATTGATGACCAGGCCAACCAGGTAAACAGTATAGTTTATAATTACCAGGACAATAAATATATACAGGATGTAAATGCCGGTGCTATTGCAACCCTTGGTCTTCAGCTCAATTCTATGAACAGGATCAGTCTGAAATCCATCATCAATGTCAACACACCTAATTCGGTTACTCAAAGGGATGGCATTGATTATACAAGAGATGAACAATTACAGGGAACAGAATTCACCTTTAAGCAGAATACTTTCTTTACCTCCCAGATCAATGGAGACCATAGCATCAGCAAAGACATCAAGCTGAAATGGTATGGGGCCTTCAATATCCTGGATGGATATATTCCTGACCAGCGAAGGATACTTTATTCCAAAGCAGCCAACAGCAACAGCCCTTACACCTTACTTATTTCAAATACACTTTCCCAGCAAAGCGGTAGCCGCATTTACCAGAACCTCAGCGATTATATCTATACCGGTGGTGGCGATCTTGGCTATACATTCAACTGGCTGAAACAAAAGCAAACCATCAAGGCTGGTTATATGTTCCAGGTGAAGGATCGCCTCTATGATGCGCAGCTATTCGCTAATTATTTAACCCGCGATAATCCTTCCCTCCGCCTGCTGACTGCCGATAAAGTATTCCGTCCGGAGAATTTTGGGAATGGTACAGATAATTTGGTCGCCTTTGATGCCATCAAGGGAAATAGTTTTCGCTACCTGGCCAACACTATTTTGAATGCAGGTTTTCTGCAATTTGATAATCAATTTACTCCTCAATTATGGGGGATTAAGGGTAGAAAATTTTGATCAGTTGGTAGGCTCTGTTAAGAAATGGGATCCACGCCATTCGCATTCAGAGGTCACCGATTTCCTTCCCGGGTTAAATGCAACTCTGAAAATAAATAATAAGACCAACCTGCGCTTTTCTGCTTCTCAAACGGTGGTAAGACCAGAGCTTCGTGAACTGGCCTTCCTGAATCTTTATGATTTTGAGCTGAACGCCTCTGTTCAGGGTAATCCTTTCCTGAAGAGAACCAAGATCAGCAATTTTGATCTTCGTTATGAACTTTATCCAAGGGCAGGTGAAGTATTTACATTCGGTGTTTTTTATAAATCATTTAAAAACCCGATCGAGCAATATTTTAATGGTACACCTACCGGTGGTTCCAGCACCTTCACTTACCTGAATGCGAATAAGGCGAACAATTTTGGTGTGGAAGCAGAACTTAGAAAAAAGCTTGATTTTACCAGCGCCCTGAAGAATTTCACTATACAGGCCAATGTATCCTATATATACAGTAAAGTAAAAGATTCGGCCAGTAACCTGGACCGTCCTCTGCAGGGGCAATCTCCTTATCTCGTGAACCTGGGTTTATTATACGATATGGAGAAGATCGGCCTGAACGCTACGCTGTTATTTAACCAGATCGGAGAAAGGATCTATTTGGTGGGTGACGCTTTTGTAGGCTCTCCCGATATCTATGAAGCCCCGCGTCCGCAGGTAGATTTTCAACTGGCAAAGAAGATCCTGAAGACCAAAGGTGAAATAAAATTAACCATTGCCGACCTGCTGAATCAAAAGCAGTATTTCTACCAGAATGTGAATGATAACCGTTCCTTTCAGAAAAATACCGATGCATATCGGTTCACCAGGCAGTATGGCAGCAATTTCAATATGACATTCAGCTATTCCTTATAAACTTATTTAAAAGACAAAAACAAACAAAGATGAAAAAGTACATGGTATCGTTGTCAATGCTCGCCTTACTGGCGGTGGTAGCGATCAGCAGTTGCCGTAAGATCGAAATGGACGGCGAGAAAGAAGTGATCATTGTAAATGGCGGTGGTGGCACTACAACTGGTAGCACGATCACCCTTCAGGGAAGGATCAATGCGGATTCCACTTTGAGAAAAGGGAATACCTATATCCTGAAAGGGCTTGTTTATATTGTGGGGAACCATACGCTTACTATTGAAGCCGGCACAACGATCAAAGGATCCTTCAGCGGATCTGATGTGGCTTCATTGATCATTACACGTGGTTCTAAGATCATGGCCCAGGGTACACCCACAGAACCAATCGTATTTACTTCTGCTTCTCCCAATCCACAGTCGGGTGATTGGGGTGGTATCGTAATCTGCGGAAAAGCAGGTTATAATCTTTCTTATAATGGCGTAAACGGCCTTTACCAGGTTGAAGGTGGTATTGATAATGCCAATGGCGATGGCCTCGCTGGTTCCGGCGATGCGGTTGCACCAACTCCTGTTGATAATGATAATTCCGGCGTTCTTTCTTACGTGCGTATTGAATATGCAGGTTATGCATTCCAGCCGGATAAAGAGATCAACAGTCTGACCATGGCTGCTGTAGGCAGTGGTACCACTATCGATCATATCCAGGTGGTTTATGCAAAGGATGATGCTTACGAATGGTTTGGCGGTTCAGTGAATTGTAAATTCCTGATCGCTTATAAAACCCAGGATGACGATTTTGACACCGACAATGGATATAAAGGAAAAGTACAGTTTGGTTTGGTTATTCGCGATTCAGTGATAGCTGATATTTCCACTTCTGAAGCTTTTGAAAGTGATAACAATGCCGCTGGTACGACTGCTACTCCCAAGACCAATGCTATATTCTCTAATATCACTGCGATCGGTCCACGTGCCGCGCTGAACAATATTGGAAGCACCCTGTTTCGTGCAGGTGCGCAGATCAGGAGAAACTCAGCGATTTCTATTTATAATTCCATCATCATGGGATGGCCCCAGGGTATCCTGATTGATGCGACCACGGGAACTTCTACTGCATTGAATATTGAAGACAGCAGTCTTCGTCTTCGCAATGTAACCCTTGCAGGAAACACCGTAAATGTTAAATTCTCGGGCACTGCGGGTACTACTATTACCAGTGATGCGACGTTATTAACGTGGTTCACCAACAGTTTCTACAATAATGATATTCTTACCAATACCAGCGATGCAAAGCTGATACAGCCGTATAATTATTCAGCACCAGACCCAACACCATTCGCAGGTTCTAATGGAAACCAGAAGATCCTGAATGGTGGCGAGTTCAGCGATGCAAAGTTCACTGGGGATACTTTCTTTGATAAGACCGTAACCTTCCGTGGTGCTATTGCTCCTGCAGGAACACTGGCTACATGGTGGAAAGGATGGACAAAATGGAATTATAATTGATTTGTAAGCAGTTTTTATATTTAAGGCCGGTTTACCGGCCTTTTTTATTTTTGTAAAAACCTCTTATGCGTTATCTCAGCATTTTGCTTTGCCTGTTTCTTGTAAGTTGCTCTTCTCCCAGGTCGGAAACAGCAAAGGCCCTGGAAGGCACTGATAGCCTCGTGATCAACTTCAACCAAAAGGGTACTGATACTATTGAGCATACCATGAGCACGACAGAACCAAAAGCAATTGATGAGATCACTGGTTTGCTGAGTGGCCAAAAAGGAAAAGCCACTAAATGTGCGTTGGATGGCGATCTTCAATTTTATCAAAGCGGCACGTTGATCGGGAACATCGTTTTCAGTTATTCGGTAGATAGTTGCCGGCAGTTCATTGTCGTTGAGAAAGATGGCAGTTTTTCTTCCATGCCTCTGGGTAGTAAAGCCCATGACCTGCTCAGCAGCCTGCAGCAGGGTAAGAGTTGGTACTAATGAAAGATCGGGCTTTTCCAGGCATTCGATCAGACCTGATAAATATCAATATTAAGTTTTTGATTCTTGAGGGAAATCATTTGGAAGCGACCTATAGTTTCTCATTTTGCCTGTAAATTTTTTAATATGGGTGAGGATCTTATCCAACTGGCGGAAGAATTAATGCGGATCGATGCCTGTATGGATAAGGCAGAAAAGGATCATGCTCATTTAGTAGAGAAGGTACATAAACGAAACCGTTCCAGCGCACTTAACCTGTTGCATTATCTTTCTCTTCGAAGCATGGATATTCGTGATCTTCAGGACAGGCTGCATGCTGCAGGGCTTTCTTCCATGGCCAGTGCTGAAAGCCATATTCGGGGACAACTGAATGCCATCCTTGAAAGATTGGGTAAAGGTCCATCTTCCGGCAATTACCTGCGTTATAATGAGGGAAAGAAATTATTACTTGACAATGCTAAAAACTTATTTGGCACTCATCCTTCCATTGCTGTTCCACATATAATGGTTACTTATGATTCCCACCTTGCGGACAATTACCCTGAAATAAAGAACCTGGTTCAATCCGGGATGAGTATCGCACGAATAAATTGTGCGCATGACGATCAGGCTACCTGGTTCCGAATGATACAGCATACAAAAAAGGCTTCCAGGGTAACAGGACAGGAATGCAGGATCTATATGGACCTGGCTGGCCCAAAGATCAGGACAGTGCTTAAGGATGGAAAAAAATTAAGGGTGGAGGTTGGCGAAAATATAGTTCTTGTAGAGGAGAATGACCTTACAGATGAAGCGAATATGCTGGGTTGTACAGTTCCGGATATTGCAAGGCAATTGAATATCGGGGAAATTATCCTGTTTGATGATGGTTTGATAGAGGCCAGGGTTGAGAGGATAGAAGATAAAAAGGCCTGGCTGCGGGTGTCAAGGGTCTCCACTAAAAAGCCATTCATCAAAGCGGAAAAAGGGATCAATTTCCCTGAATCAAATTTGCTCCTGCCCGCATTAACTAAAAATGATATAGACAATCTTCCATTTATAGAGAAACATGCCGATATGATCGGGTATTCTTTTGTCCGGCGAAACCGTGATATTGAAATGTTGCAGGAAAAAATGAATAAGAACAAAAAACTCTCTCTTATTATTAAGATTGAAACACCGGAGGCAGTTAAAAATCTGCCAGACCTGTTATTTGCAGGTTTAAAGGAGGAAAGGATGGGACTCATGATCGCCCGGGGTGACCTTGCTGTGGAAATAGGATTTGAAAGAATGAGCGAGATACAGGAGGAGATATTATGGATCTCGGAGGCAGCTCATGTACCGGTTATATGGGCAACACAGGTATTGGAGAACCTCAACAGATCAGGTATTGCAACAAGGTCAGAGATAACGGACGCTGCCCATGCTGCCATGGCAGATTGTGTAATGATCAACAAAGGGGAGCATATCATCCTTACACTTGAAACACTGCGGGATATCCTGGTTCGCAGTGGTGGCCATCATGTAAAAAAGAGATTTACATTTCGACCCCTGGCCATAGCATCCCGCTTTATGGGCGTATAATTTTTTGGCTTATTTATAAATGGAGTTTTTCTCTTTATTGCAAAAAAGGTAATATTTCCTTAATCTGATTTTATACCTGAGTTCATTTTTAAAAAGCAATTTTAATCAGCTCTTTCCCTCCTCAGTTAAAAGGCAGAATTCTCGTGATAAGGTTTTGCCTCGTCAGGTTAGCCACTCCTTTGGCGGTCTCGGGGGAGTGGCTTTTTTATGCTGTTGGCATGCTAACAGGGTAGGTGCCGATGGGATAATTATTGAGATGAGCAAAAACGTGGGAAATGGCCAGAACGGCAGAGCGGCTATAATCTTTAGATACACATTTGTTTTCCTCCAACAACCACTTTTGTATCGTTTGCCTGTCCTGGCTTGTAAGGGAATAAAGCACTGTTGCATTCATTGTCTCCAGGGCAGCTGCATTGCATTGCTGTTCATACTGCCCGCGAATTGGGATGGCAAGGATCTTTTTCCCCAAATGGATAGCTTCTGCCGGGGTTTCAAAACCAGCCCCGCAAATTATTCCATGGCAGTTTATAAAACTCTTATTAAAACCACCGTTACTTACTGGGTTTAAGACACAATTTCCTGAAGTTTCGACAGATCTTTTTTCCGGTGTAAAAATCTCAAATCTGTATCCGGGCAAGGTTGAGAATAACTGTATTAAAAAGGATAATTTGTAAGCGGGAAGATAGACAGTAATGTGACCATGATCTTCAGGAAGGGATTCCAGGATATTCTGCTTTATAACAGGTTCAAAAATAAATGGCGAATATCTTTCAAAATGAAGTCCTGTAGTATAAGGAGAGCGTGCATAGTTTTTAAGCAGCCATTCACCATATAACTTTTTAGACCTTGGCCGAGGAACTTCATTGGAAAGAAAGCTAGCCTGGTGTCCAAAATGTACAAAAGGGACCTTTTTTTTTCGGCATGCCAGGGAAGTGATCAGGTCAAAATCATTTATTACAAGGTCATATTTTTCTACCGGAAGCTTCCTTATGTCCCTCGAGATCTCAGAAAATTGGATGTTGCTCGCAGTTTTTCGATAATTCAATCCTCCTTTATTATTAAAATAAAGACTGATCCCCCTGCTCCTGTATTTTACCGGGCCATTCAAATCAAGATGGCTGTTATCCCCGCTCAAAAATATATCCACCGATCCATACTTATTCAGGAAAGGCAAAAGCGTCATAGCACGGCTGATATGGCCATTTCCGGTGGCCTGCACGGCATAAAATATTTTCATGGTATTGCTGGAGTTTTTAAAGAGGTCATGAACATGCTGATCTCATGGGTAAGCACCTGGGGGGTAACCTTCTTTATTTTTTCAGTTTGCTTCCCGGGTTCACTATAATGCGAACTTTCATAGCGGTAAATACTCCATTCCTTCCCATCAAACTCAAGCGCACTCAGGTTTTCGATCCAGTCGCCGCTGTTCATGTAGGTTACCTCACCATTGAATTTTTTTATGGCTCTTATCTGGGGCTGATGAATATGTCCGCAGATCACATATTGATATCCATTATCAATGGCCAGTTCTGCAGCAGTACTTTCAAAGTCTGCGATCCATGACACTGCTTTTTTAACGCTGTTCTTAATTCTTTTGCTGAGGCTGATCTTTGACCGGCCCATTCTTGTGAGGAACCAGTTGATAAAACGATTCAATAATATCAGCCAGTCATATCCATACCCCCCAAGTTTGGCAATGATCTTAGCACTTCCTTTTGTAGTGTTGTCAAATACATCGCCATGAAAGATCCAGACCTTTTTTCCATTTAGCTCTATAACCATTTTATCGGTGAGCTGAAAATTTCCCAGTTCCAGGTCGCTGTATTTTCTAAGCATTTCATCATGGTTGCCGGTTATGTAAACGATCCGGGTCCCTTTTTGAAGCAGGGCAAGTATCTCTTTTATGACCTGCAGATGAGAAGAAGGAAAATATCTTTTATTGAATTGCCAGCCATCAATGATATCGCCATTAAGTACCAGTAAGCGGGGTTCTATGCTCTTTAAATATTGGATCAGTTCTGTGGCATGGCACCCAAAAGTTCCAAGATGCAGGTCTGATAGTACCACAACTTCGGGTGATTTTTTTTCCAAAGGACTTAGTTTTCCCAAATAGCGTAATTCTGAAAGAACAAGCTGTTAAACTTATTTTAAGGAATTGGCAATCTATTGTTAGGCTAATATTATTGAGTCTGATTTTCCGTAATCATTTGGTAATCGTTTGTAAACATTAAGTTCATTACAGGACCGGAACTTTGCAAAACACTTCTATGAAACCAGTCTGGACTCCAATTCTTCTATGTGTATTCTTATTTGCCGGTGGAAACAGGATCAAGGGAAAGTACAGCACCAGCGAATCAACCCCTGTCGCAAAAAACCTGGTAATCATTACACTTGATGGAATACGATGGCAGGATGTTTTTAAAGGCGCTGATTCCTCGATTTTAAACGACCCGGATTATAATGATGATACTGCAATTTCAAAATTGCTTTACTGGAATAGTGACCTGGCAGAAAGAAGAAAACTACTGATGCCTTTTTTATGGAAGGTTATGGCGAAAAAGGGACAAATGATGGGCAACCGCGATCTTGGAAATAATTTCAATATTTCAAATTTCTATGGCATTTCCTATCCTGGTTATAACGAAATGTTCACCGGCCACTCTGATGCTGGTATCAGATCAAATAAAAAACACTGGAACAGGAATCTCAATGTACTTGAATACCTGAGTACTCTTAGTGAATTCAATAATAAGGTGGCAGTTTTCGCATCCTGGGATGTATTTCCTTATATCCTGAATACTAAACGTAATGGTTTGAAGGCAAATTGCGGGTACGACAGCAGCAATAATGGCCTGACGTCTGACCGCTTCACTAAACTTCAGTCACTTGCCCTGCAGGAGGAAGAACATACAGCTACCAGGGATGACAGGCTTACCTATGCTGCAGCTAAGATCTATCTTAAAACAGCCAGTCCCAGGGTGTTGGTCATTGGATTGGGGGAAGCGGATGAAATGGCGCACCAGGGAAAATATGATCAGTACCTGATGCGAATAAAAGAGTATGACAACATACTTTCTGATCTGTGGTTGACAATAAGAGCTGATCCGGCTTTACGTGACAATACAACTATACTATTGACAACGGACCATGGACGTGGATCAGGTAGTAAAACATGGACGGATCACAATATGCTGGTGAAGGGATCCTTTCAGGGTTGGATGGGGATAATGGGTCCGGGTATCCCGGCCTTAGGTGAAGTGAAATTGGATATTGATAATTACCTGGAACAGTTAGCACAAACCATCGCCTGTATTCTTGGAAAAAAATTTGAAATTGGTGATCCTGCTCCCCCTTTAGCCCTCCAATGATAGTAGCCGGAAAAAATAAAGTAATTGGGCGGGGGGAGTCAGTTTCCCCATGGATTGAATGAAGCAGGGGATAATATTATTAAGGCCGATCAGATTTGCCTTATGATTTTTTTGTATCCAGTGTAAACCCTACTGTAGTGCCAATATTTTCAGTACTACGAACATGAATGGTTTGCCCATGTGCCTCTACAATATGTTTGCAGATGGCCAGACCAAGCCCGCTTCCCCCAACATCCAGGCTTCTTCCCTCATCGGTTCTGTAGAATCTTTCGAAAATGCGGGGCAAATGCTTTTCACTGATACCTATCCCCTCATCGCTGATCTCTACCAGGATATGCCTGCCGTCTGTATTATAAACACTGGCCAGGATCTGCCCACCGGTTTTTCCGTATTTGATGCTATTGCCCACCAGGTTGGTCAATACCTGCCGGATCTTTTCTTTATCCGCATAAACCAGTAACGGAGATTCACAACCTTTTTTTAGTGAGAGCTGCATTTGGTTGTTTTCCGATTTTGGAAGCTTTGAATCGAATACTTCTTTGATCAGGTCCTGGATAACAAAACTTTCTTTATTAAGCGGAAGCTCTCCTCTTTCTAATCTCGAGATCTGGTCAAGGTCATTCAACAAGTGTGAAAGACGGTCCACATTCCTGGCGGATTTCTCCAGGAATTTTTTATTGACGTTCGGATCGGCCATGGCACCCGACAATAACGTTTCGATATAACCCTGTATGGCAAATACCGGTGTTTTGAATTCATGCGAAAGGTTTTGCAGGAATTCTTTTCGGAACTGTTCATTCTGCCTTAATATCTCCAGTTCTTTTTCATTTTCCTCGGCCCAGGCTTCCACATCTTCCCTTACTTCATCAATGCTTTTCTGTGGCAGCACATATTTGTAATAGGTTTCTTCCTTACGCGTGGCCTTGGTACGATTGATGAATTTATATACCAGTTTTATTTTTCGGTAAATGAATCTTTCCAGAATAAAAGATATCAGCAGAAAGGCGCCCAGGGAAAGAATGAAAAAAGCAGCAAGCGCCCAGATCCAGCTATGCTCCACCAGGTATACTAATATACTGACAGGTACAGCCAGGATAACAGCTGTAAATGCCGATAATTGACGTGGAGAGAGATTTTTAGTAGAAAACAATTGGTTGGCCATTAAATTTCCTCAGATGACGATTCTGTAAAATTCGCCTCTTTTTGGAATTAAAGTTCAAATTTATAACCAACCCCTTTTACGGTGGTAATACAATCCATATCCAGCTTCTGGCGGATCTTTCGGATATGTACATCAATGGTACGGTCGCCGACGATCACCTCATTGCCCCAGACCTGGTTCATGATCTCATTGCGAAGGAATACCCGGCCGGGTTTTAAAGCCAGCAGGTATAATAATTCAAATTCTTTTTTTGCTAATATGATCTCTTCCTCACCTTTGATCACCAGGAAACGCTCCGGATCAATGGTCAGATCACCGATCTTAAGTATTCGGATCTCTATTTTATTGAGGCGTCGAAACAGGGCGCTGACCCGGCTCAGTAAGAGTTTAGGACTAATAGGTTTGTTTATATAATCATCAGCACCTGTTTCCAGACCTCTTATCTGTGTGCCTTCATCATTTACGGCCGTCAGGAAAATGATCAGGGTCTCCTTAAATGCAGGCTGCATTCTTAGTAGCTGGCAAACTTCCACCCCGGTCTTTTTAGGCATCATCACATCCAGAATGATCAGGTCGGGTTGAATACGGCGGGCTCTTTCGAGCGCTTCATCACCGTCTTTGGCCGTGGTTACCTCGTAACCCTCATTGGAGAGATTATATTTAAGGATCTCCAGTATGTCCGGCTCATCATCGGCGATGAGTATTTTTCTGAGCACGGTCTTTGGATTATACATCAGGATTTTTTTGCAAACCTAGGCTGAAAATCGCTGGCACTAAAATTAAGGGTAGGCTGTTTATACAGACTTAATGTAAACTTAATACGTTTGGGCCAAAGCAGCCTTTGGGTTGTTTAACCGTCTATAAGGGGGCTATGTCCTTCAGGCTCTTTACCTTTGACCCGCATTCTTATGATAGCATTGAAGAGATACCTTATCCTTTTTATTTTGTCTGGCATCCTAACTGATTCTTTTTCACAGGGTGTGAGTATTTCAGATACCGTGGTGATCCCCAGGCCTATAAGCCTGAGTTTCGCCGTTTGCGTAATCATGAAATGATTGATGATGAGCAAAAGGCCATTTTGAACTCAGATGGTAAGACGGACAACCTGTTCACTCCCGCTGGCGAGGCTGATATAGACCAGATCCTCACCCGTTTCGTCACCAGGAAAGTAGATGCCCTTCAGTACCTTATCGAATCTGATACTGTTATTGACCAGCGCCTTAAAGTAAACTACCTGTTCGGGCTGGAAAACCTGCTAAGGCATTTCCGAAGCAACTGGAACCAACGAACCGGTGAGAAAAAAGTATTTTATACCAGCCTTCCCTCCATCATCAGCGCTTATGAACAATGCATGGCCGTAGACAGGCGCAATGCTTCCATAGAACCGGTAATTGCAGACCTTAATTATGATGCGGGGCTCACGGTGCTGGCCTCAACTATTTTCGCCAACAATGCCGGTTATCGCCCTTCCTTCGACCGCATGATCCTGAAATATTGCGCACTTAATCCTTCGAGGAACCTGCAAACCCTCACCGCCTACCCTGATGTTTATTTTGCCGATAGCCTGATCAGGGTAATTGCCAAACGAAATCCCAAAGAACTCTATGATTATGCGCAGGCGGGAACAAACTGGGTTCATTGATCAGGAGTATCAATGACGATGAACTGGTAAAGACCATTGTGCGCATTGCCCGAAGCAAAGATGGACAGCAGTATTTCTGTTTTCTGGACAATATCCTTCATAAGAAGATCAATTTTGAACAGATCGATGCGGCTAAAGATGATACCGTGCTTTATTTCCGGTTATTGGTGAAAACAAGAATGGATTATGTGGCCAGAGCCCTGGATAAGGATACGGCCTATGAATACGAAGTACTGCAAAAAAGGCTGGAGCTGAAGGCCAAAGATAATTTCGTGAATGTGATCAACGGATTGCACACAGAAAGAAATGCGGATCTACGTTTCGCTTCTATCCAGTCACTCACTGCTGAAGAACTTTATTACCTGGCGGTAAGCAGCGATGGTTCTATTTATACTTCCAGTTTTGTGAAAGGGGTTTATCCGTTAATGATGAAGAAGATCAACTACCATGGTGATTCCCTGCTTTTATCCCTGCATTTTGACAAATACCGAAAGATGATCAAGATGTGCGCAGGTTTCAATACGCTGGATAATTTCCTGGCCAGTTTCCCGGCCGGCAATGACCCAGAGCAGGAGGACCCGGCAGTAGTGCTGATGAAGGCATTTGTGAAGAACCTGGAAAGGTCTGATGGACTGGAAGACGGGGTGGATGTAGCTGATTCTTATGCTTCAGTTGCAGAAACGCTGAAGCCTATCGCTGATGAAATGCTTCGTAATATCCAGCTTAACTATGACCGGAATAAAGAGGTTGGCAACCGCAAGGGCATGGCCATTTATAATATCCTGAATAAGCTTTTTCTCTCAGCAGATACCACGCAGAAGATCGACCTCACCAAAGAATTAGGCATACCTCCTGTATACGAAGTGCCGTTCAAGTCGCTGGCCAATGATAGCGGAAGAGTGAATGTGCAGTTATTTATTTATGGAGATAAGGATGGTATTGGTGTATTTCCGGGACTGATCAGCATGTTCAGCAATGCCAACTGGAAAGTAGATGGTTCCAACCCGCAATGGGTGACCATCTCCTCTGTAAAAGGCAAACCTGTATCCCTGTATATGAACCGGCCATTGCCTGAAGAGACCAATGAAGACGCCAGGGCCCAGGAAGATCTTTGCAAATGGCTGGCGGCAAATCATATCATTCCTACGGTGACCATCAACCGCGGACATAGCTATAATGCGCCGTATACTATTGATCAGATGTCCCCTGCCTCCAAGATCGTTTTCATGGGTTCCTGCGGTGGCTACCGAATGATCCATGATATATTAGAAAAGGCCCCTGACGCGCATATCATCGGTACCAAGCAGATCGCCGATGCGCCGGTGAATAACCCTTTCCTGAAACTGATCATGGAAAAACTGCGTAATGGAAATGATATCGAGTGGATCCCCTTCTGGAAAGAACTGGGTAAGCTGGTGACGGATAAAATATTTGAAGACTACGTGCCACCGCATAAGAATCTGGGAGCCTTGTTTATTAAGGCGTATAAGCGGCAGATGGGGGAGTAGAGAAGTTAGCAGTTTGGAGTTGGCAGTTAGCAGTCTTTAGTCGGGAGTCCTAAGTCTGGAGTTCAGAACCTGCTTATTCATAATTGGAAAATAATTTATCATATTTCTACAATTAAGCCAGCTGCTAGTTGCCAGTGGCTAGAAGCTCACAGCCCACAGCTCACAGCTTTGCTCTACCTTCGCCCTTCATGTCTGCCCCCAAAAAAACGATCTTCGATTTTGCTTTACTGAAAAGAGTATTCCGTTATGCAGCGCCCTATAAAAAGAAATTTTATATATCGGTGGCATTGGCGATCCTGCTGGCTGTTATCACACCCATAAGACCACTATTGATACAGTTAACGGTTAATAAATATATCGCTAACCAGATGGCGGTGATGCTGATCA
>JADKKJ010000003.1 GCA_016720565.1 Chitinophagaceae bacterium
CCGTAATTAGTCGGGTATTGTACTAACTGAGAAAAGGACTGAACCGAAATAAGAATAAAAACAATTAAAAATAGTTTCTTCATTATGTTTAATTTGACCATACTAAAACATCTAATACCTCACCTTCAACTAACGCATCACCCGCCTGTAATACTATCGTACCATCAGTTGAAAGAATCCCCTTATAAGTTCCTAAATCCGTTCCTGTTACCTTTACTTTATCAGAATCAGTAGGAACAGTTGTAATAATTCTTTTGTAATCTCCAGCCCTGTAAACCGCTAAAACAATCTTACCGGCTAACCCGGAAACAGTTATTGTAGAAGTCTCCGAACCTCCACCCGTATAAGGAATAATCTTTGTCCTTGCCATATCAAAATCAGTTTCAAATGTTACATCATCAGCGGGAACCTGGCATCTATCACTTAAAAACTCAACCTTAATTTGAAAGTCTACACTAACCCCAGCCACCATGTCCTCCAAAAATTCAGTCCTCGGAGTAAAAGTAGAATCATCGCTTACCTCCCAATCATCCTCGTAATATCTTAACATGGCTAAGAAATCATCGGCTACGCTGGACATATCACTAAAAACCTCTGTCTCGTTTTCTTCAGTATCTTCACTCACACCTACACGGTCTAAAAAATAAGCCCTAAAAGAAAAGTTCTTAAACTTCGTAGAACGGCTCGTAGATCCAGGTAAAAGTTCTAAAAAACAAGCCCCGTACTCTATCTCACCATTGAACGTGAACTCATGCGGATCACCGAAATAGAAACTATTTAGCTGCTTGTGGCTTAGACTTAATACCCTTAACCTGTCCACTATTTGATTTAGACTTGTCATTTTTAGCCAGAAAGACTTTTAGTTTTTCGATGTTTTTTTTACTTACGTTCTTACCCACAGTTATTACAATTATTACGGTCTAAGTTTATAGGATATTCAAAGTCATCTAAGAATATCGGCATCGTAAAAGCTGAGTTTGTAGGGACTAAAGAATCTATTGTTTGCCCTCCTGTTAAATACTCTGGCAAAAAAGTACTCGAAGCATTTTGCTTTAAATACTTTACCATTCTCTCTCCGTACCATTCAGCCCGATCCTTATAAAAATTAGAAATATCAATCAACTCACTCATAGATGGTAATTCTGTATTCTCCCCCTGCTTTCTTAAAACTCCCTTATTCCAGAATTGAAAAGGAAGGGCAATTGGCAAAGAACTCAGAACATAATTATAAAGCGTGTCTATGATATAATCGTCTAACAAAGTCTTATAATTCCCCGTTGTCGTCCCCGTACTTGACAGGTCGGAAACTATCTTATTGAATAAAGGAGAACCGAGCAAAGGATGGATATACATATCCTGAGCCGCCTTTATTTCCGGGAACAATAACTTATCATCTATATTGGTATGTACGGCAGTTCTATCTTTAAGAATCTGTGCCGACATCAATAATACATTCTTGCTCATTTTGCTCTCTTTTTAACAACGATCAACTTTTTCCACTCATGCCGGCATTGAGGCTTCTCTCCCCAAAATCCACCCCGTCTATCCCAAACCGAATAACCTACACGCTGAGAAATCAGCTCTATCTCAGCCCTTGAATAAACCCTACCTAATTCTATCAGTTTCTTACAAAAAGGCCGTGTAGTGTCTATAATTGGCTCTAATCCGGGTTTGGCTTCGTAAGTGTACTTAATGAAAATATCCACCGTTTCAGGCCTCTCTACTGTGTCCAAAACCTCCTGGTTAATGGAATGCTCAATAATTGTATCTACCCCGATAATAGAAGTACTTTTGGTTAATGCTCCCCTTTCTTCAAGTCCTTTTATCCTGTCAACTATATAGGATTTTTCTATATCCAGAACTGAAGCAATCACCTCTGGAGTTATTCTTTTGTCCTTTCTTATCAAATCTAAAATTGCCGAATCCACCCCTTTAACATCTATAAACTCCATTCTTTCGTCATTGAATTTCTTAGCCCTGACGATGGCAAAATTCTCTTTTGACTCGCCACATTCAGAAAACATTTCAGCCACTTCTTCCTCGCTATAAACCTTTGAGAACTCTTCATCTGTTGCCAGTAATACGGAAATTTCCTCATCTTGTAATCCTAAAGAAGTTCTTAAAAGAACAGTTGCCGCCTCTTTAGTCAACTTACCTTGTCCGAATTGACGAACTATCCTGAGCATTTGCTGATGCTGACGGCCAGTCATATTTTTAACCGCCTCATTAGTAACCACACCTGGTTTTGAGCTATCGGGAGCCATTCCCTGAATGGGATCTACTGGAATAATCTTTTGTACTGGTAAGCCTAAAAGAGGAAGGAACAAAGCCAGAACTTCCTCAATAGCTTGCTGCTTTGCATTGGCGTAAGTATTCTTAAAAACCTCGTAGGAGTCTTGCATCTCATTTCTTCCACCCAACTTGCCAGGCTCCATGATCCCAAAAAGAGTAGGGGAGGTAACCTCATGCCCTGCAAATATCTTTGCCTGAGTAGTTTTACTTAATTGGTCGAATAGCTTATCTAAGTCAGTCGCAGATAGATCATCCACCTGAGGTGGCTTAGAATCGTTCCTATTGAAACTTAAAAGAGTTTTACCCGCATTGCCCGAACCGTTAAACTTATCATTCCATTTCTTTTCTAACTCTTTCTTTTCTTCGCTTGTTGGTATGCCATCAAAAAATGAAACCATCTTACCGGAAAACTGACCGTTCTTAATTACGGATAAATTATAAATAGAAATCTCCGCATCGGTTTCTATGTCGTTTAAGGCTGAAAAATACCCCGGCAAAGGATATTCACTCGCCCCTGGTCGGTACTCACGGTAAGAAAATAACTGGACCCCATTAGGTTTGCTAATATCAAAAGGCTCTATAAAAGTGGTCTTAGGTCTATGGGTTTTAGTCCACTCCGTTGAATGCCACCAGCCATAAGATTTATCCTTCCTGATTTCATTAAAAGGAGTATGTAAAATCTCCTGAACCTGACCCAAAGCGTTATAAATAATCTGCCAGTAAAACCCGCCAAATAATTCAATATCCTTTGATGATTTTTCAAGTATCTTGTTTAGACTTTCGCCATGACGGTTAACTTTGGATAATTTAGGATCTGTGCAATCAATACCCTTTCCCAAAATATACTTAACCTTATTGTTTACAATAGCTCCGTGAACGCTTGACTTATTGTATAAGTGCAAAAGATGATTAGGGAAATCATTCTTTTCGCCAAATAGGATATAGTCCTTAGAGGGGACTTCCTTAAATTCGGGAACTTTATTATCGGCAAAACCTAATATTAGTAAGTTATCCTTCATACTGTTTGAAACTTGTAGTACCCGTGTACTCGGTAAAAGAAAAATCGGTCGCTGGTCTTAATTTCATGATACCACGCTCAACCTCTGTTAAACCAGTAGGATCGGTATTTGTAGAACTCGACTGCTCATATACCTTGTATCTCCAATCGCCTGTATTTTCATCCTGGAAAACCGTAGAACTCAACGGGAAGGAATTAAACCTTTCAGGGTAATCCGATTCATCTTCTGAAAAGCTGAATATTTTGGTAACTATATCCCTGGTAGTTACGTTCTCGAAAACAAATAAGTAATACCCATTATCTAAAGTCCTCTTCTCATTAAGGGTAACTATCAAGTCCTTATCCTCGCCTATGGTTAAGAGTAACATATCTCTAAATGACCAAAATGCTATTTTGTCCGAAAAAAAAGCCGCCCCCTACTGAGGAGCGGCTAAACCAATGAACCAACCCAAAATTTATATAGTAATCAAACCAGCAATGATACCAGAGGAAACCTCCATAGCGGTTGTACCTTCCTGACCAGTAAAGGTCAATTCATACCCATTACGATCACCAAAAGCCTTACCAGTTCCAGCCTTACCGCCTGATCTCTGTAAACCATTCTCTTTACCATAAAGCCAGTATTTACCGTTTCTATCCTCAATAACTGCGAGCAGTCTGTTCTGAGCAAGCAAAGCAATTTCATTACGAGTGGCCGCCTGCATCTTATTAAGAACAATAGATAAAGTTTGATTTACGAAAGTTGTACCGTTTTCTGCTGAATCCTGGTACTCTTCCATAGCCTCCGCAGTTGCCCTTTGGAGGTTGTATTTGTAGAATGTACGGTTATTCGCTTTAGCGATCGCTGAGATAGTTCCTGAAGCTGAAGTAACCCCGCTTACATTATCAATCTCGATAAAGTAAACTGATTTAACTCCACCTGCGGAATCCCGGCAATCTAAAGAATAACCAGTTGTTAATGCACAAGCCATTTAAGATATTTTTAAAGGGGTAGAATTAACTACCCCCTATTATGAATTAGCTATTTGCGTAAGCCACGATCTCGCCACCGTAAGCAATCTGCCATCCCCTGCGGAAACGGAAGGAATACTTAACAGTTTCACCATCGGAACCATCAACCCAAAGGCGTGCATCTTCTTCCTCACCTTCCATATCAACACCGAGGAATACATTCCTTGTGAAGTCCATAGCGAAAATACAAGGCCTGTTAGCGTTACCAGTTACCAGGTACATTGCATCCAAACCGTGAACAGGTACAACCTCATGAACTGAACCTTCAGCCATAATGCTTTTCTGATCGCCTGAACCTACTGCAACGTGGTAAAGGTTAGCATCCATCAAAGCCTGACGATAGATCTCAGCGGCATCGTAACCCATGTAAATTTTTACATTAGGATTGCCTTTCTGAGCGGCCGGGATGTTGAGGATAATATTCTTAACGATTGCTCTTGCGTTAGTAGCGTTGAAAGTAGAAGCGGTTGCAACAACAGGAGAAGCGGCTTTGATGATCTTAATCAAACCATCATACTTATTCAGGTAGCCATCACCCGCAGTTGTATCACCCTGCCAGTCCAAAGTCTCGTTCCGGCGTACGATTTGCTTAACAACATCGTCCAAGACATCTTTAGCCAGGTCAGCTTCGGTGTACATTTGGCCTTTCTTCAAAAGGGCTTGTGTCCACTTAGTTTCCAAAGCACGAGGGCAGAAACTGTCCTGATACTTCAGAGGAACGGTAGACAATGTACGCTGAGTAAAAGCAGCATCTCCAGAAGCATTAAAAGCACAAGTAGTACCATCCTGTGGGAATGGACTTGTGGAAAGCAACTGGAGAGCCTTTGAACTCTTTACACCAGATATAACATTAGCAAGGGCTGCGGTCTCGCCTTCGAACTGAAGTGCGGTAAGCAGTTCTGTGGAGGTTTGATCCACATAGTTAGTAAGGCTCGATACGGTAAATCCCATTTTATTTTTTGTTTTTAAGTGCCTGAATAGACTCAGATAGTTGCTTCCTTTTTTCGGATGCTAATTGTACTTTCTGAGTAGTAAAATTTCCTTTGTTTTCGCCTACCGGGTCAGCGGTAGGACTTTTAGCCAGTTGCTCTACGATAGACATCAGAGAAACGATAACGCCATTCGCTTTACTTAGAGCCTCTTCAGCTTGTGCAAAACGTGCTTCGTAGGCTTCGAACTTTTGTTCGTAACCAGCGAATTTTTCATTGATTTCTGTAAACTGAGCTGAGAAATCTGGAGCTGCGGGAGCCTCAGATGATGGAGTTTCAACGGCTGAGATAACGCCACCATCACCAACCATTATTTTTGTACCGTCTGAAAGTTGATGCTCACCAGCCGGAGCAGCTACACCGTTAACCAAAACAACACCGCCTACTTCTAATTTATCAATAGAAACAGGAGTACCATCGGCTAAGGTGTAATCAGTTGAGAGAACTTGCGGAACAACAGGAGCTACTGGAGTAGTTCCTAAGAATTTTTCTTTTATCTCTTTAAGAGTATCGAGAATATTATCCATTAATGAGTCATTTGCAGATAAATGGGCTTCATGGCCATCTGTCCGACTTAGCTTCTTTACATAGGAGAAAATACCCTCAACGGAAAACCCCTTTACCTCACCTGATTTCACTTTATCCCAAACCGCATCGTTTTCGATTTTGGCTGAGATAAACCAAGTACCATCGGGTAAATCCTTAAATGCCGACATAGGGAGAATACCCCTTGACTTATCAGAAATAAAAGACTCGAAAATAGTAACCCCGTCAAGAGATAGAGATGGATCGTGAAAAAGATTGAGGTTTTTTTGGTAGTCCTTTTTGAAGAACTTTAGAGCTATTTGTTTGATAGTATCTGCGGAGAAGAAAACATTATATTCCCCCTGGTCATCCCTCCTATAAATAAGAGAATCAGCAATCATAGCCGGGCCTGAGATTATTCTTTTCTCAGGGTCTACTGCAAAATGAAGTTCCTTAGAATTGAACGCTAAGAAATTTTTCTCTATGGCTGGTTTGTCAACAAGAGCCACAAATGAAACCTCAACGTCTGAAGTTTCATCCGGGTTTATGATTAGTTCGAAAGTTGGAAGTTTATCCATACCCTCAAATGGGGTAGGGGTATACTTTGTCCGACTTAGGGACCGTTAACTATTAACCCAATCTTGCCGCCCTGTTCAATCTTCTAATCCTTTCCTGATTATTGGTAATATCAGATTCTACTACAAACGCTCTTGATGTAGCGTTCCCGATTTGATTAAGCGACCTTTGGTCAAGTGAAGTAGTCGAAGCAGTCGGTAATTGAGCCTGCAAAGGAGCAGAAACCGATGGAACAGATCCACCGCCACCCGAACCGCCTGGAACCTGAACCTTCATAATATTCTTTACCGCACTCAATCCACTTGCTATAATCGCAGTTACATTAGCTATCTTAACAATAGTACCCAATGGCTCGGGTAGGGTAGACTTAGCCCTCAATACTTCAGTAGCACCTATAAACGTATTAATAGTGGCCTGAGCAATACCCAACACCTTGCCGGCTGCGGTTTGCTTTCCCACTAAATCGGATAAAGCCCCCAAAGCATTACCTACCGATTGAGCAGCCTCTAACTTTTGAGCAGTCTCTAATTCAGATAGCTTTATTCTCGCTTCAGCATTTATTTGCTCATTGTGTGTTCTGGCATCATCTAAGCCTTTTATAACATCATTTTCCGTAGCCTTTGATGTTATTATGTAATTAGATTGGTCTGCGATAATCTCCCTGGCCCTCATGTGCTTGTCCATCATGGCCTTTCTTTCCCTCTCCGCTTCTTCAGCCTCCCTTCTTAGCTTAACCCTTTTTTCCGCTTCAGCAATTATATCTTCACCAGTTGAGTTAGCTCCACCTGATCCACCTGCCGAACCCGCCTTATCTCCACCTCCCACAGATGAACCTAAACCCGAAGTAGTAACTGAAAATCTAACTGCCTTAATTCGTTCATTAATATCCTTAACCGCATTATCATAAACCTTCAATCCGTCAAGGTCTTTCTGTATTTGCCTTTCTAAATTGTTCCTTAAAAACCTCGGCAGATCCTCTTCGGATAACTTCATCCTCATTAATTCAGCCTGAGCGGATTTTTCCGCAGATTGCTGAAGTAAGAAGTTGGCCTGAGCCTTTAATGCTTGCACCTGAACGTACTTATCGGCATTCTCAACCATTAACCGCTCAGCAGTTTCTAAATCATTGGTTTTCCCTGTTACCTTACCTAAAGTATCATTATAGGCCTTTAACGCCTCTCCCTTAGAAATAATTCCTTTCTTAGCCTGATCTATTGTATTGGCAAGTGCGGTCATTTCCTTTTTAGCGGCAACAAACCCTTTAACTAATTCTTTCTCAGATTCGGCTAATTTATTCGTGTTCTCGAAAAGACCAGTAACGTAAGCCGTAAGCAGGCCAACCCCAGCAACCGCTAATCCAATAGCTCCACTCTTACCAAGTGTATCAATTAAAACAGTCTTTAAATTCTTAAATGACTGTATGCCCTCCTGAAGTTGAGATACACCTTGAGAGATAGCTAAGGCACTCTGAACCTTTAGTAAGGTCTTTTGTACATCTTCACTCTCAACACCAAGTAAAGCCATAGCCCCCGTAAGAGCCGTAAATCCTCCAGTTACTGTATTTATCGCAGCCCCGAAAGCCTTAAACTTAGTATCAGGGTTAAAGGCATCTACTAAAGTCCTTGCATCACCAATGGCATCTTTTAGCTCAGCCGCTTTCTTTGCCGCAGCCGCAGCCTCCTTAGAAGTAGCTCCGAACTTTTGAGATAAGGACACGACCTCTTCCTGAGCAGCCCTTAACTCTTGCTTTATATTCTTAACCTTCGGGCTTATCTGATCATCCGCCTGTAACGATGCCCCAATTATTACGTCTGCCATTTATAATTTTTTAAGCTACTATTTCCGCATCTGCGGTAATGTGAACACCCATTAAACCCTCGGCTACCGTTGCCGCATTACCCGTATATGTTATACCCACCTGTCTATCCGTTGTACCCACCGCAGTAGTCGCTGAACAGTCTACCGTGTTGGTCTCATCCCTTACCTGGGCATTTGCCGCAGCCGGGTTAAAAAATGTGATCGTCTGAGGCGTTTTCCACATTTGAACGGGGAACTGCCATTGCGATCTCCCCGCAGTAGCACCAGCTACAACTTTTGCCCATTTTAATTCACCAGTATTTAATCCCGCATTTTGTACGGGAACGGTTGTGAGTGCGAAAGTCTTACAGAATCTCCTTTGGCATCTTATCAACTCCTCAGCAAGTGGCGGAGTTACATAATCTATTATGTCCGGGCCTTGAGTCATTTGGCACTCAGCAATACCTACCGAATCAGTCGTGCCTCCAGTAGCATCTTTAATCAATACAAAAACAAGATTTTTGCAATCAGTAGGGATTGTAAAAACCGCAGAACTACGAACCCAGGCCGCAGTACTCGTTATCTCCAGGTAAGAACCGTTTATAGTCCCATTCTCGCCCGTTGGTGAAGCATCTGGAGTTATCGCTGAAAGGTTAGTACCCCATGTAGGGTTTGTTCCACTTGCACCGATAGCACTAATAAACGTAGGCGAAGTGTCTACCGTTCCGGCTGATGTCAACTGAAGCAATCCTAATTTATAGGTTTGGTTAGATCCTATGAACTGCTTTAGCTTAACACTAAGGCGAACTTTCTGACCCCTTAAATGTGCTATTTCTGATGCAAGAATCCATTGGCTAAAAATAAACTTAGCCGCATTGGTAGCCTGTGTTATCCTTCCGTAATACCTCGCTAACAAACCAGTTTCAGCTGCACCAATAGCATCTACTTGCGTCCATGATGTAGTAGTAGTATTTCCAGTAGTTACTGCCCACGCATCTGCTACCTGCCCCGCTCTCGTGGTAGTTGAAACCGAAGGGATAGCCGTTGCAGCAGTTGCTACCCTTTGCTGAATGTAAAGACCCCCGTTTGTTAATACGTTTCTATCTTGTAAACCATCGTTATTAAGAATAGAAATAACTCCGGTGTCATCCAATTGGGTTACTCGTCTTGTTGTGGTATCTACATATATGGTAGCCTTACTTGCCGAAGGCGTTGAAGGTGCAGATACCTTTGTGAAAATTAATTGACTCATGATATTTCTAAAATTGAATTATTTGAAAGAATTAGATCTAAACCTGAAACTATCTCACAACGATCAGGGACTATCATTCCGTAACTATCAGCTATTGTTTGAGATGGATTTACAAGTAGTGAAACGGCTAATTTCTGAACACCTGACCCGACCTGAATATATCTTGCTTCCGTTGCTGCAAGACTCGGGTATAGTGTATCGTTAACTGAATCATAAGAAGTTGCTTTATTACCTACGTTCTCAGGAGTGAAACCAAGTGAAGCCTGCTTGCCGTCTATTTGCCCCTGGATGCCTGAAGTAACCCCGTTCAAATACCCAAATTCAGTATTATCAACAGAACCAGAACCTATCTTAATGGCATCTATCCCACTTGCTACCTTAGCATCAGTAACTACTCCCGTATCAATCGTATAAACCGAACCCGATCCGCTTACAACAATATCCCCCTTATCACCATCGGAAACACCACCAGAACCGCCTACGTTTGTGGCCATCGAAGTATCAATAGTATCTCCCGTTCCCATTGGGACTACTTCCCCATTATCGAAATCTAAATAAAGTGGTATTCTACTGGCCATTAATAAACGGTATTAATAATTTTCAATAACTCAACCTTGCATACATCTGGAAAATTTACATTCCAGTCCTCTATTTTATTCAGCCTCCAATAGCACCCGTCAACGTAAATAAGTTTTGAGAAATTAATAAGGCTAATATCTGCCGTAGATAATTTTGCGTAGGCAGTAAGTAGTTTGCTATCCTTATCTGTTATCTCTGCCATATACGGAGACCAGTAAACATTGAACTGCGTTACATTGATAGAACCGCTTGCCAGGGTAAAATAGAGTTGTTTCGGAACTCCAAAATGAATATCATTAGCGGGAGCATCTGGATCGTCATAATTACCCGCATATGGATAATCCGTACCTGTCCATAAAGTAGTAACCCCGTTTTTAATAGACCATGAACCCACCCCTGAAACCGTCTTTTTCTGCATAATGCGGATATTGGTAGCCGTTGCCTTCTCAACACCTGCATCCAGCTTATACATAGGAACTACCAGTTTATCCTTTCCGGCATATCCAATAAGAGGGGACGAGGCAAATATCAATTCAATATCCGTTTTCTCATTGGCAAATTCATACTGGCTATCATAGATATAATCGCCAAACCCTTCAGAGTATGTTTTTTGATACAGATCATTATAGTAATCCACATCAGATTTAAACTTGAAATTATAGTACCGAGAGTTTAATTCGCTCATTGGCTTGATACGAAGCGGACGGGATCGGTCTATCTTATAGTCCCAATCCTGGATTCCCGATGCGTTCAAATCATAATACTCCGTATATGGACCGATATTCAGGTGCTTTGATTTACCTGCATCTTCGGTGATATACAGATTGAACAACTTGACAACAGAGGAAAGGAAATCTTTCTGGTATATTCCACGTGGAATAACGGCATTCATATCTATATCTTCCCCGTAGTTTAAATTGACAAGCTGAACCGTATCTGTAGTG
The DNA here is from genome assembly GCA_016720565.1 of Chitinophagaceae bacterium. Taxonomy (GTDB): domain Bacteria; phylum Bacteroidota; class Bacteroidia; order Chitinophagales; family Chitinophagaceae; genus JJ008. The sequence goes on from JADKKJ010000003.1 coordinate 10,984, forward strand.
AGGGTAATATCCCCCGATGAGATAGTAAGGGAAAAAGAACCAGAGCCAGATTGAACCAACGCCTTAACTTCAAAGTAATCCGTTGACACAAACGAAACCCCGGTGAATGTTTTTGATACTATAAAATCACCCGTGGCCGTTACCGGGTCAGAAAAATCTACTAATGAGCCGTTTTTATAAAGCCCGAAGTAAACATCACTACCCGCAATAAGGTAACCAACAAGATTTATAGTAAAGGAGCAATTTAATTGATTCGTCCCACCGTAGGTAAACCGGGTATTAAGAAGTGAGGCCGTAAAATCTCCCGCATAGTTTATCGTTCCAAAACTCAACTTTACGGGCGTTACATCATCACCATCATAGGTACAGGGGCCTGTACATACATCAGCATCTGCATCGAAAGCCTTTGTAGAATAGCTGGCCAGCCTCGCCTGGTTATTTGGGATGATGAGCCGCTTAAACCTTGTCGTGCTAAATAGGTCGCAGGTATAGTCATAACCAGAAGCGGTGAATACTTTCTCTATCAGTTCCTTTACGAAAAATGCCGGACGAAAGGCAAGTACATCCCAATCCGTTTTTGCCGCACTTGTTCCAGCGTAATCAATCAAAGGGTAGTGAACCCCAGATCCTTCATTCGTCCAGCTCCCTGTTACATTAGCAATCGTAAATGCCTGGTTATAGGCTGAAAGATCAATATCCTCGAGCCTGGCAGAACCTAAAGCCCCAACCAACCCGGATAATTCACCGAATATGGCTACCTCGTATTCTATAAGACCGCCATCTACTACTACTTCTAAGAGCCTCAGCGTGCCTTTTACCACCTGCACATGATTCTGGAATACTATGCACGTTGCTGCCACGGAGGCGTTGAAATTGGTCTCTACATTGTCCTGAGTAGGATCGTATGGGTTAGCTATCTGTACATTGAAAATAGACCCGAATAATCGGTTATTCTTTACCGTACCGGGTAAAATGATGGTCTTAGAAAATGAAGTATTGCGAGAACCAAAATCCCGCACATCATCAATGGCATAGGTTATCAGGTACTCCAGTTCGCCTGTAATATCTAACGCTTGATTCTCTATGAATATCTCCGTCATAAAAATTGAGAATTATATTCATCAGAAAATTCTACCTCAAACTCTAATGGTTTTAGCTTTGAGTTCAAATAGGTACGGTATTCGTAATTGCCCGAAGTGATCTGAACGGGCATCCAATAACCAGTAGTGTCATCGTACATGTACACATCGGTAGAGCTGAACAGATCCGCTAACCATGTATATTCTGCGTCCGTGAGCAGATGGCTGGTTAGTTTCATGCGGGTCTTAGTCTTTGTGGCATATGTTCTCTTTTGGCCGTAAAAGACACTCCCTATTTGATAGGTAATATCCCCCCCGTTATCCACTTCGTAAGGAAGTCGGCCATACTGCCTGCGTTCCGTTTCGGTAGTTTTCATACTGACCATACCGAATGTCAGGCTATCATAAGCCCCGTATGGGTTTAGCCAGGCCAGATACTTTACCGGGTGCTTACTGCATTGTAAATTTATCCGAAGGCTTAAAGGCCCGGTTAGAAGTATATAATCGGCATTCGTGAATGCGTTATTGATATTGAACTGCCTGATAGTGTTTGCCGAATAACCCACATTGGAAAGCGTTGCAGTAGCCAGCGTAGTTCCTACATCATTCTTATAGGTAATACTCAAATCGGTAATTCCTGATACATTGCTGAAGTAAGGAACAAGCTGATAAAGAACTGAACTATCCTTTGCCACGGCAGTAATAGTAGATGGCATATTTGAAGCGATACCGTTGCCAATTACGTTGCTCTCCTCAAATGGCCTGCGTTTGTAGGACTTATACGCATACCGGGTGCCATCTGTTACAATCCCTAAGTATTCAGTATCGGAATATTCCTCTCCTAATTTTACATAGTAATCTTGCCGAGAAGTATAATCCACCTTATTTGAAGCCATTGAGAATTGATTAACAGTATGGCTCTGTAATACTTTTGACACATCGAATATCCCTAAACCACTTGTAGGATGCGGTTGAGCCTTCAGTTTATATACCTCACCTGCTACATATACTTGAAGGATAAATTTATAGTTCGGGTAGGTAACCGGGTCAGCAGTCTTTGTTGGCTCTTCTGCCACAAATAGCATCTCACTTGAAACTGATGCCAGTTGTGCCGGATTATTTATTATCGTTAAACTCATTTCAGCGAATTAATTAAATGTTTCGATGATGTCTAATTTGAGAGCGTCTGCAAATCTTTTCTTTTGTTCTTTTTTGGTCGCTTCAATGGCTTTAGTGAAAAACCTTGTAGGCTTAATCCCTTTCTTTTTGATGTTCGTAGAGATAGCGTAAGCCATCCCTTTTAAATTATTCGACTCCTTTAGCATTCTTTTGATCCGTTGGTTTTTTACCTCTGTCTTACTTATCGCCTTATACTTTGTGGCTATCCCCCTTTTCCGAACCCATTTAAGAATAGCTAAGGCCATCTTCTTATTGGGGTATTTTGTCTTAAACTGATACTTACCAGTACCACCCTCAACTCCTTTTACACCCTGATCTAAAAACTTATAAGTAGAATCAATCGAAATATCCACCTGTAACTTTGTAGCGTTGGTAAATACATCACTCGCTTTCATACTTTTTGCCGTTCCACCTGTGGCCGTGTTCCCTTTCTTATCCATGTTACCCCTCGCCTCAGTAATTAGAAAGTCTGCCAGTTCAGCCAAAGCAGCCGAAACATTGTTAAACTGAACTTTGTCCCCAGTATCGTAGTTGCCTAACCCATCGAGGAAATCTAACGCTCCTTTACTGTTCTGAATCCCTGGCATTTAATAACCTCTTTTGATTTTCCTCATAATCTTTTAAATAGCTCAAATCGTTTAAACATTGCATGACTGGAAGTTGATACGCCTCATCCATGCTGATATTCTCAAAGTCAGCTATCTGCTTTGTGTTATAAACCCATCCCCAGCGGCTTCCAAAAGTACTTTCATCTCTTTCTTCTGCTCCTTCGTCATCTCCCCCTTTTCTTCCAAATAACACGCTAAAGCCTTTATGGAGTTGCTCCAGAGAAGCGAAAAAAAAACACAGATAGCGTGTACATCCATGTACTTGCAATCCAGTATCTTTTCGGCTAAATCAGCGTGCCTATCTACCTCATTCTTACCCTTGAAATACAGGAACCCATACCTCTTAACTGGGAAAACTAAAGAAGCTACCACCTTGTGCATGTTGGCGATAGTTCCCTGATTTATCCACGCCTGAATATCTGTGTACTGGTAAAAGGCTAAATTCCTCGGATTGTAAGTAACCCCGTAAAGTTTTCCGCCTATTCGTAAGTATTTCTTAGGCTTAGAATCGGGTAGCTCAGTAGTAAATATTTTGGCAAGGTTGAACCCGATTTGATTAAAGGTCGGTATGGGTAGTTCTTCCACCTCCCGCTCAGTCATGCCGGTAAGGGTGCAGATAGATTGAATAAGCTTATCCTCCTCGCTCATTTCAGATACCTGAATGGCTACAATCTCCTGAAACTGTCTTACCGTTAAATCTTCATAAGTTGGTATAGTCATGCATTTAAATGACCATTAGGGGCATTTGTCCGAACCTATGCCCAACTGTATATTCCTGAGGTAACGGCTGACTTGTGTAAATCCCAGGCAAGGGCTAAGGCACATACGCAGTCATCGTGCAGACCGTTGGGAGCGGTATACTTTACGCCCGTCTTAGTGTACTCGTATTCGAAATTAGATAGCTCGTCTTTTATAAACCCATCAGGAAATGTTATTTTCCTTTGCTGGATGGCCGTTGCCAGCCCCTCCATAATCTGCTGCTTAGAGTTCTGGTTGAACTTAAACCCTAATACGTTAGACCTGATCCGTTGAAAGTCCTCTACGATTGGATCTCCTACACCCGTGGAATCTATCTTTACAGGAACATTAGGCAGGTCTTTAATGGCTTGTAGTGTTTCCCTCCAGGGTTTCTGAAACCTTTGGAAGTGGCAAACTGATCCATTCTTATCAAGTCCTATGATAACCGTAAAATCATGGGATTTGGCAAGGTCTATTCCAAAACATACCGCAGGTTCAACCGATAAGGGATAAGTACATTGAGCGATAAAAGGTAGCCCGAAAGGATTAGCTATGTTATCGTTAAACTCAGCCATATACTCCTGTGAGAATGCAAGAGCCGGTAAGTCTCTTTTGGCATCGTCAACCTCTAAGGGATCTATAAATGGATTAGTATAAGTACTCATCTGCCAACTATTCCAGTTAGGCTCTCCCTGTTTCCCACGCATGAATAACTTATGGAAGTCGTTCTTTCCCCTCGGTGTAGATAGGAACCACGCATCCCCTTTATAGTCCGTGAGTGTTGCCCTTATTCCCTCCGTCCAACTCTTCCACATATTCTTTGTGAACGCTACCTCGTCCGATACCGCCCTCTTGTATTTCCTTGACCGTCCCGCCATTTCATTCTCCAGGCTCCAGAACTCTATTCTTCCACCCGTGATTAACTCAATGAACTGATGCTCGTGTTTTCTCTTAATAACCTTATCTAACGCCAAAAGGCACTCGTTATAAGTGCCGTCAAGTAGTTTATAGGTCGGTGTGAAATATCCGGCAGGGTAGCCCTCTAAAGCAACCTCAGCCAGTAGATTCACGGCCATTGCCGACTTACCCCACCTTCGGCCGCAACAAAGAACATTAAACCTCTTCGCCTCCGCCAGTACCTTCGATTGCCCCTCGTGCGGCTCCGCCAATGTTATCTCCAATTCCTTTTCTGTCATATTTTACTTTTACTACGATCTCTTTTGTGCCGTCCTCTTGAACCTTATCTACAAGCCCGTTAAGCCTTTGAGTTATCGAAGGATTGTAAATACCGCTCATCCCCCCTTCAATTTGATCTTGCCTGATTATCTTCCTAATCGTGCGACAGATAGCGACAAAATCAGCGTAACGCCCGTCCTTGTTGCTGAAATAATGCGACAGGTCAGAAATTACCCCTTTCCTAAAACAATAGTTTTCAAATCCTTCCATTGTAAGGGGTCTTTCCTTCTTACGGTAAACCTCTTCTCCGTCTTTCCCTACGAAGTCCTGAACCTCTATAGGCTTATCCTTTGTGTTATGGGTGTACTCTTCAAATAATTCCCACATCAACTCAGGTGTTTCTATGTTCTTGCTTAGTCCCATTATTTTACTCGTTGAAATATTCTGTTATGTACTACCGAAAATATCTCCTTAAACTGCTCATTAGGAAGGTGTTCGTCAACTGCCCTACTCACAGATTCTATCCCTCTGAAATAACCATAAGGCAAGTCATACTTATTAGCACAGTCATCAATAACAAGGTAACCGCCAACCTTAACAAAAGGGGAGTAGTTGATTATGTCCGCTTTGGCTACTTCGTACTCATGGCCTCCGTCAATGTAGATAATATCGTAAGTGCCTAATTTACCGGCCTTATCAATTATATCAGGGTCAGTTGATAAGCCTTTGATGATTTCCGGTTGTAGGAGGTTGAAATGCTCATGTAAAAACTTAATGTCTGAGGCATAGTCGCTTTCCCAATGTCCACCCGTTGAATCCAAAGGAGTTATGCCTATTATTGTCGCCATTTTAGGGAACCTTGAAGAAAGGGTACGGATTAAGGCAAGTACCTGGCCTCTGAATACCCCGATCTCTAAGAACTTGAAATCAGGAGGCATTTCATCTACTAACAGTTTCCACATCCAAAGAAAGGATCTCTCCCCGAACCCGAATATCTTTACCGGAGTATCATTATTCCCCTCTACGAAATCCCTAAACGCCTTTAACTCAGGGTCAGCGTTAACCAACCTTGTAAAGGTTTCGTTTATATCGGCATGAATTGATCTATCGTCTTTCCAAAATTCCTTTACTTGTTGCAGGTTCATAAGTCTATGTTATATATGGGAGTTAACGGAGTATGTCCGTTGCCATGAAAGAAAATAGGATATTGTTTGGTTATGTTGTTATAAACCCTGCCACGTTCCACGGTAAACTCTTTATCGAAATCACAAAAAGCAATAGTCTGGAAGATTTCACAGTCATAATCTAATGTGATGTTCTTCTTCGTTAAGAGCTGATTAGTAAAGTAAACCTGATCCACCGTAGTAAAGTGAGGCATTTCTTCCTCGACCATCTTACAGAATGCTTCCTTAGACGCAAACCAACCGCCACCGTTTAAATACTTCCAGGGGGAATAACTCTCTGGGTACATCGGGGCAAGTTGGGGATGGGGGTAACAAGCCTTTTCAGAACTCCAAAGCATATCACGGCCTCTTAGCTTACTTATAGCCTCTTCCATTGGGGCTAAAACATAGGTATCATAACTATCCGAATAAAAGAAATGGGTTACATCGGACTCTTTTAAATACTCATAGGTTTTCAAAATCTTATCCCCGAACCCTCGCCAATCATGTAGGATGATATGAAAGTCCCAGCCATGCCGTTCAAGGGATTCCTGAAGTTTTAAAGTTTTGCTCCAATCTGAAGCCGTGGTTATCAATTTAATCTTCATGGTATAAAGGTTTTTTACCTGATATATACTCATCTACAATATCTGAAACCGTTCTACTGAACTGCCCTGAGTGTCTGCCCTTCCAATCCGTATACTCATCCCCTCCGGGGTCTATATGGTCAATGTTAATATGAGGGAGGAATACAGACACAAACCCTGCGAGATAAGACCGCCAACTCATTAGAACATCATCATAACCATATACCCCAGGCTGAAAAAGGTAACCCACCTTATCCAATAATTCGTAATTGTGCATTACACAAGTTCCTATAATATGCTTCGCCTGTTCAACGACTATCCACCGTTCCCCGGCTGCATGAGGTAACATGATTAGTTTACTTCTGATCTCAGGGTTTTCATGCTCAGGGTATTCCCAGCAGTCTTTTCTTTTCAACCCTACCTGACCGAGCATCGGCTCTATCCTTATCGCTTCCTCCATTTCCTCCACCCAACCTTTGTAGTGAATAACTACATCGTTATCCATCTTGATACAATGTTCCCCAGGCTTTCTAAATTTCCAGCATTTATTCACGGCTTTCGCAGTCCCCAGGTTCTCCCCGTTTTTAATGATGGTTAAATTAGGGAAGGGGAATTTATTTAAAGCCCAATACTGAGCCAACCGAATGTATAAATCTTGAGTGTCCTCGCACGACCCATTGTCTGAAATAAACAAACGATGCTTATCAAAGTCAACTGTCTTTAGAAGTGATTCAATAGTCCTATCAGTTAGGGGTGTTCTATTGTTTTCCTTCGTATCGTGTACGGCCATAGAAATCAGGCTCATTTCTCAAAGTTTACGGTTATGGTATCTTGTTTGTCATTATCGGCATGGGTGAAAGCATACTCTAACATCTTAAATACACAAGCCTGGCAATAGCAGTTAACCGGGTAATTACTATCCCACTCATCACGAATGATATTAGCTATCTCCTGACAGTTCACCGACCCGCTTTGGCTCGTGTACATTGTCCGATACTTCTCCAATGCTTCCCTGTTTGCCAACTTCATCAAATATCTTTTTACGCTTTAAATTAATAAGGTTAAAATCAAAATGTCTTTCGCAGTACTCCTTCAATGCTTGCCCCTGTTCTTTAACTAACTCAGGTTTTTTAACCAGGTTGTTAATCTGTTTGAACCAGGTATCATTCCCCGAAACATAATTAACCAACTCCTCAGGGAAATCCAAGTAGGGGTGAACCCTTGACACAATAACAGGGGACCCGATATGAGCAGCCTCCAATATCTTTAGGTTACTTTTAAACCTATTGAACTTCGTATCGAGTAAAGGAATTAAAGCTATGTCGCACTTTGAGTACATATAGTAATACCTTTCCACTTGCATAGCCTGAATAACCTCGGTATTATAGGAGCTATCACAAGTGAATATCTTAGCCATCTTAACCCAGTCAGGATGCTGAACAAATCCACCCATCACCAACTTGACCTTGTCCCTTTTAATTAACTGCAATGGTCTTTTTAATAGCTCTAAGTCTTTTAGATGAGTGATAGACCCCGCCCAAAATAGCCTTACTAAATCATCTTCCTGTTTCTTACATTTGAACTGATCGTAATCGGGTATGGCATTGGGTAAAACATGGACATTGGAGTTAAACTCTTTAGCCTCTTCAGCCAACCTTTCATGGGTTACAGTTACCGCATCAGCCACCCGCATAAAGTCTACAATCATTTTTGATACCCCAAACCGTTCGTAGTCAGAGCTCATATAATGATCCCGCCCTAAATCCCAATGGTCATCGTTATCTACTATTAACTTAAACCCGTATTCTTTACGCCAGCCGTTAATCATTTCCTCTATGCTCATGTTCTCAGGCTGGGCAATCATCCTATTTACAAATAGAATATCACAGTCGGCTAATAGTTCGTTCGTTAAACGAGGGGCAACCGTTAACTCAATCCCCGGCATTAGCAATAAAGGAAGCAGGCATCGGTGATATTTCGGCCCGGAACGGTCATATAGAGTTAATACCCTCAAAGCTTCTTCATTATTGAAGTGAACAATACAACAACCATCATAGCCGCACACATATAAAAAGGAACTTTAAACCAACCGGGAAGAAGATAAAGTAAGAGCGTAAACCATCCCGATAAACAAACAGAACAGTTTAAAGGCTTCTTATTCCATTTTAAAAGGAAGTGAACCTGAAGCATCTCAACACATACAAACCCACCGCAAGCGGCCAAAAGTATATTTATCATAGTCTGTCTTTAAAATGATTTCTAACCTTTTTAACCGAATCGTAAATGCTTGACTTAGGCAAACCAGTTCTCCTTGATGCCTCCCTTATACCTCCGTGTTCAGCTACAATCCTTAATAATGTTTCGTAAAATGGAAAGTTCTTATTACCTATCTTATGATCTATTCCTTCAAGTTCCCTGAGTAGTTGATCCTCTTTATTCTCCCGCTCTTGCCGTTCTCCAATAGTATCAAAATCCGCAGGGGAACGGGAGTACAATACTTTCTCGGTATCGTAGTCTATTTTCTTATCGAAGTAGGTAGTTTGAAAAGTATTTTTGCTCTGCCTGGAAAGATTAATAATAATCCGCACCGTGTAGTAAATGATATTACCCTGATTGATAATATCCCTTAGTTCGGCTTGTGGTTTAGTGAGTAGGATTAAAAATAACTCCTGCTTAAAGTCATCCCGATAATCCGGCTTAACGAATTTCTGAATACATTCGTTAAGTTGTTTCGAATTGTATAGCTCGGTAAGAGTATCCCTTATGTCCATAGTAAAGCCACTTACTTAGAGGCTTATTGGTTACTCTAAAATACTATGATTTTTAGTACTAAACAAATTAGTTTGTTAAAATAAATGGCTGAAAACCCATAAGTTAGTAAGAATTTGCAACAATGTTGCAAAGATAATTTAAAAAAATATAGAATAAAATTTTGAATATAAAACAAAGTTATGTTATTTTATCATATCAAAATAACAACAAAATGAAACTATCAAAATTAGCAATGACTTTAAAAGATAAGAGGATCAAATAGGCGGTTAGCCTTGTTTGTGATATTAAGATAAACGCGTTTACTATTGGATCAAACAGATGTTAACCCGATAAACTTATATCCGTGCAGGGTAGGGGAATAACTAGAAGAGCAATCGAGGTTGAACTTTGAACAGATTATAGACATTGAGCAAACAGTTACTCATTAACCTTAAACAAATAAAACCAAGATCATGACAATCTCAATTCAAACCACAAAGACCGAAACAGTAGAAAAGCAAATTACCATCCCCTCATTTTTCCAAAACATGAGGTGGCTTAAGGATGATAAGTCCTGCAGCGTGTACGAAATGATCGCATTCCTTAATGAATCAACTGTGGTCAAAGTATGGTACCGGGACGATTACACCTCCATCCAGAACGGCACACCGGAGGAAATGAAAATTTTCACCAACGATCTTCTACGGGATGACTACCAGCCCATTGATGAGGCTAAGTTCCTGGACATTTATACCGAAGCACTCGAGGGAGCAAGTCTGCAACCTATTTATAAGGAGAATAAAGAAAGTTATGTATCTGATCTGGCAAGCATAGGAGTAAACGCAAAGGAGGCGAGCCATGACTAACACCGAACTGCAATTAAAACTTACCGAACTCGATGCTTGTGCAGATGCAAAGAAATTCTGCGAAGGTAAAACCCTTCAGCAAGC
>JADKKJ010000004.1 GCA_016720565.1 Chitinophagaceae bacterium
TAAAATAATATTCGGCTCAATGTTTACCTGATCTAGAATCTGTTTTGCACGTGATGAAATAGCGTAAGCCATAACCTATCCTACTATCCTAAAAGGCCATCTGTAATCTAAAACATCATGCTTAGCGAACTTTTGAACGCACACCTTATTCCTCTGATTACCACCCAGAACATGAACAAATGATTCATCATATCCTATTAGGAAACCAACATGTCCTTGTATCTCGCTAGTTCCACGCTTTAAAACTACGATACACCCATCAACTGGAGCGCATGTGTAACCCCACTTTAGCCATGATCTTGCAACAGCGGAATAGGTGCCCTTAATGCTACATTGTTTCATCACCCAATTAACAAAGCTAGAACACCATGCAATCTCGTCTGTAGATGCTTTTAATGATGTTGCTGAATGATATTCTAAGATTCTCTTATTGTTATCAAGCCCTATGATCTCGCTAACGCCTAACTCCATTGATGCTATTTGTAGCCATCTCGGCGCATCATCACTCATGGACGTTTTCTCACCGAGCAATCAAAACCCATATCATTAAACTTGATTCTGTCTTCTTTTATTGTGAAATCGAAATCTCTTTCAACCTTTTCTTCATAGTTATAATTAACACAAATGCCGATAATCTTTTTAGCGCAGTACTCTTCGTACCATCTATATTCGGTATACGCGCCGTCTTTACTTAATCTTAAGTGCCGCTGATGTAATGGCGGTAGAAAATAATTCGCGAATGTCGCGCAGCTCGTACTCAATAGAATCCAAAAGAGCATCATCCCTTTTATCACCTTTTGATATTTCATTATCCCACCGCTCCCTTAGAGATTTTATCTTGTTAGCTATAACTGTAGCTTGATCTGGCACTAACTTATTAAGCAGCACAAGACCATTCTCAATTACCCCAAGTATAATTTCTGGATTCATTACTTCAAGCGCTGCGGAAGTACTTTATCCAAGAGTGATCCAATCTTAGTAAGAACTTCTCCAGACTTCTTAATACCATCAGCGATCAAGTAAACAATAGACTTAGGATTTTCTGTTTTAAATAAACGGAAAGCAAACTCTAACCCAATTGCAATGCTTGCCAATACTGGTGCGTTCAATGCGTTACCGATTACAGATGCCATGTGGTTTAAAAATTCCATTATTTCTTCTCCTTGATCTCAAGTTTATACTTAACCAGCGTGAGATCTTCTTTGATACTGATAAGCAAGTTATTCTGATTTTGCTGATTCTGTTCTAGTTGTGCAATCTTTTTTTCACTACCGTTAGCAGAGTTATTAATCGATGAAAGCCAAAATATAAACCCTACTACGAATGGTGTTATTGCTGCCATTGCGTAAAGCTCTATTTTGGTTTTCTCGTTCAATGTACTCATGGTGTATTCTTAAATATACAAGCACTTAAAGCTGCAGATGCGCTTCCGTCTTTTGTAGCTGATCTAGATGCCTCGGCAGTTAAAACAGTGCCCTCTGGAGCATGAACATCGCTACGTTTTGATACACCCCCAGTAGAGTTTGATTTACCAATAGAGTATGTAGATGCGCCGATTGATCCAGTTACATATGAAACGCTGGCATCTTCTGCTCCAATGATTGCAAAGTGGCCCGGTGGAACTGTGTAAGATTGTGAACTTATTAAACCACTTAAACCACTAACGGATGCACTTAGGTTTACAGCTTGCACAAATTTTATCGTTACGTTGTTTGAATATGTAGCCATTAAGCCTCCTCAAATACTGGCGTTAAATCAACTTCTCTATCAATAGATTTTCCGTAGTTCTCAAACTTAATAAAGTCTTCATCTAGATTATTTTCTAAATTATTCTTATTAGCTACGTGTCTACAGATTAAGCAGAACTGGTTAATGAAGTACTTCAAAAAAGACTCCATATCATTAGCATCGGAATAGTGTTTAGAGTTTTTAAAAATATCCTGTAAACACTGAGCGCTAATTCCGCTTTTTTGTAACAATGGATAAACCCATTCTATTTTAGAATAGATGTTATAAATCTCTTCATTTACTTCTTTGATGTAATAGAACGCCTTAACACCGGGAGCTACTTCGTTTCTATCAACTTTATTTTCTACCAAATATAAACAGATCATATTTTCCTTATCGCGGGCCAAAGCACATTATTTGAACAGGATCATTTTGATAACTTGCAGATGCAGTAGCAACCCTATATGTAAAAGTTGATACACTCTGTGTTGTAATTCTACATACCTGCTGGTCACTTGCTGTCATATTTGTTGGGTTGCATGAACAGAAGTAAGGTGCTGATGAAAATGCACCAGATGTAAATGTAATAGTACACCCGCCGTTTGCTGGAGTTGGGTTTATTGAAGTAAACATTCCGGGGCTGCTAGATTGTGATGTAATACTGCATGTCCCATTGTTACCAATTAATGCAGAGTCTACTCTTATTGCACTACCGCTATTACTAGTCACGCTTCCAACAAGAGTTGGAGCGCGTTGGTTTGACGACCAACCTTGGATGGGGATGGATGCATAAAAACTATGAGTAAGACCAGTAGTAAAAGAAGTTCCCAATGCTTTTGATAATGCATTTGTTCCGGTAAGTGCATAGGTTAAATAAGTAACAGACGGTTCAATAAGCATGTTTCCGTTTTGTCCCGAACTAGAAAAACCATTAGACCCGACGTTTTGGAGAGTAGGAATTTTTGTAGTATCCGCACTGGTTAAAGAGTTTGGTAAAGAAACCCTTGCCTCCACTCCCGTCCCAGTACCGATAATATATTTGCACCTAATGTTTAAATTAGAAGTAACTCTTTGGTGTTGGCACTCAATATTTGTAACAGTTCCAAATCCTGTAAATGTTGGAGTGTATGCAGTCCAATCGTAATCAGCTTGCGCGCTTGAAACCGCTTGCTGAGATGATGATGGAAAATAGTAAACTCGGATAACTCCGGGCTTTGCAGTGGTTCCGCTAATATATTCCTGTGATCCTGAGTTACCGTCGGATTTAGCGAATATCTCCCATGTTACTGTAGATTTAGGTGTGGTGTACTCAAACGATTGAGAGAAGCCGCTCCACTTAGGGTTAGTAGCACCTGAAGAGTCTCCTCTATAGTTGAAAGTAGAAAGCTCTCTCGCTGTAGTAGTACCGTCAGTAAACTGGAAGTACCCGCTATCCCCTCCTGGTGTTGTCTGAGCGCGTACCGATACAGTCCCCTCATATTCGATCTTGTAACTACCTATGCCCATAGATGGAAAACCAACCGCTGGACGCGCAGTTCCCGTAGGAGCCGTAGCTGATCCGAATGGTGTAAATACGCATCCAGTAGGCGGTGAAGTTACCATAGAGGTCAAAGTCGAAGACGTGAGTGGCGCGCTAAAGTCATTGTTACACCCCGTGATCTTAACTCCACCGAGTAGGATAGCTTGCGAAACGCTTCCAATATTATCAGCAAGTGAAATTTTGCAATCATCAATGTATTGATTCCCTGAACCAGAGACAACCTCATAAACAAGTTGAATCGAACCTGAGCTAGGAAAAATAAAATTAATTTTGTTTTCTGTAAAATTATTAGTATTTACATTTATTAGCGTTGGAGTTGAAATCGGATTTGTTCCATCGCTCACATAAAGATAACGACTTGCAGTTCCTGATGCTTGCTTAATATCGCAAGATACGACTCCATTTTTTCCAAGGTATCCATTTGGTATCGTCACCAGGTCACTCTTGATTGTAGTCCCACCAGTTGATATTGAAGAGTTTAACCCAAGTGCGCCAGTTCCTTTTGCAGTTGCATCAACCGTGAATGATCCAGTCCCACTTAATGTCCACCCTGTCGAACCACCTTCAAACCCCGGATTTTTTAAAATGTTTGTATTTCCTGTTTCAATCAATGCTTTAATTCCACCGAGATCAGTTGATTGATTGTGTGGAACTTGAAAACCAAACTTTGTTTTTGCACTAGAATCAGATTGCCCTTGGATTGTTGTTGGAGGCAATCCTGCGAATGCTTGTGATGAAATTAGAAGTAATGCGATCAATTTTCTCATGATGATAAAATCCACTGGATGTTATAGTTATTCGTTCCTGATTCAGAACATAAAGAAATGTTAGCAGCACATGGAATAAATCCAGTATCTCTACCGGGTTGAAGTTGGCTTCCACTTGATGCAGTGGCAGTTGCTCCGATTCTCCATCTTACGTTAGCTGTAGATGTATCAAGATTCATAAGAATGAATCCAACAGAGTTAGATGGAGGAGTAATGGTTGTTACGGTAGAAACAGTAGAATCAGTATTTGATCCATTAATGTTTGCTCCAGATGTTACAGGAATTGCAGATTGGTTAGATGCTAAAACAACAGGCATTGAGCTTGTCATTGTTGTTTGTCCTAATGCCGACGGTATTCCTGCATCGATAGAATAAAGACTTGTTACTATTGTAGCTAAGTTTCCTGACTCGGTAGCGGCTCCAGTAGGTAACGGCAATGAAGCCGCACTAACCACCTGAGCGGCATCATTATCCTCATAGATAACTTGCAAAATATCCGATCCGCTATGTGTAGATGTATCAAAAAAAAGTGTAACCGTTGTCCCTGTTACGTTAGTATATTTTGTATTGGCGCTACCAGTGGCATAAATAACAACACCTAATGTCTGGTTAATAATTGCTACTAGGTTCTTTTTATCAAATGAAGAAATACCACTTAGATCAACAGTACCAACCCCGCTTGCTCCCGGTGTGAATGTATATGCTGGTGTGATAAACTTTTTCATATTTTAACCCTATCCAAAAATTAATGCGTTAACAATGGTATCTTCATACGATGCCTTCAAATCAAGTGCTGCCTGAGTAGCTGTAGAAATTGGCTTATCTAAATCAGAAGTATTATCTACTGAACTTAATCCTAATTGTGTCTTAGTAACTGAGTGAGGGTTAGCTATATCTGCAATATGCGTATCTATATCAGATTGTGCAGATGTTATATCAGCAATATTATCATTAATGGATTGTTGAACATCGAGCACTGTAGAACCTGATGATGGAAGCGCTAAAGTCTGCTTGCCAGTAGATGTATTATCCGCTGTTTTGCTTTGAAAAGCGCCGTTAAATGTTGCTGCATTGGCTAATTGTCCATCTACTACGCTCATTAGTTAACCTCTCTAAAAACAAGTTTACCAGTTTTGTAGTATCCTGCACCATATTCTAGCTGTTCCATTAGCTTAAATCCAATGCCCTGAGTATCTACCTCAGTTGATTCTAGTAGTAATGTTGAATAACTAGCCACATCTGTTAAATCAGGCATGAACTCAATGTTGCTTTTTTGCGTAGCGTAACCAAGAAATAGCAAAGTATCCTCTACTCCTTTAGGGTTTGAACTCCAGATTGAATCACCTAAGAACTTATTATTAGTGATGAGCTCAATAGAGCACTCCATGAATCTCTTAGTCCCAAAACGAATTATCTCTACAGTACCACTTCCAGTTTCATTAATCGATGCCTGTACTGACTTTACGTTATGTTCTAGCGGTACATAGTCGAGCAGATAGAACTGCGGTACATATTCAAAACCAGTGGTCGATGGTGCCGCGTAGCTTGTTAATCCAGTCAAGTCTAATCCTCCCGTATAACCCAATACTGTGTAAAGTGTGGTCGCGGTATGAGTTCCGGTAGAAATTAAAATATCAAAAGGAGCTACTGAAGAGATCGTTAACTTACGAGTCGTTCTATTAAATGAACATGTATAAGATTGAGAACCAGCGGAAGTTAAAAGAGATGAAAATTTATCTGCTATCTGTTTCGGTGAGTAAATCCCAACAGGTATAACTACAGAAATCTCTCCACCACCCTCGTCAATATCAATAACATTATTATCTTGTGTGATCTCTACTCCGAAATAGAATTTTGATTTAGTTAGTAATGCCATTATAATCCTCTCACAACTGCACCTTTAGTATCAATTGCAGAGTTTAATAATTCAACTATCCGATTCTGAGTATCGCTAGAATCAAGGACGTCTCCCTGTACCGTGAAATTAATAACTGTATTAGGATTAACACGGGAATCAGTTGCCATAGGGCCAGCCGCAGAAAATGTCCCCATCGAATCCCCACCTGTTGCCAATCCTCCACCAGCACTTGCGCTTGCGTTTGAAGTTGATCCACCACCACCTCCAGCTAATCCTTTTAATACACCACCGAGAATAGATAATCCAATACCAGCAGCAACCATACCAGCACCAGCACCTGGCATTAATGGATTCGCACTAAACCCTAAACCTTGCCATATAAACATTTGGCCCATTTGAATGGCAATATCACCCAATACTCCCAATAATGCTTTTCCGAATGCAGCCATTGCATCCTCACCTTTTGCAAGGGCTTGACCGAATGCCGCGAATGAAGATCCAATGCCATTAACTAATGTGATCTTAGCCATCGCAGCCATTTCTTTCCATGTCTTGGCTTGTGATTCTCCGTATTTAGTAAATGAATCTTTTAATCTCTGTTGGTTCGCCTCTTGTATGCCACGTTCCTGCTCAGCAAACGCTGCATCAGATTGTAGCTTTAATGCTTTTCTTTCTTCTTCCGCATAACCTTTTTCGTTAGAGAATCTAACATCAATATCTTTTAAAGATTGTTGATGCTGTTCTTCTAATAATCTCAATTGCTCATTATAGATTGATTGTTGCTCGAACTCTCTAGCATCTGCTTCAGTAATAAATTGAACTCTATTTTGTCTTGCTGCAAGAGCCTGCTGTTCAAAACCAATTTGTGCTTGTGAGTATTGTTGCTGTCTTGCTAGTGCTGCTTCTTGTCTTTGTCTTTCTTGCTCTTCTGTTAAAGCTCTAGCATCAGCAGCTACTTTCCATTTGGAGTAACCTTCAATTCTATCTTTTAGAATATCGTTCTCAACTAGCTTGCTTGCTTCTTGTCTTTTCTTAAGCTCTTCTAGATCTGCTGTAAGAATTTTTACTTGGTTAGAGTAAACAGTAATAGATGTTTCAGTTGTAGCTGAATTAAATCTTTGCTGAGCCCGTTCTAACTTAAGCTCCATCATTCCAATCTCTTTAGTTAGATTCTGAACAGGAACAGCCGCAGCCTTTAATGCTGAGCCATTACCATTTAAAGCGATTGTAAGAGAATCAATAATACCCTTAACGGATGGCCCAAATGCCTTATCAAATGCAATGGCGAACCTTTCAAATGAATCAGCACTAGCAACCTTAAATCTCTGGAGTGAATCTGAAAATGATTTAATATCTGCATCTGTATTCTTAAATTTCTTAGAAGCTGCATCGAGAATTACATTTGAGTTAACGAATGCCTTTTGTTCTTCTGTTAATTGTGAAGCAGTTAATCCAATAGATTTAGCAAACTCATTCTGAGCTTTGGTAACATCTGCAATAATTCCAAGTGATCTTAATTGTCTTGTTTGCCCTGTTTGTATTGCATTAGTAAACGCTTCGGCATTAGATGCCATATCACCAAATCCAGCAGCAGCGGCTTTTCGTGATAACTCAAATATCTCAGGTAATCTTTGAGCTGTTGCGCCTAATCTAATCATTGCTTGATTGGCAATCTGTAACGCATCCTCATCATCCATTAATCCTTTAATAGAATCTTGAATTGCTGCATTGAATGATTCAGTAGCGATTGAGTTTTGTTGTGTTAGCGATAAGAATTGAGCATTAACAACCCTCACCTTCTCCGCTTCGAGTGATAAGTTTATCATCTCGTTTGCTGCTTTTTTAACACCGGATGCGATCTTATCGAATAATTCTAGGCCCTGATTTAAAATAGCTACAGGTAGAAAACCAGAAAATGAATCAGTGGCCTTTTTACCAGTGTCTTCAGCCTCCTTGCGAATTGTGCCGAAAGCCTTTTTAATGCTCCCATCGTCCAGCACAATCTCTAATTCTATTTTTTGGTCAGCCATTGTTAATCCTTTAACGCTTGCTTAATATGTCCATCAAATCTTTATTACTCAACTTCTTACCAGTTGATTTTCTCATTGGGTAGGCTTGCTTTTCAAGCTCTTTGTAGAACTTCTGCCTGGCCTTCTCGTCTACATGAGGCATCATTATAATGTTTAAATCTACTAGCTTGTTTCTTGCTTCAATTACCGTAATAGCATTCCAGTAATCTATAAATGTTCTGGCATCTAAACTCTCAACGTAGTCATCAGTCCATGAGTAGAACTTGCAAAGAATGGCTTTTTCAATTGTATAATCTGTTAACTTTTTTTTGGATAAAGAATAAAGCTAATCAGCTCTTGAAAGTCTAAAGAATCTAGCGCATCCATTGCCTCGGATGGAAGACCGATACCAGTGAAGAAGTCAAAATAGATCTGAACAACTTCCTTGGCATCGGCATCCTTAATTTTAGATTGAAGCTCGATACTCTCTTTCATTTTAGGAACTCGTATAGAATACTTTGTTCCGTAAAGGTTTAGAGTCATCTTTTTTTCTTTTGCCTCAAATACTAATTCCATATTACCTCATTAAGCTGTTGGAAGTGCTGAACCGTTACCGTATGAGAATAAGTTAGCAAAACCTGATTTAGATGTATCAAGGTATCCCATAACTTCGATTGGCAATACAAGCTCATTCTCTGCGCTCATAGTAAGTTCGCCTAGTTTCAACTTAGACTTATGGATTGTGAAGTCTTCAGATGAATCATTATCTTTAGCTTTATCAGTAGGTCTAAGGATAACTTGATCAGCTACATCGTCGGTAGATTTGAATAGGTTATTAGAACCGTATCCAGTGATTACCTCAGATGCTGCATCATCAGTCACGATTGTTTGACCGTAGAAATTCAAAGCTCTACGGATAGATGATTGTGAAGTATCTTTCAATTCAAAAGATGCACCCACGTTAGCTCCACGGCGAATCTCAGCCAAAAGAAAATCACCAGTCTGAGGTGACTTAATTTCTTTAGTTTGTTCCTCAACTGTGAACGTAATGTCTCCATTTGTTGCACCAGCATCAAATTGAACTGAACCAAATTGAGCTACGCTAATATTAAACTCTGTTTTAGATAATGCAGCTAGAGCATCGCGAGCCTCATATGCATAACCATTAGTAACCATTGTAACTTCAACTTCGTTACCGGATACAGTAGCAACGGCCCATGCGAGCGCATCAATAACGCCTTGAACAGCAGTAGCTACAGCGAATTTACTTGCTCCAGTTGTGATAGCTACAGCATGAGATGTAGAGTTTGGAATTGCAGGATCAACAGCAGATCCACCAGATGTATTAATCCAGAATACGTGCTTAAGGTTTGTTACTGGTTCATGAATGATAAAGTATTTACCATCCAATGAATCGGCAGAGTCTGCCTTAGTAAAGATGCATGTCTTTTGAACGCGATCACTACCCAAAATGATATTACGGATACCTAGGTTATAGGTTGATTGATTACAAGCCATTTTTTATCCCTCCTTTGGATAATTATTCGACGCAAATATAAACTACAAAACGAAACACAAATACAGCCTGTACGATGTTATCGTTGCTCTCATTAGAGTACGGTTCAAAACTTACAGAATCAAGCAAAACTGATGTAATTGGTGGACTGTAGCTAGAATAGTTATTCAACAAAGTAACATCTGCAATAATTGCCTCTGCATTAATGATGCTTTGAGTTAGTGCTTCATTTGGATCACGGAAACCCTTAAAAAAGCACTTAACTTGAACAGGCACATCTAACCCCTGTGCAGCTTGATTTTTATCGGCTCCGTTAATTTGAAGCATCAACTGATGGAAACCATTATCTAGTAAGTTCGCTGGAATGTTCTCATCATTGAACGGATCAATATGCTCTGTGTATCCTAGAGATTCAAGTCGGCTTGTGATGTATGGGCGAACAGCTTGCAAACTCATCGTCTCACCATATTGAATGATCTCATGTCTCTATCTTCAGTAGTTCCAAGAGTACCACTTCCATCGTAGTCTGCCTGTATTCGGCCCCTGTTCTTTAGATCAACAGACTTGCCTCTGTACTCCCTAGACTTAGCTAAAAATACATCATCTACCTTGTTAGAAATTCCCATGTAGATTAGCTCTAATGTTGTATATATCGATAGCTGTTTTAGATCGTCCGTTAACGATAGATCTGCCTTGGTTAATTTTGTTCCATCGTCTCTCCAGATACGAATTGAATCTAACCAATCTAAGATTAATTGCTGTGCCTTGCGATGTACGTTGATAAATGAGTTTCTACCTTGTGGCACCCATTTTAAAATGTCTGGCTCTACAGCAGTTAAATCTTTATCTGAGCTAAGTAATTTATCATCTGCAACACTCACAACATCGATAGCGGCAAGGTACTCAACTGGTGCACCGTCTGTTGTGATCTCTAATGTGATTACTTTACTCCCAGTAGTTGAGTACTCCCAATCTAAAAAGAAATCCTTATAGAGTGGAGTAACTCCGCTTACTGTAATAAATGAATCTAATCCAGATGGCTTAATTCTAACCAGCGTAATCGCTGCCTCATCTTTAGATAGAAAAGTCTTAGTGCAGTTAATACGAGTCTTATCGTTAACCTGTACTGTAGCTTCTGTTTCAATGTTTCCAAAAATTGCCATATTAAACCACGTTTCCTAGAATAGTTTTAGCCAGTTTTTTAATCGCAGTAACATCTAATTCAAGATCGTTTAAATTTACACCTAAGCAAACTTCAGTATCTATAGCGGTATTCGTTTCAGATATTCCATTAGCCGATACGGCTCGAACTCCTACAGTATAAGTTTCATCTTTATTTAAAAATGTAGTGTTATCAGATAGCGTGTAGAATCTTGCTGATAGCCCATCGACTCTTCCGATAATGTTAGCATCAACAAATAGAGCACCAGCAGATACAGAACCAAATGCTACATAAACCGCATACGATATTGGAGCCTGAGCCGATCCAGTAGCAGATGCCCATCCAGCTAATAATGAACCATCATCGTCTGCAACCAATGAAGATATTCCAGCGAATGTAGGAGAATTCACATTACCAAGTGATGCGCTTGGCATCTTAACAACAAAGTTATCTCCAAAGTATGAGCTATCTGGCATCTTAAGACTCCATCAAAGACCATGTAACTCGATTGCCTGTAGGCGATGAGATCAATGCTCTTAGTTCTGTTGTTAGTGCAGTATTTGGGATTGTTCCCATTGCTGTCCATGATGTTCCGTTATTCGTAGAGTAGCTAAACATAGCAATGTCTGTAACCGTATTGAAGTTATAAACTAAAGCTCCTGTATCATCATAGCCGCGTAAGTACATTGTAGGTACTGAAGTATCGTAAACTTTGTTTAGTCTAAACGCTACGTACATTGGAGATGCACCAGATAGAGAAGTGTTATCCACCGAACCAGTCCAATAATCTGAAATCTCACCCTTACCGATGTAAGATAAGAATAAAGAATTAATTTGAGCTGGAGTATTTACGTTACCTACAGCAATATCAAAACAGATTCTTGCTTGAGTAAATTTATTGAACGATATAGCAGATAGATCAGACGCTTGCTCAAAAGTAGTCCATCCTGTATCTGGATCATCAAAAATAACGTCTGTTGCTAGTGCTGCTGTTTTATATTCAAATTTCATCGTAGAAGTTAAATCGAATAACTTCTCAATGGTTTGAATCGTCTTAGCAAAAGCCACATCAGAAGTATCAATGATTGGCGATGTTACATAAGAATATCCGAAATCACAGTGTGAACGTAAGTCCATGTATAGAACACCACGTTGACCTACAGTGCTTAGTGTAGCATATATCCATCCATTTTTAACTTCTAAGTTAACAATAGCCGCACCTGCAAATGTGTAAGGATTATTAGAGCTATTTTCTAACCATAGTGTATTTGTCGCGCCGAATATTAGCTCGATAGCCGATGAAGTCCATCTCTTAATGTAAAACTGTGAAGTGTTAGAGATAAGAATAATCCGGCCAATTACTTCAGAGTAAGCTGCAAATGTTGGTGCAATAGTTACAACATCAGTACCGTTACCAAGTACGTTTACTGTAACCATTGTTGGGAATGTGGTAGCTCCGTTTGTAATCTCCGATAATTTAATTAGATATACGTTTGAGTTGGTCGGCATAAACAAACAATCTTGACCATCTACAGCCGCAGGGATTGCAGGATCAAGCGTAGAATTTGGTACTACGATAGATTCACAGTTAGTTAAAAGAATCACACCAGCGAAACCTGTAACTGTTCCTGTTCTAATGCTCATCCAGTTTGAGTTTGTTGTACCGAATGCTCTAGTTAATACAGTAGATGCAGTAATGCTTGTAGCATTGATAGATGCACCGCCTGATGTTGCTGATAATTCAAAAGTATTCGCAGTGGCATTGCGGATAAAATAAACAGTCTGTACACCTGCACCAGTTAAAGTAAATCCTGTAGGCGCGTTTGAAGTAATTACTACAGGATCATTGTTCGCATATCCATGAGAAGTTAATGTAAATGTAGGTGAACCGCTCGCAGTAGGTGTAGTTGTAGTTTTAAGTGTTACTGAAGGAGCTACGGTCATATCAAACTTAATGAACTGAGTAGTTGCAAGTAAGTTATTGTGAAAAACGAGAAGTCTAGTAGAAGGCTGTAGGGCCATTCCCTGCATCGCTGTAAGATTGTTTGTTGCTCCAGTAAACGCAGGGTCTTGGTTTAAATAAACACCCTTAACATCTGATGCGATAGCCATTTCAAAAGTAGGTGGTGATAGTGTAGAGAAGTCCGCGTAATCAACTTTATTTACCGTGAACAATCCGCCGTTAATAAGTACGCTTCCTGCTGTACCAATATAAATCTGCCAGTTAGTTATAGTGGCATTATTTGGCCCATCATAAACTTCAAATCCTCTTACAGAGTGAGTTGTTGCAGCAGCATTTGGAACACGTGCTAGAATACGGCCAACATAAGCCGGAGCCGTTTGGCCTGTTACATCGATATTGTATAAAGCGATTGTAGCTAATCCACCAGTGATAGTTAGAAGTTGAAACTGTCTACCATTTGGAGTTGTGCTTGTCGCAAGAACACCTGAAGCAGTATCTAGAAATGTATTACTAAATCCTGTTAATGGTGGGCCTAATACAGTAGTACCTGAAATTGTCTTTTCAAATGCTCTACCAGCTAGATATGGCTTTGTTTCGTCGTAAACTACTACTGGTGCTTGATCTGTTAATCCAAATGATAATGTTTTCATTCTTGCGGCATCCTTCTATAATTATTTAAAATGTTCTGTGTTGATAGAACAGTTTCGGAGTAAGTATCTCCACCGTCTTGACTTGCTAGAATGCCAATAAGGTTATTTTCATACGTGTTACAAACTTGATAGCTCATGCCCCACATTGCATCTAATCCAATAGCACCTTCATGAACGTCTACCCAATCACCACAAGCGATTTTAATGCTGTAATTCATACACTCATAAACCTTCTCAGTAGTTAAATCTGGGTCAAGGTCTGAGTCAGGAATGTCTGGTGGATAGATGTTATTAAATATCATAGTTTAACTGTAATCAACTGAGGTTAAATTTCCAAGTGTATATGTGAGAGTCTTAGTAGCTGTAGCTGAATCAATAAATCTAGTTATAACTACCGATGTTAAATCTCCTAAAGTATAGGTCAATGCTTTAGTGTATTGAAGTGTTGTTTCAGTGTTATCTGTAAAAACTTCTACCGTAGTTAAATCACCTAGAGAGTAGGTTAGTTTCTTATAATAGCTATTGATTGAAATATCCCTAGCCATATCAAAGCTAAGTTGCTCGTATTGAACTGATGAAAACTTGCCATCTTGAGTAATATTAACAATCGGAATAGTAGGAATAGGAGTATTAGACTTACTTAGTGACCATGTATTTAATCCTGTTTTTTCTAATTCAACACACTCATACTGAGTAGTGGTTAAAACTCCACCTACAGCATTAATTGTAACACCCGTATCTGGTGCGAATGTGATGACTCCTACACCGTCTTGAATTACTTTAAACTTATCACCGATCATTAATGTCGGAGCTGTTGTATCAGACGGTACGGTTACGGTAACTGCTGTTGCGCTAGTGAATCTGCTAGTATTGAATGCATCAATTTTATTTAATGTTTGATTGGTCCCGGTTCTAGTAATAACTAAGTTCTTTGATTCAGGATTAAAGCCCTTTTCAAAGCATCTAGTGTATCTAGAAGTCATGATTCTATTAGTGCCAGTGATACCAGTGATTACAAATACACCAGCTTCTTTAGCCCAAATCCCTGAGTACCATTGGTTGGTAGCTTCTGGAGCAGTTCCATTGGCCCATGTGATCCCATCAAACGAGTAACCAATATTACCACCAGAACAAAGTGATATAAACATTCCTAGCTCTGCTGCCCATGTTACTGATCTCCATGAACACGCTGGAATTGCTCTATCTGTCCACGTAATGCCATCTGGAGAAGTGGCGCATCGATTGGTTCCTGTGATACCAACAGCACAAAATAAGCCTAACTCTGGAGACCAACATACACTTGACCATGATTTATTTACTATCGTTCTAGATGTCCATGTAATGCCGTCTGGTGATGTGTAAGCATTTCCGTTCAACCTAACAGCGCAAAATATTTCTAACTCTGGAGACCATGTTACAGTGTAAAAGTTTGTAGATGCACCAGAAACAGTTTGAGCAGTCCAAGTAATACCGTCTGGTGATGTTCCAATACCAGTACCACCGCCTAAACTTGTAGCGCAGAATAGATTTAACTTATTACTCCATGTAATATCGTACCATTGCTCAGCTCCATTTGTGCGTAAAGTCCATGTAACGCCGTCTGGAGAAGTCATACATCTACTTGCTCCATCAAATGAAACAGCACAAAAGATTGCAAGTGTTGGGCTCCATATAATCTTAGTCCACACGTTGTTAGCTGGTGCTGCAATATCTCTCCAGTTTTTACCATCTTTAGAGATAGAAATTCTATTTGTTCCACTCGCTGCAATTGCTACGAATAGATTTAACTCTGGAGAATAGGCTACATCAAACCATTGGTTTGCAGTTGTAACCCTACCCGTGAATTGTCCAATAGCCGTTAATGCTTCACTTCTAGCTACCTGTTTATCATTTTGACCGGACCATAAACCGTCTGCACGTAAGAATTTCCTTTTTCTTATGCCATCATAAAGCGCTGGTGCAGGAACATTACCAGCGGTCCCAGCTACTGTATCATTCTCACCCACAAAATCAGCATTCCAAAATGCCTTCTCTGCATCAGTAGCGAATCTATGTGTAGAATCTTGAACGATATTTGTAGGATCAGTTTGGTCTAAGTTTTGTACGTTAGATAGACCTACCTGAGTCTTTGTAACAGAATGAGGATTAGCTAAATCTAATTGATGGTTATCAATATCAGTTTGAACTATACCTATTGCCGTAGCCTGTGCTGTAGATACTGGTTTATTTACATCGCTTGTATTGTCGACGTTACCTAGCCCTACAAAAGTTTTATCAATTGTAGACCATTGTGTATTGTAATCTACTCCATCAATCTTAGTAAGCGCTTGATTGGCAGTACCACCAGTTGTTACACCAGTACCTGGTGTTCCAATAGATGCCAGCAATTGCCATTTTGTAGTGTCTGTAGGCAAGTTTCCAATAGTCCCAACTAAAGCAACGTAAGATGATCCTAGATAAGATACGGACTCGCCTGTAGTGTATGCTGTTCCGTTATCATAGGCACCAGTAAAAGACGGGCCTTCCATGTTTATAACGATTGGATCTAATAACTTTACAATTTTAAAATCAGACATAAGTTAGAGACCCTCTATCATCCCATACTTGATTATGCTCTGATGATCCATTCGCGCATAGGATAGAAATGCTTCCACCTGAAATAGTAATTTTTTTAATTAACCATAGTGCTGATGATGAAGCCGATCCGGGTACAGCCTCACCTAGATAAATAATTGAACTAGAAACAACATCAACGAGTGTTGAATAAACCGAGTCTACTGATGCGAATGATCCAAATACCTCAACAGCAGATCCGTCTGTACGAGTTGGACTCTGAACAAATTTAGCCTGATCTCTATCTCTAAAGCTGCTCGGCATTGTCATCAGTCAACCCTCCGATACCACGAACATCACGGTAAAACCAAGCAATCCATTTAACCTTACCGTTATCAGTTATTTGTTGAATATCGAAGTACTGAAACATTGCTCCAGCTCTTGCGTTTGTTGCAAACATCAAACGACGCAACCCCATTGGAGATTGCGCCGTGATGAAATCTGGAATAGTAGAGCTGTGAGTTGTGCTCATTAGCTCCTTTAATTAATCTGCAAGTTTAGCAATGAGTGGAGACTTGCCTGAAGCAGCAGAACCTTCACCTAATTGAAGGCCGCCTACGCCGTAGTCACAGTCCACAGCTACAAGTTTTCCACCTGTACCGAAAGTAATATCATCTTGCTGAGCTACTGAAGCAGCTTTTTGGAATGCATAACCAGAACCTTCAGGGTTAACCATGAATGCTTGTTGTGCAGCTACTTGTTGATTGATTACTACAGGCACACCGTAAACGTACCCGATCATGCCGTTAACGATTGGAGAGTTAGCTCCACCACGGTAATCGTAGCGAGAGAACTCAGGTAATTTCAACATAGCTTTTTCTTGATCGGCAGCGATAACCAAAGCGGTCTTAGTCATATCTGCGAAGTTCATGATCAAGAACTCACGCATATCAAGAATATCATCGATAGTGATGTCAGCAGGTGCACCAGCATTGATGTTCAAACCAGCAACAGAAGTCCACATAGTGAGAATGTCTGTGTTGATTTGGCGACCGTGTGCAGATGAAGCGCGACTGATTGAGGAAGTCATGTAGTCGATTGTAGATTGTTGCTCATCGTGTGAATCGTAAGAGAACAATACGATCTTATGCTTATCAAGGTTGATTGTATCTTTTGCATCAGTCAACGCAGCGTTTGGAGTTGCAGCAGAACCAAGGGTACGAGACTGAACTGTAAAGCTAGAGAGCTTAGGTACAGAAACGCTTTTAGAACCTTTAACAGCAAGGCTAGACAAATCCATAACGTATGGAGATAGAGAAGCCTTCTCTTTGAGTTCACGCTGTACTAAAGCAGCGATTAAATCTTGTTTTGTATTTACTAAATTATTGGCAGACATAGAGTTCCTTTCTTAGAACCAGTTTATTTTATCGACTTAAGTTGAGCAATAATCTCATCCTTAGTAAGTGCATCTACCGATTTACTACTAGGTGCAGTGCCCTGAGATGTAGAAACATCGCGAGGAGCGGCTGCATTGCTAACAAAATAAAACGGTTTATTCTTAGATAGTGCTGCGATCTGAGCCTTTAACTGCTCTTGATTGATGGAGAAGTTCTCATCGATCTCAACAGTTGACCAGTCACCAACCTTAACAATATCCTCTAAAGCCTCTTTACGAGCACCAAATTGTAAAGCCACTGCCTCTACTTCTTTAGTAAACACTCTTTTAGCAAACGCCTTATCCTTGGCTTCTAAAGCTGCCTCAAGATCACGGGTTTTTTTAACCGTGTTATCTAAAGCCTCTTTGTACTTTCCCTGTTCTGCTAAAAGCTGTTGTTCTCGTTCTGATTCTTTTGCCTCAAACTCAGCCATACGCGCCTTAAGAGTTTTTACCTCTCCAACCGCTTTACGATAAGTTTCATAAGCTACCGAGTCCTTTGTACTAGGTTCGCCACTGGCTGCGCTAGGTTGGTCACTGACCGTTGGATTCTCTACACTCATTGTTATATTCTCCTTTGTTTTGTTCAAGTGTTTTTTAAAGTTTACGTCTAATGTATCTAATTACAATACTTTTTAGCTGATCAATCATCTTAGCTCTGATACCAAAGAACGGCCTTCCGCCCTTCTCTACATACTCAGCAAGTTTATTATTAGTGATGGCCTTACCGACTGTGTATGTCCCAGTTTTTCCAGTGTTTACATAGCTAATACCACCAGCGGAAGTTTGAAATCCTTCAACAGTTCTTCCTAAATTAATTCTGCGCTTTGACTTCTTACGCATGAAGTACTCTAGGTACTTTTGTTTGTACGGCATGTGAACACCAGCGAAGAATATCTTAACTGATTTTCCATTTACTGCTTTACGCAGTGAATCTAGAAGCTGCCCTGTAAGAGTTAGGTTTGATCTATTCTTTGAGTATGCATCATTAGTCGATGTGGCCTCTGCGATTTTCTCTCTCTTGTTTCTCCATGCTTTAGATGTTGGTTTAAATCTTTCTCCATTTATAGAGCTAACGCCTCTGCGAGTTTGAAACCGAATGTCTTTGATGATCGCATCACCTATAGAGTTCATTAACTCTGGTTCATTTAGAATTGAATTAACTTTTTCTTTAATGCTTTTTTCAGCAACATCTATAGAGATTCTTTTGAATGATAGCTTCATCTAACCTCCGAAGAAATCAGCAAGTGTTCTAATCCCACGAATAGCACTCACCGCTTGATTGATACCTTCTGCACTCGTTACTTTCTTAGCTTTGATCTCATCCTTGAACTCTTCTAGAATGTATTTTTTAATCTCATCCTTAGTAACACCAAAGAACTCACGTTTTGGAAGTGTGTCTCCGGTTTGATGATTGAATGCCTTTGGAGCCTGATCACCCTCAATAGCAATAGTGACCTTAGCACCATCAGTCTCGGTAATATCAATGGCTGCTAACATATCTCCACTTAATCGCATGTTAACATGGTTCTTAGACTTACCAGCAGCAGTGAAGTCTAGAGATGATGCGTATGATTTAGAGTAAGGAGATTTAAGTTTCTTTCTCCCATAACCTAACCCATCTTCAACCCTTTGCTCCATGTAATCGATAATTGATTGCCCGATCTTAGTAACCAGCTTTTCATCTTTAGAAATATCTGCACCTACGACTTCGTTTAAGTCGATTGTTTGAGATACCTTTTCAAGTGTAGCTTTAGGTGCATCCAATTATGTATTAGCCTCTGGTGGAATATTAAAAGAAACGTCTTTAGCAATATCTTGCTCTATAATTTTTGCCTGTTCAGTGTCAATATCTCTATCAAATGCAATCGCTTCAGTTTTAGAAATTAAACCCATATCTAAGCGCGTTTGGATGTTTGATAGTTTCTCTGATTCTGATTGCAATGCTTGCGGCTTCTCGAAATCAACATCTACATAAGCATTCGTAGGAATGTTAGCGTTAGGATAATTTGGCAATACTGGTGATCCACCATAAGTATTAATATAAGCAATAACAATTTGTAGAATCTTGTTCTCTGCATCTTCAAAAACCTCAGCATCTTGCTCGGTAGCTTCAAACTGTTCCACCATTGCAAGTAGTCTATCGATACCAGAGTTATACTTCGTAGACTCACCCTTGATGTTAACTACCTTAGGATCAACACCACGAGAAGTTAGAAAGCTAGATAGAAGCCCTTCAATGTACGCGAGAGATCCAGCTAGATCAGCATTGGCATTAGAGAATCCAAATTCAGCAGATTGACCACCATTTGGATCAGTTGGTAAATGTAGAATCTTGTTAGGCCCCACCTGTACGTTGTTCATCTTCTGATC
>JADKKJ010000005.1 GCA_016720565.1 Chitinophagaceae bacterium
TATCGCGCGTACCCGATTATTCTGTTGCATTACTCTGTTTGTACCATTATTCGCCTTAAGTATTTTCAAAAGAAAACAAGCAACACAATGCAACAACAACAACCAACCGAGTAAAACGCACTCATCAGATTATTCATCGACTAGTGTAAAGCAGACCCAGAATTGGCCACATAAATCTTTGAACACTACAACAATCGAAATTTGGCGATCACTAACGAAAACGCGACAATCAGAATATTCGGCAAAGATGAAGACACGCAGACACACGCGAGAAATAGGCAACAAATCGACCGTCAAATCGCGAAGGTACAAAAAGATGAGCTATTCGATGAATCCGAAATAGAAAGCATCGAGCTGAAGTCATCAGGCAAATGATGCAAGAAAATAAAGGGATACAGTATATCATACAACGTATACAAATACATCTGTATGAAGTTCAACAACAAGCTCGCGCGATACTACATGAAGCTCGAAGAATTAATGTTTAAGCAAATTGACATTATGAAATATCAGAGCGCTGAATTTGCTAAATTAGCCACACGATACCAAGCCGAGAACTATGATTTAAACAAGTGAATTGAGTAGCTTGAGCGTTTCTTGGAAGATAATGAATGTGGCTGCGGTTACTGTGATGGATTCCATTGTGACTGTCGACTTTGCAGTAAAAACAACCCGGACGAAGATTCGGACGACAACTGTGTGGATTGGGGTAATTAGAACGCGGCTGATAAAATCCGAGTTAATGATTGGGACGATGGTACGATATTAAAGCATTCACTGAGAACCGCGCCCCTGCAGTTCGATGAAGATACAGTGTTCGGCTTGTGCAAAGAACCAAGAGTTCCAACGGTACACACACCTGCACCCATTCCAATCACTCAATCGATTTGTGAACCAGTTCTTCCAATTATTCGACCAGTTCTTCCACCTGTCCAATTTGATGATTGGGACGACGATACAGTGTTCGGCTTGTGCAAAAAAACAACCGGTGAACATGCATCTCGTTAATTAATTTAATAAGATTCGCGCACACATTTTTTTTGCTCATACCTCAGATTGTCTGCAGCATTATTCAACACATCCCCATCAATATGCGTGAGCCTTTCTCCTTTGTATCTTTTGCGTATAAAAGTAGCAGCAACCAACGATCACAGATGTCGCTTAATTCCGTTGAGTATGATAAACGGCTCACCTCATTTTGTCGTGTGTTTCGGTGTGAATATTTTGCCGCTCGCTCTTGACCTGAGCCTTCCCAAATTTGACACATCTAGCTCCTTAAATCCTTTGAATTGTTTCCACTGTTCTTGTTGCATTTTGTTGAATCTATATATGAGCAAATATTTGCCCCAAAAAAAAAGTCTGTGAGTTAATTAATTACCGAGCTTATTAACACAATTCGGCGATCAATGCGATATGTTCTTCGCCGTACCATTTGACCATTTCTTCGTCTTCGTATTGTTGTACTGCTCCGGGTATTTCTCTTCTAGTATAATCATACACAACGACGTAACTATATTGTCAATATTGTTCAATTTCGAATGCATAGGCAAACGATTCAACTCTGAACTGCAACGACCTGATGAGATAGATTGACATTCTTCCGTGAACGAACTAATACAGTACATCCGCATTAATTTCGTTATCGTATTTGTTTTCACAATCGGCGAGTATCTATTCGGTTGCTCTTGCTTTTTTATTGAATTGCCCGATATACTCCCACACGAGGATCTTCTCGACTTCATAGAGTGTTCGGTTTTACTTGATCATAATATCGCACAAATATGCTTGTTCTTGTGTTTCCTTTTCGAACAAAATCTCGAGTAATTTCGGGAAGTCTTTGAGTAATTGGTTGGACTTCTTATTGATCTTCAGCAACAGCATTGTTGCATGTGGGATTGATTTTGTGATGTATGGGAGCACGAGTGTAATTGTGTCGAGTCTTGAGAGGATGTTGTTCATTGTTCTTTATTTCTTATGAAAACACTTAAGGCGAATAATGTGACCCCCTTAACATTGAGAAATCAAAAAAAATATGTGTGAAAAACTTAAGTTCGTCGTGATTAAAACTAATAAGATTTTTCGTTTATCAATCTGAACAGTGTACCTGTCGAACACTTGTATGTCTTTGCTAATTGTTTATAATTTTGTTGCTGCATCGCATATTCGAATTTAATCAGGAACACCTGTATTTCGTTGAATTTCTTGCTTGATTTGTTGAACGAATTCGCGTATTGTTTTGCATTTGCGACTCGCTTGGTTTGATACTGCAAATTGTCGACGCAGTTATTTCTGAAGTCTCCATCTTTATGACCGACGATACATTTGTCGGGATCGGGGCTCACTCCGATGAATGTTTCCGCAACTAGTTGTGCGACCGGCATTGATTTTTGTCCTTTTACATACCAGATTGTGACCTTCATTTTTAGTCCTTGCGTCATATTTACGATGTTTCTGATTTTGCCCTTTTTCCCGACGGATCGTACGTTTCCGAGATTAGACACTTGATAGCCTTTTCTGAGCTCTCCTGCTATAGTTTTCCAAATTTCTTCCATTTATTGTGCAAACAATTAAAGCAAAAAAAGTACTATTTTTCGGAGGGACGCACGATGTTATTAACACACAATAAATTGCGGGTATAATTTGCCATCTTTTTCGAACAATCACTCCAGGATCAGTTTTGATTCGGGTCCATCTTTCGGCTTCGAGTAGAATTTGACCTTGATGTATATGAGTTTTGCGTATTTGTCCCATCTGGGTCCGATATACTACGCGCCTACCTATACAGCCATTCCGTGCATTGCGTTAAATAAGTACTCAAATTGTTGTGTGAATTGCTCGTCATTGTTAACGACGACGACCTTATTGTTGAATTTGTCGAACTTCAAGAACGAATCATGCGGTAAGTCGATGACAATCTTTTTGTTCAGGATATACACGTTCCCGTATTTGTTTGTTGTTTTTGTCGCTGTGACCTGTGATTCCATTATTGCGCTTTTTTATTTGAAAAAACTTAAAGCGTCCGCCATCTTTTTTTTTGACAATAGAAAAATGCAACGCAAAACAATCGAACAGCTCGGACTGTCGCACAGTATAATCGAAGGGACGGAATTACCGGAAACACCAAAAACATCACTCGATCACAGCCGTATGTGTGCACTATTCGTCAAGTACATGAGCAGGTTATTGAAGCAAGGCGACGCAATTGGATCGATAAAAATGGAGCTGCCGGATTATATCATCAACATTTCGAAGGTAGACGCTGACATCGTTGTGATATACACGGATAAAATGAATAACGTGATTTTTACAGTCGACAAATCAAAAAAAGCAATATACGAAAGCCTCGGTGCTTTGCGTGATTCTGGTTTGTTCGATTAATAACGGTTTACAGATATGCTTTGCTCTAACGGCACAATCACACTGGATGTGAACTCGTCTATTTTTTTGATGTATTCCATGAACGAATTCGTGTGCAAAAGAGAACAAATAAGTGCGGGATTATTGGGGTCCTCTTGAAAATCGGGATACATCTGCTGCTTACATTCGTCGAACTACAATTTTACACGATTTGCCCAAACGACTAGTTCAGCCCTCAAAATAGCGAGAGACGTCTTTATTGCATCAAAATTCGCGAGGTCTATATTGATCGGGACACTAGGTTCGCCGTCAACAAGCTTGATCATTATGTTGTATATTTCGGAGCTCATTTTTTAGCCCAAAAAAATAAAAGATTGATCGTCTGTATTATTAGTGTTTTAACTTTCTAAAACAAGGATACGCATATTTAGCGCCAGGAATGATCGGATCTTTACTAATTATCAGATCAAAATTGTAGAATCTGGATTCATCACTGCTGCGGACAACCATTGCGGTCGATAATGTTACGAAACATTGAATGTAATCACATCCAAGATCTTTGAGCAAACCCACGAGCGTGGAATTCACACTGTTAAGAATGCACACGAACTCACAATTTTTCGTTGTATATGGTCCTGCGATATATTGATTCCTATCCGTATTCTATCCTGATACCTATTTCAAACACATTGAATCGTGTATCGGTATGACTAGTTTTTCGATTGTCAATGAACCGTCCGGATGGTCTTGTTCAATGCAAACATTGTAAATATCGTCGGAGGATTCGTCCTTTACCAATCTCAAGTTTTTCCACTTGTCCATTTTTTTTATTACCGATTTCCTAAGACAAAGAAAGAAATCATCGTTATAAGTTTTTTCATATAAAAAAAATGGAACCAACCCCAAAAATTACATGTGAATATTGCTAATGGCAAACCACGACAGCCCAGCTGTACAACGCACACGTCAGAGCGACACACCGAAAATGCACTTGCAAAAATAAGGAAACAGCAAGCGAACGAAATGAATTACAGACATGTGTGAAATGTGTCAAGATGTTGCTCAAAAGAACGTGCAAGCAAGAGCACTTCGACGGTATCTCGTGGTCGTTGTGTTTGAAGTAGTTCACTAACACGTCCGCGATGATTTATCATACTGAATCGCAAAAGCATGTCTCTCGCGAATGTGAAAACATCCCAGATTTTAAACTGGTACAATGCTGCATGCCCGAATGAGTTATCGAGCAATTTTAGGAAGAAGAGATGGAATTTTACTGCGACGAATGCGACACAGCATATAAATCAAAACAATACCAAAAACAACACGCGTTGCATGGACATGGTTTGTGTATCTGTGATGAATTGAAACAAAAACACGCGTTTGATTGCGACTCATGCACCGAAACGATATACATTAACACATGCCAACTTTTACACAAGGACGATGACGGATAGTGGGTCAAATGCTTGAAACATTTCCGAAATAACAAAGAGCTCAACCACCACATAAAAAAAATGAAGTCTAAGATGCCGAGTGAATTAATCAGTGCGATACAATTGGCCAAAGACATTTTGTTTAAACATTAATAAACGAACATTATCCATATTTTTTTTTACCACTAAAGCACGCTACCAGTAACCCACACAGACCCGTTCCAATGCTACAAAAAACTAGCATGGTTCACAGGATTGTATGTCGCTCGTCTTGCGCCAACAACTAGATCACTCGGATCGCAATCAATATATATATTCCCATTATTCGTATTCATTCGAGTATCGTACCCTGCTCGTCCAAAAACATTGACTAAATTTGTGCGATCTATTACCAAACTAGGCAGAGTATCTGCTGCACTTGATATACTAAACACACCCAAATTATTAGAGATAACCGAGTCAATTGATGCGCTTGACATGAGTAATTTCATTGCGTTTTGTGAATTACTAAGAGTCAACACGTTTTGTGCACTCGGTTGATTGCTCATAATCGTGAGCGGCTTTGTCATTTGCTTTTGTCCTGTTATCGTCTGCGGGGTGCTCTTCGTTACTATGTCGATCGTTGAGTTACTTGGTTGTTTATTTAAATATTTAGATGTAGTTGAGTCCCAGACTAACAGATCACCAGCAGCCTACCCCTAGATTAACACATCAGTCATTCCGTTAATCGTTTGTTGATTTGCATAATTATATACTTGTTCTTCTACGATTATATTTGGTGTATATAAGCCATATGATGTGTTTAGACCTGTATAACCGAACTATAAAAGATCATCAGCTAAACACGGTATAATCGAGGTTACACAAGCAGCGTCGATGTATCCGGTTACTTGTTGATATATTTTAGTGCTAGCGTCGACAATATTATTGCGGTATATGGCTAGTGCTGTAGTCGATAACAAGTTTGACGAAAGTTGTCCTGCTGTGAATGTCACTTTATAATATCCTGTGCGTAGTATTTTAACACTTCCGGACTATACTAAAAATGCGTTGTTTGTTCCGTTCTAGTTACCGAGCTATAATGGGAGTGTGTTCAATCCTTGAAGCTACCCGTTGTTTGGAACAGTACATTGGTATGCGTTGTTGGGTCCTGTGTCGGCTAATCGGATGTAGTTGAGTTTAGTGAGCGGGCTGTTTACATATGTTACGGGTGTTGTTATACCACCAGCGACATACATATCGATGTGAAAAGTAGGGTTTTGAATAGTTTGCCAGGCTGACGAACATGCTACACCAATCCAATCGTTTGCATTTAGCTGGAATGGTTGTGTAGTAAATGCGACGTTTCCGCTTGATATTCCTACATATTGCGAGTGTATGATGTTCGCACCGTTGAGCATAAGCAAGATGTTCACACCATTTGTCAAAACTGTTGCTTCAAAAGTAAACGTATAAACATACGAAGATGACCCGGCAACTCACGATAATTGTCGAACATTGATCGGTTGAAAATCTGCAGTGTATACAAACGAATCTGCTGCGGCTGTCGTCATCACATCGAAATAATTATATGCGCCGATTGCCGTGCTATTAGTAAAAGTCTTGCTGTTCGTGGTCGTTCATAACAATCGAGCATATGAGGTGTTATATAAATCAACAACAGTTGTGTTTTTCCATCATTGAGCAAGACCGTCAAACGTTAAAAACTGGGCGCCTGTTGGATTAGTTGTGAATGAAACGTCGCTCATATTGGCGAGCGTATTGATGTTGAATGTTTGTTGTGTTATTGCCGCAACTGTTGGTATTTGCTAAATATGTAAATATCCATCGTTGAAACTGCTAGTTATATTAGTTTCTGTGTAAATCATAAAATATATGGGACTATTTTCAACAACTAGTGTTGTCTCTAATATGTTGTTTATACTGGCGGCACCGCGGTATTGAGCTACATACCCGCTGTATGTTAATCCATCGGTCGATTTTGCTAATCCGATTCAACCTGCGTCCGAATACCAAAAGCCGGACGATATTCGGTATACTCCCTTATAATTGATTCGCCAAGTATATGCATTGACCTCCGTTATACATGTTCCCAATCCGTTTGATACAAAAACTCGATTCGCGCTTGCGACATTAAAATGACATACTGATTTGCCGCCACCGCTGATAATCTGAATACTTCAAGGAATAACGAACGAGGTCGTTCAGTCTCCGTTAACACTGTAATAATATATGGTCTGCCCGTTAGTCTAGTTAATCCATTTGTTAGTAGCAAGATCATACACAAGTGACTATTTATCTACTAGCGGATTCGTTGTAATATCTACATCAAGCAATTCGCTCAATTCGTCGACTCCACCTGAAAATGTGACTGGGTTGAACTTGTTAGTTGTGGCGTTATATTGGATAATTTGGAGGTCGGTCGCAGGTACACTGTTGTCATAGTCTAAACAATCGGCGATGTTTGCACTCGTTTGTAATGTTACAGGGTTGAACTTGTTTGTTGTTGAATTGTATTGAATTACCTACAAATTAGTCGCGGGCACGCTATTGTCGTAGTCTAAACAATCGGCTATTGTTGCGGTTGTTTGTAATGTTACGGGTTCGTATTGGCTAGTTGTCGCATTATATTTTAACACTTGACCATCTGTTGGTAATATTGTATAACTGACGTCCGTGAGTTTTGTCGTGTCTAATTGGTTAAATGATAGGGCTGCACCATTAAAACCGAGAAACGCGGGCTATTGTAATGAGCCGAGCAAACTAGTAAGCCAAACAGGCAAACCGAGCGAGTTCACTGTAAGCACTGCGTTATTTGTTGGACTGATTAAACTGATCGTTTTAGTCAACGAATCAAACAAAAGGCCAAATCCTGGCACAAGCGTGTCGAGTGATCAATCGTCTACATATTTTTTATTCGCGGCGTCCGTATCATCAAATGGTTCACCAACATTTTCGATAATGTTATCGTTCATATCTAGGAAGCTGTTCGGTATGCTGACCGGTAAATTGCTGTTAATTATAACGGCGCCACTCGATGATTCTAACATGCAATCTGCAGTCAAGTCTAAGCTCGCTCCAAGCGCGCTCGAAATATTATTCGCGTTTTCTATATTACCCGGGTCACCGTTCGGTCGTCCCACGTTTAGTGTTGCGGCCATCCGATTTGTTGCGTCTAATCTGAGATAATTGTTGTCAAAATCGGTCATCGGTTTATTTGTGAATTTTGCAGCGGTCGAATCATATGCGACAACATCATTATCCACAAGCGGAGCCGTAAGTGTGAAGTCGTTTGCTGTTTGTATTTTTGGATCATATAACGTCCAAGATCCTGGTTCTCTTAAATGAAGCCCGGGATTCGTCGTGTCCGGAATACCCTGATTCAATCACAAATCGTTGATCTATTGTTGAAGAAAATCGGTCGTCTGAACTGTTGGATCTCATTTCACTATCGCGCTCATGCTAACTGTTTTTTTACCAATAAAAAGTTCCAAACATCATGGACGCGTTCAGCGCACTTTTGCGCACACTATCTGTTCCACAGCTAAAAGCGGTCAAATCTGCCATAATCGACAAACCGAATAAAATATTTCACAACGATCCAGACGCGCAGTTCAAGATCAATGCGATAGACTGAGAGATCACACTTGCGAAATACAAGCCGAAGAGTAATAAGCTGGGGTCATCTTTGACCCCTGCAAAGTCATTGAATCCATATAACTCTCGCAGAATAAGCACTCCGATAAAGCGTTTTAATAAGAGCACAATTCCGAGTGCTGCCGCGTTAATGGAGTTAATAGTGAAGGAATCTCCTAAATACGTCGTCCAGTTATACGCGAGCGCCCCAGATATTTGGATCGAGGCACAAAGAGCATTCGGAGGGCGACCAGCGAGACGAACAAAATACTAGAAGGGCAAATCTGATCTAGAGTGGGCGAACGCATTAAGTCACTTCAATTATATATTTGACAGCGATCCCAAAAATATGATAAAAGCAAAATCGTTCGAACCTGACACATTGTATGAATCGACAGAAGAGTGGAAAAAGGGCAAAGAATATCTCAAAGGTTTGCAGCAAAAAAATAGCGAGTTGCTTTGAATTGCTCCAAACAGTTACCATGATTTGCGCAAAAACGAACCCGGGCATGGTTGGAATACAATAACAAAAACAAAACAATAAGAACGAGTCTCTTAGTAATCTGCTTCCTCGTATCGCAGCGATAAAATCGGATAATTCGTATTGTCGGGGTCAATTTTGATGACCCGATTTTTCATGTCTAGCAATTTGAACGTGATCGTTGAACAACTCTTGTTGTGGAATCCATACTTAGAATTGAAGTGATACGCTTGACACTACAGGGGTTCGACTGTGATCGGGATGATGATTTCGTTGCACAAACTAAGTTGTCCGTTTCTAACATATACCGGGTCGTTCGCGTGCACTTCGAACGCTTCTGTTCGTAATTTGATGCGCTCCATAAACCAGACACCGCTGTGCAATTCTCTATTCGCGACAGACAAATCGGTCACGCCTGTCATCACTGTATAATTTAACAGATTTAACTTGTCCGAGTACGAATTGAATCGATAAATATCGTAAGTCAAACCATTCATCGACGGATATATCCCATAATATTTGGTGTCGCTTTGTGCGGCACTCAGGACTCGATTGTTCATGGTGCTCTGCGTATACAATCCGTCTTCTAGTGTGATCGATAGTGTTGGCGATAAGAACAAAACGTTGTTGCCGTATTCTTGCAAAACATTGGGAAAATTGAAGCAAAAGCTGAAGATCTAACAGAACACATGCGGCAAAGACATGTGATGTTCGTGCAGTTGGATGATCGTATTTTCTGACGTCAAATATACAAGAAGGTGATCCATTATTCTACGTAATTTTTTACGCTCAAAAAAGAAGAAATGGAATTCGAGGAAGTTTTCTCCAAATTATACGATCCAATGAGATATGTGCAAAATGACCCGCTCGTCATTGACACGCCAGACTTTACCGCAACGATCGTTTACAAGGTCAAAGAAGAAACATTGAGATGTGATGTGCTCGGATTTACCTCGTTGCGCGAATGTGTCTCAAAATAGATGTGTGACGATTTCGAGATATTTAAAGGCATTGATCGTAAGACATTACTCGATCAAATAGTGTCAGAAGACTAGCTCACAATTCACCACAAATATCCACAGTGTGTTGTTGAAATAGCGCACAAATACACGAATGATGCTATCAAAGAACGATTGACAGAATTGTCCAACATAATCGAAAAGCGAACAATCAGAGAACTCACAAACCACTGACGATTCTGCAAAGACCCGAAATGTGCTTGGAATCAGCAAAATGCGTTGTTCAACGAAGTGCAATATGTAGACAGTGCGAATCTGATAAACAGTACATTCTCAAAATATACTATCACATTCGCATAATGTGGAAGCGTTCAAATATTTTTTTTATTTTGTGCAATAAAAATGTACGACAGCAACAAGGGCGGAGACAGCGTGAACGTTGACGTGGCTACTCGATTACTTTCCAGTAACTACGTAAAAAATACATCCACAGGATTACAATTTAGGAGACAGTTGTGTGACGGTTTACAATTCGACACTGAATCCAGAACACAAATACAATTCCAGAACATTTTGCGAACTGGATACATTAAAAAATTGCAGGTCGTTTGCCGACCATATATTGCAGCAATCGGCGCACCGGATGTCGCCATAGAGAACAAAAATATGGTCATCTCAGATACGCTGAAAACATTAGTAACCGGGTGCCAAGTCTTCATGAATGGAGAACCTGTTGTGTCTGAGACGAATCTCGAAAGTTATTTCAGCATATGCAACCAGATAGATGGTGAGAGATTTGAAGATGAAAGTCTCGACGTTTGTCAATATACACCAGACAATTCAGCTGGAACTGATAAGATATCACTCGCATCATCGCAAAACTTGGCAGATATTACATATGAATGACAGGTGCGTGGTGCCCTATTGGGTTCGTATAAATGAGACGGTGTGAACACAAAAACAGCATCGGACTCGAAGGCTGAACGTTTTGTGTTGTTCGATCTTGACGATGTTCTTTGCGTAAAAGGCAATTACATTCCCGCGATGTTATTGGATCAATTCGCCATTCATTTACAATTGACAAACAGTAAACGAGTCCTCGTCCCGGCAGAAATGACCGCCGCCGTAGCCGCAGAACAAAGCACCTCGATGGTTGTGTTGGGCAACGTTGAGATATTTATTTGGTATTATCCGTGTTCACTCGACGATGTTAGAGCAATACGACTGGCAGCTCAAACTCTAGAAAGTTCGGGCGTTAACAGCTACGGCATCAGTTTCCTGACCAAATGAATCAGCGGATTGGTGCGTCCAATAAATCAAGGATTCAACTACGAAATAAGTTTGCAAGGGTCAATCCCAAAATGCTCTTATTTTACGTGTGTGAACGAAGGTACTACTGGCTTCAAAACAGAGGAATCAAAAAACGACGGTATTCCAGCAGATGCGATCTAGCCGATATTTGCTGCCGGTCAATATAGTTCAAAAGGATCGTACGAATTAGTCGCAAAACCAGCGGCAGCACCCGGGGCGTATCCAAATACACCTCTAGGAATATACGGTTGCACTCATCGATTCTGTCCTGAAATGGATCAATTTCTTTTGAACGCGACACAATTTTTATATCCAGGACCAGCTGGAACACAACAATGCAGTGCGTCGATCGAATATTTATGGTATCACATCGCACTCGGAAAAGCACACAAATATTGCAAGCGGTGATTCTATTGCGATAAATACGTCAAACCGATAGTCTACGGATCGCAAGATCTAAATCGAATAGATGAAGAAGTCAACATCGACGGTATTAATATCAGAGCACAAGGATGAATGGTTACACTATTGGCAAACTTCGGCACATTGCTGGACACAGTAAGTGGCAGAATGCATCTTTATACTGTGTTGAATTAGCTCGTTCAGATCAGATCGGACGGGTCTATATTCGTGCAACGAGATTAATAAGCGAATGAATTGGGATCTTTTTTTTCGACACAAAAATGAGCATTTTCACACTACTTGACTCGAACCACATACTCGACGAAGACGATTACATCGAAAACGCTGGTATGCCTGAACAGTTTGATTTAGAAAGCAGTTACAACATTGCGATATATGGATGATCATGATCTGGCAAAGGTGTTATCATCAACGCGCTTTTGTGTCACTATTACCTGCACGAAATAGACCCCGAAAACGTGTACATTTTCAGTCCGTCGTTCAAATCTGACAAAACGTTTCAGGCTGCACGAAACTACTTGCGTTTTCATTTGGGTGCGTCGTTTGATAAACACATCCAAGATGTGCCCGATATGGACACATTAAAAAAAATAATGCGCACACAATATGAGGCGAATATGATGAATGATGACGTGCGTTATCGCGATACGATGGGCGTAATAAAGCAAAAACATTCGGACATATTCGGGGGCAGCCAACAATTCAAAGATCTGCCGTTGTTAAAAACAGAACTGCCGGTGAAGCGATATCTCATAATAATTGACGATAATCTCAATCAGCTGAAGTCCTACAACAGCGATCTCGCGTTGTTTTGCACAAAGAGTCGGCATTACAATATTGTAACGATTTACACAACACAAGTATTCAGGCGATTACCGTCGACGATACGACAGAATTGCGATCTGCAATTTTGCTTGTATTTGACAGTTTCGGACGATACGTTTGGCGAAATGTTTGGAAAGGCAAAGCTCAAGCTTTTCAATCAGTTTTACGAGGATTATGTGCTTAAGGGTCCGCAGTATTCTCTGGTATGCATATCAACAAACCCATCCAAAAACAACGCCCGAAACATAATATACGAGGACGGCGATACGCGCGAAAGGATGTGGGTTACCATTTAAAACTTTGATCTGTGTTTTATCCAAGCGAGCAAAATCTTCTCGTTTGTTTCGTTGTTCTGAATGAAGAACTCCAGTTCGTCGCGGTGATCACTTATTGCTTGTTTTATGACATCCGGATATCACTTGATATAAAACTTGATGATCTTCATCAGATACAACTTCACAAACACCGAATCTGTGTAATCAATCCCATCGAGCCAATCCCAGAAAATATAAGCGTTCGTCGGCTTAAAATATTGGTTCATGAATTTTCCTTTTTTCTGGAATAAAAATAAATGCTGCGAACGATTAACGATGAAGACAAATATCTGTCGTCACTCAATTGGATCAAACGCACACAGATGGACGAGAACCTTGTCTTCATAAACAAATATGTCGCGGATCCGATGATGTGAACGATATTGCTGCAAAAATATCAACACGTAAGAGCCAACAGCATGAACGCAAACACCCTCAAATTCGACATCATCACAAAGGTGTTGCCTGTGGTCGATCGATACATCGAAAAACGATACAGATTCGCGCCAGAAAAGCAAAAAGATTTGTACAGTATGATCAGCAGCCTAAAAGACGCGTTCACGAAAGGCAACAACGCAAAACACACACCCGACGAGTACGACGAAGAAGAGATTT
Organism: Chitinophagaceae bacterium; assembly: GCA_016720565.1. GTDB lineage: Bacteria > Bacteroidota > Bacteroidia > Chitinophagales > Chitinophagaceae > JJ008. Next base: position 13,355 of record JADKKJ010000005.1, read on the forward strand.
CGTTACCCGTAGAATATTACAACGATCCTGAGGCGTACGTTCAAAAAGAATACGAACAATATGAGAAAGAAAGCGCATTGGAAACAGCAGCAGCATCAACAGTTGCAGAAGAAGGCAAAATGTAGGAAGCACAGAAACCCAAACAGGTGAAGGCTAAGAACTTCCTGTCATCGCAATTCACAAAAAAATCTGGTTACTACGGGAAGATAAAAACACAAAAGGCGATCACTCACGTAGATAATCAACTCAAAACAAAGGCCGACAAATTTACCGAATAGCAAAAGAAAGACCTGAACGCTGCGCGCAGCTATATGAAGGGTCTGCTCGATTAGGATGCGAGTACCAGCGCGTTCAAAAGCAACAACACGGAATTGGTGAAAGCTTTGCGGACGATTGACGAGATTGTTGACGTGGTTGGAAGTGAAGAATGATGACGGCGAAATTTAATGAAAGAAGATACAGAAGAAGAAGAAAAGCAACCCGCTGGTTCTATAGATGTCGGCAAATTCAAAGAACATCCTGCTGAAGAGGGTGACAATCCCGAAGTCGAACTCTAGAAACTCAAGCACGAACATTCGCAACTTGCAAAAGAACCAAAACTCAGAGTCGGCGAAAAGGAGTTCGATCCGTTGACATATTCGTTCGAAGACTACGAAAAAGAGAAAAAGCAATTCAAAGAAAACAAAAAGGCAGAGAAGGAAAAAATGAAGGCTTTATTCAAACAGCAGGCAGAAAAATCCAAAGAACTCGCGGAGAAAATCAAAACAGTCGAAGGCAAAATCGCACAAGCCAAATCACAGAAGGAGAAAGCAAAACTCGAAGAAGAAAAGGCCGGGCTCTAGAAAAAGGAGAAAGACGATGCTGCAGCTGCGAAAGAGCAAGAGAAGGCAAACAAGGAAGCGATCGAAAAGCGGGAAAAAGAAGAAAAAGCATTTCAAAAAGCCGCATACGAAAAGGTTGCAAAAGACAACGAAAAATATCGATACATAGAACCTCCAGAACTCGAGTACATGAAGAAACAAGGAACAGAACCAGAAAAGCCAGAAGGTCGATCGTGGAATCCAGAGGATCCAAATCCTATCGATGGACTGTAGCCAAACAAAAACACCAAAGAATCAAAAGACACGCACGAAAATCAATTTACTACAACAGGCAACGCTGTCGGCGCATTTAGCTAGGTGATCGAACAGAAACACAACATCGAACCCGGAGCAAAAGAGCAAATCCCAGAATTTAAAAACTACATGCGCAAAGACGGTCTGTATGTGAAAAACGGGTTCAATTTAGAAACACAGGCCCAGCTCAACAAAAGTGAAGAATCGAAATTGAAACCATTCGTCGCACACAAAGTCAACCAAAAGTGAACCAAATTTTAGTTGAAAGAATCGATCGGTGAACCGTCCAAAGAACTAATCATGCAACAAAAAGACCAACGAGAAATCGACAAGCGTATCCCGGGTGTTAAAGACCTCCCACTGACAAATGACGAAATTCAAGGCGATCCGCGACTTACAACAGGAACCGGAACAATGAGCTCAGGATTAGCGAAACCGATGACCGATGCGGACAAGACACCTGGCGAGATCAAAGAGTTAAACTTGCAAACAATGTATAACCTCAAGAAATTGCGAGACAAAAACAAGGACACCGAACATAAACTACACCCAACCGATTATACAGAAATGCCAACCGAAAGTGTTTCGAAGACCGGACCGTTCACGGACACCAAAGCACTCGAGATCTTCGACGATTATCTGTTATATAAGGACGGTCGAATCAAGAGCAAGAAGACCAAAAAGGCAATAAGTCTCAACCGGGATTATGTCGTGATTAATAAAGTTAAATATGACAAAAAGGAGCTCTTCGATAAGTATGCTGATTTTTTAAAACAATAATAACCTCACGCTCACACATGTTTTTTTTGATCGGTCACCCTCGTAAGTTTTTGCATTTAAAAAATATGAGCTCGATTTTATAGTGTGTTTCATGTGAAAAATAGTTCAAAACATCAAAGGCTTATGCCAGTCATATCGTATCATTCGCTCACAAATTAGTGGTCAACGAAATCAGCGAACTGCCTGTGTGCTCAGTGTGTGGTGTTAAAATAAACACAACAATCGAACAGCACGAAAAAACAACGATTCACAAAATTGTGTCTGCTAAAATAAGCGACGGGTCTTGCTCTTGCAATTGCTCTTGTAAAATAAACAAAGTGAACAAATACGAGTTCGAAGATGATGACCAAGTCACTGAATTGCTCAGCGGATTAAGTGTGAGTGTTGGTTTGCCGGAACATGAGGACGAACTCGGCCCACTTGTGTATCCTATCGACAGAATAATCAACCCCCAAAAGTTGACGACTAAATTTAAAATGGTTGTGAACGGTAGACTTATAAACAACAGTAAACAGTGCCAAATTGTGTACGATTCTTCACTCGACATATATTGAGGGAATTCTAAAGATTCCCCTGACAAACTTGATCCAGTTAAATATAATATCCGCGCGAATTTCTTGCTCATTGAGAAAGTGTGCGAAGAGGAGGCGTCACCACGGATCGAGATATTCACTAATCACGGACAATTCGGGTATGCGAACGACAACGAAACGACACAACAAATGGTGTTGCGATTTATCAAATTTATTCGATCGATGGGACTGGTTGTCGTTTTTGTCTAGTTCCCGAATTCGTTGCATTGGATAGTCCAATGATCTGGTGTGTCGGTATGAGACGATTATTCAGATCAACTCACGACACTAATCCCAAACGCAATCACTAAAATTATACCGGAAGGCAAATCAGTTTCCGTCGAATACTGCTCTCGCAAATTAATCAAATACATGAACACAGCCGAAACGTTCGAAACACAGCTCGAACACGCTATTGTCAAAGGGTCTTTCTTCAAAAACATCAATCGGCTGATGCGAGCAAATAATGTAAAAGACTGGTCCGGAGATTCCGAGTGCCAGACGCGCAGTGCTCCGTTTAAATACGTTGACCCACTGGCTCCGATGTCTATTTTTAACGATATCGCAATCATAGATATAAAACAATTTTATCCAAGCATTGTACTCGAATACTTCTCGGAACACGTGAATTTGTGCAAGCTCATCACTAGGCTTCTCGTGCTAAAAAACAACGGCAACACAGTCGCAAAACGAATCGTCAATTCAATCGTCGGATGCATGTTGAACGAATATTCGTATGTGTATAATCCCGCAATGTATTTCAGAATCATTCAGCACGCGCGAGACATAATTCAAGAAGATATCGCCGATATTCCTCGAGTTGTTTACAGTAACACGGACAGTATTGGGTTCGATCAATCGGTGTCTCCATTGTCCGATGTCCTCGACAACCTGAACGCGAAACGCACATTCATAAAATACGAATTAGAATACGAGTTTGATCGCGTTAGATTTATAAACGTCAACAAATTCATCGGCATATATAAAGATAATGCGCCTGTTCTTAAAGGGTACTCGCAAGATTTGAAAGAGAATGCAACATTTATCGACTCGGTTACACGATTTTTAAACGGCCAGCGGTTCGATTTATTCAAAGAGTTAGAACTGGTTATGCCGTTAAGTAATTTGATAAACTCTGTCACGCATGGACCGATCATCGAACAAATACAACAAAAGGGTTCACTCATATCGTCCGATAACATTCTCGTCGAAACAATAACAAAAAAACAGTCAAGGAATCTCGTTGTCGTTCCGATTAAAGAGCTTGCGATGTTTATCGACTAGCACAAAACAACACACCAAATCGATGAAGTTGTCCCAGAAAATACCGTGTGTCGTTTGGTCCTGGATTGTGACCAGCAGCACGTCAAAAATTCGATGCAAAAGATTCACACGATTGTTGATAAAATTCATCAAATTATCAGACGTGTTTCTCGTGACGATTGTCGTGTGATGGAATATGATGTTTTAAAGTGCTCGTCTGGAATCAACAAATTCCGAGTGTATTTCAATGTTTGCGGAAAAGCGCAATCACTCGCGTATCTGGTTAATTATGTAAATGATGATTCGTTTATTGACAATATATACAACAAAAGCACTGTGCAATTGCGATTGATCAATTCGTTTAAATGGTCGAAAGACAAACAAATGCTCCCGAGATGTTACACACCCGGAATCTCGCGCCCATTTTGTTTCTACGTTATGCAAAACACAAACGGTTGCATTTAGCTCGCTGATACGATCATCACAAAAGTGCCGTATTTTCCACGAGGAAAGATGACGAATGTAGAATCGGACGGATTTTGTGAACCGCTGGTTAAAAAGTTTAATTCTGGCGATTTCAGCTACACGATAGATGACCGAGGATTCGTGCGATTTTCTGGTTCTAGATTTTGCAAGATTTGCAATCGAGAGCATCTGTCAAATGGCGCACTCGTAAAATACAAAACAAACGAAATCATATACATATGTCTCGCAGAAAATAAAAGCGAACGAGTAATTACAGGGAACGGGTCGCCCCAACAAATGTCATTGCTAGAATCTGTCATGTGCGATCAACGAATTGCCGTGGAACTCACAAATGCAACAATCAAACAAAATCGCAGATTCTTCGAGTTAGAGTGGACCGATAGTTTAGAGAACCAAAACATTGTCATTCGGTCTGCGCTAGGAACAGGAAAAACACAATGGGTCGTTGACACACTCAAACACTTCAGAAATGTCGTTTATATATCTAACAGAAGAACGCTCAGCAATGCAATATGTGAACGATTAAAATTCATTTCATACGAGGATGTGTCCGGGGATATCGATTTACAGATATACAGCAGAATCGTTGTGCAAATCGATTCACTTCACAGAATCAAAAATCTAGATGATGCGGACCTTATTATTTACGATGAATTTTGCAGCATACTTTCGCATATTTGTGGTAACACGGAACGCAATGAGCAAAAACAAGTCAATTTTTTGGATAGCTTCAAGAGCAAGGCGACACGTGTATTTATGGACGGGTTCATTTGCGACTCAGATGTCAAATTGATCAAGCGACTAAGCAACACGTTCGTTCACACGTTTTCATTCCACAACACATTCCAACCGTTCACCACTAACACGATAATCGTCAAACCGTATTGGCACACAAAGAATCACCTCGTTGTCGACGATATACTGCAAAAGCTTAATGTGGGGCTCCGATTAATGGTAAGCGTTACATCCGCGAATCTCGCGCAATTCATAGCCACAGAAATACAAGAAAAAAGCAAAAATCAGATCAAGCTCAAACTGTATACAGGTGAGGACTATAGATTAGTCGAAGGAGGAATCTCGCACGCGCAACAAAAAAAACATGACTTCAAAAATGTCGAAAAGGCCTGGAAAGATATGGATCTAGTCATACATACGTCAACACTACAGGCTGGAGTCGATTATTCAGTTTGTATTGCTGACACGTTCGACACATTCGTACATGTTTACACTGGCATGTCAAACACCGCCGATCAGTTTGTACAAAGCACACTCAGATGCAGAAATTGGAAAAACAAAGAACACATCATGTATATTCGACAAGGATCGGAGCACGGCGATTATATGCTCACGCCAAATCAGACATTCAAGCAATTAAATAAATTGTACAGCAAAACGAACATGATGCATAACAGGTTGACGGACTGACTCGCTGGATTGCGATCTGTTTTATTGGCTAGGGAAAACATGCTCACGTGGGCATCACAGGATTATATTGTTGCGGCAATGTAGTCACTAGGATTCGAGCTAGTGTTCGAAAACAATCAACATCTGAGAGACGCAAAGACAACCGCCGGAAAATTACGGCTAATTAAAGAACCAAAGAGTTTCAACGGTCCAGTTGTGGAAATATCAAAAGAATTCATCGAAGAATATGTGCTCAAAAATAAGCAGTTCACGCGAATAGACGAAACCACTTCAGTAAAATACAAATACGCAATAACACTCGCGACGTATAAAAACAACGCACAAATCATCGACGCGTTTAATGAAGTAGATTGCGGATTTTTTGGGACGAACGAACAAACTCAACACGAAATCATTTCAGTGTTGGACAAATTGCGATCGCGTTACAAATTCATAAGGAAATTGCACGTCAATCTGGATACCGACCTGACAAAAGAGAACCTCTGCAATTTGTTCGACAATTATGTTGAGGAGGTCAATACAAGAGTGGAAATCGACAGCAAATACATGAGGAAAAAATACAACCAAACAGAGATACAGGGCGTATTTTATTGATTGATGATTGTGCCGCATGTTATCAAAGAACTCAACAACTACCCGCGACGAGATTAGTTCAAAGAGTTCCTCATGACACAATTTAATGCACTCGATAGGCGAGAAAAGATGGTGCGGGATTATATACAAAGAAGCACGATCGGCGCAGTTGTTAAAATGTGTATGACAGAGCTAACGCGAGACAACGTAGTTTGACAAATGACGAACGGTGTAAGACATATCGTCCATGTGGGTTTGAGATTACAATGCGAAGAAAAAAAATGTGTGCGCGAATCTTATTAAATTAATTAACGAGATGCATGTTCACCGGTTGTTTTTTTGCACAAGCCGAACACTGTATCGTCGTCCCAATCATCAAATTGGACAGGTGGAAGAATCGGTCGAATAATTGGAAGAACTGGTTCACAAATCGATTGAGTGATTGGAATGGGTGCAGGTGCCGTCGGAACTCTTGGTTCTTTGCACAAGCCGAACACTGTATCTTCATCAAACTGCATGGGCGCGGTTCCCAGTGAATGCTTTAATATCGTACCATCGTCCCAATCATTAACTCGGATTTTATCAGCCGCGTTCTAATTACCCCAATCCACACAGTTGTCGTCCGAATCTTCGTCCGGGTTGTTTTTACTGCAAAGTCGACAGTCACAATGGAATCCATCACAGTAACCGCAGCCACATTCATTATCTTCCAAGAAACGCTCAAGCTACTCAATTCACTTGTTTAAATCATAGTTCTCGGCTTGGTATCGTGTGGCTAATTTAGCAAATTCAGCGCTCTGATATTTCATAATGTCAATTTGCTTAAACATTAATTCCTCGAGCTTCATGTAGTATCGCGCGAGCTTGTTGTTGAAACTTCATACAGATGTATTTGTATACGTTGTATGATATACTGTATCCCTTTATTTTCTTGCATCCATTTGCCTGATGACTTCAGCTCGATGCTTTCTATTTCGGATTCATCGAATAGCTCATCTTTTTGTACCTTCGCGATTTGACGGTCGATTTGTTGCCTATTTCTCGCGTGTGTCTGCGTGTCTTCATCTTTGCCGAATATTCTGATTGTCGCGTTTTCGTTAGTGATCGCCAAATTTCGATTGTTGTAGTGTTCAAAGATTTATGTGGCCAATTCTGGGTCTGCTTTACACTAGTCGATGAATAATCTGATGAGTGCGTTTTACTCGGTTGGTTGTTGTTGTTGCATTGTGTTGCTTGTTTTCTTTTGAAAATACTTAAGGCGAATAATGGTACAAACAGAGTAATGCAACAGAATAATCGGTACGCGCGATATTCAAAGGAGTTAATTCATGTATGTTATTGGGGTTGCGCTTAAGCCGCAATTTCGCGGCGTAAGGATTACATAGATAGAACAAAGAGATTAATTCGTGTGTATTTTGCTGTAATTCACGTGTATTTTGCTGTATTTCAGTGTTATTCGTGTTATTGGGATAAGTTGAAAGGACAATTTTGCCCCCTCGAATTACAGAGAGGTAATTCGTGTGTATTTTACTGTAATTCACGTGTTATTCGTGTTGTATGGGAATTCGTTGGGGACAATTTTGCGGCGAATCCCCTGAATGGTTCAGGGATTCGTGTGTATTTTACTGTAATTCACGTGTATTTTGCTGTATTTCAGTGTTATTCGTGTTGTATGGGAATTCATTGGCCGCAATTTCGCGGCGTAAGGGTTACAGATAGAACAAAAGAGGTAATTCACGTGTTATTTGAATTCTTTACACCATGGGTCCTGAAAATAATCCGATGAATTTTAAAAGAGTCACTATTTTAGCTCTCTGCAACCCTATTAACTCAAAAATAACAGCGATGAAATATCGCACGAAAACGCTCTAGCTAGGTCGGCTTCGCCTCCCCTTGTACACACCTTCTTCACTGAATTATTCCAGGCAGGGCCTGGCTTGGTCGGACACTCGGAATCACTCAGTTAACTAACTAACAAACGAATTATCACGATTGCCACTCATTTCCCTCGGCTCCCTAAATAAAAGAAGAAATCAATGGTAAATGTTTCGGGATTCTCGGGACGATTCAAGCACACTAATGCACTAACCAGCGACGCACTGGATTAGCGGGGGATATCCCCTCATTTCCGAGTTATCAAAAATATAGCAGCGGATTAGCTGAATGATTTATCGAGTAACAGAGTGAGCCTCCGGCGGCCCCGAATTTTCGAGGGCAGCAAAAAATACAGCAAAATAATACTC
>JADKKJ010000006.1 GCA_016720565.1 Chitinophagaceae bacterium
CCCATAGGTTCTTTCTTTCTTTTATATATTTTCTTTCTTTTATTTAATTAATTAATATATATATTAAAGAAATAAATATATCCCTAAAAGATATATTTATTTCTTATATAATTATATATATATATTTATAGAAGAATACTGTAAGTATTCTTCTTATATATATTATATTATATATATATTATAGCATAAAATTTACAAAAGTCAAGGACTTTTTGTAAATACAGTCCTGTCAAAGAGGAACGAAGTGACGATGTATCCTTCCTCAAGGAACGAACGTGACAACTCCCAACTTTTTTTTGTAACAAAATATAAATAAAGCTTGACAAATAGTTAAAAATGTGGTATAATATTAGTATAAGCACAAATTATGTGCAATTACAGTTAAGAAACTTACATGAATCTAAATCTCTCCAAACTTAAACGCAAACATAAAAAATACGCCACTTGGCCCATTGAAAAGAAAATTGAAGTTGTTTCCCAATATTTGGTTTTAGGCAACATGCTCACTTGTCTCTGCTGTCACTGGTGTCAACCATCAACTCATCCGAGAATGGAAAGGACAGCCTTGGTGGAAGGAAGTTGAAGCACAAGTCAGAGCCACTGAAAATCTACAAATGGACAACAAATTGTCTAAAATTGTAGATAAGTCTCTTGATGCAGTTTTGGATCGTGTAGAGAATGGTGATTTTGTTTACGACAACAAATCGGGACAAATCAAACGCAAACCCGTAAACATGCGGGATGTGGCAAAGGTGTCGGTAGACCTTTTGTCCAAACGAGAACTCTTGCGTGGAAATGCCACGGAGAGGAAAGAAGTGACACAAGTCTCTGTAGCGGACCAGCTAAAAGAACTTGCCTTAGAATTTGCCCGTTGGCAAAAACCACAACAACCACTAGAATTAGTGGAAGTTCTTGAGACAGGAGAACCTGATTATGCCGAGTACAAAGGAATGGTTGAGCAAACCGGAGAATCAGGAGAAGATGCGTCTATCCCGTCTCAAGTGGAAGATGAAGAATCAGGAGACTATTCTTCTGAACCAACGTCAGAAACGTGAAGAGAATAGGGAAGCTTTTAATGCGTACTATCGAGAATACCACGCAAAAAATAAAGAGTATAGAACTAAATATATAAATGCCCATAGGAAGGGGAGGCTAAAAGATGCCACTCCTATTTGGGCAGACCTTCCTAAAATTCGTAATTTTTATACTAAATGTCCTATAGGATATCATGTTGACCATATTATTCCTCTGCATGGGGAACTAGTCTCAGGCCTACATGTAATAGAAAACTTACAATATTTAACAGCACAAGAGAATTTATCCAAGGGGAACTATTATTCCATACATGAAAAAAGTTAACGGGAAGTCTGTTAGGGACTATCGCCGTGAGGTTGATAATTACACGAGCAAACCGAGTGTAGTGAAGAAACGGACGGAACAGAATGCAGCGCGAGCGAAGATGGAGAAAGCAGGCAAAGTCCACAAGGGTGACGGCAAAGCAGTGGACCATATCAAACCTTTATCGAAGGGTGGTACAAGTTCTACAAAGAATCTCCGTGTGGTGCCAGAACGAATTAATGATTCCTTTAGTCGTAATTCTGATGGTTCCTTGAAAAAGAACGATGGTGCGAAACGCGCCAGGAAAAAGAAATAATGTATTTGACAGCAGATGTAATCAAAGGATTTAGTTCATCCCTCCTACAAAAGACCTTTGACTCTCCTGTCCAATCTCCTGCTTGCCATCGGGAGTGGTGGGAACTTTTCTGTCAGCCAAGTCCGATGGTGGCTATTGCAGCCCCACGGATGCACGCTAAAACTACCGCCCTCACCCACACATACACCTTGGCAGCTGTTCTTTTTAGAGAACGAGAATATGTCTTGGTGGTGTCAGACACAATCTCCCAGGCTGTCCAGTTTCTGGGAGACATCAAAAAAGAACTCTTGGAGAATGAGCAACTACGTTCTCTCTTCAAGATTAAAGAGTTTATCAAAGAAACAGAAGATGACTTTATTTGTCTCTGTGATGATGGACACACCTTCCGTATTTCAGCTAAAGGTTCAGAACAAAAGGTTCGAGGACTGAAGTGGAACAACAAACGTCCAGACCTAATTGTCTGTGATGACTTGGAAAACGATGAAATTGTTCTTAACAAAGAGCGTCGTTTAAAATTCAAGCGTTGGTTCTACGCTGCTCTCTTGCCTTGTAAGTCCTATCGAGGTATTGTTCGGTATGTTGGTACAATTTTGCACAACGATTCTTTGTTAGAATCGGTAATGCCTAAGCGGTCTGACAAGTACACTGTAATTACTCCTCTAAAAACTTATTCCACGAAGCGCAATCCGAGTTGGGTGGCTGTCAAATATCGGGCACACACAAATGATTTCTCTGAAATCTTGTGGCCAGAGCGATATGACAAGACTTTCTTTGTCGATAAGCGCCAAGAATATATTGAACAAGGTATTCCAGACATTTACTCTCAGGAATACTTAAATGTTCCTATTGATGAGTCTTTGAGTTATTTCCGTAGAAGCGATTTTTTGGACTTTACTGAGTCTGATCGGCAAATGCTACAGAAATCAGACTGGAAAAAGCACTTCAATTTCTATATTGGTAGTGATCTAGCTGTTTCTCAAACTGAGACGGCTGACTATTCAGTCTTTGTTATTGGTGGAACTGATGAAAACGGGGTTTTATACATCTTTAGAGTAATTCGGGAACGGATGGACTCACAAGAGATTGTAGAAACCATGCTTTCTCTCCAACGTATTTATGATCCGATAGCAATGTCCATGGAAAAGGGGCAAATTGAGAAGGCCATTGGGCCTTTTCTTCGTCAACGGATGCTAGAAACTGGAGACTTTATTAGTTTACTACCCGTTGCTCCTTCTGTGGATAAACTTACTCGGGCTCGCTCAATTCAAGCTCGGGTTAGGGCAGGGGCAGTTAAATTTGACCAGAAACAAGACTGGTTTCTAGACTTTGAGGAAGAGGCAATTGTCTTTCCTCGATCAAAACACGATGACCAAGTAGATGCTTTAGCATATCTTGGATTAATCTTAGACAAACTCATGGAAGCTCCTACCTCTAAGCAACTTGACGAAGAAAAATATCAAGATGAGTTGGAAGATTCCGATTTCTACGACCAAGGACGCAATGCAACTACCGGCTACTAACAACCAAGATTCACAATTGGCTGTGATGCTCGAATCCGCGAACATTGCGGAGAAACTCGATGAAGATAAGCTAAAAGAAATTGCTAATGAATGCCACACTGGATTCATGAATGACTGCCAATCCCGCTCTGATTGGGAAAAGGGAGTTGATGAATGGACAAAGCTGGCGAAGCAAACAGTAGAGCCAAAGACATGGCCGTGGCCTAAAGCTTCAAACATTAAATACCCTCTCTTGTCCACAGCAGCGATGCAATTTGCTGCTCGTGCCTATCCTTCTCTACTTCCTTCCGATGGAAAGGTAGTTAAAGCTAAAGCAATTGGAAAAGACCCAGATGGGTCTAAACTTCAAATGGCAACGGCTGTTTCCACCTATATGTCCTATCAATTGATGGTAGAGATGGATGGTTGGGAAGAAGATATGGATAAGTTGCTTATCATGCTGCCTATCGTAGGCACCATGTTTAAGAAGACTTACTGGGATTCTTTGAAACAAGCCAATTGTAGTACTTTGGTACTACCCAAGAATCTTGTAGTAAACTATTGGGCAAAAAGTCTAAAAGATGCAGAACGAGTTTCTGAAATTTTGGCTATGTCTGAGCGTAAAGTTAAGGAACGCCAACAAAGTGGAATTTGGCTAGATATCGAATTGGGTACTCCTACTCAACCAGAAACTAAAGGTAATGCTCCTAGTCAAGTAGATCAAACTACTCCTTACACAATTATTGAACAACATACTTTTCTTGATCTTGATGATGACGGATATAGAGAACCCTATGTTGTAACCTTCCATAAAGAATCCAAAAAGATTCTTAGGATTGCCGCACGTTTTGATGATACAACCATCAGTCTGGATGAGAAGGGAAAGATTCAAAAGATTGATCCCATCCAGTACTACACAAAGTTTGGGTTTATCCCTAATCCTGATGGAGGTTTCTACGATATTGGTTTTGGTGTCTTACTCGGTCCTCTCAATGAGTCCGTAAATACCCTCATCAATCAATTGGTGGATGCTGGTTCATTAAACAATTTACAGACAGGTTTCCTTGGAAAGGGCTTGCGTCTCCGTATGGGAGAGACAAGATTCCAACCAGGAGAATGGAAAGTAGTTAATTCTACTGGGGATGATTTGAAGAAACAAATCGTGCCTATGCCTACTAAAGAACCTTCTAACGTACTCTTCCAACTAATGGGAAGTCTGATTACGTCAGGTAAAGAACTTGCTAGTGTAGCAGAAATTTTTGTAGGAAAGATGCCAGGACAAAACACTCCTGCCACGACTACAATGGCTACCATTGAGCAAGGGATGAAAGTTTTCACTGCCGTTTACAAACGGATTTATCGTTCTCTGGCCGAGGAATTTAAAAAGATTGCTCGTCTCAATCGGATGTATCTCAATCCACAAACCTATGTGGATGTGGTGGATATGACAGTTGGTCCAGAAGACTTTAAACTAGAAAACCATAACATCTTTCCTGGTGCTGATCCTACAGCAGTATCTCAAACTGAGAAATTGCTTAAAGCTCAAGGACTCCTAGAACTCCTCCCCACTGGGATACTCAATCCTGTTGAAGTGGTGAAACGAGTGCTAGAAGCTCAAGAACAACCCAACTGGGAACAAGTACTTAATCCTCAAGTCGCCCAAACTGGACAAATGCCTCCTCCTCCGCCTGATCCGAAGCTTTTGGAAAGTCAGGCTAAGATTGAGTCAATGCAACAAGCTTCTCAAATTAAAGCTCAAGAAGCAGCCTTTAAGTCTGAACTTGCCCAAAGGGACCAACAGTTCCAATTGGCAATGAAGGCCCAAGCTGCCGATCAAGAGATGCGACATAAAGAAGTTCTTGCAGCCGTTCAATTGGCAATTCAAACACATACTGAGAACCAGCGTGTGGCACAAGACAAACAAAAGTTTATCCAAGAGACTGTCCATAGTGAATTAAACCATAGACAGCAAATGGCACATACAGAGAGTATGGCAAAAGTAAAACAGCAACAAGCAGCTAAAGGACCCAAGAAACCGTGAACCAAACAGACTTTATTGACTGGAAACGGCATCCTGTAACACAGGCAGTTTTTCGTCAATTACATCTTCGTATTCAGGACCTCCAAGAAATATTGAGCGAGCAAGCAGGTGCAGACCCTGTGAAAGATCGTGAATATGTTGGAGCAATTAAAGCATATAAAGATATGCTTTTTATCGAATATGAAGGCCCCCCCACTGAGGAGACTCAATGATTATTCCAGTCTTACATAGAATCCTAATCAAGCAGGATAAATTGGAAGAAACAAATAAAGATTATTTACGCGCCCGAGCGGCTGGTATTGTGATTCCTGATCATGAGGATAACAAACGAGCACAAGCAGGGGTAGATACCGGAACCATTCTTGCTATAGGAGAAACTGCCTACCGTGATTTTGGAACCACTCCTCCGATTAAGGTAGGAGATCGAATTGCATACGCTCGCTTCTCTGGAAAGTTTATTACTGATCCAGAAGATAATGAAGAGTATGTCGCACTCAATGATGAAGACATTGTGTGTATCTTTAAATAAATAGGAATAAAATGAGTGATGAAAATCTAGACTCTAGTGGGTCTGAAAATAAAGAAGCAATCCAATATACCGATGCTGAAGTAAAGGCAATGGAAAGTGGATGGGTTCCCAAAGACCAATGGGAAGGTGATCCAGATGCTTGGCGTCCTGCAAAAGAGTTTAATGATCGCGGAGAACTCTTTCGTAAAATTGATGACCAGAATCGAACTGTAAAAGAACTCAAGAAGGCTCTCGAAGATATGAAGCGGCATCATGCTGCTGTTCGAGAAACAGAGTATGCTAGGGCTCTCTCCTCACTGAAAGCACAAAAGAAAACTGCTTTAGAAGAAGGGGATGCTGCTCAAGTTATTCAACTTGATGATCAAATTGATCTGGTTAAAGAAGAACAAAACAAACTTAAGGAACAACCTATTGAGGTTCAGGCTACTGCCAATCCTGAGTTTGTGAATTGGGTAGATAAGAACAAGTGGTACGAAACCAATGAGTCCATGCGCGCATATGCGGACACATTAGGACGTAACTTGGCTCAAAAGGGTTACACCCCTACTCAAGTTCTAGCTGAAGTAGCTAAACAAGTTAGACAAGACTTTCCTACTAAGTTCAGTAATCCTAATCGGGAAAAACCTGGATCAGTAGAGGGAAGTTCTACAAAAGGTGGAAAGAATGAAGATAATTTTGTTCTTTCTGATGAACAGCGTCGAGTGATGCAACGATTCGTGCGTTCTGGTGCGATGTCGGAAAAAGAATACATCGCCGAACTAAAGCGAATTCAAGGAGTTTGAAATGAGTGACAATAAAGAAGCAATTGCGAAAGCACCGAGTGGCCGCCCGCAGCGTACTCCCATTGGGACACGTAATGTTTTGACTGTAGCTGGAAAAGATCCCAACTATGTGTATCGAATTATTAATGACTCGGCAGATCGAGTCGCAGAATTCATGGAAGCTGGTTATGAGCTAGTTGCAAATGAGTCTGTAAAAGTGGGTGATAAACGAGTTAACAAAAGCTCTGCTGAAGGGTCTGTCAGCCAACTTTCCGTTGGTCAGGGACAGAAAGCGTATGTGGTCCGTATCAAGAAAGAATGGTATGACGAAGACCAGCGCCTAAAGCAAGTTAGGGTTAATGAACTTGAAGCAGCCACTAGAAATAAAGCTCTTGATGGTACTTATGGAAAACTCGAACTTACTCGGGATTAAATGATTTAAGTGCCGTTAGGAAAATCTAATTATTTGCTTATTTGGAGAATAACTAATGGCAAGTGTTTCGCGTATTAATGGGTTTCGGCCTGTTAAAACTCTCTCTGGTGCGCCCTATACGGGCAAAGCCAATCTGTATTTTGCCTCGTCTGGTAACAGTGATGTTATCATGGTGGGCGATGCAGTAAAAATTGCCGGTGATGCCCGTGCTGCTTCTGGTGCCCCTACGGTGGCACGTTGTGGCGCAACGGATATTCCGGTTGGTGTAGTGGTTGGTATTCTATTTTCTGGTGTGGCCAATGAAATTACGAACGTTCCAAACGTCAGTAATTTGAACACTCCGATTTATCGTGTCGCCTCTACAGATCGTTATTTGCTGGTTGCAGATGATCCTATGTTGGTGTATGAAGTTCAGTATGCCGGTACATCCGTTGCTGCTGCTACCATTACGGCTAACGTTGGACAGAACGGCCAGTTTACTACGACTGCCGGTAGTACGACTACTGGTTCGTCTGGTATGCAGTTGGATAGTTCTGGTCTTGGAACGACTTCTACGCTTCCTTTGAAGATCGTAGGTTATCCGGCCCGTCCCGATAATGTTCCTGGTGATACTTATTTCAGTTACTATGTAACTCTGAATAGTTCGCTGTATGGTTCTCTCGGCACTACTGGTGTTTAATCTTAGAATTTAAAGGAGAGACATAAATGTCGATTATTAATAGTGGCTCATTTGCCAAGGCCCTCTGGCCTGGTGTTAACGCTTGGTATGGAAAAGCGTACAATGAGTATGAAGTAGAGTACGATAAACTTTTTGACAAGTACTCGTCTACTAAGGCGTTTGAAGAAGATGTGGGTATCTCTTCGTTTGGTCTGGCAGTTGCCAAGCCTGAAGGGTCTCCTATCTCTTATGATAGCGAACGGCAATCGTTCACGACTCGTTACCAACATGCAGTCTTTGCACTAGGTTTCGTGATTACTCGTGAAATGATGGACGACGACCAGTATGATGTTGTGGGACAGCGTAAGGCTCAAGGGCTAGCTTTCTCTATGCGTCAAACGAAGGAAGTGATTGCGGCTAACATCTACAATCGTGCCTTTACCTCCGGTTATGTTGGTGGAGATGGTGTCATTTTGGCATCTGCTTCCCATCCGAACTTGAAGGGTGGTACGTGGTCCAATGTGATTGCTACGGCTTCTGACTTGTCTGAAGCGTCTTTGGAACAAGCATGTATTGATATTGCTGGATTTACGAATGATGCGGGCTTGCTAATTGCAGTTCGTCCTGATTCGTTGATTATCCCGCGTCAACTCATCTTTGAAGCAAAGCGTATTCTTGGTACTGATGGTCGTGTTGGCACTGACAACAATGACTTGAATGCCATTAAGACTCTGGGTTCTATTCCGAAGGTTGTGACCAATCACTTCTTGACGGATACGGACGCATGGTTCATTCGTACAAACGTGCCTCATGGTATGAAGTACTTTGAACGTCGTGGTGATGAGTTCGATATGGACAATGATTGGGATACTGAGAACGCTAAGTTCAAGGCTACCGCTCGTTACTCGTTTGGCTGGACTGACCCTCGTGGTATTTACGCCAGCGCAGGCGCTTAATCCATAATTAATTAAGCCCTCTTCGGAGGGCTTTTCAAGGAACAATTATGGCAATTAATTTTGTACAAGGTCAGGTTGCTGTTGGTGATCCTAGTCCTACGGGTCCGACTCCAATTAGTAATATTAAAGATGTTGTTACGAAAGTTGTAAAACTAACGTCTGCAAACTTTACTGTTACAACTGCAACAAATACTCTAGTAGCAAGGCTTCCGGCTGATGCTACCATCTTGAGTATGAGTTACTGGAATAAGACTAAGTTGGCTGGTGGATCAATTTCTGCCGCAGCAATGAGTGTGGGATCAACTTCTGGAGGTACTGAGTTTGTCAGTGCTTTCGATGTCTTTACTACTGTTGGCACTATGGCTTTTCTGTCTCCTATTACTGGGATTATGCAGAACTATAGTTTGCCTCAAGGTGGAGATATTCCTATTTGGGTGAAGGGTCTTGCAACTACAGGTTCTCCTACTTCTGGAGAAATCTATCTCGTTATCGAATACGTTCGGTAATTTAGTAGGGGTCTTCATGGCCCCTCTTTTTATGGAAATATCTACATGAATGTTACCGCAACTCCTCCGAAAAACCAATCGGTTTATTCCATCTTTGTAAATCCCTCTACGCTAGGAGCTACTTCGGTGGTCGCTGCGAAAACGGGAATGTCAATTCGTGTGTTAGGCTTGGCTCTTGTATCCACAGCCGCTAATAGTGTTAAACTTTTGTCCGCTTCTACGGACATCACTGCTACTTTTCCTCTCGGAGCGAATGGTGGTCTAGTGCTTCCTTTCAATGAGCATGGCTGGTGCCAAACGGCAGTTGGTGAAGCTCTTCAAGTTAACTTGTCCGCGAACACTGCTACTGGTGTTCACGTACTCTACATTGTACTGTAATATGTTCAAAAGTATCAAACGACTCTTTTCTCCTAAGCAAGTTCCTGTTGCTATCAACAAGAATTGGCGAAATGGAATGTGGGTGATGTATGGAGAACAGATTGCAATTATTTCCAAGGTTGGAGACCCTTGTGAAATTCATTATGTCTACCCATTTACAGGTGAAACTGTTGGAGTAGACAACATTCCTCTCAATGCATTGCGTCAAGCCCGTTGGATTGAAATTCCAGAATGTCGGCGCAATATTACTCCTGCAAAAGGATTGGAGCTAGGTTATGGCGCTTAATGTTCCTGACGTAGGGGAGAACATTGCTCTAGAGGCATTGGTTAATAAAACTGCCCCACAGAATCTTATTCTGAAACTTTATAAAAACAATATTACTCCTTCTGATACAGATACAGCCGCTACCTATACGGAGGCTGTCTTTGGTGGATATGCTGCTGCTACACTGACTGGAGCTTCTTGGAATGCTGCTTCTGGTGGGTCTATTACCTATAGTGCTCAACAGACCTTTACTTGCAATGCTGCTGCTACCGATGACATCTATGGTTACTTTGTAGTGCAGACCACTTCAGGTATCTTAGTCTGGAGTGAACGAGATGCATCGGCTCCATTTGCTATCCGCAATTCTGGTGATGCTGTTAAAATTACCCCGACAATTACTGCGAACTAAACGATATGGCAACTTATTCTGAACTTTACGCTGTCTCTGGTAATAGTACGCTTCCGACTCTGGAAAAACAGATTATGGTTGCCTTGATGATTAAAGCTAATGCGATTGCCAAGTTGGCAAGTCCCACTGCCCCTCAAAAGGAGTTTGCACGCACAGCTTTAGGTGATCCATCTATCTATCGTCAAACTGTGATGAACTATATCTTGGCAGAGTATAACACTGCAACTGTTGCGACACCACCGGCCCGGTTACGGCGCGAGTGTTCACCTTCCAGGGTGTGCTTAGCGACCAGCTTATCAGCGACATCATCCGGGGGGTGTAAATGACCACCGAGAACATCGCTTACGGCACTTACGTCGCCATGACGGTGACGAATTTGCAATCGCTTGCAATCGACACGGCAGACCCCTACGCAGGCTGGCAGTCGGCGCGTGTTGACAACCAAACAACAACTAAAGCGCTTGACTTTGAGGTGCAGATTCTGCTGTCAACAGCGGCAACGGCGCCCGGGAATGACAAGACGGTTTATGTGTATCTCGTGCCATGGATTTACGATGGTGCGGCTTGGACGCCGATGGCCAATTTCAGCACTACGACACGACCGACAGGCACCGAAGGCACAGCCTCCATGTCCGATCCCAACAGCATGAAGCTGGCTGCGGCAATCCCGTACGTCATCACCAGCCAACCTCTTGACGCGTACTTTACTGTGGCGGCGCTGTGCGGTGGGGTTGTGCCTGACGGCTGGAGTCTGGCCATCCGCAACAACTGCGGTGCAGCGCTGGGCACCGGGTGCGTGGTGGCCTACCGTCCGATCACCTTCACGAATGCGTAATCATGGGGCGTTTGCGCGTCCCGTGGACTAGTCAGCCGCAAACGGCTGTCGGGATAGATAAGCGTGTTCGTTGGGCATTTCTGCCCATCGCAACGTCAAGCAATTACATACCTTTTGAGGGGGGGGCTAATAAAGAAGGGGGCTGTGGCAAGCCCGGTCCCATCAACAGCAATAGGTACAGGGAAAACCGGCCCGCTAAGAGGCATCAACCCAGCGACTACCGGGACTGCGAAAGCGTCGGTATCAATACCTGTAGCAGAGCTAAATGCGGCGTTTGCGGCTACAGGTGCTGCGTCTGTGTTGATTGTTTGTAAATCACAAAGCTCTGCGGGTCACGGCTCCGGCACCTCGGCAATTTTTGAACTCCAAACGTCTGGTAGCTTCAATCATTACCCATTTACGGATGGAAAGATCTATGTTGGGCCGCTGTCTGCAACCCGATATCTCAATGGGACAGTTTCTGGAGCAACTGCTGGAATATATGACCCACATGTTGCAATCGCAACAGCGAAATCAGGGACGCAGAGATTTTATGTAAACGGGATACTGCGTGGCTCTGGTGCGGCGGTCGAAACGCCGGCTATAAGCAATGCTGGCACTGCTGGTTTTGGTGAATTTGGCAAGTCTTTATTTAGCAGTTTTCTTTGACTACGTTTTATCCGATTCGGAAATAAAGTCATATAGCTCCAATCCCTGGCAAGTGTTCGCACCACTAGAGCGCAGGATATGGGTCCCTTCTGCTGGAGGAACTATCTACACTATCACTCCTTCAGGAGGAATAGCTCTTGCGGGTAGTTCTAGTGAGATTAAAACAAAGATACAAAGTCCTAGTGGAGGGTTAGTTTTCTCTGGTGCTCCGGCACTTATCAAGACAAGACTGCAAACTGCTTCAGGTACTTTAACCTTTGGTGGAACGGCTCCCTTCTCTACGGCAGCAACTTATACTATTTCTCCTAGTGGGGGAATGACGTTTGCTGGTACTGGAAATGAAGTAAGGCAAAAAACTATTCTTCCTACTGGAACACTCTCCTTTGGAGGAACTCTTTCAGAAGTCCTTGTACGAACCCAAGTTCCTTCTGGAGGAATTACTTTTAGTGGAACCTTAATTACATATAGGACTAAAGTCTTCGTTCCTACCGGGACAATTACATTCTCGGGAACTGCTCCTTTGATCAATCCTGCTGCTCCTGTGGCACAAGGTACATGGCGTACTCTAACTAATGCTGGAATATAACTATGAAAAATCATCTTGTTTCAGGAAGTTGGAATGCTCTCTGTGATAGTTGCGGAAGAAAGTTTAAGGCACAGGATTTGCAACGTCGGTGGGATGGTCTTATGGTCTGTAAGGAAGACTATGAAATTAGACATCCCTCCGATTTTCTACGGGTACAAAAGGAGAAAATTTCAGTAGACTTTTCTCGACCATACCCAATGAATGATACCTTTATTCGCTATACCTGCTCTATTAAAGAGACTAACGGTAAAGCAGATATTGGTGCTGCTGATTGTGCTAGAGTGGATTTTGATATGCCATATGATTCATGGGATGTGACCACTAATTGGATTTATAGGGATCGTTATCCCGCAATTGCTGGCTTGGCACAAGCAGGAGAATCAACTTCAGGAATTGCACATAGTTTACAACCAGGAATATAAATGGCATCTACTACTTTTGTTGATGGAGTTACCCTCATTGAAGCCTCTTGGCTAAATGATGTTAACGGATTTGTTTATTCAGGAGGTTCTGGAACAGTAGCTTGGGGTGCTATTACTGGAACACTCTCTAATCAAACGGACCTTCAGACAGCCTTAAACCTTAAGGCTAACGCAGCCTCTCCTACTTTTACGGGAACTTCCACTTTCTCTGGACCGATATCCATTTCTGGAGGAGTGGGGACTAGTGGACAATTTCTTACTAGTGCGGGAGCAGGACAACCAACTTGGACGACTCCCTCTAGCGGCACAGTTACGTCCGTTTCTGTGGTATCGGCGAATGGGTTTGGTGGATCAGTAGCAACTGCTACTACTACCCCCGCCATTACACTAACAACTAGTCTTACTGGATTGTTAAAAGGAAATGGAACTTCCATGTCTGCCGCTACAGCGGGAACGGACTATGTAGCTCCTGGAGGAGCGTTAGGAACCCCCTCTAGTGGAACATTGACTAATGTCACAGGACTTCCTTTATCCACTGGAGTTACCGGAAATCTATCGGTAAATAATCTTAACTCTGGAACAGGTGCCTCTGCTACCACTTATTGGAGAG
>JADKKJ010000007.1 GCA_016720565.1 Chitinophagaceae bacterium
ACTTCTATCTCTAGGTCTATTAAGCTATATTTTTTTAAGATATGATTTTATCAATATCTGTTTTTGTGACATTCTTTCACATTTCTCATTAAGAAATATCTTTGTGGTTTCTTTAACTGTTTTAAATGAAGTATTTTTTTATTCTTCTCTTCTCCATTACAACCACCCACAAAATCATATTTTCTTTTAACTCTTTTAACGAAGCTCCAGACATCCAATAATCCAAATATTCATGATAAAGCAGCCATTTCCAAAAATATCATGTATTTGCGGTAGGCATTGATATTCTATAGTTGTCTTCCTCATCAATCCACAGCACAGGTCTTTTCATAAGTTGTTTAAATGAGGGCTTTTTCATTTTATATTTCCTTTCTACAATGCAAAGGTATCATTATGGTGTCCACCGTGTGAAACGATCATAATTTCAATTTTCTCCCATCCTCTGTTTTTACAAAATCAGAAGTGTTCCAATAAAAAGAAATAAGCAAAGGGATCAGGTCAATAGTTTTGGATTTATAGCGTCCATTACCCCTAAGTATAAAAGTTGTAACTTGTATCAATTGATTTTGCTTTTATTCCTAAAGACTTATAGTGCTCACTCACTTGTCTATACGAATATGGTGGGTCAAATAAAATCCCCTTTAATGGAACATCTATTTGTTTACAAAAATCCTCGGCGTCCATACAAAATCTAGCGTTTCTTGCGGGGTTCCTTATCGTTAGTGTATATGGCTGGACTATTTTTGCCAGCAAAGGGTCGCACCACTCATGAGGGTCAGTGACATATCTATTGGTAATTCTTTGTCGGTTTTATCGAAAAAGTCCACGCGCTTGCTATCTTAAAATGTCTGGTTATAATCATTTTATACTTTCCTTCCATTGATCTAATATATTATCAGCCTTAATATTTATATATTCACAAGATGATTCATTTTAATTTCTTCTATAAAGTTCACCAGCACCTGCGCACGATTGATCATTTCGGCTTGAGGCTGCGTTCCCTGCGTGAGGCTAAGGAAGTCGATTATTTCTTTGAAGTTTTTACCTATGTTTTTAGTGGTCATTTTTCTTCACCCTCTCCTTTAATAATCTTCAATGCTTATTTATGCCCGAACAGAAGGCAGATTAAACGTGCGATCACGTGGCTTGCTCCAAAGTTGAATAGCAAAATCAAGTCCGTCAATTTTAAACTGCGCAACAAGATCGTCTAGTTTTGAACAATTATCCAGTTCTTCATTCTTAAACTTTTCTCTTTGTTCTGCTAAGATTATTTTAAGCCGCCTTTAATATAAAATAGCATCTTCGTATTTCATCTTACACTTCCCCCAAATCCCGTTTTACTTTTTCTGATCTATTCATTTCTTCTATTTCGTCTTTCATAAAATTATTAAAGTGGTCGTTGAAATCTTTGTAAGTCCTTTTTCAAAACAATCACCGCACCACATATACATTCCGTCTGTGTCTACCCTATTAACTTTACAGTCTGGGCAAATCATCGGCTCTTCAGCTCCGTTTCCACCACGCATCATACGTTCTCCAAATCCCGTTTTGCCTTGGCCATTGCTTCATAGGCTATATTGTCACATTGCCTTCCAGCATCGTTTTCCCAAGACCATCTAATTTCTTCTAATGATTTTAATAGTCCTGCAATCACCGCTTGTTGACGATCAAATGCGCTTTTTTCAATTACTTTAAATCTTTTAGGCCAATTTCAAAGGAATAGTCTCTATAAATTTGCATCCTCAGCAAGACGATACCCACTATTATCCTCACCAATTTCAAAAACATAAAACTCTCTCGGCTTTTTAATCTCGCTCATTTTATATCCTATACGTTATCAATCTCTGCTTTGTTTATAATGGTTATGTTATTCTTTACAACCGTACTCTGAGTACTATTATATAGTACACTTCAAACTACTCTAGCCCCTTCCGGGCAATCTTGTATAAACTTCTCTTTTATAAATTCCAAAACTAAATACATAACTTGTTTATCTCTTTCTGTAATACTTTTGTTTTGCATAATATCGTCCATCTGAAAAAGATTCGTACTTGCAAGTATTTCTTAGATATTCATAAAGTTTTCTATTTCCATTTTATATTCAAAGCCGTTCAAGGCGTGATTTAGACTTTCTTCTTGCTCTAATAGTTTTGAATACAAAGTTGCTTTGGAGTTCATTTCTTTCTAAGCCTTAATTCTCTCAAGCCATACCTCATGCCATGAATGACAAATCAGTAAAGACGTTGCACATATCATTGCTACACTTGCTACTCAGGCGTCTGCGTATGTCATTTTGGCTCCTTTAAAGCATAATTCTTAATCTTCTTTAGTTGTGAGGCGGTGGCATCATCAAGGGCAAGGTCTTGTTCATTTCATCAAGATCGGATTGTGATGGACCAATTGATTCAGAAGTCTGGAATAGGTTCTGAGGTATTTAATGTTGGTGATGGCATAAATCCATCAATTAATACTTCCACATGACGAATAAATTCTTGTTGATCAAAGTTCATTTTCTTTCCTGATTCGTTAACAGATTTTATTATACCGTCATAGTAAGACTTTAATTCGTCTATCTGAACCGATCCAATCGCACGATCTTTGTATTTACCAAATTTTGGGGCAAATGCTTTTGCACTTGAGAATGTAATAATTTTTGATGGCGTATCATTAGCTTTAACTTTTACAATATTAGTTGGAATGCTTAGCACTTCCTTTGCTTCTAATTGAATTGGTTCGGCCTGACTCATTTCTTCTTGTGTATATAGGCCAGATAAATCTTGAGGGAAGGCTTTTCTTAAAGCTAGGCTTTCTGCTACTTTTGCAAGCATTAGGTCTGGCATTCTTTTCCACATGGGAGACAACATTTGTTGGCTGGCCTTTTTATCAAAATAACTCTGCGCGTAAGAATCCCATGTAGCAACACCCCAGAGAGTCTGTTTAAAATCAGCCCGTATTACGCCCACCTTTGCTGCTGCTGGGTTTTCATCGCTCAACCATACATCTACCCACTTGCCATCTTTTCCGCACCAATAGGGCCCATCTTGGCCTGCGTACTTATTTGACCTTTCTGCGATAAGTCTAAATCCATCGATTGAGGTTTGAACGGACATGATATTTTTAGATGATTTTGAATCCCATCTTTGCACCGCATAAATTTGTCTAGCAAACGGGTCAAGATGTGTGCGCTTACAGACATTTAAAAAAAGCTGTAACTCATCATCGGTTGAGTCTTTGCATATTGTTCTTTTGATTAAATTAATTTGATCAACACTAAATCCATCTTCTTTTGGTCTGCTTACATGCACAAGCTCTCTTCCAAATTCCATATTACCCTCCACAAGTAATTTATTTATATTGAATTTTGCTTAACTTTAAAAGGAAGTGGTCCACCAGTATTGCTTTTGCCTTTTTTAACTTTTTGTTTTTTAATGACCACAAGTTGTGGCTCATCAAATGTATAAGTATCTGGAACTTTGCCATCTTTGCCTAGTAATGGTTGAATAGTAATTCTATTACAACCATTAAGCCATTCTGTTCTTGCAACTGCAATTCCCTTTAAACCAGTTACTGTATCTTGTAATAAATCACCCAACTTAAGCATACTATCTCCTTTGTTATTTCATTGCCTCAATTTTTAATCTTTTACCTTGTACCAACTCACACCCATTAACAGCAACACCTAACTTCAAATCCTCAGATATTCTTTTCTTATCAATCTTAGTTGTTTGCACAATAGTTTTATAATCATCAGAAATCAACTTCTCATCAATTACAGAAACGCTTGGTGGATTATTTACAAGACGAAATAAAAACTTAGATCCACAAAGCTCTTCGACTTCATTAGCTTTCATAAAATCAATTACAAATGTTTCTTGTTCTTCACGCTCTTGAGTTATCTTTTGTAAATAGGCTTGCGCTGATTTTAAATTCTTCTCAGCACTCATTAACTCTGATTCTAAGGTATCAAGAGCATTTTCAATCTCAGACAAGGGTACGGGTAAGTTTTTAAGCATGATCATCCTT
Organism: Chitinophagaceae bacterium; assembly: GCA_016720565.1. Lineage (GTDB taxonomy): Bacteria > Bacteroidota > Bacteroidia > Chitinophagales > Chitinophagaceae > JJ008. The sequence goes on from JADKKJ010000007.1 coordinate 4,024, forward strand.
CATAAAAATAATGTGGTATAAAACTACTGGCCAGAATAATATTATTTTAAATAAGACAAAAAGAATTGCGAAAGTTTCATCATTACTAACATCATGATCATTCATGGCATTTATAAAAGGAACTATTGTAGATAAGAAATGAATAACTCCGATTATAAGATATATTTCAAAATAAATCATTTTACCATCCACGGTTTGAAGTAATCTTTTACTCGATTGTTTTTATCTTTGCAATATCTAAAATATTTCTTATTGGATTAAAATTGCTAGATCCAAGCTCAATTGGTTCCATACTCTTTAGTATCTCTTGATTGGGCAAAAAATGTGGTTGCACTTAAAACATGCGTACCGTGATGCTCACAGATATATCCCCACCCCGTTTCAATCAAGACTCCTGATATATCTTGTTTTGATTGTTATTTCCAAGTTATTAGCTGATCTAATTCTTGTTGCAACCTCAAGAGCTTTAGATTCTGGAGACAATTCTTTTTTTACAGCTAAGCGTATTTCTGGTGGATACGGGTGACGACCAACTTTTGATATTCTTACCCATTCATCCAAAGCAATTAAAATATCATCAGCATTCAAATCATTTATTGAATCTAGCATTATTTTTAAAGATGTCTTTGGCAACTCTTTACCATACATCATTGCAAGACCAAGCCAATACTCGCCAACTTTAATTCTTTCTTTTTCTGTCATATCTCACCCTTTCTTAAAGCATCTAACGTGCTCATTGTTCCTAAAGCATTATCGATTTGTCGCAATTCTGCATTTGATGTAATTTTACCTGTATTTAAAAACTCTGCGATTTTGGTCGTGTTGTTTAAGAAAGTTTGTAGATCATAACTTTTCTTAACAAACCAAGTATCTGGTGTTTTAAAATAAGCATCTAAAAGATCCCTAGTTTTTTCTAGACCATTATTTTTTGTGAATGTTTTTAAATTCTTTGCTTGCGCCGCATTGATTGGTGGGAATGAGCCATATCGATCTTTCCAAAGATTCATATAAAAACCAATAGCTTTTAAGCTTGTGGTCTAAAGCCGGCAGCTTTTGTTTTTTTCACACTACGTAGTTCTTTATCTTTCTCTTCTTCTTTATCTTTATCTTTCTCTTCTTCTTTATCTGGCCCCGTTTGCAACGCGTTCTCGTCGCGTCCACGACGCGTTTTTCTAAGGTCACTATCTAATAATTTCAATAAGATAGGCATTTCTATGATGATCAGCTGATCCTTACCTGATCCTTGGCAGAATCCCCGCCACACCCCCGCGGAGGTTCCGTGGAGCAACAGCCGAGTAATGGTGGGCAGTTTGAGACGGGTCGCCGACTCTACCACGCGCCTCTTGAAGATGAACCGACAATCCTCCGCGGATAGCTCGCGGCCTGTCAGCTTTTCTAATTTTTCTGCACACATTTCTATTAAAAAATAGTAGGCGCAAGGTCCTGCATGGCCAAATTCATCAAATAAAGATTGAACAGTTATGCCACGATGATTGTCTGTGAAGTGTTTAAACCATTTGATAAAAGCCCCCATGTTTGGCGGTCCACAATTGACTTTATAAACTTTTTGGGGTTTACTTTAATCAATGTGGTTCGCACTCACATCTAAGCCCATTTTGATATAAAAGTCAAATTTGGGCTTTGTCTTTTAAAGATAAAATTATTTTCCACTTGATAAAATGACAGTCAATGACGTAATATTTAACTACCAATCCACTGGTAACTCTACAAGGGCTGGCTTACACGTCGAACTGTAGCTAGCCCTTTCTTTTAGAAAGCAATTGCCCTCACTAAAGCCGCACCAATCCAAATAAATGCCACCACAATGAAATATCTTATACGCTGCGTTGATATATCTTCTTGATGTTCCACAAGCTTCCTTTCAAGCCATTTATCCCAATCATACCAATTTTGCATCTGATGGCTCCTTAAGCATTTGGTCCAGAAGGATTAGTAGCTCTGAGTTAATAGACCGTTTGTTTTTTAAAGCACTAGCCTTAAGTAGTTCAAATACCTCAATCGGTATTCTTAACGTAAGTCTGTGATCTTGAGTGTCTTCATTTTGTGACATATTAACTACCAATCTTTAGTACTTTCCTGTTTATCTTTAAATCCTTGTACCCAGCCTCAACCTCTTTAAATATCCAGTTGAACCGCTCCCTGACCTTTTCATCAGCTTGTTTCTTGGTAAAAAAGATCCACATGCCTAAAATTGTAGGAACCTTATGCATCTGCGTTTCAGTTACAATGTAAATAGACCTTAGCTGTTTACTTGCTTTCTTTTCCAAGGTGCAGTCATTCGAAGTCTTCCGAGACATTTTCGTATTCACGCTCTCGTTCAAACTCTGTAGTTCTTTTGGCGTCAGCCGCGTAAGATTCATTTAATAACTCCATTGTAAATAAGTAATCTTCATAAGTAACGTATTTATGTGATTCGGTAATAGATAGGCTCTCAATCGGCTCAGAACTAAACAAGCTCTGTGTTTTCACAATAGCCTCGTCTTCACTGGCTGCACCAACAAAGCCCGTTCTTAAGCCATTGTCCCAATCCACAAGTGGTGTAGTTCTTACGATGTATTCATAGATCTTGCTCATTTTAACTCCTTAACAAAAAGACTAATGATTTGTTTATCCATGTGAAGATCACATATTGCTTCCTGAGCCTGTGATTCAGTCCTAGCCTCAACCTCACCATAAAAAGTCTCGTGCTCTGATAAATGCTCAACCGATCTTAATTCCACTGTGATTTTGTAGCTGAATCTTTTCATACTCACCTCACTTCTATATTATAACATGGTGTCATAAATATGTCAAGGTAATGTCATAATGGAGTCATTATTGTATTGAAATGAGACAAAAACCATGTAATTGTTTCAACATGAGACAAGAACTATTCAGCCTCTACACAGAAGTAGCATCACATGTATCAAAAAAGAACAACCGCGACATCTTTATAAACAAGAAAACAGGCAGAATGTTCCCATCTAAATCAACCAAGCTACGCGATATGGAGCACTACCTTACGCGACAACTAATCAACGAAAAGCTTCGATCAAGTCTTAAAACCATAGACCACCCAATTGAAATTAAATTCACCTTCCTATTCCCAAATGATCACTACTTTACTAAAAAAGGTAATATCAATAAGAAAATACCCGATTTATCAAACCTCTATGAGCTACCACAAGACTGCCTACAAAAAGCTGGCGTAATTGAAAACGATACCCTAATCCACTCCCACGATGGCTCACGCAGACTCCCAAACAATAAAGATTACTACGAATTACATATTGAGATATTTAAGCATGATGCGCCGAGTATAAACGATCAACCTAATTGAGAATCATTCTCATTTAGCAAGCAATATAAAAAGGTAGTTATGAACATCCATTGTAAATACGACGAGTTATATACCTATTCGCCAGCGACCAGTTTAATAAACTTTTTAGAGAAAGCAAAATTTAGCGCGGCATATTCTTTAAATAATAAAGCTGCAGCTATATCATATACTCTTGCCGCCTCAGATTCACTTGAAAACACACCGAGAGTAACATGATTATTATTATAAGTAATTTGAGCCTGATATTTACCATTTTTTGTTTTTGTAACCCCCTTAAACACATCTTTAATAAGATTTCTAGAGTTTTCTCTAAAAGAACATATTCTAAGATTTTCTTTTCTATTATCAAGAGAGTCACCATTTATATGGTCTATACAAAACCCATCAGGGCAATCCATAATATACCTATGAAGATAAATCTTTTTATTAAGCTTATTTTTAGAAACATAATAACGATTTCCACATTTTTGTGCATTCCACTTCAAATTATTATTCTTAATAAGAAAATTATAGCTGTCTACATCAATTATAGTTTCAAGACCCTTAGATATTTTAAGACAAACAAATCCCATGCAATGGAGTTATCACTATATGGAAATTAAGGCAAAAGAAATAAAGATTGTTCCAACGAGTAGTTTAATAAAAAACCCAAAAAACAGAAATCATCACCCACAAGATCAAATAGAAAGACTTGCAGAAACATATAAATATCAAGGAATGAGAACGCCAATAGTTGTTTCAAATCAATCGGGATTTATAGTTGCTGGAAACGGTAGATATTTGGCTGCCATCCGCGCTGGATTAAAAGAATTGCCAGTATCATTTCAAGACTTCGATTCACCAGAGCAAGAATATGCGTTTGGGATTGCCGATAATGGGCTTGGCGCGTGGGCGGAATTAGACCTCTCTGCAATAAACACAGACTTAGCCGATCTTGGCCCTGACTTTAATTTAGACATGCTTGGAATAAAAAACTTCACATTAGATATGGCTGATAAAGAAGGGCTCACCGATCCAGATGAAATACCAGAAGTTACCGAATCAAAAGCAAAACTAGGTGATATTTATAAACTTGGTGAGCATAGATTGATGTGTGGTGATAGCACATCACTAGAGCAAGTAGAAAAGTTAATGGATGGAAAAAAAGCCAAAGCATGGATTTCTGATCCACCTTATGGGATAAATCATGTAGAGACATCTCAAGAAAAAGGCCAATCAAAAGGATACAAAAAAATAGCAAATGACGATCTTCACGATGAGGAATTAAAAGATTTTATTTTTAAATCTATAGAAGCAAGTAAGCCATATCTTGAAAAAGGCTTTGCATTTTATATGTGGCATGCAATGAAAATGCAGGCATACTTTTCGCAAGCAGCAGCAGCAGCAGCAGGAATTCTTTTTCATAGACAAATAATTTGGGAAAAAGAAAGATTTGTGTTTGGAAGGGGACACTATCATTGGCAACATGAATTGTGTTTAATGGGATGGCTAGAAGGTAATGAGCCACCATTTTATGGCGAAAGAAATCAAACAACAATTTGGAAAGTTTCAAGAGAAAATGACAAGATTCATCCAACACAAAAGCCAGTAGAACTTTATGAAAAACCAATAAAAAATCATTTAAAATCAGGAGAAATATTTATTGAGCCATTTGGTGGATCTGGTGTTGGAATAATAGCCGCTGAAAAATGCGGTGTATCTTGTTATTGTATGGAATTAGATCCGCACTACATAGATGTTATAATAACAAGATGGGAAAAGTTCACTGGCAAAACAGCAGAGAAAATAAATGGCTAGACCAAAAGGCTCAGGGCAAAGAAACCTAACAGATGCAGAAATAGAACAGATAAAAACAATGTCTGGGCTTGGTCTCACACAAAGACAAATAGGACTTATCCTTAAAATGCCACTCGCAACATTTGAAACAGTTATGAGAAGAGATCCAAGAGTAAGGCCAGCACTAGAAGAAGGCGTAGCCATTGCTTTAAAAAATGTAACACAAACGGCCTATCAAATGGCCATCAGTGGTAAGGTTCCAGCAATGACAATGTTTTATTTAAAAACTAGAGCTGGCTGGCGTGAGACTCAAGCAATAGAATTGACAGGTGGTAATGGCGGCCCATTAGAATTACTTGTCGCACCAAAACAATTACAAAGAGAGTTAGATGAACTTAAAGGAAAATACGAAGCTGCATTACGAAACGCATCTTTACCGGAACGTATTAGCAGAGACATCAACGAAGTCCCTGCTGAGTTTCTCATCGACTCTAAAGTTGATGGGAAGTCCGATTGAGTGGGCAAAATATCCATTCCTAGTGAAGCTTCTAGAAGATGATTCTAAAAAGATTGTAATTCAAAAAGGCTCACAAATGGGCGTGTCTACATATTGTATTCTTTTAACTTTATATTTAACCAAACTAAAGATTGCTCCACGCGGAGTAATTTACTGGCTACCAACTAGATCGCTTGTAAATGATTTCGTATCCACAAAGCTTGATCCATTAATAGAGGAGAACACAGATGATCCAATCGTTAATCAAAACAGCTCAGACAAAGATAATCTTGGCATTAAAATGCTTTATGGTATTCCTACTTTCTGGCGTGGTCTTGAGTCTAAGTCTGGCGTCAAGAGTATTAGCGCAGACGCTGCAATATACGACGAGCTTGACGAATCTGATCAATCACAAGTTAGACAGGCCCGCGAGAGATTATCTGGTAGCGATATTAAAATTGAACGAGAACTCTCCACCCCAACAATACCAGACTTCGGCATCAATAAAGTATTTCAAGAATCAGATCAACACCACTTCTTCTTCAAATGTGAATCATGCTCACAATGGAACTCACTTGAATTAGATTTCCCTAGAAACTTCTTACAAGATCTATCTGGCAATTGGTATAGAGGGTGCAAGAAATGTAAGCAATCAATTGAGAATACAAAAGGCTTCTGGGCACCAATTACTAAATCAGATCTAAGAGGATACTGCATATCTCAATTATATTCCAAGACTAAGACTGCCAATGAGATAATGAATGACTACTACACAACTGAATTCATCGGACACTTCTATAACCACGTTGTAGGTCAACCATATCTATCAGCCACTGACAGAGTTACAGAGTCACAGGTGTTAAATCTATGTAATCAACTAAAGCCAATGAAGCATGAATCTATCGCCACAACATTTATGGGAATAGATCAAGGCTCTAAACTTCATTGTGTAATCATGCAAAAGCCCAACATAGTTCTTTGGGTAGGTGAGCTAGACCAATTTGAGCAAGTAGATGAGTACATAAAGAAATTCAGAGTAAGCCAAGTTGTCATAGATGCATTACCAGAAACCAGAAAGGCGCGTGAGTTAATGAATAGACATAAGAACAAAGTATGGCTTTGCTTTTATAATGATAATCAAAAAGGCTCCTACGCTTGGAATGAAGATGAGAGAATAGTGTCAGTCAATCGCACAGAAAGCCTAGACGTTGGTACACAATCAATCATTAGCTCAACAATTACATTGCCCGCCCGCAATCAGTGGATAGAAATGTTTGCCAAGCATTGCTCTAACATTGCCAAGACCTCAGAAGAAAACAAAGAAACCGGAGCTAAGAAGTATACTTACAAAAAACTAGGCCCAGATCATTTAAGACATGCCTTAAACTATTGTCAGATTGCCATGAGTGGTTCATCTGGTGGAGTAGTTTCAGTTACAAGATAACATCACGAGGTCACAACATTGTCAGAGCCTAAATATATCAAAATAGCTAGATCACAAATTGGTGTAAAAGAGAAAATTGGGATGCATGATAATCCAAAGATATTTGAATATCTTGAGGCCACAACTTTTAGGTCTAGTGGTGATATGGTTCCATGGTGTGCAGCTTTTGTTTGTTGGTGTCTAGAAGAATGTAAAATTCAATCAACAAGATCCGCTTGGGCATTATCTTATCTAAGGTGGGGCAATGCTGTTTCAAAACCAGAACTATATGACATTGCAGTTCTTAAAAGACAAGGCGGCGGACACGTTGCATTTATTGTTGGAGTTGATGAAAGCTTGGGCACAATTCAATTATTGGGTGGCAATCAGCATGATGCAGTTAATATCACAAATTTTCATGTTGACGATGTTCTTTCTTATAGGCGACCATTTCTAATCTACGATGGGGTCAGCAATGTATAAGTTTCTAAGACGGTACCTAATTAAGATCGCAGTTCCATTAAGCAAGTTCATTTCCAAATGGCATAGACCAGAAGCTAAGATCACAAGCGCACAATATATGGACGCTAAAAAAGTTTTATTAAGCGGTGATATTCTTTTGTCAGAAGTTGAGTGGGAGTTATCAAACTACTTTATTCCAAAAACTTATAAACATGCCGCAATCTATTTCAATGGATTAGTTTATGAAGCCGTAACCCATGGTGTTAGATCAGTAACATTAGAGGAGTGGTTGTTTAAGAAGGACCATGTGGCGATTGTCAGGGCTAACTTTGATATTACTGCACCAATGTTATTTTTAGGTAAAAGCTTTTTAGATCAGAATATTGGCGAGCCTTATGACTTCTCGTTTAAATTAGAGGGCACTCAGTCTTGGTATTGCTCTAAATATGCTTATGAGTTTTTACTTGCAATGAACCCAAGCTTTGCGGCTCAATTTACCTTGCGTGAAACTTTAGGCGAGTTAACGGTAAAGCCAGATGATTTTTACTTGGCCAAAGATAAGTTTACATTGATTGCAAAATTTAATTAGGAGCATAGATGCTTTGTGCTTTATTAGACAATAACATTATTTTTACAATCTCTGATTTAACAGAGGGCCAAATACAATCATCTACTCATCAAGTTGTTGATATTTCTTTAATGGACCCACAGCCAGTAGTTGGATGGATATTACAGGGTAATAAATTAGTTCCACCAGCAGGTCAAACGGCCACACCATCAATGAAAATTTCAAAGCTAGCACTTCTTAATAGATTTACAAACACAGAGCTTGCAACTTACTACACAGCCATTCAGTCTAATATTGGATTACTTATTTTAGACAAGAAACTATTTGCAGCCGAGTACATTGATCTTAATAGAGCAGACACTATTTACGGAATAAATGTTTTAGCTAGTGCTAGCGTTGGGATTATTACATCTGCAAGAGCAACGGCAATATTAACAAATCCAGTTACAGAAGTAGAGAGACATAAGGGGACATAATGAAAGTAATTAGCGCAGGATTAAATGATGATGTAGTTACAGTCTACGATAAGACAAAAACTACAATTTTAAATGTAACTCAAAAGACTGTAAACTCAAATCTAGTTTTAGGTCCAATACTGCCAAATTATTTTGATTCATTTGTTGATTCAGGAATTACTCCGACACCTGGCATTTGTTACACAAAAAATGATAGATTATTTGTTCTAGGAACATTCACCGCAGGTCTTGCAACAATAAATCTTTATGACTTTAATTCTTTAACTGGTGTAAAATCTTATGTTGGCAAGATCACAGTTCAGCTTCCTAACCAAGCTGCTACAACTCACACTGTGCGTGCGTTAAAAGTATTTAATGATGCCGGGGCAACTAATTGGAAAATTGCAATACAAACAACCGGATCTGTTCTAATTAACGGTGGAACATTTGTAGTTAATAAAGTAGATAAAGCAGATTTTGGGCCTGTTAGTTTTACCGCTTTTCCAATGGCATTAACAGATGATTCAAAGTCTGTTTATTTTTATCAAGCAACTGCCGAGAAAGGATCTGCGCAATTAAATACAACTGGCGCAGATATGATTGGGGACACAACAAATAATAAACTTTATGTTCACAACGGCGTATCAGCTACTCATCAGTATTATTCTTGGGACATGACTCTCGCGCCAACTATTGCTGATCCATTTACTTGCACAACTCCAATAGCAACCCCTGGCGTTGTAAATGCAACGGGGCATAACTATGTAGCTGGTGATCAAGTTGTCTTTTCTGTAACTGGTGGCGCGTTACCAACTGGTCTTGTTGCTGGGACAGTTTATTTTGTAATTGCAACTGGTCTTGTTGCTGGTGTTTCCTTTGAGGTTTCATTAACATCTGGTGGAGCTGCGATTAACTTCACAGGCTCATCAACTGGTACGCAGACTGTAAAACGTGGTTTTGGTCAAAGCACAAATGCTTTTATTGCTAAGACTGGAAACTTACCAGCATTAGCTGGAACACTTCTTTTAGTAAATACTGGTCATTATGTTGCAGCAACTCAATATATAGTTGGGGCAGATTTCGGATTCTTTTCCACATCTACAAATATTTACATGGGTAAACTTTCAGAATTAACAAGTGGTGCGACTACATGGCCATCTTTAATTGCCGCCAATATATTGGGTGGAGCTACTCAAATCGTAGCACCTACGGCGGCTTTTGCTACATATTCTGCAGTTCTAGATAAGGCTTTTATTGTTACAACCACAGGTCAGTTTATTTCAAAAGGCTTTGTTAATAGCGTAATAGATTACAATTTTGGGGCACCTGACAACACATATTTTGAAGCAAATAATCTTATTCCAAATATCGGAATGACAACAATTTCAGCGATTGAGTCTAGAAATGGATGGTTATTGCTAGCAGGTTCGGCAATTGGGCAAAGGGGAGTAATTGCTAACTTTGTTGGTGCAGATGTAATTTATGACACCAGCACAATAATAACAAAAGTGCTTGATACAACTTCAGCTCAAATGAAATTTATTTCAACATTAGAGGAGTTGTTTGATATTACTGGAACAAGCCCATTTTATTATAGATCTGCGACAACCGCAGCAGATGCAATATTCAACACGGCTACAGGTGGGTGGATACAAATTGAGGTCGCTCAAGACTTATCATCTTTTTCAACAAATAATTTTACACAATTTAAGATTGATTTTAACATCATGTCTGCAATTTCAAACATTGGTGCTCAATTGAAAGACCTTGAAATAACAGTTTTGGGTAACAATGAACTAAGTGATAATTGGCAAGAGTCGGGACCTAATACAACTCAAAATACTTCACCTGCTTATAGTGCATTTAGATTGGCTAAGGCTTATGCGACTTCTGTTCCAACTCTATTCTTTAGAGCTTATGATGATTCAGGAAACTTAGTTGTATCTGCCAATACAGTTTCAAATCCTACATTGTTTGAATATTCTACCACAAACGGTGGGAGCTGGATTGCTCTTGGAACAATTCCAAACACACCACTTACTACAGAGGTTAGATACAAATGGGCATCACCTCCGGGTGTGATTGTAGTTCCAAGCATAAGGGAGTCTTAAGTGAGTTACTCGCAATATTCAGCAGGGGCATCTTATCAATTAGTACCGTCTGCATGTATTGTTGATATTACTCCCCCCACTTTTACTGGCATTTCATCACTAACAGCTAGCACAGACGGATCACTTACGGCCAATTGGCCTCTTGCAACTGATACAACTCCACCGATTGAATATATAATATTCATAGCTTTGGGATCAGTTTCAGCGGGGGCATTATTTGTTAATTCAAATATTGTTACAATTGCACCTAGTGGGGTTATATCTAAGAAAATTTTTACACTCGCTGATCAAACTACTTACTTGGTTAATGGACTCACTTACACAGTGGGAGTAAGAGCAAAAGATGCATTAGGAAATATAAATACAAATACAGTGATACTAATGGTTGTGGCCACTGGATCAGGGAATTTGCCCGTAGTGTTTCAAACTATCGCGACCGATCTTGCGGCCACTGAAATTTTATTGGCAGTCATTGCAAATGGTGCGGCCGTAGTTGGTGGCAGATCAATGACGTTTTCACAATTAAATACATCGATGGAAATTACAATCGATCCACAGTTAATACCTTAAGGAGTGAGGTTACATGGCGAATCCAATAGTTTACAGAGGATATGTTTTTCAAGGCATAATCAATTTAAAGATGGACGATGGTACAAGTCCACAAAACGTATTACCTTACGTAATCCCAGGCGGATCGGTAGTAAAGGTTCTGCTCCCAAAAGATCTTACATTGTTAGTACCAGTGCAAGTTGTCCTATCTTCGGATGTTGCATTACCATCACCACTAACTGGCAATGAAGTTACAATTGTAAACGCAGCCACTGGACAAATATCCTTTACAGGTATCGGTGCAAAATCTTCTCTTATGGGAGTTGGCACAAATCTAGAGGTAGACGTTCTTGTGATTAAAGATCCATCTACATTGCCAAACCCTGTTAACGTTGATGCATTTAGAAAACAAAAAACAATTGATGTGGCAGATCTTGGAAATGTTTAATGGAAGAGGATAATGTGATTAGACATCCAGCAACCTATGATCCTTATATTTACAAGCTGGTCTATGAGGCTTGCATATTTAAAGCTGATGGACTTGTTGCTAAAGAGTTTAGTCTTCATAAAGCTTCTGTTAGATACATGTGCAAAATATACAAGAAAGCATTTGAGGCTCATGCAAAAAATAGCTGATAGAGAATATAAAAAGCAAATGAAACAACTTGGTACTTATTACAAGTACCAGTTATCTAATGTCGGTGAAGTTATCGATGAGCATAAGAATATTGTTTTAAAGATTATCTCTTTCGAGCTAAGTCACATGATGAATATTAATTATAAAGACGCTCTCGCTCATGGTGTAATTAGAAGAATGACTCAACATATAGACCACACGTTTAACATGTGCTCAGATAAGATTAAAAAGTATGCAGATGAAATACAAAGCGATGCTGATTTATTTGGCAGGTTAACCGCTGGCTACATTGCCAGAAAGGTAACGCCACCTTGGATTGAAGTTAATTTGAATTTAAAAGATAAGCCACGGAAGGTGATGGATGTCCCATGGATGGGGCTTTTTGATTTCTATTTCAAGAAATTGTCTGATGACATTATGAATAGAATCACACAAGGGCTTCTTTATGAAGAATCTATAACAGATATATTAACAAGGGTGAGAGGATTATTTCCTAAGCCTAAAATTAAATCTAAAGAGGATGACGGGGGCAACTATGGCTTTGATTCTGGTGGGGTTGGTATCAGTGGTCGCGATGATAATACTCTTGATGACAGTTTCAAAATAAACAAAACAATCTTTGGTAAAGCTCCTGTGATGGTATCAGAGGGAGTTTATACGTTAGAAGATGTTGAGCTAATGCACAATCGTTTGTATGAAGCTAATAACTGGGAGTCTAGACAGTATCGCAGTTGGTTTAGTGATGAATTAAAATCACAGAATAAATATTTAAGTAGTCTTGAGCAATCACTTGGATCAATGATGACTGAGGGTGTGAACCAAGGAATGATTCAGATTGGTGATGAGTCTTTAGGTATAAAAGATTTCATTTGGAAAGTAGATAAGCCTCAGAAGAAATGTGATGAGTGTACTAGTAGGCATGATCTTACAATGACTCAGATTAAAAAACAGGTAAAAGATAAATACAAAGACCAGAGCCCTCCGCTCCATCCGAATTGTTTGATAGGAACAACTAATATTTCGGCCGCAGGAATATCAAAGTTTTATAAGAGATTTTTTAATGGGGAAGTCATTACTATCTCTGTTGAGGGAAAAGATGATATCACCATTACTCCAAATCACCCTGTATTGACTGATAGAGGCTGGGTGCGCGCCGGAAAGCTCACTCAGGGAGACAATCTCGTTTATAGTTTGAGCGATAGGAGTATTGTTAATATCCTTGACCCAAACAATAATCATGTGGAAACCGCTATTGAGAATGTACTTAGTTCTATCGAGGTGTCTAGACAGGTGGTTAGGATGAGTGTGCCAGTGTCCACCGAAAATTTCCACGGCGATGGAGTTATTGACACAGAAGTCGACATTATAGATACCAATAGCTTTTTGCCTAACAAAAGAGATTTTTCTTTTTTTAAACTCATCAAAAAAGAATTGTTCTGTGTGTGGCATAGTTGGAGGGCAAGCCTCGACACCATTTGCTCTAAGTATCAAATTATTCCGCGTCCTCTTTTTACCTCGAACAGCAGCTTGTGCCTTCAAAGCCCTTTCACTTCTTTGTTTGGCGGTACATCTATTGGCATAATTAGACATAAATTGAGAAACGCTTCTAATCTCAAGACCAAGCTCGTGAAATTTATTTCTAACAGAAGAGCTATGAATACCGACACTCCTAGCTATATCAATGCTAGACTCTCCAGCTATATATCTCTTGTGCCAATTAAGAATATCAGTATTAGTAAATTTTCTGGCCATGTTTATAATCTCCAAACTCAAGATGGTTACTATATAGCAAATGGATTAATTGTCCACAACTGCTACTGCGAAATTATCCCAAAGATAAAAGATGAGTGGTCAGAATCTGTAAAACAAAACAGTGGATTTAATTTTGATGACGAGAGTGGTGCAATCTATAAAGCTGATAAGCAAGAGAAGTCTTTAGGGTTCAAGGATATGAACTGGGATGAGTGGCTTAAGATGGTAAAAGGATAGACTATGAAAAATAAAACTTTAAATGAATTTATTGGTGAAGATAGAAAGCCAAAGCATAAGTCTATCACTAGAGAATCAAGCGCATTAAGAATTGACATTGAAGATGCCGAGACGTTTTACAAGAAGTTAAACTCACCAGTCCCAAATAGAGTATTGGAGTTTATCAACAAAGTAAAAGAGGGGGCTGCTGACATCGAGATAGATTCAAACTCGAAGATACTGGTGTTTAATGAGTTTGGTAATAAGAAATGGGCAAAGGTTAACAATAAAGAAGATCTTAAAAAAGCGATATTAGAATCAGAGGCGGCACAAGATAGGGCTTTGAGCTTAAAAGAATCAAGCCTACAAAAGATGATGAAAAAACTATCGTCTGCCAGAGAGGATATTTTCGGGGGCTTTGGTTTTAGTGATGATACAAGCGCCGATTCTGGATTAAGCACAGGCGGTCCAGGCCTTGGGCGCGATGAGTATACACCTTTGTTTAGTGGTTACTTCTATAAGCAAATGTATTTGTACGATTATCAATTGATGAACTCACAGGCATTTTGGTTTAAGAACTTCTCGCCACTTGCTAAGTGTACAATCCAAATGACAACAAACTTTGTTATTGGTGAGGGGTACAGCGTTTCTATTAAGAATCCTAAAGCTAAAAAAGCATGGGAAGCTTATGAAGAAAGATCTGGTATTAAACAAAAGCTTAAGGTTTGGTGTGATGAATTAAGTACCTTTGGTGATTTGTTTATTAAACGAGTTCCAACTCCAAAGGGAATAAATCATATTTCAATTGAGCCTAGTACAGTTTGGGAAATCGTTACAGATCCAGAAAATATCCAAGACGTTAAATTCTATTGGCAAATGTACAACACTCAATATCAATTGATTGGTGATAAGAAAACTCCAGTGTCTAAATACGTAATGAATCACATTCCACCTGAGCAAATCATTCATCAAAAGATTAACTGCACAAGCTTTGAGAAGCGTGGCAGATCTGATTTGTTGTCTGGTATTTACTACTTAAAAATGTTTGATAAGTATATTCAAGCAAAGCTAGGCAGAGCTATTAGTGAGATGTCTTACTACTGGGACGTTACCATTGAGGGTGACGCGGGCGATGTTGATAGTTACATTTCAACCAACTCATCTATTAGTGATGTGCCACCAGGGTCTGAGAATGTACATAATAAAGCTTTAACTCGGGTGCCACTTGCGCCATCTTTAAGTCCAGCAAGTAACGATGAGACAGCTAAATACATATCGAGCATGTATTGTGTGAGCGTTAATATCCCATATTCATGGCTTGCCACTGCTGACAGTGGCGGGGAAACTAAGGCTAGTGCTGTAGTTAAAACAGAGCCAGTTATTAGAAAGATGACAAGCCGTCGTAAGCATATTGAAGAAATCTTAAACATAATCTTTGAAGATGTGATGATTGAGAATGGACTAGACCCTAAATCAGAGAGGGAGTTTAACTTTCCTGACATGGTGGTTGATGATAGATCTAAGAAGATCGCTGATTTAATTGTTGTTCAACAGCAGGGTTATTTGTCTAAGAAATCGGCTGGCAATATAATTTCTCAGCAACTAGACATCACAAGCTATGACTATGATATAGAATTAACCCAGATTAAAAAAGATTCTCAAAATGAATTTTTGGACTTTATGCAGCAAAAGGCGAGTGATAGTATTTCAGGGACGGGCAATGTGTTGTTACCTAAAAATCCTGCCTTGACACAAGATAAAGATGCTGGTGACAATAAGCAGACTGATAGAAAAGCAGCTAGAGACGACAACAACAGGAATTCATAAATTGGCTAAACACAGAGACCCTTATCAGATTAAAGATCCTACCGATATTTTCGAGGTGATTGCCAATAGTTCTCACCCTGAGCTTATTGAGAGAAAAAGGGTAATTCATTTCAATGCATATACATTTAAAACTTGTGAGGCATTACAATCATTCTTTACTCAAGAGGGTTTAAATCCAAAGGGATTTTGGATTAAGCCACGATGGGAAAATAATGGTGATGGCACTTATACAAATCACATAGACATCATTGAGGCACATAAACGCTTTAAGGGGTAAAAATGATTAAGCGATGCAAGGAAGCATCATTTAAGATAGGGCTAGGAGAGGCTAAAAAAGATGAGAACGGAAAGATAAGCTTTCCTGTTGTTATCATTCGCCAAGGTCTTGGCAATCTAAGAGATAAAAACTATTATTCAGCACAAGCAATTGAATCAGGCATCTCAGTTTATGAGGGTGCCAAAGCTTATTTCGATCATCCCACACCAACCCAAGAGCGTGAACAGCCCAATCGTTCTGTGAAAGAACTTGTTGGTCATTATGAGAATGTTCGTGCTGAGAAATTATCAGACGGGTTAATGGGTTTGAAAGCCGATTTAGTTCCGGTTCAGGATGATGAAAAGTTAGTATCTCTACTTAAACATTCCGCAGAACATGCAAAGAAATATCCAGACAAGTGTTTTATGGGCATCTCTATCAATGGTGATGGTGAGGGCGAAACGCTTGATTACGATAAGTTCTTATCTCTTGCAAAACCTACACCTGATGAAATGAAAAAGATTTCTGAAGTTAAGGATCAAGACATCAATTACATAACAAAACTAACTGAAGCTATTAGTGCCGATCTTGTGACAGAGCCAGGTGCAGGTGGTGGATTTAGAGAAACAAAAAGAAACCAAAAAACAAAAGGGGAAAAGATGAAAACGTTTTTTAAGAAGCTATTGGGGTCTCTTGATAAAGAAGACCAAAAGATTATGGAGAGTGCTGTAAAGGGCATGCTTCAAGATGAGTCCGAAGATGAAGATGAAGCTAAAAAGAAAGAAGATGAAGGAGCTATGGCTAAAGAAGCTGGTTCACTTGCTAAGCATCTTTTGGCTGCAAAGAAAGAGATGAAAAAAGAAGATGGTGAGTCTGAGCAAGAATATGAAGCCAAATGTGTTGGTGAGGCTCTTAAAAAACATGCTGAAGCTAAAAAAGAAGATTCTGAAAAAGAAAAGAAAGAAGATGGCGAAGACGAAGGAAAAGGCAAAGCTAAAAAAGAAAAGAAAGCCAAACATGAAGACGAAGATGGCGATGAAAAAGATGCCAAAGATAAAAAAGACGATGGCGATGAAGACGATGACAAAAAAGAAGATGACGGCAAAGACGACGGTGATGACAAAGATCACGCAGATGCTGATCAAGATAAGAAACTCATTAAGAAGATGATGAAACAAATGGGTGAGCTTGCCGCCAAAGTAGAATCTATGCAAAAAGAAGGCGAGAAGCATAAAGAAGAGGCCGTAGTTTTAAAAGCAGCTTTAAATAAAAAGCAAAAAGAAGAATTAGTGGACAAATTACTAGGCGAGAGCAGCTTGCCTCGTGCTGTTACTAAAGATTTTAGACCATTGATTGAAGCTAAGGGTACAGAAAAAGAAATGCGTGAGAAGATTACTTCGTTAAAAGAGCTATACAGCAAGGCGGCCAATAGCATGTTTACTGAAGAATCATCTAGCGGATTTACTGAAATCGAAGCTTCTAGCAAACAATCAAACAACGATTCATTTTTCAAATAAGGAGAAAAAATGTCTACATCAAATCAAGATTTAATTCAAACTGGTATTGTAAATGGCCAAGGCTTTTTACAACATCAAGCAAAAGTTAACAACACAACTGCGGCCGTAAAAGCTGGTGAGTTAGTATATTGGGATGCTTCTGCTCATCTAGCTAAGCCTCTTGATACAGACGCTCATGCTGCAACTATTCTTGGTATTGCTCTACAGCCATCTGCTGTTAGTTCAAGCCTAGATAATTCAAGTGCGCCACTAGAAAAAACAATTCAAGTAGGTTACGGCGTTAAGGCATTACTTAAAACTACTGCTGCTGAAACATATTTAGAAGGTGATTTGGTTTATATTGGTGCAGATGCTCAGACTATTTTAAACACAACTGGTGCAAACGTTAACCCTGTTGGGATCATTTCACATCCCGCTGGCGTTAGTTCTGTAACTGGTGCAGCAGGTGTTTCTGTGCAGGTATTAGTTTATTCACGTTCTTTCGTAAAACTAGCTAACTAATTAAAGGGGAATTAAAATGAAATTTATTGATGATAGTGGAATACAAAAAACAAAGTTACAAGAATCTAATAGAAAGAATTTTGTAGCTGCTCAACAAAAAGTAACAAAGCAAATTACTAAAGAAGCTTGTGACCAACATGGAATCACAGAATCAGTTCTTGATTTCTCTGGTCCCGATTTTTCTATTAAGAAATTTCGTGAAGGTGCTTATAGCTTAACTAGAAGTCTTCGTGAGGCGAACTCAGAGCTTCAGTTTGGTCAACTTTTACGTGCTGGTGTACAAAATATCTTTAACGATATTTATCAGTCTGTAGAAGTGACTTATGATGCCGCTGTGAGAGAAGCTGGATCTAACAAACGTCAGGAATTCTATGCGCCTTTAGAAAGAGCTGGTTTTCCAAAGCGTGTTGAAAGAGGAGCGCCGTTCCCAGAAACAAGCTTTAAAGGTTTGGATCTAGAGTTAATCAATTTAAAATGGGGCGTAATGCTTGCCATTGAAAAAGAATTGATTGATGACGATATGACTGGCCAAATTGTACAACGCGCCCAACAGCTTGCAGAAAATGCTCGTATTTTTGAGAACGCTTATGTTTGGACACGTATGTTTAACAAATCTGGCGTTAGTTTAGATGGTGAGCCATTACCTCTATCAAGCACTTACGCAACCCCTTATGCTGATGCTACCGCTGGTGGTATCCATGGATCTGGTCGCGGTGTTAACTCTTTGGCAACTGCATCTTCAGCTCGCTTAAGTCAATCATCTATTCAAGCTGGTTGGATTTTAGCTAAGAAAATGCTTGATCAATCAGGTCGCCCAATGGCGGTATTGCCAAGTATTTTGGCTGTAAGCCCTCAAGATATTTTCTTTGCTGAGACTTTAATGGGAAGTGATTACAATCCATCTAAAGCTTCTACTGCAACTGGTGATGACGGCAAGGTATCTGGCAATATGTCTATCAATCCAATTAAACAATTGGTTGGTATTGTGGCAGATCGTTTTATTGCTGATTACGGCGCCATGCTTATCGATGCAGGAAAAGGTTTTGTGTTCCAACGTCGTGATGCTACTGAATTGGTTCAAGAGAATCCAACTTCAGGTCCTGCGTTTTCACAAGAGGTGTTCCGTTATAAAGAACGCGCTCGCTGGGAAGCAGATTTTATTGATCCTAAATTTATGATTAACCTTAATCCTACTTTTGCATCAACGTAATAGTTTGACCAAGTGATTAGGTATGGGGGGATAAAACCCCCCACTTTTAACAAGGATGTTAGATGGCTAGACCGAAGAAAAACAAAATTCCTACGGCAACAACTGTTGCATCAGAGTGGACAGAAGCCCCAAGGATTAAACATGCCGTCGAAAGAGCAATTGTTGAAAATTCGTTTGAGGCAGATTCTGAAGCACAAGACAAAAAAGTAAAGAGCAGACGTAAGCCAATTGATCCACTTACAGACTCATTGGGTGAAAAAGGTTATTACGCTAATGCTAGATTTGAATATTTAAAATACGACTTCGGTGGAATTCGCTATCCATTAGAGGTATCTAGATTTTATGAGCAACGAGCTGTTGCTTTTGATTTTAATCTAAATAGCGAAGAAGAAAAGTTTGTTGATTTAAAAAAGATATTATTTTCTCAAAACAAAGTTAAATATTTCTATTGCAAAGACATTGTTGATTTAGAAAAAGCTTTGCAAGAAATAGAGAAGGTAAACTAATGCCATATACATTAGCTCTCACAGAATTGCGACAGATGCTTGATGACTCTCCTTTCAATAAAAAGGTTAGTAAGAAAAAGCTTATCGGTAATATTGATGGCAGCAATGTTAGATTTATTTCTTACGATAAAAGATTGTACTCAGATACTTTGCAGGTATTTGTTGGCGAAGAATCCGTTGGCTTTACATTGGTTGATGATGTTGGCGGCGAGATTGATCTGACAGAGCCTCCGAGTGGTAACGTGAAGGTTACTGCAAGTTATTATTGGCAATGGTGGACTGATAGTGAGCTAAAGAATTTCTTAAATAAGGGCGCAGAAATGGTAGGTCAAAGTGTGACCACAACTATTGATAATGCTTATTTGAACATCCCGTCTGGATTAAAAACAGGATCTTTGTTGATTGCATCTTCTCTTGCGGCAAGGGCTTTGATTTCTTTTATCGTTCTTAGAAAGCATTCATCTGAATTTCTTTTAGAGCAAGATGGAAATAGCGATTCAAATTATGATGCTACTTTAAAAACATTACAGTTACTTGCCGATATGAATTGGAAAAATGGAATTGAGCAACGTGATGATTTTTATAAAAGACAGGGGCGCAGAAATAGTCCAGCCTTTGGTATTAAGATTGGTCAGAACAGACGATATGGGCCAAACAAATGAAACCAAAACTATCTATCAAAGCAGATGACGTAATAAATAAATTTAAGAATGCAATGGATTTAACTAAGAATTTAAAACCATTGATGATTGAAATTGTTGGTAAGCAAGGCAGCAATGATCCTTTAACTATACGCGGTGGCATTGCCAAAGCATTTCAAACAAAGGGCTCATCTATTGGACAAGAGTGGATGCCTTTAAGTTATGATTACGCCATAAGCAAAATGAAAAAGCATGGTCAAAAACCAACCCTTGTTGCAACTGGCGAGCTATTTAACTCTCTTGTTTATTCAAATAATAGCTCTGTAAATCCAATGGAAGGCAATAAGTTAGTTTATGGAACCACATTGACCTATGCTCTTTTCCATCAAAAGGGTGGAAAGCATTTGCCCCAAAGATCATTTTTGGCAATTACAACTCAACAAAGAAGATTTTGGAAAGTTTTAATTAGTGAATATTTCAAAGCTGCAATGAATGGTGAAGAAAAAAGGGCTAAGGCATAATGGCATTACAAAAAACACCATTACTACATTTTGGAGCACTAGAGTTGTTGAGAGATCAATTTAACAACAATTTTAATTCATATCTACAAGATGTTGACCATGAGTACACAGACGGTTTGTCTTTAGAGCCAATCGATCAAACGAGTGTTTATATATCAGATAAGTTTCAAACTTTAACACCTCCAGCTTGTTATATTTTAACAGAGCCAATGGATATTAATTACTCAACAGATCCAAACTATTTAACAGCAGAGAGTTTGTACAACATTGTAATAACACTAGAAGATATGGGTGCAGATGTTCTTGAATTAAAAGCCTTTAGATATGCGAGAGCGTTGTTTGCTGTTTATAATTTAATTGATTTAGTTACTGCCGATCAGCGTCTAAGGATTAGAACTCTACCAGCAAGGATTGGCTACGGTGATACGATTAAATCAAAGTTAAGCCAAGAGGGTCAGATTTATAGAAAAGATTGTGTGCTAGAATTAAAAGTGAAGCATTTTGAAAAAAACATAATTTAACAAGGAGTAAGTTAAATGGCAAAACCAGCGGTAAGCGGACTTTTAAAAAACACATATTTGTCGAGTGCAATTATGAAATTTGATGGGGTAGATTTCGGTCTAGTATCGGGAGTAAAAATTTCTAATAAAGAAATGACTACCGATGCCCACACAGATCAAATCGGAAAATCACTTGCTAATACATTTTATGTTGGTCAAGAGGTTCAAGTAGAATTAGAAATGGATGAATATACTGTTGCAAAAATGAAGCAAGTATATCCAAACTCAAAACTGATTACTACTGGTCCTATTGCTAAATTAACATTTGGTGATAGTATCGGACAAAACTATCTAGCTCTTGCAAAGGTTCTAGAGGTTATAGCAACGGCCGATGACACAACTAATTTTGGTCACTATTGGAAGTTTTTCTTAGCTGCACCTGTGCCAGAGGCCACTATTGAAATGGGTCCTGGTAAGCAAGTTAAGATTAAGTTTAAATTTAAAGTATATCCTGATCTAACTCAGGTGCCTGGTCAGTGGTTTGGATTCATGGGTGATCCTGCTGCGGGCACTCTTGTTCCATCTAGTGCTGCTGCTGCGGTTCCTGGTGGCGGTAACGTTGGTAACGGTACAGTTACAGGTCTTTCTACTGTAGATCTTTATACTAAGACTGAGACTTGGACTATGACTTGTATTGCTACTGCGGTTAACGGCGGGGTTTTCTCGGTTGTTGGAAGTGTTACGGGCGCTCGTGGTAACGCTACAGTTGGTAGTATCTACCACTCAAACAGCATCTTCATTGCAAATAGTGAATTAAGTTTCACAATCAATGATGGAGCAACAGACTTTGCGTTGGCTGATACATTCACAATCGCAACAACTGCTGCAAACTACGTATAATTCAAGGAGTTAAACGATGGCTGACTTATTTGAATTATGTGAACCAGATATTGAAATTAAAATCAAGGGGAGGGCTTACAAGATTTGTGATCCCTCTCACAAAGACAAGGTTCTCTTGTATAAAGAACAAGATGCCTTGACTGAGAAAAAAGATTCAATGAATGCATGGGATTATAATCTTGCTTGTCATGATATGAACAAAAAGCATATCAAGCTTTATTTAAAACAAATGACAGACGAGGATTTAGATCAACTTGGCGAAAGCTCTCAGCTAGTGCTGCTTGAAAAGCTTTTTGAATTACTTCCAACAAAGTTTGGGGCGGTAGTTAAAAAAGACGAAAAAAAGTAGTTAGCAGTCAGGCATCAACTAAGCCTTGGCTGCAGGAAGAGTTGGTTGTTGTAGATTTAATGAAAGGTTTTGGAATGAGCCTTACAGATGTTTTAAAGCAAGGATATTTTTTAAATCATCGTTTGTGGGGCGTGCTTGATGAAATAAATGCTAGGGATTTAGACTATTCTTCTTATGCTTTAGACTCATCACAAGCCACTCAAGAGTATAGAGAAAAGTTCACTGAGTGGCTTAAGAATAGACAGCCAAGACGTTTTATATCTCAAGAAATACCAAAAGAAGTATTAGATAAAATTTCAAAGGCATACAATGGCAGATGATAGCGGCTCATCAAATAAGGTCACGATTGAATTAGATTTAGAGACGAAAGACTTTAAGCTAAAGCTTGGCGAGGCTGAGGGCGCATTAAAAAGCACTGGCGAGTCTGGTGGAAAATCTTTTGCTGGCCTTGGTATGCAAGCTTTATTTTTAAATGAGGCTATTGAGCTTGGCAAAAAGGCCATGGAGGGGTTTGAATATATCCTAAGCAAGGCTGGCGCAGCAGAGGGAATAAAAAACCAGAAAACTGCTTTTAAAAATCTTTCTGCACAACTAGGCATTGATGCTAATAATTTAACTTTAGCTATTTCAAAGGCAAGTGAAGGCACACTGTCTAACCTTGAATCAATGCAGGCTGGATTTAAATTATTATCATCAAAGATTCGGGCAGAAAACATTCCAGCGCTCGTAGAATTTGCCCATAAAATGGAAATTACAAGACAAATTCCTTTTGAACAAACAATTCAATCTATCTCAATGGCGCTTGAGACTGGCACAACCAGGGGTTTAAAACAGTATGGCATTGAGATAGAAAGAACTGGGAATAGACAAGAAATTCTTAATTTAATTTTATCACAAGCAAAAGCTAGAATTGAAAGCCTTGGCGGTGGTTATGAAGAATCGGCGGCCAAGATTGAAGCAAAAGTTAAAAATTCAACAGCCTCTATTAAGAAGTATTTTGGTGAATTATTTGTTGATACAGCAACAATGTTTGCTGGTGATGATGTCGATAAATATGGTATGCACCTAAGGGCCCTAGAAAAGCAAATGCAAATCATAGTAGACAAGGTAAAATCAGGAGCAACCGTTGCTGACTTGAATGATACCAAGGGGTTTGTTCCAATTGCAGAGGCTAGAAGTAAGCTTGAGAAGCAAATTGAAGAAACAAAGAAAAAGATTTCAGATCTTAATCATAAAGAAAAAGACGAGACCGAAGAAATAAATAAAAAGATCTCTCAAAAAAATGAGCTTCTTTCTGTTGTATCTGCCTCTGATAAAAAGTCTGTTGAAATTAGAGAGCAAGTTAAGCTTTATGATGAGCTTAATAGAAAAGAAATTGAGTCTGGTGAAATATCAAATCAAGTTACTGCGGGATTATATCAGACAAAAAAAGTAAAAATTGAAGAAGATTATCGACGGCAAATAGAGGTTGCTGGATCTGTTCCACAAACAACAGCTCAATATGCCGCTAAAGTAATTGAAATTGAGAGACAAAAATATGAAGCCCTTCAAAAATTAAGAATAAGCGATGAAGATTATGCGAAGGTGCGACAAAATGCAGAATTAAAAGCGATTGAATCAAATGACCATCTAATAGAAAACGCCGCACAAAAGCATCAAGATATTTTAATTCAAAAAGAAAACTCTTCTTATAAAGCAGATCAAGATAGGGCTAGAAATACAATAACCGATAAGGCACAACTTCAATTAA
Source organism: Chitinophagaceae bacterium (assembly GCA_016720565.1). Taxonomy (GTDB): domain Bacteria; phylum Bacteroidota; class Bacteroidia; order Chitinophagales; family Chitinophagaceae; genus JJ008. Next base: position 28,287 of record JADKKJ010000007.1, read on the forward strand.
AATTAGAGCAGATGGAAACAACTCATCAAAAAGAATTGGCAAAAATACAAGATAGCTATTCAGCTGTTAGTGTTAAGAATTTTACTTTAGGATGGCAGGGCGGTCTTGCTCAATTAAAAAAAGAGAATACTAACTTTGCCCAAATAACTCAAAAAATGACAGTTCAAACCAATGGCATCATGACAAAATCATTTGTTGCTGCAGCCAAAGGTCAGGGCAATGCAATGGAGATGATGAAACAACAGTTTCTTGAAATGATCGGAACGCAATTAATTCAAACTGGTAGTTATCATTTGCTTGCCGGTATTTTTCCACCAAACCCCGTTGAGCTAGGTCAGGGGGCTGCGATGATTGCAGCAGGATCAGCTATTGTGGGCGCAGCTGGTGGCGCATCGTCTGGCGCAAGTGGTGGCGGTGGATCTGGTGGTGACGGTGGATATAGCCCAGGCCAAGCATCTCAAAAAGAATTGGAAAGAAAGTCTGCACAGATTATTATTCAGGGTGATTATATGAATTCTCGCGAAACCCAGACTCATCTTGCAGAAGTTTTAAGATCTAATAGTGATATAACCGACTATGCAATTGTTGCGCAAGGGAAGCATTACTGATGTCAGCAATTAAAGATGTGGCATTATTTTTATATGGGTTTGATGTTAGCTTTAATGTTAATCGCTACATAAATTTCAAGAATGCTTCTCTTGGGCCAGAGTTAACTGCAACATTAAATGTTGGTAATTATACTGCTACTGAATATATGGCAGCAATTAAAGCGGCAATGGAGTTAGTTGATGGTGTAAATACTTACACAGTTACTTTAAATAGATCAATCAATGGTAACACAGAAAATAGGATGACCATTTCAACGAGTGGATCTTTTCTATCCATTCTATTTGGAACTGGGACAAGTGCTGCAAATAGTCCAGCAACTTTGATTGGATTCATATCAACAGATCATGTTGGTTTTACATCTTACACTGGCACATTTTCATCGGGCACAATATTAATTCCAAGCCTTATGCCATATACTTATAACTATCTTGGTCCAGAGAACTTTACTATGAAAGATGGGGTTAAGAATATCTCGTCAAGTGGAATTAAAGAAACATTAGTGTTTGCAGATCAAAGATTTTTCGAGGGCGAGTGGAAGTATATTGCAAACTTTGGTATTTCTACAGAGTTAACGCAATGGCAGGCTCTTGTGGATTATATGACAAGACAACTATCTTTTGAATTTACTAGAAGCATAAATGAAAACCCAAATCTGTATGAACAATGTACGTTAGAAAAAACGCCACAGGATTCAAATGGAATGGGTCATCAATTTAAGCAAATGATGGGTGAGGGTCTTTATAGATTTTATACAACAGGCCCTCTAACGTTTAGAGTTAAACCAATTTAAGGGAGTTTATATGGGTGGAGTTGCAGCGGGTTCACCAGTATCAGCAGCAAATACCAATCAAGCATTTTTAGATGCCAATGGTGATGATACTGGCGTGGGTGTTTATACTTTAAATAATACTTTAACTGCCACTGGTCCGCAGATTGACAACATTCAACGAGAGCATAATTCAATTGCAAGCTTCACTGGTAAGGCAACAAATAGTGTTAAGAACGATTTGCCTTCATGGACCAACAATCAAGTTGGCGCATCTACTGATCCTTTGAAATTAAGATCTGATTTATTAACGGCTCGCTTTGATGGAACCACTGGACATGCCCACACTGGCGCAACGGGCGAGGGGCCACAAGTTACGGCTCCTAATATTGCATCGGTAAGGCTCCATGGTTATTTCTTACGTGGCACCGATTTAATTGCTGTCACAGGGACATCGACTGATGTTTCTACTCCGCTAATTGGAAAAATTCCATCGTCTAGTCAAACCGTTAAGGGCGTGGTTGTAGTTGCCCCAGACAATAAGGTAATTTTACAACAAGCAACAGGAGTAAATCAAGGTGCAGAAATCAAAGATGGTTCGGGCAATATTGTTTATGGGCGAGTTACTGAGTCAGTTGGCGTATGGACTCTTAGCTATTTTGTGTTATTATCTGGCGTCGAGACTGCTTACAATTTCGTAGTAGCAACAGATGTAGCATGGTTTTATCAAGAATTATTTAACCCAATTACAGATGCGCCTGTCTACTCAGAGCTTGCCACAATTCCTTCTGACAACATTACCGCAGACATTGTTGATGCTTCTGCAACTCAACGAGGTGCTGTAAACACAGCCGATCAGGCTTTTGGTGGAATTAAAAGATTCTTGAATCAATTGGCTATCAGAGACGCGTCTGCGGCATTTGATGCTGTTGTGGCTTTTGTTTCAAGTATTGTATTAACAGCTCAGAGAACTTTAACTTTAGATTTAAAGAACGCAGATAAGACTTTAACTATTACTTCTAACGCTGACATTGCTGGGACAAACTCTGGTGACGTTTCGCTAAATGCTGTTGGCTCTACCCCAAGCGCAAGCGGCGCTAGTCTATCGGGACAATCATTAACATTACAACCGGCTGATAGCTCTAATCCAGGGCTAATGACAGCAATTGCGCAGAGCTTTTCTGGATTAAAAACATTCTTATCTCAAATTGCAATTCGGGATACATCTGCGGCGTTTGATGTGATCATAGCATTTGTTTCAAGCGTTGTATTAACTGCCCAAAGAACATTTACAATAGATTTAAAGAATGTTTCACGCACTTTAACCATGAGTGGCGACGCTGATATATCTGGGACCAATAGTGGTGATCAAACTATTACTTTAACAAGTGATGTGACCGGATCTGGCACAGGATCTTTTGCAACAACAATAGCAAATAATGCAGTTACAAATGCAAAGGCTGCTCAGATGGCAGCACATACTTTTAAGGGAAACAATACTGGATCTACTGCCAATGCAATTGATTTAACTGCTACACAATTAACAGCCGAACTAAATGAATTTGTTGGTGACTCGGGATCTGGTGGAACAAAAGGCCTAGTTGTAGCTCCGGCAACGGGTGATGCTACAAAATTTTTACGAGGCGATGCGACTTGGCAAACTGTAAGTGGTGGTAGTGGCGGTTTTAATTATACCGCTCAGACAACTACATATACGGCCGTTGCTCAAGATTATGTAAATTGTACAAGTGGAACATTTGCAGTTACTCTGCCTACTGCTGTTAGTATTTCTGGTAAAACAATTAAAATAAAAAATTCTGGCACAGGAGTTATTACAATAAATACAACAAGTTCACAGACCATTGATGGTTATGCGTCCGGGGTAATTGCTTTAAGTAATCAAAATGAAGAAATTACTTTTGTTTCAGACGGTGCCAACTGGTTGATTGATTCTTATAAGTTTAAAAAATCTACAGTTGTCTATTCAACGGGGGCGGCTGGAACAGACACAAGTGCAGTTGGATCATTCCCATGGGTTAGAATTAACTTAAGCCCGACATCAACTGGTGGCGCAGATATTACAGCGGCGCAAGATGGCACAAATGGTTGTCAGTTTACAGCAATGTACAAAGGATTTATGCAGGTTGAGTGGGGTGTAGATCAGCCTTCTGGTAATGGTACTAGAGTGGCAGTCAACGGCACAGTTTATCAAAATATTTATGGAAGTGTAAGTGGTGGTTCTACCGAGCACTCTGTTGGATCTATAACAATTCCGGTTGCGGCAAATGATACAATTCAAATTGGCGTTTCAAGTGCAACGGTAAATGGTGTAACCAGCACTACATATATTAGTGCCACATTAGAAAAGGAGCTTTGATATGAAATATGTTGTTTTTATATTCTCTGTTTTGTGTCTTGTGTCTTGTGCTAGTCATAAAGTGCTTATGAAAAAGTGCCATGATGCTCAATATGAAGAAATGTTTATTTGTGATAAATACTAGGGGGTAACTATGAGCGCAGACATTATCAGCTATTCTACATTTATTCAGTGGGGATTTGCCCTACTAGTTACCTTTCTTATTTACAAGACAGAGAAAGCAATCGTTAGGATGCAAGAATCAGTATCTAATTTAAACGAAAAGCTTGCGGTTGTAATCGAAAGATCTACTACGCATCATTTTGAATTAGAAAAGCAGGATAAAAGAATACAAAGACTTGAGACTAAACTTAAAAGAACGGCCTAATGGGATTAGATACCACAACCAATTTTGATATTGTAAATGCTCAGAACTCCAAAGAGCCTGTAATCATATTGCAAGTTGAGGGTGTGCCGTATGTTTATTCTTCAGCAACTGTTTTTACAAAAGTTAGGTATGATGACCCTGGTGTGATTTATGATGGCACTTATGTTTATGATGGCCTAAGACCATTAGATTCTGATAAGCAAAAGAATTACATAGATCGAAAAGGTTCTAAGGCAACAATATCTCAAAAGCTAGAGCAATGGGATGGCAAGGCTTCGATTGAAACAATGAATATAAAGCTGATTGATAAAAATGGATTAATTACTCAGCTCATTACACCAGGAATTATTGTTGATGAAATCTTAAATAAGAAAGTAAAAGTTTATTGGGGTTATAAAAACTTAAGTTATCCAGATGATTATCTAAAGATTTTTACTGGATATATTAATCAAATTGATTCTACACCTGGGGCTTATAATTTTAGCTTCACAGATCCTTCGTCTAAAAGAAAATCTACTATTTTTAATGCTGCCACAACTAAACTTTCAGGCAGTATTAGTAATGTAGATACAACAATTAATATGGATTCAAACACCCAGCTATATAGAACAATTCTTAATGGCCTAGGATTAAATGATATGAGCGTTTCAATTGGATTTATTGTTGGTGATGAGATTATTACTTACACCAATTCTGATTGCGTATCGCAAACTCAAATAATAAATTGTGTTCGCGGGTCCCTTGGCAGTGCGGCAGCATCTCATTCAATTGGTGATGAGGTTTTGCCATTTATTCATTTTCAAGATAACCCAGTTAACATTGCTTTAAAGGTAATGCTATCGGGTTGGAATGGTCCTTTTGTTAGCAACATAGTTCTGCGCGGAATAAATAATATTGATAGTCTTGGCGCGATTCCTGACACCATTACCTTCTCTCAGGGCGTAGATTTAATTAGGGACTATGGGTTAAATATTGGTGATTTTGTTACGCTAAGTGGGTCATTGAATGCCCCAAATAATGCCACATTTACAATTACTGATTTCTTAAATGAAAATAGGACGGTGCTGGTTCAACAGACTGGTATTTTGATTCAAGAAAATCCACCAATTATCACAACGGTTGCAGCATTTAGATCTAAGTATGATGTTTATCCAACATCAGCTGGGCTAAGCTTAACAACGGATGATGTGAGTGTGTCTAGGCATGAATATTTGCGTGATACTTTTATCCCGATTGTTTTTAAAATGTCTGCAAAAGAATCTGAAAGCTCTGCGAAAACTTGGATTGAAACGCATTTATTTAAACCTGTCGGGGCATACGCACTAACTCAGGGATCAAGAATTAGTATGGGTGTTACACATCCACCGCTTACAGATGATTTATCTAAAAAGATTGATCAGCATACTGTTGTTAATCCAAAAACCATTACGGTCTCAAGGGGATTGAATTCAAGGTTTTTTTATAACGAGGTTTTGTTTCATTATGCTTACAATGTAGTAAGTGATACTTTCAATAGGCAGCTTCGTTTTATTGATGCCGATGCTCAAAATAGAATGAAGCAAGTATCTGTGTTAGAGATTGAGGTCAGGGGCCTTGATGATTCTGCAAACTCTGTGACTGTATTAACTCAAAGAGCCGAGAGAATATTGCAGCGTTATCATTATAGTGCCGAGACTGTTAGCATTTCTTGTTTCTTTAGTGTTGGAAATACAATTGATGCTGGCGATATTGTTGTTTTAAGTGATGATCCAAATAATCTAGTTTTACAAATACCCAACACTGAAACTGGCGAACGTGGAATTGTAAATAGAATTATGGAAGTTCAAGAGCGTAGCAAGGATTTAAGCAGTGGCACTTGTAAGTTAAATCTTTTGTCTAACAACGGATTTTCATTCTCTGATAGATATGCGGTGATTGGCCCTGCGTCTTTTGTTGATGGTACCGGTATAAACACAACCACAAGATTTAAAATAAGAGACTTTACTTTTACCTCATTTCCAACGGTTGAGTATAAAAAGTGGGCACCATATAATGGCACAAGAATAATTGTGCATGATGTGAATTACACAACTCAAAGTATTGCTAGATTTTCTGTAGATGACTCTAATCCTTATTATTTTAATTTGGAGACCCCTCTTTCTTTTGTTCCAACCGATGGGATGATTGTAGAGTTTGCTCCTTATGATGAAGCTAGTAGCGCAAGTGATTCTTTGGTTAAAGCCACCTTTGCTTATAGATGTCCAGTCGGTACAATATTAAGTGGGTCTAGTTCAAATGTATTTACAGTGAGTGTGCCTGATGCAGCAAAGTTTCAATCAGCTGAAACTGTATATGTTATGAGTCCAGATGGTAGTAGATTTAGTCCTGATGTGAAGATCTTAAGCATTGTAGGTGGTATAATAACCATCGGGTCTTTATTCTCATGGTCAACGAATTCAAATTTAGGGTTTACACCGCTTGCGGGTGATGTTGTAATGTTAGGGGGCTTCAAGGATGGGGGCTCTGGGTACAGATTAATTTAAAATATTTTTAGAAAAGGATTTCTAGGATGGCATTTTTACCTTCGACATGGCCTGGATATTTTACAGTAGAAGAGACAAAATTTAAGGCGGCCGATTCTGAATACACTCAACAAAGATTGGGTCAGACTGCAAACTATTTAAAAGATTCTAATGATGCAATCCTGTTAAATATTACAACCCTTGCCAGGGTTGCTGCTGGTACATTTACTTATGGTGCGCTTGGCTTTGGTAACTATACTCAATTTACAACACCAAATGGCAAAGCGATTATTTCTGTGACAATTGGTGAGATAACTCAGGGAATTACTCCTGGCACATTTGGCGCAGGATTATTTATACCAGGCCAAAATTTTCCTGTGGATACGGGTGGCATTGGTAATTTTTTATCGGTAATTGGGACCAGTAGTGAAATTTTAAACCTTAGTGTTAACTTTGGGACATCAACACCAAGATCATTTACTTATAGCATTTTATATACACCCTAACTTTTAACAAGGAGTAAGAATGGCAAGAAAAATATTCACAACAGGAGCAGGACAATCTTTAGACTTGCTTGATATTAAGCAAGTGAAACACATCACATTAACCGCAGCCGCTGCTGATGCAACAGCTACCATTTATGGAAACGGGGTTGTGGAGTTTGTTATTGCAGTAAAGGCTGGTGAGACTGAATTCTTAAATGTTGGGGCATCCTCTGTTCACCAGGCTTCGCATATCATTGCACCGTCAACGGTTGATGTAACTGGTGCGGGCGCATTTTTGAGAATAGAGTTTTAATTAAATTACCTGGGAGGGTATATGGGTCAAGAAAATGTAAAAAAAGAATTGGATCTAATTATTGCTGCTTACAAAGCGGCTAAATTAGTAATGGCTGACGGCAAAGTAGACATTGCAGATCTAGGGGCATTAATGCTTTTAGTGCCTGTTATTGGTCCTGCTATTGATGCTATTCCAAAATTAAAAGAAGATTTAAAAGATCTTGATGCTGCAAGCGCATCTGCTGATGTTGCCTACCTTTTGGGTGGATTAGCATTAGATGATGGCAAAGGAAAATTAGTAATTGAGAAATCAATCAATGTACTAGTTGCTGCTTATGATCTTTATCAAGTTGTAAAATAATTAGAGAAATCTTTTTATTTTAACTAATCCCTTGTGCCATCGCAGGGGGTTGGTTTTTAAATTGGGGGCAATATGTTTGGGAAGATAATGTCTGGGGTAATGGCGGTGTGGTCTTTAGTTAAGCTTTTGCCACTTGCTGGTGGTGGTGTATTTATGTGGATTAGGGCAATCCCTGATATGATACGTCTTGCTAAAGAAATTGTCTTAGTAGTTAAGCTTGTAGATGATTATTATGAAAGATGGTCTTTAACTAAAGATTTTAAAGAAGCAATCAATGCCGCTAGAACTACGGGTGACACAAGCGCTCTTGAGGCAATATTTAAGAAATAAGGTGGGGAAGATGAAACTATGTTTAATGATTTGCTCTATGTTTATTATGTCTTGTGGTTGCATACCAAAGAAAAATCAACCACATTATTCGCCAGCATTGTACGCAGGATCTTCAGCAATCGGCGGCATAGTAAGAAAGCAATCTAATGAACAGATGTCTTGTTTAAGTCCAAAGTTTGATGATTACGTTGCAATGACTTATCAAGATTTATCGTGTGTTTATTTTACTTTTGTACAAAATTGTGTGGCATTTAAAGATCCAAAGCCTACTTGTCCCCATGTAACAAGAGAAGAGATTCAAAAGCAGATTGATTATTTGCACGCATATTTAAAACAAGTAAAACAATAAATCATTCCATTGGAATAAAGATTGCGTACTTTCCACCAACTACAATGCCTGCGCCTAGCGTTGGTTTGTTGGCCATATTTTTAGCATAGGCAAATGCATACTTGCTTGGATCAATTAGACAGCCAACATTCATTCCAAAGATTTGTCCATTTGGAGTATTGGAGTAAATCACCCCACCATTGGTGTGAAGATGCCCTATGACAGTTGATTGTCTAAATGCCATTGCAGCCTTAAGAGCGCCCTGTGCCCCAGAAAATCCTTCCCCATGAATATACCTGACGCCATCTATTTCCCAGTAGTCGCGCCATTCCCAACCAATTGGAGCTTCCATCCACTCTCTATAATCTTTAAAGAACTTTGTTGATAGTCCAAACTCAAAGCCTTGTCGGTAAGGGCGTGATGTGTGATTTGAAACACAACTCATTACATTTGGAAATTCTTTATAGAATGGTTTAAGTTTATCTATTGCAAGAATAAGCTCATCACCAATTGATCTACCGTCTGGATTCTTTGGCCATCTACCCATGGCGTGCATGTCTAGTTCATCACCAATACAAACAACTTTTGTAGGTTTATATTTCTTTTTCAATTGAACTAGGAACTCTAAAGCATTGGGGTGATGAAATGGAATGTGTAAATCGCTCGTCACTAGAACAACTTCTTTACCATTTACCATAGTGAGAGTGTAACTGTGTTATTTGATTTAATTAGTCTAGATTCTAAGTCGGGCCCTTTCGGGCCCTAACCCATGCAAGCAAGTTGTGGAGACAAGGTGACCGGGCTGAGTTAATTAAATATGTCAAAGCGACATGCTGCAAGCATTTTCTTTGTAGAAAACGTGGCATTGATAAGCTCCTCATTGTTTGCGATTCTTTGATAAAAGCCATGATCAATATCAACCCAAGAGCACACGTCTTGGATGTGTTTACTATTTAGAGTTTGCATTAGTAGATGTAAATTGTATTTTGGTATTTTGGTAAGCTTTTCTTTTTCAAAGTCTTGTAGTCTATTGTTGTCATATATTTTTTTAATGGTTTGTTTTTCTGATAAAATATCAAGCATTAGATTAAGTAGTACGGTACACCACAATTTACTTTCTGGTGATATGTCAATGTTGTCAAAATTCTTATGCTCATCATAAGCCTTTTTATCTTCCATTAAACAATGAGAGTATGGCTTAATTTGTAAGTCAAAAAGAATGTTTGGGGCTATGCCTTAGTCGTGATGAATGTAATTACGAGCCACCATGATGTCTTTAATGACATGATCCATTGATGGTGTTTCTTTCTTAATTACTTGTCTTGTTAATTTAAGAAGGCTTTGGCGTTGTTTGTATGTAATGCCATCGAGATTATAAGATCTGCCAAATATTTGATTTAAGTTTTCTGCTAATTCTGATTCTAAGTATGTCCCCAAGCTCATGTTGTCACCAGTTCCTTTTGTCTTTTTTTAAATGTAGAACTTTTTAAAGTACGAAACTCTTTATATGTACCATCTTCTTTAAACTCAGCCCAATAATTAAGCTGTTTTATATTGTATACTATAATCCTCTTGCTGTAGTAATTGGGGTATCCGATAATACCACATATTCTTACTGCTGTTTTATTTTTAATTACCTTTTTAAAAACTTCTATCTCTAGATCTATTAAGCTATATTTTTTATAAGATATGATTTTATCAATATCTGTTTTTGACATTCTTTCACATTTCTCATTAAGAATATCTTTGTGGTTTCGCACAGCTTCTTTAAATGAAATCATTTTTTATTCTTCTCTTCTCCATTACAACCACCCCACAAAATCATATTTTTCTTTTAACTCTTTTAACGAAAAAGCTCCAGACATCCAGTAATCCAAATATTCATGATAAGAGCAGCCATTTCCAAAAATATCCGTATTTGCGGTAGGCATTGATATTCTATAGTTGTCTTCCTCATCAATCCACAGCGCAGGTCTTTTCATAAGTTGTTTAAGTGAGGGCTTTTTCATTTTATATTTTCCTTTCTACAGTAACCAAGGTATCATTATGGTGTCCACCGTGTGAAACGATCATAATTTCAATTTTCTCCCATCCTCTGTTTTTACAAAATCCAGTAGTGTTCCAACCAAAAGAAATAGCAAGGGATCCGGTCGGTAGTTTTGGATTTATAGCGTCCATTACCCTAGTATAAAAGTTGTAACTTGTATCAATTGATTTTGCTTTTATTCCTAAAGACTTATAGTGCTCACTCACTTGTCTATACGAATATGGTGGGTCAAATAAAATCCCCTTTAATGGAACATCTATTTGTTTACAAAAATCCTCGGCGTCCATACAAAATCTAGCGTTTCTTGCGGGGTTCATATCGTTAGTGTATATGGCTGGACTATTTTTGCCAGCAAAAGGGTCGCACCACTCATGAGGGTCAGTGACATATCTATTGAGTAATTCTTTGATAGGTTTTATAGAAAAAGTCCACGCGCTTGCTGTAGCAAAATGTCTGGTTATAATCATTTTATACTTTCCTTCCATTGATCTAATATATTATCAGCCTTAATATTTATATATTCACAAGATGATTCATTTTTAATTTCTTCTATAAAGTTCACCAACACCTGCGCACGATTGATCATTTCGGCTTGAGCTGCGTTCCAGCCATTTTTATATACTCGTTGAAAAGTTAATCTCTCTTCATTTGGCATTGAATATGGAATGGATACAGATTTTTCATCCCTAATTTCTTCAAGTGTCTTTTGGCTCATAATATCCCCAAATAATTAGTTAAAAAAGCGAATGGGCCAAGTACAAAATAAACTAATAGCCAAAACAAAGCATTGAGCAAATTAATTTCTAAAAATTTATTTAACTTTAAAACCCACTGAATAAAACCAATGCTTAACCAAATTATTACTATGTCTAAAAATGTTATCATTTTACAAGCCTTTCAAATTTCACATTGAAAGCAGTTAGTATCGCGCAGGTTGATTCAAGACTTGGAATCCTCTCACCATTGACTATCTGTGAAACCGCTGCCTGAGTCATATTACATTTCTCGGCAGCCGCGGCCTGCGTGAGGCCAAGGAAGTCGATTATTTCTTTGAAGTTTTTACCTATGTTTTTAGTGGTCATTTTTCTTCACCCTCTCCTTTAATAATCTTCAATGCTTATTTATGCCCGAACAGAAGGCAGATTAAACGTGCGATCACGTGGCTTGCTCCAAAAGTTGAATAGCAAAATCAAGTCCGTCAATTTTAAACTGCGCAACAAGATCGTCTAGTTTTGAACAATTATCCAGTTCTTCATTCTTAAACTTTTCTCTTTGTTCTGCTAAGATTATTTTAGCCGCCTTTAATATAGAAATAGCATCTTCGTATTTCATCTTACACTTCCCCCAAATCCCGTTTTACTTTTTCTGATCTATTCATTTCTTCTATTTCGTCTTTCATAAAATTATTAAAGTGGTCGTTGAAATCTTTGTGAAGTCCTTTTTCAAAACAATCACCGCACCACATATACATTCCGTCTGTGTCTACCCTATTAACTTTACAGTCTGGGCAAATCATCGGCTCTTCAGCTCCGTTTCCACCACGCATCATACGTTCTCCAAATCCCGTTTTGCCTTGGCCATTGCTTCATGGGCTATATTGTCACATTGCCTTCCAGCATCGTTTTCCCAAGACCATCTAATTTCTTCTAATGATTTTAATAGTCCTGCAATCACCGCTTGTTGACGATCAAATGCGCTTTTTTCAATTACTTTAAATCTTTTAGAGCCAATTTCAAAAGGAATAGTCTCTGTAGAATTTGCATCCTCAGCAAGACGATACCCACTATTATCCTCACCAATTTCAAAAACATAAAACTCTCTCGGCTTTTTAATCTCGCTCATTTTATATCCTATACGTTATCAATCTCTGCTTTGTTTATAATGGTTATGTTATTCTTTACAACCGTACTCTGAGTACTATTATATAGTACACTTCAAACTACTCTAGCCCCTTCGGGCAATCTTGTATAAACTTCTCTTTTATAAATTCCAAAACTAAATACATAACTTGTTTATCTCTTTCTGTAATACTTTTGTTTTGCATAATATCGTCCATCTGAAAAGATTCGTACTTGCAAGTATTTCTTAGATATTCATAAAAGTTTTCTATTTCCATTTTATATTCAAAGCCGTTCAAGGCGTGATTTAGACTTTCTTCTTGCTCTGGTAGTTTGAATACAAGGATTGCTTTGGAGTTCATTTCTTTCTAGCCTTAATTCTCTCAAGCCATACCTCATGCCATGAATGACAAATCAGTAAAGACGTTGCACATATCATTGCTACACTTGCTACTAGAGCGTCTGCGTATGTCATTTTGGCTCCTTTAAAGCATAATTCTTAATCTTCTTTAGTTGTGAGGCGGTGGCATCATCAAGGGGCAAGGTCTTGTTCATTTCATCAAGATCGGATTGTGATGGACCAATTGATTCGAAGTCTGGAATAGGTTCTGAGGTATTTAATGTTGGTGATGGCATAAATCCATCAATTAATACTTCCACATGACGAATAAATTCTTGTTGATCAAAGTTCATTTTCTTTCCAGATTCATTAACAGATTTTATTATACCGTCATAGTAAGACTTTAATTCGTCTATCTGAACCGATCCAATCGCACGATCTTTGTATTTGCAAATTTTGGGGCAAATGCTTTTGCACTTGAGAATGTAATAATTTTTGATGGCGTATCATTAGCTTTAACTTTTACAATATTAGTTGGAATGCTTAGCACTTCCTTTGCTTCTAATTGAATTGGTTCGGCCTGACTCA
>JADKKJ010000008.1 GCA_016720565.1 Chitinophagaceae bacterium
CAATGTATCTGCATCTAACGCACCTGTGGCCAGCATGGGATTATAGGTATCAATAATTTTATCGGCAGGGTAAGTTGCAATAACATAATCAACCAACGGTTTCACATTTACCGGCTTTTCATAAAAAGGTAAAGCATGATACACTTGTATTCCTGCTGCTATGAACCTATTTACAATGGTGTCATAATCTGCTGTATATTGAGCAAAAGTTCTACCTGAACGAATATCATTGCTTCCCAAAGCCATTAATACAGCTTTTGGACTTAGTGATATAATTTGATTGGTTGTACTTAGTGCGTTTTGTAACTGGAACCCCGGAGCCGCATAAATATCTGTATTCTTATATTTAGCTTGCAGCATTTGAGCATAACCATCAGAATAATTAGTTGATTGATAGGCGCAGGTTTTACTATCACCTAAAATTAATAAATCCGGGTTTTTAATATCTTTTGAAAAAACAGAAATGCTATCAACTGAGAATAAACCTCCTTTTGAGAAGATTGCATATTTACCGTACCAACTTAATGAAGGGCTTGGGGAATAAATTGTATAATTATATGTAAGTCTTAATGGAGAAGCTTTAGTTGTTTGGTTATACGCTTGCACGATTACATTTGCTCTTGTTTTCTCCAAAGAAAATATAATGGTATCACCAACAGAGAAAGCAAGGCCGGTAGAAGTAGTAAGCCCTACAACATTATCTAAAGTTATTTTACCTGAGTTTGCACCATTTGTCATGTTAAAGAAAGCGTACATTGCATATACACCGGTAGTACGAATACCCAAACCAAAACCGTAAGAAGTGCTTGTTTTATCTCCTACTTTAAATCTTCCTGTGATAGTGAAATTTTCTAAAGCCGAATTACCTTTTATGTCGAGGCTTTGAGTATAAGTATTTGCACCGGCTGAAAAATTTAAATTACCACCGGAAACCGATACAGTTGCACCGTTTACATCGAATTTTGATAAGTCGGTAAAATTCTTTTCTTTGAAGAAATTGCCGTAATAATCCGGAGTAGAAAATATACTATCTCTATCTATTACACCTACTACTCCGGTTCCTTCATCCCATGAAACTATTTTATCGGTAGAAAAAACCGATTGGTGGAGTTTCATAAATTAGTCTATTGTTGAAAAGTTTTGCTATTGTATCTTTCAAATAAAACCATATTTGTTCGTTCAAATTGTAATCGGGATTTAAACTAATAAGTACACTATCAGTATTTACAATTATAAAATTACTATTCGTATTACCAGTGCTTGTTAAACCTGCAGAGCCTGGATAAAGACCGATTGAACCGTATAAATTATTACCATTTAACGTATCAATTGTACTTACATTGAAATCACAATAGTATTCATGTTTTTTATAAAGTTCAAAATTGATAGCACTATCATATATCAAATGAGAACGATTTTCATCAATATCAAAAGAATTTCTCGCTACATCTAACCAAGTCAATGCACCAGCACTCCCACCAACACCCCCCACTAATGAAGTATCTCCATTAACTACCTGATATAAATTACCTCCCGAAATAAAAGTATTCTTAACCAGCCCACTACTATCCGCATTGAACTTTAAGGTGTCTTTTACTCCGGCATCTACATAAAGGGGCTGTTGTGTAAGGATGGTGTCGTTGTAATAATTTCTATCGCTTGACGAAACCTTCACAAAATTTGAATCTGCAATACCTCCTACGAACTGCCATATTTCAATAGCCGAACCATTTAATATATAACCAACCTCCCCGATATGCCTCCGGGTGTTTGTAATAGCAGTTAAAAATTCAGCAGAACTATTATATGGCACATGCTTGCCCGATGACAATTTATACTGCTTGGCATCCACTGATTGCTGTGCAGCTACTGTTAACCCTGAATTGATGTTATTTTGTGCTTGCCCCATAAAATGGAACAACACCAATAACATTGACAATATTTTTTTCATGTAACCTGTTTTATTTTGCTTTTAAATTATTATCTACTTAATACGATTGCTCCCGTGAATGATGTTTGATACCTTGTTAAATAAATCGTTTGCCCATCTCTTGTACTTTTAAACCACACATTCAAATCAGTAGCAAAATCCGGGTCTATTGCCTGGTTTTGTTGCAACGGATTTCCAACTTCACTCCATAAAGTAAATGGCGCCTCTGCTGCCGGAACCTGTATAAACATTACTTTATCATCCTCATTGCCAAAATCCACTACTGTTATATTTCCTCCAGGAGTAAACGTGCCGGTTTGTTCCTGCGTGGCTGTAAAAACATCGTTCACAAAGCCTATAAACTCTTCTTCTGTCAATGGGTCTCCAGTAGTATCTGCTTCCGTAAACCCATAAAAGAAATTATCATCATCAATGGGTGGCTCTGGAGGTATGCCGGGCCCCAGTAAATTGCCACAACAATAATCTCTCACATTGGCTATATTGAATGGAATCATTTTTACTATTTATTCTTAATCACAACAATGACCTTTTTTCTTTTTATCATAAACCCCATGCACCCATGGACTTTTTCTTTGCCAGCTTACTCCATTTCCATCATCATCACAATGACAGCGCTTACAGTTATACCCTGGAAAACTTCCCTTATGGTCGCAGAGCCATTCATGTGATGCTTCTATTAATGGATCAATCCTGTCCATTAGCATTTTATCCATCATCCACTTCACATCTTTTAGTTCTGCACTGGCTGCGCCCTGCCCATCATTTGTAATCGCTACGCTCTTTGGATTATTCTGCATCATACCCTGCGCTTCATACCTTATCCAGTTAACCGGAGATGCTACGTAAACCACACATTCTGCCAATATCTTCCAGCCAAACTCAAACCACCATTCTTTCCAGTTATCGTCCTGCACAAACTCAATGGCGTTTATCATTTCGCCAACTTTCAATACAATCGGCTCACCGCTATTACCAACATTTACCTGCGCCTCTAATGCTGCTTTGTTATCGGCTGTTACAATTTTATTTTTTGCATCCCGAAATTCATAGTAAAAGCTTTTGCACATTAATTTTTTCATAAACCGCTCCTCCGCTATAATTATAGCATCATCAAGTTTTTGAACACCGGGATCATTGCTCACCGGGCCCATTTTAATTACCTCATCTGAAGTAATCAACACTTTGCGTGGTAATGGGTTAACCCTGTACACTTGCCTGGTTTTTGGTTTTTGTTTCTGAAATATATTTATTGCCATTGGCCGCATCTTCTTCCATGCCTGCCATTTGCCTTGCTTCATTTATTTTCATAAAGTCTGACGGGTTCAATTCACCCAGGAATGAGAATGGCATTGTTTCTTCAAAAGCCCATTCATATTCCAAAACATCATTCTTATTAAACCAGTCGGCCCATATTTTTATAATGGGCTTTACCACTTTCTTTATTATTCGCTTACGCAACGGCGAAAGTGTTGTAGCCGATTTTAAATCCCACAAGCTGCGCAGGTATTGCCCTCCTTTACCTAACAGGCTTGAATCTGAAGTGGTAAATTCTTTTGCCCACCCATTTGCGGATATTATTTTTTCTTCCACACGTTTATCAAATTCAATAAAGCTGCCCTCTTTCTGTGTTTCATATTTTACGAATTCAAAGTCTTCAATGCCGCCCTCTGAAGAAATGATTGCTATGCGGCCCTGCCTGCCATCGCCGGTGTGTGTTTCCAGGATGGTTTGTGCATTGAGCGCCGCTTCTTCCTGTGTCATTGCAGACTTTAATATCAATGCACCAGATAATACCATGTTGTTTTCAAACATGTCTATGTTGTACTGAGCGGCTTTACCCTCCAATACCTGGTACCTGAGTGAAGAAATACTTGCCGGCATTCCGTAATAATCAACGCCGCTGATTTCATTCTTAAAATGAAGCATGGTGCGCTCTTCGTTGCCCTCTTTAACCCAATTGTCTGTATCCTTTAAAGCATTGGGATTATAAAGTGGTATTTCCTTTTTTATTTTACTCTCAGGAGTGTACCCTTTTTTTGCAAAAGACTTGCTGATAATTACAGTGGTGGGATGTCCGGTTTGTTCGTTTATTTTTCCCAGCCTGCAATAAAGAATGGAATGGGTGTATATTTTTAAGTACCGGGTGTATCCAATTTTGCCACGCACTACTTCAATAAATTGGTTTCCCATGGACCGCTCACCGTCTATGCATGATTTTAACAGATCGTCAAACGACTGATTGTTATTGTTCACACTTTCAAACCATTGTTTCAGTTCTTTGTTAATATCTACATTCGCTCTAAGCCCATTGCCTATTGAGCTTTCTGTAATAACCGAAATACATGAATTGTGTGTTGTGGATATAAGGCGGGCCTCTAATAACAGTGAGGGTAAATTATCATCGCCGCCTATGAATGGAATGTACCGCTTTCCGGTAACGGAATATGCAAATGTATCTGCCCCATACTGCAATGGTATGGGTGAGCCGGCATCTAACTTGATGGAGTTGGAAACATTAAGTCTCCCAAGGTTTTTAGTCCGTGAAATATCTTCTTTGTTGGCATCATTTGGCATCCACTATTCATTTTCTTTGTTTGAGCTTTTATAACTGCTCCTTGCCTTTGATTTTTCTTCCTGCTTTTTTTCAAAGACCTCTGTCTTTAAAGTCTCTATTTCTGCAGCTGTTGGTACTTCTTCAAACATTTCGAGCAAATACATAATGCCTTGCTCTTTTGCGAGTTCATACAACAAATGCAAATCATTCCGCAACCCAAGAGGTAAAGCGGAATGATTGAAACCGATAACAATATTTTTATACTGTTCTTTTACTTTAATAGCTTTGCCCATAACTTATTGTTTAGGTGGCAGGTGCAATGAAAGGCGCCAGTGAAGCAATTCCACCGGTGAATTCATACGGTAGCCTTAAATAATTGCCTGTAAAAACAAGGTTGCCTCCGTTAAATGCCGTGAAGTTCACACCAGGCGTGAATGTGCTACCATTCTGTCTTATTTTCCATTTGGGCAACCGGGCATCGCCTACATATAATTCACCCATAACAAGAATTTTATTGTCGTTGGTAAACATGATGAACAGCAACTGGCAACAAGTGGCCGCTGCATCAAGTTTTTTGGAAAAATTTGTCAATTTCTGGCTGAACTGCCCTACCTGTGCTTTGATTTCATAGGCATAACTGCTGCTGGTTTCAAAACTTTGTGTAGCCACCAAATCAAGGGTATCGTCCAGTGCGTCTATCTCATATAGATAAGCGCCTCCGGCTGCACTGGCTGCGGCCGGAACGATTGTTACTGTTGGGGCAGATGAATAGCCTGTACCCGGGGCAGTTACTGTAATACCTGTTATCACCCCAGCAGAAATGGTTGCTGTGGCTGTAGCGCCTGAGCCGCCGCCTCCTGAAATGGTAACCGTAGGAGCTAAGATATAACCGGTGCCGGGAGCGGTAACCGTTATTGTATCTACTTCGGTACCGTCTAATACGGCAGTAGCAGTACCGCCTGAGCCAAATGATTTATAGGCGATGGCAGAATATCCGGAAGCTTCTCCATCTAACAGGGCCCCCTCGGTAAAAACGAAGTCGTTTGCATCAGCCACATACAGGTTGCTAATACCGCCCACTAAGGCGGAACACGCCCGTTTGTAACCTTTTACTGAACAAACTATACTCATTGTATTAAATTTTAATTATTATTAAAAATTTTATTAAAAACTGGTGATGGCCAGTACAGAGTGCTGTGGTGCAGCTATCTGTGTACCACCACGGAAATGTATCTGACGTTTCCAAACATCATGGTCCTGGCTGTACCAAACCCTTACAGCTTCGTTGCGGCGTGGACCACCACCATAGCTGCTATCTGTTTTATACAGGAAGTTTCCACGAAGCGTGAGAATGGCAGCGTGAGCCTGTGTACCACCATTGAGCGATTTAAGTACACCATTCCACCGTTTCCATTTTACTTCGATGCCTTTATAATAAAGTTTTGCGTGGCCAGCCTGCAGGTCGCTCAATGAAAGGGCTCCATTATTAGTACCTGAAAGCAACCATTCACCATAAGCATCGTAAATTTTCTTATTTACATAAAATGCTTTATCTGCATCATCGAATGCATCCAGTAATTCATCCTGCCCTGCATAAAGAGCAGATAATACAGCCACTGCACCGGCAGCGCTTATGGTGCCAGCTGCTATGCTGATAGGAGTTTCTACAATTCCTTCGGAAACATAATTTAGGTACTGTGTCCAGATGCCATCAAATTTGTTCCATGATATCAATCCGTTGGGATCTGATGTGCGGGTGATGTCTCCAAAATATTTATTGGTGTAAATATCTGTGGCCACACCTTTGCTCATGATGGGCATAATTTGCTCACCAAAGATTTCCCAGTTTTGCTGTTCGTAATCTTCAAAGCATCCCTGATAAAATTCTTCCTGGCAATCTTCTGTTGCGGCATACAATTCTTCATCGCTGATGAATCGTTTGCCAAGCTTTGCCACGGGAGAATATATGAGCTTACAGGTGGCATCCCTGCGCTTAATGAGGTTGTTTCCGCCAAAGATGTCAATAATTGGCACCCTGTGCTTAGGGCTGTCAACTACCATCCAGTCTCCTTCCTCATCGGAAGGAACCGGCACTCCGTTGCCATCGAGTATATCGCCAAACATTGGTTGTACCACATACGTGTGGAACGCAAAAGGGCTTACGATAAATGGTTGTAATGTTACCATCGGTTTAAGTTTTTAATCTGTTTTTATAAAAAAAATTATTGCTCTACATCAAACTGCCCGGCGTTAGCCACAATGCCAGGTGTAAGGAATACGCTTCCATCTTTTGTAAGCCTGTTTTCTGTAACGAATGTTACGCTGATGGCAAAGCCTTTGCTTACATTAAGCGCTGGCGACAATGGTGTAGCCAATGCAACCGTTGCAGTAGCTGTTGCACCAGTTCCCGATCCTCCTGAAATGGTTACCGTTGGAGCAGATGTATATCCTGTGCCGGGGTTTACAATCTGGATACCTGTTACTGCCCCAGCATCTACTATGGCTACAGCAGCAAGGCCGGATCCTCCGCCACCGGAGAATGATACTGTTGGAGTACCTGTAAATCCTGAGCCGCCGGCAGTAACAGTGAAGCCGGTTACCTGGCCGTTGCCGGTAGCAGCATCTGCATCCACATAAACACTACCTGCGGCAGCATCTATATGGGCGTATTTGTGGCCGCCAAATTTGTCATACACATCAATGTGGATAATCTGTAGATCATCTCCGGATGGGTATGTACTTTGGTCGGTGAATTTGAAAACACCGGTGGCGGCATCATAAGTGTATGCCAGCTTACCTTCAAGTCCATTTTCAGAGCAGCAGCAGTAACCCTGTGCGCCTTCTGTTAATATTGATAACATGTTTGCAGTTTTTAAATTTGTTATTCAAAAAAGTTTATGGGCAATTATTTTTGCTGGCCCCAATCAACGCCGGAAAAACGGTTTTTCTTTGTGTTGACAGGTTTATTGCCACCACCTGCTTCACCGCCACTGCCATTTCCCAGGCTTTTTGAAAGCTCGTTGGTAAGGGTTTTCATTTCGGCTTCCAGGGCCTCTTTGTTTATGAAACCTTTGGTGGCTTCGTTTACCACTGTTTTCAGCGTTTCGGCATCGTTTTTAGTGGCTTCTTCAATCCCCTTGTTTACCATCTCCTGTATTTTTTCTTCAGTGGGAATTGCTTCTTTAATGGCATTTACAATGGAATCGGAGAAGTTGCTTAAAGCATCTTTGTTGTTTTTGTTTTCCCCGGAAATACCTAATTTTTCCATCAGGTTTTTAAACCCTGTTTCTATGGCTGATTCAATTTTTTTGAAGTCCATTGTTGAATTTTTATTGGTGAAAGAATTATAGAGGTTTAATGCCTCACGATTTTTAAATTGCCAGTAATCGGGGTTGATTTTATTTTTAAACTCCACTGGACCTGTTGATGTTGAAATAAACCCTTTATCAACTGCTTCCTGCCCTATCAACCATGTTTCCGCATCCATCATGTTGCGGATAACCGTTTCTGAAAGACCTGTGCGCTTGTTGTAAAAGCTTACAATCATGTTATTGAACTTACGCATGGTCTTGGCGTAGTTTTCAATTACATTTACATCTCCCCAAACTGCACCGGATACATTGTGTATCATGAAAGGGCTGTTCTCGGTAATGGATGAATTTTTTGTGCTCATGGCTATATAAGTGGAAGCCGAAGCACATAGACCCATTATTTTCGTGTTTACCGTGTACCCTTTGTTTTCCTGCAGCTCGGTCAGTAAATCATGTATGGCCATTGCATCGCCAATATGTCCACCGGCAGAATTGATGTAGATGTTCAATGTTTTGGAATTGAGCGCTACCACCTGGTCACGAAAAGATTTATAAGAAACAGAGGTTTCATCTCCCCAATAGGCTTTTAGAATTTCCTGTGTGGGTGCATCTACAATATCTCCGTCAATGTATATGTCGGCTTCGTTTGAACCGGCCTGGTTAACGATTGAAAAATTGTAAATGGGCAGTACTTGTTTCATATACTGCCGTAAAGGTGAATTTTATTTTAATTGAAAATCTTAATTTAAAGTATTGTCGTCTGAAAGATTACGACATATTTTACACTGATACTCTACTTTGTGCTTTGGTATGGATAGTTTATTTGCGATTTGATTTAGCGAGCGGCCTTTACTACGGAGCATACAAATTTTTGCTTTTAAGATTTGATCTTCTCCAATAAGCATTACAAATGCCGGCCAGTCAGCAGCTGCAAGGTCTTGCAATTGCAGGTCAAGGTCAGAATAATATTTTTCGTTTTTAAACACCGGATACTTCTATTGTTGCCTGTTCAAAAGGATAATGGTCAAAAGTGGAACTATCGTTTTGCATATATTCTACGGTAGAATGAAAACGAGCCTTAATGTTTATATACGCATCATTGTTGCCTGTAATAACGGCATTACTTGTGTTCATGGCAATTATATGACTTACGGTGTTATCGTTTGCAGTAAGTACATTACTGCTGCTGTTGTTTGAAAACAGGCAAAAGATTGCAGTATCACTTATTGTAATGGACGAAGTGGCGTTGCCATATGTTCTTAGCTGCACATAACTTGTATCTTCCTGGGTAAGGGTAATATTAGCAGAGCCGGCAACGTTTATTTTGCACTTTGCATTACCGCTCATGGTAACAGTGGCATCTGTATTTCCAAGAAAAAACAAATCTCCTGATGGATTGGATAGTGTGGGCGTGCCTGTAATATAAACTCCTGCTGCATTTATGTCCACAGTGGGAAATTCTGCCAGCAACGTATCATCAAGTACTCCTTTTTGGTATGCCCAAATCAGCAGGTCATTACCAATAGCAATGATGTCGGCAT
>JADKKJ010000009.1 GCA_016720565.1 Chitinophagaceae bacterium
TATTAGGAGGCGCTTATTAACGCTAGCCGAGGTCGAAAAAATACCCGCCTCATGAGCGGGTATCAAAACCGGGGAAGGTTTTGGGTCGCGGGTCAGGCGACGGGGGAAGCCGGGGGAACAGCTTCCGAACTGGCAGGGGAACCAGAATCAATATTATCCTGTAAAGCTGTCAGCTTGGCAAGCTCTCCTTGCAGGTAAGCAATTTGCGCCTTGTCATCTGCGGGGTCTGAGTGAATAACTGAGGCAAGATCAGAAATTGAATCTTTCATTGGATCAATAGCAACATCGAAAACCCGCTGAGAAAGCACGGCAACACAATCAGGCCAAGATTCAGCATAACCATCAAACCCCTCAGGCGGAACCTCAGCCCGAACTTTCCCGTCAATTTCATGCAGCAAATTGCCATTAGAAAGAATGGAGAATGTATGCATAGCCATAATCGGAAGGCCTCCTGAACTATCAAACCCCGGAACACAAATTTTATTCATCTTTATTTCTCCTATCAGAAAAGTTTATACAGTTATTGCAATGGCGACGATTCATAAGTCGTTTTTTCGGGAAGAAAGATGGCTGCAATACCTGCGCCAATTGTTCCAATTGCCGCAATATCTCCTCCTTTCGAAACGTAAAGCTGATAAATACCTTGGACAACCAATCCAAGCCCCGCCCACGTGCTAGGTTCTTTTACGCGGTCAATGATTTTGTTTTTCATGATGTTTTACAAAAGGGTATATAAAACGGAGCGAAGAGAATAACTTGCTTGTTCTGCGGCAGTAGAAATTGCATAAAGCCCCTTTCCAGCAGGTATTTTTATCGGGGTTTTGAGAGACGCTGAACCAAAATTCGAACTCGCACTCGCTGACGTATTATCTGAGCACAAAATCAAATCTCCGTCGATTATAGAGGCCGGGGCGGTCGCTTTAGCCACTAGACCTACGTGCGCTGGCTGTGAAGTGCCTACAGTGGTTAATGACGCAAGCCATACTATAGCGCCATTAACATTAGCAGCAGCGGAAAATACCGTGTCAGGTGTATTAGCTGCCATTGATGTGTTTGATTTATAACTTGAGCCATAATCAATGCCTGCCTGATACACCGGAATTTTTTGTGACAGCAAATTGTTAATCTTAACATCGCCGCTAATTGCGATACTCGAATTAACACCCGCCTGAAAATCAATATCAACACCGTAAAAAATCCGCATCCGCTTCCCGGCCTGCGCAGTATTCTCAATTAAAAGCTTTGTAAATCCTACATTGGCAATAAATCCCGGCGAAACAAAGAAAGGTGCCGACGAAGAGCCAAGGTTAGTATCCTGAAAATGCACTGTAGCATTCCCACCGTTGCTAGTGTCGGCATCAGCATAAAATGAGTTTGCCGCAATCTCAATAACAAGCTGAGTATTTGCGCCGATACTACGTGCAAGCGTCAAATCAATATCAATATAAAGCGGTAAAGAATTCCGGCCGTCGCGCACCCCGTTAAAATCAGTGCTAGGTATTTTCAAAAGCGGATTCATGGTTATCCTTTATTGCAAAGTAATTCGATTGGATTCTTCCAGCAAATCCCCGGACATCGGGCGAATATTACCAAAAGCATAGCGTGGATTATTCCAGATGTCAGCGACAGCAAAACCATCAGCCGTTTCCGTCGCGCTTGTATCATAGCGCATTTGTTTATAATTGCCATACGGATCAATTATCGTCCCATCACTGAAAATCTTATACCCGGAAATATCCCCGGCTTTTCGCTTGTTAAGCGTATTCATGGCATTGATATAAGACATAGTTGATTTGTCGTATTCATCCGCTGTCAATTGATAAGGCCCTTTTCCTTGCGAGCCGACATATTCGCGCTCGCCAGTAAATTGAGAAATAAACCCCGAGGCAGAATCAGACATATTCGAAACGGTATTTTTAACCGATTGAATCGTATCATTAATAGTCGCGTCAATTGCATTGCCCATGTCGGACAGCGTTCCACCTGTATTCTTCACTTTACTATAAAGCGAATAACCAATGGCAAAAACGGCAATTGCCGCTATACCGTAGAACGCCAGCTTTACCCCTTCGCTGTCAATTTTCATTTTTTAATCACCTGAATGAAAGTAAAGATAACACCGGCAATGGTCAAATAAAGCATAAGGGAATTTTGATTTCCCCCGAGCGAGGCTAGATTTGCCGCACTGCCTGCGGCGTTACCGTAAATCTTGGCAACATTTTGATCGGTTATTGCCTTGATCTTCGCCACCTCAGAAGAAGAACCAACCTGAGTTTTGAGAATATCAATCTGAGCCGATTTCAGATATTGATTGAATTGTTGATCTTGAACTTTACCCTGAATGCCAACGACCTTCCCATAGCCATCAACAAGTGTATTGGCCAATTTCACGCCATAATCAATCCCCTTGGAAAGATCAAAGGAAAGTGACGACGAGGGATTATTGAAATTGAACACGGGGCTGGTATCCGTAGATTGCAGCGCAAACGGCAGATCATTATTCGATGTTTCAAAACCGGACGGATTATAAAACCCGGTCATATCAACTGAACCAGAATCAACCGTTATAGGCGCATCCGAATACTGAAAATCGTACAGTCCGCCGTCGCTAAGATAATCGTAAGACATTATTTTTTACTCCAAAGATAAAGCCCCAAAACAGCGAGGATAAGAAACGCCTTATTATTTTCCGCATCGTTTCCGGCGTTCATAACTTGCGCCGCAAGCGCCCCGGTCGGGTTTGAAATACCATCGCCTGCTAGCATGCCATATGCCGTGCCCGCATTTGCAGCGGAATAAATCGGGGTAGATTGTTGTGTATCGGAAACCATATTCGCAATCCTCGCAGTCGATGCAATCATCTTATCTTGAGCATCGTAAAGATTATATGCTCCCAATCCAACCTGTACGACTTTTCCCAAGGTTCTAGCCGTAGATAAATTCGACAATAAAGAAGTGTCGGCCGTTCCGCCCTGAGCAATAACATTGGCATTCGCTGCATTTGCTGCGCTGGCATAAGATGAAATGCCGTAGCCAGTGAAACCGATAATTGCCTGAGTCGTATTACCCTGAGAAACGCCATCAACGCCAGATGCGAGCGCCCCGGCTGTGGGGAAAAAGAACGAAAGAATAACAGGGGCGATTTTTTCAAAGTAAGGTGATTGGCCTTCAGTCGTTGCACTACCCGTTGTCGCTTCCTGAACGATATTATGTGACGGGGAAAGGATGTCTAAAACAGGATCAACCTTTTTAAAGAAGCCCTGAAAAGAAACATCTCGCGGTGTAACTAAATCTTCCTTAAGCGCCATTGCCTCGCTAGGGTGAGTAACGAGGTGAATAGTGCTCTGAATTGAGTCATCAATTGCAGAGAAGAGTTTAGAAAAGAAGCCCATTATTTACTCTGAAAAAATCGCCCCGGTAATTAAACCGGGGCAGATTATTTAGCTAACTTGGCCTGCCAAAATGTATTCAGTAACCACGGCTTGCATTTTCACGTTAGCACCACCGGTAACATCAAGTGTCAGCTTGGGTTCAGCCGCGCCGGTAACGTCCCACAAATCAGTGAGATTAATTGGAGCGTCACCCTTGGAGGTCAAATCCGCGATGTAATAACCGGCGGTCAATAGACCGTAATCCTGATTATTCTTGGCTCGGAGTTGAGCGCCGGAAAGATTCAAGCGAACATCGACGCCAGCGCCAAGGATGACATTATTCAGCACAGCGACGGAAGGTTCGCCAGCCGTTGTACTCCCATCAGTACGCATAACAACGGACTTGATGTTATTTCCAGCCGGGAGACGGATATCCTGATTGGCATTGCTGGAAAGCAGGGCCAATTCCTGATAGCTGATTTTCTTGAGCGCAATCGGTGTGGTAATCGCGCCGGTAGAATCTGGAATCTCAACCATCTGCTGAACGTAAACATCGACAAACATGTTGTTGAAAACGACCGTCCCGCCGACGAAGCAATCACCCGGCTGACCAAAAGTCATGCGCAATTGGAACAGCGAAAGACCGGCGCTACGGAAATTAGAGTCTTTGGGGCGAACAGCGCCCTGAGACATTAAATCAATGGTGCCATTGGCCTCAACTTGATACGTGGCAATTGCAACACCGGACGGTGGAGTAACTGCTCGGGCACCTTGCGAAATACCACGGCGCTCATAATTCGCCAGTGCGGCGAACCAGAAAGGAGCGGAGTAAAGATTATTCTTGCCGTCCGCGATGACTTCCAGACGGGGGATAATTTGCACCGGGGCTTCTGCGCGAACAGAAGTAGCACCGGCAGTAACTTGCAGTCCGCCATTGATACGGACAAAAATTGTTTCGTAATCGTAATCGCGGGGCAGATCGAGCGTCGCAAAACCACCCGCAGTTACGGGAACAGTGGCGACTTTGCGGAGAATGCGGTTTTGGCGCATGGTATTTTCCTTTGCGAAATTTGGGAATGAAAAACTACCCCGGAATTAATCCGGGGCTAGTTTCAAATGTAGTCTTTGATGATCGGGGTACGCTTCAAAACGAAAATTGCAGCGCCAACCATCAGGGCGAACTTGACATACTCAGTAGCGGTATTTGGCATAATTGCCTCCTATGTGGATAAATTGAAAACGTTTCCGGTTTGATAATCGGACAGTCCGGATTCAAGCATAATAAAATCTCCTCTGTCAAGATTTATTTTATCGAGACCGGAAAACCCGAAGTCTCGCCCGATGTCGCGCATATCGTCAGATGAAAGGCGAAACAAATAACAAACCCCGGCCATTGACCTAGCAGAAGGTAGAATCATTTTGGGTCGCTGTGCAATCATGAAAACAGAAAACCCGAAATGCCGACCCCGAGTAAGTAACCACATATTTTCTCGTTTCTGAGTCGTGAAAATATCTCCAGCCTCGTCAATGAAAACAAATGCGTTATTAACGTCATCCCGGCTCAGATACTCGAAAAATTCGTGCTCATCCGAAAAGATAACAGAACTTTCGGGCCATTTTCCGCGTACTGTTTCTGTTCCAACAGGGTCATAAACAATAATACCCGCCCCCTTTTGGGCGAACTCATGCGCGATGTTATGCGCAAGTGTTGTTTTTCCCGTTTGAGTTACACCACAAATAAGGGCATGCATTTTATTTGCCTAGTTTCTGACGAATGTAAATAACTGCACGTTCAATCAAACCTCGTGCCTTTTCAGACTGGCGGAAACGGGGAACGATATAACTTCCAAGAGCAGCAAACAGACCCAATTCTGGCGGAATATTGGGAACACCTCGCGCCTCGTAATAATTCACGAAAGAAATTTTAAGCCCTTCAGATTCTGCCTTGTCATTAGGCTTGCCGATTTCTTCACCACAAATCCAGACGGCCATATTAATTACAAGGTTTGCGGATTGTCTGGCGGCTTCGTCAGGGGCAATGCGAACCGGGCCAGCCGCAACAGGTTCAGCGGAAATGGCTTGCGAATTCTGAGGGGTAGCAGTAGCACCGCCCTTTGGGGGCAGTGAATTCGTCTGGCCGGATTTCCGCCCCCGTTTAAGCGCATAGGAACCATCGGCGCGGCGCTTTGGCGTGCCATCATCCGTTACTGCATGGATTGCAGGATCGAATCCGGGGTGCGTGCCCTCATGAGCTTGCACAATCGCGCCTAGTGAGATTTTTCCTACAGGGCGCAGGTCTTCGCTAGCATCATGTAAGACTTGACCTACTGGCGCCGATGGCGTATCGTCAGCGATGCCGGTCTGGTCATCCGGGGCGCCCTGTTTAGGGGCTTTGTCATCATTAGGGGTTTCAATTTTCATGGCAATTTCTCCAAAAGGTAAGGCGTTATTTAAAGAACGGGCAGCCGCTCTTAATAAGGCTGGAATTACAAATTTTGACCTGCGCCGCAATCCTACAGAATATGAAATGCGAAAAGCGCGAGAACAATATAATGCAAATAAACAATTAGCGCAACATCCTGAAAATTTCACTATGCGCGTCGTCAGCAAAGAAACAGCAAAAGAAATTGATGTTTATACGCCAAAGGTTAAAACAAAATCCGGCATGGTAAAAGTGTTTATCCCGAATGACGGCGGTCAAGCCGTAAAAATAAACCGTGACAAGTCAATAACAATTGGTAAGCCGGGCGATAGAATGACACGGCGGATTTATAAAGCTGGGAAAGATATTTTTAAAACCGCCGAAAAATTATTCGCTAAATACGGCGCTGTCGATTTTGAGAATTTACCGGATGACGGCAGTTTCGATGTCATGCGCGACGCCAAGCATTACATAATGGTAAATATCGGGGGAAAGGCAAACTTCAGCAAATTAACCGCGTTTAATATGGAAATGTTTTCCGGATATATGAACGCGTGGCAACCAAAAGATCACGAAAAGTATGGTGAAGAAGCAACGGCATTATTACGGGAGCGTTTAATAACGCACATGAATGTGGTCAGCATTCATAAGCCTGAAGGTTATAGCGATATGTCTGGGGAAGAAAATGGCAAGAAAAAAAGAAAGCGTAAAAATAGCCGTCATTGATTTTGAGACTGACCCGTTTCTATTCGGGAGAGTGCCAAAACCTTTCGCTGCCGGATTTTACAATGGGGAAATCTATCAAGAATTTTGGGGCGACAATTGTGCAGAATATCTTGTTGATTTTATTTCAACCTTGGAATGTAAGCATATTATTTATGCTCATAATGGCGGTAAGTTTGATTTTTTCTATCTGCTTCCTTGGCTTAATAACCCGCTTAAACTTATTAATGGGCGAATCGCTAAAGCCGGATTTGTTGGTAATCATGAGTTACGTGATTCTTATTCAATTATTCCTATTCCTTTGAAAGAGTATCAAAAGGATGATATTGATTATGGTCTATTCGAGCGAGATAAGAGGGAAGCGAACAAAGCCGACATTCTTCATTATTTGGCTAAAGATTGTGAGTATCTTTATTCTTTGGTATTGGCATTCAATGAAAGATTCGGCTCGAAACTTACGATAGGTGGGACAGCTATGGGGAAATTGCGGGAAATTCATCCATTCCCAACGGGCAACGAGGCACATGATACAAAATTCAGGGATTTTTATTTTGGTGGGCGTGTACAGTGTTTTGAAACAGGGGTAATAAAAGGCAAGTTTAAAATATTCGATGTTAATTCAATGTATCCGGATCGGATGAAAAACGTCATTCATCCAGTAGGGCGGGGTTATGCCTGCCCGATTAATCCTAAATTGACGGCTGAGGGGAAATTACGTGGATTTGGTGACAGACCTTATTTTGCTCATATTAGAGCTAATAATCGCGGTGCGTTTTGTCAAAGACTTAAGACTGGCCTTTCGTTTGAAATTCCAAATGGGGATTTCTTTACAACGTCCCATGAAATACAGGCAGCTATTAAATATGGTCTGGCTGACATTACTAGCGTTATATGCGCATTTGTCCCTCAGCAACTTATAAGTTTTGGGGAATACGTTGATATTTATTCCGATGAAAAGGTTTCGTGCAAAAAGAATGGGGATAAAATAGGCGAGATTTTTGCCAAGCTTCTTTTAAATACCCCTTACGGCAAGTTTGCTCAAAATCCTGACAACTATTATGATTATAAAATCATAGGGGATATTGGCGAGCTTTCCCGTGAGGAATGGGCTGAATGGGATTTATTTGAGTCACATGGAGATTATCAAATATGGAGAAAGAAATCTAATGCGAAAAGTTATTTTGACGTTGCCACCGCAGCAAGCATTACAGGGGCAAGTCGGGCAAAGCTATTGGAGGGCCTCGCGTTATCGGAGCGCCCTATCTATTGCGATACAGATTCAATCATCTGCGAAGAATTCCACGGTGAAAAGCACAATTCAATTTTGGGTGCGTGGAAATGCGAAGGGGAAGCTGATAGGCTGGCAATTGCTGGAAAGAAATTGTACGCCGCCTTCTCAGGGAATTCGTGCATTAAACTTGCCAGCAAGGGGGTTCGCCTGTCTGGTAATGACGTTGTGAAAATTTGCCGGGGCGCTAAAGTCGAGTGGGCAAACGCCGCCCCATCGTTTTCGCTTTCTCATGCGCCTAATTTTGTGCATCGAAATATTTCACGAAAATTTGTTGACGTTAAAAAATTTGGAAAGTAAAATTCTTTACATGGCAGGTCGCCATGGTCTAAAGGGGAAGAAAATGGAACTCAATTTGCAAGGTCGTAAGATTACGGTGGATAGTGCTTACCTGCTCATGGCAAGCGCTGTCTGTTTTCTTGACTTTCCGAACGGTGAACAAAACGCGAGAGAATTTTTTGTTTGCGGTTTCGATACCGTCATGGAGGCCAGACGCCACGGGCGTAAAATCCAAAACTATCCCGGCATCGAATCCGTGTGGATCATTCGACGCAAAGACATGGAAGTTGTCCAGCCTCACGAGAAATTCTAGCTGTAAGGGGGAAACCCCTTACAGGTGTAATTTCGCACCATTTAATTTATAGGGTCAAAATCATGTCAGTCAATCTTCAAAAGAAAATTTCTATTGCTAAAGTCTTTGGCAAGGTCAATGCTGCCGTTATTTCCAAGCATGGCGAGAATGGCAAGCTGAATCTTGTTCGTTTTATGGGTTCCGCTCAAGGCGTGAAAGAAGGCGTTTCGGATTTCGGCGAATGGCGTGCTCTTACCGGGCAATTCCGCGCTATTGCGCTGTCGGGTGAAAATTCCGGCGCAATTTCGGATAGCGCCGTTTGCTTCCTGCCAGATGTTGCGCTGGATTTGGTTTGCGCTCAATTGACTGGCGGAGCTTCCGCTGTAGATTTCGCGTTTGATATTTCGGCGGTTATGGATGAATCGGTTGCAGTAGGTTACTCTTATCGTGCTACCCCGTTGATTGAGGCTGAGGAAGAAAGCCCTATTTCGCGCTTGGAGAAGAAATTGGCGGCTCTGCCTGCCCCGGTTGCCGATGACAGCAAAGCAAAAGTGAAGAAGTAATAATGAGCGAGGCAGAGTATTTTAACGGTCTAATAACCGGCCTCCTTTTGGGGGCTGGTGTATTGTGGGTCTATTTTAGGGGTATGAAATGATTAAGATTAATTTGGCATCTGATAATATGTCGCTTTCTGAGGCTCTCAATGCCGCGCTAGATGTTGCGGGGCATGTTAAGGGTTCTACTGTTTTGATGGAATATCAAGGCGTACAGTTTTCTATTGTTATGAATGGGTCGCTTGCTATTGCGCCTCGGATTATTGAGCCGCGTAGGATTGCGGATTTTGATGATGAGGTTTTGTTTAATGAGTTTCATCGACATGTTTGAAACTTTC
>JADKKJ010000010.1 GCA_016720565.1 Chitinophagaceae bacterium
CATTATATAAATGAAAACGGGGTTGATTTTGATCTAACGACAGGAAGTGGTGGAAATTCCGTTGATACTATTTACCGTACACCCGGCAAAGATTCTATTCAGTTTAAAATTTCTGGCAGGTATCATGCGATAAAGGATTCAATTGGTGGCACTTATTATAATTCCAACGTAGGATCTGCTTATCGGTTAGCGATTCCAAATACTAACAATATTAAAACTATCGGTTCTAACTACGGGATAATCATGGATAGTGCAACCTCAAATCAAATCGGGGTGAAGTTCGATAGTGCTACGGTTTTTCCACAGGTGAGGGCAACCATTCCTACTCCTACATGGCAACAGACATTAACCGCAGGGATTACATTAACAGGGAACAATACGATAGCGGGTGGTGCTTACAACTTTACATTCGGTAACATGGGATTATTCACCATTTCCCAAAATGCAAAGGCATCGGTAAGTGGTACTAATGGAACTGCCCATGTTTCACCGCTAATAATAACAGGTGGTGCGGGTGGTGCTTCCTCTTATTCCATTGGAACTGTTTCAGGTGGAAATGCAGGGGTTATAAATATCACAGGTGGCAATGGTGGAAACATAACTGGAACGCCTACAACGGGTGTAGGTGGAACCGGTGCAGACATTAATTTAACCGCAGGGGATGGTGGGCTTGGAACAACCAACGGTGGAACGGCAGGGGTAATAAATATTGCAGCAGGTACGGGTGGTCAGGGAACTTCGGGCGGAAGTGCGGGGTACGTTTCAATCAAAGGTGGTTTTGCGGGAACTTCAACAAATTCAGATGGTGGACATATCTACTTATCTCCTGGTGCTAAACAAGGTTCAGGGTTAGATGGGCATATATTTTTAGGGTTAAGTCCATCGGGTGCAGTTCGTGGTGCAGCCACAATCGGAAGTGCGACAAGAGGAGATTCGTTATTAAACATAAAAAGTGGTGGGCTTTATGCTGACCGTGGTATTCAGTTTCCTAATATACCCTCAGGGACAAAAGATGATAGCTTGGTAGTAAAAGGTTCAACAGGTACTATTAAATATATCAATACAGGTGATTTCACAAGGCAGCAAGATACCATCTCTCTCGCCTCTTTTGGTGGTGGTGGCGGTCAGGCAGGTGATACGACTTCGTTTTCCACTTCAACTATTTACGGGTCATTTTATAACGATGGTTCAGATACTTTAGTTATCACTTCCATTCGGGCGGTCTTACAAGGCACTTCCCCTTCACTTGTTCCTACTGTTTATTATAACGATTCTATAAACGTAACGGCAGGGGCTACCAAATTAGTTAACAGTCCGGCTACTTTAACAAACACGGCAACGGGTGCTTCTTCCACTCCAGATAATTCAAAGATTCCCCCTGGTGTTTGGGTTTGGGTAAAAACAGAAACAGTAACAACTAAGCCGACATATTTTTCACTCACATTATTAGGATATAAAAAGAGAAGATGAGGAAATTTCTAACCATATTATTCCTTTGGTGTACTACAGTTGCATCTGGGCAATCGGTTATCAGGGCTAACCCTTATTATGTAGCTAAAGCGACTGTAAGCGGTTGTTCTTATTTACTTGATACTTATTCAGGGGCTGCCGCCGCTTATTCCCTTAGAAAATTATCTTCCTCTTATTCTGGTTCAGCTATTAGAGTAAGAAGGTCAAGCGATAATACAGAACAGGATATTGGATTTACGGGTTGTGGTTTAGATACTGCTTCCTTAAAATCCTTTGTAGGAACAGGCGGCGCAGATGATGGGTTTATTGTAAAATGGTATGACCAGTCAGGTTCCTCAAACGATGCCTATCAAACATCCGCAGGTAATCAGCCTCAAATAATGGATAATGGGGTTATTTTCCGTCAGGGGGCAATGCCTACATTAAAATTTGATGGAACAACTGATGCTTTTTCACTAACCTCTACACTTGCTATCAATTCCGACTTCTCTGTTTTTGGAGTTCAAGCAAGGTCATCAACAGGAAACCAACTTTTCATATTTGCAAATTCCGCAACCGGAGAGCCGTATAATGCCATTCAGTTTACTGATGGAAATATATATTTCACTTCAAACAATACTTATGTAGGTGGAACGGATGGATTAACGGGAATTAGATTGCTTTCTTCCTTTAGAAATTCAGGGGCTTTAACATTATTTAGGAACGGTTCGTCCGTTACAGGTCTAAGCGGTTCGGTTAGTGGGTCAACGACATACAATTATATAGGTTTAAGGAACGGGTCAAACTTCGCAAATGGTAATATCTCTGAAGCGATTTTTTATCCTTCTAATAAATCATCTGACAGGACAAGCATTGAATCAAATATAAATACCTACTATACTATATTTTAATGAGAATACTTTTAATCATACTACTATTTTCCATTCAGGCCAGGGGGCAGCATTATTTTGTCATCCCGACAATGAATAATCCGGTAAACAAGGCACTCAATGTTTCCGCTAAATTTTACCAGTTATCAAGACCCGCAGGTACCGATGTAACTCAATACTTATTCGGGTATATTAAGCACCCTACAAACGATTCTATTGCGTTAGAAATTGATTCCACATTTAATCTCCCAAAAGGCAATATCACGGCTACCCAAATTACTAACTGGATAACAGGGGTGTACGGTTCACTCACCACCACCCAAAAGAATACGGTAACAAATTACATAAACAATAATTCCCTTTTACGGATAGGACGGCTTTTGATTAGCACAAGATTTAAGATTTGGACAAAGGCAGAAATGACGGCAAGGGGTTGGTTTAATTACTCACAACCATTTTAAAGGACATGGAACTAACAGACAGGGAGTTTATGATTAAAATGGAGGGTCACCTGGAAAGGCTCTCTGAGGCTATTGAACGATTAGGAGACGGGTTAAAGAATTTGGAAGAGAAGAAACTAACGGTAATTGAGCAAGATTTAGCCGAGTTGAAAAACTGGAAAGCTCAAATTAGCGGAGGCTGGAAGTTAGCAATAGGTATGTGGGTAGTAATTACGTTTCTTGCTTCGATGGCATTTTCAAAGTTCTTCTAATGCTTGAAACGATTTTACTTTCCGGGATATTCATGGTAACGCTGGTTATAGGATTGGTTGTATTGGTGAACAATTACAAAAAGGTAACAGATGAGAGGGATAAACACTATCGAAGCGAGATGAAGCACATAAGAGAAGAGGTCGCCTCTTTAAAGGGAATTATAAAGGATGAAATGGTAACAATCATAAACAAAATAAAGAATGAGAAAACTTTGGGAAAAGATAGGAACGGCTGAGATCAGGAATATTTTAGCCGTTATTTCGGTATTAGGGTTTTTTATAATAATAGTGCTTTTGATAATGAAGCCAATACCCGATGGGAATAAAGACGTGGTGAATATTATTGTAGGATTTTTAGGGGCTGGACTTGTTGGTGGAGTTGCTGGTTATTATTTCGGGGCAAGCAAAGCGGAAAAAATAGAAAAAGTATGAAAACAACAAAAATAGGCTTAGTGTGGATCGGGCTTTTGATTGTAATGGCCTTTGTCATTTTGTTATTTTCCAGATGCACATCAACTAAGGATATACAAAAAACAGATAACACAAGGGAAAAAGTATTAGAGGACTCTTTACGACTCGTAATAAGTGAACGGGATAGATATGAGGCTGAGTTAATTCAGGCTCAATATGCGGAGGTTTTATTTGATACGATAACCTCACATGATACTATCACCAATGTAGTAACAATAACCAAAGAGGGCGAGATTAAGGCTACCGGGAAGATCACATCCGCTTTTATTTCTAAGAATTTCTACCAACGTATAATAAGCGAGAAGGATAAATTAATAGACTCTTTACGGTCGGTTAAGAATAGAGAAATAGTAAAAACGGTAACAATAACTAAGCATAAGAAAACAACCTTTATCCCGTGGTGGATATGGTTGATTATAGTCGGGGCGGTATTATTTAATTTCCGTAAACAATTAAAATTTATATGAAAAGAGAAGATAGAAAAACAACCTGGGAGGGCTGGGCATTTATATTATCATGGGTATTCATTGTCGCTGCGGCTATTTTATACGGCATTAGCGAATACACGGTAGATCCTCACAAAGGGCAGGTTCAAGAAAATTGGGCTATTGGTTTATTTCTGGGTGGACTGGCTGGAATCTTAGGACTTAAAGTATTTTTAAAATGATCTTTTACGCTTTATTCTGCATCTTTTTCGCATATATAAATGCGAAGCAAATCGCAAACGGTTATAAGATTAAGCACTTTTGGAACGGGTTAGTTCACGTTTTGGCAGCTTTAACCTTTGCTTATTTCAAAGGGTGGCAATATGGCCTGTCTATTCTCCTTTTAGCGAGGGTTTGTTTCGACTGGTCTTTAAACCTGTTTAGAGGCTTACCACTCGACTATCTACCTATGAAGCCTAAGAGTATAGCCGATAAGATTGAAAAGGAACTATTCGGGGGGAATGGCCTTATAGGGAAACTGCTTTGCATCCTGTTTATTGTAATACTTCTATCATGCTAACGGACGAGCAAATTATAGCCAAATACGGGCAACCTGGAGACGCAGATAATTTAACCATTATTGACCTTCCCTATCCGATGCGGATAGCATGGGACTTGACAAAAACTGTCAAAAGGATGCAATGCCACAAGTTAGCGGCTGAGCCGTTTAAAGCCGTTTTTAGTGATTTATTGGCTCATTACGGCCTCCCAAAATTACAAGAGTTAGGCATAGACCTTTTCGGGGGATGCGTCAATGTTAGGCTTATGAGAGGGTCTAAAACGAAATGGAGCCGGCACAGTTGGGGAATTGCGGTGGATCTCGATCCGGCAAGGAACGGGCTTAAAACTAAATGGGCAAGTTCCCAATTTGGGAAACCTGAATATCAGTTCATGGTGGATACGTTCTATAAACATGGCTTTTTCTCTTACGGCAAGGAAAGGAATTTTGACGCAATGCACTTCGAATTGAATCATTAAAATTAGTTAATGAAAACATTCAGGCCGAGGTTAACTGAAAAGGAGTACGCTATAATAAGCGAACATCGAAACGGGAACAATGTCGGAATAATTGGAGATACCCATGAGCCGTTTTGCCATCCAGAATATTTAAATTTTTGCTATGAGGTTTTTAACAAGTTCGGAGTTGGTCAGGTAGTCCATATAGGTGATGAAATTGACAACCATGCGATAAGCTACCATGAAACAAACCCTGATGGGCATAGTGCCGGCAAAGAAGCGGATTTAGCTTTTGAGGCTTTGCAGAAATGGTATAAGACTTTTCCAGAAGTTAAAGTTTGTATAGGTAACCATTCGGCTTTACATCGTAGAAAGGCACAAACGATAGGCTTGCCGGATAGGTTTATAAAGACCTTTGAGGAGGCTTGGAACGCTCCAAAGGGCTGGGAGTGGGCTTTACAATGGGAGGTAGATAATGTTCTATACGTTCACGGTACGGGATCTTCGGGGCAAATGGGAGCCATGAATAGGGCAAAGGATAATAGGCAAAGTACGGTCATAGGGCATATTCACTCCTTTGGAGGGGTGCTTTACGCAGCTTCAGGAAGGGATTTGATTTTCGGACTTAACGTAGGCTGCGGAATAGATATAAACGCTTACGCTATGGAGTACGGTCGGGACTTCGCCAAAAGGCCAACGCTGGGCTGCGGTGTGGTGATCGGGGGTTCAATAGGTTTATTTGTCCCGATGGATCTCGGGTCTAAAATCGCTTATAAATGAGTGCTATAAGTCCTGAGCATTATAAAGGCAAAATAGAGGCCATAGAAGCCATTTTGGAGGCGGTGAAGGATTTACCAGGGGACGAGGCGTTTATGGCTGGGA
>JADKKJ010000011.1 GCA_016720565.1 Chitinophagaceae bacterium
CGGCCTTCCCAGCTTTTCCAAAGCCTTGCCCGGTAGCACTTGTGGAGAATATCATCCACGGTACGGTCGGAAAGTTGAAACTGCGCCAGTCCCAACGGCCTTGGCGGGTAAATTCTAATGGTAAAGCATCAAAGACTTGCGTTTGCTGTCGCCTGTTTTGAATTGGGCATGGCTTCCCGCTTTGCTTTGCTGCAGGTTGTTGAACATTAAAATACTGTGGTGAAGGGAGATTTCCCGGTAACCGCAAAGCGGTGTTGAAATTCCCTTCGGTGCAAGCACCTGTTTGCTGCTTCTCCGATTTCCAAATTTCCGCAAGACGGTAAACAGCATCACAGTACGGTAAGGGGACAGCCCGTTTTACAATACTGGCGGCTTTGCGGCTGTGAACATGGTTACTTCATTGGAGCCATGCCTCGCAGGTCTGCTGAGCTGTTGCCATTGCTGATTAGTTAAGGTTGCGATGGTTTCTTCCCGTTGCAGAACTTGGACCAAAGGCAAAACACTTTAAGGACAGTACTTGAAATGCTCGGTGAGGTTGATGTTATGGCATTGGAGAACGATTTTCCATTTTGCTCCACCTTAAACGCATAGAAAATGAAACGGCTGAATAAGCCATCTTCGGAAGAAGATATTAAGCCTGTAACCTGATTGGTGTCCCGGATAAAGCAATAGGAAGTTGTGGTGTATTTCCTTGTAAATTCATTGTTGCCTTTCCGGGAACTGGGAACCCTTTGTGAGTGAAACGATTTCCGAAACATATTGGAATAGAACCCCACTCTTAAATACATTGCCCAGAGTTATCGGCTTGCCTCGCAAATAATGCCGGTGCCTTCGTTCTGCTCCAATGCCGTGCGATTTTGCATAGCTTGTATTTGCACGGAATGTAACCACTTTAAAAAGTGGGTTTGTAGGGCTGTTCTTCTGTGGAGGTGTCGCCCTTTCTTCTTGCTGCTGATTTTTGCTTGTGTTCGGATAGTTCCGGATTGTATTGTGATTCTGCCTCACGGCTTCCTTTCTTCCAGGTGTTAGGTATTCGTCTGCCAGATCTTTTCGACTTTAATGCACCTTTTCCACTGGCGGCAGGGGGCAATGGCAAATGAAAAGACATTCTGGAAAACTTCATTACCTCCATACACTCCTTTTACACCGGGCAAACATCCGCTGAGAATGGAGAATGCACCTGTAAGGAAAACATCCCGTTCTCGTTTGTCGGTAAATGCCCTTGCACCATCTTTGCAATATTGCAGGCATTGCAAATACACTGCATCGGGAATGGTGGGAGTGGTTTTTAAATAATCTTCCAAAGGGTCTTCTTCGGGCAATGGCTGCAACTGCTTTGCAGGTTGCAACTTTGCAGTGTTTGCAAACTTTGCAAACTCGCCTACATGGTGGGTATAGGCACTTTTTACCGATTCTTTAATTTCTCTTTCAGGTAGGTCAAAATGTTGCGTACATAAAAGTTCAGTATCGGACTGCGATAAACCAGCTCGGTTGCAATTAGAAGCAAGCCGATAAATATAATTGTTCCTGTTTCCATCGGTGTATTGGGTTTTTTGATTGGTGAATTGAATTTGTTGATTGAAAATAAAAGCGATGTTCAGATCCTCTTCGGGTTCTTCCTGAACTGGTGGGATTACTGGCTGTGCTTTTGGCTGCACTTCCGGTTGGGTGAAGATTTCAGGCAACTGTACTTTGAACTTCTCGTTACGGATGTTCTTAAACAGCCCAGGGTGATAACTCATAAAGCAAAGCCTTGTGATGTCTTTGCAGCTTGGGTCTGCTTTTAAACCTGTTGCTTCTTCGTAATGCTTCTGCACCTGCAAATAGGCAATGTCGTGGTGTTCAATTTCAGTATTCACTTCAATGAACACTTTAAGGCCGTTACCACTTGGGCTGATAAAGCATAAGAAGGTGTAAGGGATTTCAGCAATGACTTTGAATGCTGCATCCAATTGTTCCGGTGTCAGCTTGTCAAAATCAAGATGCACAAAGCCGCTGTACATTTCAAGGAATTGCATTTGCCTTTTCTCGCTAAATACTGCGGATGGAGTGAAGGCCAACAATTGTTTTTTCTTATTGGCAGCTTCTTCCGTTTTGCCCTGTTCCAGCAATGCCCTGATTTCTTCAACCTCCGCTTTGTACTTGCCGGAGGCAATATCATTGGCTATTAAAAGCAATGATTTCTTTTCCACCGGCACGGTGAAATTTTTAAATATGGTACTTGATGCCATTGTTCTGTTCTTTCAGTTAATAAAAAAATCTTACTTCTTGCGTTTGTTGCGGATAACATAATCGGCAGCCATCTGATCAATTTCATCTGCTGCTGATTTGCGGTTACGTTGTAACCAGGTATCCAACTCCTCCCGTTTGAAGTAGAGTTTTTTGCCCTGAGGACAGAAATGGGGAATGTGCTTTGTACTGGTGAGTTTGTACAAATGCGATGGGCTTACATCTAAATATTTGCAAGCCTCATTAAAGTTCAGTACTGTTTTTTGTAACAGGTTTTGCTCATCCAGCTTGTTAGCGATTTCGGTGAGCTTGTCTAAGATTAATTCTTCGTGTGCCATTGTATTATTTTATGATTAAGAAGGCAAAACTCGTAAATGCAGGAGGGGCAAAGGTTGAGTTACTAATCACTCAATCTGCTATCTCAACCTAACTCAATATTTTTTATTGCATTTGTTTTAGAATGTTGTCAATAGTGCCCTTTTCTTTGGGGTTATCTACCTTTCTTGCTGATAGATTCTGTTTGCAGTTATTTTCGTTCCATTCTTTGAGAAAAAGATTTCAGTCTTTTCAATTGTTTTCAACTTCAGGTTGGTGAAGTGAGGAGTAAGTTTATCAATGATGTAACGGAATTGTTTTGTTTCGCAACCTAAGTTGAATTTTCGTAATTGCTTCCAATCCCGGGAAGTAAATATTTTGAACAGGGTATCAAGAACTTGTCAGGTCCTCATTCAGTAATTCAATTTTTTGGCAGAACTGATTACCACGGCTTTCAACCTTTCTTTATCACCAGTGAAGCCAAAGGAAAGTTTATCCTGAATGGTGTTGTTGGAGTTTTGTTCCTGGCTGTTTTCACTAGGTTCACCAACAAGTACCGATAAGCAAACTGTGGAAATGGCTCTTCCAAATCCAGCAAGTAAAAATCTTCTAAGGTTGTTGTTTGTGAAAGGCTTGCCTTGAACTGTTCTTGTATGCTGAAATAAAGCTGAATGAGGCTATGTTTTAAGTAATACAAAGCGAATTGAACAACGCTGCTTTGTGCATCAGGAACCGCTGTAAAACCTTGCTCATTTAATTCTGTGGTTACCTGCTTGGCTAATACTCTCACATTGGTAAGGGTCTTGCCAACCTGATAGCGAATATCAACTAACTCAGTCCAGTTTGCAGCTTGCTGCAATACTGCATTGAAAACACGAAGTGTTTCTCCGGTGATTATGAAATAATAAAAGTGAGTAACTGCATCTTTATACTTAGGCAAATCGGTTTTATATAAAAGCTGCTGCAATGCTGTGTTGCCGATGGTTTCATCAGCCACTATTTTTTTGAAGCGAAGGATAATCAACCAACAATGCTGTGAGTTGCGAAAGCAACTCTGCATTGGTATTGTGTGAAGCTGCTTTTGCAGCTTTCACCAATTCAGTGAACCGCCTTGTGTTGGTGGTGTCTAATTTCCACGGCTTCAATACACCGTGCATGATGCTGTCTAATACTTTTACTTCCATCGCTATAAGTCTAATTTAATTTTATTGGCGGCCTCCTGTTTTTTATGGTCAATTACCTTAGCGTAAATTTCGGTTGTTTTTAAATGCCTGTGACCTAAGAGTTTTGAAACCGTGTAAATATCTGTTCCCAATGTAATTTGTAAAGTGGCGTAGGTATGCCTTGCACAGTGAAAAGTGATGTGCTTGGTGATACCTGCTTTCATTACCCATTCACGGAGTTTTAAGTTATGCCAGGCACTGTAATACAATCCTTCAAATACTTTATCATCCTGCTTTCTTCTTTCGCCTAA
The DNA here is from genome assembly GCA_016720565.1 of Chitinophagaceae bacterium. Taxonomy (GTDB): domain Bacteria; phylum Bacteroidota; class Bacteroidia; order Chitinophagales; family Chitinophagaceae; genus JJ008. The sequence continues at coordinate 4,019 of JADKKJ010000011.1, forward strand.
AAGCGAAAAGGCTTGTTCTGAAATGGGCAATGTTTCTGCTCCCTTTGTTTTCTTCTGCCTGAAACGGATGTAATACCCGGACTGCTCAGAGTGCTGCACTTCTGACCAAACCAGCTTTTCTATATCCGACCAACGCAAACCACTCAATGCAGAAAAGATGAAAGCATTTTTGAGCACCGGCATTTCACACTCCACTTTTGCTGCCGCCTGTAATTCTTCCAAAGTGAGAAACTCTCTATCAGGATCATCTGACCTGATGCCCTCCACCTGGTTTGCAGGATTGGTTTGTATGATACCTTCTTTTACTGCTTCCTTCAAAGCTGCTGTTACCTTGCTGAAATAAGAGGACTGTGAATTTTGAGAAAGGTGCTTATTGGTTTTGCTCTTGGCTTCGGATATGAGATAGGTTTTGAAATCTTCCAACCAGTTTTTATCAATGTCTTTAAATGATGCACCATTCTTGGCAAACTTCTTCAAGTGTTTCAGCACAAGATCATTGTTTTACGGTTCTCTTCCTTCTGCTCTTTGGTGAGCTTGCCTTTCTCCGGCTCGGGTATGATGTATAATTGCAAATACTCATAGTCTCTTTTACCATCACCATAGTAATCAAGATACAGGCTGATTTTATCGCCCTTTTTGCGTTGTCTTAATGTTACTGTCATGCTTCAGTTAATTTGAATAGTTCGTTGATAGCTGTTCGGGGGATACGGGTACTTCTGCCCAACTTACCTGCTTTGAGTTCGCCTTTGTCAATGAGCCTGTAAATGGTCCATCGGCTGGCGTTGATTAACTGGCAGGCTTCATCAACGGTTAGAAATTCCTTTTGAGAAATGGCAGGGTTGTACATGGCTTTCTCGGTTTCTTCCTTGATGGCCACTTCTATTTTTCATCCCGCTTCCGTTGTTTGTATGCTCTCTTGGCACAGGTATCTGAGCAAAACTGTGTAACAGTAGTCTTGGCGGTAAACCGGTTACCGCAGTGCTGACAAGTTTTTTGAAGACGAATGTTGCTGCTCATTTTGTTGCCTGTTGTTGCTACATGTAGCAGCTTGTAGCTGATGTAGCATGTTCTCTCCCGAGTGTTGCCTGATTTGTGGGCAACAAATCTGGGCAACAATCAGGCAACAAATATAGGTAAAAAAGTGGAGTTGGGCAACAAATAAAAGAAAGATAAATCAGCTAAAAGCTAACAATAACAGGCATTTATGAAACAAAGGAAAGATAGTTACTTTCCGATACAAAACTTCGAAAAAATATAATCCAGCATATCCTCATTACTCACTTCACCCGTTATCTCTCCAAGGTAATGAAGGCAACGTCTAATATCCAATGCCAGCAGATCGCCTGGAAGTTTATTATCCAGACCGGAACGGATATCATTTAAGGAGGTTAGCACCTGCTTCAGGGCATGGTAATGACGGGCATTGGTGATCACAGTGTTCTCGGTCTGCACCTGGCCTTTTAATACGGCATCGACCATTTTTTCTTTAAGCACCTCAGTATGGATATTATTCTTAGCAGAAATAAAAACGACATCGTCGAGATGCTGCCATTTTTGATGAATGGTGGTTGAGTCGTATTGGTCAATTTTATTTGCAACGCGGAGAAGAGCCGTGAGCTGTGGGCCTTGAGCTGTGAGCTGATCCAATTCCTGGGGCGAATCTTGCCCAGCATCAAAAACATATAAAACCAGATCTGCTGACTGTATCTTTTCTAAACTACGTTCAATCCCTGCAGATTCTATTATATCATGTGTATGCTCACGGATACCGGCAGTATCTATCAGGCGGAATAAGATCCCATCAATATTCAACACCTCTTCGATCGTATCCCTGGTGGTTCCTGGGATCTCGGAAACGATGGCGCGGTTCTCATTGAGTAAACTGTTCAACAACGTACTCTTGCCGGCATTGGGCTTGCCTACGATAGCAACGGAGACGCCGTTTTTGATCACGTTACCGAGAGAGAAGCTGTTGAGAAGTTGAGCTGTTGAGGAGTTGAGTTCGGAGATGAGTGCATAGAATTCTTTGCGGTCGGCAAATTCCACATCTTCCTGGGAGAAATCTAATTCAAGTTCTATCATCGCGCTAAAGCGGATAAGCCTTTCTCTTAATGCCTTCAGGTCATTCGAGAAACCGCCCCTGATATTATGCAGGGCCGACTTCTGTGAGGCCTTTGAATTGGCGGATATAAGGTCGGCCACGGCCTCGGCCTGGGTAAGGTCAAGCTTGCCGTTTAAAAATGCCCGTTGCGTAAACTCACCGGGCTTAGCCAACCTGGCCCCGGCCCGGATGCAGGCATCGATCACCTGCTGCTGCACAAATGGCGAACCATGGCAGCTGATCTCGATCACATCTTCCCCAGTATAGGACCTGGGCCCTCTGTAAAGCGATATCACCACTTCATCCAATACCTGCTCCCCTTCTTTTAGAAGGCCTACATGAAGGGTATGTGTTTTCTGTGCTTTAAGATCTTTCGATGGCAGCAAGACATCCACTATTTCAATGGCCTTTGTTCCCGATAACCGGATCACGCCAATGGCTCCCACACCGGGTGGGGTGGCGAGGGCGACTATCGTATCTGACCAGGAATTGTTCATATCACAAATATAGTTGAGCTGTTGAGTGGTTGAGTGGTTGAGTGAAGATTCATTATTTTTTTTAGCTCACTACATTTCCCACGTGCTAAAGGACTTCTCTAAACGATCAACCTCCTAACTATGTTTTCATTCACAGTAATAATCAATTTTACACGGGATTAGCCTCAACAGCTCAACCCCTCAACAGCTCAACCAAAAAAAAGGCCCCCCAAATAAGGAGAGCCTCAAAATATTCTTAGATGGAAAAATTATTCTCCGGTAACCTGGAACGTGATCGGCTGCTTACGATAAGCTTTTACCTGGCGGCCGTTCTGTACGGCGGGTGTCCATCTCGGACCTTTTTTAATTACCCTCATCGCTTCTTCTTCCATACCATAACCATGGTTGGTCAAAGAACGAACGTCGCTGATATTACCTTCTTTATCCACTACGAACTGGATAAGGGTAGTATAAGTTCCTTCAGGGGCACCATTATCAGTGGCTACCTGTCCATTACAGTTTGACTCGAGATAACGTTTCCATTTGGCATCACCACCAGGGAAACCGGCTTCGATCTCCACTTTATCGAAGATCTTGTTCTCGTCGTCTTCTTTCTTCTCTTCTACCACGCCTTTACCTTCGTCGATAACGGTAGGGGTAACGATACCCACGTCTTTGATACCTTCCTGGTCTTTAACGTCGATCTTCACGTCTTTCAGTTCTTCCTGTGGTGGAGGTGGTTTTTCCACTTCCTCATCCTTCTTGATCACAGGCGGAGTGAACTGCTTCATTTCCACTTTAGGCGGCTCCTGTTTTGGGGGAGGCGGCGGGGGTGGCGGGGGCGGTTCTTTTTTCTCCTCGGTCTTTAAATTCTGGATGGTCACCTCCTGGGTCTTGATCTTCTTGGCGCCTTTCTTTGCAGTAGCCAGCAGGGACCCTACCAGTGCCAGCAAAGCAATTACCGCCGTGATCAGGAGGGCGCGACCGATCCTCTTATTATAGGTCTTGCGCAGCTCATACGCGCCATAATCTTTGTTCCGGCCCTCGAAGACCAGATCAAGTATGTCGGCACTTAAGATCTTGTTTGCGTCCATGATTCAGTTTTTTATTAGATGCGGGCATGGACCAAAATCCATAACCCGTCATGGTTATTTTATCCCTGTACTTTGTTCAGTTGCCTTGATCAGGCCAAGTTCCACATCGGTGATCTTCACCATTGCATAACGCTTTACCTGGTTGATGGTCATCTCATCGAGAATATCCACCGTGTTCTTATAGGTCGCATCCGCATCAGGTTTAATGATCACTACGAAGTCCACATCCTTGCAGGCATCCTGCCAGTCGGGATCGCCTTTTTTCTTGGCGCTCTCCTGGATAGGGTTGCAGATCTCAGGATTATGGTAGTGTTTGCCGATCACTTCCGCTTTCTTATCAAGAATGATCTTACGAACCTCTTTAAAAGTGGTTTGCTTGAAATTATTCTTTTCGGCACTTACTTCCAGCTGTCCTTCGTAATAATAAATGTTATTGCCTTTTCCAAGCATAAGGGTGAGGGCGCCCGATTGTTTTACTTCGGTCTCCTTGTCCTTATCCTTGATATCCTTAGGCATGTTGAGGTCCATGGCCGTTGGCGTCTGCATGGTCGCTGTGAACACGAAGAACGTGATCAGCAGGAACCCCAGGTCCACCATGGGCGTCATATCCACCCGCGTAGAAAGTTTCTTGGCTTTCTTTACGCCCGGGCCTTTTTTATGACCACCATCCCCACCGGTATCTATACTAGCCATATTAAATGCTTTTTTGTTTAATTATTTTGTTTGCCATCTCTGCACTTTCTTCAGCTCGCTGCCATGTGGCACATCTTCCAAAGAAGTAACCAGTTCGTATTTGAATTCCTCATTCTTACGGAGGGCATCCACTACTGCTTCAAAAGCCGGGTATTTGGAATTACCATCTCCTTTGATCAGGAATTTCAACGGCTGTCCTTTAAAGGCATCCTTGGTCAAGCGGATCCACCATAACAACTGGTTATTAGTGGAGTCCAGTACCGGGATACCTGGCTGGTCTACTTTGGCCTGCTCGTTAGGGTCAACATTCAGGAACGATTTCAATCCGGCAAATGGAACACCGACCATATAGGTCTTACGGAAATTCCTGATCTCTGTAGGTGTCAGTCCCAGATTTTGCGTGCTGTTCACTCCGTTGATAACGTCGTCGAATTTCTCCGGCTCTTTTTCAGACAATAAAGCATAGTATACTTTATTGGTGGAATCGATGGAGATAAGAACGGCGTTACTTTCAGGAAGTGCCTGAGATAATACGGAACCAGGCGTGGTGATCTCCACGGGCTCCGGTGGCTTGAATTTGGTCGCCATGATGAAGAAAGAAAGGATCAGGAACGCGATGTCCACAAAGGGCGTCATGTCCGTATCCGTACTCTTCTTCGGTATTTTAACACTCGGCATGTTTTCTACGATTTAATAATGAGATGAATGAACTGAGTTTTTCCATACAAAGCGGGCCTCTTACTTATAAAGAGAACCAAAGCTTTGGGTAAGGGTGAAACCTGATTCATCGATACCATAGGTGATCGAGTCAATACGAGTGGTAAACACGTTATACATAATAAGTGCCAGGGCGGAAGTACCGATACCCAGGGCCGTGTTATACAGGGCCTCAGAGATACCAACAGCCAGCTGACCAGCGGCACCAGCTCCACCACCTTCACCCAGCGCGGCGAAGGAACGGATCATACCCAATACCGTTCCCAACAGGGCGATCAGGGTACCAACCGATGTAATAGTAGAAAGGAATACCAGGTTCTTCTGCAGCATAGGCAGTTCCAGCGCAGTAGCTTCTTCTACCTCTTTCTGGATAGCGATCACTTTCTGGTCAATATTAAGACCGCCTTCGTTGATCATTTCTTTATAACGGCGGAGACCGGCTTTCATCACGTTACCTACGGAACCGCGTTGCTTATCGCATTCGCTCATGGCCGCATCTACGTTACGGTTAGCCAAATGATATTGAACTTTACGGATAAAATCAGAGATATTACCGCTGCCCAATGCTTTACGGATGGTAAGAAAACGCTCAATAGAGAATACCACCACCATCAGGAACATACCGATCAGCAGAGGTACAATGATACCACCCTCATAGATCCTGTGCAGGGCATCTTTTGGAGATTTGTGCTGAGGCCAGATACCACCAGAGGTAGCAGGCTCATTAAATCCACCGGGATCACCCAGTACAAAACGCCAGAATGCGTAACCCACAATGATACAAGCAACCGGAGCGATCCATGAAATCAAATTGCCGCTTTTTTTTGGTTGAACAGAAGTAGCCTTAACAGATGCAGTCGGTTTAATCTCTGCCATGATCTTAATTTTTAAATTTTAAATGTTAGTATACTAATCTTTCAGGGGCACAATTCTAATTGAAAAACCGCGAAAAATGTGCGTCAAGTTAATGATTTTTTGATACGAAACAACCCCGGCTAAATAATTTAAAAAGAATTCGATGGCGGGAAATTTAAGGAGAATCAGCAGGCTAACGACTATTCGTATCGAAGTGCCTCGATAGGGTTTAATTTACCGGCTTTCAGGGCGGGGTAAAGCCCTGCCAGCAAGCCCACCAGGGTACAGATCGCTATTCCATAAAATACCCAGTTCCAGGGCACCACAAAGCCGGTTTTCAGCACCATGGAGAACAGGTTCCCTACCATTATCCCCAATATTATACCGAAAATGGCACCCAATACGCTTATAATGATGGCCTCCAGCAAAAACTGGCGACTGACCATCCGGCTCTTTCCCCCAATGGCCTTAATAAGGCCCACTTCCCGGGTCCTTTCACTCACCGATACCAGCATGATATTCATAAGGCCTATGGCAGCCCCAATAAGGGTGATCAGCCCGATCACGGTGGCAGACACCGTAAGGAAACGGAGGCTATTCATGGCCTTCTCCACCACGCTGTCGCTGCGGTCGATCACGAAATTACTGGCCTCGGTAATGGCCAGCTTGCGTATGGCCCTGAACTGGCTCTCAGCCTCGCCCATGGCCTGCTCCACTTTTAAAAGGTCATTCGACATGATACCTATCACAAAAGAGAAGCCCGATGGAAAATTATTATCCAGGTTAGAATAGGTGGTCATTACCATATTATCCCTGCTGAATCCAAAAGTGGATCCCCGGCTCTCTAATACCCCCAGTACCCGATAAGGGATATTATTGATACGCACCACGGAATTAATGGCGGTCTCGGCACCTGCCTTGAATAATTTATCGGCCACATCATAACCAAGTATGCAAACATTGGAGGCGCTGCGCACATCCAGTTTATTGAAATTGCGGCCATATTTGATAGAGAACCCGTTCAGCAGAGCATACCCTTCATCAGCGCCAAACATGAATACATCGGGATTGGTCTTACGGTTACGATAGGAAACAATATTGCTTCTTCCCCCGAAAATGGAAATACTTTTCACCGAAGGAAAATCAAACCGGTCAACAAATAGCTCTGCCTCCTCCTTCGTAATATTCCTTCCCAGGTTGGATTTTTTTTCCTTTTTTCCCGTTTTTGAAACGGTCATCTTTGAACTATTGCCACCCCCGAAACGGATATCCCTTTCTTTAAAGCGAATGGAAAATCCATTGGCTCCCATCGTAGAAAAACTTTCTGTGAATTTCTGGTTCATGGCCGTAATGGCCGTAATGATCCCTACCAGCGCCATGATACCAAATGCGATGATGGATACGGTTAACCCCGTGCGCAGGCGATTGCCTTTGACCGTGCGGAATGCGAGAGCGAGTATATCCGCGAATTTCATGGAGCGAAGATAGGAAGAGAAGTTGAGCTGTTGAGAAGTTGAGGGGTTGAGAAACCCTCACTGCTCTCTAAAAATAATACCAGCTCAGCAATATATCCGGGAATACACCCAGAACAATGACCAGCCCTGCCAAAACAACCAATGTCCATTTAAAAGACAGGGAGACCGGTAATTCATGGGCATCAGTTTCGCTATCGCGGAAATACATGGCCTGGATCACGCGGAAATAATAATACACGGATACTGCCGCCATCAATACGGCGAAGATCACCAGCCAGAGATGCTGTCCACCGGCAAGGGCCGCTTTCAGCATATAGAATTTGGCGATAAAGCCGGCCGTAAGCGGAATACCCGCCAGCGAGAGAAGAAATATAGTAGTGGTAGCAGCCAAAAGGGGCTGCCGCTTTGCAAAACCATTGAAACCATCAAAGGTGTAATCCTGCATTTTGATCAGCACTGCGAAAATGCCGATGGTGGCAAGACTATAAGCCGTTACATAAAGTATCAGCCCTTCCCTGCCTTCAGCGCTCATGGAATAAACGGCAAACATCATAAAGCCCGCCTGTGCGATACTGGAATAGGCCAGCATTCTTTTTACACTTTGCTGGAATACAGCCGTGATATTACCAATGAATAAGGTAGCCACTGTAAGTATACCGGCGATCATCTGCCATTGGGGCTGGAATTTCCCAAACGCATCAGAAAAAAGACGGATGAACGCGATGAACACAGCTGCCTTTACTACGGTAGCCATGAAGGAAGTGAATACAGTAGGCGCCCCGTCATATACATCAGGCGTCCAGAAATGGAAGGGAGCTACCGATGCCTTGAAGGCCATGGAGAACATCAGCAACAACATACCCGCGGTAAGCAACACAGATGTTTTTCCATCTACCACGGTATTGATCGCGCTTAGGTCGAAACTGGCCCTGGCTCCGTAGATCAGGGCAATACCCATCAGCATCAGTCCGGTGGAAAAAGATCCCATCAGAAAATACTTCAGCGAAGCCTCATTGCTTTTCAGGTTTCGTTTATCAGAACCAGTAAGAATATAAAGCGGAATAGAGATGATCTCGATACCAAGGAACAATATCAGCAATGACTGGAAGGAACTGGTAAGGTCGATACCACAGATGATAAAAAATATAAGCGCAAAGTATTCGCTGTTATAGGCCCCTACCTTTTCCATATCGCGGGCAGATAACAATAAATAAAGGAAAGTGGTTACAGTAGCGATGCCAATGAAGAGCAGGGCTGGCCTGTCATATTTCATCAATCCTTCTGTTTGGATGTGGAAGATCTTTATGCCCTGCATTTCCAGCACATTCACCAGTACCAGCGCGAGCATGCCCGCGATGGCCAGGATCCTAATGGGAGCTTTTCCTTTCAGCAGTACACCGCTGAACATCATGAGTACTCCCCAAACGGCCGATATGATCAATACATTCATATAATTGCGCTTACTACTTCTTTAATAATGGTAAAACGTTCGCTTTTTCCAAAATGAAATTGCTCGTATCATTTGCCAGGTTAAGCAATGACTGCGGGCAGATCCCAAACCAGCATATGATACCTACGATGATGGCCAGGGCTATTTTCTCATTCAAACTGATATCCACTGCGGATGCCGTCAGTTCATTGGTATTTCCATAAAAAACTTTGCGGATCATATTCAGCGTATATACCGCTGAAAGAATGATGCTGAGTCCGGCCAGTACTGTAAACAGTTTACTGTACTGCGTTACCCCTGAATTAAAGATGCCATTGAACATCAGGAACTCTCCGGGGAAAGCATTGGTGAGTGGCAACGCAATATTCGCCAGGGCAACAATAACCAAAAGAATGGCCATAGCTGGTGCCTTCTGTGCCAACCCGCCAAGGTCGGAGATCTTCCTGGTACCAAATTGCCTTTCGATGATCTCTACTACGATCCACAAACCGATGATGTTGATACCGTGGTTGAACATCTGTATCATGGCACCCTGTACCGAACTATTATTTTCCGAGAAGATGGCCGCGGCCATTAATCCTATATGCGCAATGGAAGAATAAGCCACCAGTCTTTTAAGGTCATCCTGCCGAATGGCGATCAGCGAAGCATAGATCATTCCGATCACCGCCATTGACGTCACCACATCTCCCCATTGAAAAGCAGCGATTGGCACAACAGGCAATAACCAGCGAAGCAGGGCAAATACACCCATTTTCACCATCACCCCGCTAAGGATCATGGTAGTGGCCGTAGGCGATTGCTCATAGGTATCGGGCTGCCAGGTATGGAAAGGGAATATGGGCATTTTGATCGCAAAGGCGACAAACATCAGCCAGAATACGATCTGCTCTTCTCCCACGGTTAATTTGGCATTGTAAAACTGCTCAATAGAAAAACTCTGCAAAGGCGTATGTGAATACACAAACAGGATCCCTATCAGCATCAGCAGTGAACCAAGGAAAGTATAAACAAAGAATTTGAACGTAACAGCGATCCTCTTCTCCCCACCCCATTGTGAACAGAGAAAATACATCGGTATCAGGGCCAGTTCCCAGGCAAAATAAAACAGCAGGGCATCCATGGCCAGGAATACACCCATCATACCCGCTTGGGCCAATAACATCAGGGCATAAAAATTATGGGCCTTCTTATAGGAGGTCTTCCAGGTAGCCAGCATCACTATTGGATAAGCCACGGCGTTCAACAGGCAAAGCAATTGACCCATTCCATCCAGCTTCACTGTGAAACTGCTGTTCAGCAATGACATCCAGTTGGCCGAATAGCTAAGGCAGCTGGCATCATTTTTACAAATGGTCAATCCGGTAATAACGACCGCCAGTGTGGCGACCGATGCGAACAATGCCCAGGCCCTGGCGGTTCGGTCATTCTTTAAAAAGAAAGTGGCGAAGCCAGTAACTAGGGGAACAAGTATAAGCAGTAGAGCGATCATTAAAACTTATTTTCTCAAAAAGAACTGTAATACAAAGATCAATACCATACTAAGCACCATCAGCAACACATAGCTGCCTACCTGCCCGCTTTGCAGCAGCCGAAGCTGCCGGCTTCCATAATTTACGGCCTTACCCACTCCATTCACTAACCCATCCACCACCGAACGTTCAATTACATTATTCAAAAAGCCACCCAGTTTATGCAGTGGTTTTACAATGATGGCTTCGTAAAATTCATCCACATACCATTTATGCTCCAGCACTTTTGCCAGCCCGGTATTCTCTTTTGCGCTGTACTTACGGTAAATGAACCAGGCCGCGATGATCATTACCAGTACAAGACCGGTAGATAATCCCATCAGCATATATTCGGTAGAAGCAGAAACTTCATGGCCTTCATGCACAGGAATAACCGGACTTAAAAATGCAGTGAGTTTATCGCCTCCATGACTGATCACCTCCGGCACACCTACGAATCCTCCTATTATGGAAAGGACCGCCAGTATGATCAAAGGAAGGGTCATTGCCCATGGACTTTCATGCAGATGATGTTTCTGTTCTTCTGTTCCACGGAAGGTTCCGGTAAAACTGACAAAGAACAAACGGAACATATAAAAAGCGGTAAGCAATGCGGTGAACAGCGCAATGCCATAAAATATCGGGCTCTTGATGTATGCGCTTAACAGGATGGCATCTTTAGAAAAGAAGCCGCTGAATGGCGGAATGCCTGCAATAGCGATACAACCTATCAGGAAAGTAATGAAGGTGATCTTCAGTTTACCACTGAGTCCACCCATGTTACGGATATCCTGGTCACCACCCATTGCATGTATCACGCTGCCGCTTCCAAGGAATAAAAGCGCTTTGAAGAAGGCATGGGTCATCACATGGAAAACAGCCGCTACATAAGCACCTGTACCCAATGCCAGGAACATAAAGCCTAACTGACTAACGGTAGAATAAGCCAGTACTTTTTTAATATCATTCTGCTTCATGGCTATCGTGGCCGCAAGCAAAGCTGTAGCAAGTCCTATAATGGCCACCAGGTTCATGGTGAAAGGTGCCATACTGTATAATAAGTTGGAGCGGGCGATCATATAAATACCCGCGGTCACCATGGTAGCAGCGTGGATCAATGCAGATACAGGTGTAGGACCTGCCATCGCATCGGGCAACCAGGTATATAAAGGTATCTGCGCGGATTTACCGGTAGCACCCACAAAAAGAAGCAGGGTGATAGCCGTAAGATCTGTAGCAGAAAATTTCGCCAGGCTGGCTGCAGTGAATACTTCGTCGTAGGAAACGGTATTAAGTTTGCTGATGATCCAGAATATGGCGATCAGGAATGCCAGGTCGCCAATACGATTCATGATGAAGGCCTTATTGGCAGCCTTATTATATTCCTGGTTCTTGAACCAATAGCCGATCAGCAGGTAAGAACAAAGGCCCACCCCTTCCCAGCCAATGAACATGATCACGAAGTTCGCACCCATTACCAGTAATAGCATGGAGAATACAAACAGGTTGAGATAAGAGAAATAACGGGCGAAATGCGCCGGTTTCTCTTCATGCATATAAGCGGTAGAATAAAGATGTATCAGAAAGCCAACGCCTGTGATGATCAAAAGGAATAAAGAAGAAAGCTCATCCACTTTAAATTCAAAAGGGATCACCAATTTGCCCACGGAGATAAAATCAAAATAATGCGCTACATATCCACCACCCTCTTTTACATGAAGGAAAACCCAGATGCTCATAGCGAAAGCAGCTAAAATAGTACCGCTGCCAATGATACTGGTCAGTCCCTTAGAAAGATAATTGCGACCCAGTCCATTGATCAGGAAACCGATCAAAGGCAGCAATGGTATCCAGTAAACTATTTGTAAAACGTTCTCCATATCTTATGAGCAGTTAGCTCTCTTTTATATATTTTTTCTCAACTTCTCAACCCCTCAACTTCTCAACTTTCTCTCAATGTTTCAATCTGTTGAGGAAATTCACATCCACAGAATGTACATTACGATATAGCATCACAATAATGGCCAGGCCCACACTTACTTCCGCTGCCGCCACCACCATGATAAAGAATACGAATAATTGTCCTTCACTTCCCGCTACCGCATTACTGCCTGATAATTGCAGGTGATGCATTTTAGAAAATGCCACCAATAACAGGTTCACCGCATTCAGCATAAGCTCGATGCACATGAAGATGATGATCGCATTGCGGCGGGTAAGCACCCCCACTATACCAATGGCGAATAAGGCCAGTGAGAGGAATATGTAATAGTTAATAGGCATTTGTTGAGCTGCTAGCTTCTAGCCGCTAGCTACTAGCTTTTAATCTTTTTTACCAATGACAACTGCACCTACCATCGCGCTGAGGAATAAGATGCTGCTTATTTCAAAGGGCACGACATAAGTGCTGAATAATTGTTTTCCCAGTTCTTCTATCAACCCGATATTGCCGGTCTTCACCAGCGCTTCCTGTTGTTTCAGGTCGGAATCTTTCAAGGCGGCCACCAGTACCAGTAACAAAGCGCCACCGGCTACGGCACCGGCCATTTTTAACCAGCGGTTCTTTCTTGGTTCTGTTTCTTTATTGAGATTCATCAGCATGATCACAAAAAGGAAAAGTACCATGATGGCCCCTGCGTAAACAATGATATTTACGATGGCCAGGAACTGCGCGTTCAATAAAATATAATGTCCGGATATAGAGAAAAAAGTGACGATCAGCCAGAGTACGCTATGTACCGGGCTCTTGCTGCTGATGACCATCAGCGCGCCGAATAAAGCGACTACCGACAGGAACCAGAATAATATTTGTACGATGTTCATTCTTTTAAGCAGTTAATCTTGATCAGTTCTTGGATGCCTTTTCTCCCAATGCTTTTTGATAGGCTTCCGGTTCAGTAAGCGGATTAGGTATCAAAAGGTCATTCTTCTTATAAATAAAACCTGAACGTCCGTAGTTAGCGGGCGCAAAGGTCTGGGAAAGATAGATCGCATCTTTAGGACAAGCCTCTTCACAAAGTCCGCAGAAAATACAGCGCAGCATATTGATCTCGTAACGCGCCGCGTATTTCTCTTCTCTGTAAAGGCCTTCTTCACCTGGTAATCTCTCGGCCGCTTCCATGGTGATGGCTTCTGCGGGGCAGGCCACTGCGCAAAGTCCACAGGCCGTACAACGCTCTCTTCCTTCCTCATCACGGTTCAGCACATGCAATCCACGGAATACCTTGGAGAAACTCCTGGTCTGCTCCGGGTAACTGATCGTTGGCCGCCTTTTAAAAAGGTGACTGAACGTGATCGCCATTCCTTTTACGATATTCCACAAATAGATACTCTCCAGCCAGGTCATTGGCTTTCGGTCTACCTGTATCGATCTGTTTGTTAATGCCATATTGTTAAATGCCGTCGTTAAAAATCAATTACAAATATACCAAGCAGGGATCAGTAAGCCCATGACTTACTTACCAGTGCCGGCAGTTATTTCTTCAACCACAATATCAGGGCCGCTGTGATCAGCATATTCACCAATGCCAGCGGTATCAAACGCTTCCAGCCCAGGTTCATCAATTGATCATACCGGAAACGCGGGATGGTCCAGCGGATCCAGATGAACACGAACAGGAAGAAAAATGTTTTTGCCATCAATGCCGCAAATCCAAGTATGCTCAGGAGATTTGGATCCAGACCCCATTTGGTCTCATCCACAAATGGAAGGATATCGTATCCCCCAAAATAAAGTGTGGACATGACTGCACTGCTGATGAACATATTGATGTATTCAGCAAAAAGGTAAAAGCCCAGCTTCATGGAAGAATACTCCTGGTGATATCCGAAATTCAATTCATTTTCCGCTTCTGCAAGATCAAATGGCGTACGGTTACATTCTGCCAGCGCGCAAACAAAGAACACAATGAAACCCACCGGCTGCAGGATCACGTTCCAGTAATTGCTTCCTTCCACCTGGCTTCCTACAATGCGGCTCATTTGTAAACTGCCTGTGAGCATCAGCACCGCTATCAGCGCCAGTCCCATGGCCAGTTCATAAGAGATCATCTGCGAAGCACCGCGAATGGCAGCCAGCAGTGAGAATTTATTATTGGAGGCCCAGCCACCGATCATGATACCATAAACTCCTAAACTCACCACGCCGAAAATATAAAGTATGCCAATATTCACATCTGCGATCTGCAAAGACACATCCCTGTTGAATAAATGAAGGTGGCCACCCCAGGGTATCACAGCACTGGTAAGCAGGGCGGTGATCATAGCGAGTGAAGGACCCAGAATGAAAAGGAAACGGGAGGAACTGACAGGGATGATCTCCTCTTTAAAGAATAATTTTCCACCATCGGCCAGCGGCTGAAATAAACCGAAAGGACCTGCGCGGTTAGGGCCACGGCGATCCTGCAACCAGGCCGCCACTTTCCGTTCAGCATAGGTCGTATACATGGCGATCACCAGCGAAATAGTAACGATGAACGCTACCAATATCGCTTTTTCGAGGACCAGCCACCAATCCATGGTTAATAGATACATCGTAATTATTGTTCTTTCTTTTCAAAAGTTTTACTCGTTGCCGCTCCGGCCACTTTGCTCAGGTCTACCTCAGGATCATTCACCCCGCTCACATCATGTATATCCATCAGCAGTTTCGGATCCCGGCCACCCATTACTTCCGTGATCGTTTCTTTTGGTGTTACCAGTCCCGGGTATTTACCCTGCGAGATCACTGAATGACGGTTGATATTGCTAAGCCCTTCAATCACCCAGTCGCTGGTGTTTTTCTTATCGAAGCGACAGGTATTACAGATCCATCCCGTTTGGTTCCCACTTCCGTCGGGACGAGGGTAACTCATCACTTCACCCCACTCGTCTTTTCTTGCCGTTACTCTTAATACTTCATCACCACGCTGCCATAAGGTTACTTTACCGCAACAGGTTGGGCAATCCCGATGGGCATTCACGGGTTTAGTGAACCAAACACGATTCTTGAAACGAAAAGTTTTATCGGTCAGCGCACCAACAGGACAAACATCGATCATATTCCCGCTGAAATCATTATCGATGGCTTTGGAAATATAAGTGGAGATCTCTGCATGGTCGCCACGGTCAAGGATGCCATGCACGCGGTGATCCGTAAGCTGATCGGCCACATAGGTGCAGCGATAGCAAAGGATACAGCGGGTCATATGCAATTGTATATAAGGACCAATATCTTCCTTCTCAAATGTGCGGCGCTTAAATTCAAAGCGTGTGCCTTCTTTTCCATGTTCATAGCTAAGGTCCTGGAGGTGGCATTCTCCCGCCTGGTCGCAGATAGGGCAATCCAACGGATGATTGATCAGCAGGAATTCTACCACGCCATTGCGTGCATCCAATACTTTATCGCTGGTAATATTTTTTACGACCATACCATCCATTACCGTGGTGCGGCAACTGGCCACCAGTTTAGGCATGGGCCTTGGGTCGGCCGTAGAACCAGCGGCAACTTCCACCAGGCAGGTACGGCATTTACCACCGCTTCCTTCCAGTTTGCTGTAATAGCACATGGCGGGAGGAGTGACCTCACCCCCTATGCGGCGGGCCGCATTCAGGATAGTGGTACCCGGCTCCACATCGATCGTGATATTATCGATGGTGACTTTGAATAATTTGGGTGCTTCAGACATTTTTCTACTCCTCTTTACTTAGTTTTTTTTATGGTATGCGGTCTGGTCAAACGGAAATTTGCCCCGATCGTACCATAGAATTCTTCAAATACAAAAGATTGATGCGCCCTGCCCGGTATCCCTTTTTTATGGAGGATCACATCCGGCAGGTTCACATAGCCCAGTTTATCTTCCAGCTTAACATGAATATGTTTAAATAAATTGATCATCAGTCCGGCCTTGGCAGAAATACCAAAACCAGAAACATGAAAACGGTCGTTACGCTCATAATCCAGGAGGGTAACATTGGTCTTTGGGAACAACAC
Source organism: Chitinophagaceae bacterium (assembly GCA_016720565.1). GTDB lineage: Bacteria > Bacteroidota > Bacteroidia > Chitinophagales > Chitinophagaceae > JJ008. The sequence goes on from JADKKJ010000011.1 coordinate 20,362, forward strand.
CCCTGCACCTCCGCCATAGAACCAGGAAACGATCACCCGGTTGCTTTTTGAACGAAACAAGTCCTTATATTTTTCCAGTTCAACATTCAGGAAATTCAACCCATCGGTATGTTCATAGAGAAGGAAATCCCTGGTAATTTTTTTGGGACCATCATAAACGCCCTCAAAAGCTCCCGGTCTGGTAATGTTTCCTTTCATGGTAACCGTCTGGTCATTGTCCATCACGTACTTCATATGATCATCGCCAAATGAAATGGCCAGGTTATCTTTTATAAAATAACTGATACGCAGATTGGTCTGTGGTATGGTCAGCCTTGAAAACTTCAGGTAATTATGATAACTGATCCTGGTTGGGCGGTCATGCGCCGTAAGATGATAAAGGGTAAAATCATAATCCGCTCCCTTGAAGCTGATCGTGCTTTTTCCATAAGCAGCACGGTTCCATCCCCAGGAGATAAATAATCTCCCCGACTTGCGGTCCTGGAATTTATCCTGACCCTGGGTTGTACTGACTGTTGTAAAAAACATTATAATTACAGTAAGCAGTTTAAAGTGGACTTGTCTACACATCATTTTGTTGTTACCGATCTTTTAACCCGCCGACATGGCTGCGCCATAATTGGCCAGTCCATAATTGCGCCGCTGCGCATCGTCGGGGTTAGTAACATGCCATTCAAATTCATCCCTGAAATGACGGATCGCCGCAGCTACGGGCCAGGCGGCAGCATCACCTAAGGGACAAATAGTATTTCCTTCGATCCTGCGCTGTATATCCCAGAGCAGATCGATATCACTCATTTTACCTTTTCCTGTTTCAAGATTCAGCAGGATCTTTTCCATCCATCCGGTTCCTTCGCGGCAGGGAGAACACTGACCGCAACTTTCATGACGATAGAAGCGGGCCAGAGTATAGGTATGCCTTACCACGCACTGACGGTCATCCATCACAATAAATCCACCAGATCCCATCATTGAACCTGTTTGAAATCCTCCATCGGCCAGTCCTTCATAGGTCATCATGCGGCTTTCCCCTTTCGCTGTTTTCAACAACAGATTAGCCGGAAGAATGGGAACAGAAGAACCGCCGGGAATGCAGGCCTTCAACTGGCGGCCATTGGCAATACCACCGCAGTATTCATCGCTGAAGATGAATTCCTCTACGCTGATGTTCATTTCTATTTCGTAAACACCCTGTTTCTTAATATTACCACAGGCGGAGATCAGTTTTGTGCCGGTAGATTTACCGATACCGATCTTAGCATATTCTTCTCCGCCATCATTGATAATAGGAACTACGGCCGCGATGGTCTCTACATTATTAACCACGGTTGGACAGTTCCATAATCCTTTCACAGCAGGGAAAGGAGGTTTGATACGTGGGTTACCTCTTTTGCCTTCAAGAGATTCAAGCAGGGCGGTTTCTTCCCCGCAGATATAGGCCCCTGCCCCTCTTTGTATATAGATCTCGCAATCGAAGCCGGAACCCAGAATATTTTTTCCGAGGAAGCCATTGTTCTTCGCTTCCGCGATGGCCTGTTCAAGTATGCCAACGATCCAGGCATATTCGCCGCGTATATAGATATAAGAGCATTTAGATCCCAATGCATAGGAAGAAGTGATGATACCCTCAATCAGTAAATGCGGAATGAACTCCATCAGGTATCGGTCCTTAAAAGTGCCGGGTTCGCTTTCATCGGCATTTACCACCAGGTAGCGGGGTACGCCTTCTGGTTTTGCCAGGAAGCCCCATTTCATACCTGTTGGAAATCCCGCGCCCCCACGCCCACGAAGTCCGCTTTTCTTTACTTCTTCCGTTACCTGGTCGGGACTCATGGTCTTCAGCGCTTTTTCAACGCTGCGATAGCCACCCTCGCGACGATACACTTCGAAGGATCGGATCCCCTCCACATGCGCTTTGTCTAATAATAACTTTCTTCCCATTGAATCGTATTCTATAAAGCGTTAGACATTTTCATGTCCCGCTTTTGTTTCTAATATCGGATGGCTTGCCTGGCAAACAATAACCATCTGTTCGACTTCTTCGTCCACACTTCCAGCACTCTTAATTTATAACTGGCTTTTACACCATCCATGGAAGCTTCCACGCCACCAATGAAACGGGCACTGGCAAGGTTTCCATTGATATTAACCACCACACTATCCTCTGTGAATGCCAGGTAATCCAGGTGACCCGACTTCAGGTCATTGATCACCTCATTCTTATTCTGTATCCAGCCATTGCTATGCCCATAGCTTAGCATCTTATCGGTCTGCTGGTTTACAGAAATGGTATTACCATCAACCAGTGCCTTGTGAAATTCTTTAATGGTCCGGATCAGTTTTGCCTCATCTGTTTGGGCAAACAGGGTCACTGAAATAAAAAGGGTTAATATGGTAAGGGTCCTCTTCAATTTTAATTTTGGGCAGCGGTCTGTTTGCTGCATTCTTCTATCAGGGCATCTACTTTTTCTTTGGTCAGGTGTTCACGGTAATGATCACCCAGTTGAAGCATGGGGGCATATCCGCAGGCACCCAGGCATTCTACCGTCTTCAGTGTAAATAATCCATCTGCCGTGGTCTCACCTGGTTTAATACCCAACCTTTCATAAATGTATTTGATGATATCATCGCTTCCATTCAGCATACAGGGACCGGTCTGGCACACTTCAAAAAGATGTTTCCCTACAGGCTTCAGGTTATACATACTGTAGAAAGTAGCTACTTCATACACTTCGATAGGCTCCAGTTTCAGCAGGGAGGCAACATAATCCATGGTCTCTGCACTGAGCCAGCCACCAAATTCACGCTGGGCCAGGTGAAGCACCGGTATCAGCGAGCTTTTATGTTTGCCTTCCGGATAACGGCTGACAATTTCTGCCACCTCTTTTAATTTTTCCGCTGTAAATGTCATTATTCCTTATATACTTTATCTACGTATTATACTTCTCAACTTTTCTCTGCTAGCAGCTGGCGGCTAGCCCCTGGCTGCTAGCTAGGCATCCATTTCCCCCGCGATCAGATTCAAACTACTCATGGTCATGATCGCATCGCTCAGCATTCCGCCTTTTGTCAGTTCTGCATAAGCCTGGTAATAAATGAAACATGGCCTGCGGAAATGCAAACGGTAGGGAGTTCTGCCTCCATCACTGATCAGGTAAAATCCTAACTCACCGTTAGCGGCTTCAATAGAATGATACACTTCACCTGCAGGTATCTTTGTCTCACCCATGATGATCTTGAAATGCCAGATCAATGCTTCCATTTTCGTATACACATCTTCCTTTTCAGGGAGAAAATACTCTGGTACATCTGCATGAAAAACTTCCGCTTCAGCGCCTTTGAATTCCTGCACTTTCTGGTATGCCTGTTTAATGATGCTCAGGCTTTCCCACATTTCCTTTCCGCGAACCAGCCAGCGGTCATAGTTATCGCCGGTGGTGCCAACAGGTATGTTGAATTGAAAATCTTCGTAACTGCTATAAGGGGTATGTATCCTTACATCATAATCAACCCCGGCGGCGCGAAGGTTTGGTCCGGTAAACCCATAATTCAATGCCCTTTCGGCAGTGATGGCTCCTGTTCCCTGTGTTCTTTCCATAAAGATCCTGTTGCGTTGGAACAGGTTCTCAAATTCTTTTAATACAGCAGGATATTCAGCCAGGAATTTTTCCAGTTTCTGAAATGCGATATCATTGAAATTCCTTTCAAAGCCGCCGATCCTTCCAATATTGGTGGTAAGCCTGGATCCGCATACTTCTTCATAGATCTCATAGATCAGTTCGCGGTATTGCATTACATAAAGGAAACCGGTATAGGCGCCTGCATCCACTCCCACAATAGAATTACAGATCAGGTGATCGGATATGCGGGCCAGCTCCATGATAATAATGCGGAGATAGTCCACCCTTTTTGGCGTTTTGATACCCAGCAATTTCTCGCAGGTCAAATGCCAGCCCATATTATTCAAAGGAGAGGAGCAATAATTCAAACGGTCTGTGAGCGGGGTGATCTGGTAAAGTGGCCTTCTTTCTGCTAATTTCTCAAAGGCACGGTGTATATATCCAACAGTTTGCTCAGAAGAAACGATCCTTTCCCCGTCCAGCTCCAGGATATTCTGGAACACCCCATGCGTGGCGGGGTGCGTTGGACCCAGGTTCAGCGTAGTGGTGGTTTTTTCTATGCTTCCTTCAGGAAGCTTTATATGATGTTCTGACATTTTTTTTCTTTTATCCCCGTCCAAACATTTCATCATCCTTATCGATCCGGCTCTGGTCTTCCAATGGAAATTCCTTTCTTAAAGGGAAATAATCCATTTCATCCACGTTCAGTATCCTTTTCAGGTTTGGATGACCCAGGAAATTCACTCCATAGAAATCAAAGGTCTCCCGCTCCATCCAGTTGGCCGCAGAGAATAAACCAGTAGCCGTATATACATCCGGCGTTTTAATATCGGTGAATACTTTAAAACGAAGGCGAATATTGTCCACCATATTATGCAGATGGTAAACAACTGCCAGTTCTTTCCCGGTATTATCCGGGTAATGAACTGCGCAGAGATCGGTCAGGAACCGGAACTTCAGTTCCTCATCATCATACAGGAAATTAAGCACCTTAAGGTTAAGGTCTTTTGGCGCTTCAAAACTCAGCAAGCCATAGGGCTCTTCAAAATTGCCCACTCCTTCGCCAAATTTTTCAGTGAGCCTTTGTTTTATGTGTTCGTTGGTCAGCATGTAATTTATTTGGTGCTTATTGAATGCCGTAGCTTTCCAATAAGTTTTTATACTGGTCGCCATTTCGCCTGCGCAGGCTTTCTTTTCCTACCAGGTCCTGTATACGTATCACGCCATCAATGATCGCTTCGGGCCGGGGCGGGCAACCCGGAACGTACACATCCACGGGTACCACCTGGTCAATTCCCTGTAATACACTATAAGTATCAAATATGCCGCCACTGCTGGCGCAGGCACCTACGGCCATTACCCAGCGTGGTTCCGCCATTTGCAGGTAAACCTGTTTTACAACAGGTCCCATTTTTTTGGCAATTGTACCCATTACCATCAGCAGGTCGCACTGGCGGGGAGAAAAGCCAACTCTTTCCGATCCGAAACGGGCCAGGTCATAATGCGAACCCATGGTGGCCATGAATTCAATACCACAGCAGGAAGTAGCGAATGGGAGAGGCCAGATGGAATTTTTTCGGGCCAGGCCTATTACTTTATTTAAGGAAGTGGCGAAGAATCCTTCTCCCTGTAAACCTTCAGGCATATCAGAAATACTGATATCCGTTACCAGGGGTTTGTTATTTAAATTATATGATACCGGACGAGACATATTTCAACTATTTTATGTGAGCACTTCTTCTATCGATTTCTATAACAGCCTTCCGGGCCTGAATGTTGCTTACCGTATATTTTTCACCTTTTGCACAAACTTTAATCTTCCCAGTTCAGCGCTCCTCTTTTAATGATATATATGAACCCGCATAGAAAAAAGCCTACGAATAATAGCACTGCCTTAAAACCTTCCCAGCCAAGCATTTTAAAATTCACAGCGTAAGGATAGAAAAATATCACTTCCACATCGAAAAGCACGAAAAGGATGGCGGTCAGGAAATACTTGATGGCCATGGGCTGCCTGGCATCACCATGGCTCTCAATACCACTGGAAAAATTCTGGAGTTTATCGCTGGTTTTTCTTTTGGGTCCCAGCAAATGGGTCACTACCATCAGGAAAGCCACAAGCCCTACCGCAAAGATCATTTGGATCGCCACCGGCAGGTAAGAGCCGGAATCAGCATTGTTCAAACCGGATTGAAGAAGGTAGTTCATTATCCTATTTTACAGTCGGGCAAAATTAAGGCGATGGGGCCAATAAATACACGAAAAAAATCAGGACCTGACATGATAAAAAAATCCCCCACCAAAAAGGCAAGGGACTTTTCATTGTAAAAGAAGAAAACCGAGTTTATCAGCCTTTAGCAGGGGCCTTGGGCTGCAATGTTGTTTTTGACTTTGCTATTACAGCAGGTTTAGGACTTTTAAGGGTACTGGTCTGGCCGGTACCTTTCGAGTTATTAGCTGGTTTGCTACCTGGCTTACCCGCTGGCATTTTTTCGATCTGATCAATATAGGTCTGGATCGCTGCCGCGTTATTTACGTCTGCGGCCTGCCATTTACGGAAGAAATCAAGTGATTTCTCCTTATCCTTGGCCTTATTGATATAATAAGCAGCCAGGAATTTAACCGCGCTGATATATTGCGATTTGAACTTGGAAGTGTCTTTCTCCGCAAATTCATATAATACCAGGGCATCAGGCACCGCAATGCTATCCTGTTTCACGGTATCTACGGCAATGGCACTGTTAAAGGCCCACTGGTATCCATAAACCTGGTCAGGGAATTTCTCTTTCATCTGAATGGACCTGTTTCTTGCGCTATCATATGCACCGCTGAAATAATAAGCCAGGGTAAGATCAAAATAATCATTAATAATTGGCTTAGGCTTTAAATCCAGGATCTTAGCCAGTACCACCGCCTGCTTTTCAGGCAGTTTCTGCTCTTTAAAATAAGCGGCGCCTTTTTTCAGGTAACCCAGTTTGGCTTCCACTGTGGTGTCCACTCCGATACCTTCCAAATAGGCTTTTACCACGTCATCAGGAACTGAACCCAGTTTTGCCAGGGCAAGAGCTCTCACTTCATAGTCAGGGAGCATGTATTCATCAGGGTTCTTTTTAGCGAAGAACAGATCACTGTTTTTCCTGGCATTCTGGAAATCGCCTTTATCAAAGTAAGCATGCGCCAGCAAACGATACACTTTAGGTTTGGTGTTGGCACCGGTAACCGCTACCACCGCCTCGCCTTTTGCGATCGCGCAATCAAAATCTTTTTTCGCGTAGCAAAGCTGTGCATACAGGAACTGGTCCTGTGGATCAGTATCCGGTGCCTTGCTATCGATGTATTTCTTAAGTTGATCTTCCGCTTCCGCGAATTTCAAACGATAGAAATAAAAATAGAATAACTCATAATAAGCCTTCGTGAATTTAGGGTCCTTGGCTACGGCCTGGTTCATATACTCCAGGGTAAGGTCCTCGTTCTTCTGTGAAGTGAAAAGCATACCCAACCGGTAACTGGCTGCCGCGAAATTAGGATCCGCTTCCAGGGCTTTTTTATAACTGGCAAAAGCGGCGCCTCCGCCATTTCCTTTACCAGCCTTACGGTAAGCATTACCCAGTTCCAGCAGGGTCATTGTATTCTTAGGATCTTTGTTTGCGGCATCTTCCAGCAAACGAACCGCATAATCATAGTCGGCATTCTTTGCATCGGAAATAGCACGGCCGATCACTGTTTCAATGATAGGGTCGTCTCCTTTTTTACCACGGGTAAGGGTAAGGGCAGTTTCAAAATGCTGGCGGGCTTCATTGACTTTGCCTTCCAGCAATTCTATATGACCAAGACCCACCTGGAGCAGGGGTGCCCCGTTGGTGGCCTGAATACCTTTTTCATACCAGGCACGTGCATTTGCCAGGCGGGATGACCGGATCTCTTCATCATCCAGGAATACCTGGCCCTGCCAGTAAATAGCGTCAATATTCGTTGGATTAACGGCCAGCAATTTATCAAATACAGCACTCGCGCTTTTTACCCGCCCCGCGTACAGGTGGTTTACCCCTTCCTGTATGGTTTGGGCTTTAAGTCCGGCAGCGAAAAGCATTCCGGAGATTAAAAATGTGATTGCGGTTTTCTTCATTTTATCTTCTTTAAAAAGTTTGTAAATATAATCATCCCATCCTTACTCTCTCAACCTCACCGGCCTTATCGTAAAATCCTTTTGCGCCGGCACCAGGTAGGCTCTTTTAAAGATCAGCTGTCCCAACTCTCCGCTCATAAAATCACTGAACGCTGTTCCGAGCCCTTTATAATTCTCCTTTACTATATAAACCAAATCCCGTACCAGTGGGTACCTCTTTAAGGAAATATTAAGTTGTGATCCTTTAACATATACCCCTTTCTCTCTTTTCCAGGTGCTTTCCAGGGAAGCCTGTTTTACTTTTTTCAAATACCGCTGGGAGGCCGTGTCTTCCGGGTTCCCAATCCAGCTTACCCCTATGAACCCTACCACTCCCCGGTGACTGGCCACGTAATCGATCACACCTGTGCTGCTATTGGCTGCCATGGCCTTTCCGGTAAGGGTATCGCCCCGCAATATGGAATCGATGGCAAAACGTACCGTACTGGTTGCTTTAACCCCATCAAATACAGGAATTAAATTTTTGCTAAAGCTTCCATGAAGGATAGCTTTGAGATCAGCCAGGGTAAATAATGAATCTTCGTCCAGCGGATTTACGATCACCGAGATCGCATCATAGGCCAGGGTCATTGATTTAGGTCCCTTTTTCAGCGAATCCACAATGGCTTCTGATTCCTCCTGGGTAAAGCTTCTGGTAACGATCACCATTCTTACCGAATCATTTAAAAGATCTTGAAGGCATTCCGCCTCGGGTTTATAATCTACCAGGATCTTCGCTTTGTTATGCTGCGACTGGTATACCATCACCTGTTCATCAATGATGGGCTTGAACGATTCATCTGCGCTTACATGAATGCTGCCTTTATTCTTATTATCTGGTAGTTCCCTCTCCTGTTCCCTAAAAGATTTGCAGGAGCTGAAAAGAACAGCTAAAAAAACAATGGCATTAAAAAACCTCATGAAGAACGCTACTCATTTAAAATACTTTTTCTGGTAGCCGCGATAAATGCGCCAGCTGCCATAGATCATACTCACCACGCCCATAACCTTATCAGTACTGTCGGGAGGAAGACCACGATTGATATCGAGATCGAACTTGTCTCGAAAAAAGAAGAAGATACCTATCAGCAGTATAATGATGCCCATGCCATAATCAAGCATGGAACGGGTAAGCGAAACCTGCCTGCGTTTCCGCTTTTCATAATCTTCAAACATGCGTTCGGTTTTCTTCTTTTACAATTCCTGGTTTTCTTCCCCGGATTAACGGGGTTGAAAAATAGAAAAATTTCTCCTCATTTTGATGCTAATAAGCGTCAAATCCATAAAATCATGGGATATGGCGATTAACTCACCACCTTATTGGCTAAACTTTATCTTTGCTGCAGATCATTTTTACCATTTCGAACTTTAATAAATGAGCAAACCCAGCCTGCCGCAAGGCACCCGCGATTTTTCCCCGGAGGTGGTCCGAAAAAGGAACCATATCCTGAACACGATCCGCTCGGTGTTCGAGATCTATGGCTTTCAGCCCTTGGAAACGCCTGCTATGGAGAACCTGGAAACCCTGATGGGAAAATATGGCGAGGAAGGCGATAAACTGATCTTCCGCATACTGAACAATGGGCTTGACCGCCCTGAAAAACAAGAAAAGGCCAGGGAAGATTTTGAAAAATTACTTTCCGGTAAGAATGTGCCGGGCATTACCGAGCGCGCCCTGAAATATGACCTTACTATTCCTTTCGCCCGCTATGTAGCCATGAACCATAACCAACTGCATTTCCCCTTTAAACGTTACCAGGTACAGCCGGTATGGCGTGCCGACAGGCCGCAGAAAGGACGTTACCGGGAATTCTACCAATGCGATGCGGATGTGGTTGGCAGCAATGCCCTGCTGAATGAAGTGGAACTGGCCAATATTTACGCAGATGTTTTCAATAAACTGGGATTGCCCGATGTATCCATCCGGATCAATCACCGCAGGATCCTGACCGCGCTGGCCGACCTGGCCGGTGGCGCCGATTTTCTTACCTCCATCACGATCGCCATTGACAAACTGGATAAGATCGGACTGGAAAAAGTTAAAGAAGAATTGAAGGCCCGGGGCATCAGTCCTGCCCAGGTAACCATTATTGAATCTTATCTGCTGATCAGCGGATCCAATGAAGAAATTCTTGCCTCGCTGGAACAATTGGTTGGCACCCATCCTGAAGGAAGAAAAGGGCTGGATGAACTTTCCTATATACTCGCGCATGAACCCGCCTCTGCCTCACTTACCATAGATCCTACCCTGGCCCGTGGGTTGAATTATTATACAGGAACCATTTTTGAAGTACAGGCCCCGCCTTCGGTTAAGATCGGCAGCATTGGCGGCGGTGGCCGTTATGATGACCTTACCGGGTTATTCGGCGTGCCGGGCATACCAGGTGTTGGTATCTCCTTTGGGGTAGACCGTATTTATGATGTACTGGATGAACTGCAATTGTTCCCAGCCGATGTGCATATCGGCACACAGGTGATCTTCTTTAATATGGGAAAAGCGGAAAGCGAAAAATCTTTTGAACTCTGCCAGCAATTAAGAAATACAGGATTGCGTGCTGAACTTTATCACGAATCGGTGAAACTCGATAAACAGTTCAAATACGCAGAGAAAAAGAATATTCCCTATGTGGTGATCATTGGAGAAAATGAACTCTCCACGCATACCGCGAATATTAAACACCTGGCAAGCGGAAAACAGGAAGTAGTGAGTTTTCCGGAGCTGGTCAATTTTCAATTCAAGTAGGTTCCTCTAAACCCTCAACCTTTATCATCCCTTACTCCCTCCAGCTCCATATCATTCACCTGGATAAGCACTCCTGTTACTTTACCTGCCTCATTTCTTTTAAACGTGGCGGTGCCTGAATAGGCTACTACAGTAAACACATCTTTTGTATCGGTCTTTTTGAATTCTGAATTACCCATGGCGGTTTGAGCCATCAGCGTTCCGTTTTCGATCACGATGGTAATCTCAGCTACGGGACTTCCTTCCGCGAATTTATACTTAGCTGTATAATCACCCAGCTGAACAGAATCTTTAGCAGGTTGCTTGGGTGGATTCGTAGGGATCGGGGTATCCTGGGCAAATAAATTCGTTAGCGAAAACGTGAGCATAAGCCCGAATAATAATTTTTTCATGATGGTTTTTTGTTCCTTAAAAATAATGAAAAACAGCAGCGCTATTGTTAACAGATCTCATAAATAATCGCTGCACCCTGTCCAACCCCTACACACATGGTAGCCAACCCGTACCGGGTTCTGGTCCTGGCCATTTCGTGCAACAGCGTGGTGGAGATGCGTACCCCGCTGCATCCCAACGGATGGCCCAGGGCAATAGCCCCCCCATTTACATTCACCCGGGCAGGATCCAATTGAAGATCCTGAATACAGGCAAGGGATTGAGAAGCGAAGGCCTCATTCAATTCCACCAGTCCAATATCATTGATGGTCAACCCGGCCCTTTTCAAGGCTTTTTGGGTAGCAGGAACTGGTCCTATCCCCATTATGGAAGGATCCACACCCGCGATGGCCATAGAAACGATACGGGCCAATGGTTTTGCATTCGTATTCTTAACCATGGTTTCATTGGCTAACAACAGCGCGGCGGCCCCGTCATTGATACCGGAAGAATTTCCCGCAGTAACAGTTCCGTCTTTGAGGAAAGCTGGTTTCAACGATGCCAGTTTTTCAAGGCTGGTCTCCCTTGGATGTTCATCCGCTTCCAGCACAACGCTCTCTTTTCCTTTTTTCAGATTCAATGGCAATAGTTCTTCGGTCCATTTGCCCTGTTTTTTTGCATGAGAATATTTATCCTGTGAAGCGAAGGCGAAGGCGTCCTGCGACTCCCGGCTGATCTTCCATTGGCGCGCCACATTTTCGGCTGTTTCTCCCATCGTAAAGGGATGATACATTTCAGCTAACTGCTTATTGATAAAACGCCAGCCCATGGTGGTATCAAAAAATTCCTGGCTCCGCGAAAAGGCTTCATTGCTTTTTGCCAGTACCAAAGGCGCGCGGGTCATGCTTTCCACCCCGCAGGCAATGATCATTTCAGCATCCCCGCATTGAACCTGGCGACTTCCATCCATGATGGCCTGTAAGCCGGAAGCGCAAAGCCGGTTCACGGTATTCCCTCCCACGCTAACGGGCAATCCGGCCAGCAGGGCGGCCATCCTGGCCACATTACGGTTATCCTCCCCCGCCTGGTTGGCTGCGCCGGCAATAACATCCTCGATCAGGTTCAGGTCAATGCCCGGGTTCCTTTCCAATAATCCTTTAATGGTAAGCGCCAAAAGGTCATCTGGCCGAACGGAGGAAAGAGCGCCCCCGTATTTTCCTATGGGACTGCGTACAGCGTCGATAATATAGACTGGATCCATATTGTAAAAATAAGTATTTAGACTATGGGCAGCTCCGTTCCAAAGGCCATATGCTGGCCAGTAGTTGTTATCTTTGCAGTTCATGAAAGGATCATCCAAAAGAAATATACGCCACCTTACCCTGTCTGACCTCGATCTCTGGTTCAGCGAACGAAAAGAACCAAAATTCAGGGCCAAACAGGTTTATGAATGGTTATGGACCAAAGCCGTGCAGGATTTTGAGTCTATGACCAACCTTTCCAAGGAATTACGGTCCACATTGGCCGAACAATTCACTTTACCGGGACTTACCATCGACCTGCAACAGCATTCTGAGGATGGCACGGATAAATTCCGTTTTCGTACACATGATGGGCATTTGATCGAGGGGGTATTGATCCCTACGGTTTCCCGTTTCACCGCCTGCGTTTCTTCACAGATAGGCTGCTCACTGAGTTGCAAATTCTGCGCAACTGGCTATATGGAAAGGAAAAGAAACCTGGAATTTGATGAGATCTACGACCAGGTAGCCATGATCAACCGGTATTGCGAAAAGGTCCATGGACAGAAACTCAGCAATATCGTTTTCATGGGTATGGGCGAACCTTTATTGAATTATAAGCACGTACTGCATGCCATTGAAAGGATCACCTCTCCTGAAGGTATGGCCATGAGCCCTAAAAGGATCACGGTCTCCACCGCTGGTGTGGCAAAAGGGATAAGACAGCTGGGAGATAATAAGGTCAAATTCAAACTGGCGCTTTCCCTGCATGCGGCCAACGACGCTAAAAGGCATGAGATCATGCCTATCAACGATACGAATAATATCAAGAGCCTGACAGACGCGCTGAACTATTTTTATAAGCAAACGGGTAATGAGATCACTTTTGAATATATACTGTTCAAAAATTTTAACGATTCACTGGCTGATGCCGATGACCTGATCAAACTTTACCGCCAGGTTCCCGTTGACCTCGTAAATATCATAGAATACAACCCCATTGCGTTTGCTAAATATGAGAAGCCCGAAGAAGAGAAAGTGCAGGCTTTTATGAATTACCTGGAAAAACACCGGGTAAATGTGCGGCTTAGAAGAAGCCGGGGCAAAGATATTGATGCCGCCTGCGGCCAGTTGGCCAATAAAGACTAGTTTCTACGAATTATTTCCTACTTATTTTAAACCTGGTTCCCGGTTTGGAGTCCTAAACATGTTCTTAAAATGTTCATGCCGGCGCGTTTCAACGCAGGTTTTATTACCCGTTGCGCGTCACAAATAAAAAAAACTATGAAAAAGATCTTATTCCTCCTGATGGGCTTCGCTATTGTAATGAGTGTAAAAGCGCAGGAGATACCTGAAAGAAAAATGGATAAGCCTGGTATGCATGACCGTATGCATGAAAGGGGAATGAAAGGCCGTCATGACCAGCAAAAAATGATCATGAAGGACCTTAACCTCACTGAGCAGCAAAAAGAATCCTTAAAAAAGAACCGTGAAGACTTTCGCAGCAGGATGGAAGCCCTCAAAAAAGAGGACAACATAACAGTGAAAGAATACCGCGGCAGGATGGAGAACCTGAAAAAAGAACAGAAAGAACTTTTTCAGTCAGTTTTGACATCAGATCAAAAAGTGATCCTTGAAAAAAAGAAAATAGAAGCCAAAGAGCAGTTTAAAGGAAGAGCAGATAAAAGAGGCGAAGAAATGAAGACTCGCCTTGGCCTTACCGAAGACCAGGCCACGCAGATGAAAAAGAACCGTGAAGACCTTCAGGCAAAGCTCAAATCCATCCGTGATGATAAATCACTGACAGCGGACAAGAAAAAAGAAGCGATCCACAATGAAATGAAAAGCCTAAAACAGAAGAACAGTTCCATCCTTACCGAAGACCAGAAAAATAAGATGAAAGAAATGCACGATAAAAAAGGTGATTTCAAAGGAAGAAAACCAGCAGATAAAACATCCATATAAAAAAGCAGACTTTTCATTGGCCTCCCCCTTCCGGGGAGGCTTTTTTATTGCCCCGTCTTTCGGGCTTTGCGGCCTATCTTTGCAGGGAATGAAAAAGAAGTCCAGCCAGTTTGCCAAATTCTCCACGAAAAAGTCCAACGCGGCTATTAAAGAGAAATTTAAGCAGGAGAAAAGGAAGTGGAAAAAAGACCGCGAAGAATTCTTCGACCGTAAAAAAGCGGAATCAAGAGGAGAAAAGCCGGTGGTAGAGGCCAAAATAGAAAGAGCCGACCCCGGACTGATGCCGCTGAATAAATATATAGCCCATGCCGGCATAGCTGGTCGCCGTGAGGCCGCTGACCTGGTAAAAAAAGGATTGGTTAAAGTGAACGGGGAACTGGTTACCGAACCAGGGCATAAGGTAACGTCCAAAGATGAGGTGGTTGTGAACGGGAAAAAGACCTTTTTGCAAAAGGACCTGGTCTATATTCTGCTGAACAAACCCAAAGATTATATTACCACCACCAGTGATGAAAGAGGAAGAAAGACCGTCCTCGATCTTATAAAAAGAGCAACGCCCCAACGCGTTTACCCGGTAGGGCGCCTGGACAGGAATACTTCCGGTGTTTTACTTTTTACCAATGACGGTGAACTGGCACAAAGCCTCACCCATCCAAAACATGAGGTAAAGAAAGTATACCATGTAACGCTGGACCGCCCGCTGGAGAAAAAAGATTTTGAAAAGATACTGAGTGGTGTGGTGCTGGATGATGGACCTGCCTCAGTTGATGTACTGGCTTATGCCGATGTAAAAGACAAGACCCAGATAGGTGTAGAGATCCATAGCGGCCGCAACCGGATCGTTCGCCGCATTTTTGAATCACTGAAATATGATGTCAGGCAACTGGACCGCGTAGTATTTGCCGGCCTCACCAAAAAGAATGTGGATCGTGGAAAATGGCGCTTCCTCTCTGAAAAAGAAGTGCGCGAATTAAAATATTTCTCGAAGCCCAAATCAAAAAAAGCCGGACCAGCTGATCAATCATGAATCTTGCTCCCCTGATCTTAAAAGAAACGCCGGATTATTTTGTTATTGATAAACCTGCAGGATTGCTTTCCATTCCCGACCGGGAAGGAAAAGACATCTCCCTGAAAGTATTGCTGAAAGAAAAATATGGCGAGATCTTCACGGTGCACCGTCTTGACCGGGAGACCAGCGGCCTGATCATTTTTGCAAGGAATGCCGAAGCGCATAAACATTTCTCCGCATCATTTATGGCCAGCTCCTCCGGGGAAGAAAGGGCAGTAAAAAAGATCTACCAGGGTTTAGTGATCGGCTCCCTTCCTGAACCTTCAGGAAAAATAGAAGCCCCTATAAAGGAGCATCCCGCATTGAATGGTTCCATGATCGTCCATCGCCTGGGAAAGCCTGCCCTCACTGATTATGAAGTGCTGGAAGATTTTGGCATTTTCTCTATGGTGAAATTCAGGATACATACCGGAAGGACCCACCAGATACGGGTACATATGAAAGAGATCGGTCACCCGATCGTTTGCGATAAATTATATGGCGATGGTAAACCATTGCTGGTCTCCGCGCTTAAATACCGCTATAAGCTGAGTAAAAAAGAAGAGGAAGAAAAGCCAATCATTAATCGCCTTGCCCTGCATTCCTGGCAACTTGGTTTTGCCGACCAGCAGGGAGAGTGGATCGAAATGGAAGCGCCCTTACCAAAAGATATCCGGGCAGCGTTACAGCAATTGAGGAAGAGGAAGAGAAGTTGAGGGGTTGAGATTTTGGGAGGTTGAGCTGTTGAGCAGCTCAGTTGTCTGAGTCAACACTCCAACAGCTGAGTACTTCTCAACAGCTCAACTTCTCAACAGCTCAACCTCCCAAAATCTCAACTTCTCTCTATTTATTTGGCTGCGGCGTATACCTCAAATACGGTTTTACTTCCTTCACCCCTTTCGGGAATTTCTTAATGGCATCCGCTGTGGTTATAGATGGCACCACGATAACATCTTCCCCTTCTTTCCAGTCGGCCGGTGTGGCTACACTATAGTTAGCCGTAAGCTGCAATGAGTCTATCACCCGAAGCACTTCCGTGAAGTTTCTTCCGGTAGAGGCTGGGTAAATAATCATCAGCTTAACCAGTTTATCGGCGCCGATCACAAATAAAGAACGAACGGTTGCGGTAGCCGAAGCATTCGGATGGATCATATCGTAAAGGGTTGCTACTTTGCGGTCCTCATCGGCAATGATGGGAAATCCCACGCTGCAATGCTGTGTTTCGTTGATATCATTTCTCCATTGAAGGTGCTGATCCAGCGGATCCACGCTTACTGCCAGTACTTTTACATTTCTCCTGGCAAATTCCTCCTGCAGCAGGGCGGTCCTGCCTAATTCTGTAGTGCATACCGGCGTAAAATCTGCGGGGTGGGAAAATAATATTCCCCAGCTATTGCCAAGGTATTCATAAAAATCAATAGGTCCTTCTGTAGTGTTTGCGCTGAAATTCGGCGCGGGGTCTCCTAATCGTAATGCCATAAGATATGTTAAAGAATTATTATTAGTCTACAAAGATAGTAGGATATCTATTTAGATACAAGATCATTCAGGCTTCTATGCTCTAATATTTTCAGGGTCGCATCCCTTACTTCCAGCATCATATCATGCAGACCGCAACTTTTTTCATTGCAATTCTTACATCGCTCATAGAAATAAAGGCTTACGCAGGGCAGCATGGCAATAGGACCATCCAGTAACCTAATAATGGAGGCCACTTTTATTTTAGCCGGGTCACTGGCCAGGAAATATCCCCCTCCCTTTCCTTTTTTACTTTCCAATACCCCTTCTTTTTTTAATTCCAGCAGGATATTCTCCAGGAATTTCAGGGGTATCTTTTTTTTCCTGGATATCTCGGCGATCAATACAGGTCCCTGCAGGTAGCGTTCCGCCAGGAAACCCAGTGCCTGAAACGCGTATTGGGATTTTTTGGACAGCATGGCTAAAGGAGCTCAATTTTATAATGGATCGGTGAGTTCTTTTTCAGCATAGCGGCCACCCCACAGTATCTTTCAAGGGAAAGATCGATGGCCTTTCTCACTTTGTCCTCATTATCAGGATCGGTCTGAAGCCGGTAAACCAGGTGGATATCCAGGAATACTTTTGGATGCTCAGTGGTCTGTTCCGCGACGGTTTCAATGCTCATACCGGTGAATGGCACGCGCATTTTTTCCAGTATATCCACCACATCAATGCCCGAGCAGGCGGCAAGCCCGGAGAGCAGCAGTGCTTTGGGACTGAATCCATTTTGCACAGCACCATCGAGATGGATGGTATTATTATCCTGTATGCTGATAAATTGATGTTCTTTTTGCCAGGAGGTGATGGTTTTCATAATGATGTCTTTTAGTAAAGTTCATGTTTTTTGTTTTCGGAAATATTTTCCAGCGTCCATTCTACTCTTTTTTGAAAATCGTGCTGCCTTTCCCTGCAATCAGCCTTTGCGCAAATAGGACAGGAAATGGGCAGGCAGGGGTCATTGTGTACGAACAATTCAAGAGATTGCCCATATTCTTTTTGAATTAGTATGGCCAGGGCCTCGATCTCACGGTGAGCCGCTGCCACATTGTGGTACCAGGGCACGGTGAGATGGCAATCCACATGCAGTACGCTGCCATATTTTATCACCCGAAGGTTATGGAGGTCGATCCAGTTCTCTCTCCTGTTTGCATTAAGCAGTCGAACCATATTCTCAAGGATCTCCATATCGGCCTCATCCATGATACCTGCGATAGATGATCGAAGGATCTTATACCCTGTCCAGATGATATACAATCCAAAGACAAATGCCACAGCGCTATCGATCCAGGCAATTTTTGTAAAATATAGTAAACCCAAACCTGCAACAATACCAATGGTAGACCATGTATCTGATAAGAGATGATGCCCGCTGGCGATCAACGCGGCCGATTTATTTTTTCTCCCGGTACGAAGACATAATAGACCTACTATAAGGTTCACGATAGCAGTTACAGAAACCAGCAAGATACCAAGGTCGATCTCTTTCAGCGCGACAGGATCGATGATATGCTGCACCGCTTTATATAAAATGATGGCTCCGGCGGCACCGATCATAGTTCCTTCAATAGCCGCCGAAAGGAATTCCGCTTTGCCATGACCATATGGATGGTCTGCATCCCTTGGCTTGGAGGAGACCCATAAACTATACAAACCAATAAAACCTGCCGAAACATTTACAATGCTTTCCAGCGCATCAGTAAGCACCGCCACTGAATGAGTGAGGTAGTAAGCTGCAAATTTTACAAGCAGCAACAACACAGAGATGGATGCCACCCATTTCTGCACTCGTAAATTTTGTTTGGAACTATTCAATGCCAGGTTTCTAAGGTTTTATTTGACCGTTATTCAAAACAATGAAAAGGACCCTGAGAAAATGATGATGCAGGTCCTGCCTGCGCCTAATTCTTCCCCTAACCCAGGTAGATATCCAATAATCCATCCGGTAAATCAACCAGTATTTGTTTTTTCCGGTGATCGATCTTTTCCAGGGAAGCCTCATGCAGGGGGATCAATACTTCCATGCCATTCATTTCCAAACGGCAAAGCAATTGCTGGGGTTGTTCTATTATTTCAAGAATCTTACCCAATTCCTTTCCATCCTCAATGACCATATAACCCAGGATACTGGAAGGAGCTGTTTTGGCGGCATATTTTTTATGATCGGCTTCCGGTATCCACACTTTTTTAGGAACCAGTTTCATGGCCGATTCGCGGCTATCCAGACCTTCGAGTTTTATTAAGATCTCTTTTTCGGACCTGATGCTGGTGGATTCTATGAACCAGGGCAGCATGGAGTTTTTTTTATCCTCCAGGAAGATAGTGGTCAATCCTTTCAAAGATGTTTTTTTGCCCAGCTCATGCAATAGGATCAATTCACCTTTCAGTCCATGCACCGCCACCATTTTCCCAATATTGAAGTACTCAGTCATAAGCAAATTTACTGGCAACCATTGCCATAAAAAAAATCCCGGCCTAAGCCGGGATCAGAGATTTCAGGATGCGGAATTATGCTTCCTCACCGCCATTGCGTTCTGGCCTGCGACCCATTGGGGCGCGACGTGAACGTCTCTGGCGTTGTGCTTCTTCCTGGCGTCTTTTCACCTGAGATTCGTGCTCAGCACTCCACTGGGTGAATTTTTCCATGGCTGTTGCTTCATCAAACAAACCCAGGCCTACTCCACGCAGCAGGTGTTTCAGGAACAATACTCCTTTAAAGCTGAGGATACGGCGAACAGTATCGGTGGGTGTAGCACCTTTGTTCAGCCACTCCAATGCCTTCTGGCGATCCAGCTGAATAGAAGCAGGGATGGTCAGGGGGTTGTAGGTTCCTAATTTCTGAATGAATTTACCATCGCGGGGTGCTCTTGCATCTGCAACAACGATGAAATAGAAAGGTCTTTTTTTAGACCCGTGTCTTTGAAGACGGATTTTGGTTGCCATTTTAAATAGAAATTTAAAGGCGTTAAACAATAATTGTTATTCCGGTAGAAACCGGACTGCGAATATACTAACGCTTCATGATTCGTCCAAACGCGCCCATCTTATTCATATTCTTCATCATAGCGCGCATCTGCTCAAACTGCTTCATGAAATTGTTCACTTCCTGCAGATCGCGGCCACTTCCTGCAGCGATCCGCTTCTTCCTGGAGCCATCTATAAGGTCAGGATCAGCTCTTTCTGCGGGAGTCATGGAATTGATCATGGCCTCTATGCCTTTAAATGACTCATCGTTGATGTCCAGGTCCTTGATCTTGCCTCCCACCCCCGGGATCATTCCCAGAAGATCCTTCATATTGCCCATTTTTTTAATTTGTTCCAGCTGCATCTTAAAATCAGCGAAATCAAATTTATTTTTCCGGAGTTTGGCCTCGAGTTTCTTGGATTCAACTTCGTCAAATTCTGCCTGCGCTTTCTCAACCAGGGTCGTTATATCTCCCATTCCCAGTATCCGCTGGGCCATTCGGTCGGGATAGAACACATCCAGCGTATCCAGTTTCTCCCCGCTGCTCGTGAATTTGATCGGTTTATTTACTGTGTATTTAATGGAAAGGGCAGCACCACCCCTGGTATCACCATCCATTTTGGTCAGCACTACCCCTGTAAAATCCAGTCGGTCATTAAATGCCTTGGCCGTATTCACTGCATCCTGACCGGTCATGCTATCCACAACGAAAAGGATCTCCTGTGGATTTACTGCGGACCGGATATTGGAAACCTCAGTCATCAATACCTCATCTATGGCCAGGCGCCCGGCGGTATCTATGATCAGTACATTCTTATTTTTGCTCTTAGCTTCTTTTACTGCGTTTTGCGCAATAGATACTGCATCCTTATTCTCCAGCTCCACATGCACGTCAATCCCGATCTGCTCACCCAATACTCTTAATTGTTCCATCGCAGCGGGCCGGTATATATCTGCCGCCACCAGCATAGGCGAAAGCCCTTTTTTTGTCTTCAGGAAATTAGCCAGCTTGGCGCTGAACGTGGTCTTACCACTACCCTGCAACCCTGCGATCAATATAACGGCAGGATTTCCCTTTGCATTGAATACCGCTTCTTCTCCACCCATCAACTCGGCCAGTTCATCCTTCACGATCTTTACCATCAATTGACCGGGGGAAATGGAGTTAAGTACTTTTTCTCCCATGGCCTTATCCTTCACACGGTCGGTGAATTCCTTGGCGATCTTGTAATTCACGTCGGCATCCACCAGGGCGCGACGGATATCTTTCACCGTTGCGGCTATATTGATGTCGGTGATCCTCGATTGCCCTTTCAGATTCTTAAAGGCCGATTCCAGTTTTTCCTGCAGACTGTTGAACATAATTCTTTCTCTCAAGTATGGTTAAAAAAAGAATGCAATCTTAAAGATTGCATTCTAAAAAAAGTTCACAAAGATAGCGATAAACAGCTCAATCTCCTGTTAAACCTGCCCGGTAAACATCAGGCGCCGAGATAGGTTCGGAGGGTTTTGCACCGGTTATTCGCTCTAAGTTTTGTTATGGCTTTATCCTTGATCTGCCTCACCCTTTCGCGGGTAAGACTGAATCTTTCTCCTATATCTTCCAGGCTCATCGGGTGGTCTACGCCAATACCAAAAAAATAACAGATCACTTCTTTCTGACGGTCGGTAAGGGTCTTCAGTGAACGGTCGATCTCGGTCTTCAGTGATTCAGTATGGTCCAGTTCTCCATCTGTTCTGTCCGCGTTTGGATTTTCCAGGACATCCATCAGCGTGTTCTCCTCTCCTTCGGAAAGCGGAGAGTCCATACTTACGTGACGGGAATTGATACCCAGCGTGGCCGTTACTTCCTCAATATCCATATCCAGCACTTCCGCTAATTCTTCAGCGGATGGCTCTCTTTCAAATTGCTGCTCCAGCAGGGAATAGGCTTTTTGTATACGATTGGTAAGACCTACTTTATTCAAGGGTAATCGCACGATCCTGGACTGTTCAGCCAGCGATTGCAAAATGCTCTGGCGGATCCACCACACTGCGTAGGAAATAAATTTGAATCCGCGCGTCTCATCGAAACGCTGAGCCGCTTTGATCAAACCCACGTTTCCTTCATTGATGAGGTCGGGAAGGGAAAGGCCCTGGTTCTGGTATTGTTTGGCCACAGATACCACGAAGCGAAGATTAGCCTTGGTCAAACGATCCAGTGCGCGCTGGTCACCCTGTTTGATAAGGGTAGCTAACTTTACTTCTTCTTCAGCGGAAATGAGTTCGACTTTGCCGATCTCCTGCAGGTACTTTTCTAAGCTTTGAGATTCACGATTGGTAATAGATTTCGTGATCTTTAATTGTCTCATGCTCATAGGTTGGTATTTTCAGATGTATTTAAAGGGTATATGGTTATAGTTTTGGTAAAACTTCACCCCAAAAATGTCATCCGGGTTAATTGGATATTTTCAGAACATATTGAACTTCAAGGCAATTTAAGATTTATTAAAATACAGACCAAAAAATTGTTCCGATACTCCTGCCTGGTTATTCCGCCCTGTTTAAAAAATATTTAGGGGCTACCATTATTTCCTTATTATTGCAGCGGTCGCAGTACCAGTTATGCAGAATGAGTAAGCAATTATACACTTTAGAGTTCCCGGTTCGATGTTCACCTTCAATACTTTATGAGTTTTTGAGCACTCCCGCCGGTTTGGCCGAATGGTTCGCCGAAAAAGTAGACGAAAGAGACGGTATTTTCTATTTTGGCTGGAATAGCAGCTATGAAAAAGCTGAGATCACCGAAGCCGAGCAGGATAAATTCGTCAAATTTCATTGGCTGACCGCCCCGGCGGAAGAATTTTTCGAATTCCGGATAGAGAAATCAGAGATCACTAACCAAACCATCCTGATCATCCGCGACTTTGCGGAGAAAAAAGAGATCAAGGACCAGAGTATGCTTTGGGATTACCAGGTGAAGGATCTGTTTCATAGATTGGGGAATTAGCAGGCAGATAGGCTTGCCTGCAGCAGTCAACTACCGAAGAAAATTTACCAGTTCTGAAAATTTCGCCGTCATTGGCTTTTTCATCTTTTCCCATTTTTTCAATTCAATGCAGGCAGCCAGCTTGATGAAGGCTTTTTCTTCAATAAGCGTAATGAAGTCTTTTTGCTTCATTTTTTTCAGCGAGCGATAGTTTCCCTTTTCCATATCATGCTGCCAGGGGTCATTATTTACGCAAATAGCATATCCACCCTTCCTCAACTTTTTGAATTGCTGAATGATCTTTGGCGCCGCAGTTTGTTTTGCTTCCCCGGAGAGTTGCAGGGTGATACTGAAAAAATTCCCCCACCAGAAAAAACTCCGGATGGCTATCGTTTCTTCTTTGTTGAAATACCTGGGATGGTCAAGCATGATCCAGGGAAGCCCCTGGTAATTCTCTCCTTTTGATATTTTGGCCGAAGCCGTTCCAACCGGCAGATCGATCCCGTTTAATTGCTGGTCGAATGCTGTTTTCAGTTCACCAAATAATAGCATAGCCTTTTGAAGGATCCGGTTCTTTGTTAAAATGAATCGTTCCGTTTGCAGCAACCGCTTCTCCTCTGCCGAAAGCCTTATTTTTGTTCCCATTCAATAAAGATAAGTGTTCAAAAAACTGGATAAACTCATTGTAAAGGCTTTTATCGGCCCCTTCATCGCCACGTTCTTCATTACGTTGCTGGTGCTGATCATGCAGTTTTTCTGGCTCTATATTGATGACTTCGTAGGAAAAGGGCTGGACATCAACCTGGTATTTGAATTCATACTTTACCAAAGTGCCGTGCTGGTGCCATTGGCCCTGCCCCTGGCTGTATTGCTTTCTTCGTTGATGACATTCGGAAACCTGGGAGAGAGCTTTGAACTGGTAGCTATAAAATCGGCTGGTATTTCACTGCTAAGATTCATGCGTCCTCTTTTCATCGTTACCGCTTTTATCAGCGGGATCGCTTTCCTTTTTTCCAATTACGTGATACCAGTGGCTAACCTGAAATCGCGAACCCTTCTGGCGGATATCGTATATGCCAAACCCGCCTTCGATCTGAAGGAAGGGGAATTCTATGATAAGATCAACGGCTTCGCTATTAAGATCGGCAGGAAAGAAGCAGACAGTCTGATCTATGATGTAATTATTTATGAACAGGGAAATCCCTTGCAGGATAATTTCCTGATCGCAAGATCAGGGGTGATGCGGGTAACCGAAGACAAAAGATTCCTGGAATTCTTACTGAAAGATGGGTGGCGCTACCAGGAAAGAGGTGGCAATAATGTGCAGGAGGCGGGTGAATATATTCGTATAGGTTTTAAAGAATTCAAAAAACAATTCGACCTGAGTAGTTTGGGTTTTACCTCTCGTACAGCCGATAGTGTGAATCGAAACAATGAAAGAATGCTGAGTATGCGCCAGCTGAGAAAGGCCATCGATTCACTGGATAAAGAGAACCGACTGTACAGTGCTAAAAGTGTTGATGATAATGGCCGTGGGTTTCGTTTTGTGCAGTACCTGGACAGCCCCTGGGCCAAAGCCAGCCTGCCTGCCCGCATCCGATCCTTCGACCAGCTGCTTCCGGATTCTGCCAGGCATAATGTATCGCAAACCGTGAAGAATTATGCCCCCAGCATGAAGATGAATGCGGAGAATTTTTATTACACCCAGAAAGCCAGGGAAAAGAACCTGGCCAAGCATAAAATAGAATGGCACCGTAAGATCGTACTCTCACTGGCCTGTCTTGTTTTGTTTTTGATTGGCGCGCCCCTGGGTTCCATAATCCGTAAAGGTGGACTAGGTACCCCGTTGATCTTCGCTATCATATTTTTCATGCTGTTTTATTTCGCCAGTACCATGGGAGAAAAATCTGCCAGCGAAAATTCCATAACTCCATTTGCCGGTATGTGGATGGCTACATTTATCCTGGTGCCCATGGGCGTATTCCTAACCTATAAAGCCATGCACGATTCGCAACTCTTCAACAAGGAAAGGTATGCGAAGATCGCCCGCCTGTTAAGAAGGAAAAAAACGACCGTACCCGATAAGGCGCTTTAATTGGAACCGCTTCCCTATATAGCCCACTTCGACCTTGATTCATTTTTTGTTTCTGTAGAGATACAAAACGATCCCTCTTTAAAAGGCAAACCCGTATTGGTTGGCGGATATGAAAGAGGTGTAGTAGCGGCCTGCAGTTATGAGGCCAGGAAGTTTGGTATCCACTCAGCCATGCCAATGAAAAAAGCGCTTCAGCTTTGTCCGCATGCCATTGTTACCATGTCCAGTCGCGACCAGTACAGCAAATATTCCCGCTGGGTCACCGAAATCATTGCGTCAAAAGTTCCCTTGTTTGAAAAAGCCAGCATCGATGAGTTCTATATTGACTTCACCGGCATGGATAAATTCTTCGGGGTACGTAAATATGCGGAAGAATTAAGGCAATTCATTATTACAGAAACAGGCCTTCCATTATCTGCGGGATTATCCTCTGCACGTTTCATCAGCAAAATGGCCACCAATGAGGCCAAGCCCAATGGATTTTTAGAGATCCCGCATGGAAAAGAAATAGAATTTCTCTGGCCCATGGCCATTGAAAAGATCAACGGCGTGGGTAAGCAAACAGAAATGCTCTTAAAAGGATTCGGTATCTATACCCTGGAAGATATTGCCCGCACCCCAGTAGAGATCATGGAGAGATATGCCGGTAAATGGGGTATTTCTCTCTGGCATAAAGCACATGGAAGGGGCAGCGCCGAGATTGTGACCAACTGGGAACAAAAAAGTATGAGTCATGAAAATACATTTGACCAGGACCATACCGACCTGGAACTGCTGAATAAGGAACTGGTAAGGCTTACCGAGAAGACAGCCTATTCCCTTCGTGAAGACGAAAAAATGGCGGGCTGTATCAGCATAAAGATCCGCTACTCAGATTTTGAGACCATTTCCCGCCAGGAAACCATTGATTATACGGCCCTGGATGATGTGCTGATAGAAAGGGTAAAAGGTCTTTTTTTGAAAACAGTGGAAAAAGGAAGGCCGGTTCGGTTGCTGGGGGTTCGCCTCAGCCACATGATCCCCATCAGTACGCAAATGAGTTTGTTTGAGAATAATATAGAGAAGCTGAATCTTTACAGGGCCGTGGATGATATCAAAGAAAAATTCGGCAGCCATTCTGTTTCCAAAGCAGTGTCGGTGAAGAGGAAGAAGAAGTGAGAGGCGATGCCCTGAGCCTCTCGAAGGGTGAATGCCTGACGGCAGGCAGGCAGGCGTCAATAGGTGAATAAGTGAATTCGTATCTTCGTGATCCTTTTAAACAATAAATTTTATATCATGTCACAGCCTTGGAAAGAATACCAGGAAGCCAATAAAGACCGTTTTCTTAATGAAATGCTGGAATTGCTTCGCATTCCATCCATCAGCGCAAAAACAGAACATAAAGCAGACATGCTTACCTGCGCAGATGCCGTAAAGCAAAGCCTGCTGGCAGCCGGTTGCGATAAGGCAGAAGTAATGGCCACAGCGGGACATCCGGCCGTTTATGGAGAAAAGATCATTGACCCATCCAAACCTACGGTCCTGGTTTATGGCCACTATGATGTGCAGCCTGCCGATCCATTGGAACTCTGGCATAGCGGTCCGTTTGAACCGGTTATAAAAGACGGAAAAGTATACGCCCGTGGATCTGCCGATGATAAAGGACAGTTCTATATGCATGTAAAAGCGCTGGAGATCCTTACGAAGACCAATACGATGACCACTAATATCAAGTTCCTGATCGAAGGAGAAGAAGAAGTGGGTTCACCCAATTTGGGACAATTTGTAGCGGACCATAAAGACCTGCTGAAAGCCGATGTGATCCTGATCAGCGATAGTTCCATGCTCAGTATGGAGAATCCATCACTGGATACAGGAGTTCGGGGGCTCAGTTATATTGAGGTAGAGGTAACAGCAGCCAACCGTGACCTTCATAGCGGTACATACGGTGGCGCCGTGGCCAACCCTATTACGATCCTGGCAAAAATGATCGCCAGTTGCCATGATGAGAATAATCATATCACCATTCCGGGATTTTATGATGATGTAGTTGTAGCCGGACCCGAGGAAAGGGCCCTGATCAATAAAGCGCCCTATGATGAGAATGAATACAAGCAGGATCTTGGCGTTAATGAATTATGGGGAGAAAAAGGATATTCCACTTATGAAAGAACAGGTATTCGCCCGACCATTGAAGTAAACGGAATTTGGGGCGGTTATACCGGCGAAGGAGCCAAGACCGTTCTTCCTTCAAAAGCCACTGCCAAGATCTCGGCAAGACTGGTTCCTAACCAGTCTTCCCATAAGATGACGGAAATGCTGCTCAATTATTTCAAATCCATCGCGCCGGCTTCCGTTACAGTCAGGGCTTTTGAGCACCATGGCGGCGAACCATATATGACGCCAATCGACAGCAAGGGCTATAAAGCTGCGGCCAAAGCGGTGGAAACCACTTTTGGAAAAACACCAATACCGGTAAGAGGCGGAGGTAGTATTCCGATCTGCTCCATCCTGGAAAAAGAGCTGGGAATAAAGATCATCTTCATGGGTTTTGGACTGGATAATGATAATCTGCATAGCCCGAATGAGAAATACAATCTTGAGAATTATTATAAAGGGATAGAGACCATTCCTTATTTCCATAAGTATTTTGCTGAGTGATAATTCATTATTAGTTAATCATTATTCCTCCAAACGGTTCAATGTTTGGCAGCAATAATCAGTAATGAATAATAAAAAATGAGGATCGATAAATATCTCTGGGCAATTCGGCTATTTAAAACGCGCTCGCTGGCAGCAGCAGCCTGTGATGCCGGGAAGGTGAAATGCAATGGGGTATCCGTTAAGGCGTCTAAACAGGCAAGTGTGGGGGAAGAATACGAGGTGAAGACCGAAGCAAAAAGATGGCGGATACGTGTGGTTGGTTTATTGGGCAGCCGCCAGAAATATGAAGAAGCGATAAAATATTATATTGATATCACTCCGGCTGAAGAGATAGAACGATTACAATTCCAGGCTGCCAGTTTCCATACCGGCAAAAGGCCTAACAAGATAGGAAGGCCAACAAAAAAAGAAAGAAGAGACCTGGAAGATTTTATGGACAATTAATTTGATAGAATGACTAAGGTCATTGGAAAGGCCTCCCGCATTATGCGATATTTACCAGTGCGAATAAATTGCTAACTTCTAAACCACGTTGTATGGAAACCAAAGCAATTCAAAAAAAGGAGAACAGGTGGCCTGCCCTGTTTGACAGTGGATGGATGGAAAAATTCTTTCAATCACCCATTGACGAGTTCTTTCCAGGAACAAGGCTGATGAATATGCCTGCGGTCAATGTTGCAGAAAATGACAAGGAGTTCACCCTCATTGTGGCCGCTCCCGGCATGGATAAAAAAGATTTCAGCATAGAAGCATTTGATAACATGCTGACTATCGGCGCCGAAAAAGAAACTGAGCATAAAGAGGAAAAAAACGGACGCTTCAATCGCCGGGAATACAATTTTAACAGCTGGAGCCGTAGTTTCACCCTTCCGGAAAATTGCAACGCTTCGAAGATCGATGCTGCTTACGTGAACGGGGAATTAAAGATCATGATCCCCAAAATGGAAAAAACGGAAGTGAAGAAAGTTAAGAACATTCAGGTGAATTAACCATTCACCAGACGGTTCCATGAAAAAAATAAACCCCGCTCGCGGGGTTTATTTTTTAATAGAGCAAATGTTTTAGTTTATCTACCTGCCCGATGCTGATCTTTCCTTCTTTTATCTCGATCAGTTTTTCGGATTTGAAATCACTGAGTGTCCGTATCAGGGATTCAGTGGCAGTTCCCACATAGTGGGCGATATCTTCCCTGGATATTTCTATGGGTTTGTTTTCGCCGGAGGCATTGAATTTTCCATGTATATCCACGAGGGCACTGGCTACCCTTTTGCGAAGGGAGCTATAGGCCAGGTTCATAAGTCGTTCTTCTTTCTCTTTTACATTCTGTGTGATGATGCGGATGAATTTGGTAGCGATACTCAGATCCCCATAGATCATTTGCTGGAAATCTTCCCTTGGGATCTGCATGATCTCGGCTTCTTCCAGCACCACCGCATTGTCATCATAGTTCTTATCTTCTATAAGCGAAGGATAACCGATAAAATCACCCATACTGAACAGGTCGGTGATATATTCCTTGCCATCTTCATGCACTTTGAATCCTTTTACCTTGCCTTTAGCCAGGTAATAAAGGAAGCGGGGCCTTTTTCCCTCCTGGTAAAGCGTTTGTTTTTTATTAAGGCTGATCACTTCGTATTGTTCAGAAAGTTGTTCGATCAGACCGGAATTCTTCACATCACGAATGAACTGGCTTACTCCCTGGGGAGAGGCCGCATAATTATGCTCCAGCACAGCTGAACGTTTCAGCCTGATCTCGATGGCATTCAGGAGTTCGATATCCTCGAATGGCTTGGTGATATAATCATCAGCTCCCATTTCCATGCCCCTTCGGAAATCACCTCTTTCCGTTTTCGCAGTGAGGAAAATAAAAGGGGTATGCTGGGTACTTTCATTTTTCCGCAGCAGGTGTAAAACGCCATAACCGTCCAGGTCGGGCATCATAATATCGCAGACGATCACATCCGGGTGTTCTTTAAGGGCTGTTTCCACACCTCGTTTTCCATTCTCCGCAGTGTAGGTTTTATATCCCGCCAGGTCAAGGATCTCGGCGGTATTTTCCCTGATATCGGGATTATCATCAATTACCAGAACAGATTTCATATTTCTTCTTTAATGATAGGAATGGTTATTGTTATCGTTGTTCCTTTATTCAGTTCGCTTTCCACCTTTACCTGGCCGTTCAACAGGTCCACATAACGTTTTACGATATGCAGTCCCAATCCGGTACCCTGTATATTGATCGCATTAGCTGCCCTGAAAAAGCTGGAGAACAGGTGCTCCAGGTCATCTTTTGAAATACCGATACCCTGATCGGCAATCGAAATTACGGCCAAATCTCCATTAGTGGATGATCGAATTATTATAGAGCATCCTTCGTTAGAGAACTTAATGGCATTGCCTATCAGGTTGATCAGGATGTTCTTAAGTAGTTTTTTATCGGAAAAAACCAGAGCTTCCCCCTGGTGGGCATAATCGATTGACTGCTCCTTCTTGGTAAACCCTTTCATTTCGTCTACAACATCTATGACAAACTCCTGCAGGTCGAATTCGCCGGTATGAATGCTAACTTTCCCTTCATCCAGTTTACCCAGACTAAGGAAATCTTCCAGAATATCATTCAGGTGCTTTACGGAATTTTTGATCTTTTCAATATGCCTGTTCCTTTTATCCTGTTCATCTGTTGTTGTATACCTTGAAAGCAGGGATGCCGAAGAAAGAACTGTACTGAGAGGTGTACGGAACTCATGGGAGGCCATAGATACAAAGCGACCCTTGATCTCATTGAGCATTTTCTCCTTATTCAGGGCTTCGCTAAGCTCCATCTGTGAATCCTCCAGTCGTTGCAGCGCTTCTTTCAGTATCACGGTTCTCTCCTCCACTTTTCTTTCCAGTTCTGCATTCAGTTTTCGGATCTCCGAGCTGATCTTCTGCAGTTCTTTCTGCTGTCGCAACATACTGTCCTCGATCTCTTTCCTGCGGGCGATGTCAACGATAAATGCGATCACAAAAAGCTGTTCGCCCTGCCTGTAGTGGCTTAGGCTGACTTCCAGGGGTATTTCGATGCCGTCTTTTCTTCGGCCGTAAAGATCCCGGTTATGGCCCATCACCCGATTGGAAGGGTGTTCATAAAATCCTTCCCGGAGTTCATGATGGTGGTGTCTGTATTTGTCGGGGATAAGGATCTCTATAGGTTGGCCAACTAATTGGGTGGAGAGATAGCCAAATAACCGCTCAGCTGCCGGATTTACCAGCATGATATTTCCCAACCCATCTGTGAGGATAATGCCTTCAGTGGCATTTTCAAATAGTGATATAAGATGCTGTGGATCAGTATTCATTTCAGGGGCTAAACTACGTTAAAGTACCGAAAAAATCGGCAACCCTCAGATCGAATCCTGACCGTTATTGTGCAGAAGTTCTTTTTCCATATTGATCGCTTTGGGAAAAAGGATCTCATTTTCAAGGAATAGGTGCTGAACAATATCATTGTCCACTTCCCTGAATTTCTTGAAAACTACCTGGTGACTAATGCAGGCATGGGCGGGGGCAGTATAATTATCGGTTAGTTCCCTCCAGCGTTTAAGCATTCGGGCAGTTACATCATGTTCGTGTTGCTTAATATCATCTACAGGTTTGCGAAGGGTTCTTACCAGAAGACTGGCATAGGAGGCACGGCTATGGTAGGCATGCGCTATTTGCTTGATATAGGGAAATATGATCTCCTCTTCCTGCTCCATATGTACCAGCACAGTTTTGCTGAACTGATTCACGGAGCGTTGTAATTCCTCTATGTAAGGGAATTTCTTTTTATGGCCCTCGGCGAATTGGTCCAGGTGAAGTTTCAACTGGGGCAGTGCTTTGCGAATGGATTGGTGGTGCACATTCACTATAAAGTCTGTAATGAAATCAATATCCCAGTCATTGAAATCAATATTAGAAGAAGAAATTTGAATATCACGGGTAGCCTGCTGAAGGTCGCGTATCACTTTGTCTGTGTCCACCCCCCTGTTATCACAGGCGATCTGCAAAGGCAATTTACCCCCACAGCAATATTCGATCTCATACTTGCGAAAAACATCCGCAGTACGGTAATCCCTGCTCACAATATCATGGACAGTCATATCCTTATCTATCGGGATACTATTCAAAAACATATTATGGGTGGTTGCGGCCATTGGTTGAATGAACAAATTAAAAGGGTTGTCAAATAAATTGAAATGATTTACGTCAATCCGGTCATTGAATTAAAGGATCGCTATACTATCTATATAATTAGGCTGGTCCTTGTTCAACAGGTCGCTTACCAGGGTTTTTGAAAAGACCTCCTCCCATTGGTCACGCAATTGTTCTGCCCTGCTATGCATGGGGCAGGGTCTGCTGGCATCGCAATTTCGAAGGCGAAGCACGCAGGATTTAAAATGGTCGTCTTCCCCCGTGAGATGAATAAACTGAATAAGCGGGGTTTGCAACGTGCTATCATTTATGAAAAACCCTCCATTGGGCCCTTTTTGTGAGGAAAGAATGCCCTGTTTTACCAGCTTCTTCATAACTTTACCCAAAAAATGCCGGGGCACATTCAGGCCCTCAGCTATCTTTTCAAGTGGGATCTTCCCCTGTTTCTCGCTTTCTGCGGACACATAGAGCACACTTCTGAGGGCGTAACCAAATGATTTAGAGAAAAACATAGAAACAAATTTATTTTTTTGGAAACTGGTCCTCCGTGACCAATATCAGTTCGGTTTTTGATGCTGGTCATGTTGGGATCAGGGGGCATCCCTCTACATTTGTTAAAAGACATCAATGTCTTTATTAAAAAATACCTTAATATCTATTAATATAAATAAATAAACATGAAAGCTTCGATCATTAAAATGACCCTGGCGCTGGCCATTGCTTCCTTCGGTTTATTCTCCTGCGGAAATGAAGGAGTTAACAAGGATGAGAAGACCGTAGATCTTCAGGATCTGACCAAGAACCAACCTGAACAGCATGGTTCCGAATTAAAGGAATCGGACATCGTTGTCACAAACCCACTGAACGCGGAATGGGTGAAAGCGGGCCAGGCTATCTATAACCTGAAATGCCAGAGTTGTCATCGCCTGACCGGCGATAAACTGGTGGGACCCGGATGGAAAGATGTGACCAAAAGAAGGACGCCGCTTTGGATCATGAATATGGCCACCAACGTGGAGATGATGCTGGAAACTGATCCGGAAGCGCAAAAACTACTGGAACAATGTATGGTTCGGATGCCTAACCAGAACCTTAACAAGGAACAGGCCCGAACCGTAGTTGAATTCATGCGCTCCAACGACGGAGAAAAATAAGCTTCCCATTTCTTACGTTAAAAAAATAAAATGAAACATTCATTCAAGAACTTCCTGTTCCTGGTATTGCTTTTTTCAGCAGGCAATATTCTTTTTACAGGTTGTAAACCAAAAGGCAGTGGCTCAGCCGTTGCAAGCGATGCTGCATCTAAAGTATATGTAGCCCCCGGCAAATACGACGAATTCTATGATTTTGTCAGCGGCGGGTTCAGTGGTCAGATGGCCGTTTATGGTATCCCTTCCGGCCGGCTTCTCCGGGTGATACCCGTATTCTCAGTAGATCCGGAAAAAGGATATGGTTATAGTGAAGAGACAAAACCTATGCTGAATACTTCCAATGGATTCATTCCCTGGGATGATCTTCACCATATCGCCCTTTCTGAAACTGATGGCGTACATGATGGACGCTGGGTTTTTGCCAATGGAAATAATACTCCCCGTCTTGCAAGGATCGACCTGCGGACATTCCGCACCGCAGAGATCCTGGAGATACCGAATAGTGCGGGTAACCACTCCTCCCCTTTCATTACTGAAAATTCTGAATATATAGTTGCCGGAACCCGTTTTAGTATTCCCCTTGGCGACAAACAGGATGTTGCTATTAATTCTTACAAGGAAAATTTTAAAGGAACAGTAAGTTTTATCAGCGTTGATAAAACTTCTGGCAATATGAATATTGCTTTCCAGATCCTCACTCCTGGTATCAATTTTGACCTGGCCCGCGCAGGTAAAGGCAAATCGCATGGCTGGTTCTTTTTCAGTTGTTATAATTCTGAAAAAGCAAACACGCTTTTAGAAGTGAATGCTTCTCAGAAAGACAAAGATTTCATCATGTGTGTGAACTGGAAGAAGGCCGAAGAATATGTAAAAGCAGGAAAAGGGATCAAGAAATCCGTGAGGTATGCACACAACACGTATAGCGATGTTACGCACAGCGCCACTTCTACCATGATGAATGAGGTATTGATGCTGGATCCAAAAGATTGCCCCGATATGATCTATTTCATGCCCTGTCCTAAATCACCACACGGCTGCGATACAGATCCCACCGGTGAATACATTGTAGGAAGCGGTAAACTGGCCGCGACCATCCCTGTTTTTTCATTTACTAAAATACAGGCTGCTATCGCCAGTAAGAATTATGATGGCAGTTTTGACGGTATCCCAGTTTTAAAATATGAAGCGGTATTGCATGGTGAAGTGCAGAAACCCGGACTGGGCCCTCTTCATACCGAATTTGACGGTAAGGGTAATGCCTATACCTCTTTCTTCGTTTCCTCTGAGATCGTAAAATGGAATGTAGAAAGCCTGAAGGTACTGGACCGTGTTCCCACTTATTACTCTGTAGGTCACCTTTCCGTTGCCGGAGGTCCTACAAAAAAACCATGGGGCAAATACCTGATCGCCTATAATAAGATCACTAAAGACCGTTACCTGCCAACCGGACCCGAACTGGCACAAAGTGCTCAGCTATATTCCATAGATGGAGATAAGATGAAATTATTGCTGGATTTCCCAACCATTGGTGAACCGCACTATGCGGAAATGATCCCAGCTGAGTTAATAGCTAAAAATAGTCTGAAGATCTTCAAAATAGAGGACAACAAAAATCCATATGCCGCCCTGGGAGATAATAATACTAAAGTAGAACGTAAAGGAAATGAGGTGCATGTTTACATGACCTGCATCCGCTCACATTTCACACCGGATAATATTGAAGGAGTAAAAATGGGAGACATAGTTTATTTCCATGTAACCAACCTGGAACAGGATTGGGATATCCCGCATGGTTTCGCTATTAAAGGCGCCAATAATGGAGAATTGCTGATCATGCCGGGTGAGACCCAAACACTGAAATGGGTGCCGGAAAAATCAGCGGTATTCCCCTTCTACTGCACTGACTTCTGCTCAGCGCTGCACCAGGAAATGCAGGGTTATATCCGGGTGAGTCCTGCAGGTTCTAATGTGCCCATCAGTTTCAGCACAGGGAAGACCACTCCTGATGAGATCCCCACTAAATAATTTTTTCAAGCGGGACCAAAGGGTCCCGCTTTACCAAAAACACAAGCCAAATGAAAAAGATACTGAACCTGCTGCCCCTGTTGTTGCTGCTTATACTGGTTGCCTGTAATAACAAAACAGAAACAACTAAAGAAGATACTACTGGAAATAATCTTACCGGAGGACAGGAAGCGGTAAAAGATGATGAATCAAAACCGGATGTTGTGAAAGTAGCGGTGGGGTCTAAGGACCATACCACCCTGGTAGCGGCACTTAAACAGGCGGAACTGGTGACCTCACTTTCCAATGCAGGGCCGTTTACTGTTTTCGCTCCGATAAATGCCGCTTTCGATAAACTCCCTGCGGGAACCGTTGACAACCTGATGAAAGACGAGAACAAGGCCGATCTGCAGAACATCCTGCAATACCATGTGACCACATCAGCCCTGAAACCGGATTTTTTTAAAGATGGACAGACCTTAGGCATGGTAAATGGGGACAATATCACTATCAGCATTAAAGACGGGAAAGTGGTATTAAATAATTCAGCCACCATCGTTGCCAGTATACAGGCCTCTAATGGAATGGTGCATGTGATCGACGGCGTTCTTTTGCCTCCCGCAAAGAAATGATAGCCTAAAATAAAATCATGAAAGAACTAAGCATACCCTCCCGCATACTTGTCGCCTTCGCCTCCGGAGCCCTGATAGTCGTATTCTTTTTACCAGCCTGGCGGATCGACCTGTTTGCCCCGCAATATCCTGAAGGGTTAACACTTAATATCTGGATCAATGGGCTTTCAGGTGATGTAGATATCATCAATGGTTTGAACCATTATATAGGAATGAAGCATATTACGGTGGCTATGTTCCCGGAATTCAAATTCCTTCCTTATGTGGTGGGATTTTTCATTGTCCTGGGGATCCTGGTAGCTATCAGCGGACGAATAAAATTCCTGCTGGTCTACCTGGGTCTGACCGCGATTGGTGGAGCGCTTGCCATGTATGATTTTTATAAATGGGGTTACGATTATGGCCACAACCTTGATCCTACTGCCCCTATACAGGTGCCTGGCCTATCTTATCAGCCACCTCTTTTCGGCCATAAGCGCTTGCTCAATTTCGATGCTTATTCATTTCCCGATGTAGGTGGATGGGTGGTGATCGGCGCGGCCATGCTGGCTTTTGGGATATGGTTCTTTGAATGGTACCGCCATCGTAAACCGGGACTTGCAAAGAAAAAATCTATTCCCGCCCTGTTAACATTATTCGCCCTGATTCCATTTTTAAGTTCCTGTAAAACAGACCCGGTAAAATTCAATCCCGGAAAGGATAATTGCCAGTTCTGCCGTATGGCCATTATGGACACTCGTTTTGGCGGTCAGCTGATCACTAAAAAAGGCAAGATCTATTTATTTGATGATATGCATTGCATGGCTGCCTTCCTGAAAGATGGCTCCGTTAAAGAAACGGAGATGGATAAAAAACTAACCGTTTTATTTGATAAGCCAAACGAATTCCTTGATCTCTCTGCTGCCTGGTTCATGATAAGTGATGAGAATAAAAGCCCCATGGGAAGTAATGCCGCCGCATTCTCCACCAAAGAAAAAGCAGAGGAGGCCGCCAAATTAAAACACGGAAGCGTAAAAAATGGCGAGCAATTATTGAAGGAGCTGAGATAATGCGTTTATTATTCATTACAATATTATCCATTTTGTTCCTGCGGTCGGAGGCGCGCATCATTATGGCTGGGCCAACTGCGGAGATCAAAGAGTTACGCAAAGCCCTTGCCCTTGCCCGTGATGGGGACAGTATTTTATTGCAGGCCGGCATCTACAAAGAAGGCAGCCTGCTGATCGAACGTTCCATTTCACTGATAGGCACGAATGCCATTTTGGATGGAGAGAAAAAATACCAGGTCCTGCTGGTGAGTGGAAAAAATATCCTGATCAGTGGCCTTACCATTCGCAATGCCGGATACTCCGCTATGGAAGATTTCGCCGCTGTTAAAGTAGTAGATGCCAGTAATGTGACCATAGAGAACTGCCATATCATCAATGCCTATTTTGCAATTCATATCTCCAATACCCGTGCTGTGGTGATAAGGAATAACCGGATCGAAGGAACTCCCCGATCCGAACAATTAAGCGGCAATGGCATTCATCTCTGGAAATCGAATTTCGCACTGATCGAAAACAATCATGTTACCGGTCACCGCGACGGCATCTATTTTGAATTCGTTACCAGCTCTACTATACGCAGGAACCACAGTGAAAAGAACATCCGTTATGGATTGCATTTCATGTTCAGCAACGATGACGCGTATATCCAGAATATTTTCAATGATAATGGAGCAGGGGTAGCCGTGATGTATTCTAAAAAAGTAAGAATGGAAGCCAACCGGTTCGACCTTAACTGGGGAGCTTCTGCTTATGGACTGTTACTGAAAGATATTACCGACAGTTACATTGCCAGAAATATTTTCTATAAGAATACGGTGGCCCTGCATATGGAAGGGACCAGCCGAATTGAAATAAGGAATAATGATTTCCGGAATAATGGCTGGGCCATAAAGGTGCAGGCCAGCTGCGATAACAACCGTTTCTGGAGAAATAATTTTACCGGCAACAGTTTTGATGTGGCCACCAATGGTTCGGTTTCACTGAATCAATTCAGCCAGAATTACTGGGACAAATATGAAGGATACGACCTGAACCATGATGGCGTGGGCGATATCCCATTCAGACCAGTGAGCATGTATTCCATGATCATTGAAGAGAATCCCAATGCATTGCTGCTGATGAGAAGTTTTACCGTTCAATTGCTTGATAAGGCGGAGAAAGCCCTGCCCGTGATAACACCCG
Organism: Chitinophagaceae bacterium; assembly: GCA_016720565.1. Classification (GTDB taxonomy): domain Bacteria; phylum Bacteroidota; class Bacteroidia; order Chitinophagales; family Chitinophagaceae; genus JJ008. Next base: position 57,893 of record JADKKJ010000011.1, read on the forward strand.
GCAACCTAACAGATGATAAGCCCATGATGAAATACATTAAACAATGATCAGGATCGAAGCAATAAGTAAAAAGTTCAGGAAACTGCAGGCGCTGGATAATATCAGCGCGCAATTTGAAAAAGGCCAGGCCATTTCGCTTATCGGCCCTAACGGTTCCGGAAAGACCACGCTTATCAAATGCATCCTGGGTATGGTAAGGCCTGATAAGGGAAATATTTATGTAGGTGGCCACCCGGTAAAACAGGAACATGAATATCGCCGGATGATAGGCTATATGCCGCAGATAGGCCGCTACCCGGATAATATGCGCATCGGTCAATTATTCAGCATGATGAAACAACTGCGTAATGATAAACAGGGCGGGCTGGATGAAACACTGGTTGAACAATTCGGACTGAAAAAGATCTACGATAAACCCATGAGAACGCTGAGTGGTGGCACCCGCCAAAAAGTGAGTGCTGCCCTGGCTTTTTTGTTCGATCCGGCCATTCTCATATTGGATGAACCTACTGCAGGCCTTGATCCACTTTCTGCAGAGATCCTGAAGGCAAGGATCATTGAACAGAAGAAAAAAGACAAGCTGATACTGATCACTTCCCATATTCTAAGCGACCTGGATGAACTAACCACGCATGTAATGTATATGCAGGATGGAAAAATGGTATTCCTGAAAGGCCTGGATACCCTCCAGGAGCAAACAGGAGAATTGAAGATCGGCAAAGCTATCGCACGCATCATGAAAGCGGATGGCGACCAGGAAGACTGGATAAAAAAAATGTTCACCCCCAGCAACGAACAAAAGATCTACTGATATGATGAAACTTACACGATATGTGGTTTATGATATCATCCGTAACAAGGTGATCATGGCCTATACACTTTTCCTGCTGGTTGTTTCCCTGAGCCTGTTCCAGGTAGAAGAGAACCAGGGAAAGGCCATACTAAGTCTGATGAATATCGTGCTGATCGTCCTTCCCCTGGTCAGTATCGTATTCGCCACTATACATTATTATAACTCCTATGAATTCATTGAGCTGATGCTTTCCCAGCCGCTTGGAAGGACCAGGATCATCTTCAGCGAATATGCCGGTACGGCCCTTTCCCTGCTAATGGCATTTTTACTGGGTGTGGGAATTCCGGTACTGATCTACTCACCGGATGACAGCGGGCTTTCGTTGCTATTTACCGGTTGCTGCCTCACGCTGATCTTTACTTCGCTGGCATTTTTAGCATCTGTAAAAGCAAGGGATAAGGCCAGGGGAATTGGCAGCGTGTTATTGCTTTGGTTTTATTTCGCGCTGATCTATGATGGGCTGGTGTTATTGATCCTTTTTAATTTCAGTGATTACCCTCTTGAAAAGATCACCCTCCTGCTTACTGCCCTGAACCCGGTGGACCTGGGCCGAATTTTCATCATGCTAAAGATGGATATCAGTGCCCTGATGGGCTATACCGGTGCACTGTATAAAGATTTTTTCGGCAGTGGCACGGGGCTTTTATTCACGAGTTCAATAATGGTACTATGGATAGTCCTGCCCCTATTATGGGCCATTCGAATTTTTAATAAAAAAGATATTTAAAACAACTTCATCTAAAAAATAACAACTCATGGAAGCATTCAGAAACAAGACCCTGGGACAGATCGTGACCGAAGACCATCGTGCTGCTACGCTGATGGCCAAATACCGATTGGACTTTTGCTGTAAGGGAAAAAGAACACTTGAAACCGCCTGCGATGAACAGCATATCTCGGTGGAAGAATTGATGAAAGAACTGGAAGCACTATCCGTAACACAGGATACAGGCACCAGTTTTGAAAATATGTCAAACTCTCAGCTGATCAGCCATATTCTGGTGAAACATCACCTTTATGTGAAAACGGAATCTCCGCAATTGCTTTATTTCCTTCAAAAAATAGCCAGTAAACATGGCGAAAGGCATCCGGAACTTATAGGGTTGCAGGAAACCTTCGCTACCCTGAAAAATGAATTGGAAGAACATATGGAAAAAGAAGAGACCATTCTTTTCCCGCGGTTAAAGGAAATGACCAAAGAAAGTTACCCCCCTATTCCCGGTAATTTCCTGGCCGGCCCCATACAGGTTATGGAAGCGGAGCATGAAACAGCCGGTAGGCTGATGGAAGAAATTCGCAGGCTGACCAATGATTATACTCCCCCGGAGGATGCATGCACTACCTACCGGGTTGCCTTCCAGGGGCTGGAGGCTTATGAAAAAGACCTTCACCAGCATGTTCACCTTGAAAACAATATACTTTTTCCAAGGGCCCAGGTTCAGGCATAATATAATTGACCAGAATCAGGAAAAATTTTGAATTTTCTCAGGCAGCAGCCAGAGGAGACCAGCTATTTTAGCTGGTCTTTCTATGCCAACTACTCGTACAGAACAAAAGCTCCGTTGTTATCATTGCGGCGAAACCGCAACGTCTACCCATATACATATAGAAGAAAAGATCTTCTGCTGTGATGGTTGTAAAATGGTATATGAGATCCTGAATGAACATGCACTATGCAACTATTATTCCCTTAATGATAAGCCAGGTATCAATCAACGGGCAAGGCAGGGAGGGGATAAATTCGCTTTCCTGGATGACCCGGACATAGAGACAAAACTGATCAGTTTTACAGATGGCCAGCAAACGCATGTTACGTTTTACCTGCCGCAGATGCATTGCAGCTCCTGCCTTTACCTGCTGGAGAACCTGAACCGGTTGGAAACGGGAGTGATATCCTGCAAGGTGAATTTCACAAGGAAGGAAGCAGATATTGTCTTTACAAGGTCGGCCACCTCCCTGCGAAAAGTGGCGGAGATACTTACCGCAATAGGTTATGAGCCCTATATCTCCCTTCAGGATATAACAGCAAAAAGGCCTTCCATAAATAAGACCATGGTCTACCAGCTGGGTATAGCAGGATTTTGCTTTGGCAATATCATGCTCATGAGTTTCCCTGAATATTTGGGAATTGATGCCAGCGAAGAGGGATTAAGAGGGATATTCCGCTGGTTGAATTTTGGCCTGGCCATTCCGGTATTCCTCTATTCCGCACTTCCTTTTTATGAATCTTCGTATAAAAGCCTTCGCCATAAATTTCTAAATATCGATGCGCCTATTGCATTGGCCATCCTGATCACTTTTATCCGGAGCGCTTACGAAGTGATAGCCGGAACAGGTGGAGGTTATTTTGATTCCATGACAGGTATCGTATTTTTTATGCTGGCCGGAAGGATCATTCAGGACCGCACCTACCGCCAGTTATCTTTTGAAAGGGATTACCGTTCTTATTTCCCGCTGGCGGTAACGGTATTAAAAGACAAACAGGGAAAACCAACCCTTCTGCCGAATATAAAACCCGGCGATGAATTACTGATCCATAGCCAGGAACTGATCCCTGCGGATGGTATACTAACCCGGGGTAAGGCATTTATCGATTATAGTTTTGTGACCGGTGAATCTATGCCGGTGTTGAAAGAAGTGGGTGAACTGGTGTATGCCGGCGGAAAACAAACTGAAGGCAATATAGAATTACTGGTGGTTAAAGAAGTGGCCCAAAGCTATCTGACCAAATTATGGAACAGGGAAGAGTTTAAGGAGAAAGAAGAGAACCCAACCTCTTTTGTGCATTTGCTCAGCAGGTATTTTACCTATATCGTGCTGGCCATTGCACTGGCCACAGGTATCTACTGGCAGTTTACAGACCCGGCCCGACTCTGGCCTGCGGTATCTTCTGTTTTTATCATCGCCTGTCCCTGCGCCCTGTTGCTATCCAATAGTTTTACCAATGGAAATATCCTGCAGATACTGGGCAGAAATCGTTTTTACCTGCGAAATGCAGAGATCATAGAACGTTTTGCAGGCATAGACCAGGTAGTGTTCGATAAAACAGGTACGCTTACCGTACCTGATGAGGAAGTGCTGGAATACCATGGAAAACCATTGAACCGAAAACAGGAAGAATGGCTGGCCGCGGTTGCAAGTCAGTCAACACACCCATTAAGCAGGGCCCTTGCCAAACATATTTATGCGCCCACAGGACTAGAGGTTACCGATTTGAAAGAGATCCCCGGAAAAGGCCTGGAGGCCGGGGTGGAGGGTAACCGGATCCGAATTGGATCGGCTGAATTTGTAAATGGAAGTTCGGTCAGTGAGAAAAATACAAGGATCTGTTTTTCCATCAACGAGAATTTTAGTGGATATTATGAGGTCAGTAATTTTTACCGGCATGATCTGGAAAGCCTGATCAGTTCCATGAAAAAAGATCATGAGATCGCCATTCTTTCAGGGGATAATGACCAGGAAAAAGATCATTTAAGAAAATTGCTGGGACCTGGTTCTACCATACTTTTTAACCAGAAGCCCGAGGATAAACTGGAATATATCCGCCAGCTTCAGCGTCAGGGCAAAAAAGTAATGATGATAGGCGATGGCCTTAATGATGCGGGGGCATTGAAGCAGAGTGATGTGGGCATTGCCGTATCCGGCCAGGTAAATAATTTTACCCCTTCCAGTGATGCCATTATTGCGGCTGCTGAATTAGGGCGATTGCCCCGGTTCATCCGGCTATGCAAGGCCAACCGGAACATTGTAATGGCCAGTTTCGTGCTTTCTATTGCCTATAATATTATTGGGCTTATGTTCGCCGTACAGGGAGACCTTTCTCCTTTGGTAGCTGCTATTTTAATGCCTTCCAGTTCGTTATCTATCCTGTTGCTTACGTTTGGCAGCAGCAGCCTGATGGCCCGTTTGCTGGGAATGAAATGACCTCTGCCACCTGCGGAATCCTGCATGATAAAAATCAGTTACCCGCTTGATATCCATTAAGCTGCCTCCGGGTGCTCCCTTCTATTTTTACCCCAGTATATAACCCCCATGAGCGTCATTTTAATACTCCTAATTGCCAGCATTTCTGTTGCGGCCATCTTCCTCTTTGCATTCCTGTGGAGCGTAAAGACTGGTCAGTTTGAGGATGATTTTTCACCGGCATCAAGGATATTATTCGACGATAAACCAGGAACAGAAGGATAAACCATTTAAAAACAGCCTCGATTATGCAATTAGAAAAGTTCTATTATGACAACCGGATCGTAAGGGCCTTTGGTTATGCCACGGTCATTTTCGGTCTGGTCGGAATGCTTGTTGGGCTCTGGGTAGCGATCCAGATCTATTATCCAGCCATCAGCCTGAATTTCGCGCCAACTACTTTCGGACGTCTTCGTCCTTTGCACACCAATGCTATCATTTTTGCATTTGTAGGTAATGCCTCATTTGCGGGGATCTATTATTCCCTTCAGCGTTTATGCAAGGCCAGGATGTTCAGTGATAAACTCAGCTGGATCCATTTCTGGGGATGGCAACTGATCATTGTGGCCGCTGCCATTACACTACCATTGGGGTTGACCAATGGCGCTGAATATGCAGAATTGATCTGGCCGATCGATGTCGCCATTGCATTGGTATGGGTGATCTTCGGTATCAACATGTTTGGTACCATCCTGAAAAGAAGGGAGAAACACCTTTATGTTGCCATCTGGTTCTACATTGCCACCTGGATCACAGTTGCTCTTTTGCATATCGTTCGTTCATTTGAATTACCTTATTCCTGGACTGGTTCTTATCCAATTTTCGCTGGTGTACAGGATGCGCTGGTACAATGGTGGTATGGTCACAATGCGGTGGCTTTCTTCCTCACCACCCCTGTACTTGGTTTGATGTATTACTTCCTGCCAAAAGCAGCGAATCGCCCGGTATATTCTTACCGTCTATCGATCATTCACTTCTGGGCACTGATCTTTCTTTATATCTGGGCTGGTCCCCACCACCTTTTATATAGTGCATTACCCGACTGGGCCCAATCACTGGGTGTGGTATTCTCCATCATGCTGATCGCTCCATCATGGGGAGGTATGCTGAATGGTTTGTTCACACTTCGTGGCGCCTGGGATAAAGTAAGGGAAGATCCTGTTTTGAAATTCATGGTGGTAGCCATCACCTGTTATGGAATGTCAACCCTTGAAGGCCCACTACTAAGTTTGAAAAGCGTGAATGCTATTTCCCACTTCTCCGACTGGACCATTGCACACGTGCATATCGGCGGGTTAGGATGGAATGGTTTCCTTGCCTTCGCTATTCTTTATTACATGGTGCCAAGGATGTGGGATACGCCACTTTATTCAAAGAAACTTGCCACCAATCACTTCTGGCTGGGAACAATAGGTATCATTCTGTATGCGGTGCCTCTTTACTGGGCAGGATTTGAACAGGCTTCCATGTGGAAACAATTCACACCGGAAGGTCAGTTGAAATTCCAGTTCCTGGAAACGGTAAACAATATCAAGCCCATGTACTGGGCCCGTAGCGTAGGTGGTTTGCTTTACCTGATCGGCGCAGTGATGATGACCTATAACCTTTACAAGACCATTGCCAAAGGTAAATTCATTGCCAACGAAGCAGCGGAAGCAGCCCCATTGGTAAAAGATACCAGTGGCAAAAAAGAATACTGGCACCGCGTGATCGAACGCAAGCCGGTGACCCTGTTGATGCTGAGCCTGGTGCTGGTAGCAATAGGGGGGTTAGTGGAAATGATCCCAACCTTCCTGATAAAATCAAATATCCCTACCATCAAAGCGGTAAAACCATATACACCGCTTGAATTGCAGGGAAGGGATATCTATGTGCGTGAAGGTTGTTATCTCTGCCATTCTCAAATGATCCGTCCCTTCCGCGATGAGGTGGCACGTTATGCGCCTAATCCAGGCGATGGAGGATATTCCAAAGCGGGCGAATTTGTTTATGACCATCCATTCCAGTGGGGTTCTAAACGTACCGGTCCGGACCTGGCCCGTGAGGGAGGTAAATATCCTGATAGCTGGCATTTCAATCACATGTACGATCCACGTTCCATGTCGCCTGGTTCCATCATGCCTCAATATGTATGGCTGATCGATGATGAACTGGATACAACTACCACTGCCGCCAAGATCAGGGCCATGACCACACTTGGTGTTCCATATCCTGCAGGCTATGATAAAAAAGCCAATGCTGACCTGGTTGAACAGGCAAATGGTATTGCAGCCAGTTTGAAAAAAGATAAGATCGAAACCTCCCCAACCTCAGAGATCGTGGCATTGATCGCCTATATACAGCGATTAGGTAAGGATGTGAAATCAGTAGCGAAATAAAATAACAGAAATGAAATTCATTAACTACATAGAAAAAGTAAGCGGAGTGGACATTATGGGTCTCAGTTCACTTTTGATCTTCTTCCTTTTTTTCACCGTGATGCTCACCTGGGTATTCCGGACCAGCAAGAAAAAACTGGATGAGATCAACCGCCTGCCTCTAGACAATTAACAACAATGAATATGCGTATCAAAATAAGAACCCTTTCAGCCCTGCTCATTGCGATGCTGTTCATCACCCAACCGGCATGGGCCGCAGGACCTCCTGCACCCTCCATTTTCGGCAGCGCCCTGGCCTTGTCATTATTGTTGCTGCAGGCAGTCCTGCTGCTTGTCATCGCCATTCTTGGCAATATGCTGATAGGCGCGGCTGATATCAAACTCAAAAAAAGGAAAGAAGAAAAGAATGCAGCCGGTATTGCAACTGTATTAATACCATTATTCCTGCTGCTCAGTTCCTCTGTTTTCGCACAGGGTACAGGAGCCGCTGAGACCACCGCAGCCGCCACTATCGGGGATATGACCAAAGACACATTCTACATCATGATCGCCATCATTTTTGTGGAGTTGCTGGTTATTCTTGCGCTGCTAATGAATATTCGCTCTTTACTTAGAACGGAAAAAGAAAACCTGGTCGATGCTTCCATTACAGAGGAAGAGAAAATAGCCATTAAAAAAAACCAGCTTAGCTGGTGGGATCGCTTCAACAAACTGAAACCAGTTAGTGAAGAAGCTGATCTTGACCTGGGCCATGAATATGATGGTATAAGGGAATTGAACAACCGTCTCCCTCCATGGTGGCTATATGGCTTCTATCTCTGTATCATTTTCGCAGGTGTTTACCTCTGGAGATTCCATGTAACGCATAACGGACCTTCCAGTGCCCAGGAATATGAAACATCGGTAGCCGATGCCAAAGCCAGGATCGACGCTTATCTTAAAGCAAAAGGGGATGCAGTAGATGAGAATACCGTGGTTCTCCTTACTGATAAGGCCAGCCTTGATGAAGGCAAGATCATTTTTGAAAAATCATGCGTTACCTGCCATAAGGCAACCGGGGGTGGTGATGTTGGCCCAAATCTGACCGATGATTACTGGCTGCATGGTAATGACATAAAATCAGTTTTCAAAACCATACGTTATGGATTTAACGCGATGCCCCAGTGGCAGATGGCTTATTCCAATAAGCAGATCCAGCTGGTGGCCAGCTATGTAAAATCATTGCATGGCAGCAATCCGCCAAACCCAAAAGCGCCACAGGGCGTAGAAATGAAGGAGATCCCTGTAACAAACCCATCTGATACAACCAAAAAAGATACCACCACCTCTGCTGCTCTAAACGCTAAACCAAAGTAAAGTGAAAAGCAGTCTTACGGAAGAAACAAAAACCACGGAAACGCCCGAGTTTCCACATGACGAGTCGTATCGTGACCGCATTGCAACAGTTGATGCAAAAGGAAAAAGGAATTGGGTCTTTGCTCAAAAACCCAAAGGCAAATTCTATAATATCCGCACCTGGGTATCATGGGGATTCTTTGCTCTTTTCTTTGCCCTTCCCTGGATAAATGTAAACGGGCGCCCGCTATTCCTTTTTAATATCCCGGATGCGAAATTCATCATCTTCGGAAAGATCTTCTGGCCACAGGATTTCTTCATTTTCGGATTGACGATGGTGACCTTCATCATTTTCATTGTATTGTTCACGGCAGCTTTCGGAAGGCTGTTCTGCGGATGGATCTGCCCGCAAACCATTTTTATGGAAATGTTCTTCCGTAAAGTAGAATACTTTATTGAAGGCGACCGTGGAAAACAATTGTTGCTGAACAAATCTCCCTGGACGGGAAAAAAGATCCGGATCAAACTGACCAAACACCTGGTCTTCTTTTTCCTGTCTTTTATTATCGCCAATTATTTCCTGGCCTATGTGATCGGGGTAGATGATCTGAAGAAGATCATCCTGGAACCAGTATCGGAACATTTTGTAGGATTTCTTTCCCTGATCGTATTCTCGGCCATTTTTTATGGGGTATATGCCTGGTTCAGGGAACAAGCCTGTACAGTAGTTTGTCCTTATGGAAGGCTGCAGAGTGTGCTAATGGACCGCAATTCCATGATCGTGGCCTATGACCATAAACGCGGAGAACCAAGGGGAAAATATAAGAAGCAGGGGGAGATCGCGCTGCAGGGAGACTGTATTGATTGTTTTCAATGCGTGAAGGTTTGTCCTACAGGTATCGATATCCGCAATGGAACACAAATGGAATGCGTAGGCTGCACAGCCTGCATTGATGCCTGCGACAAAATGATGGTATCTATTAACAAGCCAACAGGATTGGTTCGTTATGCCTCAGAGAATGGTATAGCCGAAGGAAAAAAATTAAGCTATACCAACCGGATGAAGTTTTATACCGTCTTGTTGATCCTTCTCACTGCTATTCTGACCACATTACTTGTAACGCGAAAAGATATAGGCAGCACGATCGTAAGGGCTACTGGCCAGCTCTACCAGGAAAGGGGAACAGACAGTATATCCAATCTGTATATTATTAAGGTGGTAAACAAGACCCTTAAAGATATTCCGCTTACTTTAAAATTGCTGAATGCTCCGGGAAGGATCATTGAAGCGGAAGGAAGGGATATCATGGTGAAAAAAGAGGATATTGGGAAAGGATCCTTTTTCATAGTGCTGCCAAACAGTTATATCAGTCGACGTAAAACAAAACTGGAGGTCGGTTTGTACCAGGGTGATAAACTGATCAGCACGGCCACCACAAATTTCATGGGACCATTTAAAAGAAATTAAAAACATAACTATGAACTGGGGTAACAGGCTATTATTGGTATTCATCGTGTTTGGATTGGGCATGGGCTACCTGGTCTATCGCACCTCCACCACTGATTTTGATATGGTGGAATCGGACTATTATGCCACTGAGCTAAGGTATCAGCAGGAAATCGATGCAAGCAAGAATGCCCAGTCACTCAGTACACCTGTAAATCTTGAACAAAATGAGAAGGGGGTGATCGTTCATTTCCCTGATGAAATGAAGAATAAGAAACTGGAGGGTACTATATTATTCTATTGCGCTTATGACCGCAAGTCAGACCGCCAGTTCCAGATTCAGCCGGATAGCGATGGAAAACAGTTGATCCCTGCCACGGAACTTCCTTCGGGTCATTTCTTCGTGAAGATCAACTGGAAGGATGCCGATACAAAATACTATATGGAAAAGCAATTATCTGTACTCTGAACATGAATGGAGCCATGCTCATATCAGGTTTGGTGCTGGGAGCCGTCGGCAGTCTGCATTGCATAGGCATGTGCGGGCCGCTTTGTCTTATGCTTCCCGTGCACCAGGTCAGTCCTGGAAAGAAGGTCCTGCTGATCCTGAGTTATCATGGCGGAAGGATCCTCACCTATTCCGTACTTGGTTTGCTGATCGGGTTAGCCGGAAGATCATCTTACCTGGCAGGTTACCAGCGATGGTTCTCCATTGGCGCCGGCTCCCTGGCGCTGGCCATGGCCCTGCTTTATTTTTTCCTTCGAAGAAATTTTGAAACAAAATTCTTTGGTCGTTATTATGCCGCTGTAAGGCAGCTGATCATTCGGGCTCTTCAGAAAGCCGGTACGGTTCCTGGATCGCTTATGCTTGGTGCAGCTAATGGGCTTCTTCCCTGCGGCATGGTTTATATGGCCACGCTGGCCGCTGTATCATTTACTAGGATACAGGAGTCTGTTTTATTCATGGCCCTTTTTGGCGCAGGCACTTTACCAATGATGTTTGCCACCACCTGGGCTGGTCAACAGTTAAAATGGAGGAACCGGTTGGCGGTACAACGATTGATACCTGTATTTATATTGATCACCGGTTGCCTGCTTGTTTTTCGGGGATTGAACCTGGGCATTCCCTTCCTGAGCCCGCATATTGCAGGGCCACATGAAGGCATGGCCAGTTGCGAGCCATGATGGTAATCAAAAGCAATGATGACCATAATCACCTTGTTAGGCCTCGTATCCATTTAATTTTATGTTCCATCGAACATTTTATACTCCGAAAGGAGTTATTGTTGGTTTTTGTTTCTGTACGGCCCCCGGTTCCCCGGGGGCTTCTTTCATATACAGGTTGAGCGTTGAGGGCCTGCCTGCCGCAGGCAGGTTTAGGGTTTGAACATCCTGGGATGGTTTTTCTAAACTCTAAACCCTCAACTCTAAACTGTATTTTTGTTTTATGCATATAGACATCATCTCCGTTCTCCCCGAATTGCTGGATAGCCCTTTGCAGCATAGCATCATGAAACGGGCGCAGGATAAGGGATTGCTTACTGTAAAAGTGCACCCGCTTCGTCAATGGGCCGTAAATGAATACGGGCAGATCGACGATTACCAGTACGGGGGCGGTGCCGGTATGGTAATGATGTGCGAACCACTGGCTAAAGCCATAGAAGAATTATCATCCCAAACCGAATACGGGGCATTTGATGAGATCATTTTCCTGACCCCCGACGGAAAGAAAATGGAGCAGTCTATGGTCAATGGCCTTTCCCTGAAAAAAAGATTATTACTGATCTGCGGCCATTATAAAGGCATTGATGAAAGGATCCGCGAACATTTCGTGACCCTGGAAATTTCCATTGGCGATTATGTACTCAGCGGGGGCGAACTGCCTGCGGCTGTACTGGTTGATGCCATCGGGAGATTGTTGCCCGGTGTGCTTAATGACGAGACCTCGGCCCTCTTCGATTCTTTCCAGGATGACCTGCTGGCCCCTCCGGTCTATACCCGCCCGGTTGATTTCCGTGGATGGAAAGTGCCGGATGTACTCATGAGTGGTGATCATCGAAAAATAGATGAATGGCGCCATGAACAATCGCTGACCCGCACCATGCAGCGGCGGCCCGGGCTCGGGGAAAAATAAGCTTCCCCACATAATTCTATTGTCATTACAAAAGGTTTCGGTTATTTTCATCTCAAATTCTAAAAGATGAATAACGATCGCAGAAAATTCCTGAAGAATGTTGCCATTGGTGGCAGCGCCCTTGCTGCCGGTATTCCTGCTATGGCGGGAATGATACCTGCTACCGACCAGGAGATGGAGCATTCCGGTAAAATGGAAACCAAAGGACAGCAATTCAATATGTGCGGTTATGCTGCACCTAAACTTGATAAAGTCAGGATCGGGGTGATAGGCCTGGGGCAAAGAGGTTCAGAAGCTGTATCAAGGTTAAGTTATATAGAGGGGGTAGAGATCACTGCGCTTTGCGATAAATATCCCGACCGTGTAGCCAGCGCCCAAAAAACGCTGGAGAAAATGAAACGTCCAAAGGCAAAAGAGTATAGCGGTGACGAAGGCTGGAAAGCTTTATGCGAAAGCAATGAGGTGGACCTGGTGTATACGCCTACACCCTGGCATTTGCATACGCCTATCGCAGTATATGCCATGAAGCATGGAAAGCATGCGGCCACCGAGGTACCCGGAGCAAAGACCATTGATGAATGCTGGGAACTGGTGGAAACCTCCGAAAAAACCAAACAGCATTGCATGATGCTGGAGAATTGCTGTTACGATTTTTTTGAATTACTGACACTGAACCTCGTAAGGCAGGGCATGTTTGGAGATATCGTTCATGCCGAAGGAGCTTACCTCCACGACCTGAGCAAAGACTACCTGTTCAATAAAAATGCCTATGCAGATATGTGGAGGCTGAAAGAAAATATAGGGCATAATGGAAACCTTTACCCCACCCATGGTCTCGGTCCGGTGGCGCAATGCATGAACATAAACCGCGGCGATAAATTTGAGAGGCTGGTAAGCATGAGCAGTATTGACTTTTCACTGGGAAAATTGGCCGATGAGATGGCTGCTAAAGATGAATTTTTCAAACCGTTTACAGGTAAATCCTATCGGGGTAATATGAATACCACGATGATCCAGACCAATAAAGGAAGGACCATTATGATCCAGCATGATGTTTCCACCCCAAGGCCCTATTCCCGTATCCACCTGGTTAGTGGCACCAAGGGCATTGCCCAAAAATATCCTGGTCCTGAAAGGATCGCTTTTGGCCATAGCTGGGTCAAAAAAGAAGAACTTGATGATCTCTATAAAAAATATTCGCCCGCTATTGTGAACCATATTGGGAATATCGCAAAAGACGTAGGCGGACACGGAGGCATGGATTTTATTATGGACTGGAGACTGATCGATTGCCTCAGGAATGGATTGCCATTGGATCAGGATGTTTATGATGCTGCTTCCTGGAGCTGCCTGGTTCCCTTAAGCCAGCGTTCAGTTGCCAAAAGATCAACTTCTGTAGAGATCCCCGATTTTACAAGGGGGGCCTGGACCAACAATAAACCTGTTGATATTACGCTGAATGGTGGTGGCAATACCGGTGTAAGAAATGAAAAACCAGAACTTAAGATGAAATAGGCATGATCCGGATCAAAAAAAAACCATGCTATCCCTTGTTAATGAATGACATAAATCATACAAGTCAACAGCGAAAATTATCAAACGAAATATCGGGGTTAAAGCCAAATCTGTTAATTTTACGGCCCCTGACCGAGCTATTGTGACATATAGAGAACACAACTATGCGAAAAAGGCTCACAGGCATTTTCTGGTAACAGTTAATACTATCAATGAAGTCTTTGCCCATCATAACGGACCCCATTTACAAGGAACCAAAGGAGTTCAGCACCTACGAAAAATTTTGGTTGAAATATATCAATGACAAAAGGGACCTTCCTTTTATCCATTTACTTACTGCCATTCATATCCTGGTCATTCCAACAGCTATCCTGCTGTATACCCCTTTCCTGCAGGGCTGGTACTGGTGGTTGGCCTATATTCCCTATTTCTATATCTCCCAGTTATATTTTAAAGGAAGGTTTGGATTGATGCTGCATTGCATAAGCCATCGTAAATTATTCAAAAAGGGTTATACCTGGCTTTACCACTGGACCATATGGGTGGTATGCCCGTTTTTCGGCCATACCCCAGAATCCTATTTTGTACATCACATGGCCATGCACCACGTGGAGAACAATATGGACGAGGATGCAAGTTCCACCCTTCGTTACCAGCGCGACAGTCTATGGAATTTCATTAAATACTGGTTACGATTTTTCCTGCTGGGTTTCCGGGATACTTTCATGTACCTGTTCGGCCACAGGCGCAAGAAAATGTATATGCGCCTTACCTATGGTGAAATGTCATTCTATGCTTTTTGCGTGCTCATGTGTTTTGTGAATTTCAAAGCCACGCTTTTTATTTTTATTATTCCTTTTGTTTTCGCCAGGCTGGTAATGATGATCGGCAACTGGGCACAGCATGCATTTATCGATATCAGCGATCCCGAGCATAATACCATCAATTGTATCAACACCAAATACAATCATACCTGCTGGAACGATGGTTATCATTCCGTTCACCACCTTCGCCCGGCATTGCACTACACGGATATACCTGTTGAATTCCAGAACAACCTCGATCTTTTCGCAAAAGACAAGACCCTGGTATTCGATGGTATCCATTACCTGCACATATTTTTATGGCTGATGAATCGCCGCTATGATAAACTGGCTGCCCACCTGGTAAATATCAATGGCACCTTCTCCAGTGAAGAAGAGGCCATCGCTTTACTTAAGGAAAGGACCAGGAAACTGGAGCCGGAAGAAAGGATGAGAAAAGCAGTTGCCTGATAAGGATACCAATCCCCAATAGCATATAAATAAAAAAAGGCAGGTAATTCCTGCCTTTTTTTATTTGAAGAGGTTATATTATTTACCTCCTATTCCGATCACTGGTAATGCTTTTTCCCTGATCAGCTGGTTAAACTTTACAAGGTCATCTTCCTGAATCTTCTTCATAGCATTGATCTGAACATCGCATTGGGTCGCCAGTTCCTGGTACACCTCTTTCACTTGTTTGGAAGGAGCGGTTATTCCACTGTTTGCTGCACCGAAAACACCGGATAATTTATCATTCAACCGGATAGGATAGTTCAGGGGATCCTGGCCGCTTTTTGATTTGGTCTGATAAAGTGTTTCTTCGATCACCGTCATTTTCTTATTGATGGAATCCGCCATGCTCTTCACTTCCTTTGGTATATCCTTTCCCTGCCTGCCTACAAAATCATTGATCTGTGCGCGAACGGTGCGGATATCCCGGATGGTCTTTTGCACTTCGTTGAATTTTGCAGTTACCTGCTGAAGAAAATTAAATTGCGCTTCATAGTCTTCCTGGCTGATCTTATAATTAGGATCGCCTTTTATGGTCAGTCCGCCTTCGGCAGAATCTTTGCCCACTTTAAGTTTATAATAATATGCCCCTGGAGGAGCCAGCAGGGCCGATGGGCCACCGGTCCATAATATCATACCCTCGGTTCTTTCCGGGGCAGGATAATACATGTTCCAGGCGAATTGGTTCATGCCTTTGGAAATAGATAATTTCTCAGGGCCTTTTCCATCAGGTATTTCCTTTCCTTCGGTGGAATAGGTTTTTATTGGCTTCCTGTTCTTATCAAGGATAACCAGGCTGGCTTTTGTTGAGTCAGTAAGTTCCTTTATATAAAAATTTATCACCGGTCCGTTCGGTGGATTAGCGCCGGTATTTGCCCCAGCCTGCTGTCCTCCGCGAAATCCACGGCCACCGCCTCCTCCAATACGATAAGCGGCCGAAGGATTAAAAACATACAGCGATCTATCAGCGATCTCTCTTGCAGATTGCTGCAATACAGAAAGGTCATCCAGTACCCAGAAGGCCCTGCCCTGTGTTGCAACAATCAGGTCATTTTCCTTAATGGTCATATCTGTAATTGGAACCATGGGGAGATTCTGCTGGAATTTTTTCCAATGCGCGCCATCGTCAAATGAGATATACATGCCATACTCGGTACCCGCATATAATAATCCCGGCCTTATATGGTCCGCGCGAAGACAACGGGTGAAATGCATGTTTTCAATTCCGGTGGTGATCAGTTTCCAGGTCTTTCCATAATCTTCGGTCTTATAGATATAAGGCGTAAAATCATCCATCTTATACCGGGTACCCACAAAATAGGCAGCCCCTTTTTTAAATGGATCCACTTCCACGCAATTCCACATCATCCATTTTGGGGCATCCTTTGGTGTTACGTTTTCCCAGTTCCTTCCTCCGTCCTTACTTACAGAAATGATCCCGTCATCGGACCCTGTCCAGAGCAGATCTTTTTCCACCCAACTTTCGGTAGCCGTAAATATGGTGCAATAATATTCCACGCTGGTATTATCCTGGGTGATGGGTCCGCCGCTGGAACCCTGCTTGCTGCGGTCATTGGTGGTGAGGTCGCCGGATAAAGCCTCCCAGGATGCTCCTTCATTGGTAGTGGCGAATAGTACATTGCCGGCGGTATATATTTTCTTTGGATCATGCGGTGAGAAGAATATGGGGAAGTTCCACTGGAAGCGGTATTTCATGGATTCCGCGCCAGCGCCCATAGGATTGTCGGGCCATACATTCACCATTCTGTTTTCTCCTGTACGGTGGTCAAGACGGCCGATAAGTCCTCCATAATTTCCACCATAAACAATCTCAGGGTTGGTTGGATCCGCAACTACAAAACCACTTTCCGCCCCGGCAGTTACCTGCCAGTCCTGGTCGGTTATAGAAGAACCATAAGTACGACTTTTGATCCTCACGGTAGTGTTATCCTGCTGCGCGCCCAATATGCGGTAAGGAAATGAATTATCGGTTGACACCCGATAGAACTGGGCAGTAGGCTGTGTATTGTAATTGCTCCAGTTCTCGCCTCCGTCAAAACTGATCTGCGCGCCACCATCATCTGCCACGATCATACGATTGCCATCTTCCGGATCTATCCATAGATCATGGTGATCACCATGCGGGGTGCGAATACCCTGGAATGTACGGCCGCCATCGCGGCTGCGCATGAAATCCACATTTGGACAATAGACCAGGTTCTCATTTTTAGGATCCACAAAGATCTTCGAATAATACCAGGCTCTTTGCCTTACATTGTTATCGCTGCTGGTCAGTGTCCAGGTCTCTCCCGCATCATTGCTCATGAACACACCGCCATCCTTATTTTCTACAATTGCGTATACTTTATCAGGATTGGAAGGAGCCACTGCGATACCCACTATTCCCCATACACCTTTTGGCAAACCTTTGTTAGCCGAAATACTGGTCCAGGTCTCACCGCCATCTGTACTTTTATACATGCCGCTTCCTTCTCCGCCACTTTCCATACTATAAGGTGTACGAAGCACATGCCACATGCCAGCATATAACACGGACGGATTTCCAGACTCCATTACAAGGTCGCTGCAGCCCGTAAGATCATTTACGAATAATACTTTTTTCCAGGTCTTGCCCCCATCAGTGGTTTTATAAACACCTCTTTCTTTTCCGGGACCAAATAAATGGCCCACCACAGCGGCCCATACTGTATTTGGATCACGTGGATGGATAAGCATGCGGATGATATGACGGCCATCTTTCAACCCGATGTTTCTCCAGGTCCTTCCCCCATCGTCAGAGCGCCAGGCCCCATTCAACCCTTCGCTCACATTTCCACGAAGCGTATTCTCTCCTTCCCCTACATAAATAATATTCTCATCGCTGGGCGCCACCGCCACTACGCCAATGGTTCCACCGAAATATTTATCAGAGATATTCTTCCAGTTGCTTCCGGCATCAGCCGTTTTCCAAACCCCACCACCGGTTGACCCGAAGTAAAAAACATTGCGATTTTTGTAGCTGCCTGTTACCGCGCCACTTCTTCCCCCGCGAAAAGGGCCCACCAAACGGTATTTTACATTTTTATAAAGCAGCTCTTCTTTATTATCTGCTACAACTGCAGCGGGAGCAGTTTTCTGCGCCTGGAGCTTAACTACGAACAGCAGCATTACCAGGAAAAATATCAGTTTTTTCATAATGTAAATTGTGTAGGGAAGATAACAATTACCTTGTTTTCGCTGGCAGTTTTTTGACAAAGGGTTCTATCTTTATTCAAATTGGTAAAAATGGCGGTCACCCTGAAAGGAAACCTGGTAGATATAGCGGCGAAGAAGATCTTTTATGCAGAGGTCAAACTGGAAAATGGGCGGATCCATTCTATCAATGAGATCACGGCCCCCCTTCATGGATCGGCTGATGCAGGTTATATACTTCCGGGTTTTATTGATTCGCATGTACATATTGAAAGTTCACTGCTGGTGCCTTCCGAATTTGCCCGCCTGGCCGTAGTACATGGCACGGTAGGCACAGTAAGCGATCCGCATGAGATAGCTAATGTTTGCGGACTGGCTGGTGTAGAATATATGATCGAGAATGGGAATACAGTTCCTTTCAAATTCAATTTTGGCGCGCCCAGTTGTGTGCCCGCCACTGTTTTTGAAACCGCAGGGGCTGCCCTATATTCCAATGATGTTAGAAAACTGCTGGAACGGAAAGAGATCAGATACCTCAGTGAAATGATGAATTTTCCCGGGGTATTATTCAAAGACGAGGAAGTGATGAAAAAAATTCAAGCGGCCCATGAACTGGGTAAGCCGGTGGACGGGCATGCGCCTGGATTAAGAGGAGAAAAAGCAAAACAATATATTGATGCGGGCATCAGCACCGATCATGAATGTTTTACAAAGGAAGAAGCCCTGGAAAAACTGCAGTATGGCATGAAGATCCTGATCCGCGAAGGAAGCGCGGCCCGGAATTTTGAGGCCCTGGCCGACCTGCTTCATGATCATGCAGACCAGATGATGTTCTGCAGCGATGATAAACATCCCGACAGTCTTTTACTCGGACATATCAACCAGCTCTGCGCCAGGGCAGTTGCCAAAGGCATTGACCTATTCAAGGTGCTGAGAGCCGCCTGTATCAACCCGGTGGAGCATTATAAATTAGCTATTGGCCAGTTAAGGCCCGGTGATCCGGCCGACCTGATAATCGTAGAAGACCTGAAAAATTTTAAAGTGAGGCAGACCTATATTGATGCTGAACTGGTAGCGGAGAATGGAATTTCACTGATAAAAACAACTAAGGCTTCCCTGATCAATCAATTTAATTGTTCACTTAAAAAAGAAGAAGAGCTTTCTGTTGAAACCAGCAGCGCAAGCCTTGAAATTCCTGTGATTGAAGCCCTGGAAGGCCAGCTGATAACCAATCGGCTTTCACACCTGGCAATAGCGCATCAGGGGAAAATTGAAAGCAGCGTAAAGGATGATATCCTGAAAATGCTGGTGATCAACCGGTATAACCCCGCACCTATAGCTAAAGCTTTTATCCGCAATTTCGGATTGAAGGAGGGTGCCCTGGCCTCTTCGGTAGCACATGATAGCCATAATATAGTTGCTGTAGGAGTGGATGATGCTTCTTTATGTAAGGCAGTAAACCTGGTAATAGCCGCCGGTGGCGGATTAAGCGCGGTAATGCCAAATTACGAGGGCGACAGTGATGAACTGGTGCTTCCATTGCCCGTTGCGGGATTGATGAGTAATGCTGATGGATATGCCATCGCTGAAAAATATACCCGTCTTGACCAATTTGTAAAGGAAAGAGGAGGCTCAACCCTGGCGGCCCCTTTCATGACACTTTCTTTTATGGCCTTATTGGTGATCCCTCATTTAAAACTCAGTGATAAAGGCCTGTTTGATGGCGATAGTTTCCAGTTCCTGGAGGCATGGCATTAAGTTTATCGGCAATGCTGCGATGTAAGAAAAGAAGACCAGGTTGAAATATGGAAGGCAGGCTGCACAGATTGTGAATTCTGCAAAAATTCGCTATCTTTTTACCGACTAAACCACCATGAAGAAACTACTGCTTTTTGCGTTTTGCCTGGCATGCCTTGCAGATGCCTATTCACAGAATTTAGGTACCGAAATTAAACGGTTGGGCGCCCTGAAGAAAAAAGGACTTGACAGTAATGGCTGGGCGCATGATGGCGTATTTACCTTAAATGCCAACCAGGCAGCATTAAGCGACTGGTCAAGTGGCGGAGAAAGTTTTCTGATTGGCATTAATGGAATTTTCAACCAGTCATTGCATCATAGAAAAGGAAAATACACCTGGGACGCTTATATGGATGTGGAACTGGGCGTTGTGGAAGCCGCGAGTTTCAAAAAATTCCGTAAAACCAACGACCGCTGTGATATTACCATGGAGCTGGAGCATGATCTCACAAAAAATCATTTGAATTATGGTTTACTTTTCAATCTGAATACACAGATATTCGGCGGGCATAATTATTATATAGATTCCCATCCAAAAACATCAGGCATACTATCGCCTGGCAAATTTCTTCTTTGCGCCGGTTTGGATTATAAGAGTACCGGGAAGGGAAAATATTTTTCCGTATTCGTTTCACCAATAACATTTCGATGGGTAACCAAACTGGAAAAAGATTTTTTTAACCGGAAACTATTCGGTGTTGATTCTGCCCAAAAAGTATACAGGGAAGTAGGAGCCTATATCAGTTTCCATTATAACCAGGCAGTTACCAGTACCATCAAATATATTGGGCGCCTGGACCTGATCACCAACTACCGGCGTAATCCTCAGAATGTAGATGTACTCTGGAATAACCTTCTCAGTTTTGCCATATCAAAGAATTTCGCTGGCAGCTTTTTGCTGGATATCCTTTATGATGATGATGTTAAAAGAAGGACCCAGGTGCAGGAGATCACCGGTATCGGGCTCAAATTCACGTTGTAACCGGCAAGTTTTCACATTCCCTTAATAAGCATTCCGGCAGTTCCCGCATCTAATTAATAAAGGGGAACATGAAAAAACTTTTACACATAAACGCTCATTTTGATGAACCGCAATTTTTACAGAACCTGGTAGAAAGACTGGCTTATCGCCGTTATGACCTTGGTTATGGCAGTGAAAAAATGCCGGAAGGTTACCTGGCACTGGAAACGTCTTCAACAGAGACCTATGTAAGCGGCACCGTTGACCTTAACCAGGAAGAAGAGGAAGGGTCCATACATATGCCTTTCATCACTTCATTTTTATTTACCTGTATCAAGGGGAATTATGAACCTTATCAGCTGATCTGGGCAAGTTCCATGAACTAACGAATGAGCAGGATGGTTCCTTTGCTGGTCTTTTTCTGCCCTTTGCTGGTAGTATAGCTGGCAATGTATATATAAAGCCCGGCTGATTGTTCCACCCCATTTATTTTTCCATTCCATCCATTCAATACATTACGGGTGAAGAATATCCTTTCTCCCCAGCGATCATACACAGCAAGCTCATAATCTTTCACGGAGCGGTTGCCCAGTCCGCGGAAAATATCGTTACGGCCATTATTATCGGGAGTGAAGGCACTTGGAAAATAGAGGGTATCGCAGCTGCCTTCCAGCGCCAGCGAAATATCTTTAGCGGCAAGTTCACAGAAATATTCATCCACCACACTGAAATGATGCGTGCCTGTAGCAAGGTCAGTAAACTGGTAACCGGCAGATAAAGTATCTCCGGAATAGATCACCTTGTTTCGTCCATTATCAGGAGTGATGGTGAACCATACTTTACCTCCACTTATACAATCTGGCGAAAGTACATGCTCCTGCACCTGGGGAACAATATTATTGAACAAGGGAACGTCCACCATCGTATCCTTATAGCACCCACCCGGCGTAGTGATCTCAATATGATAACTGCCGGGATCAAGGTTGCTGAATATGCCATTGGTATTATTCTGGCCCCCGTTCAATGTGTAGGTATAAACTGCCAGACCAGGCTCTCTTATCACTCTCACCTCGCCCTTTCCCGGCACTTTACATTGAGGAATGACGTTGATCTCATTTATTGAAATGCCCGAAAATGTTCCACCTTCCACATCGCTGGCTGCATCCGCCGCTGAAAAGGGTATTCGGCAGGCTACTCCCACCACCCTCCTGTTTACCATATCCAGTTCAATAAGATCTGTAGCATCACCCGCCTGAACTGTTTCCATAGCATATACCTTATTCAGGTTGCAATCAACCGATATAACTGCCATGGCAAAAACGCTCACCGAATTCATGGCGATATGCATGGTGCTGGCTCCGGGATTAGCAATATTCACTTTTACAATGCCGGTTTTAGAGGCCATATACAGTTCTCCCCCATAAAAAACCATATCCCCTGCAGAAACAAAGGGCATTATGCCCAGGAATTCAAAACCATTTCCGGAGGCAGGATCCCATTTAAATAAACCACTTCCATTTGCTGAATAAATCACCCCGGTATTATCTACCGTCATTGAACTCATAGGAAATGGGGTGATATCTATCGGGTGGCAACCGGTGAGCTCGCCATTTACAATAGTGCCGGCATAGAGAACGGAATTGCTGGCATAATATAGTTGATTACCATAAAGTGCCAGGGCGAAATAATTTTCATTAGGGCAAACGACGAAGGTATCAGTAACACAACCAGCAGAGGTGATATTCAGTTTTTTAATGCCTTGTCCATTACCCAGGGCCACATAGATCTTTTGGGCAAAAACGCTTTGCCAAAAAACAAGGAATAGTATGACAAGGACTGCTCTCAAGACAGGAAAATTAAGCTATAAAGATACTGACCGAAAATTTACCGCCATTCACCGAGTTTAGCCATAAAACGACCTATGGATCATTGTTTATTGACTGCCCGGAGCATAGATTTGTTTAAAATTCAGAAAAATGGATCGTGATCAAAGATATCAGCGCAGGGAAGAAAGGCGGGAACGCTGGATGAACCGACGGGAAGAATATAGCAAGACCATGCATAACGGGCATAGCCATATTTGGACTGGTGTATTTCTGTTACTGGTTGGCGTAGCCGCTCTGTTAAGGGCCAGCGATATTTATTTTCCTGATTGGTTATTTAGCTGGCAAACTTTCCTGATCGCCCTTGGTGTCTTCCTTGCACTGAAACATAATTTCCGGGGATCCGCCTGGCTCATACTGATCGTGTTGGGTACCGTATTCCTTTTAAGGGATATGTACCCCGAACTGCCCATACGGAGATATGTATGGCCATCCGCATTGATCTTCCTTGGCTTCTACCTGATCATCAGGCCCCGCAGGCCAAGGCCGGTTTTACCTGAAGGATCGGATGAAACGATCCTGACTGAAAAAGAAACCTGGAGTAAAGATGATTTTGTGACCTCGACTTCCATTTTCGGAGGCTGCAAAAAAAATATCCTTTCAAAGAATTTCCAGGGAGGAGATATTGTGAACGTATTCGGTGGTACTGAACTCAACCTTTCACAAGCC
Organism: Chitinophagaceae bacterium; assembly: GCA_016720565.1. Classification (GTDB taxonomy): domain Bacteria; phylum Bacteroidota; class Bacteroidia; order Chitinophagales; family Chitinophagaceae; genus JJ008. The sequence continues at coordinate 81,333 of JADKKJ010000011.1, forward strand.
GATATTGCAGGCCGGGTACCTTTGGAAATGACCACCATATTCGGCGGCACTAAACTTATTGTGCCTCCTAACTGGAGCGTGCAATCGGAAGCAGTGACCATTTTCGGAGGTCTTGAAGATAAAAGGCCTGCCAGCCCGGAAAGCAACGATAAAATACTTGTATTGAAAGGAACAGTCATCTTCGGAGGCATAGAAATAAAAAGTTACTAGCTTCCTTTTCCAGGAAACCAATGACCACACCCCTTTCCATATTCCGATTCAGGATCATCTTTATCATTTTCTGGCTTTTGCTGGAGGCGGACCAGACTATGGTGCTGCATTATTTCGGTATGCGCTGGGAGCATGCCATGATCGACAGCGGGATCAGCAATGCCATATTATTATTATTGTCGCTGCTGGTGATGAACACCCTTCGATTCTATCTTCCGCGTGGCAGGCAATACATCCATATTTTTTCCCTTTGCCTGTTCCTGACCCTGATCTGGTTATTGATCACCAAATGGCTGTTGGCGGTAAGCCTCGGACATGTGCCTGGCTACCGAGAGTTGCTGCAGCATTCCCTTTCCATACGCTTCAGTATTGCCTTCCTGCTTTTAGGATGCATTACCATGATCAGTATATTATGGTTCAATCAAAAAGAACAAAAAGAAAATGAGTTAAGGAAAGTTGATGCTGAAAAACTGACCAAAGAGGCAGAATTGTTTAAACTCCGCCAGCAGTTACAGCCGCATTTTTTATTCAACAGCCTGAACTCGATCAATGCACTTATAGGCAGCCGACCAGAGGAGGCAAGAAAAATGGTGCAACAATTATCCGATTTCCTGAGGGGCACACTAAAAAAAGAAGAGACCCAATGGGTGGAATTTCATGAAGAGTTGCAATACCTGCAGCTTTATCTTGATATAGAGAAAGTAAGGTTTGGTAACCGGCTGGCCACTACCATCCACATAGCCGATGAGGCATCAAAAATGAAAGTGCCGGCGCTTTTGCTGCAACCTATTGTAGAGAACGCTATCAAATTCGGCCTTTATGATACCATTGGCGAAACCATGATACATATGGAGGCGCTGGTGGATGGCAAAGATCTGGTGATCAGCATATCAAACCCATTTGATCCGGAAACTTCTTCTCCGAAGCAGGGCACCGGCTTTGGTTTAAAATCCATTCAACGAAGATTATACCTGTTGTTCGCAAGAAATGACCTGCTTACTACGGCTACCCAAAATGCCGAGTTCATTACACAGGTGCGGATTCCACAGGAACAAACAAATAAATAAGTTAAATAATCGCTTTATGAAAGTTGTGATCATTGATGATGAGCCATTGGCAAGAAGTATCGTGAAAGAATACCTGCAGAAACATCCCGACCTGGAACTCATGCAGGAATGCGGCGATGGTTTTGAAGGGGTAAAGGCCATTCAGCAGCACCAGCCCGATCTTATTTTCCTGGATATCCAAATGCCCAAGATCACCGGTTTTGAAATGCTGGAATTACTGGAGCAGCCTCCTGCCGTGATCTTTACCACGGCATTTGATGAATACGCCATCAAGGCATTTGAGGCACATGCCATCGATTACCTTCTGAAGCCATTTAACCAGGAAAGGTTTGATAAGGCCATCCAGAAATGGAGGGAGCAAAGCGCCCAGCATAAAACCACGTCCACCAAAGAATTATTGGAAGCGGCCTCGCTTTCTCCCAGCCAGAATCAGCGAATCGTGGTGAAGAATGGTTCAAGGATCAAGATCATACCTGTGCAGGATGTTTTTTATTTAGAAGCGGCAGACGATTATGTGAAGATCCATACCGCCGAAGGATATTTCCTGAAGAACAAGACCATGAATCATTTTGAGCAGAGCCTGGATAAGGACCTGTTTGTAAGATCGCACCGTTCATTTATGGTAAATATCCAGGAGATCACGCGCATTGACCCTTATGAAAAAGATAATCATGTGGCCCTGCTTCGCTCGGGAGCCAAAGTGCCGGTCAGCCGCAATGGCTATATCCGTTTAAGGGAAGTACTGGGATTATGATACTAATGCTGGTGCCTGCGGCTTAAGATACCTCCGGAAGCCTCTTTGATCGTGCTGGCAAATACAAAAGCTTTGGGATCTACATCATAGACCAGGTTTTTCAGCTTACGCATTTCCAGGCGGGAAATGATGGTGAAAATAATATCACAGTCCGCACTGATCTCATATTTGCCCGGAAGAAAACCTCTTTCGCCCTTATAGACTGTAATACCACGACCCAGCTTATTTACCAGCTGGTATTTGAGCGCTTCGCTTTTGCCGGAAACAATAGTTACACCGGTATAAGCCTGGAGACCCTCCACAACATAATCAATGCAACGGGTAGCGGTAAAATAAGTAACTATAGAGTACAGGGATGTAGGTATGCCAAATTTTATTGCCGCTATACAAAAGATGATAATATTGATGCCAAGGATGATCTCTGTAATGGTGAAGGAAGTTTTCTTCAGTGTATAAACAGCCAGCACCTCAATACCATCCAGGGCAGCACCGGTTCTCATGATCAGCCCCACACCTATTCCAAGAAAAGCGCCCCCCATTATACTGATCAGGAATTTATCGTCGGTAACAGGTTGGTGAGGAATGAGCAGCAGGGCAAGGCCCAGCAGGATCACACAGACCAGGGTGCGCCAGGCGAATCTTTTACCAATCGAAAAATAACTAATGGCGATCAGCGGAAGATTCAGCAATACAATAACCAGGGCCAGGTTGAAATGATAGATCTCGTGCAATAAAAGGGAAAGGCCGGTCACACCCCCGTCAAAAAACTGATTTGGCACCAGGAAAAGATTCAAAGCACCTCCGGCAAATGCCACACCCAGTATGGTAAGTATGATATCCTGTAACCATCCGCCTTCTTCATGGGCGGATTTATGTGAAAGGCTCTTATCCATCCTGGCCCTCAATTCTTTTAGTATCGCCTCTTTTTTGTCGTCCAGCTGATCGTTAGCCGTCTTGGTAAAATAATGGTGCACGCTAAGAAACTCGATCTGCCTGAGCAACCATTCTGTTTCATTCGTCACCTCCCCTCTATGCCTTAATTCAAGAAACAGGTTTTCCGCAGTGGCAGAATAATTTTTCTCCATCAGGTAATAGAGATCGGCGTCGCAGATGATCTGTCCCAAAAGGTCCTGGGGTGTTTGTGGTAAACGGGTAGCCATGATCACCGCACAGATATGTTCTATCTGCTGTTGGTTATATTCAAAGCCAGGAAGTATATCCCGCGCCATAATGCATGATATTTCCTCATGCCCGGAGGCCTGTTGCAGGAAGCCGGCATCATGGAACAAGGCCGCAGTCTTTAGCAGGATCAATTCCTGTTCATTTACCTGCTCGGTGGCTGCAAGCAATTCCGCGTGTTCGATCACATATCGGGTATGCGCTGCATTATGATAGGTAAGCCAGGCTGGTAATTCGTTTTCCAGTCTTGGCATCAGATGTTCGAATACTTTCTGGTACTGCATAGAATTTTAATAAAGGATCACTCGATCACTTCGTAGATCATCACAGGGTTCATTTTATTTTTTAACATCACTTCCCCTACCGGTTCACAGTGGAAGGATTCTTTGATACGCTGGTAGGCAGCTTCGCTGATAATGATCTGATTGGCTTTTCCGGCCGATTGCAAACGCTGGGCGGTATTTACTGTATCGCCGATCACCGTAAAGTCCAGCCTGCGCAAATTGGCAGAACCTATATTCCCGGAGATCATTTCCCCGCAATTCACCCCAATGGTTACCTGCGGCGCATATCCAATGCCGGCATTCTCTTTCGGCAGGTCATTCACTGTTTTTCGAACGGCCAGCGCTGCGTCGATGGCCCTGTCCAGGTTAAAATCGCCACGAAATACAGCCATGATGGCATCCCCTATAAATTTATCTACATATCCTTCCTGTGCAAGGATCTCTTTCACCATGATATCAAAATAATTATTCAGCAGTTTGACAACAACATCCGGAGGCTGGCTCTCACTAAAAGCAGTAAAGCCTGAAATATCTATGAACATCACGGTTGCATCCACTGTTTCACTTTTGGTAAGTGAACTTTCAAATTCCTGGCCGCCCATAAAATTCAGTACGGTCTCATCCACATACATGCGCAGGATATTATTTTCCTTGATGGCCTTCATGGTCTCCCGCAACTGACCCACATGTTTGATGGTCTTTTCCATGGTCAGTTCAAGGTCCTCAAAATTCACCGGCTTGGTCACAAAATCAAATGCGCCGCGGTTCATGGCCGTACGGATATTCTCCATATCCCCATAGGCAGAAACCATCACCGATTTCAGCAGGTTGTTCTGTTCGCTCAGTTTACTGAGCAAGGTAAGGCCATCCATCTCAGGCATATTGATATCGCTTAATACCACATCCACATCTGGATGCAGTTCAAGTTCTTCCAATGCTTTAACTCCATTGATGGCGAACAGGAATTCATATTTACGTTCACGGATCTTCTGCCTGAATTTCTGCTTGATCAGCGATTCAAGATCTGCTTCATCATCTACTACCAGGATCTTTGCCATTAGTGGATCGATTTTAGTTTTTCCTTTAATACAGTAAAATCAACGGGCTTTGTAAGAAAATCATCCGCACCCAGCTTCATGGCTGAATTATAATTCTCTGCGTCTCCATACGCTGTGATCATCATTACCATAGGCGGTGGGGCCTTGTGTTTATCCTTGATGGTCTTTAATAATTCAAGACCACTCATGCCCGGCATATTTATATCCGAAAGGATCAGCACCGCTTCCTGCTTGCTGCCTTCAAGATAATTCAATGCTTCTTCACCGGAAAATGCGAATACGAATTCCATTTCGCCATTCTTCATCTCTTTTCTGAATCGCTGCTCAAATAAGAACTGCACATCTTTTTCATCATCTACAACCAGTATTTTCATGTTTGCTTTTATTTATTGTGGAAGAATAATTTTAAATTCTGCATACTGCCCTTCTTTAGAATCGACGAGCAACTGTCCGCCATGGCCTTTTTGGATGATATCAAAACTCATACTAAGCCCCAGTCCTGTTCCTTCGCCGGTAGGCTTAGTGGTAAAAAATGGCTGGAATATTTTTTCGATCACAGATCCAGGAATACCTTTGCCATTATCGCGAACACTGATAACAATATTGCTGCCCTGCTTTTCTGTTTTTATGGATATCAATGGTTCATAATCATCCGGGTTCTCCTTTTTCTTTTTTGCCATTGAATAAAAGGCATTGGTGAAAAGATTCAGCAATACCCTGCCAATGTCCTGCTCAACAATTCCTGCCTTTGGGAGGTCGGGCAGAAGGGAAGTCTGCATCTTAACATTGAATGATTTATCCTTGGCGCGCATACCATGAAAACTAAGCCTCAGGCATTCGTCCACCAGGGCATTTATATCAGCCGGTTCCTTCTGCCCGCTGTTATTACGGCTATGCTGCAGCATGCTTTTTACAATGGCATCGGCCCTTTTACCATGATAATTGATCTTCTCTTCATTAGCGATCACATCATTGGCCAGGTCGGCCACCTCACTGTAATTCTTTTTCTCGATCTCATCCTTCATCTCAGTTAACAACTCACGGTTCACTTCGGAAAAGTTATTAACGAAATTGAGCGGGTTCTGTATCTCATGGGCAATACCAGCAGTCAATTCACCTAATGAGGCCATCTTTTCAGATTGGATAAGTTGTGTCTGTGTTTGCTTCAATTGTTCCTGTTGTTGCTCTAAACGCAAATAGGCACGGTGTTTTTCCTTATTATTTCTCCAGAGAATAACAATAAATACCAATACAACGATCAATCCTATTAAAGTTCCTGCCAGTAGTATTTTTTGCTGGCGATTTTGCCTGGCTGTGAGTTCTTCGTTTTTTTTGAGCAAACTTATTTGTGATTCTTTTTTGTCGAGCTCAAATGAATATTGGAGGGCACCCACCCTTTTCAGCGCGTCGCTGAGATTAAGGCTGTCCATATAATTCGTATAGCGTTGCTGGTACTCAAATGCCTTTTCAAAATTATTTTGATTGGCATAGGCTTGCGCTATCGTTCTCATCAAAAAGCCAAAACCCGTTACTCTTCCGCTTCTCTTGGTAGCTGTTACTGCTTTATTAGCATAATAGATCGTGCTGTCGGGATGTCCTGTATTCAGATGCGCTTCGGCCAGTGTACTATACGCACCAGGCAAATAACCCACCTGGCCATATTCCTCGAATTTATCCATCAGGTAATAGATCCTGGCAAAAACTTTATCATACTGTTTCGCCTGGCCCTGAATGCTGACAATATCCAGTTCATTTTGTAAGACCCCGCGGGGATCGTTCATCTTCTTCGACAGTTCCAATTGTTTCGTATAAAAATAAATAGCGGAGTCCCACATTTTTTTTCTTTCATACACCCAGGCAATACCACCATACGCATGCGCCATTCCATCAATGTCTTTGGTCATTTCTGCCTGCTGGAAACTATTCCTGAATGCCATCTCTCCTTTCTCATCTTCCTTTATATTCATATAAAGGTTGCCCATTTGGTAATTTGATAGCACCAGCCATTTAGGGTCATGAGTCAATTCTGCCAGCCTCACTCCTTCCATACCATACTTCATGGCCAGGTCAAAATTCGCCGTCCGGGAATAACTGACAGTTAGATTATAATAGCAGGATATTTCCGAGAGCGTGTCCTTTAATTCCCTGAAAACGGGTACGGCCTGAAGCGTATAATCCAAACCGAGTTTGGTTTCCCCGATGAACCGGTAATAAAAACCCAGGCCAAGCAGGGCGATGCCTTCCCCATTGCGGTAATGCATTTTCCTGGCCAGGTCAAGGGCCTCCATATAAGCATCATAGGAAACCTGAGAAGTACTTTTTCGGGCCTCAAAACCAAGCTGATTCAACCTGTTAACCCGGATGGTATCTTTTTGGGGATGCTCCGCCACGGCCTTTTTCAAACTGTCCATAGCAGGAGTTTGGGCAAGGCTCAACAACTGAGTTGACAACAGGAATATGAATAAAATAAAGCGACTCATGGAACGGGAATAAATATAACGAATGATGTTCCTTCACCTTCCACTGTCTCCAGTTTTATTTCCCCCTGGTGGCCCTTTGTTATTATATCATAACTAAGCGACAAACCCAATCCGGTACCCTCGCCGGTGGGCCTGGTCGTGAAAAAAGGCTGGAAGATCTTATCCACTATGTTCGATGGAATACCGGTACCATTATCGCTGATCTTTATTTCCACGGTCTCCGCATACTTATGGGTACTGACCTTTAAAACGGGTGTATAATCAGGATCGGCCTTTTTCTTATCTGCCATGGCCAGGAAAGCGTTATTGATGATATTGAGCAACACACGGCCAATATCCTGGGGTACCATTTCCACCATACCGATAGTACTGTCCAGGTCTGTTTCGCATTTTGCATAGAACGATTTATCCTTCGATCGCATACCATGATAGGCGAGACGCAGATATTCGTCTACCAGGCCATTGATGTCGGCAGGTTCTTTTTTACCATTTTCCTGCCGGCTATGCTGCAGCATGCTTTTAACAATGGCGTCTGCCCTTTTGCCATGGAAGGTAATTTTCTGACTATTCTCCTTAATGGTAGCTGCCAGTTCTTTTACTTCTTCTGTATTCCCGCTATTAATTTCAACCAGCAATTCATCTGAAAGTTCGGTGTTCAGTTCGGAAAAGTTATTTACAAAATTGAGGGGATTCTGTATCTCGTGGGCAATACCCGCTGTGAGTTCACCAAGAGAAGCCATTTTTTCGGCCTGTATCAATTGGGATTGCGCGGCCTGCAGGTCGGTGAGCGATTGTTTTAATTCCATGGTCCTTTCTTCCACCTGCTTTTCCAATGCTTCATTCTGTGTAGCCAGCAAATGCTGCTTTTCTTTTTCCTGCACCAGGGTGAGGTCCGATAATTTTTTTATATCGGCCACCATGTTTTTAAAGGCCAGGGTGAGTTCGCCGATCTCGTCTTTGGTTCTTTTCAATTCAACCGGACTAAGATCTCCTTCCCCTACACGTTTTGCCGCTTTTCGCAGCGCAAGCACCGGGTGGGATATATTCCGGGAAAGCCAAAGGCCCAAAAGCATTCCAATGCCAAATATGATAGAACTCACCAGTAAGGCGGTCAGCCATATTTTTCGCTGGCCATATTTGATGGCATCGGTGCTAAAGGCAAGGATGATATCCCCATTCATGATCTCTGTACGGAATGGCTCCCGCATCACGATCAGCGAATCGCTGGATACCAGGGCTTCGGTACCCATTATTTCAGGAAAGCCAACGAGCAAGCTGTCTTTCAGGTCAAATTTTGAATGGTCATCATTCCAGATCGTATCAGTTTGTAGTAGTCCCACAAAGCGAAGGGCCTCGTTTCCTTTTACAAAATCCATGGCGGTTTTAATGCCTTCAAAATTTTGTTCATTCAGCGCTATCCTGGCCCCCAGGGCAATCGTCTTCGCCTGGTTCTGCACTTCGTTGCGGTAATTGCGCAATAAGGCACCTCCCTGCTGGGAAGGGAAATAATAAAGCGAGAAAAAAGTAAACAGCAATACAATGGCCAGTACAGTCAGCAGTATTTTGGTCTTTACCCCTATGAACATGATAAATTATATAATTGGTTGCAAAGGCTAGAAGCTTTTCTTGCCGTCTACCATCACCAGCCTGGATCCGGCTGGTGCCTCCGATCCTTCCACTATACCGATCGCACCAGGCGTTTTCACGACGAATTCTTTTAATTCCGCGATCCCGTTAAAAAAAACAGGGGTCTCGATTCCTTTCATAGATTGGGTGAGCCAGTATTTTTTTACCTCGTCGGCATTCATCTGGAAGAGTTTCTGGCAGGTGGCCTGTCCTGCATCCGTATTGGTTTTCATCATAGCCAGCACCACCTTACTTCCATTGGTCCATTTTGTGGTCTTACCCTGAAAAATGGATTGCAATTCGGTCAGTTTTAGTTGGCCGGGGGCGCCTTTATCATTGGCGATCACGGAAAGGTCCTGGGCATTGACCAAACTGCTGATAAAAATTAAAATGGCGGCTAAACTCAGTTTCATATGCTGGTTTTGTGTTGATTTTTTCAGGTTTCCTGTTTTCAGCATCAGCAGGTAAGATAACAAATCCTTACGGACTAATCAGGTAAATGAAGCACAAACTACTTACTGCTTTAGCCCGAGATGGTATTCACCCTTTCAAGCGTTGCATCATGATCTGTTATAAAGTGGCAACCCGATCCTTTTCTTAAAAAAGCCCGGTATGGCCATGGGCAAACTGATCAGGGCAATAAAATAATAAACGTAGTGCCTTCTCCCTCCTTTGTCTCCACTTTTAGTTCCCCGGAATGGCCCTTGGTAATGATATCATAGCTAAGCGACAAACCTAAACCCGTGCCCTGCCCGGTAGGTTTGGTAGTGAAAAAAGGCTGGAATATCTTATCCATCAGCTTTTGGGGAATACCGTTTCCATTATCGGATACCTTTATTTCAACCTTCCCATTTATTCTTCGGGTACTAACCGACACCGTTGGCTGGTAACCCGGAATATCCAATTTCCTTTTTTCATTGACCACATAGAAAGCATTGGTAAGAAGGTTCAGTATCACCCGGCCTATATCCTGTGAAATAATATTGACACTGCCGACCGAAGGGTCCAGGTCCGTTTTCATATTTGCATTGAAAGATTTATCCTTGGCACGCAGGCCATGATAGGAAAGACGAAGATATTCATCGCATAAAGCATTAATATCCGTTGGCTCCTTGGTGCCGCTGCTGCTTCTGGAATGCTGCAGCATTCCTTTTACAATACTGTCGGCCCGTTTACCATGGTGACTGATCTTTTCTTCATTCTCTTTAATGACTTTAGCGATATCCCTGATTGCTGCCATGTCTCCTTTTTCTACCTCCTGTTGCAGTTCATCGATCAGCTCCGTATTGATCTCTGAAAAATTATTGACGAAGTTCAGGGGATTCTGTATCTCATGGGCAATGCCGGCCGTGAGTTCTCCCAATGAGGCCATTTTTTCTGATTGTACCAGTTGCGCCTGGGTGTTCTTCAGGTCGGCAAGTGCGATCTCAAGCGCCTGGTTAGCGCGATGTTTAAACCGGAAACGCTGGTAAATTCCTGCCGCTAAAAGCAATAACAGAATAGCCAATCCTATGGAAAAATTCCTTGTGAGCGCCGATATCTTGTTGGTACTTTCCAAACGGGAAATAGAAAATTCCTTGGCATCCATTTCCTGTTCCGCTTCAAAACTAAGGGTCCGGAATTGTGCCTGGTCGGCCATCAGGCTATCCTGTAAACCCATAAAACGGCGGTAGGTTGCTGCCTCCTGAGCAGGCTGGTTCATTTCACGGAACCATTTTGCCATCAACCGAAGATCACGAAGAATGTAAAGCCGGTTATTATTAAGCCTTATTATATCCTGCTCCATTAATTTAATGGCTTCCGGAAGCCTGTTCTGTTTTGCACGCACCAGAGCCCTGTAATAGTCCGGATCTAATACTCCGGCCGGGGGTGTAGTCGGCAACTTATAATCATGAACCAACTTGTCGCAAATGTCAAGCAGTGAATCTGCTGCCCTGGTATTCCCTTCTCTGGTCCGGAATTCGGACAGTATCTGTAATGGGAATGCCTCAAAATCCTTTGTTGGATTATTTCCTGCATCGTTTAAAGCAATGGTCAGAAAGTACACTACACTATCTGCTCTGCCCTGGTTCATCAGGGCCTGTGCCAGCAGGGTTCCTGAATTGCCGAATGCACCACCTTCCCCCGCACGAAAATAGCCCAGTACTAACCGGAAGTTCTGTATCGCAGATGGGTATTCTTCCTTCTGCAATTGATAAAGACCGGTGATCAGGTAAGAATTAATATAGGAAAACCGGCCGTTGGGATAGGTGAAGGCACCAAAAGAAGATTCAGGTCCATGAACCGAATCCGTATATAATTTACTTTTTTTAGAATTATAAATAGCCTGGTCCAATAGTCCAATGGTGCGGTAAAATCCACCTAATACGTAATAACAATCTGCCATACCCGCGCTGTCATTTTTTTCACGGAACTGCTTCAACTTTTCAGTAAAAAAAACAAACCCTTCCTGCAAATGGTTTGAATTGCGATAAGGCAGGCGAAGTTGTTTCAGGAATGCACTCCTTATCGAAGGAGCATGTGGCCCTTTTAATGTTTCTGTTTCCGCATAAATTCTTTTGCCAAATTCAATCGCCTTTCCCATTTGTGTGGAGCTCAGGTTTTGAAAAATGATCAACAGTATCCGATAGCGCCAGTAACCTTCAATTCCGGATGGAAACCGTCGGGCCTTTTCTTCAAAAACACGGATCAGTGAATCTGTAAGCGGAATAACATTTAAAAGTTGATTCCCACGCCGGAAATCAGCTGTGTCCACCCTGTCTGCCCTTACACTTTTATCCAGCCAGTAATGGATAGAATCAACGGGACTCAACTGGGCTTCCAGGTTTTTTGTTGCCGGGAGCAGGGTAATTGCCAAAAAGAATAAATAAATGGTTCGGTTTACAGAATACATTATTGATTTGGTATTAATATGGTAAATGTGGTGCCTTCCCCTTCTTTAGTATCAACTTTAATCTCCCCGTTATGGCCCTTGGTAATGATATCATAACTCAATGATAAGCCTAAGCCTGTTCCTTGCCCTGTAGGTTTTGTGGTATAAAAAGGCTGAAAGATCTTTGTCAGTGATCGCTGCGGAATGCCCATTCCATTATCGCTTACCCTGATCTCCGCCTTATCCCCATTTCTTTTGGTGGCTACAGTAACGGTAGGTTCATATCCGGCAATGGCCTGTTTTCTTTTTTCAGATACCGCATAAAAAGCGTTATTGATCAGGTTCAGTATCACGCGGCCAATATCCTGGGGAATGATACTGACTTTTGGAATTTCATCATCCAATTCTGTATTGAAACTTGCGTTGAAGGTTTTATCCTTGGCCCGCAATCCATGGAAGGATAAACGAAGGTATTCATCGCAAAGCGCATTCAGGTCGGTCAGTTCTTTCTGGCCGCTGCTGCTGCGACTATGCTGCAACATACCTTTTACGATACTGTCTGCCCTTTTCCCATGGTGGTTGATCTTTTCCAGGTTCTGGATCACATCATTGGCAATTTCCTTTGCTTCTTCCAGGTTTCCGCTATCTATTTCTGTCCTCATTTCATCCAGCAACTCCTTACTTACTTCGGAAAAATTATTTACAAAATTCAACGGATTCTGTATTTCATGGGCGATCCCGGCAGTCAACTCTCCCAAAGAAGCCATTTTCTCTGATTGCACCAATTGCTGTTGTGCCTGCTTCAGGTCGGTCAATGTATTTTCTACTTGTTGCTTGGCGACCTCCAGTCTGTTGAAATCTTCATACCGGGCATAGGCCGTAGAAAAGGCATCGGCCACGGTTTGCAATAATTTTATATCAGATCTGCTTAACTCAGCACTATTTCCTGCATAGAGCATTCCCTGAAGGAAAGGGACAAAATGAAGGAAGAAGCCTCCTTCCGGAAAGCTTGCCAGGTAATTATTCTGTGTGGTGATCGCTCCTTTCTGCACCAGGATCTCTGACCATTCCAGAAAAGCAGCTTCGTTCCAGTGATCCGTATATATTTTCTTTTGCTGCCAGTTATGAAGAATTTGCGAAACATTCCCGGGCGTATCATAAGGTAAATGAAAAGCAGCAATAGCCTTTCCCTCCGGGGTCGATAAAAATGTATGCATCAATGATTGTTCATTATCCATAATGAACACTCCACAACGGATAAAAGGTACCCCTAAAATCGTCAATTCCTTCCATATCAGGGGCGTGATACGCTCCAGATCATCTATCGTTCTCATGGAAGCGATCTCCGCACGTATTCGGTCAAGAGAGGCCTGTTTCACTGCTTCCCTGGCCTGGGCTTCCGATTTCTGCAATTCAATATAACGACGATAGGTAAGTGAGATAACGGTCGTAAAACGCCTGAAAATACGAAGTTCATCTTCAGTGAATTCTTTTTCCGACCAGGCAAAAACAATTCCTTCCCGGAAATGAAAATAGCAGCCAAATTGGGTGGCCTCTTCCGGGTAATCAGGAAACGCCACCTGCGGCTTCATTACCTTGTAATATTCCGTGATCTCTTTTCCCTTTAATACCGGGAAATATTCTTTTTGATCTTTCCAATGCCGGAAAACATTATCTAAAACAGGGTGGCCTTCCAGTTTTAATTTACCGATCAGTTCATAGGATTCGCCCTGCTGCTGGGCACTGGTAGCAGAGATCGAAGAGGTTCTTTCCTTTTCATCAATGGCCCCCACACCACAGCGAATAGGCGTGATACCCAATGTTTTTAATTCTCCAAAAAACAAGTTCACTGTTTCAGAAAGATCTTTTGAACTGTGCATGGCCATGGCCTTTCCCCTTACTCTTTCCAATGAAGTTTCGATCCTTGCTTCCCTCGCCTGTTCTTCCGCATTCTTCAGATCAAGAAAACGAGTATAGGTAAGATCAAAAACAGAAGCAAATCGTTCATATAATTGTAGAGCCTCTGGCGTTTGTTCCTCGGGCGTAATGATCCCCAGCATTCCCCTGGAGAAAAAGGCAATATTCTCAAATCGTCTTTCGCCAAATATTTCCCGTTTAACAGGAGCACCCAATTTTTTCAAAAATTGAAAATAACCTTCCAGCGACTCACCCTTCAGATCGATCACCAGAGATTTTTTTTGTTTCTTCCAGGCCTTGTACATGGGGTTCATCACGTAGGGCTCATCGATCGTGGCCTTCCATGCTTTATTATATAAAAGCCCGCCATGTTGAGTGGCCCATATTTCTATTACATGCTCCACCTCATTGATGACACCGATAAACGCACGTTCGGGTTGCTCGCCCAGATCTTTAAGCTGTTCAAATAATATCCAGACAGTATCGGCCAGTTCATCACTTTTTTGCATAGCCATGGTACGGCTTCGCACTTTTTCAAGCGCGGTTTCAATCTTTGCTTCTCTGGCCTGTGCCTCAGCATTCTTCAAATCAAGGAAACGGGTATAGGTAAGGTCAAATACAGCAGCAAATCTTTCCAGCAATTGCACATTTTCCAATGGTCGGGGCTCAGGAGAGGAAAAAGAAACATGCCCTTTTGAGAAAAAGGCCACTGTTACAACCCGACGGCCGGCGGTATCCTTACTTTGAATCTTGACTTTACTTATTTCATTCCGGTATTTGATCCATTTTTCAAGCTCCTTCCCCGTCAGATCGACAACAACGGATTTTTTTTGTTCTTTCCAGCCCCGATAAATTTTATTTATTAAAGTAGGCTCCTCAATACTTGCTGCGAAAGAGCGATCTACCTTTGATCCACCGCCACTCCAATCTGTAACATTGAATTCAATCTCACCTTTTTCTTCATTGACAATACCTATCGTTATCTGCAGCGGATCTTCCCCTAATGCTTTGAACTGCTCAAAAAGGACCTGAGCTGTTTCAAACAACTCTTCACTTCGCTGCATGGCCATGGTGCGGGCCCTAACACGTTCCAGTGCGAGTTGGATCTGTCCTTCCCTGGCCTGCGCTTCTGCTTTTTGCAAATCAAGATAACGCCGGTAGGTTTGGCCAAAAACAGCAGCAAACCTTTTGAATATAGCACCAGCTTCAGGTGTTACTGGTTCATTGGTAAATGCAAAGATGGAACCCTCAGAAAAATAAAAATCAGTATGGAATTCCTTCGAAGGAAGCGCATCCGGGTTAAATTTTGTTGGATAGTAGGCTGAATTATTAATAGCTCTGTAATATTCTTTCAGGTCATCTCCGATCAGCTGGTATTGAAATACCGGTTCTTTATTTTCCCATGCCTTACGGGCAGCCTTGAGCATAGGATGCATCATCATATCCAATTGCCCGATGATCAGGTTTGAAGTTCCTTCTGCATTGGCCCTTGCTGTCCATACCTCAGAAATATGGTTGATGCCGTGGATCAATATTCCACAGCGGTTTGTGGTGACACCCAGTTTCAATAGTTCAGCAAATATCGTATGCACGGTATCACCCACATCCTGGCTGTTATGCATAGCCATGGTCCTACTCCGCACCCTCTCCAGGGCTGCTTCAATATTTGCTTCCCTGGCCTGCTCTTCGGCTTTTTGGAGGTCGAGAAACCGGGTATAAGTAAGATCAAAAGCAGATGCAAAGCGCACTAACAATTGCATGGATTCATCGGGACGCGGCTCATGGGTAGCCAGTGCAAGCATGCCTTTTGAAAAATAGGCGACATAGATGATCCGACGGCCAGCATGTTCTAACCCTGTCTCAAATTTTTCAAAGCCTACCAATTTGTTTCGGTATTCATTGTAGGCCCTCAATTCATCAGCATCAATCTCCAGTACAAAAGATTTTTGCCCTGCTTTCCAACCTTTATAAACCCTGTTCATTACAATGGGTTCATCAATACTGTGCATAAAAGTTTGCCGCAAACTGCTACCCAGTACCGTTGCGGACACTTCCATTACATGCTGCATTTCGTTAACTATACCTATTGTGATCTGATCAACAGGCTCCCCTAAATATTCTAATTGCTGATAAAGCACCAGTGAGGTTTCATTCAATTCATCACTCTTCTGCATTGCCATTGTTTTGGCACGCACTCTTTCCAACGCTAATTGGATCTGTGCCTCCCTGGCCTGTAATTCCGCCTTTTTCAGGTCATTGAAACGCGTGTAGGTTTGCTGAAATACTTTTCCAAAACGCATCAATATGGCATTCTCTTCCTCCGTATAGGGAATTGCCTCGAAATTTTCAATATAAAGCCCTACATCCTCTAACAATACAGTCGATGCGGCAAGACCCGGACAATTAAAATAAAAATCTCTTGCCTCTTCCGGCAACCCGGGGATATACTCAAATAGTTTTTTGTAAAAATTGTTCTTCTCTTCAAAGCTTAGCAAAGTGGGAAAGAAATTTTCTCCTTTTCTCTTTGCCTCATTGAACTGATTATAATAGACAGAATCAAAATAAGGAACAATTACCCTGGAAGGAACGGACCCGATCGGATCGGCTACCCAAATATCATAATCCTCTCTTGCTTTATAATCTATCACAAAGCCGGCATGCCCTATATGGATATTAAGCTGAAGAAATTGCTCATAAACCAGCTGAATAACATCTTTCAGTTCATCACTTTTCTGCATCCCCATGGTTCTGCTTCTTATTCTTTCCAATGCCGTTTCCGTCTTTGCCTCCCTTGCCTGCGCTTCCGCTTTTTTAAGGTCAAGGAAACGCTGGTAGGCAAGATCAAAAACCTTGGCAGCTCTTTTTTGCAAATAACAGGTTTCCTCAGAAGGAAGTTCTGAAGCTGCCATTAATAATGCACCGCCCGAAAATTTGGAAAAATGATAATAGCGCTTTTCATGAAGGCTATTATTCTTTTCCATGGCAATTTTTACCTCAGGGGCAATTTTAAAAAACTCTTTATACCAATCCGCTTGTTTTTTGCCACTTACTTCAACCGTATATTCCATTTCTTCGGCATAAAATTTTTGCAGCATTTCTTTTATGAAGACACAACAATTTTTAGGGATCAGGCTTCGCCTGTAAAATACCTCCCCTTCCTTATCTGCACTTAGCCTGAAAGCCCTGAAGGAAATTATGTTCTCAGGATCTTCCTCATATAACTGAACTGCGGATGTTTCCAGTTCAGGCTGACCCAATAAACTCATTTGCTCTCTCAGCACCCTGGCTACTTCGATCAGTTCTTCCGAATTATGCATAGCGAGGGCCCTGGCGCGTATTCTTTCTAATGCCGCTTCGATCCTTGCTTCCCTTGCCTGGGCTTCTGCCTTTTGCAGATCAAGGAAACGAGTATACGTTCTTTCAAATTCTATAGCGAACCTATAAAGAATTTTCTTTTCCTGCTCAGTCAATTCCCGCCTGACCATTACCCCAAAGCAGCCATATTTAATGAAGGCTTCTACATAGTAAAGCCCCTGGGAAAAATATTCCGGTTTCAGCTCCTCCACGCCGGAAATTAATTCCTGCCAGGCAGCAAAATAGCTTTTTACTCCCGCCGGCGGTACATTATAGGAGACTACGGATTCATTTCCTTTCCAATCAATAAGACACTGTGCCGTAGCTGGCTCCATTCTATCGAGTGGATAATTGATGGCCTTACTATTGAAAATGGTGGTAGTTTTTTTTGCTTTCCGAACATTTTCGACCCAGGCTGCCCAAAATAAATGCCGGTCATTTTCCTCATCGGGCAACCATAAAAATGAAAAAGCGGAAGGAATACCCAGCAACAATATTTGTTCGTGAAAAACCCTCAGGGTGGCATCCAGCTCATTGGAATGCTGCATGATCATGCTTTGAGTACGGGTTCGCTCCAATGCCGCTTCGATTCTGGCTTCCTTGGCCTGTGCCTCGGCCTTTTGAAGATCCAGGAATCGGGTATAGGTCTGGTCAAAAACTTTTGCAAACCGAAGGAGGATGTCAAATTCATTTTCACCCAGGGGCTCAAAACTCGAAAAGGTCAGACTGCCAAAACTATTGAAGGATACATTGAGATAAATACGCTGCAATGAACGCATCGCCCTCTTCACTGCATCTGGCAAAAAAGAGAGCTCGGTATATTTGAAAATATAGTTGTCCCAATTCTTTTTAATTCTTCCCTCCAGTATATATTGCCATTTTTCCTTTCTCTCCTTCCATTTTTTCAGGTATAATTCATATACTTCATTCGGATGGTAGTCTACATATAACCCCTTCATACCGGCAGCACCCTGTTCACTCGAAAGCCACCAGGTAGAGCCCTTTGAGTTCTTATCATAGATCATGATAAGACAGCGGTCCAGTACAAAACCAAGCCGGGTTAATTCCCTGAAAACAGAATCGACCAATTCCGCCAGTTCGTCCGATTTCTGCATGGCCATGGCCCTTGCCCTTATTTTTTCAAGGCCTAATTCGATCTGTGCCTCTTTTGCCTGCTCTTCGGCCTGTTTCACGTCTGTATAACGCTGGTAGGATAAATGGAAAACATTCCGGAACCTTTTGAGCAGTTGAAGTTTTTCATCGTTGATAGGTTCAAAAGTGGATATCCCTATAGACCCGCTACCTATTGAATAGAAATAATAATAAAGACCTTTGGTCCTTTTTATCCGGGTATCATCTTTTTCCCCAATTTCCCTCCTGAATTTTTTCCAGCTTGCAAGATCCTTTCCTTCAAAAACTGTTTCCGAAAAAGCATCATCCGCTTTTCGCATTTGCCTGATCTGCTTTTGTATGACAGGATGTATATCATACCGCAGATGATTGGTACTTCCCCCAAGCTCATCGGAATAATCATAATTGATGAAGGTTCCCATTTCATCATTATGGATATTGATCATGCCATTTCTCAGGGCAGGGAAACCCAGGGATTGAAATTCCCTGAAAAGTGTTTCACAAATATGGAGCAGGTCATTGGCCCGGTTCATTGCCATCGCGGCAGCTCTTATTTTTTCCAGTGAGACTTCGATCCTTGCTTCCCTTGCCCGGGCAATGGCCCGCTCAATATCCAGGTACCTTGTATAAGCCAATTCAAACACCTTCAGGAAACGCAGGAATAACCCAAGGTCATCTTTACTAAGCGGTGCATAGGTGGAAATGCCCAATGCCACCGGGCCCAGTGAATGCCAGTAATAATTCAGTGAAGTTGCCTTTTCCAGGAACCTGTCTATAAAAACATTCGTTCCCTTCTGGTATTTGAGCCATTCCTTTACCTTCTCCCCTTTAATGAATGTATAATAGGATTGCCCCTTGCCTTTCATCATTTTCAAGGCAAATGCATTGGCAATTTTATGATCAGTATAAATGGTTTCGGTTATGAATGTTCTTTTATGCTTTGCATAATATTCATAATTCATATAAACCCCTTTCTGTACATAGAAAATGGCGGTTTGAACATTCCTTATCTCCTTTACTCCCAATGATTCCAGTTGAAGGGAAATAGTTTTGCAAACCTCCAGCATATCTTCAGGCGCCTTCATTCCCATAGCAATAGTGCGCACTTTTTCCAGGGCTGATTCAATTTCCAGTTCCCGGTTCTTTTTATCCAGATCAAGGGCATTTCGGCTGATCTCCTTCCTGAGAAGAAGGTTTTCGGCCTTCAGTTTTTTACCATCTGGTATTCCTGTCTTTTTCATTATTTGCTCTGTTAAAGCGGAAGTTGAATAGCAAATGTTGTTCCTTCTCCCTCCTTTGTTTCCACTTTTATCTCTCCACCATGCGCCTTTACAATATCATAACTCAATGATAAACCCAATCCTGTGCCTACCCCCGTGGGCTTAGTGGTAAAAAATGGTTGGAAGATCTTATCCAGCACTTTTTTCGGAATACCATTTCCATTATCAGTTACCCTGATCTCTACCTTTCCATTGCTTTTCTTTGTGCTTACTGTCACCCTGGGATCGTACCTGACATCCATTGCCTCATTTAAGGCAGATCTTTTTTTATCATCTACCGCATAGAACGCATTGTTGATCAGGTTCAGCATTACCCGGCCCAGATCCTGCGGAATGATATTGATCTTTCCAATATTGCTGTCAAACTCTGTTTTAAGGGAGGCATTAAAATTCTTGTCTTTGGACCTTATGCCATGATAAGCCAGTCTCAGGTATTCATCTACCAGGGCATTTATATCGGTTGGTTCCTTTACCGAATTCCCTGTACGGCTATGCTGTAACATTCCTTTTACAATGGCATCGGCCCTTTTTCCATGATGACTGATCTTTTCCTCATTCTCTTCTATATTCCTGGCAATGGTCTTGGCTTCCTCCAGGTCACCTTTCTCCAGTTCCGTTTTCATCTCACTTATCAATTCTTTATTGATCTCAGAAAAATTATTCACGAAATTCAGGGGGTTCTGGATCTCATGGGCAATGCCTGCCGTTAGCTCACCCAGAGAAGCCATTTTTTCTGATTGTACCAACTGGGATTGGGTTGCTTTCAAATTATTCAGTGTAGACTCCAGTACTTTATTGGCTTGTTGCTTTTGCCGGTTATTTCGGTACAGGATGATACCGATCGCAAGAAATACTCCAAGCCCGCCTAATAAAGCATAGGTTCGGTTTCGGCTCTGGCTTTCAATTCTTCCCTTCTCCAATTCCTGTAAACGAAGTTGTTCATCAAAACCCACATTCTGCACCTGCTTTATTTTTTCCATACTGAATAACGAGTCTCTAATGGTGACCGCCAGTTGCAGGTAAATTAATGCGCTATCGGGTTTTTTCTGGTTCTTATAAATAGTAGCCAGGCTATAATACCCTTTTATGATGGAAGATACACGGCCGGTGTTTTTTGCCTGCTGCAGGCCTTCCCTGGTATAATACAGGGCCGAATCATCCTGGTTAAGCTTATGGTAATAACCAGACAGGTTAAGGTAGGTTTCAGCCAAACCAGAATAATTGTGTTGCTCAAGGCAGGATTCAATAGCCGAACGGTAACTATCCAACGCCAGCTTTGGAAGTTGCTTTTTCTGATAGATATTGCCCATACTATTATAAGTAACGCTTCGATATTTATTATACCCGGCAAGATCTGAATAGGCAAGTGCCTTTTTTAAAAAATACAAGGCAGAATCTAATTTATCTTCCCCGGAATAAATACTGCCTAATGCCCGGTAAGCCTGGGAAAATAAAGTATTATCATTTATAAGGGTGGTGGTTTTAAAGCAATCCTGTATAGTCTTCAGTTGTTTATCGTAGTTACCTGTAGAGAAATACAAACCGGCCATATCACTTTGTATGGTGGCCAGCATATTTAACCTGGCAAATTCGGGTTTGCCGCTATCTGTAAATTTTGAAATATTCCAGATATTCTTTTCACATTCCCTGCTTTCCGCTATCTGCAGTGCCCCATTATAAGATTTAAGGGATTTAACATAATTCCCCTGGTTACTCGTGATCACCCCTATCAGGTCAAGTGCATCTGCTTCCCATAATTTTAATTTCAATTTCCTGGCAAGAGGAATATCCTTCTCTACATAGAAAAGGGCACTGTCTGAATTAATATCCAGGTAATAAAGTGAAAGCTCCCGGTAGGCTGCCATTCGAAGCGTATCATTTAATCCTTTATTCAACACAAATCTTAAACTATCTGCCTGCTTTTTAGTAGGCTCCAAAAAAAGCGGGTTTACCTGTGCCATTGAAAAAACAGGAAACAATATCAGCAAATACAATTTTAACATTGACTTCATCAGGCAATTTTTAATTATTCGGAAGCTGAATAATAAAAGTAGTTCCTTCACCTTCATTGGTTTCTACTTTTATCTCGCCTCCATGCGCTTTTACTATATCATAGCTTAACGATAGTCCCAAACCTGTACCAACGCCCGTCGGCTTAGTAGTAAAAAATGGCTGGAAGATCTTATCCAGTACTTTTTGTGGGATGCCCTTTCCATTGTCCGCAACCCTGATCTCTACTTTATCATTGACCTTCTTCGTGCTTACTGTTACGGTTGGATTGTAATTGTCCTTCAGAATTGATCTTTTCTTATCATCGACGGCATAAAAGGCGTTGTTGATCAGGTTCAGTATTACCCTGCCCAGATCCTGCGCAATAACAGGTATACTTCCAATGGAGGGATCAAAATCCGTTACCATGGAAGCATTAAAGGATTTATCCTTGGCCCTCAACCCATGATAGGACAAGCGCAGGTATTCATCGCAAAGCGCATTGATATCGGTTGGTTCCTTTTGCCCGCTGTTGCTACGGCTATGTTGCAGCATCCCTTTTACGATAGCATCCGCCCTTTTACCATGAAAAATGATCTTCTGCTCATTCTCATCAATATTTTTAGCGATCTGTTTTGCTTCTTCCAGGTTTCCTTTTGAAAGCTCCTCATTCATCTCCGCGATCAGTTCCGCATTCACTTCAGAAAAATTATTCACGAAATTCAAGGGGTTCTGGATCTCATGCGCGATACCCGCCGTTAGCTCGCCCAGCGAAGCCATTTTCTCTGATTGAACTAATTGAGCCTGTGTATTTCTCAATTCATTATAGGCTTTTTCGATCTCCTTTGCCTGGGCCAGTTCTTTTTGCTGCGTTCTTTCCTTTTCTCTTTTTACGATAAAATTTCTCTGGTACTTATAAATAACAAACCCTAAAAGGATAAATAGTAAAACGTAAAGACTATAGGCCCACCAGGTCTTCCACCAGGGTGGAGTGATCGTGATAGAAAGGGTTTTCTCAATAATTGAACCCTGGTCATTGATAGCCTTTACATGAAGTACGTATTTGCCAGGTGGTAAATTAAAGAACATGGCTCTTGACTCCGATCCAATATCCCGCCATTCCTCATCATAATTTTCCAGTTTATACAGGTATTTTATATCCCCCGTACTCCGGTAATCAAAGGCGATGAATTCAAGGGAAAAAGTGTTTTGGGTATGATCCAGTTCAAAATGGTTTGTTCTCCACAAAGGCTCCCTTAATATGCCATTGCTGCCTGGCAGGATATCCTGGCTTCCCAATTTAAGATTGACAAACTGCAATAATGGAGGCGTTCTTTCACTAATAAGCTCCTCTGGCTTAAATGAATAATAACCTTTGGAATTACCTAAAAATAACCGGCCATCTTTGCTCCTGATATTTCGCATCCAAATGCCAACCGTTAAACGGACCCCCTGTGATTCATTAAAGACTTCTACTGCATTCCTATCCCGGCTTATTCGGATGATCTTATTACTGTTGCTTACCCATAAATTACCATGAAGGTCCTCAACTATGCCAAGAACCTCTTCCAACCCCCCTGGAAATGCCGGGCAGGTGAACTTGATAAAATTGTTTTTCTCCTTATTAAAATAAAACAGGCCATCCGGACCGGTTACCCACAATTCGCCGGAGGCATCTACATGCATATTTACCAATGAGGCGACGCCCATGAAGTAATGACTGAACTTCCCTGTTTTTTGATCCAATCTGTACATATAATCTGAACAGATCCAGATATTGCCATTTTTATCCTCTGTTATATTGTTTAGTGAACCCTGGCGCAGGCTCAGGCTGTCTTTTGGATCGTTCACATAATTAATGCACTTACCTGTTTTGGTATCCATCTTTGATAATCCATTATGGGTAGCCACCCATAAATAATGTTTGCTGTCAAAAAACAGTGCATGTACGGAATCATGGACCAGGCTGGAAGGATCATTTGCATTATGCCTTATATACGTGAACTTGTCTGTTTTTATATCGTACTTATCTATCCCGCTGGAATGCATTGCAAACCAAATATTCCCTTCACCATCTCCTTTCATGTCCATGATAATACCACTGGAAAGACCAGTTGGATTTCCCGGATCATGTTTGTACAGTTTCTGCTGTCCCGTACTCAAATTCCTGCGAATAACTCCGCTATCGGAGCTCATCCAGAGCACCTGTTTATCCTCTTCTAAATAAAAAGCCCCGGCAGCCATCCCAAGGGAAGTAAAGGGAACTTCGGTACTGAAAAGATCAAGATTGTAAAGATTTCCTTCCAGCGTAGATATCCAGAACAACCCATCTTTAGTGGTGATCGCACTTATTGCCAGGCTATCTTTAAATCCGCTCAATGTATCCTTGGCGTATCGATTCGTTTTATCACCTGATACCAGCCCAAAATGGGTGGTCTTTTCCAGCACAGGATCATACATATTGATCCCCGCGGAGGAAGAACCTATCCATAATCTCTTCTTAGCATCTTCTTTAATAAAACTGATAAAATTGTTCAATTCACCTTCATAGGGTGGCCTGTTCAATTTTTCAGGATGGGCCGGATCATAGGGGTAATGCGTGAATTTTCCTGTAGCTCTGTTTAATACATGCAACCCTTCGCCTTTAGTGCCTACCCAGAGATTATTTTTACTGTCCTCATAAATGCTAAACACATTATTATCCGCCAGGCTTTGGGGATCTTTGGGATCATAATTATAAGAGACCATTTTCCCGGTGGTTTGGTCAATTTTCAGCAGTCCGCCCGGGCCATCCTTTTTGCCGTAAAACGGATCTCCCCATCCCACCCAGATCATTCCTTTTTTATCTTCATAGATCACATTTACTACGATATAATTATTTACTCCTCTACTGAAATCAGTTAATCCCTTGATCTTATAGTGAGTAAATTTTCCCGTTCGAGGGTCATACCTATCCACTCCTCTGAAACTGCCGATCCAGATATTCCCCAAATGGTCAGTGCTGAGGGCAAAGATGGTATCGTTCAGAAGGCTTCCCGGTTCCTTAGGATCATGACGAAAATGGGTGAACTTTTTTGAGACCGGATCCAATCGATCCAGCCCCGAACCAGCGGTACCTGCCCAAATATTACCAGCTGAATCTGCCGTACAGGTCAGAGCGACATTATTGGCAAGCGAGTTAACATTGTCATTATTATGACTGAAACTGGTCAGTTTCTTGCCATCATAACGCTGCAAACCCTTTGAGGTAGAGGTAAACCATATATACCCCTTCTGGTCCTGGACCAAAGAAAATATAGACTGGAAATTGTTCTTCTGTCCATCAAATACCCGGTTGAATTTTATCTTTTGGGAAAATAATACGCCGGTTACTAAAAGGAAAAAGGAAATAAATAATAAATGCTTTTGAATCTTCATTGCTTGATTTTAGGTGCCTGGTAATTCAATGATAAATGTTGTTCCTTCATTTTCTTTTGTTTCCACTCTTATCTCTCCCGCATGGGCTTTCACAATATCATAGCTTAACGATAATCCCAATCCTGTACCAACGCCGGTTGGCTTGGTTGTAAAAAATGGCTGAAAGATCTTGTCAACTACTTTCGCTGGTATACCTTTTCCATTATCCGTTACGCGGATCTCGATCTTTCCGTTGACCCGCTTCGTGGTAACGGTTACGGTGGGGTTATAATCAAGGCCGGCTTCGACAGCCTGAATTGACTTCTTCTTATCATCCACCGCATAAAATGCATTATTGATCAGGTTAAGTATGACCCTTCCCATATCCTGCGGGATAAGCGGAACGGTTACAATGGAATTATCAAAATCAGTATTTATAGAAGCATTAAAAGATTTATCCTTCGCTCTCAACCCATGATATGCAAGCCTCAGGTATTCATCGCATAAAGCATTGATGTCGGTAAGCTCTTTCTGTCCATTGCTGCTGCGGCTATGCTGCAGCATGCCTTTTACAATAGAGTCGGCTCTCCTGCCGTGATGATTAATTTTTTCCTGGTTTTCTTTTATATCATTAGAAATGGAAATAGCCTCTTCTATTTTTCCTGCTTTTAATTCAGTTTGCAACTCATCCACCAATTCCATATTTACTTCTGAAAAATTGTTGACGAAATTCAGTGGGTTCTGAATTTCATGGGCGATACCGGCTGTAAGTTCTCCCAGTGAAGCCATTTTTTCGGACTGGACCAATTGTGATTGGGTGGATCTCAGATCAGAAAGTGTAGTTTCCAATATCGAATTTGCCTTCTGCTTCTGCCGGTTGTTCCGAAACAGTATGATAGCGATCAGGAATATAACACCCAGCACGGCGATCAAACCAGCCATGTTCATTTTATTTGCATAAGCTGTTTTTTCTTCATCCAGTTTTTTTAAGCGAAGCTGTTCATTAAAAGCAAACTTCTGATAATTAGTGAGACTGCCTATTCTTGCATTTTTAAGACTGTCATTTAACTTGTTTGATAATCGCTCATACTTAAAGGCACTGTCTATATTATTACTTAATTGGTTCGCACCAGAAAGGACTTGATAAGCCGCTAGTAAAGAACCCGGTAAGCCGGTGATCCGGGCAGTTTCTAACGTTTTTTTTGCATAAAACAGGCATGAATCCTTAATGTTTTGCCTGCCGAATAAAAAAGATACACCATAGTAAGAGAAGACCAATGACCTGAGATAGTTATCTGCCTTATTTATGGCTATTGATTGATAAGCATAAAAAAAAGCAGAGTCCCACATGCCTTTTCCAGCATAGACTCTCGCCAAAACTATTAACGAATTACCAGTTCTCCTGAAACCAGCTGCAGCTGCAAACTGGAGCCCTTTGCTGGTAAACATAATGGCGGAATCAGGTGGTAAAACATTTGCCAAGCTTGCATAACCCAGAAATATAATTTTACCATTTTTGACAGACTCTCCCAATTTTATAGCTTCATAGAAAGAGGATCTTTGTTTTTCCAGTTCACCTAATCCACCCCACAGGTTCCCCATCATTTGAAAATTCATGGCCAGAATGGCAATACGCGCATCATGGCCATTTTCGGAATTAGAAAAAGTCCATGGCCGCCAATTATCCGATTCATTTTTTTCATCCCCCGCCAGTTTCATTGCTTCCGAATGGTATTCGTAAGCTTTCATGTATTCGCTTAACGTGACAAGGCAATATCCTGCCTGGCTGTAAGCATCAGCCTCCCACAACTTCATGTTCAATTTTTTGGACAGCTGCAATTGCTGTTCATGAAAATATAATCCGCTGTCTGCAATAAAATCCTGGTAATAAAAACCGAGACTGCGGTAGGCGGCCAACTTGAGCGTGTCATTTGTCTGCGTTACTATGGACCGTTTGAGGCTATCCGCCTGTTCGGCGGTTACATACCCCCATTGGGGATCTCTTTGCGCTATGGAGAAAAAGGGCAGGAGGCAGAGCAGGAATATATTTATGGCTGTTTTCATTGACTTTTTTGTTCAAGAGGTAATTGAATGGTGAATTCCGATCCTTCATTCTCCTTTGTTTCCACTTTTATCTCACCGCCATGCGCTTTCACTATATCATAACTCAGCGATAAGCCCAATCCTGTTCCCTGTCCTGTAGGTTTGGTGGTAAAGAAGGGCTGGAAGATCTTGTCCATAACTTTTTGAGGAATGCCGATGCCGTTGTCTTTCACTTTCACCACAACCATATTGTCCTGCCTTGCAGTAGTAACAGTAACAACCGGCTCATAATTTTCCGGCTGCAGCTTCTTTCTTTCATTCACGGCATAAAAAGCATTGGTGATCAAGTTGAGGATCACGCGGCCGATATCCTGCGACACGATCTTCAGCAAACCAATACTTTCATCGTATTCGGTTTTTGTGGCCGCATTGAATGTTTTGTCCTTGGCCCTTAATCCATGATAGGCCAGGCGCAGGTATTCATCGGCCAGCGCATTGATATCGGTCAGTTCTTTTTGTCCCGATCCTGTACGGCTATGCTGCAACATACCTTTTACGATATCGCCCGCCCGCTTGCCGTGATGCAGAATCTTTTCCAGGTTCTGCTTTACATCCTCTGCAATAGCGATGGCATCGTCCTTATTTCCTTTTTTCAACTCTTCGATCATTTCATCGAGCAGTTCCGTGCTGACATCTGAAAAATTGTTGACGAAATTCAACGGATTCTGTATCTCATGAGCTATACCTGCGGTCAGTTCTCCCAATGAAGCCATTTTTTCTGAATGGATGAGTTGGGCCTGGGCAGCTTTTAATTCTTCCAGTGATTGCTGGAGGGCAATATTCGTTTCTTCAATGGCCTTTCTTTTTTGTTCCAGTTCCTCAATGGTTTCTTCCAGGAGAATGCCTGTGGTTCGCTTAACTTTTTCTGTGCGATCCAGTTTGAAAGCGGTGATCTCAAGTTCTTTATCTACCTCCTTTACTATTTTATCTATGGCAGTTTTATCTTCCGCGCTCAGGTCAGGCGATAGCAAGACAAGGTCAATTAATTGCTGCAGTTTTTGGTGCATCAGCATTCTTTTATGGCTACACAACAATTGGTCAGGTTATGCATCTCGAGGTTACCCCCGGTAGCCCTTCCCAGTTCTGCATTGGAAAACATACCAGCCATAGGAACATTCCATATATTTTTCAATCCTTCGATCTCCTGACGCATCATCGGGCCCAGGGAAAGCTGGCGACCCGCACAACTGAACACGATCACTGCATCCGCTTCGGGCATTTCGGTATTCTTTAATTCCTCGCAACCCTGGATCACTTTTTCTACCACATCAAAATCTGGAGGCAGAGAAAACCGAACCTTACTACCCTGTGGTACCATTCCGCTGCAATAAAAAGAATGGTCGTTCCAATCGATCACAAGACCAGGACGCATCACCGGATCTCCTTTTTCCCGTTGCAGCTGCAGAGGGAAAGTGCCGGCTATCTCGAAGATCAGGTTCTTATTATCGGGGGTTACATTTTGAATGCCCCCATATTTTGCAGTCAGGTCCAGTACAGGAATATCATCCACGGTATAGACATGGTTGGCTTCGCTTTTGGTAACTGTGCGTACCGTACCCACCGCATGCCATCCACAGGTAGCACGACCCCTGATCATGATCTTTTCCTCGTCCAATACCAGTACTACCATTCCCCTTTTACTTTCCCAGCCATTGGTAAAAACAAATTGGTCTGAAAACGAATAATCATCGCCTGCTGCCCCGCCATAAACATTTACCTTCTCACCTACTACGTCTTCAAAGCCCAGTAGTAAGGATTCAGCATCTGTTTCCGTATGGCTGCAGGAGATCAGAAAGGCTGGTTTAGGAAACCTACCCAACGCTTTTTTTGCAACTGCTCCGGCTTTTTCACGATAATTTTTCTCAGGGTATTCTTCAAATAGAATAGCGAAATGGTCCGGATTCATATCGAGTAATAAGATCGCCACCCCTCCCAAGGACGTTTCTTCATCAATGAATTCACCATTGGTACTGGCACCGAAAATAGCGATGCCGGCCTCACCCAGGATCTGGCAGATGGCGGTATGGTCCTGTTTAATAGATACAAAAACAATGGCCAGCGTAGGGGCAAAGCCATCCGATACACATTGATCCAATGCGCTCTTAATTTCCAGTGGTGAATTACCCCGTATTGATTTTGCTCTCATAATTGGTATGATAATTTGAAAAAATGTTGATTAGCATTCCCCATCCAGCACTTTCACCGTCTGCTCATAAAAATTCCGTGCTCTTTCCGGCGTACTGCCAATACATACTACTCCCAGCTTCCCGTATTGGGATAATGCCCCTATCAAATGGAACATCACCCCTTCCTGGGAAGTGCCATCATAGTGCAACTGGTGCAGCATGGCTATATCGATCAGGTCGGGCGGTGTGATCCCCTTATATTTTTCATTCTTCAAATTATCGGAACAATAATAGAAGCGGGTCTGCCGGTTGGCCGTCAGGAACATGCCATTCTCATAGTCATAATCGCCATCCGTTAAGAACTGAAGAAGAATATAGGGATGCGTAGTGCCTCCTTTCCGAAGGTTGATCTCGATGGCATAATGTTTCCAGCCATTTTCTTCTTTAACGGAAATGAAATCCGCTGCAAATCGACCCAGCACTCCCTTGGCCTGCAAAGCCTGCGCTATTTTCAGCCCATATTCCCCGATCTCGATCGCATATTCTTCATTGGCCGGAAAGGTGGCTCCCAGGAAGACCTGCCCGCTTTCACCCCCTACTTCCTGGTCATGTGTAGATACCACTTTGCAATCTCCCAGTGGACTGATCCTGCACTGTACAGAAGGGGATCTTTTTATGTCTCCTTCCACAAATGCTTCTACCACGCCACCCATGGCCTGGAATTTATACATGAACTCATGATAAGAAAGGTCAGGAGCCACAATTTTCAGTCGGGTGGAAATATGCTGCGTGATCCATGTCTTCCATTCTGTTACCTCTTCCATTCCTTCATAGCTGAAGATACCGTTCCCCTCTCCGGAGAAACCATCATTCATTTTTACCACCGCTTTTTTCAAAGAGGGATCATTCAATTTTAATTCAGTAAGCGCATTCACGATCTCATCTTCATTCTTCAGGTCTTCAAAACCCGGAGCCACCGTAAGTCCACAGTCCTTGAATAATTTCCGGCTATTGCTTTTATTTCCCTGTTCAAAAAGTTCGGGATCGCAACCGTAAACAGGTATTTCCAGCTTTACCGAAAGTGTTCTTTCCAGCGGGGTAACATTAAAGCAGGCCATATGCGCGATATTGCCCGGAGGAATACATTTTTTGATGCGCTCGATCAAACGGGGGCGTTCCAATATTTTTTGGGTGAGCGACCGGGCAGAAGCATCATAACAACTCAGCAAGGTAAGTCGCTGCGTAGCATGATGCCTGGTGATACCGGGAAGGAGGTGTAAATAATAATCAATGATCACAGGATCGATCGGCATACTGGTCACATATACCACATGCGTCCGGGGCATCCTCAATAACATCAGTAAACATAGCAGACGCTCTTCATAATGCACATGCCCGCTTACTTTGGCAAGGATCTCCTGGTCAAGCGTGATGGATGGAATGATCACCACCGATTTGGCAGCCAGTTTATCTGGAAAGACCTTTCGGAACTGCCTTGGAAACTGGTGTTGTATTTTTCTGAATAAAAGGGTCTCCTCAATAGAGCCCGGTAAAGGCTCTTTTTTTTCGGGAATGTTCGAGGTTTTGGTATTTTCTGTCATAAAAAAAATGGCTGCCTTAAATATAAGAAAATACCCGCCTATTCCGGGGGTTATTCCCCTGCCCATAAGGCCCCGCCAATGCTATCTCTGCGGGCACCCGTAACACTGCCCAGCACATTGACCTCCTGCCTCCATCTCAATACCCCAATAAAACCCATAATGATGGCTTCTTTATAACTTACCAGCATAGCATTCGGCACTTTCACCTCAATACCATATTCCCCCAATAGCTGCCTGATTCTTTTCAATAAAAAATCATTGAACGCTCCGCCACCCGTTACCAGCATGCTGGCTACTGCCGCCGGTTGACCCAATTTTAAGAGCGCATTCCTCAACTGTAAGGCAATATGCTCCGTATAAGTTCTCAAACCATCTTCTGCAGAAAGAGAATGGCTTTTTATCATTGGGTAAATGATATCCGTTCCAAGGTCATTGGCCAGGGATTTTGGATGAGGGCGGCTATAATATTCCAGCTCATTTAATTTAGCCAGAAGGCTTTCATCCAGCTTACCCAATGCGGCCATGGATCCACCTTCATCATAGGGCTTTCCTTTTTCGGAGGCCAGCATATTCAGGACACGGTTGGCAGGACAAATATCAAAAGCCAGCAGCTTGTCTCCTGCTAAAAACGAAATATTGGCAATTCCTCCAAGGTTCAGGAAATACTGGTAGCCGGATAATAAATATTTTTCTCCCACCGGTACAATGGGGGCCCCCTGTCCCCCTAAGGCCACATCCATGGACCTGAGATCAGTTACCACCGGAAGCCCTGTCTTTGCCGCGATGGCAGCCCCATCTCCCAATTGAACCGAGGTACCTTTTTCCGGGATATGAAAACTGGTGTGGCCATGAGAAGCGATCAATCCAACCTGGTAATGCAGCTGGTTTTCCTGCATGAATTCCAGGATCCGGTCTCCCATATACCTTCCAAATTCAGTATGAAGCAGCGTATGCTCGCGTGCACTCAGTGAACAGGCATTCTTAAGCTTTTCCTTCCATAGATCGCTATATTCATAACAAGCCGCGGCTTTGGTCTCAAAGCTCCATTTACCTCCCTGCTCTTCAAATTCAGTAAAAGCCAGGTCCAACCCATCCAGCGAACTGCCGCTCATTGCGCCGATTACCCGATATATCATATGACGATTAAATTTTTGTTTGCCGGAAGAAGAATTTAGATTTGCCGAAAGCAGGCCTGGAGCTCTTCCGATCTGCAATATTCATTAAAAAATCACCAACTGCGCATGATCGTTAACCTTAGCGAACAACATTCCCTGGTAAGTACCTGGGTAGCGGAACTGAGAGACGTGACCGTACAAAATGACCGCATGCGTTTTCGACGCAACCTGGAAAGGATCGGGGAAGTAGCCGCCTATGAGATCAGCCGGAAAATGAGCTATGAAATAAAAGAGATCCAAACTCCCCTGGGCACTGCCCAGCATAAATTACTCAGCGAACAGCCCGTATTGGCTACCATACTTCGCGCAGGATTGCCCCTGCACCAGGGACTTTTGAATTATTTTGATAAAGCCGATAACGCTTTTGTTTCGGCCTATCGTAAACATCATCCGGATGGAAGTTTTGAGATCAGCATGGAATATGTTTCCTGTCCTGACCTGGAGAACCGCATCCTCATCATTTCTGATCCTATGCTGGCAACCGGATCTTCCCTGGTGAAGACCATTCAATACCTGAAAGAAGAAGGCAAACCCAAAGAAGTACATATCGTAGCCGCTATTGCCTGCACGGTAGGAATCGAATATGTAAGAAGAGAACAACCCCAGGTACATATCTGGTGCGGTGATATAGATGATGAACTTACTGCAAAAGGGTATATCGTTCCCGGACTTGGCGATGCCGGTGATCTTGCTTTTGGTACAAAAAGGCAAAATTGATGCTGGTCAAGCGGGGTCCTTTTCATTAAAATTCATTAGCATCTCATTCTCAGTTATTAGTATTGATTTTATCGCCATTCCGGCATAGCTAACAGTCCTAAAAGCTTTCAGGAAAGCAGCAATAATTCTATCTTTTAAGTCTGTAAAAAATTGTATTTTTCCAACTTGTATAAATGGGGAAGGGCTGTGTACAATTTCAAACGGTTACAAAACGTTTGATAGGTCTTACTAAGGCATATCTCCGATATTAAATTATCAATAGCTGTGATGAAAAAAAAATTACTCAATCTGGTTCTGGTGATGGGAATGGTAGCTGTTGCGAATGCGCAGGATCCTAACTTTTCTCAATTCTTTGCTTCACCGCTTACCCTGAACCCGGCCCTTACCGGGAAATTTGATGGGGTACTCCGGGTAGCCGGAAATTACCGTAACCAATGGCCTACGATCAATAATGCCTATGTAACTAAAACTGCATCGGTTGATTTCGGTGTTCTGAAGAACAGGATCCCGGAGATCGATAATATGGGCGTTGGATTTTTGGGTATCACAGATCGTGCAGGTGATGGCGTACTGGTGACCAATTCGGCCGGTATTTCCTTTTCCTACCACAAAGGTCTTGATGAAGATGGATACCACCAGATAGGCGTAGGATTCCAGGGTGCCTATACCAATAAAAGGCTGGATGTGACCAAGGTGGTATTTGAAGATGAATTGACCCCATTTGGTTTTGTTCCAGGTACCACCGGTGAGATCTTCAATAATAAACAGGTGAACGTAAGTTATGTGGATGTGAACGCAGGTATTTTGTATAACGGTTCCACCAACGGATATAATAATTTTTATGTGGGTGCATCCATGTATCATATCAACCGGCCAAAGGAAAGTTTCCAGGGTGGACAGTTTTTACTGAACGCCAGGACCACGTTACAGGCCGGGGGTCGTTTGCCGATCGGTCCGTATAATTATTTCCATTTTTCCGCCATCCACAGTATGCAGGCCAAAGCACATAATACCGTGGCAGGGGGTGCATTTTCTTATAATGTGAACAGCGACCAGGATAATCCCACCAATGTATACCTGGGTGCCTGGTACCGTTTTGACGATGCGATCATCCCTTATATAGGACTGGAATTCAATAGTTTGCATATAGGTGCCACTTACGATGCCAATACCTCCGCCCTTCGCCCGGCTTCAAATACACGGGGTGGAATGGAGTTATCCATGATCTATATCAAGAAACCTTCCGATCCAAACGCAAGAAAACTGAACTGTCCCAGGTTTTAAGACCCTCCTGCAAAATAATTTTCAAGCCATAACGTTACGCGTTGTGGCTTTTGTTTTTACGATTCGTTGAATATCTTTGCATAAATCCAAACCAATGAAAAGATCTACTCTTTTAGCCATTGTGGCATTCTTCTGTTTATCATTTTCCGCCCGTTCGCAGGACCTTGGGTATAACACCAAAGATGCAGGTCTTGATTATCTATGGGTAAAAGACAGTCCCGGCATTAACCTTCAGATGGCCTTTAACGCCAAGATCCATCACTCCATTATTACCAGTATAGGTTACAAAGAAGCCTGGCGTCCCATTCCCAATACGCACAATAACGAGAAAGGAAAAGGTATTGGTGTTTCCCTGGGATACCGCTACTATTTTGGCATTATCCCAAAAGGGATCTTCCTTGGCGTTCGTACGCATTTATGGTCGATGGGAATGTATAAGACAGCGGATAACATGGCTGCGAACAGCAACCTGGTCATCGCACAGCCCAGTGCTGAAATTGGCTATACTGCAGTGGTCAATGACCTGGTCTTCTTTTCATTTTATTACTCCACCGGAAAACAATTCCAGGTAAGCGCTGCCGATAAAAGTTATGGATATGGCAAAGGTTCTGTCTCCGCTTTTGGCATTAGCGGTGGTGTTCGCTTTTAATGAGGAAAGCTAATTAATCGCGGAAGAAGAAACCAGCAAAACAGGGTGATCAGTACCATCGAAATGATGTTCATGATAAACCCCGCCTTCACCATTTCCTTTAATCGAATATGCCCGCTGGCGAATACAATAGCATTAGGCGGTGTTCCCATAGGCAACATGCCGGCGCAACTGGCGCCAAGGGTCATGGGTATTCCTAAAAGCAAAGGGTTCATACCAACGGCATCCGCCAATGCGGAAATGACCGGCGCAAAAACGATCACCTGCGCCACATTACTCATTACTTCACTAACGAATAAGGAAACAAAAACAGTGACCAGCACCAGGATAAATCCCGCGTGGGAGAATTGTCCCAGCCAATGACCCAACTGCTGGATCAACCCTGCTTTTTCCATCGCTCCTGCCAAGGCAATACCACCTCCAAAAAGCAGTAAGATGCCCCAGGCCATTTTTTGCGTATCCTCCCAAACCAGCAGTGTGGTTCTTTCATTTGTATTTTCATCTTTCTCTCCTTCCGGCTTTTCCTCTATCTTCTTTTTACCTGCAGGAAAAATAAACAGGGCCAGCGCGCAGATCAATGCGATCATGGTATCATCCAGCTTAAAAACAGATTGCACGTCATTGATAAGCGTCCGGAATATCCATAAAAATGCAGTGCCAATAAAAATGATCAGCACTCTTTTTTCAGCGGAAGAGACCGGACCAAGCTGGGTGATCTCATCCCTGATCAACTGCCGGGTTTGATGGTCGGACTTAATATGATTTGGGAAAAGCAATTTCACCAATACAAAATAGAGGCAGAGCAATAAGAGAATGGCAAGCGGTGTGCAGATCATCATCCAATCCAGGAAATTCACTTCCATGTGATACTTTTTCTGGATATAGCCAACATAGGCCACATTGGGTGGCGTGCCGATAATGGTGGCGATGCCGCCAATGTTGGAGGCATAGGCAATGGCCAGCATGATGGCCACGGCAAAATGCCTGGTGTTCCCATCTCCTTTATGATTATCCTGAATCACACGGATCACCGATAAAGCAATGGGAAACATCATCATGGTAGTGGCGGTGTTGCTTAGCCACATACTCAATAGTCCGGTGGCCAGTATAAACCCGAATACGATGCGGTTACCACTGGTGCCCGTGATCTTTACAATGTTCAGGGCAATTCTTTTATGAAGGTTCCATTTTTCAATGGCCAATCCCAGCATGAACCCGCCCATGAAAAGAAAGATCACCGGGTTGGCATAAGGCGCCGCTGTTTCTTCCAGTGTAGCCAGTTTGAATAATGGAAAAGCCACCAGGGGCAACAGGGCCACCACCGGCATAGGCAATGCTTCTGTGATCCACCAGGTGATCATCAACCCACCGATAGCAAGTACAAGTGAAGCGGAACGACCTACTGAAAAAGGGTCCAGGGAATACAGTAGGAATGCAATGGCAAGTCCGGCAAGAAGCCAGACAGTCTTTTGGTGATGTTTTAAAATAGTCACTTGGTAAATTTAACTCACATATGGATTCAACTTAATAAAAAATCGATAGGGTAACAAGGCATCGTCTCCGGCGTAATCAACGCCTATCCACCATTCCCTCATTCCCCATTACCTTTGCCGCAAATCATTCCCTTGCTCAAAGAGATCGTAATTGCCATAGAAGGTTGGGAAGAGGCCCGCTTATTTATTAAAAAGCACCGCCTGTTCCGATGGATACTGATCCCCGGCATCATCTATACCATTCTTTTTTTCCTTGGCATGTGGTTCTTCTTCCGTTCGGCCGATTCTGCCGTATCGTGGATGAGCAGCAACCTCAATATAGAGAACTGGCTTCAAAAAGAAAGAAGTGAATGGCTGAGTTTCCTTTTTGTGATGACGGGCATGATGCTTCGCCTGATACTTGTCTTACTTTATTTTTCTTTTTTCAAATATGTCATCCTGATACTGGGTTCTCCGCTTTTCGCTTTTCTCAGTGAGAAAACAGAATCCAGTATTGAAGGAAAAGAATATAGTTTCAAATTCTCTGAAGTAAAAAAAGACTGCCTGCGAAACATAACCCTCAGCCTGCGCAACTGCGGATGGCAAACCGTATACCTGCTGGCGCTGGTATTATTGTCGCTGGTGCCCCTGGTAGGATGGATCACCCCGGTGATCGCATTATTGATGGAAGGATATTATTTCGGGTTCTCCATGCTCGATTACAGTTTCGCAAGGGTAGAATTCAGTCCATCTCAAAGCGTTCATTTCATGGGCAGGCATAAAGGACTGGCCATTGGCAATGGCTTATTATTTTATGTGATGCATGCACTGATCGTTCTGGCTCCGGCCTATGCCATTATCGCCGCTACACTTAGCGTGCATAAAATGAAAAACAGCTGATATGTCAACGGTCTATCTTATCCCCTCCCTGCTGCATGAAGAAGGCACAAACGCCATTCCAGTCTATGTGCTGGATGCGATAAAAGACTGTTCCGTATTTTTTGTGGAGAATGAAAGAACCACTCGCCGCTATTTTAAACAACTCTGGAAAACGTATCTGCCAGGGTCTGCCATTGTGATAGACGACCATGAATGGGTTCTGATCGATGAAAAGGCTGGATCCATCTTCCGGCAAAAGATCAAAGAAGGAAAAAATATTGGTATTGTAAGTGAAGCTGGTTGTCCCGGGGTGGCCGATCCCGGGCAGGTCCTGGTCACTATCGCCCAGCAAATGGGGGCCAGGGTAAAACCATTGGTAGGACCGAGTTCCATTTTACTGGCATTGATGGCTTCCGGAATGAATGGACAGCAATTCAGTTTTGCTGGTTACCTGCCCATTGATATCACTGAAAGAGCAAATGCCATTAAAGAACAGGAACAACTATCTGCCAGGTATAAAAGCACGCAGATCTTTATAGAAACACCTTACAGGAATAACCAGCTGCTGGAAACCATGCTGAAGACCTGCCAGGATAAGACCAGGATCTGTGTAGCGGTTAACCTGACGGGAAGAACGGAGAGCATCCGAACGATGACCGTTGCCCAGTGGAAAAGCCAGGTGCCCGACCTCCATAAAAAGCCTGCGATCTTCCTCCTTTATGCTGAACCCTGAACACTGAGTAATAGCAATTTAACGGTAGTGCTTCCCATGCAGATCATAACAAAATTTTTGGCACGATAAAGAAATTAATAGTATACATTTGTGCTCCTTTTTAAACAAGGAAATGGTTAACATTCTGACACATACAAAACAGTTCGCCTTTCATGCGCCCATCACCAGTGGTGTGTACGCAGTAGGCTATGATGTGTTCACCTTTTCACGTCCCCGACGTCGTTCTGCATTCTGACAGGACGAACCTCTCACCACGGTCCCTGTCAGTGGAAAAATCCCGCAAAGAAATTCATTTGGCTGGTGAGCCGTTTTAATTCTTTCCTGACATAAATGAACGATCCGAAAATCATTATCAGGGTGGCCACGGCCTCCGACAAAGTTTATTCGGCTACTATCACCGATGAAATGGCAGCATCTGCCGCCGCCAGGGGAACGGGTATTGCTAAACGTACGCCAGACTATATCGAACAAAAGATCGATGAAGGCAAGGCTGTGATCGCTATCACCGACCAGAATGAATGGGTGGGTTTCTGTTATATTGAGACCTGGAGCCATGGAGAATATGTGGCTAACAGTGGATTGATCGTAGCTCCTGCCTTCCGAAAAAGCGGCGTAGCCAAATCCATCAAGCAAAAAATATTCAACCTTTCCCGCGAGAAATATCCGAACGCAAAAATATTCGGACTGACCACAGGGCTGGCTGTTATGAAGATCAACAGCGACCTGGGATATGAGCCCGTAACTTATTCCGAGCTCACCCAGGATGAAGCATTCTGGGCCGGCTGTAAAAGCTGCGTGAACTACGAGATCCTGATGAGCAAAGAAAGAAAGAACTGCATGTGTACGGCCATGCTGTATGATCCAAAAGACCATTATGAGCCGGAAGAGACCAAAGAGTTCTTTACGGAGAATGCCAAAGGTTTTGAAAGATTGCTACGCCTGAAACAATGGAAATTACTTAAGCCGTTCCTGAAAAAAGACCGGGATGACAAAGAAGGAAATGGTGGCAAGCCAAAATCCTTCCTTCACCTTTTTTTCAATTTATAATTTGACCGACCATGTCTAAAAAAGTTGTGCTGGGCTTCAGTGGCGGACTTGATACCTCCTTCTGCGTAAAATATCTCAGCGAGGATAAAGGTTACGAGGTGCATAGCATCATTGTGAACACAGGTGGTTTCAGCGAGGAAGAACTTAAACAGGTAGAAGCGCATGCCTATAAACTGGGTGTAAAAACACATACGACTATCAATGCGGTAAAAGACTATTACGATAGAATTATAAGGTACCTGGTTTATGGAAATGTTTTAAAGAACAATACCTATCCCCTCTCCGTTTCCGCAGAGAGATTAAGCCAGGCCCTGCATATCGCGCAGCATAGTCTGGCGTTGAAAGCTGATGCTGTTGCGCATGGTTCTACCGGCGCAGGCAATGACCAGGTCCGCTTTGATATGATCTTTCATATCATGATCCCGGGTGTTGAGATCATCACACCTATCCGTGACCTGAAACTCAGCCGCGAGGAAGAGATCAGTTACCTGAAAGAAAAAGGCGTTGAAATGAATGCAGAGAAGGCTATGTATTCCATCAATAAAGGATTGTGGGGCACCAGCGTGGGTGGAAAAGAAACACTTTCCTCCAAAGGAATGCTTCCTGAATCGGCATGGCCTACACAGGTGACCAAAACCGGAAATGAAGAAATTAAACTGGGTTTTATAAAAGGGGAGCTTACTGCTGTGAACGATAAAAAATTCCCCCATCCTTCAGAAGCCATACAATACCTGCAAACAATTGCCGGGCCTTACGGTATTGGCCGTGATGTGCATGTGGGCGATACCATCATTGGAATAAAAGGGCGTGTTGGCTTTGAAGCGGCAGCGCCTATGCTCATATTAAAAGCGCATCATGCGCTGGAAAAACATGTACTTACCAAATGGCAGCTGCAATGGAAAGACCAGCTTGCCCAGTTTTATGGAAACTGGCTGCATGAAGGACAGATCCTGGACCCGGTGATGAGAGATATTGAAAGCTTCCTGGAGAACAGCCAGCAGAATGTTACCGGCGAAGTCTTTATACAACTTATGCCTTATCGTTTCCAGGTGATCGGCATTGATTCTGCCTTCGACCTGATGAACAGTAAATTTGGTAAATACGGCGAGATGAACAGCGGATTCACCGGTGAAGACGTAAGAGGATTCTCTAAGATCTTCGGCAACCAGGTGGCCATCTGGAACAAAGTAAATAATAAGGCGGGCGAATAACCGCTGAAAAATAATGTCAACTACTCAATCAATAAAAGCAGGTATTATCGGCGGAGCCGGCTATACCGGGGGCGAACTCATTCGCCTGCTGGCAGACCATCCGGCTGTATCGATCGCTTTTATACATAGTCGCAGCAATGCAGGCAAGCCCGTGGCCAGTGTTCACCAGGACCTGCTGGGGCATGACCTGCTATTCACCGATCAGCTCAGGAATGATATAGATGTATTGTTCCTTTGCCTGGGACATGGTGAATCGCAAAAATTCCTTGCTGAGAATAAAATTGATGAAAGAATATTCATCATAGACCTGGCCAATGATTTCAGGCTGAAGGCCAATTCAAGATCAGGCAACCGTGAATTTGTTTATGGACTTCCGGAACTGAATCGTGATAAGATCCGCTCCGCT
The DNA here is from genome assembly GCA_016720565.1 of Chitinophagaceae bacterium. Taxonomy (GTDB): domain Bacteria; phylum Bacteroidota; class Bacteroidia; order Chitinophagales; family Chitinophagaceae; genus JJ008. Next base: position 121,333 of record JADKKJ010000011.1, read on the forward strand.
AATAATATTGCCAATCCCGGTTGTTTTGCAACTACTATTCAACTTGGATTATTGCCATTAGCAGGCAAAGGGCTGCTCAAAGAAATATTTACCACAGGCATCACCGGAAGCACGGGTGCCGGTCAGTCGTTAAGCGCCACTTCCCATTTTAGCTGGAGAGCAAACAATATACAGGCATATAAAACCCTGACCCATCAGCATCTTTCAGAAATTGGGGAATCACTGGCTCAATTGCAATCCGCTGCACCCGCCCTGAACTTTGTTCCCTGGAGAGGAGATTTTACCCGTGGTATTTTTATTTCCTCCCAGCTTCATTGTGATCTTGACCTGGAGGAACTCAATGTTCTTTATAAAGAATTTTATGCCGGCCATCCTTTTACGCATATAACGGAAGAGCCGGTATTCCTGAAGCAGGTGGTAAATACCAACCATTGTGTGATACAACTGGAAAAACAGGGCGATATACTGGTGGTGCATAGTGTGGCCGACAATTTGCTGAAAGGAGCCTGTGGCCAGGCCGTACAGAATATGAACCTGATGTTCAACCTTGATGAACGCTCCGGCCTTCACCTGAAAGCAAATTATTTCTAGGGCGCCAGGCAGCTAAACCCTAAACCCTAAACGCTAAACTATACTAATGAATCTCTTCGATGTATACCCCATTAATGAAGTAACCATTGTAAAAGCAAAAGGCTCTTATGTATGGAGTGATAAGGGAGAGCAGTACCTTGACCTTTATGGTGGCCATGCAGTGATCAGCATTGGCCATACCCATCCACATTGGGTAAAGCGAATTGAGGAGCAACTTGAAAAGATCGCCTTCTATTCCAATTCCATTCGTATCCCCCTGCAGCAGGAACTGGCTGCTAAGCTTGGAAAACTTTCCGGAAAGGAAGACTACCAGTTATTCCTTTGCAACAGCGGCGCTGAAGCCAATGAGAACGCACTGAAACTGGCCAGTTTTCACAATGGCAGGAAAAAGATCGTAGCATTCAGCCGTTCTTTTCATGGCAGGACCTCCCTGGCGGTAGCGGTCACCGATAATAAAAATTATTCCGCTCCTGTAAATGAAACCGATTCAGTGATCTTCCTTCCTTTCAATGATGAGCAAGCATTAGAAGCCTGTTTCAGCAAACATGGGAAAGAGATCTCATCCGTGATCATTGAAGGAATACAGGGTGTGGGTGGTATCAATGTAGCGGAGGAATCTTTCCTGAAAAAGATCCGCAGTCTATGCGATCAATACGGGGCAGTATATATAGCTGATAGTGTACAATGCGGTTATGGTCGCACCGGGAAATTTTTCAGCCATGATTTTGCAGGTGTAAATGCCGATATCTATACCATGGCCAAAGGAATGGGAAATGGTTTCCCTGTTGCTGGATTGATCATTGCACCTCATATCAGGCCAAAACATTTTCAGCTGGGTACTACGTTTGGCGGAAACCACCTTGCCTGCGCAGCCGCACTGGCCGTTTTGGAAGTGATGGAGGAGGAAAAATTATTAGGAAACGCCGTTATGGTAGGTAAATTCCTTCGTGATGAATTAGGCGCCATTCCACAATTGAAAAATCTCCGCGGTCGCGGATTGATGATAGGTTTTGATGTGCCGGAAGAACTGAAGGACCTGAAGAAGAACCTGCTCTGGAACCAGAAGATCTTTACTGGTGAGGCCAAACCGAATGTGATCCGTTTACTTCCTTCGCTGGGCCTGAAGAAAAAAGACGCAGAACAATTCATTGAAGCAATAAAAGAAGAGATTCAACTTTTAGAATCAACCATAGTTCAATCATGAGAAATTTTGTTTCCGTCAGGGATGTAACAGATATTGACGCGCTGGTGAAAAAAGCACTGGCCTTCAAAGCAGATCCTTATTCTGCTGAAACACTAGGCAAAAGGAAAAGAGTAGGCTGCCTGTTTCTGAATCCCAGCATGCGTACCCGGTTAAGCACGCAACTGGCCGCGCAAAACCTGGGTATGGAAGTAATGGTATTCAACGTAGGTAGTGAAGGCTGGGCCCTTGAGTTTGAAGAAGAGGCCATCATGAGCGGAAGCACGGTAGAACATATTAAAGATGCAGCGCCGGTGTTTGGAAAATATTTCGATATACTGGCAATTCGCACTTTTCCCTCACTTAAAAACAGGGAAGATGATTACAGCGAACTATATATAAAACAGCTCATAAAATATGCGGGCATACCTGTAGTAAGCCTGGAAAGCTCCACCCTTCATCCACTGCAATCATTTACAGATATCATAAGCATCCAGGAATCATTAAATGAGGCCCCTGTCATTGGGCGTAAACCAAAGATCGTTCTCAGCTGGGCCCCGCACATAAAGCCTTTGCCCCAGTGCGTGGCCAATAGTTTTTCCCAATGGATCACCCAATGGAACAAAGCTGATTTTGTGATCACCCATCCTGAAGATTATGAACTCAGCGAAGAATTCACTTTAGGCGCCACGATCATGCATGACCAGAAGAAAGCGCTGGAAGGTGCCGATTTTGTGTACGTAAAGAACTGGAGTACTTTTAAAGACTATGGTAAGATCTATACCAATGATCCCGAATGGATGCTGACACAGGACTCCTGGTCAGTCACCAATAACGCTAAAGTGATGCATTGCCTTCCCGTGAGAAGAAATGTGGAGCTTAGCGATGAGATCCTTGACGGACCCATGAGTATAGTGACCCGCCAGGCCGGAAACCGGGTATGGGCCGCACAAACCGTATTATCAGAGATACTAACCCATGGATAAATTACACGTAATAAAGATCGGAGGCAATGTGATCGATGATGAGGCATTGTTGAATGACCTGTTATTGCAATTCGCATCCCTCCAGGGGAAAAAAATTTTGGTACATGGAGGGGGTAAACTGGCCACCCGCATGGCTGAGAAATTAGCCATACCTCAGCAACTGGTGGATGGACGAAGGATCACTGATGCGGAAACATTGAAGATCGTGACCATGGTCTATGCCGGTTTCATAAATAAGAATATAGTAGCCCGACTTCAATCCATGAAATGCAATGCCATCGGCCTTACCGGCGCAGATGCAGGATCGATCCTGGCGCATAAAAGAAAACACCCCACACTTGATTTTGGATTTGTAGGCGATATAGACCATGTGAACCCTTTATTCATCCAGGGATTACTGGAACAGGGACTATCCATGGTGATGGCCCCTATTACCCATGATGGGAACGGACAATTATTGAATACCAATGCGGATACCATCGCGCAGGAAATAGCCAAAGCCATGAGCGCCTGCTTTGAGACCAAACTGATCTATACCTTTGAGAAGGCGGGTGTACTGCTGGATGTGGAGGATGAAGGATCTTTGATCCGCCGCCTTAGCAGAGATTATTATAAAGAACTGAAAGAACCAGGGGAAGGTCCCGTTCGCATTTTCGCCGGTATGATACCAAAACTGGATAATGCTTTTGCGGCCATCGATAGTGGTGTAAAAGAAGTGATCATTGGAAAAGCAGGCCAGTTGCAGGAACTGATCGCCGGAACAGCCGGAACAACCATCATTCATGAATGAACAACATCAACAACTGTCAGGTAAGGTCATAGGCCTTTTGCAAAAACTGATCGCCACTCCTTCTTTCAGCCGTGAAGAAGGAAAGACGGCAGGCATCCTGGAAGATTTTCTTTCGTCAGAAAATGTAAAGACCTCGCGGGCCGGAAATAATGTGTTCGCACTTTGCAAACATTTTGATTCTTCCAAACCCAGCCTGCTCCTTAATTCCCATCACGATACAGTAAAACCCAATGCCCAATATGTAAGAGACCCTTTTGACGGGGCCATTGAAGACGGAAAATTATTCGGCCTTGGTTCTAATGATGCAGGTGGTTGCCTGGTATCCCTGCTGGCCTGCTTTCTTTATTACTATGAAAGAACGGGCCTGAATTATAACCTGGTCTTTGCCGCGACTGCAGAAGAAGAAATATCAGGAAGCGGAGGGGTTGAGTTTGTGATCCCTCATCTTCCAAAAATTGATGCGGCTATTGTTGGTGAACCTACTTTAATGCAAATGGCAGTAGCAGAAAGAGGATTGATGGTGTTAGATTGCGTAGCGGAAGGAAAAGCCGGTCATGCCGCCCGCAATGAAGGTGAGAATGCCATTTATAAAGCGATGGCAGATATAAACTGGTTTAACCAGTATCAGTTTCCAAAGGTCTCTGACCTGCTCGGCGCCAATAAAATGAGTGTTACTGTGATCGAAACCAGTAATAAAGCGCATAATGTGGTTCCCCCCTCCTGCCAGTTCGTAGTGGATACGAGGATCAATGAACGTTATAATTTTGAAGAAGTACTGGAGATCATCCGCGCTAATGTGAAAAGCATTGTAACCCCCAGGAGTTTTCGCCTGCGTTCCACGGCTATTCCCCTGGACCATCCGCTGGTGAAGGCAGGGATAACCCTGGGAAGGACCTATTATGGCTCTCCTACCACCTCAGATAAAGCCCTGATGCCATTCCCGGCCCTTAAAATGGGTCCCGGCGATTCAGCAAGAAGTCATACAGCAGATGAGTATATTTATGTAAGGGAGATCGAAGAAGGTATTCAACTTTATATTCAGTTATTAAACCAGGTAGTCTGATGAAGCTATGGCAAAAAGATAAAACGGCATTGAAGGAGGTGGACCGGTTCACAGTAGGTAAGGATCGCGACATGGATCTTTACCTGGCCGCTTTTGACGTGCAGGGATCGCTGGCCCATTGCCGGATGCTTGAAAAAGTAAAACTGCTTAGTGCACAAGAATCAAATGATCTGCAGGCTGAACTGAAAAATATTTACAAACAGATCCTAAAGGGCCATTTTTCGCTGGAAGAAAATGTGGAAGACGTTCATTCGCAGGTGGAAATCTTGCTTACTCAAAAGCTCGGCGATACGGGTAAAAAAATACACGCTGCCCGCAGCAGAAATGATCAGGTGCTGGTGGACCTTAAACTTTTCCTTCGTCATGAATTGGAGCTCCTCGTCAATAAAGCAGGATCCGTCTTTGAATTATTACAGGCCCAAAGCGAAAAATTCAAATCTCACCTGTTACCTGGCTATACCCATCTCCAATTGGCCATGCCTTCCTCATTTGGACTCTGGTTTGGCGCTTATGCCGAAAGTATGACGGATGACCTCGTAACGATCAAAGCCGCTTATGATATTGTGAACAGAAATCCTCTGGGATCTGCAGCAGGATATGGCTCCTCCTTTCCCATTGACCGGAAAATGACGGCTGAACTTTTAGGCTTTGAAGGATTGAACTATAATGTGGTCTATGCGCAGATGGGAAGGGGAAAATCGGAAAGGATCGTAGCCCAGGCATTGTCGAATCTTGCTGATACCTTAGCCAGGCTAAGCATGGATGCTACTCTTTTTCTCAACCAGAATTTCGGGTTCATTGAATTTCCGGAAGAGCTAACAACTGGCAGCAGCATCATGCCTCATAAAAAAAACCCGGATGTATTTGAACTGATACGAGCGCATTGCAATAAAATAAAAGCGCTTCCCAATGAGATCAGTTTGATGACCACCAATCTTCCTTCCGGCTATCACCGCGATCTTCAGTTACTGAAAGAAAGCCTTTTCCCTGCATTTAAAACGATGAGTGATTGCCTGGAAATGACCGGACTGATGCTTTCCAGTATTTCGGTGAATGAAAATATCCTGGAAGATGAAAAATATAAATTCCTTTTTAGTGTGGAAGAAGTGAATAAACTGGTGAATGCCGGTATGCCTTTTCGGGATGCTTATAAAAAAATAGGAAAGGATATAGCTGAGGGGAAATTTAATTATAGTACCGATCTCCACCATACACACGAAGGAAGCATTGGGAATCTCTGTACTGCTGATATTAAAAGACAATGGGAAAGAATATATTATTCTTTCCCATTTGAAAAGGTTAATAAGGCTATTGAAACCCTTGTATCCTGATCACATTCCGTATTTATCCACAAGGTAAACCAGGGCTGCCATATTTACCGCACCTAAAAGAAGTTCCCTTTTATTTACATTCTCAAACACATCACTGCGCGCATGGTGTATATCAAAATAGCGTTGTGAATCTGGTGAAAGTCCGGCCAGAGGAGTAGCAAAGGTTTTACCCAACGGACTGATATCTGAACCGCCGCCGCCTTTCCTGAAATCGGATGCACCATAAGGAGCGATCAGGGGTTGCCAGCTCATGAATTTTGCAAACATATCATCAGGTGCAGTAAGACCAAAACCACGCGGAGTAAAACCACCGGCATCGCTTTCCAGGGCGAAAATATGTTTCTCCCCTTTGGCCTGCGCCACTTCCGCATATTTATCGCCACCACGCCCGCCATTCTCTTCATTGGCAAAAAGAACGATACGGATGGTATGTTTAGGTTTATACCCAAGTGCCCTGAATACGCGCAATATCTCCAACGATTGTACGCAACCAGCGCCATCATCATGCGCGCCTTCCCCGGGATCCCAGCTATCCAGGTGACCTCCTATAGTGATCACTTCATTGGGAAATTCAGAGCCGGTCAGTTCCGCGATCACATTATGCCCAATGGTATCAGGAAGCATATGCGCATTGCTGCTAAGGCTAACGGTAATAGTTCCTTTGCTGATCTCCTGGCTCATCCAATCGGCATCTTCAATGCCAATGGCGATGGCCGGTATCTTCTGTATCGCAGAATCGTAACGCATGGCGCCAGTATGGGGGTTATTTCCCACCGCGTGCGTCATGCTTCTCACCAGTACTCCTACCGCTCCATTTTTGGAGCCAGCATTCGCAGCACCACCTCTGTATTTCACCGCATCACTATAGGCCTGGAAAGTTTGAACCAATTCATTCCTGAACTTATAATTAAAGAAAACGATCTTCCCTTTGGCCTCTTCTTTCCTTTTTTCCAGTTCCTCAAATGATCCCACCATCATAACTGGTGCGGTAAGATATTTGCCTCCGGTACCTTCTGAATTTCCCAATGCCAGGGCATCCAGGTCCCTGCTTCCACCTCTGGCCATTGCCTTTACAACATCTTTTCCTGCCCTTACCCAATGTGGCACCATGCATTCCTGTAACCAGGCCTTATCAGCGCCAATATCCTGCATGGTCTTCAAGCCCCAGTTTTCCGCCTTCACCATATTCGGTGAACCCGAAACTCGCCCACCCACCTGCTTGGTGAGCTGGCGCAGATACTCATAGGCCTTGCCATTATTAAGAATATCATCCGAGATGGCGCGGATAAAAACGGAGTCTTCCTTCTGTGCCATCAGCAATCCCGAGGTCAGCAAAAAAGACAAAACAAAAAATGATTTACGCATGTAGCAGAATTTGCTTTAAAGTTAACTGAATCTAAAAACTACCACAAAATATTGATATGAGCGGTAAACCAATGCCGGTCAAAACTGTTACCTTAGACAACTGAACAAAAACGGAAATGAAAATTGGAATTGTTTGCTATCCCACCTTCGGGGGATCAGGCGTACTGGCCACGGAACTGGGCAAGGCCCTTGCTCAAAAAGGGCATGATGTACATTTCATTACCTACCAGCAACCGGTAAGGTTAAATGGCTTTATCCCGAATATCTTTTACCACGAGGTACAGGTGCCAACTTATCCACTTTTTGATTTTCCGCCTTATGAAACAGCCCTGGCATCTACTATGGTGGATGTGATCAAGAATAATAACCTGGACCTGCTGCATGTGCATTATGCCATTCCCCATGCCTCGGCCGCCTACATGGCCAAGCAGATATTGAAAAAAGAAGGTAAGAACATTCCGGTGATCACCACCCTTCATGGAACAGATATTACCCTGGTTGGCCGTGATAAGACCTATGCCCCGGTGGTCACTTTTTCCATAAATGAAAGTGATGCCATCACTGCTGTTTCAGAGAATCTAAAGCAGGAGACGTACAGCCATTTTAATATTGAGAAGCAGATCGATGTGATCATGAATTTTGTGGATGTAAGCCGTTTTCAGCGCAAGCCTATTGATGCATTCAGGAAAGTGATCGCTCCTAACGGAGAAAAGGTTTTCATTCATGCTTCTAATTTCCGTAAACTGAAAAGAGTGCAGGATGTAGTGAGGATCTTTGCCAATGTGAATGACGTGGTCCCTTCTAAATTGTTATTTGTAGGAGACGGACCTGAACGTTCCACTGCCGAAGACCTGGCACGTGAACTCGATATCAGCCAGCAGGTAAGTTTTGTAGGTAAACAGGAGCAAATGGAAGATATACTTGCCATTGGAGATATTTTCCTTCTCCCCTCTGAATATGAAAGTTTTGGATTAGCGGCCCTGGAGGCGATGGCGGCGGGTGTTCCTGTTATTTCAACCAATGCCGGCGGTTTGCGCGAGATAAATATTGACGGCGTTACAGGCCATCTTGCAGATGTTGGAGATGTAGCCACTATGACCCGTCAGGCCCTTGAAATGCTTGCCTCTGAAGAAGTGCTAAACGGTTTTAAGCAAAGAGCCCTGGAACAGGCCAAAAAATTTGATATACATCATATTGTTCCTAAGTACGAGGAATTGTATGCACGGTTCCTTTAGTAATTAATAATTATCAATTACTATCTATGCAGCCACTGCTGCGGATCCAGATTTCTTGCTTCCATCATCAGGATGAAATCTATCTGACCCCCATCTCCATCTTCATTACTTCCTGATCGGCCTATCACCTGGTTGGTTTTTACCTGCGCGCCTTTGGATACAGTTACACCCGAAAGATTTACATAGGTAGTAAAATAGCGTCCATGCCGTATCGTGATAGCCATCGCATCACCAACTGCATATACGGCGCTTACTTCACCTTCAAAAATGGCTTTAACAGGCATGCCGGCGCTTGGTGTAGCTATAGTAATACCCGGGCTATCGAATGTAAGATTGGTATTTTCTACTTTTTGATTGCCATAGCGAACGGTCACTACTCCATTATCTACCGGCCATGGGAGTTTTAATTTATTTGCCTGAAAATTACTGTTAAGGGCTACGTCGGTAGCATTCAGGTTAAGATAACTTTCCGGCTTGGCGGCAGGATCAGTCCGGCGGGTAGTTCCCTTAGCAGTTCCTTTTTCGGTGGTAGTTATAACGGTGGGGGTTATATTGGCATTTTTCCTTGCGATCTCGTCAGCTGCAGCTTTCCTTGCAGCCTCCACTTCCCTTCTTACAATGGCATTGATCGCGTTCTGCACTTCACGGTCTCTTTTCTTTTTGGCCGCTATCTGGTTGGCCAATTCTTTTTCCTTTGATTTCAGCTCATTCACTACCGCGTCTTTCTCTTTTTTCTGAACGGCCAGTACCTGTACCTCCTTGGTCTGGTTGGTGAGCACAATATTTTTTTGTTCTTTCCTTCCCAGTTGCTGTTGCTTTCGTTTTGCGATCTGGTCCTGGGTCTGCAGGATGGTCTGCATTTGTTTGGCCCTGTAAGCGCGGTAATTCTTCAGGTAGGAAACACGCCTTACCGCATCATTAAAGCTGGAGGCGGAAAAAATAAAATTCAGGTAATCATAATTACTGCGGTTCTTATAAGCGTATACAACGGTGCGGGCATACTGTTGTTTCAACGTGTCTACCTGCCGGGTCAACCGATAGATCTCCAGGTTGGCCAGGTAAATGTCGTCATCAATAGCGCGTATCTCCCGGTTGATATTATTGAGGTATTGTTCCTGAAGTGCGATCTTTCGGTTTAGAATGGTAAGCTGCCCTATGCTTTGTTTTTTCTTCGCCTTTATCTGGTCATACATTCCCTGGATCTCTTTCAGTTCTTTCTGGATCTGCTGTCTTTCTTTTTCCAGATCGCCACGTTCCTGGCCGGGCTGGGCATGGGCCATTGTTCCAACACAAATGCAAAAAATAAGGGGGAGTACTAATTTTCTCATAGTTGAATGGGATTCCTTTATTGATCGGGTGCCGGAACTTTCCTTAACGTCAGGATGCAAAATAAATTTTCTCCGTTAATTCCTGCTGTAATTTTTAGGCACATTAAAGGGAAAACTTAACGTTTCATTAAAATCATACTGCCTGAAATCCAGTTTGATATCCAGTTTCTTTTTTTCAGAAACACTGATCTCCCTGTTGGTGGAAAAATTCACGCCCTTCTTATTCTCATATTCAGAATAGGTGAGCAGGCAGGTGCGGTTCCTTGCCTGGTCCACATCATCCAGTTTACTGCTTACCGCCAGTTTTTCATTCTCCATGATAGTAAAAAGATTCCTGAAAAACTCGCCAGTACTCTGAAGGGAGATGGTGCCTTGTGTACTGTTGCGATCATATGACATAATAGTAGAATCCAGGTATACCGGGTTACCAATGATCAATTCCTGCAGCGAGTGCAGGTTAAGCGGCAGCGCCGTTACCTCCTGCAAATAGGAAACGCTTCGCGCGATATATATCTTATCCTGTTTGTTCAGCAGTTTTACTGAGTCGCGGGTTATATAAGCCCTTAATCCTTCTATACCCAGAATAGCAGTTATAGATACCCAGATCACGCTATCCTTATACATACGGAGATGGGCATTTACATTGTATTTTTTTCCATCAGATTCTGAATAATCCACATCCATTTTTGCAGAAAAGCTGGTGTAATTGATCCGGTTGTTCATTACCCTGCGGTAATTTTCCTGTATGAATGCGATGGAGTCTTCTTTTGAATGATCCACTACCACCACCGGAGCCACCACCGAATCAATTTTTGTGATAGCGGCCTGTATATTCCGGGTGGAGCGGCAGGAATACAAAAAACAAGAGGCTATTGTCAGTAACAATACAATTTTCTTCATCATATTTATTTTTTTCCGGTGTGCCCGAAACCACCTTCATTTCTTTCGGTCACGCTGATATCGGTTGTCAGCATCCAATCGGCCTTTTCAACTTTTTGAATGACCATCTGCGCGATGCGGTCGCCTGGTTCTATGACCTGTTCCTGGCCTGAAAGGTTGACCAAAATGATCTTAATTTCTCCGCGATAGTCCTGATCGATGGTGCCCGGTGAATTGAGGCAGGTAATACCCTGCTTAATGGCCAGCCCGCTTCTTGGCCTTATCTGCGCTTCATATCCCTCCGGTAATTCAATGAACAATCCCGTAGGGATCAATTTTCGTTCCATTGGCTGAAGCTGGCAGGCGGATGCCAGGTGAGCCCTGAGGTCCATGCCGGATGAACCTTCTGTAGCATAGGAAGGAAGGGGATGTGATGACTGATTGATTATTCGGATCTCTACCGCCATGGCCGCAAAGATATTGACTATGCTGCTTCCATATCCTTTTTCAATAAAACGGTTGCCATGGCAACCAGGCCTTCCTCGCGGCCGGCGAAACCCATTTTTTCTGTAGTAGTGGCTTTTATGGAAACAGCATCCAGCGGAAGCTCAGTAATAGCTGCAATGGTCTCTCGCATTTTATCCGCATGAGGTTTGATCTTAGGCGCTTCCAGGCAAAGTGTGGAATCTATATTGACCAGCGAATATCCTTTTTTCCGGATCAGGCTAAAGGTCTTTGCCAATAGGATTTTAGAATCGATCCCTTTGAACGCAGGATCGGTATCCGGGAAATGCATGCCAATATCGCCGAGGGCAAGTGCGCCCAGCATGGCGTCGCAGATGGCATGCAGCAAAACATCTGCATCACTATGGCCAAGCGCGCCTTTTGCATGAGGGATCTTAATACCTCCGATCCATAGATCGCGCCCTTCTACCAACTGGTGGAAATCGATGCCTGAGCCTATTCTGTACATGAAGCGAAGATAATAAGAGTTGAGCTGTTGAGAGGTTGAGGAGTTAAGCAAAAACCCAAATTATAAGAATACTCACTCTACTTCTCAACAGTCCTAAAAAAAAGCGTCCCTCAAATAATTTGAGGGACGCTTTCTATAGATAATTTCTAATGGACTTATTTCTTCTTACCGTTGAAATCAAACAATACAGAGAAACGGAGTGTGTTAGACAATGGGTTGCGGCTTACACCAGAACCTGAAGGGATCAGGTAGGCGAAGTTGAAACCAAATACATTGTACTTCAGACCAAGACCGGTTGTGAAATAACGACGGTTTCCTTTGTCTTTGTTCTCATAGAAATAACCAGCGCGGAGTGCGAACTGGTTGTTATACCAGTATTCAGCACCTACACCTACAGTAAATTCTTTCATTTCCTCGCTGATGCCATCAGGAGCATCACCGAAAGAACTGAACCAGCTACCCACTACGCTCTTGTTCCTGTAATTAACCAGGCCAGCAGAGTCAGAAGGAGGAGTTGGAACCAACAGCTTGTTCACTTCCAGACCGAAAGAGATAGAGTTGTTGTTGTTCATTTTGTTAGTATAGTTAATACCAAGACCCAGGTTAGCAGGGATGAAATCCTTTGCGTCTGCGTTATCAGTATAAGAGATCTTAGATCCAAGGTTGCTCAGAACGGCACCATAAGACCATCCGTCGCCGGAAGCCTTAACACCATTGTGATAGAAAGACAGGTCAGCTGCAACAGAGCTACCGGTTTTGTAGGTGCTACCACCTGCATTGAAACCGCTGGCCAGGTTAGAGTTGATATATTTCAAAGCGATCGCTACACCATTTTTAGCGTTCAGCCTGCGAGAGTATCCAACATCGATACCAAATTCACGCGGACGGAAAGAAGTAAGGTCATTACCAAGGGCATCCGTGAACTGGATGTCACCCAGGGAGAAATAACGGAGTGAACCGTAGATCGCCTGGTTGTCCTGGAATTTGTAATAACCGGCAACAGAAGCCAGCCATACATCATTTACAACATCAGATAACCATGGAGTGTAAGTAACACCCAGGCCACCACGAGATTGGTTAAATGCTACTTTACCACCATTCCACAGACCTGAATATTGGTCAGCAGAAGTAGCGATACCCATATCACCCATACCGCCTGAACGGGCGTCTGGAGAAATACGGAGGAAAGGAACAGCAGTAGTTACAACGTTTAATTTTTGTGCTTGAACAGCGGTACTTAAACCACAGAACAGCAGAATTCCGGCAGTTAGTTTTAAAGCAGTTGGTCTCATTAGAAAGTTTTTAATAATGGTGTAAATATAGAGCTTTTGGCTAAAAACAAAACTAAAATAGAAAATTTTATCTGAAACGAAAAAATTGTCCTTTTAAATGATTCTCCGTCTTTTGGAACGGATTAAAAGGTCTCTATTTCCCGTCGTTTTAGCAAAGTTCTTAAAAAACGGCTCTATTTAATTTTTATTGTTAAAATTTTTTGCATTTCAGCAATAATTTTATCAACCCCACTCTGTCATTCCACAACGCAATTTGTCAAAAAAAATAGATAAATGATTAAAATACAATATAATACACTTATAAGATAACCAATTTCTCCAGCACTTCCTTTGACAGTGAACCTGCAGAAACCCGCAGTTTATACAAATAAACCCCACGACCCAATTTCTGTCCCTGTTCATCCCTTCCATCCCATTCTATTTCTGTACAACGGTTTCCATCTGTCGTCACCTGTTTCCTGATCTCTTTTATTACCCTTCCCGTAATGGTCATTATTTGTATGGTTACAGTCAGCATCTGTCCAGGCTTATTATGCTCAAACCAGAAAGAAGTATTATTTATAAATGGATTCGGATAATTTAATACATGCCCCAGTTGAAGGCTTTCATCTTTGGCTACCAGGAAATCAATCCTGGTCTCCCCGGAATTATTCAGCACATCCCAGGCTTTTATATGTAAACTATGATTGCCTGGTTCTATAGACGGCAACTGGAACCTGACCGATCCTTTTTTATAATCATTGACCTCACCCTGGTAATAATCATTCAATACAAAATACCTCCGGTTATCATTGTCCAGCGTAGCCACAATATCATGGTCAATTGCTGCACCGGAAGTATTGATGCCGGAAGAATCACTGAGTTTTAAGAGTAAGATGGGTGCCTGCTCTGTTACTCCTCCATTCACGAAACTTTCATTATTCATCCAGGCTTTTATTACAGGACCATCCCGGTCACCGCTGTTAGTTGTACTATTTCCACCCACTATGAATTGCGTGAAATATCCATTCCCGTCTTTCACTGAATCTTCCGCATACAAACTAAGCCGTCCATTACCATATTGATAATTGATATCCTTTGGCATCCGGAACTGGAAACTGAATCTTCCATTCAATACGGAAGCCTTACCCCTGAACAGCACATTCGTTTGGGAAATAAAACTAACCGGCGGACTGCCCGGATCATTGCCCAATGTGGTCAGTTGCGCTGGTTTATCATAAACGGTAGGATAAACATTTCCATTGAATCCAGTTATCAACTGGTCCTGCCAGTCGCGCACCTCTCCTTCCATGGTCACCAGTTCAGTTGCACTCAAAGTATCCACTGCAGAAATAGTCAACCCGTTTACCTTGGTCATTGCTATTTTCAAGGTTGGGAACGCCAGTCGCATGGCCGGATCACCCAGCAAACTGAACTTCCTGTTATTGGTAATATCCCCTGAATTCTGATAAGTGAAATTCTTTGCTTCTTTTACCGCATCTCCCAGCCTTTTATAATTTCCGTTTCCGTCTCGCTGTAATGCGAAACGCAAATAATTATCGTTCATGATCCGGTTACTGAATGCAAACACAGGCCGGGTAGTGGTCATCAGCGCGATGCCGCCTGTTTTAGATCTTAGTAATAAGTTCTCACCAAGTGAGTTGATTAATGGATGATCATAAGGAGCAAAATCGCAGGTAGCCGTAATAAATAAAGGAAGCCGGTCCGGATTGTTCCATCCATTTAAAATAGAAACATCGAAAATAGTTTCTTCTGCCAATCGGTCTGGTCCGCCGTGCCCATTATAATTCCATATTAAAGAACCATTATAGGCCTGGCTGGTTATGGCCTGGTTGGCGGCCGGATAAACAGATCCTCCGGCGCTGCTTTCCTGCCGGTAAGCATCGAGGTAAATTTTTTTCTGATTAAGTACCGGGGCTACCAAACCCGCGGTTGCGCTCATGATCTCTGCATCCTGCAAATGAAGGTCGTTGTCCTCATCATCAGCTATAAGATTGATTTCATTTCTCCATGGACCAAACCCGGTGGCCGAATGATAGCGGATCAATTTATCGACGAATTGCCTGGCTTCCATTATTGTCTTTGCCGGAATCCTTCCAATCCCCAGGTCGAGCAGGTTACCCGAACCGAGCGCATTGATATCTTCATTATCATCCAGGAATCCATAAAAATCATCGGAACAATAGGTTCCCAATGGATCAAGGGCATTTTCATTTTCCCATGCCGGCACCAGGGAGGTATTATTTTTAATACGATCAAGCGGATCAAAGGAAGCATCGCCAAATAATATAAGATAGCGCGGGGGCAGCGCAGTATTCTTATACCGGTCCCAATACATTTTGGCCAGGTTGCGTATCGCGGCCGGGTCAGGGTTCCCGCTGCTGAATTCATTATATACCTGGTCGGTAGTAAATATTTTTACCTGCATTCCCTGTTGTATATGAAAATCTGCTAAACGCCTGGCCTCCGTAAATAAAGAAGGATGGGTGATCAATAATAATTCGGCTGCTGTACTATTATGCAGGTCCTGGTTCGCGATCCTTCCTTCATTCACAGGCACCAGGTAATTATTATTATTAAAAGCAATGTATTCTCTCAGTCTGCTGCAATCATTGATAAAGCGAAACTCGCCTGCATTGATGGCTCCGTTCATTCGCTGGGGAACCAATGGATCAGTGATATCCCATACCTGGATATTCGCGCTTGCATTACTGATCACAAATTCACCGCGGGCATTCCCCACACTCAACCAATCGCGAAACAGTAATTGATCCGAACCATTCATGGACAACTCCCTTCTGCACATTAACTCCCACCAATTGACCCAACCCTGGGCATTGAAACTTCCTGGAGTAAAATTGAATTGCACCTGGTTGCTGAGCTGCGCCGATCCTCCATTCAATTGGGCAGTGAGTTGCTGGGCGAAAATATCATAGATACCACCAGCCACAGCCGGAATAGCATAGGTGGAAATGTTTTGACCGTTGAGCAAAATATCCATGCGACTTCCTGCGCCGACAGAACGCGCCACTGCATTGAACCGAATTTGCATAGGCGTACCGGTAACTGCATTCAAAATGGGAACAGAAAAAATGCGGGTTCTTGACCTGCCCGGTAGATCGGATAGTTCTTCTCCATACCATTCTTTCCCGCTATTCAGGAAGTTCACTGTATCCAGTTCATGAAAGATCCTTTCCTGGAAATTCCTGATCGTGATGGTGGGGTTCACCTGTGCCGGGGCCAGGGAGATCCTTTTCCCATTTCCACCGATATAGAGGTAATAAAAACTTTTTGTAGAATAAATATTCCGCCGATGGGTAAAGCTTTGGGAAAGAGAATCCCTGATCCATTCATCAGGGCCACCTGAATAAAATACCACCTGGTCATTTCCATTCAGCACGCCATCTCCCCCATCCTGCACCAGGATGGCATTTTCCACCAGGTCGTCCAGGTAAGTACCCGCATTGGATTCTGGCAGCATCCTGCCTCCGTTGCCAAAGATCCGGATAGAACTAGAGGATAAATTAGACGTATTGATTCCCAATGAGTTAAGAAAGGCAAGATCCAGCCTGTAAATGCCAGGCTGGCGGGTACTGAAGCGGTACCAGGTACCGGGTTCATTCAGTACAGAATGTAGTGCATACTGTCGTTGGGCCTGACAATAGCCTGCCGCAGACAGCATCCACAATAACAACCATTTGTACCTGCCACCAAGCATGGGCGATAAGCTTTTTTACGTGTAATTTTCCTCGTCAAAAAAAGTAGAACTGCCTGAAGGAATACCCTGAAACAGCCTATATTCGCAAACCGGCAGGTAAAACTAGTAGGATGTGCAATATTTTATCTCAACCGGCGTTAAATTTATTCCAATTCATAGGTTTATGCAAAAAACAATAGACATGAAAAACTTACTGGTCCTTATGGCCTGTATGGTCTTGTTGGCTTCCTGTAAAAACGGAGGTCTTTTTAAGAAAAAGCAGGATAAATCCAGCGTAACTGGCTGGAATTATAATGACAAGAACCAGGGTGGTTATAAGGTAACTAAATCCGCCGAGCAGGGTCTCGGTCCCGGACTTGTCTTTGTTCAGGGTGGTACTTTCACCATGGGCCAGACAGAGGAAGATGTGATGGGCGACTGGAACAATATCCCACGTCGTGTTTCTGTCCCTTCTTTTTACATTGATCGTTCTGAAGTAGCTAACGTACACTACCGTGAGTATCTGCACTGGCTGGGCAAGGTCTTCGACGCTTCTGATCCTGCTAATGCAAAGATCCTGGAAGCAGCCCTTCCCGACACGTTGTGCTGGAGAAGCGAGCTTAGTTATAACGAGCCTTTGGTGGAATTTTATTTCCGTCATCCTGGTTTCAATGACTATCCGGTAGTTGGTGTTACCTGGAGACAGGCCAAAGATTTCTGTCTCTGGAGATCCGATCGCGTAAACGAAAAAGCGCTGATGGAGAAAGGTTATGTGAACAAATCAAACCTGAAACCAGGAGCTCAGCAGGGAGATAATAACTTCAATACAAAATCTTACCTGCTTGGACTGTACACAGCGCCTCCCGGTAAGATCAAAACCAAGAAAGGAGATACTAAAACAACGATCGCCTCAATGGAATCCGGCCTGCTGCTTCCTGATTACCGTCTACCATTTGAAGCGGAGTGGGAATATGCCGCTTATGGCCTGATCAACCAGAACCCGCGTCCATCTGTAAAAGAGGGAAAACGTGGAGAGGAATTAGCCAGCAATAAACAATTATATCCATGGGCCCAGAACATGAATGGCCTTCGTGATACGCGCCATGGCACCTGGCAGGGAACTTTCCTGGCCAACTTTAAAAGAGGTAATGGTGATAACGCGGGTGTGGCCGGTGGTTTGAACGACCGCGCCTTCTACACTGCCCCTGTCAATTCATTTTATCCAAACGGTTTCGGTCTTTATAACATGGCCGGTAACGTAAGCGAGTGGGTGGAAGATACTTACCGTCCGCTTTCTACCCTGGATTTTGATGACATGCCGGCACCTTTCCGTGGTAATAAATTCCAGAAATTATATGTGGCCGACTCCACTACCCTGGATCCTTCACAGCGTTATGAAAAAGACAGCACCGGTCGCGTAAGAATGGCCGATGTAACTGATAAAGAAAGCAAGGATCGCCGTAACTACCAGCGTGGTAACGTGATCAGCTTCCTGGATGGTGACTCTCTTTCACAGGCATCCTATGGTTATGGTGTTACTACCATGATCCACCCGGAGAAATCTAAAGTTTACAAAGGTGGTAGCTGGAACGACCGTGCCTACTGGCTTACCCCAGGCAGCCGCCGTTTCCTGGAAGAAGACCAGTCTTTAAGTACGCTGGGTTTCCGTTGCGCCATGAACCGTATGGGTAGCCCTGAAGGAAATAAGCGCAAGACCGGACAGTATTATAAAACACGCAGGCAGAAAAGATAATCGCCTTCGATAATAAATTCCTGAAATGGTCCCTTCATATGATGGGACCATTTTATTTTTGCTCTATGTCTATCCCTGAATTATACAAGATCTACCAGCAAAGCGGTTCAGTGCAAACCGATACGCGTAAGCTTAAGCCAGGCGATCTTTTCTTTGCCTTACGAGGAGATCATTTTAATGGTAATGAATTTGCATCGGTTGCCATTGAGGGAGGAGCCAATTATGCGGTGATAGATGATGCCGCCTTCGAGATCCCGGGCAAGACCCTATTGGTGGAAAATGCGCTGGAAAGTTTACAGCATCTGGCCAAATACCACCGCGAACAATTCAATATTCCATTTATTGCCATAACTGGTTCCAATGGAAAGACCACCACCAAAGAACTGGTGCATGCCGTACTCTCTTCCCATTTCCGTACCTATACCACCGAAGGAAATCTGAACAATCATATTGGCATTCCGCTTACTATTTTAAAAGTAAAACCAGATGCGGAGATCGCAGTGATCGAAATGGGGGCCAATCACCAGAAAGAGATCGCCTCTTACTGCCGGTATACCCTGCCCAATTATGGATTGATCACCAATTGCGGCAAGGCGCATTTAGAAGGTTTTGGCGGTGTGGAAGGCGTACGAAAAGGGAAAGGTGAATTATTCGATCATCTCCGGAAAGTGAACGGCACCGCTTTTGTAATGTGGGATTATGATTACCTGCAGGAAATGAGCAAAGGGATCACAGAGATCGTAACATACGGTACCAAAGATGCAGCCCTTATTGGAGAAGCAGGAAAACAGGAACCATTCCTTACGGTGAATATAAAAGGCAGGTATACCCATGGGGAACTGCCTACCAACCTGGTGGGCGATTATAATCTTCCCAATGTACTGGCAGCTGTGGCCATTGGGGAATACTTCAACGTACCGGAGGAAAAAATATTCTCCAGCATAGCGGCCTATACTCCATCCAATCACCGTTCGCAATTAGTGAAGCAGGGAAGCAACAGAATTATACTTGACGCCTACAATGCCAACCCCAGCAGCATGAAACTGGCCATTGAAAATTTCATGAAAATACCAGGCGATAATAAAATACTTATGCTGGGTGCCATGGCGGAACTGGGAGAAGAAAGCCTGGAAGAACATAAAGCAATTATAGAACTGATAGAAAGATCCAGTTGGAAATACGTAGCATTGACAGGCGGCGATTTCCAGAAAACAGACCACCCTTTCCTCCGGTTCAATAATTCAGTTGAAGCTGCCAACTGGTACAGGCAGCAAAATTTTGAGAACATGCAATTCCTGATCAAAGGAAGCCGGAGTATGCAAATGGAAAAGATCATTGCACAACCTTAAATTTTTTATGATGATAGATTGGCTGAGTAAACCATGGCCCTGGTATGTAGCGGGTCCTTTGATAGGTTTGATGGTGCCCTTGTTGTTAATAGGCGGCAACAAAACCTTTGGTATCTCTTCTTCGCTACGACATATATGCGCAGCCTGTTTTCCGGGCGGGCATTCTTTTTTCCGTTACGACTGGAAAAAAGAAAAATGGAACCTGCTTTTTGTAGCCGGGATCCTTTTGGGCGCAATGATCTGCCTCTTCTTTTTAAAAGACCCGCAGCCAATGAAAGTGGATGCCCGTTTGCTGGGAGAACTTTCAAATTATGGCATTACAGAACATGAGGGGCTATTGCCTGCGCAGTTATTCAACTGGTCATCATTACTTACATTAAGAGGCGCGATCATCATGATCGGTGGTGGCTTCCTGGTTGGTTTTGGTACCCGGTATGCAGGAGGCTGCACTTCGGGACATTCTATTATGGGGCTTTCCAATTTGCAGTGGCCATCACTGGTAGCCACCATTTGTTTTATGGCGGGCGGTTTTGTTATCGCAAATCTTCTTATGCCTTTACTGCTTAAACTCTGATCATGGAAAAAACACTCATCGATAAGAATACAGATTTCGAGGTTCGATCACTGGATGCCGTTTGCGTGAATGATTCGGAATTAAAACATGCCTGGTGGCATGATATTAAATATGTGCTGTTTGGAATTTTGTTTGGTATCATCCTGGTAAAGGCGGAAGTAATAAGCTGGTTCCGCATACAGGAAATGTTTCGTCTGCAAAGTTTCCATATGTATGGGGTTATCGGTTCTGCAGTGGCGGTGGGAATGGTCTCCGTTTTCCTTATAAAAAAATTCAAGGTCAAAACAATTTATGGTGAGCCCATCCTGTTTGTAAAAAAAGAACTGAACAAAGGGAATATCATAGGTGGTTTATTATTCGGAGCAGGCTGGGCCATGACCGGTGCTTGTCCGGGACCTTTATATGCCCAGATCGGAGCCGGATGGTTACCTGTGATAGTGACCCTGGCATCCGCCATATTGGGCACCTGGTGTTATGGAGTATGGAGGGAAAAGCTGCCACATTGATTTATTTTAAGGCTTGAGTAATAATGGCGAACTTTGCCGCATGCCAGATTCCAAAAGTTCACGCGGCTATTTATCCGCTACCCTGGGCTGCAGATGCCCTCGTTGCCGGGAAGGCAAGCTCTTCAAAAATCCGATCGGATTTAATTTCACAAGAACACTTGAGATGAATAAGACCTGTCCGGTTTGTGGCCAACCCACTGAACTTGAGGTAGGTTTTTATTATGGTACCAGTTATGTTAGCTATGCCATGACGGTGGCTATTTCAGTTGCTACCCTGGTAGCCTGGTATGTATTGATCGGTATGTCAACCAAAGACAACCGTTTTTTTTACTGGCTGGGAACAAATGCTATTTTCCTGATTGCTATACAACCCTGGCTGATGCGGCTAAGCAGAAGCATCTGGATCTCCTGGTTTGTAAAATTTGAGCCCAACTGGAAGATCATTGCTCCTGAAGATGTATCAGAAAGGCTGAATCCCGATCATGCTAATAATTGGTAACAAAATTTAGCTGCGAGCTTTGAGCCTTGAGCTTGGTCCTGATTTACAGTCATTATCGTTTTTTAATTAGGCCTGAAAAGGCTATTTTTGCATCCCTTTAATGGAGACCTGTCCGAGTGGTTGAAGGAGCACGCCTGGAAAGTGTGTATACCTCTAAAGGGTATCGAGGGTTCGAATCCCTCGGTCTCCGCATCACCCGCCTTAGCATTTGCAAAGGCGGGTTTTTTAATACATATCAGGTACTATTTTCGCTGAAATGACCTGGCTGCTTTTTTAAAATGCTGCAGCCAATTGATCATATCTTCCGCCGCCTGACCAACAATGATATAATAGTAGCCATTCTCATCAAATAACATCACCTGGTAAACCAGGGCTGGTTTGTTTGCAGGAGATAGCCCATATGATTCAATTTCATATCCTGCCATGCCATTAATGCTGATCACCTCTTCATTCTTAATAAGCAGGGATTCCCCTTTTGGAAGTTTCTTCAATCTTGCCTCAGCAAATTCTTTCTGATCTTTTACCGCTACTTTCTGGCCTACTGAACTGCCCACGATAAGGGTCGGCTTTTCAGTGGGGATCTTTCCATCTGCGGAGCAGATCAGGCTGCCAGCCATGAACTTCACGGGTTTTAACCCGCTTCCACTCAGATCCACCTTAAAAGGAGCAGCAGCCTGCGGGTCACTATTCTGCGCAGGATCATAAACAGTGGACAGCAAAGCCGTTCTGATCGCCGGTTCCTGTTGCTTATTCGCTTCCTTATATACTGCATTTACCAGTACCGTATTCGATCCTGCGCCAAAGAACAGCACCTGCTTAAAATAATTAATGCCATTGGCAGACTGGCTGGCCTTTATGATCACTCCTTTCGCCTTTCCAACCATCACATCTGTTTTGTTCAAAAGGGTCATGCCTTTCGATTTAAGCGCATCGGCAGTGAATCCTGCCGCGATCCCTTCATAATCACTGGGGATCTCGGTCACCATAATGGAAGAACCAGAAACAGGTTCCTGGAAACCACTGAAACTGTTCGATAAGGTAAAGCCGGGAGGAGGAACCATACTGCATTTTGTAGCCGGAACCTGAACAGGATTATTTTGCGCAAAACCTAAAAAAGGAATAGAAAAGACGATCAGGAATAAATAGGATCTCATTGGTGCAAATTAGGAAAATCTATTTATTCACCCCCTTCTATAATGCGTAACATAACTATGCAATCCCTGTTCGATCCTGGCGTTGAAATGGCCGGAGCTGGTAAAATTAATATCATCATAATATTCTGAACGCATTTCCTGCGTGGTGAAATTCACCACTTGAATCTCCAGACTCTGATAGGTCTGGTCGTTCCAGTATTTTTTCTGAATGCTCCAGGTACCGGTAAAAGATTGGCCAGCGGCATCCCTGTAGGTAAGGCTTCCATCAGTGGAAAAACTAAACTGGCCATCTTTAAATGGAAGATCACTGGTGCTTCCCCCAAATCCATTGCGGTCCACATCCGTGATATTCCAGGTGCCAATAATGCGCCGGTCATATGACTTTAAAAAATCTTTACTGCAGGAACTGAGTAGGATGAAAGAACCTAAAACGAACATGAAAGTGTAAGCGTAGAACTTAGCCATGGTTAAGGTTTTGTTTCTTAAATTTCTGGCATTTTCAGAATCCCTTTATTGATTTAGGGATTCTTAACAAAAGATTTGAGATTGGTTTAGGGATTAGAGATAAGAGATTAGGGCTGTATTTTTTAAGGTTTCTCCAAATAAGTTGAGTGGTTGAGCAACGACTCAAAATTTACTGACTCTTCGCTCGACCCCTCAACTTCTCATCAGCTCAACCTATATTAAAAAGCGTCTTCGCATTAAGTGTTGTTATTACCTCAACTTCTTCGAGGGCTATATCCTTTATAGCGGACAATCTTTCGGAAACCTGATGCAGGTAAGCGGGTTCATTTCTTTTACCCCGATAAGGTACAGGCGCCAGGTAAGGAGAATCTGTTTCCAATACCAACTTTTCCATCGGTACCTGCTCCAATACTTTATCCAAACCTGCATTTTTAAAACTGACCACTCCCCCAATTCCAAGATAAAATTCCAGTTCCAGGATCTTTTCGGCCTGTTGCACCGTTCCGGAAAAACAATGGAATACGCCCCGCAATTTTCCATTTTGAAACTGGCTAACCACTTCAATACATTCATCCGTTGCCTCTCTTGAATGGATCACAATAGGAAGGTCCAGCTCCAGTGCCCAGCCAATTTGCTTTTCAAAGGCCTGCCTTTGTACGGACAGGTTGGTCTTGTCCCAATAAAGATCGATCCCGATCTCACCTACAGCTACAAAGGTCCTGGAACGTAAATAGGTCTCCACGATCGTAAGTTCCTCATCCATTGTTCCTGCTTTTACCGAACAGGGGTGCAATCCCATCATGGCCAGGCATCGTTCAGGATGTGCTTTTTCAAGGTCCAGCATGGCCCGATGACTGCCCTGATCGATCGCGGGCATGAGGATCTTGGCAATACCTTGTTTATCAGCTCTTTCAAGCATTTGCTCCCGGTCATCATCAAATTCCGGAAGGTAAATATGCGCATGGGTGTCTATCAGTCTCATGAAATTGACAGGTTTAGAGGGTAAAATTCGCAAATTTGTGAGAGAACCGTTAAACCTACCAAAATAAATGCGTTCCTATTCCCGAACTTTGGTTCATTCATTAAATTCATTGATATGAAACGATATACTGTAGCTGCCGGCACCCTGATCCTTGCCGGATTATTATTTATGGCAGGTTGTGGAAAGGAAAAAAGTAGTTCAGGCACCGATCAGCAGGAACAGGAAATATCTACACTTTCTGCCCAATCGGATGCCGATGCAGAATCTACCTTTAATGACCTTTTTGATGATGTATTAGGAGTAAATAATGATGTGGGTGTGGCCGGTTCGGGTATTTCATTCGGAAGAATAGATACACTGATCCCTGTCAACCGTTGCTTTACGCTTACCATTACCAGGCCAAATGGAACACCATTTCCCGTGCATGTAATAGTAGATTTCGGAACAACTGGTTGTACCGGCCCTGACGGACATGTCCGCAAAGGCAAAATGATCATTGACTATACCAATCGCCTGATCTATCCTGGCGCTGTTGCCACTACAACTTTTGATGGTTTTTTCATTGATGGAATAAAAGTGGAAGGCACGCATACCATCAGCAATATTTCTGTTTATCCTCCGGTGCAGGTGTTCATTCCAAAGTACCGTATAGAGGTTACCAATGGAAAGCTGACCAAACCTAATGGCAACTATACCGAGTGGAACAGTACACGCACTGTGACTCAAATTGAAGGCATGACCACACTTGACAATCCCCGTGACGACATATTTAAAATAGAAGGAAGCGCCAATGGACAGGTAAGAACAAGTACTCTTGCAGTTCGCTGGGAATCAACTATTACCGAACCGCTGATTCGCCGTTTTACCTGCCGTTATATTGTGAAGGGCCGGGTAAGGACCATTCGAGCTAATTTACCAAACGGTGGAAACAGTCCCTGGGTGGGCATTTTAGACTTTGGAGCAGGCCTCTGCGACAACCAGGCGACCCTCACAATCAACGGTGTAACACGCCAAATTACTTTGCCGTAATTAAAAAATTATTATACCTTTAAACCAGTTTTCATAGGGTACGGATTAAAAACGGGCCAGGGTTTCTACCCCGGCCCTAACTTTTTTATGAAGGTTCTTGTCGTATTTTTTCGAACCGGTAACCCTGTTGTTTAAAATAAGCGAGCATATTGGGCAACACATATTCCAGCCTTTCCCAGGCTTTTTCGCTATCATGAAAGACAAGGATCGAACCCGGCCTTGCGTGTTTTTTGACCATTTCAAGGCATTTCTCCTTTTTTAGCCCGGTATCAAAGTCACCACTCAGCAGATCCCACATGATTATCCGGTAATCTTTCAATTTCCTGGCCTGCGACCATTTTAACCTGCCATAAGGGGGCCTGAACAGCTTGGAACGGATCCATGTTTCCGCTTTTCGCAGGTCATTCAGGTATTCCTCATCGTTTGTCTTAAATCCATTCTTATGATCATACGTATGGTTGCCGGTGGAATGGCCATCTGCCAAAATACGGTCGTAGACCAGGGGATATCTTTCCACGTTATGACCAATACAGAAAAAACTTGCTTTCGCTTCATATTGCTTCAGCAGATCGAGTACAAACGGCGTGATCTGCGGATGGGGCCCATCATCAAAGGTCAGGTAAATGATCTTTTCACTTGTACTGATTGCCCAGGTCCTTTTCGGATAAAGCAGTTTTAACCAGAAAGGGGTTTTGAAAAAGTACATATAGCGAAGATAGGAAGGGAGGTTGAGCTGAGAGAGGTTGAGAGGTTGAGAAAGCCGTCCTTTTTGCAGGTATTTTACTCAACATCCAAACAGCTCAACAGCTCAACCTATCTTTGCATCATGTCAAAAGTTCGTGTTCGATTTGCTCCTTCGCCAACCGGCGGATTGCACCTGGGTGGTGTAAGAACGGTTCTGTATAATTATCTTTTTGCCAGGAAACATGGAGGTGATTTTATTGTACGAATAGAGGATACCGACCAGAATCGATATGTGGACGGTGCCGAGGAATATATTTTTGATTGTCTTCGCTGGTGCGGAATAGAACCGGATGAAAGTGTGCAGCATGGGGGGGAATATGGGCCTTACCGCCAGAGTGAAAGAAAAGACAGCTACCGGGAATACGCAGAAAGACTGGTAAGTCAGGGACAGGCTTATTACGCTTTTGATACTACTGAAGAACTGGAGCAGATGAGGCAGAAGCATAAGACCGATTCCAATCCTTCTCCGCAATATGATCATCATATTCGCATGCGTATGCGGAATTCACTCACACTGCTGCCAAACGAGGTGGAAGAATTATTGAAAGCAGGTACCCGCCATGTGATCCGGATTAAAATGCCTGAATCCGAAACCGTGAGCTTTACAGATATGATCCGTGGGGAAGTTAGTTTTGAAACTTCCCTGGTGGATGATAAAGTATTGTTGAAAGCTGATGGAATGCCCACCTATCATCTTGCTGTTGTGGTAGATGACCATTTGATGAAGATCAGCCATGCATTCCGTGGTGAAGAATGGCTTCCTTCTGCTCCTGTGCATATCCTTCTTTGGAAATATTTATTCGGATTGGATAAAATGCCCAAATGGGCGCATTTCCCGCTGATCCTGGGTCCAACAGGTAAACTAAGCAAACGCGACGGCGCCAAATATGGTTTCCCTGTATTTGCCATGAACTGGACCGATCCGAAAAACGGGGAGTTGACTGAAGGGTTTCGGGAAAAAGGATTTTTACCTGAAGCGTTTTTAAACCTGCTGGCCCTGCTTGGATGGAATGATGGTACTGAACAGGAGATCTTCAGTAAAGAGGAGCTGGTTGAGCGTTTCTCAATGGACAGGGTACATAGCGCAGGGGCAAAATTTGATTATGAGAAGGCCAAATGGTTCAACCATGAATGGATAAAACGCAGCGAAAGTTTAGCCCCTAAAGTGGAGCAATTGCTGAATGATGCGGGAATCATTGTAAATGACCATATCAAACTGGAAAATATTCTTGAACTGGTAAAGGAAAGATGCCACCTGCTTCCGGATTTTGTACAACAGACAGGATTTTTCTTCCAGGCCCCGCAAACCATTGACCTGGATGCGGTGCGACCAAAATGGAATGAGGAAAAGAAAATATTTTTCCTGGATTACTGCGACCTTATTTCCGGCGCGGTTGAATGGAACGCCACAGCCCTTGAAGAAACCTTTAAGAAACTGGCTACGGAAAAAAATATCAAAGCAGGTGAACTGCAACTGCCTTTCCGTGTAATGCTGGTAGGTGGGAAATTTGGCCCGCCTGTATTTCAAATTGCTGAAATACTAGGAAAAGAAGAAACAATAAAAAGAGTGAGTTCTTTCACTGAATTACTTTAGAGGCCGACTTTTTTGTACACAGATATTCAGGATGAACACAGATAAATACAGAAACACTAATTACACGAAGGACACGAATTTCACAAATTGAACAAAAAACAGCCGAATAATACGAACAGCCGATTTCACTAAGGATTCGCTTCGCGAATGAAAAAGAAACGCTAAACCCTCAACTCTAAACCTTCCTTATGTATTCTTCCCTTCTCATTGAAAAAGAAAATAACATCGCCACACTAACCATCAATCGTCCGGATAAAATGAACGCGTTGAATAAGACCGTTCTGGATGAGTTGGATAGGGCGATAGATGAACTGAATGCGGACAGCAGTATCAGATCCATCATCATCACTGGTGCGGGACCCAAGGCATTTGTTGCAGGCGCTGATATTTCAGAATTCAAAGGTTTAAATAAAGAGCAGGCTATAGCCATGGCGGAAAAAGGCCAGCGTATATTTAAAAAGATAGAAGATTCATCAAAGCCAATTGTGGCCGCTGTTAATGGATTTGCCCTGGGTGGTGGATGTGAACTGGCCATGAGCTGTCATTTCCGTTTGGCCAGCGAAAATGCAAAATTCGGCCAGCCAGAAGTGAATCTTGGTTTGATCCCCGGTTATGGAGGAACACAAAGACTGGTGCAACTGATCGGCAAGGGGAAGGCCATTGAACTACTGATCACCGCAAATATGGTTGGCGCCAGCGAAGCAAAATCACTGGGTTTAGTGAACCAGGTAACAAGCGCGGAAGAACTTCTGAGCGAAACAAAAAAAATACTCTCAGTAATTAATACCAAGGCTCCATTGGCCATTGCATCCTGCATAAAAGCTGCCAATGCTGTTTTTGATGAGACCAAAAATGGTTTCAGGGAAGAAGTGAAAGAGTTTGGTGATTGTTTTGGTACAGCCGATATGACCGAAGGCGTGAATGCTTTTTTGGAAAAAAGGAAGGCGGAATTTAAGGGAAAGTGAGGAAGGTTGAGGGGTTGAGCGAACACCCAAACTATAAGAGTATTTTCTCAATAGCTCAACAAATCTTTTGTTTAGAAATTTCGATTAGCCGCAACCCACTCCTTAATATATCCTGCGATCTCGGAGGTAGCGGTGCCAGGGGGAAATAATTTTCCAACTCCCATAGCCTGCAATTTTTCAATATCGTCTTCGGGAATGATGCCGCCACCGGTAAGCAGCACATCATTCATCTTTTTCTCCTTCATCATTTCTATAAGCTTGGGGAAAACCGTCATATGCGCTCCGGAAAGAATGCTTACTCCAATAGCATCCACATCTTCCTGCATGGCCGCACTCACTACCATTTCGGTTGTTTGGCGCAATCCTGTATAGATCACTTCCATTCCTGCATCTCGAAGTGCGGTCGCGATCACTTTGGCTCCGCGATCATGTCCATCCAGTCCCAGTTTGGCCACCAGCACGCGTATGGGTCTTTTCATGGTGGTTGATTTATTGTTCAAAGGTACGAAGTTCACAGATGCTATTATTCCAGCTATTCCATTAAATAGGCGCTGATACCCCGGATATTATCCTGTCCTTTGGTGTCTTCTAAATTTACTTTAAAGGAAGTAACAGTTGCCGTTTTGAAACTAAGTATTCTTTTTCTTCCAACTGAAGTTCCCCTGATCTCCCCTACCTGCTTGCCGGCATTGAATAAAGTGATCCTGAATTTTCGAATGGTTTGTCCATTCTGTATCCCTTCCCTCAATACAATACAATTCATTTTAGTTGGCTTGTTCATCTCCACAATAAAATTCCGCAGGTTGGCAGAATAGGCCGTTGCGTTAGAATCCAGGGTTCGTATGGTAAGTTCATCAGAGGTGATATCATCGCGGCTGAACTGGTAATAAATACTGGCGTCCTTCAAAAGATTAACGGCAAAATTCCTGTCGCGTAATTTTTTAAATTCCAGCAACGAGGCTTCATCTTCCGCAGAGATCAATCCTAAATTATTGGGAGGAACATTCAATAAAAGATTGGCACCTCTTCCCACTGATTTCATATAGATATCAAATAATTCAGCCGCGGTCTTCACTTTCGCATTTTCTTCTGCATGCCAGAACCATCCTGGTCTTATACTCACGTCGCATTCGGCAGGTATCCAGCTTTTGCCATTATAGTTCCCGTGATTAAGTGAATCCTGCGGTGGCCCCCCTGCCCCTCTTTTAAATCCGGCCGTATCCAGGTAATTCCAGTTCGGATCGCCTGCAATCCCCTGCTCATTGCCCACCCAGCGTATATCGGGACCTATATCACTGAAGATGACCGTGCGGGGAGAAATTTGCCTTACGGTCTGTTCAAATCTTTTCCAGTCATATACCTGTTTTTTTCCATTGGGACCTTCACCATTAGCGCCATCCCACCATAGTTCCCAGATAGGTCCATAATTCTGGAACAGTTCTCTTATCATGCTGGTGAAAACGGTATTATATTTTTCTGTACCATAATCCGGATGATTACGATCCCATGGTGAAATATATACACCGAATTTCAATCCATATTCCCTGCAGGCCTGGGAGAGTTCTTTCAGCACATCTCCTTTACCATCTTTCCATTTGCTTTCACGAACTGTATGTTTGGAATATTTACTTGGCCAGAGGCAGAACCCATCGTGATGTTTAGCGGTAATGATAATGCCTTTTGCACCGGCTGCTTTTGCTATTCGGCACCATTGGCGGCAATCGAGTTGGGCAGGATCAAAAAGATCTTCCGGTTCAGTGCCCTCGCCCCATTCTTTATTAGTAAAAGTATTAGGGCCAAAATGCATGAACAGGTAATACTCTGTCTCGTGCCAATCCAGCTGCGCGCGGGTAGGACGCGGTAATGGATCAACCGATTGAGCCTGCGAAGAAAGTTGAAGGCAGATCAGGATCAGGGTCAGTAAGTTCTTCATTTGGGTAAGATGTCTTTGATTTCCTGAGCAATAGGGTGAGTGGCCTTATAAGTGTATCCCAATAATCGGGCGAAGGTTTGTGCAAACTGTTTTTGATAATACTGCGAATCTTTTTTGATCTCACCTTTGGCTTCAATTGCAGGACCCATTACTGCAAACCAGATCTCATGGGCATCTGCAATATCGCTGCCATGGCTGGTCCATTCTTCTTTTTTTATATCTCCTCTGCCGTGATCAACGGTGATAAATAAACTGGTCTTATTTCGGTATTGCGGATCGGA
This sequence comes from Chitinophagaceae bacterium, assembly GCA_016720565.1. Classification (GTDB taxonomy): domain Bacteria; phylum Bacteroidota; class Bacteroidia; order Chitinophagales; family Chitinophagaceae; genus JJ008. The sequence continues at coordinate 151,871 of JADKKJ010000011.1, forward strand.
TTGTACCCAGGTCCATATGTCTTTTATCCAGGCATCCACCTGGTGGGCCGCATCCAGGTAAGAACGATAATGACCTGCATGGGCCCATTCATCTGTTTCTCCATAGGAGATATATAAAACCTTTGGCCTCCGGGTCTTTAACCATTCCATTGCAGCGTAATGGGTGAACACATCCAGGCATTCTTCTTCCTTAAATGGCTTGAAAGAATCCTTACGGAGTTTATTGATCATTTTTTCATTTGCTGTAGGATGGTTTCCACCAGCCATATCAAATGCATTTACTACAGGAAGTCCTGAACGCCCTTCATTCATGATACGGTCAAACGCATCCCAGGCCCCGAACACGGCCACTTTCCCTTTGAATGCAGGCTGCTGATTTAAATATTCAAGCACCGTTACATGCGGATTCGGCGGATAGCTGTTGCTGTTCACTGCCGTATCCGGAAAACCGGTGAAGATCTCATGATAGCCTGGATAACTGAACCAATAAGGATTGGCATTGTCCACCCTGGAACCAAGCTCCCTATTTCCAAAGATCTGGCCATGCTCTTTCATGGTGTTCCAAATAAAGGGCAGAAGCTTTTCTCTTCTTTCCTTACTATCCTTCGCCCAGTAATGCTGGTAGATGTACCCGCTGTCACCCTGGTTGAATTTCTGATCATTCGCAATGGCTGTATCCATTCCTTTAAATACATCCTGCCAGCGAAATCCATCAGTGGTAATAATGATGATATTTTCTGAAACCTGGTTATACCCCGGCAGGGAAGCCAGGATAAATAAAACAATAAGGTATTTTTTCATAATGCAATTAATCAAGCATATTCAGTTTATAAAATATTTCCGCGTTGCGGCCAAATACCTTTATTCTTTCTTCTTCTGAATAATTCTCCATGTATTTCTCAAGCAAACTTTTCCATTGCACATAGATACCAGAGAGCAGCATTACCGGCCAATCGGATGCGAACTGCAAACGATCAGTACCGAAGGCCTCAAACACAATATCAAGATAAGGATAAAAATCAGCGGGACTCCAATCCTTCCATTTCGCTTCAGTTAACAATCCGGATAATTTGCAACAAACATTGGGGCGCCGGGCGAGTTCCCTGATCAGTGGCTCCCATTCGGCTTTGTTATGATGGGCGATATCCGGTTTGCCGCAATGATCCAGTATAAAAGCCTGTTCCGGAAATTCATCCACGAATTGTATGGTCTCTTTAAGTTGCCGGGGATGGATAAGTATATCATAGGTGTACCCAAATCCTTTTAAGGCCCTGACACCATTTTTAAATTCATTACTCAATAAAAAACCATCTGGCTCTGCCTGCAGAATATGCCGGAATCCTTTGATGGCAGGATACTGAAAAAAATATTCCAGCCTTTGTTCCACATTGGCTGCACGAAGGTCCACCCAACCCACCACGCCTTTTATCACTGGATGCGTTTCCGAAAGTTCTACCAGGAAATGGGTTTCCAGTTCCTGCTGCGATGCCTGCACCGCGATACATCCATCCACGCCATTTCTTTTAAAAGTTAGATCCAGGTGTTCCGGGTAATGATCCTGCTTCAATATTTTCATATCGGAACTGATCCAGGCGTCTTTTTTTTTCTCGTATTTCCAGAAATGTACGTGACTGTCTATGGTCATGGTAATTCAAAGATTTTATCCATCAGGATCCATTTCTCTCCGGGTTTTGCCCAGGGAATAGCCTGCTGGTAGTTCCACATAAGGTCTTCCCATTGCTGTACCCTGGCATTGGAGGCATCCATGGCGGATTTTTTTTCAAAGCTGAAGTCATTCCCTGCTTCGAGTATCATACAAAGACGGTTACCTGTCCTGTAAATATCGAGTCTATGGATTCCCGATCCTTTTATACTCTGTAAAATTTCGGGCCAGACTTTTTCATGCATGCGTTCATACTCCGCGATCAGGGAGGGGTCATCCTTCAGGTCAAGGGCCAGGCAAAAACGTTGCATAAAACATCGCTTTAATGATAAAGCATACCGGAAGGTAATTCCATTTTAGCAGCACCGGAGGCCTGCAGGTAAACTTTTAATTCATTACCTCCCCCTGAATCGAAATAATCTACCCTGATCTTATGAAAACCGGCTTTAAGCGCCGTTCTATCCTGTTTTTCAACAGTGCCATGTTCCCCGTCGTTATCTATCACGAGCTCATCATCTATAAATAGTTTGCTGCCATCATCGGAAGCGAGGAACCAGGTATAAATATCATTTTTATCCATTTTTACATACCCTTCAAACCGAAATGCAAAGCGATCCTTTCTAAGAGCCGGCAATAAAGAAATGGAAGGGGCATGTCCTGTAATGGAGGCTGGTTCATCCAGCGTGGCCATGCTTATTTTTCCCGCAGGTTCATAATAGGTAAAAGCTATTCGGGGTTCGAATCTTTTGCCTGGCAGCGCGTTCTTCCATTGGTAGGTTTTTGCTTCAAGACTTACGATACCACTGGGCAGGGTCTCTTTTTCTGCATCTGCTACTGCCAATGCATTTATGGTAGCTGTAGTTGAAATGCTGAAAGGCCCCTTATAAAGTTCCGTGGGTTCTTTACCCAGGCCATAATAAACCTTTGTGCCCGGAGCAGATAAGATAGTGACCATGGGTTTTAGCGGATCTTTTTTATAATCCAGCATTATACGCGGTTTGGTGCCGAATTTTCCAAAATCCGAAATGCGGATAACATAGGCATAAGGCGCTTTTATTTTGTTTGGATCATAATCCGGCAGGTCGATGACCAGGTCGGTATTTTCTATTTTGCCGTTCAACGACTGGCCCGTAGATAAAAATGTGATCTTTTTGGCCTGGCTAAGTCCAATTCCTTTCAACCTTATTTTTTTATCAGAAGGATATCTTGGTAAAATGGCATATAATGAATTAGTAACAGGATTATAGGTATAGAAAACTTCTTTCACTGCATAGCCCGGATCCGGATCCACTGTGAGTTTCAGCAACAGATCACCACTTCCTCCTGCCGGTTTGTAATCTGTTTTCCCTTCGCTCCACTGCGAATGGATCTTCCATCTCTCGGTATTATAGATCGCTTCTCCATTTATCTTCAGCCATTCTCCTATCTGCAATAATCTTTCCTGCATGATAGGCGGGATCTTTCCATGTTCATCGGGGCCAATATCCAATAAAAAATTACCTCCCCTGCTTGCTTTATCTATTAACTGCAATACCAGTGATTGGGCAGAATTATAATCCCAGGCATCTTCTTCCCGGTTATATCCATAGCTGGCGCCCATACCGCGGCTTTCTTCCCAGTAATGGTCTTCAAAATCAAGATCAGGCTGGTACTCGGGTGTATACACTGAACCATGGTGGAATCGAACATTGGATCCCCAGCGGTCGTAGGTGACCACTCTGTCTTTTACCGGGCTTTCATTATACATCCAGCTAATGAATTCCCTCGACTTCCATACTTCATCGCTCACATCCCAATCACCATCAGTCCAGAAAACATCCGGCTGGTATTTATTGATCAGTTCTTTCATCTGTGGCCACACATGCTGGTCGCGGTATTTCTCTTTATCAGATTTCCATAAAGGATTGAACCATTCATAAAGAGAATAGTACATGCCCGGCCTCACGGATGTTTTCCGAACAGCTTTGAAAAGATCACCCAGCAGGTCGCGCTTAGGGCCGATTGCGCCGGCATTCCAGGGAAATCCCCAGGTCTTATCGGCTTCTTTATTGGGCCAGAGTGTAAAACCATCATGGTGTTTGGAAGTAAGCACGATATATTTTGCTCCCGAAGCTTCAAAAAGTTTTGCCCATTCATCGGGGTTAAATAATTCAGCCTTGAAATCATTGGCAAGGTCATAATAACTACGGTTACCAAATTTAGCCTGGTGATATTTCATGCGGGCACTGTCAGTGGTCTGCAATCCCTGCTGGTACCATTCCGAATAATTCCCTTTGCTGCTCCATCCGGGTACCGCGTACACCCCCCAGTGAATGAAGATGCCGAATTTTGCATCCCGAAACCATTGTGGAACCGGCCTTGATTCTAAACTTTCCCAGGTAGCCTGATAGGTTTGGGCCTGGCATTGAATGATCAAAACCAGCGAGAGGGAGAGCAATAATTTACGCATAGTATAACCGTTAATTCATCATTTGTTTGCCGGAAACAGGCGCTGCCTGCAGTTGATGCTGATCAAAGACCAGCAATTCGTTCTTCCCTTTTTTAAGCCAGCTGGCGGGGCAATATAATCGCTGCTGGGGGCCAATATTCCAATAACGTCCAAGTAAATGCCCATTGATAAAACAAAGGCCTTTGCTATACCCGCTGAGATCAAAAAATGTATCCGCGGTTTTATCAAGGGTAAAATCTCCTGAAAAAAAATGGCCGGGACGCGGATCTTGTTTATCGTTCCCCTTAGGAACAAATTTTTCATTCACAGGAACTAAGACCATTTCCCAGTTCATCAGGGTCATTCCATTCAAGGTCACTCGCTCAGTAATACCTTTCCGGTCGATCATATACTGGGCAAAATTGATATGGCCCATTCCTTCTACAAGAATCTCCAGCAATGGATCTTTCACGGCAGGATCAATGGCCGGCAGTTCAACGGTCCATTTGCCGCCATCACGCCAAACTGTATCGATGAATTTTTTTTCAAGGAAGACCAATGCATAATCATGCGGCGCAGTGATGGTCAGTTTTCCTTTTTTATGGCCTATTAATTTCGTTCGGTATAATACAAATCCCTGGTCCTGCCCCATGGCTTCAAAGCTGAGCGGCTGCGCTGACCTTACTATCGGCGCAGCAGCGATATTATCCCAGATACTTCCACTGCCATGCATCTCAAAAGAAGGTATATCCATGGAGGGAACAGCCGCAGGGATCGCAGGGAGATTCCTGTCAGTATAACTACCGATCATTTGACGAAGCATATGGTATTTTGGAGTGGCCCTTCCTTGTTCATCAATAGGCGCATCGTAATCGTAGCTGGTAATATCGGGCTGGTATTGAGTGGGTGAAAATGAGTTCGCGCCTGCCGTCAAACCGAAATTGGTTCCACCATGGATCACATAAAGGTTAAAGGACTTATGGTTTTTCAACAAAAACGCCATTTCATTTTTCAGGTCATTAGTATCCGGCTTAGCGAATTTCTCTCCCCAATGCGTTAACCATCCGGGATAGGTCTCACTGCTGAATGAGGGTACCGTGGGATCATGTTTCCTGGCTTGTTCAAAATCCCCTTCATTACCGCCGCTGTCAAGGCCAATGGCAGCGCCTGCTATATGACCGGCATCCAGCATGAAAGGGGTGGCTCCATCGGCCGTATAAAATGGAACGTTGATACCGCCAGCGATCCAGAATTTCCTCAGCGTTTCCAGGTATTCTTTATCGTTTCCATAACTACCGTATTCATTTTCTACCTGCACCATCAATATCGGCCCGCCTTTACTGCACTGCAGCGGCGCCACTTCTTTTGCCAGCCGATCCACATAAGTTTTTACAGCAGCCATATAGCGGGGATCCATACAGCGAAGTTTGATATCCGGGATCTTGAGAAGATAAGGGGGCAATCCACCCAGGTCCCACTCAGCGCATACATAAGGACCCGGCCTTAACAATACCCATAGTCCTTCCTGCTGGCATAATTTTATGAAGGAGGCGATATCATGATTGCCTGTTTTAAAATCGAATTTGCCAGGCGTGGATTCGTGATAATTCCAGAAGATATAGGCAGCGATCGTATTACAACCCATGGCCTTTGCCATTTGGATACGGTGTTGCCAGTACTCCCGGGGAATACGTGCGGGATGCATTTCACCTGAAATGATCTGGAAAGGTCGGCCATCCAGGAAAAACCCATCCTTACTGAGCGAAAAATCATGTTTTGCCTGGGCCTGTACTGCAAAGGAACATAGGGCCAGGAGGGAAAAAAGCAAGCATCGTTTCATGACCCAATATAACAAATGAGCGGTAATTCTCTGTAGAACACCTGACCATTCTCATAGGCTCATGGGCTTTCCTTCTTACCTTTGCGGAACTAAAAACAGCATATGGATCATCGTATAGAAAAAGACACCATGGGCGAGGTTAAAGTACCTGCCGACGCTTATTATGGCGCCCAAACCCAGAGAAGCATTGATAATTTTAAGATCGCTCAGGACATCAATCGAATGCCGCTGGAGATCATAAGGGCATTTGCCCATTTAAAGAAAGCAGCAGCCCTCACCAACCTGGATGCAGGGGTACTGGCAAAGAATAAAACACAACTGATCTCCAAAGTATGCGATGAGATCCTTGCCGGCAAGCTGGATGCTTATTTTCCCCTGGTAGTTTGGCAAACCGGAAGCGGTACCCAAAGCAATATGAATGTGAATGAAGTGATCGCTTATCGTGGCCATGTTATAAAAGGTGGAAAGCTGACTGACAAAGAAAAATTCCTTCACCCGAATGATGATGTAAATAAATCCCAGTCAAGCAACGATACTTTTCCAACGGCCATGCATATTGCCGCTTATACCATGCTGGTAAAGACCACACTTCCCGGAATAAAAAAGTTAAGGGATACGCTGGCGAAAAAAAGCAGGCAGTATATGAAGGTGGTTAAGATAGGCCGTACCCATTTTATGGACGCTACTCCTTTAACGGTAGGACAGGAGTTCAGTGGATATGTGGCGCAGCTGGACCATGGAATGAAGGCGATCAAAAACAGTTTATCGCATTTAAGTGAACTGGCCCTGGGGGGAACTGCGGTAGGCACCGGTATAAACACACCTCCGGGTTATTCGGAAAATGTTGCAAAACATATTGCAACCCTTACCGGGCTTCCATTCATAACGGCCCCTAATAAATTTGAATCGCTGGCGGCCCATGATGGTATTGTAGAAGCGCATGGTGCCCTGAAGACCGTGGCTGTTAGCCTGATGAAGATCGCCAATGATATCCGTATGCTTTCTTCCGGTCCCCGCAGCGGTATCGGCGAATTATTCATTCCCGATAATGAACCTGGATCATCCATCATGCCCGGAAAAGTAAATCCTACACAATGCGAAGCGCTGACCATGATCGCCGCACAGGTATTGGGAAATGATGTGGCCATTAATATAGGCGGTGCCACCGGACATTTTGAACTGAATGTGTTTAAACCAATGATGATCTATAATTTCCTTCACAGTGCCCGGCTGATCGGTGAAGGTTGCGTATCCTTTAATGACAAATGCGCTATAGGCCTTGCTCCTATTGAAGCCAATATTAAAAAGCACGTAGACAACAGCCTGATGCTTGTTACGGCGCTGAATACTAAAATTGGTTATTATAAGGCGGCAGAGATCGCGCAAAAAGCCCATAAACAGGGAACAACCTTAAAAGAGATGGCAGTGAAACTGGGCTATGTAAAGCCTGAAGAGTTTGACCAATGGGTAAAGCCAGAACAAATGGTAGGTAAGATCTGATTCGTAAAATTCCGAAAGATCGATTAGTAAAATTCTGCTGTAAACATAAATTTAACGGGTAATTGTTTGAAAAAACAGTTGCCCGTTTTACCTTTAAGCAAACATCCACTATCCTAACCTGGAAAATTCAAGCCTTACTTATGAAAAATAATCTCCAGCCTGTTATGCATTTCTCTATGCAGTCGCCCAACGGCCTGCATGCAGTATCCCCCAAGCGATCGGCCCAGCAGATATCCCCTTATTTAAAGGCTATCTTATCAAGAAAAGGCGCCGCGCTGATGTCGGGAACCCAAATGAATGATGACCGCCAGGCGGCCATTCGATACATCCGTGAATCACAGCATCGTAAAAAATAAATTAAGATGGTTGCATAACCAACTTTTAATCCTGAGCATTACCCTAAAAACAGCCTCCGTATTTACGGAGGTTTTTTTGTGGTACTTACTTATAAGATTTGCTACATTGAAATAGCTTAACTACTACTATAAAAGCCTGATTAATGAATTAATTTTATAGCATATAATGAGTGCGATCCAACACTCAATTCTATGCTAAAACCAGGCATCATACCGGCCCTTAAAACAGGTTTTATCCTGTTGTTGATAGTTACTTCATCAGCCTGTCATCTATTAGCACAAAATATCGATTTCGGAAAAAGCTATATTAACGTAACCAAGGGCCTGAATGGGGGAACTGTAGAAACAGGTGATACCCTGGAGATTCGGGCAAGCTTTGTGGTGAAATCGGGTACTTATGACAGCTGCCGTTACAAGGACCAGGTTCCTGCTGGTACCAGTTATATTCCTTCTACCATTCGGGTTTTGACCAATGAAGGAAAGATCTATAAACAATTCACAGATGCGTATGCTGATGACCCTGGCTGGATCACCGGAAGTACTGTAACAATCCATCTTGGTTTTACTGCAACAAATCCGGCTACAGCATTTAAAAGGGGAAGGGTGGTGAGCACGCATAAACCTTCCAATTTCGGGAATACCTGCATTATGGTCGCTTCTTTCAGGGTGCTGGTTACCGCCCTGAATTTGACATTTATCAGTACCAGCGGGGGTACCATGACCTATAAGCCCTCAGGCGGGTCGCTGACAACCTATACCTTCCCTTCCAATACCATCATCGTATATCCAAACTATGGTATCTGCTCAAACACTATTGGAACAAATGCCATAGGCACCGAATTTAATGGCAGTTTTGGAAGCGGCCCCAACAGGAACAGGGGTACCAGCGCAAATGTCCCAACGGGCTATTCTTACCAGCCATTCACTACTGTGGGGCCCAATGATTATAGTTATGGTATCGCTAATAATACTTCCACCCAAACTAACTATACTACACTCAATACCTGGGCCATTCCAGATAATAGTTCTCCTACCCACCGTGTATTCAATCTTTGGGATATAATAGGAGACCATACTGGGGCAGCCTCCACTACACAGGGAAACCCGGCTGCAGATACCGTTGCCAATCATAATGCCGGTTATATGCTGGTGATCAATGCGGCCTATCGCATAGACTCTGCCTTTCAGCAAACCATTACCGGCCTTTGCCCGAATACTTATTATGAAGTTTCCGCATGGATGCGTAATATCTGTTCCAAATGCGGCTGCGATTCCAATGGAAAAAGCGCAACAACCAGCACGGGGCCTCCTTTTTATATTCCAACTGGCCCGGGCGATTCTTCCGGTGTTAAACCAAATATTACTTTTGAATTGGATGGTATAGATTATTATACCACCGGGAATATCACCTACACCAGCACCTGGGTCAAAAAGGGATTCACTTTCCTTACCGGGCCTGTTCAAACAAGCTTTACACTGAAGTTTTTTAATAATGCACCCGGAGGAGGTGGAAACGACTGGGCACTGGATGATATCTCCGTGAGTACCTGTTCTCCAAACATGAAATATTCACCTTCATTAAATCCAACGGTCTGCGATAGTAATGCTCTGGTGATCTACGATACGGTGCGTTGTTATTTTGATAACTATACCTATTACAAATGGCAGCGGAGCCATGATGGAGGAGCAACCTGGGCCGATGTAACTGCTCCTTCCGGCCCGGCGACCCCTGTTTGGAATGGCAGCGCCTTTGAATATGTGGTCAGCTATACTATACCTCCCAACATGACCTATCTGGTGAATAATGGAGATATGTACCGAATGGTAGTGGCTACCACTTCCAGCAACCTCTCTAATGCATCCTGCAATTTCACTGATGGAGGCAATATCATCACCATCCAGGTTTTGAATTGCGAAATACCACTTTCCGTGAAATTCCTGTCATTCTCCGGAATAAGACAGGGATCAAAGAACCTGCTCAATTGGTCAGTGACCGGTGAAGAGCAACCTATGCAATATGACATCGAAAAAAGTTATGACGCTGTACATTTCTGGTCCATTGGAGGTTTTACCGGACTGTGCTGTGATTCCAGTCTGATCAATCGCTACCAGTTCACAGATGAGGATGGAATCCATGCACTGGAATTTTACCGCATCAGGATGCGTAATGAAAATGACCATTTCAATTATTCAAAGACCATCGACCTTTCTGATCATGCAGGTGGTATCGAACTTCTTGCCATCAGCAACCCATTCATCGGGAAAATTGACCTGCGCCTGGTAACCGGTAAAAAAGAAACAGTAAAAGCAGAGTTGCTGGATGCTATGGGTCGCAGCATTCATCACTGGGAGTTGAATATAAATAAAGGATTGAATCAATTCAGCCTGGGTGGACTGGCAAATGAGGGCGCCGGAGTCTATGTGTTAAGGATAAATAGTTCTAAAGGTATAATACAAAGAAAACTGGTAAGCGGTAGCCATTAAGAGATCTGCATCTCATCATTTACCTGAGTACTGGTTTCAACGGTCGTATGTGTTTCTGTGACCGGTTTCCTGAAAAATCTTTTCTGAAAGACAAGCAGCGCGATCACACCTCCAGAGATGGAAGCATCTGCAATATTGAAGATAGGAGAAAAGAATTCAAATTCCTGTCCGCCTATTTTAGGGATCCAGGATGGAAAATGCCCGTGTATCATTGGAAAATAAAGCATATCCACTACTGATCCGTGAAGAAAAGAAGAATAACCCGGGGTAGTGAATTTTGCCACACCGGTATAGCGTACATAATCATGGATGGCGGCATCATAGTGCAACCCCTTGTCGAAGATCATTCCATAGAACATACTGTCAATAAGGTTGCCCAGCGCTCCTGCATAGATCAGCGAAGCGCAGATGATAAATCCCCTGCTATGGTTTTGCTTAACGAGCCGGCCAAGGTACCAGGTTCCAAAGATCACTGCGGCCAGGCGGAAAAGGGTAAGGATCATTTTTCCGGTCTCGTTCCCAAATTTCCACCCCCAGGCCATCCCGGGGTTTTCAATAAAATGCAATCGGAACCAGCTGATCCCAAGCAAATGCATTACGGGACCTTCAGAATAACTGGTCTTGATCCAGATCTTCAATGCCTGGTCAATAAATATCACCAGCGCAATGATCAGAATAACATATTTGAGTTTCAGTGATCTCATGAGGGGCAAAGATAGGTCAATAGGTGAATAGGTTTTTATTCTTCAAAATAAACCCTTCTTACCCTTTGGGAAATAGCGGTCATGATCTCATAGGGAATAGTGCCGGCCCATTGAGCCAATTGACCAACAGGCAGGTCCTTTCCAAAAATGATCACATCATCGCCTTCCTTAACATTTTTTATTTCAGTCACATCGATCATGAACATATCCATACATACCGTTCCAATTACAGGGGCCAGTTTTCCACCCAGCATTACTTTCCCCAGGCCATTTCCTAATCTTCGGGGAAACCCATCTGCATAGCCTATACGCACAGTGGCTATTAGGGCATCTTTATCCAAAACAGAACGACGATTATAACTAACCGATTCACCGGCCTTCAATTTTTTAAGCTGGGAAATGGTGGTTCTGAGGGTGGCCACTGTATGAAGGTCCAATTCCTTACTATCTGCGCTGTCCACTCCATAAAGCCCGATCCCTAATCGTACCATATCCATTTGCATTTCAGGAAAGCGAATAGCAGCCGCAGAATTGGCTGCATGTTTCAGAAATGTATAACCCAACTGCGACTCCAATCTGACTGCCGCCTGGCTGAACAGTTTAAATTGTTCACGGGTAAATTCATCCTGCACCAGCTCTTCACTTGCAGCGAAATGGGTAAACACTGATTGCACGCGAAATGACAGGGTCTTCTTCAGCAAGGATATTAATTTATCCAGGTCACCTATCGCAAAGCCAAGGCGGTTCATGCCTGTCTCCAATTCAATATGAACAGGATATTGCTGCAGCCCTTCCTCCTGCAAATACTGATCAAAGGCTTCCAGCAATTCGAAGGAATATAATTCAGGTTCCAGGTTATGGGCCACGATCTTTTCAAAAGCGCTTTCCTCGGTATTCATCACCATGATAGGTAACCGGATCCCTGCTTTACGGAGTTCCACTCCTTCATCCGCATAGGCAACACCCAGGTAATCGGCTTTATGGTATTGCAAAATGGCCGAGATCTCTGCTCCCCCGCTTCCATAGGCGAATGCCTTCACCATGGCCATGATCCTGGTAGATGGCTGAAGCCTGGATTGATAGACTTTGAGATTATGCGCGATGGAGGAAAGATCGATCTCAAGTACTGTTTGATGCGCTTTTAATTCAAGCACCTGTACGATCCGCTCAAAGCCGAATATGCGGGCACCCTTCACCAGAATATTTTCTTCCCGGAAATGAGAGGAAAGAAATTCTTCCAGGAAAGCCTCCGTACTGGAAAAAGTTTCCAGCTTAGTGTTTTCTGTAATCAGGTAACGCATCCAGTGACTAATACGCGGTCCTATGGCGATCAGCCTCGAAACGCCATGTTTCTCCAGGCTCTCCAATACCGAGTGATAAAGAGAGCCATCAGAAGCGGCGCTCTGTAAAAGATCGGAAAGGATCACTGTTTTTTTCTCTGCCCCTGTTTGCTGCGACTGGAAATTAAGGGCTATTTCCAGTGAATCTTTATCTGCGCTATAACTGTCATTAATGATCGTGCAGTTATTGATGCCTTTTTTTAATTCAAGCCGCATATTCACTGCCACCAGTTTACTCATTCTCTCTGCGATCCGCTCCTGTTCAAAACCCAGCATGATCAATATTCTCCAGCAGAGAATGGCATTATCAACCGATGCCTCATCAGTAAATGGGATCCTTATGGATAACCGTTCACTTGTTCCTTTGGGGTCCAGGGCGGTGATAGTTGTAAACTGTTCTTCTCTTTCTATGGACTGAACAGAAAGCAAAGCTGGTTCTTCCGCATGCCTGAACAGGATCCTTTTTTCCATGGCTTTTTCCTCCATAGAAGAAAAGCCTTCGCTATGCGCCTCACCCAGACTGGTAAGAACTGCGATCGTTGGCTGTATGATACGTTCCAGTTTCTCCATCTCCCCTTTTTTTGAAATGCCTGCTTCAAAAATGGCCAGCTGGTGCTGTTCATTCATCAGCCAAACACTGAGTGGCACTCCCAATTGGGAATTATAGCTTCGAGGGCTCCTGACAATGGAAAGGTCTTCATGCAACAGCTGATATAGCCATTCTTTCACAATGGTCTTTCCATTACTGCCGGTAACGCCTATCACAGGTATGTTGAACTGGCTGCGGTGATAAGCGGCAAGATCCTGTAAGGCAGCCAGCGTATCATTTACAAATAAGAAATTAGCGCCAGGATGATCTTCGGTATCTACAGGTTCAGATACTACAAAATTCCGGACCCCGGCCTGGTAAACTTCCCCAATGAACTGGTGGCCATTCCTTCTTTCCCCCCGCAGGGCGAAGAACAATGAATGCGAAGGGGCATAGATACGGCGGCTATCTGTCAGCAGATGCTGAATATCCTCTTCATGATCCAGCTGAAGGCTGGCCGAGATCACCGAGGCAATATGGGTCAGTTTATAGATCAAAGCGGATTGCTAATTAACCACATCTGAAGGGCTGCCTTTTTTGGGCGTATAAATGGAGTAAACTATAGAACCGGCAATACAAACAAGTATGACCCCAAGGGAAATGATGACCTGAACAGTTTTGTCTGGTACCAGCAGACTCACCCAGTTTTCTGCCAGCATTTTTATTCCTATGAAACCAAGTACGATGGCAATGCCCTGTTGCAGGTAATCAAATTTACTAACGGCACTCCGGAGCAAAAAGAAAAGGGAGCGAAGTCCCAAAACCGCAAAAATATTAGAGGTATAGATCACGAGTTTATCCTGTGATATACCCATTATGGCAGGAATAGAATCGAGAGCAAATACCAGGTCAATAAAGGCCAGCATAATGACCACTACAAAAAGAGTAGTGTATAACTTCTTACCATTCTCCATCACCCATAATTTTCCGTTCCCATCGTGCGGAGCCAGCGGGAAAATGCGGCTGATGAATTTATAGACCTTGCTTTCATGCGGCTCAAACTCCTCATCTTCGGTGGCAGTGAACATTTTAAACCCAGTATATAAAAGGAAGACGCCAAACACATACAGCACTTCATGGAACTGATTCACCAGGGCAACGCCCACTGTAATAAATATGACACGGAAGATCACCGCCATCAGAATTCCGATCAGCAATATGCGGCCATAATGCTTTTCCTTTACGGCAAAGGAGGAGAAGATCACAATGAAGACAAAAATATTATCAACACTCAGGCTCCATTCCATCAGGTATCCACTGATATACTGAAGCGCGAGATCGGGCCCTTCATATACCCACATAAATACCCCAAAACCAAGTGCCAGTACAACCCAGAAAAGTGTTTGGTAAAGGGCCTGTTTGATCGTAATGGTCTTCCCTTTTTTGCTCAACAATCCCAGGTCGAAAAGCAAAGCCATTAATAAAACAACACCAAAAACGATATAGGTGATCTGGTCTTTAGACATAAAGGGCAAAGTTAGTGAATAGTCAAGAGCCAATCATGCATGGCAACTCCCTATTCGCCGTATTTCCTCTTCCTTAGTTCCTGGTAGATCCAGCCACAGAGTATGACCAGCAATACAGGCACGAGAATAGTAATAAGCTGCCATTTGAGTTTTTGCGCTTCGATCTTTTTGGTATCAAGCTGGCGCAGCACGATCTCTTTATTACGGATCTTACTGATATCCGGGTTTGATACCAGGTACTCCATGGCATTTAGCAGAAACTGCCTGTTTGCGACCGGAACAAAACGACGCGCATTTTCACTATTTTTAAGCGATTCGGTATACGTGAATTTATTATAACCCATTGGTATTGGAACAGGGGCCCCTGAAGGCCCTTCCGGGAAAATATAATCGTTGAGCACCATATCCCCATCTCCAACCACAATGATCCGGTTATTGCCAGAATGATCGCGGTATGGATCGCCTGCCGAAGACATGCTATCCATGGTGGATTTACCCACCCGATTTTTAAACAATGAGCTGAATTCCCCCTCTACCAGCATGGCAACAGGAATAGCATTGCGTTTAAATTTTTCATCTTCAGGTACCGTTTTATTCTCATTTAAACTGATCAGGGCCGGTGTACTGATGATCCTTGAATTAGGGGAAGTTACCAGCAGGGTTTCTTTATGAAGACCGCTAACCTGTATGCTATCCACTGAATTCACAAAATGGCCTCCTACATACCCTGAATTGCGCGTGATGGATGAATTTCCAGGCTGCAGCAGGGGATAATAATTAAAAGGCAGGAATTGCATCTGCGGATTATCCGCTGTTCCTCCCACTACAAATGGAAGCACATCGCATTGCAGGTCCATCACCAGGTCTGTATTGATGCGAAGTCCATATCTAAATAGAAGATCGGTAAGGTTGAGGTCGCGGTCATAGGCAATCGTCTCCGGCTTAATGGCCAGGCTATCCTGCTCAGCTATCAGTGCGTCAATAAACCAGAGCAACCGGCCCCCTCTCATAACGAATTGATCGATCTTGAATTTTTCCTTTTCAGTAAAACTAATAACAGGCTTTACCATCATCAGTACATCCACGCTATCAGGAATACGGGGCATTTGCTGCAGGTCAACCAGGCGCAATTCATAATCAGCCTGCAGGCTCATGCGCAGGTCATAGGTTCGCTGGTCCACGGGTTCTCCATTACCCACTGCATAGCCAATACCGATCTTACGGGGAGTGGTTACCTTATCAATGGCTTTCGCAAACTGGTATTCCAATAGCGCTTCCGCCTCATTGAGTATTTTTTCTGGCGTTTCGCCATTGGTTGAAATAGGAGGAGGCGAAAATATGGTAACCAGTTCCTGTCTTCCTTTATAACTGACCAGCGCATAAGGGAAGGCCAGCTTACTGCTTTCTCCACCTTTTACCTGGGCCATGAGGTTGATCGGTGAAGCGCCCATGCTCACCAGTGTATCGCCATAAGTACTACGGGTGCCTTCAATAGGTTCGGCAGGGTCAATGAAATGGACTTTTATATGACGGCTATCCACTTCCCTCAGCAATTGAAGGAACTCGGATACGCTATTGGTCAGTTTTCGGAATTTGGCCGGAAAATCTCCTTTTAAAAAAACATCGATCTGCAGGTCATCATCCAGGTGGCCAATGATCTTACGGGATTCTTTTCCCAGCGTGTATCTTTTTTCTTTGGTAAGGTCAACCCTGAAATGCGCCAGGGATGCCAGGTAATTCAGCATCGCCAGCAGGAGGATCAATAAAAACCATCCAAAGCGGGAGCGCAGGGTCCTATGTAAAAAAACACTCATCGCTTCAGCAGGTTTCTATGGGTGATGAATAGAAAAAAAATGATCAGCGAAAGAAAATATATAATGTCCCTTGAGTCGATCAGTCCCCGGCTGATGCTGCGGTAATGCAGATCGATGCCAAACATCTCCACGATATAATCCCCTCCATTTGCCAGGAAAGGAAGTTTGCTGATGGCGCTGAAGCCATAATACAGCAGGGCGCAACTGATCATTGAAATGATAAAAGCGACGACAGCATTAGAAGTGAAACTGCTGCAGGCCACACTGATCGCTGTAAAAACAGCCGCCAGGAAAAACAAGCCCAGGTATGAACCAAGGGCCGCGCCTATATCCATCCCTTCCCCAACAGCCAGCTGCTGAACGGTAAAAATATAAACCACAGAAGGTACAAGTGAAATGAAAGCCACCACCAGGCAACCCAGGAATTTACCATTCGTGATCTGCCACCGGGTGACCGGGCGGGTCTGAAGGATCTCGAAAGTACCGGTACGGAACTCATCGGAGAAACTCCGCATGGTGACCGCAGGTATCAGTAATAAAAGTATCCAGGGAGCCAATTCGAAAAAACGATCAAGGGTAGCATAGCCCATGTCGAAAATATTACCGTCGAACATGAACAGCACCAGGCCATTTACCAGTAGGAATACAATGATCGCTATGTAACCTGTAAGGCTTCCGAAGAATTGACGCAGTTCTTTTTTACAAATGGACCACATTACCTGCAAAATAGATATAAACCTGCTAAGATAAAAAGTTAAAAGGGCCGGACTTATTCAGCCGGCCCTTTAAAAATGTTTTTAAATACTATCAAACCGCGAAACTCTCCCCGCAACCGCAGGTACGGCTGGCATTGGGATTACTGAAATAAAAGCCCTTCCCATTGAGGCCATCGGAGAAATCGAGCGTGGTATTTACCAGGTAAAGAAAACTTTTCAGGTCGGTGACCAGCCTCACCCCATTATCTTCAAATGACTGATCCATGGGCCTGGTCTCGTTATCAAAATCCAGTTTATAGCTAAGTCCTGAACAACCGCCTCCTACTACACTTACGCGAAGAAAATAAGAGGGATCATCCAGTATATTGGCATCGGTCATCAGTTGGATCACTTTTGCCTTTGCCTTATCGCTTACGAAAATGGCGTTATCTAAGGTTACACTCATAAACTAGCTGCTAGCTTTTAGCTGTTAGCCTCTAGCTGTTCTTCCCTTAATCGTATCAGGCTAGAAGCTAGGGGCTAGGAGCTAATGGCTTGTATTAATGAATTACTGAATCTTCAAATTTCAATTCTTCCAGGCCATTCTTTTTACGGTAATCATTCACTGCCGCTTTAATGGCGTCTTCAGCCAGTACAGAGCAATGGATCTTTACCGGGGGAAGGTTAAGTTCTTCTACAATGGTCATATTATCGATCTTGATGGCGTCATCCACCGATTTACCCTTCAGCCACTCGGTGGCCAGGGAAGAAGAAGCAATAGCGGATCCGCAACCAAAGGTCTTGAATTTAGCATCGGTGATCAGGCCGGTACTTTCGTCTACCTCGATCTGCAAACGCATCACGTCGCCACATTCCGGGGCGCCAACAAGCCCGGTTCCAACTGTTTTCTTGCTTTTGTCCAGCGTTCCTACATTTTTAGGGTGCTGATAATGATCGATCACTTTTTCTGAGTATGCCATATGGAGAGAGTTTAGAGTTTAGAGTTGTGGGTTTAGCAAAACCGGTAGCTGAGCCTGCCGAAGCTAATGATGAGCCCATTCAATAGAATTCATATCAATGCCTTCTTTGAACATTTCCCAGAGAGGGCTCATTTCCCTTAATTTATTAACCGTATCAGTTACCTGTTTAATGGTATAGTCTATTTGCTCTTCGGTAGTGAACCTTCCCAGGCCAAAACGCAGCGAACTATGTGCCAGGTCATCACCCAATCCAAGCGCTTTTAACACATAGGAGGGTTCCAGGGAAGCGGAAGTACAGGCAGAGCCTGAGGAAACCGCGATATTCTTATTAAATCCCATCATCAGGCCTTCGCCTTCCACGTATTTAAAAGAGATATTCGATACATGCGGCAACCGATGTTCCTTATCGCCGTTGAGATAAGACTCCTCTACTTTCAATAATTCTGTTTCCAGTTTATCGCGAAGGGCGCTCAATTTTTTTGTTTCTTCTGCCATTTCCAAACGACAGATCTCGCAGGCTTTTCCAAAACCTACAATGCCGGGCACATTCAGTGTACCACTGCGCATTCCCCTTTCATGACCGCCACCGTCCATTTGAGCAGTCACCTTCACGCGAGGATTTTTACGGCGAACATACAGGGCGCCTACGCCTTTAGGGCCATACATTTTATGCCCTGTGAAGGCCATCAGGTCGATGCCATCCGTATTTACATCCACGGGTATTTTACCTACAGCCTGGGTGGCATCGCTGAATACCAGTACGCCATGTCTTTTAGCGATGGCTCCGATCTCTTTCATTGGCATTACCGTACCAATTTCATTATTCGCATACATCAGCGCAATAAGAATGGTGGTTGGTTTTATGGCTGCCTCCAGTTCGGCAAGGTCAACCAGTCCGTTATCCTTTACTTTCAGGTAGGTCACTTCGCCGCCTTCTTTTTCAATATGCTTACAGGTATCAAGTACCGCCTTATGTTCAATATTGCAGGTAATGATATGGTTTCCTTTGCTCGCATACATTTCAAAAACACCTTTGATGGCCAGGTTATCGGCCTCCGTAGCGCCAGAAGTAAAGATGATCTCTTTGGGATCCGCCCCGATCAATTGGGCTACCTGCTCACGTGCCAGGTCTACTGCCTCTTCCGCCTGCCATCCAAAAGCATGGTTACGACTGGCGGCATTACCAAAATTATTGGTGAAATAAGGAATCATGGCCTCTACTACCCGGGGGTCGCAGGGGGTTGTCGCATTGTGGTCCAGATAGATCGGAAAATTGAGCATAAAACGGGTATTGTTCTTTTTGTTTCTAAACGCAAAATTAGCCCAAAAGGTTCAAGGGTAAAGGGGTAATTTCGTGGAAACGAATGATTTTACCGAATTCGGAAAGCCCCCTTTAAGCTCCTTGTTATGCAAAAAATAGAACATATAGGCATAGCAGTCAAAAGCCTGGCCCAGGCCATTCCCGTTTACGAAAAACTCCTGGATACCCCCTGCTATAAGACCGAGACCGTTGATTCTGAGAAGGTGAACACCGCTTTTTTCCTCACCGGGGAAAACAAGATAGAACTGCTCGAAAGTTCGGACCCTGAAGGGGTGATAGCCCGCTATATCGATAAAAAGGGGGAAGGTCTGCACCATGTGGCCTTTGCCGTGGCCGATATCCATGCAGAAATGAGCCGACTGAAGGCGGAAGGTTTCTTGCTATTGAATGAGGCTCCGAAAAAAGGGGCAGATAATAAGCTGGTTTGTTTTGTGCATCCAAAGAATACGCATGGGGTATTGGTGGAGATCTGCCAGGAAATTAGTTAGGAGTTGGGAGTTAGTAGTTAGGAACTTTGAATAGCCTAAAAATTTTAGTCACTCCTAACTAGTAACTACTAACTAATATCTCCTATTGAGTCCGCATTCACAATTCCCAGTTTCTCTACGGCTTTCTGGGCGGCGATCTGTGAAGCATCTTTTTTATTGAAGGCCTTTCCTTCGGCGATATTCCTGCCATCGAGAACAGCGGCCACCGTAAAAAGTCTTCTGCCATTCTCCAATTTTTCATTGAGTGTTTCAAACTCCAGTACACGGCCATTCTTATTGGCCCATCCGTATAATTTATTCTTATGATTGATCTCGAGGTTCTCAAGATCATCCATGAACATATGCGGTATGATCAGGTATTCCTGAACCCATTTGGCGGTGCGTTTATACCCCTGGTCAAGATAAATAGCTCCTACCAATGCTTCCAGCGTATTACCAAAGATCTGGCTGGCCTTCAGTGAACCATCCATTTTATTGAACAGGGTCACTTTTTTAAGTCCCATCCGCACAGCGATATCATTCAATTGCTGCCGGTTCACCATTTTACTGCGCATTTCGGTAAGAAAGCCTTCTTCCTTGTAGGGATATCTTTTGAAGAGGTAATCGGCCACAAGCGCGCTTAATACAGCATCGCCGAGGTATTCCAGCCTTTCATTGTTCTCATCGGCACCATCCCTGATGGACCGGTGGGTCAACGCGGTTTTATAAAGAGGAATATCACCGGCTTTAAAGCCCAGGATATTCCTCAATTCCTTTTTAAATGCTGAACCTGACCTTGAAAAAAATTTTCTGAACACCACGTGTAAACTACTAAAATTTCTTCACTATCACGCAGGCATTGTGCCCTCCAAAACCAAAAGTATTGCTCAACGCGGCGCGTACGATGCGTGACTGTGGTTTATTGAAAGTAAAATTTAGTTTGGGATCCAGCTCTGGGTCGTCGGTAAAATGGTTGATAGTTGGCGGTATGATATCATGCATCACCGCTTTTATACTGGCGATGGCTTCAATAACACCCGCCGCGCCCAGGCAATGACCTGTCATTGATTTAGTAGCGCTGATATTTAATTTATAGGCATGATCCCCGAATACCTGGGTGATGGCTTTTACTTCGGCACCATCTCCGATTGGTGTAGAGGTACCATGGGTGTTTATATAATCGATCTCGTCGGCATTCATTCCCGCATCTTCCAGTGCAGCTCTCATTACATTGCGGGCACCCAAACCCTCCGGATGCGGGGCGGTTATATGATGCGCATCGGCAGTCGCACCTGTTCCAGCTATCTCACAGTAGATCCTTGCCCCACGAGCCTTCGCGTGTTCCAATTCCTCCAATACCAGCATACCCGCCGCTTCTCCCATCACGAAACCGTCGCGGTCTTTGTCATAAGGCCTGCTGGCAGATTTAGGATCATCATTTCTTTCACTCATTGCCTTCATGGCATTGAATCCACCTACGCCCGCTTCGCTGATCACCGCTTCACTTCCACCAGTAAGGATAATATCTGCTTTGCCAAGTCGAAGCAGGTTATATGCTTCCATGATGGCATTGGTGCTGCTTGCGCAGGCGCTTACCACCGCGAAATTCGGACCTCTCAAATTATGCCGCATGCTGATCTGGCCAGCAGCGATATCGAGGATCATTTTAGGAATAAAGAATGGATTGAATCTGGGTGTACCATCGCCCCTGGCAAAATCAGTGACCTCATTCTGGAAAGTGATCAATCCACCGATACCGCTGGCGAATACTACGCCGATCCGGTCGGGGTTGATGTTTTCCTTGTTGAGTCCGGCATCCAGCATGGCCTGGTCGCTTACTACCAGCGCGAACTGCGTGAAGCGATCGATCTTTCTCGCTTCTTTTCTATCCATGAACTGTGTAGCATCAAACCCTTTTACCTCGCATGCGAATTTCGTGCGGAATTTAGATGCATCGAATAAAGTGATCATATCAGCGCCAGAAACCCCATTGAGGAGGTTCTCCCAGTAGGCATCCAGTGTATTGCCCAATGGGGTGATTGCGCCCATACCTGTAACAACGACCCTTTTTAATTGCATGGTGGAAAAATAAGGAGTTTTTAAGAGATAAAAACCGCCTTTCCTTGCGTAAACAGAAGAAAGGCGGTATCCTTTTAAATTTTTTGCAGTCTTAACCTAACCCGAAGGCCAGGTTTCAAAAGCAGCAGTTATTTGGCATGTTCTTCCAGATAAGACACAGCCTGACCAACCGTAGTGATCGTTTCAGCCTGCTCATCGGGAATAGATATGTTGAATTCTTTTTCGAACTCCATGATTAATTCCACAGTATCGAGGGAGTCTGCTCCGAGATCATTAGTAAAAGAAGCTTCGTTGGTTACTTCGGCCTCATCTACACCCAGTTTGTCTACTATGATTTTCTTAACTCTTGATGCGATGTCTGACATGACTGTAAAGTTTTATTTGTTGGCTGCAAAAATATGTTTTTTGGGTTAATCGGCATGGGATTTCCATTTTTAATTCAAATCGTTGATAACGAATATATAATACCCAAAATAAGAGGATAACCGTTAGCCAAAATATCCCCGGATTCCGTTGGCTGGTAACGCAGATATTAGTATTTTGTCTTTGGCAGCTTTTTTAAAGCTTGCCTAAGCTCAGGTTATGGCATTAAAAATCATCGATCACGGCAGCAAGGAATACCAGCAAATGGTCAAATTGCGGGAGGATGTGCTGCGCAAGCCGCTTGGCCTTGGATTTGCTCCTGGTGAACTTGAAGGGGAGAAGGACAATATGCTGATCGCGGCATTTGAAGATGAGACCATACTGGGTTGTTGTATGCTGGTAGAAGAAAACCCGCAGATCGTACGGTTAAGACAGATGGCAGTATTGAACGACCTGCAGGGAAAGGGGATCGGCAGGGCCATCATGAATTTCGCTGAAAACCTGGCCCGCGACCGCGGCTATAAAACACTTTCCATGCATGCCAGGAAGAACGCCATTGGCTTCTACGAAAAAATGGGCTACAAAGTGGCCAGTGACCCATTCACTGAAGTGACCCTTCCCCATGTGGTAATGGAAAAAAAACTACGCTAAGCTTTCGCTAATTTAGAACGTATCAGTTCCCTCAATTCCTGTGTCTCCTCAATCCCGTTGCAGGCATCTTTTGGTACCAGTATGAATGACCTTGCATCAAAATACAGGTGAAAAAAATGCGGGCTCTCTACAAAACTTTTTAAAGCGCTCCAATCCCAGTTTTTGGATCCATGCTTATGCCGAAGGGTGAATCCCTGCAGCTCGAAATCCATTTCAAATTCATGGCGGAAGGTCACTGCCCTGCGGTATACCGCAAATGGAAGAACAAACCAGAAACTGATCAGCAGCACCACCCAAAGAAATGATCCCACCATGAAAGCAAGACCCGTCACTTTTCCAAAAACATAAAGAACCATAGAGATAATGGCAAATACATTCACCAATATCAGCATCAGCCTTATTTCCGGCCGGCTTATAAAATGATAACGCAGCGCCTGAATTACCTTTTTCTTATCGTAGCCGAATTGGAGAGTCATTAGGAAGGGTTAGAGATTAGGGATTAGGGTTTAGGTTATTTAAGCTCTTTTTCATTGATGGACCACTCTCCTAGTTTATCTCCTTTTACACCAAAGAATTCCACGGTCAGCTTTCGTTCATTTCGTTTTCCACTGAAACTGAAACGGCCGTAATTCTGTTTTTCATCAATACCCAGCACACGATACGGGTTATTCTTTTCCGATCCGCCAAATGTATGTGTACCCGATGTTAAAGGTGATACCGTAATATCAAATAAAGGATAGGCACCGGGACGGTCCACTTTTATGATCTCGGTATGGTGACGGTCACCGGTTAAAAACACCACCCCGGTTATTTTATATTCGTCAATAAATTTCATGAACTCATCATACTCTGCCGGAAATTTATCCCATTTGTCAAATGGCGATACCGGGTTCAGCACCTGTGAACCTATGGAAACGATCTTGAATGTGGCCGTACTGAATAACAATGAATTCTTCAACCACTCCATCTGCCTGGCACCCAGCATTTCTTTTTCTGGGTTGGGCATACCATTCACAGAATCCTTTGTTTTATCATCGCTTCTCCACCAGCGGTCATCAGTCAGGAAAATGTCTACATCGCCATAGTTCAGCATGGTATAGGTGCCCTCTTCTTTTTCTCCATAGGAAGGATTGCACCAGTATTTTTTCCAGATCTCCCTGCTGGTATTTTTCAGGATATAATTCTTGCCGATATCATTGGGACCATAATCATGGTCATCCCACATGGCATATTGAGGCATAGCCTTCCAGAAATTCTGAAGTATAGGTAAGGCCCGCGTTTGCTGCGCACGGTACCAGAGACCCCATTCACTGAAATAATCTACTTCACGGGTATACCACTCATCTCCCAGCCAAACCATGAATGCCGAGCGTTCTTTAGCCATGGTCTCAAATATCGAAGAGTCGCCGCCATATGGTTTACCCGGACGGTCATACTGAGGTTGGTTAAAATAAGCACAGGAACCCGTTAAAAAACTGAAGTCGGGAGCAGGCTTTCTCCATTGCCAGAGATCTTTGGTAGTGAATTCTGCGGGAGTGCCTGCTACTTTGCCATTTACTTTCACCTGGTACTGGTAAGTGGTATTCACTTCCAATCCTCCTACCGTTAAATAAAGCGGGTTGAATTCATTTCCAAGTTCGCCCTTATAGGAAATGGTCTTTGTATTCTTATCTCCTTTTTTATTGTATTGAAGTGATACGTTCTTTACTTCCCTGGAAACTTCCACCCAGATCTTCGCATCACGGTATTCAACAGGCCCAAGCATGGGGCCAGAAATGATACGTGGCTGGGCAAAAACAGTAACAACAAGGAAACTGGCTGCCAGGAATAAAAATGCTTTTTTCATCAATAGGAATTTGTCGCAAGGTAAAAAGAAATGAAGGGCCATAAAAAACAAAAGCCGCCCAATGGGCGGCTTTTGCAACTATATAAAGTTCTTATTATTGTGCGATATGCAACAAACCACAGATCTGGGCATAAGACATTGCCTGCAGTTCGCTTTCAGTATAAACGGTACCATTAATTTCAGCCATTTTACCTCGACCGCCGGCTACTCCACCAGGGATCAGTACATAACGGAACTGAATGGGAATAAGGCTAAAGCCGCCGGAAGGGCGATACGCTCTCAATAGTATTTGTCCAACTGCCGGAGAATAGAAATCAAATTGAACAGGATTTGTTGTGCTAATATCATTAAATGGAAGAGGTCTTACTAAACCATTGTATTGAGCATAAACTAGAATTACACCCTGATCGCGAATGGCAACTGTAACACCAGGAGCAGTAAGTGTTTTACTTTGATCTGCTGTACCATTTCCAGTCCAGTCAGCTGCATTTACAGTTACCCATGGGGAGTAAATTACGTTGGCTGTACCGGCAGGACCTTGTGGACCAGTTGGACCAGTGGGACCAGCAGGGCCAGAAGGACCAGTTGGACCAGCAGGACCAGTAGCTCCGTTAGCACCAGCAGGACCTTGTGCACCATTTGCACCGGCAGGACCTTCAGGACCTTCTTTCGTACAATTTACCAATAGAAAACTTAATGCGATCAATAGAAGGGAAAGTGAACTTAACTTTCTCATAGCGTTGTAGTTTGGCTTAAAAGATTTTTCAGCTTTAAAAATAAGGGGAATTTCCCGCCTCACCAAAGCCTGCTTAAAAGTAAGGGAAAATTCAAAATAACCTAAAAAAACATTTTTTTATTATATAGAAAAGAGGGTGGTTTCCAGGTCTGAAGGGTCAAAAATCAGCAGCCGGCTATGCCTTTAGCCATATATTTGTCCCTCAAAATCGTTTCTGCAATGAGAATCAAGAGTTTTTTAGCTGTTTCAGCGGCTTTTTGCTGCCTTACCGCTGCCGGTCAGTTCAAAAAAGGCGACCGTGTTATCGGTGCCTCAGTGGCCAGCCTGGTCTTTAATTCCGGAACCTCTGATATTACCGTGGCCAGTATTGGCAGTAATACCTCCCTGATTAAGAATCACAACATTCTTATAAACCCATCAATGGGTTGGTTCATGGGAGAACATTCAGTGGTAGGCATACAACTTACACTTAATCCTTATGGAGGGAAGACCAGCTATGAACAAAATGGTTCTACTTACCAGAGTGATAAATCGAATAGTTATAATGTAGGTATTGGAGGTTATTTCCGCCAGTATCTTAAAGGTAAAGAATTGCTTCCCTTTGTTCAGCTTGGCCTGAACGGAGGATTAAGCAACCTGAAGACAGAAGGTTTTTTCTATGGTGGTTCCGGACCAACTGCTTATAAGATCTCCTATGATGGAAATTCTACAGGAGGTGGTTATTTTAATGCTGCCTTTACCGCAGGGGTAACCAAAATGATCAATGAAACAGCAGGGCTTGACTTTTACATTGGCTATACTTATTCCTATAACAAGAATACTTTCAAGAAAACCACCCTGCGTGATACAGGAAATGATGGCACTATTGATGAAAGGCTGGAAAATGAGACTACCACTAAATACACAAATAACGGCCTGATGGCCGGGGTAGGTTTCCAGATCTTTTTAAGAGGAAAAAAGAAGTAATTCCCTGAAATATCAGCATAAAAAAAGCCCGGAGTACCGGGCTTTTTTTATGCTGAAAGCTTTTGGCTTATTTGTTCATCATCTGTTTTGCTTCAATACTCAGTGTAGCATGGGGAACAGCCTTTAACCTTGCCTTGTCTATCAGTTTACCGGTGACACGGCAGATACCATAGGTTTTATTCTCAATACGCATCATTGCTTTTTCCAAATGATCGATGAAGGTGATCTGGCGGCTGGCCATCTGGCTCAACTGCTCTCTTTCCATACTCACACTTCCATCTTCCATGGTCATGTAACGGGCTTCGTCCATATCACCACCCTCATCTTTGCGGGTGATCAACCCCTGGAGATAAGCAAGTTCTTTCTTCGCGGCATCCAGTTTTTTCTGGATGATCTCTCTGAATTCTGTCAGGTCGGCATCGGAATAACGCATAGTCGGCCCTTTAGGATGTTCTGTCATTTTATGATCCAAAATTGATTTAGTGAATTCTGGTTCGTATTTAACAGAGGACTTCATGGTGGTCTTGGGAATGATGACCTTTGAAGGTTTTGGTGGTTCCTTCTTGATCACTGGCTGCACTTTTTGTTTGATGGATACCAGGGAACGGGGATCCACTCCACCTTTTTTGAACACGGGTGCCGGGGCAGGTGCTGGTGCAGGCTTGGCTGGTTCAGCTTTCACCGGTGCCTTCGCAACAGGTTTTGCTACCGGTTTAGCGGCAGGTTTTGCTGCCGGTTTCGGTGCTGGCTTAGGGGCCGGCTTTTTCTCTGCTTTCTTTGCTACTACGGGTTTAGCTGCTTTCTTTTTTGCCACAGGTTTGGGAGCGGATTTTTGCACAGTTTTCTTAACGGCTGGTTTTTTAACAGCCTTGGGGGCGGGTTTGGCGACCTTTTTAGGTGTCTTCTTGCCGGCTTTTGAGGCTGGTTTCTTTGTTGCCATAAATTACCCTTTTTTTAAAACGATCACATTTAGTGAATTATCATTAATATCTATCAACGTGCCCTCTTTTATTGAAGGCAGGAAATCCAGCGAATCCGCCAGAATTTCCGCGCAAATATAGTCTTTAAACTGAGCCAGCGATTCTTTTAGCCCTTCCGCCCCGGATACCTTTACCTCGATCCGGTCAGTAAGGTCAAAATCACTGTCTTTCCGGATCTTCTGGATCCTGTTCACAAACTCCCTGGCATTGCCTTCCGATTCCAGTTCAGGAGTAAGGGTAATATCCAGCGCTACGGTCAGCCTGCCCTTGCTGGCCACGGTCCAGCCCGGAATATCCTCACTGCTGGTCTCCACCTCGCTTATTTGTAATATTACAGGTTCGCCATCAACCAGCAAATTATATTGGCCATCCTTTTCAAAATTGGCGATCTGCTCCTGTGTAAATTCAGCGATAGCAGCCGATACGGCCTTCATTTTCGGACCCAGTTTTTTACCCAGGGCAATGAAATTAGCCTTCATTTTTTTCCGGATGAACTGGTTATCCGGTTCCAAATATTCTATTTCTTTTACATTCACTTCGGCCCGGATCAATTCTTCGATCTTTTGCAGCTGGGCCTTCATCTGAGGGTCGAGCGCCGGGATCAATACTTTCTGCAGGGGCTGCCGGACTTTAATGTTCACTTTTTTTCGAAGGGAAAGAACCAGTGAACAAACATCCTGGGCCAGTCGCATACGCTCTTCCAGCAAGACATCGATCATGGAAGCATTCGCCTTTGGATAGCTCACATGATGTACTGACTCCTCTTTGAACCTGCCGGACACGGCATTCAGGTTATTGAACAGGGCCTCGCTGAAAAATGGCGATACCGGAGCCACTAAGCGAAGGATGGTCTCCAGGCATTCATATAGGGTTTGATAGGCGCTGATCTTATCTTCTTCATATTCTCCTTTCCAGAATCTTCTCCGGCAAAGGCGCACATACCAGTTACTTAATTGCTCATCCACAAAATCCTCGATCAATCTTCCGGCCTGGGTGGGCTCATAATCATCCATATGGGCGGTCACTTTCTGTATCAGCGTATGCAAAGAAGAAAGTATCCAACGGTCGATCTCGGGTCTTTTTTCCAATGGCACGGGTGCTTCCTTAAAGCTAAACCCATCTACATTGGCATAAAGTGAGAAGAACTGGTAGGTATTATAAAGTGTTCCAAAGAATTTTCGTTGCACCTCTTTGATCCCGTCCACATCAAACTTCATATTATCCCAGGGTGAGGCATTGGTAATAAGATACCAGCGGGTAGCATCCGCTCCAAGGTCTTCAATGGTTTTGAAGGGATCCACCACATTGCCTAATCGCTTACTCATCTTATTGCCGTTCTTATCCAGCACCAGGCCATTTGAAACACAGGTCTTGTAGGCCACCGAATCAAATACCAGGCAGGCAATAGCATGAAGGGTATAAAACCAACCGCGGGTCTGGTCCACTCCCTCAGCAATGAAATCTGCAGGGAAACTCTCTTTGAATGTTTCTCTATTCTCAAATGGAAAATGCCATTGCGCATAAGGCATGGCCCCGCTGTCGAACCAAACATCAATAAGGTCCGGCACACGCTTCATTGGCAAGCCCTTTGAACTTACCAGGATGATATCATCTACAAATGGTTTGTGCAGGTCGAGCTTCTCATCGCTCAGAATAGCGGCATTATCAGTACCAAGGGCTTTGTCTGCTTCGGCACCTTCATTCCTTAATTGCTCTATTGAACCTATGCAGATCTGTTCATCCCTTTCTTCGGTTCTCCAGATGGGAAGCGGTGTTCCCCAGTAACGGCTGCGACTCAAATTCCAGTCTACCAGGTTCTCCAGCCAGTTGCCAAATCTTCCTTCACCAGTGGAAGCGGGTTTCCAGTTGATGGTCTTGTTCAATTCAACCATTCTGTCTTTAATGGCCGTGGTCTTAATGAACCAGGCATCCAGTGGATAATACAGGATGGGTTTATCAGTTCTCCAGCAATGCGGATAACTGTGCTCATATTTCTCCACCTTAAAAGCGCGGTTCTCTTTTTTCAGTTTAACGGAGATGTCTACGTTCACATCCACGTAGTCTTTCTCATCCTTATAGTTCTTTACATAGCGGTTGCTGAACTCACCCAATCCATCCAGGAATTTTCCCTGACGATCCACCATAGTAAGGATGCCGATATTATATTTCTTTCCTACCCGGTAGTCGTCCGCGCCAAATGCCGGAGCGGTATGTACGATACCGGTACCATCTTCCGTGGTCACAAAATCTCCCAGCAAAACACGGAAGGGTTTAGCTCCCGGTGTGATCTCCTCGATCGCCGCAGGAGAGTTTGCTTCATAAGGAAACAATTGCTCATATTCACAACCTTCCAGCTCGGAGCCTTTGAATTCGGCCAGTATTTTCCAGGGAACAATTTTCTGTTTTTCATCATAAGCATCAAAATCCCCGTCTTTCCCTTCTTCCTTAAAATATTTTGGTACCAGGTTTTTGGCCAGCACCACATTCAGGTGATTATGCAAATAAGGATTGAAGGTCTTTACCAGCACATAATCAATATTTGGCCCCAAGGTCAATCCAAGATTGGAAGGCAGTGTCCAGGGTGTGGTGGTCCAGGCCAGAAAGAAAAGTTCGGGGTTTGGAGCCTGCCTGCCGGACAGGCTGGTTAGCAGTTTGGAGTAGAGAAACTCACTGCGATCGTTTCTGACCGCTTTGAACATCGCCACACAACTTGTATCCTTCACATCCTTATAAGTGCCGGGCTGGTTCAGTTCATGCGAACTTAATCCAGTGCCTGCCGCAGGAGAATAAGGTTGTATGCTGACGCTTTCATACAGATAACCTTTCTTATATAATTCACTCAACAACCACCAGAGTGTTTCAATGTATTCATTCTTGAAAGTGATATAAGGATCATTCAGGTCCACCCAATAACCCATCTTGCGCGTGATGTCATCCCATTTATCCTTATAACGCAATACTGCCTCGCGGCATTTCTTATTATACTCTTCTACAGAGATCTTCTTTCCAATATCTTCTTTAGTGATACCCAGTTCTTTTTCCACTCCCAGTTCAATAGGAAGCCCGTGGGTATCCCAGCCTCCTTTTCTTTTTACCTGGAAACCCTGCATGGTCTTGTACCGGCATACCATATCCTTCAGCGTGCGTGAGATCACGTGGTGGATACCGGGCATACCATTGGCGCTGGGCGGACCTTCATAAAATACAAAGGGGGTGGCGCCGGCCCGGAGGGAGATGCTTTTTTCAAAAGTTTGGTTATCACCCCAGTACTTAAGAATTTCCTTCTCAAATGCTGGAAGATCCAAACCCTCGTATTCGTGATATTTTTTATTCATATTCCGCGAAAGATTTGCAAAGGTATGAAAATCCATGGGCTATTGAATGCAAAAAGCCACCCTGCAAATCATTGCAGGGTGGCTCAATAAATCAAAAAATCATCAAAAGTTCATAGTGCCGTTTGGCTGATATGTATAACGGAAGGTATAATACCGCTGTTCGTTTATTTTAACCTGGTCGGTAGCATTGGCACCTGGCGTAACACCCCCTTTATAATAATTCAACACTTCCAGTTTGGCATATTTGCCATTGGCTGTGCGGATCACCAACACTCTTCCGGGGATCGGCGTCAACAGGTTGTTCGCGCCATCATAATTATACCATCCTTTGCCGGATCCTTTTGTGATAGCATAAGAAACCGGATGGTTATCTACCCTGAATACAGAGTCAACCGGAATGGATGTGAGCGATTCAAAAGCGCCCACCCAAACAAATGCACCACCGGTACCCGGACCGCCTGTTGCATTGTTCACCCGAATGGTAGTACCAGAGAAGGCAAGGTCCCAGTTGGTACTGTTGGAATCTGCATTAGACACCCATGAATTAGTACGCAGATTGAAGAAAGAATAAATGCCTGCGCCAAATGGCTGGCCCTGGCCACTGATACCAATAATGGTATCTGCCGGAAGGTTTCTAACATTCACGGTACTACCGGATACGCTTACATTATATGCAGCAGGATCTGCGGGTGTTGGCGCAGGTACATTATCTTTTTTGCATGCTGTAAGCAGTGTCGTTACTGCAATCAGAGAAAGGATAAACTGTTTCATTTGTTATTATTTGTTTTTTATAAGGTCATTGTTTATTGTTTCTGAAGAATCGATAATTCGCACCCAGGTAGATCATACGGCCCTGCAGGTTTGGCAGGTAGGAGAGGTCGCGATAATTACCAAGGTTATCAATACCGGCCTGAAGTCTCCAGCCATTTTTCAGTTCCCTACCTGCTGTGAAATTTACAAGTAAGGATCCTTTTGCGAATTCATCCTGCTCATTGTATATGCCATTGCCATCTTTATCGGCCACGGCCCACTGGCTGCGGTAAGAAAAGCGAAGTGTTGCATAGAAAAGGCCTGGTTGCTGCCAGGTGAATTTAAGGTTGCCCATATGGCGGCTCCTGTTTGGCAGGCCGATATATTCTTTTAATTGCAGCAGCCGGCTATACCCGTTAGCATCGCGGGTATATTGTTTTCCGTCTTTTACTGATCTTCTTTCGTCTTTATCTGCAGTGTTCAGGTATTGATAACCGGAAGAAATACTAAGGTTTGAAAAAGGTTTCCAGGTAAGTTCAAGCTCGGTGCCCTGGGTAAATGCTTTTTTTACGTTGATATAAGAAAATACCTGCGCCCCTGTGGATTTGGTGGCCACCTGCCTTACATCGATCAGGTTCTCTACATCATTGCGGAAAATATTGAGGCTGCCGGAGAGTTTACTGTCTATAGTGAAATTTGCACCCAGGTTAGCTCCTGTAGAAAATTCAGGTGTCAGCGTTTTCAGTTTATAAAAATCTTCTTTTACCTCCGATATCTGTCCCAGCTGCTGTAACTGGGTGATGATCTTTACTGCATCAATGGTTCCAAATACGGAATAACCTCCGGCTGCATTATTGGTAAAATTGAGATAGAGCTGGCGGAAATCGGGAGCTTTAAACCCACGGCCCACGGAAGCATTAAAAGAAAGTTTTGGAGAAGCTTTATAACGCAGCGCCAGTTTGGGACTAAAGGCGGCGGCGAATAATTTATTATCATCATAACGAAAACCAGCGATCAGCGTTATTTTATCAGAAGGTCTCCATTCTTCCTGTACAAACCCGTAAAGGATCTGGTTCTGTTTTTTACTGCTTAGGTCATCGTACCGGGTAGAGCGGGCCTGGTCAAGGCTATAGCCGGCACCGAGGGTAAGCGTGGATCTTTCCGAATTGATATCTGTCTGGTTCTCGATGCGGTAAAAATTCTGCCTGAACTCATCATTATATGCACTGTCCGGCACTTCACGGAAGCGAAGCCTTTGTGATCCGTTGTAAGCTGTGAAATAACCCCTCAGGCTGCTTCGAATATTCTTATTGAACTGGTGCAGGAATACCGGGCTGATATTAAGATCGCTGTTTTGCTCCCTGCCATAAGAATTGGTCACATTTCCATTATTGCCTACTGCAAATTCCTGCCTGATATGATCCAGCGTATGGCGGATTCCCAGTGAGAATTTGCTTTTCTGGTTAAAAACATAATTCGTTTGCAGTTGATTGGTGAATCGGCGAATGGGCTGCGCGATCCGGTCAGTTGAAAAAGGGCGAAAACTTACGCCATCAAACAAAAGCGCATCACCCGAATATTGCCAGCCGAATTTACCAATGGTATTACCCATTCTTGCATTAAGGTCAAGGCTTTTGAAAGCTTCATTGCTCCATGGACTTGCCCAGCCTTTATCAGGATCTCCAAAACCATAGCGAATGCCCAGTTCCGCATTTTTGCGGAAAGAACGGTCGGTAATGATATTGATCACACCCGCCATCGCTTCAGATCCATATAAACTGGAAGAAGGGCCCTTTACGATCTCAATTTTTTTTACCGAACCAGCAGAGATGCGGTTCAGATCGAGCACGCCCGCCGTACGGCCTACCAATGGCTCACCATCTATCAGTATCAGGGTATAATCAGGATTCAACCCCTGCATTTGCACACCGGCGCCAAAACCATTGGTAATATAAATACCTGTTTGTTCCTGTAAAATATCTTTTAAACGAAGTGAACCTGATTGGCGAATGGTTTGCTGACTGATGATGCGTACCGGAACCGCTACATTTCCCAGTTTTCTTTCAGTACGGGTAGCCGTTACCACTATTTCATCCATTGTCTTGTTGAAAAGCGTATCCGACTGAGCACCGGCAGCAAGTGCAAGGATGGATACAAATGGAAGGATGAATAATTTTCTCATGGTCATTTTTGATTGAGCACAAAGATTGACCACTGCGTATATTATTTTATCATGTAATTGTCATGAAAGAGATGTTGAATTATGTTTTACAAAGAAATGACGCGTACTTGTCGATATATCATTGCAGTTACTGACCAGCATCAGTGCCTTCATAAAATTAATTGCTGATACCTCCATAAAAATTAGGTGTTGAATAAAAAAAAGGGGCCTGAGCCCCTTTGAAAGTTTTCCCGGAAATGATCAATCAGTATATCGGTGTCCGGCTGTGATCCAGTTTGTGATCACTAACTTTTCAGCTGCGGTAAGCAGTGGCTGCGGCGATTTCGGCATTCTCACCAATTGGTAGGTTACACAGGACTGGTTTATCTGATTCCAGAAAGTTACAATACTGCAATCATTATCGAAATTATATCCTGCAGTAGTTTGGCCGTTAAGATGGCAACCTGACCCGTTACAACGAGTTGAGATCAGATTTCTCATATTTGTAAATAATGGCCCCTTAGCAGTAGTACCTACGACTGCACTGGCCGTCTTGGTACAGCCATTGACATCCTTTACACCAACAGTAAATGTTCCAGCTGCTAAAGCAGTAAATGTATTGCTGGCCTGGTAGGCTCCGCCATTCAGATTATAGGTAAAGCCCGTCGATCCGGTTGCCGTAACTGTGATGGATCCCGAATTTGGAGTTGTACATGGAGTATAATTGCTGGTGGTGGAGGTGATAACGATCGCTATTGAATTACAAGGATTCGAACCAACCAGAGTGATTTGCGCAGTGCCCAGGCAGCCTGCAGAACTTTTCGCCGTTACAGTATAGATTCCAGCTGCAAGCCCGCTAAAGGTACCGGAAGTCTGAAACGCACCTCCATTCAAACTATAGGTGAACCCTGTACCGCCTGTTGCTGTGGCAGTAATTGAACCATTCGACTGGCCGGTAGTTGGATCAACTTTGGTTAAGCTAACTGTAATGGTAACACCTGCACAGGGATTTGCTGCACCCAGTGCAACAGTTGTGGAACCAGTACATCCATTTGAATTTCGGGCGGTGACAGTATAATTGCCTGTGGCTAATCCGATAAAAGTACCAGATGCCTGAAACGCACCGGCATTTAAGCTGTAGGTAAAGCCAGTACCACCGGTTGCTGTGGCAGTAATTGAACCATTCGACTGGCCCGCCGTTGGGTCCACTTTTGTAGCGGTTACCACTACCGTCACACCAGCGCAGGGATTAACTGCTCCAATAGTTACCTGGGTCACACCAGTACATCCGTTGGAATTTTTTGCGGTCACAGTGTAATTACCTGGAGCAAGGCCAGTGAAATTCCCGGAGGATTGAAAGGCCCCGCCATTCAAACTAAAAGTAAATGATGCGTTCCCTCCAGTAGCCGTTGCAGAAATTGATCCATTATTTAAATTAAGTGTGGCATCCGTTTTAGTAGCGGACACAGTAATAGTTACACCAGCACAAGGATCAAATGAATTTACTACGATAGTGGCTGAGTCTTCGCAGCCCCAGGAGTTAATTACATTCAGCCTGTAATTCTGTGCAACCAACCCCGTAAAATGCCCGCTATCCTGTGCTGGTCCTCCATTCAACCTGAATTTAAATCCTGAACCTCCCATCGCCGTGGCCTGTATAGAGCCATTGCTGAGATTCAGGGTTGCATCTGTACTTGTATAGGAAAGGACCAGAGGCTCTGATTGGCACTTATCGCGGGCAATTTCGTGACGACAGGAATTCATTACCTGAAGCAGAGCCACTATCATCACAAGTCCCATTATTAAATAGGCTTTTTTCATACTATTGGTTTTAATTTCTTTAAAAAAATTGGTTAGGAATCCATCACTTACTATCTGTGTTCTTGTTCTTTTTAAGTTGAAACACCCTTGAAAGGTTAAATCCGAATCGAATATCTGCCTTGGCCCAATTGCCGGAAGTTTCTGTAATAAAGGCCCGCTCATTCATACCTGTGGAATTGGAGAAATGCAGCTGGAATACGTGACCGCCTGTTTCAATATCAAAACCTACAGACAGGGGATGATAGTAGCCACTATCCAGTGTTGGCTTTATTACATGAGTATAATCCCAGGTGAAGGCGATCCGTTTTGATAATTTTATCCTTCCCCCAACTCCAAGCGCATAAATATTATTGGGGGTAGTCTCAAGCGGAACCAAATTTTTATGCACCATGGTAGGAACAAGTTGAAGCGTGAATGATTCACTGAATTTCCTGCCAAGAATCATTTGAAAATAATAGGCCAGTCTGGATGTATAAAAATTCTTACGAACCGGATCCGCCCAATCAGTTCCATCAAGTGTCATACCTGAAACGAGGGCAACAGTCAAAGGCATCACCCTTGCACCTTTGGTTTGCCTGATCGGTGCATACTTGATATAACCATCTACCTCTTTCCTGTAAGTACTCCTTCCGATACCCGCCATCAGGTTATGCAGAATGCCGAAATCGAATCCCATTCGCATGCTGGCCTGGTCAAGCCCAAAAAAATTTTTATACCCCTGGTTGAGTTGGCCAAACCGGTGCAGGATCCTGAAGTCCATAGTGCCCGGATTAAGAAATTCCATAGAATGGCTATTTATTACCCTGGGTGATTTAAATGCATATTTTACCCTTTCTTTTTTCGGTTTGTCTTCTCCGACCATTTTGAGAAGGTCATCCTGGGCCATAGCATTATTGGAGACAAGGCCACAAAAAATGATCAGGATCGCTAAAGTGGTATTTTTCATATTGTAGATTTGATCAGTTCTTAAATAATTCAAGGGCGCAATCCACCTCAATTTTCGCTATCTTGCTTACTTTGTCAGCAACCAGTCCTGGAATACTTACCTTATAATCTGCCAGTAAAACATCGAAATTTGCTTCCAGTTTTATCTTTCCATTATCCACCTTTAATTCGCCATTGGTTACCACCTCTTTTGATTCTCCATGGAGGGTCATGGTGCCTTTTACCTCCACCTTATATTTACCATCCTGGGTATAATTGATCTTGTCATTGGCAGTAACTGTTCCCCTGAATTCTGATTTTGGAAACTTGTCGCTTTCTACATAATTCTCATTAAAATGCTCCTGCATAAGCGCCCTGTCAAATTCAAATCCTTTCATTAGTACCGAAAATTGCAAAGCCCCTGTCTTTGTATCGAGTACACAAACGGCTGTATGGCTTTTCCCTTTAATTTTTTCAGGTGAAGAAGGAGTAGTGGCATCGAAGGCTATCTTACCGCTCTTTGTGAAGTACCGTTGTCCATAACCAATACCTGCAACAAAGAAGAGGATCATCAGCAGAAAATATTTTTTTAAACTCATTTTTTAGATTTTAATTGTTATTTATCAATACACATCGAACCAGGAAAACATCGGATCCGAGTAATTCATCCCTGTTAAAACCAGTGCAGATACCTTTAAGAAGGACCAGTTGGTTTTGCTTAACCAGTTGCAGCTCCTTACTATGTGTGCTATCCACACTGCAGCGAATGGAAGTAGAGTACGTACTATCTCCCAGGCTTACAGTTAAAAAACCATTGTCCTCTTTTGAAATATCCTTTACTTGGCCACCCACTTCGATAACCTTATCCAGGTACTTTCGTCCGGCCAGGGAATCATTTTTTTCAAACTCATCTACCAGGATTTTAGCAGTGAGCGAAAAATCAGTTTTAAGTGAAGCGGTATCTTTAACTTTTCGATTATATTCTTTATAGATATAGATTGCCACTCCGCCGACCAATACAAGTACGGCCAACAAAATATAACCCGCGATTCTTTTTGATTTGGATTTCATTTTATTGATTTGTTAGTTATTCAGCATCCCGGAATCGATCCATTTCTTGACCAGTGCCTGCTGGCATTTGCTCAACGCTGCCATTCCCTTTGGCATGCCAGAAAACCCGGCAGCATGCGAGATACTGCCATATAATTTTCCGTTCTGTGCCATAGCTTTATCAGCAGCGTAAGTTCCCATCAATATTCCACCTGAAGGAAATGCTCCGGTGTGGCAACTATAGCAGTACTGCGTAAAAACAGGGACCAGCTTTTGTGAATAGGAAACAGTTCCAACGGTATCCGTGCAAGGCCCATTATTGCTTCCATAAAGAAGGTCCTCTTTGTCGTAATAACAGGAGCTGAAAAAGAAAACGATCATCAAAACTGAAAAAAGGAAATAAACTATTTTTCTCATTGTTTAATTTTTTAAAGAACAGACTCGATCCATTTTCTAGTTTGTAATATTATTTCTCGATCTGAAATTGAGCATCCCCTTTGGTGAAAGCAGGTTATGTGAATTATTTTCCATAAAATCTCACAGGTTTAAAAATAGAAGGTCAGCCCGCCTCTTCATGGAGAAAATGCAGATAGATATCAATTGAATACCAGGAAATTTTAGCAGCGTGGTGGTTGTAGAATACGTTCAGGAAAATGGCTTGTCAGTTTTTCCTTGTGAAAGGTAGAATAGCCCCCATCAGGCCTTACATGAAGACAACATGATGAAATGGTTTTGGTCATAGGCGCATATAAAACAGCTATCGAAGAATGGGAATAATCATGAAACGGAAGTTTCGCATGATCATGTGTTTTACCATGTCCGGTAGCATAATGCAAAACAAGGAATTCAAGAAACCTGATATTGGGCTCTAGTTTTTTATGCTCACGAAAATGCTGCAGCAACACAGGCAGTTGAAACAACTGGCCTGCCTCTGTGTTACAGGTAATGTGAATAACCAAAAAGAATACAGCTACTGATCTTTTCATATCGAGTTAAAACTATATTCAATTATAATGCCATCTAAATTTTTGAAAGGAAAAATGGTTGCCTCGCGTAAAAAAAATTGATTAAGGACAAATATTTCTTAGTCTTTGTACTGCAATAAAATTAAAGACCTCTGTATCTGTTAGCAGGGAAAATTCAGCGAAGTAATAATTCGCAGGGCTTTAAGCCTGTATGTTTTTTGAAAGCGGTAGAGAAATGGGAAATGGAAGAATATCCCAGCAGCATGGAAACTTCTGTTACAGTAAGCCCTTTTTCATAAAGCAGGTATTTAGCATGCTCCATGCGCTGGCTCTGGTAAAAATCAAATACGGTAGTGCCAAACATTTCCTTGAAACCTTTTTTCAGGTAACATTCATTGATGGCCACTTTGCGGCTCAGTTCCTTGATAGTGATCGGTTCGCCGATATGCTGGATCAGGACCTCGCGTGCTTTGGTGATCTTGTCGCGGTCTGCCTCATTGGCCAGGAACTTACAATTAACGACATCGATCTGCTTTTCGCCTACCATACAATCCAGGCTGTACAGCAGCAACATCTGTGTCTGCGCGTTGATATAGATATTTTCAAGGGAATCGCTGTACGTATGGTTCAGCACACCTTCCAGCACCATGCGGGTCTTTCCGCAGAGCGGAAGGATCTTACTAAAAGAGGAAGCATGACGGAAGGCCAGGATATTATCTGTAAGAATATCATTTCCCTTGCGGGGTTTTACAAACTGGCTGAGATGCATGGGAGAAAAACGAAAACTCACCACATCCACACTGTCCACTCTTTCGGTGCAGGTCTTTGAACCCCCAAACTGGCAGAGGTCGCATTCGGTTTCTTTCTTGCGGCAGTAAACGTTCCCGCTCACGCAAAAACGAAGCTCCAGGTAATTGGCCTCTTTTTTCTTGTTTTGTTCATAATGGTAGACCAGCATGCCGGCATCATCGATGTTCCATTGGGAATGGCGACGGTATCGGTGTATGGAATACTGAACGGACCCCGGTATCTGTTGTTCCCTTTGCTGAAGCAGATGCATTTCTCCCTGCATCATATGCTGGCGGTAGGCCAGGGATAGTATGTCGGGAGGGTTGTGCATGTTCAAATCTACGAAATAATCGTTAAAATCAATGTTAAGACATTGAACTCTCCGCTTTTAGCTTCATTTTTAGCGTAGTATAAACTAAAAAAACTTCGCTTTTTCAGCCTAAAGGCTAACTTTGCCCCTCTCATGATCCATCCACATACGTATATACACCCGAACGCCAGACTGGCCACCAACGTTAAAATTGATCCTTTCACCGTGATCCACCAGGATGTGGAGATCGGCGATGGTACCTGGATCGGTTCTAACGTGACCATTATGGAGGGTGCCCGTATTGGAAAGAACTGCCGGATCTTTCCGGGAGCAGTGATCTCAGCGGTGCCGCAGGATCTGAAGTTCCAGGGCGAATATTCCAATGTTTATATAGGTGATGGAACGACAGTTCGTGAATTCGTGACCATCAATCGCGGAACTAAAGACCGGGAAAGGACTTCCATTGGAAAGAATTGCCTGATCATGGCCTATTGCCATTTCGCGCATGATTGCATTGTAGGCGATAACTGCATTACCAGCAATAATACGCAGGTAGCAGGACATGTAACGATCGGCGACTGGTCCATACTTGCCGGCATGTGCGCAGTACATCAGTTCGTGAAGATCGGGGCGCATTCTTTCATCGGCGGAGGATCACTGGTAAGCAAGGACGTTCCTCCTTATATCAAGGCAGGTCGCACCCCATTAAGTTATGCCGGGGTGAATTCGATCGGACTGAAAAGAAGGGGCTTCAGCATAGAAAGGATCAATCATATCCTGGACATCTACAGGGTACTGTATAATAAGGGGATGAACACCAGCCAGGCTGTTGAATTCATTGAAGAAGAAATGCCCGCTACCGATGAAAGGGACGAGATCGTCACTTTTATCCGTGAAAGCGGACGTGGTATCATAAAAAGATATACAAAAGGCAATGGCGATGACGATCTCCCTCTCTGATTGCGGAAAACGATTCAACCGCGACTGGATATTTCGCCATTTTAATCACCAGTTTGAAACCGGAAGATCTTATGCGATCACTGGTCCTAATGGATCAGGGAAAAGCACCTTATTGCAGGTATTAGGCGCAAGCATGATGATCAATGAAGGCAGGATCGATTTTTCCCATAATGGCAAAAGCATTTCTTCGGATGAAGTTTACCTGCAGATGTCGATCTGCGCGCCTTATCTTGAACTGATTGAAGAAATGACGCTGGTAGAATTGCTCGACTTTCATAAAGGATTCAAACCATTTCTTCCAGGAATCAGCACAGAAACTATTATTGAAGCGATCAGCCTGCAGAAGGCGGTGAAAAAACAGATCCGCCATTATTCCTCGGGCATGAGGCAAAGGGTAAAGCTGGCCCAATGCATTTTTTCTGACGTGCCGTTGATTCTGCTGGATGAACCCTGTACTAATCTTGATAAAACCGGTATCGACCTTTACCACTCCCTGATACATACTTATTGCAGCGATCGCCTGGTCGTGGTTAGCAGTAACGACGAAGTGGAATACGATTTCTGCCAGGAGAAAGTGAATCTCAATGATTATAAGTAGTGAATGGTGAGCGGTGAATACATGCCGGATCAATGCGCGGCGCTCAGATCAATTTTATCTCCTTTTTTCTTTTTGGCCCGAACAAATAATACAAACGGGATACAGATCAGGAACATGATCCCGATCCACATGAACACATCCATATAGGAAAGCACCATGGCCTGTTTGGTAACAGAATAATCCATGGCCTGGTAGGCGCGTTGAAGTGCTATATCGGGAGTGGCTCCCCTTGAAATAAAAGATTGCTGCATACCTGCTATGCGATTCTGAACAACCGGGTTGTTTACATCCAGGTGATTAAGAATAGTGCTTCGATGTACCACCAGTTGCTGCGCCATAAAGGTGGTGATAAGTGCCACCCCGAAAGATCCTCCTAACTGCCGCATCATTCCTGTAAAGGCGGCCCCCTCTCCTATCTGCCTTCCCTGAAGGGTGCTTAAGGACATAGTGGTAACAGGAATAAATAATAATCCAAGAGCCATCCCTCTAAAGATCAGCATCCAGAAAAATGCCGGTTTCCCGGTATCGGGTGTCAGGATCTTATATCCCCAGAAACAGAATATGAAAAACGCCAGCATACCCAATGCTGCCAGGTATTGTTGTTTAGCACCTGCCTGCAATAATCTTCCGATCAATGGCATCATGAATGCGGTGGTCAGCGCAGCAGGAACAAGTAATAGTCCTGATTGTGTAGCCGTCCATCCAAGTGTTGCCTGTGTGTACAATGGGATAATGAAAGTGGAACCATATAAACCAAAGCCCAATATAAAAGACAGCACGGTACCAATGCGCAGGTTACCGTTCTTCAGTACACGAAGGTTAACAATTGGATTTCGAAAGGTCAATTCCCGCCACACAAAAAAGAACCCACTGAAAATTGAAATTACCGTAAGCCAGGTAATAGTGCTGCTGGAAAACCAGTCATCATCATGGCCCTTTTCCAATACGTATTGAAGGGAACCAACACAGGCTGCAAGAAGTCCAATGCCCGCCCAGTCAATATCTTTTACCGCGCTTTTCTCCGCATATTTTGGAGAGCGAACGAATTGAAGGGTGAGTAATGTTGCAATGATACCAAGCGGGATATTGATATAAAAAATAAAGGGCCATTGCCAGTGATCTACAATATAACCGCCCAGCGGCGGTCCTAAGGTAGG
The DNA here is from genome assembly GCA_016720565.1 of Chitinophagaceae bacterium. Taxonomy (GTDB): domain Bacteria; phylum Bacteroidota; class Bacteroidia; order Chitinophagales; family Chitinophagaceae; genus JJ008. The sequence goes on from JADKKJ010000011.1 coordinate 193,959, forward strand.
ACCTACGATCACTCCCATGCCATAAATAGCCTGGGCCATGCCTCTTTTATGCGCAGGATAACTTTCGGTAATGATAGTTTGAGAAGTTACCAGTAAGGCACCACCACCTACACCCTGTAAAAAACGAAAAATGATAAGTTCATTGATACTGGTAGCGTTGCCGCAGAGAAAAGAACAAATGGTAAACAGGATGATGGAGGCCGCGAAATAATTGCTTCGCCCGAACTGCTGGGATAACCAACTGGTCATTGGTACAATGATCACATTCCCGATGGCATAGGCCGTAACCACCCAGCCTACTTCGCTGGTAGTAGCGCCGAGGTTACCCTTCATATCATTCAGGGCCACATTCACAATGGTGGTATCCACGATCTCCAGCAATGCGCAAAGAATGGCAGTAATCGTGATGATCACTCTTCGGGAACCATATTCAACCAATGAACCTTCCTGTATCATTTTCTTATTTTATATGCACATCCACCTGCACGTTCATACCAGGCCTGAGTTTTTTTACCAGGCTATCATTCTGGTCTGCAAATTCGATCCTTACGGGAAGACGTTGTACGACTTTCACAAAATTTCCCGTAGCGTTATCAGGGGGCAATAAAGAAAAAGTTGATCCGGTAGCCGGAGAAAAAGAAGCCAGGCGGGCTTCAAAATCATGCCCGGGAAAAGCGTCAACCTTTATGGTCACTCTTTGGCCTTCCATCATTTTATCGATCTGGGTCTCTTTAAAATTCGCCACTACCCATTTATCATCACTATGCACTACACTGAACAGGGATTGCCCGGCCTGCACAAATTGACCGGGTTGCACATTTACTTTTGACACCAGTCCATCGTTCACTGCTGTGATAACTGTATACGAGAGGCTAAGTTTAGCCGCTTCTACATCAGCCAGTTTTTGTTGTATCACGGTTTCGGCCACATCTATCTGGGTAGACACCGCTTTGCTTTGCTCACGCACTGCATTGGTCTGGCTGTTGGCCTGTTTTTTTTGTTCCTCGAGAATAGCCACCTGTTTTTCGGCAGATTGTTTGGCGGCCAATGCCTGTTCGTATTGCTGCTGGGTGATAGAATGGTCCTTAATAAGGTTGGCATACCGGTCAAAATCCTGGGTAGCTCTCCAGAGTGTGACCTTCGCTGCTTCGATCTGGGCATCTACTGTACCAATAGAACTGGAAGCCGTAGTAATATTCGCAAGAGCCGCATTGGTATTAGCCTTTGCAGTACCAGCAGCAGATCTTGCATTCGCCAGGGCTGCTTCGGCCTGTTGCAGTTTGATGCGGTAATCGCGATCATCCAGTATCATAAGGGTATCACCTTTTTTCACATATTTATTATCGTTCACCTTTACTTCAGACACATAACCTGAAATGCGAGGTATCACCGGACTGATATCCGCGCTGATCTGCGCGTCATCTGTTTCCTCATGGGCCAGGCTATGCCGGTATTTGCTATACCCATACCAGGAACCTCCGACCACTAAAATGACCAGTATGATAATGAATATGGGATTTCTTTTCTTCGATGTTTTCTCTTGCATGATTATTTATTGGAAGGTTATTTACTTCTGCAGTTCATGGGCAAGAATGCCGGATGATTGCAATAATTTATTGTAGGCCACGAACTGATCTGCTTTGGCCAGGGTAAAACTGAGTTTGGATTGCAGCAGCGCCACATCCGCATCCAGTAATTCCTGGGTAGTGGCCAGGCTGTTATTGAATTTATTTTTTACGATGCGCTCATTCTCGGTAGCCTGTTCCAGCGCCTTCGCATATACTTCCACTTTTTTGCGGTTGCTGATCACGGTCAGATAATCACGGCTTACCTGCAATCGAATGCGGTCATCCAGCAACTCCTCGTTGTATTGAATTTGCTGCACCCTTGATTCCGCCTGCTTCACTTTAGACTTGTTTTTCCAGAGGGAAGCAATATTATACGATACACCCAATCCAATATTCACTGCATTGGTTACGGTTAGCAGGTTGGGAATATCCGCCGCGATATAACCACCGGTCAATTGTATAGAAGGAAGCGCTTCTGCTTTGGCGGATAACACGCCTGTTTGAGCGGATTGCCGGCGAAGTTCAGTGGCCGCTTTATCCTTCCTGTTCTGCATGGCAGCCCTGATAAAATCGTCCATCACCCTGGTATCATAGGCCTTTTCAATGCCGGCGGTATCAAGGGCAAGCAGGGTTTCTGAAGGAAGTCCCAGCATCAGGTTCATATTCAGGTTGGCAAAATCGCGGTTATTCTCTGCATCCAGCAGGTTCAGTTCTACCGTGGAGGCCTGCAGTTCTGCTTTAAGCAGGTCGTTACGTGCGAGTAAGCCATTTTTTTCCAGGTTCGTCAGGTCTTTCACTCTTTGCCTGGCGCTGGCCAGATTCTCCCTGATCAGTCTAACCTGCGAACCGGCTTTGAAAAGATTAGCGAAAGCTTCGATGGTATTTTGAATGATCTCATCTTTATTTATTTCTGCATCCAGTTCAATGGCTTTCTTCAACAGTTCTGCTGAACGAATACCATAACGGATCTTTCCTCCGGAATAGATCGGCATAGACAGGTTGACCATTCCATAAAAGACCTGGTTCACATTGGGGTTTGAACCTGCGTTGCCGTTATTATTGGAGGATTTCAGATCTATATTGGCGCTGTTCAATCGCAGGTAGGAGGCACTGGCAGAAGCATTGGGCAATTTTCTCTCCATAGCTTCCTGCAGGGCCGCAGTTGCTTCATCAATTTTTGACTGGGATATCTTTAACTGCTTACTGCTTTTTATGCCCAGGTCAATAGCCTCCTGCAGACCCAGTGTTTTCTTATCCTGCGCCAGCAGGTTGCCTGACAGGAAGAATAACGTAAACGATAAGATGAACCTATATTTCATATTTCAACATTGCTTTGAATAATGACTTTAAATGACTGGCCAATTTGGCCCTGATGAACATTTCAAATTCTGCTTCGCCTAATTGCTGAACACCACTTAATTCACGATAATAATGTTTGGTGGTCACCAGATGATGTGCGGTGCCTATCATAGTGGTCATCATCATGGGTATGTCTACATTGGCGCGGAACTCTCCGTTCTCCTGTCCTTCCCGGATCAATTTTTCTATCAGTTCCAGGTTTCGTTTTTTCATATCCAGGATCAGCGCGGTGATCACAGGCGCATTGTTCAATACCTGTTCCCTGGCCATGATGCGATGGAAACATTGCTGACCCATTAGTTTGTCCATGAAATTGTCCACCAGCAGGTATACTTTTTCCATGGCCGATATCCCCGGGCTTTCAATGATGGATTCTATGGTCATTTTGCTGGCCTCTCCCCGGTACTGGAACAGGGCTTCCAGCAATTTTTCCTTGGACCCAAAATAATAGGAGATCATGGCCAGGTTCACCTGAGCCTTTTCAGCGATATCCCTTACTGAGGTACCATTGAACCCCTTCTCCGCGAAGAGGGTTTCCGCGGTCTCCATTATAGCAAGTTGCTTATCGGAATACATGAAAGGATAATTTTAAGGGGGCGAAATTAAACAAATGTTTGATTAATTAGTAGAAACCAAAGGCATATTTTTAAAAAATTGATTATTAATGTATTGTGGGGGATAGTGAGGGAAGTCGCTAGCTGTCAGCCACTGGCTGCTAGCTTAATTGCAGATACTTCGTGAATCCGCCATTCACGACTGACCCTGCCTGCTGGCAAGGAGGTATTGACTCTTGACCATTGACTCAGGACTCCCGACTTAAGACTGCTAACTCCTAACTCCCAACAGCAAACTGCTCCCTACCTCTGGCTTGCTATCAGCAAATTCAGATCTGTATACTTCAGATCGAATCGCTGGCTGAGATAGAAATTGGTAAGGGCTCCCTTGAAGATGTAGATGCCGCTGCGAAGATGGAGTTTATGCCAGACCAGGTTTTCAAACCCGCCATTATCTCCGGCTTCCATTAAAAGCGGCATAAGCACATTGCTGATCGCCTGGGAGGCGGTGCGTGAGAAGCCCGATGGAATATTAGGAACGCAATAATGAATGACTCCGTATTTTTTGAAAACAGGATGTTCATGCGAAGTTATTTCCGAGGTCTCAAAACAACCACCTCGGTCAATGCTTACATCTATGATCACTGAACCTGGTCGCATATTACTGACCATCTCTTCTGTTACCACTAATGGCGTACGGCCGGTTTGAGAACCCAGGGCACCTACCGCCACTTCACAGGTCTTTAATTGCTTCGACAGCATGCGTGGTTCCAGTACAGAGGTCCACATCCGCTGGCCAATATTATTCTGCAATCTTTTTAGACGGTACACATTGTTATCAAAAACCTTTACTGAAGCACCCAATGCTATCGCGGCCCTGGCGGCATATTCACCTACAATACCTGCTCCAATAATAATAACTTTTGTAGGCGCAATACCCGAAATACCACCCAGCAACACTCCCTTACCATGATTGGATGAACTAAGGTACTGGGCTGCGATCAGCATCACTGCCGACCCGGCGATCTCGCTCATGCTTCGCACGATAGGATAAGAATCACTATCATCTTTCAGATTTTCAAACGAAATAGCGGTTATCTTTTTTTCCATCATTCTTTCCAGCGTGGAAGCTTTAAGAATAGTAAGATGAATAGGAGAAATGATCACCTGGTTCTGCTGAAGCAGGTCAAGGTCCTCTTCGATTACCGGGGCGCTTTTTACAAGGATAGGGGCTTTAAATACTTCGGCCCTGTCGTAAACAATACGGGCTCCAGCTTCACTATATTCTTTATCCTGGAAATGCGAGGCTTCGCCGGCATTATGTTCAATCACCACCTGGTGCCCGTTGCTTACCAGCACGCTCACCGCGTCTGGGGTAAGGGCCACCCTGTTTTCCTGAAAAGCGATCTCTTTGGGGATCCCGATCATCATACTCTCAGGTCTTGGCTTGATATCCAGCGTTTCTTCAAGCGTTTCGTAGCTGAAAGAGGTGCTTATCATGGGTTTCTGCTGGCTCATGCGCTTGGTGATGACTTAAAAGATCAGGAATTTACTGCTCTCAAATTTACCTAATTATCCGCGATTTTGATCCTGCGGCTATCATTATCTATCCAATCCATATAAACATGTACCGTTTCGGGCGGCAGCAGGCCCGGGATCCTCTCCGGCCATTCTACCAGGCATATGCTTCCGCTATAAAGGCAGTCTTCAATACCAGCCCGGCTGGCCTCTTCCTCATCCCTGATCCGGTAAAGATCCATATGATAAATGGTGCCAGGCTCTCCCGCAATAGCATATTCATTTACGAGTGAAAAACTGGGACTTCCCACTACGTCTTTTACCCCACGGGCATCGCATAAAGCGTGGATGAAACTGGTCTTGCCCGCTCCCATCTCACCATGAAAGGCAAATACCCGGTGGTTATGCTGGCTGGCCCAGAAGTCGGCGGCAACCTGACCAATCTCATTTAAATGGCAGATCCATTCCATATGTACAAAATTAAAAGTTTGAGACCTTTAGCTATATATTATTTCCCTATTCGGAATAACGCCCGTATTTGTTTCAATAAATTTGCATTATGGAAAAGGTTCAATGGAAGGTGGAGGGAATGGATTGTAATACCTGTGCGATCAGCATTCATAAATACCTGGAAAAACAGGGTATGAAGAATGTGAAGGTGAACTATGCCACCGGCGATGTGATCTTTGATGCTGAAAAGGACCATCCGCAAGAATTATTATCCAAAGGGATCAGCAGCCTGGGTTATAAAGTAGTAGATGCTTCCAAACCTGTTGAAATTTCAACGGCTCCCAAAAAATTCCTTTCCACCCATCTTCAGCGGTTCTGGACCTGTTTTCCGTTTACCGCTGTACTGATGCTGCATATGGTTCCGGGTCTTCATCTTCACTGGCTGATGAATGATAAGGTACAGCTTGCGCTGACCATTCCTGTTTACCTGGTGGGTATGAGTTTTTTCGGGCCCTCTGCCTATAAAAGCCTGAAGCATGGCATGCCCAATATGAACGTGCTGATCGCTATCGGTTCTACCGCAGCTTTTATTTATAGTCTTTATGGAACAGTTATCGGTCAGCCGGAGAATTTCATGTTCTATGAAACGGCAGCCACCATCATTACCCTTGTTTTCCTTGGCAATTATATGGAGGAGGCTTCCATTGCCTCCACGCAAAAGGCATTGAACAAGATCGCAAAGTCGCAGAAGGTAATGGCCCATATGATCGCTTTTGATGATGAACACAAAGAGCAGATCTTCCAGGTGGAAAATACGCAGCTTCGTGTAGGCGATCTTTTATTGATCAAATCCGGCGAACAGGTACCTATAGATTCAAAGATCCTCTGGGGCGAGGCAGAAGTGAACGAGGCTATTGTAACGGGAGAAAGCCTGCCGGTATACAAAACAAAAAAAGATGGGCTGATAGGCGGATCCATTCTGGTTAATGGAACGGTAAAAGCACAGGTCACCGCCATTGGAAATGATACGGTATTATCCGCCATCATCAACCTGGTAAAAAATGCGCAGGGAGAAAAACCTCCTGTGCAATTGCTGGCGGATAAGATCAGCGGGATATTTATTCCCGTGGTCATGATAATTGCTGCCCTTACACTAACGATCAATTGGATCCTGCTGGCCAACTTCACGCCGGCATTGATGCGATCGATAGCGGTGCTGGTGATAGCTTGTCCCTGCGCCATGGGACTAGCCACCCCGGCAGCCATTGCGGTTGGTCTTGGCCGCGCCGCCAGAAATGGTATACTTTTTCGCAATGCCACCAGTCTTGAAAATTTCAAGACGATCAGACAAGTGGTATTTGATAAAACAGGAACATTAACCACAGGGAATTTCCGTATCGCAGGCTCCTGGTTTGATGAATCAAAAATTAATGAAACTGAATTCCGGAGGATCGCTTTCTCACTGGAGAAATATTCCGCCCACCCCCTTGCACAGGCCATTGTAAAGGAGTGGAAGGAAAATGAATTGATCCCCTGGCAAAAAACGGAAGAGATAAAAGGACTGGGAATACAGGCCACCGACAAAAATGGCCTGGTATATCTTGCCGGATCCTATAAAACAGTAAGCAACCTTACCAAAGAGGAAGGCCATAATATTTACATCACCCGGAACAATGAATTATTGGGATGGATAGATCTGCAGGATGAGCTAAGACCGGAAGCAAAAGAAGTGATCGACTATCTTCATCGTAAAGGACTGGGTACAATTTTGCTTAGCGGAGACAGTCGTGCAAAATGCGAAACCATCGGGAAAGAGTTGGGTATTGATACGGTGATCGCTGAGCAATCACCGGAGCAGAAACTGAATAAGATAGCTGAACTGAACAAACAGATGCCCACAGCCATGATCGGGGATGGCATTAATGATGCACCTGCCCTTGCAAAAGCCACGATCGGTATCTCCATGAATGATTCTTCTCAGGTAGCCCTGCAAAGCGCGCACGTGGTATTAATGAATCAGGGTTTTAAAAAATTACCCCTGGCGTTGGGTCTTGGCCGGCATACTTATCTTACTATCAAACAAAACCTGTTCTGGGCGCTTTTTTACAATATTATCGCCATACCGGTGGCAGCCTTTGGATTTCTTAGTCCAACCCTGGGTGCGCTGGTAATGGGATTCAGTGATGTGGTGCTGGCAATAAACTCCGTACGTTTGTTTGTCAAAAAAGTAAGCTGATTGCCCGAGGATCTTCATCAAATACTAAAACAATATTGGGGCTTTGATCGGTTTCGTCCTTTACAGGCGGAAGTGATCCGGGCTATCCTGGAAGGAAAAGACGCCCTTGCCCTGATGCCAACAGGTGGGGGAAAATCCTTGTGTTATCAACTGCCCACACTGGCAACAGGGGGACTTTGCCTGGTGGTTTCCCCGCTGATCGCCTTGATGAAGGACCAGGTAGAGAACCTGCGTAAAAAAAATATTACCGCCTGCGCCATTTATTCCGGCATGAGCCGGAAAGAAGTGATCAATACTTTAAGGATCGCCAGTGAAAGCAATTGCCGCTTTTTATATGTTTCCCCTGAAAGGCTGGAGAGCAAATTATTCCTGGAGTACCTGCCCGGCCTGCCCATTAGTTTACTGGCGGTTGATGAGGCCCACTGCGTTTCCCAATGGGGTTATGATTTCCGTCCATCCTACCTGCGCATAGCTGCGCTTCGAAAAGAACTTCCTGGAATTCCGGTACTGGCATTGACCGCATCGGCAACGCCAAAAGTGCAGAAAGATATCTGTGAAAAACTGGAACTGAAAGACCAGCTGATATTCCGGCAATCTTTTGAGCGGCCCAATCTCTCCTATAGTTGTTTCGAGCCCCCTTCGCGCATTAATAAAATAAAAGAGATATTGACCAACGTGCAGGGCACGGCCATTGTTTATTGTCGCAGCAGGAAACGCTGCAAGGAGATCAGTGACCAGTTAGCTGCCATGGGAATCGTGGCCAGTTATTATCATGCAGGGCTAACGCAGGAGCAGAGAAATGAAAGGCAATCGGCCTGGCTGAATAATAAGATCCGTGTGATCGTTTGCACCAACGCGTTTGGCATGGGTATAGATAAACCAGATGTGCGTATTGTGATACATGCGGATGCACCGGAATGCCTGGAAAATTATTACCAGGAGGCCGGAAGAGCGGGTCGTGATGGAAAGACCGCTTATGCTGTATTGCTTTATGAAGAACAGGACCTTGAAGACATGCAGGAGATGGCCTTAAAGCGCTTCCCTTCCCTGCAGGATATCCGGCAGGTTTACCAGGCAGTAAGCAATTATTTGCAGGTTCCTTCCGGTACTGCGCAGGGAGATTATTTCGATTTTGACCTGGGCGACCTGGTGAAGAAATTCAAACTGGATACCTGGCAGGTACTATATTCATTAAAAGCACTGGAGCAGGATGGATGGCTGGCCTTTAATGAACAGGTCTTTCTTCCGGCAAACCTGGTCTTTACCATTGAAAAAGATGCCCTCTATGAATTTGAAAAATCCCAGCCTGACCTCGAACCATTGATCAAGACCCTGCTGCGGTCATATGAAGGCATTTATGATCGTCCTACTGGCATCTCTGAAAAACAAATAGCAGGCTGGCTAAGAAAAGAGCCGGCCGATATCAAAGAACAATTAGTGAGGTTGGCCTCGTTCGGCATAATAGAGTACCATCCCCAGAAAGAAAAACCCCAGTTGGTATTTCTCAGGGCCCGCATAGCGGCAGACGATCTGAAAATAGATATGCGTGGGTATGAAGAAAGAAAGAAGTTAGCGATGGAGAGAACGGTACAGATGATCCGGTATATACGGGAGACCAGGATCTGCCGCAGCCAGATCATAGGCCGTTATTTTGGAGATGAATTAATGAAGCCCTGTGCTGTTTGTGATAATTGCCGCAGGAAAAAAGACCATCCCATTTCAAAAGAAGAATTTGATGCCCTATTGCACCGTATGCTAAATATGGTGAAATATGAAGCCCTGGAACCTGCAGTCTTATTCAGCAAGATGAATGGCGTAGACCAGGAAAAATCATGGAAGATCCTGGAGTACCTTCAAAAAGAAGATAAAGTGGAATTTGATGAACTGGGCAGAATCAGGCTGAAGTGATCAGAACAGTGAACGCCTCCTGCGACTGCCGCCCAATCCTAAAACTCCCAGCAACCCTCTTACGATCGTGTTGCCTGCAGTTCTTGTCATACTCTTCACGATAGGGTCATCAAAAAAACCTTTTTCTTTTCCCTTATCTGCACTGATATCTTTTTCTTTCTCTTCCGTTTTGCTCTCTGCGGCGTTATTTAATTTTTCCGTAAGGATCTCATAAGCGCTTTTCTCATCTACCAGCTGGTCGTATTTAGCCGCCAGTTTTGAATGGCTGACAATTGCGTTTATTTCGGCGTCTGTAAGTATGTCCATCCTGCTTTTAGGAGGGGCCATCATGGTATGCACCAGTTCACTGGGGATGCCTTTTTCATTCAATAAGGTGATCAATGCTTCCCCGATACCCATTGCAGTGATCAGTTCGTCAGTATCATAGAATTCGGTGAGGGGATAATTCTCGGCTGTTTGTTTGATGGTCTTGCGATCTGCCGCAGTGAAAGCCCTGAGCGCATGCTGCACTTTCATTCCTAATTGGGCCAGTACAGATGCAGGAATATCCATTGGATTCTGTGTACAGAAAAATATACCGATCCCTTTGGAGCGGATCAGTTTTACAATGGTCTCTATCTGCTGAAGTAAAGCCTCGCTGGCTTCATTAAAGATCAAATGGGCTTCATCAATGAACAGCACCAATTTTGGTTTATCCGCATCGCCTTCTTCCGGGCAACTGGCATATAATTCTGCCAGCAACTGAAGCATGAAAGTGGAGAATAATTTTGGTCGGTCCTGCAGGTCGGTTACCCGTATCACGGATACCATGCCTCGTCCGGAATCGTCTATACGCATCAGGTCATCTACCTCAAAACTGGTCTCACCAAAAAACAGGTCAGCACCCTGTTGCTGCAGTTCGATGAGTTTGCGAAGAATGGTACCCAGGGATGCAGTAGAAATATTTCCATAATCTTTGGTCAGTTCGGCCTTGCCTTCATTGCTGGCAAACTGCAGCACTTTGATCATATCCTTAAGGTCAACCAATGGAAGTTTATGGTCATCGCAGTATTTAAAGATCATGGCCACAAAACTTTCCTGCGTATCATTCAGTCCCAGAATGCGGGAAAGAAGTACTGGTCCAAATTCACTTACGGTGGCCCTTAACCTGGTTCCTTTTTGCTGGCTAAGGCTGAGGAATTCTACCGGGTAGGTAGCGGGTTTATATTCTATACCCAGCAATTTGCATCTGTCAAGTATCTTTTCATTTGGGCTGCCTGCGGCGCCAATTCCACTGAGGTCACCCTTGATATCCATCAATACAACAGGCACGCTGGCATCGCTGAGACCTTCCGCCAGCATTTGCAGTGTTTTTGTTTTTCCGGTGCCGGTAGCTCCCGCAATAAGGCCATGCCGGTTCATGGTCTTCAGGGGTATACGAATGGTCGCATTCTCCACTACTTTACCATCCAGCATTCCTCCTCCCGCAACAAAGGATTCGCCTTTAAAACCATAAGCGGCCGTTATTTTCTCAATGAATTTATTGCTGTCTGCCATGATAAGCTTGTTTAATTTGACCCTGAAGTGCCTGCTGGCACGCTTTTTTATGATAACAAATGTAATCAGTGCTGTTTTAACAAAAAATTGAACCCCTAAGCTTTCCCGTTGAAAATGCTTTAACTTTATTTGCGAAACCCGGCATCGGGAACTGTCAAGCTATAAAAAAACAATGATGGACACAAAAAAACCGAAGATCCTTTTATGTGAAGATGACCCTAACCTGGGAAGTGTGCTGAAGAATTATCTTGAACTGAATGATTATGACGTTACCCTGGAAAGGGATGGCAGGCTCGGCCTGGCTGCCTTCCAGCGGGAAAAATTTGAACTCTGCCTGCTGGATGTGATGATGCCAAATATGGATGGATTCACGCTGGCTGAAGAGATCCGCGATGTGGATCCGGATATTCCCCTTTTCTTTTTGAGTGCGAAAACCATGAAAGAGGACGTGATCCAGGGTTATAAGCTGGGCGCGGATGATTATATCACCAAGCCTTTTGACAGCGAAGTACTTTTACTGAAGATCAAGGCCATCCTGAAAAGGAATGAGGAGATCAATAAAGAAAGTGAGAACAAAGAATTCAGTTTGTCCACTTATCATTTCAACCCTAAGCTTCGCCAGCTGATCCACAACAATATCACGCAAACGCTTTCTCCAAAAGAGAACGAGTTGCTGAAAATGCTGGCTGAACATTTAAATGACCTGCTGCCAAGGGAGCAGGCGTTGAAAAAGATCTGGGGCAGCGATACCTATTTCAATGGAAGAAGCATGGATGTTTACATCGCAAAACTCAGGAAATACCTGAAAGATGATCCAAAGATCGAGATCGTGAATATCCATGGAAATGGATTCCGTCTTGTAGTACAGGCTTAAAAAACCTTTATAAATAAAAATGGCATTGACTGGCAAACCGGTCAATGCCATTTTTATTTTGATCCTTTAAGAGAACAGGGTACCTGTAGCGCCAGGGCTGGTCTTTCCCAGGTGTTCATAGGCTCTTTGGGTTACTTCTCTTCCACGGGGGGTTCTTTGCAAAAATCCTTCCTGTATCAGGAAAGGCTCATATACTTCCTCGATAGTGCCAGACTCCTCCCCCACTGCGGTGGCAATGGTGCTGATTCCAACCGGCCCTCCCTTGAATTTTTCAATAATGGTAAGCAGGATCTTATTATCCATTTCATCCAATCCATATTCATCTACATTAAGAGCCTGGAGGGCATGTTTGGTGATCGCCAGATCGATCTTCCCATTTCCCAATACCTGGGCGAAATCCCTTACCCTTCTCAGCAATCCATTAGCGATACGTGGAGTGGCACGGCTTCTTTTTGATATTTCGGCGGCGGCCTCCGATGTAATGGAAACCCCAAGTATGGAGGCGGCCCTTGCAATGATCTTTTGCAGGATAGCCGCCGAATAATATTCCAGCCTGGATTTGATCGCGAACCTGGATAATAAAGGCGCAGTAAGCAATCCACTTCTTGTAGTGGCGCCTATCAGGGTAAATGGATTCAGGTTGATCTGGATACTTCTGGCATTAGGCCCTGAATCTATCATGATATCGATACGGTAATCTTCCATGGCCGCATACAGGTATTCTTCCACCACGGTACTCAGCCGGTGTATCTCATCAATGAACAATACATCATTCGGTTCAAGGCTGGTGAGCAAGCCTGCCAGGTCACCAGGTTTGTCTATCACCGGGCCGGAGGTCTCTTTGATATTCACGCCAAGTTCATTGGCCACGATACGGGATAAGGTTGTTTTTCCCAGGCCTGGAGGACCATGAAAAAGAATATGATCCAGGGCCTCGCCTCTCATTTTGGCGGCCTTTATGAATACGGTGAGGTTCTCGATGATCTGTTGCTGACCACTGAAATCTGCGATCTGGGTAGGGCGGATATTATTCTCGAACTCCCTGTCGGCGGCGCTAAGCGTTTCCTTTTCGCTGTTCAGATTGGGGTTTGCCATTGTGTAAATTTACAATGGTTTTTCTTCAATCATAACATAAATGATCAGCACCAGCCTGCTTATTTTCCGGGCATAAAAAAAGCATCCGCCAGTTGGCGGATGCTTTTGAAAGATATCGGTCAAAACTTATTTCTGAATGACAATCTTGAAGCTCTTCTCTGATGTGCGGATACCGTCGTCATAATAGAACTTCACGATATAAGTACCGTTTGGAAGGCTGGTAAGGTCAACCTGCACCACTCTTCCATAAACCAGCCCATTGTAATACATGGTCCTGACGGTCTCACCCAGGGTGTTGTACACTTTCATACCAAGGGTATTGTAAAGTGTGCTGTTCACCTTGAAGTAGAAACGTCCATTGTTCGGGTTAGGGAACACGATCACACCGTTATCCTGCTTCAGGCGACGAACTCTTTCACCGCAATCTTCCACTTTCACATTGAAGCTGGATGTATTGACACAACCTGCTGTGCTTGCAAAGCTGTAAGTAAGCGTGAATATTCCAAGGCCGGTAGCAGAAGGAATGAAATTGGATCCTGAAACGCCAGGTCCGCTCCAGCTACCTCCTACAGGTGAGCCGGTCAGAGGTACAAGTGTATCACTGATACAGATCCTGCTGGTGACAGGTGTGGTCGTAACCGTTGGCAATGCATTCACCGTAAGTGTGATGCTGGCTGATGTGATGGACTGGCCACAAGGGTTAGTAACGATCACACGGTAACGTGAGCTATTGAGGCTGGTGGCGGCATTGGTTATAGTATAGGTTGGCGTATAAGAACCACCTGTTGTAAGGCTGTTCCAGGTTGAACCATTATCTATACTGATCTGCCACTGATAAATATTCGGAGCGATCGGAGAACCAGCTGCGGAAACAGTCATGCTGATACTACCATTTTGGCAAATAGTAGGAGTGGCAGGCACAGTTGTAAGCGATGTGATGGTCGGAGGATTACCGATCCTCATAGTTACTGCGTTGGAAGTAACCGGAGGAGCGCAGGTACCTGAAACGATCACACGGTATTGATAGTTATCCATCGAAGCCTGAGGATTGATAACCGTAAGGGTATTGGTTGTTACGCCCGCATAAGAAAGCGGCGAATTGGTAACATTGTTCCAGGTTGAACCACCGTTGGTGCTAACCTGCCATTGGTAAGTAAGTCCTGCGCCTGTGGCTCCAACAGTATACGTAACATTGAAACCAGGACAGCTGGCTGCTACGTTTGCTGGTTGCGTGGAAATAGCAGGAAGCTGGTTTACGGTAATGACTGAGGTAGCGGTTCCTGTACAACCCTGAGGACTGGTATAGCTGGCTGTATAGGTACGGGTAACGGTCGGTTTAGCATAAACAGTATTAGTAGCTGTTCCGGTATAAGCAACGGTAGCTAATGCGTCAGTATAAAGATCCGTAAGCGGACTGAAGGTCACCAGTGAACCTGGTATAAAGAAGCTAACACCCAGACCTGAGCTTAAGGCACCCGCGTTGCAGGAATAAGTGTTTTGCAAACCAGAAGGCTGGTTTTGAATACCAACAGTTGCACTTGATCCGTTATTCGTTACGCCTGCGTAAATGAAGTCAACACGCTGCTGTCCTTCAAATAAACGAGCCTCAAAGCTTACCGCACCACCGGCGAACAGGGCTCCTCTCCATTCAATATTCAGGATCCTGTTTGGAGCAACACCTGAAACTGACGTATAAATTCCATCTGCACCACCGGTCAGCAGCAGGTCATCCCAATGAGGGAAGAAGGCAACTCCCTGGGCTGCAGCTGGAAGAGGGCAAACATTGGTAAATGCACTGCTATTCGTAGTGAATTGGAGCGTACCGTTTGAAGAAAGGTTGATAGAGTTATAGACTGTTCCATAAGCGGTGTAAGGGAAAGGAAGTGCAAAGGGCACGCTTGCATCATCAGCCTGACTACCAGGCACCAGCGTGGTTCCTGGCACAATAGAATTACCTGATGATGTAGCCATCTGATAATTGGTAACCACTGGCACAGTGGCCGTGATAGACTGGATGGCACCATTACAAATGGTTGCGGCGGTCGGAACTACGGTTACAACCGGAGTTGCATTTACAGTTACTGGAATGCCTGTAGTTACAGAGCAACCCAATACATCCGTAGAAGTCAGGTTATACGTATACGTTCCTGCAGCAATACCGGTAACGGTGAAACTTGCGTTGGAATTATTAGGTCCGGTAGATGGATTCTGAACAATTGTACCAGGACCGGTAAGGGAATGGGTGTAGTTACCCTGGCCCTGGCCGATGATAGCCCAGTCGATCAGCGTTCCCTGATCGAGGACAGAGTTATCAGAGATATTTAATGTCCAGTTACCACCACCTGCGCAAGGGAATGTAACACCTGCCCAGTTATGAGCATTGCCATTCACATCAGATGGCTTATAAGAACCCACTGCAACTGTACCCCCTGAATTTGTTTCGGGAATAACAGTAGCCGCGGAAAGGTCAAAAGTATAGACCCCAATAAGGTCATCACTGTTACCAACGATAGAAACAGGTACACCGGGTCGATCGAACAGATAAGTAACGCCACAGGGGCTGGTTAATTTAAAGATCAGGTCACCCACCCAGGTATGCGTACAGTTGATACGGATCTTAAGATCGGAGGCTGACGTGATAGTAACGGCCGGAACAGAAAGCACGGTATTAACCCCAATAGCTGAATTGTCAGGAATTGGCAGGTTGATCGTACCGGAACTGGCAAGTGTGGCGCTTCCACCTGTAGTTACTCCATTAGCCACAGTACCTGTAATGGTAGTGCTGCCCGGAGAACACATAACAGAAGGCGTTGCCGCAGTTACGGTGTGTATCGGATGGTCTACCAGGATGGTCACCTGTGAGCTGGTAGCAGAGAAACCGCTGAGCGAACAGGTAACGGTCGCTACCACATACTGCGTATTGGCCGGAGTATAAGTAAGTGTATTGTTAGTGGCACCAGGTATATCAGTATAAGGACCACCATTAGTGGGCGAAGATTTCCATTGAATGTTGATACCACCACCGGTGGTATAGCTGTTCAAGGCAAGGGTAACCGGCACTCCATAACAAATAGTGCTGGCAGGAGCTCCTGTAATGAAACCAGGAGAAGGTACGCCAGAGCAGGGGGATGGAACGGTAAAGGAAATACCTAAACCTGAACTAAGGGTAGCTGTATTACAGGAAAAGTTGGTGAACTGAGCAGTAGGATTGGATTGTACACCAATAGTTGCACTTGAACCATTGTTCGTATTCGTTCCATAAATAAAATCCACCCGTTGCTGTCCTTCAAAAAGGCGAGCCTCAAAATTTATTGTTGAACCAGATGGAGAAAAAAGCTGACCTCTCCATTCAATATTCAGTATGCGGTTTGGCGCAGAACCGGAAATAGAAGTGTAAATACCATCTCCTGCGCTTCTTGATGTATGCAGGTCATCCCAATGAGGCATGAAGGCTACACCGATCGTAGCAGAAGGGAGTGCACAGGTGTTAGATAATGCGGATGCTGCTGTAGTGAACTGGATGGTTCCATTTGAACTCAGGTTAACTGAATTATAGGAAACATTATAGGCCGTATAGGCAAAAGGCAGCGCAAAAGCGGCCACTACATCATCACCCTGAGACCCGGGAACCAGCGTGGTACCAGGTACAATGGCATTTCCGGCAGAAGTAGTGTAGGTGTAATTTTGGGCGCTGACCTGTAAAGTACTGGAGAGTACCACAAAAAGCAGCACCAGAAGAAAAGAGTAAAACTTTCTCATAAGCGTTTTTTTATAATAATATGGTTGGGCAGGAATTGGTCTAAAATTAAAGGAAAGTTAGGATATTTTTTAACTATACCAAGTTTTGATGAAACTCTTGCGATTTAAATAAAAAAGGGCTGTTTTCACAGCCCTTTTCCTATCCTATTTCCTTAAAAATTATGGGTGCCTGACTATAATAGTACGGGTTCCAATGATCTTGCCGGCGCTGTTCACCATTTGAACGTGGTAAACGCCTGCGGCCTTCTCTGTACCCAGGTCAACCACTATGCCCGTATAGGCCGATGAGGTAGCTGCCACTTTTTGCAGCACCCTTGCGCCCTTACTGTCGTAAACATTAATGGTAACCGTTTCCCCGGTGGCATTATAGAACCTGACCGTAAACTGACCGGTATTCGGGTTAGGATAAACCCAGAGACCGCCAGACTGCTGGCCCGTTACTACCAGGTCGGCAGAAGTACCTACGCATCCGTTTGGATCCGTATAGATCACGCGGTAGCTGCCAATTCCATCTACCGTAATACCCGGCCATGATGCCGCCGTTCTGGATCCTACCAGCGTACCATTCAGGAACCAGGCATAGCTTCCGCCAGCCAGTGATACCTGTGTATTAATGGTAAGCGATTGGCCAGGCTGCAGCGAGGATGGTATACTTGGCAGTAAATTAACGGTCGGGATCGGGTTCACATAAAGTGTTGCCGGGTTGGAAGTAACCACCGTACAAAGACCGGTCAGGATGACCCTGAAAGATCGGGTATTGTCGGCGAAGCCAACATTTGCTACAGTAAGGGAACTGGATGTACCACCTGCAACATTGACCCAGGCAGATCCATTCCATTCCTGCCATTGGTAAGCGAGCGGGCCTCCATTGGAGGTGGCCGTTACGCTGAACTGCGTACTTGTAGTAGCACAGGCAAACCTGGTGGCAGGCTGTACACTGATAACAGGGATCACTGCATCGTTCACGGTAACCGTGAAGCTGCAAGTGGTTGTATTGCCAGAGGCATCTTTAGCCGTGTAGGTAACTGTGGTTAATCCAATATTGAAGGCTCTTGTACCTACCAGGTTAATACCTGTGGCGGCAGAGGAAGCTGAAGTAGCTCCCGTCAAAGCCCATGTAAGTACCGTTACCCCGCAATTATCAGAATAAGTAGGGTTGGCCACCGCGATGGTCGCTGTACAAACCCCCGCATCCGTGCTTCTAACAATATTTGCAGGACAGGTGATCGTTGGCGCCTGATTATCATTCACTGTTACAGTAAATGAGCAGGTGGACTGATTACCGGCTGCATCTGTTACCCTAAAGGCATTGGTGGTGGTTCCCACAGGGAAAGTGCTTCCCGATGGAAGTCCGGCGGTCTGTACCAACGCTCCCGGTGGCAGTGTACAGTTGTCGCTTACTGTTGGCAGCGCATAGGTCACAGCCGCTCCGCAAATTCCCGGTGTATTATTTACTGTAATATTTCCAGGACAGGTGATCGTTGGCGGTTGCGCATCAACTACCGTTATTGTAAATGTACAGGTAGCCACACCGCAGGCATTCGTAGCTGTGGCGGTAACCGTGGTTACACCAACCGGGAAGAAGGTACCTGAATTCTGCGAGTAAGTGATCACCGGAACAGGTGAACCAGTGGCTATAGCTGCAGGATAGTTCACGATCGCCCCGCACTGGCCGATGGTATTATTAACTGTGATATTTCCGGGACAACTGATCGTTGGTGCTTTATTAATAATAACGGTGGCAGTGATCGATGCTCCGGGACAGCCATTGGCCGTTGGTATGATCGTATAGGTCACTGTTTGCTGGCCGGTGGTATTATTTACCGGCGTACCGCTGATATTACCGCTTCCGGAGTTAGCAATACCTGTCACGTTCACCGTATTATCACGAGTCCAGTTATAGGTCGTTCCGCTTACTGCGCCACTCAGTACGATCGTGGTCATTGCTGTACCTGAACAGATCGTTTGTGTGGATGGCGTTGCTATGGCAGTTGGTGTTGGATTGACTGTGATGGTGAATGTTCCTGGTGTACCGGTACAGGTAGTTCCACCAAATGTATAGGTTGGCGTTACGGTGATCGTAGCTACTACCGGGGTATTGCCTGCATTTATCGCTGTGAAAGAAGCGATGTTTCCGGTACCGTTTGCTGCAAGTCCGATACTGGTGGTATTATTTGACCAGTTATAAACTGTACCCGGAACTGCGCCACTAAAGCTGATCGCTGCTGTGGATGCACCGTTACATACGACCTGGTTGCTAACCGCATTAACCGTTGGAACCGGGTTGATCGTTACTGTAAATGTTTGTGCTGCGCTGCATCCATTAACATTGGTCACTGTAATGGTACCCGTATAAGTACCAGGTGCTGCACCTCCAGGAACTGCTACAGCGATCGGGCTGGCAGGAAGTGTGGCGTTGGTAACGTTCACAAAACCCTGGCCCAGGGCGCCGGCAGTCCATACAATACTATAAGTAGAAGGAGCGGCCACCTGCGATACGGAGAAAATGTTATTGTTACCGCTGCCTGGAATACAAACCGTACCCAATCCATAATTGGTACATGCGGTTGCAAAACCTGCACCTGGATTTCTCCAGGAATACTGTGATCCAATATTCGAACTGCCAAAAGTACTCCAACCCCATTCTCCATTTGGCGTGAAATCCATATTGGCCTGCACTGACACCCAATAGGTACCTGCGGTGAGGGTTACACTCGATGGCAGGTTCAGGGTCATATTACCGGTACCGGTATAGGTTAAATTATTAAAGCTGGCAATAACGGCACCAGGTAGTGAAGAGGCATCATTATAGAAAGTAACATTAAAGCTTGCTGCAGGACCAGCACCATTGAAATACTGACCGCCAACAAATACCTGGTTAATATTCCAGGTGGCGCTAACAGGAACAGTAAAGTCATCGGCAGACTGGCAATCGAACGCATCAAATGACGTTTCAAAATTCTGCGAAGCAGTAGCCTGAGTGCTTGTACCTGTTTGAGAATAATAAACAATATTACCGCCCAGGTTTGTTCCTGTATATGGCAGGGAAGCAGTAGTGGTTCCGGCACATATAACTGGATCAGGGCCCACTGTAATAGTTGGATTCGGATTAACAGTGAATACAACTGAAGCAGCCGGACGGCAGGAAGGATCTACAGGTGATGGCGACAGGATCGCATACACATAATAGGTACCTGCTGCAGGGAAGCTGGTATTCAATGAAGCTATAGTACCACCTGCTGTAAGGCTACCGTTCGCAACAGTACCAATAACAGTACCGCCGGTATAAGGATCCGCTGCAGGAGCATTATAATATTTAAAGGTAACACCATAGGTAACTCCCATGGAGGTAAGTCCGGTTGCATCAAACGTAACTGGTGAATTCACACAGGTAGCGCCTGCAGGACTGCTGCTCACTGCACCAATAGTTGGGCAGATCGCACAACCACCAGGACCAGTAAGATTAAAGCTGGCCGTTTGCTGGCAACCATTTGCCGCGGTAACTATTACCGTATAGTTTCCAACGGTAAGACCTGTTTGATCTTCCTGGCCGGCTACCAGTCCTGAACCGCCTGAAGTTGACCAGGCATAGGTGAATGGACCAGGGGCGCCGGTTACAGTGATATCAATGGCACCATCTGTAGAAACGCAGGTGGTGGGTTGCGTAACAGATGAGCCGATCGAAGGCCTGGCTTTCACGGTTACAAAAACAAAAGCATCAGGACCAGGACAACCATTTGCGGTGGTAGAGATAGTGAATGTAACCACTACATCCGCAGCTGTCGTGTTCACCAGGTTACCAGTGATCGGACTTCCAGTTCCACTTGCAGCAATTCCTGTAACGGAGACTGTATTATCTCGGGTCCAGCTGAATGTTGCCCCCGATGTTGGACTGCTCATCACGATCGGTGTGATCGCATCGCCAGAACAGATCGATTGGGCCCCTGGACTAATTGTCCTTGAGACTGCGGGGTTAACCAGAACAGTTGCAGTAATTGCTGAACCGTTACAACCGTTCGCTGTTGGCGTAATGGTAAAGGTGACTGTGATAGGGTTATTTGTAGCATTCACCAAACTGCCACTGATATCACCACTGCCAGAGGAAGCGATACCTGTAACCGAAACAGTATTATCGCGGCTCCAGGTGAAGGTAGTTCCGCCAAGGGATGAACCAAGTACAATTGTTGTGATCGGGTCACCGGAGCAAATATTCTGTGAAGAAGGTGTTGCACTGGCAACAGGAATAGGGTTAACTGCTACTGTTACTGAACCGGACATGTTGTTGGTACAGGTAGTAGTAGCATTGGTAGCGACCACAGTATAAGTTCCGACCGCTGTTTGGTTACCAAAACTGATAGCAGCTCCAGTTCCTGCAACAGGTGAACCTGTTGGACTGGCGTTTACAAACAACTGGTAATTCACACCGCTTTCAGAACCGTCGAGGCCAACCGGCACTCCTGGACCGCCTGGGCAGTAAGAACCGCCACCGGTAACATTAAACACAAGAGGAAGTGAGTTGAAGGAGACAACCACCGGTTTTACAAGATAGCATGTTCCGTTAGAAGCTTTAATATAATAGGTACCTGCACCTACTGCTGTTGGAGTGGCAACAGGAATAGTTGCTGCTACATTTGTCCAGTAAGTAAAGGTTAAACCGCCCATCGATCCCGCGGTAATTGCTGCTGCTGTAAGATCAACGGTTGCAGTTGGACAAACAGCTGCAGGATCATTTACTACAAACCCGGAAGCAACAAATTCGTCAGCGCCCAGGTCAGGTCCCATAGCAAACGGAGTGGTACTTCTGGTGTTACCATCTATATCCGTAGGTACTGACGCAATAGGTGTTCCTTTTCCATCCAAACACCAGTTATTGCCATTGGCGTTGGTAAGGTGGAAATCAGTAGCAGATACAAAAGTCGGTAAGGCATTTTGAGAATTCACATTTCCACCAAATGAAGCCTGTATGGCTGCCAGGTCCACCCTGTTTGTGCTTCCTATAAAACCAAGGTTCGGACCTGCGGTATAGTAATCATTATGATCAATCGTGGTAAAAATAGTATTAGGTGCATTTGAAAGGATTGCATACCTGTCTGTTCCTACCGTTTGTGTATTTACAAATATGTTATTGCGCAAATCCACATTGCCAGTTGCACCGGTCGCGAAATTGATAGCGCCCGTTATTGAACCGGCTGCGACCTGGTTGGTATTCATCACCACGGTATTATGGTAAATATTATATCCGCCTCCAGAATTCACCATAATGCCATACCCATTATCGCTGGCAGTGGTGCCGGAAAAACCATTACCGGTTACATCACTAATGATATTATTTGCCACACGCAAATTGGAAGCAGTAGTGGTGGCGAACAACCCAATTCCATTTGCACCCCAACCGGTGGTATTCACCTGCTTAATATCTGAAATGATATTATTGGTTATGACACCATTTTGAATTCCGTTAAATACCGAAATACCGGTCATGGTAGCAGAACTTCCGGTAGAAGACAACACACCGCTTATGGTATTGCCATTAATTGTAAAATCCCCGCAGCTTAATATGCCTATGCCGCGGAATCCCATTTTTTCAAGGGCAACCGTTGAACCAATGACATTTTGGCTAATGTTCCAGTTGCGGTCAAATGTGGTGGCAAGCCCTGAGATATATACACCATTCTGCGCCGACTTTATAGTATTTCCCTGTATGGTATTATTATCATTAGCAGCCGTAGCGGCATTTCCCAGGGTGGCGCCGTCACTGGCAATGATTCCACCAACCGTGGTTAATCCCGCATTTCCAATAATGGTACAGTTCTTAATGGTATTATTGGTAGCGCCATCTATACCATTGCTGGCTATCCAAATAACCGTGGCACTTCCTGAGTTGGTATTTTGGATGGTTAAGGATGCACCGCCACTGTTCACACCATCAATGGTTACATAATCTGCCGCGTTAATCTTAATCAGTGAAGTAGCATTGGTTCCTGTTAGTGTTGCTGCCAGGCCTGCATTTGGCCGGATCAGAAGCGTATAAGGGCCGGCACAACCATAATTAATGGCATTCAATGCCGTGGCACCTGTTTCAGTTACAGATGCATCAATAATATTTACGGTAAGGTTACCGGTAAGTCCCCCGCTATTCAAGGTAGCAAATAAACCACCTGCGCCTGTAAGGGAGGTATAATTACCTGCCGCACCTATTGTAACCGTTCCGCTCAAACCTCCGGCAGCAAGGGTATAGCTGTTTATGGATCCTGAGATCGGGAACGCAGCTGCTGTCAGGTTTACACTGGAAGGAACCACGGCAAAACTTCCACTGTTGATCCCTACATTGACTGGAGAAGCCAGGTCCTGGGCCACTACAAAATATTGCAGTACATCACCACCTGAAAATCCACCAAAGATCTTTGACACGTCTATGGTAAAGCTAAATGGTGACGAACCATTAGTGGCCTCTGTAAATTTCCAGCCATCGGTGGCATTGGTATTGTCTGCCCAGGTATTGGCATTCGCAGACTTTTTATAATAAATGCGAGGTGCCGTTCCGGCCGTTGTATTAATTCCACCCGCATCGGTAATTGTTGCAGATAAATTTCTGTTTGTACTACACAATGTATTCGTCAGTGCAGTATAGCTAATATTGGGAGGGAAAATATCCAGCAGCACAAAATTGCCGGCATCAGCTCCAATATCCACAGGAGTAAGAGAGGCGCGGGTCTCCCCATCGAAATCATCGGTAACACCAAGATCTACGCCATTACCCTCAGCAGGGGTAGGATTCGTTGGATGCAGATGCAGATCAGGTATGGCAGCCGTAGGATTCAGTAATTGCGGATCGGAAAATCCACTGGAACCATCCTGGCCAACGGCTATCCTCCAGCCTGCCAGGTCTGCCACATCTGCAGCATTAAAGCGGCCAAAGACAGTACCTGACCCGGAAATAAAATAAATATTATTGTTGATAGTAAGACCTGTGGGATTGGGGGTAGTACCACCCACCTGTACAGCATAGTTCTTACCGGTGGCTCCGCTGTTGACCCTTGCATTTACAAAAATATTATTGCGAAAACTGCGGGTATTCACCGTTTGTGTGCTGTTAAAGGCAAAAGAATTGGCAGTTCCTGCAGTGGCAGTACCGCCAATATAAACAGTATTGTTCCAGATATTGTCGGTGCCTAAAGGTTCGTTGATACCACTTACAATTATAGCATTACTAATGCCCGCGCCCAGCGCGATCATATTATTGCGATAAGTGGTAGTGCCTCCCGCAACTCTTATACCGTTCACCTCAGCAGTTGCACTGTTGGTGGCGGATGTTAACCCATAAATGAAATTGCGCTGCACAATATTCGCTGTTGAACCGGTAAACTGGATACCGGTAACAGTTGTAGCAGCAGTAGTGTTTGTATTTGTAAGATTAAATATGATATTCTGGGACAGGGTATGATTAGGAGTGGTAGTAGTAACTCCCATACCGATCACTGATGCAGTGGTAGTTGTACCTGTGCCATTGTTATTGGTGAGATTGCGTATAGTATTGGATGTCCAGTTGGCAGCAGCATTTGTACTCCACATTCCTAACACCTGCGAAGAAGTACCTGTGGAGGTAAGCTGAATGGAATTGGCAACAGTTCCGCCAATATTATTCCCCGTAGCAAAAAATGATTTGGTGGTTGAAGTATTGGCTCTTAACCCGTAAATGATAAAGGTTCCCGAGGCCCCTGCATTGGTTACCGAAATGCTGCCAACTGAATTGTTATTGGCGGTCCAGTCATCCAGGCTAAAATTATAAATACCCATAGCATCTGTAGATGAGGTGGTAGTCGTAGAAAAAGTAAGTGAGCCGGTACTGGAAAGGCTTCCGATAGTATTACTGTTAGTAATGGCAAGTCCGTTACTTACAAGGATGCCGAGGAAAGGACAGCTGGTACTGGTACCACTGGAGGTAACACCTGTCAGGCTAACACTGGCAATGGTATTATTGTTGATATTATTAACCGTGCCGCCGGCGATCGCGCTAAGGAAAATACCCTGGAACTTACCGGTAGATCCTGTTAATGTATAGGTGCCGGTCTGAGTATTAGAGGAATAACCTATTATATTCCCCGTTACTGTCATTCCCTGGACTCCACTGGTGGAGGTACTGCTGTTCAGGTCAATTCCACGGTGAGTAGCTCCTGTTGTCCAGGTACGGGTGCCTGTTTGATAAATACGGTTATTGGTGATGGTCCACGTATTACATCCTCCATTCACTGCAATACCGGAACTGGTAACCGCGGGACCAAAAAAATCAAAAATATTATTGTTGGTGATGACGATGCCACTATTGCCCACGGCAGTAGTGGTAGTAGAGCCATTTCCTAAAATACCTTTAGTGGGAAGGTTGGATCCGGAAGGACCGATATTACAATTGGAAATGGTATTATTATCATTACCACTTCCACTAACTGCATCGGTACTAAAAAAGATAACGGCACCATTGGTGGCTACACTCATGGTACCGGAGCCTTTTACTGAACAATTGGTTATAGTATTGTTGGCTGCACCTCCAATAAACCTTATCGTTGAGGTACCACTGGTAGCAGATACGGTTGTATTTTCAATGGTAAGCGAATTTCCGCCGGAGTTCAATCCATCAATGGTAACATTATCTGCACCACTTAGATCGATCAGGGGTATACCTGCGGTTGCTGCACCCGAAATGGTACGGGCACCCCCGGACGGAGTAATACTGATCGAGGTCCAGGCACCCGCATTCAATATTGCACCTGCAGCAGGTTCACTGGTATTATTTACTATGGTGATTGTAATGGCGGCACCGGTTTGTACCCCACCATTGATCGCCGTGAAGGCATCTGCAAGGGTGGCATAAGTACCGTTTCCGGCTACAGCGCCGGCTACGTTTACGTTTTGGGAGCTTGCGCAAAAAGATAATGTGGCAGCAATAAGCAGCAGGTAAATTTTTCTCATAAAGCAGTTTAATTAATAAGGCAGGACAAGGTTGGGTTCTAAGTTCAAGAATTTTTATCTTACCACAAAAAATAATAATAAACTGAAGGGGAGCTATTTAAAGCGGGTCAAACCACCACATTGATCATCTTATTCTTAACATATATGATCTTTTTGGGCGCCTTTCCATCCAGCCATTTCTGTACTACCGCATCCTTAAGCAGCAGTTCTTCCACTTCCTGCTGACTGGCGCTTAATTCAATGGTAAGCTCCGTTCTTGTTTTGCCATTGATAGCCACCGGATACGCCTTGGAGGTCTCTTTAATATAATTTTCCTGCAAGGCAGGGAAGGAAGCATCCAGAACGCTTTGGTCCGAATTGCCATTCAAGGCAGAATAAAGCTCCTCGGCAATATGCGGTGCATAGGGGGTTAAAAGGACCAGCAAAGGTTCTAATATCTCCTTCTTATAGCATTTAAGCTCGCTGAGCTCATTTACACAGATCATGAATGCGCTTACGCAGGTATTAAAACTGAAGCGCTCCGTATCCTCGCCTATTTTCTTAATGGTCTTATGAAGTATTTTTTTCTCCGCATCAGTGGCCGGCGAATCCGTCCATTGCTTTCCTTTCTGTTCATCATAGAATAACCGCCATAATTTTTTCAGGAAACGATGCACCCCTTCTATCCCTTTTGTATCCCATGGTTTACTTACTTCTACCGGACCTAAAAACATTTCATACATCCGGAATGTATCGGCGCCATATTTCTGTACCAGGTCATCAGGATTTACGGTGTTGAATTTTGACTTTGACATCTTCTCCGTCTCTACCCCGCATAGATATTTCCCGTTCTCTAAAATAAAACCGGCCTGGGCATATTCGCCACCTCGCCATTTTTTAAATTGTTCCAGGTCCAGCTCTACCCCATCCACCATATTTACATCCACATGGATCGCCTGGGTATCATACTGGTCTTTCAACCCATAGGAAACAAATTCATTTTTACCCGCTATTCTGTACACAAACCTGGAAGAACCCTGGATCATTCCCTGGTTCAATAAACGGCGGAATGGCTCTTCAAAACCGATATGGCCCAGGTCGAAAAGCGCCTTGGTCCACATCCTGCTATATAATAAATGCCCAACTGCATGTTCCGTTCCGCCTATATAAAGGTCCACCTGGTTCCAGTAATCACTTACGGCCCGGTTGCAAAATTCCTGGTCATTATGCGGATCCATATATCTCAAAAAATACCAGCTGCTTCCTGCATAACCGGGCATGGTGTTGGTCTCCAGTTCCTGCTCCACCCAGGAAGGAATATTGGCCAATGGCCCTTCCCCTTCCGGACCGGGTTTATAGGTATCTACATGGGGCAGTTCCAGGGGCAGTTCCGATTCTTTTAAAGGATTAGCTATGCCATCCACCCATTTAATAGGAAAGGGTTCACCCCAATAGCGCTGGCGACTGAAGGCCGCATCCCTCATTTTAAAATTCACCTTTCTTTTTCCAATGCCTTTCTCTTCGATCTTATTAATAATAAAAGGCATGGCATCTTTCATCACCATTCCATCAAGGAATCCTGAGTTTTCCAGTATAGCCTCTTTGGTGGGGTTTGCCTCCTCGCCATTATAATACTGCCCGATAATATTTGTAATGGGAATGGAAAAATGCCTGGCAAACGCGTGGTCCCGCTGGTCGCCGCAGGGAACCCCCATAATGGCCCCGGTACCATAACCCGCCAGCACATATTCACTGATCCATACCGGGATCTTTTTTTCGCTGAAAGGATTGATCGCATAGGCCCCTGTAAAAACACCGCTGATCTTTTTCTCCGCCATTCGTTCCCTTTCACTGCGACTATTCACGTAATCCAAATAATTTTCAACGGCTGACCGTTGTTCATCCGTAGTGATCTGCTGTACCAATTCATGCTCGGGGGCGAGCACCATAAAATCCACTCCAAAGATGGTGTCAGGTCTTGTTGTATATACTGCCAACTCCTCACTGCCTACTGCAAAATTCACCTCCGCTCCTTCCGACCTTCCGATCCAGTTGGTTTGCATTTCTTTCATCGCATCACTGAACTCCACCTTATCCAAACCTTCCAGCAAACGATCGGCATAGGCGGTGATACGTAAATACCATTGACGAAGTTTTTTCTTTACCACCGGGTGGCCACCTCTTTCACTCACGCCATTCACTACCTCATCATTGGCCAATACCGTTCCCAGCGCTTCGCACCAGTTCACTTCTCCGGTTCCGCAATATGCTAACCGATATTCCATCAGCAGGTCCTGACGCTCTTTTTCCTTAAATGAGTTCCATTCTTCGGCTGTGAATGATTGAACAGGGTACTGGGCATTGGGCAGGGGATGGGAGACGTTGCCACTCTTTTCAAACGCTTCCACCAGCTGGCTGATCGGCCTTGCCCTGCGTTCACTCCTGTCGTAATAAGCATGGAACAACTGCAAAAAGATCCATTGCGTCCACTTATAATAACCGGCATCACTGGTACGTATCTCGCGGTGCCAGTCAAAACAAAATCCAATATTATCCAGTTGTCGCCTGAAATTATTGATATTATTATCCGTGGATATTGCCGGGTGAATGCCATGTTCAATAGCATATTGCTCCGCCGGCAATCCAAATGCATCATAACCCATTGGATGCAGCACATTAAAGCCCTGCAATCTTTTAAATCTTGAAAAAATATCAGAAGCTATATAGCCCAGGGGGTGACCCACATGCAATCCGGCACCGCTGGGATAAGGGAACATATCCAGCACATAATATTTAGGTCGGTTGCTCTGGTTGGAGACCTTATAGGCTTTGCTATCCTTCCAGCGTTGCTGCCATTTTTTTTCAATATCCCTGAACTGATACTCCATCATTTTAAATTTTGCCGGAAAAAATAATTTTATGCCGCCAATCCCTGTTTGTGAAAGAAGGTCTAAAAAAATTAAACCTCATCGAACCCGCAAAATATTAGCGGCTGGCAATCGTTAGAAGAAACGGCCCCAAAGGGGCAACAAAAATACGGATAGCCAGAGTAATTCTGTTATTTTTGCCTCAACCTTAAGGGATTAGTCCATTAAAAATGCTGAGGAGGGTATCCCTTAGCTAAACCCAATGATTTTATGGCGCAAACCGGAAGAGCTTCTATTAAGCGTGGAAAACCATCTTACTTTATGTCCGTACTGGGC
This sequence comes from Chitinophagaceae bacterium, assembly GCA_016720565.1. Classification (GTDB taxonomy): domain Bacteria; phylum Bacteroidota; class Bacteroidia; order Chitinophagales; family Chitinophagaceae; genus JJ008. The sequence continues at coordinate 222,965 of JADKKJ010000011.1, forward strand.
GTTACCCTGGTGCTTTTCTTTTTAGGCATTATCGGCTGGCTGGTGATCAATGCGAATAAACTTCGCGATTATTTCAAGGAAAATGTGGAAGTGCGGGTATACCTGCTGGGAAACCTGAACCCAAAGGATAGTGTAAACCTGATGGATTATATCGCCTCCAGGCCCTATGTAAAATCCATTCGCTATGTTTCTAAAGAAGAAGCCAAGACCATCTATATGCAGGATGAAAATGAGGACTGGAGCAAGGTGCTGAACGATAATCCCCTCCCCAATGCTATTTACTTCCGTATCAAAAAACAATATGTTCAGCTGGATACTCTTGCCAATATACAGGCCGACCTGGGAGCAAGAACCTATGTGACCGATGTAAAATACCCCGAGGCCCTGATCGGTAAACTGAACAGTAATTTCAGGGTGATCGGTATTGCCCTGCTGGTACTGGTGATCATTATTTCCATTGTGGTCATTATCCTGATAGATAATACCATTCGATTGGCCATGTTCAGCAACCGCTTCCTGATAAAGACCATGCAAATGGTGGGAGCCACCCGCGGTTTTATAGCCAAACCATTGAATACCAGGGCTATTATTAATGGAGCCACCAGCGGCCTCCTGGCTTCCCTGGCACTCTATATTATCATAATGGTTTTTGAAAATTCTATAACCCAGTTGCAAACCATTCATGATAGCGGTTCCCTGATACTTCTGTTCTTAACCCTTATCGTTACCGGCGTAGCTATCACCTTGGTAAGTACCCACCGGTCAGTGGTCAAATACCTGAAGATGAAACTGGATGAACTGTATTAACCTTAAACTCACAACCTCAACCCCTCAACCTCTCAACTTCTCAACCTTTTAGTAGTATATTGCAACCCTAATTATTTCGAATGAAAGAGAATAATAACGCCCCGATGTTCAGCCTTGAGAATTATATGTGGATGCTGGCAGGTATTATTGTGATCGCCCTTGGCATGATACTGATGTCTGGCGGTACCAGCAATACGGATCCCGCTGTTTTTGATAAATCGGCTGTATACAGTTTTACCCGTATCACCGTTGCTCCTGTGCTCGTATTACTGGGACTGGTGATCGAAGTATTCGCGATCTTCAAAACACCGAGGTCGGCAAAAAGCTGATCAGGCATTTCTAAATTTTTAAAGCGGCAGGTTCCGCTTTATTTTTTTTATATACCATGACTACATTACAGGCGATCATTACTGCGATCGTAGAAGGAGTGACCGAATTCCTTCCTATCTCCTCCACGGCCCATATGAAGTTTGCGCAGGCCATGATGGATATAGACCCCAGCGACGCCTTTGTGAAAATGTACGATATCGTGATCCAGCTGGCGGCCATCCTGGCGGTAGTGATATTATACTGGAAAAAATTCGTGAATTTCAAGTCCTGGGGCTTTTATGTGCGCATCATCCTTGCCGTTATCCCATCCCTTATTGCCGGCGCATTGTTGAAAAAACATATTGATCATATTCTCGGAAGTGTGGCCATTATTGCTATTATTACAGTGGTCGGTGGTATCATCCTCCTTTTTGTAGATAAATGGTTCTCTCATCCTAAAATTGAAAAGGAAGAGGATATGAACAATCCTACCGCCATTAAAGTGGGTCTGTTCCAGATACTTTCAATCCTGTTTCCAGGTGTAAGTAGAAGCGCTGCCACAATTATTGGGGGAATGGCCTCCGGACTTAGTCGCCGTGTAGCTGCCGAGTTTTCTTTTTTCCTGGCCGTACCAACCATGGCCGCTGCCACTGCCAAAGAACTTTACGATACGTACAAAGAAACACCTGAAGCTTTACACAACAGTAACCTGGCTCTGCTGGGCCTGGGATGCCTGATCTCCTTCCTGGTTTCCATGATCGCCATAAAAAGCTTTATCGCCTATTTGCAGAAGCATGGATTCCGGGTCTTTGGCATTTACCGGATCATTGCAGGTCTTCTTATCCTTGGTCTTCTTTATTTCGGCGTTATCAGGGGATAGTACATTATCCTTATTTTTAACCAAAGCAATTTCATGCAAACCGCCCCAAAAAAGGTTGTGAACGGATGGGCCATGTACGATTGGGCCAATTCTGTTTATAACCTGGTTATCACCACCACTTTCTTCCCGATCTATTACCTGGGCATCACCGGCGACGGTAATGACGCCACTAAAACGGATTATATTGACTTTCTCTGGTTCAAACATATTCCCAATTCTTCTTTATATGATTATACCCTGGCTGTGGCTTTTCTTATCGTGGCGATCAGCTCACCCATTTTAAGCTCCATTGCCGATTATAATGGGAACAAAAAAAGTTTCATGAAATTCTTCGTTACACTGGGATCCCTCAGTTGCGTAGGTTTCTATTTTTTTAACGCCCATAATTTATTACTTGGAACCATCCTGATGATCACTGCCACAGTTGGCTTTTGGGGAAGCCTGGTATTTTATAATTCTTATTTACCTGAGATCGCGGCACCCGAGGATCGCGACCGCATCAGTGCCAAAGGCTTTACCATGGGATATATTGGCAGCGTATTGCTCCAGGTTATTGGATTTGTTTTGGTCATGATGGCTGCCGATGATGCGGCTTCCCAAAGTATGGCGGTGCGTATTACGTTTGTACTGGTGGGTATCTGGTGGTTCGGATTCGCGCAGATAACCTTTAAGCGTTTACCACAAAGCATTGCCGCAGGAAAAAAGAATGACAAGAATATTTTCGCCAATGGTTTTCATGAACTGGGCAAAGTTTTCAGGCAAGTAAAATCCATGCCGGTACTCTGGTTATTCCTTTGTTCTTTTTTCTTTTATAATATGGGCGTACAGACGGTGATGCTGATCGCCACCAATTTTGGAAAAGAAGAACTCAAACTGGATACCACTACGCTGATCCTTACTGTCGTCATCATACAGTTGCTGGCCATAGCAGGCGCCATTATGATGAGCCGGCTTTCCGAACGATTTGGTAATTTCAAAATACTGATGCTGGTGATCCTGCTCTGGGCCACTGTTTGCGTATATGCTTATTTCTTCCTCTTCAGCAAATGGCAATTCTTTGGCGTGGCAGCTGTAGTAGGATTGGTTATGGGAGGTATTCAATCGCTGAGCAGAAGTACCTATAGTAAACTGATGCCGGTAACGAATGATACGGCCTCATTTTTCAGCTTCTTTGATGTCACTGAAAAAATAGCCATTGTGGTAGGCATGTTCAGTTTTGGATTCATTACCCACCTTACGGGAAGCATGCGTGAAAGCATACTTGCACTTATGGCATTTTTTATCATCGGACTTTTGATCCTTTACATCGCCTATAAAAAATCAAAATCAATAAATTCATTGTGAAATTATATAGTATAAATACCGGTTATTTCAAATTAGATGGAGGCGCCATGTTTGGCGTGGTACCCAAAAGCATCTGGAATAAGCTGAACCCTGCCGATGAAAATAATATGTGCAGCTGGGCCCTGCGTTGCCTGCTGGTGGAACTGGAAGGAAGATTGATATTGATAGATAATGGCATGGGCGACAAGCAGGATGCTAAATTTTTCGGCCATTATTACCTGCATGGAAATGACAGCCTCCGCTCTTCCCTCCATACGCATGCATTTTCAATGGAAGATATCACCGATGTATTTCTTACCCACCTGCATTTCGACCATTGCGGGGGAAGTATAAAAAGAGAAGGGGATAAACTGGTTCCCGCATTCCCCAATGCAAAATACTGGAGCAATAAAGAGCATTGGGAATGGGCAGTTAATCCAAATGACCGGGAAAAAGCTTCCTTCCTGAAAGAAAATATTCTCCCGATACAGGAAACTGGTCAGTTGAATTTTATAGCCACCGCAGCCTTTGAAAATAATAAACTGGGCTCCACCCCATTTCTTCCAGGATTTGATATCCGTTTTGTAAACGGGCATACCAATTCTATGATGCTTCCTCAACTAGAATATAAAGGAAGGACCCTGGTATTTATGGCCGACCTGCTTCCCTCACAGGCGCATATCCCATTGCCCTATGTAATGGCCTATGATATGTTCCCGCTCACCACATTGAATGAGAAAAGATCTTTCCTGCAGGAAGCTGCAGAGAAAAATTATGTACTGTTCTTCGAACATGACAGGGAATATGAATGCTGCGACCTGCAGGTAACTGAGAAAGGAATAAGGCCAGGGAATTTTTTCCGTCTCAGTGAACTTTGATCAGGCTGTAACGATCTTTCTTTTCTTAAGTATCAGCAAACTTCCGATCAGCGCGGGAAAAATCAAATTAACCATCCAGACCGCCGCTGTAGCCAGCGTGATCCCTAAATGATTGCCACTGAATAATCCCGCCAGGGTGATCACTACTTTGCCTCTTTGCGCCAACTCAGCTATGGCGATCGTAGGTATCACGGCCATTACCAGAAAAGAAACATTCACCGTCCAGAATGATTGCAGCAAAGTAAGATCCACTTCAAATAAATAAAAAAACAGGTAATACTGCAGACCGAAAACAAGGAAACGGAAGAGCGAGATCAGTAACATCTGCAGAAGAATTTTAGTATCAAGTTGTTCCAATGCCTCTATGAGATAAAATAATTTTTTCAGCCCTGGCCTGCTCAATAAATGCAATATCCATCTCAACCGGAAATAGAATAATAAAAAACCGATCAGCACCAGCGATACCCCGCTTATCAGTACCTGCATCCAGGTCTCATTCACCATACCTTCCTGTATGATAAGGGGCCTTAACACCAGCAGGCCAGCTAAACCAAATAATAAAGTGATGATAAGCTGGCTGATGCTGCCAACAATGGAAACGGAGATCGTCCTTAACCGGCTGCCTTCTTTTACATACATCAGTCTTCCGAAATATTCACCCACACGATTTGGGGTGGTAACAGAAAAAGAAACCCCGGCGAATATGGCCTGCAATGCCTGAAGAAAGGGGATCCGCTGAACAGGTGCTACGGCGAGCTTCCATTTATAGGCCTCCAGTCCCCAGTTAAAAAGCATTAACCCTAATGAAGCAAGAAGCAACAGTAGTTTATCAACATTCCATGACCGGATGATCTGTTGCCAGGCCTGTTTCAATCCGGGCTGATGGGCTATTTGCTGATAAATGGACCAGAACAACCAGCAAAACAACATGGGACCCAGGAAGTAGTTGATGAAGATTTTGCTATTTCGGGTCAGCTTCATTAATCTTGTAAAAATACATCCTCCCTGCAAAAGCCAGATAAAATAATACTGGGCATAGATCCCGGCACCTTAATGATGGGCTATGCTGTGATTGCTGTGAACCAGCAAAAGCTGAGCCTGCTTGAATTTGGCGTACTTAAACCCGGAAAAGCAAAGGATACCTACAAAAAACTGCAGATGATCTTTAATACCGTGAGCGGACTGATCATCAAATATGAACCAAATGATCTTGCCATTGAGGCCCCTTTCTTCGGAAAAAATGTGCAGAGCATGCTAAAACTTGGAAGGGCCCAGGGTGTTGCTATCGCAGCAGCCATGCGTCACGGACTTGAAGTGACCGAATACTCTCCTAAAAAAGTAAAGCAATCTGTTACCGGTAATGGTAATGCGGGAAAAGAACAGGTCATGAAAATGCTTCTATCCATCTTCGCTATAAAAGAAACACCTACCCATTATGATGCCAGCGATGCCCTGGCCGTAGCGCTTTGTCACCATCACCAATCGGGTCCGCAAAAACTGATCTCAGGCTCAAAGAACCTGAAAGGCTGGGAAGATTTTTTAAAACAAAACCCTTCAAGGGTCACCGTTAAAAAAAGGAAATGAGTTAAGCCTGGTTCATTGCAGCAAGGATCCTTAACTGTGCTTCCTTCAGGCTTTCATCAGAAGCTTTGGGTTTGGACCTTGTAAAATTGAGATCATTCGAAGAGTTTACAGGAACAAGATGAAGATGCGCATGCGGCACTTCCAGTCCAAGTACACTGATCCCACAGCGGTCGCAATCAAAACTTTTTTCAATTGCTTTTGCGATAGGTTTTGCAAAGACCAGCATTTCAGAAAGTACCTGGTCGGGGAGGTCAAAAAATTTATCTGTAGCTGTTTTGGGTATCACCAGCACATGCCCCTGCCTTAATGGAAAAATATCCAGGAAGGCGAAGAATTTTTCATTCTCTGCGATCCTGAAACAAGGAATCTCCCCTGCTACTATTTTTTCAAAGATGGTCATGCCGTGATATGCTCGATCCTGAATTTAAGCGTACCGGCAGGCGCCTGCACTTCAGCCGTATCACCCACCAGTTTGCCTAATATACCTCTTCCGATCGGTGAGGTTACAGAGATCTTTCCTGCTTTAAGATCGGCTTCTTTTTCGCTCACGATCTGGTAAGTCACCTGTTTTTTAGTCCCCAGGTTGGTAAGGGTTACTTTAGTTAGTATAGAAACTTTACTGGTATCAATATTCGATTCATCCAGCACACGAATGTTGGAAAGGGCGCCTTCCAGGGCGGCGATCTTGGCTTCCAGCATTCCCTGCGCTTCTTTGGCGGCATCATATTCCGCATTCTCTTTCAGGTCTCCTTTTTCACGGGCTTCCGCAATGGCCCGACTGGCTGCCGGCCTTTCTACACCTTTCATGCGCTGAAGCTGGGCCCTCATCTGGTCAAGGGTATCCTTGGTCACGTATTGAATGTCTGACATATGCTCTGGTTTGATAAAAAAAATAACAACGCCTCAGACGGGTGCTGAAGCGTTGCAATAATGATTACAAAGATAGAAATTTATTCCAATATTGAGAAAATGTGCTTTAGACTAAAAATATCAGGGAAATAATTTTTGATACAGCACTTCCGCCATTTTTACCAGGGCTTCATTGGTGTAACCCGCAATATGCGGTGTAATGATCACATTTTTCTGCTGCCCAAGCCAATCAATTGATTCTTTTTCATCAGTACTGAGTTCTGCAAGATTCTCATTTTCCAGCACATCAAGTCCAGCCCCGCTTATCTTCCCTGTTCTGAGGGCATCGATCAGCGCTTTTGTATCCAACACTTTTCCCCTGGAAGTGTTGAGGATCCAGGGCTTTTTTTCCAGGGCACTGAAAAATGCCGCATTGGCCAGATGAAAACTTTCTTTTGTAAGAGGTACATGTAAACTTATCACCTCTGAATAGCGACAAACCTGCTCCAGACTGGCTTCTTTTACATAACCGCTGCCAAAACCTGCGCGGTATTTATCAAAGGCCAAAACGGTTACATCAAATGGTTGTAACAAACGGGCAAAACTGCTGCCTGTATTGCCAAATCCAATGATACCAACGGTCCTTCCATAAAGTTCAGTCCCGCGGTTCTCTTCCCTTTTCCATACGCCCTGTTTTACTTCTTCGGCCGAACAGGCTATCCGCTGCATCAATGAAAGCAGCAGGCCCAAAGTATGTTCTGCTACTGCGTTACGGTTGCCTTCAGGACTCGCTTCGCAACGAATGCCTTTTGATTCTGCATAGGTCACATCCACTAATTCCATTCCGGAGCCAAGTCTTCCTATCCATTTCAGTTTTTCTGCACGATCCAATAATGCTTTATCAACTTTTATACGTGTGGTAATGATCAATCCTTCCATTTCATGGATCTTCTCCATCAACTCCTCATAGGTAATGGAAGGCGCATAGTCTACCTGGAAACCCTGCAGCTCCAGTTTTTCGATCAGTATAGGATGAGCCCTGGCAGTGATGATAAGTTTTTTCATTTCATTCGGAATGTTAACGCGGCAAAATCTTCCACACTTAATTGTTCTGCTCTTTTATTAAATAATTCATCACTTAACTCTTTCAGATCAAAAAGATCTTTTACTGCATTTCGCAGGGTTTTCCTTCGCTGGTTAAAAGCTGCCTTTACCAATTGCACCAGGTACTGACGGCTTTTCATACCCAGCTTTTCTTTCCTGGGTACCAGCCTGATCACACCGCTTTTAACCTTTGGAGGAGGGTTGAAACTTCCTTCATTTACATCAAATAAATACTGCACCTCAAAAAATGCCTGGACCAATACGCTGGTAACACCATAGATCTTATTGCCTTCTTTGGATGCGACCCGCTGGGCCACTTCTTTTTGAAACATCCCCACCATGCATTCTACCTGGTCACCCCATTCCATTACTTTGAAAAGGATCTCCGTAGAAATATTATAGGGGAAATTACCGACCACAGTAAACCGGCCTTCGAATGGCGGCGCCAGGTCGAGAATACTTTGGTGAATGATGTGTCCTTTAATGGAAGGATAATTCTCCAGCAGCCAGTTTACTTTTTCAGTATCCAGCTCTACAGCCATGAATTCAATACCGGGGATCTCCAGCAGGTATTTAGTAAGGGCGCCTCCACCGGGACCTACTTCCAGTAATTGCTGAAAAGGGGTTTCCCGTATGGCAGCCACGATCTTCTGGCAAACATTTTCGTCCTTAAGAAAATGCTGGCCAAGTGATTTTTTGAGTGTATACACAAGACAAAACTACAAGATTCCCCGCCCCTACTTATAAATACCTTTAATGTTGAATGATTATTTTTTCAGTTCTTACCACCTTACTGTTGGCATCAACAACTTTAAGGACATATACTCCATTTCGCAGGCTGCCAGTTTCGATCCTGGTAGCTGTTTGATATGACCGCTGTTGGTTCACCAGCCTTCCATTGATATCATAAAGGAATATAGTACGTTGTTTTTCTTCCTTATAATTATATACCACGACATACGTACTTGCCGGATTTGGATATACATCCACCGTTCTGTCAGTTTTTTCTTCCGCTACCAGTGTCCTCACATATCGGTTAGAAGGGGCGGGCTGGTACGTGAATTCCAATATACTTCCTGGGTTGGCAGGGGTTGTAGTTACATTTCCTGTAGGCCCGGAGGTAGATCCACTGGAATCGCAGGCCACATAGATCTTTAAACCATCCGGTGAAACTACCACATCCCTGAATCGACCTAATCCCAGGAAATAGTTAATGGTATCTGAAATAATACTTCTTCCATCACTACTCAATTTAAGCCTGGCGATCGCGCCTTTTTTTAATTCAGCGATCAACAGGGAATTCTGCCATCCAGGTATTGCTGCACTTCCATAAAAATCGGTTCCTGAAGGAGCAGTGGAAGGCCAGGTCATATTATCACCTCCGGTGGGAGGGTTGGATGAGGGAAACAAAGAACGAAGCGGTTCGCGGGCATTAAGCGTATTGCAATTCACTTCCTCATTAACTATGGTAAAATTGCCCGTAGTACGTCCATTGTAATTATTATCGCACCAACCTATCACCATTGGCCAGCCATAATTCCTTCCTGCTTCAATGATATTGATCTCATCATCACTATATGGACCATGCTCACTGCTATAAAGCATAGGAACTCCATTTACCGCACCCCAAACCAGTCCCTGCGGATTTCTATGGCCATAGGTATACACAGCAGTTGGTTGCCCTGCATTGGTAAAGGGATTATCTGCAGGAATCCATGAATTGTTCACCAACTCAGTATTCAACCTTAGAATTTTCCCTTCGTAAATTGCAAGGTTTTGGGCATTGTTTGTTCTGGTCAGGTTATCAAATTGTCCCGCACCCATATCACCCACTGAATAATATAATTTAAGATCCGGGCCGATTGCTAATCTGGAAGAGTTGTGATCATTGCTTCCTGGTATATTTTCAAGAATGGTAACTGGAGATTCCAGCAATTGCGTGCCTGAGTTATAGGTATAACGCTCGATCCTTGTCTTTCTGACGGTAGCGCTTACTGACTGGTAAGTATAGGAAATATAAACATATGGCTTACCGGTCAGGAACTCCGGATGCAGGGCTAACCCCAATAAACCATCCTGGCCACCTACATTCACCATGGCACTACCTAAACTAAGCACCACTGTTTTTACTCCGGTCTGCGGATTAACAAAACTCACTTTACCTGCAAATCGCTCGGTATACCAGATATTATTATCTGGGCCATAAACCAGGTCATGCGGCATTCGTTGGTTTGCAATTACTGTACGCATGGAAAAAGATTCTGTGGGCGTACCCGGCACCAGGGTGGTTACATTAATGGATCCGCCAGGCGCACTTTGGTTACCTGCCGCGTCTCTGGCGATAACATAAAAAGAATAAGCAGTTGCCGGAGAAAGCCCGGAAACAGCATAACTCGTACTGGTAATATTTGAACCGTTGACCTTTGTTCCATTCCTGTATACATCATAACCTGTTACTGCAATATTATCAGTTGAACCTGTCCATCTTAAAAATAAACCGGTTTGGGATATGCTGGAAGCGCTGAGGTTTGTTGGCGAGGTAGGTGCCTGCACATCATTGGTTGTTCTCAGGGAAGCTCCGGGTATTACCTCACTTGCCGTGTTGGTGGCTTGCCCGGGCTTGGACCATCCAACAGCAAGATTATCTGCCCCAGTTGCTTCTTTCATTAACGCTTCTACATAATAAAGCTGGCCTGTGGTTAATGAAATTGACACTGATTTCTGGGTAGCGTACTTTGTCCACTGCCTGGAATTAGTACTGGAAGTATTATAAGCGATCTTCACCTTATTAGCAGGACTACCTGTAGTGCTAAGCCATAATTCTGCTGACGCATCACTGGCGATCCAAAAAATATAGTTCCCGGTACTGGGTGGGCAGATATAACCATACATTTTTACCCCAAAATTATTACCCAGATTGGTGGGCATTTCAAATAGGGTTCTGGTTCCGGAACTTGAAGGATTGTTGGGATAATTCACATTGGAAGTAAGATTGGAAACAGCGGTTCCAGTAATATTATTCCATTGCTGGTAGGCGATTCCCTGCGTTCCTGAACAAGTTTGAGCATAACCTGTATTAGCTAATACCAAGATAAATGCAGTAAAAATGGCAAGTTTCATATGTATCTGGTGGTTTTAAGGCCAGAAAGTAGGACTTAATCATATGAAAACAATATTATTTATTTAACAGGCTGTGAATTACTTTAACCTGGAGGGGGCAACTGCCATTTTTTTCCTTCGAAAGCATCTACCAACCATTTTATGCCTTATCGCGACAATACAATTTTTTGCGTGCTGGTTTCCTGCCCTTGCTTTAGTTTCAACAGGTAAACGCCATTCGCTTTTCCCAGCAGGTCTTCATTGGTAAAACGTTGATATCCCTGGGAAACAGATCGATTGTTTCCAACTCCTCTCAGGATCCTTACTGCTGCACGATATGCACGGTCTCCACATCAGAATAGGCAAAGCCTCCATTGGCCAAAGAAGCCACAATACGATAGCTTACAAAACCTGCTGTTACCGTTTCATCCGTTAAGCGATAATTACGGCCGGAATTACGGTTGGCAGCACCTACAACGGCCCATTCTGAATAGGGATCGGTAGGATCTTCATAGGTCCTGATAACAGTAAAGCAGGTCACATTTAAAGAACCGTCGCATCTGGACCACATAGTAGTGATACCCTTTCCCTGGCGGTGCGCGCGAAACGCATTGAATACAGGATCTGGCTTCACTGATTGAATACTGTATGGAGCCATAACAATGCGGGCTGGAAGATGATTGGCAGCATTTACGATGCAGCTTATCAGGACGGCCGACAACAGAATGGTAGATTTCATAAGGGTAAGTTTTATACCCCCTAAGCTATAATGCATGCAGATGATCCACAAGGTAGATATGCCTGTTTTTTGTACTGTGAATAAATAGCGGTTTGCCTGCCTTAAAAAAAGTCCTTTCCCCAAGTTGATGTACCCGGATGAAGCAGCGATTTCAGAGGGAAAAAATAGGATTGCCTGCAGGTCATTTCCGGGCCTTCACCTTAAAGCCTGCATACCAGGTTCTTCCGGAAGCCACGTTATAATAACGATCGCCGGCGGCATTTATATCATTTCCAAGGCTATACTTCGTATTAAATAAATTATCTATACCAGCCAATGCCTGTATGCTGTAATGCCTGCCTTTTCCCAACAGGTAACTGAATTTAAAACCGACAAGATCATAGGCAGGGGCCGAAAAACTGTTTGCATCATTTAATTGTATACTGCCACTTTTAAAATAGTAGGCGTTGAAACCTATACCATGTTTAAAACTAAGATCTGAATTTACAGAAACTGAAAGTGGTGCGATACCAGGTAATTTTTTTCCTGAATAGTCGGTATTGCCCTGTTTGAACTGGCGATAATGGAAATTATATTGGGTAAGCGAAAATTCAAGTCTTCCGTTATCTAAAAAACCAGCTGCCTTATTTTTGAAACGATAGCTGAGCTGTACCTCATTGCCGATCTGCTCTGTGCTGCCCGCATTTGTATAATAATCTCCATTCACCGCATCTTTTCTAACGACGATGGTATTCTTCAGCTGATAATTAAAATGCGTGTACTCTACAAAAAGGTGCTCTTTAAAAAAATTAGCTCTCAAACCCCCTTCCAGGTTGGTACTTTCCTCTGGTTGCAGGCTGGTATTGATCGCAACTGTTCCTGGCAGTAATTCAGAGACCATTGGTGCAGAAAACCCTTTAGAATAACTGGCATAGATCCAGGAAGACCTGAACAGTTTTTTGGTACCTGCTATTCTCGGGGTCCAAACATTATTAAAGGTTCTTTTTATAGGCTGGAAATTGGAAACAGAAAGTCTTGTGATGCGAATAGAAGAACTGTTTGAACTTAGCCCCGCTGTAAAATTCCAGTCATTACGGATCTTTAATTCAGCCTGTGTAAAAACGAACCAGGTCCAGTTATCCAGGTCATCATCCGTCTGTAAACTGCCGGGCATTCCATTGATATTAGTATAGGTTTTTGTATTAAAAAATCCCCGCTGGCCTTCAGCGCCAAAATTCAATTGCAGGGACCCACCATTAAAATTTTTCTTCCATTGAAAAACAGTTCTGGCACCCATATGCGGCTCTACCCTTTTTTCATAGACCCGAAATGTTGGGTTTTTGAAAATGGTAAAGGCGCCATAGACAGAGGTAGTATTGCTGAAATTCGGACTGAACTTATATTTCTGTATAATACCTGCTAAAAAAGTCTTTTGAAAAATTGCGGCTTTTGCCTGGTCGGCACTGGGAAGCGTACCCGCCCGTGGCCTTGCCATCCTGGCCGCGCTGTCATATTCTTTTTTGGTCAGTCCTCCGGGCGTTTGATAATACAGATCGCCGTATGACAGCATGATCTTTGTCTCCGCCTTTTCATTACTTCTTAGTGATGACTGGTAACTAATGATATCCCTTCTCATTTTTGTATGGTCGCGGTAACCATCTGAATTCTGGTGGGCATAATCAAGTTTATGCTGGCCGGAACCAGAGCCTCCATTTACGGAAAGATCAAAATTAGTAGTACCATAACTTCCAGAAACTATAACTGCATTGATACTGTTGATGTCTTTTTCAAGATCGGAATTCAATAGTATCACTCCACCGGAACCTGCACCATATAAACTGCTGCCCGGGCCTTTAATGATCTCCAGTGAGCTGATATTATAATAGGAAAGTTGGTTGAGGTAAGTATTTCCGCCGGGATCGGTCAAAGGAAGGTCATTCCAGTAAACCTTGGTATTTCTTACACCAAAGGTTGACCGTAATGTCCCTCCCCTGATATTGATCCGGTAACTTCCGGGTGATCGTTCTTCCATTCTTACCCCGGCCGTATTATTAAGTGCCTGGAGAATGGAAATATTGCTATACCTGGCCAGCGCCCGCCTGTCGATCACATTTACAGAAGCGGTAGCCTCAGGAATATATCTGTTCTGACCAAAAGCCGTTATGATCACTTTTGAAAGGGATATGACCGAATCCTGTTCCTCCTGCTGCGAGAACACTGGTGAAAAGCAGAGTAACAAAATAGCGATCCCTGCAAATTTTTTCATAACGGCTTACAATGTGCTTATTTAATTCTTAATGATCTTTTCGGTATATATAACTGCACCTGACCTGTCTGTCAGTTTCAGCAGGTAAGTTTGCGCAGACCACCCGCTAACCGGAATGGTTACCTGCGATACCCCTGCATTCAGGTTTTGCCCAGCCTGGTAAACTGTTTTACCCTGCATATCTATTACACTCAGCTGCATATTACCTGGTATTGGCGAATTGATCTTCACATTTATAAAGTTATGGACAGGATTTGGATATACAGAAACAATATAATTTGAAGGTTGATACTTCACATTTATAGTAGTACTGTATTCAGGTTTTCCATCCAGGCTAACTTCCTTGATCCGGTATATATTATCCCCGTTCAAAGGAGCAAGGTCATCAAAGCTGAATGCTGATCCCGGCATTATCCTGCCAATGGTCACCCAACTTCCATTGATCCTTTTTTCCACATCAAAATAGGCGTGCTCATTATCAATTTCAGCAACCCACTTCAGGCGAATGAATGGACCAGGCATTAACTTTCCTGTAAAGCTGATAAAGTTCACCGGCAGGGTCAGCAGCGTTTTATAGGTAAATGAAAGCACCTTTCCGCCAGATTTTGTGGAGCTGTTGGTCCCACCGAATCCGCCTGTAGGCCCGGAGGTACTTCCTGTGCTATCGATCACTACCCAGAATTTTCCACTCGTTGGATTTGGATTAAATGCAATATCCCTTACCCTCCAGCCATGTAATAGTGGAAAAGTATCAACGGCCAGTGAGGTAATTGTACTGTCGATCAGATCACCTGCGGCATTCAATTTCAACCTGAAAGCACCGTACTTAAGGGAAGTTACAATGACTGAATTCTTCCAGCCTGGTATTGCGCCACTATAAAAATCAATGCTGGAAGGAGCGATAGTACCCCAGTTAAAAATATTACCAGTGTTACTGGGCTCCATTTGAGAAGGTGACCAGTTGAAAAAAGAGAAAATCGGATCTTTATAGACTGCCGCATTTGTAGTGGCCCAGCTCAATTCATTTGCTACTGTTTGGTTGGCCAGTACATCATTAAAAGTGAATTGCTCCACTGTATTATCAAATGTATTGTAATTGTCATCAGCCAGCCCCGATACTTTAGGCCATCCGTAATTCATACCAGACTGAATAATATTCAGCTCATCATCAGAATGGTCGCCATGTTCGGAACTATATAATCTCCAGGTACCATTTACATTTCCCCATACGATGCCCTGGGCGTTTCTATGGCCGTAACTATAAACCGGCGTTCGCAAACTGGTAAAGACGGAATGTGTAAATGGATTATCATTAGGGATCCATTGCCTCCAGGTATTATAATCATGCGTTACACCAAAACTGGCATCTCCATCAGGTTCTGTATTAAGACGGAGTATCTTTCCTTCACAGGTATCCTTACTTTGGGCATTATTAGTCCGGGAAGCATTATTGAACTGTCCGGCACCCATATCGCCAATGGTATAATATAATTTATAGGTTCCGCCTTCCAGTGTGGGTCCCATAGCCAGCCGACCCGAATTATGGTCATTACTTCCCGGAAGGTTTGAAATAACAGTGTCAAGTATTATAAGCGTATCCCTTTTAGGAATACTGGTTGGATTACCCGCATCTGCCGCAAAATAAAAACGGCAACGTACTATTTTCGTTCTGAAATAGCAGGGGGCGGCGGGGCTTGCAGGACAGGTTCCGGAATAAACATAGGAAAGGTATACCCATCTTTTTGCAGGGTTGGTCATAAACTCCGGATGGATAACTAGTCCCTGCATACCACCCTGTGGCCAGGTACCAACGGACCTGGTGAAGCTAACCTCTGAACCACCCAATGGAATTTTTAATACCTGCTGCGGTGCCACATTCTGTTGAGCGATCGTTCTGCTGCTGCTCATTCTGAGTACCCGATACCCTTTGGCTTCGGTAACCCATAATGAATCATCTGGTCCATAAGTGACCTCCCATGGAAAGCCCAGCTGGCGAGCCACTGTATCTATGGTAAATAATGTACTTGTTGAATCGGTTACTACATCTGGTGTAGGATTGAGAACATTGATATTGAAATTACCATTAGTAGTAATTGCAGTAGCACCACTTGAATACACCCGAACATAATAGGTGTTTCCAACTGTCAGACCACTGCCAACTATGGAAGTTGTTCCACAGGCTACCGAGGTCATAGATCCGCAGGTTCCGGATAACAATTGTATCCTGGTATTAGCGGCTGATAAATTAGAGCCATTGCCAGATATAGAAATAGTAGGGTTAGATTTTGTAGCAATAAACTTATACCATACATCATCGTCCGGTGTTCCTGTACAAACACCAATAGGAACACTTGGACTTGTAGTGGCAGCGACTACTGTACCTTCTGATTTAAGCACGCTTGTTGAGGTTGGAATCAGGATAGCTGATGAACAATCATCATTACCCGGATTTATACTGACAAGGATACTAAACGTACAGCCCGCAGCATTACCAAATGCACCTGTGGTGCCGGAATATACTCTGATATAATAAACATTGCCGGGAACATATGAATAATAGGCAAGTGAAGTACCTCCACATGCAAGTGATTTCAATGAACCACAAGGGCCCTCAAACAACTGCATCTTCGGAGTGTTTGTGTTAAGATTTGCCCCAATGGCAGGAAGTGTAATGGTGTTGCTGGGAGCAGTTGCTGTGAAGGTATACCACACATCATCGTCCGGGGTACCGGTTGCGCAATCAACGGGTATCCCCGCACTGGCCGTGGCGTTCCAAACAGTGCCGGAGGCATTGGTGGTACCGGGAGTTAAAGTAACAGCGCCAGCGCAATTGTCGTTTGCCGGCTGTGCATAAGCAGTAGTAAGGCCAGTTGAGAATACTACAATAGTTAGAATAAATACTAATCGGATCTTAGCAGATAACATGGTTTATCAGGATTTTGGACTTGCAAGATATAAACCAAATGCAATTTAGATTAAGCAGTTTCACCCGATTATTCTACGTATTTGTACGATAAAAAGTCAGGTAGTAATGCCCTTGCCCGGTGCTTATATTATAATTTATTTTGCTTAATCCTAGTTAATGTTCTAATCCAATGAAAAACCAACGACTAATTTCCGTGTCAAAGATTTTACTAATGGCACTGGCATTTTCTCTAACTTCTATTAGAGCTTATGCCCAGCCGGCTAATAACATCTGTGCGAATGCGACCGCCCTAACTTCTTCCACTACCTGTATTAATACTTCTGGCACACTTACTTCCAGCACCTATACACCACCGATCACCGGTTGCGGAGCTACCAATAAGAATGATGTATGGTATACATTTGTTGCACAGGCGTCCACCGAAACAATCACATTAAGCTCAACACCTGCCCAGGCAAGGATCCAGTTATTTTCTGGATCATGCGCATCGCTTACTTCAGTTGCCTGTGGAAACTCTTCCCTGGTCGCCACCTCACTTACGGTAGGAGCTACTTACTATATCCGAATTTATTCCCAAAATAATTCAACCGGTACTTTTAATATTTGTGTAACACATACTGGCCCCCTCAACGATGATTGCGCCGGCGCTGTTAGTCTTACATCAAATGCCTCTTGTATCAATACAGCAGGTACACTCAATCTGGCTACCTCTACGTTGGGTCTTCCGGCTGGTTGCCAACCGGTAGGAACTCATTATGATGTATGGTATTCTTTTGTTGCATCCAATACAACCGAAACGGTTACTATCAGCGGGCTTGGTGTAAACATCACCAATCCACGTGTTCAGCTATATAGCGGAACCTGTGGAACCCTTACCTCGCTAACATGCGGAACAACCAGCCTGACCAATAGTGCGCTTACTATTGGAAACACCTATTATGTACGCGTATCAAACCTTACAACAAATCCTTCCGGATCTGGCAGCGTTGCAAATTTTAATATTTGTGTTACACATACCGCTCCGGCAAATGATGATTGCAGCAATGCAATCGCATTGACCTCCGGACTTGTCTGTGCCAGTACTGCAGGTACCCTGGTTAGCGCCACCTATACAACAATTACATCCATTGGATGTGGAGTAGCAAACCGCAATGATGTTTGGTATAAATTTGTTGCACAGGCATCTAATGCTACGATCACCCTAACATCGCCTCCTGCAAACCCAAAACTTCAGTTGTTCTCCGGAACCTGTGGTTCACTTACCTCCATCGCCTGCGGAACAAATACATTAGTTGCTTCAGGACTTACAGTAGGCACCACTTATTATATCCGGGTATATACCGATCCAAATGCCAGCGGAACTTTCAGTATTTGCGTTACGCATACCCGTCCAACCAATGATGATTGCGCGGGTGCGGTTAGCCTGACCTCAAATAATAGTTGTGTTAATGTAAGCAGTTCACTTAACCTTGCCACTGCCTCTGTAGTACCGGCAGGCTGCCAGCCGGTGGGTACGCAATACGATGTATGGTTTTCATTTGTAGCTGCTGCTACCAATGCAACCGTAACAATAAGTTCTTTGGGGGCAAATATTACCAATCCCCGCGTTCAATTATATAGTGGCTCCTGTGCCGGATTGACCTCCATGACCTGTGGAACAAATACACTTACCAATGGCGCATTGACAATAGGTGCCACTTATTTTGTAAGAGTAGGAAACCTGAATGCAGATCCTTCCGGATCGGGTACTGCAGCCAGTTTTGATATTTGCGTAACCAATACCGGTATTTCCAATGACCTTTGTTCCGGTGCTATTCTATTAACCTCAGGTTCTACCTGTGTTAATACAGCAGGTACACTTGTAGGTGCCACCTATACAGCAATTGCACCTATCGGTTGCGGTGTGGCTTCCAGGAATGATGTGTGGTATAAGTTTGTTGCACAAACAACCAAACCAACAATTACCTTGTCCAGCACTCCTGCCAACCCAAGAATTCAATTATTCTCAGGTTCCTGTGGCGCCCTTACTTCTGTATCCTGTTCTGCGGGAGCTACTCTGGTCACTTCTGGCCTTATAGTGGGTAACACCTATTATGTAAGGGTTTATACCACTCCTAATGCTTCAGGAACATTTAATATTTGTATAACCGATCCTGCTATGGCTGCTTCTGTGGACTACAGCAAAAGCTATGTCAATCTCACAAAATCAACCAATGGAGGCAGCGTAGAACCTGGTGATGTGTTAGAGATCCGTGCCACCTTTGTGGTCAGAACAAACTCTGTAGACAGTGTCGCTTTTTTTGATACGTTGAGTAATAATAATGGATTCAGCTATATACCAGGTTCATTGGCTACCCAAACCAATGAAGGAAAGATTTACAAAGCATTTACTGATGCATCCGATGCAGATGAGGGAACTATAGGAATTGACGCCGGCAACCCGCTGGATACCACTGTTCGAATCAATCTTGGGATAAATGCAAGCGGAACGGCAAGAGGTAAACTTCGGAATACTTCCCGTCCCTCATTTTACCTTGGTACCTGCATCATTATGGCTACCTACCGCGTTCAGGTTTACGGAGCCTATGACAACAAGATCAACTGGGGAGGGGGGGGATTCACATACCGAGATACAGCCACCGGTAATTTGCAAACCGTTACATTTAAAAATGACAGTCTCGTTGTTTATATCAGCCCGGGTCTATGCTCGAATGCATTATCCTCGATAAATAAAATGAATGTTGAATCAAATGGTACATTCAATACAAGTTCTAACCCGGCACCTTTAGCCAGGAACAGGGGAACTTCGGCAGTGGTACCAAGTTACACTTATGACGTATTTAAAGTTGGTAACGGCCCACAGGATTATTTCTATGGTATTACAAATAATACAAGCGCCACCTTCTCTGTCACGAATGCCCTTCCTAAATCGGGTACCGTAAATCAGCGCGTATTCAATCTTTGGGATATCATTGGTGACCATACCGGAGCCAGCAACCCTGCAAAAGGTAACAATCCTTGTGATACCACAAAACCCGTCAGCCCTACTAACCCCTGTGGATATATGCTGGTGGTAAATGCCGCCTATAAGGCTGATACTGCCTTCAGAACAACGATAACTAACCTTTGCCCAAATACCTATTATGAGATCTCCGCATGGGTTAGAAATATCTGTTATAAATGTGGCTGCGATTCTACTGGAAAGGGTGCCAGCTCTGTTGGCTATTTACCATTTGCAACCAACGACTCCTCCGGGGTGCAACCTAACCTGGCCTTCCAGGTGAATGGGCAGGATTACTATTCTACCGGAAATATACCTTATGTTGGTACTGGTGTGGGTATTACTCAACAGGCCTCCGACTCAGTAAACATCTGGATTAAAAAGGGCTTTGTCTATAAAACAGGACTTACCGAAACCTCCTTCGAAATGCTGATCCGTAACAATGCGCCCGGGGGTGGAGGAAACGACTGGGCAATAGATGATATCTCAGTCGCTACCTGCTTCCCTATCATGACCTATTCCCCAACAACATCGCCCAATGTTTGTGATTCTAACACCATCACGATCCGGGATACCGTACGCTCCAGCTATGATAATTACACTTATTATAAATGGCAGCGAAGTACCGATGGTGGCAGTACCTGGGTGGATGTGACCGGTCCCCTGGGTCCAGCTACTCCCTACTGGAATGGAACAGCATGGGAATATGTCGCCTCCTACGCTATACCACCAAACCAAACATATTTCGTTAATAATGGAGACAAGTACAGGATGATCGTGGCAACAACTTCTTCCAACTTATCGGATGTAAACTGCCAGGTCACCGACGTTATAAGCATAGTCACCCTGAATGTTATAGACTGCAATGGAGTGCTTGAGAAACTATTATTGTCTTTCAATGGAAAACTTATAGGGGATAAGGCCCAGGTAAAATGGACCACCACCGGAGAATCCGAACCCATCCAATACCAGGTAGAAAGAAGTTCAGATGGAATCAATTTCTCCTTTGCAGGAATGGTGAACAGTTATAATAACTATGGAAGGGAAATTAACACGTATAGTTTCGTTGATCCTGTATCAGTTAATGGTAAGGTCTGGTACCGGCTGAAGCTTATCTTTAAGAACAAGGGCGCCACTTATAGCAACATCATTGAAGTGGATAATAAGGCAGTACAGTTTGATGTTTTCAACCTCGTCAATCCATTTAACGCCGATATCCAATTTAATGTCAGAACTCCACAGGACGCAAAGATCAATGTGACTTTGCTGGATGTTCTTGGTAAACCTACCAGGCAAAAATCTTATGCTATTTATGCCGGCGTAAATGCAATGGTTCTCCCAAATACAGGCGACCTCCCTTCAGGTGTTTACATTCTGCAGGTAACTAAGGATGGTATCATGTACAGTCGCAAGCTTTTCAAAAAATAAATATTAAATAACCCATTTTTTGACAGGGTCTCCGTTTGAGTTCAAACGGAGACCCTGTCCTATTTTCAGAAATTAAGATATTGATGTGCAAATGACTATTTTTGCGGTACAGATTTATTATGAGCACTACAAAACCCATTATTGGCATTACCTGTGGCGACCTTAACGGCATTGGCCTTGAACTGATCATAAAAACGTTTTCGGATGCCCGTCTGCTGGATCATTGCACCCCTGTGATCTTCGGGTCAAATAAGGCTATTAATTTCTACCGGAAAGGGATGCCTGAGATCAATATCAATTTTTCCACGATCAGGGATTTTAATAACATCAACCCTAAACAGGTAAATCTTATTAACTGCTGGGAAGAAGAAGCAGCGATCACCCCGGGTGTTCTAAATGAGACCGGTGGAAAATATGGCGTGATCTCCCTGTTAAGCGCCACCGCCGCATTAAAACAAAAACAGATCGATGGACTGGTGACTGCCCCTATCCATAAAAAAAATGTTCAATCGTCAGAATTCTCCTATACAGGACATACCCCCTTCCTCAAACAATTCTTCGAAGCCAAGGATGTAGTGATGATGCTTTGTGCAGGTAATTTCAGGGTGGCCCTGGTCACTGAACATGTTCCTGTTTCAGAAGTGGCGCAGCATATCACTAAAGAAAAGATCCTCAGCAAACTTCAGCTGCTTCATAAAAGCCTGCAGCGTGATTTCGGGATCGATAAACCGCGTATTGCTGTATTGGGACTAAACCCGCATGCGGGAGATGAGGGACTGATCGGAAAAGAAGAAGAGAACATCATCAAGCCGGCTATAAAAGAAGCAAAGAACAGTGGCATCATGGCCATAGGGCCCTATAGTTCAGATGCATTCTTTGCTCGTCGCAGTTTCGACCGGTTTGATGCGGTGCTGGCCATGTATCATGACCAGGGACTTATTCCTTTTAAAGCACTGGCTATCGGCGAAGGAGTGAATTTTACCGCAGGATTATCCGTGGTTCGCACCTCTCCTGATCATGGTGTTGCATTTGATATTGCTGGTAAGAACCAGGCCGATGCTTCCTCATTCATTACCGCCATCTTCGAATGCGTTGATATCATTAACCGACGGATCGAATTTGATGAGAACAGAAAAAATCCATTAAAGAAAATGACCCCTTCTATTCTTGCTAACGCGGTGGATGAAAGGATCGAGGAATGATCATTTGAATACACTATCAGACACGCCTTTATTGATGGTATAGGAAGTATACACTATCTCTACTTTCCCTTTCTTATTATTCATTTTATCCGTGGGCGGCTTTTTAGACCCATCGTCATAATCAAAGGTTACCCCTTTGGGCAGCTTGTATTCTTTTGTATTGAACTCCAGGATCACTTTATCTGCCAGGCCAAAATCCGCATACCTGCCATAACTCATCTGCAGTTCATAGGTGCCATTATCACGGGTCGTTGTCCGGGCCCTCATCACCAGTCCGTTCACTTCGTCAATATGCAAAGTGGATAATACCACATCTGAGTTCTCATCGCGGGGAAGCAGCTTAATGATCCGGAAACCTGATTTAGCTTCCTTGCCCATATCAATAATGTCAAATCCTTCTGTATTCAGGAATACATTATTCAGGTTAATATTCACCGAGCCTTTCGGAACAAAGGATATTCCCTGCTCATTGTTGATGCGAAGTTTATCGGGTCTTTTATAATATACTTTGATATTGGCAATGGGCGCCTTGATAAAGATCACATTGGTCTTCATTTTACCAACTGCCTGGTAATCGTTCACTTTTTCAAGTCTTGCCTTTACTTTTTTTATGGCCTCATCGGCCGATTGCGAAAAGCCTTTACCTGTAATGAACAACGTAAGAAAAATGATATAAATAGTTTTCATGGTCTAACTTAAAATGTCTTTTTTCCGGAATATCCAGGTGGCGGTTCCGGCAAATAAAATAATATAACCCAGCAGGATGCTCAGACTTCGGAATATTGCGGGAAGATTCTGTATACTGCCGTCAATGGTCACTCCTTCCGCGTCTGTCTTCACATAGAAAAATCCTTTCCAGGCCACCATATGCGTAGTGAACAGCCAGGGTTTCACGGTCTCGTCATAAATAGGAATATTCATCTCTGAAAGGATCGTAAATACAATAATGATGCTCATGGTTGCAATGATGGGTCCAATAGAATTCTCCGCCAGCACACTCAGCAGAAAGGCCAGCGCTGCTACCGCACTCAGGGCTACCGCCGCATAACAGAAGGCAGCCAGGTATCTCCACACCACATCATAAGCCCGCATCTGCTCTATGCTATCAGAACGCATTACGATCAGGTCGTTGGTACCAAAGATCAGCATGGACCCAAACAGGGCCAGCAGGGCCATCCATACCAGCAACATCACCGTGTATATCACACTGGCCAGGAATTTCACCAATATATATTGTGTGCGGCCTATAGGTTTGGTCATAGATAAGCGAAGGGTACCCATATTGGCTTCCCCGGCAATACTATCTCCTGCTACCAGAGCCACCAGTAAAGGCATCTGGATCAATATCGTATTAAGGATCACAAAACAGATCAGGTATCCATTCAATATCTTATGTTTCAGGTCGGCATTGATCAGGAAGGACTCCTTGATATTATTCAGCAGGAGGTCGATATAGGCTGGACCATCAAATTTAAGCGCGATCTGCACCAGCCACACAATGGCTGCGATAGCTCCAAAGGAGATATAGGTCCGCGGCCGCCGGAATATCTTATACAATTCAATTCTTAACAGAGGAAGCAGCATCTCTTTTGGTGGTTAATGATAAAAAATAATCTTCCAGTGAATGCCTGGTATGCAGCGAGAGAACGGGAATATCCATCTCCACTAACTGCTTTACCAGCAAAGGCACCTGTTCTTTTGGCGCCTTTAGTAAAATAGCCTCCTCCCTTTCTTCCTTTAAATAAACACCAAGGGCCGAACTGCGGATCTTTTCTATGGCAGTTGCATTATCCGAAGTGATCAACTCACATAAATGCTCCGAGGGATCGAACAACTCATTCACTTTCCCTTCTACCAGTTTCCTGCCCCTGTCAATGATCAGCATGGAATCAGCGATCAGCTCTACTTCACTTAAAAGATGCGAGGAGACCAATACTGTTTTTCCTTTTTCATGGCAAAGGGATAGGATCAGGTTACGCATATCCGCGATCCCCTGGGGATCCAATCCATTGGTAGGTTCGTCCAGTATCACCAATGCGGGATCATGCACCAGCGCAATAGCAATACCCAGGCGCTGTTTCATTCCCTGCGAATAGGTCTTTACTTTACTATGCGCCCTTTCAGCCAATCCCACCAGGGCAAGTTGTTCCATTAGCTGGGCACGCTTATACTTTATGCCACTCATGGTTGCGAACATTTTCAAATGTTCCCAGGCGCTGAGGTATTTATAGAGGTCGGGACGCTCAATAATGGCCCCCACCTGCCTCATTATTTCATTTCGGTGCTTTTTCAGCTCCATGCCGAAGATCTCAATGCTTCCTTCATCGGGTCTTATCAGGTCCAGCAGCATTCGGATCGTCGTAGATTTACCTGCTCCATTCTGTCCAAGGAACCCATATATAAATCCTTTGTCCATAGAAAAGCTAAGGTCATCAACGGCTTTTATTTCTCCGAATTGCTTAGTAAGATGGCTGACCTTTAGTAAATTATGATTCATTTGAAAATATGGATCGGTAAAGCTATGAACAAACGAAGAGCGAAAAAGATAATGGTTTGAAAAAAAAATACGATTTGCTTGCATAATCCACCTGCGGATTGTACGTTTGTTTCAGATACGGAAAACACGAATAGGATAACGTAGAAATACCAAGGCCTTAATCCGGAATCTTAATTAATCCCCCGGTTACCCGCCGGACAAACCCTAGAAGATGACAAAGTTTTACGCTTTAGCAGTTATTGCCGCATTCAAGCTTGCCAGTTTCCAGGCAGCTCCCCCAACTACCCCTCTTCTTGCTTTTTCAATTGTTAAGCCTGCGAAGGTCGTTAACCTGCATGCCGAATTGAAGCAGCAAAAAGTCTTTTTGAACTGGGGTGTGCTGGAAAATGAAACGGCCGATCAGTTCGCTATTGAAAAAAGTCTTGACGGGAAAAATTTCCAGGTAACAGCCCTGGCCTTTGGCTCCGATATGCCGGGCAAATATGAATATAAATTTTTTGAGAAAGCAGGAAAGCAAAAGGTCTCTTACCGGATCAGGCTGGTAAACAAAGACCGTAAAGAAGAATATTCAGAAGTGATCACGGTGGATCCTTCTAACCGATCCTGACATCTATTATTGTTATTCGTTGTCATTCATCCCTTCGACTATCATTCATCCTTGTTATTTTATACGAAGCAACATGCCGGGACTTACTAAAAAGATCAAAGAAAATCTTCAGCGACTGAAAGAAACACTGCAGGCTCTGACCGGAAAGCAGAAGCAATGGGTTCTACAACCGGTACGAATAAAAAAAATTGAGTGGGCTGATCCTCGCCATTAATTCAAGACATTAGTTAATAGAGTATCAGTGGGGCGGGGTTCATTTTTATGGACCCCTATCCTTTTTTAGAAAGTTGAGAAGAAGTTGAGCTGTTGAGAGGTTGAGCTGTTGAGTGAAGACCCAAAGTATTAGGTTGTTCGCTCAACAGCTCAACAAGCCAAAGGCCTCAACAGCTCAACATCCTTACTTATACTGCGAAAGAAAATACTGCACCGAAGGTTTACCCCAATTCGGATAGATGGCAGAGACCAGTTTGAATGTATCGAACAATTTCAACGCTTTTTCAAAAAGAACTTTTGCTTCCTCCTTGGAACCTCCAAATTGCTCCGGGGTAAAATATTTATCCTGAGCTTCCAGAATATAGATCCTTGGGTTATCTGCATTTAATGCTTTTGCTTTTTCTAATGCAGCAGCCGCTTTTGGCGACTCGGTCATATAGCGAGCCATAGGGTTACCCATCATGCGCAGGCCATGCACCATTTTGCGAACAATACAGATCTCCGCATTATCCTTACTCAGCGCCTCGGCCTTGTTCAGCAAAATCTCGGCTTTATCAGCGATCGGATCGATCACCTGGCTATTATCACCCATTTCACCCGGAGTAGTGGAACCATAGCCTGCCTGTATCAAACAATAGGAGGCATAATAATAAGGCAGCCACTGCGTTTTTTCTGCATCACCGATACGCTCGAAGGAGTTGGCCATTTCCTTCCAGTCATCTACGGTATTCTGCTTATCAATATTCTCCAGTTTGGCCTTCATGGCCCCTTCGAATTTATCGCCCTGGGCGAAGCCGGCAAGGCCGATCAGGGATAATGCTGCGATCAATAAGGTTTTTTTCATTTTTTATGTTTTACTGATGGTTAAAGTCCGTTATCAATGACTTCCTGGCTGCGGTCAACCCCGAAACTAAGGAAGGCGCCGATGAATACAAATATTTTAGAAGGCGGGCGGATCGTTTCCTTCCGCGCGCCGTTATAGGAATACTTGTATCCATAGACCTGGTTAAAGCCGAAAACGTTGCTCACCTGGAACACATAGACCGCAAAATTCTTTGAATCTTTCTTACCCAGCAAAGGCAGGTAGTTCACAGAGAAACTCACATTATGATAATCCTTCACCCGGCCAAAATCGGTGAATTTATAACTGCCATTGTCGAGTTTAATATTATAATAAGGCCTTCCGCTGTTAAAATTATAGGCGCCATTGAACTGGGTCTTCCATGACTGTATGAATTTCTTGGCCACCAGCGACAAGGTATGTTTGGCTGCGAAATTCGGTGTGATGGCATAAGGATAGTTCAGGAAATCCCTTTTGGTATCCAGGAAGGAATAAGAGATCCAGTAATCGAAATTCTTAATGGTCTTTTTGTCTCTCCAGAAAAACTCAAATCCTTTGGCATCGCCATAGCCATTATTATTGATCACGGTCTCTGTAAAACCCGTCACCCCTGTTTTCTGCAATTGCTGGTATTTTTTATAAAAAGCTTCTACACGTAAAGATCTTCCGGGGGCCACTTTCTGCAATTGCAGGATATAATGATCGGCCCGCATAAAATCCATGCCTTTATAACCGGGCAGGTATCTTCTTTCCGGCTCCTGGTAAAATATACCATAGGCAAAAGAGGCCTGGGTGGATTTTGATATTTTATAAGCGATCGAAGCGCGCGGAGCCAGGTTGGTACGATCCAACAATGATGAATGTTCCATTCTCATTCCAGCCTTCACCGCTAAAGCATTGGTAGCATATACATCTGTCTCTGCAAAGAAGGAGCTGATCGAACTGGTAAGAGAAGATGGATATAGTTGTCCATTAAAGGCCCTGAAATTCACCTGGTCCTTTGCCTGGTTGAATTCAGTTCCAAAACGAATGGCGCTGATCCCTTTTAATTTTTTCTCCAGTACGGCTTTCGCATTCCAGTAATTGCCACGATTCTTTAATTGGAAATTCTTTCCTTCCAATCCCGTGAGCTGTACTTGATTTTCCTGCTGATCCTGCAGGTTGCCTTTGATATCATCCTTGTTATTGGTATAAGAAACACCGAGATTAATCTTCCAGCGATTGGCCAGGTTTTCTTTATAGGAAAGGTTCTGGTAAATATTGGTATTGGCAAGGGAAAATCCATCGCGGTAGCCAAGGGTATCGATACTGTTGGCGGTAAAGGCAAGTGAGTTATGACTGAAATAACCATAGTATTTCAGGTAACCGGTCTTGGATGTTTTAAAACGGAAATTCGCATCCACATTATGCGTACGCGGAGGTTTGGAATAGTCTTGTTGCTGTTTAATTAAAGCAAAGGCCAAAGACAGATCAGTATAATTATAATTGATACCCCAGGAGCCGTTTTTCTTTTTACTCAATTGCTGAAATCCTGCGCTGCCACTTAAAACGGTAATGCCCAGGTTGGCGGAACTTTGTTCCGGCAGGTCAATAGATTCAAGGATCAGTGCCGATGAAAGCGCCTGTCCGTATAAAGCCGAATATCCACCCGTGCTAAATACGGTTCCTTTAAAAATAAAAGGAGAGAACCTTCCAAACTGCGCGATATTAGGCACGGAGCTGAAGAAGAAATTATTCACCAGGGTTCCATCGATAAAGGTCTTTGTTTCCGCGGCAGTTCCGCCTCTCACATAAAGTCCCTCACTCTCTCCTACCTGTTGTGCTCCGGGTAAGGTTTTCAATGCACCGGTAATATCTCCGTTTCCGCTGGCCGTGGTCACAATATCAATGGGATCCAGTACAGCGGCAGCACGTTTACGATCGCTGGCTTCAAATGTACCAGCCGATAAGACCACAGCGCTGAGTTCGGTGATCTCCTGCTTTAGTTCCACATTCATTTCCAGGGTTGCTCCTTTCAGGTCGATCTTCAGTTCCTGCGATTTAAAGCCAATGCTGGTCAGCAGCAAAACATGTTCGCCTTTTTCAGTAGTACGAAAAGAATATTTTCCGGTAGAATCCGAGGTGGCGCCATCATAGCTATCCTTTATGGTGATATTGACCCCGGGAATAGGGTTGCCTTTATTGTCTTTAATTATCCCCTTAATAGTAGAAGATTGGGCAAATACAACATTGACCAAAAATAAAGAGGCGACAAGGAGCAGATAAGGTTTCATGGTTTGTAAAAGGCAAAAATACGTCGGGGCTGGAAATTACCTGCCTGAAATCGGTGAGACAGGGGGAAATTTCGGTGAGTTCGGTAACAGGGTATGATTATTGGGCTATTTGCCTAAATAAACATAATGAACAACCCTAAGGCCTTTGGAATATGGATGGATAACCACCATGCAATAGTTGTACGAAGGAAAACGGCAGATGTTGATACCCTTTCCGTTCTCGGCCATATCAAAAGAGAAGAAGGCACACAGAATTCCAGTGAAAAGAATTCAAATAATTCTGAAAAAACCATCCAGGGTATATTCTTCAAAGAAATTGCAGCGCTTTTAACCAATGCCACCTGTAAGCTCCCCCAGAATTCGCTCATTTGAAAGTTACTAAAAATGTAACTTTAAATGAAGCAATATGAAACGTTCAAAATTCACCGAAACACAGATCGTTAAGGCGATCAAAGAGCACGAAGCCGGCCGTAAGGTTGAAGACATTTGCCGTGAACTGGGCATATCCTCAGTAGCCTTTTATAAATGGCGACAGTGCTATGGGGGTTTAGAAGTCCAGGAACTTAAACGGTTAAAAGAGCTGGAGGAAGAAAACTCCCGGCTCAAAAAGATGTATGCCAACCTGAGTCTTGTACATGAAGCCTTAAAAGATGCCGTTGAAAAAAAGCTCTAACGCCTGACGAAAAAAGCAGTCTGGCTGATCACATGATCGAAACACATGGAGTCAGTCGTCGTCAGGCTTGTAAGGCTTTGCATCTGAGTTCTAGTACCCATCGTTATCAAAAGCGCGCTAACGATAATGGAGTTGTTATTGCCAAGCTGCAGGAGCTGGTAGAAAAGCATCCTGCCATTGGCTTTTGGCAGAGTTATTATCGGATCCGCCGCCAGGGTTTTATTTGGAATCACAAACGTGTTTATCGAATCTACACCATGTTAAAACTTACTATTCGCCGAAGAAGGAAGAAGCGGTTGCCAGCCAGGGTAAAGCAACAACTTTTCCAACCCGATCAACCCAATGTAGTATGGAGTGTTGATTTTATGGCCGACAGCTTATGGAATGGCCGAACCTTTAGACTATTGAACATCGTTGATGATTATAACCGCGAAGTGCTGCATATCGAAGCCGACACATCGCTACCCACTTTACGACTTATACGTTGCCTGGAAATGCTTAAAGAACTCCGTGGCCTGCCAAAGATGATCCGTGTTGATAATGGACCGGAATTTATCTCTGCAAGCCTGGATACCTGGTGCAGCGACCATCAGATCACGCTGATGTTTATCCAACCAGGTAAACCCACGCAGAATAGTTATGTGGAAAGATGCAATGGTAGCATACGAAGAGAATTATTAAATGCTTATCTGTTTCAAACACTGGATGAAGTACGCAAACAGGCAGAGATCTGGAGGCTGGATTATAACCATCAACGACCCCATGAATCGCACGGGTACCTTCCCCCAGCGGAATATCAAAAATCATATCCTAACCCTATAAAACTAAAAAATGAATACCTTTCTTAACTTTTAAATGCAGTCGAAATCGGGGGAGCTTACAAACCAGGGAAACCTATGCAAAATGGATATGTTGAAAGATTTAACCGGCTTTACAGAGAAGCTGTTCTTGATGCTCACTTATTCTTTGATCTATATCAGGTTAAACAACTGACAGAGGAATGGATGGAGGAATACAATCTAAGAAGACCGCATGAAGGCCTGAATAATCTAACACCAGAAGAATGGAAATACAAGGTTAATAAAAATGAATATCTTCAATTAATGACTGTCTGATTAACGGGGTACTTACAAGTATGTAGTAACTAAATGAAACGATGGTACAAAATTTTCTAACTTCATATATGGTGCAAATCTTTATAGAAAATCTGATAAGCAAACTTCCCCGTTTAACTTCCAAAGAGGATAAAGATTTTATGCCCCCTTTTCAAATTCCATAAATACTAATTTACTTCTTTTACTATTATTTTTTAAATACAATAATTTTACTTAAAGTAAAGGCAAACTCATGATTTGCAAAAAGATTGATCCAAAAATATAAATTAGCATATATCGAGTGCGCCTTTTTTTTTGTTCTTCTGATTCCTTACTATAAATTTCTACAAATTTGTTCCACCTTTCTTTATTGTAGATTAATAAGTGATAAATTATTTGGAAACCAAATGCAAAAACAAAAATTTGCCAAGGTTTAAAGTCGATGAGTTTAACCTTAGGGAAAAAGGCTAGAGTCAAAGTATAAAGGGTGAAAATTTGTGCATAGTGAGTGAGGCACATTATTGCTTCCACTGAAGATGCTGGAGTAATGTCTTTTTTAAATATTCTCCAACTATATAAACGATAAATCATATAATTATAAAAATTCATAACGCAAATTTACCTTTATCACTTGTCGCCATACATTAAAATTCCAGATAAGTGCATATAACTCCTAGCTTCGCCATTTTTTAGAAAACGAGAAGCATCATAAGCTCCTCCAAATAAGTCGGCAATTTTATCATTTACTCCAGTTACTTCGCCAAGGAAATATAATCCCCCTACAACCCATCCCACTGGATTAGTAACAAGTAGCGGAAGAGCACTGACGCCAACATTTAAAAGCAATTTTCCAGTAGCTTTTACTTTTGTAGACATTGGTGAATTACTACTCCAAATTCTTATTGCGCCATATCCATTAACTGCAACTTGAGCCATGAATATCTTAGTAGAAAATGCTTTCACAAATTTAAAGTAACCCAATTCACTATATCCGGGAGTTTTAATTAATTTCATTAGCTCTTCCTTTGCACCCCATGAAGTACCCAATGCGTCGAGCCCCACACCGGTGTAATACAACCAGCCTTTTACTTCTTTCCCACCATTTAAGGAAAAAGATGCAGAAACTTGAAGATAATAAGCAGCCT
Source organism: Chitinophagaceae bacterium (assembly GCA_016720565.1). Lineage (GTDB taxonomy): Bacteria > Bacteroidota > Bacteroidia > Chitinophagales > Chitinophagaceae > JJ008. The sequence goes on from JADKKJ010000011.1 coordinate 254,682, forward strand.
GATCATTAGACATGAAAATTGTATTTTCATAGCTATTCTCTGATTTTGTGGCTGTAAAATTAATATAATACCCCCCATCTGTTGGAACCGCATTTATTCCTGAGGCTGCAGTTCCCCAAGTTTGCTGCCAGAAATTAGTCACTGATGTAGCATCAACTGGGAATCCATTACAATTTTGAATTCGCTGTTGAATTAAATCTAATGAGCTTCCCGGTCCCCCTCCCCATCCTTCAAATCCATAACTCCAGCTATTATATGAATCCCAAACCATATTTTCAAATCCTGTTCCAGTTGTCGTTGTCGGAAAATGCCACCAGTTATTATTTACATCTCTATATTTTTCGTACCTGCCCCCTTCACCAAAATCACCATTAGGATCATTAAAGTTGACTGGATCATCAAAGGAGTAATGATAAATAGATAACTCCATCGTAGCGGTGGCCTGTGGATCCACTCCATTGAACCGGCCGAGTACCGGATCATATTCCCTAAAGAAGGTGCTGTAGTAATCAATGATGCCTGAGAACTCATCCTGGAGTTCGCTTCCTGCATTGTAGAGGTGGTTGTTGGGGCTGGAGGGTATCGTGTTGCCAGGCATGGCCAGGCCGAAGGGATAAAAACTATTCTCCTGTCTTACTACGGCCGTGCCGCTGCCATTATCTTCGAAGCTTACCCGTACATTACCCTGGTGGTCGGTGATAAAATATTCGTAAGTAAACGTGCCGCTGGCGTTCCTCACCCGGCCTTCCGCCATAGAAAAATAACTTAACGCATTGTTCTCATCATAGAACAGGCCCGCGATATAGTTATAGGTCTTCGTGGTAGAGCCATCGTTTACCGTCTTGCTCAGTCTTACCCCCGCCGCATCATAGCCATATTCCACGTATTTACCTGTAGAGGTCTGTGTGATCCGGACGGGCTTGTTCAGTTCATTATAGGTGATCGTCGTGCCTTTCTTGTCGTCGGCCGTCAGGTTGCCATTATTATCATAACTGTAACCAGTGCTGTTACTGGTAAAATTTCGGTAGCCATAGCTGTTACTGCCCGTTTCTGTCATGTTCAGCAGCTTATTGTTATCAGCGGCCGAGCCATAATCATAAGTCATGTTATCAATCGTTGTCACCGAGCCTGCGATCACCGCCTTTCGAAGCATGGTCGCAATATTGCCATTCTCATCATAGCTTACCTCCTCATTATAGCCATTGGGGTGTTTGGTCCATCCAGTAGTGCTGTTATTATATGCCTTGTAAGTGGCCGTCGTCATTCTGCCCGCCAGGTCGTAGCTGAACACATAGGCCCGCTGATCCGTATTACCTCCGGATACGCTGGCCTTCCATTTTACCGCCGAGATCCGCCCCGTCCAGTTGGACGTATTATTGATCACTTCCACATCGCAGCTGCCGGGATTGCAATACTCCTGTTGTTCGTAGAGCAGGTCCATCCCCACAGATCATTGCTATCGTCATTGGTCGCGCCCCCATCACTGGTCAGTGTGCTGTTATTGATGCTGGTTAACTGGCCCCGGATATTATAGCGGTAATCCACCGATTGCAGGTAAGTAATACCGTTGGTAGAATGCAGTTTTTTATCTACCAGGCTGCCCAGCGCATTATATTCATACCTGGCCACGATCACCCGGCTCGATCCATTGATCACCTGCCCTACTTCCGTCACTCGCTTCATGCCATCATAGCTATAATCGGCCCTTACCGTAATATTAGCGATACTACTGCTGCTGTGATATTCATTTTTTATGTTCAGCCTTCCTGCAAAGTCGATCACCGTCGTCGTATGATCCTGCAGCAGGGCCCTGAGTTGATTATCCGACTGAACCTGCAGCGGGTTCAGTCTTTTATCGTAAAAGCTCACTGTTCTCAGCCAGTTACTCGTGCCAATGATCCTTTTATTAATGGCAGTAGGTAAGCCTCGGGTTTTATCCGTCACTGGCCCCTCGCCGCTCAGTCCCTGGCTGCTATAGGCAAAATCTGCCGAGCCATCATTATTCGTGTCATAATCATCGTATTAATAATAAAGTCGTTCCTCTGTGCCACTGGCAGGGAAGCAACTATTTGTATAGTACGAAGAGGTGCCCGTGGTCCTGGCTTCATAATAAGTCGTGCTGCTGGATCCATAACAACTCAGCCCGTCCACATAGCTTTGCATGCCTGAGCGCGTCGTATGCGTGGCATCGGTATATACCCCTTCGGTGATCACCCGGCCCGAGGCATCATATTTACTGTACAGCCATTTATCGGAAGAACGAAGGTTGCCGCTTTGAACCAGCACTACCCTATCCAGCGGATCATAAATAATATAGATCACATCTGCCCCGGGTACTTTTTTTTCAATTATCCGGTTCTTATAATCGTATACATAATAAAATACCAGGTTGGGTACCGAGCTTACGTTCCAGGTTCCGCCAATGCTGCTCAGTTTGGCCACTGCTTTTGGAGGTACCACCCAGGCAATATTGCCCAACAGATCATAGATATAATAAGTATCCAGCCACGTAGGGGTGGCTGTGGCCTGTTGTCTTTTTAGCACCACCCGGCCCAGCTTGTCGGTAAACACAAGCGTGACCGCTGACCCTTCATCCGTGCCTTCCGTTACCTGCAGTTCATTGGCGGAGTAGGTGGAACCACTGCTGCCGTCTGCAGCCCATTTTTTTACATTATCACCGCTTACACTCGCCCGGTAGTTCACCGTCTTATAATGCTCATCCGTCTGGAACCCATTACCTGCGCTCCCTTGTTTTAAGAGTCGTTGCAGTGGGCTCTCCTCCACCCCCGATTGTACCCAGGGCTTGGCATCATAAGGTATCTTGCCGGCTGTCGTTCCCGAGGTATAATAACTCGCCTGGTTACTGATAGCGGTCGCCCGGTCCTGGTAAGGTTCACCCGTGCTTACACTCGTGTATTCAAATGGTAAATAACTTTTTGTCTGCCTGCCAAACCCATCATAGCTGTACAACTGGATCAAATCCTTACCCGCCGGTGTAGCCCCCTCAATAATATCTTGCAGCGGACGGCCAAAACCATCCATATACCTATACGTCTTAACCACATTATCCGAAGAAGAATTTACAGCAGACACCGTCGTCAGTCCTTCCACATTCACCTGCCAACTAACTACTCGCGCAGGCTTGCTCAAATAATCGGCGCCCGTTAAGGGCTGAGCATAGATATCATAGCCCAACAATAACAGACACTCCAAAATCAACCAGCATATCCTTCTGTATTGCATACGTGGAGGTTTTAGATTAATGAACAATGACCGTGTAGTCAAGTCACCTTCATTACACGATTATTTAATTTCAAATTCTACCCAATTGGAGTAAATCGCCTTTGAAAGGCCATATCTTTTCCCATTGAATCGAACCCTACATTTATATATCGAAGGAGGAAAAAAGCTATCTTCTGTTGCTGCAGCTATATTAAAATGACTAGTTTTAATTTTATTTGGTTTTAGAATTTCCAAAATTGGCTCTACATACATGTATGAAAACTTATTAATGATAAGAACTGGCTCAAATGTTAAATCCGATTTTTTCTTCATAACTTCTACAACTAAATCGGAAAATTTATCTGTCTTCATAAAACCCCAATATAAATACTGAGGTAGCCTAATTGGCTTTTTGCCTGAATTCTTAATTTCCACATATAATTCAACACTATTCTTAAGAATTTCATTCCTATTTTTTAAGATCGCCTTAATCTGAATCTGGCGATGCTCTATTAAATTACTTTTTGGTATCAGCGATGTGAAAGCCAATAAAGTGAAAATTAAGATCGCATTTTTCATTTTAAAAAATTATCTCTATTTCGATACATAAATTGCAAGTGTTTATACCAAAGACTATATTTCTGAGTTTGCCTTGCGTGTTCAATATAATCATAAAAGCCACTTTCATAGGCATATCGAATTTGAAAACTTCTTTCAGAAATAGAATAATTAGGAAGAGTTCTATTAGTAACTGTTAAATAGTACGCAGCAAATTCTCTTTCCGCTCGATTATAAATAATTTCGCTGTTGTCCCATCCTGTAAGCTGAGCTACATGTATGTGCTCATGATATAAAGCGCGCACAAGTGAGCCAAAAGTTGCGTTTCCGTAGAAATATAATTGTAATCCAAAAATTGGTGCTGTAATTGTAGACGCCCTTGCTCCCGCCTCATTATATCCTTCGTATTTAGTTTCCCAATAACTTAAACCTTCTTTGTCATTAAAGATATAGGAGTAATTCCTTTTTGGAGTTCTAAATTCACTTTTATAATACCCTGTTATTAAATTCAATGCTTGTGAAAAGTATGCTGACGAAATACTATAATCCCTATTTTCTTTTTGGGCATCCAGGCCAAGACCAATTTGTGAATGAACCAAATCGGCAATTCCTTCCTCATCGGCCAAAAAATCATATCCTCCACCACCATAATTGTCGTAAACCGCTAGACCATGAATTTGACCGTCATCACCAAATGTAAAAGTCATTTGTGTCCACCACACATTTTCATTTACTTCTAAGAAGTTTATATTTCCCGAAAGTAAAATCTGTAATAAATCACCCGCATTAGTAGTTGGAACAGCCGCTTTATCACCATTAGGATCATTAAAGTTGACTGGATCATTAAAGGAGTAATGATAGATGGATAATTCCATGGTAGCGGTAGCTTGTGGATCCACCCCATTGAACCTTCCCAGTACCGGATCATATTCTCTAAAGAAGGTGCTGTAGTAATCAATGATGCCTGAGAACTCATCCTGGAGTTCGCTTCCTTCATTGTAGAGATGTTTGTTGGGACTGGAGGGTATCGTGTTGCCAGGCATCGCCATACCGAAGGGATAATAACTGTTCTCCTGTCTTACTACTGCTGTACCACTGCCATTATCTTCAAAGCTTACCCTTACATTGCCCTGGTGGTCGGTGATAAAATATTCGTAAGTAAACGTGCCACTGGCGTTTCTCACTCTGCCTTCTGCCATAGAAAAATAGCTTAACGCATTGTTCTCATCATAGAACAGGCCCGCGATGTAGTTATAGGTCTTTGTGGTAAAGCCATCATATACGGCTTTACTCAGCCTTATTCCCGAGGCATCATAGGTATAGAAAATGTATTTAAAGGGCGCAGCCGACTGAGAGATTAGTTCCGGCTTATTGAGTTCATTATAGGTGATCGTGGTCCCTTTCTTGGCGTCCGCCGTCAGGTTGCCATTATTATCATAACTGTAACCAGTGCTGTTACTGGTAAAATTTCGGTAGCCATAACTGTTGCTGCCCGTTTCTGCCATGTTCAGCAGTTTGTTGTTATCAGCGGCCGAGCCATAATCATAAGTCATGTTATCAATCGTGGTCACCGAGCCTGCGATCACCGCCTTGCGCAGCATGGTCGCAATATTGCCATTCTCATCATAGCTCACTTCTTCATTATAGCCATCCGGGTGTTTGGTCCATCCAGTAGTGCTATTGTTATACGCCTTGTAAGTGGCCGTGGTCATTCTGCCTGCCAGGTCGTAGCTGAACACATAGGCCCGCTGATCTGTATTACCTCCGGATACGCTGGCCTTCCATTTTACCGCCGAGATCCGGCCCGTCCAGTTCGCTGTATTATTGATCACTTCCACATCGCAGCTGCCGGGATTGCAATACTCCTGTTGTTCGTAGAGCAGGTCCATCCCCCACAGATCATTGCTATCGTCATTGGTCGCGCCCCCATCACTGGTCAGTGTGCTGTTATTGATGCTGGTTAACTGGCCCCGGATATTATAGCGGTAATCCACCGATTGCAGGTAAGTAATACCGTTGGTAGAATGCAGTTTTTTATCTACCAGGCTGCCCAGCGCATTATATTCATACCTGGCCACGATCACCCGGCTCGATCCATTGATCACCTGCCCTACTTCCGTCACTCGCTTCATGCCATCATAGCTATAATCGGCCCTTACCGTAATATTAGCGATACTACTGCTGCTGTGATATTCATTTTTTATGTTCAGCCTTCCTGCAAAGTCGATCACCGTCGTCGTATGATCCTGCAGCAGGGCCCTGAGTTGATTATCCGACTGAACCTGCAGCGGGTTCAGTCTTTTATCGTAAAAGCTCACTGTTCTCAGCCAGTTACTCGTGCCAATGATCCTTTTATTAATGGCAGTAGGTAAGCCTCGGGTTTTATCCGTCACTGGCCCCTCGCCGCTCAGTCCCTGGCTGCTATAGGCAAAATCTGCCGAGCCATCATTATTCGTGTCATAATCATCGTAGTAATAATAAAGTCGTTCCTCTGTGCCACTGGCAGGGAAGCAACTATTTGTATAGTACGAAGAGGTGCCCGTGGTCCTGGCTTCATAATAAGGTCGTGCTGCTGGATCCATAACAACTCAGCCCGTCCACATAGCTTTGCATGCCTGAGCGCGTCGTATGCGTGGCATCGGTATATACCCCTTCGGTGATCACCCGGCCCGAGGCATCATATTTACTGTACAGCCATTTATCGGAAGAACGAAGGTTGCCGCTTTGCACCAGCACTACCCTATCCAGCGGATCATAAATAATATAGATCACATCTGCCCCGGGTACTTTTTTTTCAATTACCCGGTTCTTATAATCGTATACGTAATAAAACACCAGGTTGGGTACCGAGCTTACGTTCCAGGTTCCGCCAATGCTGCTCAGTTTTGTCACGGCTTTTGGAGGTACCACCCAGGCAATATTGCCCAACAGGTCATAGATATAATAAGTATCCAGCCATGTAGGCGTGGCCGTGGCCTGTTGTCTTTTTAGCACCACCCGGCCCAGCTTATCGGTAAACACAAGCGTGACCGCTGACCCTTCATCCGTGCCTTCCGTTACCTGCAGTTCATTGGCGGAGTAGGTGGACGCGCTGCTGCCGTCTGCAGCCCATTTTTTTACATTATCACCGCTTACACTCGCCCGGTAGTTCACCGTCTTATAATGCTCATCCGTCTGGAACCCATTACCTGCGCTCCCTTGTTTTAAAAGCCGTTGCAGTGGGCTCTCCTCCACCCCCGATTGTACCCAGGGCTTGGCATCATAAGGTATCTTGCCGGCTGTCGTCCCCGTAGTATAATAACTAGCCTGATTGCTGATCGCAGTTGCACGGTCCTGGTAGGGCTCACCCGTGCTTACACTCGTATATTCAAATGGCAGGTAGCTTTTTGTTTGCCTGCCAAAGCCATCGTAACTGTACAACTGGATCAGGTCCTTACCCGCCGGTGTAGCCCCCTCAATAATATCTTGCAGCGGACGGCCAAAACCATCCATATACCTATACGTCTTAACCACATTATCCGAAGAAGAATTTACAGCAGACACCGTCGTCAGTCCTTCCACATTCACCTGCCAACTAACTACTCGCGCAGGCTTGCTCAAATAATCGGCGCCCGTTAAGGGCTGAGCATAGATATCATAGCCCAACAATAACAGACACTCCAAAATCAACCAGCATATCCTTCTGTATTGCATACGTGGAGGTTTTAGATTAATGAACAATGACCCTATATTCTGTACTTTATTTACTAAAAAGTAGAATATAGACAGTTTAACTCTTAATTTATTTAAAAATCAATTTCAATCTTTTTGAAGAAATTTCTTTAGATATGCCTTCTGACGTCCATTTGATATAAAATGTAATAAAATATTTTCCTTTCCTAAAACAATCGCCCAACATTAAAGTCTTAATTACACAATTTTGGCCAGGAAGAATTTTTTCCATTCTCGGAGAAACTGGATAATCATGATCATATTGACATTTTACCTCCTTTTTGTGATGTAAGATGTAATACCCCACCTCGTCCGCAGAATAAATTTTTCTGTTATTAGTTTTGGCCACCCTAGGATATGAAATAGTATCCAAGCTGCCGTTATTAACTTTCAAATCAATAGTAAATCCATTTTGAGAAGATTCTAAACTTAGCTTAACAGATTTACTTGGCAGAAAGATTTTGACAAATGACTGACAAACTGCATTTATGCCGAGAAAAATAAAAATAAATACCAGTAATAATTTCATAATCAATTATTAATAATGTATTTAAAATAGTTAGTAATTAAAAATCCCATCATCTCATTCCACTGCCTTTTGTAATAATTTTGTTTTGCAACACTCATTTTAAAATAGGCACCCTTTCTTGGATCTGAACCTAAAGCAGCATTTTTCCAATTATAAAATTTAAGCCCGCCTCCTACTTCTTTTAGCCCGCTTATAGCCCACATTTGATAATAGCCACGAAACTCTCTTTCAGCTTGCTCCTCCGGTCTTTTACCAAATTCATTTCGGCCTAATAAATCCAAAACATGTACAACAGTTTCATGATATAACTGCCTAATAACATCTCCGAAGGATAAATGATTTAAATAACTCAAGAGTTCCTCTTTTCCCTCTGCATTACGTAGTTGGGTAGCCTTATTTTCGGGAATAAGCCAGTCCAAAACCATTGATGAAAGGCTTACAATTACCTCTTCAGTGTTATATTTATCTTTGTCGCTAGGATCTGCCAGCCTTGTACTATGTCCATAATCAATTCCAGAGGTAATAATTCTGTATTTTCCTTGAGAAATACCAAAAACAATTGAATAATAATTTATAATTCGAAAATAAGCATCCTTATATTTTCCTTCTCGTGAAAGCTCTATTACCTCATGCTCTAAATCATAACTGCTACCACCACCTCCAACAGTAGTTTCAAAAGAATAAATTCCATTTACATAACCATACTCACCAAAACTAAATGATATAATATCAGGCCCGTTCAAAGAATTTACATTTATGTTTAATAAATAATTCAGCAAACCGTTTACATCGCTTGCCGCTTTCAGATCCCCCATCGGGTCATTAAAATTCACTGGATCATTTCCCGAGTAATGATAAATAGATAACTCCATCGTAGCGGTGGCCTGTGGATCCACTCCATTGAACCGGCCGAGTACCGGATCATATTCCCTAAAGAAGGTGCTGTAGTAATCAATGATGCCTGAGAACTCATCCTGGAGTTCGCTTCCTGCATTGTAGAGGTGGTTGTTGGGGCTGGAGGGTATCGTGTTGCCAGGCATGGCCAGGCCGAAGGGATAATAACTATTCTCCTGTCTTACTACGGCCGTGCCGCTGCCATTATCTTCAAAGCTTACCCTTACATTTCCCTGGTGGTCGGTGATAAAATATTCATAGGTGAACGTGCCGCTGGCGTTCCTCACCCGGCCTTCCGCCATAGAAAAATAACTTAACGCATTGTTCTCATCATAGAACAGGCCCGCGATATAGTTATAGGTCTTCGTGGTAGAGCCATCGTTTACCGTCTTGCTCAGTCTTACCCCCGCCGCATCATAGCCATATTCCACGTATTTACCTGTAGAGGTCTGTGTGATCCGGACGGGCTTGTTCAGTTCATTATAGGTGATCGTCGTGCCTTTCTTGTCGTCGGCCGTCAGGTTGCCATTATTATCATAACTGTAACCAGTGCTGTTACTGGTAAAATTTCGGTAGCCATAGCTGTTACTGCCCGTTTCTGTCATGTTCAGCAGCTTATTGTTATCAGCTGCCGAGCCATAATCATAAGTCATGTTATCAATCGTTGTCACCGAGCCTGCGATCACCGCCTTGCGCAGCATGGTCGCAATATTGCCATTCTCATCATAGCTTACCTCCTCATTATAGCCATTGGGGTGTTTGGTCCATCCAGTAGTGCTGTTATTATATGCCTTGTAAGTGGCCGTCGTCATTCTGCCCGCCAGGTCGTAGCTGAACACATAGGCCCGCTGATCCGTATTACCTCCGGATACGCTGGCCTTCCATTTTACCGCCGAGATCCGCCCCGTCCAGTTGGACGTATTATTGATCACTTCCACATCGCAGCTGCCGGGATTGCAATACTCCTGTTGTTCGTAGAGCAGGTCCATCCCCCACAGATCATTGCTATCGTCATTGGTCGCGCCCCCATCACTGGTCAGTGTGCTGTTATTGATGCTGGTTAACTGGCCCCGGATATTATAGCGGTAATCCACCGATTGCAGGTAAGTAATACCGTTGGTAGAATGCAGTTTTTTATCTACCAGGCTGCCCAGCGCATTATATTCATACCTGGCCACGATCACCCGGCTCGATCCATTGATCACCTGCCCTACTTCCGTCAGTCGCTTCATGCCATCATAGCTATAATCGGCCCTTACTGTAATATTAGCGGTGCTGCTGGTGCTGTTATATTCGTTTTTTATGTTCAGCCTTCCTGCAAAGTCGATCACCGTCGTCGTATGATCCTGCAGCAGGGCCCTGAGTTGATTATCCGACTGAACCTGCAGCGGGTTCAGTCTTTTATCGTAAAAGCTCACTGTTCTCAGCCAGTTACTCGTGCCAATGATCCTTTTATTAATGGCAGTAGGTAAGCCTCGGGTTTTATCCGTCACTGGCCCCTCGCCGCTCAGTCCCTGGCTGCTATAGGCAAAATCTGCCGAGCCATCATTATTCGTGTCATAATCATCGTAGTAATAATAAAGTCGTTCCTCTGTGCCACTGGCAGGGAAGCAACTATTTGTATAGTACGAAGAGGTGCCCGTGGTCCTGGCTTCATAATAGGTCGTGCTGCTGGATCCATAACAACTCAGCCCGTCCACATAGCTTTGCATGCCTGAGCGCGTCGTATGCGTGGCATCGGTATATACCCCTTCGGTGATCACCCGGCCCGAGGCATCATATTTACTGTACAGCCATTTATCGGAAGAACGAAGGTTGCCGCTTTGCACCAGCACTACCCTATCCAGCGGATCATAAATAATATAGATCACATCTGCCCCGGGTACTTTTTTTCAATTATCCGGTTCTTATAATCGTATACATAATAAAACACCAGGTTGGGTACCGAGCTTACGTTCCAGGTTCCGCCAATGCTGCTCAGTTTGGCCACTGCTTTTGGAGGTACCACCCAGGCAATATTGCCCAACAGATCATAGATATAATAAGTATCCAGCCACGTAGGGGTGGCTGTGGCCTGTTGTCTTTTTAGCACCACCCGGCCCAGCTTGTCGGTAAACACAAGCGTGACCGCTGACCCTTCATCCGTGCCTTCCGTTACCTGCAGTTCATTGGCGGAGTAGGTGGAACCACTGCTGCCGTCTGCAGCCCATTTTTTTACATTATCACCGCTTACACTCGCCCGGTAGTTCACCGTCTTATAATGCTCATCCGTCTGGAACCCATTACCTGCGCTCCCTTGTTTTAAGAGCCGTTGCAGTGGGCTCTCCTCCACCCCCGATTGTACCCAGGGCTTGGCATCATAAGGTATCTTGCCGGCTGTCGTTCCCGAGGTATAATAACTCGCCTGGTTACTGATAGCGGTCGCCCGGTCCTGGTAAGGTTCACCCGTGCTTACACTCGTGTATTCAAATGGTAAATAACTTTTTGTCTGCCTGCCAAACCCATCATAGCAGTACAACTGGATCAAATCCTTACCCGCCGGTGTAGCCCCCTCAATAATATCTTGCAAGGGACGGCCAAAACCATCAAAATATTTATAACTCTTAATTACATTATCACTCGCAGAAGTAACCACCGATACCGCCGTCATCCCTTCCGCATTCACCTGCCAGCTAACTACTCGCGCTGGCTTGGTTAAATAATCGGTGCCCGTTAAGGGCTGCGCATTTAAAAAGAATTTATTGTTACTAAGGAAAAATATTATTAAAATAATATGTCTAATCATAAATAAAAACAGACTACCGAAATTGATTTCTTACAACTTAAACAGCACTGAAAGTCTAGAAAAAATAAGAATCAAACGATCTAGACTTAACAATTTAATATCATTTAAGAAAATATAATACGTCATTTGACAAAACAGTTTTACCTATACGTTTATTTTTTTTTAAAACGATATATTTTAAAAAATATTGAATTTTATAATTTCCCCAATGAGAATAACAAGCACCATGTAAGAAAATAGCTATTAGTCTAGATTCTTTTCCAACTAAAGTATCAACTGGTTGCTTGGCCAAATGATTTGTATAACCACAACTTACTTTTCGCGCGCTATTTACTTCTGATATTTTAATACCGATACTCGAAGTATCAAATGTGAGAAAATCAGAAGCAATCGGGTTATGAGGAATCTCAATTGGATATTTATTCCGATTATTTAAATTTATACCAATTTTATAAGTAGAATCAATACTCCAGTTTATTTGAGTATTTTTTGCTAATAAAGTAACTTTTGAAGTGCATGAAAAACCACTTATCATGATAAAATAAAAGTAAATTAATCCCTTATTTAAAACTTTGTACATAATCTAGAATTTTTTGATACATGCCAGAATAAAACTTTTGTTGCTGTTTACTCATACAAGTAAAACAGCCACCATTAATATTTTTCCCATAAACAATTTGACGCCAGTAATAATATTTCAATCCTCCTTCAGGCATATTAGTATTCATGTATTCGCCATAATAGGCCCTAAATTCCTTCACAGCTAAATTCTGTTTTGCAATTGAAGTTCTTTCAGAAATTGATTGTCTGTTATTATACTTCCCTAAATGCAAATCCCCACCTAATCCATTAGCATCCTTTACATGAATGTATATTTCATGATAAATACTCCGCACTAAATCCCCAAAATTTGCGCTTATAAGATGGTTTGCGTCTAATTCTTTAATTATCCTTTCTTTCCTTTCGGGTATAATAAGATCAAACCAAATTTGAGCTAAAATCACGCGGGGACCACCTGCATCGTCTGGAAGATGATATGACATATTAGTAATGTGTTCAGTACTATTGTCAAGGCTTTCTATTTTTTGAACCAAATAAAAAGTTTGTTTTCCAAATAATATTTCAAGATTTTTGATAATTAGCTTCCCTGCTTCAAAGTATTTATTTTCTTGAACCATAAGAACCACTTGGTCATTTACCTTCTCCCAATCTACCATTTGGATCGGTGTACTTCCCCCGCCGTTAGTTTGAGCATTTTCAAATAAGGAGCTCCATAAATTGTAATCATCGATAGTATATAAGCTTCCTCCAAACCCCCAAACCATTCCTTCAATTGCCGTCCCAGAAAAAGTCGATGTCCCATGCCATTGATTTCCATTAATATCTCTGTAAGCCTCTGCTAGATCCCCCATCGGATCATTAAAATTCACTGGATCATTCCCCGAGTAATGATAGATGGATAATTCCATGGTAGCGGTAGCTTGTGGATCCACCCCATTGAACCTTCCCAGTACCGGATCATATTCTCTAAAGAAGGTGCTGTAGTAATCGATGATGCCTGAGAACTCATCCTGGAGTTCGCTTCCTGCATTGTAGAGGTGGTTGTTGGGGCTGGAGGGTATCGTGTTGCCAGGCATGGCCAGGCCGAAGGGATAATAACTATTCTCCTGTCTTACTACGGCCGTGCCGCTGCCATTATCTTCAAAGCTTACTCTTACATTACCCTGGTGGTCGGTGATAAAATATTCATAGGTGAACGTGCCGCTGGCGTTCCTCACCCGGCCTTCCGCCATAGAAAAATAACTTAACGCATTGTTCTCATCATAGAACAGGCCCGCGATATAGTTATAGGTCTTCGTGGTAGAGCCATCGTTTACGGTCTTGCTCAGTCTTACGCCCGCCGCATCATAGCCATATTCCACGTATTTACCTGTAGAGGTCTGTGTGATCCGGACGGGCTTGTTCAGTTCATTATACGTGATCGTCGTGCCTTTCTTGTCGTCGACCGTCAGGTTGCCATTATTATCATAACTGTAACCAGTGCTGTTACTGGTAAAATTTCGGTAGCCAAAGCTGTTACTGCCCGTTTCTGTCATGTTCAGCAGCTTATTGTTATCAGCTGCCGAGCCATAATCATAAGTCATGTTATCAATCGTTGTCACCGAGCCTGCGATCACCGCCTTGCGCAGCATGGTCGCAATATTGCCATTCTCATCATAGCTCACTTCTTCATTATAACCATCCGGGTGTTTGGTCCATCCAGTAGTGCTGTTATTATATGCCTTGTAAGTGGCCGTCGTCATTCTGCCCGCCAGGTCGTAGCTGAACACATAGGCCCGCTGATCTGTATTACCTCCGGATACGCTGGCCTTCCATTTTACCGCCGAGATCCGGCCCGTCCAGTTGGACGTATTATTGATCACTTCCACATCGCAGCTGCCGGGATTGCAATACTCCTGTTGTTCGTAGAGCAGGTCCATCCCCCACAGATCATTGCTATCGTCATTGGTCGCGCCTCCATCACTGGTCAGTGTGCTGTTATTGATGCTGGTTAACTGGCCCCGGATATTATAGCGATAATCCACCGATTGCAGGTAAGTAATACCGTTGGTAGAATGCAGTTTTTTATCTACCAGGCTGCCCAGCGCATTATATTCATACCTGGCCACGATCACCCGGCTCGATCCATTGATCACCTGCCCTACTTCCGTCACTCGCTTCATGCCATCATAGCTATAATCGGCCCTTACCGTAATATTAGCGATACTACTGCTGCTGTGATATTCATTTTTTTATGTTCAGCCTTCCTGCAAAGTCGATCACCGTCGTCGTATGATCCTGCAGCAGGGCCCTGAGTTGATTATCCGACTGAACCTGCAGCGGGTTCAGTCTTTTATCGTAAAAGCTCACTGTTCTCAGCCAGTTACTCGTGCCAATGATCCTTTTATTAATGGCAGTAGGTAAGCCTCGGGTTTTATCCGTCACTGGCCCCTCGCCGCTCAGTCCCTGGCTGCTATAGGCAAAATCTGCCGAGCCATCATTATTCGTGTCATAATCATCGTAGTAATAATAAAGCCGCTCCTCTGTGCCACTGACAGGGAAGCAACTATTTGTATAATACGAAGAGGTGCCCGTGGTCCTGGCTTCATAATAAGTCGTGCTGCTGGATCCATAACAACTCAGCCCGTCCACATAGCTTTGCATGCCTGAGCGCGTCGTATGCGTGGCATCGGTATATACCCCTTCGGTGATCACCCGGCCCGAGGCATCATATTTACTGTACAGCCATTTATCGGAAGAACGAAGGTTGCCGCTTTGAACCAGCACTACCCTATCCAGCGGATCATAAATAATATAGATCACATCTGCCCCGGGTACTTTTTTTTCAATTATCCGGTTCTTATAATCGTATACATAATAAAATACCAGGTTGGGTACCGAGCTTACGTTCCAGGTTCCGCCAATGCTGCTCAGTTTGGCCACTGCTTTTGGAGGTACCACCCAGGCAATATTGCCCAACAGATCATAGATATAATAAGTATCCAGCCACGTAGGGGTGGCTGTGGCCTGTTGTCTTTTTAGCACCACCCGGCCCAGCTTGTCGGTAAACACAAGCGTGACCGCTGACCCTTCATCCGTGCCTTCCGTTACCTGCAGTTCATTGGCGGAGTAGGTGGAACCACTGCTGCCGTCTGCAGCCCATTTTTTTACATTATCACCGCTTACACTCGCCCGGTAGTTCACCGTCTTATAATGCTCATCCGTCTGGAACCCATTACCTGCGCTCCCTTGTTTTAAGAGTCGTTGCAGTGGGCTCTCCTCCACCCCCCGATTGTACCCAGGGCTTGGCATCATAAGGTATCTTGCCGGCTGTCGTTCCCGAGGTATAATAACTCGCCTGGTTACTGATAGCGGTCGCCCGGTCCTGGTAAGGTTCACCCGTGCTTACACTCGTGTATTCAAATGGTAAATAACTTTTTGTCTGCCTGCCAAACCCATCATAGCTGTACAACTGGATCAAATCCTTACCCGCCGGTGTAGCCCCTCAATAATATCTTGCAGCGGACGGCCAAAACCATCCATATACCTATACGTCTTAACCACATTATCCGAAGAAGAATTTACAGCAGACACCGTCGTCAGTCCTTCCACATTCACCTGCCAGCTAACTACTCGCGCAGGCTTGCTCAAATAATCGGCACCCGTTAAGGGCTGAGCAATAGCATCAGAAATCAATAAGATACCTAAACAAAAAAGTAAAAATGTCTTCATTAACCATTTTGAAAAATGAATCATAAAAAAACTTTACTGACTCTCAGGCTATTATTTTAACTACAAAAGACTATTCTCAGCACTAACACCCCAAAACAACCAGGAGAATGTTACTATCCAAAAAATGAGTGTAACTGCTATTGAAAAACCTCTGCTCCCAAACAATAGTGGCTTTTCAATTATGATTTCTTTTCCTCTACCAGATTTTTGAAAATAAAAATAATTTATAATTAAAATAATGATCGGGACAGAAAAAAGAAAGGGCTTATTAGATGATATTGAAACGCCAAAATATTTTGCACCAATTATACTTGCCATCCCATTACAAAAAAAAGATTCAGATATACTCAACATAAATACAGTTGTTGCTAAAGGCTCATTGTCTTTCAAGACCTTAATAGTATACTTATAATAGAAATAATAAAGAACATCAAGTAGTTTCATTGCTTTATTTATTTGGAATTGGTGCATTCAAAATCATTTTTTCCAAAATATATTGTTGCGACTCATCATCTAAACCTCCAAAAGCCTGCTGAAGCCCAACACGAATATTTCTACGATACCACGAATAGCTGGTAAGCCACCTTCCACCTTCCCAACCGATTGCTATTGCAAAACCATACGGCCCAAATGTAGAATATCCAGTCACACCCCATTCTACACTTGCCCTTCCAAAACTAATTTCCCCATTATTATAATCACTATAGGTATCATACACTCCTTTTACTGCCAAAGCCCTTCCCGTCCATTTAAAAACATTATTAATCCTGCCACTACTTTTTAATTTGCCACCGGTATACCCATTCCCTTGAAAATTCCAATCATAAAATTTCCATTTCTTCCAACTAAACCACCATTCCCCCTTCCTAAAACCAAACCATTCTGCAGTCCCAATTCCAAGTTCCCCAAGGGTTCCAATAGCACCAACAATATCAGAACCTTCATTCCAAAATCCAAGATTCATATGCATATTTCCAACGATTACTGAACCTAAATCTTTTGATTCCCAGCCAGTCCCTGGCACATATCCATGAGTTTCATCGTAAAAATCGCCATGCCACTCAGATTGCACTACTTCACTCATAACATTTCTACTAAATCTAATGTCAGCAGACCAAAATCCATTAGATGAACTATTAAAAGTCACTCCTATAATATTTGCGTTGCTATTAATTAAATCTCGCATTGCCCCAATAACTTTAACCAACGGATTAATACCTCCACCCGATCCTCCCCATCCTTCAAATCCATTGCTCCATCCATTGTAAAAATCCCAAACCATATTTTCAAATCCTGTTCCAGTTGTCGTTGTCGGAAAATGCCACCAGTTATTATTTACATCTCTATATTTTTCGTACCTGCTCCCTTCACCAAAATCACCATTAGGATCATTAAAGTTGACTGGATCATTAAAGGAGTAATGATAAATAGATAACTCCATCGTGGCCATAGCCTGTGGATCCACCCCATTGAACCGGCCGAGTACCGGATCATATTCTCTAAAGAAGGTGCTGTAGTAATCAATGATGCCTGAGAACTCATCCTGCAGTTCGCTTCCCGCATTGTAGAGGTGTTTGTTGGGGCTGGAGGGTATGGTGTTTCCAGGCATCGCCATCCCGAAGGGATAATAACTGTTCTCCTGTCTTACTACGGCTGTGCCGCTGCCATTGTCTTCAAAGCTCACCCGTACGTTTCCCTGGTGGTCGGTGATAAAGTACTCATAGGTAAACGTGCCACTGGCGTTTCTCACTCTGCCTTCCGCCATTGAAAAATAACTCAGCGTGTTACTTTCATCGTAGAACAGGCCCGCGATGTAGTTATAGGTCTTTGTGGTAAAGCCATCATATACGGCTTTACTCAGCCTTATTCCCGCGGCATCATAGGTATAGAAAATGTATTTAAAGGGCGCAGCCGACTGAGAGATCAGTTCCGGCTTATTGAGTTCATTATAGGTGATCGTGGTCCCTTTCTTGGCATCCGCCGTCAGGTTGCCATTATTATCATAACTGTAGCCACTGCCGCTCGATGTAAAATTTCGGTAGCCATAGCTGTTGCTGCCCGTTTCCGTTATGTTCAGCAGTTTGTTGTTATCGGCCGCTGTACCATAATCATAACTCATATCATCAATCGTTGTCACCGAGCCTGCGATCACCGCCTTGCGCAGCATGGTCGCAATATTGCCATTCTCATCATAGCTTACCTCCTCATTATAGCCATTGGGGTGTTTGGTCCATCCAGTAGTGCTGTTATTATATGCCTTGTAAGTGGCCGTCGTCATTCTGCCCGCCAGGTCGTAGCTGAACACATAGGCCCGCTGATCCGTATTACCTCCGGATACGCTGGCCTTCCATTTTACCGCCGAGATCCGCCCCGTCCAGTTGGACGTATTATTGATCACTTCCACATCGCAGCTGCCGGGATTGCAATACTCCTGTTGTTCGTATAGCAGGTCCATTCCCCACAGATCATTGCTATCATCATTGGTAGTGCCTCCATCACTGGTCAGCGTACTGTTATTGATGCTGGTTAACTGGCCCCGGATATTATAGCGGTAATCCACCGATTGCAGGTAAGTAATACCGTTGGTAGAATGCAGTTTTTTATCTACCAGGCTGCCCAGCGCATTATATTCATACCTGGCCACGATCACCCGGCTCGATCCATTGATCACCTGCCCTACTTCCGTCAGTCGCTTCATGCCATCATAGCTATAATCGGCCCTTACTGTAATATTAGCGGTGCTGCTGGTGCTGTTATATTCGTTTTTTATGTTCAGCCTTCCTGCAAAGTCGATCACCGTCGTCGTATGATCCTGCAGCAGGGCCCTGAGTTGATTATCCGACTGAACCTGCAGCGGGTTCAGTCTTTTATCGTAAAAGCTCACTGTTCTCAGCCAGTTACTCGTGCCAATGATCCTTTTATTAATGGCAGTAGGTAAGCCTCGGGTTTTATCCGTCACTGGCCCCTCGCCGCTCAGTCCCTGGCTGCTATAGGCAAAATCTGCCGAGCCATCATTATTCGTGTCATAATCATCGTAGTAATAATAAAGTCGTTCCTCTGTGCCACTGGCAGGGAAGCAACTATTTGTATAGTACGAAGAGGTGCCCGTGGTCCTGGCTTCATAATAGGTCGTGCTGCTGGATCCATAACAACTCAGCCCGTCCACATAGCTTTGCATGCCTGAGCGCGTCGTATGCGTGGCATCGGTATATACCCCTTCGGTGATCACCCGGCCCGAGGCATCATATTTACTGTACAGCCATTTATTGGAAGAACGCAGATTGCCGCTTTGCACCAGTACCACCCGGTCCAGCGGATCATAGATGATATAGATAACATCGGCCCCGGGTACTTTTTTTTCAATCACCCGATTCTTATAATCGTATACATAATAAAACACCAGGTTCGGTACCGAGCTTATGTTCCAGGTTCCGCCAATGCTGCTGAGTTTTGCCACTGCTTTGGGTGGAACCACCCAGGCTATATTACCCAACAGGTCATAGATATAATATGTATCCAGCCACGTAGGGGTAGAAGTGGCCTGTTGTCTTTTTAGTACCACCCGGCCCAGCTTATCGGTAAACACAAGCGTTACCGCTGACCCTTCATCCGTGCCTTCCGATACTTGCAGTTCATTGGCGGAGTAATTACTACCACTGCTGCCATCAGTGGCCCATTTTTTTATACTATCACCGCTTACACTCGCCCGGTAGTTCACCGTCTTATAATGCTCATCCGTCTGGTAACCATTACCTGCGCTCCCTTGTTTTAAAAGCCGTTGCAGTGGGCTCTCCTCCACCCCCGATTGTACCCAGGGCTTGGCATCATAAGGTATCTTGCCGGCTGTCGTTCCCGTGGTATAATAACTCGCCTGGTTACTGATCGCGGTGGGTCTATCCTGATAAGGTTCACCGCTGCTTACACTCGTATATTCAAATGGCAGGTAGCTTTTTGTTTGCCTGCCAAATCCATCATAGCTATACAACTGGATTAAATCCTTACCCGCAGGTGTAGCCCCCTCTATAATATCCTGCAGCGGGCGGCCAAAACCATCCATATACCTATACGTCTTAACCACATTATCCGAAGAAGAATTTACAGCAGACACCGTCGTCAGTCCTTCCACATTCACCTGCCAGCTGATCACTCGTGCCGGCTTGCTCAAATAATCGGTGCCCGTTAACTGAGAATAAGATTTATAGCTGAATAAAAGCATTATCCCCTCCAAAACAATCCAACATATTCTTCTGTATTGCATACGTGGAGTTTTGAATTAATGAACAATGACCGTGTAGTCACCAGAAGTGGCAGTCTGGCCACTTACTGTAGCAATACACCGCACCTTATAGGATGTGGTAGTACCTGCAGAAAAGGAAACTGTTACATAATTATTAGTTCCATTATAAATAGTTGACCATGAACCCGACCCTACAGCTGCCTTTTCAAATCGAAAATTCGTTGCCTCCGATAATAATGCGCCATCAAGACCAATAACTTTAAATGTAGTGGCATTTGATGGAAGTGGATCAGGTGGGCAATAGGCATAAGTATAGGCGGATGTTGAAGAAACATAATCAATTATTCCATTTTGACAAAGGGTTGGAGTTGGTCCTGGTTTCACAATCAAATTACCTGGACTGCTATAACTATCTGAAGTAAATCCGGGAGCACTAATAGTACAACTAACTGTATAATTGCCGCTAACCGTGTATGCATGAGAAGTAAATGGAGTTGAAGTAGCAGATGATCCACTACCATCGCCAAAATCCCATGTGTAGGTAATTGTTGCATAACATGGGGTCGTTATCATTACATCAATATTCACCGGAACATTAATTTGTGCTGGGGTAGCCCAGCTAATTTTGTTGATCTTAAACAAGGCAGGGCCAAAATCCTGATTATAGGCCCTTTGTTCGTTAATCTGCAGAATATTTTCTTCTACATCTCTGATCGTATATGGAACTGTATTGCTGGCATATTCGTAATATTTACTGATACCGTTCATCCCAGTTTCAGCCGTCATCCTTATTCCAAGTAGGACATTTGCAGATCCACGTAATGCAGTAAAACTTGTGTATGAATAGGTCTTTATTATAGCATTATCCGGATAAACAAGAACGTCGTCAATTTTTACATCCGCGTTAGTAGTTACAGTAACTGTTACGGTCGATCCAGCTGGTTTAGGTATTTTCAATTCATAATACTTCCAACTACTTTGGCCAAATGATATGGTATAATTTGAGCTGAAAATTCCATCATTCAAATTAATAGTTAGCGTACCTGTGCCTTTATTGGACTTTAGGAGCCAGCAAGAAAAAATAAGATTATTGTTTGTAGAGGCTTTGATTATACTACCCGAAATGTTAGTTGTTGTTTTTAGCGTCAGGCAATTGGTACTATGCCGCCCCCCATTAAAAATATCCGCAACAGTATAACTCATAAAACGCAGCCCATCAAATTCAAAATTTGTGTATAATACTTCCTCAAATTTTGCATTTGAAACATCCGCAATTTTATACTGAATAGGCGGCGAGGAATATAGCGTAGTATTAGTAATTCTGGCATTCCCAATTACACTAGTTGGATTGCCGACATCTGTATGCTTCAAAATAGTGCCCGTTTTGTAATAGGCCCCATCATAGGTAAAGTTTCCTGAGGAGATAGAAGAAGGTGTAAAGGTTGAATTTCCTCCTGAACTGCTAAACATATAACTTTCTAACGGCAACGGAATATTAACAATTGCTCCATCGTTAATTATTTTGTATTTGGTAATTGATCCAGAGATATATTTTTCTGAACCACCCACTGGTGTTACAGAAGTGTACGTTTCAATCAGAGCATTTCTTAACTTTGCCTTCATCGAATGAATGGCCTTCTCCATATCATCACCACTCCCACTTGTAGTATAATCCTTAACATACTTCATCCTGATCTTGGTAATAGCACCATCGCTGTTGGTCTTCGAAATTTCAATCGGAAGCCGGTAGGTCGTAGAACCACTAGGATATGTCAGGGTTTCTGTTTCGCTAGTAAAATAAGAAGAACCCGGACTCGTGGAATTATAAGCCTTTGATGTTTTGGTTGCTAAAAGATTATTCTGATAAACCAATAAAGGGTACAATGAATAGGCTCTAACTCCTGCCATATCATCATATTTCAAGGACCATATTTTTGTGGTGGAACTATGACTAGAGCTATATGTCAAAGTTTCCTCCGATACAAGCCCTCCTGATTCATTATAATTTGAAACTTTGGTCAATAATCCTCTCTCATAACTAAAATTTGAATTGATGGCAAAAGGCAATGTGTGTTTGCTTACCGTAAGTATATCAGGGCTGATGGCGCCACAGGGCGTAGGTGCAGAGGTTATTTTCCGGCAAATGTAATTAATGGTTTCTGTCCAATCTCCACTAGCAGCGGACCATCTTGTGCCTGAAGTATTAAACTCGTAAATCGATTTTCCGCCATTTGTCCTTTGCACCGTTACCTTTCCATATATTATTTGCTCTAAGTCTTCGGAATTGTCGGAAATAGTTCGATAGGTAGTTTTGTTTACTTTATCGGAAACCGAGCTAAAACTTGCTGAACTTGGGATTGTAAAGGCAAATTCAGGAATGGTGACCGCTTTTCCTGTGCTGACGTTTGTGGAAGGGTCTGTGTAAATGTAATTATAGGTCTCAGTGTTGTTTAATCCGTCGTTATCAGTAATTTTTTTGATCCTTAACCCACCTCCCAATACAATTCCATTGTAGGTACCATCATAATAGTCGTTATTCTCGTATTCAATATCAGTAACCCCACCATTGGGGTAAAAAATTCGGGTAAGTGATCCTTTTATTGCAGAACTGTTTATGGTTCGATTAGCCCCCGAGAGTGAATAAACACTGCCAGAATAGCCTGACATACTATGCATCTTAAATTTGTCATTCACCTCCCCAGGAACTACCCATATCGCGGGATCCAAACTGGTGTTACCAGTTTGATTATTGAAATATCCCCAATAGTCCTGTGCATTAGTAATACTATCAAGGCCAGAAAGATAGGTGCTCCCCGTTGTAAAATCTACATCCTCATATTTAAATTTCCATTCCTCCGTCAGGGAAGAGCAGTTTGTAGTATTCAAATAAAAAGATTTCAAAAAATACCTCCCATTCTGATTAACATCATTGGTCTTGTTATAGGGACCTTTCACTTCAAGACCCGAGGTAAGCCCCGTTTTTAGAAATTTGATTTCTTTCAGTGAAGAGGTGACTGTTCCATTTGTATAACTAATTTTTGCGACTTCCGTTCCAATTCCGCCTTCTTCGCTTAATATTTGCACCAGGCGCGGTTGTACCTCCGTACGAACATACCTGGTATATAAATGTGTTTTATCAAAGACGCTGGAAGATGGATTATAAACAAGTACATCCAAACTTTCAGCATTCAAAAAATATTGATTGTTTATAGAATAATTCTCGTAATTAAAAACCAGTCGGTTCCCTTTTATATCTGTAATCGATGTAAGGTTCCATTGCGAATAAAAACCCATTCCGCTATTAAAGATATCATGGCGATAAAAGTAATAATCACGATTAAAGGCAGGCAAAGTACCTGGAGTTATAACTTCGGGAATGTTTACGTAGGAAAGAACTGGTTTTTCAAATTTATAGATCGCACCATTATCAGTTGTAACAGTAAAGGAAGTAATTTGGCCTGAGGTGCCATCTAAGGTTTTTTCAATAAGTATGTCTACATAAGGAGTGATCTTGATATTTTGATTCTTATCAAAGATGAATTGAAATGATAATCCAGGAACATTTACTGTAAAAATATCAGGTTCACTATCAAAATTGTCAGGCACATACGTAGACATATATGTATAGTCACTCACCTCGTCAGAGCAGGTCGAAGCATTATTGTCATTTGCTATATTGAACCCCTCCACATTCGCAGAAATTGTCCCAGACCTGATCCATCCCTTTATAGTAGAATAACCGGTTCCCCCATTATATTCTACATCGTCGGGGAAACCCTTTACCTGCCTTACAATGGCAGCATCAATCGTACTTGACCAACCAAGGCCATATTTTTCACCGTAATCGTTTACTTTCAAACCGCCTGCATAGTAGGTCAACCCTAAAGGATATGAAATTTCTCCAGCTGATACCTGCCCCAATGGTAATGAAATACTTCCTGTGCCAGTTAGAAGGTTAACGTTTACTAATTTTTGGGCAAATAGCGATTGTACACTGATTAGGAAAAGAAACAAAATATTGCAGCGTAAGGATATAAAAAACATATGGCAGACTTTTCATTTTACAAAAAGTAATCTTCATTATAGTTTATATAATGAACTAAGTCTTAACCAAAATTTAGAAAACTGCTACTGAACAAATGCCTTAGAGGAAGCGGAAAAAGAATAAAAGAGAAAGATGAAACTAAAAATAAAAAACAGAAATTCCAATTTAAATTACAAAACTATTTTCGCACATCGATATTAAATGATATAACATGCATACATAAAGAGAGTTATCCAATTTCCTTGCTTCCGATTAAATAATACATTTATGACTCATAATATTCCTGTACCTCTTCCCCATCCCACCTTCATCCTTGCTTCACCCATGCTTCATCCTTGCTTCAAAATGCCGATTTCAGAAGGGAGGAAGCATCTATGAAGCATGGTTGAAGCAAGGATCGCACTTAAAAAAATAAACGAGTTCCAAAATCGCGGATTTTGGGCATGAATATATCTGCCATAATATCGAGTTCCGTCACACATAAACATAGAGTGCATCGTCAAAGAGTCCGCTCAATTTGGCAGCATAATAATTTTTTTCGTGCTTTGTTTTGTAATTGATCCGGTCCTGGTTGTGTAAAAAGGAAACCAGCCTTTTTACTCCTGGGTCAATTTGGTTCACTAAACAATATTTTTTTAACCTTAAAAACAAATGCAAATGGCAAAGTTAAATTCAAATATGCTGGTAAAAGGTGCACGTGGTCATGTAGGCAGACAATTCGTCTACAAACAACGGGCTAACCAAACGGTGATCGCTAAGATGCCTGAGGTAAACAAAAACCTTATACCCAGCCAGGAACAAATAACGGTTCGTGACCAGTTTACTGCCGCCGTAGTTTATGCAAAAGGTGCTATGGGAGATCCTCTCCTGAAAAGCGAGTACCAGAAAAAAGCGAATGCCTCAAGGACCGCTTACAATATCGCTTTCAGGGATTATCTAAAAGCACCGGCGGTGACAAGCATAAATTCAGAAGCGTACGATGGCGCAGTTGGCTCAATCATTACCGTTAGTGCCAAAGATGATTTCAGGGTAGCTGAGGTCAGGGTATCCATCACGGATATCAATGGTAACCTGGTAGAGAAAGGGTTGGCTGTACAGCATGCTATAGACCGCAACAAGTGGAATTATGCAGCAACAGTAGCCGTAGCCGCCATTGCAGGATTCATCATCACCGCAGAAGCGTTGGATATTCCTGGCAATAAGGCTGGCCTCGAGATCATTCTTTAATGATCTCCTGAAAATAAATGGCCCTCGTCAATTGGCGGGGGCTATTTTTTTTGCACCGTCCGGTCCTTTCCAATAATAACGATCTTGGATTTCAGATGCCTTATATATTTCGGGGAAATGGACAGCTTATAATTTCCCCCGCCTATCATGGTAACGCTGGTCCGGCCAATATGGTCGATCTTTTCCAGGGCCACGGCCTGCGATCCATTGATACGGGCAAATTTTTCGGAAGGCAATTGCTTTAATGCATCCTCCAGCGAACAACGGGAGGTTTTATGCCTTTCTCCCTGTCCTAATACAATGGTGAGGTAATTTTTATCTATTTCAAAAAACAGGACATCATCCACAAAAATTTTCCGGAGCGTCCAGTTGTCGCGGTAGAAAAAGATCTTCATTGGCAGATGGTTTGTTATTCCAAATTTAAGGATCTGGATAAACACAACTGCATCCCTTGCCAAATTATCCGATGGCTGAGCTAATGGGATCAGGCGTCTACGTATTTCTTAAAGAACCAGACCTTTAAAAGATCGGCAGTAAAAATATAAACCGCTACAATGGCCAGCATGGCCGCAAGATTTATAAATGGTAAAGGCAGCAAACCTGTATCCCTTAAAAAAGGCAGGTAAGGAATAGTAAGCGTGAGCGCCAGCCCAACAATGCTTAAAATAAATAACGGACGGGATGGCTGGCTCTTAAAGAAATTCTTATGGGTCCTTATGATAAATAAAATAAACAATTCAGATAGTACAGATTCTATGAACCATCCCGTCTGGAAGGCAGATTCCTTTACCCTTAATACATACAGCAGCACGAGGAAGGTGATCAGATCGAAAAAAGAACTATGAATACCAAAGATCAGCATATAACTCCTGATCCGTTTTAAATTCCATTTACCCGGTTTCTTCATTTGTTCTTCATCCACATTATCGGATGCCACCGTGAGGTAAGGAAAATCTGTGATGAAATTGGTCAGCAATATTTGCTTGGGCAGCATAGGCAGAAATGGAAGTAACAATGATGCCGCCGCCACACTGCACATATTCCCAAAAGTAGATCCTGTATTTATATAGATATACTTAAGTGTATTTGCAAAGGTCCTTCGCCCTTCCTTAATTCCATCCACAACAACCGAGAGGTCTTTTTCCATTAAAACAAAATCGGCCGCTTCTCTTACCACATCGGCGCCATTTTCAACCGAGATGCCCACATCCGCCGCATGAATGGCTGATACATCATTCACTCCATCTCCCATATAGGCTACCGTATAAGAATGTTTCAATGCGAGTATCAGCCTTTCTTTCTGCTGGGGTTCCACTTCAGCGAATATATGTGTCTGCCTGACCAGGGGCACCAGGGCTTCCGCACTGGTATTAAACAATTCTCCTCCTGTCATCACCACCGGGTTTTCAATACCGATCTTCAACGCAATGGATCGGGCCACATTTTTATTATCCCCTGTAATGATCTTCAGGTCTATCTTCAGTTCTTTCAGCTCAGCAATGATCTCAACTATACCGGGCTTCACAGGATCCTGCAATAAAATAAAACCGGCGAAGACCATTTCTACCTCATCCTCCTTTGAAATAGCCGGCTTATCAAGATCCTTATACGCAACACCGATCGCTCTTAGTCCGCCTTCCCCAAATTTCTGGTAGCTGCTATTCAGATCGTCCACATGATCGGCAATGTCGGAAATACTGCCATCCTCCAGCTGCATCCTGGTACAGATACTTAGTATTTCATTGAAAGCACCCTTGCTGATCAGCATATATTTTTTATCCAGCCTGATCGCAATACTTAGCCGCTTCCGGATAAAATCATAGGGGATCTCGCCTGTTTTTTCGGGCTGAAGCGTTTTGGTAAACTCCAGTTTCTTAAGTGCCTCATCAATTGGATTTGCATAGCCCGATTCAAGGGCCGCGTTCCAATAGGCCAACTCCCTCACCAGATCATTTTCTTTTCCAGCGCCGTTTACCATCCCTTCAACCTTAATGGCCCCTTCTGTAATGGTGCCGGTTTTATCCGTACAAAGCAAATTCACTTCGCCCAGGTTCTGAATAGAAGATAATTTCTTAACGATCACTTTTTTTGCAAGCATTCTTTTTGCCCCAGCGCTCATGGCAATAGTGGTAATGGCCGGAAGCAGCTCAGGTGCCATTCCTACTGCCAGCGCAAGTGCAAAAAGCGCAGACTCAATAATGCCTTTGTGGTTAAGAAGGTTAACTACTAAAATAAAAACAGAGAGCACCAGGGTGATCTTCATTAAGAAATACCCGAAATCTTTTATGCCCTTTTCAAAGCTTGTCTCAATAGCTGATCCCGCATGTTGAGTTATGCTTCCGAAAATCGTGTTAGTCCCGGTTTGTATCACCAATGCCTTCGCATTCCCGCTTACAATGCTGGTACCCTCCCAGAGGCAGTTATCTCTTTTGGCCAGTGCTGTTTCGGGTTTTAAAATGCCTGGTTCTTTCCTGGCAGGAAAGGATTCACCCGTAAGACTGGATTCATTGGCATGCAGTTCATTAGCCTCAATTAGCAGGCAATCTGCAGGAACCATATCACCCGCATTAAAAACCAATATATCTCCCGGTACTACTTTGCTACTGGGAATTTCAAGCTGACTGCCATCCCTGATCACATCGCATTTCAATGAGATCATGGATTGCAATTTCTCCACTACCCTGCCGGCATTTCTTTCCTGAAAAAAACTAAGCAGTCCGGTAGATAAAACAATAAAAAGAATGATGATTACATCCGAAGTATCACCCAGAAAGGCTGACAGGGCTACCGCACCCAGCAGCAATAGCATCAGCGGACTTTTGAACTGCTGCAATAAAAGGGAAACATCCTTTCTGAACCTGCTGGATGCTTTCCTTCCATTACCCCGACTAATTAATATATCGTCAGCCTGAGTCACACCAAGCCCGTTTACACTGCTGTTCAAATTTTTGAACCAGTGGTCAACACCATATTGCCAGAAGCTATTTGCCGGGGTATTTTGCAATAACAATAGTTTAGGGAAAGTTAGCCCTTTGTCCAAAATATCAGGGTCATTATAGAACGGTTCACATCTTATTAATTCTTCCTGCCATCCTGGCAAAATGGCTCAATAAATTTAATGGCACTCTCAGCCATTTCCTTCCATTCACCTCTCCTTATTACTGCCATAGCTTTTACAGATCAGGTAAAACAGGATCACGACAGAGAACCAGATCAACTAATTGACCCTTAGAAGGCCACGAATTCCGGACATTGACGACCGAAATAAAATAAAACTATGAACTTACTGGTATTAAACCGATCCAGGTATACCATGTCAAAATCGTAGAGTGGGTGATCCAAAAGACCCCCGCTATAATCTTGGGTATGATTTTTGATTCAATAATATTTATAAACGAATAAAATGAACAATCAAAAACAATTTGGCGTGTGGATGGATAGCCACCACGCGACTGTAGTAGGAAAAGAAGTTCCTGAAAGCGATTCCATGATCGTGATCAGTCATATCAAAGGAGAAGATAACACCCCGAATTCCAACGAAAAGCATTCAAACAATAACGAGAAAACCATCACGGGGAAATTTTTCAAAGAAATCGCAACGCATTTAGTAAATGCCACCGATATACATGTGACCGGAACCGGGCAGGTGCAGGAGGAATTTATTCATTACCTGGCAGACTCTCCGCAATTTAAGAATGCAAGAAAAGAAGACTCTACCTCTAATAAAATGAGTGATGAAAAACTCATTGAATTTATTACTGCTAAATTTTCCTGACCTTTAAAAAAGGTTATAGCAAGTGGCATTCTTTTTTGATCTGAACGATAAGTCTTCTCTCATTCGTCGCAGCTGGATATGTAATAACTAAAATGAAATAGTTGCTCATTTTATCAAAGTAATTATTTCGCTAAAATCAGGAGTTTTGACAACAAAATCTGCTACACTATCGAACAATCTGTTTGCTGAATGGTATTATCCATATCAAAAACTGCTCTAAGGGCTGCATCCGGTTTTCAATAAAGAAAAGAATGAAGTCGTTTTTTGAGACCGGCGCACCGTCTTACATTGAAGAGCCATTGACCAATTTAGTGCTTGTAATAACTTATGCACCTCCCCTTTTGAGATTTCAACAGTGTTTTCATAAGATTTGTCATCAACAACAATTATTTCTGAAACCAAGGGGGATTTTCTTACAGATGTATTATATCTGCAATTGTGTCCTGTTCATTTAATGCAGGCATTATTACTGCAATCATTTAAAATAAATCAATTGCAGATTTTTCAAATTATTTCTTTTTTTAATCCATTTTACCAGGTTTGTTTTTTCAGCATCAGTTAGCTCTTCTTTTGCGTGATAAACTAAAATGGTGGCATTGCTTGTGCTGTCAGTAACGTAAGAGAATTGAACATTTGAAAGGGACAGCGATTGAATGGTTGGAAAAAATATTTTTGCTTCCTGTAAAATTTGTTTGCTGTCAAATGTGTTTTTTGCAATTTCGGTTTCTAAGGCTTGAATCTTTTTGTCCTTTTCATCAACTACAATGTCTTTGCTTTTTATCTCATTTAAAATATTATTTCTTAACAATTGAATTCTGTCGGCACTATCTTGTCTTATTATCAGTTTTGTTTCTGGGATGTTCTTCGTATATAACCTGACATTTAAACTGTCAATTTCTTCTTTAGTGAACCGCTTTGACAAAAATGCCAATTCAATTGTTTTTGGGCTACTGTTGTAATTTGTTTTCTTGTAAACAATAGTATTGCCCTTGTTAGTAAATTCCTGTTCAATAAAATTATTCACTGATTGCTGGTATTGTTGTTCTGCAAATAGCCTGTACGCAAAATATATACTTGGTAGCAGCATGAGTAACACAACAAAGGTAATACCGTATCTTACCTGCTTTTGATGCTTTTTATCAACTTCTTCTTTAGCAGGATATTTCAAGAACTTTACAATACCATATGTAGCGATACAAATAAAAACACAATTGATTCCGTAAAGGAAAATAGCACCAAAAAAGAATTTGAAATTTCCCGTTGCCAATCCATATCCTGCTGTGCAAAGCGGTGGCATTAATGCAGTGGCAATTGCAACACCTGGAATTGGATTTCCTTTTTCAACTCTTGTAACTGCAATAACCCCAACAAGGCCGCCAAAGAATGCAATAAGAATGTCGTAAATATTAGGTGAAGTTCTTGCCAACAATTCGGATTGAACTTCTTTGAAAGGGCTGATAAAAAAATAGATGGTTGAAACAAGCAACCCTGCAAGAGTAGCAATAAATAAGTTTCGTAAAGATTTTTTTAAAAGGTCAAAGTCATACATACCCAAGGCAAAGCCCGATGCCACAATTGGTCCCATTAAAGGCGAGATGAGCATTGCACCAATAATAACGGCTGTTGAGTTTACATTCAATCCAACCGATGCCATTAAAATAGCACAAGCCAAGATCCAAAGGTTAGCCCCTGTAAAGGAAATATTACCTTTAACGCTTTCAAGTGTCTTTTGTCTGTCGTCCTCGCCGTTATGAAGATTAAATAGGGTATTTAAAATTGTACTCATAATTCTTTGTCGTTTTAATCTCCCAATCAGTGTAGTTCGCCCAATATGCTTGCCTGCAACGAACAGGGCTTGGCGAAGGCATGGAAATAGAATTCCGTCAAGCTAGAACAAAAGCCATATAGAATTACAAAAAGTTCATTTTTATTCCATCCGCCCCACTTTTGCCAAACCCCTTGTTGTGTGCTGTGCTTATTCTCGTCTGTCGATTAAAATGGCTGTCCAATACCGATGTAAAATAGTTTATCCTCTTTTGAAACACCATAGTCAAATGACAAAATGGTGGATTGGTTCCAGGCAATTCTTAGTCCACCGCCATAAGATGTTTTAATGTTTGAAAAATTCAAGTCTTGCCATTTGTCTCTTACAGTTCCTGCGTCAAAAAATGGTGCAACGCCAAATGCAAAACGCTGTTTACCAAGTTTAGTTTCAGCAAGTCTAACCCTTAATTCAACGTTTGCAAATGCTAATGAACGGGCTAAAAATCTATTTGCTCTATGTCCACGAAGTGATTGTTTACCACCTAAAGAATTTATACTGCCGTCTGGGCTCCATTGGTCTTGAAATTCAAAGAAGGGCGCATTGTCCCCGAAAATATTACCTGCTCCAAGTCGTCCACCTAAAACTGTTCTCGGTCCAATAGGTATTTTTTTGTAAAATCGTCCTTGCAAAAATAGCTTGTTGAATTTGAATTGTGAACCAATAATAGGATTAGAAAATTCATTTGCCAACTCAAAATAATAGCCACGGGTTGGGTCTGGTTCAAAGTCTCTAGTGTCAAAAATTAGTGCTGTTTGTAAAAGTGAAACCCAACCTCCATCAAGTCCTGAAACTAATCCTTGTTGAAAATCTCTTCTTAGTAATGAAGTTCCATTTGGTGCTTTAATTCCTTGTCCTGTGTTTGGATCAGTAGCTTCTGCTTCTGTTCCTTCAAAAGTCTTATAACTTAAATGTTGAATTTCATACCCACCCATAATTCTCCAAATTCCCTTTTTGCCAAGTGCATAGTCTGCTTTCAGATTTAACATATATTCAGTTTCCCTAAACCTGTTTGACAAAGCGTCAGTTACAAAACCTGCTTCACCAATTCCTCCTGCTCTCAACGTTTTTCTTGCTTTGTCAAAGGCTGAATAAGTAGCATAAGTTTGTCCCCCATTTGGCGTTGATGGTAGCCTGAGTTCTCCAAGCGTATTTTCTGCTGAACCAAAATATAAATTGGCTGGGTTTTGTTGAGCTTTAAAGTCAATTTTAAAACGCCAGCGTGTTCCTTTGTAATAGGGTACATCAAGGGATAATATTAATTCTTTTGCATTGGAAGTGTAATACGCAGCATTTGCTTTAAGTTTTGCAAGGTATGGTGTATAAGCAAAAAAAGGATTTGTCCGTTTGCCGTTCCAATAAATATTTGTCCTTACACCAAGCCCAAAACCTGTAACTGGGTCAGAGGAAAAGTCTGGAATTCCTGTTATAAAAGTTCCTTCCCTTTTTTTTGCCAAGTCGGCTTCGGACATTTTTTTTGCCTGGATAAATGATATTGTATCCTTGTTTGTCTGTGCCTTAGCCGAAAATATTGAAATACAAATTAATAGAATAACAAAAGATGCTTTCTTCATATGTGTAATTTAATGCCAAGATTTTGAATAAATTTTTAAGCATGAAATTTCTGAGTGCTGTCATAGCATAGCACACAACGCAATTTACGTCATAAGACGTTTTCATCCGAAACATTGGACCCTGAATCCCAATGTACTGAGATTGTATAATTTTTATTGTCATTGGAACAACCAGATGCCTGAGCCTCCCCTATGCATACAACATACTCCCTTTTCTACATATTGATAAACAATATTCACCAGTGCCCGCCAGGCTATTACAGGAAATTGACCGCCTGTCTGCTCCGACTCATAAAAAATTACTTTCGGACCTGACTTATATTCTTTGACATAGCACCGGAGAATTTCTAGCACATAAAAAAGCGGCCACTTTTCAGTAGCCGCTTCATACCGTACCCTAAGTGAAAAATTATTGTTTAACAATTCTTTCTGTCGCTTTTTGATCGGCACAACTGGCCACCACCACGTAAATTCCGCGGCTCATAGAATGCATGTCGATAGTTTGGGTCTGACCAGCATTACTGTTTATTTTACGACTAACCGATTGTCCGTTCAGTTGGAATACTTCATAAACCACCTCTTTGTTCTGCCACTCAGCTGGAATGGTCACTCTAAGTTCACTGGTCACCGGATTAGGGAAAGCCTGCAGACGGATCTTGTTCTCTGCAAACCCGGTCATACGGATCATGCGGACATCCGAATATTCCCGCTTGCCATCTATATCCACGGTGCAAAGGCGATAGTAAACCACCTTGCTGCTGATATTGCTAAGGTCATCCCTGAAAATATATTGCTGTACATCGGTTGTATTACCTGCAGCAAACACCAGACCTGCATCATGATATGTTGTTCCGTCAAGGCTGCGCTGAACTATAAAATGACTGGCATTGATCTCCGAACTGGTTTCCCAGCGAAGCTCTGCTTTTGCATTCAACAGCGATACATTGAAAGCGGAAAGTTTTACTGGCAAAATTACCAGCGGTGCATTATAGGTGAAATTTCTAAACCAGGCAGAGTACATACGGTTGGTCTGTGAAGAGCTTGCCGTAGCAGAAGCGCCCGCACGGAAATTGAACATGGTCACATTATTATAATACATAGTGGCCATGATGTTCTTTGTACTCGTATCTACCCCTAAAACATAAAGTGTTGTTGGCCCAGTGAATTGCTTACCTACATTGGAAGCACCCTGCATGAAATTGGAAGTTGTGAGCAGGCTGGTGCCTTCAACTGTATAGCTATTTGGTGAAGGAGAATAAAAAGCATCATACTCACGCAGTGTGTTGTTGTCGCCATCAATATCCAATGCAGTTACATTAAAACTGACAGCTACCGGATTGGTGGTATTAGCAGTAACAAATTTGATCTCAAAATCTACATAGTAGTTAACAGCACCGGAAGAGTTACCACCATTATAATTGATCTGGGGCTGAAAGGCGCTGCCATAACCGCTTCCTGATTGATCAATAGAAGTGATATTAACACTGCTGGATGAACGAGCCTTGATCTTTACCAGGGCATCTACATTGGCTTTTACCGAAGGAAAGCGGTAAGTCGCTCCAACACTGAGTGAACTGCCAGATTCTAAGGAAGGGCTTGAAAAACTTAAATTAACGGGGGCCTGGGCTTTTGAGATGGTTACACTAGCTAAAATGGCCAGGAAGAGTACAGATGTTTTCATCGTTTTCGTTTAGGGTTAAGATTAATTCGTTAATCTTAGGATATTTCTTCTTCGAATATCCCTGAGAAACCCGGACGATCTTTTTAGATGAAAACTCCAGTGAGGGTATCACTTTGTTTTCTGGAAAGGATCTTTTTGTTTTCTTAGGGATTGTTCGATTAGAAGTCAAAGATAATACGTAGTTTTTTTACGTGCAAGTACCTATAGAAAAATACTCGGGTTGTCCTTCGTACAATTACGAACAGTACAAAAAATGAAAAAAAATACCGCGTGATAATCAATGAGCTGAAAAATCAACTTCGTAAACTTACGTGCGAAAAAAAATGAAAATAATTTAAAAAAATATTTCCTGCGTACCTGAAATCATGAATAAAGTGAGGTATTGCGGGGAAATTACCTTTCCAGCCAGCGTAGTTTTCAAGGGTTCTTACCCATACACATAAAAAAAGCGGCCCTCTCAGGCCGCTTCACTTATTTCGATCTTACCTATTAATGTTTATAAGCCGGTATGATGCTCTGCGCGAGCTCCACCATTTTCTTAATGCCATCATCGGGCAGGTTTCCTTTTTTGAACTCCACCAGAATATCAGGAAGTTTATTCTCCATTTCCAGCAGGAACTGGGCTTCAAATTCCTTCACCCTTCTAACAGGGATCTCCCTAAGCAATCCATTTACCCCCAGGTAAATGATGGCCACCTGCTTCTCCACCGCAAAC
Source organism: Chitinophagaceae bacterium (assembly GCA_016720565.1). Lineage (GTDB taxonomy): Bacteria > Bacteroidota > Bacteroidia > Chitinophagales > Chitinophagaceae > JJ008. The sequence continues at coordinate 289,729 of JADKKJ010000011.1, forward strand.
GGTGTATACTGGGCCTGCTTCAGGATCTCCACGTTACGGGCACCTTTATCAATTACATTCTTGGTTGCCGCATCCAGGTCACCACCAAATTTAGAGAAGGCTTCCAGCTCACGGTAAAGGGCCTGGTCCAGTTTCAACGTACCAGATACTTTCTTCATGGATTTGATCTGTGCATTACCACCCACACGACTTACCGAGATACCAACGTTGATCGCCGGACGAATACCGGAAAGGAACAGGTTGGTCTCAAGGAAGATCTGTCCATCAGTAATGGAGATCACGTTGGTAGGGATATAGGCAGATACGTCGCCCGCCTGTGTTTCGATGATCGGAAGTGCGGTCAGTGAACCACCACCTTTTACCAGGTGCTTAATGCTATCCGGTACATCATTCATGTTCTTGGCAACCGCATCATCGCTGATCACTTTCGCTGCTCTTTCAAGCAAACGACTGTGAAGATAGAATACGTCGCCAGGATAAGCCTCACGTCCTGGAGGACGACGAAGCAGCAAAGACACCTCACGGTAAGCTACGGCCTGCTTGGAAAGGTCATCATAGATGATCAGTGCAGGACGACCGGTATCACGGAAGAACTCTCCGATGGCCGCACCAGCAAATGGAGCGTAGAACTGCAGCGGAGCAGGATCAGAAGCAGAAGCCGCAACGATGGTAGTGTATTCCATCGCGCCATTATCCTGCAAGGTTTGCATTACGCCGGCAATGGTAGATGCTTTTTGTCCGATCGCTACATATATACAATATACAGGCTTACCTGCTTTGTAAAATTCTTTCTGATTGATGATGGTATCCACGCAGATGGCGGTCTTACCGGTCTGGCGGTCACCGATCACCAGCTCTCTTTGTCCACGACCGATCGGGATCATCGCGTCGATGGCTTTGATACCAGTCTGCAGTGGTTCTTTTACCGGCTCACGGAAGATTACCCCCGGCGCCTTTCTTTCCAGCGGCATTTCATACAGCTCACCGGTGATGGGACCTTTACCATCGATAGGATGGCCCAATGTATTTACTACGCGGCCTACCATTCCTTCTCCTACCTTGATAGAAGCGATCTGTCCGGTACGCTTTACTTTAGCGCCTTCTTTGATACCTTTTGGTTCTCCCATCAATACCACACCCACATTATCCTCTTCCAGGTTCAGGGCGATCGCTCTTACGCCGGTCTCGAATTCAACAAGCTCACCGTAACGAACATTACCCAAACCGTATACGCGGGCAATACCATCACCCACCTGTAATACGGTACCTACTTCTTCCAAATCCGCAGCAGCGTTGAAATTGCTCAACTGCTGGCGAAGTATCGCGGATATTTCATCTGGTTTGATCTCAGCCATCTTTATGAATTTTTATTTATCTGATTTTATATATAAAGTCGTTGTTCTGGAATTGCTTGGCAATGGTGCGCAGGTCGTAAATGATACTGGCATCTACCAGTTTATCGTCGATCTGCAATACAAAACCTCCGATCAGGGAAGGGTCAACTTTCACTTCAAGTTCCACCTTATCAAATCCCATGGAGGCCCTTACAGAATTCACGATCGCATCCCTTACAGCATCGCTTATTTCAGAAGCACTGGTCAGTTTTACGATCTTGATATGCTTATGCTCTTTGTATGCTGCGATGAAAGCGGTCGCGATCTCAGGCAGATATTTTTCCCTGCTCTTGGTTACCAGCAACCGGTTGAACATCATGGTGATCTCAGATATATTTCCGCCGGTAATAGCCTCTACAATTTTCTTCTTAGTGTCGGCATTAATAATGGGGCTCTTCAGCATGTTCACAAAATCGCGGTTGCCCTTGCAAACGGCATTCAGCCATTGCATATCGGCATAGACCTGCTCCAGCTGCTCTTTCTCAACGGAAAGGTCGAGCAGGCTTTTGGCGTATCTGGAGGCTAGACGGGGGTTTGGCATTTTTAAAGATTAGGGATAAGAGATGAGGGATGAGAGTCTAAACCCTAATCCCTCATCTCTCATCTGTATTAGTTTAGTTTAACTTCCTCCACCATTCCCATAATATGGGCTTCCTGGGCTTCTTTATTTCCCAGCTCTCTTCTCAATACTTTTTCACTTACTTCGATCACCAACTTACCAACCTGGTTCTTCACCTCAGTGATAGCGGCCATTTTCTGCGCGTTGATCGCGAACTGGGCATCCAGAATGATCTTATTCGCTTCTACTTTCGCCGCTTCCTTGGCTTCGTTGATGATCTTATCTTTTGTTTCCCTTGCTTCTTTCAGCAACAGGGCCCTTTCTTCACGTGCTTTTACCAGCAGGATCTCATTCTCACTTTTCAACTGCGCCATTTCTGCTTTTACGCGCTCTGCGGTAGACAGTGAATCGGCAATACCTGCTTCACGGTCCTTCAATCCTTTCATGATCGCCGGCCAGGCAAATTTTCCCAATACAAAGAACACTACCAGGAAGGCCAGCAGGGTCCATATTAGTAATCCGAATTCGGGAGTCAGTAAATTCATATTTCGAGTTTTATTCTAACTAATAAATTGTTGAGCCGTTGAGCTGTTGAGAAGTTGAGTGAGCATTTCTAAAAGTTTGAGTCTTCACTCAACCTCTCAACAGCTCAACCCCTCAACTAAACCCTAAACTCTCAACCCTAAACTAAAAACAACTGCATCCTCCGCCCTGTGCTTCAGATGCAGTGATCTCTTACAGCACCATTGCCAGGAAGCCTACGATGATTCCGAACAACGCAGCACCCTCAACGAGGGCCGCGGTCAGGATCATGTTTGCCCTGATGTCGTTCAGCGCTTCTGGCTGGCGGGCGATAGACTCTACCGCACCTTTACCGATCTGACCGATACCAATACCGGCACCGATAGCCGCTAAACCCGCTCCGATAGCACCACCGGCGCTTGCAACGGGACCTGCTAATAACACATTCAGTAAATCCATGATTCTACATTTATGTTTGGTTATAAAAAACGTTTATACGATCACTGCATCATCCATAGCTACCGTGCTATGGCCATCTGCTTCATGATGATGCTCTCCTTCCCTGGCCTGACCAATGAAAACTGCCGTCAGCATACAGAATACAAATGCCTGGATCAGCGCCACCAGCACCTCAATAAAATAAATGAAAATGGTAAAAGCCAGCGATACCGGAGATACACCCCAGCCTGCTACCGGACTCAACCCCGCAAATATGAAGATCAGTGATATCAAACAGATGATGATGATGTGTCCCGCCACCATGTTCGCAAAAAGACGAATGATCAACGCCGTTGGCTTAATGAACACACCTAAAAACTCCACAGGTACCAGGATGAACTTCACACCCATCGGTACTCCCGGCGGATTGAATATATGACCCCAGTAATGTTTATTGGAACTGGCCAGGATCACCACAAAAGAGATAAGACCCAATACCACCGTAAAAGCGATGTTACCTGTTACGTTGGCTGAACCGGGGATCAGTCCGAAAATATTATTGATCAAAATAAAAAAGAAAACAGTGAGCAGGTAAGGGAGGTATTTCTCATAATGGTGCCCAAGGTTTGGCTTAGCTACCTCATCCCTTACAAAGGTGATAATGGGCTCCATGAAACCCTGTGAACCTTTGGGAGCAGTAGTTACCCCTTCTCCTTTTTTATATTTCTTAGCGATGCGCAGCATGATCCATACAAAAAGGATCAGGGCCAGCATCATCTGTACCACGTTTCTTGTCAGGGAAAGATCATATACTTTAACAGTTGGGTCGATCTCACCGGCTGCATTCACCGCAACGATCTGCTGTGGATTATAATTCTTTCTTTCCGCTTCAGGCATTTCAGCGATGGTCTCATCCGTCAGGATCTTATAACCCTGGTAGGTTTCATGACCATGATGGAATTTGGATGACATGAAGAAGTCCCAGCCTTTGGTAGGAGAATAAAGGATAACCGGAAGTGGGATGCTTAAAGGCTTTTTGTGGCCCTCGCCATCGGTAATATCCAGGAAATGGAATTCATGCGCATTCAATACGTGACCGAAGATGACCTCCTTTGCGTTGAATTTCGATTCTTTCTTCTCCGTTTCCTTGTGCTCTGTACCGCCCTCATGCTCCTGGGCCATGATGGGACTGGAAATCAGCATAGAAAAAACGCTGAAAACCGCTACAGTAAAGGATTTGATACAGTTTGTCGTCATACCTGCCCTGAAATTTGCCGCAAAGATAAGGGTGGGAGGCCTAATAGAGGACCTTTTTTTCAAACTGCATGGCATATAATTGGGCATAATATCCACCCTGTTTCATGAGCTCCTCATGGGTGCCGCTTTCCTTTAGCTCACCTTTATCTAAAACAATGATTTTGTTTGCTTTACGTATGGTTGAGAGGCGGTGGGCAATGACGATGGAAGTACGGCCCTGGATCAGTGTATCGATGGCATGCTGGATCAGTAATTCGCTCTCCGTATCCACTGAAGAAGTGGCCTCATCCAGGATCAGAATGGATGGATTATATAATAAGGCCCGGATAAAGGAAAGCAGCTGTCTTTGTCCTAAAGAAAGCGTCGCCCCCCGCTCCATTACATTATAGTCATAACCGCCCGGCAAGCGCATGATAAAATCATGCATATTGATGAGCTTGGCAGCCTCAATTACTTTTTCCCGGCTGATGGCCGGATTACGCAGCGTTATATTATCCAGTACAGAACCAGAGAACAGGAATACATCCTGCAATACCACCCCAACATTGGCCCTCAGGGTATTCAATGGGTATTCTTCCACCCTTTTTCCATCAATGCGGATATCACCTTTGGATATATGGTAAAGCCGGTTCAGCAAACTGATAATGGTGGTCTTGCCACTGCCTGTATGTCCTACAATGGCAATGGTCTCCCCCGCCCCCACATCAAAAGAAAGGTCTTTTAGTACATATTGATCATCGGTATAAGCGAACCAGACCTTATCAAACTGAATGGACCCCTTAAATACTTCCGTCACTCCTTTATTCTCGTCGGCTATTTCCTGGGCCACATCGGGGTTATCCAGTACTTTGAATACACGTTCGCTGGCAATGATGCCCATCTGCAATACATTGAATTTATCAGCGATCACGCGAAGCGGACGGAACAACAGATTCAGGCAAAGTATAAAGGAGATCACCGTTCCCTGCTGGCTCTCCTGCAGGTTTAAGGCTTGTTTGGAACTATACCATACCACTAAACCAATGGCCAGGGCCAATACGATCTCCACTACCGGAAAGAATACAGAATACGCGAAAATTGCTTTGATATTCGCGTTGCGGTGGTCCTTATTGATCTTTTTGAACTTATTGAATTCCCTTTCTTCCGCTGCAAATGCCTGAACGACTGACATGCCCGTTAAATGTTCCTGCACAAAAGCATTGAGGGCCGCCACCGCATTCCTCACTTTAAAAAAACTACGGTTGATACTTTCCTTAAAATAATAAGTGGCAATAAGAATGATGGGAAATGGTATCAGGGCCACCAGCGTCAGCTGCCAGTCGCTCCAGAACATAAAGGCCAGCACGCAAATAATAGACAAAAGATCCGCGATGATAGGCACCAGTCCATCGGAGAATATATCATTGATGGATTCAATATCATTGATGGTCCTGGTGGTAAGTGTACCAATGGGTGTTGTATCAAACTGCCGCAGGTTCAGGTTCATGATCTTCTCATAGGTATTCACCCGAAGATCGCGAACAACGGATTGTCCCAATGAAGCAGTCAGGAAAGAGAAGAAAAAACGCATCAGTGTTTCCACCATCAGCAGCCCGATCTGGATGATCGTGATATTGATCAGCATCACCGCCATCTGGTTAGCGATATATTTATTAACCGTTACCTGTATCAATAATGGTCTTATGGGTGTGATAACAGCCAGCAGGATCGCCAATGCCACCGATATATAAAACTTCTTTTTATACGGCGCGGCGTAGCGGAATACTCTTTTCAGTAAAGCAAAATCGAAGATCGTTTTTTTGGGGGCAGACATGAAGGGCGAAGGTAGAGCAAAGCTGTGAGCTGTGGGCTGTGAGCTTCTAGCCACTGGCATCTAGCAGCTAGCTTAATTGCAGAAATATGATAAATTATTTTCCAATTATGAATATGCAGGTTCTGGACTCCAGACTTAGGACTCCCGACTAAAGACTGCTAACTGCCAACTCCAAACTGCTAACTTCTCTACTCCCCCATCTGCCGCTTATACGCCTTAATAAACAAGGCTCCCAGATTCTTATGCGGTGGCACGTAGTCTTCAAATATTTTATCCGTCACCAGCTTACCCAGTTCTTTCCAGAAGGGGATCCACTCGATATCATTTCCATTACGCAGTTTTTCCATGATCAGTTTCAGGAAAGGGTTATTCACCGGCGCGTCGGCGATCTGCTTGGTACCAATGATATGCGCGTCAGGGGCTTTTTCTAAAATATCATGGATCATTCTGTAACCGCCGCAGGAGCCCATGAACACGATTTTGGAAGCAGGCGACATCTGGTCAATAGTATACGGCGCATTATAGCTATGTCCGCGGTTGATGGTCACCGTAGGAATGATATGATTTGCCGCCAGCCATTTGCAAAGATCTTCCTGGGCCCTGGCGTCTTCATTGGTCTCTTCAGGCAATGGCCGGTTCATATACAGGGATACAGGTTTGCCTTTTTACAGAGGAGATGGTCACCCATTGCGGGTTGGAACCATCTACTTTCCAGTTGGCATTGCTGAACATGCTGATCAGTCCCGGAAATACACCAATACCATCCTTATCTCCATAAATAAATAACTGCACATTCACTCTTCCGCTATCATTGGCCAGCGACTTGAACGGCACTTCGTATACAGGAGGTATGCCTAATTCTTTGGTGAGGTCGATCTTCTGCGTGGTATCTGCTGAGAGAAAAAGCTTATTCAGGATATTATAAATGGCCATGCCCTTGCGGTTGCCAACCTCTTTATTCCGGTCATAGTTAAGCTGGATATTACGAAGCATTTCATCAGCGATAGGCTTCAGCGTTTCTGCAACTGAAGCATAAGAATCAGCTACATCCACCCCGTCTTCCAGTCCATCAGACCTTTCCAGGTTCTTCACAAATGCCTTCATCAGCACTACTGCCGGGTCCTCCTGCTCTGGGTCATTGCCGGCCGGGAAACTGGCCAGGAAATTATCCAGCGTATTGAAACCTGCGCACATCTTGATCATCTTTCGGTATTTGTCAAAATGCAGGGATAAAAGCAGGGAATCACCATGGTAGTTGATCTTCTTCATCATTAACGGATAAACCCCTTTCACAAAACTGGAAGTATAAATAGAACCATCGCTGCTTACCGCCAGGTAATAAAGTTCTTCAGCAGTGAGTGACTGGATAGAAGCGAAACGTAGATCCGCATTTCTTTCTGTGTGCAATCCGTTGATCACATTCACGAAATTATCTTTGGCCTTCAGCTCCAGCCTTTTTTGCAGTACTTCGTATTCATAGGCCGTATCCTTATCCAGGGCCCTGGCCACATAATCCATTCTTGTTTTCACCAATAACCGGAAATAAAGCACGGTATCATCTTTAGCCGCATCGATCTGTTCAAAATTGATCTTCTTATGAAGGATATTGTCCAGAAAACAGAAATACTGCTGTCCATCTTTGCTTCGGGCAATGCGCACAATGGTCTTTACCAGTTCATCGTCATTGATACTCCTGATCAATGAACCCAGTTTGTTTCCCGCCTGCGCATAATCATAGAGTTCTTTGGGATTTCGTTTGGCAATTACCCTGATCAGGCTATCGGCAAAATAAACATCGGGGTAGGCGGTGAGGGTTTGCAGGTTCCTCGAAGGATTAAGTGCGCAATATTTCAGGATCATGCGGTCGAAGGAAGGGCGATAACCGGCATTGTTGGCGAAAATAGTTGAGGCCAGCACCGTGAGCCCCGCATCATAATTAAGGTCTGCAATTACCGGTTCTATGGAAGCATTGCGCCTGTCTACGGCCATGCATTGTTCATAAGCGCTGATGATGGAGGGAAGGCTGGTATAAAATACTTTTTTCTCACCGGTTCGTTGGTTCCAGTTGCTTCGGAAATGCCTTAGCAGGTTTTCCAGCCCAAACAGGTAGTTTACTTTAAGGCGCTGGTCAATAACAGTATCAGATTCGATAAGGTACTGAAGGGCATCTACTTTCCTGGTGACGAAACGGGTGAGGATCTGGTCTATATCAGCCTCGCCAGCGGGCGTGAACAGGTTGTCCGTCTTACCATCTGAGTTCAAAATGGCCTTTTGCTCATCATCAATCATTTCATGATTACGCAAACGGCGAAACTCAGGCTTATAGGCCTGGGGGATCACCACGGTATCTGAAATACTCACACCCTGTGAAAAAGAATCAGTTAGGATGCCAGACAAAATAAAAAGGATAAGGTATCTCTTCAATGCTATCATAAGAATGCGGGTCAAAGGTAAAGAGCCTGAAGGACATAGCCCCCTTATAGACGGTTAAACAACCAAAAGGCTGCTTTGGCCCAAACGTATTAAGTTTACATTAAGTCTGTGTAAACAGCCTACCCTTAATTTTAGTGCCAGCGATTTTCAGCCTAGGTTTGCAAAAAAAATCCCTGATGGATAATCCAAAGACCGTGCTCAGAAAAATACTCATCGCCGATGATGAGCCGGACATACTGGAGATCCTTAAATATAATCTCTCCAATGAGGGTTACGAGGTAACCACGGCCAAAGACGGTGATGAAGCGCTTGAAAGGGCCCGTCGCATAAAACCCGACCTGATCATCCTGGATGTAATGATGCCTAAAAAGACCGGGGTGGAGGTTTGCCAGCTGTTAAGAATGCAACCCGCATTCCGGGAGACCTTGATCATATTCCTGACTGCGGTAAGCGATGAAGGCACGCAGATCCGGGGCCTGGAAACCGGTGCCGATGATTATATAAACAAGCCGATCAGTCCGAAATTATTGCTTAGCCGCGTCAGTGCCCTGTTCCGCCGCATGAATAAAACCGAGGTAAGGGTGCTTCAGATCGGGAACCTTACTATTGATCCTGAACGTTTCCTGGTGATCAAAGGAGAAGAGGAGATCATACTGGCAAAAAAGGAGTTTGAATTGTTGTATCTGCTGGCGCTTAAGCCAGGCCGTGTATTCCTTCGCAATGAGATCATGAACCAGGTATGGGGCAACGAGGTGATCGTAGGCGACCGCACCATTGATGTGCATATCCGCAAGATCCGCCAGAAACTGGATATGGATTGCATTACCACTGTAAAAGGGGTTGGTTATAAATTTGAACTTTAATTCCAAAAAGAAGCGAATTTTGCATGATCGTCATCTGAGGAAATTTAATGGCCAACCAATTGTTTTCTACTAAAAATCTTTCTCCGCGTCAATTATCGGCATTTACTGCTGTTATACTGGCTGTACCTGTCAGTATATTAGTATACCTGGTAGAGCATAGCTGGATCTGGGCGCTTGCCGCATTTTTTATTCTTTCGCTGGGCGCCTTTCTGCTGATATCTTTTATTCTGGAAAGATTCATTTACCGTAAAATAAAACTGGTTTATAAATTCATCAACCGCACCAAGGCCACGCGTAAGGAAGAAACCTATTACAAATATGTGCTGCCACAGAAAAGCATTGATGAAGTAAGGGAAGATGTGGAAGCCTGGGCCGAGGAAAATGAAAAAGAACTGGAGATATTAAGGCAGAATGAACAGTTCCGAAAAGAATTCCTGCAGAACCTTTCTCATGAATTCAAAACACCGGTATTTGCCATACAGGGTTATATCGAAACATTATTATCAGGTGCCATGGCCGATCCGAACGTCAATAAAAAATTCCTGGAAAAATCGGCCAGGAATGTGGACAGGCTAACTCATTTACTGAATGACCTGGATGAGATATCAAGACTGGAAAGAGGAGAACTAAAGCTGAATAAACAGAGTTTTGTAATTCAGGACCTGATCAAAGAAGTATTTGATTCCAAGCTTCCTAAATCAGATAATAACCAGATGCAGCTTTCTTTAAAGAAAGGATGTGAATCACCGCTGATGGTCTATGCGGACAAAGAAAAGATCAGGCAGGTGCTGACCAACCTTGTGGGTAATAGTATCAAATATGGCAGAAGCGGCGGCCAGATCCTGGCCAGCGTATATAATACCGATGGAAGTCATGTTCTTGTTGAGATCAGTGATGAAGGTATTGGTATCGGTGAAAAACATTTATCCCGCATCTTTGAACGGTTTTACCGTACCGATGAAGGCAGAAGTTTGGATGCTGGCGGTAGCGGGCTCGGTCTTGCCATATGCAAACATATTGTAGAGGCACATGGGCAAACCATTCATGTTCGGAGCACAGAAAATATCGGGACTACAATAGGTTTTACGCTTGACGTAAGAAAAGATTAATACCATCCTTTTCCCTGCTGCAGGCTGTTCAATAAGTCCTTCGCTTTGTTACTCATCGGAATTGAATTAAAACTTCCATCTTTTTCCACTACATAGAACTGGCGGCAACTATCCACTGAATAACTGAACACGATATTACCGATCAGGGTTCCTTTTTGATAAAATTGCAGGTCACCATCCAGGGCGCATTTCCCCGATGCCTTTTTCTGTCCATTGAGAAAACCACTTATTTCATTGATCGCCTTCTGTTCTGTAGTGCTCATGGTATGCTCAATATTATCTGTACCTGGCTGGTTGAAATTGATGACCAGGCTGTCGGTACCATTCAGGGATCTCACTAATTCTGATTTGGGAGAGGAGCAACTGAAAACGAAAATGCTGATCAGAACAATGAAGTATCGCATGAGGGAGTTTTTACAAAAATAGAAAAGGCCCCGTTAAGGGCCTTTAATTATTATACTGACTAACTAGGCTTAATTATAATTCCATTTTGTCCATCCTTTCCACCAGGAAGCTAAAGCTCCTGCAGGGGCAATAGCACCGCGGAAGGTTACAGTCTTATCAAAGAAACTATCACCCGTGAATTTTGCATCACTGAACTCGCCACCATTCAGGATCTTCTGGTTTCCATTAGAACCTGCGAATGGTGTTGGGTCTGGTGCTGAATAATTATACGGCTGTATCAGCTTAGCATCGCTGGTATTGGTAAGAATATCATTATTGTAGAAACTGTTGGTGAACCACGTTAATAAGGTCGCATCACTGGTAATAGTAGTACCCGCAGTGCCTGAGAATTTAACATTTACGGTATTTCCTGCAAGGGTTACATTGCGAAGACGAAGACTGCTATCTTCGATATTCAATGCAGTAGAAGTTCCCGTTGTTGCATCGATCAGGATACCCTGGGGCCATCCCATAATGATGGAATTATAAATAGAGATCGCTGAGTTTCTCCTGATCTGCGCACCTGCACGAAACAGGGTGCTTCCAATATTGTTCAGCGCGGCACGTGGACCGATCGCAGTGATATTAGAGAATATAGCATTGGTCTTGGGCGTAGCAGTAGTACCAGCGGCATTGTTATCACTTTCAAAAGCTTCAGAAGTGGAAATATCAGCGATCACTGAATCGCGAATAACCAAACCAAACTGTACTTTTCCTTTATAGCCATTGTCTGTATCAAAATCGTCATCCTGGGTTTTATAAGCGATCAGGAATTTACAATTTACTGAACCGCCAAACCATTCGTAAGCATCATCCTTTGCATAAACTACCTGGATATGATCGATAGTGGTACCACTGCCTACAGCAGCCATGGTCAGACTGTTGATCTCTTTATCCGGCTGGAATGCATAACCTGCATATTCAATACGCACGTAAGAAAGAACGCCGGAATTATCATTATCAACAGGTGCTGGTGCCACTGCATCACCAGAACCAGCCAGTCCATCTCCATTGGCATTATCAATACCACCTTCAACCTGGTAAAGGCCGTTTACGCCATTATAAGAAAGATTATAACCTGCTTTTCCGCAGATTACGATACCACCCCAATCGCCAGATTGAGGATTAGGGGAAGCTGAAGTAAATACGATAGGTTCTGTAGGCGTTCCCTGGGCCATGATCTTAGATCCCCTGGTGATCACCAGTGCCGCAACGTCTGCACCACTGAAGGAGCCTTTGATGGTTGTGCCCGCTTCGATGGTAAGCGTATGGTTGCCTACAATATAAACAAGGCCTTTAAGAATATAAGTATTCCCTTTTCTCAAAGTAGAATCCGCATTGATCCTTCCCTGCAGGGTGATCGTGCTACCTGTTGTAGTACCACCACCTCCGTTAACAATGATCACTTCTTTTTCGCCGTCCATTTCGATCTTACGGCAACTGCTGATCGCTACCATCGCCAGTAAGGCCAGCATTGACAACGATACCATGTACTTTTTCATCTTTGTTTGTTTTTGTCTTTTAAATAAGTTTATAAGGAATAGCTGAATGTCATATTGAAATTGCTGCCATACTGCCTGGTGAATCGATAAGCGTCTGTATTTTTCTGGAAAGAGCGATTATCATTCACATTCTGGTAGAAATATTGCTTTTGGTTGAGCAGGTCGGCAATGGTTAATTTTATTTCACCTTTGGTCTTCAGGATCTTTTTAGCCAGTTGAAAATCTACCTGCGGACGCGGGGCTTCATAGATATCGGGAGAGCCTACAAAAGCGTCACCCACCAAATAGATCCTTTCCCCGATCTGGTTAAATAAAAGAGTTGCGTTCAATCCTATCTTCTCCAAATCATACAATAAACCAAGGTTCACGAGATAAGGAGATTGCCCTTGCAGAGGCCGGTCCAGCTTACTGGCCGAATCTTTTACTTTACTGTATATATAGGATACATTGGCCTGTATAGTGAAATTCTTCAGGGCGCTGGTAAAATCAAGCTTTTTTCTAAGTTCTGCTTCCACACCAAAATTGTTCGCCTTATTCGCATTCAGGTAGGTGAAGGTGCTGGAACCACCGGTAGGTGTACCATTGAAATATTGCTCGATCGGGTTTTTAAATGATTTATAAAAAACACCGAATGTAAATACTTCACCTGCCCTTGGATAAAGTTCATAACGAAGATCAAAATTGCTGATCTTGGTTCTCTTCAGGAAAGGATTACCCTGAACAGAGGCGTTCAGCTCAAAATCATAAAGATTCAGGAAGGCCAGTTCACGAAGCTCTGGTCTTACCACCGTTTGAGAAGCAGAGAAACGGAGGTTGGTCTTATTATTTATTTTCAGAGTTGCATTTAACCCGGGAAGGAAATCGGTGACCTCTGAATGCGAATGGCGTGGATCCCATTTCTTAACAGAGCCTACCAACTGATCAAAATTCTCTACCCTTAACCCCCATACCACCCTCAATTGAGGAGTAAATTGATTATCAAATTGCAGAAAACCTGCATTCAAAATAGTGTTGGCCAGGTAGCGAAAACTATTTCCCTTGATGGCATCAAAGGCGACCAAATTATCTGTACCATTCCCAAAATTCTCCGGACGGAATACTTTATCGGCAGTCAGCAGGCGGAGGGAAGGATTATCGCGGGTTAAATAATTAGCGAATAGCTGTGCATCATAGAGGCGATCCTTCACCTGAAACATATAACCCGCCTTGATGGTTTGTTTTTGTTTCAGCCAGTTAAATGTATAGCCAAGATCGCCACCGCCTGTATAAATATAATCGCTGAGATTCTGGTAAATACGGCTACCACTTTGCTGGGAAAGCGTATTTGAAATAAGTAAGGTGTAAGGGTTGCTGCTATTGGCTGTTTTGGAATAAAGTATCCTTCTCTGATCAGGAATATATCCATCCAGGATGTTGAAGGCACCATACCATTTCAGCTTGATGTCTTTGCTGATGCTATGGTCTCCATTGATCTGGGAGGTAAAGAAAGTATTCTGCTTAAAGGTGAATTCTGTTCCCTGTAATTGTTCATCTCTTGTATAATCAATGCCATCTCGTTGAGTAACCGAATTAGGTGTATTGACATTGATGATGGATTTCACACTGATCCTATTCATAGAATTGAGCTGAAGACCAAGGGTTGCAATAGCACCGGCGTTTACATCCTGTATATATTTATTATCCTCGTAATTATAAACAATGCTATTCACCTGGTTGGTCTGGTCATCAATGATGCTGACACGGTTCAGTAGTTTCTGCATCCGGTTGGTACGGTTGTACATGATGCCGAAGTTTCCACCAAGGCTCTTCTTAAGGAATTTTGTAGTAAAGCCACCGTTTGCCTGGAATGAATAATTCAGGGACGCTTTATCCTGGTCAGGCAGCCAGTTCGATCTCATTTGTTTTCCAATGGCCGTTTTTTCGGCCGCGCTAAGCTGGTCGAATTCAGCTTTGCGGGTATAATCTTTAGGCAATGCTCGTGTACCATCATCGGTTCCCAGCCAATCCAGGTCACCACCCTCGCCATCTTCATAGAATTTTTTTCCAGTGGTCTGTGTGTTATAACCCAGTCCGAACTGAATATTCAAAAAATTCTTTGAAGGGATCTCTTTAGTATTTACCTGAATCAATCCACCGGCCCATTCGCCCGGGTATTCAGGAACAAATGCCTTGTTGATAACGATATTATCGATCATCGAAGAAGGAATAAGATCGAAAGAAAATGTTTTACGATCAGGCTCGGTACTAGTAAGTAAAATACCATTCAGCATGGCCTGGTTATAACGATCTGCTAATCCTCTAACCACAATAAAACGGCCTTCCTGCAAACTTGCGCCGGGAGTTCTTTTCAATACTTCACCGGTATTCTTATCGGGTGATCTGCGAATGGATTCTGCAGAAATAACAGAGGCAACTGTATTGGTATTTCTTTGAAAAGAGATCATTGACGACGCCGTTTCTTTGCGGGCCGAAGTTTTTGCAGTGATGGTCACATTATCTCCCGTTTTTACCAGGGTCTTCAATGTCAGATTCAATTCGTTGGTCTGACCTGCAATAACTTCTACCTCTTCGATCGTTTTTTTCTCATAACCTACAGCGGAGATCTCCAGCTGGTATTTTTTTCCCGGACTAAGGTTTAATGTGAAGGAGCCATCATTGCCAGTGTTGGTACCAAGGTTAGTGCCTGCTATTTTTACGGAAACAGATGAAAGGGGTTCATTTTTTTCGTTCAGCACTTTCCCGTTAAGCTTCAACGTTTGAGCCTGGGCTGCTATAAAAAATAGGGTAGATAATAATAATGAGAGGATCGTCTTTTTCCCTGCCAGCATGATCAGTTAATTTGCGGCAAAGGAACCTCTCTAAGGTTAACGAGCAGTTACGCCGAGGTTAAGCAATCATGAACCCAATGTTAAGTAAATGTTACCGGCTAAAACCTGAACTGAAGCCGACAGGTAAATACGTTGTCCTTAAGGTCTTTAGTATAGCCGGCTAATTGACTATCCTCATTTTTGATCCATTCGTAATAAAGGATCAGTTTAGTTTGGGAGTTGAAATAATAGGCATAACCCGTTCCCAGTGTTTTAAAACAAATGTCTGCAGCGGTAAGATTGGTGCCTGTCACCCCTATCCTGTTTTCGGTCACATGAATATTAGGATCGTACCAGTCATATTTAAGCAGCAACTGATGCTTTGAATTAATAATATTCTGCAGCAGGTAAAAGAAAGCGCCCTTAAAATGGCGGATATAGGTAGGTTGAGCGGCAGGCAATACACCAGGATTGGTAGTGGATGCGAAAGTGCCGGGCTGTGTTCCAAACCAGTATTCAGCTCTCCATTCGGTTTCTCCCCATTTATGATGCAATTTGGCCTGTGCATCCGCTCCATAATAATGCCTCGGAGAAGACTTCCCCAGGTTATTATCGGCGGAATCCACCTGGAAAACAGCATTTCCATTGGATAACTTTTTTGTCCGGTAAACATATTTAGTGGCATTCTTCCATCCTCCCTGTAATAAGGAAAGTCCTCCACTCAATTCCCATTTGTTTAATTTATAAGGCTTCATAGTGAGCCGGCCGATCAGGTCCTTATGACTGTCGAAATCGGTAGTGCCCGAGGCACCCTGGCCATTAAAGAATCCTAGATCCAGTTTGAAATGATATAGTTTGTTAGATCGCTTTAAAGGATCGAAACTTCCCATAAAACCAAGATCTCTTTCTCCGGGCATGAGTATCT
The DNA here is from genome assembly GCA_016720565.1 of Chitinophagaceae bacterium. Taxonomy (GTDB): domain Bacteria; phylum Bacteroidota; class Bacteroidia; order Chitinophagales; family Chitinophagaceae; genus JJ008. The sequence continues at coordinate 305,795 of JADKKJ010000011.1, forward strand.
GCGACATTCTTCCACGCTCCGGGGTTTCCCGGAAGGAAGAGCCCAGGTTTACCTCGTAACCAAAAGGCCGGGCAAAGAATCCCGCAGTGAAGGCAAAAACATTATGATCAGTTTCATACATACGAATGAACATATCCCTTACGATCACCCCTCTTTCGGTAGCATCGATCTGGAAAGTGAAAAGAGCCTTGGGCATATGGTTTTTTGCGGCCAGCAGATAATCAATTTTGATGCGTGCTCTTCGTAACATAAAACGACTGCTGGAGAACTGGGAAAAATTTCCCCCTGCATAACTGGGAGCGCCGTCTGATTGAGCCACCTGGAACTGGGGTTGCATATAACCAGTTATTCGCAGATTTTCAAAGCGTTGCAATATGGGTCTTACTGTGTCTTTTATGTAAAGAGAAGAATCCAGATCGGCCAGGTAACGCTGGGATTTACCTTCAAATTGCAGAAATAGTATATTAAGCAGGAGTATACCCCGCAAGGAAAAATATTTCATAAAAGAACTTATCAATATGAAACTCAAAAATAGAACTATGTTATTAAATCGTTACCCTAACTTTATTTCTACATTAAGAAATCATTAAATCTATGCCCCGGGCGACTGCTGCCGGTTCAACCCATTATTTTCGCATAACCTCCCATTAAGGGGATTAAACTTTAAAACATGGCACTCAATTCTTTCCTGAAGATCTTCATGCCGAAGAATACAGTTTTTTATGAGCTATTCGAAAAAGTGGCCGGTAACGCCGCCAAAATGGGCAGCCTGCTCAGAGAAGAGGTGGCCGAGCCTGATTTTGATAAAAGGGCTGCCATTATCGTGAAACTGGAAGACCTGGAGCATGCTAATGATGAACTGACCCATAACCTTTTCACTGAACTGGGAAGGAATTTTATCACCCCATTCGACCGGGAGGATATCCACTACCTGGCAACTTCACTGGATGATGTGGCCGACTATATTTATGCCGCTGGTAAAAAGATCAATTTCTATAAGGTCAACCCTAATGACCCCGGCATGCAGAAATTCTCCGAGCTGATCGAGCAGGGAGCTCACCAGCTGCAGATCGCTGTAGGCGAGCTGCGGAATATGAAGAATATGCGTAAGATCACCGAAGCACTGGTAAAGATCAATAGTATCGAGAATCAGGCCGATGATATCCTTGATTTCAGCATCGAAAGGCTTTTCAATACAGAAGATGATGCCAAAGAGGTGATCAAGAAAAGAGATATCTACCAGGTAATGGAGATCGTTACCGATAAATGTGAGGACGCGAGCAATGTGATCGAGTCCATCATCATCAAATACGCATAAGCTGCTTTATGACAAGTTTCCTTATCACCATTATAGTGCTGGCCCTGGTATTCGATTATATCAATGGCTTTCACGATGCCGCCAATTCAATTGCCACCGTTGTTTCTACCAAGGTATTAACACCTTTCCAGGCTGTGATCTGGGCTGCCGTATTCAACTCTGTGGCATTTTTTATTTTCAAGGACCATGGCGTAGCCGATACGGTTGCTAAAACTGTAAAACCAGATCATATCATCGGTGGCAGCAATGCTATGATGAATGTGATCTTCTCCGGATTGATCGCCGCCATCTGCTGGAACCTGCTGACCTGGTGGTTGGGTATTCCTTCTTCTTCTTCTCACACACTGATCGGTGGATTTGCAGGTGCGGCTATTGCCAGCGCAGGGTTTGATGCGATCAATATGAGTGTTATATTAAAAACGGCCAGCTTTATTATTGCCGCTCCCCTGATCGGTATGATCATGGCGTTTATCATGTCGCTCTGGTTCATGAGTTCATTTAAGACAGGGTGGACCTCCAAAATATTTTCAGTAGGCGTGCTTTTATTTGTGGTTTGGTTCCTTTATAATAATCTGGAAACAAATGCAGAAGTACTAAAAGGGAAAACGCATTATGATTCTTACACGATGCAGGTGATCTTTTTTTCAAAGAATTTCAAATGGATACTTCTTTGTTTCATCCTTGCTGTTATGGCCACCTTTGCGCTTTATCTCAGCCATCTTAATGCGCATAAGGCGCATGTATGGTTCAAGAAATTGCAGTTGGTTTCTTCTGCAGCCTTTAGCATAGGCCATGGTGGTAATGATGCCCAGAAAGTAATGGGTATCATCACAGCAGCTTTGATCGCTGGTGGACAGATCACAGATATTAAACATATGCCTAACTGGGTGCCTATTGCCTGTTATACCGCTATTGGTTTAGGTACCATGAGCGGCGGTTGGAAGATCGTAAAGACCATGGGAACCAAGATCACCAAAGTGACTCCTTTTGAAGGAGTGGCCGCGGAAACAGCCGGTGCGCTTACCTTATTTATTACTGAAGCCCTTAAGATCCCTGTTAGTACTACGCATACCATTACCGGTGCGATCATGGGTGTGGGTGCCACCAAAAGACTTTCAGCAGTACGCTGGGGGGTGACCATCAACCTTATATGGGCCTGGGTTTTGACCATTCCCATCAGTGCACTGCTTGCTGCTGGTGTTTATAAAATTGTAACCCTGTTTTAAGCCATCCTTGCTAAAAAATCAGGATTTTTGCTGAATGGCAAAGATCCTTGTTACCGGCGGTTGCGGCTATATCGGCTCGCATACGATTGTAGATCTACTCGATCATGGATATGAGGTGATCTCTGTGGACAATAACTCCCGATCTGATGGAAATGCCATGAAAGGCATTGAACAGATCACCGGTCAAAAGATCAAGAACTATAAGGTGGATCTCTGTAATTACGATGACACTTTCGCCATCTTCCAGGAAAATACAGACATCACAGGTATCATTCATTTCGCTGCCTACAAAGCCGTAGGTGAATCGGTAGAACTTCCCCTGCTTTATTTTGAGAACAACCTGGTATCACTGATCAACCTGCTTAAATGCGTACAGGAATTTTCTATTCCTCATTTTGTATTCTCATCCTCCTGTACCGTATATGGTAACCCGGCACAGGTTCCTGTAACCGAACAGACGCCGCTTCAACCAGCCGAATCTCCCTATGGTTCTACCAAACAAATGGGCGAGACCATCGTAGAGCAATTCGCTAAAGCATCCGGCACTCATTATATTTTACTCCGATATTTTAACCCCGTGGGCGCGCATCCGAGTACGCTGATTGGTGAAACACCTATTGGTAAGCCACAGAACCTGGTGCCTGCCATTACCCAGACCGCCATTGGTATTTTACCTAAAATGTATGTGCATGGATCTGATTATCCAACAAGGGATGGATCCTGTGTACGTGATTATATACATGTTTGCGATATAGCTTCCGCCCATACCCTTGCCCTGGATTACCTGCTGAAAATGGAAGGCAGGGACCATATAAATATTTTCAACCTGGGATCAGGAAATGGAGTGACCGTACTGGAAGCTATTCATGCATTTGAAAAAGTGAGCCAGTTAAAACTGAATTATGAAATGGGCCCCCGCCGCAACGGAGATGTAGTGGCCATTTATGCCAATAATGACCTTGCAAGAAGGGAACTGAACTGGGACCCAAAAATGGGACTGGATGAAATGCTGCTAACGGCCTGGAAATGGGAATTGAAAAGGAAGGCGGAGGAACAGCAGAATAAGCAGATACCGGGACTTAATTAGTTGAGCTGTTGAGGAGTTGAGAGGTTGAGTGAACACTCAAAATATTTTGGGCTTTCACTCAACAGCCGAAGGCGCTCAACAGCTCAACAGCTCAACTTTCCCTCAGTTTCCTTTACTTTGCAGCAATCTACAAACTATGTTAAAAGAGATCGTTTCCTCTGGCAATAAAGATACCCGCAGTGGTTTTGGTGATGGCATCGCAGAACTGGGAAGGACCAACCCTAATGTAGTGGCCTTAACGGCAGACCTGGCTGGTTCACTCAAGCTCAACCAGTTCATGAAAGAATTTCCTGAACGTTTTATACAGGTTGGTATCGCGGAAGCAAATATGATGGGTATAGCCGCAGGACTTACCATTGGAGGAAAGATCCCTTATACCACCACCTTCGCCAATTTTTCTACCGGTCGGGTTTATGACCAGATCCGCCAATCGATCGCATACAGTGGTAAAAATGTAAAGATCTGCGCTTCGCATGCGGGGGTTACCCTGGGTGAGGACGGCGCAACGCACCAGATACTGGAAGATATTGGATTGATGAAAATGCTTCCGGGCATGACCGTGATCGTTCCCTGTGATTATGCAAACCAAGGCAGCAACTATTGCGATAGCAGATCACCAGGGACCTGTTTACCTGCGTTTCGGAAGACCAGCCTGGCCTATTTTCACCAAAGCGGAAGATTTCGTGATCGGAAAGGCCCAGTATTTTTCTGAAGGAACCGATGTAAGCATTTTCGCCTGCGGTCACCTGGTATGGAATGCCATTCAGGCCGGCCTGCAGTTAGAAGAAAAAGGATACAGCGTGGAAGTGATCAATATACATACCATTAAACCACTGGATGAAGAAGCAGTGATCAACTCCATTAAAAAAACAAAATGCGCGGTAACTGCAGAAGAACATAATATCATTGGCGGTATGGGCGATATGATCGCGCAATGCGCATCCAGACATTTCCCCATTCCCATCGAATACATCGGAACAAAAGATACATTCGGCGAAAGTGGCACTCCCGCGCAACTGCTGAAAAAATATGGTATGGATGTGAGTGATATTGTGGAAGCGGCGGAGAAAGCAATTGGAAGAAAACAAAGTTGATAGGTTGAGCTGTTGAGAGCCTTCGGCTTGGTTGAGGGAACACTCAAACTATTTTAATCTTCACTCAACCTCTCAACTCCTCAACAGCTCAACTTCCTCGTATATTTACTCTTTAAACGTTCCGATTAAATTCCTGTCAAAGCCCCACAAAGCCCCTGAATGTCCCTGACCCTGACCAGTGATAGCGAATTGCTCGCAGAGTTCCGTAACCCGCCTACGCGGGAAAAAGCCTATACCTCCATAATCAGGAAATACCAGGAGAAACTTTACTGGCATATTCGCCGCATGGTGGTTGACCATGATGATGCAAATGACGTATTACAGAATGTGTTAATAAGAGTTTGGAATGGCCTGGAGAATTTTCGGGAAGACAGCCAGCTTTATACCTGGCTTTATCGGGTAGCCACCAATGAATGCCTTACTTTTTTGGAGCAGCAGAAGAAAAGGGCCTCTGTTTCCCTCTCGGAGATGGAAAGTGGTCTGGAAAACAAGATAAAGGCCGACAAGCACTTTGATCCACAGAAACTGGAGTGGAAACTGCAATTGGCTATTCAGCAACTTCCTGAAAAGCAAAGAATTGTGTTTAGTCTCCGCTACTATGATGAAATGCCTTACGAGCAAATGAGCCGGGTGTTGGAAACCAGCGAGGGGGCCCTGAAAGCCAGTTATCATCATGCTGTTAAAAAAGTAGAAGACTATATATTGAACCATTAAACTTTGTCAACTGAGAACCATCCAATTAAAGTAAAAACCCCGAGCTGAAGAAAATGAACGAGAATAACCTGATACAGAAAGAACTGGCTGAACTGAACAGCCGCCTGGCCGAAACTGGCCGGGAACAGGTTTTTTCTGTCCCTGCAGGTTATTTCGAAAACCTGGCTGAAGGGGTTCTCAGAAGGATCAAAGCCCTCGAAGCAGCCAACGCCTCCGATGAGATCGGGTCACTTTCTCCGGTTCTGAAAGCCCTGAAAGGGTGAACCCTTATTCGGTTCCTGCCGGTTACTTCGATTCCCTGGAAGCTCCGATGCAAATGAATGCGCCCATTTCTGCCGCAGAAGAGATCGCCCAGCTATCACCAATGCTGAGCAGTCTTGATAAAAAAGGTCCTTTCGCTGTGCCTGCCGGTTATTTTGAAAGCCTGCAGCCGCGATCAAAAACTAAGATCGTTTCCCTGTTCCAGGTGCGCTGGTTCCGTATGGCCGCAGCCGCGATGATAGCCGGTATTTTCATTTTATCGGGTTTCTATATTTTTAATGGCCGCAATACCGATAAAGCTCCGATGGCGAAATTCTCCCGCGATGTGAAGAAGATGGATGATGCGCAAAAAGATAACCTGATCGATTTCATAGATGCGGGATTGACAGGAAAAGAACAGGCTAAGACCAGCACGGAAATAAAAACAAATGAAATAAGAGATCTGCTCCATGATATTCCTGAATCGGAATTGAAAGATTTCCAGGAGCAGACAGAAGATATCAATGATGTATTAATGACCAATTAGTGAGGGTGGAATGAAAAAGCTGTGATCATATTATTGACTTTACTGAGTTTCCTTCCGGGAACTGGGTTCGCGCAGGAAGAACAGGAACAACCTGTTCAGGAAAGCAAGATCCAGGAAAGGATGAGGGAATACATCCAGAATAAACTCAGCCTCTCGCGCAATGAGGCGGAAAAATTCACGCCCCTGTTTGTAAGATATTTCCGCGAGTTCGCGCAAACACATCGCAGCTATCGTGGCGACCGACTGATCCTTCAGCAGAAGATCATTGAGCTTCGCCTTCATTACCGCACCGAGTTCCGCCAGGTAATGGACGAGCAAAGGGCCAATAAAGTATTCAAGTATGAAGATGAATTCCGGCAGGAAGCCGTTCGGATACTGAAAGAGAACCGCCGGGACCGCTTTGACCGTCCTATCAGGAAGGACCGCAGTATAATTGTAGATTAACCCCAGACCGGAGATTTGATATCATGGTAGAACAGGAATTTCCATCCCTGTTCCCTTCCTTCTTCCCACCATTGTTTACGGTATTCCATGGCCTTTCTTCCATCTGCATCATATTTGGCCACAAAACGATGTTTCATTTGCTGTAACTGAGGTGCTTCATCTCCACCAAAGAAAACGGTCTCCCCTTCTTCCCTTATCCAGCATACCTGGTGAAAAGGGGAATGAGCCCCGCTGATTCTGTATTCGATATAATCATCAATGAACCCATCCCCATCAAGCATTATTACCTTCTCATTCTGCTGAAGGCATTCAAGGTCGCTGAGAATAAAAGAGGGCACCCCTTTCTCAAAAGCGAAGTCCAGTTCTTTTTGTTGCACATAATAGGCAGCCTGCGGAAAATTCAATGCTGCATTATGCCCAGCGCCACCTGCATGATCTTTATGTAAATGACTAAGAAAAACTTTGCTCACCTCCGAAGGATTGATATGATGCGCCATCAGGTTTTTATGCAATTGAAGTTTCCCGTCTGCATCATTGAAACCAAGTCCAGTATCCAGTAAAATAATATCCCTTGAAGTAATGACCAGGAAAGGCTGGATCTCTACCAGCAAACTTCCCACAGGCCTTTCCTGAAGTGCATGCTCCTTCTCATCAAAAGGCACAAACTGCTTTGACTTATCTATGGTAAAACTTCCTTCTGATAATGGAATTATCTTCACTTGGGAGACTAATTATTTATTATTAACCCGAACTCTTGAACCCTGAACCTTGAACCCTGAACCTTAAACCCTGAACCCAGAGAACCTCATCCTATCTCAGCACCATTTGCCTGTCTGCATCCAGTCTTATCAACGCAAAAAGCATGATCGTAAAAGTGATAAGCGAAGTGCCGCCATAACTAATGAATGGAAGTGGAATACCAATAACTGGCGCCAATCCCACGGTCATGGAAATATTGATCAAAATATGAAAGAAGAATACGCTTGCAACACCATAAGCATAGGTCCTGCTGAAAACGCTTCTCTGCCTTTCCGCAATAGTGACTATTCGGAATAACAAAACCAGGTAAAGTCCCAGCAAGATAAAACTGCCCAGGAAGCCGAATCCTTCCCCAACTGTGCAAAAAATAAAATCGGTCCTTTGTTCCGGCACAAAATCATACCTGGTCTGGGTAGCTTTTAAAACTCCTTTACCCCAGAAGCCACCGCTGCCAATTGCGATCTTGGATTGTCTTACATTATAACTGGTGCTGCTTTCTTTTTTCTTTTTTGCATCTTCTTTTTCCTGCTCTGTCAGCGACGGACCTTCAGCATAAGGATTATCCTTACCAAAAAGATCATAGATCCTTTCCACCTGGTGTTTCTGTAATACATGTCCAAATACATAGGGTACTGCGAACCGTTGTATCCCCACACAGAGTGCCCAGATCAGGATCACCGTCATCACTACTCCTTTTTTCTTCCTTACCATTCTTCTTTGCAGGTAAAGGAATAACAGTGCAATGGCCGTAATAATGATAGCAAGGGTATTCGGCGCCATCAGGATAGAAGCGATCATCAGTGCTGCCAATGCGAAACCAATAAGAAGTACACCGGCTGGAAGTCCTTCGCGGTACATCACAAAAAAAAGGAAAAATAGACCAGGGCAAGTCCGGTCTCATTCTGCATCAGGGCCAGCACAGCCGGAAATAATGATATGGCCGCAGCAATGAACTGCGATCTCGTCTTGGTAAAATTCGTATCCGGTCGCGATAAATATTTAGCCAGGGCCATGGCAACGAAGATCTTACAGAACTCTGCCGGCTGAAAATTAAAAGCACCTAGTTTAATGATCGATTCTGTTCCCTTGATATTGGAATGGAATGGAAATACCAGCAATAACATGAAAATCCCCATGACATACCCCAGGTTGGCCGTGGCAGGGAAAAATTTACTGTCGGTAAGCAAAATGAACAGGGCGATCACCAGTCCTGCAAGAAAAAAATAAAATTGCTTGCTATAATCTGTTTTGAATCGCAGGAAGCTTTGAAGTATGGGATCCCCCTCCTTATAGGTGGCAGCGAAGATGGCTGTAATACCAATGGCCACCAGTAAAAAATAGATCCAGACCAGGCTCCAGTCTACCCCTTTCGATATAGCAGGATCACGTTGTGTCATGCGCGGCTTTTTGGATCTGTGTTCTTGTAATTCTTTTTATTATCCGGAAGATTTATAGCAGGCCTGTCCACTTTTTTCTTATCACCGGAATCTTTCACCGGCTTGCCGGTCTTTCCTTCCCTTACTTCTTCCTGCGAAGGATTATCATCCGATTGAAGGGTGTCTTTTATATTATTCAATTCAATCTGCAGTTCAATGGCCTTCTGCCTGCTTTTCTTCAGGGAGTCCATTTTCCTCATCTCCACCATCATCAATGGCGGGATCAGGTTGGTGTTGGACATTCTTTCAACCAGTGGCAGGCGGTTCGTTGCGATCGTGTCGTTCAAATATTTTTCGATCATCAGGCTTGTGATAGGTGCGGCATAGGTACCACCAAAGCGACCGCTGTTCTCTACCACACACATGATGGCGATCTTTGGATTATCACGGGGAGCAAAGGCGGCAAAGAAAGAGTGGTTAGGTTGTTTTACTAATTCCCCTTTGATCACCGCATAGTTCTCTACTGTACCGGTCTTTCCGCAAACGGTTATACCAGGTACCTGTGCGCCCCGGCCGGTTCCACTTTCCATTACACCCTGCATACCATCATGCACCGCCTCAAAAATGCTGTCGGGTATTTCAATAGGCACCAGCTTCTTCTTATATTTTTCAAGCAGGCCGAATTTATCCCCTCCTTCTATAGAGTCTACAATATGCGGAATGATATACCAGCCTTTGTTGGCTATATAAGCCATCTCATTGGCCACCTGTAAGGGCGTCGCATTTACTTCTCCCTGGCCGATGCTCACAGAACGGAAACTGCAAAAATTCCAGTGGCCGGGTCCAAATCTTTTGGGGTTATTGAAATATTCAGGGGTAGGAATATTACCGCTTCTTTCAGTAGGCACATCCACGCCCAGTTTATGTCCAAGTCCGAATGCATACATATACCGGTCCCATGAACGCAGGCTGCTGTCCATGGAAGGATATTTTGGATTATTGATCACACGTTGCATCACGTTGGCGAAATAGGTATTACAGGAATGGGTGATGGCGGTCTTCAGATAAAACGTTCCCGGATCCAGGCATTTCATAGGCTTTCCGTTTCCGCAACCATAAAAAGCGCCTGAACAACTGAATGTGGTGCTGGTGCTGATCACTCCTTCATGCAATCCCACCAGGGCCTGTAGTGTTTTAAAAGTTGAACCCGGAGAATAACTCGCATTCACCGCGCGGTTCAGCAATGGTTTGCGGGGATCTGAATACAACTCAGAAAAATGTTTTCTTCTCTCCGAACCGGTAAGGTAGCCGGGGTTATAGGTAGGACTGCTCACCATGCAAATGATACCGCCGGTCTTTGGATCGATAGCCACAATGGAACCCACTTTATCCTTCATCAGTTTTTCACCAAACTGCTGCAAAGTGATGTCAAGCGCTGTATATAAATTAGAACCAGCCCTGGCAGGTATATCCAATGATCCATTTTCATAAGATCCCTGTATGCGACTGAAATTATCTTTGATGAGATATTGCGTACCTCTTTCGCCCATCAATGCTTTTTCATAGCTGAATTCCAGTCCGGTCATACCCGCATAGTCGCCACTTACATAACCATCCTCGCTATGTCTTTTCAGATAATTGGTATCTACCTCTCCAAGGTAGCCTACAATATTGGCGCCTGCATCAAATGGATAAGAACGAATGGGTCTTTCCTGGATATAAAATGCATTCTGAAAGCGCCAGAGGTTTTCCTGTATCCGGGCATATTTCTGCGCCGGAAGTGATGCTTCAAAAACAGAGGGTTTCTGTGAACTGTTCTTTATGATAGCCGTGATGATCCGCTTCTTGAATTCGGCAGTATCGATCTCCATCAGCCTGCAGAAAAAAGCGGTATCCATTCTCTTGGTTTGGGAAGGGGTCACCATCAGGTCGTAAGCCAGCGTGTTAGTTACTACCGCCTGCCTTTTACGGTCAAGTACCAGTCCGCGGGGAGGATAAACCGTTTTTTTTAATATGGCATTCTCATCGGCAAGACGCTGGTATTTCCCGGAGAATATCTGGAGGTAAAATAGTTGTCCGATGATAATAATGAACGCAACCAGGAACAGGAGGCGTATGATACGGCTTCTTGATTGGTTGAAAACAGACATGTGATGTGGGAGGGGACCGTTTTAGGAGATCGAGGACAAATTTCGAATTAGGCATCAATGCCTCCAAATCTATTTGAAGGAATTTAGAAATATTTGTGAATAGTGAATAAGTAGAATGATCAGGCTGTATTGGTTCGGAACTTCAATTTTCTTGGAAACAATAATTCCATGGTCACTACCAGCAATAAGCTGATGCCAGTTGTAGAAACGATCTTGATCAGGAAATCCAGGAAACTTCCGAAGCTCAGCCATTCAAGGAAAACCATATAGCCGTGATGAAGCAGGGTAAGGATCAGCACGTAAATCGCGTAAGGGGTCCATTGCATTGCCTGCGGCGAAGGCTCCCTGTAATTAAAGTCACTACTGTCGCGGGGAGTAAGGATCTGGATCAGAAATGGCCTCACATAGGCCACCAGCAAACTGGCCGCCGCATGCAAGCCGGGCGTCATCATAAAATAATCCAGCGTGAGACCGGTGAGAAACCCAATCAAGAGCAACCATTGCCTGGAAATACCAAAGGGAAGCCAGAGTATGAAAAGATAATATATATAAGGAGTGATATACTTATGAAGATGCGGCACCTTATTCAGTACATAGACCTGCAGCAGGATAAAGAATACGAAACGCACAATATTTCTGAGGAGATCGCTCATCGGCCCGTTTTTTTAGGTTCCTCAATTTTTTTCTTCGTATCCTGGGAAAGCAGGGTTTGTTCCTGAAAGTCAAGGTTCTCTACCACATGCACCTGTTGCAGGTTATAAAAATTGGCCGCGGTCTTCAGGCGCAGTAAATACATGCCTGTAGCATTATCCAGTTTCACCTCGGCCACTGTTCCCACCATATATCCGGGGGGAAAATTGAAGGATACAGAACTGGTCAGCACCGTATCACCTGGTTTTGCCTCCGCTGTTTTTGGAATTCTTTTCAGCAGCAGGTAACGCGGGTCATTGCCATCCCACTCGGCTGTGCCCAGTTCCCCGGTTTTTTTCAGCGCTACGCTTACCGTACTCTGGATATGCAGCAGGCTCATTACCTCAGAAAAGTTAGGGCTCACACTTACCACTACCCCTACTGCCGCCCCATCCGAGCTCAGCACCGCCATATTATCTTTTATTCCCTGGTTGGCGCCCCGGTCGATCTGAAAATAATTCTTCTGGAAATTCACTGTATTGTAAACCACCGTGGCAGAACGGAGGTAATACCTGCGATAATGCCCCAATGTGTCAAAAGGAAGGGAATCCCTGAAAACGCTTACACTGGTATCATGCCGGTAGAAATTGCGGCTGGAAAGATTCATCAAAGAATCGTTCAACCGGTGCAATCTCCGGTTCTCTTCTTTCATCGCGAAAAAATCTTCTACCTTATTATACTGTATATTGATGCGGCCCGTCATCTCACTGGCCACCCCTAAGAATTTCACCCGGTGAAAACGATTATAGCTGAAAAGGAACCACAGCGATATAACCTGCAGCAGGATAAAACTGATAAAGGTTCTGTAACGGCGAAGAAAAAGAAGTACGTTTCGCATTATCTCATGACAAAGGGATACTTGTCGTAATTCTTGAGTGATATACCCGTTCCTCTTACCACACTCTTCAGTGGATCATCTGCAATATGCACAGGCAATTTGATCTTGTTGCTTAAACGCTTATCAAGTCCGCGAAGCAGCGCTCCACCACCTGTGATATAAAGTCCGCGGCGGTAAATATCCGCAGCCAGTTCCGGAGGTGTTTGCTCCAGCGCTTTCAATATTGCTTCTTCAATTTTAAAAATACTCTTATCCAACGCTTCAGCGATCTCCTGGTAACTCACCATGATCTGTTTTGGAATACCAGTTACAAGATCTCTTCCGTTCACTGGAAAATCATCCGGTGGATTATCGATCTCTTTCATGGCAGCACCCACCTGTATCTTGATCTGTTCAGCAGTCCTTTCCCCAATGAGAAGGCTATGATAACGGCGAAGCGCTTCCATGATATCCGCGGTGAATTCATCGCCCGCGATACGAATGGATTGGTCGCACACAATTCCCGCAAGTGCGATCACCGTGATACCCGTAGTACCACCTCCGATATCAATGATCATATTTCCAACAGGCTCTTCCACATCGATACCAATACCTAATGCGGCGGCCATAGGTTCATGTATTAGATAAACTTCTTTCGCGCCAGCCTGCTCAGCACTGTCGCGCACTGCTCTTTTTTCTACTTCAGTAATAGATGAAGGAATGCATATCATCATTCTCCATGATGGAGCGAACCATGGTTTTTTGGGATATACCAGTTTGATCAGTTCGCGGATCATTAATTCCGCGGCATTAAAGTCGGCGATCACACCATCTTTCAATGGACGTACCGTACGAATACTTTCATGGGTCTTCTCATGCATCATCAATGCTTTCTTACCCACGGCAAGTACTTCTTTCGGATTGTTGCGGTTCAATGCTACAATGCTAGGTTCGTTCACTACCACTTCATCGTTATGTATGATCAGGGTATTGGCCGTACCAAGGTCCATAGCGATCTCCTGCGTAAACCAGTTAAAAAGTCCCATTAATTTATCTGATTGGATTTGCCTGGATGCTCGCCTCACTTCGTTCGAGCGGGCCGTCACACAGGATATGCAAAGTTGAAGGAAATAATTTGAATTTTCAAGTAACTTCAAGTGTATTCATGCGCATTATTAACAGAACCATATTTATTCTCTCCATGGTGAGCCTCCTGGCAGATATTGCCAGCGAGATGCTTTACCCGGTAATACCAGCGTATTTACAGGAAATTGGCTTCAGCGTGTTCATGATCGGTGTTCTGGAAGGTTTGGTCAACTTCACTGCAGGTTTCAGTAAGGGTTATTTTGGTAAGAAAAGTGACGAAAGAGGTTTACGTCTCCCTTTCGTAAAATTAGGTTACCTGCTAAGTAATCTTTCGAAGCCAATGATGGCCATTTTTACCTTTCCTGCCTGGATCTTCCTTGTAAGGACCCTTGACAGGTTGGGAAAAGGCGTGAGAACAGCGGCCCGGGATGCCCTTCTCTCACAGCAGGCCACTCCACAGACAAAGGCGCGCGTTTTCGGTTTTCACAGAAGCATGGACACAGTGGGTGCTGCCATAGGGCCCGTGATCGCCCTGGTCTTCCTTTTTCAATACCCCGGCCACTACAAAACCCTTTTCTACCTGGCCTTCTTTCCTGGTATAATCGCCATTCTGCTGATCTTTCTGCTCAGGGAAAAAAAACAACCGGTTTCCACGCTGGAAAAGGGCAATTTTTTCTCCTATTTCAATTATTGGAAGATCGCCAGCCCTGAATTCAAAGCAATTGTACCCGGCTTACTGGTGTTCGCCCTTTTCAACAGTTCCGATATTTTTCTTTTACTGGTCACCAAACAGGTTTTGAACGGGAGATCTGTCAATTTTTTTGGTACCAGCTTCAATTCAGACACTATAACCATTGCGGCATATATTCTTTATAACCTTATATATGCCGCCGCATCTTACCCAATGGGTGTGCTGGCCGATCGGCTGGGTTACCGAAAGGTCATCATATTTGGATTTTTAATATTTGCCGGCGTTTATGCTGGATTCGCATTTGTGGATTCCATCTCTCTTATTTTCCTTCTTTTTGGCATTTATGGACTTTATGCCGCTGCCACGGAAGGGGTGATCAAGGCATGGATCACCAATTTATCCCAGGATTCAGACACGGCCACGGCGGTAGGATTTTACACCAGCTGCGAAAGCATTTGCACATTATTTGCCTCTGTAATAGCAGGCGCGATCTGGACAAATTCCGGAGCCGCCGTAACTTTCCTAAGTACCGCTGGAATAACAGTTCTGGTATGCCTTTACCTTATTTTCAGGTCCAAAAAAAAGAAACTGGCATAGTTCTGGAATGACGAGATTCCAAACAAACCAATGAGAAAGATCTTATTCATTTCGGTATTCTTTATTTCTGCTTTGACCTCCCATTCACAAAAAAAAGGAGGCAGCAGTTATACTACCGCCCTGGGCGTTAAGGTCTGGGATGGTGGCGGTATTTCCCTTAAACATTTTTTCACTCAGAATAATGCCGGTGAGCTGATCGGCTATTTCTGGAACCAGGGCATCCGGCTAACCGGTCTTTATGAGATCCATGGTGATATCAGCGGGACCTCTGGCCTGAAATGGTATATCGGTCCGGGCGCCCACATTGGGTTTTATAATACCAAATACGGAGATAACTCTTTCATCGGAGTAGATGGAGTTTTAGGACTTGACTATAAATTCCCTGGGGCACCTATTAATATGTCGCTCGACTGGCAGCCCTCTTTTGAATTTGGTGATGGCCGAGGATTCAATGGCAGCTGGGGTGGCCTGGGAATACGATACACCTTCCAATAGTCACTTCTCTCAATTTCTATATAAGGGGAAAAGGGGTTGTATTTAGTTACAACCCCTTTCTTTTTATATATTTAAAAAAAAAGTCGCTATGAGAAGATGTACTGTTTTGCTCGCATTGATCCTGCTATGCACATTGATCCAGGCACAGGATGTCAAAAAAATAGAAGCAGACCTTATGAAACAGCTGGAAGATCCAACGCAGGTGTATGGAAATAATAAAGAAGCCGGTAAATATTATGATATCCGTGGGTTCAGGATGTATGCAGAAACCTATGGAAATGGTGAACCCCTGCTGATCATTCATGGCAATGGAGGTTCCATCAATAATTTCATTTACCAGATCCCCTATTTCAGCCAGCATTACAAAGTGATCGTAGCGGATAGCCGTGCGCAGGGTAAATCCATAGACCTCAGGGATAGCCTTACCTATGAAATGATGGCCGATGATTATGCCGCTTTATTGACAGAAATGAAGATCGATTCCGCTTATGTGATCGGATGGAGTGATGGAGGTATCGATGGATTATTGCTGGCCATGCGCCATCCGGAGAAAGTTAAAAAACTGGCGATAACCGGTGCTAACCTTGTTCCCGATGAAAGCGCTGTTCCTAAGGAGATCTGGGATCAGTTCAGACCAGTAAAAGAACAACTACAGGCTAAACCCAATAAAACCATCCAGGAGAAAGCCCAATTGAAACTATTAACCCTGCTTTGCGACCAGCCACATATCACCGATGCACAATTAAAGACCATCAATTGTCCCACGCTGGTCATTGGCGGTGATCATGATGTAATAAAAGTGGAACATACATTTCATATTTACAGCCAGCTGCCGAAAGCCTATTTATGGATCCTGCCAAATTCCGGCCATAGCACCCCCCTGGTATATAAAGACATGTTTAACCAGCGTGTAGACCTGTTCTTTAACACGCCTTACCGAACGTTTGATACACAGTCACGATTTTTTTAAAGATGGGTGAAACCTAATTTCTTTTCAAGCTCCCTGGGTAATTCGGGGAGCTTTCTTCTTTCAATGAGGAAGCTATTCAATTGTGCGATCTCGCGAAATATATAATGTTTGTCGGCGGCGGCCCGAAGGTAATCCTTACCTGTACTGCCTCCTGTACCGATACGTGTACCTATCATACGATGCACCATATTCATATGCCGGTAACGCCATGAACTGAGTTGTTCATCGATCTCCAGCAAACAATTCAATAGTTGAAATGGCTGCTGCAATAATGGATAACCCCGGTACAACATGATGAAAAGAGCCGCGCGACAGGCTTCAGGCGATAAACTACGAAAGGAAGGGTCGGGTAAGTGGAAGGTTTTGTCGAATGCTTCCAGGTTATCCTGTTCTGCTGCTGCAAGGCTGCCCACATATAGCTGCCGGTAATTATCCCAAAAGCGAAAATCAGTTTCTTTCTCCTGCAGGAAAGGCATTCTTTCCAGCCATTTATTCAGCAACTCCAGCAGTGAATGCCCGCTCTCCGCTTTTTTGATAATGGCCACATGTTCCTGTCTTAGCTGCGCCGTATAATATTCCTGTCCATGCCTTTGCTCAAATTTCAATCCCAGTTTTGCTTCCAGCTCTTTGAATTGCCAGCTCTGGAATCCGGAAGCAGGCCGAAGCAGGTCGCGGAAATCCAAAAAATCCATTGGGGTCATGGTCTCCATGATATCGATCTGGTGTACCAATACCCTTAGTATGGTGATGCAACGGTTCAGCCGGTGAACCACCGTTTGAAGTTCCGGGGAATTGTCATTCAATTCTGGCTGGCTCATGATCGTGGCCACCGAATCCACTTCGTGGTGAAGCTGTTTGAACCATAGCTCATAGGCCTGGTGGATCACAATGAAAAGCATTTCATCGTGCGCAACTATTCCCTGCTTTTCACTTTCAGGGAACTGCCCGTTGAGGATCCTGTCCAGTTGCAGGTAATCGTGATAATTTACTTCAGCCATATGCGATCATTCAAATTCGTAACCTATATCCTGGCGATAGATCATTCCTTCATAATAGATCTTTTCCAGTTCCTCTTTGGAAATGGATACCGCATCAAAGATGGAGCGGCCATAGGAGGTCATACAGAGTACTCTACCACCATTGGTCAGGATCTTGCCATCTTTCAATTGTGTGCCCATTTGGAAAACGATACTATCTTCCGGGTTCACATTTTCTATGCCGGTGATCTCTTTCCCCTTCTGGTAATCGGCCGGGTAACCGGCGCTTACCGCCACTACGGTACAAACAGTGCGGGGATCGGTCTCCACTTTAATTTCTTTCAGTCTTTTTTCCGCACAGGCCTTAAATAGTTCCGCCAGGTCGTTTTTCAAACGGGGGATCACCACTTCCGTTTCAGGATCTCCCATCCGGCAATTATACTCAATCACAAATGGCTCTTCGTTAAATATCATCAGTCCGAAGAAAATAAAGCCCTGGTAAACCAGTCCATCCTTCTTCAATCCATCCACGGTAGGCTTTATCACTTTGTCTTCGATCTTCTTCATCATAGAAGGCGTGGCGAAAGGAACCGGGCTTACCGCTCCCATTCCACCCGTGTTAGGGCCTTTATCTCCCTCCTTCGCTCTTTTATAATCTTTGGCCTCAGGGAATATCACATAATCCGCACCATCTGTTAATACAAAGACAGACATCTCGATGCCGGGTAGATATTCCTCTACCACCACTTTCCTGCCGGCCTCGCCAAATTTGGCGCGCTGAAGCATTAATTCAAATTCTGCCATAGCCTCTACTGTAGTACCACAGATCACCACACCTTTCCCGGCTGCCAGGCCATCCGCCTTTAACACTACCGGCAGGGAATGGTCACGCAGGTAATCCACGCCATCTTTATAATTTTCAAGGGTAAATTCTTTATAGGCGGCGGTTGGGATCTTATGCCGTTGCATGAATGACTTGGCAAATGCCTTTGATCCTTCCAGCTGGGCCGAATTTTTATCCGGACCGATCACTAATAAGGATGCAAGCCGGGGGTCGCTAAGTAAAAAATCGGTGATACCATTTACAAGAGGGTCTTCCGGTCCTACCACCACCATACTGATCTTTTCATCAATGCAGGTTGCCCGGATCTGTTCAAAATCATTTACGCCAAAGGGAAGATTAATACCCAGGGAAACCGTTCCGGCATTGCCGGGGGCTATAAAAAGGTTTTTACAGAGAGGACTTTGGGTAAGTTTCCAGGCCAGTGCGTGTTCACGACCGCCAGAGCCGAGAAGAAGTATGTTCATTTTATACTGATCAAGGGGTTTTAGTTCGGCGAATATCGGACTATCTCTTAAAGTTAACCATAAAAAATACGTGGGTGGTTAAATTTATGTATTTTGGTTGCCAGACTTGTATCTATCTGATTAGTAAATAAAAAAAGCTGTATGAATCAACCAGTAAAAGCCGGTCGGCATCCTAAAGGATTATATGTACTATTCTTTACGGAAATGTGGGAACGTTTTGGTTACTACCTTATGGTCGGGATTCTTTTCCTTTTTCTGACCAACACTTCCGGTAAAGGCC
The DNA here is from genome assembly GCA_016720565.1 of Chitinophagaceae bacterium. GTDB lineage: Bacteria > Bacteroidota > Bacteroidia > Chitinophagales > Chitinophagaceae > JJ008. The sequence goes on from JADKKJ010000011.1 coordinate 324,661, forward strand.
TTCCAAAAGCCATGGGCTCTGACGTAGTAGGTACTTTTATTGCACTGGTTTACCTGACTCCTTTTATTGGTGGTTTGCTAGCAGACAGGTATCTGGGTTATATCAAATCCATTTTTATTGGCGGTTCTTTAATGGCAGCAGGCTATTTAACCATTGCCCTGCCAGGAGAATATACGGCCTATATTTCCATGGGACTCATCATTGTTGGAAATGGATTTTTTAAACCTAATATCTCCACACTTCTTGGAAATATGTATAACCGGGAGGATCTAAAGCCTCTTAAGGATAATGCCTATAATATCTTTTATATGGGTATTAATATTGGCGCCTTCTTTTGCAATTTCATCGCGGCTATTCTCCGCAACAGGATCGGATGGCAGGCTGCTTTTTCAGCAGCAGGTGTAGGTTTGATCATTGGCCTGATCGCTCTTGCCATTAACCTGAAACATATTAAGGAGTACGATGTGAAGAGGCCTATGCAGCCAGAAGATATGCCTACCTCAAAAATATTAGGCTCCGTGTTCCTCCCTATGATCATATTTGCTGCGCTGGGATGGATCATTCCAGGCAATGTTTTCGGAAGTGATTCTGCTGATGCATTCATTCTTGCCTGTGTACCAGTTATTGTTTTTTATGTTGGCCTCTGGAGAAAAGAAAAAGGACAGGATAAAAAAGGCATCGGCGCATTACTTTTTGTGTTTGCTGTTTCTGTGATCTTCTGGACTATTTATAACCAAAATTCAACCGGCTTAACGATCTGGGCTGAATCACATACCGACCGCTCTATTCCTCAATTCATGGAAAAGCCTTCCGATGCGGTGTATGCCTTACAAAACCTGGAAACAAAACCACAGCTAACCGATAGCCTGGATAGTTATATGAGAGTGGTAACCGATGATTCAGGTCATGCCATTAAAACCATGGGACCTGATCCCTATTTTGCGAATATGCCTAAGGAAAAATGGCCGGAAAATGGTGTGGCAAAAGTGGGTAACACTGAATTGTTCCAATCGATTAATCCCTTCTTTATAGTTGCATTTACACCTTTACTCATTTTATTCTTTGCATGGCGGTCACGGCGAGGGAAACCTATTAGTACAGCCAGTAAGTTTGCCTGGGCATTGATCATTTCAGGATTAAGCGCATTGGTAATGGTGTTCGCTGTAATGTCTGTGCCAAGTATCTATACACATAAAACAAGTTCCTTCTGGCTCTTCCTAACCTACGGCGTTTTCACAGTTAGTGAAATATGCCTTAGCCCGATCGGATTATCTTTTGTTTCAAAACTTGCTCCTCCACGTTTAACTGCCCTTATGATGGGAGGTTGGTTCCTTTCTACTTCACTTGGAGGTAAAGTAGCTGGGGTTATGGCAAGTTCCTGGGATAAGATGGAGGATAAAAGAATATTCTTTGGGATCATCGCGGTAGCTGCCATTCTGGGTGGTATACTGATTTTTTCCCGAGTAAAATCTCTGGACCAGATCGTAAAAGATAAAACCGGATCAGCATAGAGCTTATAATTTTTAAAGTAAAAAAGGAGTTGGGCGAAAGTTCAACTCCTTTTTTATTTTTTCCTATCTTCCTTCCATAAATAATTGCTTATGCCAGATCAACCAGCCTTCAAACCATTTGTCTCTGCGGAAACGAATATGAAGGAATTCACGGTCAAGTCTATTTTGATGGGCGCTATTTTCGGGGTCATCTTCGGTGCCGCCACTGTTTACCTGGCGTTAAAAGCCGGTTTAACGGTATCAGCTTCCATTCCTATCGCCGTATTATCCATCGCCTTGGGAAAACTCTTCCTTAAAACGACCATTCTCGAAAATAATATCATTCAAACTACTGGATCTGCAGGCGAAAGCATTGCGGCAGGTGTGGTGTTCACCCTTCCGGGTTTTCTTTTCCTCACTTCCCCCGATAGCAAGACCTATTTTAATTATGTTACCATCATGACCCTTGCCATACTTGGTGGTATGCTTGGCACCCTGATGATGATCCCGCTTCGCCGATCACTGATCGTGAAAGAACATGGTACCCTTCCCTACCCGGAAGGAACTGCCTGTGCCTCCGTATTAAAAGCAGGGGAAAAAGGTGGCGATCTGGCTAAGACAGCCTTCCTCGGAATGGCCGTTGCTATAGTTTACGCTATCCTTCAAAAAGTGCTTCATGTGATCGCAGAAGTTCCGGTATTCGTTACCAACCTGAAAAACAAATACCTCCCTTCCGCCCGTGTAAATGGAGAGATCACTCCTGAATATTTGGGAGTAGGATATATCATCGGACCAAAGATCTCTGGCATCCTGGTAGCAGGTGGTATACTAAGTTCATTTGTATTGATCCCTTTACTGGCAACGCTGATCCCCGGCGACACCACCTTTCACCAATTGATGAAACTTGGATTGAAGCCTGAAAAATATGGATGGGACGCTACCACCCATGAATTCGCTAATTCTGCCGAAGCACTTTATCGCGCTTATATCCGACAGATCGGTGCCGGCGCTGTTGCCGCCGGAGGTTTCATTACCCTGATAAAAACCATTCCTACTATTGTCACCTCCTTTAAAGAAAGCCTTGGTTCCGTAAAACGCGGAGGCGGAGAAAAAGCCATTGCACGTACAGATCGTGACCTCAGCATCAAAGTAGTAGGGTTAGGAAGTGTTGGCCTTATTCTGATCATGTCATTACTTTCCATCATTCCTGGAGATAATATAGGAAGCCGTTTATTACTGGGCCTGCTGGTGATCATTTTCGGCGCTTTCTTCGTTACTGTATCCTCCCGTATCGTAGGATTGATCGGATCTTCTAATAATCCTATCAGCGGTATGACCATCGCGACCATTATGGCCACCTGCCTGGTGTTCATTGGAGTAGGATGGAGCGGACAGGCATATGAGCCTATGGCTCTTGTGGTAGGGGGTATGATCTGTGTTGCAGCTGCGAATGCGGGTGCTACCTCACAGGACCTTAAAACGGGTTACCTGGTGGGTGCTACTCCTAAATACCAGCAGATCGCGCTTTTTATTGGAGCGATCGTTTCTTCTATCGTAATTGGCTGGACCGTTAAAATACTTGACACCCCATCGGCAGCGCTCGCAGCAACGGGTGTACAACATGCCATTGGGGAAACCTATTCTGCTCCGCAGGCCACTTTGATGGCAACGCTGATCAAAGGAATTCTTTCTTTTAATCTCGACTGGCAGTTTGTTCTGGTGGGTGTTTTCATAGCTATTGTACTTGAACTATGCGGAGTGAAATCTTTGAGCTTCGCTGTAGGAACTTATCTGCCTCTCTCTACAACCCTGCCCATTTTTGCCGGCGGATTCCTTCGAGGCATTGCTGATAAAAAAGCAGCCAAAAATAAGATCGTGGATGAGGAGGAAGATCTTCGTAAAGGAAATCTTTTTGCTACCGGCCTGGTGGCAGGGGGAGCTTTATTCGGTGTGATCGCTGCTATCCTAACAGTATTCTTTGAGTCCACCATGAACGCCCTGAATATGGAAGAAAGTTTTGTCCATTCATTAGGGAAAAGCGGTTACATGGCCCTGGGTGTTGGATTCTTTGCCATGATGTGCTTCATACTATACAGAGTGGCTACATCGAATAAAAAAGCTTAATAACCCATGCTTATAAAAAAAGGTCACCATTGCTGGTGACCTTTTTGTTTGATAGCGCACGGATCGAATTGTCAGATAAAATTCAATTGATCATATTTCCCCGAAAGAATGAGCCTGTCATCGGCGCCCAGCCATTTATTCAGCACCGTAGCATATGCATTCTTAAAATCAACACCGAATTTAAGGTCTCCCTCATCCAGGTCGGCCAGGTCAGGCATGGCATTTAATACCCCCTGTTGTTTTAATCCACCACTGATAAAGAACATATTGTTGGCCGTACCATGGTCGGTTCCACCACTGGCATTCTGCGAAACCCTTCTTCCAAATTCGGAGAAAGTGAACAGCAATACATCCTGGAAACGGTTATTATCCTTCAGGTCCTTTACAAAAGCAGATACCGCCTCATTCATTTCATTGAACAAACGACCCTGTTGCCCCTCCTGGTTGATATGGGTATCAAAACTTCCCAGGGATACATAATAAACTTTGGTATTTATTTCCGAATAGATAAGAGAAGCAATGGTCTTAAGGCTATTGGCAAGATCTGATTTTGGATAGCTGGCATTACTTGGATGAAGGCGGCTTTGCCTGAAAATATAATCTGCCGAAGACATGGTCTCTGCCATGGTCTTGTATAAATAATCGACCGGTTTTTCTCCATCATCTCCTGTATGATTCTTCATCACATCGCGGAAGAATTTTTCATTGGCAGTACCATATAATCTCCTTGGATCTTTTACGGCAATCCCCTTTATATGCTCTCCTTTGAGTGAAAGACTGAGCACATCATCTATTTCTATGGCCTGGGTAGGATGATCGCAGCCTTTGCACTGCGCATCCAGGTACCGTCCCAGCCAACCGGTGTTCCAGTACTGGTTACTCTGGCTGGCGGAATGCCAGATATCCATGCTCCTGAAATGCGAACGGTCAGGATTAGGATAACCAACATTATTTAATATGGCCAGGTTGCCCGAATCAAAAAGGTCTTTGAAACCTGTAAGCGCCGGATTCAATCCAACCTCATCAGTTAATGAAAGCGCTTTGGCTCGTTCTATACCCAGTTTAGGGCGGGCCTTATAATAAAGGTCATTACGGTAAGGGATCACGGTATTCAATCCGTCATTACCTCCGCTTAACTGAAGAATGACCACTACTTTATTGCCAGGAGGAACCAGGTTGCCACCTTCAAATGCCTTCAAAAACTTCGGCAGCATCAGCGAAGCCGTTGCCAGCGATCCCACCTGAATGAATTCTTTTCTTTTTATAAGCATTATTGCTGTTTTTGAATTTGAGAGGTACGACCTGAGAAACACCTTTCACCCATTCACTTATTCACCCATTCCCTCAACATAATTGATACTCCGGCGCACTCATCACCTGCAACGTAGCAGTCCTGATAAACACCTCCCTGCCTGAACCATCAGCATACTGGCTGATAAGCTCTTTGGGGATCCTGATCGAAACCTGCAGGAGATTACGAATAATGGTATCCACAAGGTTTTCCCTGGAGATCTTTTCAAAATGTTTTACATACAGCCCCCAGTCAATGGTAACATTGATCGGGCGTCCGCCCTTTTCAAAAGTCTTTTTCATGTTAGCGGCCACATCCGCATCTTTCTTACCCATCATCTGGTCATCATCGTCCTTAGGACGGATGTTCATTTCATCGGTCTGGTTAAGTAACATGGGAAGACGCATTCGCATCATCAGGGAAGAACTATCGATCCAGTTCCTTCCTCCGGGCCATCCGGCCACATTGGGTGGATAGAAAAGGACCTGGCCCAAAACGCGTTGCAAAAGCAGGAAGGCTTCCTCATTCTCTATTTTCATAGGCAGTAATCGCTGCATGCCTACTATCAGTTCGATGGGAGATTTTATGTGGGTGCCTATATTTTTTTCTTCATAGAACCAATCGCTGGCGAAAATATCCTCCAGCAGGGGGCCTATCTCATATTTATTAGTATAAAAACGATCTGCCAGCCATTCTGCTTTTTCTTTATCAACGATCTCGTTCACAAAGAAGCGGTACATCTTAGTGACAATAAACTTTGCCGTTTGCTTTTGCTGAAGTAAAATATCCAATACCTCGTCACCATCAAAATTTCCGGTCTTTCCCAGTACGGTCTTTGGTCCATAGTCATGCTGAAAACGGCGGAACTGGAACTCCCCGCTAACAGTTGCGCCCCAACCTGTAAATGCACGTGCCGCTTCTTTAACATCCTGCTCCGTATAGTTGCCTCTTCCCAGCGTGAACAGTTCCATTACCTCACGGGCGAAATTCTCGTTAGGATGGTCTTTTTTATTCTGCTGGTTATTCAGGAAGTTCAGCATGGCGGCGGTCTTAGATACCTGTTTCAGCATCGTACCAAAATTCCCCAGCGCATTCACCCGCAATACATCCAGCAAACCCTGCTGGTAAAACAGGTTCAGGTTCCGGCAGGCAAAATGCCCATGCCAGAATAAAGATAATTTCTCCCTTAGCTGCGCTTTGCTGTTTACCATATTCTGGATCCAGTAAAGATTCAGGCTCCGGATCCCATCTCGGTTCTTTTGCTGTAACTGCTTTCTTTCCTCCGCGCCTAATTCTTTTTTCTGTAATCTTCCCGCATCCTGGAAGCCCATCACTAATCCCTTCAAGGCATCATCCGCCACATCTATCATGTCAGGCTTTTTGTCGGAGGCCTTCACCAGCGCTTTATAAAACTGCTTTGGAGAATAATCGGGCAGATCATTTAACTGTTCTACGGCTGGACCAAAACCTGCTCTCCATAACAGGTGCTGGTTTTTGATCTGGTTGGTCAAAGACATGAGCTAAAGATTTAAGTTTCAGACCCGGAAAACAGGTCGGGGTTTAATTTTCAGCGATTTAGTTTATGCTAAATACCTGATCAAATTCTTAAAAGTATATCTCCTTTATTCAATAAATACATAATACGCTTTCCTAATATAAAATATTATCCACGAAACTAATAATCCCGTTTCCTTCATTGGAAATTTTAAATATATTTAGTGACCATAAAAACAAAAGATTATTTATGAAAAAGATTTTTCTATTTATTGCCGGTTCTATCCTGCTGGCGCTTGGTTGTAATAAATCAACCGACCAGCAACTGGACCCTGCCGGCGACGCGCCCGTAGCCGTTACAACCCGCCATTGCGCAACGGAAGAAGTGTTCCAGGAACAATTAAAAGCAGACCCTTCCCTGGCCCAGCGCATGGCCTCAATTGAAGAATTCACACGCAATTTTGCCAATAACCCCGACGCGGGCCGTTTGGTAAACGGCGTGATGGAAATACCCGTGGTTGTAAATGTGCTCTGGAGAACTGCTTCAGAAAATGTTTCAGATGCCCAGATCAATTCCCAGATTATTGCGCTGAACCAGGACTATAGCGCCACAAATGCAGACTATAATTCTGTACCAACCGTATTCTCTAACCTTCGATCCGGCAATTGCGGGATACGTTTTGTATTAGATGCGGTTGTACGAAAACAAACCAATAAAAAAAGCTGGAGCACCAATGATGCGATGAAGAAATCAAGCCAGGGTGGTATTAACCCCACAAGCCCTACCACCAAACTTAATATGTGGGTGTGTACCCTATCCAATGGTATCCTGGGATACGCTCAGTTTCCCGGTGGACCCGCCGCTACAGATGGGGTAGTAATACTTAATACAGGATTTGGTACTACCGGCACTGCCCAGGCGCCATTCAATAAAGGAAGGACCGCCACCCATGAGATCGGCCATTGGTTCAATCTCCGCCATATCTGGGGTGATGCTTCCTGCGGCAATGACCTGGTAGATGATACCCCTATTCACAACAGCGCTAATTATGGCTGTCCCGGTACACCAACCAGCACTTGCGGAGGAACCGCTCATCCTATGATGACCATGAACTATATGGACTATACGGATGACCCCTGCATGTATATGTTCACGATCGGACAAAAAACAAGAATGCAGGCCACTTATGCAACAGGTGGACCAAGACAAAGTTTCAGATGATCTTTTATCTATAAAAAAAGGCCGTAGTATTCGCTACGGCCTTTTTTTATAGGTGTTTAATCTTATTCTCATATCGAAGCAGCTCCAAAGTATGGTTGCAGCACTTTGGGCAATTCGATACGATCAGGCTTCTGGTTATTTTCCAGCAGGCAGGCCACGATACGCGGAAGCGCCAGTGAACTTCCATTCAGCGAATGCGCTAACCGGGTCTTTCCTGCAGTATCCTTATAACGGATCTTCATCCGGTTGGTTTGGAACGATTCAAAATTAGAAACTGAACTTACTTCCAGCCACCGGTCCTGTGCCGCGCTGTATACTTCAAAATCATAAGTCAGCGCAGAAGCAAAACTCATATCACCGCCACAAAGCCGGAGGATGCGGTAAGGCAGCTCAAGGCTATTCAATAATGCTTCCACATGTTCTACCATCTGGTCCAGAATAGCATAACTGTTTTCCGGATGAACCAATTGAACGATCTCCACTTTATCAAACTGATGTACCCGGTTCAAACCACGCACATCTTTACCAAAAGAACCTGCTTCCCTGCGGAAACAGGGACTATAAGCCGTCATCTTTAAAGGCAACTCGGCATCTTTCAATAAAGTGTCCCTGTAAATATTGGTCAACGGCACTTCCGCCGTAGGGATCATATAAAAACCATCCGCGGGCATATGATACATCTGCCCTTCTTTATCAGGCAGCTGGCCTGTACCATAAGCGCTGGCCTCATTTACCATTAATGGAGTAAGGTATTCCGTGTAACCCGCAGCCGTATTATAATCCAGGAAATACTGAATTAAAGCACGCTGAAGTTTAGCTCCCTTGCCTTTGTATAATGGGAACCCACTACCCGTTATCTTAGCGCCGGTCTCAAAATCTACAATATCATAGGTTTTGATCAGGTCCCAGTGCGGAACTGCATTCGCTGGAAGTACCGGTTTTTTACCTCCTTCCCTTACAACCACATTGTCCTGAGGTGTTTTTCCTGCAGGCACCAATGGAGAGGGAAGATTGGGCAAAAGGATCAGTTTATCGTTTAGTTTTTTTTCCGTCTCTATCAATTGATCGGTGATGGGCTGCAGGGAGATCTTATAAGCTGCCACTTCCTGTTTTTTAGCCTCAGCGGCGTCTTTCTCCCCTTTGGCCATCAACTGACCGATCTCTTTGGAAGCTGCATTGATCTTTGCCAGTGTATTGTCTGAATCCAGTTGTAATTTTTTCCTTTCATCATCCAGGTCAATGATCTCATCCACCATTTGGGGAGCATAAAAATTCTTCTTCTCCAGCCTCTTCTTCACCTCCTCCGCATCCTGTCTTAAAACCTGTAACTGCAACATTTTTTTTTGATTTGCCGCAAAGATACCTTTGTCCCCATGAATCCACAAGATGATCTGCAGCAAAGATGGTGGAACCTGGAAGCCAAACTGGTAGAAAGGTTCGGAAAGAAACCCGATATGGAAGCGATCCTCTTCCTGATCGGCATCCAGGAATTCGGAGATATAAAGGAAAAATTCACCAAAGAACAGAAACAGGACCTTATGCATGTGGCCGTATGCAGCCTGTTTGCCTCCAGTGGTTTTTATGAACTGGAAATGGTGGATGAAGACGGCTGGCCCCATTTCCGGCAACTAAAAGCCATGCCTGATATGTCGGCCATCCAGCAGGAGAATTTTCTTAAAGACCATATCATTCTTTATTTTGAGCAAAATGATATCTTATGAGGTTTAAATTAGTTGCCCTGATAATGCTGGCCTTCAGTTTCAGCGCCTTTTCCCAGGATTCCACGATCCGCAAAAAAGACCGTAAAAAAGATGTGTTGATGGTAACCAGCTTGGGCGATATAGTTATCAGGCTTTATGATTCCACCCCGCTGCACCGTGATAATTTCCTGAAACTGGTAAAGACCCATTATTATGATGGCGTACTTTTTCACCGGGTGATCCAGAATTTCATGATCCAGGGTGGTGACCCTAACAGTCGCACCGCATCTGCCGGCCAGCCGCTCGGAAACGGAGGTCCTTCTTATACAATTCCCGCCGAATTCAGGACAACCCTGTTTCATAAAAAAGGCGTGATTGCCGCTGCCCGTACCGGTGATAAAGAAAATCCACTTAAAGCAAGCAGTGGAAGCCAGTTCTACCTGGCCCAGGGTAAAAAATTCACAGACGCAGGCCTGGATTCCGTTGAGACCTATCGACTGAATGGAAGAAAAATACCCCTGGATCAGCGGGAGGTATATAAAACTATTGGCGGTATCCCTCACCTTGACCAGAACTATACCGTATATGGAGAAGTGGTAAAAGGATTAGAGGTGATCGATCGCATTGCAGCCGTTCCCACCAGTAAAGCAGCCGATCGTGACCGGCCATTAGAAGATGTAAAAATAATCAGCACCAGACTCATTAAACGACATAAAAAATAGGAAAGGATTCAGGCCTTTCCTATTTTTTAGTGATCGATAATCAGTAACTACTAAATTACTGTCCGATCATTCCACCGCCACCGCCTTCTGTTCTTTTCTTCTCATCTTCGATAGCTGATTTTCTTTGGCGGGCCGCTTTTACCTGGCTGTTACCAAAACGGTAGCTGAAATTCAATTTGAACTGCGGCATTTCCCCGTTTCCACTGAAACGACTGTTCACCCCTGTGAAATTGCTGGTTCCTTTCCATTTCATGGTCTGCAGCATATCGCTCACAGCCATTCTCACAGTACCATTTCCTTTCAACACGGTCTTCTGGAATCCACCATCAATGGTTCCCATGCCACCAGATTTGAACATCCCCTGCCAGATGGAAGGAGAAATATATAAACCACTTAATTCAGCGGTCCAGCCTTTACCAAGTTTGAATGAATTCTGCATATAGAAGGTCATGGCAAGTACCGACTGGTCCACTTTCCTGGAACCACCCCCAAAATCCGCCTGGTATTTGGAATAGTTGGTGTTCATGGTAACAAAGAAGCCATACCATTTATACTGGAAAGGATAACTGATGTTCAATGCTACCACATCCTGCTGGGCAAGGTTCTTTTTAGTAAGGAAGCCTTTGGTCTTATCGATCGTATCAGGTATCTGGGCGAAAATATCATTTACATGACTGTAGTTAAGGGCTGTGGTCAGCCTGTATTTATATACGTGTGTTAATCCAAAGCTATTGGTATACTGCGGCCTCAACTGGGTGTTCCCTTTCATGTAAGTGTACTCATTCAGTTTGAATTCAAATGGATTCAGGTCCTGGTAAGCCGGCCGATCGATACGGCGGCTAAAAGAAACCGTGAACTGACTCATTGGGTTCTTATTGAAAGTAAGAGAGGCCGTAGGAAATACATCTGTATAATCTCTTTTGAAACTGGAATCATAATTCACATACTGGCTGCCAGACTTTTTAAAGCCAGTGGATTTTCCATCAGAATGGGTATTCTCTACCCTTAACCCAACCTGGATCATGAATCCTTTTTTCAACTGCTTGTTATAGTTGACATACAGGGCGTTTATATTCTCATCATACTTAAAGCGATTGCTTTTTGCTGTGTCCAATATCTTTCCGTTATTAAGCACATCATACCTCCTGAAATCATTATCAGTGGTAACGATACCTACCTTGCCACCAATACCCAATCTTCCTCCTTTATAATTCTTTTCATAATCTGCTTTAAAAGAAAAAAGATCGATATCGGTTGGTGAAAGCATGCTATAGATCACACGACTGATCTCGGTGCCATTCGGGTTTTTATAATAATTCGGTTGATATTGGTCAGAGCGGATCGTAAAGAATCCATAATCTCCATCCAGGTTCAGCTCGGATCCTTTTTTATTGGCATACCGGTAATTGATATTGGTATTGACATTATTTCTTTTAGTGTCGTTATGATTGGTAGCATCCAGGATCTTTACTGTGGTGGACGTGGGCTGGTATATAAAATACATGGGGCCAGCGGTGTTCATATCATTGGTGGCCAGGTTACCGGTCACTGCAGCGCCCAGCGTGCTGTTCGCATTGATGAAATAATCCATGCCCGCTTTAAACCCATGAGTATTGTAACGGAAGTTCATCTGGTTACGCTGATCGAACAACGTATCGAATTGTTCGCGGCGCATATTGATCCACATCTGGTTGGTGCCTTTGTTATAATTGTAATTACCAAAAAGGTTCACCGATTTATTCCGGTAATTGAGGTTAATGCCTGTGGTTCCTTTGGCATATTTTCCCTGTGTAATACCGGCATTCACCGAACCATTGGTACCAAAAGATTTATTTTTCTTTAACCGGATATTGATGATTCCCGCATTACCAGCGGCCTCATATTTTGCGGATGGATTAGTGATGATCTCGATCGCCTCGATCTGGGATGATTGCATGCTCTTCAGGAAATTCGCCAGGTCGGTACCCGACAATGGAGATGGCTTGCCATCAATATAAACCTGCACACCGTTCTTACCGGCCAGGCTGATATTATCATCTTTGTCTATCATGATACCAGGACTTTTGCGTAGCAATTCCATAGCATCGTTACCCACGGCATTGATGGTTCCTTCTACATTGAGGATTGTCTTATCCGCCCTTACTTCCACCAATGGTTTTTTAGCGGTCACTGTCACCCCTTTCATTTCCCCGGCCAACTGGCTGATCGTAAGATCCGGAAGAGTGGTTTTGGTATTGGCCAACTGCTCAAAAACAGCGGAATAAACAGGCTTGTAACCAACATACGAGGCAGAGATCAGGAATCGGCCTGTACGGGTAGTGGTTAGCGTAAATGCACCGGAGGCATTGGTAGTGGCCAGTTTTATGACCGAAGAATCTTTAGCATTCAGTAAAGAGATTGTAGCCTTTTCAAGGGCTTTGCCCTGGGCATCCTTCACCGAACCGGCTATCTCCTGGGCATTCAGGGAGAAAGCGCTGTAAATCAGCACAGAAAACAGTAATAAACTTCTCATTATCAAGGGATTTGTTTAAGGTTGGGCGCAAAGATAACCACAGTCATGGTTGTGTAAAACGACAAAAAGACCAATGGTAAAAAACTACGTGTGAACGGCTGTTTTTTCTCGGTAAAATAATTTTACCGCTTGCCTTATAAAATCTGATTTAACGTACTTTGCAGGCCTAAATAACTGAACATGAACTTTCCCGATAATCTTCGCTACACTAAGGACCACGAATGGATCCAACTGGATGGCAATGTGGCAACCGTTGGTATCACTGATTTTGCACAGCGAGAACTGGGTGATATTGTATATGTAGAAGTGGAGACCCTGGGCCAGCCCCTTACTTCAGGTGCTGTTTTTGGGACCGTTGAAGCGGTAAAAACTGTGTCGGACCTTTTCCTGCCTGTAAATGGTACTATCACAGAATTAAATCCTGCGTTGGCCGGAGCACCTGAACTGGTAAATACCGATCCATATGGAGACGGATGGATGATCAAAATGACAGTGAGCGACCCAGCGGAAGTAGCAGCTTTGTTGGATGCCGCTGCTTACCAGGCTGTTGTTGGCTAATACTATCTAATGCCATTATCTAAAAGGCTTCATTTGCTGCTTGCAATTATTTTGCTTGCAGGCATAACGATACTGCTGGTAATTCCTGGATCAGCTTTTCCATCAGAGAACTGGATGTCCAGTATCCAGTTGGATAAATGGATCCACATTTTCCTTTTTGCTATCCTCGTTATCATGTGGGTAACAGCAATGTGGAAAAATTATCCCACTGTTACCTCTTTTCATAAACTTTCAGTGTCCGTTGCCTGTATTGCCGTGATCTATGGGATCAGTATGGAAATAGTACAGCACTATTTTGTAACAAACCGGTCTTTTGAGTTGAATGATATTTTCGCCGATCTGGCAGGGTCACTGATCGGTTATCTATTACTTATGAGCAGGTATATAAAAAAATGAACCCCTGTAGAAACAGGGGTCGCAACCAAAACTAACTGCTTATGAGAAAATTGACTGACTTTATAATGAGTTCAAATAATAATCTATTGTGAGTATAACGCAAATTTACTGCCGGTAGTATACTGTTCGTTGTTAAGGAAACATTAAAAGGCTTTAAAAAGAAAAACTTCTACGTAAGTCTCGCAAACCTGTTAAAACCCCCGGTAATTTTAGCCACATATTCAATCGTTTAGCAAAAAGCCTGCATTTGAAACGATCATAAATGATAGCAGATAAAAAGAACTTGAAAGGATTGGCTACCCGATCGCTATACCCTATCAAAATTTCGTGCCAAAACAACATATTGACTGCAGAATATCCTGCCTTTTATTAGAATCGGGTGATTTCCCCCGGTAGAAAGGGGCGTTGGCAACGAAGGCAAGGCTTAGTTTTGTTTAGCCAGTTTTTCAGAGTTCTCAGCAAATTGCAGCGCATCGATCAGTTCCTGTATCTCACCATTCAATACGGCATCTAAATTATACAGGGTCATACCAATACGATGATCCGTCACTCTTCCCTGCGGAAAATTATAGGTGCGGATCTTAGCTGAGCGGTCACCTGTACTAACCAGGCTTTTTCTATGCCTGGAGATCTCCTCTTCCTGCTTTCTTACCTGTTCTTCATAAAGCCGGGTCCTCATTAACTGCATGGCTTTTTCCCGGTTGCCCAACTGGGTCCTTTCCGTTTGACAGATGACCACGGTACCCGTGGGAATATGGGTCAGCATCACCTTGGTTTCCACCTTATTTACATTCTGACCTCCTGCACCACCGCTTCGTGAGGTCTCCATTTTTACATCACTTTCTTTCAATTCAAAATCCACTTCTTCCGCTTCCGGCATTACTGCCACAGTAGCTGCAGAAGTATGCACTCTCCCGCTACCCTCGGTAGCAGGTACCCGTTGCACCCTGTGCACGCCGCTTTCAAATTTCAAAATACCATACACCTCATCACCAGTCACCTCCAGCTGCACTTCTTTATAACCACCCACTGTGCCTTCACTTTCACTCACAATGGCCGTCTTCCATCCTCTTTTCTCGCAATAGCGGATATACATTCTCAGCAGGTCGCCGGCAAATAAACTGGCTTCATCGCCCCCGGTACCTGCCCTTATTTCCAGGATCGCGTTCTTGTCATCCTGCGGATCTTTAGGGATCAATAACTGGCGTATATGCGATTCCAGTTTTTCCTTCCTTTCTTCAAGGGCCGGCGCTTCCATTTTCGCCAGTTCGCGCATCTCCTCATCATTGCCTTCAATAGCCTCTTTATAAAATTCAATATCATCCAGCACCTTCCGGTAATCCGTATAGGCAGCCACGATCTTTTCCAGACTGCGGTATTCCTTACTGGTCTCGGCAAATTTTTTATTATTGCCCACAATGGCAGGATTGGTAAGGGCCACTCCCAATTGGTCAAATCGCGCTTTTATGGCTTCAAGTCTGTCTAACATATTCTTTTCCCGCTAAGGGCGGCCAAAGGTACATGAATAATTTTTCGGTAGTCGTCGTTGATTTATGGAATTTTACAGCATGGCTTTTATCAAATTCAAAGGAGAGCAGCTATTCGATGGTTATCATTTGCTGAACGATAAAGTATTGATCTGTTCGGAAGAAGGAGAGGTCATCGACCTGGTGGATTCAGCCGATGCGGGAGAGGAAGTGAATGAACTGGAAGGAATAATCTCTCCTGGCTTCATCAACTGCCACTGTCACCTTGAACTAAGTCATATGAAAGGCCGCATTATGGAAGAAAGCGGACTGGTAGATTTTGTATATGGCATCATCACGCAAAGACATTCAAGTATGGAAGAAATGCTGGATGCCATTGATAAAGCGGAAACAGAAATGCTGGACCAGGGCATTGTGGCCGTCGGTGATATCTGCAACAATAATATCACTGCCGCGCAGAAACAAAAAGGCCGTCTTTATTACCATAATTTCATTGAGGCCTCGGGCGTTCTTCCCGAACTGGCTCCTGTTCGCTTCCAGCATTCCGTTGATCTTTTTCGGGAATTTTCCCTTCAGTATTCCATACCCGTTGAATCAAATTCCATCGTGCCGCATGCGCCCTATTCCGTTTCAACTGAATTATGGGAAAGCATCATCCATTTCCCGGGCAACCATTTGTTCAGCATCCATAACCAGGAAACCGAAGCGGAGAATGAATGGTTCCGGAATAAGTCGGGCGAATTCAACCGCCTATACTCGCAGATAAATGTGGACACTTCTTCTTTTCAACCTACAGGTAAATCCAGTCTTCGATCCTATCTGCCACGTTTTCTGAGAAACCAATCATTGATACTGGTGCACAATGTGCATACTCACGAAGATGATTTGCAATTCAGCAAGACCTTCTCATCGGATAATGAGATATCCTGGTGCCTTTGCCCGAATGCCAACTGGTATATTTCCAGAAGAATGCCTCCTCTTGACAAGTTGATGGAAAATGATTGCCGGATCGTACTGGGCACAGATAGCCTGGCCTCCAATTACCAACTCAGTATCATGGCAGAGATCAGCAGGCTTCAGGAACATTTTCCCCATGTGAGTTTGGAGACCATGCTGCGCTGGGCAACAACCAATGGTGCAAAGGCGCTTCAGTTGGACCAGTTGCTGGGAAGTTTTGAAAAAGGGAAAAGACCCGGAGTTGTTGTAATAAAAGATGGGAATGCTATGCGGATTCTCTGATCAGCCCAGGATGGCCCTTAATATTGGAAGGGTCTTCATAGTTCCGAATTCAGGGATATGTATCGCATAGAAATGCTCTACCTGTTGCATTAAACTGCGGCGAAAATCAGTGTTTAATTTGATCTGTTCTAATTCTGCCGGCTGCATCACTTTTAATAACTGGGAACTCACAAATGCCGCTTTATCTTCTGCGAAGTATGGATGCATGGGCCTCTGCGAAACAAAACAACCTTCCTGCAGGTCAAGTATGGAATTGTTCTCACTGTAATTATCATCAATACGAAAACCAAAAAAATGCGAGAGTTGAAAGGCGAAAAATAAAGGCAGGTTGGCCATCACCGCATCATTGCTTTTATCCAGTTCTTTCAAAATGTCTTCCACAAAATAAAATAACTCAGGATTAGCCTCAGGCTGCTTCAGGCATTTATTCAGCAGTTCCACTATAAAAAGGGCCACCGCATTTCTTGGAACATCCGAGAATAACTGTTCATAGATCCTGTTCCAATGAAATTCCCGGATACGGTTCAGGTGTTTTAATTCATTGTGATATACCACAAGATCAAGCATTGCAGCCGGCTGGAAATACTGCGACTTGCCCGCAGAGGTTTTAGAAGAGGTTCGTACCCCACTCACCATATAGGATTGCACACCAAATAATTCAGTGAACAGGGTCACCACCAGGCTGCTTTCTCCATATTTTACAGAACGCAGTACAATACCTCTTGTCTTATGTAAGGGTTGCGACATTAATTGGCTATAAAAAATATTTTACCTGCTACCGATGTTTTGCCCGATTCTTTACCCACCATTACCAGGTATGCGCCTGATGCGATCTTCTGGCCATTATAATTTTTCCCGTTCCAGATGGCCTGGCCTCCCAGTACCTTGGTCTGGAATACCAGCCTGCCATTCAGTTCAGTGATCTTTACAATGGAATTCTCTGCCAATCCTTTGATAGCAATGGTACCTGTATAGCCTGCAGGAACTGGATTCGGAAATACTAAAAGACCCGATGAATTTTCCGCTGGCTCTGTAGCTGTACCACGGAAAGAACAAAGTCCTTTGGCGGTAGCAATGAATAATTCACCGGTCTCCCCATCCAGCGCAAGTTTTTTTACATCATTGCTTAAAAGGGGACTATTATCTTCCGTGTATCGGTCTATTAATTTTTCACCAGTTGCGTCCACCAGGAACAATCCATTTTGGGTGGCGATCCATTTCCTGTTGGCTCCATCTACCTGTATACTTCTTACCTCCTGTCCTTTGAATAAATACCCCGCAAAATTTCCATTGGCCACTACCGGCCACAACGCATCGCAGCCTGTTGCATCAAAGGCCCTGTCCGGGCATTCTATCACAGCCACTCCATCATTGGTGCCCACCCAAATAAATCCATTTCGGTCTTTGGCAATACAAAGCACTTCCGTACCTGGTATATTTCCATTTCCTGTACCACTTCTATACCTTCTCCAGCGGTCATCACCGGTATTGTCAATACTGCCACGATCATCAAAACAGAGTAATCCATTTCCCAATGGAGAAACGATCCATTTCTGGTCATTGTCATCAATAAGCAGCTGCGCCATGGCATTTTCCGTGAGGCTGAATGGCGGACTGAAATTCTTCCAGCTTCCATCTGCTTTCCTAACCTTCAGCGGTTGCGAAGAACCAAAATTGCTGATCCATAAATTCTGGTGGCTGTCAAATGCCAATCCGGCCACCCGGTAACTTCCCGGATCAGCTGCAGGCGCGCCAAGTTTTCCCTGCTTGAATATCTCAAATGCAGGTCCCTGCTTTACATGCAACAAACCACCACCAAAAGAACCTGCCCATAAACTATTATCACGTTTATCAATACTTAAACAAACCAGGTCCAGCACCGTATCCATCGGGGAGTAACGGTATCGGTTTATATTATTCCATTTCCCTTCGTTGAAAATAAAAAGTCCGTCTCCATTATACTGGTAATTCCATGAACTGTTCACCGCTCCGGAACTTGCATAAAGCATGGAATGATCAACGATCATTTCTCCGCTGCCAATGGCCTGGGGTGAATTGGGACTATAATTCTCATAATTATTCCCATTGTTGAAATGAGATAGTCCCGCGAACTGGTCAGCCACCCAGGGCTGACCCTGATAAGTGATGGCTTTTCTTGGAAAGGAAACAGCACTTGTAGATGAAAGAGTACGGAATATGGTTCCATCGGCATTCAGGAAGACCACCCGGGAATTACCATTGTTGTTTCTCTCGCAGACAGCGATCCTGTTCTCAGTAAGCTGGCAACTGACAAAAGAATAACTATCGGTATAAAAAAGATTTCCATTCAACAGATACAGTGAATCATTTTTCTGCACAATGATCTTCCCCTGAAGATTGATCACATTTTGACAAGGCCCTGCCCCGGATCCAATTCCGTTGACAAGGACCCAATTTGCCGGATCGGCCAGGTTTGAAGAACGGATATCCGCTTTTTTTAATCCCTCTGCAGTAGCGGCATAATAAAAATTTGCATCAGAGGTAAACCCGTTCACTCGGACCTGGTTTCCTCCATTGCCTATGAACCAGCTATCCTTCAGCTCCAGGCGTTTTGCATCAATAAGTATTATTCCAAGCCCAGTGCTGAGAAAATAAACAGTACCCGATCTGTAAATATTATAAATGCTTTTATCCCCGATGATATTATCCCTTTTTATGTCGGGAATATTTACCAGTTTGTTCTTAACAAGAATATCCAGGTTGCTGTTGGAATAGGCGATCAATAATTGCTGATCTGCAGAATCATAATAGATAGTGCTGATCCCTGTTTCACTTAAACCGCTGATACGGCTCAATCTTTCAACAGAATTATCTGCCAATTCTACAGTAAACAGGCTATAAGGGGTAGCGGCAAATATTTTCCCATTTCCGGCCGCAAGGTCGATCGAACTGTTATAGGGAAGATGTTCCCTCCATTGCCCAATGGGAGGAAGAGGGTCCTGCGAATAACAAAGAGCATGCATAAGCAGGCATAATATGACCGAAATGGATCGCACGCGGTAAAATTAGTTTATCTTGCGGCGAATTCAATTCTCCATGTGGCGTAAGCTTGGTCAGTTCATACTTCGGTTCAGATACATCATCATTTTTATACTGCTGGCCATTACTGCATTTGCTGCCTATGAGACCAGCAAAGTGCAGATCAGCTATGATTTTTCCAAAGCGATACCGCTGAACAATCCCAAATACAAGATCTACCAGGAATTCAGGAAACAATTTGGTGAAGACGGGAACCTGCTGGTGATAGGTGTACAAACGAATCAATTCTTCCAGGCAGCTAAATTCAATGCTTATTCAAAGCTGGTCAGCGACCTGAAGAAATTGCCAGGCGTTGATGATATCATCAGCGTTAACTCCGCCGTAGACCTGAAAAAAGATTCCGCAACAGAAAGATTAAGGGCTGAACAGATATTCCCGGAAGGAACGCTATCCCAGGAACTGATAGATAGCAGCGCCAGGAGGTTCATGCAATTGCCATTTTACAGGGGCTTGCTATACAATCCCGATTCCAATGCTTATTTAATGGGGGTCAGGATCAACAAAGATGTATTGTCGAACAAATCAAGGGATGGCATTGTAAGAAATATCCGGTATATGGCCGATTCATTTGGAGTGGCCAATAACCTGCAGATATACCAGAGCGGACTTCCACTGATTCGTACTGAACTGTCCATTCGTGTAAAGCGGGAGATGAAAATGTTCATTCTCATGTCGGCCCTGCTTTCGGCATTCATTCTTTTATTATTCTTCCGTTCATTCAGCGCCATGTGGATCTCTATGGTAGTGGTGGGCATGGGTGTACTATGGAGCTTCGCCACCCTGCAGCTGATGGGATATAAACTCAGTATCCTGAACGCGCTGATTCCTTCGCTGATCGTGGTAATAGGCATACCCAACTGCATTTACTTCTTCAATAAATTCCACACGGCTTATAATGAAACAGGTGATAAAAAGAAAAGCCTGGTGATGATGGTGGATAAAATGGGGGTGGTCACTTTATTCTGTAACCTGACCGCTGCTATTGGTTTTGCGGTATTCGCTATGACCCAGAGCCAGATCCTGAAAGAATTTGGTGTGGTGGCGGGTATCAATATCATGGCGCTTTTCTTCATTTCACTTTTTTTCATTCCCCCGGTACTCAGTTTACTGCCTCCTCCAAAAAGCAGGCATATGAAATACCTGACCAACCCACGATTGAATCGCTGGCTCGACCGACTGGAAAAATGGTCGATGAACCACCGTGGTTTGATCTATGCGCTTTCAGGGATCCTGATCATTGGCGCCGTTGCCGGAATCATGCGATTAAAAACAGTGGGCCATATCGTGGATGATATGCCCAAGTCAGACCGGGTCTATTCCGATCTTCGATTTTTTGAAGCCAATTTCAAAGGAGTAATGCCATTGGAGATCGTGGTGGACACTAAAAAGAAATTCGGTGTAACACGAAACCTGGGCAATATCCAGCGTATCGACTCTCTTGCCCAATTTATCAGCCAGATGCCTGCCATTGGAAAACCTTTAAGCATAGCAGAGGGCCTGAAATTTGCCAAGCAGGCTTTTTTTGATGGAGATTCCGCTAATTACACGCTTCCCTCCGAATTTGACCTGCCCGCACTTTCCCAATACCTGAAAGGTGACCAGGGCAATGGAAAAAATTCATTTTCCAAACTGGTTTCCACTTTCATGGATAAAGAGGGTCGCCAGGCGAGGATCAGTGTAAGTATGGCCGATGTAGGTACCGTTAGACTACCCATGATCCTGGACTCTATCCAGGGCAGGGTGAACCAGCTATTCCCTGCAGAAAAATATGAGGTGAAAATGACCGGCACCAGCGTCACTTTCCTGGAAGGCAGCGGTTATATCATTAATGGGCTAAAGGATAGTATATTCTGGGCATTTTTGCTGATCGCCGCTTGCATGCTCTATTTGTTCCGGTCGGTCAGGATCCTATTTTGTTCGTTGATTCCCAACCTGATACCACTTATGATCACGGCAGGAGTGATGGGTTGGGCAGGTGTTCCCCTAAAACCATCTACCGTACTTGTTTTCAGCGTGGCCCTGGGCATCGCTATCGACATCACGATCAGGTTTCTGGTCAATTACAAACAGGAACTTCCTAATAATCAATATGATATACGGAAAACAGTGATCCAGACCATACATGGCACCGGTATCAGCATACTTTATACCTCCATGGTATTGATCGCCGGGTTCAGCGTTTTCTGCTTTAGCGGTTTCGGAGGCACCAAGGCGTTGGGCTGGCTTACTTCCCTCACCCTGGTCACAGCAACCCTCACCAACCTGGTGCTTTTGCCAGCCATTTTAATTTCTGTCCTGAAAGGGAAGAAATGATTGATTTTACTACATTTACAACCAGTCTGGGCTCAGAATTTCAAGCAGCAAAACCCTTGGGAAATTTGTCTGTTAAAGAAATTATAATGCTGCCCATTTTTCATTCGGGTCTTCTGAATGAAACCTGGTCGGTTTTTTTGAGTTTTTTCAGGGTCTAATGCTTATTTTCACGACCCCTTTGAGGGTTATATTTTTGTTATAAAGATTTATACTAAAACTAAACGCAAATGAGAAAGCTGTTTCTACTCCTAATGGGTGTTGTGTTCATTGCTACTCAGGCAATGGCGCAGCGTACTGTTACTGGTGTTGTGTCCGATGAGAAAGGTAATCCGGTTGCCAAAGCTTCTGTTGTAGTAAGAGGTACCACAGTGGGTACTACTACAAAAGACGATGGTACCTATTCTCTGGTGGTTCCAGCCAATGCCAAAGCCCTTGTTTTTTCCGCTGTTGACATGAGTCCGGTTGAAGTTGCTATTGGAAACAATAGTTCCGTTAACGCCACACTCAAAAATGAAGACAAATCGTTAACTGAGGTCGTAGTTACGGCTTTCGGTATCAAGAAAGACAAAAAGACACTGGGTTACGGTGTATCCCAGATCAACAGTACTGAATTGAATCGCGCACGTACGCCGAACATCACGAATGCCATCGGTTCCAAGATAGCTGGTATCCGCGTTCAGGGTAGTGGTGGTTCTTTTACCGGTTCCAGCATTATCATTCGCGGTTACACAACCTTTACCGGTTCTAACCAGCCACTCTTCGTGGTAGATGGTATTCCTATTGATAACGGTGGTGGTGGTACTCCGCTTCAGAACGGTCCTGCTACCTCTAACCGTGGTATTGACCTTAACCAGGATGATATTGAGTCTATCTCTGTGCTGAAAGGCCCTTCTGCTGCAGTACTGTACGGTTCACGCGCATCGAATGGTGTTATCCTGATCACTACCAAAAAAGGGAAGGCAGGTCAGAAAACAGCGATCGAATTTTCCAGCAACTATTCCATAGAGACTGTTAACCGCATGCCTGATTACCAGAACGATTATGCAGAAGGTAACAACGGTGTATTCTCTGCTGTTGCGCAAACTTCATGGGGTCCAAAAATGGGAACTACGGTGACCAATGCTTATAACCCTGCTACCAATACCAACAACCTTACACAGGTATTGCAGGCTTATCCAAATAACGTGTCTGATCTTTTCCGTAATGGAACCAACTTCCAGAACAACGTAGCTTTCTCTGGTGGTTCCGACAGAAACAGTTTCCGTTTCTCTTATGGTTATCTGCGCAGTACGGGCGTTTTGGATAACAATACACTGATACGCCATAATTTCAGCATCAATACGATGCAAAAGGTGAACAACTACCTTACTGTTACGGTTGCTGCTACTTATACAAACAACTTCTCTAAGCGTTCCCAGCAGGGTAACCAGCTTAGTAACCCATTGTTCCGCGGATGGTTCACTCCACGCAGTTACGACCTTACCGGAACTCCATTTGAGGATGCTGTTGGTAACCAGCTTTACCCTTTGGGTGAGGACAATCCATACTGGACCCTTAAGCATAACCGATATCGTGATGAGATCAACCGGTTGATCGGTAGCGTGTCAATGAATTTCCGCCTTACCAAATGGCTGAATTTCGATTATAAGATCGGTACAGACGTTTACTCTACTTTCCGTCATGCATACGATCAGATCGGTGCAAGAGGTGGTGCCAACACTACTGCAAATGGTGTAGGGGGTGTTCGCGAGGTTAGAAACCAATATCGCGCGCTGAACCATAATGCTTATTTCACTGCTCAGAAAAGGATCAAAGCCTGGAGCGGTAGCCTGATCGTAGGACAGGAATTTCAGCAGATCTATAGTGCTGGTGCGCAGCTGGATGGTAAGGTATCATCATCAGGGATTTTGAACAGCTTTCCAATACAACAACCTTCAGCCCAGCTCCATCTAATGGATCTAGCAAAACAAGGCTGGTAGGTCTTTATGGTGATTTATCTCTTAGCTATAAGAGTATTTTCAGTGGTAACCTTACCCTGAGAAATGACTGGTCTTCTACTTTCAAACCAGGCAGAAATTCATATCTCTATTCCGGTTATGGTGGTTCTATCAACCTGACAGAACTGGTTCCAACCCTGAAAAATAAAGTGATCGACAATATCAAGATCCGTGGTAACCGTGCTAAAGTGGGTAAGGCTGGTGGTGAGTTCGTTTACTCTACCGATTCTTATTTCGCTGGCGCCAGTGCTGCAGATGGTTTCGGTCCTACAATTGCTTTCCCATTCAACGGTCTGCAGGGATTTACCTTGAGCAACTCTGCGGGTAATCCATTCCTGCGTCCTGAGTTCACAACGAACAAAGAGATCGCTTTTGAATTGGCATTCTTTAAGAATCGTATCAACCTCGAGTATACGATCTACACGCAGAAATCAACTGACCTGATCTTTGCAGTTCCTGTATCTGCTACTTCAGGTATCACCTCTAAAGTGCAAAATGCAGGTAACCTGACCAACAAGGGTAAAGAATTCACCCTGAACCTCGTTCCTGTTAAAAGCAAAGCATTCCAGTGGGATATCAATTTTAACTATACCAAATTCAAGAGCACAGTTGACCAATTGGCTCCTGGTGTAGCGAATATCTTCCTGGGTGGTTTCACAACCCCTAACATTCGACTGGTAGTAGGTGACGAATATGGACAGATCTATGGTAACGCATATGTTCGTGATGCCAAAACCGGTAAGATCGTTGTAAATGCAAATGGTCTTCCACAGGTTACTTCTGGTGTTCAAAAGATCGGTAACCCTAACCCTAAGTATTCAATGGGTATGACCAATACCTTCAGCTGGAACGGATTCTCTCTTTCTGTGCTGATGGAATACAAAAAAGGCGGACAGATCTATTCCCGTAACGTAGCCGACCTTCAGCGTAATGGTGTAGTTAAAGAAACCGCTGAGTTCCCACGTTATGACGCGGCAAACGTTTTGCAGAAACCTTATATCTTCGACGCAGTTTATGCAAATGGCACTCCTAATACTACCTATTTATCCGCACAGGATTATTATGGTAACAGTGGTAAATATGCTGCTGCTGAAGGATTCATTTTTGAAACAACCTGGTTCCGGATAAGAGAAGCTAACTTTTCTTATTCTATTCCTTCTGCCATGTTGAAGAAAACACCTTTCAGCCGCGCTGAGTTCTCAGTATATGGCCGTAACCTTTTCCTGCATGCTCCTAATTATCCTCACCTGGATCCGGAACAAAACGCCTTGGGTATCTCCAACGCGCAAGGTCTGGAGTTCAACGCGCTGCCACAAACACGCACGATGGGTATGGGTCTGAAACTGATATTTTAATTAACTACAAACAACGATAAACATGAAACTCAGATTTAATAAACTCACTGTACTGCTTGCAGGTATCGTGCTGTTTGGTTCCTGTAAAAGAGATCTGGATATCAATAAGAATCCAGATGCTATACCAGATTCAAACAGCCCTATCGCGCAGTTGCTTACTTCTGCCCAGGTGAACCTTGGGTTTGAAGGAGGTTCCGATCTGTTTCGTTATACAACAGAAATAGCACAGCAAATGAGCGGTTTCGCTTCACAGCCAAACCAGACTTATGAATATTACCGTCATAATATCACTGGAAGTGACCAGAACAACCTCTGGGGAAGCATGAACGCCACTACCCTTAATGATCTTGAACTGATCATTAAACAGGGTTCCGCCAGCCCATATTATACCGGTATTGCTAAAGTGCTGAAGGCATATGAATACTCCCTGATGGTAGACACCTGGGGTGATATTCCTTATTCCCAGGCCCAGCAATTGACCGCCAATACACAACCTGGTTATGATGATGACGCAACCATTTATCCAAAATTGAACCAGTTGCTGATCGATGCAGTGACCGATCTGAATGCTTCATCCAGTGTATTAACACCAGGAGCCAATTCGGTAATCTATACAGGTACTTTTGCCACTGTAAAGACCAACTGGATAAAATTGGCCAACACGCTTCGTCTTCGCTTGTTCCTGCACTATAGCAAGATCAACCCAGCATTCGCAGTATCAAATATCACTACACTGGTAAACAGTGGTGCCGCCTTCTTTGCTTCTAACGCGGATAATTTCTCTATGCCATTCTTTGATGTGGCTAACCAGAGAAACCCTATTTCACAGTTTGAAGTGAGCCGTCCTAACTACCTGTTCGCAGACCAGACCATGCTGAACCTGATGAATGCGAAACTGGATCCACGTCGTCCTTATTATTTCACTTCTTTCCCCTACCAGGGCATTCCTTTACCAATCACAGTGAGCACCTCAGCAGCAACTGGTTCAGGTAACGTGCTGACATTTGCAAGCACTACCGGTATCGCTACGAACATGATCATTTCCGGAGCGAATATTCCTTATGGAACAACTGCTACCGCAGTGACCGCCACAACGGTTACACTTAGCAATAACGTTACAGGTGCTGGAGTAGGTTCAGGTGCTGCTATTGTTGCTGCTCCTGCAGTATTTACATCCGTATCTGCTTCTGCTCCGCCTGCTGCTCCAAATAATAATTACAGCCGTATCCATACATTCCTTCGTGGAAACGTAACTGCAGGTGCAGCACCTCCTTTCACTTATTCAGGTGCTGCCCCTCAGCGTATGATGACCTTCGCTGAATACAATTTCATCCGTGCTGAGGCTGCTTTACTGGGTGCTCCAGGAAGTGCGCAGGCATTCTTTACCGCTGGAATCACCGCTTCCATGCAGGAAGTAGGTGTTAACGCAAATGATATCGCAAGTTATCTTGCTCTTTATGGTACATTGAGCGGAACCACTGCCCAGCAGATACAACAGATCATTGAACAGAAGTATATCGCCCTGTTTGGTATTTCAGTAGAGCCATGGTCCGATTGGAGAAGAACTGGTTACCCTGTTCTTCAAACTGTTACCAACTCTATCACTGGAGCTATTCCAAGATCATTGTTCTATCCTCAGTCTGAAGTGGATCTTAATCCTAACTTCCCTGGCCAGAAAGCTGCTAACCTGCAGTCTACTGTATTCTGGGATAATTAATAAGAATGTTGATTCCAATAAAAAAAGCCCCGCAAGTTGCGGGGCTTTTTTTATTAGTTGAGCTGTTGAGAGGTTGAGGGGTTGAGCGAAGACTCAAATAATCAGAGTGGTCGCTCAACAGCTCAACCCCTCAACTTCTACTTCAGTACTTCTGCCAGTTTCTTCTCCAGGTCCTCTCCTCTAAGGCTCTCTGCGATGATCTTACCTGAAGGATCTATCAGCACATTATAAGGAATACCATCGATCTTGTATAACGGAACCACCATGCTATTCCATTCCTGCAGGTCACTTACATGTGTCCAGGTAAGGCCATCTTTCATTGAAGCATTCATCCAGGCATCTTTATCCTTATCCAGGGATACACCCAGGATCGTAAAATTCTTGTCCTTGAATTTATTGTAAGCCTTTACCACATTGGGGTTTTCTGCGCGGCAGGGACGGCACCAGCTTGCCCAGAAATCTACCAGCACATATTTTCCACGAAAAGAACTCAGGCTGATCATTTTCCCATTGGCATCAGGTAAAGAAAAATCCGGAGCCATTTTACCGGCAGGGCCTTCCAGGCTTGACTTTATAGAAGCCAGCCCGGTATGATTTGGATATTTAGTAGCCAGGTTATTTACCATTGCTATCACTTCCTCTTTTTCCAGGGGCGAGATACCATAACCCGGATTGCTCGCTGTACTCTGGTAATAACCGAGAATGAAAATTGAAAGGGCGGGATTATTACTTTTTGCCAGTGCATTCACCGTTTGAGTATGTGCTTCCTCGGCGATCTGCCGGGAAGAACTCTTTAAATTATTGATCAGGCTGTCTGAAGCGCTTGCTTTTTGCAAAGAATCAATTTGCTTCATATTAAAATAGATGGCCTGGAGTTTTCCATTAAAACCTACCATGTATTCTTTCATTTGCTGCGTACCTACTGAGCCCTTCACTTCATAATCCTCCACGAATTGAGCCCCTGGTTTAAAGCTGGCATTGATGGTAATATCCGAGGTATCATTGATCAATGAGGCAATAGGATAATTATTCTGGTCGAGCCGGATATTATATACCCTGGCTTCCCCTGCCGCTGCATGCAATGCATAATTACCGTCTTTATCCAATGCCACCGAATCAACCACGATCCTTTGCATGGTGGTCATTGGCACTTCTTCCAGGAAGATCAGTTTGGCATTTGTTTGCTGGATCTTACCATGCACGGTGATCTGGTTGGTATCTTTTTTATCCTTGCAGGAGAACAGGATCGAACTACAGGTCAGCAACATCAGTATTCTTTTCATTTAACTGTTTTATTTTGACGAATTAAGTTTTCTAATAAGTAGCTCATTGGTGAGCTTTGGATCCGCTTTTCCCTTCGATCTTTTCATCACCTCTCCAACGAAAAGGGCCAGCAATCCTTTTTTGCCATTCCGGTATTCTTCCACTTTATCTGCCATTTTCTGAAGAACCTCCTCTATCACTGGTTCTATGCTGGCCGTATCAGAAACCTGTAGCAGATTAAGTTTCTCCGCCAATTGCTCAATGTCCTGTTCAGGTTGTTTCAGGCATTCCTGGAATAATTTCCCTGAGGCGGCGCTGAAACTGCAACGGCCTTTTTCCACCAGTGCCACCAATGAGGCCAGTTGATCTGTTGAAAGTGGAAATTCCTCTATCTCCTTTCCCTGCTCATTTAACCATTCTTTTACCGGACCAGATAACCAGTTAGCGAAACGCTTAGGCTTTATACCCGGATGGTCCTGCACCAGGGCCTCAAAATAATCCGAAAAGCTTTTTTCATCTGTAAGCAGCGCCGCATCATAGGCCGATAACTGAAGTTCCCGCATATATCCAGCTATCCGCTGCTCAGGTAAACGAGGCAGTGTAGCAGCTACCGCTTTCAATTGCTCTTCTGATATACGAAATGGAGTCAGGTCCGGTTCTGGAAAATAACGGTAGTCATCGGCCTCTTCTTTATCTCTTATCGCAAAACTGCTGCCATCGGCGGCTACAAAACTGCGGGTCTGCTGAATTACCTTTTCTCCGGCCCCTAATAAGGCGATCTGCCTTTCCGCTTCCGTATCAATGGCTTTTTTTACATGCCTGATAGAATTTAAATTCTTGATCTCTGTCCTTGTGCCTAAGCGGTCATCTCCTTTTAACCTGACAGAGATATTCGCATCACAGCGAAGGCTTCCTTCTTCCATATTACCATCGCAAACGCCCAGATACCTGAGGCGGCGGCGAATACTGGTCAAAAAAGCAAACGCTTCTTCTGAACTGCGGATATCCGGTTCCGTCACGATCTCCACCAGCGGTGTTCCCGCGCGGTTCAGGTCAATGCAGGTATTATCCGGATCCGCATCATGTATACTTTTTCCGGCATCCTCTTCCAGATGAATGCGATTCAGCCGGATCTTTTTTTCTTCCCCGTTCACTTCTACCGTAAGAAATCCCCCTCGGCAAATGGGGGTGGTATGCTGGGAAACCTGGTAACCTTTGGGAAGATCGGGATAGAAATAATTTTTTCGGGCGAAATAGTTCTCGCGACTGATCTCACAATGGCAGGCCAATCCCAATGCAATAGCGTATTCAATGGCCTGACGGTTCATTTTAGGAAGGGTGCCCGGGTGGGCCAGGGAGATGGCGCTGACCTGCGTATTGGGAGAAGATCCATAATGGGTGCTGTCGCCACAAAACAATTTACTCTTCGTGCTCAATTGTGCGTGCACTTCCAAACCCACCACGATCTCGTATTCCGAATGGTCTATCATCGGGCAAAATTAAGTAAAAGCAGTTTGGGCCTTTATTAATTGAAAAACCCCGCAGTTGCGGGGTTTTCATGGCTATACCGTTGGTTATCTTAAAGATCGGCCGTACGGAGTTTTCTTGGCATCTTAATTTCTATATTCTGGGTCTTCCCGTTTCTAACTACTTTCAACGTAATACTGATCTTTTCCTTGCTTTGTCGGATCACATTGACCATATCATCCGCATTATTTATGGTCTTACCATCTGCTTCGGTGATGATATCACCTTCTTTAAGTCCTGCCTTTAGCGCATAACTATCTTCCTGGTCAACCTCTGTTACTTTCACACCTTTACCATCTTCATTATCCTGTATGGATAAACCCAACTTAGGCCCATTTCCAGCCCAAACCCTTGGGGCAATTGGAGTACGCGGAAGATATCTTTGAAGGTCATCCATATTAAATCTAAATGCATCCAAATTTCCCATCGCTGTCGTGCCTTTCCACTTGGTAAGTTCGGCAGTAAGCTTTTGTTCTTTTTTATTACGCAGAAGAGTTACGGTCACTTTATCACCTGCCTTATGTTTCTGAACGGCCGTGGTAAGATCATCGGGGTCTTCTATCTTATCGCCATCGATCATGGTGATGATATCTTTTTCTTTGATACCAGCTTTTTCAGCGCCACTTTCTTTGGTTACGCTCTGCACTTCCACACCGCCTTCCACCTGTTGGGTTGACACTCCCAGCATTGCCTTATCGTCGGAAGTGAAATTGAAAAACATATCATCATTAGTGCTGCCGTCTCTTTTAAAGGCGCGGCCTACCCTTAAATTCTGGGGGTCTTTTACTTTCATTACCCTTACATTCACATTCTCGCTTTTGTCTTTATCATCTACCAGCTTACCATCCACATAGACCTTATCACCTTTTACTTCGATGGTGGTATTTTTATCGGTGTTCACATCCTTCCGGGTAATGATAATGGTTTGG
Organism: Chitinophagaceae bacterium; assembly: GCA_016720565.1. Lineage (GTDB taxonomy): Bacteria > Bacteroidota > Bacteroidia > Chitinophagales > Chitinophagaceae > JJ008. The sequence continues at coordinate 355,075 of JADKKJ010000011.1, forward strand.
GTTTCTTTTTTGTCACCCTTATCTCCCTTATCTCCTTTTTCATCCTGGGCAATAACAAAAGCCGGCATGGCCAGGGCGATCATCAGTAGTTTAAATCGGAACTGCTTCATAATGCTTTATTTTTTTACTACGGTAAGTTTCGTAGGTCAAATATAAGGGTAAAATCGGAAATACGAAATGTTTCGGAAATGTTAAAAAAGGATTAGGGATTAGAGATCGGGGATCAGGCCTGTCTGCCAATGTCAGGCTTATTATCCAATAAGTGGGAAAAGGCGTCGTAAGTCTTATGCAATAGCCCTTCCAGCACTTCTTCCCCTCTGTATTTCATGCCCAGTTTCTCCAGAACCCTCAGCGAGCCTGTATTTGCGGGTAGCGCACGGCCAACGATATGGGTCAGTCCCCGTTTCTCAAAACCAAACTGCAGGCTGGCATAGGCGGCTTCGGTAGCATACCCTTTTCCCCAATGTATCTGCTTAAAACGATAGCCAAGATCGATCTCATTATCCCATCCCGGCCGGTATTTAAGTCCGCACCAGCCAATGAACTCATTGCTGCTTTTAAGATGCACGGCCCATCTTCCAAAATTATTTAATGCGTATTGCGGGAGAATGATCTGTTCCAGGACTTTCCTGGCCTGTTCAATATCCAGCATCGGATCCAGGGTATAGCGTGTCACTTCGGGATCGCTGTTTAGATCCAGCATCAGGCCTGCATCCTCCATTATGAACTCACGGAGAAAAAGTCTATCTGTATATAAAACAATCTTCATCTGCTATTAATCTCAACCCCTCAACAGCGAAGCACTCAACCTCTCAACTTTCTTTTAACTTCCTCGATCACTTCTTTCAACCTCGACGCATCCTGCCCACCAGCTGTAGCCATTGTCTTCTGTCCGCCGCCGCCGCCTTTAATAAGTGGAGCCACCAACTCTTTAATGAGTTTGCCTGCATCCATTCCTTTTGCCGCTACCACCGTATCGGAGATACCAATGGCCACATAAGGCTTGCCGCCGACATTTACGCAAAGCACGGCCACATGGTCGCGAAGGCTATTCTTCAGGTCGAAACATAATTTCTTCAACGCATCCACACCACTCACTTCCACAATAGCACCCACAAAATTCACCCCTTCAATGATCTCATCTTTTTCGAGGATCTGCTGGCGAACAGTCACCAGGTGACGAGCCTCCATAGATTCCAGGTGCTTTTTTAATTCATTGTTTTCTTCCTGCAATGACTCAATGGCCTTGCGCAGATCTTTTGGATTTTTCAACGCCTCTTTCACAGAAGATACCAGGTCCATTTGTTCGTTCAGGTATTGCTCGGCAGCTGATCCGCAAAGCGCTTCTATCCTTCGCACACCGGCGGCAACAGCCGATTCAGCGCTGATCTTGAAAATACCCAACTCACCTGTATGGCCCACATGGGTACCACCGCATAATTCAACGGAATAATTTTCATCCATCACCACTACTCTCACCACATCTCCGTATTTCTCGCCGAACAGGGCCATAGCACCCAGTTTCATGGCTTCATCTTTTGGCATCTCCTTTATAAACACCGGTATATTCTCACGGATCTTTTCATTTACCAGCTGTTCGATCTTACGTGTCTCTTCTTCTGTTACTCTTGCGAAATGGGAGAAGTCAAAACGAAGATGCTCTTCATTCACCAGTGACCCTTTCTGCGCCACATGCGTACCTAATATACTCCTTAAAGCGGCATGCAACAGGTGCGTGGCCGAATGATGCAGGGCCGTATGTTTTCTTTTTACCGGATCCACTTTTGCCACAAGATCCCCGCTGATGTCAGCCGGGATCTCATTGGTAAAATGTATGATCAGGTCATTATCTTTTTTAGTATCTATTACTTCAATCCTCCCACCTGCAAATTCCAATACCCCATGATCGCCTACCTGTCCTCCGCTCTCTGCATAAAAAGGAGTGGAGGCCAATACCAACTGATAACCATCTTTGCCTTTAGCCGTTACTTTCCGGTATTTTAATACAGAAGTTTTTGTCTCAAGGCTATCATATCCAACAAATGCATTTCTTCCTGCTTTTAATTCGATCCAGTCACCGGCATCTATGGTGGTGGCTGCACGACTTCTGTCTTTCTGTTGTTTCATCTCGGATTCGAAACCCGCCTCATCCACACTCAATGAGTTTTCTGAAGCGATCAAACGGGTAAGGTCAACCGGAAATCCAAACGTATCATATAATTCAAACGCGTCTTTTCCTGCAATGGTCTTATTGGTTGCGGTTTTAATGATATCATCCATTCTTTTCAAACCTTTATCCAGCGTACGCAGGAAAGCATCTTCTTCTTCCTTTACTACTTTGCTTACAAAATCTACCTGTTGCTGCAACTCAGGGAAAACATGTTCAAATTGTTTGGCCAGCACGGGTACCAGTTTGGTCAGCAAAGGCTGTTTATGGTCCAGGTAAGAATAATAATAGCGTACCGCGCGACGTAAAATTCTGCGTATCACATAGCCCGCACCTGTATTGGATGGCAACTGGCCATCGGCAATGGTAAAACTGATAGCGCGTATATGATCAGCGATCACCCGGAAAGCCACAGCTTCCTTGGTATCGCTGCCATCGTATTTTTTCCCACTGATCTGCTCGGTTGCCTCAATGGTTCCACTGAAAATATCTGTATCGTAATTGGATCTTTTTCCCTGCAATACCCGCACCAGGCGCTCCAGTCCCATTCCCGTATCCACATGCGTAGCAGGCAATGGCTCCAGGCTTCCGTCTTTTTTGCGATTGAACTGGATGAATACATTATTCCATATTTCGATCACCTGCGGATGGTCTTTGTTCACCAGTAAATGGCCAGGGGTCACCTTCCTTTCTTCATCCGAACGGAGGTCCACATGGATCTCACTGCAGGGGCCACAGGGACCGGTATCGCCCATCTCCCAGAAATTATCTTTTTTATTGCCAAAAACGATCTGCGTTTCCGGGTCAGGAAGCAGGGTCTTCCATTTTTCAAGGGCGATCTTCGAAGGCGGAATACCTTCCTTGCTGTCGCCTTCAAATACCGTTGCATATAAACGGCCCGTATCGATCTTATAAATTTTTGTCAGCAATTCCCAACTCCATTCAATGGCCTCATTCTTGAAATAATCACCAAAACTCCAGTTGCCCAGCATTTCAAACATGGTATGGTGATAGGTATCTACCCCCACTTCCTCCAGGTCATTATGCTTGCCGCTTACACGCAGGCATTTTTGTGTATCGGCAATACGCGTGGCAGGGGCGGGTTTATTTCCCAGGAAATAATCCTTGAATTGATTCATCCCTGCATTCGTAAACATCAGGGTAGGATCATTCTTTACCACGATTGGTGCGGATGGAACAATAAGATGTCCTTTTGACTGAAAAAAATCAAGAAAAGCTTGTCGAATTTCTGCGCTGGTCATAAGCTTTATGGAAAATTGTAATGGTAAATTCCCTTCTATTATTGAATTTTAAGGGATTATATTTGTCAACTCCCGTCTCTCAAAGCCGGGACGCAAAGGTAAAAGTTTAAACTGGCATTTGAAATGCCGGCGGTTGGGCCGATGAAGAAGATAAAGTATTACTATAATACCAATTCTCTGCGCTACGAGAAGCTGGAAACCCCGCTGAGGGTGAAGCTTTTGCGCGTGTTCGGTTTCGTAGCGGCCGCTATCGTTACCGCACTTATCATTTCTTACGCGGCTTTTCAGTTCATTGGCTCCCCTAAAGAAAAAATATTACAGCGGCAGAACCGGGAATTAAAGGATAACTATAATGATCTGGAACAGGACCTGATTTCCATTCAGGCAGAAATGAAGGAGCTTGAAAAAAGGGATAACGATGTATACCGTGCCATCTTCGAAGCGAACCCTATTCCCGATAGTGCCCGGGCCCGTGAACTGGCCAATAAAAAAGAGATCGAGACCGTGGAAAGCCTCCGGGAACATCAGCTGATCGCCTCCATCAATGCCATTCTGAATAATATTCGCAGCCGTATCAATGCCCAGAAAAAATCATACGATGAGGTGGATATGCTGGTCCGCAATAAAGAAAAATTATTATCCCATACCCCGGCCATCCAACCGGTAAGCAACAAAGACCTTAACCGTATCGCTTCGGGATTCGGATACCGCATCGACCCGGTATATAAAACACCTAAGCTGCATGCGGGACTCGATTTCGCTGCACCACAGGGCACACCTATTTACGCAACCGCAGATGGTACTGTTAGCCTGGCGGGCAATTCAGGCGATGGCTATGGCAACCATGTGATCATTAATCATGGCTATGGCTATGAAACACTGTATGGTCATATGGTAAGGGTAAAGACCACCGTGGGAAAGGCCGTTAAAAGGGGCGAGGTAATAGGGTATGTGGGCAGCACAGGTAAGTCAACCGGTCCGCATTGCCATTATGAAGTGCATAAGAACGGAAACAAGATCGACCCTATTTATTTTTTCTATAATGATCTCAGTCCAGAGCAATTTGATCTTATTTTGAAAAAAGCAGCAGCGAGTAACCAGAGCTTTGATTGAGCTCTCTAACATTTTTTCCACAAACCAATACCCCCCCTCTCCTCATACCTCATCTTAGCTACCTTTACCTCATGTCCAAGCAATTGACACAAATGGCGCTTGATTTTGGCCTGCCGGCTCCGGTAGTAAAAGAATCATCTCCTCGAATGAAGAAACCGGCAACGGTGCCTTCCATTAAGGAGCAAAGGCCTGCCAGCCTGGTCAAAGAAAAAATTGCTTCAAGGCCGCTATCCAAAAGAGGAAGACCTTCCCTTAAAACCATCACAGAAAAAGCCGACCTCATTGATATTCCGGAAGATGATATTCTCTTCAAAAAACAATATTATTCCATTGGCGATGTGGCCCGCATGTTTCATGAGAACCAATCGCTGATCCGGTATTGGGAAACAGAATTTGATATCCTGCAACCCCGGAAGAACCGAAAAGGGGATCGATTCTTCCGCCCCATCGATATTAAGAACCTGGTGCTGATCTACGACCTGCTTCGCCGTCGAAAATTCACCATCGAAGGCGCTAAAGATTTCCTGAAAAAGAACAAGAATGGCCGCCCGGGCGCAGAACCGGTGGATGAAAAATTCCAGGCCATCCAGTCATTGAACAAGATCAAAGCATTCCTGCTTGAATTAAAGGCCAACCTTTAACAATTATTCCTTCTTCTTTAGCAATTACCCCATTAATTTTGTGGACTAATTCCCGACCATGAAAAAAATAAGCCTGCTATTTTTATCAATGACCCTTGGCATTGTTTCCTTTTCCCAAACCAACTACCAGGAAATAGTAGAAAAGCCCGGGGAGAAAACGCTGAAGGGGATCATCTCACGCGAGATCCTGCTGGCAGATACTTCCTTTCATTGGTATGCGCAGAACCTGAAGGGGTATACACCCAATGCGCTTGCGATCACCAACCTTAAAAAACAGGCAGATTCCATAGAGTTGCTGGTCTTCATGGGCACCTGGTGCGAAGATTCTCAATTCATCATTCCTAAACTGTTTACCCTTGTAAATGCTTCAGGCTTTCCGGAATCGAAACTTAGCCTGTTCGGTGTCGACCGCAACAAAACAACCATCTCACACCTGGCAGAAGCGCTGAAAGTGACCAATGTTCCTTCCATCATTGTATTTAAGAATGGAAAAGAGATAGGCCGGGTAGTGGAATACGGTAAATACGGAATGTTTGATAAAGAATTAGGCGAGATCCTTCAGTGATCTATTTACGAAAACGCAGGTCATTTCCCGCAAGGTGAACGCCATTTGCCTCCAGCAACTGAATCGAGGCCAGGTTTACTTCCTGCTTAATAAGATTGAATTCTGATATGGAAACAGGGGCTGTATAATAATCGCAAGCGATCAAAATTGCATGCCCATTGATCTCCGCAAGGAATACATTGGCCTCTTCAATATCTTTTCGCTGCAATATTTTTTTCAGGCCCGTTAAAAGAAGGGATATTTTTTCTGAAGCTGTATCCAGCTCCAGTTCCAAACGCAGGTCGGCCCTTCTTTGCGTACGCTGGCTTAAATTATCCAGTATACTATCTACCATTTGTTTATTCGGAACAGTTACATAGGTCTTCTGGTCTGTCCTGATCCGGGTGCTTCTCAATCCTATCCTTTCTACCGATCCGGTCACATTCTGCACTTTTACCAGGTCGCCCATCACAAATGGCTTATCAAAGAAAATAATAAAAGAGGCGATCAGGTTTTCCAGGCTTTCCCTGAGGGCAAGGGCAATGGCGGCACCTACTATGCTCAACCCCGTAAGCAAACCGCCCACATCCAATCCAAAGGCATACCGAAGCACCAGCATAATGCCCACCACCACGAAGATCACCTTGAAGAAATCCTTAAAGAATACGATGAGCTGGTTATCGGTTTGATCGGGGGTTAGATCGGCTTTCTTCTCCAGTATCAGGGCCACAAAATCAATGATCCTTATAAGCAGGCTGATAAATGAAATGATCAGTACCAGGCTGCCCATGGCATGTAAGATCTCTTTTACCGTGTACTTGTATAATTCTGTATCAAGATCTGCCGGGAATTTCAGTTTGTAAAGCGCTACGATGGTGACCAGGATGGCCAGGAAATATCCCAATGGCCTTATCACCAGACTGGTGAAAGAATGTTTGTCAACATCCTTCCAAACCTTGTGTACCAGGGAATATAATAAACCCGCAAAATAACGGGATATGATCCTTCTCAGGATCCAGGCAAAAAGGATCACCCCCGCCACTATGAAATAATTCATTACAGGGTTCTCCATCCATATTTGCTGAAAAAAATCGTTCATGGGATATTATTGCAGGGCAAAGATAAAACCTATTTGATCGAATAGATATGAATGATGGCCATAGGCTCCAACTCATCTTTTTTCAGGGCATAAAGTTTATCGCTGGTAAAATTAAATGAACGGCTGCCGGAAATAGCGGCCGGCAATTGCCACTGGTCGTATAAAAATGTTTTTATCTCGTAGCGGTATAGGCTATCGCCTTTGGACCCGTAAATAAACCTTCCTGCCACTTTAAGATTATTCCAGCCTGAGATTAGAATACCATTTTTCATGGCCCCGTAATAATCGAATACATACATGGCTTTTTGAGGATCGTAAACATATACATAGCGGTTCTCATCGAATATCTTCACCGGGCTGATGGACCGGTCAAGCACCTGCCGCATATCCACTGTTTCCAGTACCAGTTTTCCATTCTCATCTACTTTCTTCAATTTATTTTCCAGCTCATCATATACCCAGATCTTATTATCATACGATTGGCCAATGGCCCTGGCCTGGAAAATATTCAGCCTTCGAAGATCCACCACATTCACCGCGTTCAGGAAACGATCCAATACCACCACTGTTGCGAAATCGCGGTAATAAAGCAGGATCTTCAGCGGGTTGGATACATCGATCAGGCTGGCCTGTCCAAATTTTCGCACATCATTAAACACTGCTACAGAATCTCCATTTGCATTGTATTTTTTTACCTGGTTACGGCTATTCAGCGTATAGATATTATCCAGGTTATCTACGGTGAACTCAATAAAATCCCCTTTCAGTTTTCGTATCAAACGAAAACTGGTATCCTGCTGCGCGCCCAGGGAGCTGCAGCAAAATAAACTGAACAGGCAGATGATAATTATTCTCATGTATTGCGAATGATAAGGTCATCATGGCCCTTAAATGACCTTAGAACCAATTCCCCGTTTTCCAGCACGGCATAAGTAAAATACCGGATCCAGTCACCCAGGTTCACATAACGGCTGGTATCATTCAGACGATGATCAATGGCCAGGTGTCTATGCCCGAATATAAAAAGATCGGTATTTTTTTGCTGAAGCTGCTCTTTGCAGTAGATCAGCAGCCATTCTTTATCCTCTCCAAGGAATTTTTCTTCAGTAGAACCCGTCTGCGCCCTGCTTCTGCGGCTCATATAATTTGCTATACCCATTCCCACCCTCGGGGGAAGTATGCCAAACAACCATTGGCAAACCGGGTTGCGGAATATTTTTTTCAGTCGCTTGTATCCATGATCACCGGGACCAAGTCCATCACCATGGCCGATCAGTATGCTGCGCCCCTGCCTTTGAAATTCCTTTGGTTCAAAATAAACGGGCATGTCCAGCTCCTTCTGGAAATAATCTTTCATCCACATATCATGGTTGCCCACGAAAAAATGAAGTTTGATACCACGATCAGATAATTCCGCAAGTTTACCTAATAAACGCAGGTACCCTTTTGGCACCACCTGCTTGTATTCATACCAGAAATCAAACATATCACCTACCAGAAAGATCTCTGAAGCATCGCCGCTGATGGTATCGAGAAAATGAACAATAGTTTTTTCCCTCTCAAGACTGGAAGCATGATCGGGGGCGCCAAGGTGGAAATCTGAAAGGAAATAGATCTTGTCGGGCAAAAGGAGTATTTAAAGCTGTTTTTTTTCTTGCATATATTTCAATACGTCGCCTGATTCTACAAGGGGACGGCCATCGGTACTTGAATTATACCAATAGATCCAGGCTTGCTGTGTTGCACCCTGGCATTCAACTTCGATAAGATCCCGGCGAAATTCAGGGTATTCGCCCGCTTCCACGGTCACACCTTCATAATCATCCAGCTGCCCGATGGCCCAGGAAAATTCACGCTCATCTTTTATTCGGTAAAGCTCTCCTATGATAAAATGTTCGCCTTTTCCCGGAACTGCAACCGGGTACTCACCCATATCAAACAGGTCTCCTATCGCCCGGGCATCACCTACCAGTTCAAAATAATGACTGATATATTCATAAGCAGGATGCTTGAATCCCCTGCGCAGGGAACCATATACAAACAGGTGATAATGCTGAGACATAGTGTAAAGTTAATACAATAGGCAAATAGTGGCTACCCTTCAATAAGGAATACATATACTTCTTTGGGACCATGCACCCCCACTACCAGCGTCTTTTCAATATCCGCTGTACGACTGGGGCCTGTAGCAAAACTGATCAGGGAAGGAAGATTGTTGCCATATTTTTCCCGGGTAAGCTGAATGGCTTCCTTCAGGTCAACCACTACCTGCCGCGTAAAGGCAACACACACATGCACTGGTGCATACACGCTGGTGGTCCGGCCACTATTCTGGGCAGAACTCATTACAATACTACCGGTCCTGGCCACAAGGCATTCGCATCCCGTAATAGACACATCACAATTGGCAAGATCCGTAGCATTAACGCGGTCCTCTATTTGCGAGATCGCTGATCCTAATAATGCAGGTTCCAGGCAGTAAACTTTATTCCATTCCTGTTTGCGGATCAGGCTGCCCAATTGAAAAGCGAACTCCTGCTGGTTGATACAATAGATGAATTTACCCTGCAAATGCGTGAACCTTTCCGCAAATTCCACTTCAGGTTCCTGGTCCAAAGGCTGGTACAAAGGCTGGTTGCCCTCGCTTTGCGGAAATGGCAAAGGCGTTGAATTACTCAACGCCTCGCGAATTTTTTTTAAAATGTTTTCTTTGGATGCTGATACATTCATAGATCAGGGGTTATACAACGGGAACCAGGTCGAAACCATCGGCTTTTCCATCTGCTGTTTCCTCGCTGTTCTTAGGTTGATTCAGTAATGGTTGTTCAGCCAGTGGCGATACCATTTCTTCATCCACGCCCAATGATTTTTTTTCTTCAAAAGGACGCTTACCGATCAGGGCTTCCACATCACTCTGGAACAATACTTCTCTTTCCAGCAAAGCATTTGCCAGTTTTTCAACATCCCCTTTTTTCTCGATCAGTAATCGTTTTGTTTTATCGTATGCGGAATCGATCAGCTTCCTTACCTCATCATCGATCATCTTCGCCGTTTCTTCAGAATAAGGCTTGGTAAACGTGTTCTCCTGCTGAGGATCATAAAAACTAATGTTACCTATCTTATCATTCATACCATAAACTGTAACCATGGAATAGGCGATACGGGTGATCTGCTGAAGGTCATTCTGCGCCCCGGTAGAGATCTTAGAGAAGAAAATATCCTCGCTGGCCCTTCCACCCAGGGTCATACAGATCTGGTCGTTCAACTGATCGGTATTATACAGGTATTGCTCTTTTGGCGTGTATTGCGCATAGCCAAGTGCAGCCGTTCCTCTTGGAACGATGGTCACTTTCAACAATGGGTAAGCGTGTTCCAGGTACCATCCGCAAATTGCATGGCCTGCTTCATGAAAAGCAATGATCTTTTTCTCTTCAGGAGAAATGATCTTGTTCTTTTTCTCCAGTCCGCCGATAACACGATCCACCGCATCCTGGAAATCAGACATGTCAACCGCTTCCTTATTCTTTCTGGCGGCTATCAGTGCCGCTTCATTACATACATTGGCAATATCCGCTCCGGCAAACCCCGGAGTTTGCTCTGCCAGCTTATGAATATCCAGGGTCTTTGAAATTTTTATCGGCTTCAGGTGAACTTTAAAAATAGCTTCCCTTCCAACCAGGTCCGGTTTATCAATGGTGATCTGGCGATCAAAACGACCTGGACGAAGCAGGGCCGAATCCAGTACATCAGGACGATTGGTAGCTGCCAGCACGATAATTCCGGAATCAGTTCCAAATCCATCCATTTCCACCAGTAACTGGTTCAGGGTGCTTTCCCTTTCATCATTGCTCATCATGGTATTCTTACCACGGGCACGGCCAATGGCATCGATCTCATCAATAAATATGATACAGGGAGCTTTTTCACGGGCTTGCTTGAACAGGTCACGTACACGGCTTGCACCAACTCCTACAAACATTTCTACGAAATCAGAACCACTAAGGCTGAAGAATGGAACCTGTGCTTCACCGGCTACCGCTTTTGCCAGCAGGGTTTTACCAGTACCCGGAGGTCCTACCAGCAGGGCGCCTTTTGGTATTTTACCACCAAGGTTGGTATATTTTTTAGGGCTTTTCAGGAAGTCAACGATCTCCATCACTTCCACTTTTGCTTCATCCAATCCGGCCACATCGCCGAAGTTGATATTCACTTTAGTGCCCTTATCAAAAAGAGTTGCTTTTGATTTTCCGATATTGAAGATACCACCAGGACCGCCACCGCTACCGGCGCCACCTCCCATTTTACGCATCAGCAGTATCCATAACCCAACGAAAAGAAGAACCGGTAACAGGAATTGTACGATACCCCCCAGCCAGTCTTTTTCCGTTTCAGAATCCGCAGTCACTCTTTTTGCGCTGGGGTTCTTTTTATAATATTCGGTCACTTCATCGCTGAAGGCCACATCACTGCTGATCTTGAAATAAAGCTGCGGGCCTTCCTCGCTTACCTTACCGGTAACGCCGTTATCCTTCAGCAGTTTATCATAATGGTTGAGCCCGCTTTTACTAAGGTATACCTTAACGCGGTCCTTATTCTTCACCACTACATATTTGGAAATATCATTGGCGTTTGAATCAAGCATGTTGAAGAAATCTGTAGAGTAGATCTTCGCCATATTCGAAGAGAAGGGTCCGTAGATATTGACCCCTATCAGTAACGCGAATATGATGGCATATACCCAGTATATACTGAATTTAGGACCCCGGCGCTGGGGCTGATTGGGGTCTTCGTTTCCCTGGGGTCTTCCACCAAAACGTGGAGGTCTGTTATTTTGATCCTGTGACATAAGTTTGCTGTTGCTCCTGCTAATTAAGGATTATAGGAAAGAAAAGTTGTGACTGGTTCGTTTTTTAACAAACCTTAGTCATTATGGTTCTGTACGCTGGCATCGCTCCACATTTCCTCCAACCTGTAAAATTTACGGTTCTCGGTCAGCATCACATGCACTACCACATTCACATAATCTATCAGCACCCAGTGCAGATTCCTGGCTCCTTCATGCTGGTAGGGTTTCTCATCGCAGCGTTCCCTGACCTTATCCATTACATTGTCTGAAATGGCCCGGACCTGGGGCTGGTTACTGGCCTCGCAAATGATAAAAAAATCGGCCACCGCTTCATTGATCTTTCTCAGATCCAGCGAAACGATATCCTCTCCTTTTTTCTCCTGGATGGCCGCAATGATGGTTTTGATGATCTTTGAGTTCCTGGTTAACCGCGTCGCGCTCTTCTTCTTTCTGTGAGTCAATACTTCTAATTGTTCCAACTGTTATAATTTAGTGCTGGTTTTAATAACAAAAATAGCAATTAATTGCCACAAGCCCTCCCCGCTAAAACCCTGGGTTCGCCTTTCATTGAATTGAAATCGGTGGACAGTACCAATAACTATGCCCGGAGCAGGATCGGAACCGCCGAAAACACTGGTCCTCAACCATCAATTTCCGATGGAACCACATTTTTCGCCCATGAACAGTATGAAGGAAAAGGCCAGAGAGGCCAGCAATGGAGCAGCGCCCCGGGAATGAATATCGCAATGAGCATTGTTTTGAAGCCCCACCCCCTGACCATAGCCCGGCAATTTCAATTAAGCGCCATTACCGCGATTTCTGTAGCCGATATTTTTAGAAAATATGCAGGGGATGATACTGCCATCAAATGGCCCAATGACATTTATTGGCAGGACAGAAAGGCAGGGGGTATACTTATTGAATCCGTGATCAGAACCGACCACCTGGAACCTGATTGGACCTGGGCCATTATCGGTATAGGCATAAATATAAATCAGGTGGTTTTTCCCGATTGGTTGCCCAACCCGGTTTCCCTGAAACAGATCACCGGGAAAGACCAGGATCCGGTCGGGATCGCTCATGAGATCTGTGATAGCCTTGGCAAAAGATTTGATCAATTATTACAACTGGGTTTTGACCCTCTGCTGGAAGAATATAATCAGCAACTTTACCGCAAAGGTCAGCTGACCCGATTCAAAAAACAAAATCGCATTTTCGAAGCCAGTATAATAGCGGTACGACCTGATGGAAGACTCCGGTTGAAACATGCCATTGAAGAAGACTTCAGCTTCGGGGAAATTCAATTTGCCTGACCCATAAGAGCAACCCGATCTGCTGATCCACCGTTACTGTTTCAAAATGTCTCCATGAAACAGCAATACCCTTTATTGATCATTTTATTGATCAGCTCTATTACAGGTTTTACACAGGCCAGGGACCGTAAACCAGTGGAGGCTTTTAGTTCTGCAAAAACCATCAATGCCCGCACTACCGAACTAACCGGCAAGGGAAAAATGGATTTTAATGTGACCCATAATTTTGGGGATGTAGGAGGGAGTAATGGAGGCATTAAACGATTTTTCGGACTGGATAATGCCAGCGACGTACGTATCGCTTTTATGGTGGGTGTATCCGACCATTTTGATCTTGGATTGGCCCGCGCCAAAGGGGCAGGTCCCCAACAACAATTGATCGAAGTTTCCGGTAAATACCGGTTCATGCAACAGCAGGTGAATGACCCTTCTCATCCATTATCCATTGCTTTATTTGCCAATGCAGTGGTAGCCGCCAACCCGGCCAGCCATTTCGCTAACCAGGATAATAGCTATGCGGATTTCTCCGACCGTATCAGCAATGCATTTCAACTGATACTCGCGAAAAAAATGGGCAACCTGAGTTTGCTATTGAATCCAACCCTAATTACCAGGGGATATGCCATGAGCTATGACCAGAAGTCGATCTTCGCATTGGGGGGCGCGTTCCGTTTACCATTAGCCCCTAAGATGAACCTGGTAGTAGATTATTTCCATCCATTCCGATCAGCGACTAGTAAGGATTCATTCAGCGTAAATAACAATTTCAAATTCCACGATCCTTTAGGTATAGGTTTTGAATTCCTTACAGCCGGACACGTTTTCCGCCTGAATTTCACCAATGCTACCGAGATACTGGAGAATCGTTTCATTCCAAGAACCATCACTTCCTGGGGCAAAGGCCAGTTTCGCTGGGGCTTTACGATCGCCCGGAAATTTACCCTTTGGAGATGATCTCCTCTGCGTGAATCTTTGACTTTGGTTTCAGGATGATCCTTTCAATCCTTCCTTTTTCATCAATGAGGAAAGTGGTTCTGAGTACCCCCATATATTCACGGCCGTACATGCTTTTTTTGTCCCAAACCCCATAGGCCATGCAAACCGTCTTATCGGCATCTGCTAATAATGGGAATGGCAGGGAATGTTTGTCGGCAAATTTTTTCTGGTCATTTACTTCATCCGGACTAACGCCCACTACCTGGAATCCTTTTTTCTTGAGCGCTGTGAAATTGTCGCGGAGATTGCAGGATTCCACTGTACAGGTGGGTGTGTTTGCAGCCGGATAAAAATACAGGACCAGCTTTTTCCCTTTGAAATCAGCCAATGATATTTTTTTTCCTTCCTGGTCAAGGCCTTTGAAGGCGGGGGCCTTATCTCCTTTTTTTAATGTGATCATGTGTTTAAAACAAGTTCTTTTTGCAATGGTTCGATCATTATTTCTTTTTTTTCTTAATGACCGTCTTCCCATTTTTTGTTTTAGTCTTAGTCTTGTATTTCTTCTTGGGTGGAGGCGTATATGGATAGCGTTTGAACCACCAGGTCTTTGTATTACTGTTCCCCACCAGGTCCTCAGCCGTTATTTTGATTTCATGCAGCCCATAGGGACATTGCTCATCGAAAATATATACCCAGCTTCTTGATTTATCATTGGTGAACCGTACCCATTGTCCATCAATTTCCGCATGGAAATTCCTGATCTGGCCAAAATTATCGGCAGGGGTAATGATGATACGGGAGACCGGGCTAAGATCAATGGTATCCCCTTTTCCTAAAGAAGGGATAAAAGGAGCTGTAGTATCCAGCTGCAACTGGTAAATTCCCTGGTCGCCAAATTTTGCCTGCAACCATTCGCCATCCCAGACCGGTTTTTTCACACTGAACCCTTTTGCATCAGCACGCAGCATCACTAATTTATCTTTAAGTTCTGGAGGTACGCTAACCGTTGGTTTTATTCTAATGGTCGCTTCATCATGCAAAGGAAAAGCCGGCGAATTCAATTGATGCTGCATCGAAAAGCCTCCCTGTTTTGCCCCTATGCGGAGATAAACGACGGGTAGCGTATCATAAAATGCGGTACTGGAAAACCGGGCCTCGAAATCTGGTCGCCTGAACCATTGCATTTTGCCTGGTACAAATACCTCCCCCCTGTTTCCATAAGATACAGGCGCCATTCCTTCATCAAACTTCACCTTGAATCGCAGGGTGCTGCTATTGCCTGCTACATCCAGTACTTTGATCAGGATATCATGTACCAGCGTATCATTTAATTCAACCAATCCGTTTTGTAATCCTTTATGATATACCAGTTCCTGGTCGCCGGGCAACGCAGAAAGATGCTGTAAAAAAGCGCCACCGTTATACCGATAAGGGTGGTCAATATGCGCTTCGATCCGCATGGTCTCATTATATCCAACTTTATCCAGGGTAAAGCCACTAACAAATGCGCTATCCTGGAATAGATCGGCCTCATAAACCCCATCCGCACTTCCGCCTTTATGCATACGGTCGTAGGCTTCTATTGCGAAACTCAGTTTACGAAAGCCGGTTCGCAACAATGTATTCTTAGGAATGATATATCCGGAATCGGTATACTTAACAGGAATAAACAAAGGCGCTTGTCCATAAGTACTGCGCCCGCGATCATATATCGCCAGCTTTACAATACTGGGCGTTTCCTTATCCGGTATATCAAAACCAAAAAGTAGAGGATTGAAACGGATCTGTGTTTTAGTATCGAAGATCTCAAAATGAAGATGTGGTCCCTGCGAACCTCCGGTATTGCCACTATAAGCTATGAAAGCCCCTTTGGTAACTGGAAATTTTTTAGGACCCGGATCCAGTTCGATCTCCCAGCTTTTATTCTCGGATTGCTTTGCCCGCACATACTCTTCCAGCCCGGGAAAAAAATCATTCAAATGACCGTATAAAGTAGACATGCCATTGGGATGATCGATAATGATGAACCGGCCAAAACTCTGGGGCCGTACACCGATATGGGAAATAAATCCATCCGCCGCGGCATACACAGGAAGATTCTCCATTGCCAGGGTTCGAATATCCAATCCCATATGCCAGTGGTTGGGACGCAACTCGCCAAAATTGGCCACCAGTTCCAACGGAATACCCAAAGGATCCCGGAAATATTTTTGCGGATAGGACGATGATTGGCCGAAGGGAGACAACGAAAACCAAAGGCAAAACGTCGATAGGAGCAACACTCGGAGCATAAACAAATTTAAACGATATGGCCATAGCGCTGACATTTCAATCGGGCTCATTGTTGTATATTGTCAGATTATATGAGCGTTAAAAACATCATATGGTTTATTCCTGTAATGATTGGGCTTTATGGTTGTCCATACGAAGCCAATGTGCCATTAGCTGCCCGGCCGGCCGAGGCGGTAGATACTAACCTGGTGGGATATTGGTATGGCATTGTGAAAGACGGCAGTGATTTTTTTGGCATTGAAGCACTTGACATCAGCCCTAAAACAGATTCCACCTATTCCATCATTCGATATGGCAAAGCTATTAAAGGAGACATCATCCTTCCGGATACCGCCTATTTTACCGGCTACACCAGTTTTGTGGGCCCGCAGCGGTTCATGAATATTGAAGGAACCCTGGTAATAGAGGAACCCCGGGGGAAAAAAGAAAAACGGGTGACCACCCAGAAAATATTTTATCTGGCCGCTTTAGACCGCGCTCATGATACACTGGATATAAGAACAGTTACCGAGAATTTCACAGCCAGGAAGAGCTTTGGGCGTCCAGAGGACCTGAATGCCATGGTCAATGACCTGCTTCACAATAAAAAGCAGAACATTTTTGATGACCAGTATAACCTGAAATACCGCCGAATTCCCAGGCCTGGAAATCAAAGCCAGCACTAACCAGGCAGCGTTCAAAAAAAACCAGCGTTTTCTCCCCTACATTCCCCTTCGCTTCATTACTTTTGCGCGGTTTGCCCCTTATATAAAAATGCAATAATTTCTTAAAAAGCAGGATTCCTGCAACTCTATAAAAAATGCCAAAAGATCAATCGATCAAATCAGTGCTGATCATCGGTTCCGGACCAATTATCATCGGACAGGCCTGCGAATTCGACTATTCCGGAACACAGGCGGCCCGCAGTCTTCGCGAAGAAGGGATCAGGGTCATTTTGATCAATAGTAACCCGGCTACCATCATGACCGACCCTATGATGGCTGACAGGGTTTACCTGCTACCCCTGACCGTTGAAAGCATTGAAACCATTCTTCAGGAAAACCAGATCGACGCAGTTCTTCCAACCATGGGAGGACAAACAGCATTGAACCTGGCCAAAGAAGCTGAAGACCTCGGTATCTGGAAGCAATATAATGTGAGGTTGATCGGGGTGGATATCAAAGCCATTGAAAAAGCGGAAGACCGCGAAAAATTCAGGCAGTGGATGATACAGCTGGGGGTGAAGGTGGCACAGGCAAGAACGGCTAACTCCTTCCTTGAAGGAAAAGAATTCGCGCAGGAGATCGGTTTTCCATTGGTGATCCGCCCCTCCTTCACCTTAGGTGGCACAGGTGGCGGGTTCGTACATGGCAAAGAAGATCTGGATGAGGCCCTGAACCGGGGCCTGCAGGCCTCCCCTATACATGAAGTACTGGTTGAAAAAGCAGTACTGGGCTGGAAAGAATTTGAGCTGGAACTTTTAAGGGATAATGCTGACAATGTTTGTATCATTTGTACCGTGGAGAATTTTGATCCCATGGGTGTACATACCGGCGACTCGATTACAGTTGCCCCGGCCATGACCCTCAGCGATACCGCAATGCAATTAATGCGGAACACGGCGATACGTATGATGCGCGACCTGGGTAATTTCTCAGGTGGTTGTAATGTGCAGTTCGCATTGAATCCCGATAATGAAGAGATCATCGCTATTGAGATAAATCCAAGGGTGAGCCGTTCTTCTGCCCTGGCAAGTAAGGCAACCGGTTATCCTATCGCTAAAATAGCCGCTAAACTGGCCATAGGTTATAACCTGGATGAACTGGAAAACCAGATCACCAAAACCACCTCCGCCTATTTTGAACCAGCCCTGGATTATGTGATCGTAAAGATCCCACGCTGGAATTTTGATAAATTCAAAGGAGCAGATGATACGCTTGGATTGCAGATGAAAAGTGTGGGTGAAGTAATGGCCATTGGAAGAAGTTTTACCGAGGCCATCCAAAAAGCCTGTCAGAGTTTGGAGAATAATGCCATCGGCCTGGGTTATTATGGCAAAAGCCTGATGCATGCCGATGAATTACTGGAATATATTAAGACGCCGAAATGGGATCGTATTTTCCGGATCAAAGACGCCCTGATGGCGGGCATTTCGGTGGGCACCATTTCAAAGGCCACCAATGGCATCGATCGATGGTTCCTATACGAGATCCAGAAGATCTGCCAGCTGGAAAAAGAGATCGCTAAATATGACCTTGCCGATCTTCCACCGGCCCTTCTTCGCGAAGCCAAAGTAAATGGGTTCAGCGATGAACAGATCAGTCGGATACTGGAACATGGCGATGAAGAAGATGTTTACCGCAAAAGAAAAGAGCTGGGTATAAAACGAGTGTATAAAATGGTGGATACCTGCAGCGCAGAGTTTGAAGCCAAGACCCCTTATTTTTATTCCACTTTTGAAGAAGGCAACCAAAATGAAAGCAAAGTAAGCGATAAGAAGAAGATCATTGTTCTGGGCAGCGGACCTAACCGTATCGGCCAGGGTATTGAATTCGATTATTGCTGCGTGCATGGTTTGCTGGCCATCAAAGAATGCGGGTACGAATCCATCATGGTGAACTGCAACCCTGAAACCGTTTCTACCGATTTCGACATGGCCGATAAACTTTATTTCGAACCGGTTTATTGGGAACACCTTCGCGAGATCGTAGAACATGAGAAACCATATGGGGTGATCGTGCAGTTGGGCGGACAAACAGCATTAAAACTGGCAGAGAAACTCGATAAGATGGGTGTTCGCATCATAGGTACCAGCTTCGATAGCCTGGATATCGCTGAAGACCGCGGCCGATTCTCTGATATGCTGAAAGAATTGGGGATCCCCTATCCGGAATATGGTACGGCCTGGTCGGTGGATGAGGCCATCGTAGTCGCAAATAAAGTAGGTTACCCGGTACTGGTGAGGCCTTCATATGTACTCGGCGGACAAAGAATGCGGATCGTGCTAAATGATGATGAAGTTGAAAATGCCGTGGTTAGTTTGCTCAAACATATTCCAGGTAATAAGATCCTGATCGACCATTTCCTGGATCGCTGCCAGGAAGCCGAGATCGATGCCATTTGCGATGGAGAAAAATTCCATGTAATGGGCATCATGGAACATATTGAACCGGCAGGCATACATAGTGGAGACAGCAATGCGGTGTTACCTGCATTTAACCTGACACCCCTGGAATTACAGGATATGGTGGACTATGCGAAAAAAATAGCCCTGGCCCTGAAAGTAAAAGGACTCATCAATATACAGTTTGCGATAAAAGATGGTAAAGTATTTGTGATCGAAGCAAACCCCCGCGCTTCCCGCACAACTCCATTCATCGCCAAAGCCTATGGCAAACCTTACCTGAATTATGCTACCAAGGTGATGCTGGGTGAAATAAAAGTGAGTGATATTCCGGAAGAGAAATTCCTCGATGGCTTCGCCATTAAAGAACCTGTATTCAGTTTCAATAAATTTCCGGGCGTGAATAAAGAATTGGGGCCAGAAATGAAATCTACCGGGGAAGCTATCCGCTTTATCAAGGACCTGCGCGATCCCTATTTCAGGCAATTGTATAAGGACCGCAGTATGTACCTGAGTAAATAGATCCTTTAATACATCTCATTAAAAGTCAAAAACCCATCCTAAGATGGGTTTTTTCAGTTTAATGGTTAAGGCTTATGCGGATCCCTCAGTTGGTTTCGATGCTGATGCAAGCTAAACTTTCGGTACAGGCTATTGAATTATTATTTGCCTATTAATTTGGTTGATCTTATTATATTATTATTATTTAAATAATTATTATTCAATTATTTATCTATTTATTGTTGGATTATTTTTTTGCTCTACCTCACGATGATTATCTTTAGTATATAACAATTAGTTTACATTGAGAACCTCTTCCGACTTCCTCTGGCGCCTCGTAAGGTCCATGAGCACTGCAGAGAAATTATACTTTAAAAGGAACCTGGCGCATACAGGCGACAAAGGACAGTCCATCTATAAAAAGTTATTTGATGCGCTGGCCAGGCAAACCAAATACGATGAAGAATCCTTGTTGAAAAAATTCAGTCCCGCCATCAACGCTAAGAATATTTCATTTACCAAACATTACCTGCAAAAACAGATCAGCAATGCCCTGGTACAGCACGATTCAAGGAATTCCGAAGCGCAGCAGATCTTCAACCAGGTACAGCTGATCCGCATATACCGGCAAAAAGGAATGACGGAAGAGGCGCATGCTTTATGGAAAAGATCCGTAAAGCAGGCCAGGGAACATGAATCTTTTGGTCTACTGGGCCTTTTAAAGAATGAATTTGAAAAGATCGTATTGTTCAGCAACCTGCATACAAGGTATGATGATATGCATGATATCTTTCGAAAACGGGTGATCACCTATGAAGAATATTCCAGGCTAATGACGCTTCGGGATATGTATACAGAAACTATCCTGCTTAAGCGCAGCGCCCATTTTGATTTTGATGAAAGGATGAGGAATAAGATCATTGAAATGCTGGATGAGATCAACCTGATCGAAGAAGGGAAATATGGAAACTCATTTTGGTTCAGGCATTATTACCACATGACCAAAGGCACCCTGCTTTACCTGCTGAACCATATCGCAGAATCACTGCCTGTATTTCTGGAATGCTGGGACGACTGGAAGAACAATCCTCAATTCATTGCGGAGGATGGAGAATTTTATATTGAATTGCTGTATATGATCAACTATGCCGGCATATTACAACATAATTATGCCCTGGTGGAATCCATATTCAATGATGAACTCAATGACCTTATCGGCGAAGAAAGCCAGCGGGCCAATTTTGAAGTAGTGAAATTCCTGGCCCTGAATAAGATCTTCAATAAAACAGCCAACTATAAAAAAGTTGAACAACTAATGGCGACCATGAAGGAAGGAATAAAATTATGGGAACCTGTAATAAATGATGACCTGAATACCACCATTCACGGCTCACTGGGAATTGGCTGTTTTGTACTTGAACAGTATTCGGAGGCGTTGACCCATTTAAAAAAAGCATCCCGTCTTCTTCGGGTTGGAACGCGGCAGGATCTTGCTGCAACCATCTACATACTTTTATTACTAACTACCTATAGCATGAACAACAGCAAGTTGTTTGATGCCCAATACAGGGAAACCTACGCCTGGTTTTATAAGCACAAGAATAAACACGTGTACGAATCCGCTCTTGTAAAATGCCTGCACAGGAGCTTTTACATTCAGGATACAAAAGAAAAACTGGCGGAATACAAAGCCACACTGGATATACTGGCATCTCAAAGGGAGGATACTGTTCAACAGCAGACCTTCAATATTTTTAATTTTGAAGGCTGGCTGATCAGTCGCATACAACGGACCAGTTATCGCCAGTATGTAGAAAGAAAAGTAAAACAGGAAGCGCAACCAGCCTGATCAATCATCGTCTTTCTTTTCGTTCACTTTTACAAATGCTGCTCTTCTTGGCGCAGGGTAAGGAACCGCATCACCCTTCAGTCCATGCCATAGCACCAGGTTGAATTCCATATCGGGTATCTCATCCTCTTTGGCAAAATTGAACAGTTCAGATCTTCGCTGCCATTCATTGATCGCCATACTTTTTTCTTTCAGGTCAATACCTGAAGGTAAGGCTGTAAAACCCGCTGCATTTGGCTGCGACTGGAAACAGCGCCATAATGGTTCGGCCGCTGCATCATACTGCGTCATGGGTGGCATTCCCAGTATCAGTTCCATGGTACGTAACATAGAAGAAGTGGAATACATGGTATGGTCTACAAAACCTCTTTTTACAAATCCACCGGCCAGGTAAGCAGTGGTGCGATGCGCATCCACATGATCGGCTCCATTCTGCGCATCATCTTCCAGGATAAAGATGGCAGTCTCATTCCATATCGGTGACTTGCTCAGGTATTCTATGAACATACCAACTGCCAGGTCATTATCCGCCACATGGGCATAAGGAGTGGGGCGGCCTTTTCTAAGCCCTTCAGTATGGTCATTCCCAAAACGAACAGAATTGAACTGGGGCAGCTGCCCATTGGCCATCAGAGAATCAAAATCCTTTTTCCATTGGCTAAATCGGGTAGTATCCATTACGTTCATATTAAAGCCAACAAAATCCTTACAAAAATGTCCCGCGAGAATA
Organism: Chitinophagaceae bacterium; assembly: GCA_016720565.1. GTDB lineage: Bacteria > Bacteroidota > Bacteroidia > Chitinophagales > Chitinophagaceae > JJ008. The sequence goes on from JADKKJ010000011.1 coordinate 377,471, forward strand.
GGAATATTGGCTTTGCCTTCATCTGCAAATTCACCATAGGTACGGAAGGTTACTTTATTCCTGTTGCACTGGTCCCAGATGAACCCGCCTTTATTATTAGCGATCTCTCTTCCCCCTTCTGCTGCATAGGAACCACCCTTGCCACCATAACGGGTGGGCCAGGTCTTTTCCAGGTAATCATCCGCATAAGCACCCATGGTCCAGTTATGGCCATCTGCACTTACTTCGCCATCACAATAAAAATTATCCAGCAGTACAAACTGCCTGGCCAGTTTATGAAGATTAGGTGTTACCCTTTCCCCAAATAATGTTAGTTCGGGGTCTCCATTACCTTCTTTCATATCTCCCAATACCTGGTCGTAAGTGCGGTTCTCCTTGATCACATAGAATACATATTTGATCGGAGAGGCTGCGCCCACTTTGGTTGGGATAGGATTTCCTGCTTCGCCATTTCCTACGCTTTCTTTCTCCTTGGTATAGGGACTGTTCCGGTATACAAGCTGAGAATAAACGGCCATCCTGGCTGCATTGGGTACAGGTATGATGCTCATGGTACCTGTGAACAATCCACCAATATGCTGAACACCCACCGGTTTTTTATCGCCGGTCTGGAACTGGTAATTCACTTCCTCTCTTTTTTTGGTAGGATCAGGACCATAAGGATTGGCCATGGAACTGAATCCTTTTCCATTGGCCACATAAATAATATTATTTAAAACTTTCACACTGGTAGGATACCAGCCCGTAGGTATGAATCCTTTACTCATGCTATAACCCGGACGGCTCACATCAAAAACTGCCAGGCAGTTATTGTCCGCATTGGCTACATAAAGTGTTTTTTCATCAGTGGTCAGGGCCAGGGCATTGGCAGTTGATCCACTGGGCGCATCCGGGTACAGCGCCGTATTCAATGTTTCGATCACCCGCAGGGTCTTTGTGTCGATCACATTCACGGAATTATCATTGGCATTGGCCACAAAAAGATACCGTCCATTCTTTGTCTGGATGATCTCGTTAGGGTTATCACCAACCCTTATCTCTGAAGTGAATTTTTCTGTTTCTGTATCAAACAATAATACTTTATCGCATCCCCAGCAGGAGATATATAATCTTTTTTTATCCGGGCTCAGTATACAGGTATACCCATCTCCTTCCAGCTGGTATCGCCATTTTACTTTTTTGGTGGCCAGGTCAACTACATACAAACTGCTGTTTTCTTTAGTGACTGTATATAAAACATTTTTCGCCTCATTGATCTCTATGCCACCCGGCCATATTTTCTCCGGCCATTTTTTACCCAGGGAAATACTATCCGTCAACGACAGTTTATTATTTGTTACCGAAAATTTCAGGATCCAGTTATCATTGCCCCCACTGGCGTAAAGCGATTTTCCATCACTGCTGAATTTTAATCCGAACCATGCCTTAGGCACTACCAGTGAATCAACAATGGCCCCGCTTTTCACATCAAACAGTTCAATGGAATGCACCCCATACCCATTATTGGTAATGGCCATGGTCTTTCCGTTTGGACTAACCACCATATTCAGGGGCAGGTCACCCAGGGGAAGACTTTTGCCAACCGGGCTGATGCTCCAACCATTGGAAAGTTTTGTTTGCTTATAACTGCTGAGATCCTGTGTTGCCGCGCCCAGGGAAATACTGAAGGCGAGCAGGGAAAAAATATAGGTTTTCATCATAGAACAATAGTAAGAATTATTTCTCATTAGCACCTGAAAGTGGTATTGACCCTGGTCATACTTAATTATATCTTCATATTTCAATGTGTTGAGGATCATGTGGTGGAAGAAAGCTCCTTTTTTCAGGATATTGCCCGCATTTATCGGCGGAATTTTTTCAGGCTGGACCCTGGACCTTCCTTATTGGCTATTCTTTCTGCTTCCGGCAATAGGATTTGCGCTTATTTTTTTGAACTACCGGTCAGTTAGTTTCCGATCCTATTATTTATCATGGCTGGCAGGTGCCGGCATGCAACTGCTTTATTTCAGCCTGGGTGCCTTTCTCTGTTTTCATCGTGATCCTGTTTCGGATTCCCGTTGGTATGGGCATATCCTGCATAAAAATGACACCGTCCTGCTTAGGATACTTGAAGTTCCCGTGGAGAAGACCAACTCTTTTCAATCAAGGGCCGAATTGATCTGTACCTGGCAAAATAGAATACCCATGCAGGTGAAAGGGAAGATCCTGGTCTATTTTAAAAAACAGGATGACCTGCCTCTGGCCGGAAGCCTGCTATCCATAAACAAGTCCATCGACCCTGTCCGCAATAGCGGGAATCCCGGAGAATTTGACTTCAAAAAATATTGCAAACTGCAGGGCATCAGTGGCAGTATTTACCTGGAACAAAAAGACCTGCTTTCAAGATCCGATCTTCCATTATCCTGGTGGGATAGAATAATGCAACGGACACAGCTCCTCGTAAGGCATCAATTAATAAAATATATCCCCGGTAAAAAAGAATACGGGTTAGCCGAAGCATTGCTGATCGGTTACCGTGGCGACATTGACAAAGATCTTTCTTTAGCCTATTCCAATACCGGCACTGTACATATCATTGCCATTTCAGGAATGCACCTGGCCCTTATCTATGCCTTACTCATGTGGCTACTCCGTTCTTTGCCGGAAAAAGGTAAAATAAAATGGCTCAAGGTTATTACCCTGCTGGCCATTCTTTGGGCTTTTAGTTTTTTATGCGGAGCCCAACCATCTATTTTAAGGGCTACCATCAGTTTCAGTTTCGTACTTATTGCAAAAGCCCTGAACAGAAGATCCTCTGCTTTTAATTCACTGGCGGGATCGGCGTTTTTTTTACTATGCCTGGACCCCTACTATCTATTTGATCCTGGTTTCCAGTTAAGCTTCGCTGCCATTAGCAGCATATTGCTGTTTCACCGTTCTATCCGCCAGTTATTTGATACTAAAAACAGGATAATTGGATATGTATACGAACTGGTTTCCATTACCCTGGCAGCTCAGGTACTCACGTTTCCTGTTTCGCTTTATCATTTCCACCAGTTCCCGGTTTATTTCCTTTTCAGTAACCTGCTGGCGGTTCCGGTTTCAGGTATCATCCTGGTGGCGGAGATCATATTACTGGCAGTTTCACCTGTTTCATGGCTGGCAGCTTTTTCGGGCCGTATCATTTCAATGCTGATCGGAGTGATGAATGGATGGATCGAAAAGATCGGCAATCTTCCTGGGGCAAGCATACGCGAAATTGAGATCAACGGATGGCAGTTGCTGCTGATCTATTTACTTATTCTTTTTCTCAGCCTGTTCCTGTTCACCCGCTTCAACCATTGGCTTTGGGGCAGTTTGATCGCACTGATCTTTTTTGCAGCAATAAGAAGTTTTGATATTTACCAGTCAGGAAAACAACAAAGGATCATCGTTTATGATCTGAAGAATAGTTCGCAGGTTGAATACCAATCCGGCCGCAAAGCCTGGCTGTTCTTTACTGATCCACCCGCTTACCTATCCAAACTGAAAAAATCCCGTGATCTCTATAATATACACGAATCAGCTTCATTATCTACTGACCATTCTTATCTGCTTCATGGCAAACAGGTACTGATCAGCAGCCAATTTCTGATCGGCGAGGAGAATATGCCCGATCTGCTCATACTTCATGGAAAAGCGAAACTTCGGGCTGAAAATAACGTTTCAATTTCGAAGGGGATGCTGGTAGTGGATAATACGGTTCCCTTCTCTGCTACCGAAAAGATCGAACGTCTTTGCGATTCTCTCCATATACCTGCTCATGTGGTCAGGAAAAAAGGGGCTTTTATCATTGACCTTTGAAATCATAACTTTGCAGCTTTCTAACCCGCTTTCAATTAACCATTACCATGCAGAAGAAGATCAAGTCAGCACTGATTTCCGTTTTTTATAAAGATGGCCTGGAGAACATCGTAAAGCTGCTGGATGAACATGGTATCACCATTTATTCCACTGGCGGTACGCAACAGTTCATTGAAGGATTTGGTATTAAAGTGATACCTGTGGAAGACCTTACCAGTTATCCTTCCATACTGGGTGGTAGGGTAAAGACCCTGCATCCTTCGGTATTCGGTGGTATTTTAGGAAAAAGAGATGATGAGACCCATCTGAAAGAGATGGAACAATATAAGATCCCTGAGATAGACCTCGTGATCGTGGACCTGTATCCATTTGAGGAGACCGTAGCCTCCACCAATGAAGAAAAACTCATTATTGAAAAAATTGATATCGGCGGGCCTTCCATGATCCGCGCTGCTGCCAAGAATTTCCGTGACCTGCTGGTAGTGGCCGCCAAAAAAGATTACGCCGAACTGGAGTCATTGCTTCGCGACCAGCAGGGAAGCAGCAGCCTGGAACAAAGAAGGTCTTTTGCTTCAAAGGCATTCCAGATCGTGGCCCATTATGATGTGGCCATTTCCCGCTATTTTGATCCGCATGGCAGTGAATTCTTCCAATCCTCTTATGCCAGTCCCCTCCCAATGCGCTATGGAGAGAACCCGCATCAGTCGGCCCGGTTTTATGGAGACCTATCTTCCTTATTCGATCAACTGAATGGCAAAGAACTTTCGTATAATAACCTGGTGGATGTAGATGCTGCCATGCAACTCATACGTGAACTGGGAAAAACCAGTTTTGCTATCATTAAGCATACAAATGTTTGCGGCGCCGCGCAAAGAGATACAGTAAAAGAGGCATGGGATGCTGCCCTAACAGGTGATCCGGAGAGCGCTTTCGGTGGAGTACTGGTTTGCAATGGAAGTATTGACGCTGCCACTGCCAATGCCATCAATGAAATATTCTTTGAAGTGCTGATCGCCCCTTCATTTGAAGAAGAGGCGCTTGCCATTCTTCGCTCTAAAAAGAATCGCATCCTCCTTCAACTGAAAAAGAATGCTGTGCAGAATGAACAGTTCAAATCGCTATTGAACGGAGTTTTAGTGCAGCAAACGGATGAAGGAAACTATAAAGAATGGAACGAAGCCGGTGGAAAGGAAAGCAATGCCTCCGAAAAACAAGACCTGGCTTTTGCCAATATCATTTGCAAAAATCTTAAATCAAATGCCATCGCCCTGGTAAAACAAAGGCAATTGATAGGTAAGGGCTGCGGGCAAACAAGTCGTATCGACAGTCTCCGGCAGGCCATTGAAAAATCAAGGCAATTCCAATTTGACCTTAACGGGGCCGTGATGGCAAGCGATGCCTTCTTCCCTTTCAGCGATTGTGTTCAATTAGGACATGAAGCAGGTATTGCTGCCTTCATACAGCCGGGTGGTTCTATTCGTGATAAAGATTCAATTGAATATTGTAAAAATAATGGACTGGCTATGGTGCTTACCGGCACCCGTCATTTTAAACATTAATGAAGCTGATCGATTTCCATAAGGTCATCATTCAGGGTTCAGCGGATTCGCTGAAGAAATTGGCACTGTTCAATCCTCTGAGCATTAGAAAAAAGGGGACCAGGGCCAAAGCTTTCTTCGCACTGGCCCTGGTATGTTTTTTCTGGGGTACCACCTGGGTAGCTTCCAAAAAAGGGGTGACCCATATGCCAGCTTTGCAAATGGCCGGTCTGCGTCAATTGATCGGAGGAACACTTTATGTCAGCTTTTTCCTTCTCTATAAAAAGTTGCCGCTGCCCAAAGGAAAAGAGTGGAGGCCGGTACTCATACTTTGTCTTTTGAATTTTGTATTAAGTAATGGCCTCAGCACCTGGGGCGTAAAATTCGTTAGCGCGGGTTTAGGCGCTATCATGGGTGCTATATTCCCACTATGGCTGGTGGTGATCGGTCTGTTCAGTGTTGGAAATAAGATCCCCAAAAAAGCAATTCTCGGATTACTGCTTGGATTCAGCGGGGTTTGTGTGATCTTTTATGAGCATATGCATGATTTCCTGAATCCCGATTTTACCTTCGGTATCATAATTTCGCTGGTGGCTACCTGGACCTGGGCCCTGGGTACACTTTACACAAAAACACAGGCGGCAAATTTCAATCCTTATTTTAGCCTGGGACTCCAAATGCTGATCTCGGGGATCATTACTACCGGCGGGGTGGCAATGGCAGGTCAGGCTATTCCTCTGCAGAGTATCCCCTGGCAATCATGGAGCGCTATCGCCTTCCTGGTGGTTTTTGGTTCCGTGGTTGCTTTTATCTGCTACATCTATGCCCTGCAAAATCTTCCTATCGAGCAGGCTTCTATTTATGCCTATGTAAATCCTATTGTTGCTGTATTCTGCGGATGGCTTTTGTTCAATGAAATGGTGACGGGATTTATTATTGTAGGCGGACTGGTTACCCTTGCAGGGGTGTTCCTGGTAAATAAAGCATTTAAGAATGTACCCCCTCCGGAGCAACCGGAAAATGAGGGTATATAATAAATAGTGAGTAGCAGAAATTGTATCAAAAGCGCAGGCATTACCTTAACTGCCAATTTTCATTCGGCGCATATACCACTCAATACAAAAAATGGCAAAGAGCAGCAGGAAACCGGATGGAAGGATCGTTTCCCAATTGATACCTTCCGGTTTACTTAATACAGCATCGGGCTGCTGAACGATCCATATAGTCACTTTATTTCCGGTCTCACCAAAAGCAGAGGTAGTAAGATTTACGGCAAAATGCAGGCCGGTTGGAGCAGCAAGCCCTTTGGAATAGACTGCCGCGATCCCAAAGATCAAACCCCAAATGGCAGGTCCATAAAATGAACTGGCAATGGACCAGCCATTGGCAATATGGTATAATGCAAATAGTATGGATGTGATAAATATAGATTGGCGTACTCCTGTCTTTCCTTTCAATAGCACCAGGGAATAACCACGGAAGCCTACTTCTTCCATTAAGGCCAGCGAAAATATTTGCAACGTTAGCAGCAGGAACAACCAAATTGTAAAATTCTTATTTATACTGATCCTGATGCCTGAAAAATACATAACAGTCCCGGCAAGGGTTCCCATGATCAGCAAACCTGCAAGCGCTCCAGCGAAAAAATTTTTCAATGTTCGCCGACCGGGCTTCAGTCCAATACCAGCCAGGTTTTCTCTAGCTGCTTTTAAAAAAAGTAGCGTGACCAAAAACGCGGCAATTGACCCAAAAATTCCATAGGCCAATCTTACCCATTCCTTTGAGAAAAAATTAGCCAAATATGACATGAGAATAAAACCAACTGTGATGGCAATAGAAAACAATATTGATTTAAGTATGGGCTTCATTTTTCAGAAACATCGCTACCCTTGGGTCCAGGATCCCTGCATCACAGGCTTGTCCCTGCTAATTTTGAATAATCACTAAAAGACATAATGAAACAAGGGAGCATATTTTTATCATTCGCAATTATTCTTTCACTACGGGTAACTCTATATAACTGGCATATTGCTTATTACAATAGATCGTCTGCGTTGCCTTTATAAAATCAGCCTCCCTGGCTTCAAAAATATTAGGTACAAATTTCTGTGGGTTTCGGTCAATAATGGGAAACCAGCTGCTTTGTATCTGTATCATCAGCTGGTGCCCTTTTAGAAACCTATGATTGATATCATGGAGGTCAATAATAAATTCTTCCGCTTTTCCTGGCACAAGAGGGGAAGGCTGGGAAAAACTCTTTCGGAATCGACCCCTTATCACTTCCATAGCAACCGGCAACTGGTAACCACTCATTGATCTGTTGGAGCTATCAAATGCCGGATAAACGTCAATAAGTTTCACTATAAAATCGGCGTCCGTTCCGGTTGTAGAAGCAAAAATATGCGCCATCACCTTACCTGTCACAGTCATATTTTCAGCCAGGCTATCCATTATAAAACTTACCACATCCGGTCTTGTAGTTACAAAGCGCTGATCTTCCACATGCCAGGTATACCAACGGCTGCCTTCCCCATAGGTCGCTTCAATGGGCAGGTTTCTATAGGGAACAGGGGATGCGGGGTCGCTTAAATAACTTACTGAACCGGAAATGGCTGATGGTTTTATAAAACCGATCTTTTTATCTGCGGTAGCATACAATTTTTTCATGACCGCATTTTTTGGAGGCCAGGTTTCATAGGTCTTCCATGTATTGCTGCCTGTCTGAAAACAATTGGCTTCCGAAAATTTTCCATCGCCAATTCCCCGAAGCCAATAATCGAACCAGCGTTTTTGTAAAGCCTGGAACCATTGGGCAGTATTGCTTCCAAAACTGATCTTACCCAGGCTATCTGCTTTTCGGCCTTCCCAGCCCCCATGATTCCATGGACCAAGAACAATAAAATTGCGGTTAAAACTATCTTTCTTTTCAAGATGGGAATACATCAACTGTGGTCCATTCAGATCTTCCTGGTCAAAATAGCCACCTACATGTAGAATGGGGATCTGGGGCCGCTGAATATAAGTGAGGGTTGAACTTTTTAACCAGTAGTCGTCATAGCCCGGATGTTTTACAAAATCGTTCCATGCCGCCAGACGACCTTTAAAATATTTTTCATTTACATTTTTAAGGGGCCCCAATTGCAGGTACCAGTTATACAGATCATATTGGGGAAATGGAAAATCGCTGTTTGAATTCTTATCATTTTCTACCAGGTAACTGTATTCAAAACCATAGCTTAATCTAAATGCCCCATTGTGGTGGAAATCATCTCCTAAAAACATATCAGCCGGCGAAGCCTGCGGCGAACTTGCCTTTAGGGCAGGGTGAGGGTCAACAGATGCATCCAGGGCAAGATAACCCGGATAGGAAACCCCGTTGATCCCCGCATTACCATTATTGTTAGGGATGTTCTTTATCAGCCACTCGATGGCATCATAGGCATCTGTGCTCTCATCTGTTTTGGTCTTATCGAATAAATGATACAACGGCCTTGTCATTTCAAAGGTCCCTTCGCTTTTAAATTTTCCCCGCATATCCTGGAAAACGAAAATATATCCCTCCCGGGCCATATCGCTGAAGGACCCCATCTGGTTCAGCGGAATGGTTGAATTGTCTGGCAAAGGAAAATCAGCCCCGTAGGGAGTTCGTTGAATCAATAAAGGGCCCGGTGGCATTTTCTGCGTGGGGGCCAGCACCACCGTAAATAGTTTTACCCCATCTCTCATGGGTACCATATAGGACTTCTTGGTATAGGAAGAGAGAGTGTCTGCCTGGCAATAAAGTTTGCCAGAGATCATAATGATCAGTAACACTAAAAGAAGGTTTTTTTGCATCATTTAATATTTACAATAAGGTTTTGAATACCCTGCTGGAGGATGGAATAGTCTCAGCATGGAGAAAATATGATTTAGGCTGAATGATCCATGTAGCCATACTAATATAAGGTTTATTCCTCTGTGAAAGCTCCTATTTACCACTTATAAAAAAGCCGGATCTTTCCTGAATTCATTTGAATAAATTGGAAGATAATTACCTGGTCATGCCTAAGGCCCTTTTTCTATTCATTTTTTATTGTTTTTATCAGCAGGTCCATGGCCAGCCGACAGCGAAAGCTCTCATTAACGTTACAGCGAACAACGAGCAGAAAAATCCTTTACCTGGGGCTGCCATCTCTTTGTTGTCCATTGACTCAGTTATTATTCAAACGTTGATAGCAGACCCTATGGGAAAGGTGCAGTTTACTGACCTGAAGCCAATTAAATACCTGGTTCGCGTTAGCTTTAAAGGATTTGAGGATGGCATTAGCCCAATAATAGATCTTGAAAAGGAAAATCCATATGCAGCAATAATTACCCTGAAAACAAAAACTAAAATTTTAGATGAGGTGACCATCGTTTCCAAAAAGCCACTTATTCAGTTTCTGCCAGATAAAATTATTATTAACCCGGAGGCCAATATCAGTAATGCTGGCGCTACGGTCATGGATGTGCTGGAGAAATCTCCAGGCATCACGGTTGGAAAAGATGGTTCTATCATTATGAAGGGAAAACCATCAGTCATGGTTTTGATAGATGGCAAACCTACCCAATTGAGTGGTGCGGATCTTCAGGCCTACCTGTCGGGAATGAGCGCTTCCCAGATTGAGACCATAGAGCTGATCGAGAACCCCGGCGCCAAATACGATGCGGCAGGCAATGCAGGGATCATCAATATAAAAACCAAGGCAAACAGGATGAAAGGTTTTAATGGTTCGCTGAACCTGAGTGCAGGCCAGGGCTTTTATCCCAAGACGGGAAATTCGCTGAACCTGAATTACCGGAATGGGAAAATGAACTGGTTCCTGAATTTTGGCAACCGGGCCAGCTATGAAAAAATGAATCTTTACACGCTGCGAAAATATTTTGATGTCAACCACAAAGATTCCGCCTTACTGGAACAACCAAACTTTAGCAAAAACCTGCAGGTAGGAAACAATATTAAAACAGGCTTTGATTGGTTTGCCAGTAAAAATACAACCATTGGACTTGTGTTTACCGGGGGAGTATTCGACAGAGATGCCAATAGTTTCAGCGCGATCAAATGGATGGACCCCTCCTACCATGTAGATTCTGTCATTAATACCTATGGTAAGAATAACCGTAACTTCAGGAGAGGGGGCATAAACATCAACGGGAAACATACCATCGATAAACACTCTGAGATCAGCGCTGACCTTGACCTGGTAAAATTCAATATAAATGGTGATCAGAATTACCAGACACAGGTAGATGCTCCCGGAACTAATATCGAAACCACCAAGGGTAATATTCCTTCAAGGCTCACTATTGTCACCTTCCGTTCCGATTATTCCAGGCAATTCAAAAATTTGCTTTTGGAGTCCGGTTTAAAATCAGCAAATACGAAGACGGATAACCTGGCGGAATATTACTACTTCGACAATACCACCTGGCAGCCTGATCTTGGCAGAAGTAATCATTTTCTTTACAATGAAAATATTACCGCTTTATATTCAAGCCTGGATGCAAAACAGGGGAAATGGCATTGGCAGGCCGGGCTTCGCTTTGAATATACGACTTACAAGGCCCATCAATTGGGCAATTCAATAGTAAAAGATTCGGCCTTTAAAAAGAACTATGGCAGTTTTTTCCCTACCGCCTTTATTTCCTATGATGCCGACAGTAATAACAGCATTACTTTCCGGATAGGAAGGAGAATTGACCGACCACCGTTTCAAAACCTGAATCCTTTCCAGACGATATTGAATAAGTATACTTATGAATCGGGGAATCCTTTTATCAAACCGCAGTATACCTGGAACTTTGCCTTATCGCATACCTATAAACAAATGCTGACCACTGAATTTTCCTATGGTTACCTCAGCGATTATTTTTCGCAGATCTTCCTGATTGATTCCAACAGTAGTAATGTAAACAAGAATACGATCATCTATACCCGGGGAAATGTAGGATCCTTCCAGAATTTCGGTGTCTCTGAAACTTTCCAGCGACCCATTACAAAATGGTGGAACCTCACTGCGGTTGCGGTGCTTAACCATAAGATCATTAAAGGGGTTGTATGGGCGCCACTGACGGCCAAAGTGACCCAGTTGAATATCAGTATTAATAACCAGGTGCAATTGAAAAAAGGCTGGGGATTTGAGGTGAGCGGGTATTACCAGACCAAAAGCCAGATCGACCTGCAGGAATGGCTGAAACCTCAGGGAGAATTGAACCTGGGTATTTCAAAGCAAATACTAAAGAACAAAGGCTCATTGAAATTGAGTGTTCGCGATATAACCTATTTCACCAATTATTCGGGCTATTCTACATTTGAGAATGCCCATGAACCATTTACTGTTAAATGGGATTCCAGGGTGGTGCGACTGAATTTCAGCTGGCGTTTTGGAAAAGCCATGAAAGCGATCAACCGTTCTGAGGGTGGTGCGGCCGATGAGATCAACAGGGTTGGTAACGGCAACTAGGCATTAAATAGTTCCATGCTTTTATCAACTACAGACCTCCTCGTAAACCCGGAATTTTCCCTTAACCCTGTTTTAAATAATAGTATTCATTTCGCTTTATCCAATCTTGCTGGTCCAGGAACCTGACCTCCTTAACGGTTTGGAACGTTGTTTTCCCAATTCTATAGCGGTGCCTGATGATCGCATCTTTATTATCATTGCCATCCTTGCCAGTGGTCTCGGTAATAATTTCCACCGTTCCATCCTCCAGGGTTTCCCTCAGTATTATTTTTTCGCCATTTATGGATCCCCCCTCATCGGAAATACGAAAAGTATCTGTTGAATTAGCTTTTGGCTCGTTTGGATAAAGATGTGAAAAACTATACTGGTCTTTCGCTTCTATTTTTGAAATGACCAGGTCGGCCGGCATTGTATAGGGTTTACCAGAACTATAATCCAGGTAGGTCAGCGAGCCTTTCCAGGAACCAACCAGCATAGTAAGTTCATTACTGGTTATTTTGTAGTCAGCCTGGGAATAGGAAATACCGGCGGAAAAGACAAGAAAAAAAAGAGTCAGTAAAAAGGCTGATCTATTCACAGTGCTGGGTTTGATTTGGGTTGAGAAAATTTTATTACCCGTTAAAGATATTCTTTCTGAATCGGGGTTCCTTCCAAAATAGTGCATTTTAAAATAAGGAGTAATAGCAATGGCGAATATGGAATTACTGAAGAAGGTAATTTTTTTCACCTGGAACTCCTGTTTTGGATGTTCCGGCTCCGCCAATTTCAAATTTTGACCCTGACTCATGTATGAATATTGAATTATTTCATGGTTGATTTCCCAGCTTTTATCTTCCGTAGATCTTCAGCCATCACCCCTGTATGCTTCAGCGATCTAAGATCGGTCCAGTCTCCATGCCCAACAATGATATACTTAGGATTCCGGCATTTTTTCTGAACTTTTTTTATTGTTGAAGCATACTCCAGCTTATTAGCATCGCCCAAATTGCCCAGGTTATCGTCACTGGCGCTTTTGATCAAACAAGCTCCATAAAGAAGTTGCTGTTCGTTGAACCATATGATGATATTATCCGGAGAATGACCCGGCCCGGGATAATAAGTTTCGAAAGTATATCCGCCAATATTAAAGATCGTATCCTTTGCAATCAGGGATTCCGCCCTTTTTTTGTTTGTTTTTTTACTCAGGCTATCTGTAAGAATTGTAGTATAGGTTTTTATCCCCTGGCTTCTGTAAAATTCAAGTCCTGCTGTCCTGTCTTCATGAAAATGTGTGGAAATGCAAAGCACTACCTGTTTTTGATGTCTGACCTTTATACTATCCAGCAAAGGTTGAAACTGGGCGGTATCCCAGGGAGTATCGAATAATACAACTCCTTTGGCAGTCACCAGGTACATTCCATTTGCGGGGATCTTTTCTCCCTCATATAAATTGTAGGTAGTATAAATATAAAAATCCCCTGTGAGCGGGGTGATCTGCAGATCATTGCTCTTTCCCTGGCCAAAGAGATCGGGTAAGAAAAAAATAAGAGCAATCGTGAATAAACTTTTACCCAACATGCGTGTAGAATTTATTTTCCCATTTCTCGTGATTTTTCATTGCTTCCTTTACATAAGAGGAATTGCCGATAAGATTAATAATGGTATTATTTATCCAGGAGAGTGGTGACTTGAACGGCCTTATAACATCCAGCAGTAGCACAACCCGCAGCTCCCCGGTGTTATTCCAAACCTCATGCTCATAGGTGTCATCAAAAACCACCGCCTTGCCAGGCTGCCAGCATATATTCTCTTTATCTATCCTCATTACACAATCACCCTGTTTGCCCGGTATTATTAGCCCAAGATGACTTCTGATCAGACCTTTAAAAATCCCTTTATGAGCTGGTATATGTTTATGAGGGGAAAGCACAGAAAAAAAAGCTGTTTTCATTCCGGGAATTTGCTCGAGCAGCGAAGTTGTAATTGGGCAGGATTGGCAATTCAGCGTCGCCTTAATACCAAAACCAAAAAGAAAAAAGGTTTTCCAGTTATTATCCTGGTTCAATACCATTTGTTCCTGCTGAATATCCTGCAAGTTTGGAAGCTGCTGGTGAAAAGGGAGTATGTTCTCCAATTCCTCCCTTATCAGGGTCCAATTTTCTTCCAGCAGATTTGTCCAGATAAACTGGCTGTTATCAAAAACAGGATGATCGCCTACCATTGAATACTTTCCGATCCAGTTTCCAATTTTAAGCAGCAAGGGCCTGGCAATCTTGAATTTTACCTGCTCTCTTAGTTTAAATATCAATCTCCTCATCACCTTGCTATTTTAACTTCCTTTACAAACTCCTCATACACCTGCCCCCATCCGCTAAATCTTTCCTCATCGCCCAAAAATGTATTATGCCATAGGGTTATCATTCGGCCATTGACAGAACGGACCTCATGCAGGTATTTCAGCAACTCCTGGCTGGTTTGCTGCGGAGTTTGCCTCTGCTCATAATATGAATTCGCATCCATAAAACAGAAAGGATGCACGAATAGATCAGCGACCTGATCCCTCTCAAGATCATACCAGTAAAAAGAAGAGGACACTGATGCGCGGAAGCCGTTGATAGTGCCATAGCCCATGGAATGATCCTCTTTAATTCCTGCGTCGATCAAACGCCTGTACCCTTCAGGCAAATTAAAACGTAAAAAATGCTGACGTGAAACGGATATATTTTTCCCTGTGATCTGCTGCAACAAACTGATCTCTTTTTTCAAAAGTTCCGAACGATCTCCACTTTGCCAGGAAGGGTGCACCCCAATCTCATATCGTGAAGAAATATTTTTGATCAGGTCCATCATTGCCTCATTGGAGGGAGGGATGTTCTTATCATATTTCCCATTGGCTTCCGCCACGAGGAAAAAATACAAAGGCTTCAATATAAATTTCTCATGCAGGGCATACAACCATTCAAATGAATCATAAGGATCTTGTCTCTTCCCTGCCCTTACATTTTTCCTCAGCCTTACCCTTTCCCTGTCACCTTTTAACAGGTCACGGTACATACCCCCCATATTCCTGAACCAGGGCTTATGCCTGTACGACCAGGCTTCATCTATATCATAGGTGGGTAAAAACTCAAATCGATCAGGATCTTCGGTACCCAGTTTTTTTCTTAACAGGCCCATCCATTTATTTACCAATGGCTGGTCCAGGAATCCATTTTTATAAGCGATTGAGTTTACATGCCCATACCTGCCATACTCATCTTTCACGTGTGGCAAATACTCTTCATACCGGCTGATCAGGAAAAAGCTGGCGGCAAAGACATCAAAGCCAGGGGAGCCTTCATTTTGAAAAAATATTTTCAGGCCATCCAACTCAGAACAATGAATGGCCTGCTGCTTAATACTATTTTCGAATAATAAACCATTTGGACGGATCCATATCTCTCCATCCTGTAAAGCACGATCACTATAATTAATTTTGGGAAAAGCGGAGTTTCTGTATTCTTCCGCATTCTGCGTTACCCTGAAGGGTTCGCCAATACATTGCCTGCCCGCAAACTCGGCGATATAGCTTAGCCTTGGGCTGTTTCGTTCTGCATATATGAACAAGGTATTCTTTATCGGTTTACTTAAACTTCTCTTTCCATAGCTGGTTAAAGCTTTTGTCAGGGAATTCCATTTTTCCTCTGTGATCGGTCCAGCCCTTCACCACCGAATTCACTACCCAGTTCTTCATCTTCCCCGAAGCCATATTCATCCATGATCTCCGAAGCATCCCCTGCTTCCAGGCTTTCCAGGCCCATTTTTCCGCCGACCCATTATACCCACTGGTTGCGGCCTCATGCCTGTTATCCAGCAATAACTCATGCAAATTGATCTTAACCGCGCAAACCTCCGTACAGTTTCCGCAAAGTGAAGAAGCATAACTTAAATGCTTCCATTCTTCCATACCTCTTAAATGCGGGGTGATAACTGAACCGATCGGACCTGAATAGGTAGCTTCGTAAGCATGACCGCCAATATTCTTATACACCGGGCAGGCATTTAAACAGGCCCCGCATCGAATGCAATAAAGGCTTTCTCTCTGTTTCTCATCCTTCAGGATATTCGTGCGGCCATTATCCAGTAAGATCACATACATATCGGCCGGGCCATCTGTTTCGTTGGCTTTCCTTGGACCAGTTATGATCGTATTATAAACCGTTATCTGCTGACCTGTACCATAGGTGGCAAGCAAAGGCCAGAACAATGCCAGGTCATTCATGGAAGGGATCACCTTCTCAATACCTGTGATCACAATATGCGTGGAAGGAAATGAACAACTCAAACGGGCATTGCCTTCATTCTCTGTAACTGCGATACCGCCAATATCCGCGATAATAAAATTGGCACCCGTTACTCCAACTTCGGCTTTTACATATTTCTCTCTTAAAATATCACGGGCTATAAGGGTAAGCTCTTCCGGACTGGCCTTCTTATCCGTACCCAGTTTTTCATGAAATAATTTAGCTACATCTTCCTTGCTTTTATGCATGGCAGGAGTAACGATATGATAGGGTGGCTCACCATCCAATTGCTGTATATATTCTCCCAGGTCCGTCTCCACACTTTCAATACCCATTTTTTCGAGGTAAGCATTGAGATGGATCTCTTCGGTCACCATACTTTTGCTCTTCACCAGTGTTTTGCAATTCTTCTCTTTGCAGATCCGCCCGATCTCTTCCAGCGCCTGTTCCGCGGTCTCGGCCCAGATCACTTTCACTCCTCTTCTTACCAGTAAGGCCTCAAATTTTTCCAGTTCCTTATCCAGTTGGGAAATGGCCTTCCATTTCTGGTTCTTTGCCTTTTCGCGTGCCAGGTTTATATCCAGGAATTGTTTCTTTCCCTGGGGTACAACAGCATTATACCGGCCAATATTAAAATTGATCTTACGGCGATGTTCTTTATCGCCCGCGCGTACCGTGCTTTTGGCCATGAAGCTGGCGGCAGTGTCTTTCATGCTTATTTTTTCTTTACCTCCGATCTTTTATCGTAGTAGTCTTTAGCGATCTTATCCAGGGCCTCGTAAAACCCTTCTCCGAATTTACGGATCAATGGCTCTTTTAAGAATTCATAGGTAGGCACCTTCAGTTTTTCCCCCAGTCCGCAAGCCGGATCACACAATCCTTCCCTGGCCTCATAATTGATCCGCTGGTAGCCGTTCTTGCCCGCTTTATAGGCAATGATGGGAAACAAATGGCAGCTTACAGGTTTTTTCCAACCTATCACTCCATCATTATAAGCTTGCTCAAATGCGCAGAGGATCATTCCTTTTTTATCCCTTTTTGCATAAACACAGATCTCCCGGTCGCTGGCCAGGGTGGGCGTTACCCAGCCAAATTCGCGATCATAATGGTATTTGCCATTCTTATCGATCTCTTTAATGGAGGCCTCCGTAAGATAGGGCTTGATCTTATCGTATACTTCCAGGATGATATCCAGCTCCTCTGATTCTAATGGAGCACCGGCATCACCATCTTCACAACAACCGCCTTTGCATTTTGACAGGTCGCAAACAAATTGCTTTTCCACGATCTCATCGCTGACCAGTACATCGTCAATGATTATCATGAGGCAAATTTAAGGAAGAACAGGCAGGGATAGATGAAGGGTTTAACAAGGCTATAACAGACATGGATTATGGACTATGGCCGACAAAGGCATCCATATGCAAAACCATGTATGCTAAACTCCCGGCTGCTTACCTTTCAACGTTCTGTCGGCGTATTGTTCCAGATGATGTTCTGGCTGCCGGTGATATTCTTCAGCCTGTTACTGATCTATAATACCCTTCCTTATTTCAGCTTCAGCAAAGAATTCATTTTTATTGAAGAAAGGCTGTTCCTATTCCAGAGCAGCGTTTACAGTGCCTGTTTTTATGTGCATATAGCCGCAGGTTCATTATGTATAGCTACCGCACTTATCCAATTCTCCCGTTATATCCTGAAAAGATCAAAAGCCATCCACCGTATTTCCGGTAAGATCTATGTGTTTGTGGTACTGGTATTGGGTGCACCTACGGGTTTATATATGGCTTTTTTTGCCAAAGGCTCCTTCTGGGAAAGATCGCTTTTCCTGTTTATGGCCGCCTGGTGGTTCATTACAACTCTTTATGGATTGACTACTATCCAAAAGAAAAACATAGTGGCCCATAAGATCTGGATGATGCGCAGTTACGCCATGGCCATGACGGCGGTCACCTTCCGGGTTTACCATATCGCTTTTTTCCTGCTGGGATGGGGACACCTGGAGAATTATGAAATATCCCTTTGGATCAGTGTAGTGGGAAATATGCTGCTGGCAGAATACATTATATACCGGCAGAGCCGTCATTACCTGCGTTCTTTTGCAACACAATAATTACCCGACAATAAAAACAAAAAAAACAATGAAAAAAATGTTGTACGCCGGCGCGGCGTTAATGATCGGCGCCTCCATTTATGGTTTCGTGGATTATAAAAGGACCAGCCAGAAAAAAGAATTCAAAACCCTTTACTCGGAAAAAAAGCAGGTTGAAAAACCCAACCTCACTGACGAAAAAACAGTGGTAGTTGAAAAAGCTGATATCACCGAACCTGTAACCAACGTAAAGGAGGTTAAAAAAACAAACAACAATGTAAGAACGGAGGTGAAAAAAGCCGGCACCCGTAAATTCCGTTTTAAGGAATTCGGACGTGGACGTATACCGGATGAGGAAGAGATCGTGGAAGAAAAAGAGGTTATTGTGGCCGACAGCGTAACAGCCGTTCACAAAAAATAATACCCATATCCCGGAATAGCCAGTCCCGTAAGACTGGTTATTTCCATTTAAGGGTGTTTATTAAATGTTTCAGATCTTCTTTCAGAAAATCATTGACTATACTCAGTGAATCTTCATTGGGGGTAGCATCAAAATAAAGTGCCCCGCGAAGGAAATGTTTGGTGGAATCGGTGAGGAAGAACTGGTTGGCCGTAGCGGTATTGCCTTTCAGGGAGAAATAGATCCCTTCCACGCCATTTGGGGTACGCATCTGGCTATCCAGGATCCCTGTGGATACATCCACATGTTGTTTATAGGCCATTTTAAACCCATCCCTTACCAGGGAATCAAACTGGTTCTCGCTGTTGATAGGTTTATAACTGATATGTATACGGCCTCCCAGTTTGGGAATATCAATATTGATCCAGTAATCGCCGGCCTTATCATTGAAGAATACCGTATCGCGTACCACGTTACCATAAACAGGATATTCGAAACTGTAGGGATAGCCCGGCATATTAAATTGCTGGTATTTTTTGGCAGGTAGCTCAATGCGGAAATACCCTTTTTTCTTGCCGGCGCTGTAATCACTGTTACAGGATAATACAAGCGCGCAGAAAATAATCCCGAAATAAAAAATGGTGGTTCTCATCAGTTGCTCTCCATCGGTTTTATACTAACCTGCACCTGCAGGATACGATTGTTATCTTTTTCAATGATAGTGAATTCAAAATCGCCGCTTCGAATGGTGGATCTTTCCGCGGGAAATTCTCCGGCCAGTTCCAGTACCAGTCCGCCAATAGATTCGCTGTCGCCTCTTACAGGATCAAAGGTATCGCGGGGAATGTTCATGATGCGACAGGCATCATTGATCATGGTCCTGCCTTCAAATAGATAGTTATGGTCATCGATCTTGCGGTTGCTGACCTCATCTTCGTCAAATTCATCTTTGATCTCTCCGATGATCTCTTCGAGAATATCTTCCATGGTAACAATGCCGCTGGTTCCGCCAAACTCATCTACCACCACTGCGAAATGCACCCTTTTCTGCTGGAATTCTTTGAGCAGGTCTTCAATTAATTTGGTCTCCGGCACAAAGAATGGCGGTCGGATCAGGCTATGCCAGTTGAACTGCTCACCTTCATCCAGGTGGGGAATCAGGTCTTTTGTATTGATCAGTCCCAGCACATCATCCAGGCTCTGGCGGTAAATCGGAAGCCTTGTATAATGCAGTTCCTCTACTTTTTTTATCAGTTCCCCAAAGCTGATGGAATGGTCTACACCGCTTACATCCAGGCGGCTTTTCATGATCTGCCGAACAGAGATATTGCCAAACTTCACAATACCCTTCATGATATTCTTTTCGTCCTGGGAGGCTTCTTCATCCGATTTTATATCGATGGCCTCATCCAGTTCTTTTATGCTCATGGCCTGGCTGCGGTCGGCCCCTGCTTTTTTACCAATACCATCGGCCAGCGAAATGGTCCACCGGCTGATCCTTCTTAATAAAAGATGGATCGCTTCTACCACAACCGCCGATCCGTAGGCAAAACGAAGATTGTTTTGGGCGGCCCAGACCTTTGGAAAGATCTTACCAATAAAAACCAGTACGAAAGCAATGATCAGCACTTTGATGATGACTTCCACCATTCCCCCCGGATCGTTGAATGTAATGAACTGGGTGAGCAGGTAATTCAGCAATACGATTATGCTGATATTCACAAAGGTTCCGCTGATCAGCAGGGAAGCATAGACCTCTTTGGGTTCTTCCAGCAGGGTAACAATTCTTTTCGCGCCCGGATTGTTTTTTGTCTTCAGCATATTGATATCCTTACTGCCCAGCGAGAAAAGGGCCACTTCCGCTCCGGAGATCGTGAAAGCCAGGAGGAGCAGGATCAATAGGATGATTACAAGAAAGCTTGTCCCCTTGGGATTTATATAAAGTAAATGGAAGAGTTGATATAATTGAGAGATAAGTACCGAATGAGTTTCCAAAACAACCTGTTTAGATGCAAAAATACAGTTCCCACTCAATAAGGCAGGTCATTTGATGGATCGGGCATTATATCCCCTGAACCAGGGCCTTCTGTGCCACCATCCGGGGGTGGCGAACCTGTATCGGCTCTTTTATCCAGCATGATCAGGTTATCGCCTACCACTTCCGTGGCGAATTTGCGGTTTCCATCCTTATCATCCCAGCTGCGTGTGCGAAGGCGGCCCTCTATATAAACAAGACTGCTTTTATGAAGGTATTTCTGGGCCAGTTCGGCCAATCCCCGCCATAACACGACAGTATGCCATTCTGTTTGAGACACCAGTTTGCCGGTGCGGTCCTTAAACGTTTCTGTGGTGGCCAGGGGGAATTTGGCTACGGCAATATTACCTTCCAGGTATTGCACTTCTGGTTCTTTGCCCAGGTTGCCGATCAGCATTACACGATTTACTCCTCTCATAGATTATCTCTTTTAAATTAGAAATCGTCAATGGCCCTTTCTTCTTAAAGTTAATTTTTTTTGACGAATTTTTAAAGTTGGGAGGTAGCCTAATGCTATTTAGCAGAGATCGTCTTTTCCAGGTAGATCAGTTCACCATTGCCCGTAATTCCCTGGAGGAGTATATGGAATGACCGGGCATGCCTTGGGTTAACAAATCGAACGGTAAGTTTTGTATTTTCCGCTGCGAGTAACAGATCAGGTTTCCAGTAAATACATCCTGTTTTCCCACTGTGATATTGGTTGTATTCATCATCGGATAAAAGATCTGAGTTGTTATATCCAGCAAACTTGAAATCATTCATAATCCCATACCCCTGGTAGGAATCAGAATCTTTTTTAGTATATGCGGCAAGTATGGGACTAAGGCTGCTGAAACCTAATTGATGGGTACCCGGAGGGAAAAATTTTATCAGTGCAAAATCTGATAAAGGGATCATCGTTAGCTCCGCAGCTGCGACCTGGTGCTCATTCAGGTAAAATATTGTCTCTGTCTGCTCTCCGAGCATCATAGACATTAAAGAGGGTGACCTGTTCGTTGTTACTGTATAATCAAAGCCATTTTTCCTGGTCACTCTTACCCCTGCCCATTTACCACTGATATAATCAAATATATTACCTCCTCCAACGGGTGGGTCATTGATAAGATCCATCACTTTTGGCATCCCCATAGCAGAGAATAGCCCTGAAGTATATTGCTCATTCACCACCAGGGTAGGGTTTCGTTTCCTGGTGGTTGCCAGAACGACCGCCTCCTCTAATAATTTATATTTATCAGCTCCTTTCATTACCGAATCAAATCGGGCAACGAGTGGATTTCTTTGGCTGGTATCTCCCAGGAATATCTTGTCAAAATGCAATTGTGGTAAAACCGGCGAGAAGGGCAATATTCCAGGCATTTTATAAGGAGGCCTGTCAAGCTGGATACTTACACCTACGCCTTTTCCTTTTGGTTTGGTCATTACGTAACCAAACTTAGCTGTATCGGCAAATACCAGGTTATTCAGTTGAAAACTTCCACTGGTATCAATGGTGCTGAATAGAAAATTATTCGCCGAATCTTTAGTGGTCACCATAAAGACCAACTGTCCCTCCCTTATTAATTTGTTAGTTCCTTCCTTATAAACCTTTCCGGCAATGTTGATAAAATCTTCAATAAAAGGTGCCTGTTCCGCGTTATCTGCGAAGATCGTTTTCCAATCGGGTTTTTGTTTGCCATGTTTATTATAGAAAAAAGCATCCTCGATAATATTACTGCCAATGCTTAACATGGGTTCTGTAATGTCCGGATCTGTTACAGATAATGAAAGGGCGGCCCAGATCGAGTCTTTCAGGTCAATCGTCAGCACATTTTTACCCCCCTCAGCGAGGTCGAGGCTGTCTATGACCAATTCAGCCGTTTTTCTATATTCGCCATTATCTATCTGGCAATGATTCTCTGCCAGGATCCCTCCCTGCCCATTACGGACTGCCAGGAAAAGTATTCCTGAAGGAAGTTTTGAAGCGGGTATGACCCCGGTAAAACTATTGTAAGCTCCTTTCAGTGGTAATTGAAAAACCAGTTTGTCATTCATCTCCCCGAGCAGTGTCAATCCTTCCCTGTCCATACTATCGCTGACCTCGATCAGATATTTTTTTCCGGCTCCATTTTCCTCGATCCTTAATACAGCGCCTTTTGATCTTACTGCCGGCAATTCAAACGATTGGTTTTTTTCATATCCAGGCAGGCTGACACTTGCTGTATAGGCTTTCAATTCAGGAAAAAGAAAGAAAGAACCTTTTCCATCGGGGCTCTCAAATTCGGTAAGCATATTCTGCTGATCATCCAGCAATTTTCCTTTCACCGGTGCCGGATTACCATACTGGTCGGTGGCAGTGAACAGTACCTGGTTACTAATTCCTGCTACCAGTTCACCGCCCTGAGGGAAAAATTGAACCACATATTCTGGTTTAGGGGATTCTTTTAAATAAGGTGGTACCCGCTTAGGATTGAAAACAAATACCTGACGGATATATCCAATAGAATCTTTGCGCATCAGCTGTTCCGGCGTGATCGCCTGGAAATAATACAAACCATGCTCCGCGCTATCAGAAAGCGCAAGGTTGCCATAGCAACAGCCACCAAATACCGGGTATCGTTGCTCGGTTATTTTTATTCCAGCCGCATTATAAAAAGCGATCAAAAGGTTAGTGACAGAGAGATCAGGATTAAAATCAGTATACAAATAGGCCTTGAAAAATACCGTGTCTCCGGCATAATAGCTTTCCTTATCAAAATGCAGCAATATTATTTTTGAGGCTTTTGGGTCGGCAACACTAAGGCTATCCTGTCCATTGACCTGGCTGGTTAGTAGAAAAAAGTTCAATACAGAAATGATATGTATCGATCTCAGCAAGAAAAGATTTTACTGAATCTACCAAAAAAAATTATCACAAGCGGTTTTCAAGGTAATTATTGATAAACCGGGGAAAGGCCAGTTTTTTCATCAGGGCCTTGTTCACCCATTGCCAGCCTGTTTCTTTTGGTTTATTCAGAAGTTCTATTTCAATGAACTGGCCTTCCAGTTTCTGGTGTGAAAGGAGTTGCTTATGGGTTTTAGAAAGAGCTTTAAAACTATAGGCCCCTTTTTTAAGCCACCCATTTTTTTCTGCCATCCTGATAAGTTGCTCCTGGCTTGCAGCAGCAGCCGTTTCTATCAACGGAAATTCATAAAGACCCAGCCATATATCTTTTTTCTCCCGAAGCCTTACTGCCTTTTCTTTTTTATGGCTCAGGATGAAATAATAAAAAAAACGCTGCCTTAGTTTCTGTTTTTTTGCTTTCACAGGAAGATCATTGACCTTACTGTTTTGAAAGGCGAAACAAGAGGATCTAAATGGACATTCGGTACACAATGGTTGCTGGGGCTTACAAACCGTGGCGCCAAAATCCATGATGGCCTGGTTGTATTTCCCGGCCTGTTTTTTATCCAGCCATTCCTGGGCAATGCCGCTGAATATTTTTTTGCCTTCAGTAGAATCAACAGGTTGATCAATGCCCGTAAGTCTTGAAATAACGCGGAACACATTTCCATCGATCACCGCATGCGGAAGTCCGAATGCAAAGGATGAGATGGCGGCGGCTGTATAAGGTCCTATTCCTTTCAATGATATGATGCTTTCATAGCTTGAAGGAAATTCACCATTAAGTGAATCATTGATATAGCGTGCGGTACTAAGCAGGTTTCGGCAACGTGAATAATAGCCCAGCCCTTCCCATAGTTTTAAAACTTTTTCATCGCTGGCTTTGGCAAGGTCCTGCAGCCGCGGAAAATTTTTTATGAATCGGATATAATAATCCATTCCCTGGTCCACGCGGGTTTGTTGCAGAATGATCTCGCTGATCCAGATCTTGTAGGGGTCCTTTTCCCCTTTCCAGGGCATGGGACGGTCATTTTTATCCTTGTCCCATTTTAAAAGGGTACGCGAAAAATGCCTGAGTTTGGGTGGAATTGCCTGATTTGCCATGAAATAGGGGCAAAAATCGACTAAAAACTCGTTTTTTCAGGGTTTTTAAAGTTTGGTCAGGTAAAATCCGGAATTCCTTAAAAAATTTATGCCTATTCTGTTGACTATCATATAATTTTAATTTAATTTGGTGGTAAATAAACCTTAAAACCTGCAATCATGAGAAAAGCCGACCTGGTCAATCAGATATCTGAAAAAACAGGAATTCCAAAAGTAGATGTGCTTGTTACTCTTGAAACTATGTTCAAAGAGGTAAAGGACACCCTTGCGGCCGGTGAAAATATTTATATACGTGGCTTTGGAAGTTTTATCACTAAAAAAAGAGCTGCCAAGATCGGTCGTAACATTAAGAAGAATATTGCTGTACATATCCCCGAACATTATATACCCGCATTCAAACCTGCCAAAGAATTCGTTGCTGAAGTTAAGAAACTGAAAGAGCTAAAGCCTGACCAGGGTCCTGGTGAGGATGCATAAGAATAGTTTCAACTCTATTTCCCAATGATATAGCGGATTGGGGTAACTTCGCCACGAAAATTTTCTAGCGTGAAGAAACCACAATTGATCACTATTGCTGTCGCTGTCCTGCTGATAGGGGGACTTTATTTTTTTGGTCCAACCAAAGGGAAACATGAAAAAGCGGAAATGGCTCCCGGAACTTCCAATACAGACGATGGCCATACGGACGTCAATATTGACACTTTCCTGGTTTTAGGCAAAAAAAAGCTTAAAGCTGAACAGGTTGTAAGAATAAATGAGCTGGAACATTCTATCTCTCGCGGGGATGTAAAAGATCAGCAACTCAAAGTATATCAACAGTTAGCGAAGTTCTGGTACGATAGTGCCAACGCGTTTGAGCCCTATGCCTGGTATACGGGCGAAGCAGCAAGATTGGAAAATTCGGAAAAAAGCCTGACCTTTGCCGCCCAATTGTTTTTGAATAACCTGCAGCAGGATGAGGTATTTGACCGGAGAAAATGGAAAGCCCTGCAGGCCAAAGACCTTTTTGAAAGATCATTGAAACTCAACCCGGATAACGATTCGGCCAAAATAGGACTCGGTTCCTGTTACCTTTTCGGAAATATCAGCGCTTCGCCCATGGAAGGCATATTGAAGATCAGGGAGGTAACGCAGAAAGACAGTAATAATGTCTATGCGCAGATGATGCTTGGAAAAGCTTCATTATTATCTGGCCAGTTTGATAAAGCAGAAGAAAGGTTCAAGACCATTTTGAGGATAAAACCTCAGAGCCTGGATGCCTTGCTTTTACTGGGTGAGATTGCAGAGCGAAAAGCAGATAAGAAAGCGGCCATTGACTGGTACACAAAAAGTCTTCCGCTGGTAAAGATCCCTGAGTTGAAGGCCGGGATCGAAAAAAGGATCGCTGACCTTCAGAAATAGAAGTTGTAAAACTTATTATATACATTTTAAAAAATCATTTGAGTATGCCTTGTGGTAAAAAAAGAAAGCGTCATAAGATCGCGACGCACAAGCGTAAAAAAAGACTGAGAAAGAATCGTCATAAGAAGAGAAACAAGTAATTAGTTTAGAGGGTTGAGAAGGTTTAGGAAGGTTGGTTTATACAAGTCTTTCTAAACCTCCTCAACCTCCTTAACTTTTCTCAACTTTTCTCCGGTCTCCGGTTGCTTCGCCCTCCCCCATCCCCTCTTTATTTGTTTTTATCGAAGGTTTAAAAGCGCGTGGCAACTGGTGTTTACAGCACAAAGCTGATTCATTGAGTTAAGCTGTAATGAACAAAGAACTGATCATTAATGCGGCCCCCCAGGGTGTTGAGATCGCCCTGCTGGAGGACAAAAAACTGGTGGAACTGCATAACGAAAAAACGGATGCACGTTTCGCTGTGGGAGACCTGTATCTGGGAAAAGTCAAAAAACTGATTCCGGGTCTTAATGCCGCATTTGTGGATGTTGGCTTTGAAAAAGACGCCTTCCTGCATTATACCGATCTCAGCCCCTACGCTAAATCCCTGCTTAAGTTCACGACCATGTCCATCACCGATAAATCGGAGACCGGACTTGATTTCAGCAAATTCACTATAGAGCCGGAGATCATCAAGACCGGCAAGATCAACGAGGTATTGGGCGGTAAGCCGAATATCCTGGTACAGATCTTAAAAGAACCTATCGCGGCAAAAGGCCCGCGACTGAGTTGCGAGATCTCCCTTCCCGGAAGATTCGTTGTGCTGACTCCTTTCAATGATATCGTGGCAGTTTCGCGCAAGATCCATTCTTCTGAAGAAAGGAAAAGGCTGCAAAAGATAGTAGAGGCCATTAAATTCAAAAATTTCGGTGTCATCGTTCGTACGGCCGCAGAAGGAAAGAATACCGCGGAATTACATGAGGACCTCACTATGCTGCAGGAAATGTGGAAGACCATTCAGAAAAATCTGAAAGGCGCCACTCCCCCCACCCGTGTATTAAGTGAGCAAACAAAAACAACCAGTATTCTTCGTGACCTCCTGAACGAAGATTTTAATAAGATCGTAGTGAACGATCGAAATCTTTTTGCCGATACCAAAGCCTATATACAACGAATCGCTCCTGAAAAAGCGGATATCGTTTCCTTCTACCAGAATGGTTCACCTATTTTCGATGCATTCGGTATCACTAAACAGGTGAAATCAACTTTTGGCAAAACAGTGAACCTGGATAGCGGTGCCTATCTTATTGTAGAGCATACCGAAGCCCTGCATGTCATTGATGTGAACAGCGGGTATAAAAGCGTTAGTAATAACCAGGAGCAAAATGCGTTGGAGACCAACCTTGAGGCTGCAGATGAGATCGCAAGGCAGCTGAGGCTCCGCGATCTGGGTGGCATTATCGTGGTTGACTTCATTGATATGAAGCTTCCTGAGAACAAGAGAAAACTGATGGAGAGAATGGAAGAGTTCATGCGTCCCGACCGGGCCAAGCATGCGGTACTTCCCATCTCTAAATTCGGCATCATGCAGATCACCCGCCAGCGCATGAAGCCTGAAATGAATATTAATACCCAGGAGATCTGCCCAAGCTGCAACGGAACTGGAAAAATTTCATCAACTTTATTACTCGAAGACGAAATAGAAAAAAATGTTAGTTACCTGGTTACTCATAAGCATAGTCACCTTAAACTGGTTGTCCATCCTATTCTCTATGCTTACCTCACCAAAGGCTGGTTCTGGAAAACCAAAATAGCCCAGTGGAGAAAAAAATACGGGAGGAGCATCACTGTCCAGTCAGATACCAATCTTCATCTGACCGAATATAAGTTTTACGATAACCACGAGGAGGAGATCAAGCTCTAAGAAAGGGTGAATGGTGAATAGTCAATGTATTACTCACTATTAACTCTAGACTGCTACCTCCTAACTGCCAACTCCTAACTAACTCCTCTCCCTGTTTCCCAGATATATCATCACATACTGCACTAACTGCACCACAGCAGCTAACGCGGCAACCACATAAGTAGTAGCAGCCCATTTCAGTGCATCTTTTGCTTTAGGGTATTCTTCCGCATTTGTAATATTAGTATGCTGCAACCAGGCCAGGGCCCTTTTACTGGCATCGAACTCCACCGGGAGGGTGACCAGGGTAAAAAGAACGGTCAGGCTCATGACAATGATACCGACCAGCAAAACAGTCGGGTTATGCGACATGGCCAGGATGACCACACCCGCCAGGAGGATCCAGTTTACCAGCATGGAACTGACCTGAACCAGGGGTACCATTCTGGTCCGGAAGGTCAATGGCCCATAATGGGTGGCATGCTGAACGGCATGGCCACATTCATGGGCAGCTACCGCTGCCGAAGAAATGGAGTTCCCGTTGTAGACCTCCGGGCTCAGGTTCACCGTACGGCTGGCCGGGTTATAATGGTCTGTAAGAAAGCCCTCTACGGAGGTCACCTGGACGTCGTAAATACCGCTGTCCCGGAGCATTTTTTCAGCTATTTCACGGCCTGACAGGCCGCTGGCCAGGGTTATTTTACCATACCTGGAGAACTTGCCTTTAAGGATGGCCGAAACCAGCAAACTAAGGCCTAAAAACAGCATGGAGACCAGAAAAATATCGTTGGATGGATACATGTTTTTTGAGTGTTTTGATGGTGGATATCACAAATTTGCATCCATTCGATCCTGACCTTTTTTTTACGTCTTTTTGTCATTTATTTCTGCCTGAAAAGTTAGTAAGGTGCAGATGGAAACTAGTTTCCAGAATATTTATAATTCACTGAATAATAATATATTATAGAATATTTTTAGCTGAAGTTATGGAGATTCAGCAGCCTGAAAATTGGTCGCATAATTTATTCACAAGCACAAAAATTAATTTTGAAATCTGGCTCTTAATTGTAACTTAGCAACAGAATTTAATGGGTTAGTAAGTAAGGGGGTCAGTCGAAAGATTGACCCTTTTTACATTTAAAAAACTCCCGGTTTTTTTTCATCTGTTTTCTCCTGATTTTTTGTAGCGATCGCAGTATTTATGAACGCCCGTTTGTAATTAGTCGATTAAATATCGATCCAACTTCATGCGATGCTTTATTTTTAATTTATGAGCAAAACGAAGACGGCATTTTTTTGTCAGAACTGTGGACATGAAAGCGTGAAATGGGTTGGTCAATGTCCATCCTGCGGCAAGTGGAACAGCTTTGTGGAAGAACTATTACAAAAAGATAAAGGCAAAGATGAAAATGAATGGAAAGAACTGAATGGTGAAAAAAGAAGGAATCGCATCATTCCGATCCAGGATGTGATCACTACTGAAGAAAAAAGAATCAATAGTAATGATCCGGAACTGGATCGTGTGTTAGGTGGTGGAATTGTTCCGGGAAGTTTAGTGCTGGTGGCCGGTGAACCGGGAATCGGTAAATCCACTTTATTCCTGCAGATTGGATTGGGACTGAAAAAAATAAAAGTGCTTTATATCAGCGGGGAAGAAAGCGAACAGCAGATACGCATGCGCGCAGACCGGTTGCCTGCTTCTGATAACAAAGATTTTTTCCTGCTCACAGAAACATCCATCGAGATCATTTTCCAGGAGATCAAAAAACTAAAACCACAGCTGGTGATTGTAGACTCTATTCAGACCCTGCAAACCCAATTGATCGAATCCTCTCCAGGAAGTGTTTCGCAGATCCGCGAATGCGCGGCAGAGTTCCAGCGTTTTGCAAAAGAGACCAATATCCCTGTATTTCTCATTGGGCATATCACAAAAGATGGAAGCATTGCCGGGCCAAAGATCCTGGAGCATATGGTAGATACCGTATTGCAGTTTGAAGGGGACCAGCATTATGCTTATAGAATATTACGCACGCTCAAAAATCGATTTGGCAGCAGCGCGGAATTAGGCATCTATGAAATGACAGACCGGGGTATGCGTGGTGTGATCAATCCCAGTGAGATCCTGATCACCCAGAAGGATGAACAGTTAAGTGGCATTGCCATTGCGGCAACCATTGAAGGAATGAGACCATTACTGGTGGAAGTACAGGCCCTGGTCACTCCTTCCGTTTATGGAACCCCGCAACGAACCGTTACCGGCTTCGACCTGCGCCGTTTGCAGTTATTATTAGCTGTTTTGGAAAAACGCGGAGGCTTTCATTTCGGATTAAAAGACGTTTTTTTGAATATAGCAGGCGGTATAAAAGTGGAAGACCCTTCCATGGACCTTGCCGTGCTTTGCGCCTTGCTATCTTCTTTTGAAGACCAGCCATTGCCCCAGCAGATCTGTTTTGCCGGAGAAGTAGGACTAAGTGGAGAGATCAGGGCTGTGAACCGGATAGAGCAACGGGTAGCAGAAGCGGAAAAACTTGGATTTGAAAAGATCATTGTTTCCAAATACAATCATGCTTACCAGAAAGGATCCAAAAAACCTTCGCAGATAGAAGTAGTGACCATGGGCCGGGTGGAAGAAGTGTACAAGTATCTTTTCTAATTGATCCGATACAAAGAAATAAAAGAATCAATCCTGCATCTTTTCTTCCCGCATTGCTGTGTGGGTTGTGGCAGCGACCTGCTTCCGCTGCATTCAGGACTATGTTTACAGTGCCTGCATGAATTACCCCATACTGGTTTTGAAAGGCAGAAGGATAACCCGGTAGAAAAATTATTCTTTGGAAGGCTGCCTCTGCATACAGCTATGGCGGGTTATTATTTCACCAAGCATTCGCTGATGCAAAAGATCCTGCATGAGATCAAATATAAAGGTAACCAGGAACTGGCCCGGCAAATGGGAAGATTACTGGGCCATCTATTAATTCAAACAGACAGAATAACCGCAGAGGCCATTGTTCCGCTTCCTTTATTTCCCAAAAAACAAAAAGCCCGTGGCTATAACCAGGCCGAACTGATAGCGGAAGGAATTTGTGATAGGTTGAATATCCCCCTTTTGAATAAAGCGGTAATCAGGACCCAGCATACCGAAACACAGACAAAAAAAGGAAGGATCGAAAGATGGCAGAATATGGAGGGGAAATTTCTTATAAAAGAAAAACAGCAGTTAGAGGGCAAACATATCCTGCTGGTTGATGATGTGATCACCACGGGAGCTACGCTGGAATCATGCGGGGAAGAGATGTTGAAGGCAGGTTGTATTTTAAGTGTGGCGAGTTTGTGTATTGCATGATTCAGGTTTAGAGGTTAGAGATTAGGGATTCCCTGCTTTGTTTAGGAAGTGGCGCTGGTTTTTATTAGCCCCAATCCTCCTAATTTTACAGTAATGCGTTTTTCATTCTTAATTATTTTGATCACTGGGTTGTTTTGGGTTTCCTGCAAAAAGGATTCCTTTATCAGTTCGCCGGAGGCAAGACTGATCGTAACAGCCGATACGCTGAAATATGATACGGTATTTGTCAGCGCCGGATCTACCTACCGCCAGTTCAGGGTAATAAATGATAATGACCAGAAACTGCGTATCAGTTCTCTTAGGCTGATGGGCGGTGCCTCCTCTGTTTTTAAAATGAACCTGGATGGTGTTTCCGGAACTGAATTCACCAACCTTGAATTGGCGGCCCATGATAGCCTCTATGTTTTTATGCAGGTGAATGTAGATCCCTCTGCCATCAACCAGCCATTTGTGCTGAGGGACAGCGTGCGCATTAGTTATAACGGAAAGACCAGCTGGGTACAACTGGAAGCCTGGGGACAGAACGCGCATTTCCTTCGCGACCATATTGTAAATTCCAGTGAAACATGGAACAATGATAAGCCTTATGTGATCCTTGGATCCTTACTGGTGAATACCAATCAAACCCTTACCATTAATAAAGGTTGCCGCATTTATATGCATGCAGATGCGCCTTTTATAGTAGATGGCACCCTCCAGGTAAATGGTTTAAAAGATACGATCGACCGGGTGGTTTTCAGCGGTGACCGCCTGGATGAACCTTTTAAAGATTACCCCGCTTCATGGCCTGGTATTTATTTTTTATCCAATGCGAAAAACAACCAGGTCAATTTTGCCATGATCCGTAATGCCTACCAGTCGTTAGGTGTGATCGATCCATCGGTGAATGCGAATCCCAAACTGGTTTTGAATGAGACCATCATTGATAATGGATATGATGCCGGTATCATTTCAAGTAATTCTTCCATACAGGCCAGGAATTGTTTGATCAGTAATTGCGGCAAGAACCTGTTGCTGACCAAAGGAGGGAATTACCAGTTCACGCATTGCACAGTGGCCAGTTATTCCAATCGTTTTATCAGTCATAAAGAACCGGTAGTGCAGCTGACTAATTTTGGATACAACAACAATACACCTGTCAGTAATAACCTTACAGCCGTCTTCCGGAATTGCATATTCTGGGGAGAGACCGGGCTGGTAACGGATGAAGTAGTGGTTATAAAAAATGGCAATACGTTATTTAATGTGTTGTTTGATTATGGCATCTGGAAGGCAGGGACCACTCCGGCCAATGTTACCAGTAACCAGATGCTGAACCAGAACCCCCTGTTTGAAAACCTGGATCCTTTTAATAACGGCTATAATTTCCACTTAAGTTCTTCTTCCCCAGCACTGAACAAAGGAACCAATGCAGGTGTTATTCTTGACCTGGATGGAAAGCCAAGGCCCGTGGGTCTTCCCGACCTGGGCTGCTTTGAAAAGCAATAACATTCAGACAACGCAGGGGCGCTATAATTCGTTTAACTTTATAAAACAAACAAAAACTATTGACATGAAGACTTTCCTGGCTGGTTTACTGCTCTGCTTCACGCTAACAGGCGGTTCTATATATGATTTCAAGGTTCCCGGATTGGATGGAAATGATATTGATTTTTCGGCCTATAAAGGCAGAAAGATCATGATCGTGAATACAGCCTCCCAATGTGGCAATACTCCTCAGTATAAAGACCTGGAAGCATTATTCGAAAAGTATAAAGGCAAACTGGTGATCGTTGGTTTTCCTGCGAATAATTTCGGTGCCCAGGAACCTGGCTCCAATACCGAGATCAAAGAATTCTGCACAAAAAATTATGGGGTTAGTTTTCCAATGGCAGAAAAAGTATCCGTAAAAGGAGATGATATATGCCCGCTTTACAAATGGCTGATCGATCAGTCAAAAGAACTGGCCAAATCTATTCCGGGAACTACTTCAAAAGACCTGGTATGGAAAAGATACCTTTCAAACCCCGTTGACTGGAACTTTACCAAATTCCTGCTGGATGAAGATGGAAAACTCATTGCAGTGTTTCATAATAAAGTGAACCCAATGAGTGATGAGGTTCAGGGATATTTGAAGTAAGGGGGAGTATCTACTTATCAACCTATCCACTTAAATTGCAGCATGCAATTCCAACAGGTAATAGGTCAGTTTCCCGTAAAAAAACAACTGGTTGAATTAGTTCAGCATAACCGGCTGAGCCATGCCTTATTGTTCCTTGGAAAGGAAGGAACAGGGGGATTGCCAATGGCTCTGGCCCTGGCCCAATATATAGTTTGTGAGAAAGTAAATGGAAAGAGCGCATCCTCTACCACTGCTGCCTCTTTATTTGGAGAAGAGCCGGGCAGTACTTCCCTGCCTGTCCGGGCTTTAACCGATGCCTGCGGAAGTTGTCCTTCCTGTCAAAAAGCCGCGCAACTGGTGCACCCTGATATACATTTTTCTTACCCGACTGTTACCAGGAAACCAGGAGAAACACCGGTAGCTACAGATTTTATCACAGAATGGCGCGAGTTCGTAAAGATGAACCCTTATGGAAATCTTTTTGAGTGGGTCGAACAGATAAAAGAAAAAGAGAACAGCCAGGGAAAGATAACGGCCAAAGAATGCGAGGATATCATTCGCAAACTGAGTTTGAAGAGTTTTGAGAGCGAATACAAGATCATGATCATCTGGATGCCGGAAGAACTGGAAAAAGAAGGCAACAAACTTTTAAAGATCATTGAAGAACCCCCGCTTAATACACTTTTCATCCTGGTGGCTGAAAATGAGGAACAGATACTGCCTACCATTGTAAGCCGTTGCCAGTTGATACGTCTTATGCCACTTGACCGTAATGAGATCGAAGAAGCCCTGATTTCCCGAAATAAAACAGAACCGGCAAAGGCCCGCCAGATCTCCGGGGTTTGCGATGGCAATTACCGGGAGGCCCTGCAAATGCTTCAGCATGCGGAAGAGGATTGGGAAGCGCTATTAAGGGATTGGCTGAATGCTATCAAAAGAACGGGGCCATTGGCCCAGGCCAAATGGGTGGATGAGGTGAGCAGACTTGGGCGGGAAAAGCAAAAACAATTTCTTCGGTATTTCAATCATATGCTGGAACAAGCCATTCACCTTCGGGTATACCAGCAGGGAGATAGCTCCCGAATACCAGATTCCATCATGCCAGGCAATGAACTGGACCTGGCAGAAAGGCTGAATAAGATCGCTGCCATGGATCAGCAGGAGGCCATTATTAAAGAACTGGACCGGGCCAGCTATTATATTGAAAGAAATGCGCATGGGAAAATGCTGTTCCATGCCCTTACAATCAAGCTATACCATATTCTGCAGGATCGGCTGGTCCTTGAAAGCTAAGCCTTGCGTTTTGAGCCAAAATATGTACATTTGGATACTTGAGAGTTAGGAACTAGTGCGAGACCGGTTATGTATGGCACCATAACCAACTGTTATTCAACCAGACTTCTATTAATTTATATATTACCAGGTTTCTCGAAGGATAACTGCATCTCGACCTTTCCCCTCTTTATTATTAATAATTAACCTTTGATCGAATGAGTTGCACGGGTTGCAGCACAGCAACAGGTGGTAAACCCAATGGTTGTAACAGCAACGGGGGATGCAGTTCAGGTGGTTGTAACCGCATGAACGCGCATGACTGGCTGCGCAATCTTCCTATTGCGGACATGGAAAGCGCCTGTAAAGTGATCGAGGTTAGTTTCAGCCAGGGTACAAGAAAAGATTTCTACCGCAATACCACTCTCCAGCAATTTGAAAAAGGTGATCTCGTAGCCGTTGAAGGAGTTAGCGGTTTTGATGTGGGTGAAATATCACTTACCGGGGAGATCGTACGGCTACAATTAAAAAAACGCGGAACCAAAGAAGATAATCCTGAAATGCGGAAAATATTGCGCCGGGCCACCGAACGCGATATTGAACAACTGAAGATCAATAAGGCCAGGGAACCGGAAGCAGTGATACGCAGCCGGGCCATTGCCCGCCAGTTAAAACTGGATATGAAGATCAGCCAGGTTGAAATGCAGGCTGATGGCAGAAAGGCTACCTTCTTTTATATCGCCGATGGCCGTGTCGATTTCCGTGAACTGATCAAGGTCTATGCCTCTGAATTCAAGGTTAAAGTAGAAATGCGCCAGATAGGTGCCAGGCAGGAAGCAGGTAAAGTGGGCGGCATTGGATCCTGCGGAAGAGAACTTTGCTGCAGCACCTGGCTCACGGATTTTAAATCGGTGAATACAGCTGCTGCACGCTACCAGAACCTTTCGATCAACCAGGTAAAATTGAGTGGACAATGCGGGCGTTTAAAATGCTGTCTTAATTATGAACTGGATACTTACCTGGATGCCTTACAGCATTTCCCGGATAATTGCGATATACTTCAGGTAGCTAAAGGCAATGCCTTCCTGATCAAAAAAGATATTTTCAAAAACCTGATGTGGTATACGCTGCCTGACTCCAATAAGCAATATCCATTGACGATCGAAAGGGTCAGGAAAATAAAATCACTGAACCAGCAGAATATCCGTCCGGATGAATTAGAACCGGTAGAGCTGGCTTCAAAAAATAAAGAGACCGAACCTGAATTTGTAGAATTGGTAGGACAGATCAGCCTTCGCACCCTGGAACGCAGCGACCGGAAAAAACAACAGCAGAAAAAAAGAGGTCCGGGTCAACAAGGGCAAGGCCAGGGACAAGGACAACGTCAGGGACAGGGCCAAAATCAGGGTCAGGGCCAATCACAAAGACAGGGACAACAACCTCAGAATAAACAACAGGGTCAGCGACCACAGCAAAGGCCACAGGGTAACCAGCCAAAACAACAGGGCGGCAGTCAGCCACAAAGAAGACCCGATCAAAGGCCTACAATACAAAAAGGAATAGCGAAGAAGCCGGATGATGGAAAAACCGAAGGGTCCTGACTATCTTCCGATTGCTGCATAAATAGCATCCTGTATTTTCCCCCTTATCAATAATTGTGAGATCTTATTATTATCGCGTGTAGGATAAACGCGATTGGATAGGAATATATAAACCAGGTTAGACTTTGGATCCACCCAAACGCAGGTGCCCGTAAAACCGGTATGGCCAAATGTCTCCAATGAAACTTTAGTAGCCGGATATGGATCCTTCCGGGTCAGGTTATCTTTTTCAGGTTTGTCGAAACCAAAACCACGACGGCTAACCGCACTATGGTAGGCCGTAAATAATTTTATGGTCTCTTCAGCCAGGTATCTTTTCCCATTGAACTCACCTCCATTCAAAAGCATCTGGTAAAGCAAGGCCAGGTCATAAGCATCAGAGAATAATCCTGCATGTCCTGCTACACCACCAAATAAAGAAGCGCCCTCATCATGCACATCGCCCTGCATGGTTTGGCGGCGAAACCATTTTTCTGTTTCTGTGGGTACCATACGATTGGCAGCAAATCTCTCCCTTGGTTTAAAACCGGTGGTTACCATGCCCATGGGCTTATAAAAATTATCCATCACATACTGGTCCAGGGTCTTTCCGCTGATCTGTTCTACCACTTTACCCAGGAAAATAAAATCATTATCACTGTATACATATTTGTTCTTTGGGCCCAGTGGACTTTTAAGAATGCGATTCATAATCACATCCTGGTAATCATTTTTCAGGTAAAGGTTTTCTGCCACCCTTACTGAAAAGCCCGGCTTCATTTTGTCTGAATAGTATTCCGGCCTGGGAAGTCCGGAAACAGAATCAATGGTCTCTTTGTAAAAAGCAATGAAGGGAACCAATCCTGCCTGGTGCAATAGAATATCCTCGATCTTGAGGCTGGCTTTGTTTGTACCCCTGACTACCGGCAGGTAATCACCCAATTCTTTCTTCAGGTCCAGCTTTCCTTCCTCATATAACTTCATAACAGATACAGTGGTCGCGGAAACCTTGGTTACCGAGGCAAGATCGAATATGCTTTCCACCGTAGTGGGAGGAGAAGGTTCGTATTCATATCTGCCGAAAGCCTTATGGTATATGATCTCCCCTTCGTGAACAGCCAGTACCACACAACCAGGAAATACTTTTTCATTGATCGCCTGCCTGGCGATGGAATCCACAGCATCCAGTTTGCTTAGTTTATGCCAGGAAGGGTCTTTTTCATTCTTTACAATGCCATAACCGTACTTAAACTGGCATACGGATACAGGCAGGTGACCAGCGGCATTGATCTTTCCTTCCAGTATATCAGCAGCCACCTCCTGGGTTATTGAATCATCCTGGTGACAGGCCATCAGTGAATAGGCATCACAGAAATTTTTATTGGCCAATACATTTCCAAAACTAACAGTGATGGTCTTTATGAAATTAAGATCACGGTAAAGTCCAAGTGATGTATTGCTTATCCCGAAATTATCAGCAGGGCGCAGCGAATAATTATGATAGCCCAGAACGATCGCATCATATTTACCGTCTTTAGGTACCTGTGCCAATATAGAATCCGCCTTAGCTTTCCCATCTTTATAAGAGATCATAAAAATATCGGCCTGCAGGTCATCCTGCATACGGCGGGCAAAAGCATTCATTTCGGTAAGGCCTACCCCTATATAGGCAATTTTCCCTCCTGCTTTAACAGGTATCCCTTCATAATCAGTACGTGACGATTTTGTACTTGCATCTGAAAGCACCACGATGGTCTTTTCCGCTGCTTCGCGACGAATAGCATCCGTTTTTGCATTCAGGTCATTTACCAGGTTGGTAGTATCAATAGGGGTCCATTTATTCAGCCCAAGCTGGTATTTGGCAGCCAGCACTTTTTTTACGCGGGCATCGATGTCATCCTGCTTCAATCTTCCATCGGACAACGCTTTTTTGATCACATCAATACTTTCCGGTACACTGGCCGGCAGGCAAAGCATATCATTTCCTGCAATAAGCGCTTCCACAGCGATGGTGCCACTGGGAAAATATTTGGCCACCCCTTTCATTTCAAGGGCATCCGTAAATGTGAGGCCCTGGTAACCCAGGCTATCTCGTAATAGTCCGGTTACATTATTCTTTGAAATGGATGTGGCGCGATTGGGAGTGTTATCAATAGCGGGTATATAAAGATGGGCGATCATCACACTGCCTATTCCAGCCTCGAATACTGCCTTGAAAGGCATGAGTTCGGCAGTGTCCAGTTGCTTCATGGTTTTATTGATCACCGGCAGGTCCATATGCGAGTCTACATCCACATCGCCATGACCTGGAAAATGTTTGGCGCAGGCCATGATACCCATATCCTGCATTCCTTTCATATAAGCCACCCCAAACCGGGCCACTTTATCTTTGTCTTCTCCAAATGACCGATAACCGATCACAGGGTTATTAGGATTATTGTTTATATCCACCACCGGGGCATAATTCACATGAATGCCGATCCCTTTTGCATTGCTCACCTATGGCAAGTCCCATACGATAGACCAGGTTCTCATCTGTTGCTGCGCCCAGTGTTAACTGGTAAGGATATTTGGCAACGCTGTCCAGACGCATCCCCAATCCCCATTCACCATCAATGGTGATCATGAGTGGGGTTTTGGCAATGCTCTGGTAGTAATTGGTGAGGTTGGCCTCCCGAACAGGGCCGCCCTGGAAAAAACAAAGCGCTCCCACATTATAGGTCTGTATATCATTGGCCACCTTAGCCACATGATCAGGTCCCAGGTTGGAATGAGCACGGATCACCATCAACTGGGCGATCTTTTCTTCCGGCGTTAAAGAATTGAATACACTGTCAACCCAGGCCTCTTTTGCCAGGCTGCTCCGGTATTGCGCCTTCAGAAAGGAAGGAAAGGCCAATACAGATAGCAGGAAAATGAATAAAAGCGGGATTCTTTTCATATGGTTTCAATGAACTTTAAAATTAAATCATTCCCCCTTTGTTTTCCCGTTAAAATTGAATTATTCCATGATCCCTATACAAGGGCTAAAATCGTATTTTTGAGGCCAAGGAGAAGAATTGTAGTGCCCGATAAGATCGTCCTCTTACCAGATAATATTGCTAACCAGATAGCCGCCGGAGAAGTGATCCAGCGGCCTGCTTCTGCTGTAAAAGAATTATTGGAAAATGCCGTTGACGCAGGCGCTACGGAAATACGCCTGCTTATTGCCGATGCAGGCAAAGCACTGGTGCAGGTGATCGACAATGGCAGCGGCATGAGCGAGACCGATGCCCGAATGTGTTTTGAAAGACATGCCACTTCCAAGATCAGGACCATAGAAGACCTTTTTCATATCCGTACCATGGGATTCCGGGGTGAGGCCCTGGCTTCTATTGCCGCGGTGGCACAGGTAGAACTAAAGACCAAAAAAGCGGAGAACGATACGGCCATTTATATTGAAGTGGAGAATAGCCTGGTAAAAAAACAGGAGCCAATAGCTGCGCCTGATGGCACCAGCATTGCCATGAAAAATCTTTTCTTCAATGTTCCCGCACGCAGGAATTTTTTAAAAAGCAATGCAGCTGAATTAAGGCATATCATTGATGAGTTTACCCGTGTGGCACTGGCATTCCCGGAAATACTTTTCACACTGAATTCTAACGGGCAGGAATTATTCCACCTGGAATCCGGCTCCCTGAAACAGCGCATCATTCAATTGCTGGGCAGCACTTATAATACCAAACTGGTAGCCGTAAATGAAGAAACGGACTACATGAACATCTATGGATTTGTTGGAAAACCGGAAACAGCCAAGAAGACAAGAGGCGATCAGTATTTTTTTGTAAATAACCGTTTTATTAAAAGCGCTTACCTCAATCATGCGGTGATGAACGCCTACCAGGAAATGATCCCTTCTGACAGTTTCCCAATGTATGTGCTGTTCATCGATCTTGATCCCACACAGGTGGATGTGAATGTTCATCCCACCAAACAGGAGATCAAGTTTGAAGATGAAAAGATCATTTACGCTTTTGTGCAGGCGGCCATCAAACATGCGCTGGCACAGTTCAGTGTAACGCCTACGCTGGATTTCAGCCTGGATGCCGGAATCCAGCAATTACCTTCCATACAACAACCTTTCACCGAAAATCAGCAGCAACAGGCTTCAGGTTCTTCTTTATTCAGGGGTTTTACCCAAAAGCACCAGGCGCATTTTATAGAAAGGTCAAATCCAGGTGAACTAAAGCATTGGAGAGATCTTTATCAAACTGACCAGAGAACAAAAGAGGAAGGTCCCGAACCATATAAAGCTACTACAGCCTTCCAGGAAATAATGGGTATGAGATCGATGCAGATCCGGGAGCTGATGCAATTGATGAATGAATTCATTCTGGTGCCAGGGGAAGAAAGCTTCTTACTCGTGAACCAGCAACTGGCCCATGAAAGGGTATTATATGAACAAATGACCATTGCCAGCAGGGATAAACCGATGAGCACGCAGCGAAGCATGTTCCCCGTCACCATGGAACTTTCTCCCGCCGATACAGCCATCATGGAAGAGATCATGGATGACCTTCAGCACCTGGGTTATATGATAGAACCATTTGGTAAGAACAGTTTTGTGATACAGGGTACACCTGCAGATGTAGGCACCGGAAATGAAAAGCATACTATTGATATTTTGCTGGACCAATACAAACATTTCAACAGCGACCTGAAATTCTCCCGCCGTGAAAAGCTTATCAGGTCACTGGCCCGCCAGCGTTCTGTAAAATCAGGGCAAATTTTGGGTGATAAGGAAATGCGGCAACTGGTCACTGAACTATTCGCCTGCGAGCAACCCAACCGGTCAGCAGATGGCCGTCCCATCTATGTTGAATTTAAAAAAGACCAGCTTGACCGAATGTTCTTTGGAGCATAGATCCAACATCTGACCTTCTCAGTATTTTTCCCTCAAAGCCTGGAGGAATTTTTCCACCGCCTTCCTGACCTCGGTAGCAGAGGCCTGGTGATTATTTACAAGCGTTGAAAAGATCAGCAATTTCCCCTTTTTAGTATAGAGGTAGCCACTGAAGGCCACCACGCCTGATAATGTGCCGGTCTTTCCATAGATATAACCACTATCTGCCCTGTAATAGCTGCTGATGGTGCCTTCACCACCAGTGGCGAATACCAGTTTTACCCGGTCCATTCCAAACTCGGTTCTTATTTTATCCAGTATAGCGACCAGGTCGCGGGGAGTAAATAAATTATAACGACTCAGGCCGGACCCATCCACCCAACGGGGTTTCTGCGGAAGGTCGCTGAGGTCCGTCTTTAAAATAGTATCGATGATATTCTCATCGTTCATATAACCGAGTTTCTTATTACTCACCATTAGCAGGGATTGCTCCGCAAAAAAATTATCGCTGCGGTGCATCATGGGTTTCAGCAAGGAGTCCAGGGGTCGTGACCAGATGGTCTTCCAATCTTTCACTTTTAAGTTCAAACCCGAACAACCTTCGCAAAGGAAACTGCCTGGTATATCATATTGTGGCCGGATATGATGAATCTTCACCTGGTAATCGTGCGAAAG
The DNA here is from genome assembly GCA_016720565.1 of Chitinophagaceae bacterium. Taxonomy (GTDB): domain Bacteria; phylum Bacteroidota; class Bacteroidia; order Chitinophagales; family Chitinophagaceae; genus JJ008. The sequence continues at coordinate 419,202 of JADKKJ010000011.1, forward strand.
CAGTTCAATAGCGGTTTTCGATCCTTTTGTAACAAAAGGAATAGAAGCATTACTGAATACCTGGCTGGAGGCGGCAATGACAAAATCATTACTCGAAAGTTCCCGGCCAACCAGGATCTTAGGAGCAACTGCCTGCTGTGTTTCTTTAGATAAATAAAAACTTCGGGCATTCACTATCGAATCAAGATAAGGAGAGGCTGTTTTAAAAAGCAGCAATTCGTTTCCCGATCGGCCTCCTTTTATGGATGGGTCCCTGTTTGCCGGCGCATTCAATTTCATATCGATCACATTGCCATAAACAGGAAGGCTGGATCTTTCTGCCATATAGGCCGCCTCATAATCATTCCATGACCAGCCACTTCCAAAATGATCATCTCTCCATACAGTATCCAGTATGGCCACCTCATTATGATATTTGCGAAGCTGGCGGTAGACCCAATCCCAGGCGGGTTGCCTGGCAAAATCAGGATGAAGAAAAGTTGGATCTCCCATTGGCTGAATAGCCAGGTAACTCACCGAAGAATCTTCATTTTGCGCCACGCCCACTCTTAAACCCGGGATGCTATCTCCTAAATATTTCATGGCTGCATAACAGGTAGCGATCTTGGTATTGCTGGCAGGTACAAAATATTTATCGCCCTGGTATTCGTACCAATATTTATTGGAAGCAGGTTCATAAATACTGATGCCGATGTGAGCAGCTATAAGCGCTTTGTTTTGTATGACTTCCGTCCTGGCCGTTTTACCGATATGAAAAGCCTTACTGCAGGAAGTAATTGAAGAGGCCAGCAAAATACAAGCTGTGAGCATTGAGCTTTGAACCTTGAGCTTTAAACCGTATAAAAAATTCATATTGAAAAATGATTTTAATTCTGCCTGACAAACTCCCGAATCTCGACTCAAGACTTTTGACTTCTTACCTGCCTGCTTGCACAAAGACTCCTGACTACTAACTTCCAACTCCTAACTTTCCTCTAGCTTCTCTCCTGCGCCCTCAGCCATCTCTCCGGTATCTCATTACTGCTGGCCAGGAGGTAATCTTTATAACTGCAGGCAATAAAATTCTTATCCGGTAATTGCATCCACCACCTGCCGGTCTTCTTGCTCTGAAGGAATATGGTTTGCACTTCGGCAAAAGCCATATGATATTCATTGAAAGAATCCCTTTCATTCAGTTCCGCTTCTCGCCTTCCGCGACTGCGCCCATCCAGTATATACCAGATCATCTGTGCGATCTGCTTAGCAGTAAGATCATCCCGGTCGTTCTCCGCATTATATCCGTAGATACCTATACTGCTTACAGTGGGGCTCATGCCCGCATACCGCATCAGCATACAGGACTCTTCGCCATTAAATCCATTGGGCGATAGCGTGTTCGCTGGGGCATAGGCATTGGCGATAGCGGTAATATCAAAACTTACCAGTTCGCTGTTTCTTATCACGGGTTCCATTTCATCCATACTTTCTTTTACAGTGCCTACCCGGTAGCAGTCAAACCTCAGTTTATCCAGCGTCTCCAGCATACGGGGATGAACAAAATAACTCTGGAATCCTATATGGTTATAATGCCGTATGAAATTCGGGTCTCCCGTAAGCATCTGCATCAGGAAATTCTCATGGCGAAAAGGAGATTCAAGGTCCAGGTCGATCAGGGCATCGATACAACTTGCCTCTATGATCTTTTTACTGTCGGAATAAGCCTGGTATTGGGATAAGGTCAGATCGTGTGAACCTCCGAGGATGACCACCGTTTTTCCATCATCCACCAGTTCTTTTACAACGGTCTTTAATGCCGCATAGGAATCAGTATATAGCGCACCCGTTTTTATATTTCCCACATCAGCTATCCTGATATCCTCATGCCAGTAAAAAAGTCCGTACAGGTAACGGCGAATGATATCGGGCGATTCGCTTTGTCCGTGGATCAACCCGCTGCCTCTTTGCTCACCACATCCTACGATCACGATCTGGGCTTCATCCAGCTCGGGAAATTCCTCCGCATAAATGGCCATCCTTTTCCCTAACTGACCCTCCTTAAAACCTTCATCCTGGGAAAGGCTGTTCAGGTCGATAGGGTGAAGGAAATCAGCGATATTCAGGTGATCAGACATGTGTTGATTTAGGAACAAACTTAGCGAAAAGCAGCAATGAAATAATGTGACAAGCAGCGGATAGACTAATTTTATTGTTTCATTCAATAAAGACCACCTGACTATGCCCCTAAGGCTATTAAATTGCCTGGTTTTTCTTATTATTTCAGGAACATTATTTTCCCAGGTTCCTGCAAAAAAAGATTCCACAGCCAGCTCCAAACTGGATTCGCTTAAGCAGCTGGATGAAGTGATCATTTCCTCTACCCGTACCGATACCAGGATAGAAAATACGCCTACCCGAGTGGAAGTACTGGGGTCTGAAGAAGTGGATGAAGAAAGTGGTGTAAAGCCTACACATGTGGCCAGCCTTTTGGGAGATGTTGCCGGTATACAGGCCCAACAAACTTCTGCAGTATCCGTGAATACTGAAATGCGCATCCAGGGTTTACCCGGCAGTTATACTCAATTGCTTCGCGATGGACTTCCATTATTTGGAGGGTATGCATCCAGCTTCAGTGTATTGCAGATACCACCACTTGACCTGAAACAGATCGAGATCATAAAAGGAGCCAGTTCTACACTCTATGGGGGCGGCGCCATTGCCGGAATGATCAATATCATTTCAAAAAAACCTTCCTTACGCGGACCGGAACGTTATTTACTGGTGAACCAGTCTACATTAAGTGAGTCAAATTTCAATATTTTCATAGCCGACCGCGACAAGAAAAAAGGATATACATTTTTTGGCGGTGGCTCTTACCAAAAGCCTAAAGACGTAAATAAAGATGGATTCAGTGACCTGCCATTGACGGAGACCATTGTGATGCACCCTGTTTTTTACGCTTACCCTAATGAAAAAAATGTTTTCTCCCTGGGCATCAACAGCACTTTCGAAGAGAGAAGAGGTGGCGATATGCTGGTACTTCGGAACATCACAGATGCGGATCACCAGTTTTATATTTTGAACAGGTCGTACCGAAACAGCCTGGATGCCAGCTGGGAAAAAAAGATCACTCCCCGCGATAAATTAACGGTGAAAGGCATCGGCTCCTGGTTCTACCGCAATATTACCAGCAATAGCTTTGGCATGAAGGGAAAACAGGTGGCCTGGTACTCGGAGGCCTCTTATGTGATGAAACGAACCAAACACGACCTGGTGGCAGGATTGAATCTAAACGGGGAAAATTTCAGTAAAAAATCTCCCGACAGCAGTTTGCTTCCGGAATATGCTCATTTCACCCTGGGCGCTTTTGTGCAGGACGACTGGAGGGTGAATTCAAAATGGACCATTGAAACAGGTATCAGGACCGATTACCATAATCGGTACGGAGCTTTTTTCCTTCCCCGGTTTTCCCTGTTGTTTAAACCAAGCCATGTTATAACCAGTCGCCTGGGCGGTGGCCTTGGCTATAAAGTGCCTTCTCTTTTCAACAGCGAGATCGATGAAAGGGATTACAGGATCGTTCGATACAGGCCCGCTGCGAAGATCAGGGCAGAACGATCCTATGGTGCTAACTGGGACCTTAATTTTAAGAAAGAATGGAATGACGTTGAACTTACTGTTAACCAGTCATTCTATATAACGCGTATCGACCATTCTTTAATAGGAAAGGTCAACGGTAATTATATAGATTATGAGAATGCGGACAAGCCTGTAATGACAAAAGGGTTTGAGACCTGGGTGCAAATTGCTTATGCCGGACTGGAAGCTTATTTAGGCTATACATTGGCGGATGCAAAAAAGAAATATGATCCGGCCCAGCCTTACCTGGAACTCAGCGCCCGCAATAAATTCGCCTCAGTGATCTCTTATGAATTCTCCCCGCGATTCAGGGCCTGCATAGAAGCATCGTATATCGGACCCCAATACCTGGAGACAGGTATAAAAAGTCCGGGTTATCCCCTGGCAGCGGGAATGGTTCGATATGATTTAGGACGCTATTCATTCGTATTGAACTGCGAGAATATTTTTGATTATCGCCAGACCAAAAAGGAAGGAATCCTGATCCCCCCCTATACCAATCCGGGTTTCAAACAGATCTGGGCCCCATTGGATGGAAGGGTGGCAAACCTCAGCATCCGTATGAAATTCTGAGGCATAATTTGGTACCTTTGCCGCTATGCAAGAACTGCTTAATAAATTAGAGGCTTACAAAAAAGAAATGGCTGAATTTCCGGCTGCCGACGAAAAGCAGGTGGAAGAATTCAGGATAAAATACCTTGGCACCAAAGGCTTGTTGAAGTCCATCATGGGCGAAATGAAGAATGTGCCCGTTGAGCAAAAAAAAGAAGCCGGACAATTACTCAATGAGTTCAAACAATTCACTGAAGAGCTTTACGAAAAACGCAAAACTTCCTCCTCCAATGGAGAAGAGAAGATTGCAGGTGAAACAGACCTGAGTTTACCCGGAGAAGAGCTTCCTATTGGTTCCCGACATCCTATTACCTTAATGCGCAACCGCATAGTATCTATTTTCCAGCGGCTGGGGTTTGCAGTAGCAGAAGGCCCGGAGATAGAGGATGACTGGCATAATTTCGGCGCCCTTAATTTACCCGAGCATCACCCGGCAAGGGATATGCAGGATACTTTTTATGTGCAACAGAATCCGTCCTTCTTACTTCGTACACACACCAGCAATGTGCAGATCCGCGAAATGGAAAAAGGCGTACTGCCTATTCGCGGCATATATCCCGGCCGTGTTTATCGTAATGAGACCGTCAGTGCCCGCTCGCATTGTTTCTTTCACCAGGTGGAAGGATTATACATAGATGAGAATGTTTCTTTCGCCGATTTGAAACAAACTTTATATTTTTTTGTGAAGGAAATGTATGGCAAGGATGTAAAAGTTCGTTTCCGCCCTTCTTATTTCCCCTTTACTGAACCCAGCGCGGAGATGGATGTAAGTTGCTTTATCTGCGGTGGAGAAGGATGCAATGTTTGTAAAAAAACCGGATGGGTAGAGATCCTTGGTTGCGGAATGGTTCATCCCAATGTGCTGAGCAATTGCAATATCGATCCCAATAAATACACCGGATTTGCTTTTGGAATGGGTATTGAAAGACCCGCCATGCTTAAATATGGTATCAACGATATCCGTTTATTCAGCGAAAATGACGTACGCTTCCTGAAACAATTTTCCAGCTCTATTTAGCGGGATCAGAAATACCTGCGATAGCCTGCTTCGACGGTTGTATACTTATAATCGTGTGTGCCCTGCTGGAATTTCAACAGGCCTGCGTTCTTGCTGAATTTTTTTTCCAGGCTGGATCGGAAAACCATCGGTTTATCCCCTTCTTTTTCCAGGTATCCCAGGTAACCCGAAAAACTCGTTTCCCATTTCCAGTTATTCTTACGGTATTCCAGCCCTGTGCCAAAAAGAAAGGCGTCATCCTGCCGAAGGTCATTGCGATCTATCTGCCAGCAATAAAAACCCAGCATGCCTATCCATTTAAATCCTGAGTGGCCCAATGGCTTTCCTGCGGAAACATCAAACCAGTAACCCATATTATCGGTGAAACGCGATGAAGCAAAACCATTGGAGGAAGGATATCGATAGCCAATTCGCAGGGCCAGTTGGATATTCTTTTCCCATTTCTTCAGCAGTTTGATATTCACATTCATTAAAAGGTCGCCCCGGGCTTTTTTGTCGTTCCAGAACTCATAATAAACATGTCTTTCTCTTTTCAGTGAATCAGACATCGTATAAAATTCAGCAGGGATATAAGAAAGGTTGAAAGCGATCAGGTCTTTTACCAGGCTGATATTGCCATTCAATACAATTGACTGCGCTTTCTCACCAGGTCTTGAATGAAGTTGAAGCGAACCGGAGACCCAGTCATCATTATCTACGCTGCCATTGGTGAGATAGGGAATTGGGAGTGCATTCGGGCCCATTTTAGCCGGAAGCATGTTGATGTAACGTGACCAATGGGTAACTCCATCCCAGTGTACGGTCTGCGCCCATTGCTGGGCTGTTTGCCCGTTAGCAGTACACGAGAGCCAGAGAGCAAGGACCAGAAGGCTGTTTCTGATAAGCATGCTGCAATATGCGAAAAATAAAAAGGCCATCCTAAGATGGCCCTTATATTCAGCAGGCAAAATTCATTATTTTTTACTGTTCTGCATTCGTAGTAATGCAAATACGGCCGCAACAAGGAAACAGGCCACGCAGACATATAGGAAAATGGTATAATCCAGGCTAAGTTTCACATCACCGAACCCACTGGTGGAATCCTTCACCTTGTCTGCCGCATCCTTGGCCATTTCTTTATCAAACCAGCTTTTCAGCATCACCATAAAACCTACCAGGGAGGCTATACCTGCAAAACCAACCAATGCGGTCAGCATGGCGCCGCCTTTTGATTTGATCAGGGAAACGCCAATGCCAATTACTGCCAGTGCCATTGCGGCAATGACAAACAATGGTGCCTGCCCTTCTTTATTAGATGGTTTTTTAGTGCCATCCTTGAATATATCATCGCCCATTCCTTTGGAGGCAATATTCCAGTCCTTGTTCATGGCAAAATCAATTCCTTTTTTATCCATGAACTTGGTGCCGCCGCATTTGATCTCGGCAAATGGCATCAGGAACAACAATAAGGCTACCGCAAATGCGATGGTAGATGGAATACCTGTACCGAAAATACCACCACGGGAGGCAGCAGGCTGGTAAACAGGCGTTACAGGAGTTTCAGTAAGCGGTTGGTGAGGGTCCATATAAAAATATTTTCAGTCAAGTTAAGAGAAACTTCTTAGAATACACAACAATCTGCTGCACAGCATATCTTTACAATTCAGAAGATCATGAACATCAATTCAATTTGTGTTTGCGGGGCAGGTACCATGGGCGCTGGCATAGCGCAGGCGGCCGCACAATCCGGCATTTCCACTATTCTTTTCGACCTGAACCAGGGGATCCTCGATAAAGCCAGTTCAGCTATAGATAAAAACCTTTCGGCCCTGGTGGGCAAACAAAAGATCAGCGAAGAGCAAAAGCAAAGGATACAGCAACGGCTGCAATTCACCAGTGATCTGCAGTATTGCCTGGCCGATGTTTTTATTGAAGCCATTGTAGAAAAGCCAGCCGCAAAAATTGCGTTATTCAATCAACTGGCTGAGATCAATCATGGTGAATCTGTATTCGCCAGCAACACTTCCTCCCTTTCCCTGGAGAAAATCGCGGAACAGGTAAAAGGACCCGAGCGTTTGATCGGGATGCATTTTTTTAATCCTGCTACGATCATGAAACTGGTGGAGGTAGTGAATACCAGGTTCACCTCCCCTGCGGCCACAGAACTTATTTTAGAGCTGGCCAGGCAAATGGGCAAAACCGCAGTGATCTGCCGTGATTCTCCCGGATTTATTGTGAACAGGGTGGCAAGACCTTTTTATATTGAGACCATGCGCCTGGTAGAGGAAGGAATTGTGGACCTGGAGCAGGCAGACAGGCTATTGGAAGCAACTGGTTTCAAAATGGGGCCATTCAGATTAATGGACCTTATTGGTAATGATATCAATTATGCCGTGAGTACCTCCGTTTATGAACAATTAGGGCAGCCAGAAAGATTAAGGCCTTCGGGTTTACAGCTGGAAAAACTGGAAGCTGGTAAACTGGGTAAGAAAAGCGGCGAAGGATTTTACAGGTACGTTTAATACGATCATTGGTTCAATCTTATGATGAATAAAAAAATATTGGTTACAGGCGGTACCGGATTTCTGGGGGCATATATACTCCGGGAGTTAATACAAAAAGGCTACCAGGTGCGCGCGATCCGCCGTTCCAGTAAGATCCCGGATTTTATAGAGCCTGAGCTGATGCAGCAGGTGGAATGGGTGGATGGAGATATACTGGATGTGGTTTCCCTGCAGGAGGCTATGCAGGGTATCGATGCCATCATTCATTCCGCGGCCATTGTTTCATTTATCCCAAAAGAAAAATGGAAAATGCAACAGGTGAATGTGGATGGAACCGCCAATGTGGTGAATATGGCTTTGGAAGCAGGTATCAGCAGGCTGGTGCATATCAGTTCAGTGGCAGCTTTAGGAAGACTTGCCAGTGGCGGAATGGTAGATGAAGAAAAAAAATGGGAAGAAAGCAAGGTCAATACGGATTATGCCAGGTCAAAACACAAGGCAGAACTGGAAGTATACCGCGGTATCGGGGAAGGATTGAATGCGGTGATATTAAATCCAAGTACCATCATCGGTTATGGCGACTGGCATAGCAGCAGCTGTGCCATTTTCAGGAATATCTATAAGGGATTTAATTATTATACGTCGGGGCTGAATGGATTTGTTGCAGTAGAGGATGTGGCCAGGGCTGCGGTATTATTCCTGGAAAATGAAATATCTGCAGAACGGTTTTTATTGAATGGCGATAACTGGCATTTTCAAAAATTGCAAAATGCCATCGCGGATGGATTCAATAAAAAACGTCCCAGCCGTAAAGCGGGGCCTTTTTTATTGGGTATTGCCTGGAGAATGCAGGCCTTATCTTCTTTTTTCAGCGGAAACCGGCCCCTGCTTACCAAACAGAGTGTGAAGGTGGCTTTAAGCGAGACCCGCTTTGATAGCCGGAAAATAAGTAAGTTTTTACCCGGGTTTTCCTTTTCCTCATTAGAAACTTCCATTAAAAATGCCTGCGAAAAATACCTGCAAAGGCTGAATTAATGCAACCATTATTCATTGCGTTGTATCTTTAAGGCATGCAGCGCTTTCATCTTGTTTTCCTCCTTTTAGTATCGCTATTTACCCTTAACAGCCAGGCACAATTCATTGTTTCGGGAACTGTATTGGATTCGGCCACCAGGGAACCACTGAGTCCTGCCTCCGTATTTTGCCAGAATACAACCCTGGGAACAGGCACCAATAAACTGGGTGAGTTTACCCTCAATCTTAAATCAGGAGGGTATGACCTGATCATCAGTTATACCGGTTACCGCACTCAAACGGTCAGGGTATCAGAAAATAACAAGCTTGAGATCCTGCTGGTAAAGGAAGAAAAAAGCATGATGGAAGTAGTACTTAAGAATACCTATGAAGTGGCCGATGGGTATACGAAATATGGTGATTTCTTTTTTAAGAATTTCATTGGCTCCACCCCTAATGCTTCAAAATGCAGCATCGATAACCCTGAAGTGCTGAAATTCTTTTTCTATAAAAGAAGCAACCGCCTGAAAGTGATGGCCAGCGAACCGGTAAAAGTGACCAACAATGCGCTTGGATATACGCTTAGCTACCTCCTGGATTCCTTCGTGTATTATTATAACACTGACCTCTGCTTATACCGGGGTTATTGCCTTTTTACGGCCATGGATGGAACAGACAGTCTTAAGAAAGTATGGACCAGCAACAGGGCCCGCAGTTATGAAGGTTCCAAAATGCAGTTCATGCGCAGTTATTACGACAGCACCCTGAAAGAAGATGGTTGGATCATTGATATACTGGATGAAAACAGTGATAAGAAATTCAGTAAGGTGACCGATCCCTATGATACCACTTATTATGGTGCGCTGGACAGTACTATGCAGATCGAGATCTGGTATCCGCGTAAGATCAGCGTGACTTATACTAAAAAAAGACCCGAGGCAGACTACCTGAAAAAATTCAACCTGCCTAAGACGGTGCCTTATATTATTTCCTACATAGATATCCGAAATTCGATCGCGATCATGGAGAATGGCTATTATTATGATCAGCGGGATTGGGTTAACCAGGGATACTGGAGCTGGAAGAACCTGGCAGATCTCCTGCCTTATGATTATTAAGGAGGTTGAAGGTGTAAGGTTTGGTATGCTGAAAACCTAAACTTTAAACCTCAACTTTCAACTCTTATTAATTTTCTCCCATAATAAAGGGATCCTCTTTATCCATATCAATTCTTTCATTTTCTCCCTTGCATCTTCCACAGGAGATCCGAAATAGACCTTACCTCCTTCGATAGAATCCTTTACGCCGCTTTGCGCATACACCACAGCGTCTTTTCCTATGGTCAGCGTTTTATTCACGCCTACCTGTCCCCAGAGTATTACACCATCTTCAATAGTTGTAGCGCCTGCAATACCTACCTGTCCGGCGAACAAACAATTCTTTCCGATCACGGTATCATGGCCAATATGAACCAGGTTATCGATCTTAGTTCCTTCGCCAATGATCGTATCTGAACTAACGCCCCGGTCTATACAACAATTGGCGCCGATCTCTACAGCGTTCTCAATAACCACCCTTCCGCAGGAATCCATTCTTTTATAATGCACAGGCCTGCTGGTTTTTTTATTGTAATAAAAAGCATCGGAGCCAATTACCGTACCTGCCTGTATGATCACATCATTTCCCAATACACAATGATCAAGGATGCAAACGTTTGGATGGATCACACAATTCTTACCAATAGAAACGTGGTTGCCAATAAATGCACCGGGCATCACTACCGTTCCTTCCCCTATTTGAGCAGATTCACTTACCAACCGGGCAGATGGCTGAAACGGACGATAGAACCGCACCAGCTTCAGGTAGCATTCAAAAGGGTCATCTACGATCAGCAATGCTTTTCCTTCAGGGCAATCCGTTTTTTTATTGATGATAATGAAACTGGCAGCAGAATGAAGGCACTTTTCATAATATTTCGGATGATCAACAAATACAAGATCACCTTTCTCTACCCGGTGGATCTCATTGATGCCAGTGGCCATTCCCTCAGTATTACCTTCAATGCTGGCGCCGATCATAGATGCGATCGTTGTGACCGGAACAGGATTTTCAAAACGCATGTGCAGATTTTTTTGAATTGATTTTTTTTCCGAAACAAAGTTAATCTTATGATGCAGGCCTGAAGTCATAAAAAAATACCGGTTACAACTGCAGGTTTATCCACAGGCTATTTCAAAATGTTAATAAAATAATTCGAAAAATTTTTCCAGTTAAAGAAATTTATTTTTAATATTGTGGAGGGAAATTTATTTCCCTGTACTTACTAACCCATCGATATAAATGTCCCTCCGCCTCCAGCGGGGGGATTTTTAATTTCGGGCAACAAGGTCCTGCTTCACAAAATTTTTATGATCTTCTGTTTTTCATTGGAGAAACGATAAGAACATCCGCATCTTATTTGCTCACGGATAGTAAAAAGCAGGGTTGCTGCTGTTTAACTACCTTTACTGATATCAAAAAAAAGGTAATGCTAAAATCAATGACGGGTTTCGGAAGGGCAGAGAAAAATGTGGGGAATAAGACCTTCCTGATCGATATCAAATCCCTGAATGGAAAACAATTCGACCTTTCACTGAAACTCCCTTCTCTCCTTAAACCTTTTGAATTCGATATCCGCCGCCTGCTATCAGAGAACCTGGGCAGGGGAACGGTAGATTGTAATATCAGCCTGAAAGATACGGGCCAGGCAAAACCTGTTACTATTAATACCGACCTGGCAAAAGCCTATTATAAACCCCTCGCGGAATTATCTGCGGCGCTGAACCTGGATCCTTCCCATATCCTGAGCACATTGGTCAAACTTCCAGAAGTGATCACGCCCAGCAGCGAAACCCTCAACGACCAGGAATGGATCGACTTCCAATCTGTATTGCGTTCGGCAATTGACGACCTGAATTTACACCGGCTGGAAGAAGGGAAATCACTGGAAGAAGATCTCCGCCTGCGTATCCGCAATATTGTTACCCAGCAGGATGAAGTGATCAAACTGGAACCACTTCGCAAACAGAAGATACGAGATGGCATCACCCGCCTGCTGGAAGAAAATGTGGGCAAGGAAAACTACGATGGCAACCGGCTTGAACAGGAACTTGTATACTATATTGAGAAAATAGATATCACTGAAGAACAGGTAAGGCTGAAGAACCATTGCGATTATTTCCTGGCCATGCTGGAAGAAAAAGAAGAATCCAAGGGAAAAAAATTATCCTTCCTGCTCCAGGAGATCGGTCGTGAGATCAATACAACAGGGTCCAAAGCCTATGATTCCACCATACAGAAATGTGTGGTACAGATGAAGGATGACCTGGAGAAGGCAAAAGAACAGATCCTGAATGTTCTTTAGAAAGCGATATACATTTGCACTATGATCGAATTCAGAAAAAAACCACACTGGCCTTTCCTGCTGATGGCCCTTGTATTCTTAGGCAGCTGCCAAACCATCGACCTCTATGAAAAGACCGTTGATATTCCTGGTCATGCCTGGAAAAGCAACTTTAAACCTTCTTTCAGTTTCACCATTAAAGATACCGCGGCCGCTTACCAGATCTACCTTACCCTTAGGCATGATGATAAATACAGCTTTAATAATATTTATGTCAGGGTAAATACCCTGCAGCCCGGTGCCGACAGCATTTATACCATTCGCCAGGACCTGCGTTTGGCTAATGATGAACAGGGCTGGCGCTATTCCGGTATAGGAATGGATGATATCTGGGACCATAGCCTGGCCATTACCCCTACGAATCAATATTTCTATTTCCGAAAACCCGGAACCTATACCTTCACCATTGAACAGATCATGCGGCAGGACCCCCTGGAACATGTTTACAATGTTGGACTGCGCCTGATCAAAAAATGATCCTTCATGCCTGAGAATGTTCGCCGAAGATTATTCAGAACGACTGTTTTTTTCTGGCTGACCCTGCTGTATATCATTACGGCCCTGGTATGGTGGTTCATTTCCCTGAATAAACAAAATGACCAGATGCGCGATTTTGAGATCGCCAACGTGGGATATCATGTGGATGCCTCAAATACCCCGGCAGGTATCAATGATATTGAGGCTACGCACGACCGCAACCGAAAAAAATACCTGGGTGAAGGAGCCTTTTTTCTTTTATTCACTATGGTGGGAGCTGCTTTTGTTTTCCGATCCGTGAGAAAACAATTTCGCCTGCAGCAGCAGCAACAGAATTTCATGATGGCAGTAACCCATGAATTAAAGACACCGATAGCCGTGGCCCGGCTGAACCTGGAGACCATGCAGAAATATGCACTGGACCCTGAGAAACAAAAAAAACTCATACGTACCACGCTGGACGAAACCACCCGTTTGAATTTCCTCACCAATAATATCCTGATCTCCTCCCAGCTGGAATCACGGGGTTATAAAGTATCCCGGGAAGAACTGGACCTATCCGACCTGCTCAAGGATTGCCTCCAGGATTTCAGGAACCGCTTCCCGGATCGTAAGATCACCGGTGAGATCAAAGACGATGTGACCATTAAAGGCGATTCACTGTTATTGCAGATCCTGATCAATAACCTGCTGGAAAATGCCATAAAATATAGCCCCCGTGAAGCTGAGATAAAGGCCCTGCTTGAAAAAAAAGGCGAACAGGTTGATCTGCAGGTGCAGGACCAGGGACCCGGCATCCCCCCGGAGGAGCGAAAAAAAATATTCAACAAGTTTTATCGCATGGGCAATGAATCTACCCGGAAAAAACAGGGAACCGGCCTGGGACTTTACCTTTGCAGTAAAATAGCCAGAGATCATAATGGCGACATTTCAGTGACAAATAATGCAGGTGGCGGTAGTAATTTTATCGTCCGTTTTTAAATAACCATGAGCGAGAAAAAAGGATCCATATTATTAGTAGAAGATGAAGAGAATCTTCATGAAGCGCTAAAGCTGAACCTGGAACTGGAAGGCTATGAGGTCACTTCCGCATTTGACGGGGTCTCTGCGTTGCAGGCGGTACAGAATGAATACTTCGACCTGATCATCATGGATGTGATGCTCCCTGAAATGGATGGCATCACTGTAACCGAGACCATCCGCATCAGTAATAATGAAGTGCCTATTCTTATTCTCAGCGCTAAGAATGCCAGCGCCGACAGGGTACTGGGCTTAAAAAAAGGGGCCGACGATTATCTTACCAAACCCTTTAACCTGGAAGAGCTTTTATTGAGGGTGACCAAACTGATAAATAAGAACCTAAAACTTAGGGATAAGTCTTCGGTTGGTGATACGTATAGTTTTGGCGGGCATACCCTGGATTTTAAAGCGCAGGAAGCCACCCTGGCCAATGGCAGCACTATTCAGCTTAGCAAAAAAGAGACCATGCTGCTGAAACTGCTGATAGAAAATAAAAATGAAGTGGTACCAAGGGAAAAGATCCTTCAATCAGTTTGGGGTTATAACGTGTACCCTACTACCCGAACCATCGATAATTTCATCCTGAACTTCAGAAAATATTTTGAAGCTGATTCCCGCAATCCCAACTATTTTCATTCGGTAAGGGGCGTAGGTTACAAATATTCGGAATGACGGCTTTCTATTTTTTTTAATAAAATAACTGCCTTCTCATAAAATGCCTGCTTCGAAAGTTCAGGCAATGCACCTGTATAGATCGCCATCTCACAATCCTCCAGAATACTCAGCAATTCATCGATCTGAACTTTCTCTATACCCGCAGCAATTAAACAACGGCTAAGCGACTCTTTATTCAAACTGCTGCCATCATAATGGAATTCCTGTTCCAGGAATTCCAGCGTTTTCCCGCGTATGAACTGAAATATGCCCTGGCCCGATTCCGTCAACCAGTTCTCTCTTTCCTCAAAGAGTTCCTGAACAGGCTTTTTCCTGTTTATTAAAACGTCTTTTTCTGGAATAACGGTCCGCCATTTTGCTTTCCGCGATAAAAAATAAAAAACAGGGCCCAGTAATAAAAACAACCACCAGTAATTCCTGGAAACGGTATTCTGTTTACTGGAAGCCGGCCTTATTATGTCCAGGTCTTTATCCAGTATGGTTACGGTTAACGTATCGGTATAAAGGTTTCGATAAATACCGCTATCGGGTTGAAAATAACTGAAGCTGATGCCAGGAAAAACATATTTCCCCGTGCGGGAGGAAACAAATGAATACCTGAATATTCTCTTACCCTCCAAAGGAACTGAATGCTTATTCAGGGAATCTACCAATACTGCTTCAAACCCTTCTATATTCTGTGGCCAGTGGATCGTGGGCGCACTCAATTGAATAAAATTACCCCTGCCTTTTATTTCCACCTCAAGTATACCCGACTCGTTACGGGCCAGGGTATTTTTTAATAACCTTGCACTGACCTGAAATTTACCAACGGCTCCGCTGAAACTGGCAGGCCTTTCTTTTTCAATCAAGGGTTTCACTTTTATTACCAGTGGCGCAGTGTTCACCTGGCTCTCATATTCATCATTGGCAGCCGGGCCCTCTTCTTCACTGTTCAGCAATCCTTCGGCCACATCCTGTTCTTTTTTCTTTTCCGATGAGAACCTGACCCTGTTCCTGATCTCCATCCCGTCAATGGTCAG
This sequence comes from Chitinophagaceae bacterium, assembly GCA_016720565.1. Classification (GTDB taxonomy): domain Bacteria; phylum Bacteroidota; class Bacteroidia; order Chitinophagales; family Chitinophagaceae; genus JJ008. Next base: position 434,580 of record JADKKJ010000011.1, read on the forward strand.
TTCCCCCGACTGCAATGGGTATAACTGCACCTGCCTTAATACATGTACATCAAAATCTTTTCCATTGATGTATTCAGTGGACTTAATATGATCAGACAGGTTCACGATATCATGCACTGCAAAACCATAAAAGCCCGGATTGCGGATTATATCAGAACGTGATTCCAGCGTTGAATATAATTTGTAAGTGGCCACCACAGGTTCACCCACATAACAGGTATTTTTATCTATTGTCATTCGCACAAAAAGGTTTTCGCTGATCTTTTTATAGGGGTCCTCCCCTGTCTTCAATAAATATCCATCGGCCAGTTTTTCTTTATCGGAATAGATCAGGGCCTGTTTGGCAGAAACAATATGAATTATAGCCGGACTGCTGAGAATAGACCTTCCTTTATAGGTGGCTATGGCCTGCGGTGCGTTGATCGTTCCGGTGGAGTTGGCCAGTACGGTAAATACAAAATTCTGCACCTGGCTGGTTCCGGAAGCAGTTGGAACCGCGGCCTTATAGGAAATGGGGCCATTTACTTTCGTCAATCCATTGAATGATTCCACCCGGAAATTGCTGATCTTTTCCTGGTCTTCCCAGATGTATTGAATCGTGAAGGATTCACCCACTGCCACAGGGCCTCCGGGTATTACTGTACGGAGTACTGGCTGGGCCAAGACATTGCCAGCGAAAAGTATGATCATTAAAATAAAACAAGATCTCTTCACGGTACGAAAATAAAAAACAGCGCCAAGGCGGCCTCGTTAATTGTGCTGAGCGGATAAGGAGTATTAAAGGTCGCCCAGCTGCGGGCGTATCAGGATATCCTCTACACAGGCCGCCAGGGATAGCTGGGAACTCGCAAATACCATTTTTGCGATATCTTCTGCTTCCATGATCCTTTTTGATGAATTATCATAATCACCCCAGGAATCGGTCAATACCGCGCCGGGATGAACAGCAGTCACTTTTATACCATGAGGTTTCATCTCTTCCCTCAGATTCTTGGAAAACCCATTCATTGCATATTTGCTGATACTATAGGAGCCGCCATTGGGATATGCACTCAGCGAAGCAATAGAACAAATATTAAAAATATGCCCGCTTTTCCGGGCCATCATGGCTGGTAAAACCACCCTCGTAAGATGATAGGCGCTGAACAAATTCACAGACAACTGTTCTTCCAGTAACCCGTCCCGTTCATTATTCACGCTGCCTGGCTCAAATGATCCTGCATTATTCACCAGAACATCAGGTACTCCTGTTTCAAGGCACCATTCACCGAAGGCAATGGCGTTTTTTTTAACTGAAAGATCAAATGCACTGGCTTTTATTTCCACCCCAGGATACCTGGTCTGCAATTCCTCCATGGTTTTGTAAAGCAGCACTTCATTACGGGAACAGAGTATAAGATCATGCCCATGCGCCGCAAAAATATCCGCAATGGATCTTCCAATTCCTTTAGAGGCTCCGGTCACAATTACCTTCATGGTCTGATCTTTTTATAGTTCCTTTGCAAATCTACGATGTCTACCAGGTACAAATATTTGTTTTTTGATCTTGACCACACCCTATGGGATTTTGAAGCGAACAGCCGTCAAACCCTGGAAGAATTATATAAAGATCATGGTCTTTTACAGAGAGGTGTGCAGGATTTTGATAAGTTCCACCAATACTATCTTATACATAATGAGAAATTATGGGACCGTTATCGCAATGGATATATTAAAGTAGATGAACTGCGGTGGAAAAGAATGTGGCTGACCCTGTTGGATTTTAAAATTGCGGATGAACCCCTGGCCCGGGAAATGGGTGTCACCTTTCTGGACAAATTACCCACCCGTAAGATCCTTTTTCCGCATACCACTGATATTCTCAGTTACCTGACCAATAAAGGTTATGAACTTCATCTCATCACCAATGGATTTGAAAAAACACAGCATAGCAAACTGAAGAATGCGGCCATTGACCATTATTTTAAAGAAGTGATCACTTCGGAAGGCAGCAATAGCCTGAAACCACATAAGGAGATCTTTGACTATGCCCTGCAAAAAACAGGGGCAAACTATTCAAACAGTATCATGATCGGGGATAGTGTGGAGGTGGATATCATGGGCGCACACAACGCAGGAATGGACCAGGTATTGGTGAATCATACGGGACTTGTCACTGATTTCAAACCTACCTATACGGTAACAAGTTTAAAACAGCTGGAGAGTATTTTCTGATAATTAGTACTTACTAATTACCATGTTGCGACAACGGTCACTCCCCCCTTTGTCATCTCCCCGATCTTCACATTCACATTTGCATGAAGAGGCAGGAAAAGGTCAACCCTTGATCCAAAACGTATAAAGCCCATCTCTCCCGTTTGCTTTACGGTTTGCCCTACCTGCAAATAGTTACTGATCCGCTTTGCCAGGGCTCCGGCGATCTGCTTTACCAGGATCTCTTTGCCATTATGATTATAGACGGTAGTGAAACGCTCATTCTCCGTGGAGGATTTAGGATGCCATGCCACCAGGTATTTGCCTTTATGGTATTTGCTGTAAACAACTTCTCCTGAAACAGGATTACGGTTCACATGCACATTCAGGGGACTCATAAAAATGGAGACCTGTATTCTTTTATCCGGAAAATATTCATCGGCCATCACTTCCTCAACCACTACCACTTTACCATCGGCTGGTGCCACTATGGAATTGTCAAGAATGGTCAATTGCCTGCTGGGGATCCTGAAAAAAGAAACGATGAAGATCAAAAGACCCAGGGTAGCCAGAAAAATAAGCCAGCATAAAATGGGAGCCGCATAGCTGATCAGGTAAAAAGACAAAATATTTATCAGGCCAAAAATGATAACAGAGATGGCGATCGATTTATATCCTTCTTTATGAATGGTCATATTCCTTGTTATGGCTTCAAAGATAAGGCCATCATAACATATAGCCACACAAAGGGAATGGCCACTAAAAGTGAATCAAACCGATCCAGGAAGCCGCCATGCCCCGGCATAAAATGACCGCTGTCCTTTACTGAAGCCAATCGTTTTATTTTTGATTCGAGCAGGTCGCCGAAACTGCCGCTGATGGCCGCAATAGCAGCGATAATATAATAATGATAATGGGCAATGGCCCATTGTTCTCCTGCTATTTTCACTGCCAGCGTGCCTACCAGGGCCACACTGAGTATTACACCAATGATGGTTCCTTCCCAGGTTTTTTTAGGGGATATTTTTGATAGCGGTGTTCTTCCCAGCATGGAACCAGAGATATAGGCCATGGTATCATTGATCCAGATACTGAAAATTACCAATAGAGGCAAGCCGGGTACCAGGAGCTGGCCGGCATGGATAGGAGGGAACCTGTACAGGTGCATCATCAGCGCCCATGGTAATGAAATATACAAAAGGCCCGCAGCGGAAATACCGATATTCTTTAAACGAATATTATCCTCAAATAATAATTCGATCACTGGAAGTACGATCAGGGAGATCAGTCCCAGCCAAAGTCCGATAGCAGGCAACTTGAATCCAAGTATATCAAAACTTTCTCCCGCCAGGAATAACAGCATACACCAGCCTGCGATCATCACTCCCCATTTATGTAAAACGGTTACATCCGCATAACCGGGATCGATCCTGGCCATCAGTTGCTGGTATTCTAACCAGCAACCAAAATGGATAACAGAGAATAAAAGAAAAAAACTCCATTGGTTCCATAGCAATCCCGCCCCCATGATGATCACGAACAGTATGGCGGTGATTGCCCGGGTTCGAAATGTTTTAAGATTAAAGGCCATATCAGAATGGATGATCTTTTACAGGTACCGAATCATCCGCAAATTCGGATTCAAAACGCTGAACGGAATGTTTCTTCATCCATTGCAGCAGGTAAGTGATGATAGCCAGGCTTACAACTGCCCCGGCAGCAAATACAAGCATATTCCCATCAAATGGCTTATCCGACTCCTTCAATGTTTCTGGCATAAAATAAGCGACCGTGATCACGAAGGCATCATAAATAAAATGCGCCAGCATCGCCGCATATAAACTTCCGCTATACCAGTAAATAGCACCGAGCAAAATACCTAGGAGGAATCTTGGCAGAAAACCCAGGAATTGCATATGAATGGCGGAAAACAAGATGGCCGAAACAATGATACCGGCCCAGGGACTTTTAAACGCTTTCATCAGCAAACGCTGGATCATTCCTCTGAATACAAGTTCTTCCCCTACAGCGGCAAGACCAGCGACGAAGATCAGGTTAAGGACCAGGTCTTTTACTGTATGATGCGAAAGCAGGGCAAATGTGGCCTTCGAGGCCTGGGCCTCTGTAGCCTTCATCCAGTCGGCCAACGCTTTTGGTAAGGGTAATTGCTGGTTCAATACACCCAGGAAATTGGCCAAAGGAAGCGAGAGTAACATGATGGCAATCCCTGTGATCCAGTATAAAGCTTGGGGCGGAGGCTTTAACCCTAAATATTTTTTAATCTGCTCGCTGAACAAATAGGCGCAGAAAAAACTGGGGATCAGGAAAAGGCTGATGAATTGTACTATTTGCAGGCCCCTGATAAAATCCGGTGCATTAGGATGGTCATAATTGATATTTACCAGGTCCTGTATCCCTTTCATCCCCATGGCCTTTCCATAGATCTGGTAAACGACCAGGCCGCCTATGAATGACAGGATCACAAAACTCACAATAGCCACACATACAAAGAGTAGGAACTGATTAAGCCCTGACTTCGTTTTTAATGATCCCTTCATTCGTTATCTGAGGATTTAGATCGTAAATTTGCCGTTTACTGCGTGAAAAAGAATGGTAAAGATAGGTAACATAGAACTTCCTGATCCGCTGGGGATCAACTTCCCACTGCTGCTGGCGCCCATGGAGGATGTCAGTGATCCGCCATTCAGGGCCGTTTGTAAGGACAATGGCGCCGACCTGATGTACACTGAGTTCATTTCCAGCGAAGGTTTGATAAGGGATGCCATCAAAAGCCGTAAGAAACTGGACATCTTCGATTATGAAAGGCCGGTTGGCATTCAGATCTTCGGTGGCGATGAGGAAAGCCTTTCCATGGCCGCAAAGATCGTGGAGGTCACTAACCCCGACCTGCTGGATATTAATTTTGGTTGCCCTGTTAAAAAAGTAGCGCTTCGTGGCGCTGGAGCCGGTGTGCTGAAGGATATTGACCTCATGGTTCGCCTTACTTCCGCTGTGGTAAGGTCCACCAGTTTACCTGTTACAGTAAAGACACGGCTTGGATGGGATGACAATACAAGAAATATTGAAGAAGTAGCCGAACGATTACAGGATGTGGGCATTAAAGCACTGGCCATTCATGGCCGCACCCGCACGCAGATGTATAAAGGAGAAGCCGACTGGACCCTGATCGGAAAAGTGAAGAACAACCCAAAGATCCATATTCCCATATTTGGCAATGGCGATATTGATTCACCGGAAAAAGCAGTGGAGTATCGCAACCGTTATGGAATAGACGGGATCATGATAGGCCGCGCAGCGATAGGTTATCCATGGATTTTCAACGAGATCAAACATTTCATGAAAACAGGGGAGCATCTGCCGCCTCCAACCATTGAGGACCGGGTTGCCGTTTGCCGTAAACACCTGGAAAAATCGGTGCAATGGAAAGGGCCTGTAGTAGGCATCAATGAAATGCGCAGGCACTATGCTAATTACCTTCGTGGCCTTCCCAATATAAAAGAGTTCCGAAATCAACTGGTCACACTGAAAACAGAAGAGGAGATCAATGAGGTGCTTACAAAAGTACTTTCCACCTACCAGGGTTACCAGTTCGAAAAACTATCCATTGAACTGATCAATTACCATGAGAAATGCCCCATTTAAAAGCGGGATCATTTCAATGCTTCCAGGAATTCTTTTCCCATAGGAGAATAGGAAGGACTGTAATAACCTTTTAACAAGCCATTTTCGTCCACCAGGTATTTAGAGAAATTCCATTCTGGTTGTTTATCATTCCAGCCATTTTTTGCAGGGTCTGTAAGCCACTGGTAAACGGCATTCTGGCCGGAGCCTTTTATCACGATGCTTTTTTTCGCCAGCGGAAAGCTCACGCCATAATTCAGTTTGCAAAATTCTGCGATCTGGTCATCCGACCCCTTTTCCTGCTCCAGGAAATCATTGGCAGGAAAACCGATGATCACCAATCCCTGTTTTTCCTGCTCATAAAGCTTTTGCAGGTCAGTATACTGGTTTGTATACCCGCAATTACTGGCGGTATTTACCAGCAGCACTTTCTTTCCTTTAAAATCAGCAAAGGACAACTCTTTTCCGTTATTCAGCGTAACACGAAGATCATAGAAAGACATAGGTGGTATTTTATCCTGTTGCATAGTTGATTGGCGTTTGCCTGTAACCCTGTTCAGCCACATAAATGCAGGGTAGATCGTTTTCAAAATTTTTTGGCGGTAAGTCATGTTTTTAGAATTTCTGTTGGCTACTTCCACCCAGATAGCGAAAAGGCCAGCCAATAGCAATATAACAAACAGGAATCTTTTTAGTTTTCTCATTTTATCACCCATTTAAAGATCTTTAGTTTTCCCTTGAATGGAGGGTATTTGAGGGCAGGGTCGAACCAGGTTGGTGTTTTCATCACCGCTTTTTTATGGCTGAAAGTATCATAGGAATAACGTCCATGATACCTGCCTGTTCCGCTGTTCCCCCTTCCACCAAATGGAAGATGATGATTCGTTAGATGCCAGGAGGAATTATTGACACAGGCGCCGCCGGAGGGGACGGCATCAAGCCATTCGTTTTCTTTTGAGGCGCTGGAAGTATACACATAAAATGCCAGCGGGTCGGGATGACGGTTAATGATGGCCAGTGCCTCTTCCTTACTGGTAAATTCAATAACAGGCAATACGGGTCCGAAGATCTCATCATTCATTACCCGGTCATCCAGGTTTACATCTGTAAGTATGGTTGGCTCAATATATAATTGTTCGGGGTCTATTTTTCCTCCGCAGAATATAGTAGCCTGTTCGAGGTAATTAGTTACGCGATCATATTGCGCCCGATTGATCATCCTGCCATAATTATAACTCTGGCTGGCATCATCCCCGAAGAATTGCTTTATTGTTTTTTGCAGTTCCGCCAGGAAGGCCTGCTTCACCGATGCTTTTACAAGTATATAATCTGGCGCCACACACATTTGTCCCGCATTGGAAAATTTAGTCATCACGATCCTTCTGGCCGCCACTTTTAAATTCGCGTCATCTTCTACCACACAGGGTGATTTACCGCCCAGTTCCAGTGTACAGGGCACCAGTTTATCAGCCGCCATTTTATAGATCAATCTTCCTACCTGAGTACTTCCCGTATAAAAAACATGATCAAATCTGAACTGTTCCATCAGTTGGGGGATCAGCTTTGCTCCTTCTCCTTCGGCATAAAGAATGTATTCGGGGGGGAATATTTCCTCAATGATGGTCTTCATGATTGCTGCAGTGGCCGGTGCATGCTCCGATGGTTTTAGCACCACGCAGTTACCCGCCGCGATAGCACCGATCAAAGGGTTGAACAGTAATTGAAACGGATAATTCCAGGGGCCAATGATCAGCACAACACCCAATGGCTCGCTCATTAATTTACTTCCCGAAGGAAGATTGACCAGGTTAGTGCCTGTTCTTTGCGGACGCATCCAGCGGTGTACATGCCTGATGGCCGCATTCAGTTCTGAAAGCACCATCCCATTCTCTGTTACCCAGCATTCTTCTTTTGATCTTTTAAGATCTTCATACAATGCCTGGTAAATACCCTCTTCGTGTTTGATAATAGCGGCCCGCAGTTTTTTCAATTGCTCCTGGCGGAATTTGTAGGAGCGAGTGGCGCCACTGTTGAACCAGGCACGCATTCTTTCCAAATGACCGATCTCTGTCATTGTCCTATTTTTGAATGAAATTAACCAAATCGAATGACCGACGACTATTTTATGATGCAGGCCCTGAAAGAAGCAAGCCAGGCGCTGGAAGAGGAAGAAGTTCCGATCGGGGCCGTAGTGGTTATCAATGACCGCATCATTGCCCGGGGTCACAACATGACGGAAAAGCTCAAAGACCCAACCGCCCATGCGGAAATGATCGCACTTACCTCTGCCTTCAATGCACTGGGCGCCAAATACCTTCCTGAAGCAAGTCTTTATGTAACAATAGAACCCTGCCTGATGTGCGCGGGAGCAATTTACTGGTCAAAACTCGGACGCATCGTTTATGGAGCCGATGATGATAAGAATGGTTACCGGAGAACCTCCAGAGAGAACTGGCCATTTCATCCCAAAGCTGAACTGGTAAAAGGAATAATGGCCGATGAGTGCGCCAGGCTGATGAAAGAATTCTTCGACAAACGAAGGGGTTAAGAAATAAAAAAGCGCCATGAACTATCATGGCGCTTTGATCATTTTCAAATTTTTATCAGATCCTTCCCGCTACTTTATCCCAATTCACCAAATTCCAGAAAGCAGCCAGATAATCAGCCCTTCTGTTTTGGTACTTCAGGTAATAAGCATGTTCCCAAACATCCGCGCCAAGCACCGGTGTGCCTTTCACTTCAGCAACATCCATTAAAGGATTGTCCTGGTTAGGGGTAGAACTTACTTCCAGTTTACCATCTTTAAGTATCAACCAGGCCCAGCCGCTTCCAAAACGGGTCATGCCCGCATTTGCGAATTTCTCTTTGAAAGCATCGAATGAACCAAAGGCCTCATCGATCATGGTAGCCAGTTTACCCGATGGTTTACCACCGGCATCAGGCGCCAGTGATTCCCAGAAAAAACTATGGTTCCAGTGACCGCCTCCGTTATTACGAACAGCGGGGGATATTTTTCCGGCATTTGCTACCAGATCTTCCAGCGATTTATTTTCATTTTCGGTTCCGGCGATAGCTTTATTAAGATTGTCAACATAGGCCTGGTGGTGTTTTCCATGATGTATCTGCATGGTCAGCGTATCAAAATGAGGCTCCAGTGCATCGTGCGCATAAGGCAGCGCGGGTAGTGTAAATGCCATAAGTATAAATTTATATTGTGATCAATGTATGAAATACAAATTTACGCCGTTAACGTTCAATTTTGAGGAAGAAGTTGAGCTGTTGAGTTGTTTAGGAGTTGAGCAAAAAGTCTAAAAATTCAAGTCGCCCCTCAATTTCTCAACCCCTCAACCTCTCAACCTTCTTAAGGTACCGGATCATACCCGCTTCCACCCCATGGGTGACACCTTGAGATCCTCTTTATGGCCAGCCACATTCCTTTGAACAATCCATGCTTCTTAAGCGCTTCAGCAGCATAATGGGAACAGGTGGGCGTATAACGGCATTTTGGACCCAGCCAGGGAGAGATCACCAGCTGGTATATTTTGATCAGCAGCAGGAAAGGAAGGCTAAGTAGTTGAAGCAGGGTTTTCATTGGCGCGTTGAGCTAATTTAAAAAGAATGGTCTTCACCGCTTTTTCTACCTGTGGGAAATCAGGTTTTTCACGAGAGGCATAACTGATAAAAACAAGCAATCCTTTGCCTTTCGATAACAAGGTATCCCGGAGTGTTAGTTTGTTTAACCTGAAAGCTTCCCTCAATAATCTTTTGATGCGGTTGCGGTCCACCGATCTTTTATAATGCCTCACTGAGGCACCTACACCCAGTTTCAGTCCGGGCTCTGCCATATCCAGGATCACCACCCTGAAAGGACCCTGGTTAAGCCGTATACCTTTGCTGAACAATTCTTCCAGGAGCTTGCGGCCCCTGATCCTTTCCTGTTTACTTAATGTATAGATGCCTGCCATAAAAAAAGCCCCGAAGTACGGGGCTTAAAATTATTGAAACCGCTGCACTCCCTGGGGAGTATTGTTCTATTTCAGTTTGCTTTCATCAGATACAGTCAGCTTTCTACGACCTTTTGCACGGCGGCTTGCCAATACTTTACGGCCATTCGCTGTTTGCATGCGCTTACGAAAACCGTGAACAGTTTTACGACGCTTACGATGGGGTTGATACGTACGTTTCATGTTTGCTAATCCTTTTATTCTGCAGCGAACTGCAGCATCGTTTTAAAATCAGGCTCACCAACTTATCATTGGGAGAAATGAGCCCTGTCCATATTCGCCCTCTGTTACGGTCACCACACTCGCTCCTTCAGGCGGGATGAAAGGACGGCAAAGGTAAGGGATTGAAATGAGGAGGGGAAAAAAATTCAAATTTTGTAATTGGATAAAATAAATATCTTACTCTAAATCAATATGTAATGATTTTATTTTTTCTCCAAAGAACAGCTGCGCATGGCTGTCAAAATCCTGGGTGGAATCGGTGGTATAAAATTTCCGATTCCCATTTTTTTCACAACGCTGATCCATTTCCGGATGGCGATGAAGATAGTCTGCCAGGCTTTGCGCCACGATCTCACCCTGTGAGATAAGCTTTACCCCCACAGGGAGATATTCTTCTATCTTTTCTTTTAACAAAGGATAGTGTGTACAGCCCAGCAGTATCACATCTATATCTTCGCCCTTTTCAAAAAGCTGGTTGATATTTTTCTTGACAAAATAATCCGCCCCATGGCCCGTATGTTCATTGTTCTCAACCAGTGGCACCCATAAAGGGCATGCTTCCTGGTATACCCTGATATCCGGATAAAATTTTTTGATCTCAATTGGATAAGATTCTGAAAGCACCGTTCCATTCGTTGCAAGCACTCCTACACTTTGGGCTTCCGAAAATTGGCCGATCACCTCTGCCGTTGGACGGATAACGCCCAATACCCGTTTATCAGGCCCCATGCGGGGAAGATCCTGCTGCTGTATGGTTCTAAGCGCCTTGGCGGATGCTGTATTGCAGGCCAGTATCACCAACGAACAACCCTGGGAGAAAAACCATTTCACGCATTGGAGGGTATAATGGTAAACGGTGTCAAACGACCGGTTACCATAAGGAGCGCGGGCATTATCGCCGAGATAGATATAATCGTGATCAGGAAGTTTTCCTGCTATTTCCTTCATCACAGTGAGTCCGCCATATCCCGAATCAAATATGCCTATAGGTCCTTTAACAGCCATACACAAAAATAAGAGGGATCATTGGGAAGCAGGGGTAAAAAAATTCCCGCTCGAAAGCGGGAATTCAGTGAATATGTTGCTTTACAAATCGTTGCTGATCTTAGCCTTATTTTCCGGTTTTTGGAGCCGGGGCAGGCGTTTTAGTCGCGGGCTGGGTTGGCAGTTTTATGCCTAATTTGGTAAGTACTGGTATAGACATATCATCTGATTCTGGAGCGATCAGGAATACATCGGTATTCAATACATGGGTATATCCTTTTTCCTTTGCTACGGCATCTATGGCTTTTTTAGCTTTCGCGTAGTAAGGACGAAGAAATTCCTGCTGTTTTTCCTGAAGCACCTGCTGGATATAGTTATCTACACCACTGAGCTCAGACTGAAGGTCTTTCAATTCTTTTTCGATCACACTGCGAACCTGTGCAGAATTCTTAACAGTGTCAGTATACTCTTTCAACAGGTTGTTGTACTGGTCCTGTTTCAGGTTTACTGTTGGCATAATAGAATCTTTTACGAACTGGGCACCAACGGTGTCCATGTTCACTTTATCCTGGGCCAGTTCAGGCATTAAACCTACGATATCATTGATACGGATAAAACCGATCTTGGTTTGAGCAGATACGCCTGTTGTAAAAAACAGTACTGCTGCTAATACCACTACATATGATCTTTTCATGAGCGTCATTTTTCCTTTGAAAGATTGATTGATTAAATATTTGGTTGCGTAAAAAGTTTTTTTAACAAGCTTATTTTACCCCTAACTCTTTAAGTACATCTTCGCTTTTATCCAGTTTAGGGTCGGCAAAGATAACGGTAATTCCCTCACTTTTGTCCAGTACCAGGTCGTATCCACGCGCTACCGAAATCCGCTGCACCGCATTGTACACCCTGTCCTGTATGGGCTTTACCAGTTCCTGCCTTTTTTTGAACAGATCGCCCTCAAAACCAAAGCGTTTACGTTGCAGGTCGCGCAGTTCCTTTTCTTTATTATAGAGCTGGTCCTCTCTTTTCTTTTTCAGTTCATCGCTAAGCATTACCTGTTCAGCATCATAATCCTTGTACATTTTATCCAGCGTAGCCTGTTTTGTATCAATATCTTTTTGCCAGTCGGCCGCGATAGAATCGAGGCTTTTCTGCGCCTGCTTATACTCTGGCAGCTTATCCAGTATATACCTTGTATCTATCAGTGCGTATTTCTGGGAAAAGCCTGTAATGGCAACCAGGGCCATGGCAAGGGAGAAAAGAATTCTTTTCATAGCAAAATCATTAAAGGTTATTATTCCGGCTCATAGCCCAACATGAAGGTGAACCTGGAGGCCGCTTTAAATCCGGATTGACCCGGTTGGATGCGATCCAATCCCACGCCATAATCAAATCCAAGCAAACCAAACATTGGCAGGAAGAAACGCATACCCGCACCTACACTTCTTCTTAAACGGAATGGATTATAATCCCTGTAATTAAACCAGCCATTCGCCGCTTCAAAGAAGGTAAGCGCATAAATGGTACTGCTTGGATTCGTTACCAGCGGGAACCTGAGCTCCGCCTGGTATTTGTTGAATATAGTGAAGAACTGGGTGGCGCTTTGCTGGTCAGGATTTACAGTTGGATCAGAGGTTTGATACACCGGGTAACCTCTCTGCGCCACGATGTCATAACCAAGCAGACCGAAATTATTGGTAAGTCCTGCATCACCCAGCTGGAATCTTTCAAACGGAGAGAAATCCAGCTTGCGGTTATAGCGGCCCATGAATCCGTATTTAGCCGCCAGTTTCAATACCAGCTGCCTGCTTTTTTCTGCACCCAGGGCCTTGCTTAAAGGCACATACCACTCTCCGCTGAAACGCCATTTGTGATACTCAGGATTCTTATACTTGTTGGTGGAGTTTACAATATTGCTGTTGAAAAGCGAATAAGGCGGTGTGAACTGCACACTGGCCGTAAAAGAAGATCCGCCTTTGGGGAACAAAGGATTATCGATGGAAGAACGCATCAGCGTGATCTTCGCGCTCACGTTATTCGATGTTCCTGTCCTGAAATTTGCGTCGAAAATGGGATAGTTATTCAGTTTATACTGGGTAAAATTCAGAGTATAGACCAGGCTGAAATAATCATCCGGCCATTTAAGCTGCTTACCCAATGAAACGGAAAGACCGGTCGTCTTCAGAAAATTGGTATCAGATTTCGCGCGATCGATACGGCCCGTGTAGGGATCGATGGCGTTTGAATATTTACTGTTGTTGATACCAATGGTCAGTGAATTTCTTTTCTTGCCTCCCAGCCATGGTTCTGTAAAGGAGAAATTATAAGAACGATAAGCGCGGCCATTCGACTGTACGCGAAGGCTTAACTTCTGGCCATCACCCGTAGGCAATGGATCCCAGCTCGATTTTTTCCAGATATTCTTAATGGAAAAATTATTAAAGGTCACTCCAAGTGTTCCTGTTAATCCAACACCACCTCCCCAACCTGCAGAAAGTTCCAGCTGATCGGAAGATTTTTCTTCCAGCTTCCAGTTAATATCTACAGTGCCATCTTCTGTATTCGGAACAACACCGGGGTTGATGGTCTCCTGGTTGAAATACTGCAGTTGTGAAAGGTCACGCTGTGAACGTATCAGGTCGGCGCGGCTGAATAATTCTCCGGGCACTGTTCTCAGTTCCCGACGGATCACATGGTCCTTGGTCTTTTCATTACCCGCGATGGTCACATTCTTGATACGAGCCTGGGGTCCTTCGGTAATGCGGATCTCATAATCGATCGTGTCATTATAAACAGACATCTCTACAGGTTCCGCGCGGAAAAAAAGATATCCATCATCCATATAAAGGCCACTGATATCTCCGCCTTCCTGGGAAGCTTCTTTTCCAAGACGCTTATTCATCAGGGAGAGGTTGTAGATATCGCCCTTGTTGATACCCAGTATTATATTCAGGATGGAATCTTTGTATTTAGCATTTCCCTTCCACGTGATATTGCCGAAATAATATCTTTTCCCTTCATCCACTTTCAGGTCCACATTGATATTACCACTTCGGGTAGAGATGATCGTATCCCCAATTATCTGAGCATCGCGATAACCAAGGGAGTTATAATAATCAAGGATCTTTTCTTTATCCTCATCAAATTTTTTATTGTCAAGCTTGGCGCCGCTGAGTTTAAAACGGAAATAAGGATCCACTACCCTTTTGGTCTTGCTTAGGGTTAGAAAGCCCCAATCTTTTATGTACTGTTTGAATGAGTAGGGTTTTGTCTCGCCATAAGGGCTATAGGTACTGTCAGGAAAAAGAGTGGCCTTGCTCATCTCTTTGGTTCCCTTCATCTGCTTTTTCAACCGATAATCCTCTACGTTCTCATTTCCGAAGAAACGGATATTATCCACTTTCACCTTGCCCCCTTTGTCCACATAAATGGTCAGCTCGGTTGAATTCACAAAACTGGTATCCGGTTTTTCTTCGATCCAGACTTTGGTCTTACGATAAGACTTCTCCACGTAATATTTGGTCACCTTCTCAATGATCTCATTTCGGGTGTTCTCGGTGATTATAGTTTGCTTGGCCAGGTTGATCTTTGTCTGAAGATCATCGATCTCGGATTTCCTGGCGCCAATGAACTTGAAATTTCCCAGCCTTGGTCTTTCCGATACATTGATCTCCACCCATATTTTATCATCTTCCACCCTGGTAACGAAGATCTCCACATTGGAGAATAATCGCTGGCGCCAGAGGCTCGCAATCGATTTGGAAAACTGGTCTCCACCGGGATGCATGATCTTATCTCCGGTATTGATATTGGCAATAGAGTATACAATAGTAGTATCCAGGTGTTTTACTCCTGTAATAGCAACCCCTGCAATCGTATACTCTCTTGGGATCTTTGAATTTTTCCATTCAAGCAATTTGGGATCTACCGAGGTTGGATTGGTGGTGGTATCCTGGCCATTAGCGGAAACGACGGTCATTGCCGTATACATCAGGGAAACAATAAGCACAATTAAAGATCGTCGCATGTTTGGAGTTCTGCCAGACCTGTTCTGGATTACTTAAATTATTTATTTTCTGTGGTTTACACCTCTTCTTTTCAATATGACAGGCGGCAAATTAAAGGTAAAAATTCGAAAGTCTTGTTAAAACCCTTTAAGTAAGTACCTGATCGCTGGTCTTTCCAAATCTCCTTTCCCGGCTCTGGTAATCCAGTATGGCCTGGTAAAGATCTTCTTTGCGGAAATCGGGCCAGCGTACCGGGGTAAAGTATAGTTCAGCATAAGCAAGCTGGTAAAGCAGGAAATTACTGATCCTGTATTCTCCGCTGGTTCTGATCATCAGCTCAGGATCGGGGAACTGGCTGGTGCACAGAAATTTCTGAAGGGTATCCTGGTCTATGGCCTCTACATTCAACCGGCCTTTTTTTACCTCATTCGCAATGTTCTTCACGGCATTCAACAATTCCCAGCGGCCACTATAGCTAAGGGCCATGATCAGGTTCAGGCCCGTGTTCTTTGCCGTCATTTCCAGCGCCTCCTCCAGCTCATTCCTGGCATATTCGGGCAGCATGCTCATATCACCGATCACATGCAGGCGGATATTATTCTTATTCAGGCTTTCCACCTCCTGACGGATAGTATTCACCAGTAATTCCATCAGTCCTACCACTTCGTATTCGGGTCTCTCCCAGTTCTCCGTAGAGAATGCATAAAGGGTAAGATAGTTCACCCCCAACTCTGCAGCTCCTTCCACAATATTGCGCACGCTTTCCACGCCATGCATATGGCCATATAAACGATCCTCCCCTTTTTCCTTTGCCCAACGACCATTACCGTCCATGATAATGGCGATGTGGCGGGGAAGCCTGGTTTTGTCTATATTTTCGAGTGCTGACATTGTGTAATAATGGGGGCACAAAGTTATAAAAAAAGAATGCCCCAAAGGGCATTCTTAATTGATTAATATTCAAATAATTATCTATTTTATTTAATTTCTTCCCCAAACGGCCACCCTCGATCTGCCTCTTAACATCCCCCTTGTCTCATAAGTGAATTCGATCTTACTCAAATGCCTGAGGCCGCCAACAAGATCGATCACACGGGATTCCGAACCCTGGGCAAATCGGCTCTTAAGCGCCACATCCTGCACAGCTCCATTGTCAAAATAGATCTTCATATCATACATACGAAGCGGGCCATCTGTGATCCTTAGTTTGATCTGGCGAACATCATCTTTCCAGTTGCCAAAATGGATCACATCCCGATCCACCCCAAAACTGACTTTTTTATCTTCCAGGAAGAACCAATCTCCGGGAAGTGTATGGACAGCACGAAATGAGAACAGCGCCAATACAATGGCCAAGGTGAAAACACCTTTCAGATACCGTAATTGCATTTGATAAGATTTAGGTTATAGTTATGGTTTCGATTAAGACCGGCAATGGCCCTTATCGTTTAAAAACGTAACTAATACCTATTTAGCGGTGGGGCAATGGTAGGACTGCAGGTTGAAGGTAAGATGTACCATGGCGGTCAGGAACTGGTCTTTCTGTTTGCTGTACCCTCTTTGCAGTCCCGGATTGGTCACCGAAATAGGCTCGCCGAATTCATAAGAACGGTCGAATAAAAGATAGGCATCAGAAGGAGTACCATCTGCGGGGTTAACCGGAAAAATGGAAGGGTTTGGATAGGTCTTGCTTACATCATCCAGGTAATCGGTATTTGTGAAACGATGTAAGACTTCAAAACCAATATTAACCCGGGAATTGATAGCGTATTTGAAACCGCCGCCGAAAGGAATACAGATCGCCATAGAGCTATAGGGTTTACTTCCCTGGCCCTCGGTTCCTAACGGACGAAGCATCACCTTCCTGCCCTGCAGGTAAGCATAAGGATCATAAGTGAACACACCTGCTCCAAACGTAACATAAGGAGTAAAACTATAATTAGGATCCCCGGGCATAAACCGGAAGAAATTGAAATCGCCCTGTAACGTAAGTTCCCAAACCTTGGTGTTGAAACTAAGGTTGCGGGTTAGCATGTACTGGTTGAACTTATTGTATTTATCCGAATAACCCAGCTGAGCAAAAGAAGCGCCAACGCGGAGGGCGATATAGTTACCAAAATTCTTACGGAAGAAAACGGTACCTGCCAGTTTGGCCCTGTTCAGTTTGGCTCTGGTATTCAGATCGCCAAAATAATGGCCGGCGCCAATACCGATACCAAATTCACCATCCTGAACGATCCCTTCCTGGGCTTGAAGTGCCGGGCCGTTTAAAACGGCGATGGCCAGAATGACAACTGCAACAAGGGTCTTTTTCATCATAAACGCTAAAATATGGTTGGGATCAATAGAACGCTAAAAATAACCAATTTCTTTTACCGCAGGTCAAATTTAGTTTCGCTTATCCAGTCCCCAGGTCAGTTTATTCCTCAGGGTTTGAAGGAAATTGTTCTCAGAAAGCCGGGCCAGTTTAATATCAAAACTCTCTTTTCTAACGGCCAGCTGAACATTTTTGCTTACCACTTCCCCTCTTGAATCAAGCGAAACAATAATGTTTTCGGTACGGCTCTCCACTTCAAAAGAAATGATATTATTATCAGGCACCACGATGGGCCTTACATTCAGGTTATGCGGGGCCACCGGGGTGATCACCAGGCTTCCCGAATCAGGGAATACTACCGGTCCATTGCAGCTTAACGAGTAGCCGGTAGAGCCTGTAGGGGTAGCTACCAGCAAACCATCGGCCCAATAGGTATTTAAGAATTCGCCATTGAGATAAGTATGGATCTTGATCATGGCCGCAACATCCCTTTTATGGATAGAGAATTCATTCAGGGCATAAGGCACTTCACCAAACATGGGTATGTCTGCGTCAACATGTATCAGTGTACGCCGGTCTATAACATAGGTCCGGCCAACGATAGAACGAATGGCATGGGTGATCTCATCGCGGCCAATGCTGGCCAGGAAGCCCAATCGCCCCATATTGATTCCCATGATCGGGATCTCCTTATTACGAACCAGGGTCACCGTATCCAGCAAGGTACCGTCACCGCCCAGGCTGATGATGAATTCAATGGATTCATCCAGTTCTTCGGAGCGATGGAAAACTTTTGTCGTGGCGGGTAAATGAAGCCTTTCCTTAACGTCCTCGAAAAAAGGTTGGAATATGACCGGTTCGATCTTATTACGGTCCAGTTCGTCGAAAAAGAACTGAACATCTTTTTCCTGGCTGGCTTCAAGCACTCGGCTATAAATGGCTGCCTTCAATTAAAATATTGATTTGGAATGCAAAAATAGCCCGTTTTGACCTAACTGGTTGAAAGACCATTCCAGTTTGATCACTATATCGTAAATAGTAACGATGTCGAGGCCTACTCCACCCGACATCAATAACCTGTTTGTTAGGGAATTGTCTCCTTCCTGGGGATTATATACATAGCCCGTATTTCCATAGATCTTTCCATATACCCTGAAGGGGATTCGTTCTCCTACCAGTCTTTTCCTGAAATGCGGGCTGCGAAAGGAAAGGCTGACCAACTGCCTTGCGAAACTGGCTTTTGCGAATCCGCCGGCCACCCCATCGATCACATTATATTCATAGCCCTGGAGAAATGCATCGCCATACCCCAGGAAACGCTGGGAGGACCAGGGTTGTTTAAATGGCAGATTAATACTTCCATAAGCGGTAGCCTGTATAAATGATCTTTCATTTAATGGGAAATAACGAGTGCCTATCATATGCAGGTGCCAGAGGTTAATGATATTATTCAGGCCGCTTTTACTGAGTTGTATACGGGTGGCAGCCCCATTTGTGGGATAAGGATTATAGTCCATGTTCACGTAATCATAGCTATAATAGAAAACAGGAAAGCCAATGCTTTTTCTTCCCCCTTTAAAATACTCAGGATTCAAATCGATCACGGTATCACTGACCCTCTCCGAACTGAAATTGACCCCAAACATATGGCGGGAATACAGGGCCTTGCGATAGGTCATGGCCAGGTTAGCGCTGGTAAAACTGCGAACGAATCTTGAATCTTTCCAGAAAAGCTGTTTGTTCTCGATCGTATTATAATTTACCTCCCTTGCCTTTCCGGTAGCAAATGAAGAATTAAAACCCCATCGCATTTTGCGGTCAATGTAAAGCCGGTTATAACTGAAGGATAGCTGCCTGGTATACCCTGTGATCAAATTGACCCTGAGTTTATCATTCAATCCTGAAAAATTATTATGCTTTAATTTGATCCCATAGTTCAAACGGGATAGGTCACCATTATTTTCGACCAGCCATTGGTTCAGGTTACGATCCACGGGTTTCAGGTAGGGCATCGGGAATAAATACCACCTTTCTTTGAGGTCTACCACCACATCCACTGAACTGCTGTCATATGGCAGTTCACTTACACGTACCGAATGAAAGAGGGAAGTATTGATCAATTGCTCCTGCGCATCTTTCAGCAAGGCAGGTAATTCAGCTTTGGTAATAACTTCACCGGCCCTGAAGGGCATTTCCCTTATTATGATAGAGGACCTTGTATGATTATTGCCCCGGATGATGATATCATGTATGGCCAGATCTTGCGCAGTCAGGGAGCCTGCGAAAAACAGCTGCAGCAGAAACAGCAGCTTCCTCATGGTACCGGTTTTTTTCATGATCGTCGCTAAATTAATCATATAGCGGTAAGAAAAAGAAGAAAACCGTACCAGCTTAGCCTATGTTAAGGTAATTCATCAGATTATCGTAATTGGTACGCAGATCGTTTTCGTAGATCTCTTCACCAAAGAAATATTTGACGTTGTATTCGTAGCGTTGGAAAGTAGCCACGATATCCGATATCTCGGGTTTATTGATGCGGATGGTGACCTGCATCATCCCGTTTTCTGCATCATTGGAAGTATTAAGCTGTGTGATCTGCGCGTCGTTGGTCTCTACCAGTTTACTGATCTCATTGAATGAATATTGATTGCTGGGCAGTTCAAGTACGATCAGTCCGCCAGGTTCGCTGAGGCTCATAAAATCAGCCGCATGCTTCAGCAGGTCGGAATAGGAAACGATGCCCAGGTATTCATTTTTTTCATCCACCACCGGAACAAGGCTTAGCCCGTTTTCTGCAGCCATTTGAACCGCTTTCAGGAAATGGTCATTGGCTTTTACAGAAAAACCGGTAAAGGATTGCTCCATGGAAGAAATGGGGTCATGGTCATTTTCTGCCTGCAGCAGGTCGTCTTCACTGATCATTCCCAGGTATTTTTCCGCTTCAACGATAGGAAGATGGGCCACATGGTGCTCATTCATCAGTTCAAGCCCAAGGTGTATTTTATCCTGTGGAACCAGGAATGGAATAGATTGAGTAAGTAGTTCATGGGTTAACATGGATAGCGGCTTTATTTATGACTTATCCTGCAATGGTAACCAAAAGACAACCGGGATCAGGAAACTGTTGCAGGCTCATTGAGCTTTTTCAAAAACTTATGCAGTATCGCATTAAATTCTGCCGGCACTTCCATCATCGGCGCATGCCCGCATTTATCAACAAAATGAAGTTCGCTGTTCGGGATCAGTTTATTGAATTCCTTGGCCACGAATGGTGGAGTAATGATATCATTATTTCCCCAGATCAGCAAGGTAGGTTGTTTTATCTGGTTCAATTCCTCTCCCAGGTTATTGCGTATGGCGCTCTTTGCAAGCGCGATGATCTTGATAGCTTTAATGCGGTTATTAGTGATACTGTAAACTTCATCAACTAATTCTTCTGTAGCAGTTTTTGGATCATAGAAAGTTAGCTCTGTTTTTTTCCGGATATATTCCCTGTCGCCTCTTTTAGGATAACTATCTCCCATACCATTCTCAAACAAGCCTGAACTTCCGGTAAGTATCAGCGAACGTACCCTTTCCGGATGTTTGAGCGTGTGCACAAGGGCAACATGGCCCCCAAGTGAATTTCCCAGCAAATGAACATCTTTCAGGTCTTTAGCCTCCAGAAAACGATGTACGAATTTTGCCAAACCTCCTACCGAGGTATGCAGAATATCCATTTCCAGTAATGGCATAATGGGAACCACCACTTTGTAATGCTGGCGGAAATATTCTATGAGGTCGGTAAAATTGCTCAGCGCACCAAAAAGGCCATGCAGAAGCACCAGTGGTTCACCGCTGCCTTCTTCCACGTATTTGAACTTATCCAGTTGCTTTATTTCGTAATCCATGCAGTCAATTCTGAGTTTAGCTCATAATCGAGGCTAAAATAGTCGTTTTCAGGCAAAAAATATGCGACCATGCTCATAACAAATACGAACGGTCAGTAGTTAAATTAAAAATGTCGTTGAAAATTCAGCGGGGCGGGAGTTGTTGCGCAACCTTTCCAAAAAAATCTTCCAGTTGCTGGAACATGTCTTTGAACCAGGGCAATACCTGCCCAAGCCAGTTAATTACCCGCGGACCCCATGGGGCTATATATTCATAAAGCCGGGATTCACCTATGGTATCCGGGCCAAACCATTTCATTTTCTCGGCGTAAAAGAGAAAGATGCTGAAAATAAGCGTGTAAATAATGACATAACAGATCATTCCTCCCAGCCGGTTCAACCATCCCAGCATTACCATTTTAATGGAGGACTCAATGGCTTTGGCAGCCAGCCAAACCAAGATGATCACCGCAATAAAAACTATGATAAAAGATATAACGGGCAACCAGGGCCCGGATATTTTACCTGATCGTTCCAGGTAACCGGCTACCAGAACGGATAATTTGATCGCGGCAGCCAGTCCAATAAAAATGGCCAGTAACGAGAATAGTCCAAGGATCAATCCCTGCCTGTAACCCTTCCAGAGGGCCAGTACGATCAGGATACAAAAGACTATGTCTATAAGCATATCAGCTTTTTGCCAATAACTCTTTTACCAGAGCGGAAATTGTCTTGCCATCTGCTTTTCCTGCCAGTTGTTTGGAAGCAAGGCCCATTACCTTTCCCATATCGCCGGGGCCGGTGGCGCCAGTTGCGCTGATGATTGCCTGGAGTTCTTCCCTGATCTCTTCCTGGCTCATTTGTTTTGGCAGGAATTTCGAGATCACAGCGATCTCTTCTTCTTCTTTTTTCGCCAGATCTGCACGGTTTTGCTGCTGAAAGATCTCCAATGAGTCCTTCCGCTGTTTCACCAGTTTCTGGAGCAGCTTGATCTCCTCATCTTCGGAGATATCCCCTTTTCCCCCCTCTGCTGTCTTCGCTAATAAAATCGCAGCTTTTACGGCGCGCAAACTTCTTAACGCGGCCTCATCTTTTGCGATCATGGCTGCTTTCAGGTCAGTCATTATTTTCTGTTCCAGGCTCATAAAAAAAATTTGTTTAGTTAAACACGAACATTCAACCCTAAGGCTGCATATCAACCGGCTTTATTTTCCTTCAGTTGTTTTTCCCTGAATTTCTCATAGAAGCCTTTGGCAAAGGTTTTCATTTCCTCCACCTGGTCCCCGTATTTTGTGGCACGACCATAGGTATCTGCCATGGTCATCAGGGTCTGATAAAAGAAATCAGCCATTTCATCTATCATCATGTCTTTGGTCCATAGGTCGATCCTTAACGCGGCTTTATCCGCGCTGTCCCAGAATGCGATCATCATGGCCTTGGCCTGCTGCGCTTTTTCGGCGCTGGTATCGGAGGCCGACCATTGAATTTGCGAAGGGATCTTTTGTTCATCGGTGAATACGTCGATAATAATAGAAGATTTATGCATACCTGTTTTTAAGGAGCACAAAATTAAATGAATTATGCCAGAGCTTTCATCATTGCTTCCCAAAGCAATCTGGCGCTTCGGTCCCAGGTAAAAGGAATTGCCACCAGTTTACCTTTTTCTATCAATGAATTTCGAAGCGATTCATCCTTATAGATCCGCATCATTTGACTGGCAATGGAGGCAGGCTGCGCAGGATCAGCATAAAGAGCAGCCTCGCCGGCTATTTCCTGCATGGCAGAATTTTCACTGGTAATGACCGGAACGCCTGAACACATAGCCTCCAGCACAGGCACGCCAAATCCTTCATGAAGCGAAGGATAGACGAGGGCATAGGCCGCGGCAGTGATCTCCACCAACTCTTCCTCTTTCACATAGCCCGTCAGCACAACATCTTCCCGGTATTTATAATGTTTCAGATCCTGTAAAAACCCTTCGTATTTCCAGGCAAGCCTTCCTGTCAATACCAGTTTCATAGAGGATCGCTGTCTTTTCTTGAACTGTGAAAATGCGCGAAGCAGGTTGATCAGGTTCTTCCTGGGATGAATCGCCCCGGTAAAAAGGAAATAATCCTTTCCTTCTGTATAATGGTTCTTGGTGGTCTCCCTTTTTTCAAGATCGCGGGGGGAAAACTGTTGTTTTACTCCATTGTATACTACATCGATCTTGCCTTTTGCCTCAGGAAAATGGTTGATGATATCCGTTTTGGAAAATTCAGAAACGGTGGCGAGTGACCTTGCCTTTTGGATGAACCGGGCGGTATATCTCCGGTAAAAATAACGGTGCGACCGTTTATTGAATCCCGGAAAATGCAGATAAGAAAGATCATGAAGCACCAGGCATTGGGGAATGGAAGTGGAAAGGGAACAGAAACCATCCGGCGATAAAAAAATATCTGCTTTCCATTTCTTAAGTATTACCGGAACCCTGAGGTCGTACCAGAGTTTCCAGAGGAGTGGATGCCTGGCAGCAGGACCGCAAACAATTCCTTTTACATTGGGACCGTAAATGAATTTGGGATCAAAAGGGCGGTCAAAAATAAAAAGGAAATCGGCCTCAGGATGTTCTTTAACTATCCTCTTTAAACATTCATCTGTGAAATGACCCATGCCTTCCAGGTAATCCGGCAAAAGCAGCCGGGTGTTCACTGCAATTCTGATTTTTTCTGATGATTGGTCGGGCATTCAGGCAAATATAGTTTTCAATATTTTGTTACTGGTGTGTAGATTTTTCTCTACATTTTTTTGATAAAGGGGAATGGAATCTTCAAATTTTACTTCCAGATTACAATTTCAGATAGAATTCATTTGTAGGCATAGCAAATATGGTTTTCTTTTGCCTTGGTATCAATTTTGCAAATGAATTTATACCTGTCGCCGGGTAAAATATTTGTCCAAATTTGGACACAGACCTGAAAAGTCTTTAAACGACCTCTTAGGTGGAAGAGGATGGTGGCTTGTAAAAGGGGTCCTGGTTCGGGGCCCCTTTCTTTTGCCCTTTTTTGAACGATTAGCACTTCCCGATTTCTTTTTCTATTTTTGCCCTTTACAAGTATATGCAATACAACACTTCCCGTAACCAACTCATCATGCGTGAGTATGGCAGGCATGTCCAGAAAATGGTGGAACATATCCTCACCATTGAAGATCCGGAGCGTCGCCAGGCCAATGCTTATGCAGCTATTGAACTGATGGGTTTCCTGAATCCTCACCTTAAGAATGTTGAAGATTTTCGCCATAAGCTCTGGGACCATCTGTTCCTGATCGCTGATTTCAATTTGGATGTAAAATCTCCTTATCCCATTCCCACCAGGGAGTCACTTAAGGCAAAGCCCGACCCCCTGCCTTACCCCAAGAGATATCCTAAATTCTCTCACCTTGGTAAGAACCTGGAAGAAATAATCAATAAGGCGCTTAAAGAGGAGAACCCCGACAAAAAACTGGGTTTTGCCAACGCGATCGCTTACTATATGAAACTGGCCTATAATAACTGGCATAAAGAACAGGTTCATGATGACGCTATTCAAAGTGAACTGAACAATATTACCCAGGGCCAGCTCACCTTCACTAATACGCCTTACGTAAAGGCTTTCCGTCCACAACCGGAAAACAATGACCGCGGACGCGGAGGTTATGGCAAACGCGGAGGCAAGTTCCAGCAACGCGGAGGCGGTGGCGGTGGCGGACAAAGAAGAGATAACCGCGATAACCGCGGCGGCGGTGGAGGTGGTTTTAAAAAGAAAAGATTTTAAGAACCATTAGCGATCAGGGTTTAGTCTAAACTTATTTTAGAAGATAATTAGGAAGCCGGTAATGCCGGCTTCTATATTTTTGTTGAGGCTAAACTCTAAACCCTCAACACTAAACCTTCCCAATGTTTTCCTTCGAAGTAAATGGCGGCAGAAAATTAAATGGAGAGATCATTCCACAGGGAGCGAAGAATGAGGCCCTGCAGATCATCAGCGCAGTATTACTGACCAGGGAAAAGGTCACTGTCTCCAACATTCCTGATATCATTGACGTTAACCTGCTGATCGAGTTATTGCAGGATATGAATGTACAGGTGGAAAGAACCAGTCGCCATACCTGTATCTTCCAGGCTGCCGATGTGGACATAGATTATTTGCATAGCGAACTATTCAAAAAAAAATCTGGCAAACTCCGGGGCTCTGTAATGGTAGCGGGTCCTATCCTTGCCCGGTATAAAAGATCTTTTATAGCACGGCCAGGAGGAGATAAAATTGGAAGGAGAAGGCTGGATACACATATACTCGCTTTTGAAAAGCTGGGGGCAAAATTCCAGTATGATGGATCAGGATTTTTTCATCTTCAAGCTCCTGAGTTAAAAGGAGCCGAACTTTTACTGAATGAACCATCTGTAACCGGCACTGCTAATATCATCATGGCCGCCTCCATGGCAAAAGGCCGTACCAGTATTTATAATGCCGCCTGCGAACCCTATATACAGCAACTCTGTAATATGCTGAACAGAATGGGTGCCAGGATCAGCGGTATTGGCAGTAATCTTTTGGTGATAGATGGGGTGGATCAATTAGGCGGCACCACCCATCGCCTGCTTCCTGACATGATCGAAGTGGGATCTTTCATTGGCCTTGCTGCCATGACGCAAAGTGATATCACCATAAAAAATGCGGGTCTCGCCCACCTGGGTGTAATCCCTGATAAATTCCAGCAACTGGGAATTCAACTGGAATTCAATGGCGATGATATCCATATTCCCTCACAAGATGTTTATGAGATAAAGACCTTTTTGGATGGTTCGGTGATGAATATTTCCGATCATCCCTGGCCGGGTTTTACACCCGATTTGCTGAGCATTGTACTGGTAACGGCCATACAATCCAGGGGATCAGTACTGATCCATCAGAAAATGTTTGAAAGCCGGTTATTCTTTGTAGACAAGCTGATAGATATGGGTGCACGAATAGTTCTTTGTGATCCTCATCGCGCGGTGGTGATCGGCCTTGAAAGGGAAGTACCCCTTCGCGGTATTACCATGAGCAGCCCCGATATACGTGCGGGAGTGGCCTTGTTAATAGCGGCGCTTTCTGCCGAAGGCAAAAGCGTGATCCATAATATTGAACAGATCGACCGGGGATATCAATATATTGATGATAGATTGAGGGCCCTTGGAGCGGATATCACGAGGATCAATAATTATGAATACTGATTATTCACCATGCACGACATCTTCCTTCATAAACCCATTCTGGAAAACGAAACAGTGTTGCTTCGCACTATAGAGCGCGACGACTGGAAACACCTCCTGCCATTTTCATTGAATGAACCCGAAATCTGGAAATATGGCCTGGTCACTGCAGCAGGAGAAGAGAACCTGCGTAACTATGTAAATGCAGCTGTTAAGAACATGGAAGAAAAAAAAGAATACCCCTTTATTGTTTTTGATAAACGATCCAAAAAATATGCGGGTAGTACCCGGTTCTATGATATTCAGGCTGCTTATGGCAGCACCCAGCTTGGCTTTACCTGGTATGGAGAAGAATTCCAGCGAACAGGATTGAACCGGCAATGTAAACTCCTGCTGCTCTCCTATGTATTTGAGGTCTGGGGCCTTGAAAGATGTGAATTTAGGGCCGACAGGAATAACCTCAAAAGCGTGAATGCTATGAAGGCCATCGGTTGTGTGGAAGAAGGAATACTTCGGAGTCATATGCCCTTAGTAAATGGTGGCAGAAGAGATAGTATGGTGCTGAGCATACTAAAACAGGAATGGCTGAATGGCGGAAAGGAACGCTTGCTTCAAAAGATACGCTGACCATTATCCTGATATGGCTATTTTTGCGGCCACTGCATGAGCCACCCATTACATAAATTGATCATCATTGCAGCCCCCTCAGGGGCGGGCAAAACAACGGTGACCCGACACCTGCTTTATTCATTTCCCGAACAGCTGGCATTTTCCATATCCTGTGCCACCAGGCAACCCAGGAACAATGAACTGGATGGAGTGGATTATTATTTTATCAGTCCTGATGAATTCAGAAGAAGAATACAGGACCACCAGTTCGTAGAATGGGAAATGGTTTATCATGATAAATTCTATGGCACGCTGCATTCAGAACTGAACAGGATATGGGAAGAAGGAAAAAGCCCATTGCTTGATGTAGATGTAAAAGGGGGAATAAACGTGCAATCCCAATACCGCCAGAGCAGCCTTTCCCTGTTTATTGAACCTCCTTCGATCGAAGAACTGGAAAAAAGACTCAGAGCCAGGGGCACCGAAACACCGGAATCCCTGAAGGCCCGTTTGGATAAAGCATCTTATGAACTGACATTCAAGGATAAATTTGATCATATAATTGTCAATGATACGCTTGAAAAAGCCTGCCATAGTGCCGAAATCCTGGTCAGGGATTTCTTAGCCACTCCCTAATTCGAAGCAGATTATCTTTGTGCTATGATGCTGGTGAATACCATATTATTTTTTGTCCTCACGCTTTTACTGATGGCATTTTTTGCCGGCATTGAAATGGCTTTTTACAGTGCCAACCGGCTTAGCCTGGAGATCAAGAAAAAAGAAGGCGGAGGAGCCATGCAGGTAGTTTCCAAATTCATAGAATTTCCGGCCAAATTCCTCGGGACTACCCTCACCGGGTTCAATCTTTTCCTGGTGTTTCTGGGTTTGCAGATCAGCGCTGTGATGCAGCCACTCTGGAACAATCTTCACCTGCCTCCTACCATGCGCATCCTCGCAGAGATCGCGCTGGCCACTTTTTTTGTGCTGGTGCTGGCAGAATTCATTCCAAGAGCGTTTTTCCGTGCAGGAAGCAATAAACTTCTTTTAAAGTTTGCGCATGTAGCTGATTTTTTTTACCAGATGTTCTCCCCCATTGCCGGACTGCTGATCAATTTATCAGGATGGATATTAAAATATGTTTTTAATGTAAGGATCGACCATACTAAGGACCCTTTGAACAGGAATGACCTGAAGAATTTATTCCTTCAGAAACAGGATGGAGAAAGACAGGACCGGAATGCCCAATTAATGGAGAACGCGCAGGAACTGCCTAAAGTAAAGATCCGCCAGTGCCTTGTGCCCCGGAAAGAGATCATTGGCATCGACAGTAAAGAAAGTGTATCCGCATTAAAAAAGAAATTTGTAGAGACCAAACTCAGCAAGCTGGTGGTGTTTGAAGGTAATATAGACCATATCATCGGGTATATTCACCAGCTTGACCTGTTCAAAGCGCCTTCCAGCCTCAAAGAGGTGTTATTGCCCATACCTGCAGTACCCGAAAGCATGAGCGCAACCGACCTGATCAGTAAATTTTCCCGTGAAAGAAAAAGCATAGCCTGGGTGGTAGATGAATTTGGAGGAACCGCAGGTATCATCACTATGGAGGATGTACTGGAAGAATTATTCGGTGAGATCCATGATGAATATGATACGGAAGATTTCGTTGAAAAACAGCTGTCAGAAAATGAGTTTATCCTTTCCGGCCGGCTGGAACTGGATTACCTCACAGAGAAATATGGATTCGATTTCGGAGATGAAGAAACAGAAACGCTTTCAGGATATATCATTAATTACCACGAGACCATCCCCAAACAAAAAGAAAGGATCATCATCGATGATTTTGAATTCGAAGTGTTGCAGGTCAGCGATACCCGTATCGAGACCGTAAAAATGAAGAAACTGAAATAGCCCCTTCCTCTAATCAATTTCAATCTGCTAACTACGAACTATATTTGCCCCCATGGCGCTACTTGATTTTTTCAATAAACGGGTTAAGGACGAAAAAGCGGAGATGAGTTTCATTGATCACCTGGAAGAACTCAGGTGGCACCTGTTGCGCTCTGTGGTGGCAGTGATCATTGGCGCTATTGTCGTGATGATCTATGCCAATGACATAGTAGACGGCATTTTGATGGCACCTACACGAGCCGATTTCGTTTCTTCACGCTGGCTCTGCAGCATGGGCCATTCTATTGGCATTGGCAATACGCTGTGCTTTCCGCCGGTGGAGGCTAAGTTCCTGGAAAATCAAATGACCGGACAGTTCATCTCTTATTTCACCATTGGTTTTGTGGGTGGCTTCATTATCGCCTTTCCCTATATATTTTGGGAATTCTGGCGCTTTGTAAAACCGGCTTTATCTGAAAAAGAACTGAAGAAAACGCGTGGCGTGATCTTCTGGGTGACGCTGCTTTTCTTTACAGGGGTATTGTTCGGATATTATATCCTTACCCCTTTTATGGTGAATTTCTATTTCAATTTCAAATTAAGCCCGCAGATCGTTATCATGCCTTCCTTCTCTGATTATATGGAGAACCTGATCTATACCACCGTGGGCATTGGTATACTTTTCCAAATGCCTTTGTTGATCATGGTCCTTGCACGAATAGGAATTGTAACAGGTAAATTCCTCCGGAAATACCGCCGCCATGCTTTTGTGATCATACTGATTGCGGCAGCTATCATCACGCCTTCAACCGATCCCTTCAGTCTTACTATTGTTACTATTCCTCTCTATGCCCTATATGAGGCAAGCATAATTGTAGCTTCCAGAATAAATAAGAGGCAGGCACAGGAAGAGAAGGAATGGAGCTAAGAGAAAAGTTAGGGGTTAAGAGTTAGGAGATAATAGTCAGGAGCCTGGCTGCAGGTTGGCAGTAAAGAGCCATTGAGTAGAAAGTCTAAAGTCGAGAGCTTGATCGGAATTCGATTCAAGCTAATGGCTAGCTGCTAGTAGCTAACAGCTTCTCTGAATTTACTAATTTTACCGCTTAAATGAAGACTATGCACACAGCTTTTGATATGCACAAACCGATAGCCGTTGGAAGTGACCATGCAGGTTATGACTATAAGGAACAACTGATCTCTTTCCTGGAAGGGAAGGGATTTTCTTTTACTGACTTCGGTACACACAGCAAAGATTCAGTTGACTATCCTGATTTTGCCCACCCGGTAGCTTCCGCGGTAGAGAAAGGGGAGGCCGCCTTCGGTATTCTGATCTGCGGCAGCGCCAATGGAGTGGCCATTACGGCCAATAAGCACCAGGGCGTTCGTGCAGCTATTTGCTGGGGAGAAGAGATCGCCAAACTGGCCCGCGAACATAATGATGCCAATATCATCTGCATTCCTGCCCGTTTTGTAAGAGAAGGAGATGCGGAAAAAATGCTGGCCCTGTTCATGACCACGGATTTTGAAGGTGGCCGCCATGCCAAGCGTGTAAGCAAGATCGCCTGCTCCTGAATCACCGTTCCTCCAATTTTTTAGCGCTTCTAACCGGAAGTAATTATTTTAGTTCCCTAAACAATACACATGACCAAAAGAATCATCGGGCTGTGTCTCTTATTCCTGCCTGCCCTGGTATTTGCGCAGAAAAAGGATAAGAACGCCTTAAAAGCCGCCGCTTCCATTACAGCCGAAGCACTGAAAAAACATCTTTATATCATTGCAAGTAAAGAAATGGAAGGCCGGGATACTCCTTCGCCGGGCCTGGAAAAAGCAGCCACTTATATCGAGAATACCTTCAAAGGTCTGGGCCTGACCCCGGGTAATAATGGAAGTTATCGCCAGTATTATACGTTGTTTCGCGATTCCGCTTCCAGCGCTAGCCTGAAAATAAACGGCAGCCAGCTGGAACTGAATAAGGATTTCTATCCCCAGGCAAATAACTATGCCGCTGCCATGCGCTTTTCTGAAGCGGTATTTGCAGGTTATGGAATTACGGATGGCGATATAAGGGATGACTATAAAGATCTTAAAGTAGCTGGCAAACTGGTGATCATTGCTGATGGCACCCCTGCCGATTACAAAAGTTCAGCCACAGGCTTTAATGCACCCTCTTCCATCAATGGAAAAATGAACGCGGCCATGCAGCATGGAGCTTCAGCCCTTCTGGTAGTTTACAATACGCTCACCCGCCGTGGTGGAAATACAGGTGGTGGTAATTGGAGCATGAACGGATACAGGGCCAGCCAGCCGATCTTCACTTTTTCTGCCTCTGCGGAAGCGGCAGCAAAGATCATGGGTGAGGATGGAAAAGGCCTGTTCGATAAACTAAAGGCAGGTACCGCAATGGCAAAGACCTATCCTGCCGAGATCGATATGCAATATGAAAAGGTTACCAGGACTGCCCAGGCCTCTAATGTGATCGGGGTACTGGAAGGAACCGACCTTAAGGACCAGTATGTTTTTGTTACCGGCCACTACGATCACCTCGGCAAAAGAGGCGATTCAGTTATTTATTATGGCGCCGATGATGATGGAAGCGGTACCACCGGTGTATTGCAGATCGCAGAAGCTTTTGCCAATGCAAAAAAAGCCGGCAATGGTCCCCGACGCACAATGGTATTTATGACAGTAAGCGGTGAAGAAAAAGGATTATGGGGTTCTAACTACTACAGCAACCACCCAATATTCCCGCTGGATAAGACCACGGTTGACCTGAATATAGACATGATCGGCCGTATTGACGCTACACGCAAACAGGGTGATTCCACCAATTATGTGTATGTGGTGGGCGACGATAAGATCAGCACCGACCTGAAGCTGATCAGCGAAGGCCAGAATAATCTTTATACCAAAATGGAACTGGATTATAAGTTCAATGACCCTAACGATAAGAACAGGATCTATTTCCGCAGCGACCATTACAATTTTGCGGTGAAAGGTGTTCCCATCATTTTCTATTATGATGGAATGCTGGGAGCAGATTACCATCGCCCTACAGATACTCCTGATAAGATCTATTATGAGCTGATGGCTAAACGGGCGCAACTGGTATTTTATACCGCCTGGGATATGGCCAACAGGAATGATATGCTGAAAAGGGATCTTAAGCTGGAGATACCGGGGAGATAAGTTGAGAGTTAAGGGTTTAGATTAACAGATTGGAAAAAGGCTTCTTTACGGAAGCCTTTTTTTTATAAAAGAAATATCTAACGTTTTAACCTAAACGCTTAACTCATATCTACCATCCCAAAATATACGCAAACACTAATGGCGCAACTATCGTTGCGTCACTTTCAATAATATATTTCGGTGTGTGTATATCCAGCTTGCCCCAGGTTATTTTTTCATTGGGAACAGCCCCCGAGTAAGATCCATAGGAAGTAGTGGAATCACTGATCTGACAGAAATAACTCCAGAAAGGTACATCATGCCATTCCAGGTCCTGGTACATCATTGGCACTACGCAGATAGGGAAATCACCAGCGATACCACCTCCCACCTGGAAAAAGCCTACGCCTTTGCCGGATGAATTTGCACGGTACCATTCCGTGAGCCATACCATATATTCAATACCACTTTTCACCGTGGAAGCTTTCAACTCTCCTTTGATCACATAGGATGCGAATATGTTTCCTGTAGTGCTATCCTCCCATCCGGGAACCACGATCGGAATATTTTTTTCAGCAGCCGCGATGATCCAGCTGTCCTTTGGATCGATCTCGTAATACTGTTGCAATTCCCCGCTGAGTACGGTCTTATAAAGGAACTCATGCGGAAAATATCTTTCTCCATTGGCCTCTGCATCCTTCCATTGTTTTACCAGGTGTTTCTGCAAACGGCGAAAAGCTTCTTCTTCCGGAATACAGGTATCCGTAACCCGGTTATAATGGTTCTCCAAAAGATCCCATTCTTCCTGGGGAGTAAGGTCGCGGTAATTCGGGATACGCTTATAATGTGAATGTGCTACCAGGTTCATTACATCTTCTTCCAGGTTAGCACCCGTGCAGCTGATGATATCGATCTTTCCCTGCCTGATCATTTCGGCCAGTGATATACCCAATTCGCCGGTGCTCATGGCACCTGCGAGGGTCACCATCATTTTTCCTCCTTCGGCCAGATGGGTCTCATATCCTTTGGCGGCATCCACCAGCGCTGCCGCGTTAAAATGCCTGAAATGATGCTGAATGAATTGAGAAACGGGTCCCTTGCTCATAATTAAATATTTTCTCCGCCTTCTGATCACAATAGGGTGAGACATTGCGGCCGGCCGCAAAATTAATTATAAGGCGGAATATAGACCTGCAAAAAAAAGAGCCGCGGTTTTCCGCAGCTCTTCAACATTAGCTGATGCATCATTTTTTAATCCGGTCGCTGTCGGTGATATTACCGTTTCCATCTACACGGATCCGGTAGGTCTTCGACTCCTGCTCCAGCCGGATGCGGTACTGAGTGCCTTCATCATTGGTGATCTCATAGAT
This sequence comes from Chitinophagaceae bacterium, assembly GCA_016720565.1. Classification (GTDB taxonomy): domain Bacteria; phylum Bacteroidota; class Bacteroidia; order Chitinophagales; family Chitinophagaceae; genus JJ008. Next base: position 468,061 of record JADKKJ010000011.1, read on the forward strand.
CTCAATGTAGTTTGCATTGGCGTATTTTTTATCCAGGGCCCTGGAAGCGGCCAAAGGCAACTGATCAAAGAAAATGGCGCGGCTGCTGCCCAGGAAATGTCCATCTTCCTGGAAATAGGCTTCTGTCCGGTGACCGTCAAGCAGGAATACTGCTTTTAACAGGTCTCCCATTTTATTCCAGCTGATAAGCTGGGCACTGGGAAACTCTTTTTTAAATACAGCTTCAGGGTCGGAGCCGCCATTTGCAAATACGCTGGTAAAGGCAACTGAAAGGATCAGGGCTACTGAAAGGATTCTCTTTTTCATGATCTAAGGTTTAATGGTTAATGTTTCCAGATCGGGTTGGGTAAAAGAAACCCTGGCCACCGGAGTAACCAGGGCTATTACCACACACCAAAACTGAGTTTAGGATTTCTTGTATTTCTTATAATGATTCCAGGTCTTACTATCGCTGGCTTTAAGCACCAGTTTGGTATCGGCATTTTCAACCGTGGCATAATATGCTGTGCCTTCATTATTGGCCACTTCGATCAGTTCAGTGATCCAATAAGTGGAGAATTTATTTTTTACTTCCCCCTGCAGCATCAATGGAAGATCCGCCAGGGCCACAAAACGTGTAGTGCCGATCCAATTGCCATCAATATCATAATAAGCAGATACATGCTTATCATTATAAATAAAGCTGGCCATGAAATAATCGGTGGATATGGTCCACTTTACATTGCTGGCCCCGCTGAATTCCATGCGAAAAGCATCCAGGGCTTTCTGGTTCACTTCAGGTTCGTTTGCAAAAACTGGCAACGTTGCAATCGCGAAGGCCAGTGTCATCAATAAATTTTTCATGTTCTATAGTTTTATGTTTTTAATTTTTATTAGCCGGTTTGTCCTGTATGACGATTCAAAACTATCCCAGGTTACAGGTGAACACAAGCCAATTCTGTTTAATAGGTAACAATTCATTATTAATGGATATGGCTGTTAATAGCTTTTAACAGAGGCTTTTACACTTTCACCATTTAAACGGTTTATCAGCCGCTGGTCTATGTAATTTGGATTTGAGGAAAAGTATTTAGATATTTGTCTAAATATATAATTACCGTGAACGCCGTATTCAAAGCATTAAATGATCCTACCCGCCGCAGCATTCTGGAATTGCTGAAGGAAAAAGACCTGACAGCCGGCGAGATCGTGGAGCGGTTCCATATCAGCGGTCCCAGTATCTCCCACCACCTGGATATTTTAAAACAGGCAGAACTGGTCACCGCACTAAAAGATGGACAGTATATTTTTTATTCGCTCAATACAACCGTGGTAGATGAATTAATGAAATGGTTTATTCAATTCAGGTCTAAAAAGAAATAAAATGGAAAAGCTGTTTAAATTACTGGTAGTTCCCATTGTAATGGTTCCCCTGGCCTACCTCGCCATTATCTGGAACCATCTTCCTGAACAGGTGCCCGTTCATTTTGGCATAGATGGAAAACCTGATCGCATTGGCGATAAGAATGAACTGCTGACCAGCATTTTTGTGCTGGCAGTTATTTCCTTCCTGATGTGGCTGGCCCTGGTGAATATCCATCGCCTGGATCCAAAAAGATATGCCGCGGAAAACCAGAAAAGAATGCAGCGGCTGGGATTTGGATTAACCGTATTTATGGCCGCAATTTCCTGTATGATCATTTACAGTGCATCCAATTCAAACAGCGGAAACTCAGTTTCCTGGATCCTGGCCCTGATAGGACTGCTATTTGCATTCATTGGAAATTATATGCCTAACATCAAACCGAATTATTTTGCAGGTTTCCGTTTACCCTGGACCCTTGAAAATGAAGACAACTGGAAAAAGACCCATGCCCTGGTGGGCCGTTTATGGTTTCCAGGCGGATTGATCATTGCCGCTGTTTGCTTATTCCTTCCTGCAAGGTTCGCTTTCTATTTTTTTATGGCGGTAATGCTGGTCATAACACTGGTACCCGTCATATTCAGTTATCGCTATTATCAAAAACAAAAGAACACCACAAATAATCATCCATGAGAACCATCTTCTTCTCCCTTTTAGTTTTTACTTCCTCTATTGTTTTCTCTCAGGAAGCAAAAAAAATATTCCCGCAAACACCACAGCCGCCGTTTGATTATAAACTGGACAGCGTTGAATATGAAAGCCGTGATGGCCTGGTACACCTGGCCGGTAGTTTTACCTACCCAAAAGGGATTGGACCATTTACTACTTTGGTAATGATCACCGGCAGTGGACAGGAAGACCGGGATGAGACCATTTTTGGCCATAAACCTTTTGCTGTTATCGCAGACCACCTCACCAAAAACGGATACGCGGTACTTCGCGTGGATGACAGGGGCCGGGGAAAAAGTAAAGGCGACCTGAAAAACGCCACCAGCCTTGACTTCGCAGAGGATGTGATCACCAGTATACAATACCTGCAGACAAGGAAAGAAGTGAACCGAAATAAGATCGGTGTAATAGGACATAGTGAAGGAGGGTTTATCGCGCCAATGGTCTATTCAAAATACCGGGCCCTGGCATTTATCATTTCACTGGCAGGAACTGGAATTCCGGGAGGCGATATTCTGTTAATGCAACAAACATCACCGCTGAAAGGAAAAATATCAGATCCGGCCTATGCTGCTTTATATGAACTTAACCAGCGAACCCTGGGTTTTATTAAAGAGCAACCATCGGCACCCGATTCTGTTATACTCGGCCAGGTGAAAGAATTTTATACCAGCTGGAAAGCTGCCCTTTCCCCGGAGATCATCGCTGAATTAAAAGTAGAAAAGGTCAGCCCAGAACTATACGCCTTCCAGGTAAGGCAGGAACTGATCCCCTGGATGCGTTATTTTATTGTTACCGATCCTGCCGATCTCTGGTCGCAGGTAAAATGTCCGGTACTGGCACTGAATGGAGATAAAGATATCCAGGTAGAGGCCCTTCCTAATATTACCGGCATACGTGAAGCACTGAAAAAAGCTGGCAATACTAAATTCACATCCGTGATCATTCCAGGATTGAACCATCTTTTCCAGCATTGCGAAACCTGCACTGTAGATGAGTATGGAAAACTGCAGGAAACCTTTTCACCCCAGGCATTAACACTTATCACTGATTGGCTAAATAAGAATATAAAATAATTAGCTATTAATTACCTCGCGCACGCATATCTATCCTTTGGCGATCCTTCCACGCTGGCCGGGAATATGATCAGCGACCATATAAAAGGGCGCAAACAATATGACCATGACCCCGCTGTGCTGGCGGGTATCCGTTTACACCGCGAGATCGACCAGTTCACCGACAATCATGAGGCCATTAAAAAAGCCAAAGAATATTTCCGCCCTGTTTACCGCCTTTACAGCGGTGCCCTGGTGGATGTGGTATTCGATCATTTCCTTGCTATTGAACCATCCGTATTTTCAGAAGCTTCCCTGTTTGCATTTTCACAAAAAGTGTATGCTGAACTGGATAAGCAACAGGCTATTTTCCCTGAACGTTTTGCCTATATGTACCCTTATATGAAGGAGCAAAATTGGTTGTATAATTACCGCCTCACCAGTGGAACAGAAAAAAGCCTGGCAGGGGTTGTCCGCAGGGCTGCCTACCTGGAAGATCACGCTCCCGCCATCCAACTATTTCACCAGCATTATCAATCTATCCAGGAAATATTTCGTCAGTTCTGGCCTGAACTCGAAGCATTTGCCTTTAAAAAATGGCAGGACCTGAAGTAGTTACCGCAAAAATTGTGTTGAACGGCAGAATTATCGGCTTCAGGCAGTTCAAAAAAAATTATTTTTGTCCGGTCTCTTTTAACCTTCAAACTTTCCAAATGAAAAAATTATTGGGTCTTATAGTGATCTTCCAACTTGTGTTTTTAAGCCTGGTGGCGCAGAATGGCTACCCAGCTATTGATAAATCTCCTATGGACATGGCTTATTTTCCGGTAGGATATCCTGTTTTAAAGATCCAGGACAAAGCCACAGATCCTTTGGTGGCCAGAGTTATCTACAGTCGTCCTTCCCGGGGCGGTCGCGCTATCTTCAACGGACTGGTTAAGAACGGAGAGGTTTGGAGACTGGGAGCCAATGAAGCAACAGAGATCCAGTTCTTTCAAACAGTTCATATTGATGGGAAAAAAATAAGATCCGGCAGGTATACTTTATACGCTATTGTAAAAGACAATGCATGGACCATCATCTTTAATAAAGAAAATGATACCTGGGGTTCTTTTAAATACGATACGAAAAAAGATGTATTGAGAACTGATGTGAATACCCAGAAAACAGATGCCCTGGTAGAGAATCTATCGATGGTATTTGAAAAAACAGCAACTGGTTGCAACCTGAACATTGCCTGGGAGAATACCAAGGTAAGCCTGCCCATTACATTTTAAATACTGATCATGGGCAAACGGTCTTTTTATTTATCCGTTCTTGTTTTTATTTTTTTCTCCTGCGGTAACAAGCAGGAAAATAAACCCGCCACAGATATTCCTTCGGTGAAGGACAGTGTTCCGAAAAATAAACCGATCGGAAAAGAAAGGTCGCTGGTACCCGTGGATATTTCCCCGCTTGACCAGGTTTACTGGCCCGAAAATTATCCCACATCAAAAATGGCGGGGCAGGCAAAATCCACTGATCCCATTGCCCGCGTTATTTATAGTCGCCCGCACCTGCAGGGTCGTCATATTTTTCATGAAGTATTGAAATATGGTGAGCCCTGGAGATTGGGAGCCAATGAATCTACCGAACTGGATCTTCACCAATCCTTAAAGATCCAGGGCCAGAAAATTCCTGCGGGGCGTTATGTGATCTATTGTATCCCACAAAAAGACCATTGGACGGTCTACCTTAACAATAATACGGATTCATGGGGTCTTGAGCCTGACAGGAGCAAAGACCTCTACCATTTTGATATACCGGTGATCACTACTGATAATGCCATTGAATATTTCACCATGCGTTTTGAAGAGAACAGCAAAGGCGCCAGCCTGCTGATGGCCTGGGATAATATTGAGGCTCGCCTCCCCATGGAATTTGACTAATTTGCGCCTGCATGTGCGGAATTGCAGGCATCATACAGAACGACCCCCATTCATTTCATGCAGAAGATTTGCATCGTATGACGGAGGCCCTGGCACACCGGGGTCCGGATGGTCATGGTTATTGGCAACAGGATGACCATAAGGTGCTTTTTGGCCATCGTCGTCTTTCCATCATCGACCTTTCCCCCGCCGGCCATCAACCCATGCCTTACCTGGACAGATACCTGCTGATGCATAATGGGGAGATCTATAATTATATTGAATTAAGGGAAGAGCTTCAAAAACTTGGTTACCGTTTTAACTCAAATACGGATACAGAAGTGATCGCTGCTGCCTATGATCACTGGGAGGAGGATTGCCTCCATCATTTTGATGGCATGTTCTCTTTTTGCATCTGGGATAAAAAAGAAAAATGTTTTTTCGCCGCCAGGGACAGGTTTGGTGAAAAGCCATTTTATTATACCCTGGAAAATGGAAGTTTATTATTTGCTTCGGAAATAAAAGCATTCTGGGCAGCTGGCATCGACAAAATACCCAACCGGAAATTACTGTTCAATTTCCTGACCATTGGCTATACCGATAATCCGCTATTGCCAGGGGAAACATTCTTTGAAAATATATTCAGGCTGCCAGCAGCCAGTTTTCTTTATTACCATCCTGAACAGCAGGAACTAACCATAGAAAATTATTGGGACCTCGATCTGCAACAGGTAAATGAAAACATTAAAGAGGAGGATGCCACAGAAAGATTCACTGAACTGTTAAATCGATCTGTAAATAGAAGGTTGCGCAGTGATGTACCTGTGGGAAGTTCATTAAGCGGTGGTCTCGACAGTTCAACGATAGCCGCCATATGCGCCGCCATTGGTTCGCCAATAAACAGCCACCAATGTTTTACCGCCTCTTTTGCTGGTTTTGAAAAAGATGAAACTGCACTGGCAAAACAGGTAGCTGATCAGTTCCGGCTTAAACAACATATCATATCCCTTGGTCCTGCTGGCTTACTCGATGATCTCGAAAAGCTTTCCGATGCGCAGGAAGAACCATTTGCCTCCTCCAGTGTATATGCGCAATACAAAGTTTATGAATTGGCAAAGCAGCATGGGGTAACTGTATTACTGGATGGACAGGGGGCAGATGAAACCCTGGCAGGATACCACAAATACTATAAATGGTACTGGCAGGAACTTTACCGGAAAAGGAAACTTAAAAAAAGCGGTGAGATCCCGGCCGCCATGGCATTAGGTGTGCAGGAAGAATTCAGCTGGAAAAATAAAGTGGCTGCCTGGTTTCCGGCCTTTGCCAGTGTTGTAATGGAAAGGCAATATTTACTGCATGCAATAAAGCAGGAAGACCTTGACCGTGATTTTGTAAAAACATGCAGTGGCCATGCCTATTACACCCCACCGGAACATTTTGACCTGAACGGGTTACTCTATTTTAATACACGAACACATGGCCTCGAAGAATTATTGAGGCTGGCCGACCGAAATTCCATGGCCCATGGAAGAGAGATCCGGCTTCCATTTCTTTCCCATGAATTGGTGGAATTTATTTTTTCCCTCCCTGCCCGGTTTAAGATAAGGAATGGCCGCACTAAATGGTTATTGCGACAGGCAATGAAAAATAGCCTGCCGGAAAATATTTGCTGGCGACCGGATAAGATCGGCTTTGAAACACCTCAGAAAGACTGGATGCAGGACAGGGCCATACAGGACGCTATCATGGATGCTAAAAAAACACTGGTAAAAGAAAATATCCTAAAGCCTGCATCCCTGGGAAAAATGCCAGTCCCCAAAAATGCCCATGATGCCGATAATTATGACTGGCGATATTTTTCCGCGGCCATACTCTTTCGCTGAGCCTATCTTTGCAGTTCAATTCAACGATCATGAAGCTTGCTACAAAATTCATTCATGCAGGAGCCCATCCGGATCCTGCTACCGGGGCCATAATGACCCCGATCTTCCAAACCTCCACCTATGTACAGGAAGCACCGGCCAAACACAAAGGTTATGAGTATGCCCGCAGCCAGAACCCTACCCGTACCGCGCTGGAAGAAGCGCTGGCTATCATCGAAAATGGGAATCATGGACTTTCATTCAGTTCCGGAGTGGCAGCAACGGATGCCGTGATCAAATTACTTGAACCAGGAAATGAAGTGATCTGCGCCAATGATATGTATGGCGGCACCTATCGGCTTTTTACCAAAGTTTTTGAAAAATTCGGGATCAAATTCCGGTTTGTAAATACGGCTGACCTCGAGGAAGTACGATCAGCCATAAATGAAAATACGAAACTTGTTTGGCTGGAAACGCCCACCAATCCTCTGATGAATATCACAGATATCGCGGCCATAGCGGTCATCACCAAAGAGAAAGGGTTACTGCTTGCCGTAGATAATACATTTGCCTCCCCCTATCTTCAGAATCCGCTGGACCTGGGCGCAGACATTGTCATGCATTCAGTGACCAAATACCTGGGTGGCCATAGCGATGTGATACAGGGCGCCCTGGTGATGAAAGATGCAGCCCTTCGTGAAAAATTATATTTTATCCAGAAAAGCTGCGGCGCGGTTCCTGGTCCTATGGATTGTTTCCTGGTGTTGAGAGGGATCAAGACCCTGGGGGTACGAATGAAACAACATTGCATCAATGGGCGTATCGTGGCCGAATTCCTTCGCCAGCATCCTAAAGTTGGCAAAGTTTACTGGCCGGGTTTTGAAGATCATCCGGGCCATGCCATTGCGAAAAAACAAATGCGTGATTTCGGGGGAATGATCTCTTTTGAATTAAAAGATGAATCGGTGGAAAAAGCTAAACAGGTATTAAGCTCCACAAAATATTTTTCACTGGCGGAAAGCCTTGGTGGCGTGGAATCGCTGATCAATCATCCGGCCAGCATGACCCATGCTTCCATTCCAAGGGAAGAAAGAATAAAGAATGGCCTTTCAGATTCACTGATCAGGCTCAGCGTTGGTATTGAAGATGCGGATGACCTGGTAGAAGACCTTCGCCAGGCCATTGGCTGATGATTTTTTGTTTTTCACGCGGGCGGGTTGATCCATATTCTGCTGGTTATCGCTATTATTGCGATCATTCTGCGTGTGATCCGGGGTGACAACCCATTATGACCCAAATAGAGCTGAAAAAATTTCTCGACAAAAAACTGAAGGACTTTAACCAGCCATCCTTCATAAAGGATGACCCGATTTCTATTCCGCATCGCTTTAAAAAAAAGCAGGATATAGAAATTGCAGGGTTCTTTGCGGCCATATTTGCCTGGGGAAACAGGCAGACCATCATCAATAAATCATCTGAACTGATGCACCTGATGGATGATGCCCCTTTTCAATTTATAAAAGGCCATGAAGAAAAAGACCTGAAGAAACTACTGCATTTTTGCCACCGCACCTTCAACAGTACCGACCTGCTTTATTTCATCTCATTTTTTCGCCATCATTACCAAAAGCATAAAAGCCTGGAGCAGGCATTTACTCCCTGGGGTACTGATATGGAAGCCATGCTTTCTGGTTTCCACCGTTATTTCTTTTCCCTGGAACATGTTCCTGATCGAACAAGGAAACATGTGGCCAGTCCAGAAAAAAACTCCGGTTGCAAAAGACTGAATATGTTTTTGCGCTGGATGGTAAGGAAGGATAATAATTCCGTAGACTTCGGCCTTTGGGAAAATATTTCCCCCTCCCAGCTTATCTGTCCAATTGACCTGCATGTAGAAAGAGTAGCAAAAAAACTGGGCCTGCTGGAACCTGGGATCAAAGGCTGGAAAGCAGCGAAAGCACTTACGGACAGGCTGGCCGAACTGGATCCAAAAGACCCTGTAAAATATGACCTGGCGCTTTTTGGGCTGGGGGTCATAGATAAGTTCTGAGCATTATGCTTAGTTTTATTCATATGGAAAAAGCTGCGCTTATACAGGAGATAGCCAAAACCTATGATCTTCCGGCTAACCAGGGCGGTGAATTGAACCGTGATTGGCTGGCTGGCTGGATCAATGAATTACTTACGCATGATTTTCAGCGACTGGTCTCCATCCTGTATCGCGTTGACGTGGATGAGATCAAACTCCGTTATCTCCTCGCAAAACATCCGGATACAGATGCCGGCATCATCATCGCCGATCTCCTGATCGAAAGGCAATTACAGAAAAAAAATACCCGTACCGGTTTTAATTCCACCAGCGAACCCATTGATGAAAATGAAAAATGGTAAAGCAATGAAAAAACTGCTCCCCCTGCTATTGTTTTTGATTTCCTGTTCCGCCCTTTCACAGCATAAATATGTGGCCCCAACCGATAGCCTGGTCGTTCAGCACCTGGAGCAATGGAAGGATTATAAATTCGGATTGCTGATGCATTGGGGTACTTATAGCCAATGGGGTATTGTGGAAAGCTGGAGCATTTGCCCGGAGGATGAAGGATGGTGTGAGCGACGTGGACCTTACGCCAAAAATTATTTTGAATACGTAAAAGCCTATGAGAACCTGCAAAAAACATTTAACCCAGTTAAGTTTGATCCCGATCGCTGGGCGGAAGCAGCTTCCAATGCAGGAATGAAATATGTGATCTTCACCACCAAGCATCATGATGGCTTCTGCATGTTCGATACAAAACAAACTGATTATAAGATCACCAGTCCCAACACGCCATTTTCTTCCAATGCAAAAAGCAATATCGCCAAAGAGGTGTTTGAGGCTTTCAGGAAAAAAGGATTGGTAACAGGCGCTTATTTTTCAAAACCCGACTGGCATACAGAAAATTACTGGTGGCCTTATTTTCCACCAAAGGACCGCAATGTGAACTATGATCCGCTAAAATATCCTGAAAAATGGAAGGCCTATAAAGACTTCACCTATGAACAGATCAAAGAATTGATGAGTGAATACGGGAAGATGGATATTCTCTGGTTGGATGGCGGTTGGGTAAGGCCCTTCTCCACCATTGACACTTCAGTAGAATGGCAGCGTGGTATTAAAGTGGAACAGGATATTGATATGAAGAGTATCGCCTCCATGGCCAGGTCCTACCAACCCGGTCTTATCGTGGTAGACCGCTCAGTGACCGGAGAATATGAAAACTATACTACACCCGAGCAGGAAGTACCAGCTGTTCCGCTTCCCTATCCATGGGAAACCTGTATGACCATGGCAGGCTCCTGGAGTTATGTTCCCAATGATAAATATAAATCCACGCACCAATTGATCGATCTGTTGACAGGCATAGTTGCCAAAGGAGGAAACCTTTTGCTGAATATAGGACCTTCCCCTGAAGGAGAGTGGGATACTGCCGCTTATAACCGGCTAAAAGAAATAGGTGAATGGATGAAGATAAACGGGGAATCCATTTATGGTACCCGGCCCATGCCTCCTTATGCACAGGATGACCTTCGTTTTACAGAAGCAAAGGACCATCACTCATTTTATGCGATCTGTATGTCAAAGACTGAAAATACCCGGGATATTCAAAAAATAATTTTGAAAGGAATCAGCCTGGGTCGTTTGGATAAGGTTACCCTGCTGGGTGCGCCGGGTGTGCTCAATTACAGGGTGAAGGATGAGGGAATAGAAGTGCTCCTACCTGCTTCTTTACAGAAATATTACAGCCGCCATGCGATCGTTCTGAAGATCATCAGGGCGGCTGCGAATAAATGAGGCGGAAGTTATTTATTTTTCTCAAACATCAATTCCTGCACTTTCTCTTTGTCCTCTTTTTCTTTTTTAAGATCGAACATGGTACCGAATACATGGTCCCATAAAGTAGAGCTTACGCCATACCCGTTGTGTTCATTCTTATAATGATGCAGGTGGTGGTTTCTCCACAAAGGCTTCATCCATTTAAAAGGTGGGTTCCAGGCATGAATGGCGTAATGCATAGTGCCGTACATAAGATAACCGATCAGGAATCCCGGGAAAAAAGCCAGGGCTAAGGGCCCCACTACCAACCACATAACAGCGAATATAGTGGAAGCAATGATGAGGCTGGGTACAGGAGGCATGAACAGGCGCTGGCGATCACGGGGAAAATGATGATGATTACCATGCAATATGTATACGATCTTTTTTGCCCGGTCTGTTTTAGGTTCCCAATGAAATAGAAAACGATGCGCGAAATATTCAAATAAACTCCAGAACATTACCCCGCCAAAGAACAGGCCCAGGATCTTCCTAAGGGGAAAACCATAATCATTGGCTCCCATATAGATCAGGTAGCTAAGTATAGGAACATACATGCCCCAGATAAGGAGAGGGTGGGTTTTGGTCAGCATTTCCAAAAAGGGGTTCTCAAATAACTGAGCCTGCCCTTTATTATGAATTTTCTCGAATTTCATGGTGCAAAGATAAGAAAACGGGCGACCCGGAAAAAAGCCAATTGGCTGATCTTAATCAATACCCGACAAGGTAATCTGCTGAATATGAAGCAGGTTATATGCTAAAAATAGAACAGGTCTGGATAAGCCTTACTAACTTAGCAGATTATAATTATTGCGATGAAATTAGTCTCTTATTATTACGAAGAACACGAACAGCTGGGCGTACTTATTAATGATATGGTATATCCCATGGAAGCCCTGCACCCGGATCTTCCGGGCTCTATGTCCTTATTCCTGAACTATTGGGAAGATAGTTATCCCATAGCCCAGGCAGGTGATATCCTGCTCAGGGAAGAGCAACGTTCCAGTAATCGTGGCATACCATTAAATGAACTTCAATTGCTGGCACCCATACCTTTTCCTACCAGTTGCCGGGATGGTTATGCGTTTCGCCAGCATGTGGCCGCGGCCAGGAGAAATCGTAAAGTGGATATGATCCCAGAGTTCGACCAATACCCCATTTTTTATTTCACCAATCATCACAGTATACAGGGCCCGGGTGATGTTCGTTGTATGCCCGATCATTTTGAAAAACTGGATTTTGAACTCGAAGCTGCGATCGTGATCTGTAAATTCGGAAGGAATATAAAAGCGGAAGAGGCAGATGAATATATTGGCGGCTTGATGATCATGAACGATCTCAGCGCAAGACGTTTACAAATGGAGGAAATGCTTTTGAATCTGGGGCCCGCCAAAGGAAAAGATTTTGCCACCAGTATCGGCCCCTGGCTGGTAACGCTTGATGAATTGCAGCCTTATGAAATACCTGCTAAAGAAGGTCATACAGGTAAGAGCTGGAACCTTAACATGCGTTGCCGTGTCAATGGCATTCAGGTTAGCGAAGGAAATCTGGGGGATATGGACTGGACCTTTGCAGAGATCATTGAAAGAGTTTCTTATGGAGTGGACCTTTATCCGGGTGATGTGATCGGTAGTGGCACTGTTGGAACGGGTTGTTTCCTTGAATTGAATGGTACCGGCAAACTGAATGACCCCGCATATAAAGAGCAATGGTTGCAGGCAGGGGATACAGTGGAAATGGACATAGATGGATTGGGCACCCTAAGTAATACCATGGTGGCAGAAGATACAGAATGGAGCATTTTAAAAAGAAAGAAAGGAAACTGATATGATCTTTGACCTCAATGATCTCAAACCTGCAGAACGGCAATATTACCTGCAACACGTGGTGGCGCCCCGTCCTATTTGTTTTGCCTCTACTATCGATTCAAAGGGCAGTGTGAACCTCAGTCCTTTCAGTTTCTTCAACATGTTCTCATCCAATCCACCCATCCTGGTATTTTCCCCTGCCAGGAGGGTACGCGATAATACCACCAAACATAGCCTCGAAAATATCCTGGAGGTACCTGAAGTAGTGATCAATATTGTAACCTATGATATGGTGCAACAGGTATCCCTGGCAAGTTGCGAATTCCCAAAAGATGTAAATGAATTCATTAAAGCAGGATTCACCGAAGAACCAGCCACCCTGGTAAGGCCCCCAATGGTAAAGGAATCCAAAGCTAAAATGGAATGCAGGGTACTGGAAGTAAAAAGCCTGGGCAATGATAAGGGGGCAGGCAATCTCGTCATATGTGAGGTTTTACGGATGCATATCGCAGATGAATTATTGGATGAAAACAAAAAAATAGACCAGCGAAAATTACCGTTAGTAGCCAGGCTTGGAGGCGATTGGTATTCGGTGACCAATGAAGGCAGCCTGTTCCAGGTTGAAAAGCCGAACACCCAGCTGGGTATAGGTTTCGATTCCTTACCAGCCACGATCAGGAACAGTAGTATCCTGACTGGCAACCATTTGGGCCAGCTTGCCAACGTACATGACCTGCCCATGGTAGAGGCCGGATTTGAGGATGACCACCTTAAACAGATCATACAATACTATTCCATCGACCCCGTGGAAATGGAAAAAGAGATACATGGTTATGCGGCCCGATTGCTTGACCAGGGAAAGATCAGGGAAGCCTGGCAGGTTTTGCTTGCAGTATGAAACTTTATTATCTTTAAGAATACCGCAAATGTTCTTTTATGAAAAAGATAAGAACAGCTTTGCTCGCTATCAGCAGCCTGTCCGTTATTTTTTATTCCTGCGTATCGCAGCATAAGATCCAGCTTACCAAAAAACAACTTACCACACAGGATAGCTTGCTTCAGGCCTATGGCAAAGAAGTGAACAACCTGGAAGAAAAACGTAAGAACAAAGAAAAACTCAATCAACTGGATGACACCTCCAATATCCGGTTACAGCAGTTCATAGATAAGACCCGCGAAGAAATAGACCAGCTGCATAAGAAAAATGTAGTAATGATTGGCGATGTGGAAATTGATAAAAAAGATTGGGACCAGTTAAGGAAAAATCTTTCCGCCTGTTTGAACGCAACAAAAAGGATCAATGGAAAGATCATGCTGCTCACCGACCTGATCAACCGTAATACAGTTTTAAAACTGGATCAGGACGTATTATTTGAACCCGGAAAATTTATCGTGGATCCTTCCCTTGTTCAAATGATCGGGAAAATATTTGAGCCCGTGGCAAAAGAGATAGATGCGTTCACAAAAAAATATCCTGATTTCCCGCTTTCACTGGCCATTACCGCAAAGGGTTATGCGGATGCCACAGATATTTCTGAAGGAAGCACTCTTTACAAGGAATTAAAAACAAATATTGTTTTCACCGGCCAGACAGTTAACAGGGAAACGCTGAATAAAGCATTATCCAGCCTAAGGGCCAAAACAGTGATCGAACTGTTCCAGAATTATACAAAGTCCAGAAACACCAGTAATATCATTTTTACCTATAAAGGAAAGGGGGAAGAGTTTCCCGACCCTACCATTACCGATTACCGCACAGACGATAAAAGAAGAAGGATCGTATTACTTTACTGGAGCGTATTTCCAGATTACTGATCTATTTACTGCCAAATACTTTCTTCAGCAGGTCTGTAGGCCTGGCCGAAATATTATGCCTGATATTTATTTCCTCTTTGGATACCAGGTCGAACATGGCCAGGGTAGCTTTTTGGGTCACAAAACCCGGAAGGTCGGGGTTCAGTTTTTTAAATGTGGTAGGGATCTTATTATAAGAGTTCACCATATCAGCATAATACTTGGTGGCATCTGTTTTATCCAGTGAAGCCTTGATAATCGGAAGAAAAGCTTCAAATAATTTTTGATCTGTCTTGGTACGGAAAAAATGCGTGGCACTGGTATCGGTATTCTTCAATAATCCTATCGCATCGGTAAGTGTCATGTTTCTCAATGCCTCGAGGAATATAGGTTTCGCAGAGGCAGCCGCATCTTCCGCTGCGCGATTGATCTGCAGGATGGCCTTATCTACGGTTTTACCCATCCCCGCATTACGAAGGGTCTTCTCTATTTTTTGCGCCTCTGGCGGAAGCAGGATACGGTAAAGCGCATCCTTATAAAATCCATCTTCTTTATTCAGTTGAAGTACCGCCTTTACCAGTCCCTGTTCAAGGGCCTCTTTAATTCCCTGGCCAGCCTCTTTATCGGTAAGGTTAGATAATTTAAACTGGGCACCGGCCTTTAATTGGCTGGCTGAAAAAAACAAACCAGTAAGGAGCAGGGGCAGAAAGAATTTTTTCATGTGTGGATTTGAAACTGCAAACTACAGCATTGTACAGAGACGTGGAAATGGCAGCGAACGTTGCCTAAATTTTTAGCTTTTCTTTACGACGCACGATCCTTTCACGAAGGATGCTGAAAAAACGGCTTCTTTCCTTCTCACTGGTCTCGCTTACCAGTGTAGAACGGCTTAGAAGGTTCTGGATATACTGGTCAAGGTTATCGCAGAACCTGATCTCCCGGCTCATCATATAATTAAATCCTGAATGAGGCATCACTACCATTTTTGCATGATCCTGCTTAATGAACATGGTATTATCCAGCAATACAATATCATTGATATACATCCGGTATTTCCCCAATGGTTTTTTCTCAGGATCCCCCCGGTTGAATTTATATCCAAGCCTGGCCTGTTCTTCCAGGTGATTCAGTAATTCGTAGAGCCCTTCATAGATCCGAAATATGTCCTCATCTGAATCAAATCGATTGCCATCCCTGAAATAATCAACCTGGTGCAGGGTTGAATTAAAACTTTCCAGATTCCAGACCTCAAACCCATCCATGCTGTTGTAGTACCCCAATATCTCCTGGCCTGTTTGCCAAACCTCATCTGAATAATCGCTCATTTTTACTTTCCTGTTTCTGAATTCCGGGAAATAAACCAGGATACTCATCCAGAAAAAATACTTAAAGCAGGCAAACTCCCTGGATTGCCAATGATAAAAAATAGGGATGTCCTTGCATAAAAAATAAAATTCTTTTTTGGGGGTACTGGAAAAAAAAGACATGGTTTGTTTCATCCCTTTCAGGTATTCATCATAGCGGTATTCTTTTTCGTCCAGCAGGTTGCCCGTAAAACCAAACGAATCATTATTCATCCCCAGCAGCTGGTCAATGGATATTTTATATTGAGAACAGAGCCTGATCAATTCTTCAAAGCTCAATTGTTTCTCGCCTCTTATTCTGCGATAAGCACTATCGCTGCTTATACCAAGAAGCGAAGCGATCTCTTCCGCAGCAGAATTACTATCCTCCATCCTGGTCCTGATGAACTGGAATAATTTGACCTGTATTGAAGAGATGTCCATAAAACATATTATTTATTGGTGATCGCTTTTATCCGGTCAGTGATCTTACCCAGCAGGATACCGAAAAATATATTCCGCTGTTTTTCACTGGTAGCGCTGATTATGCTGCCTTTTTTCATCAGGTGCTGCAAACCGGAATAACAGCCATCACAAAAATCCTTATCCTTTGTATTAAGGTAACTTAATGCCTCATAATTTAGGAATACCTGCCTTTCCTGTCCTGTTGATACAAGGATAGTATTATCCCCCAGCAGCACACGATTATAATAAAAATTAAAATTCTTTTTTCTCCCTGAAGGATTTTTATCAGCCGGCAGGAATTTAGCACCATAATCCACCTGGTCCTTCAAATGAAGTATGGTTGATTCCAATGAATCATAAATGCTCCGGATATCGCCCGGGTTACTGAAATAGCCCGCATCCTTACAAAATTCGATCTGCGATATGATGGCATTGATACACTCTGTATTCAGTATCTCAATAGATGGCAGCTCGGCATATTCACGTGTCAGTTCCCTGCCTATCAGCTCGGTGGCATCCGAGAGACAATCCATACTGAATTTTCTTCCCTGGAAATCCGGATGCTGGATAAATGTTCGCATCCAGAAAAAATATCGGAAGGCAAACACAGGCCTGAAATAAAAATTATGGAACACCGGCAGGTCCTTGGAACAATAGATCATTTCGGGATTAACTGACTGGTTCATGTTTTTCAGCTGCTGAAGCAATCCAAGCAGAAATCGATCATAATCATGGTGGGCAAGGTCCAGCCGGGAATGTTCAAAAACAACGGAATGATTTTTCAGCAGGAAGAGCTGATCGAGCGATAATTGAAAATGATCGCAGAGTAGTTTGGCCTCATTCAACACCAGCAGGGTCTCACCCCGGATGCGCCTGTATGCACTGTCACTGCTTACATGCAGTATCTCCGCCACAGTATCTACCAGGCTTGCCTTGGCGGGAATCAGTTCCCGTATCCGCTGGAAAAGGAAATCCTGTGGAGAGGATTCGGACATTTAGATTGGTTTGGTCAGGTAATAGCTTTTATTAATGTATCAAAAAAACTAAAATCCATAAGATTTTATTTTAAAAGATTGATTTACAGCCATCTGCAAAAGCTTCAACGCTGGTTGCAATTTTTCCCAATTAAGAAGGGAAGGATGCAAAATTCAATTAGAAATCACTTGTCCTTCAATATAGTTTGCCGCTTAGAATCAATCACCAAAAAGTTTGAAGCATGAAATACTATTTTATCTGGGTCCTAATTCTCCTGGGATGGAGTCCGAAGAGTTTCTCCCAATCTATCACCCCCATTTCTAAATTATACCTGAATACAGGCATAATGGTAAAACCGCAAAGGGGGAGCGATGGTACGGGCGGTGAACTGGGCTTTTCCGTTGTTGTAAGAAATAAATGGTCGTTCACTTTTTCTTTTCATGACCTGACCATGAATCCCTCTAATCTTCCCAAAGATTTTGATCCGGGATATTCCGAAGGATTTGCGCTCATACTTCCTTATTCGGGTCCTGACCTCGATCCGAATATATCCTGTAAATTGTATAGCATAACAATAGGCCGGTATTACCCATTAGGGAAAAGATCCTGGTTTCAATTGGAAGGGGGGCCATCGTTCGTTTCAAGTTATAAAACCAGTTTTACCAGCCAGCCCGTCACATCAGGAAGTGTCAATTACCTGATCGGTTATGAGAATTACACCACATCCAACTATACCATGAAGAAGGAAAAAAAATCGGGTATGGGATTATTATTAAGAGCGGATATCCAACAGGCCATTTCACGGCATCTTGCTATGGGTATTTCTTTCCATAGTTGCCTTAACGGAATTCAATCACCCCTTTTCTTTGAGGTCAGAATGCTGGGTGGCCATTTCGGTATACCCAGAAAAACAAAAAAGACTAACTAAAAAACCATACCACCATGATCAAATTATCGTACTGGGCGCGTGACCACAGATCCATGGCCCGAATACTGCTTATTGGCTGTTTTTTACTTTTATATGCAACTGGTCTTTTCGCAGGGGCTCAGCTACGCGCCCTCTCAATTCAATTTGGAATTTATTTCCTCATTTCTGTGATCGTTGCATACGCTTGCTTTTATTTCTATTATCCTTATACAAAGGCCAGGGAAACCCTTGGGAAAAATCGCTATTATCAAAGGATCCGGACAGCAAGGATCGGACTTACCGTTTGTCTTTTTGCGTTGATACTTTTTGCCGGAAACCGTCCCGAAAAAGTTCAGCCATTTTCTTTAGTGATTTCTGAAGCAAAGGCAATCCTTCCCGCTAAGGATAGCCCTTCAGTAAAATACTGGACAGCTTCAGAGTTCCGTGCCCAGATGAAAGATGCGAACGGGAAAAAATTAAAATTGAAGGAAAGGAAAAATTTGTTGAAAAAACAGCTAACCGCTATTCAGGAATCATCGGAAAGCAATGGGTCAAAAGCGCTGTTAATCGCGCTGTCAGTAATTGTTGCCCTGGGTGCTGGCTTTGGAATATTAGCCCTATCCTGTAGTTTGAGTTGCGGCGGGCAGGGAGGATTAGCTGCTGTAGTTTTAATAGGTGGCACAACCCTGATCGTATTTGGTTTAATAAAGATCATCCGGCACATTACCCGGCCAAATCCAGAACCTAATTAATTGATAATAAGATATTTAAAAAGGCAGTTTTCACTGCCTTTTTTGTTTTTTTCATACACTTGAGTTCTCCTAAATTTGCCCTACTTTTGAAAGTATCATTTTCTTAACCGGTTTTCAGGAAGTTTAGGCTCTATGCCTCAGGCTTCTATAAATGAAAACGAACCTTTTAAAAAAGGCGCTTAAGCCGAAAAGCGAAACGAGTAGGCGAACCAAAATTACTGACATGAAAAAAGCATTGATTCTTATCATCGCAGGCATTTGCTCATTCCAGATCAATGGATTCGCACAAAAGACACAGGTTGGTCTTACCGGTGGTATTACTTCCAGTAACCTTTATGGAAACAAAAATGGTCTCGACGTTCGTGGTGATTCCAGGACTGGGTATACACTGGGTATGTTTATTGATGCTCCAATTGGTAAAACAAGATGGGCGTTCCAACCAAGCCTGAACTACATGCAGAAAGGAAAAAATGATGTGGTTGATCCTTATACTACCAATGCAACAGCCCTTCGCTATGCGGAACTCGATATGAATTTTGTTCATTACACCAAAGGCGCCAATAAACTGTTCTTCGGTGCAGGACCTTACCTTGCATTGAACCTGCCTTCTAAAATGGTATTGGTAACTTCTGATAATCGCATTGAAACAAACCTGCTTTTAGGCAAAGATGAATCCAATGCTTACAAAGGTGCCGACTTCGGTGCTAATGGTATCATCGGCGCACGCCTGAAATGTGGTTTTGTCCTGACCGCAAATTATTCACTGGGACTTCGCAATATGATCCCAGTTCCATCCGGCGATGATGTGCTTCGTAATGGTACACTGGGTTTCCGTCTTGGCTACATTTTCAAGAATGCAACCAACGGTACTCCTAAAGTGAAAAAAGAAAAGACTAAGAAAAAGTAAGTTCTATTGCCTGCCATACAATGAGCCCCCGGCAATACCGGGGGCTTTCTTATTGGCACCGATAACAGGTAAACCATAACTTTGCCGCCTTAACCCGAGTAAGATCTCATGAGCAATACACATCTGTCCGAACAAGAACAACTGAGAAGAGAAAAACTGGCCGAACTCATCATCATGGGTATCGAACCCTATCCTGCCCCCCTGTTTCCTGTAAATACAGACTCAGTTACCATTAAAGAACAATTCAACGAAAGCACAAAACAACAGTTTGAAGAGGTTTGCCTGGCGGGAAGGATCATGAGCGTACGCGATATGGGCAAGGCTAATTTCTGCGTGATACAGGATAGCAAGGGCCGCATCCAATTATACATTCGCCGTGATGATATTTGCCCCGGCGAGGATAAATCCCTTTATGATATCGTTTGGAAAAAATTACTTGATATCGGCGATATCATTGGCATCAAAGGATATGTATTCACCACAAAGACCGGCGAGACCTCTGTACACGTTAAAGAGCTCAGCCTGCTTTGCAAATCGCTTCGCCCCCTTCCCGTTGTAAAAGAAGCGGAGGGCCAGACCTTTGACGCCGTTACTGATCCTGAATTCAAATACAGGCAACGCTATGCTGACCTGATCATTAATGCTGATGTAAAAGAGACTTTCATCAAGCGTACAAAAATGATCAACTCCATCCGCGAATTCCTGAATGCGCAGGGCGCTTTGGAAGTGGATACTCCCGTTTTACAAAGTATCCCCGGCGGAGCAGCGGCCCGTCCTTTTATTACACATCATAATGCCCTTGACATACCGCTTTACCTTCGTATAGCCAATGAACTCTATTTAAAAAGACTGATCGTAGGCGGTTTCGACTGGGTGTATGAATTCAGCCGCAACTTCCGCAATGAAGGGATGGACCGCACCCACAACCCTGAATTTACCATCCTGGAATTCTATACCGCCTACAAGGATTATTTCTGGATGATGGAGCAAACCGAACAATTACTGGAGAAAGCCGCAGTGGATGTAACCGGTAATACAGAGGTGAAGCTGGGAGAAAAGAGCATTTCCTTTAAAGCGCCTTTTAAGCGCCTCCCGATCTTTGACGCCATAAAAGAATATACCGGTTTCGATATAAGCAGGATGAATGAAGAACAGATCCGTTCTGTTTGCCGCCAGCTAAAACTGCATGTGGAAGATTCCATGGGTAAAGGAAAACTGATCGATGAGTTGTTTGGCGCTTTCTGCGAGAAAAATTTCATACAGCCAACCTTTATCATGGATTACCCGGTTGAAATGAGTCCGCTTACTAAGAAGCACCGCGATAAACAGGGATTGGTGGAAAGATTTGAACTGATCATCAATGGTAAAGAGATCGCCAATGCCTATAGTGAGTTAAATGACCCCATTGACCAGCGTGAACGATTTGAAGAACAGGCCAAATTAATGGAGCGGGGTGATGACGAAGCTATGTTCATCGACAACGATTTTCTTCGTGCCCTGGAATATGGAATGCCCCCAACATCAGGTATCGGTATAGGTATAGACCGGCTTTGTATGCTTCTCACGGATAGTGTATCTATACAGGATGTGCTGCTTTTCCCGCAAATGAGGCCTGAGAAGGAAGAAGTTTAGGGTTTAGAGATTAGGGTTTAGGTAAACCCTACGTATAATCAATAAGTCATAGCAAATTTTTGACTTGAATTACTAATCTCTCATCCCTAATCCCTAATCAGCTTTTAAACAAATAAGTCTGTATAGAGCTGCGCGCCCGGCACCACCGAATAACCCGAAAGATCCGTGATCCCTTCACTGGCCATTACTTGTTCATCCACAAAAAGATTTCCGGTACAATTAGCTGCCGGCTGGCGAAGAATAAAATAAGCGGCATCAGCAAGTATGGCCGGAGTGCGGCTCATGTTGGCCAGCATTTCGCCTCCCAATAAATTCCTTACTGCGGCCGTATCAATGGTAGTGCGTGGCCATAATGCATTAGAGGCCACCCTGGCATCCTTCAATTCCGCTGCCCATCCCATAGCCATCATACTCATGCTGTATTTCGTTACCGTATAGGCCACATGATTCTTAAACCATTTAGGGTCCAGGTTAATGGGAGGAGATAATGTAAGTATATGCGCATTGGAAGATTTCTTCAGGTAAGGTATGCAGGCCTTGGTCACTAAAAATGTACCCCTCACGTTGATGCTATGCATCAGGTCGAAGCGCTTGGCTTCTGTAAGATCGGTAGTAGTAAGTGAAATAGCAGAAGCATTATTCACCAGTATGTCCACTCCGCCAAATTGCGCTACGGCCTTATCCACTACCTGCTGTATCTGATCCTCATATCGAATATCACATTGCACTGCCAGGGCTTTGCCACCGGCATCCTCTATTTCTTTTGCTGCACTGAATATGGTTCCTCCCAGTTTGGGATTTTCTTCCACACTTTTTGCGGCGATCACAATATTAGCACCTTCCCTGGCCAACCGAAGGGCAATGGCTTTACCTATTCCCCTGGTGGCACCTGTAATAATAGCTGTCTTGTTGGCAAATAACATAGTACTGTTTTAAAGGTCAATATTCAGGAAGCACTGGTTTGGTCTGAACGATCTCTTCGATCTGCTTCATTACCTCATCCGTAAGTTTGGACAAAACATCCATCGAACCAAGATTATCCAGCAATTGCTGCTTATTTGTTGCTCCCAGGATCACGGTGCTAACATGGGGGTTCTTTAAACACCAGGCAATACTGAGCTGGGCCATTTTTATTCCCAGTCCATCAGCCAGGTCAGCTAATTTTCTCACTTTATTCAGCATATCCTCCTTCATCCACCGGTCACGAAGCCAGTCAAAACCCGGCAAAGCATAACGACTGTCATCCGGTATACCATTATTATATTTTCCGCTTAATAAGCCGGAGGCCAGCGGACTCCAAATGGTGGTTCCCATACCAACGGTATTAAAGATCATCAGGAACTCATTCTCCAGTTTATTTCTTTCAAAAAGATTGTATTGAGGCTGCTCCATCGATGGCCCGATCAAACCATACTGATGGGCGATGCGGTGCGCTTCCATGATCTCTACGCCGCTCCATTCACTGGTGCCCCAGTATAAAATCTTCCCCTGCTGTATCAGGTTATGCATGGTCCATACCACTTCTTCAATAGGCGCATTCTTATCCGGACGATGGCAAAAATAAAGGTCCAGGTAATCCAATTGCAATCGTTGCAGGGCCTCATGGCAGGCTTCTACAATATGCTTACGGCTCAATCCAAACTGGTTGGGCTTATTATCCTTTCCCCTCCAACCCCAGAATACTTTTGAAGAAACAGTATAAGAGGTTCGATCCCAGTTTTTTTGTTTTAAAACGCGACCCATCATTTTCTCACTCTCGCCAAGCGCATACACTTCCGCATTATCAAAAAAATTCACTCCCTGGTCATAAGCTATGCCCATCAGTTCATCCGCAATGCTGTCGTTTATTTGTTTATGAAAACTCACCCATGATCCGAAAGAAAGAGCACTCAACTGAAGACCTGTCTTTCCCATTCTTCTGAAATCCATATTTTTTCTATTGAATAACGAATTTACGATGGTTAGCCCTAATTCAGGCTAGCGGCTAGCAGCTAGATCATTTGGGGAATCCATTCTCCGACACCTGCATGGTTCCGGTAGTTTCATGAAAGGTCACACTGCTGAGGTCCTGGGTAGCGGTAAGTCCTTTGCCACCATAAATACTTTTGCCAATGCCATGGTATATGGCATATTTTTCAGTGTAGAATATCTTAGCATTCTGGTCCCACCACAGGTCGGGGCTTTTTAACGTATCCCCCTTGCTGGTAATGAGCACAACGCTGTCCCGGAGATAGACCTTATTCAGTGATTCATAATACTTGCCATAGAGGCAATCCAGCCGGGAATCAATGGTCAGGCTGTCATTATAAAAATCAACGTGTAGTTTATTGGGAAATTCAACATAGATGGTATCCGCTGAAACGCGGTACATCAGCGGAGCCCGTAACCTTGCTCTCACAGATCCACCCTGGCTGAGATAACTGTCCACATCCGTAGCCACTTCTCTCATCTCAACTCGCTGTGTAAGGTCCCTGATCCGTTTATCATCATTCTCACAACCACCGGCAAACAGGCAGGTAAGCAGCAGAACAACTAATAATGGACGATTAATCATATTTACGCTTGATGAACCAGAAATCGCTGAGTGAGAATCCAAGTGATAACCTGAAAAGGTTCTCTTTTACGATACTGCCTGAATTACCGCGACGTATGAATTCAAGGCCAAGGTTAACCACCGAAGCCTGGTAAGGTGTCAAACGGTTCTGGTTTTTTACCGGCAGGGCAAGCCCTCCGCTTACACCAAACATAGGCAGCTTACCACCTACATTTATATAATCGGGACCAAAGAAGATACCACCGCGATAGGCCACCTTACTGAAATAACTTTTTCCATAGGCGGGATTGTATTGAGCGCCCACCCTTACTTCATATTTATTACGAAGGGAATCTTTCTGGCCGTAAAAACTATAGTTATCCCATTTCTGAAGGAAAAGATCTACGCCGATCATCCAGGCGCCCTCTTTAGGACTGGTGGCAATTTTCTGAAGAGTAAAGCCTGCGGTCAGTGAACCGGGCAGATTAATTTTTCCCTTTACATCCCGTTGATCTGATACGCTATCCAGGCGAATATCACCGATAGTCTGGTCGTAATAGAATGTTTCACGGATCTTATCCTGCCTTGCATTCATCTGCTGCTGCAGTTTGCCAAAGGCGCCCAGTGTCAACAGCATTTTTTTACTAAGCACTGAACGGTATTGAATACCCAGGTCGTAATAAACATTTCCATAGCTGGTCTTGGTCTGGAAATTTCCCTGGAAATATTCAACTGTATCATTCACCAGTGTACGTTTACTGCTGTAATCTTTTTTGCCAAAATAATATCCGAAGGAACCTCCAATGCTGAGGTTTTCTTCCATATCATATTTCTTATTCCTGAAAACAGTGAAGCCGGTAGAAAGATTGGCCAGATAAGAACCTCCATCTCCTTCAAAGCGGGTGGTTGCGCTATCTATAGGCGATCCTGTGAAAGGATCATATAACCTTTCATTACGGAAGATCTTATAGCTTACCCTTGAAACAGGGCGCAAACCAAAAGCAAGTCCCCAGTTCTTTCTTAATGGAACGCCTATATAAGCATAAGAGAACAGGGCGTTGCTTGCAGTGAAGGTCTTCCCATTCGTATTATCCGTCATCGATCTTGAATCAACACTGGTACCTACATCAAAAATGATCCGGCCCGAGTTGATCTTGTTTGTCTTTGGTTGGGGACTGGTTTGGAAATTAAAAAGGGAAGCAGGATTATTAAAATTGATCGATAAATAGTCGGTATACCCGGCAGAGATGCCCGCCATTCCACGACTGGTGATGGAACTGGTAGGAACCAGGTCGCCGATGCCAAATCTGGAATAGGGTGAATTATCCTGGGCAGAAAGGGTCGCCGGAGCGGCCATAAAAGATATCAAGATCGTTAGGTAAAAGCAGTGTAACGTATTGATTATCTTAGGGGTTATTGACTTCACTAATTGCATACAGTCCCTTAAAGATTAGATCGGGGTCTGCAAATATCTTGTTTTTAATCAGTGAAGCCAAATACACTATATCACCCCCGGTTAAGAGGACGTTAAAGTTGCCATATTTCTCTCTGTAAGCGGCAATAAAACCATCGATCTCTTTGGCCATTCCCAATACAACCCCGGAGAGAATATTGGTCTCGGTATCATACCCCATCAGCGGCACATTACTGTCGGGCTTCACGAGGGGCAGACGTGCCGTATACTGGTTCATGGATTTTATACGCATTTCCAGTCCCGGTGAAATAGCACCACCTATGAATTCATGGTACTTGTTGATGAAATTATAGGTAACACAGGAACCCAGTCCGATAACCAGGTTGTTTTTTGAAGGATAATATAAAACCGCGGCAGCCGAAAGCGCCAGTCTGTCTGCACCAATGGTCTGAGGTTTTCCAACAGGGGTAGTAAAAGAGACTTTTGTAAGATGACTGAGTTTATGGAATTTGGTATGCGCTGCCAGCAATTCTTCCACCCGGGGATCATGATCGATAACTGAAGAAAGGATAGACCGGGCGGGCCTGTACCGATCGATCAGGGGCTGTATGGTTGCGGCAGAGTCATCGGGCAATACAATAGCTTCTTTAAGTTCCTTTCCCTGGAACATGGCCATTTTTTTCCGCGTATTCCCGAAATCAAAACAAAGCGTAATAAGGTCTGCCATGGTTCAAATGTAGAATTACTTGAGTTCAAAACCTTCAAGGTTCTTGAAATGCCCGTTCAGTTTAATTTTTTCTTTTAATTGCTCCATACTGGCCAGCATGGGTATCACTTTTGTCAGGAACCGTTTTAAGTATTCCTGCCGCTGTCTTTCATCAAAAAGGCCCAGCAGTTCATATTCCTCCTCCAGCGAAAGGCCTATATGGTGTGCCACATCAAAGGCGCGAAGTTCTTCATCAGTACCCTTAAATTCTTTTTTCACCTTCAGCAACTGGTGCAATTCACGAATAGTGTAGATCACTTTTCGCATCAGTTCAGGATTGCCCTGTTCATGGGTTGCAGGATAATTAACAATGGCGCCACTGTACAATTTATCAGGTATCTCCTTTATCACCTCCAGTATTCGAAATACGCGGGTGCCCCGGGTCTTGATATCCATCTCCCCGTTATCATATTTTTTACTGATCTCTTCCACTTCCACCAGCGAACCAATATCCTGCATACGCTGCCCGATAACGGTGGGGATTCCAAATGGCTTTTTCTGCTCCACGCATTCATTGATGAGCTGCCTGTACCGTGGTTCAAAAATGTGAAGATTCAATTGCTCACCCGGATAAACTACGATACCTAGAGGGAATATGGGAATGAAATTCGTCACCTTGAATGATTTGAATGATGGAGCTGCTCCAACTTTATGCCATATAAATAACGGTCATATTTTTGTTTTGTTCTGCCATAGTTCTTTTAACCGCGCATACTTCATAAATGTATACCAGGTGGTCATTCGCGCACTGAAATAACCCGCATATCCATCCAGGAAACCCAGTTGAAGGATATAGAATTTGAAAAAATTAAACCCCGGCGAAACATGCAATTTGAACCAGCTGGCTTTTTTACCCTGTTGAAAATATTTCTCTGCACCGAGCATCGCGTAATAAACCATTTTATTACTGTAATCCCGCAGGTCCTTCATGGTACGATGCAGGACAAAGCCTTTTAATTTTTTGACCTTTATGGTTTCCGGGAGGATCAGCCTTTCATGCACTGGAGCATCATCCCATTTCACTTTAGTGCGATTGAACAGACGGATATGGCTATCCCTTCCCCACTCCCCGTAAGCCAGATGTCTTTCTCCCAAAAAATTCTTGAATGCGATATTAAATACTTCCAATTCGGTTTGCGGTCTCCATTCTTCCAAAGACCGTTTCAATTCCGGGTCCAAAGCCTCGTCTGCATCCAGGCTCAGGATCCAATCATATTTTGCCTCTGCGATGGCTCTGTTTTTTGTGGGACCAAATCCTTCCCAGGCACCTTCTATCAGCCTGGCCCCCGATTCCTTTACTCTTTCCTGGGTACCATCTGTACTTCCATTATCATAGACCAGGATATCATCAGTGCATCCCAGCATACTGCTGAGTGACCTGCCTATGACATGTGTTTCATTGCGGCAAACGATTACTATGGAGAAGTTGGTCATTATTACAAAGATGTGATGTTTTGCCTTTTCATCCATTGCCAGCTCAGGAAAAGAATGAAACAATGCAGGAATACGCCATACTGTACTTCCAGCCCTATATCAAAAAGATAGGAAATGGCTAGCCCTGATACGATCATTCGCCAGGGAAGCGGATCTGCCATGGAAATAAAAAAAGGCAAAAACAGGACCAGGCAGAAAATGATCAATCCCGGTATACCAGTACCTGCAGCAAACAAAACAAATTGAGAGGAAGGATAGATCATATCTTCTTCGCGCATGGAAGGATAATTCTCTTTATACCAGCCCCTGGCTGCGTTTATAATATCGCCATATCCCGTTCCTGCCACAGGATGCGCGCTCAAAAGGCTGAGCCCCGCCCTGATAGAGATCACCCTAACCATGTCATTACTGGACGGGTTATAACTACCATGCAGGAAATAACTTGTTTCAAAACGGAATAATCTCATTTTATTCTGAAAACTCGGCACCAGGAACCAGGCAGAGAGCGGAATTGAAATAATTAAAAACAACACCCACAGGGCAGTTCTTTTTTTTGCTTTGCAAAATAAATAGATGAGCCAGCCAGCCAGGGAAACATAAAAAGCCAGTAACCCTGTTCTCGCGGCAAGTATATGGAGATAGATTATAAAAAAACAGAGCAGCCCGATCCAAACCCAGGCAAATCGATGTTTCTGTTGCCGGTAATACTGGAACCCGGAAAAAACAATGGCTGCAAAGACCATTAAACTGAATCGTACATGATCATTGTCAAGCGGTGTTTTGAAAGATGCTCCCTTCAGGTATTGCTGGTCATAGAATACAGAATGCTGGGAATAATCAACCAGTGAAAAAACAGATCCGCCCAGTATAAAACCAATAAAAATAGCGATCAGCCATCGCCAGTGTCTTTTAGAAAATCCAGGTGACCAGGCAAAGGCCAGGGGCAATAACAGCAATGGAAGCTTTACCTGCATCATCTGTATCCATTGGGCCCGGTCATCGGACCAAAAGCCGGAAACAAGCGGTATAAAAAAAAGCAGGCTGGTTCCCCAGCATAAAGGCTGGCGCCAGAATTCACGAAAATGAGATCTCACATCGGTATGAAGCAGGGAAGACAATAAAAAAGCGCCTGTGGATACTGATAGCAAGACCCTGGAAAAAAATAAACCTGCCATCAGGGCGATAAGTAACGCGAACAGGATATGCGGTCTTGCTTTTTGCATGAAAAATATAGTTACAAGATACAGGAAGCGGAATAAATGTGTAAGTTGCCATTCATGAACTGGGCTGAATTATTATCTTCTTTGCAGCAGGGCGATATCCGCGCACTGGCCCGTTGCATCAGCCTGGTAGAAAATGAATACCCGGGCTATGAAGAATTGCTGCGAGAACTTCCTGCCTCTTCTAAAAAGATCATCGGCATCACTGGCCCTCCCGGCGCAGGGAAAAGCACACTGGTTGACGGATTGATAGGGCATCTGACAAAGAATGGTGCTAAAGTTGCGGTGCTTTGTGTAGATCCTTCTTCCGCTTTTAACCTGGGCGCAGTGTTGGGCGACCGTATCAGGATGAGTGACTGGTATACCGATCCCAATGTATTTATTCGAAGCCTTGCGACCAGGGGATCCATGGGAGGATTACACCCAAAGATCATAGAGATCGCCGACCTGGTAAAAGCATCTCCCTTCGATCATATCATTATAGAGACCGTAGGAGTAGGGCAAAGCGAAATAGAGATAGCAGGACTGGCTGATGTGACCATGGTAGTGATGGTGCCGGAAGCCGGAGATGAGGTGCAGACCATGAAAGCGGGCCTGATGGAGATCGCGGATATTTTCGTGGTCAATAAAAGCGATCGACCCGATGCTGATACATTCGTGAGGCATTTAAGGCAGATGCTGGCCCCTGCTTTCAGTAAACATTACCATGAAGTGCCCATAGTAAAAACAATCGCCTCCGAAAAGATCGGGCTGGAGGAACTGATGAATATTTTACAGCATGACCTTAAGCGTTCTCATATAAATGACCGCACTTTCTGGCTGCTGGCCGAAAAAGCCTATTACATGATCGAACAAAAAAGGATGAAGGATGTTGATAAACAGAAGCTGAAGCAGGAAATAGAAGCGGCTTTTAAAACAGGGCGGTTCAACCTTTATCAATTTATTGCCACTAAATAAGCATATGGAAACTATTCCCAATACAGACCTTCCCCGCATACAGGCCTGCGAACCCATTGCCATCAGCGTAGAACCAGGTAAAGTTTATTCATGGTGCAGTTGTGGCCTTACTCTAAAAACCCCATTTTGCGACAGTGCCCATAAGAACATTGAAGGAATGCCTTACCGAAGTGTGAAGGTGCAATTCGAAACTGCGCAGGAAGTATGGTTCTGCCAGTGTAAACAAACTAAAACACCACCTTTCTGCGATGGGAGCCATAACCATGTTAAAGCTGATCTGAATAAGGATTAATTCTCCAGTTCCTCATCACACCCTATCGGACTTCCCGGAGGTATCTCTTTATGTTGCGTTGGCTTTGCCTTTTCGGGTTCTTTCATCCTGTCAAGTGCCAGCAGCAAATGCCCTTTGTATGAGTCATTAACGGCTGACCTTAGTTTAAGATCAATAAAACGCTTCAGGTCATCCAGTACGCGTTTACATACAGCACGGGTAACAAATGAATTATTTTCATTTACAGATGCACCCAGTAAATAGGTCAGCATCACCTGTTCGGTTTGTTGCTGTATCAAAGATTCCATTCCAGTACGGCGAGTGGATTTCCAGGTACTGGCAATGACCTGGCTGATCATCTCTTCTAAACTTAGCGCAGTTCCTCCGGTGTTTATGGCCAGACGGTTCAACCTTTCGCTATTGAACAAAAAGGAGAGCGGAAGATCGGACGCTGTTTCCGCGGGAGCGAGCTGGTCAAACGCGAGGCCTGTCCTTTTGCGGAACAATTCCCTGGAAGTGGCATAGCCTGCAGGTCTTGGAGGAATCAGCGAGGCAATGCGCGGAGGCAATATTAAAAATGAAGGATCGATACATTCCAGTACTTTATTTAAGGCCCGAAGCTGGTCTTCTTTTTTCACCGGATCGGTAGGAACGCGTTTGTCACCTCTTAAAGTGTAAGTATAATTTAATCCGCCTACGATCTTGCAAACCGCCTCCACCTGGTAACGGTGATAGAGATAAACCGGTACCAGTACATCTTCCAGCATGGCCATTGGCGTACCGGGGCGAATGCTGTTCTCTCCAAACTTCGCCAGCGCTTTTTGCCTTATGACCATCACATTTTTCAATTCATCCACTATATCTTTTCCATTGTCCCAAAGATGCGTGCGGGGATGAAGGGAACCTGCTGGCCTTGCATCCTGGTCTGTAAGAAATTCCAGCCCTTTGGTCTGAGCATTGTTTAATATCCCATTGAGATAAGTTTGCTCATTTATCCCTGAAGGAATATCCTGGTAACCCCAGGTGATAGCGACTTTATCCCATTCCCCAATTTTATTATCATAGGCTGAACTAAGATCGATCTCGCCCGCATCATTGATCATTGCCTGTGGATGCGGGTAATCCATTACACTGGCTCTTCCATCTGAACTGGAAATATAATTATGCATGAGTCCAAGTGTATGTCCCACTTCATGGGCAGCGAGCTGGCGCAACCTGGCCAGTGCCATCTTCAGCATTTTATCATCTTTAGGAAGTCCATTCTCATCCAGGTCTTTTGGATCAAATGGCGAAAGCAGTCCCTGCGCGATCAGGTAATCCTGTCTTACCCTCAATGACCCCAGTGTAACATTCCCTTTAATGATCTCACCTGTACGTGGATCTGTTACAGAGGCGCCATAGCTCCATCCGCGGGTAGAACGATGTACCCAATTGATCATGTTATAACGGATATCCATGGGGTCGGCATCTTCCGGAAGCAATTTTACCTGGAAAGCATTTTTATATCCTGCCGCTTCAAAGGCCTGGTTCCACCAGCTGGCGCCTTCCATCAAAGCAGAACGGATGGGCTCAGGTGTGCCATTATCCAGGTAATAGATAATGGGCTTTACGGCTTCACTGACAGCGGCAGAAGGATCTTTTTTTCGCAGGCGGTGACGGGTGATCAGGTATTTAATAACAGGTTCAGCCACCGGTGCAGAATAATCATAATAGGATATATCGATATAGCTGCTTCGGGGATCGAATACCCGGGGCTCATACTCATTATCGGGCAATTGAATAAATGATTGGTGAATACGCAGGCTGATAGCTTCGGCTGAAGGTGTTACAGATCTTACATAATTACCAGTATTCCCATCATTATTAGTGAAGGTAACAGTAGCTTCAAACTCGGTATTAAAAGGAAAATTTTTTGTACGCGGCAAATAAATAGCCGAACGGTTCTTATCCAGGGAATAATTCCCCTGCTGGTTATTTCGGAGAATGGAAGTGACCCCCATGGCATCACGCAAGAGCAGATCAGTAATATCAACCAGTACATGACCATTCGATTCCGCATCGATCGCAAATCCGGCTAAAACAGATTGGGCAAAAGATTGTTCCACCGCCCTGCGTTCGGCGACATCAGTGGTAATTGCCCGGTATCCATAATTAGGCTGTATCAACATTAATTTCCTGCCAACCTTTGAGAACTTCACAATTTTCTCCTCCCCCATCAGGCCACGATCCAGTCCCAGGTCGTTAGAACCCAACCCTGCAGGCAATGAACTCAGGTAAAGGAATTCCTGGTCCAGTTTATCTACCTCCAGCAGGATCTTTCCATTGGCTTCATCCCAATAAAAATTGAAATAGCCTTCCATTTTTTTAAGGTCTTTGGTTCTCTCCTCAATGGAAGGAAGGGGTTTTATCTGGGCAATACTTAAAAATGGAAGAAAAAGGAGACTAATAAATAGCTGGCGCATTTGATGAGTTTTGGGAAGAGGAAATTACGGAAAAATAGGACAGCTATGAGCCGTGAGCTTTGAGCTTTGAGCTCATAAAGTGCCAAAAATAAAATCAACATTTTAAGGCTAAATAAGGAAGAGTAGCAGGATAGGTTCAAGGCTCAATGCTCATGGCTAAATCAAGCAACCTTATTCCCTTTGTAAAACCGGTAACTAATATACCCTACGATCAAAAAAGGCGCGAAGGCCAGGTAAAGTATCCCGCCATTCATTCCTTTGGCAGGCTTTTCACCCAATTGCTGGGCAGTTTTGGTGCAGATAGAACATTGAGCTTCGGCCTGAGGTAAATCAGCCAGCAGAAAAAGCACCAACAATGATATTAATAGGCCTTTTTTCATGAGAGGAACAAAATTACCAAAATCCCAGAAGGCAACCAAACACAGACCGTTAAAGTCAGTCATTTTTTGCATTATTCAAACCGCTAAGCATCAGTACTTCCCAGCTTAATCAATCCCCGGTCTGGTTAATTTCCACAGGCCATGGCTCTACGGTCTTGTTGGAACAAGTATTAATAAATGAAGATCGTTTTGCCAGAGCCCCAAAAGCAGCAATTTCAATAATTCGGCTTAAAAAACATCTTAAAACAATATAATATCCGTCTCAATTTTGATTTCTTTTTTATTACAAGGATCTTATCAAAGTTCTTCAAAAAGAAATAGCTGCGCCTGAATTGCCATCCTTTATGAAAATATCCAATCATCTCATTTAAAATTGCCCTGGTTTCGGTATTAGATATGGGGGCCTGTTGTAATGTTTTTAATTCTGTCAGTTTCTGTAAAAACAGGTCGGGTTTTACCTTGCTTTTTTTATTCCGCAATTTTCCGGTACCCACCGCATTATTGCTATGTTGCCGGTATTTCACCAACACTTCATCAACATATTTTATACCATTGCTGGAGGCAGCACAAAAACTTATCCATCGGTCAAATAACATTTTATCAGGAAAAGGTAATATGGAAAAAATAAATTCTGACCTCAGCAGCATGGCATGTCCGGGCACACAATTTCCCATTAAAAAAGGCGCACCAGAATAATAGGACCTTAAATTCATTAACTCACTGAATTTCCTACCCAATGATTGCCCCTTATCGTTTACCAGCAGTGAATTAGCATAGATGGCGTCGGCAGTACCAATATTGCTGTATAAAATTTGAATTTTGTTCTTCTCCCATACATCATCCTGATCAGATAGTGCTATGTATTCCCCCTTGCATTGCCTCACAGCTTTTTCAAAGGTTTTGGTAATTCCCTGATTTTGCTCATTAACAAAAATCCTGATAAATGAATATTGCTGCCTGTATCTTTCCAATATGGAAACCGTACCGTCTGAAGAACCATCATCATTAATAACCAGCTCGATATTGGGGTAGGTTTGCAAAACTATGCTGTCCAATTGTTCTTCCAGATACAATTGCCCGTTGTAGGTAGCCATTGCAACAGAAATAAGCGGGTGGTTCATAATTAATAAAAGTAAAAAGAATTATAGTATTGAGAATTTAAATCTGAACGCAGCACATAAAGCTGCGCTCTCCTAATGGAGCTATGGTCATAGTTTCAAGAATGAACTAAACAACCTAAATTCGCAAGTATTATAGCCACCATTATTACACATAATTAATAAGGAATACAGCTGCATAAATGCTGTGTCAGACCCAATAGCCAGAAACCCGCAATAAGGAACTGAAATTTTTTATAATGCTCAAAGAAATCTTATTCAAACTCTTCAAACCCTCTTTAATCGCCAACTCACATTCACAGGCCGGTGAAGACAGGATTATTGATTTTCTTTTTAGCACTATGGGTATTAAAAAAATAAGCTACATAGATATAGGCACCAATGATCCTAAATTCTGTAACAATACATATTTATTTTATTGCAAGGGTGGCAGGGGAATATTAATTGAGCCTGACCCTGTTTTCAAAAAATTGTTGCAAAGAAGCCGCCCAAAAGACAAGGTAATAGAAGCGGCAATCAGTGATAAAGAAAATGGGGAGGCCGATTTCTTTATTTTTGATGAACCTTCTATCAATACGCTCTCAAAAGAAGAAGCAACACTCAGGCAGAAATCCGGTAAGTATACCTTAAAAGAAATAAAACGTATACCGCTTGTTACCATAGAAAACGTTATTGCAACCTATTTAAATGGAAACACTCCCCACCTGATCTCACTGGATGTGGAGGGAGTTGACCTGTCTGTTTTAAAGGCATTTGACTATTCGCGATATCCTGTACCTGTCTGGATAGTGGAAACATGCGAATATTCAGAAAATCATATCAAGCCAAAAATAACACCCATCGTGGAACTCATGCAAAGCAAGGGCTATTTCATTTATGGCGATACTTATGTTAATACCATCTTTGTAAACAAAGAGTGGTTTTATAAGGACTTTCAAACCAACTGATGTTATTGCTTTGTGACAGGTGGCCGGGAGGAACGATTGAGGCATCGCTTAATAGAACAGGAAAATAATTATTTTACTCATGGACAAGAAAGATGAGATCCTTATCCTTTTCGATGGGCCCCACCTTGCCTATTCTCCAACTATTACTCAATTATATGATGCTTTATCAAAAGATTTCCTTGTAACTATCCTTGCTGAAAAAGGAAAAGGATTCATTGAACAGGCACTTACCGGTTATAATGTAATATATTATCAAACCAAAAGGAAAAAACCAACCTTTATATATAAATCCTGGTATTTTCTGTTGTCATTGGTAAATAGTGAAGTAAAATACCTTAGATCAAATAAAATAAAATTTCCCGAATACTTTTACCGGTTCCGATTTATTAAAACAATATTACAGGAAGGGAAATACCGAAGAATTATTGCAGTAGATAACAAAAACCTTTTTTACTGCTCCATGCTGAATATTCCAGTCGATTTTCTTTCCTTAGAACTGGGGTTAGCTGAAAAATCTCTCCCCCTGGTGGAAACAGGACTCATCAATTGCATTATCATACAAACTAAAGAGCGACTGGACTATTTATTTAAGGGGGAAAAAATAAGAACATTTTATATTCAAAACGCACCAGTATACAGGGACCTTATTCCCCCCGCTACAAAGAAAGGGTTATTATTTGGCGGTACTGCCTGGGATGCATTTGGCATTTACCATTGTCTTAATTATTTAAAAACCTATAAAGATGAAATACTGACCGTGCAGGGAGCTATTCCCCCTGCAGATGAGAAAAGGATTGAAAATGAATATAAAGACCTTTTGTCAGAAAAAAGGTTAGTAATTCCCCGCAAATATTTGGAAAACGACCAGGTGGTTGATTACTTTTCCCAATTTGAAATTGGGTTTTGTTTTTACAATTTTAACCTGGATTGGGTTAATCATTTTAATTACAAATCAGCCCCTTCAGGAAAATTGTTTAAATATCTTGCTGCAGGAGTACCAGTAGTAGCTATAGATATTACTGGCTTTGCCTTTGTAAAGGAATTTAAATGCGGCGTGCTCATAAAAGATATAAGTCCGCAAAAAATAAGAGAGGCCATTATTCAAATTAGGAATAATTACGATGACTATACTGCAAATGCCATTGCTGCGGCCAAACATTTTAGTTTTGATAAAATGGTTAAGCCCTACATAGACTTTGTAAAAGAAGTGAAATAAAAAACCCGGAATGCATAGTTCCGGGTTTTAAAAATATTGTCAGATAAAATTATGCAGTTTCAGTACTCATTTGTTTTTGTACTTTTCTCCTGTCTTCTTCATTCAATATCACTTTTCGCATACGAACGAAATTAGGCGTCACCTCGATGCACTCATCCTGCTGGATATACTCCATGCATTCTTCCAGTGTCATCTGGGTCTTTGGGGCGATACGGGTGGCATCATCAGATCCACTCGCACGGTGGTTGGTCAGCTTTTTACCTTCAGTTGCATTCACTACCAGGTCACCCGGCTTAATATTTTCCGCGATGATCTGTCCGGCATATACATCTTCTCCCGGATCCACGAAGAAAGTTCCGCGGTCCTGAAGTTTATCGATAGAATATCCGGTGGTCTTATCCTGGAATTTAGAGATCAGCACCCCATTATTTCTTCCGGGGATCGGACCTTTCCATGGTTTATATTCTACAAAACGATGGGCCATTACGGCTTCGCCCGCAGTATTTGTAAGCATTTGTGAGCGGAGACCGATCAAACCCCTGGAAGGCATTTCAAATTCCAGGTGCTGCATCTCTCCTTTTGTTTCCATTACGTGCATCTCCCCTTTTCTCCTTGTCACCAGGTCGATCACTTTGCTGGCGAATTCCTGTGGAACATCTACCACCAGGTTCTCAAATGGTTCGCATTTAACGCCATTCAGCTCTTTCACGATCACCTGTGGCTGACCGATAGTAAGTTCATATCCCTCCCTGCGCATCGTCTCTACCAGGATACCCAGGTGAAGGATACCACGGCCATAAACCAGGAAACTATCGCCACTATCGGTATCTTCTACACGAAGGGCCAGGTTTTTTTCAGTTTCTTTCATCAACCTGTCACGAAGGTGACGGGAGGTAACAAATTTACCATCCTTACCATAGAATGGAGAGTTGTTGATGGAGAACATCATGTTCATGGTAGGCTCATCCACGCTGATAACCGGCAATGCCTCCGGAGTATCCATATCAGCCAGGGTATCACCGATATTGAAATCTTCGATCCCAACAACAGCGCAAAGGTCACCGGCAATTACTTCCGTCACCTTCTTTTTACCCATTCCTTCAAACACATATAATTCTTTTACCCTTGATTTTTTGATACTGCCATCGGCCT
The DNA here is from genome assembly GCA_016720565.1 of Chitinophagaceae bacterium. GTDB lineage: Bacteria > Bacteroidota > Bacteroidia > Chitinophagales > Chitinophagaceae > JJ008. Next base: position 505,259 of record JADKKJ010000011.1, read on the forward strand.
GCACCAGGGCTATAGGTTGATTTTCTTTTAAAACACCACGGTTTACTTTACCAATGGCGATACGTCCGAGGAAAGAAGAATAATCCAGGGAAGTGATCTGCATTTGCACAGGACCTTCATTTACTTTAGGCGGTGGCACATGCTTTACAATACCATCCAGTAATGGCTCAATTCCTTCGATCTGCTCATTGGTATCATTGAACCAGCCATTTTTTCCGCTACCATAAAAAGTAGGGAAATGCAATTGTTCCTCTGTAGCATCGAGATTAAAGAATAATTCAAATACCGCGTCATGCACTTCATCCGGACGGCAGTTTGGCTTATCCACTTTGTTGATCACCACAATAGGATGAAGATTCAGGTGCAGGGCTTTCTGCAATACAAAACGGGTTTGGGGCATTGGGCCTTCAAATGCGTCAACCAGCAGGATCACCCCATCAGCCATTTTCAAAACCCTTTCCACCTCACCACCAAAGTCGGCGTGGCCCGGAGTATCGATCACATTTATCTTAATACCCTTGTAAACCACAGCGGCATTCTTAGAAAAGATCGTGATGCCACGCTCCCTTTCCAGTTCATTACTATCCATGATAAGTTCCCCTGCATCCTGGTTATCCCTGAACACTTTGGTAGCATGAAGGATCTTATCCACGAGGGTTGTCTTACCGTGGTCAACGTGGGCGATTATAGCGATGTTCCTGATATCCATAATTTGTGTAGCTACTAGCTTTTAGCCCTGGCTTTAGCTTTTGCTAATAACTTAAGGCCTTTTTTTTAGAGGTGCAAAGGTAGGCTTTTAAAGCGGGGGGAACAAACCCTGAGCGTTAAATAAAGGGGACTGATACAGGTCAATGAAATAACAGACGTAATACGCTGAAGGTCATAGGGGAGTTTGATAAAATAATGTAGCTTTATTCAAATTCTCCCATGAGGTTCTTACGATGGTTGGGTATTATGCTGATCCTGTTTATTGGTCTCTATTTCCTGGGGCCCAAACCTGCTTCGCCTCATTATACCACAGAACTACCCCAAATTAATGTGCCCCTAATCGGGATGGACAGTTTTATAAAAGACCATGAATCCCGATTTGAAGTGAAACCGGATAATGAGGCCCGCATCATCTGGGCTAACGACTCCTCCCGAGAAATGACCGAATATTCGGTGGTTTACCTTCATGGTTTCTCTGCCAGCCAGGAAGAAGGCGATCCGGTGCATTATTCATTCGCGCAGAAATTTGGTTGTAATCTTTATTTAAGCCGGCTTGATGCGCATGGATTGAAAAGTCCGGAGCCATTGCTTGATATGACGGCGGAGGGTCTTTATAATTCAGCAAAAGAAGCCTACGTGATCGGAAAAAAACTGGGCAAAAAAGTGATCCTGATGTCAACCTCCACCGGGGGTACACTGGCACTGAAACTTGCGGCTGAATTTCCTGATATAGCAGGGCTTATTCTTATTTCTCCCAATATTGAGATCAATGATTCAAAGGCCTGGATGTTGAATAATCACTGGGGATTACAGATCTCCAGGTTGTTCAAGGGTTATTACAATGTGATTCCGGATACCACCGCTATTTACGCGCAATACTGGAACAATCGCTATCGCATGGAAGCTACCGTGCAACTGGAAGAACTGCTGGAAAGCACCATGAAACATTCCGTGTTTAAAAAGGTGACCCAACCCCTGCTGCTTTTATATTATTATAAGGATGAGGAACACCAGGACCCCGTGGTAAAGGTTTCAGCCATGAAGAGAATGTTCACACAGGTCTCCACTCCGGCCGATCTTAAGAAAGCCGTGGCCATTCCAAATGGAGGGGGACATGTATTAGGCTCCTATATCAAATCAAAGGACCTGCCATCGGTGGAACAGGCTATAGATGATTTTGCCCATACCGTTCTGAAGATGAAAGAAGCAAATGCACCTGATTAAGCCCTTTAAATATAACCTATATGAATAAAGAACATCACATCCGGGAACTGGAAATGAAGATCGATCATATTCGGAAAGAACCGATTAAAGGATGGCTGGGAAAGATCACGAAGTCGGTTAAGATCCGCAAGATCGAAAAGAAGATCCGGTCACTCCAAAAAGGAGATTAAGCCTGAAAAATGGTATGAACCGCCCTCCCAGGGCGGTTTTTTAGTTGCGGATGTAACCGTTACGTTCGTAATAGTTTCATTTGCGGCACATTTCCTAACTTCCCTCCTCTATAAAGCTTGCTATGCACCATTCTAAGATCGCGGGTATTGGAAAATATGTTCCCTCCCGAGTAGTTACGAACAACGACCTGTTGAAATATATGGATACCAGCGATGAATGGATCCAGGAAAGAACCGGTATCAAAGAAAGGAGATATGCTCACCGTACGGAAGAGACCACTACTACCATGGGGGTGGAAGCCGCCCGTATCGCCATTGAAAGGGCCGGGATCACTCCGCAGGATATAGATTTCATTGTTTTTGCTACACTTTGCCCGGATTATTATTTTCCCGGCTGTGGCGTATTGCTTCAAAGGGCCATGCAAATGAAAGAGATCGGGGCCCTGGATGTTCGAAACCAGTGCTCTGGTTTTTTATATGCGGTCAGTGTGGCCGACCAGTTCATAAAAACAGGTATGTACAAGAACATCCTTGTGGTAGGGGCAGAAAAGCATTCCTTCGGACTTGATTTCAGTACCAGGGGCCGTAATATCTCCGTGATATTTGGCGATGGCGCCGGTGCGATTGTTTTGCAGCCAACGGATGAACCCGGAAAGGGCATTTTAAGTACGCATTTACATAGCGATGGCAATAATGCAGAGATCCTCGCCATGTATAACCCGGGAACCCATGCCAATCATTGGACCAAAGAACCCGTAGCCAGTTTTGATGATGCCGAGATCGGTGAAATGTTCATGAGCCATACCATGATCGACAGCGCTCAGAATTTTCCAAACATGGATGGCCCGCAGGTGTTTAAGGTGGCGGTAGAAAAATTCCCGGCAGTGATCATAGAGGCATTGGAGAAAAACGGCCTGCAAACCACAGATATCAATATGCTCATCCCTCACCAGGCCAATCTGCGTATCAGCCAGTTTGTACAAAAGAAATTGCGCCTTCGCGATGACCAGGTGTTTAATAATATCCAGAAATACGGAAACACTACGGCAGCCTCGGTGCCTATCGCGCTATGCGAAGCCTGGGAAGAAGGGAAGGTCAAATCTGGTGACCTGGTTTGTTTGGCAGCTTTTGGATCAGGGTTTACCTGGGCGAGTGCGCTGATAAGGTGGTAATAATTAGTAATTCCCAATTATTGTCTTCTATAAATTAAACTTGATCCCCAGCCCCATCAGCTCCTGGATCTGGGTCCTTCTGCGGATATCGTCATCATATATCACATCGATCAGGACGGAGCCGGCAAAATTCCTGGCAATAGCAAAGGTCAGAAGGTTGTTAAAAAGCACATCTACATTCTGGGGATTTCGCTTGTAATTACAAAACAGGTCAAGGCGGCCAATATAGCTCAGGGTTTTGGAAAATCGGGTATTATAGTGAGTAGACAGGTAAGCCCCCAGTTCAGTATTTACTTTATGAGCGGAATCTACCCCAAATTTATTCAGCAATCGAAAATCCGGATCGATCTTGGTTACCCAACGGATTGTGGCGGGTGTGATAAATACATCAAAAAAGCTTTCTTCACTGTGCTTCTTAAAATCCAATCCCATGGAGACCAGGATCTTTCCTGGCGAAAGAAAATTGGATATCTTTTCGTGGCTGCTGGTAAAATAATTGTGCCCACTGAATACCTGTGTATTTAAATTTCCGATCAGGCCATAGCTGATGTGTTTGCTTAACCGGTGTTCAAATTCTGAAGTAAGGTCGCAACGGTCGTTGGTCTTTCGGAATTTCTTAAAACTACTGGCGTCCACATAGCCCAGTTCAAGGTCAAAATAGGAATCCCAGGTATACTTGCCATGACGATGGTGCATGGATTTGTTTAAGATACCATTGATCCCAATTAGAAAACTTTCTCCGCCACTGCTCCAGTAACTCAAGGAGCCCTGGTTCACATTAATTGTAAATAGTCCGGTATGCTTCCATCCATTACTATCCAGGCTGCCTGTTTTTTTGGCACCAACGCGTTTCAACTCGCCTATAACCGCCTGACCTTGAATCTGGCAGAAAAACAGGAGTAACAGTACGCAGAAAGTAAATGGTCGAAGGCTCTTGCTCATCGTTCTCTTAAAGTAGTAATAATTCTCCATATATAAATAATTACGAGCAAGCAGGGGCCACCCATATCTATATCTTTGCATTATGAAACTCCTGTCACTTATCTCCCTGATGTTCTTCTCCAGCAACCTGCTTGCCCAGGGTTCCTGGCAGATCATTGTAAATCGTAAACTGCAGATCAGCGGTTCAATCAGTGATGAGAATAAGAATGTGAAAACCATTAAAAGCAGCGATTGGAAAAGCGGCGGTTACCTGGATATACGTTACAAACCGCAGGGAAATTATAAATTCGTTCTTCAACTGACTGATGAGACCGGAAATGAGCAATGGAAAATAGATACTACCTCCGCTAAACTTAAGCTCAGCACGATCCGCAAATTATTTGCCGGCAAAAAAGAAATGAAGATCTATATGATCCTCAACCCTCCCAATGATATGATGATGGCCCCTTCAAAGATCCTGCACCTTGGCACCCTGAAACTTCCCTGAAAATATGCGCCACCTGCTTTACCTTATCAATCCCATTTCAGGAACACGCGGGAAATCCGATCTGCAGCAATTAGCGATCGCACAAACAAAAAAAGCAGGATTTGAAGTCTCCGTCCTTCCCTCTTCAGCTAATGGCGATTATCAATACGCCATTGAATATATCCAAAAGAATAAGGTCACCGATATAGTGATCGCTGGTGGAGATGGGACCGTAAGCCAGGCAGTGAATGCAATGAAACACCTGAATCTTGATTTCGGTATCATTCCATGTGGCTCGGGTAATGGACTGGCACTGGCAGCTGGTATACCAGGATCGCCAAAAGCCGCACTGGATCTTATTTTCTCAGGTAAAAGCAGGAAGACCGATGGGTTTTTATTGAACGACCAATTTGCCTGCATGTTATGCGGACTGGGCTTTGATGCCAAAGTGGCGCACGATTTTGCGCAACAACCCAAAAGAGGTTTAGCTAATTATGTAAAAATGGTGGTACGCAATTTTTTCTCGGCCCGCACCTGGTCATTTGAACTTACCGTAAAAGGAAAAACCTTTTCTACCGATGCTTATTTTATCAGCATAGCCAACTCTAACCAGTTTGGAAATAATTTCACCATTGCGCCAAAAGCCAGCCTGCGGGATGGGTTGCTGGATGTGGTGATCGTAAGTAAACAAAATAAATTACAGGTGCTGCTCAGCACATTTTTCCAGCTGCGGGGAAAACGATCCCTTCAAATGGATTCTATGATCGATAAGGATAAGGCCGTGGTCTATTTTCAAACCGATTCATTCCAGCTAAAAAATCTTTCCGGGGCTCCGCTTCATATAGATGGGGATCCTGCAGACAGCCCTGTGGAGCTAGACCTACAGGTTTTACCGGGTTGTTTTAAACTGATCGGTGGCAAATGATCATCGGAAATAAGCTGGCAGACTATCAATACCCTTCCCACGGTCGAACAACGTTTTGACCTGTAAAAAACTCCCCTGATTCATCGCAGATCGGATCGAAATGACAATATCCCTTTCTTCCCTTTTGGTTAGATGAAAATTCAAGGCCGCTTTGTTCTCTTCTTTATCGGTGGCATATTGAAAAGCGATCTTATAAACAGGTACGCTGCTTCGGTTACTGTAATAAGTGAGCATCTCGCTCTGGGTATATTCCATCATCTTGAACCAGTTGTGCTGTAAAAGAAAGAAGGGCTTTGTTATATTACCACTGATATCAGTTGAAACATATGGATTCTCCCATCCTCCGGCTCTGCGGTCCCTGATCTGCAGCATCAATACTCCCGAAGTGTTCTTGCTGATCCAATCGTCAAAACAGGAAAGAAAACGAAGGCTGGTCTCTTCCCCATAATTATCGCGAAGACCCGCATCCATTACATCAATGACCGGTGAAGAAGGCAACCACACATTCGGCAATACCACAGGAAATGTCGCATTCATTCGAAGTGCGGAAAGCATACGCAGGTTATAGGGATCCTGCTTTGCAAAAAAAGAAACAAAGTCGATGGCATCGGGGTCAGCCGCCGGAGCCCTGGAGCTATCCCGCTGGCTTTGCATCATAAATCGGATAGGCTGTGTAGAGATCATCATTTTCCTGGAGTCACGGGTGATCACTGAACTATAAAAGATCAGGGGAATATTGGCTTGCTTCTCATCCTGCACATAGTCCTTTAATTGTTTATTGAGATAACCATGCGTATTATCATTGAGTTTTTCCTCGAAGGCATAACCCCGGTCTTTTAGATAACTATAAGGACCAACCGTAAATTTCTGCGCAGGAGCCACCAGGTCGCGCGCAAAAAATGACGTGAACAGCGGATTCAGCAGGTCGCCGGCAATATCATCAACATAGCGGGAATCCTGAAGATGAATGCTGGTATCTTTTTTTGCGCGCAGGTAAAGTTCCCGGAAATAACTGGCCCCGATCATTCCTCCTGAAGCTCCATTTATAAGGAATGTTTTTTTCATGATCTCGCCACCTGTAAGGCTATCCAGGTACTGAAGCACACGTACGGTAAAAGTGGCGCTTCTATGGCCACCACCGCTGGTATTGATCAGCACCAGCAGGGGTTTGGGGCTTTGCTGGTTCTTCTTCCAGTTCTCCAGGATGCCGATCATATTCTTTTTATCTGCTTCCTGGTTCTCTTTGCTGCACATGGCCATCAGCGAGGGGCGGTCGTACAGAGGTCTTTCTTCCCTGTTCACATAGTTCAAACCATAGGCCTTGTTCCTTGGATCGATCATATCCATTTTATAAAGAAAGTTCAACGCGAAAAGGATCAAAACCAGGTAGGGAATGCTCCAGCTCTGGAGAAAATAGGTCAGGGCCGCGGCCACACCCAGAAGGATAGAAAAAAATATGGTGATGCTGGCAGCAGCAGGCAATTGGAAAAAGGGATTATCAAGTAAAAAGCCGATCCCCATCAAAAAAAGAAAAGCGATGAACACAGAAAGTATGGCCGCGATATGATGCCTTTTGAAAAGGGAAGAGATGAATTCATCCGTATAATGGGAAACATCCCTGACCTTTTTCACTTTGAAAGGACCATCCAGATACCACTCTACTTTTACCAGCGAATTATCGTGGTAGATCTCTTTCACTTTTGACAGATGCGTGATATACTGGCTGGGATCATTCATCACAGGGCTCATCTTCCGAAGAATATAAATATCTGCGCGGAAAAAATAAAGAAAGGAAGCGGCCAGTATGAAAATGAAGCCGGAAAGGAATCCGCCGGAAAGAATCACGATCTCCGCAGTGGGTATCAGTTCCCGCTGTTGTTCAAACTGAAAAGCCTTATAAAAGTAAAATACAAGGAAAATAGCCGGTATCACGGCATTGTTGATGCAGTATTTCAGGAAAGGATTACTGGTAGCTGCCAGGAACCGGAACTGGCGATGAAACAAAATGAAGGTGGCAATATTCCAGCTCATGATGAACATGCCAATGGAAGCGCCTACGATGGCCGCGCTTAGTGAATTCACATTACCCAGGTATTCCGGCGCCAGGAAAAGGGAATCGGCCCCGAATGTTTTCATGAATGATCCATTCACGGTAGCGAACAACACAAACCAGAATAATAAAAGGGCCTGGTATTTCCTCAGGTGAAGAAAAACGAGCTGCACAGGAAAAGACAGTAAAAAGCCGCGGAGCCAGGTTCGCATGAATGGAAAAGGTTGTCATTGTAAGATAACGAAAAACCTTACTGGTTTAACGGTCTTCGAAGCATATAAAATACTCCGATCAACGACAATAAAAGAAACATGGCTACCAGCTGGTGCAATTGTGCCAGCCATTCAAAAGCGCCCCAATGATTTGGAATGATCTTCAGGCTGTTTAGAACTGCCAGAATGCCTAATGCGGTTTGTGTAATTACCAGGCAAAGCGGCCACCAGCGGTAACGGGAAAAAACTTTGTCGCCTTGTAAACGAAACAGGCGAATACTAAGCAGGATCACCAATACTACCAGGACATAGGCAAGTCCGCGGTGAATAAAATGAATAGCGATGCTGTTATCTATCCAGTTCAACCATCCGTCCTGATTTACCAATGCATCAGGAACCAGTTTACCATTAATATCGGGCCATGTTGGCGCAGCGGTGGCTGCTTTGTGACCGGCCATCAGTGCCCCATAGATCAATTGAAAAAACAGAACGATCAAAATGGCTAACGTTAATCGGGACGCCTTAGGGTCGTGTATTTTTTTATCCTTCGGGATCAATAATTCCAACGCAAACCAATAGGTGTAACTAAGCAACCCAAGCGCGAAAATAAAATGCAGGGCCAGCCTGGTAGGCCGTACATAGATCGCATCCCCTGTAAGTCCGCTGGCAACCATGATCCAGCCAATGGCTCCCTGCAATGCCCCAAGAAGAAAAAGAATGAGCATGGGCCTGACCATGGATGGCCTGAACCTTCTTTGTATTAAAAAAATTACAAATGGGATAATGAACACCAGCCCGATCAGCCTGGCCCATAAACGATGGAACCATTCCCAAAAGAATATGAATTTGAAATCTTTTAAAGTGAAATCAAAATTCAGGTAATGATACTGCGGTGTTTGCTGGTACTTAGTGAATTCGGTTAGCCAGGCGCCTTCATTCATGGGGGGCAGGGTGCCAGTGACCACATTCCATTCGGTGATGGATAAACCGGAACCGGTAAGCCGGGTAATGCCTCCCAGCAGGATCTGAATAATGATCATTCCAACACCTGTAAGCAGCCAGATCGCAATGGGTCTTGGGGAGGGGGTTTCACGCATAAAACGCAAAGGTAAGTTGGCGGCAGAATTTTTCTTCTTTTGTTAAAGGGCCCGCTTTACCGGTTATTTACCAATAATTTTCATAAATTCTACGTCGGATTAATCGTTTTATTCAAAAACCATCAATCAATTGTTATGAAACAAAACATTGAACTTCCTGAAAAAAGCAGAAGACAATTTTTGACCAGGCTGGCTACCGGGGCCGCCGCCGCAGGTTTAGCCGCTATTCCCACACTGGATCTGAAAGCTGAAAATGAAATTAAAGATTCATTTACAGCAACAGGAGATCCCGATGCCTGGTTCAACCAGGTAAAAGGAAAACATCGCATCGTTTATGATACTACCGGGCCGCATGAAATATTCCCTTTTGCCTGGGCCCGGGTTTTCCTTGCTACCAATGAAGCCACAGGAACCCCAGCCAGTGATTGCGGCGTAGTGGTGATCCTTCGTCATTTAGCTATTTGCTTTGCCCTGGATCATAGCATATGGGAAAAGTATAACCTGGGAACCGTCTTTAAAGTTGATGATGCAAAGACCAATGCTGCTTCCAAACGTAACCCTTTCTGGAAACCCGCTGCTGGTGATTATAAATTACCTGGCATTGGTGAAGTAAAGATCGGCATCAATGAACTGCAGGCAGATGGTGTAATGTTCTGCGTTTGCGGGGCAGCCATGTCTGTATTTTCTGCTAAGCTCGCATCGCAAATGAATATGAAGGCCGATGATGTATTAAATGAATGGAAAGCGGCCCTGCTTCCCGGTATACAGGTGGTTCCTTCCGGCGTATGGGCCGTTGGAAGAGCGCAGGAGCATGATTGCAAATATTGTTTTGTGGGATAGGGAGAGAAGTTAGGAGTTAGGAGTTGGAAGTTAGGAGCCAGCCTTCCGACAGACAGTCTGGAAAAGAAGTTTTGAATGCCTGAAACTTATTCAGGCATTCATTATTTACACAATGAGTGAAAGGTTTATTTTTACCGAACAAACAACTAATTGCTCCGATCTTATTACCAGAAAGAACTGCTTGAAGCTGGCTGTGATGAGGCCGGCAGGGGTTGTCTTGCCGGGCCGGTATTTGCCGCAGCGGTGATACTTCCGCTGCATTTTGAACATCCCCTGCTGAATGATTCCAAACAGGTAATGGAAAAAGATCGTTATGAACTAAGGGCTTTTATTGAGGCCAATGCGCTTGCATTCGCGGTGGCCAGCGTAACCAATAAAGAAATTGACCGTATCAATATTCTCAAAGCTTCTATCAGGGCCATGCACCTGGCATTGAAAAAACTTTCACTTTCACCGGAATTGATACTGGTAGATGGAAATCGTTTCACCAGCTATAAAAAAATACCTCACCACTGTATTATAAAAGGTGATGCGATCTTTAATTCTATCGCTGCTGCCAGTATTTTGGCAAAGACCTACCGGGATGATCATATGCTTCAGCTGCATCAGAAATATCCGCATTATGGCTGGGACCAGAATAAGGGTTATGGTACCGCTTTTCATCGGGAGGCGATCCTGAAACATGGTCAATGCCGTCATCACCGTATAAGTTTTAAGCTAAAACAAAGGTTTGATGAACAGGGCCAACTGTTTTCTCTCAGCGAAAAATAAGGGATAAGCCTCTCGTTTTTTCAGTTGTCCATTAACATAATTTTCCGCCTGTTTTCACGGGCAATTTGTACATTCACCCCAACTTATTTCCCGAAAAACAAGCGCTATGCAATTAAGACCGGTAACAACTGTCGATACTATCGAGCCGGAGCGATTTAAAAAAGAATTTTACGAACCCGGTATCCCGGTGGTCATAAAAGAGCTGTCGAAGGATTGGCCTGCCTACACAAAATGGAACTGGGATTATTTCAAAAGCCTGGTGGGAAATAAAACAGTGCCGCTTTATAATAACGTAAAAAGCGATGCTTATACCCCCATCAATAAGGCCGATGACTATAAGACTTTTGGAGAATATATTGATATGATCAGCCAGGGCCCGGCTGCCTGGAGGATCTTCCTGTTCAATATTTTTGATCATGCCCCGGAACTTACCAAAGATTTTACCTGGCCTGAACACCTGATGAAAGGTTTCGTAAAAAGATATCCCATGCTTTTTACCGGGGGAGCCGGCAGTATCACCCATATGCATTTTGATATAGATCTTTCCCATATACTGCATACCCAGTTTGCAGGAAGAAAGCGCGTGCTGATGTTCCCTTATACAGAACAACATAAACTTTATCGAAAACCCTTTGAAGTGCTGAGCCTGGCAGATTTTTCCAGATATTATAATGAAGGGGCTATTGACTATGATAAATTTCCTGCTCTTCAGAAAGCGCAGGGATATGATTTCACGCTGGAACATGGCGATACTTTATTCATGCCGGCGGGATACTGGCACCATATGGAATATTTAGATAGCGGCTTCGCCATGAGCCTGCGTGCCATGCAGCCTTCACTCAGTGGAAAATTAAAAGGGGTTTGGAACCTGGTGGGCATGCGAAATATTGATTCACTGATGAAAAAAACAGTTCCCATCTGGTGGTATAAGAGGAAGGAGAAGCAGGTTTTTGCAAATGCTGCGCAGGTGCTTTAGGAAGGTAGATATGGCAAAGCTCAACTCAATAAAACCATCAGGCAAAAAAGAAGAAGGCTTTTTTGAGCAGGTATATGAAGTAGTGAGGCAGATACCCAGGGGAAGGGTTTCTTCTTATGGTGCGATCGCTGCCGTGCTGGGAACAAAATTATCGGCCCGCATGGTTGGCTGGGCCATGAATGGATCACATATGGTAAGGCCAAAAGTGCCTGCCCACCGCGTGGTGAATCGCAACGGGATGCTCACCGGTAAACATCATTTTTCTCCTCCTGAAAAAATGGAAGAACTGCTGAAAAAAGAAGGGATAAGAGTGATAGACGACCAGGTGCAGGATTTTAAGAAAAAGTTCTGGAATCCCCAGGAGGAATGGAGTTAGCATCGCAGGGTTTAAGCACCATTAACGCAGACCGGCGTGGCTCAGGTACATTCTCGTACTGAAATGGGCAATGAAGACAACCATTGCCGCAACAGAAACCTTTTTCAAGGTGGTATTTTTCAGTGAATACAACAAATCCTTCCTCATTCAGGTAGTAATGTATCCCTTCTGTCCAATCATTCATAATCTCTGAGTTTTTCCTTGAAGGCCAGGTCTTTTTCTTTTCCTCCCAAATCGGCAGGAAGAGAGAACCGAAGGTAATGGATACGGCTGCTACCCGCAATATCCAGCGATTCATAATGGGTACGGATCTTCAGCTCCTCTTTCACCTCTTTGCCATCAAATACATGGTCATTATCCTCTGTTAAGATGCAACCATAGAAATCCATCACTAATTTGGTGAAACGGTAAAGATCCGGACTATCTGTCTTCAGGTGGATATAACCCCCGGGAACGAGAATTTGTTGATATAAACGTAAAAACTTTGGGTGAGTTAGTCTTTTCTTAGCCTTGGAGAATCGAAGCTGGGGGTCAGGGAATGTGATCCAGAGCTCCGACACCTCCCCTGGAGCAAAATATTCAGCTAATTGATCTATTTGCGTTCTGAGAAAAGCAACATTGTTTAAACCTTCCTGCAAGGCCATCCTTGCCCCTACCCAGATCCTGTTGCCTTTAATATCCACCCCAATAAAATTTCTACCTGGATAGAGTCGTCCCAGTCCTACCGCATATTCCCCCTTGCCGCAGGCCAGCTCCAGCGTAATGGGCTGTTCATTGACAAAATGATCTTTCCATTTGCCTTTCATTCCTGCCGGAAATTGCAGCACATTGGAAAATGTTTCCAGCTGGGAGAAACGTTCGAGTTTGTTTTGAGACAAGGAGGAAGGTTTAGGGGTTTACAAGGTTGAGATGGTTGAGGAAATTGAGTTCAAAATAAATATATAATTACCGATTCCTATTTTTACTTCATAATTTCTTATTTCACCTTCTCACCTTTCTCAAAATTTCAACAACAACCCGATCCCCAGCAGCGACTTCACCTGAAGCCCCGCCGATCTTTTATTCTTACCAAACAACCGCACATCATCATCATAGATCAGGTCAAGCGTATAATTCACTGCCAGTTTCCTTGATATCTTGGCATTGATGGAATTGGCCATATTGATATCAATATTCTGTGGATTATGCCTGTAATTTGAGAACAGGTCAAGCCTTCCCTTATAATTCACATTCTTATTAAAATCTTTGGTATAGGTAATGGAGGCAAATCCTCCAAACTCAAGCGCCGTGCTTTCCCCCTTTTTTACCCCATACAATCCCTTATTGGAAAGTGCGGTATCCTTTACAAAGATCCAGCGGGCGGAAACAGGTGAAAAGAATATGGAAAGATTCTTGTCTGGTTTATAGTCGCCTCCCACAGATAACAATAAATAACCCGGCGCCAGGAAAGTTGAAATGAAATTCTTGGAGGTATCAGTAAAACTATAACCCCGGAAAAATTGCGAACGCAGGTTAAAAAGTGTAGAAAGGCTGAGTTTTTTTCCTAAAGCATGGCCATATTTGGAAAGGATATCAAATCGGTCATCATTTTTCCTTCCACCAATGCTGGTCGTATTCACATAACCCAGGTTCATGCTGAAGGTATTATCCCAGGTTTGTTTGCCCTTTTTAAAAAATGCATACAGGCTGAACTGCGTATTTACGGAAAGAGAGAAATTTTCACCTCCCGCGGCCCAGTTATTCAGGGTACCCTGCGAAACATTGATCCCATATATACCCCCCTTTCTCCAGTCTTTATGGGTCGTGTCATTGGGATCTTTATTAGGTATTACCCTGGTGGACTCAATGCGCAGTCTTTTAATGGCTTCATCCTGCGCAAACAGCAGGGAAGACATAAGACAGAATAAAAGGGACAGGAACAAAAACCTCATAGCGGTTGCAAATTTATGAAGATTATGCAGAGGCTTTTTAAACGAATTTATGGCCGTGGCATTTTATTTGGCCTCATATAAGTAATTAATTTAACTTTTATGAAACTTGATGGAGGAGGTAAGGTAGGCGGCAGAAAGCAATGCCTGATCCTGTATCGGGGAGGAAAAATAAGATCAGTTAACCTCTGCAAAACTAAACATCCATTTTACAGGGTTATGCCAATCCCTTCCCTTAAAACTTCCGACAGGGGCCTTGATCAGAATTTTGTTCCATCCTTTATTCAGCAATATTTTTACAGGCGGACGATAACTATACCCCTCATCCTGCAGAGGGATCTCTGAATTCCCTTTTTGTCCCGGCCTTTTCCACTGTGGCGCCTCAATGATCTTTCCATTCACCCATAACTTGCTGGATCTTTCATCCCAGGCATTTTCCGGAGGAGAATCTGTGGAAGGAGATCTTGAAATATCATTGAAGCCTATCCAGAATTCCCTGTACTCTTCACGGTCGCTCCAGATCTTCGCTACCGCATAAATGCTTGTATTAGGTCTTGGATCTTTCACAGCACCCTTGATCAAAGGTGCCCACCAATGTCTCAAAATAATAGTACCCCCTCTGCAGGATCCCAGGATGGGCTCTTTATCCAGATCATTCCCTTGTTCTTCAGGCGGGAATTTCATTTCAAGGTTACCGCCATTATCATAAGGACCATATAAGGCCCAGGTCATTTTATCCTGCTTTACATAAGGAAAAGGAAGATCGCGGAAATAAGACCATCGCTGGTCCATTAAACGATCTTCAAATTCAAAAAACGCTTTTTCATTGCCATCGCTGATATTAGCTATCCATCCCTCCTTTCCTCCGCCAACCCAGCATCTTTCCGCGAAAGCCAGTATTCCCGGATAGACCGGATTCATATTAAAAATATCTTTTTCAGAAACCACCGCCCTGTCATGCCAAACACAAAGCTCTGCCCCAAGGGCAAAATCATCTCCCCGGTTCCTGCTGGCGATCTGCCTGTTAAAAATGGTCGTTACGGCCTCCAGCGGATCCATATGATTGAGGTAAAGATGCCTTGAGTCAATATATTTATATTTATTGCTACCTGTTATGGAGCCTTTATCATCCATCCATAATTGCCGTATTACGCCAGATGGATAATTGCCTCCAGGCTGCCATCCGATCACGGTTTTACCAATACTTTTCAGGTAGTTCACCATCTGGGGAACAAAAGAAGAATCGTTGATCCTCACTTCGTCGGCTCCTATATGAAAATACGAGAGGTCAAAACTTTCATTTATTTCCTTTACTATTTTCAACAAAAAGGATTTCCCGGTATCAGATTGCATATCGGCATTTAATGCCCTTTTAAAAGCGGCACTATGACCGGGCATATCGATCTCAGGAATAAATAAAATATTATACTCGCGGCAATAATTAATAAGCTCTTTTATATCCTGCTTAGAATAATATAGGCCCTTATCCCGCTGCATGAATTGCGGATCCGTTAGTGCAGGAAATGCATCTACGGCCAGACGCCAGGCAATATCCTCCGTTAGGTGAAAATGAAAAACATTTAATTTATACTGCGCCATCACCCTGATCAATTCCTTCAAACGGCCGATAGAAACATAATTCCTTCCCACATCGATCATAAACCCTCTCCAGCTGAATGCAGGCCAGTCGGTGATCAAACAATTATCGATCATCGTACCATCACGCATCAATTGCGATAAGGTTCGGATTCCATGATCCATACCCGCCGGAGTATTTGCGGTGATCAGCACACTGTCCCGGGTAACCAACAACTGGTAGGCTTCCGGAGAGCTGGATCCAGCCACTGTTCCCTTATTTAGTTTTATATAAGGGCCTTTATCATCCAGGCCGCTTTGCAGGATCGCCGAAAGCGAATGCGTAGCCAATACATTTTTGAGAATGCCGGCAGAAGCAAGAAGTGAATTGTCATTAATTAAAATAGTATGGCAATCATACAAAGGGAAATAGCCTTTATTCCATTTTAATTGTTGCGGCTGGGGAATAATGGAAGGCTTTTGCTGCAGGCCATATACATAAGGAAAACTGACATGCTTCCACAAAAGATATCCATTCCCTACCAGGTGAAGCCCGTCATTGGTAAGTGTTCTATCCAATCTTCCACTGCTGTCACAAAATGAACTAAACAGGTCCACATATTGATAATGATGTGCTTTTGCCTCTTCAGACAAGCGTTTATTTACATAGATGACCTGACCTGCCTGATTTGCATGGCCCAAAAATTTTTTCTCCCTTTCACTAACCGGCAACAGGCTCTGTACAAAAAAACCAGTGGAGGGGATCTCCTGGTTCAGGAAATCGGCAATGATAAGGATGTTCTTTACGAGGCTATCTGCCGAAACACCGCGGGAAAGATCATTGATACCGATCTTTAGGAATATTTTTTCCGGGTTCCTGGCTATGATCTCATCCAACCGATGGATCACTCCTGCACTGATGTCTCCATTTATACCCCGGTTCTTGATCCGTATATCGTTAAAAAGTTCAGACCAGCTACCACCTTCTGTAATACTATTCCCAACAAACACAATATCATGTTCTGTTTTTGGAAGCGCTAAAAATGTGGCAACACGTTGTTTATAATAAGTATTGAAAATTGAATCGGGATAATAAGGCAGTTTCACCTGGCCAGAAGATGCGGTAAAACTGAAGATCGCTACAATAACAAGAATGGTTATTCTCACTTTACAGTCAATTTAAATGTGGAAGCCGGCAGGTTATCGGCATTCACTAAATTTCCTTTTGAAAATGGGCTCCACCCATAATACAGCGCAGAAGGTTTCGTGGTTGTCTCTATCAGTACGCTGTCTCCCGTTATTTTCGCAGGCACCTCCTTTATCCCGTCCAGCGAAAATCCTCTCAGCGTTTCACCTTCAAAACTATTCAAGTTATTGCCAGTATGGGAAAACCGGATACTGAGCAGGCCATTATTATAACTTGCAGTGATGGGAAGCGGCCCAGATGGCAGAATATTTTTATTATAATTCTTAGCCAGTGCCCATCTTGCCAAACGCTGACCCACCCATTTTTTATTGACGGGATGCACATCATTCAACGCGCCGATATCACTGCATACGGCCATTCCGCTAAAGGGAATAAGCGAAAGCATTTTACGTTGCTCGTTTCTGAAATCGGGCCACAACTGACCTTTATACTTAGGCGTATCAATAGAGGAAAGCTGCACATAATAAAAAGGCATACGGGGATCCTTCCATTTCCTGCGAAAATCTTCTACCATCAGGCGGCTCAGTTCAGCATATTCATTTACCCTTTCCATTTCCTGTGCATTACTTTCTCCCTGGTAACAGATAATGCCTTTAATAGGCATTGATAACAATGGCGCTATCCCGGCCTGGTAAGCCACTCCTGGTTTATATGAATGGAATGGCCCATATTCATCAGAGGGTACACCAGGCAGATTAGCTATATTTTCCTTTCCTCTTTGCCTTATCCATACTGGTAATGCATCATTATCCAACCAGTTTCCCTGGCATTTAGCTTTGAAGGCCGGGTTAGCCAGCATTACTTTTGCGTCAATAAAAGTTTCTAATGGACAGCCCCCAATTGACAGATTGATCAATCCAACAGGGATACCTGTATTGAGTATGATATCTTTCCCAAAATAATAAGCCACCGCACTCATAGCTTTAAAGGAGAAGCTATCACTTACCTGCCAGGCAACCTTGCTGAAAAGATCGTTGAGGTTAAGCCTTTTTATCATCGAATCCGTGTAGGATGCTTTGAAAACATTTTTACCAATATAACCGGGATCATAAAAACGAAGCAGCGGTTGGACGGATTCCTTTATTTCCTGTTTATAATACATTTCCCTTACCATTGGAAATTCCATATTACTCTGACCAATGCAAAGCCAGAGGTCGCCCATTAGTATATCATTAATAGTAAGGTTAATTCCAGGCGATGAAACAGTCAGCTGCTGGCCAACCGCATTTGCTTTCTGGGAAGGGAAATAAAATTTCCAGGTAGAATCTTTCAACACGAAACCGGTTCGGGATATCTTACCAAATTTAACCTGCAGCTTAAGACCGGGCGTTCCTCTGCCCCAGATGCAAACAGGTCTTTCGCGCTGTAAAACCATATGATCGGTGAATACAGGCGCCAGTTCCAGTTGCGCATATCCCTGTAAGTGGAAGCATAACAGGATATATAAAATATAACGCTTCATGAACTGCTATTTTAATTAATAAGCTGAGCTGCTATTTTCCCGGATCTTCCAAAAACTCCCTGATAATTCTTGCGCAGAACCATTCCTGCCGGGGCAAATGGAATGGGCCTTTGAACAGATTGCCTTTTGCCCCCTGGGCAATACTTCCGTCTCGATGTAAATAACCAAACCATTCACCATGCTGATTATCATGAAATACCTGGTAACTATAGTCATGTACCATATGATGCCATTTAGCATATTTTGGATCATTGGTCATCAGATAAGCTAACAGGGTTGCAATGATCACTTCATTATGCGGCCACCAGAATTTCATATCCTGCCAGTATTCCTGTACTGGCCTGTTATATACATCGCGGAAATAGAGTATGCCTCCATATTCCTTATCCCAGCCCCGTTCCCACATATAATCCAGCATACTGCAGCCCAGCCTGATCAGCTCCGGATCATTATTTCGGTACCTGGCTTCCTGTAATATGAACCAGGCTCCTTCAATGGCATGGCCGGGGTTAAGGGTTCTTCCATCAATATGATCGATGATACTTCCATCGGGGGCCACCTGTTCCATCACGCAGGCTATATCATGTTTTACAAAATCCCTGCTGATCTCACCGATCCACTTAGAGATCCATTCATCGCAGCGATCATCGCCAATGGTCTCCCGCAATTGCTGGGCCGTATTGATCATGATCATTGGAACACCAATGCCCTTAGAAGGACGGGTATCCGTAAATTTTGGTACCAGCATACCTGGCGCCGTGGCATATTCAATGCATTTGCCAAAAACCTCCCTTGCTTTTTCAGCTGCTTCCGGGTCGCCACTGGCTTTGGCATAAGCAGCAGCAGCGATCACATAAAATGTTTCAGAAAAGAAATATCTGCGCTTCCTGATAGGTTTTCCATTCCTGGTAACATGAAAGAACATGCGACCATCTTTATCAAAGCAATGTCTGTTCAAAAATTCGTAGCCGGAGCGGGCCCCTTCCAACCATTCCGGTTTTTTTTCTACTGTATTATAAAGTGTTGCCAGTAACCAGGTGGCCCGGCCCTGTATCCATACCGCCTTATCATCATCGATCAGCGAACCATCTGCATCCCGCATTAACAAGAACCCTCCTTCTTCTTTATCCAGGGAACGGGGGAACCAGAAAGGGACCGTGTCTTTCAGCAACTGATCGCTGTAGAATTTCTGCAGGGAAATAAGCTCGGACCTTGTATATCCTGTTGACATCCTATTTGACTATTTTATTAACGGGTATTTTGACAAAGTAAAGATCCTTCACTCCTTCATAAAGTATTCCAATATTCTTATCGTCAAGCCTTGTAAGACAGGAATATCCATAACAGGTCCTTTCATCAAGCAGGAACTGGTTCTCTGCGGACCAACTTTCTCCATTATCCAGGCTTGCACGGATAGTTATATTATATCTTCCTGAACTTGTGTTTGGATTGCTGAAAAATAAGGTCTGTTTTTTCTGTCCTTTTACTATAGCCATCGAGTTTATGAGGCTACCCATACAAACGGGGTCTGCAAGGGCATTAAAGGAACTGTTATGCTCCATCCAGGTTTGCCCCATATCAGTGGTAGTGGCAATACTTCGGAACCCGCCGCGGTTATCACGCATATTCAGCATCAAAATCCCTTTTTTAATTTCCACTACCTGGCTCTCCGTAGTGTTACTTTTTGGACCAGCCAGTTTTCCTTTCCAGGTCTTTCCATGGTCATCACTATAAATGATGGTAGAGAATGGCTTTTTGTTCTGATCCCAGTATTGAGCGGCAAACACAAGCTTACCATCGCTCATAGCGATCCCATTTCCCGGACCATCAAAGAAAAGATGCCAGGCTGGTTCTTTTACCTGGGAAGTAATGGAATAAGGCGCTGACCAGGTAAGGCCATCATCTTCACTGCTCACCAGAATAAATTGCCCGGTAGTATCGGGAGAAAGGCCAGGCAAGGAGCCCGCAATTGATCGATTACCCTTGCTGCCTAATGCAGCTACAAAAATTTTCTTTGTGGCAGGATCAAACAATACCGCAGGATCTCCTACTCCATTATTTTCATGCGGGGCTCCCATATCCATGATCACTTTCATAGGCTGCCAGGTCTTACCGCTATCTGCACTTCGGCTCATGCCTACATCAATATTGCCGGGAAGATCTGTGCTGTTATTATAGCGAATATCATATACTGCTATCAGTGTACCCTTATCCGTTTGAATAATACCGGGAATTCGATAGGTATTTACTTTATCATCGCCTGCCCTTCGTACAACCACCCCGCATGGCTTTATAAAATGACCGCCATATTCTTTTACTGCTATGGACCTTCCCTTCTGATCGATCAATTCATTGCAATGCAATTCTATCCAGTTATCAAGTCCGGCATTATCTTTTAGCACAACACTGAACCATAAAAATCCAACACCACCAGAAATTTTTGCAGGGATCTCCATACTGAATCTTGATGCTACAGGACTGAAACTCCCAATTAATTGCCTGGAGGAAAAAGGTTCCGCTCCTGTGAGGTATACATCAATTTTCTGCACACTGGCAATGGCGGAAGCATTAAGCGTACAGTTAGCCTTTTTAATCATTGTTTCCGCATCACCGGAAACAGCCACTCTTAATACCGGGTTCTCCGGCAATCCTTTTAGTACAGGGATCTGTGGACTATATGCCTTTGCAGTGTTTTGCTGTGCATTAGCAGCGGGCAGGAACAACATGGCATTCATTATCCCTATGCATAAAAAGAAATTTTTTTTAAACCAGGCAGACTTCATCTTTATTACTTATTGATCAACAAATTCTTTTGACTTTGGGCGCAGAAAAAATAAATTCAGCAGCAGTGCCATCACAATGATGACCGACATCATGGCAAAATCTTTTCCCAGGTTGCCGGCATCTGTTGATTTGCCCAGCCAATCAGTAATAAGCGCCCCCGCAAAAACGCCCACCATATTCATCAATCCATAGGCCGATGCCCGGTGTTTGGCAGAAACAAACTGGCAAAGAATGGGCATGTTATTCGCATCGAACATTCCATAACCAAAACCAAAACAAAAAGCAGCACCAATTACAGCCAGCATACTATGACCCATACCCACTAATATCAAGGCGGGAATAGTAAGACTTAATCCTATGGCGCTGGTATAGATACGTCCTCTGATATTTTGCTGCACCCATTTATCTGATAAATAACCACCGAAGATCACGCCCAGGAAAGAAGAGGCCGCGATGGTAATGGTTGACATCGGGCCTGCCCTGCTCATATCAATATGCAGGTTTTCTGAGAATAATGTGGGCATCCAGTTCTTTACTCCCCATCCGGGTAAACTGGGAACAGCGAAATAAAATACAATGATCCAGAAGGCAATATTGCTGAATAAAACAGTCAGTCCTTTAAAAACGGAAGGCCTGGGAACAATAGTTGCAGACGGTTCCACTTCCGTATTTCTTTTTTCTTTCAGGAAAAGGATCAGTATCACCGCATAAAAAATACCCGCAAATCCAAAATACATAAATGTTTTCTGCCAGGAAAATGCCGCGGCTATAGTTGCTCCAAAGCCTCCTAAGGCCTGCCCCATATATAAACCTGTCATGTGTATACCAATGGCCAGCGATCTTGTTTTGTCCTGGTGGTAATCGGCAATAAGAGATAAAGCTGCCGGAATATATAAGGCCTCACTTACCCCCATTAAAGCCCTTAGCCAATATAGCTGGTTGAAACTGGTAGCCAGTCCCATGGTTAAGGTGACGGCGCTCCACACGAACAAACTACCTACGATCAGCCATTTCCTGTTTATACGATCGGCAATAATGCCTGATACGGGGCTCATAAACCCATAGATCCATAAAAAAATGGCCATGAGATAACCAAAATTCGTAGCCGATCTCAATTCAGCAATATCGATCATCATGGATGGCTTCATGGTGCTTAGCATTTGCCTGTCCATATAATTCAATAGCGCTACGCCCCAGAGCAGACCAACCACCATCCATTTATAGGTACCTTCTTTTTTCATGAAGCTTTATCGTTGTTTCATTTTTGCCAGCAGGATGAACGGCGTTCTTACCCCAGCCCTGATCTCTCCGGATGGGATCGTTATATAATTTCCCCAGCGAAGGGCAAGAGTGGTAACAGGTGTATCAAAAGGGAATTCAGAAACGATCTTGCAGCTGCCAGAAGCAACCTGGTATAACAGGACCCGTTTATCAAACCCGGGGTGGGTTGACTGCAAATTTTGCTTTTTCAGGGTCAGGGACTTTTTTATCTCTTCATCTTTTTCCTTTGCTATCGCCACGATCATTTCCTCCGTAAGATTGAACCTGCTCCCATTATCCCCGCCAAATAAAAGCAGTTGACCCTCATTTAAAGATATGCCCGTACCAGCAGAAAGCGCAAAAGGTAAAGCAGGGTGTTGTTCCCAATTACCATTGGCAGGATTATACGAGTAAACCGCGGAAGAAAAAGCACTGATGCCTGTACTTGTCTTTCTTCGACCGCCGAATAAAAATATACAAGGCTGGCCCTGCTCATTATTCTGAATAGAAATGACACTATGCGATAAAGTTACTGGCATGGATGTAAGTGTTTTCCAGCCTTCCGCAAGCTTGTCCATATCCAACATCAAAAAAGAAGAAAGGGTTGAGTCAGCATTTTCTCCCCCAGCCAGGTAAACCTTTGATCCAAAACCGATGGCCATGGCATTAGTTACATTATAGGGCAGATCGGGAAGTTTATGAACCTGCCATTCTTTAAGGGAGCTGGAATAATTTATTAAATAACTGTTTTTCCCGGGGCCCAGAAGGTTCTCGCCTCCGGCATAAAATAAGCCCTGGGAAATTCCACAACTTGCAGAATAAGCAATAGGTTCAGGAAGTTTGATCCGGGTACCAAGTGCAGCGATCTTCTTTCCTTTTCGCTGGAATAAAAAACCTTCGTCATAATATTTTTTTCGGCCACCTTCCCAGGGCATTCCATCTGGAAAATTGGCGCCACCAGCCACCAATAAATTGTTTTGGTAAATGCCAGTTACCGGGCCGGCATATCCCGGGGATACCGGTTGTTTACCAACAGGTGGGATAGTTCCTGCCTTATGCCAGTGTAAGCCACCCTGCTGCCCAATTCCAACCAATCGAAATAACACTAAGGAGGCGGCAATATAATTTTTTAAGTACTTCATGCAGGAACAGTACTGGTCTTACCAGGCTGCTGAGAACAGAAATTGCCGAAATGGATCTTTTCTACATCTTCCCTGAAATTCACCCAATCTTTTCCAACCATATTTTTTACCGGTAAGCGGAACTCACCACAATCCATACCTATCAGTTTCATATAGGCCTTGCCTGTTGCGATGCCTCCATATTTACCCAGCAAGCTGATCATATTGATGGATTGTTGTTGAAGGAGGCTGGCAAGCGGAAGATCACCGTTCTCGAAGGCCTTGATAAGTTTATGATAAAGCGGTGCAGCATAGTTAAAGGTACTGCCTACAAATGCTTTTGCTCCTAAAGAAAGAGCCGGGAGCATATTCTCATCCCTTCCCCAAAGCATATCATATTTATGTTGTTGAAAATACTGGCAGCTCAGGAAGTCCATAAAATCCTCATGCGTGTATTTTATTCCGGCAAAATTTGGAATTTTCCCGTCTATCTCCTGGAGCAGGCTTAACATTGAAAAATTTACTCCAGTAAGAACGGGAATATGGTAATAGTAAAATGGAAGGCCCTGCACTGCCTCTGCCAGTTCCAGGCAGCAATCGGCCAGTTCTTTTACAGAGGCTGGTTTGAAATAAGACGGAGAAGTATAGGAAACTGCATATAGCCCGGTCTCCCTGGCATGAATTGCTAATTCTTTGCATTCGCGAAGACAGTTACCACCTACCAGGGTCATCACCTTAAATGAAGCATCCTCCTTTGTACAGGCAGCCCAGGCCTCATTCACTTTCATTTTTTCTTTACTGGTCAGTGAAGCGCCTTCGCCGGTCGATCCGCAGATGAACGCCCCGCTGATCCCATTATGTTTCAGAAATTGATAATAGGAAGGAATAAGGGAAATATCCACATCGCCATGCCTGTCCATCGGTGTAAACGGAGCAGCTATTACTCCTGATAAATGCTGAATGCCCATCATTTTTAATTTAAATGAAATGAACGCAGGTAAATTAAAGAAAAAGGAACAAAATCCGGGGGGATAAACCCCCCGGCCGACTGCTTATGATCGCTATAATGAAACTACTTCCCTTCTCTTATTACTATTTAAAACGCAGGATAGCCTGGTGTTTGAACAAGCGCCCTGTTATTGGTCAGGGAACTACGGTCAACCGGCCATAAGAGTTTATATGCTTCGGTGGATGACAGCCCCGTAAACTGGAATACATAACTGTTTCCAAACCGACGAAGATCATGCCAGCGCTTTCCCTCAAATATGAACTCAAATAATCTTTCCTGCAATAAAGCCTGTTTAGGATCTGTATCAATAGCCTGGTTGGGATATCCAAAAATGGCGGCTGAATAATTTGCCCCAAAAGCTCTTGATCTTACAAGATTGATCTCAGTGGCCGGACTCTGCCCTAACAATATTTTTGCTTCCGCGATCATCAGTAAAAGGTCAGCATAACGGTATATAGGGTAATCATTACTGTGTACTCTTACTCCTGCTACCTGCTCGCCCTCAAATTTCTTTACGAAACATCCTGCAATTACATAAACACCAGGGCTTGGCCTTGTATATGCCGACTGAATTGAAAACCATTTACGGCTATCCTTGTCGTTAAATTTCCTGAAGGTAGCAACCCGAACCGGTGCCCGAAGAAGGCCACCCCAGTTATCCAGGGTCGCACTGTTCATTTGCCTTGCATTTAAAGAATCATGGAAATTGGCGATCAATGAAGTTTGCGGATAAAATGTACCCGAAAATGGCTGGGAGCTTTCAGCGTTCAGATAACGAACAGAGAAAATGATCTCGCTGTTACCACGGCTGGTTACTGCAAAAACGTTTGCAAAGCTGCTTTGCAGGCTTAAAGAGGCCACATTGGTCTGTATATCTGTTAAGGCATTCAACGCGGTGGTTGCATCAGCCGTACCGCCACCATTCTGGGCGGTCCATAAATACACTTCTGCCTTTAACATCAGGGTAGCAGCCTTACTCCAATATGATTTTGTATTTCGGAAAGAATAATCAGATCCATAACTGGCCACTGATTTATCTATATCAGATTTAATAAGCGCCATTACATCACTTGCAGGCGAAGCAGCTTTGGCCAGGTTACTCAGATCCACATCAGAGAACAAACCGGTCCAGATCACCACATTTCCCCAGCTGCGGGTAAGTTGGAAATAATAATAAGCTCTCATTCCATAAGCCAGGCCCAGGTAATAATTCTTGTTGGCCGTGGTAACAACGGTAGTAGAGCTCAGTTTATCGATCAATAAATTCAATTGCGCAATATTGCTGTAAAACCCGCCATAATTACTTACGCCTGCAGCATCCAGTGAAAGGTTTTGCTGCCAGAATCTTTCCAAACCCTGGGTCGCTTCACCGGTAAATGTACTGGCAGAGCTGGGTTCAGTACCGAATATATCTGAGCGCAATTCACCCAGGGCCTCAAAATTGGATACATGGCTTCTGAAGCGCGCATGCAGGCCCGACACAAAAGCATCGAACTGATCTGCGGTCTTCCAATAACTGGCATCACTGATACTGCTGATGGGAGCCAGATCGAGTTGCTTTTTACAGGAACTGAAACTGATCATGGCCGCCAGGGCGATATAGATATAGTTGATAGTTTTTTTCATGATTTTTTTATTAAAGAATTAAAAAGAAACCTGCACACCCATTACAAATGATTTTGGTGTAGCGTAATTACCTGCGAAAATGCCATTTGACTTTGGCTCCGGGGAATTACCGGTGAATTTGGTGATGTAAAACAGGTTATTCATGTTAAGGAAAAGACGTGCCTGCGATAAAACCCTTGTTTTGCTGAGAATAGGTTTACTGAAATCATATGACAGTGTAACCTCCCTGCAGGCCAGGTAATCCCCTTTCTCATAAAAGTTTGAGTTATTACTCTGCAGCACTGAATTCGCATTATTGTTCCTTGTATAATTCTTCTTTCCGGCTGGTGCTCCCACCTGGTCAGCGAAATAAACCTTAGGGATATCCTTCATGGAATTATCACCAGAGAAACCTTTTTTCTGCCAGTCAATATAATTGAAAGTACCCTGGTAGTTGCCCAGTGTTCTTGTAACAAGGTCATTATATAATGTATGACCTACGGCAAAATCCCAACGGGTGTAAAGACTGAACCCTTTATAGGAAAGGGTAGTTGAAAATCCCCCCGTGAATTTTGGATTGATATTACCGATATAAACCTGGTCCCTTGAATCGATCGTGTCATTTTTATCTACGTCCATCCAGTTTACGTCTCCTGGTGTTATTTTACCTAAACCACTGGTCAGGCCCGGTCCGGATATCAATGCCACCGCATCATAACGGTTGTTGGCCACTTTAGCGATCTCTGCAGCATCCTGGAATATAGATACCTGTTTAAAAGCATAGATAGCGCCTAAAGGCTGGCCTTCCTGCAGGCCAGTAACCCAGATCAATTTACCTGCATTTGCATCATAGATCTGGAACCCACCCTGGCGATTGTTTTCATTTCCATTATATGGAAGCTTTGTGATCTTATTCTTTACAAAGGCGATGTTCGCGCTTGCATCCAGTGTAATACCACTGTTGGTCTTAAGGATCTTCGCATTTACGGTGAATTCATAACCCTTGTTCTCCAGTTCACCATTATTGGTAGTGATACCACCAAAACCTGTATATCCGGGAAGAACCAGGCTTTGCAGGATATCACTGTTAAGTCTTTTGAAATAGTCAAATATCAGGGTGACCCTGTTATGGAACAGTCCCATATCCAAACCAAGATCGGTGGTGGTACTTTTTTCCCAGGCCAGTTTAGGATTTACAGGAAGTGTATTTAAGAAACCAAGACTTCCATTATAATTACCCTGTGATCCATAACCACCCTGCACATCATAGTTACCAATTCCAGACGCGTTTCCATTTACACCATAACTGATACGGGGTTTAACAGAGGTAATATATTTAGCGACCGATGATCTTTTGAAGAAAGCTTCATTGTGAAGGTTCCATCCAACGGACATGCCTGGAAAAAATCCCCAGCGTGCTTTTTCTGCAAGGCTTGAAATACCATCTGCGCGGTGAACGAAGGTCAGCAGGTAGCGGTTGTCGTAGTTATAATTTATCCTGCTGAAATTGGAAATGATACGGAACTGCGATTTTGTACTGAAATTACTTCCGGATGCAAAAACGGTGGAAGCATTCACAGTTGGGATATCATCTGTCGGGGCGCCTGTACCAGATACCTGTGTACTCAGCGATTTTTGGCCAAATGACTCTGCACCTACCATTACATCCAGGTTATGCTTGCTCTTGAAGGTCTTCGTATAATTTACAATACCGTTATACGTGGCCTGAACGGTTCTGCCAAAAGAAGAGAACGCAGGTCTTGTAGTATTAAAACCCTGTGGCGTTGTATATAACTGGCCATAGGTTTGGGTGGCTTTGGTAAAGCCATCGTTTAAATTTTCAAACAGGTAAATATTTCCTGAGAGTTTTACATAAAGATTCTTAAGGATATCGTATTTCAGGTAAGCATTGCCGGTAATACGGTTGATCTCATTGCCGCGAATATTTTTACTCAGCCAATAAAGAGGATTACCATCAGTGATACCATTTCCCGGGTTGGGATTGGTCTTGGCTGAATCCAGCCAGGGATTCATCGTTGGCCATAAACCGATATTACGATACAGGGTATTGATCTCTCCGCCAATAACTCCGTATTGACTGGAAGTAGAGAAGGTAGCTCCTGAACCTGCCTCCAGGTTTGATTTTATTTTATAAGATCCATTGATTGTTCCGGAATAACGCTTGTAATCAGAGCCCACGATGATGCCCGTCTCTTTATAATAATTAAAGCTTGCATAATACTTGCCCCTGTCATTACCTCCCGAAACATTGATATAATGATCATCAGTGTAGGCGTTACGGAATACCAGGTCAGCCACTTCACCTCCATGGTCTTTAAAAATGATAGTTCCGCCATAAGGATCACCTACGGTATCCCAACCGTTCTGAAGAAGATAGGCATTGGAAACATCATATTTCCTGATATCAAATAGATTGAAATCGGCGACACCCGTTCCTGCAGGAACACCAGGACCAGTAGGCAATCCATATCCCCTTGATTGGTTTACAGCAGTAAGTGTACGCTGGGAATTAAAATTACCAAGTCGGTTATAATAGATATAATCCTTCGCATTTAAATACGTATAATCATCTCTGTTCTTATTGGTGCCCCTTAGGTATTTGTAAGAGATCTGGGCTGTACCGGATTTTCCCTGTTTAGTGGTGATCAGGATAACCCCATTGGTTGCCCTGGTTCCATAGATGGCCGTAGATGCAGCGTCTTTCAGTAATTCAATGGAGGCTACATCATCTGGTGAAATATCATTAAGGGAACGAACGATCCCATCAACTACCACGAGCGGAGAAACATCACTGCTGATAGTAGAATATCCCCGAAGCAGGATAGAAGGTGCAGCACCCGGCGATCCGGAATTGTTTACCACCCTGATACCAGCGATAGATCCCTGGAGGGCCGTACCCACATTTGAACGCGGAGCGCTTTTTAATACTGTATTATCCAATTTCCCAATGGCACTGCTGATGTTTCTCCTGGATTGTGTACCATAACCCACAACAACAACTTCGCCAAGGTTAGTGACATCCGTTTTCATAACGATGGATATATCCATGGATGTTCCTACCGGAAAGGATTGAGGGGTATAGCCGGTATATGTAAACTCCAGAATATCGCCCTGGCTGGCTGAAATGGAAAACTCACCATTATTGTTGGTTTGGGTGGCCAGTTTCTTCCCTTTTACTGAAACAGAAACCGAAGCCAAAGGCCGGTTATCATCCTCTGAAAGGACCTTTCCTTTTATGTTTCCGTTCTGGGACCAAACTGTTGTACTGAAAAAGCTGAATAATATCAGCAGTACAAAGTTCCTTAGTGGAGGCATCATAAAGCAGCGTTTTTTGAAAGTTTATTGTATTATGTACGACATAATAAAAATAATAAATCATCCCCCAAATTGCCAAAATAATTTTAACTATTTTTTAATTAGCTAACTATCAATATATTATATTCATTATTTAGGTTCTTTTTCTTGTTCTGCTTATAATTCGTAGTTTTAGTTAATTGATTATGTAATACATAACAGGCTATGCTTACTCAACTTCAAGATTCACTGATCACGATCGATAACAGCTCACTGGTAGATAAAGTAGAGGCCAGCCTGGTCAGCCTATTGCAGCAGCAGAAATTGAAGATCGGCGACCAGATCCCAAAGGAAACCGACCTGGCCAAAACGCTGGGGGTAAGTCGCACGGTGATCCGCGAGGCCCTGCTCAGATTAAGAATGATGGGGCTAATTGAATCTAAAAAGAAGAAGGGTTCCATTATCACCAGTCCTGACATTTTTGGCAACCTGGGCAAGAGTATGAATCCGCATATACTTGACCAGGAAACATTGAGAGAAATGTTTGAGATACGGCTGGTGCTGGAGATAGGTATGGCCGATCTCTTATTTCACCGCATCACAAAGCAGGATATTGAAGAGTTGAAAGTGATCGTAAGCAATGAGCCCCCTGCAACGCAATATCATCTGTTTAATATTGAACATGAGATCGCATTTCATGGAAAGCTTTATGAGATCACCGGGAACAATGCCATGAAGAAATTTCAAAAAATGCTACTTCCGGTTTTTGATTACGTTCATCAGAGTGGTTTGCTAAAACGCCAGCCCATGCTGAAGGTCTTTGTTTCACACACTGAACTGGTAAGTATTTTAGAAAATGGCAATCCCGAAAAATTCAGAAGCGGCATGAGAAACCACCTGGAGAATCACTTTACCCGATTGTTTGATGAAGGATCCTGAATCGTCTTTCGGGCTATCAAGGCCATACAAAGAAAGAACAGCGACCCCAGTTTATCCGTCTCTACCAGGTCGCTTAGAAAATTCAGCAATAATAGCATTGAAATAACAGAAGCCGTCATCAGGGCTATCACCCTTTCAAACTCATTATCGTTGCTTCGCTGGTAATTTTTTTCCGCAAACCAGATCATTGCGCCGAATAAACATAACAAAAGGATCAGTCCGGGTATGCCCTGCTCTATTGCCGTGAGTAAAAAATAATTGTGCACCGTAGAATGATCCGGGTTCTTACTGACCCAGGTTTTAAAAGCCGGCACTGCATAGGGTTTGTACTCCTCATAAAAACAATTCGGTCCAAAACCCAACAGCCATTTGTCTTTAACCATCCTGGCCCCGGCTACCCAACGGTAAAATCTTTCCGCAGTGGAAACATCTTTTAATTGATAGGTGGCTATCCAATGCTCCCTGAAATCTTCATGAAAAATTGTGCTGCGGTACTCCGGCGCAAAGCGCAGATATCGATCATTGCTGCTTAACCAAAAAATGGAACCTGCCACAAGTACTATACATATCAAATAGGCTACAAATAATTTCCGCTTACTCGCCAGCCAGGCAGCCAAAAGACCTACCGGAAGGGCCAGCCAGGCGCCACGGGAATAAGAAAAAAACAAAGCCACCAAAAATATCACCATGACCAGGGCAAGCAGCCATCTTAGTTTGCCACTTGATAAAACAAAAGCGGCAACAGTAACAGGCAGCATACATACCAGCATAGCGGAGTAATTCACATGATTCCTGAAAAAAGGAAACAATGCCTTATTGATAGTTGCAAACTGGAATCCCATCATGCTATGACGAATCATCACGATCAGTACTGCAAGGAACATAGAACCCAAAAGAAGGGTACCCGTGATCCGGATATTCTTCCGGTCGGCAAAAACAATAGTTCCAGCTAACAGGAAGGCAGCTATATACCAAAGTTTGGCAAGCAGGTATTTTACAGAGATCAGAAAATGCGTAGAAAACAGGAGACTGATAATGGTCCAGCCTAAAAGGAAAAAAAGAATAAGCAGCAAAGGATGCAGCAGTACTGCATTGGGAACAAGACCAGGTCGGTATACCCATGCAGCCAGAAAACAAAAAGCCACCAGTAGCATAAGCGGTTCATCCGGAAGGTCCGTACCTAAAGAAGAAGTGACATGATATTCCCAGGAAAACGGAATGGAAAAGATCAGCAGGAAAAACAGGATATTCTTCCATGACCAGCTTACTTGTTTATCTGCTATAGGCCAGCATGATCAGGAAATGCTGGTTCTTTCACGATAAACAGCCAATAAAACAGATAACAGCAATGACAAAATGAAAACCGCAATGAGTATGGGAATAACCCTTGGGCGATCGGGTCTGATTGCTGGCCTGGCTTTTTCGATCACTACCAGTGCCGGGGCTTTTACCTCAGCAATGGTCTCATATTCTGCTAATAGCTTTTTCAGTTGAGTGATCTTTTCCTCCTGGTTCTTTCCAGGTTCGGTGA
This sequence comes from Chitinophagaceae bacterium, assembly GCA_016720565.1. Lineage (GTDB taxonomy): Bacteria > Bacteroidota > Bacteroidia > Chitinophagales > Chitinophagaceae > JJ008. The sequence goes on from JADKKJ010000011.1 coordinate 536,924, forward strand.
CGATGGAAGAACTGTCAAGCTTTTGCTTCAGGTGACGTATCATATGTTGGTTACCTGCATTTCTAGCTTCGGTATGAATTAGCTGTAGCTGATCCATGATGGCATTTGCCAGTTGGGGAGCCAGATCAGGATCTGTATCCCATACACTAATTTTCAATTCGCCATTTCCCGATTTGATCACGCTGGTCTTTCCTTTTAAAATTTCAGCAGACAGGGCTCTGGCTTTGGGGCCCTTTAAGCGATAATGATCAAATAGATTGAATTGATCGGTAACCGCCAGGTAAACTGTATCCAGTTGCCCGCTGCCAGCTATTACATCCAGCTCATCTGCTGAGCCCAGGTCAGAATAAAGCAGCTGTATATTTTCATTGAATAATCGTGACTTGTCATTTGAATATACACTTGATGGCAGGGCCGTTGTAACCGATAAATATTCAGGCGCCTTAAACCAGGTATAGGCTACCGCAGCCACCATGGCAATGGCGACAACGGTAAGGATGATCTTATATTGATGAGCGAATATTTTTTTTAGCATATATCGGGTGATGAAGTTGAGGAGTTGACAGGTTGAGCAAGCTAAGTTAAATAAAGTATCCAAGCTTGTTCACTCCCTTTCTATCTATCTACCTATTCACCAATTACCCACTCACCCTTACATTACGCGAGAAGCTTTCTTCCAGTGAAATAAAGGTCTCTGTCCTTTCAATGCCTTTGATCTTTTGCAACTGGTCGTGTAGCACAAATCGAAGTTCCGTAATATCCTTGCAAACGATCTCCGCGAACATGCTGTAGTTACCTGTTGTATAATTAAGCCGCACGATCTCGGGGATCTTCTGTAACTGGTTAGCCACGGCATCATAAAGGGAACTTTCTTTCAGGTAGATGCCAATAAAAGCGATCACATCATAGCCCAGTTTTTTCAGGTCAGCCTTCAACCGCGTGCCTTTTACCAGTCCGGCCTCTTCCAGTTTTTTGATTCGAACATGGATCGTTCCGCCAGAAACAAATAATTTCTTTCCCAGCTCGGCATAAGAGATGGCCTCATTGTCCATCAGGTACTGAATGATCTGCAGATCCAGTTTGTCAAGATTCAATTTGCTGGCCATTTTTTATATCATTTTTGAATGAATAATTGCAAATTAGATATTTTATTAGATAATTTCTATAATTATTAAAATAGTATTGAAAATTTTGGAACGAAACAGCCATTCACTGTATATTTGTATCAACAAAGCAGTTCTTTAATAGACGATCTCAAAACTGTCAAAATTGTGGGGTGATGAAATGACGTAAGTCTGGCAGACATGCCCTCTTGTCTCGAGGGTGAGGATAACCCAGCATAAGCGAAAGCTATTGCTGGGTGAACAGGATAAACGTTGCATAACGCCGATCCCGGGACGCCGGGACCGACTGGGGTTGACCACCAGTAGGTTGAGAGTAGCACTCTCTATTCATTTGTGCAATAGCTAACTGCCTCGTGGAGGTTCGATCCCTCCCCCTACAGCAAAAAGCCTTTCAGTAATAATTACTGAGAGGCTTTTTTTATTCACCGCCATCAACAATCAGGATTCCTTCTCTAAACCCTAATCCCTAAACACTCAACCTTCTCTCACACTCATCGCATCCCTCATTCCATTTCCGAGTAAATTAAAAGCGAGGACCAGTATCATTATGGCAAAACCAGGCGCCAAGGCCAGCATAGGATTCTGCGTGATGATGAAGTTATAATTCTCCTTGATCATCAATCCCCAGCTGGGTTGTGGTGGCTGCACCCCCACTCCTAAAAAACTTAAACCCGCTTCTATCACAATGGCGGATGCAAAATTAGAAGCTGCGATCACAAGCACAGGACCCATGATATTCGGCCAGATATGACGTACGATGGTTCTTACCGGGCCATAACCTAAAGCCCTTGTCGCTTCTATATATTCCATTTCACGAATAGACAGGATCTGTCCTCTAACCAGTCTCGCCACATTCACCCACATGGTCAATCCTACCGCGATGAATACCTGCCAGAAGCCTTTCCCTAATAATAAGGTGATAGCAAATACCAGCAACAAAGTTGGAATACTCCAGATCACATTGATGAACCACATGATGATATTATCCATGCGGCCACGGAAATAGCCAGCCATGGAGCCAAGTATCAATCCGATGGTCAAAGAGATGATCACCGTGATCAATCCAACACTTAAACTAACACGGGTGCCTACTAAAATGCGACTATAAATATCACGTCCGTATTTATCTGTACCCAGTTTGAATTTCTGCTTCACTATTGGCATGGAAGCCAGCTGGGAACGGGAATAAGCGATCTTCTCACTCAACCCTTCATCAATAAATTTATCTGCAATGATACTGTCACCTTTCTCCTGGTAACCATTAATAGGAATAAAATAATATGGATCCTCTTCCCCATTCATCAGCCTGCTGAACCAGGAAGCAGTCCTTACTGTTTTTTCTTTTTTCACCTTAATGAATTGCTGGGTAAACCCTGGCTTGTTTCCGCCGATCTCCAGAATGATCCTGTTCGCATAAGGCGAAGCATCATCGGCTATAAAATAAGCGAATACGGCCACCAGCACCGACAGAACGATGATCACCAATCCTATGATGGCGCCTTTATTCTTTTTTAATCTTTTCCAGCTTCTCATTCTTAGGAGCAACTAGCTTCCAGCTGTTTGCTATTAGCTTAATTTGTACTTATTACAAGATCAATTTTATGATTGATGAATTATTCCCAACTCACTACAGACTCCTGACTGAGGACTCAATACTGACAACTCCTAACTGCTAACTAACTCTTCTGCCTTTCCATTCATACTCCCCCGCCTGTCCTAAAAATCCGGAGATCAATGTATACATAATATGCAATGGCTGAAAGAAAAAAAACAAGGGCACCAGGCTTCTTCGCTGAAAGAATTTTGCGGCACCTAAAAATAAGGGCCATTCTACCAGGGTCTTTGCCAGCCAGAGTCCGAATAAATATTTCCAATAGTAACTATTCATAAAAGAAGCGGCCAGTAATACCGGGAAGCAAAGGTTGAATGTATACACCAATAATAAAACCGGCAAGATCCGCTTGTCCTGGTAATGGCCTGCCTTGCTTGCCCAGCGAATACGTTGCCGGAAAAACGCTTTCCAGTTTTCCGGTGCCTTCGTTTTTACGATCGCTGCCTCTTGTTTAAGATAAGACACCGCGCCCGGATATTTTTTCCAGATCTTAAACATAAGCAGCATATCATCCCCAGATGCCAGGTGATCTATGCCATCAAATCCTCCCACTTCAAAAAAAATTTGTTTTTTATAGGCGATGTTAGCGCCGTTGCACATGGACATTTGTTCCTTAGTTACTACTACAGCAGTAATGGATTGCAGGATCATAAAATCCATTTCCTGGAAAATGCCCAGTACAGTAGTATTGCTGTTGAACTGCACAGGCGCCGCAATAAATACCGGTTTTTTTTCCTGGATCAATATGGCAAAACTTCTCAACCATTGTGACCCAGGTACACAATCTGCATCTGTACCAATGATCCAATCGAAGTTTGAAGCGCGCACTCCATCTTCAATAGCCTGCTTTTTATAGGCATTCCCTTTTGCTTCTCCTGCCTGAAGGCAACGGACTCGAGGAAACCGGGCAGCAACAGCCATGGTCTCATCAGAGGAATGATCGTCCACCACAATGATCTCATACTGATCCCCTGGATAATCCTGGCCCTCCAGCGCCTGCAATAAGGAAGATAGATTGGCTGCTTCATTCCTTGCTGGAATAACGATAGAGAATTTCTCTGAAGAGGCAACTGTTTTATTCTCCCTTGCAGGCAATTGCTGAAACTGCCAGCCATAATATAAAACCAGTATGGCATAGATGAAAAAGAGGATGGCAATAAAGATCAGCAACAGCATGCGACAAAGCTAAATGAATAGGTCAAGACTGCAGGACCTTCACCAATTCCGCGGCATGTTTTTCATGCAATACCTGGTGACCTGCATGGATAAGGGTGATCTTCGCGTGCGTCTCAATATTTTTCCTGAATTTCTCTCCCACTGAGGAAAGAATGATCCGGTCATATTTTCCATAGACCAATTCCACCGGGGTAGCATGCTGGTTGATCTTTTCTTTAATGGAACTGAGGTCCGGTCGAATATGCCTTAATCCCGTCCAGCGTTTATAAAGAAGTTCTCTTACTTCTGCATCGCCTATATAATAATGAACGAATTTATAGATGCTGGCATTCACCAACTTCACCCGGTTCATTAATTTGACAAATCCCAGGAACCATTGCGGCTTCTTCATTGTAAAGGCAAAAAACCGGTTCCCCAGCCAGGTTTGAGTAGCTATCCAATACCAGAAGTTCAGCTTTAGTCCATCCGGCGCCAGCAATACCAGTTTATCGATCTGCCCTGGCATGGCCTGGTAAAGAGAAAGGGCAATGCGGCCGCCCAGACTGAAACCAAGCAGGGTAAGAGATGGTTGAGGGGATGAGGGGTTGAGGGGTTGAGATAGCAGGTTTATAAGTTCTTTCAGGTCATTGGTTGTAAGCGCACTGTCCCGCCAATCGGTTTGGCCATGATAAGGCAGGTCAATGGCATAAAATGTATACAGGTGACCTGCCCATTTCTCGAGGAAGGCAAAAGAATGGGCCGTTTCCCCGTATCCATGGAAGCAAACTGCCATGGCTGGCCCCCCTCCAAAACGAAGGCAATGGACACGGGAATTCCGGTATGACAGGTAAAAAGATTCCATGGAACTGAAAATTTAACTTGAATTCTTTCAAAAATAAAGCTATTTTTGATTAGTTGTATAAACAACTATATGCCAAACAACCAATTTAAGAAAGGAGAACTCTACAGCTTTATTACCGGTAAGGCTTCTACCGCCATTGCCCGTCGGCTGCAGAAAAAATTCAATACCGCCAGTCTCAATCTCACCATTGAACAATGGAGCGTACTCTATCATCTCTGGAAACAGGAAGGCATCAGCCAGCAGGAACTTTGCAATGCTACATTTCGCGATAAGCCCAGCATTACCCGACTGGTAGATAACCTGGAAAAACTTCATCTCGTTAAAAGGGTCCCTTCAGAACACGATCGCCGTATCAACCTTATTTTTCTGACCAAACAGGCGCAGAAGCTTCAGGAAGAATCGATGATACTGGCAGAAGAAACCCTGAACGAAGCATTAGAGACCGTGCCTCCTGAAAAAATAGAAGTATGTAAAGAGGTATTGCAACTGGTCTACGATAATCTTAAATAACCTTCATTCAAAATTTCGAATTATGTCAACAACAACTGAATCCAAAAATGTATTGAAAGGTGGTGAATGGCTTGTAAAAGAAAGCACAGCCGCTGACATATTCACAATGGAAGACCTGAGCGAAGAACAGAAAATGGTCTGGGACATGTGTAACCAGTTCCTTCAGGCCGAGATCTATCCAAACCTTGACAGGATCGATAACCTTGAACCGGGATTAATGAAAAGCCTGTTGACCAAAGCAGGTGAGCAGGGATTACTGGCCACTTCTTTCCCTGAGGAATACGGTGGGTTAGGAAAAGATTTTGTCACCTCCACTATCGTTAACGAAGCATTGGGTGCTGGTCACTCTTTTTCAGTGGCAGTAGCCGCGCATACCGGAATTGGCACCCTGCCGATTTTATATTTCGGCACTCCGGAACAAAAACAGAAATATATTCCTAAACTGATCAGCGGAGAATGGGCAGGCGCTTATGGCCTCACCGAACCAAACAGCGGATCAGATGCATTGAGTGCTAAGACCACCGCAACTTTAAGTGCGGATGGAAAATATTATTTACTGAACGGTCAGAAATGCTGGATCACCAATGGTGGTTTTGCAGATGTATATACCGTATTCGCTAAGATCGATGGTGATAAGTTCACCGGTTTTATTGTAGAAAGGGGAACAGAAGGTTTTACCCAGGGACCAGAAGAGCATAAAATGGGCATCAAAGGATCCTCTACCGTACAGCTTTATTTCCAGGATTGCAAAGTGCCAGTAGAGAACCTGCTTGGAGAGATCGGCAAAGGACACCGGATCGCCTTTAATATCCTGAATATAGGTCGGCTTAAACTGGCTGCCGCTGCGGTAGGTGGTTCACGCTATGCTTTGACCAGCTCTATCGTTTACGCAAAGACCCGTGAGCAATTCAAACAACCTATTGCCAATTTCGGGGCCATCAAACACAAACTGGCAGAAATGGCCATTCGCATTTTTGTTTGCGAAAGCGCATTATACCGTACCGCTAAATGGATAGGCGACAAAGAGCATGAATTACTGGAAGAGGGAAAGCATTTCAATGAAGCGCTTTTGGGTGCGGCAGAAGAATATGCCATTGAATGCGCCATGCTGAAGGTGAATGGTTCTGAAGTATTGGATTATGTAGTAGACGAAGGTGTACAGATACATGGAGGAAATGGTTTCAGTGCTGAATATGATATTTCAAGAGCGTACCGCGATTCAAGGATCAACCGGATCTATGAAGGAACCAACGAGATCAACCGTTTACTTACACTGGATATGACCCTGAAGCGCGCCATGCAGGGAAGATTGGACCTCATGGGTCCGGCCATGGCAGTTTCTAAAGAACTGATGAGCATCCCTGATTTTGGAGCTGAAGAGGAAGGCACTTTTACAAAAGAATTGAAACTGATTCGCAATCTTAAAAAAGCCATTTTACTTGCCGCAGGTGCCGCGGTTCAGAAACTGATGATGAAGATCGACAATGAACAGGAAGTACTGATGAATATAGCCGACATGGCCATTGTTACCTACAATGCTGAAAGCGTATTGCTTCGTGTAATGAAAATGGCAGAGCAGAAAGGCGAGGCTGCCGTTGCCGATTACCTGGATATCATGCGCACTTACCTCTATGATGCAGCCGATATGGTGAATAAGTCTGGTAAGGATGCGATCAATGGTTTTTCTGAAGGCGATGAACAAAGAATGATCCTGATGGGATTGAAACGGTTCACCAAAGCAGAGCCATTTAATTCAAAAGCCGCCAGGAGAAGGATAGCCGACAAAATGATCAGTGAAGGAAAATACAGTTTCTAAATAAGGGTTCTTACCCCATAAAGCATTTTAATTTAAAAGCCGGTTCATTGCTGAACCGGCTTTTTTTTACCATCAAATTATTCAACTTCGAAATCCAATTTCACTTTTTTGACAACTCTCGGGCTCTTATCATCCATATAAAGACTGGATAATTCCCTTCGGGTATTTTTCAGCTCATGCAGCTTGACTATCCTTTTATATTCTACTATCAATCCTGCGCTTAATACCGAAGCCGAGATCAGGCTGGCCCAGTAATAAACAAGGAAGGTATCTTCCACATTAGGAGAGTTGTTCAGATAAAATAGTACATAGATCAGTCCGTAGCATCCATATCCAAAACAAAGCGCGGCTGAGATCATTGTGCGGCCAAGCGCCTTCAGGTTAATGATAGCGATCTTGGTCTGGCGAATAAATACCAGTACACATAAAATGGTAGTAAGTACCAATCCGGGACCAAGAATGATGGTAATTGCCCCCACATTTAATCCGAAAACAGTAAGGATGATAGCTTCAAATACTACAAAGACGATGATCAGGAATTTCAGTCGGCGGGAAAACATTGTAGAAGGACTAAAATAAAGCAGGAAGGTCATCATCAGCGGGGCATCCAGCAGGTTATTAACAAGTCCCATGTAATAAACCACCCGGTCGTCAATATGAATATAATTTTCAGTAAAAATGTTATAAGAGAAGATGATAATGTAATAGATCAGTAGCGCAGGGAAAGTTTTATAGGCAGTCAGCCGGAGCCAGACTATTACAGCGATTGGGGCGAACAGGGCTATGGATGATAATAGCCCCATAATGGAGTTCCAGGTCATAACAAGGTTTTTCTAGGATGAGGAAACCAAATCTGCGTTTCCGTTACAATATTAACGCTGTTTGAATACGGCTGGTGTTTTTTTGACAGGTAGAATATTAAAATTCAGTAAAACCATGCGAAGGCTGATAGTAAGTTTACGGGAAACAGGGCAGGTAATATTTGTAGTATATTGCTGGAATGATACGTTTTAGCTTTATAATCTGTATTATTTTTTCTCCCTTACTGGTACTGTCTCAAACGGGAAATAAATACCTGGTGGGACGTACCACCGGTGAACTACCCTTCCTGGAGTATGGCCTGGGCGCTGATCGGCTGGGTGGAGCAAAAATGGGTTTACTGGATACCAGCATTGTTCTGAAAATTGTAGATAGCACGGTAATTAATTATAAAGTGCAGCTTTCCACTGCCCATTATGCCTGGATCAATAAGGCCAATGTCAGGATCGATACCCTTACCCGTATACCTTCCTATTATCTTACCAATAGCTGGCTGGTAAAAGGAGATAGCTTGTATGATTATGTTTCTATAGGGCTGGATGAACGTTTACCTTACCGGGTTACGCAACTGCTTGAACCATCCCGACTGCAAATAGATATTCTTGGCGCAACCAGTAATACCAACTGGATCACACAACGAAGCAGTGCGAAAGAAGTAAAAAAAGCCTGGTATGAACAGTCGGAAGATGATGTATTCCGTGTGATCATCGAACTGAACCATGATCAGCATTGGGGCTACAGCCTTTATTACGAAGGAAAAAAATTAATGGTCAGGATAAAAAGGCAGCCGGATACCCTGGACCTTTCCCATTTACGCATTGCTATTGACGCCGGGCATGGAGGCGATAATAGTGGTGCCGCAGGAACTAAAACTAAGATCCTTGAAAAAAATTACACACTGAAGATCGCAAAGGAGCTGGAAAAAGAATTATTGCTGGAAGGCGCTGATGTATTCATGACCAGGAAAAAAGATACTACGCTTAGCATGCCGGAGCGAATTGATATGCTTAAGGCCTTTGCTCCCGATCTGCTGATCAGTATTCATTTGAATTCATCGGCAAAAGACAGTGTAAGCGGTGTAAGCACTTACTACCGGTATATTGGTTTTAAGCCACTGACCGCTTCCATACTGGAAAGTATGGTGGCGTTAGGACTAAATGAATTTGGAAATGTAGGGGCTTTTAATTTTTCACTAAGCGGCCCAACTGAATATCCCAACTGCCTGGTAGAGGTAGCATTCCTTAGCAATAAAGACGATGAACAATTGATCCTGGATCCTGAATTTCACAAGGCGGTAGCCTGCCAGATCACTGAAGGGATCAAAAAATGGTTACTTGCCACCAAAAGGAAATAAAGGTTTCTTTTCCGTTTTTTCTTCCAGCTTTAATTTTTTTATATCCGGCGGCATCTCATCTCCGCGGTGACAGGTATAGCAGGCCACAGTATTCAGGTACACAGGATTTACAGTAGTATCATACCGAAAATACTGCCGGTTGATATCGATAGTAAGCCTCATCATGCTTCTGGCATTATCCTTCATTTTATTATCATCGGAATCGAAATCCAGGCTATACCCTTTTTTGGCATGGCAGAATTCGCAATTCACTCCTAATGCCTGGCTATAACTATGCATAATGCTGTCAAGCTTTCCTTCACTGATATCCTGGGGAAGCACTTTAAGATTCCTGTATTTGGGGCGAATGGCCGCCACACTGATAAATACCATCAGCGCCAAAGAAAAAATGGTCAGTAATTGTTTCTGTAGGTTGATCATTTATTTGTTTTTGATCCAGCGTTCAAAAAATTCAAACGTTCTAAGCATCTGGTCAATCCGCTGCCGGTTATTTCCACTTCTGGTCAGTTCATGCGTTCCGCCCGGGTGCCTTACATATTCTACGGGCCGGCCTAAGACCTTTAAACTTCGGTACATCATTTCACTCTGGACGAAACCGGTACGGCGGTCGTTGTCTCCATGAAATATTATATAGGGCGTTGTGATGTCCTGCACATAATTTATCGGAGATTCTCTTTCAAGTGTTGCCTTCACTGCAGGTTCCCAGGGGTATCCGCCAAAATAAGCAGGCACCAGCCTCCAGGCATTACCCTCGCCAAAAAAAGTGGCCAGGTCATAAACCCCTCTTTGGGAGCAGGCAGCTTTAAACCGGTGATCGTGTGCAATGATCCAGGCTACCAGGTAACCAGCATAGGATCCGCCGGTTATCAATAATCGGGAAGTATCAGCCCATGGCTCAGCGGAAACGGTCTTTTCTAAAGCGGTAAGTACATCGGAAGAGGGTCCCTTTCCCCAATCATTGATATTAGCCCGAAGAAAATCCAGTCCATATCCGCCGCTGCCGCGTGGATTGGAATAAACAACTCCATAACCCCTGCTGCAGAAATACTGGTATTCATGCCACATGCTGGCTTCACCGGGACCCCACATGGAAGCAGGACCGCCATGTATCTCCAGCAGTAATGGATATTTTTCTCCGGCCTTGTAATTTGTTGGCTTCATTACCCAATACTCTACAGTCATACCCTGTTCATTCACAAAACTTCTTTTCTCGGGCAAACTAAGTTGCCTGCTGGCTAACCATTCTGTATTCAATGAACTGATCTTTTTCTGGCCCCTTCCATTATTATCGGAAACATATAATTCAAATGGGTCGGCTACTTCTGTTTTGATATAGGCAAGTTTGTTTCCCTTCAGGTCGAAGGCAATGATACCACTGGATTCTTCTGTGATCCGTTCCACTGCCTTTGTTTTTATGTCGGCACGATATACCGGTTGTCCTCCATTGCTTCCGGCGCTGAAATAAACATATCGTTCATCTTCGCTCCAGATCATATTTCCTTTGGTACGGTCAAAAGGCAGATCGATCTGATCGGTGGCAGCCGCTTTTAAATTCATAATGGCCAGCACTGGAATATTCACTCCACTGCCTGCCTGGTTATATTGAAAAGCCAGCCAGTTTCCGGAAGGAGAAAGCCTGGGTGAATTATAATTATACCCTGCTTTTCCCGCCAGTAATTTTCTTCCGGTCCTATCCTTGTTGATCAGGTATATGGATGATTCCTGCGACCGGTCGGGGTGCTGGTTGCCATTCAGATCAGCCGTGAAGATCAATTTTCCATCGGGTGTAAAATCCATGAATGTATAGCGATAGAAACCTGAACTTACAGGTTGCGGAACTGCATCCCGGGTAATGTCCACCAGGTAATAGTGGGTGAAATTGAGTTCACCATTCACATCCATTTCATCCTGGAAGTTGAGTTTAGTGATCAGCTTTGCTTTTTTATCTGTTGTATTATTCTCGAGGTAAGCGCGGATCTCATCCAGGTTACCATCGGGATCTGCTTTTGCATTGCCGGGCAATAGCTGTTCGTTCTTATCAAAACCGGGTTTTTCAAGTGACCAGGAAGGCAGGGTTTTACCGGGGTTCAGCAGTGAATCTTTCAATAAATCTTTCAGCGGCACCGAACAGGAGAAAAGCATCTGTTTCCCATCAGGGCTCCATTTAGGGGACCCTGCACCATATTTGAACTTTGTCAGCTGTACCGGCTCACCACCATCCAGGGAAAGTAAAAAGATCTGCCCTTTCCCATCTACCGTCCTTACAAAGGCTATTTGTTTGGCATCAGGACTAAAAACTCCCTGCGCCGAACCCTCTTTAGAGGTGGTGAGTTGTTTAGGACTAAAGCTACCATCTGTGGCGGCCAGCCAGAGCTGGTTCACATATTTATATTCCCATTTGGTATCTCCATCAGGTTCAATACTGGTAACAGTATATACAATTTTACTACCGGCCCGGCTAAGCCCAAGGTTGGAGGCCGACTTGATCTTCAGCATATCGGTGGCCTTTACCGGGGATCTTTCCTGGCTAAAACACAGGATATGGATACAAAGCAGAACGGGGAAGAAAATGAGTTTTCTCATATCAAAAATTAAGTGGATGAATATACGACTTGTCCCGTTTTTGAGCTTTCCGCTAATATAAATCAGGTAAGATCCCTGATTTTTAACCATGTTTTTCAAGGTCTAATTCTTAAATTTGTCTAATTCACAATTCACCCCACTATGGCTGAAACACTGACAAGCACCCCCACTCTGACCGCAAAGGATTTTTCAACCGACCAGGAAGTTCGCTGGTGCCCCGGATGCGGGGATTATTCTATTCTGGCGCAGGTACAGAAAGTAATGCCTACACTGGGTATTCCTAAAGAAAACATAGTGATCGTTTCGGGTATCGGTTGCAGCAGCCGTTTTCCCTATTATATGAATACCTATGGAATGCACTCCATTCATGGACGCGCTACCGCAGTGGCTTCCGGGCTGAAAGCTTCCCGTCCGGAATTAAGTGTTTGGATCGTTACCGGTGATGGGGATGGGTTAAGTATTGGAGGTAATCATACCATCCATTTACTCAGAAGGAATTTCGATGTAAATATTTTATTGTTCAATAATCAGATCTATGGATTGACCAAAGGCCAGTACTCTCCTACTTCAGAAGCATCTAAAGTAACCAAGAGTACCCCAATGGGGAGCATTGATCATCCATTTAATCCATTGGCCCTGGCAATGGGAGCGGATGCAACTTTTGTGGCCCGTACCATGGACCGCGATCCCAAGCATTTGCAAACTTCACTGATCCGCTCGCATCAGCATAAGGGAGCCTCCTTCCTGGAGATCTACCAGAATTGCAACATCTTCAATGATGGCGCATTTGAGATCTTCACCGAAAAAGGAACCAAGGCCCAGGAAACATTATTCCTGGAGCAGGGACAACCCCTGTTGTTTGGTGCAAATAAAGAGAAAGGGATAAAACTGGATGGGTTCACCCCTAAAGTGGTAAATATCGGGGATGGCGTAAGCGCCGATGATTGCTGGATACACGATGAAAAAGATATGTACAAAGCCCAGATATTGGTGCGCATGTTCGATGATCCAAAAATAGAAGGACACCTTCCACGTCCATTCGGGGTATTTTATGAAACCGACAGGCCCTGCTATGAAGAGGAAATGGCCCGTCAGTTGGAAGAGGCTAAAAGCAAGAAACCCGCAGATCTTAACAAGCTGCTGAGAGGTAACGAAGTTTGGGTGATCAGTTGATCTGGGACATTAATATTCTGAAAGAGGAAGCATGGCTTCCTCTTTTTTTTTACCATTTATAATAATCCATTATATTTAGAAAGATTATCATTGAAGGCTATGTCCGCCGCATGAACCCTCCGTTCCCTCTTTAATTTTTTCAGAACCGAAACAAAAACCAACTTATGCCAACCTCACCGTTGCCAAAAGCGGCATTCATGGTGCTGCTTATCGTGGTCATTTCCGTGACCAGCTGGGAGCTTTACCTTAGAAACAAGGGGATGAAGATCTCCTATGATGATGGTAAAGAACTCTGGGCCGATAAACGAGCAAAGGTCTATCTCCCTTCCGACCAGGCCACTGTTTTCATCGGCTCTTCCCGAAACAAGTATGATATTGATGCCCCTACCTGGAAAAAATTTACAGGTGAATCTATCGTTCAGCTGGCAATAGAAGGCACCAACCCTCTCCCCATTTTTGATGATCTGGCCAATGATAAAAATTTTAAGGGGAAACTAATGGTAGATGTGACCGAAGGTTTGTTCTTTTCATTAAGCCCTTATAATACAGGCGATCCTAAGGAAAAGGTCCAGTATTATAAAAAAAGAACCCCTTCGGAGAGATTCAGTTTTGAAGTGAATCATGTTTTAGAATCACAGCTTGTATTCCTCGATAAAGGCCATTATTCCCTGAACGCATTATTAGAGACTATTCGCCCCAAAAGCCGGCCAGGTGTTTTTGTGGAACCACTTTTCCCGGAAGATTTTGACCGCGTAGAATTCAGCCGCCAGGATTATATGACGCCCAGGTTCGAGTCGGATACCAATCTTCAAAACCAGGTAAAAGGTATCTGGAATTTTTTCAGAAGCATGAGCAAGGAAAAACCATTAGATGGTGCTCCGCTTGACTCAGTACTTGCAACGGTCAAGGCCAATGTAGACAAGATACAGGCACGTGGCGGGCAGGTGATCTTTGTAAGAACACCTTCCAGTGGCCCATTCTGGGCAGGCGAGCAGATGGGATTTCCCCGAGAGAAATACTGGGAAAGGATCTTAAGTACTACCGGATGTAAAGGAATACATTTTGCCGATTATCCTGCAGTGGCCAACTTTCAATGCCCTGAGTTTTCCCATCTTAAACGAAGTGATGCGGTGATCTGGACCACTAACCTGGTCGAGATCCTGCAAAAAGAGAAAGGCTGGATGTTCTCACATATGCCCGCCAACAATTAAAAGTACCAACCACAACCAACTGCCATGGTATTCAATTCATATACTTTTCTTGTATTCTTTATTATAGTTCTCACACTGCATAATCTTCCGTTTTTCAACTGGAAGACAAAAAAGATAAACCTGCTGCTTGCCAGTTATATATTCTATGCAGCCTGGAACCCTCCTTTCATTTTATTGCTTTGGTTATCTACGGTGATCGATTATTTCGTAGGGCGTGCACTTTACCACCAGGAGAATAAAACAAAAAGAAAATTATTACTGGTGGTCAGCCTCATCGGCAACCTCGGCATGCTTTGTTTCTTTAAATACGGCACTTTCTTACTGGAGAATTTCACTTACCTGGTAAATGCGATGGGTATGGATTTTCATCCTGCCAAGCCCAATATTATTCTTCCGGCTGGTATATCCTTCTATACGTTCACTACCTTATGTTATACCGTGGATATGTACCAGAAGAAAAGTAAGCCGGTGGCCAAACTGCTTGACTTCTCTTTATTCGTTACATTTTTCCCTCACCTGGTCGCAGGTCCAATTGTCAGGCCGCCACAGCTGGTACCTCAATTTGAAACGCCCCGAAAAGCCACCCAGCACCAGCTTATGCAGGGTTTATTATTATTATCACTGGGATTATTTATGAAAGTGGTACTGGCAGACAGCATGCTATCACAATCCGCCAATGCGGTATTTGGTTCACATGATAAATTAGCGACGCTGGATGCCTGGATGGGACTGCTTGCTTTTTCAGGACAGATATTTTTTGATTTCGCCGGTTATTCTACCTGTGCCATCGGAGTGGCTTCCTGTCTTGGTTTTGTTTTGCCGCATAACTTCCTTTATCCATACGGCGCCATTGGTTTCTCCGATTTCTGGAGAAGATGGCATATCACCTTATCTGCCTGGCTTCGGGATTACCTCTACATTCCATTGGGAGGAAACAGGAACGGTAAATACCGAACTTATTTCAACCTGATGGCCACTATGCTGCTGGGCGGTTTATGGCATGGTGCCAGCTGGACCTTTGTAGTATGGGGAGCCCTTCATGGATTTTATTTATGGGTGGAAAAGATCGTGGCCGACTTCCGCCATGATAAAGTAAAAGCGATCGCTGTTACTCCTGCAGGAGAAGTGGGTGTATTAGGACCTGTACCGGAGATCTTCAAGAAAAAAACACTGACCAATTTCTTCCTGGCCCTTTTAACCTTTTTTCTCATCAATGTTACCTGGATATTCTTCCGCGCCCCTGATTTTACCTCGGCATGGCGTATGCTCACTTCCATGTTCTCTTATGTACCAAATGGAGCCATGCTTCTGAGCACACTTAGCATGATCAAGATCACCGTGATCCTGATCGGTGTGGTAATAGCGCATTGGTTCATGAGAGATACTAAAGTACTTACGGTGGCTGAGAAAATGCCCTGGTGGTTACTGGGACTTATCTGGACGGTTATTGTATTGCTGCTGGTGCTTTCGCAGGAGAGTAGCAGTGCGTTTATTTATTTTCAATTCTAGGGACAGACACTAGCTGCTAGCCGCTAGCTTCTAGCCTATCTGGCATAAACAAAGATATCTGGAAATTGAATGGAGAATTGCGAAGCTTCTACCACACTAGCTAGCCGCTAGTAGCTAGCAGCTAGTGGCTTAATAATAAGGGCTTATCATCAAATAAACCACCACCCCCGTCACCGCCACATAAAACCAGATGGGCCAGGTAATGCGCGCGAGTTTTTTATGCTGTACGAAATCAGCAGTGAGGCCGCGGTAGGCAGTAAATAAAATAAAGGGGAGGATGATTCCCGCAAGAGGAATATGTGTTCCAAGCAGTACATAATAAATGATACGGCTTGTTCCGGCTGCTGTTTTCTCTTCCTCACTAAGAAGCCCATCATGGTTCATATCTCCAAACCTCGTTTCGCCGGCAAAAAGATGATGGCAGATGTAGCTAACTAAAAACAGGATCGAAAGAACCATCGCGAAGATCATGAGATTGCGATGCAGCAGGTACTTTCCTCCTTTCACAGCGACCAGTGCCAATAACAGCAGGATGGCTACCCCTGAATTCAGCATGGCATTCACCGCCGCGAAATAATGTACATCAAACCCCAGGTTCACATCCAGCTTGATGCGGCTTAAGAGTACTACTGCGGCAAATACGATCACAGAAAAACTGAAGATCAGTATGCGCGCCTTTTTATCGTTTTTTGTCCAGATGGCTTCTAACATTTTAGTTTCTTTTACGCAGGATGAACAATAGCAAACCTACTCCCAGGATGGCGCAAAGGAAAACAACGGCGATCAGCATAAGTTTATCTGCGAAGAAACTTTTTTCATGTTTTCCTTTTTCGAGAGTAAGCAGTATCATATCTTCTGAAAGCTGGCCAAGGGAAGCTGTATCCAGTCCGTGATAATAACCACGCACATGACGGCTGCTGTCGATCAGCACAAAATGATCGGTATGTGCGAAATTGCTGTCAACGCCATTGCCATCTTCCACTGGTATCTTTATTTCTTTGAGTATAAGATCATAGATCTGTTTTTTATCTCCTGTAAGTAACCACCACTGATCAGGGTTGATCTGGTATTTATCGGCCCAGAATTTCAGCCGATCGACCGAATCCCTTTCGGGGTCAATGCTGAATGAAAGGAACCGAAGATACTTATTGGTGCGGTCGCCCACTTTCTGGCCATTGTTCAATGATTCAGCCATGCGCTTCATATTGCGGGTAAGGCCGGGGCAAATAGTAGGGCAATGGGTAAAAAAGAAATCGGCCACAATGATCTTCCCCTTCAGGCTATCCCAGGTAACGGTCTGGCCTTCCTGGTTGGTCAGTTTAAAATCACTGATCGTATGCCATATGGTATCAGGTACTAGTTTATCCTTTTTCGTTACCATCACCACTGAATCCGGAAGGTAATGCCTTGGCATATGAATGGCATCTTCTGTCTTTTTCTGGAATACAAAGAAAAATGACAACGGAAGCACCAGGGCTACAAGTATTGCAAAAAGGGCGGTCTTATTCAAAATGAAGAGTTGCTTTTACAGGTATATAAAAAAACCATTGAACCGGCCAGTACAAAAGGGCGGATCAATGGTTTTGTATGGAGTAAAATAAAATTATTCTTTACCGCCCGCTTCACCTGCCTTGAACTCAGCAGGTGCCGGCTTGGTGCCATGCTCTGTTGGCATTGTGCTTTCTTTAAAATGCGGATCGTAATTATTACGAAGTGTTTTATAAGAATGCCCGTCATAAACGAACGCGATGATGAACCAGATGAAAAGCATCAGAGGAACCACGATGGTCATGATCAGGTTTCTCACCTCGCTTCCCAGGTGCATAAATATTGATACGATATAATATGCTTTTGCCAGGGACAGAATGGTCACGGTACCTTTCAGCGCCAGTTTCCTGAAACCATCAGGAAGGTCAAGGGCATACATCAGGTAACCGATCGCCAGCTCCACCACAGTGATAGCCAGTAATACCCAGAACGTTCTCCAGATCTTCTTTACATTCCCCTCATCCGGTGCATGGTGAAAAGTTACTTCCGGTGACATTTGATGTTCCATACTCATTTGAGACTCGTTTATAATTTAAATAAGATAAAAACAAAGGAATACGAATACCCATACCAGGTCTACAAAGTGCCAGTACAGGCCCGCTTTTTCGATCATCAGGTAATGGCCTTTTCTATCGAAAGTGCCGTTCCATGCCATGATCAGCATAATGATATTTATGATCACTCCGGAAAACACGTGGAAACCGTGGAAACCGGTGATACCAAAGAAATACCCTCCGAAAGCCACCGGACCAGGCGTTGTAACATGATGTCCATTATAATTCACCCCTTCCACAATGGCGCCCCATGGATTATGCCTCATGTTCTGTCCCCAGAGTTCCACTTTACCATTTACCAGCACTGCATGCTCGCCGGTAATAAGGTGATGCCATTCCCATGCCTGGCAACCAAGGAAGGCCAGTCCACCAATAATGGTCCAGAATAAATATTTTATAACACCAATACGATTGCCATGATGTCCTTCATGCACGGCAAGTACCATGGTCACCGAACTCATGATCAGGATAAAGGTCATGATACTCACGAACAATAATGGCGCTCCACCATGAATACCAGGTGCAGAATCGAACACATGGTTAGGGTTGGGCCAATAGTTCTGGCTGAAACGGATAGAGCCATAAGAGATAAGGAATGCCCCGAAAGTGAACGCGTCACTCATCAGGAAATACCACATCATCAATTTGCCGTACTCTACATTGAATGGGCTTTTACCTCCGCTCCACCATTTGGTTTGTACTGTTGCTGTTGACATAATTTATTAGTTCCGATTAATTATTCTATCCTTTTTTTAGCCGATGATCAAAAAGAAGATCAGCAGGTAAACCCATAACAGGTCTACAAAATGCCAGTAGGCCGAAGCCACTTCCAGCGAAACCGAACTGTAGATCTTTGTCCTGCTTACATACGCTTTTACAAAGATCACCAGCAGGGCAATGATACCGCCCAATACGTGAATGGCGTGAAGCCCAAAGATCACGTAAAGGAACTGGCCGGCGCCGCTACCGCGAAAAGTGATATTCTGCTTCCAGAGATCCTGGAAACCCAACCACTGCAGGGCGATAAAAGCCACTCCCAGTATTAACGTTGCTGCCACCAGCATACGATATTTACTCATCTCCCGCTGCCTGAAAGAGCGTAAGGACCATTGTATCGTAAGGCTACTGAGCAGGATCACTGCTGTAGAGACCCAGAATACCACTGGGATATCGATCGATATCCAGTTTGTCTGGTTACTCTTTACAATGAAGGCACTGGTAAGACCAGCGAACATCATCAGTATACTTCCGATCGCTACCCACAAAGTGAACTTATGCGGGTGGATCCTTTTTTTCTGTTCTGTACTCACTATATCCATATCTTATTAAAAGAGATCTATCAAATTTTACTCAAAAGCATCGCCAGCAAGATCACCGGCAGATACATATAACTTCCAAACATCACTTTGCGGGCCGAACCCACATCCATTTTCCTGTACAGGTTCACGCAACGGCTCACCATGAATACATTCGCCAGGATGATCAATACCACACTTATCTTACCCTTCATATCATCATAGGTGCACATACCTGTGAAATAAGGAGCAATGGTCACCGGTACAAGCAACAGCGAATAGGCAATGGTCTGTATCGCTGTGAATTTCGTTGGTCCTTCTTCCGCAGGCAGCAGTTTGAAACCTACCGAAGAATAATCTTTATGCGCTACCCAGGCAATGGCCCAGAAATGGGGAAACTGCCAGAAGAACTGAAAGGCGAAAAGAATCCAGCCTCCCAATGCCAGGTCATTATTTCCCGCGGCCCAGCCTATCAAACAGGGTAAGGCGCCCGGAATAGCTCCAGCCAGCACTGCGATTGAATTGATCTTCTTCAAAGGCGTGTAGATGAATGCATAGAGAAATAAACTAAAAGCCGCCAGCCCAGCCGTCAACCAGTTGAAAAAAAATCCCATCATCCAAACTCCCAGTGCCCCGCTGATGATCGCAAAGGCCCAGCCTTCGGTCACCGACATTCTTCCTGCCGCAATGGGCCGGGAAGAGGTTCGTTTCATACGGGCATCCGTATCTTTTTCAACCACCTGATTGATGGCATTGGCACTTCCAGTCACCAACATCCCGCTTACAAAGAGCAAGAGTATCATTTTCCAGATATCTATATAGGCATCTGAACCGGGGGCCAGCAAAAAACTGATCACGCTGCTGAACACCACCATGATACTCAGCGAAAGCTTTATCAACGATAAATAATCCTTTATCTTATTCATTCGCCTTCGCGTATTTTAAAGAACAATTCTAATGCTTGCTTTCATTCGCTCCCACTGCTTCGGTCTGTGGAATGAAATCTCTTCCATCCTTGCCATAATCATATGGCCAGCGATGTACTTCAGGGATCTCTCCTTCCCAGTTGCCATGGCCTGGACGAACCGGTGTGGTCCATTCAAGTGTGTTGGCACCCCATGGATTCTGGCTTCTTACTTTTCTTCCTTTAAAAATAGAATAGAAGAAGTTGAATACGAATAGTAACTGAGCGGCAAATACGATCATTGCCACTACTGTTACGAACTTATTCAGTTCTGTAAACTGATTGAAAGAAACCCAGCTGCTCTTATCCATGTAACGACGGGGAACACCTGCAAGACCCTCATAGTGCATTGGCCAGAAAATGAGGTAGGCTCCTGCCAGGGTGATCCAGAAATGCACATACCCTAATGTATTATTTAAGAAACGTCCGAACATTTTAGGGAACCAATGATATACACCGGCAAACATTCCGAACATGGAAGCCACACCCATTACGATATGGAAGTGAGCTACCACAAAAACGGTATCATGAAGATGGATATCGATCGTTGAGTTACCCAGGAAGATACCTGTAAGACCTCCGGAAATAAACAGGCTTACAAATCCTATTGCGAAAAGCATAGCGGGTGTAAAACGAATATTTCCTCTCCAAAGTGTAGTTAGCCAGTTAAATACCTTGATAGCGGATGGTACAGCGATCAACAGGGTGAGCAACACGAACACCGAACCAAGGAATGGGTTCAACCCGGTGACAAACATATGGTGGGCCCAGACCAGGAAGGCAAGAATGGCGATCGCAAACAGCGAACCCAGCATCGCCATATAACCGAAGATCGGTTTACGGCTATTAATAGAAAGCACCTCTGATACCATACCCATGGCAGGCAGAAGAATGATATATACTTCGGGGTGACCCAGGAACCAGAACAGGTGTTGGAAAAGGATCGCGCTTCCTCCTTCATTCGGTAATACCTGTCCGGCCACTACGATATCACTCAGGTAGAAACTGGTTCCAAGATTACGGTCGAATAATAAAAGGATCAATCCGGAGAATAAAACCGGGAAAGATAAAACACCCAGTACCGCAGTAAAGAACAGGGCCCAGATGGTCAAAGGCAAACGGGTCATGCTCATACCCTTGGTACGCATATTCAGAATGGTAGAAATATAATTCAAGCCCCCAAGCAGTGAAGACACTACGAACAAGGCCATACTTACGATCCACAGATCCATTCCCAGTTTAGAACCCTGAGACGCTTGTCCCAATGCACTTAGGGGAGGATATACGGTCCATCCACCAGCGGCAGGTCCTGTGCTGATAAAAAAGGAGGAAACCATCACGCAACTGGCCAAAAAGAAGAACCAGTAAGAAAGCATATTAAGAAAAGGAGAAGCCATATCTCTTGCTCCGATCTGCAGGGGAATAAGCAGGTTGGCAAATGTACCACTGAGGCCGGCTGTCAATACAAAGAATACCAAAATGGTTCCGTGCATGGTAACCAGCGCATAATAGAATTCGGGCGTGATATGTCCGCCAGCACCCCACTTACCAAAAAGAGTTTCCAGTATAGGAAATGTTTCATTCGGATAACCTAACTGCAAACGGAACAGTACGGAAAAGAATCCTCCAACAATAGCCCACACGATACCGGTGATCAGAAACTGCTTACCGATGGTCTTGTGATCCTGGCTGAAGATATACTTAGTAATGAATGTCTCTTTGTGGTGATGCACGTGATGCTCGTCGGAATGAACTTCATGTGAGGTGACCACTTCTGGATGAACATGCATATCGCTCATAATGATTTATAATTTGTGCCTTTGGGCAGACTAATTAACTATTTCCTTTTCTATTTAATGATCGCAGCTACCGGCTTTACTACACTGGTATCCTGCGGCGCTGCTTTAGTATCCTTACCAGGATTGGCCACTAAATATTGCGGCTTCTTCGTTGCCATCCAGGCATCGAATTCTTCCTGTGTTTCCACAATAATAGTACCTCTCATTCCCGTATGTCCGGTACCGCACATCTGGTCGCAGGAGATCTCATACACAAAATCCGGGTTCTTGGTTTCCTCGATCATTTGTTTGCTGGTCTTTGTAGGGGTGAACCACATGGTAGTGGGTGTACCTGGTACCGCATCCATTTTCATACGGAAGTGAACCAGTCCTACGTCATGTATCACATCTTTTGCTCCTATGATCAGCTTTACGGGTTTGTTCACCACCAGGTGCATGGCTTCACCGCTAACATAGATATCATCATAGTTAGCAGGATCATCCCATAATTGGCCCAATGGATTCATTTTTCCCTCATCTATCTCTTTGTAATATTTTTTACCGAAAACGCCTTTGCCATCGGGACCATCATGCCCTGGATAACGGAATTCCCATTTGAACTGGCTGCCCACGATTTCCACTTCCATGGCATTCTTGGGCGCATTACCAGTGATACCAAACCAGTAGAACAGGCCAAATCCAACCAGTACGGTCAGAGTGATGGCAGGGATCACGGTCCAGATCAACTCCAGTTTATTATTATGCGGGTAGTAAAAAGCCTTCCTGTTATCAGACTCCTGGTATTTGTAAGAAAACCAGAACAAAAGCACCTGGGTGATCAGGAATACAATGAAAGTAATGGCGATCGTTATATATAACATGCGATCGATCAAAACTCCATGATCAGAAGCGGGCGTTCCCAGGATCCTTCCTTTCAGTTGTTCGTTGCAATAAAAAACGCCTACCAGTCCCAGCACAAGGAAAGAAAGCAGCATGAAACCATTGATCTTATTGGTTTGCTTACGCACTTTATCCTCACCACGGAGAACCGCCACATATTCGCTCGCCTTGGCGATCTGAAAAATGATCAGGAACGCAAGGAGGAGGATCGCTACGATGAAAAATGCTTGCATATCAGTTTTCTATTATAAGTATCTTAATTTGTTTCTGTTCTAATTCATTAAGTATGATGAATGATACTTTCCTTCAGGAAAGGATGATTCTTTGCAATAAGCGGCACTTTGGAAAGTGAACGGCCAGTCACAAACATGATGATCCCAACAAATCCAAGGGCTACACCAAAATCATATACCAGCAAAGGCACGGAATCTTTCTGGGTGGCAGGGAATACCATCTGGAAGAAATCGAGCCAGTGTCCGAATATTATTAACAACGCCATGAACGTGATAGTTGTATAATTCCTTTTAGAATTTCTCCTCATCAGGATCAGGATAGGCGCCACAAAGTTGATCAGGAACATCAGCCAGAATACGCCTTTGTACATTCCATAGGCCCTTGGCTTGAAATAAGTGGTCTCCTCCGGGATATTCGCATACCAGATCAGCATGAACTGAGAGAACCAGAGATAGGTCCAGAAAATAGAGAAAGCGAACATGAATTTACCCAGGTCATGAAGATGCTCTTCATTAGTAAGTTCCAGGTAACCATTGTTCTTCATATATACCACGAACAAGGTGATCAGGGCAACACCTGCCACAAAAGTGGAAGCAAATGTGTACCAGCTATACATGGTGCTGTACCAATGCGCATCCAGGCTCATCAGCCATAGCCATGGAATAGAAGACATTACAGTTAAGGAGAATATCACGATAAAGGCA
Organism: Chitinophagaceae bacterium; assembly: GCA_016720565.1. GTDB lineage: Bacteria > Bacteroidota > Bacteroidia > Chitinophagales > Chitinophagaceae > JJ008. The sequence goes on from JADKKJ010000011.1 coordinate 560,629, forward strand.
GCTGCCCAAACCGTATTGTTCCACATATATTTTTTTCCTTCTTCAACAGAAGCCAAAGGCTTATTATCCAGGCTGCGTGACAGCTTCCTTACTTTCCAGCCCAGCAGCCACCATGCCACGATGGTGAAGATGGTCCAGCCTGCAAAAAATGTTTTATTCAAAAACCCTGCTTTCCAGGTAAGGGCAGCATCGGTCTTCACATGTTCAGTATCGGTCCAGTGATATAACTGGTGATTGTTACCAAAGCAGATCGCCAGCAGGATCACTCCGCAGATAACCCCAATTACAGGAACAGAAGTAGAGATCGCCTCGCTCACCCTGCGGAAAGACATTTGCCATCCACCCCAGGCCAGCGTGGTGGCGCAGATAAAGAACATCGTGGCGTTCACCACCAGGAGGAAATAAACGCTGTTCTGTAATAAAGATGACCAGAATCTCGCCTGTTTGGTCGCATCATGGCTGGAGCCATATACCACATACAATCCTATAACGGAAAGGGCCCCGATCAACATCAGCGCGAAGGCGATGGTATTGAATCTTTTTGGTACCGTAAACTTTTCCCTGAATGCTGTCATGTTCGTTTATTGAAAACTTTAAGATCTTATTTCTTTTTTGTTGTATCTGCCATTGGCATCTTGCCCTTTGCCGTAGTATCCGTTGCCGCACCTGAATTTGCCTGCTTATCTCTTATATATTGTATCACCATCCAGCGCTGGCTAACATTCAGCTGCGAAGCATAGCTACCCATTGCATTCTTTCCATAAGTAATAGAATGGAACATGGTTCCATCGGCCAGTTTTACCATCAGTGGATCCATCAGGTTACGTGGAGCTGAAGGGAAAGGGCCACTGCCACCATTCCATAAAGGACCATTACCATCCAGTTTCGTTCCATGGCAGATACCGCAGTTCACCAGGTATAAACGGGCTGCTTCCAGGTATTGAACAGCATCCATTGCAGGAAGCGGATCTTTTACCGTTGCGGAATTTGCATAACCAGCAGAATCATTCTTATAGGGATAATGAAACAACAGGTCATTCTTTGCGAATGTGCCATTTACAGGCAATGCGGTATAGTTTATCCCCTCGTCTTTCAGGTTCTGTGTAGAAGCATAGGTCTCATAGGCCCTGCTGTATGACATATCGGGCATATAGGCGCGACCAGGTTCACGTCTTACGCCGTTACAACTGATCAGCATGCCTGTTAAAGCTACCAAGGTTACGATCCAGATATTTTTCATCATCGAAGAATTATATTAATGAACAGCCTGTTCGGTTTGCTTTTCAAATCTTTTCCTTTCCTTGTCATAACGACCCAGCCACCATCCGGTCTCTTTAAATTCCACTTTCACATCGGAGGCTCCCAAACCCTGAAGGAAACTCAGGGCTTCTGCTTCATTGGTCTTGTCAGTGCATTCTACCGCCATCAGGAATGTATCGTCGGTAGAACGGAGATTGAAATGGTCTTTCCTTACAAATGGAGCCAACTGGCAGAGGTAGCAAAAAGTAAGCACCATTCCTACCGCGGCAAATAATACGGTAAGCTCAAAAATGATAGGTATCCAGGCCGGCAGGGCGAAAAATGGTTTACCACCTACATTCATCCTCCAGTCAACAGTCAGTGCCCAGCTAATGAATCCAAGCGCAGTGGCCGTACCACTGATACCATAGATAAATCCGGCTGTATGCAGGCTGGTCTCACGAAGACCCATGGCCTTATCCAATCCATGAATAGGGAAGGGTGTGAATACGTCGTGGATCTTATAACCCGCGCGGCGCACTTTTTTTACTGCCGGGAACAACACATTCTCGTCGTAGAAATTCCCGGTTACAAATTTTTTTATTGCCATTTTCTTTTAGCTTTTAGCTGCTGGCCACTAGCCACTAGCTAGTTTCTATCAGCCGATTCTGTTCTTTATTTAAAGGCCGGCTAGTAGCCAGAGGCTAATAGCTAGCGGCTTCTCTTAATGATCGTGCGCGTGCTTCTCCACAAATTCCGGCACCGCTTCATGTTCTACTTCTGTCATTTCTTCCTTGAAATTCGCTCCGCTGCGTTTCAGGATATGTTTGATCTCCGCAATAGCGATAACCGGGAAGAACTTGCTGAAAAGGAAATAACAGGTGAAGAACAATCCGAATGTTCCAAGATAGAATCCCACCTCCCAGATAGTTGGACGGTAATAGGTACTCCATGCGCTTGGCAGGTAATCACGATACACAGAGGTAACGATGATCACAAAACGCTCAAACCACATACCGATATTCACCAGGATGGACATGAAGAAAGTAACGGTGAGGTTTCTTCTCATCTTGCGGAACCAGAAGATCTGAGGGGATAATACGTTACAACCCATCATGATCCAGTAACTCCATCCATAAGGGGAGAATATGTTCACGCGGTTTTCCTTGAAAGCAAACCATTCGTAATCCACATGTGAGTACCATGCCATGAACAGCTCTGTGAGGTAGGCAATACCTACAATAGAGCCGGTCAGCACGATCACCTTATTCATCACATCGATATGCTCGATGGTAATATATTCTTCAAGCGATAAAACTTTTCTTGTCACCACCAGCAGGGTCTGCACCATTGCAAAACCGGAAAAGATCGCACCTGCCACGAAATAAGGAGGGAAGATGGTGGTATGCCATCCGGGAACTACTGAAGTGGCGAAGTCGAAGGATACAATGGTGTGTACCGAAAGTACCAATGGTGTACTCAATCCGGCCAATACCAGTGAAAGGGCCTCATGTCTCTGCCAGTGCTTGGTAGAACCGGTCCAGCCAAATGCCGCAACACCATAAAATACTTTTCTCCATTTCAGTTTCGCCCGATCGCGAAGCGTGGCCAGGTCGGGAAGCAAACCAGAATACCAGAATAATAATGATACAGTGAAATAAGTAGAGATCGCAAATACGTCCCAGAGCAATGGTGAGTTAAAGTTTACCCATAATGGACCTCTTGTATTTGGATAAGGAAGTACAAAGAAAGCGTTCCATACACGACCCATATGCCAGATAGGGAACTGACCCGCACACATTACCGCGAAAATGGTCATGGCCTCAGCAGCACGATTCACACCGGTTCTCCAACCCTGGCGGAACAATAAAAGGATCGCGGAGATCAGGGTACCCGCGTGACCAATACCCACCCACCATACGAAGTTGGTGATATCCCAACCCCAACCGATGGTCTTGTTCAGGTTCCACTGGCCCGTTCCATAAATAACCTCCATGGTAACAGAAACAATACCGAAAGCAAGCAGCACAGCAGAGAAAAGAAAACCTATCCACCATAACCTGGAGGGAGTGGCTTCTACCGGGCGGCAAATATCTTCGGTGACCTGGTGATAATCTTTATCACCTACTACCAGCGGAGGTCTTACCTGTGATTCGTATCTGAGTAATGACATAATAAATTATAAAAAAGTTCCTGATAATTTAATTCTGTTTGAACTTACCTGTTAATGCGCTGTGGAATCTGGTTTAGTGGAAGAAGGCAATCCATCCATTTCACCATGTTCACCTCCCGCATGTTCAGCACCCGCATGTTCCGCCTCACCCCAATTCTTATCTTCTTCATCGGTATTTCTCAATTTGGCCATATACGTTACATTCGGCAACACGTGCAATTGCTCCAGTACATGGAACATACGCTGCTTATTCTCTTCACGTACTTTATTAACGCTGCTTTCTTTATCCCATGCATTACCGAATACGATCGCATTGGTAGGACAAGCCATCTGGCAGGCCGTTTTAGCATCATCGCCCTTCAGCATGCGATTCTCTTTTTTGGCATCCAGTTTAGCGGCTTGTAAACGCTGTACGCAGAAGGAACATTTTTCCATCACACCACGGCTACGAACAGTCACATCCGGGTTCAGTACCATCCTGGTCAGGTCATCATTCATCTGCTCAATAACAGAATCCAGTTTACCGATCAACTGCTGGTCACGGTTATCAGGGAAACTATCTGCGCCGGTATAATCCGCCCAGTTAAAGCGTCTTACTTTAAACGGACAGTTGTTGGCGCAATAACGTGTACCGATACAACGGTTATAAGCCATCTGGTTAATTCCTTCAGAACTATGGTTGGTGGCAGCTACCGGGCAAACATTCTCACAGGGAGCGTTGTCGCAATGCTGGCACATCATCGGCTGGAACACAACGGCCTTCAGGTTATCAGGATCTTTTTCATCTGATACGAAATAACGATCGATCCTCAGCCAGTGCATATCATGGTAACGCAATACTTCGCGTTTACCTACTACCGATACATTGTTCTCTGCGCTACAGGCCACCACACAGGCGGCACAACCAGTGCAGGAGTTCATATCTATCGACATTCCCCAATGGATCTCATGTGTTCTTCCATTCGGATCAGGATACAGGGTTGCATTGCTGCGGAAGCTGCCATTGGCACCCTGGTAATATTCTTTTTCTAATTCTTCCGACCAGTCAGGAAGTACATTCGGCGACTTTTTAAAAGAGGCCAGTGTAGTTTCACGAACTACTTCTTTACGGTTCTCGTAAGAATTATGCTTCTGTGTCTGGGCGATCTTGTACTGCTCGCTGGTTTTTGTAACAGTTACACCTGATACATAATTATCAATGGTAGAACCATTATAAACAGCGAAAGGATATGCATTCACGCCTACTCCTGCTGCAGTCACCCCAATCGCTTCATTTCTTCCATATCCAACAGCGATCGCAATGGTATCTGCATTCATGCCCGGGATCACCAGAACAGGAAGTTTTATTGTATTCTTTCCAATAGTGATCTCCACCACCGGCTTCTCCGGATAGTATTCGTAATCACTGTTCAGTTTGATACCCAGTTCAGTGGCCTTCGCCATGGATATCATCGCATAGTTGTCCCAGGTAGCTTTTGTTACCGGATCAGGTAATTCCTGCAACCAGGGGTTGCCTGCCTGCGCGCCGGTACCGATGGATGTTTTTTGATAAAGCACCAGTTCAGTACCGGTTCCTTTTTTTGCGCTTACTGCGGCAATGGCTTCAGTAAGTCCTGCGCCATTATAGTTACCGCCAGCACCAGCGCTGGCTGTTGTTACCAGGCCATCCTGCAATGCTTTGAAATAAGCTTCCTCAGAACCCAGTTTGGCGGTCCAGTAATTTTTAAAATATTCATCATAATCCGCTCCCTGTCCGCTCCATTTTAATAATGAAGTCTGGAAAGGACGTGTTTTGAACAGCGGATAAATGGTTGGCTGAATAAAGCAGGTAGTGTTGCTGTTTAGTGCCGCATCGCCCCAGCTCTCCAGGAAATGAGGAGAAGGCAATACATACTCGCAAAGGCTGGTGGTCTCATCCAGTTTAGGACTGAAAGAAACGGTGACCTTCACTTTTTTCAATGCAGCAGCGAAGCGTGCGCCATCTGCCCATGTGTAGGCCGGGTTAGCGCCACATATTAATAAAGTACCTACCGCGCCGGATTCCATCTGGGCGATAAGGTCATTCATTTCTGAATCGATACCAGCGCGATAATTCACGGTAGAAGACCAGTCGATGGTCTTGCCATTCGCGCCTATTTTATCATTGATCGCATTTACGATCAGTTGTACATTCTTATCATTGCTGCCGCATACTACCAGCGCTTCGCCATTGTGGGCGGCAAGGTCTGCAGCTACTTTTTTGATACCGGCGGCAAGTTTCGCATCTGAAACAGAAACACTGCTTCCGTTCAATGCGCCCAGCAGGGCGCTGGCAACAACACCTGTTTCTGAAGGACGATGTGTGAATCTTTCATCCGCGTTAGCGCCCGTCATGCTCAGCGAACCTTCAAACTGGTAATGCTTGCTCATGGTCGGGTTCTTCTCATCTATCTTTCTTCCCTTTGAATAACCAGCAGCGAACTCCACCGGGCTTAACCAGGTACCGAGGAAATCGGCGCCCAGGCTTACGATAACTTTAGCTGCATCAAATTTATAGGTAGGCAATTTTTTACCGAATCCGCTTGCCTCGTTGGCCAGCAGCATACCGCTGTAGGAAACGCCATCATATTGTATATGGCGAAGACCGGCATATTTGGAAATAACATCAAGTGTAGAAGGAGAATTGATCGTGCTTGTAAGCAAAACCACCTGGCCACCGGCTGCTTTCATTGCATCGCCAACCAGCTGATCAAATTTTTCGAACGTAGGCACCTCAGTGAATTCACCATCTTTTCCTTTTTGCAAAGGATGACGGGTGCGGTACATATCATAAAGATCCAGCACGGAGGCCTGAACCCTGGCGGAAGTACCACCATTGGTAGACGTGCTCAGCGTATTTCCTTCGATCTTGATAGGACGGCCATCTCTCACTTTGGCTACCACGGGTACCACATCACCATCCTGTACATAGGTGGTAGCGTAATACTTAGGAACTCCCGGAACTAAATTCTCTGGTTTATTCGCATAAGGGATCGCCTTCCGTACAGGGATCTTACAACTGGCCGCCAATGTAGCAGCAGCCGTGCTGAATCCCAGATACTTCAGGAAGTCCCTGCGCGGTGCTTTCGCATCCACCAGTCCTTTATCATCGAAACCTTCAAAAGGCAGTTCTTCCGTGAACTCATCCTTTGTGAATTTTTCCAGATTTTCCGGATCGTTTACTTCGCCGAATCCTTGCCAGTAATTATTGCTCATATTACCCAATCCGCCTCAGCAGACATTTTAACTCTAAGCATCACCCTGTTTTGATCCAGGAAACTCAGAGGTGGTTAAAAAAATAGTATACGATTAATAGTGACATTTCTGACACTCCAGTCCACCGATATTCTCTACGGTCACACTATCCATTTTACCACTCTTAATATCGTTATGGAATTTCTCATAAATGCTGTAGAACTGGTTGCCCTTGCCCTGGGAATAATTGAAGTCAACCTTGGTCTGGCGATGGCAATTGATACACCATCCCATGCTCAGGTCGGCCACCTGTTTAACTTCATCCATCGCGGTGATCTCACCATGACAGCTCTGGCACTGAACCTTACCGGCCCTTATGTGCTGTGAGTGGTTGAAGTAAACGTGGTCGGGCAGGTTATGGATCTTAACCCATTCAATTGGCTTGGCCATGGAAGGATCCCATTTTGCAGGATTCTTTGGATCAAAACCGGCAGCGGCAAATAATTTTTCGATCTCCGCGGTACCATTGATCTCTTTACCATCCTCATCATAAAGTTTAGGTCCTTTCTCATACGCGTTGATCGCCTTGTGGCAATTCATACAAATATTAACGGAAGGAATGGCGGCATGCTTGCTGTCCCAGGCTGAACCATGGCAATACAAACAGTTGATCTGGTTAATGCCCGCGTGTACTTTATGGGAATAATATATTGGTTGTACCGGTTGATAATCTTTCTGGCGGCCAAGGCCGATAGCGCCTTTTGAAACATAATAGCCCCCTATCACAAAGAATACCAGCGCGATCATCGCGATATAAACTTTATTGCGATAGAAAGGAACGGGCTCAGGGCGAAGAATACCCTCTGCGTCATCACTCATTTTCTTCAGGTTGCTGTTCACCTGCATCAGGATCAGCGCAACAACTCCAAGAACAATAGAGATCAAACCAAAGATCAACGCACTGTTGCCTGTTGCAGCGGGAGCACCAGCGCCTGCACCAGCATCCGGTTTAGGATTCTTGAATTCGTTCCAGGTAACATTGATGTATGCAACAATATCATCTACTTCTTTAAGCGTAAGATCAGGGAAGGCCTGCATCAGTGAACCATATTCCGCTTTCAATCCCTGCGTGTAAGGATCAGTGGCCATATAGCCAGTCGGGTTATGAGCCCATTTCAGGATCTCATTATGGTCTGCCCATTTATGCCTCTCTTCCAATCCGCCTAATGCCGGACCTGTGCCCTTCTTAGTAACATTGTGGCAGCTTGCGCATTTGCCCATGAACAATGTCTTTCCATTGGCCGCATCCTGGGCACTGGCATTGAACACAGAAAAAATTAAAAATGCAAGTAGAAGAGGAAAAATCTTTTACCGAAAGGTTTAAAAGGAGTCATAGACACTGTGGTTCAAAAAATTGTGGATAAAATCCGTTAACCGACCGCAAAAATAAGCTTCAATGCCGTTAAAAAGTCAAGTAGTTTAATTTTTTTTTAACGACCTAGGAGCCTGCAATTCAACGACTTTACATTTATTTTTCATAGGGTCAAAAACTGTTTGTCATAATCGGGTCAATTAGTAAATTTTATTCAACGATTTAGGATCAAAAACACGGGCTTTGTCCTTTTTTAATGAGATTTGCCGCGGCTGCCTAAAAATCAGCCTGTAACAAGCCCTATGTTCTCATCCCTGAAAAAAAAATGGAAGGTCAATGAATGGCAATTGGCCCTTATTCTCTGCACCTTCGCCCTGGGCGGAAGCCTGACCGGCTATCTGGGAAAAAAGATCATGAATCTTTTGTCAATCCAGGCCGATTGGCTTTGGACCCTGGTCTATATTTTATTGATCACCCTGATCTGGCCCATGGCTGTGATCCTGCTCAGCATTCCGCTTGGGCAGTTTAAATTCTTCATAAAATACATTACTAAAATATTGTCTAAGATAGGTTTAGCAAAAATATCCAGTCCCGAAATGGGGAAAAAACATTTGGCCATTTTTGCCTCAGGCGCCGGCTCCAATGCCCAGAAGATCATCGACCATTTCCGGAATCACCCCGGATCCGGGTAGTGCTGATCGTTTGCAATAAACCGGGGGCCGGGGTGCTGAAATCGCTATAAAAGAAGGAATACCCTCCTGATCATAGAAAAACAACGGTTTTTCCAGGGCGATGCCTATTTGCCTGAAATGGAAGATGCCGCAGTTGACCTGATCGTACTGGCTGGTTTTCTCTGGCAGGTACCGGCAGCCATGGTGCAGAAATTCCGGGGACGTATTATTAATATACATCCGGCCCTGCTTCCCGATTTTGGAGGGAAAGGAATGTATGGACAAAAAGTGCATGAAGCAGTCCTCGCTTCAGGCAAAAAAGAATCAGGTATCAGCATTCACCTGGTAGATGAGATCTACGACCATGGACAGGTTTTGTTCCAGGCCAGGTGCCCGGTTCATCCGGATGATAACATTGAAACGCTTACAAAAAGGATCCATGAACTGGAACATAAACATTTCGCTGAAGTGATAGAGAAACAATTAATGAGTGAATAAGCCCAATTACAACATTCCCTTTAGATTTTGTTTCTGTTACTTGGCGGCTGATTTGAATAAACTCTACTTAATATTATTGTTATCGGTGCTGCACTGCTGCTTTTGGGCAGTATAAGATAAGAGGTACGGTGTACGACAGTTCCCGGAATTATCCGATGGAAGCAGTTTCGGTACTGAGCAGTTCAGGCAAAGGCGCTATTACTAATTCCCAGGGTGTATATGTGATCGATGTAAGCGAGAAAGATTCGATCTGGTTCAGTTACCTGAATAAATCCACGCAGAAATTTCCTGTTTTAAAGATCCTCAATCCCCAGTCCTTTGATATTTCCATTCAGATAAATATTCCTGTATTAAGGGAAGTAAAGATCCTTCCTAAAGATTACAAACGGGATTCTATTCAGAACCGGATAGATTATTCAAAAATTTTCAACTACCAGAAGCCCCGGCTTAAAACAGTAACTCCTGCATTTGGTGCCGGCGCAGGCTTCGACCTGGATGAGATCATCAACATGTTCCGATTCAAGCGAAACAAAAGCATGGCCTCCTTCCAGCGGAGATTACTGCAGGATGAACGGGATAAATTTGTGGATCACCGTTTCAGCAAAGCATTGGTAAGAAGACTTACCCTGCTTGATGGGAGCAGGCTGGATAGTTTTATGCGCGTGTTCCGTCCTTCGTATGCGTTTACACAACTTACGAGTGATTATGATTTCCAGTTATACATTAAGCGATCTTATCAGCGATTTAAAAAAGGATATCCTCCTGATCCGTTTATGAGGGAGACGGAGATTGATTTGGAAGAAGAGCAATAACTTTTTTTCTTTTTTTCTTGAATTATCTTTTTTCTTTTTTCTTGATAAAAAAGAAACAAAAAATCAAGGCTTCAGAAAAATGGCTAAAAATTACTGCGTATGTCTAAAGGCAAAGAACTCGCCCACCCCCCGCCCCTAAAGGGGAGGATAAATGCTGTTAGCTTTCAAACTCTTTGCTTTTTTAATCATGAAGCTTAAGTCCAGGTCTGTGGCCATAATTCAGGAGATACTTCGCGATACATAAAACCAAATATAGTCACGACTGGTACCGCTCAGTATGACAAATAAGTCGAAGAATCAGCGTGGTTAAGCGCCTTGGCCGGCCCTAACTAAGGAACACTAACTGCTTTAATAGAGGCAAGGGCGGGCACAGCGCCTTCAGGGTGGTCAAAGTTCACACGTATAGTGAGGTAACTAGCTAAGGAGCGTCGCAAATCAGTGTGTTCCCCCGACGAATCGTCCGAGGAAAATTTCAACTTTAGGCAATGATCACTTCGATTCGTCTTGATCTTTTTTGTTTCTTTTTTGCATCAAGGCAAAAAAGAAAGGAGAACAATAAGAAGGAAGAAAAGATATTTCTTAAAAAAAAGAAATAAGTATCTTGACTTAGCTTATGAGCAACCAACTCCATAACGAACTTCGAAAAGAATTCCAGCTGGAACGCCTGATCCTTTTCAGCGACGCCGTCTTCGCCATCGCCATCACCTTATTGGTCATTGAAATAAAGATCCCGGTTTTGAAGGAAGGAGAGGGCAATGACCATACGCTATTAGTAGCACTGGCACACCTGACCCCGAAATTCATTGGGTTCCTGGTCAGTTTTCTTTTGATAGGTCAATACTGGATGGTTCATCACCGGCTATTTGGCTATGTGATCAATTTTACCGGAAGGCTGATCTGGCTGAATATGTTATTCCTGCTGGGAGTGGCGCTGATGCCATTTAGTACCGGGTTTTACAGTGAATATGTAATGCGAGGCATGATCACACCCGTTATTTTTTATACAGCCAATATCGCATTCCTGGGTATCATTAATTTTTTTATGTGGCGATATGTCAGCAACCCAGAGAATAAGATCTCTGAAAATCTCTCCCTGCCATGGCAAAGTTTTTTTTCAGCCAGGGCATTATCGGTCCCCATCATTTTTATCATTTTCTCTTTTGTTTATCTCTGGGATCCCCGGATCGCGTTTTGGATACCCCCAATGATCCCGCTGATCTTGCGGGTCTTATTCCACAATATGAAGAAGAAAGCCATTGCCGCCACAACAAACTCAACCTTATCATGAAAAAATTAGTTGCCTCCCTGTTACTGATCATTATTTGTTTACCTGGTATCTCCCAGACCAAGACGCCTTCCTTCATCAGCGATAGCCTGGATATATATGTGAACCGCGCGCTACGCGAATGGCAGATGCCTGGTGTGGCAGTAGGAATTGTAAAAGACGGCAAAGTGGTGCTGCTAAAAGGATATGGCACACAGGATATGGATGGCAGCGCGCTGGTGGATACGAATACACTGTTTATGATAGGCAGTAATACCAAGGCTTTCACTGCTACGGCCCTGGCCATGCTGGATGCCGATAAAAAATTATCGCTGGATGATAAAGTGCAGAAATGGCTGCCTGATTTTAAATTATATGATCCATGGGTAGCCAAAGAAACCATGATCAGAGATCTTCTTTGTCACCGGCTGGGCTTTGAAACCTTCCAGGGAGATTTTATGTATTTCGATTCTGATCTTAGTGTGGCCGAAGTGCGTGATAAAATGAGTAAGCTGAAACCCATGTATGGTTTCCGAACCAAATGGGGGTATACCAATAGTGCATTCATGACGGCGGGAGAGATCATTCCAAAAGTAACCGGAGAAACCTGGGCCCAGTTCATAAAAGAAAGAATCTTTGAACCATTGGGGATGAGTCGTTCGCTGGCGCTTTCAAAAGAAATATTAACGGCCACTAATAAATCTTCAGCCCATACCGTGGTGAATGGAGAATTAAAAAGATCCCTTACGGTCAACTGGATAACCTGGCTCCCGCCGGAAGCATTGCTTCTTCCGTTCACGACCTGAGCCAATGGGTACTGATGCAATTGAATAAAGGTTCGTTAAATGGAAAACAAGTAGTGCCTCTTAACGCCATCTACCAGACCTGGACACCAAATTCAATTGAAGGCAATGGAGGTGCCCCATTCAATCGCGGGCATTTCGCCTTATATGGTTTGGGTTGGTTCATAGAAGAATATGAGGGAAGAAAGATCGTCAGTCATACAGGAGGCGTAAATGGCTTCGTGACCAGTATAACCCTGGTGCCGGAAGAAAAACTGGGCATCATCGTTCTTACGAATACAGATGCCAATTCTTTTTATGAGTCGTTGAAAATGGAGATCCGCGATGCCTACCTGGGACTTCCCTATCGTAACTATAGTAAAATGATGCTGGCCCGGCATAAAATGAATGAAGCGGCAGAAGCCAAAGAATATAAACTGAAAATGGATACGGTAGGTATGAAACCAGCGATGAAGCTGGATATAAAAGCATTTACCGGAGTCTATCGCCATTCCGTATATGGCACCATGAAGATCGAACCTAAAGAAGATCATTTGGTCGCCACGTTTGAGCATCATAAAGGAAGATTTGCAGATCTCTATTCTCTTGGCAATAACCGAATGTATGCGGTATTCAATGATCCTTTATATGGCAAAAAAGTATGGCCTTTCCTACTAGAAAATGGTAAGGTGAAAAATGTAACGGTGACAGTGGCGGATTTTGTGGAGTTTACGCCATATGAGTTTGTGAAGGAGAAGTGATCTGTAGAAAGAATCAAGGAATATTCTTCGTTGTTTTTATTTAATAGTGTAATTTTTATATAAAAATAAATTTCCTCACTTCCTTTGGAATGACAGGGTGTCTGGGACAAAGGCGTTGCCACATGATAATTTTGAGAGTGGTTTAGTTTCCCAGAGTGAAGGATGGGCGAGTAAAAACTTATTCCGTTGTTTTACCGCCAAATTCTTCCTCCTTTTCTTCAGCCTCTTTTTTTTGTCATCCTTATGGTGTCATATTTAGCAATAGGACATCAGTTCCCAGTTAATGCCGGGTCAGTCCGGGGTCAGTCTCATGTATCGCCTATAGGAGGGGTGGGGAAATAGGGCTGAACATAGCTCCTCTTATTTGAAAGTTATTTATGTTCATTTCCCTGTTCAGATTTGCGCGTGAAGATTTAAGTTTTTCGCATTTTCGAGAATGCAATATTAAAATTAATGCTCTCATTGGAGAGAGCATTAAAAGGCGCTAAAGATTACTTAGCGGGAGGCGATATATTATTGGGATCCATCGCTGGATCGGGCTCCATTGAAGTACTACTACCCCCGCCACCATTCTGATTTTGAAAAAATACAAGTTTCATAATTAAAACTTTTAATGAAAGATTAAGTTACTAAGAATTATCGAAACCTTAAATTTTATTTACCATAAAAGTTTACCCTAAAATTGAGATTTATTGCTAGAGCTCGAACTACTGCTTGGAAATGTATTTAATTGATTTACAAGGTCAAATCTAACTTGCAGAAAACCCAATCCTATGTTTAGCGAAATTTTTGTAGAGGTGTTGCAATAATTTAGTATTCTATCTGGCAACTTACCTCAGTATCAGTGTCTACCAAGAAATGCTTTCTTTTTGGTTCACGTTGAAAAAATTGAGAATTATTAATTTCTTTCTTGTCGATTGCTTCCTTCATTATTGAATTTAACTTTAAGGGCTTTTTATTGTTGTCAGCCTCTAAGTAATAAATACAATATTGACTTGTTTTGTCATAATTGCTATGGTCCAACAAAAAAACTATTTCTTCAAATATTTCAAGCTTAACATACTTGCCTAAACCTTCATCGTCTGGCGGATAAAACTCAAAGGTGATTTCACAATTAGGTAAAGATTTTTTTATTGATACCAATTCCTCATTAGGTAATGGATTAAGTCCTAAGTTGAGTTTTTTGAGTTCTTTCAATTTTACTAACCCGTGTAAAGACTTGATTTTATTGTTGCCTATATAAAGTTCTTGAAGCACTTGAAGTTTACTAAAATCATTTAGGTAATCAATTTTATTTGATTGTATATCAAGCGTCCAAAGATTTTCTAATTCAGTAAGCGGTTTTGCATCAAATACGAGATTGGTACATAAATCTAAATACCTTAAGTTAAGAAACTTACTTAAGGGTTCAATATTTGATACTAAATTTCCTGATAAATCTAAACTCGAAAAATTTGCAAACTTCTTTAACGGGGTTATACTGTCTATTTTATTATGGCTTGCTTTAAGCTGTTTAATGTTTTGGAACTTCTCAAGTAGGGATATGTTGTCCAAATCTAAATTGTCGATGACAAGAAATTCAATGCTTTTATAATTTTCATTAGACAGTTCAATTTTTTCAGGCAAATTTTTTCCAGTGATAGTAAAATAAATGTCTTGCAATCTTGCAGTTTGTCCAATGTTGCCATACCTACTACGTAAATCGCTGTAGTAGTTATCAATGAAACTAAAAGTAAAGTTTGAGTCAAGAAAATATTGATGAATAAAAAATATCTCCTGCCATATTCGTGACTTTTCTTGCATAGTAGAGTATTAAATAAAATTACGCTCAACACCTGAATTTCCACTCTAAGTCGAAACGAAAATAAAAATTCTCTTTTCAATTTCAGGCAGTTGCTGATATACCAGGACCGTTCTTGTCAGGACTATCCAATTCATGTGCCTTGCTATATGGACATTTGTGAGCGAAAATGTAAGATTACTAATCATTTTATTTAAGTGTGCGGAGGATTCCCGCAGATAATTTATAAAATCAGGGTTTTACTTTACAAGGCAATCGACAATTCTTTACCCCCCAGCTCACACAATTCAGGACCCCTCCTTCATGGGCTATTTCGTTTGACTCTAAACTAACAATTCGATGCGATTTAAACAATGACTCAAATTGCTCTACCGCCTCTTCGTCTTCTTTTAATCCAAAGACCGGCAACAAAATCAAATCCTTCATCTGCAGGTAATTGATATAACAACCATTGGCCTGGTGATAATGTGTATTGTTTGCCATTTTGCAGGGGATCTCAATGTAATCAAGACCGGCATTCTTCAGGACTGTACGCAGACGCCAGTGGAAGTCTCCATCCTTCATCCTATACTGGTTTATTAAAACCGAATCCTCATTCAGAAATCGAACGAGCCCATCGGCATGACCGTATACATCATAGGGATCGGTGGGTATAAAGATCAGCTTGTCAGTTTCTAAAAGCCTTTCCAGTTCAGCGATCAGTTCCTTCTCCGTATAGCGCGGATTCTCCTTAAAGATCTTGTCACAGAAAATAATTGCATTCTTATCTTTTCCCGAACAGATCAGGTTGCCTCCATCTAATACAATATCCGTATCGATATAACTGATACCCAGGAGACCGCAAACGGCTGACGCATCGGTGATCGTTTTCTCCATTTGGCCGAGCGGAGATAATCCGGATTATAAACAAAATTGACAAAATTGGATTCGCTTACCTGCACAGGCATATAGTCACAGGCCCAGATATCCCTAGTTCCTCAAGCCATCCCCAGTTCAAATTTGCTTTTTCCAAAACGTTTTCGAAAGACTGGAAAAATGCCGGATGTCTTTTTGGAAGCAGATCTGATAAATACAGGAAATCCTTTTTTGATCGCCGCTCATCATTAGGCTCCTCCTCCACTGGAAATGGAATATTATTGAGGTTACATAAACTGTCCACCACCGTTTCTACTTTTCCCAGTAATTCGGTGAGCAGTTTAAGATTCACATCATTACATCCCTCAAATAATTCCCTGGTAAACGTATGGTCCTCACCCACTGGCACAGCATCTGCCCATTCTTTTAATTCGCCAGCAATGGCCAGGTCAAAGGAAAGATCGAAAACTTCATTTCGAATCCCGACCAGCTTTAAAACTGCATCCCCTTGAGGACGGTTCTGTATTCTTTTTCCATAAACTACTATTTAGTTGAATATTAGGCTGTAAATATCAGCTCCGCTGTTCCCATCTATTTACAATGAACATTTTATTCAGAATCCTAATAGTTCCAATTGGTGGCAAAAGAATGTCTTAAATTTATCGGCTAATTTTTCTCCTATGGCCATTCCATTAGTTTCCGAAACGGACCTGTATCTTACGAGTGTAGTCAATCTGGATGAATTGATGCGCGATCATTCAATCCATTCGGAGGAGAGGTTTACGATCCTGCATTGCCAATTTACTGCCCGAGCCAGTAACAACAACGGAGGTTGGATCTACATGACCCCGAAAAGCTATATTTTTGAAACCGCTTATTCTGAATGGCTGCAGGTGATCAATATCTTGTTTGTCCCCGTTGAACCTGAAAAATATTACTTCTCGGAACCCGGGCAGGTAAAGAAGTTTACGATGATCTTTCCTGCTATTCCAAAGAATTGGAAGACATTCAATTTTTTAGAGGATTGTGATCATGGCTTTTTCCTGTTTACTATTCCAACCAATAATTCAGGGATATACCATTTGAATTTTGTCTAAAAGAAGGAGGTTGAAATCAATTGACCGCCTTGTCCGGCCACAAATTATTGACCAGTATCTCCAGTTGACCGGCCAATTCTTTTATAATATCATGTTCGTCTGCCCGCTGCTTCAATGCCTCAGCAATAGAGGAGAAATACCAGTACTGCTGGTCTTTAGTAGCATTAAACCTGGACCATAGTTTCCCTCCTATCATTCCATGGTCATGATAAATACTGCGCAGGTTATCCAGTTTATCGGCGGCTACTACCAGTAACTGTTCCACGCTGCCCTCATGAAGTATAAAATCGATGGTATGCTTCTTCCGCTCCTGCCAGCTTCCTTTTTCTCGATCACCTTCTTATCCAGCTTGTCCGCCTCGGTGGCACCCCGAACCAGGAAACCAACCTCCTCGCCGAATAGGTGATCCACCTCTTCAATGGTCACCTCGGTATCCTCCACCACATCATGCAGCAGGGCCGCAGCCAGGATCTCATCGGAACAATCCCGCTCGGCCAGGATCTTACATACATTCAGCAGGTGGACCATATAGGGTATCCTGGTTCCTTTTCGGTGCTGGTGAAGGTGGTGTTGCGTGGCGAACAGTAAAGCTTCTGTTACTAAACTCATAGTTGTTTTAGATTTGGTTATTGCAATTATGCTATACCACAAGGTAGGTTTACTCAATCCCGCATATTTACAATATAAGCATTCAACTCTTTTGACTTCTCAATAAGACTCACTAATTTCCCTAACACGAAACCTTGAACCTTGAACCCGAAACCCGCAACTTACAACCTGCCTGCCATGCCTGTCAACAAAAACGCCCTACTCCGCTACCGCATCATCGATAGCTGCCTGACCAACAGCATGCATCCTTTCCCCGATGCCGCCTTCATGCTGGATAAGATCCAGGAACAGATCGGTACGGAAATATCAGAGAGCATGCTGAACAAGGACCTGGCCTGCCTCAAAAGGGAATTTGGGGCACCGATAAAATTCGACCGTAACCGCGGAGGTTATTTTTATTCCGATAAAAACTATTCTTTTAAGAAGCTGCCCCTGAGCAATGAAGAAATAGAAGCCCTTGATTTTTCAACGGCCCTGCTACAGCAATTAAAAGGTACCGATATGTTCCGGCATTTTGAAAATGCCATCAATAAACTGATCGAAGGATACCGGATCAGTAAGATCATTGGCAAGAATGAATCGGCTATCCTGCAAACGGAATTGCCTGTAGACAATTCCGACAGCCGCTGGTTGGAGACCATCATCACGGCCATTCTCCATAAGAAAACGCTAAATCTGCAGTACCAGCCTTTTGGAAGGGATGCGCGTGAGCATACCCTATCCCCTTACCTGCTCAAGGAATACCGTAACCGCTGGTATGTGGTGGGTTATTCTGAACAGGCTGAAAATATCCTGGTATTTGCCCTCGACCGTATAAAGGAGATCGATGACGCCGCTTCAACATTCAGATCAGATGAAAACTTTAATGGAGCCAAATTCTTTGAATATTCCCTGGGTATAACCCAAGTCCATGACCAGGAACCAGAAGACATTGAACTTGCCTTCCAGCCGCTGCAGGCTGAATATATCAGGAGCCAACCCCTCCATCAATCACAACATATAATCAGTGAAAATGAGAACGAGGTCCTCATTCAGTTAAAACTGTTTATTACACAGGAACTTGTAATGGCAATACTCTCATATGGAGCAGCCGTTCGCGTATTGAAGCCGGAAAGCCTTAAAAACAGAATTAAAGAAGAAGTAAAGGCGCTTGGAAAGATTTATGAGAAAAGCTGAAAGCAACACTGCTGAATGTAAATAGATGGCAATCATCAATACTAAGTTTGTCCACTAAACTTTACCTATGCCCACCCTGCTTACCGATCATATTGTTCATACTAAAATTCCCCTCCGCCAGGTCTTATTTGAAGACTTTAAGTCATTGGGAAAAGAATTGCCAATAAAAGGGGGCTGGGGTTATACCATGGAAGATGCCATTATCATCGATAAAAATGACCCCATCGTGAACTGTGGACTTCCATTTGATGGGGTGGCCATTGAATATATTATTGTGGAGAAAAGAATTTTTGAAGAGCTGATCATTTTCAGGCCAAAAGACCAGCAATTTGCAGGAATAAACCACCAACTGATAACACAGAAATTAGTAATTGAAGAAAACAAGGTCTTTGATCATTTAAAAATTGCCGTTACAGCCTTTAAGCAGGATGAATTTGAAAAAGCTATGGGTGAAATGACTGATGAACAGATGTATCATTATGAAGCGGAATATTGGTTTGACATTACCAGTTTCTTTGGCAAAAGCCAGTCCACGGAAATTAGCAAACTGGGATCAGTAGGATAATATCCTCTCCCCTCCTATTTTACTTTCCTTTAAAACTTTTACTATGGATATCATTCTCGGACTCGGCATTGGCATTATACTTACCTCGATCATTAGCTGGTTATTGCACAAAGCCAGTCTTGGTAAAGCCCTTACCCAATTACTGACGAAACTGGAACTGCAAACTTCTTCCTACGAGCAGCAGACCAAAAAACTGGAGGAAACCATCAGGGAAAGAGATGAATTAAGGATCAGGGCTGGCTCCCTTCAAACCCACATAGATGATCTGAATAAAAGCTACGGGGAAAAACTGAGTGCAAAGGACCAGGAACTCCAGAACCTGGGTGAAAAATTGAAATTTGAGATCCTGAACCTGGGCAAACAAATGCTGGAGCAGAATGCAGAAAAATTATCCACTTCCAATGAAGAGAAAATGAAGATCATCCTTACTCCTTTTAAAGAGCAGCTGGTTGATTTTAAAAAGAAAGTGGAAGATACCTATGACAAAGAATCTAAGGAAAGATTCTCCCTGGAAAAAGAGGTAAGTAAGTTGGTTGCTGCCAGCGCACAGGTGAGCCAGGAAGCCAATAACCTCACCACCGCGTTAAAGGGCAATAATAAACTGCAGGGCAACTGGGGTGAAATGATCCTGGAAAGTCTTTTGGAAAACAGCGGACTTACCAAAGGAAGGGAATACCAGTTACAGGAATTTATAAAAGACAGTACGGGCAATATCATTAAAGACGAGAATGGCAAAGGACTGCAGCCGGATGCCACTATTTATTATCCCGATCAGCGAAAAGTGATCGTGGATTCGAAGGTTTCCCTGATCGCCTGGGATGCGATGGTGGCCGCAGTGGATAAAGAAGCGCAGGACCTTTGCTTATTTGATCTCATAAAAAGTATCCGTAGTCATATCGATGGACTTAGCCGGAAGAATTATCCCCGCTATGCGCAGGCCCTGGACTATGTACTCCTCTTCATTCCAATTGAGCCCGCTTTCCTGGAAGCAGTCAAGGGTGATCCTCAATTATGGAAATACGCCTATGACCGAAAGATCCTGATCGTGAGTCCGACCAACCTGCTGGCCGTATTAAAGATCATCGGTGATCTCTGGAAAGTGGAGCAGCAAAACCAGAACGCCATAGAAATTGCTGATAAAGCCGGAGCCCTCTATGATAAATTCGTAGGCTTCATCGATAATATGGAAGGCTTGGGCAAGAAATTAAACGATGCCAGCGATTCATATAATTCCGCCTTCAAGCAACTTTCTTCCGGTCGCGGTAATATGATCGGCCGTATAGAAGAGCTGAAGAAAATGGGAGCCAATGCTTCCAAGCAATTGCCGGAAAAAATATTGCTTGACCTTAAACCCGAGGACCAATGCTGACCGATCCACTGCCACCACGTCACCTGCTTTCCAAATCCACGTTCATGTACGGCTGCCAGTGTAGCAAGCGACTATGGCTGCATAAATTCCAGCCTGATCTAAGAGATGAAATGGATGAGGAGCAGATCAGAATATTCCAAAGGGGAACCAATGTGGGAGAATTGGCCAGGCAATTATTCCCGGGAGGGGTGAATGCCGCGCCACCTACTCCTTTTGAATACCAGCGATCCGTTGCCGATACGGCCCGCTATATCCGGGAGGGACATTCCATTATTTATGAGGCGGCCTTTCAATATGAAGGATTGCTTTGCGCCATAGATATCATGGTAAAGCGGAGGGGTAAATGGTATGGGTATGAGGTGAAGAGCAGCACCAGTGTGAAGCCCGCATTCGTGCAGGATGCCGCTTACCAGTATTATGTGATCAGCCATTCCGGAATCGCACTGGCCGATATGTTCATCACCCATCTCAATACAAATTATATCCGCAGAGGCGCACTTGACCTTCAGCAATTATTCCATAGTGAATCTGTTTTAGAAGTCGTACAAGAAGAACAACCATTTATCATTGAAAAGGCCAGGGAGTTAAAGAGCTTGTTGAAGTCAAAGAAAATGCCCCTGGTAGCAATTGGTGACTATTGTACCAAGCCATATGAATGCGATTTTATGGGTCATTGTTATAAAGACGAAGCAGATCCTGATCCGGAACCAGCGTTTATAGACAAGAGCGTTATCAAAGAATTCCTGGGAGAATTAAAATACCCCCTGCATTACCTGGATTTCGAAACCTGGATGGCAGCCGTACCCGAATGTGATGGACACTGGAGTTACCGGCAGATCCCATTTCAGTATTCCTTGCATAAACAATTAACCAGCAAAACTCAATTGGAGCATCAGTATTATCTTGCTACTCATCCGCATGACGGGCTGGATAAATTCCTTTCTCAATTATTAAAAGACTGTGGCAGCGAAGGCTCGATCTTGGTTTATAATAAAACCTTTGAATCACAGGTGCTGGAGAAGCTAAAGATTGATTTTCCTTCAATGGCAAAAGCTATTACCGCCATCCAGGACCGCATGGTAGACCTGATGTCGCCATTCCGGAAAAGTTACCGTCTGCCTGAAATGCAGGGATCCTACTCCATTAAATATGTATTACCCGCCCTGGTGCCGGAACTGAGCTATGATTCGCTTGCCATAAATAATGGGGCAATGGCAAGTGCAGCATTTTATGAGCTTCAGGTTGAGAAGGATCAGATCAAAATTGAACTTATCAGGAAACAGTTGCTGGATTATTGTGGATTGGATACAATGGCGATGGTGAGGATTTTGGAGAAGTTACAAACAGTATAATTTATTTCTAAATGAGCAGGTTATACCAATTACTTATCTTTTCTTGTTTTACTCTTTTAAGTAACCCTAAATATCCCTCGACAAAAGGATTAAACAAGGGATCATCTTATTATAATAATATAGTTTCTGATCAAGGCCTATCAATTATTATTCTACCGCTGGGAAAGAATTTACCAAAATCATTTATAAACGCCACTTATTCTAAACTCAAACAATTTATTCCAGGCATTACAATTGGAGAGTCAACATCATTTCCTATTTCAGCATATTACAAGCCAAGAGGTCGTTACAGAGCAGATTCATTAATCAACTGGATGGGTAAAAAAGCCCAACCTAACCAGGTTTACCTTGGTATAACCAACGTCGACATTAGTACCACCAAAAATGGCAAAGCAGATTGGGGAGTATTGGGCTTAGGATTTTGCCCTGGAAATGCAGCAGTAGCTTCCAGTTACAGGTTAAAGAATAAATCCTCCTTCTGGAAGGTGGCTATACATGAACTCGGTCATACTTCGGGATTACCACACTGCCCGGAAAAAACCTGCTTTATGAGAGATGCAGAAGGGAAGAATACAACAGGAGAAGAAAAAGAGTTTTGTAAGAAATGCAAGGCCTTTCTGATCAGGTCGGGATGGAAGCTCTGATCTCTAATCATGGGCCATCCTTTTGGAAGCATCTAGGGTTAAAAAATCAGGATTTGCTATCTAAAACACCTAAAAAATAACTACTTAGTACATTTTATAAATAAGCAATTCCTTCTTATACTTGCAGCCCTGATACAGGATCCCGGCCATAGCCTCGGCAAAGGTTGGGAAAAGCATTAAGGCTTCAACTTTTAGGCTTGAATGTAGAGGGGTAACCAGACTTCGCTTATGCTTCGTCTGGGGACTGTGCAGTAGCTCAGTCGGTAGAGCAAAGGACTGAAAATCCTTGTGTCGGCGGTTCGATCCTGCCCCACACCACGGCAGAAGAAAAAGTTCAGGTAATGCCCGGACTTTTTTTATTTACGAACAATTGGCTCCATTTTTTAATTATTAAGGCAGAGATTTTTTCAAGCCCTTATAGGAAAGCGGATTCATTATAAACCGTTGATAACCGTAATTAAAGATTTGCAAATATTTTGTAAATTTATAACACAAACTACAATTCACTTTATGGCTCTCAGTGTGCTTACAGTAGATAAAAAACAATCAATTTATGGTTTGTACAATTCCTTAACTCGATCTATAATAATGGTTGGCAGTAGTACAGAAATGTACACATTGAAGGATGAAATAGAAGAAGCCGAGCAACAAGAAGAAAACATAAAATATATCCAAGAAATAGTTCGAGAGCGCATTAGAATTTTACAAACGATAAAATCCATAGACAATAATCAAGATAATCTCATTAAAAAACAAATTGAATTATTACGAAATTATTTAAGAAACATGGGGGATGACCCTAAAGTCTTAGGAAATTAAGCCGATTAAACTCTAGGTACAAATTAGCAAATAACTAATTAATTGAGGTAAGGTATTATCATTTAAAACGGAATTTTACCAAATATCTGTAGTAAGGTGTTTCTCAGCGTAACCCGGCTTGGTGAAATATCACTACAAAACAAAGGGTTATCCATTTAAGCCATTTTCCTTCTCCCAATCATCTAATATTTTTTGAGCAATTCTATTTTGTGAATCCATTATTCTATCAACCAGGCTATCATGTAAATCACCTTCCTTACTTGCCCTATATTGCTGTTGCCGTTTTCGCTCATCATATTCAATTGATTTATCTATTTCCGCTTCATTTATCAATATTTTTTTTGCAGCCGGAAGCTTAATCTCTTTAAGATTTTGTTCTTCATCATATAATGTCATATCATAAGCTCCAAACGGTGTCATAACCTTTGTAACTGTTGGCAAAATTTCTATTATAAAAAATAGAACTCTGATCAGCCATAGTAAGAAAAAAACAGAAGGAAATTCCTTATTTCCACCTGGATCTCTTTTATTAGATAAAAAAGTGATTACATCAAACCGAACAGAAAATGAGTTGTCAATTTTCTGTAAGGCATCTTCAAATTTTGTATTTGTAGAATCAATTTTAGTTTCTTTCACCTGCCTTATACTATCTATTTCTCTTTGATTCATTCTCGCGGTCTTACCTTTTCACTATAAGCAGTTTTATGAGCCTCTCTTCTATTATATATATTAAGATCAACAATTTTTTTCTCAATTAAAAAACCCTGTAGCCTCTGATCTCTTTTTTCTTGATGAAGCCAATAAACTAGAAAAAATTGCTTATAGGCCTGAGATTCTTTATCTAAAGTCTTTCCTCCAAAATCATGTGGAACATAGGCTTGTCTTAAAAATTGATTTGCCCTATCTTTTATTTGATTAGCTATATTATTTATAGTGCTGATAGAACTTGAAAGACTATTGGATCTGTAAATTAATTGCTTAAATTCCTCATCTTTTGGATCACTTAAACTAACTCTCTCTAAAGAATCAGCCCGAGCGCCTTCAATTGCTGCCTTTATAGAATCCACAGCAGGTTTATATAAGGAGTCTAAAGAATTTGCTAATTGTTTTTGTTTGTTAACCTTGTAAAGGCTTAGACCTGCATCAATATTGTCTTTAAAGACCAATAACTCCAGCGGAATTGATATAATAAAAGCGATTAATGCAGCTAAAACAGAACGAGCAACTATTTGACCCAGATAGGTTTTCCATGTATCTCCAGGACGTTTCTTCATTGAAACCACCATGGTTCTATCAATACTAAAAATCAACATCCCCCATATTATTCCAAAAACAAAAGCACCTAATCCACTATGTGTAAAATAATATCCAGCATACCCACCAGCAAATGCTCCGAATAAACTGGTCATCAAAATAGTAAATCCAATTCCTGCATGCCTGTTATAATCACTTGGACATTGTCTTAAAATAGAAATCTCACTTCCACTTACCAACCATAAAAAGTACTGCAATCTGCTGTTCTTTATTATAGATTTTGTACTCATATAGTCTTATGTTGAATTTTATTAAAATCATTAAAAGCTCTATAATCAGATGAACGGGCAAATCTTACACAAACAACCCAAGGAAGCATTAGGGTAGTAATGACAAACATGAACACAAGAACCAAAAAGGAAGGCTGCCCTTCATCCCCATACCACAATGTATTTAGCCTTTGGACTACTAAGTCAGGTAAATTGCCATGCGAAATGTTATTTACATAAACCTGTAACACTTGATCCTGAATATTAAAATAATCCTTAAATATTACCATTAAAACCAATGTGGCAATAATTGTGGCTAAAAATAATCCAGTAAAAAAGGCAATTGTCAATTGTAAAAATGGGTTCTCTTTATAAATACATTTAATAGGAAATAACTATAGCCTACAACTGATGATATGACAAATATTATAATTAGTACCCTATTTGAAGCAATTGTGATTGGCATGTATTGAAAAGCTGCAATTGCTATTGCTAATGTTAAAACCATATAAATACCTAGGAAAATAATAATAGAATAAAATAATGAAGTAAGCCCTGGTACTATATATAAACTTCCTAAATTAATTCCAGAATATTTTAGCAAAAACTCTTTCATAAATAAGATATCTTTTATTTCCGGAACAAATCTTTTAATCGTGATAAAATACGATCTTGTTCTTTTATAATATCAGGAACAGTACCAAACAGATCAGGTGTTTCCATTTTGATGGTTGGCATATCAGGCAACTTCAGATTAATCTTTGGAATTGGCAATACTTCGATATAAATAGTTTCTGAAGCTTCGAAAAATTCATTTCTGCCAATCAATTTATATTCTTTGCTTACTTTAGGCGTAATCTGCAACTGATTATTGTCTTCAGATGTCAATATCTCACCAGCTATTTCTATTGTATTAGCCTCGTCAACATTCCATGAAAAAATAATTGGAAGTGTCTCTGCTGTAAATGTTCTGTTGGCTTTAAAAGAATTAATTTTTACTGGGCAAATTACATTAGGTTGTAATTCAATTGACTCTTCTTGTAATCCATATTTGCTAATAAACTTTACTATTATGCTATCACCAGGTCAGGAGTATAAGTGTATGAATTGCCATTTGCTTCAAACTTTCTCCATTTATCATGACAAATATCTTGGCCACATTTAGAACATTCCAATTGATCTGTATTTCGGATCCAACTTTAATCTTTTTTTCAGAAAGACTGCAACTATTTACAACAACTTTTTTACAATTTCAAGTGGTACAGAAATCATCCATGTACCAAACTCATTTTTCACACTTAATTTTGGAACATTTGCCCATTCCCTTGATTCTGAATAATCGTTAGGAACAATACTTCCATTAAGTCTTAGTAAGCCATCTTCTATATTCCAAGTAATATACAGCTTTTCACCTTCCAGAATCTTCGTTTTCGAAAAAGAAATTTTATGAATGGTTGTTTTTCATATAATGGTTTTTAATAAATAGTTGCCCAATCCCTCAACCATATCTTTTTTTAGGGTTGTCAAATCCTTTATTAAATGTCTCCCAGAAATCTTAGCCATATTACTGGATACTCTTGATACTTCAATTAAGCTACTTAAATATTTCAATGTGTCAGTTTCTTTGCTACAATCAAATTCGGGTCAATTTCAGGCCAATATGATGATTCAAGAATTGACATCAATTTTCGTATTGCAACTCCTTAAAAATGGAAAGGAAATACCTGTCATTAATTGAAATGTTCCAAAAGCCAATGACCAAGCTTCACTTTCCAGAGAAACTTTTAATTTAGCTTCTTTTGATTCTCATTTACTTCCTTAAGATTTCAGGAGCAAGCCACTGCTTGTTCCTCCCCCAAATGGGAGCTCCGAAAAACCCAACTATTAAATGGCTTATTATTCCAAACTTTCAAAATGGCCTCCATCATAGTCAATAAGAACAACATTGTGATTATTTAGATTAATCCAAATTGATTTAGACTTTATATCACCATGAACAAATTTGAATTTGCCTCATAAAAGATTAAAAGTTTTACACAACTGATAAATGCCACGAAATCTACCTTGCATTATATTCTCATCAAACAAGCCTGCGATATATTTTTCTAAACTGGATATTAAATGTAATCAGATCGTCAAATAATGTAAAACCAAGAGAATTTAAATCCGGCATTAAATAACAATAAACCTGATTACCATCAAGTTCACCTTCCCACATTGCTTCAGGAAACCCAATAAGTGGTGGATAGTCAGCCAATATTTCTAGTGGATCAACTATCATATGCAGTTGTTGATATTCTTTTAGTTTATTATAAAGTTCCTTCATTGTTCGGAACCAGACTTATTTGCCTTTTTCTTCCTGTAAAGCCACTTTTACAACCCAGTTAGAGGATAATATTTAATACTAGTTGTTTCTAATGTATAAATTTAGCCACATCACCTCACTAGCAATAGAGTCTCTTCAATTTCCAAATCAGGGAATCTGAACAGATCGAATATGTCTTCCAAAGAGATGATAACTTTTATATTCTGTAATTAAATGCCAAGCTTCTGGTATAAATAGGGCATATGACAAATCATCAACCATCAAATCCTTAATAACAATGCTTTCTAAAGTCAATCTTAAATTCATCAGGTGTACTTTTAATACTCTCTTTATGTCTTTTAAGCGTTTGTAAGAAATGCATCAGACGCGGATTCTCTTTCCTATAAAATTCCCCTTCTTCAGGATGATGAAAAAAGGTAAAATCCTCTGATGTACATAGTCCATCTGAGCAAATTAAAAAAATTGAATCTGCAACTGTATTGCTATTGATAGTAATAACATCTGGTTCCATTCCACTATGCTCTGATCAACTTTTAAAACTTTATATAATGGAGTATCCCCATCTTTAAGAAGAATATGAGGATTTAAATAATTTATAATCCCGAGCAACAAAAGGTTATCATCAGTTAAATCCCACCACTCTTTTCTCATCTGAATTATAGCACCATTACCAACAAAAGAGAATTGAGCAGCTGAATCATTAATGAAACCGGTTATTAATGTGGTAGCAAATAATGATTGGGTATATTTCGGCGCAAGTAAAATATGAGATGCAGATATGCGATTTAATTCATTAACTATCTCAGCGTATATACTGTTATAATCAGGAATTAATTCTTCATTTTCAAAAGTATATTTCAATCTGCGACAAGCCGTTTGAGCAGCTATTAATGACCCTTGCTTTGACTCTTCAGATCTACTTACTCCATCTGCTATACATGCTATTGCATGACTCTTGTCCTCGGTATATCCCTCAACAACATAATCTTCCCCTTTACCAGGCAAATCAATTTTATCTGATATTACAAAATGTGCCATATTTATTCGTCAGTTGAACTTCCTTCAAAAAATGACCTCAAATCCCTACCGGTACTTGCTTTAGTAAAACAAAGCCTACCACCTTTGTCATTAGATGCAATTTCTTTCATTAATGCTTCAGCTTGATCTAAATCTTCCTCGTCTTCATTAGATAATAAACAACAACACATTCTTATTTTTTCTCCATGATTACTCTTTAATATTGATAACCACTTCCCTTGTGTTCTCTGGCTCATTGCAATAACCATCAGACATTAACAAGATCCGGGCATCCCTTTTTAACTGATTTCGGTTCTGTTGCTTTAAGAAATGCCGCAGCCATCTTCTCTGCCTCAGATAAAGCCAAATCAATTCTTGTAAAGCTTCCTTCACCAAACTCATCACCTAAATCAATATCAGCCCTCATTTATTGAATCAATTGGGGGGATATAATTTTATCTGAGGAATAGTATCACAACAAATAATACCAACATAAAATCCAGACGATTTAGTGCTTTTCTTTAATGTTCTCAACAGTTCAATTGCGGCGGTTTTGGTAGCTTCCGTTTTTGTACTCCCATCTTCCAGTGTATGACTCATTGATCCGGAACCATCTAAAACCAATAAACAAAGTTGGTCAAACATCTTTGTCTTCTTCAATTGCTTTAATAATGTTGCTATATTAGTTCCACTTGAAGATGAAACTGAACCTGTTCCTGTTTTAACTACTGAATTGGCCATTTTTATATTCATTTATTTTTTCTGATAACCTTTCTGATTCCTTCTCAATTGCTATTTTTTGTAGCTGTATATACTCTTCTACAGTTGGATATTTCTGCATTTCCACATAATCGTCTGCTTCTGCCAGACCTTTTACTTCTCTTCTAATCTGCGCTACTTTTAACCTCAAATCTTGTAACATACTTTCTAATCGCTCTAATTCTGATATAGAAGAAACTTCCGGACCTAGATCCCAAATACCAGCTTCCAGCGACTCTATAATAAATTGCACTTCTTTCAAATCATTTCTATCCAAAGCCGATTTAAGACGAATGAAAATATTATGGGCTTTTTCTTTATGCTCTTCTAACACCATGTCGGGATGGCAAAGCTTTACACCCCTTTTATAAAGCTCCCTAATTGTTGCTTCTTCCTCTTTTGAAAGTGTTGGTTTAGTATCCGATTTATCCCGATTTAGCTCCTCTTCAAAAGCCTCAAACTCATCCTTCAGGTCTTCAAACTTTTCTGTAAATCCCATTTTTTCACGGATCTTATACCATGCAATTTTCAATTCCAATAAATGACGAATAAGCTCACCTAATGCCATTCGTACTATATGCCTGAATTCATCAATCGTTCGGGAAAGTAGGTCACGATGTTCTAAAAGGGTTCCATATTCAATCTCCAGATATCGGATCTCCATTCTTAATTGATGAATTCTGTCCGCATCCAGGGAAATTAAAGCGCTGTATCTTTTATGCAATTTTTCAATAGCCACTAAAGCATCTGAATAAAATGATTTTCCAAAAGGGTGAGTATTTCTTCTACATCTTCTATCAATTCAAATTTTCTAATTTTCTTAATTTGGGCTTCTATTTCTTCAAATTCATTTAGGGAAAGATGAAATTTGATCAACTGGAGCCTGCTAGCAATCTTAGCATAATCGAATTGCTTAAGTGTACTTGTAGTACCTCCGCTGTATAAAGCATTTAACCTGTTAAACTCATCAATGAACATACTGGCTAAATCCTCAGCATCCCAATGAACAGTTATATTCTCATGATTAGAATTGGCCCGGTTGGTCCAATTGTAGGAACCTGTTATTACCGTACAATCGTCTATCACACAAAATTTATTATGCATGATATTGTCAGATACACCAATATGTACCCAGGTAAATTCTCCACCCGCCCTTTCAAGGATTGAAAAATCGGGGCCATAATCACGGTTGATATCATCCTGTGCCAGTAATAATTTCACACTTACACCAGCGCTGGCCTTATCTACGAGTTCCCTGAACAGTTTTTATCAGTAAACCATGCCATTGCCACAACTATTGACTCTTCAGCAGTCTTTAGCTCCTGTAACAACTGATGGCGAATGTCCTGAAAGAAAGCCTGTGACTTCATAATTATTTAATTAAATGCGCATCATCTATCTCAATGAATTAGATAATAATGTGATTCCATTTTCTAAATCTAAATAGTGAATCACTAGCACTTCATACCCTAATTTCTTAGCCTATCCCGCTTACGTTCATCATCCCCTTTACATGCTTTTGTCATGGTCAGGGCCATCGATGAATACACAATTTAACCCGTCAAATAATTCTGGACTAAAAATTACTTAAATTTAAGGACAGTTTCCATTGTTAACCTCAAAAAAAACATCTCATGGAAACAGGTCAAAAGCAAACTACAGAGAACTTCGTAAAAGAAGTTCGCCGCAGAACCCGTCGCACCTTTACATCTGAACAGAAAATATTGATTGTCATGGAAGCTATGCGCGGGGAGCTTTCTACGGCAGGTATTTGTCGCAAATATGGCATAAGCAATAATCTGTTCTATACCTGGAACAAAGAGTTCATGGAGGCCGGTAAGAAGCGTTTGCATGGCGATGGCGAACGACAGGCCACTACCGATGAGGTGGCTGAGCTGCGAAAAGAGAATCTGCGCCTTAAAGAATTAGTAGCAGATCTGACCTTGCGGGAAGACATTTTAAAAAAAAGCTTGAAAATGCTGGAATAAGCGAAACCTTCAGGAAGCACATGCGATTATCTTCATCTGAGAAAGCAGAGATCATCCGATTGGTAGAGCGCTCTGACCTAAGTGTAAACCGCACCCTGAAACAATTGGGAGTGAATAAAAGCAGTTTTTACAATTGGTACCAGCTCTATCAGCAAAACGGTCTGGAAGGGCTTGCCCCGATGCGAAGCAACAACAGGCAGCGCTGGAATAGTATTCCGCAGGAGCAGAAGAACCTGGTGGTGGAAGTGGCGTTGGAATGCCCTGAATTATCGCCCAGGGAGCTGTCCTGTAAACTCTGTGATGCCCAGCAGATCTTTATATCTGAAAGCAGTGTGTACCGTATTCTAAAGTCAAAAGGGCTGATCACCACTCCGGATTATATCCTGATGGCTGCAGCAGATCAGTACACGCAGCAAACCTGCTTTGTGCATGAAATGTGGCAGACCGACTTCACTTATTTTAAGATCCTGGGATGGGGCTGGTATTACCTCAGCACCATCCTGGATGATTACAGTCGTTATATTGTTCATTGGGAGCTATGTGAAAATATGCGATCGGAGGATGTTCAAAGAAATGTGGGCCAGGCCATTAAACTAGCAGGGCTGGAAAAGATGCACAAACCAAAACTCCTAAGTGATAACGGATCCTGTTACATCGCATCAGAGCTGAAGGAGTACCTGAAAAAAGCAAACATTAAATCTATCCATGGAAAACCGCATCATCCGCAAACCCAGGGCAAGATCGAGCGCTATCATCGGTCTATGAAAAACGTGGTAAAATTAAATAACTACTATTGTCCGGATGAGTTGAAAGAGGCAATAGCTCAATGGGTTAGCTATTATAACAACGAACGTTACCACGAATCATTGGACAATGTAACGCCTTCAGACGTTTACTATGGCAGACAGGAAGAGATCTTGAAAAGAAGGGAGTTAATAAAACAAAGATCAATACGAATCAGGAGAATGGATTATATGCAACGTAAAATGGTCGTAGGATTTTAGTCTAATCACAAAAAAATGAAAACAAAAAATGCTAAATTGTATTTAAGAAACTGTACTTAAGAAAAAGTCCAAGTTGTTTTGACGACGTACAATTGAACTTTATATAGTAAAGAACTTATAGACTGGAATAAAGACTGAGGGGAAGAAAAAGAAAAAAGTTAGGAGGCCTCTATATGTTTCAATATGCAAAAATTAATTTTACACACGTTTCATGGCAAACTTATACTTCCTAACTTTTTATAAATTTAGTAAAATTTTATTTCATGGTAGATAACACCTTAGTTATAGAAAGATATCAATCTCAGGGCTTTGAGGGATTTATAAAATTGAGTGAATTTGAAAAGGATGCAAACAAAATTCCTAATGGACCTGGCCTTTTTATGATCATTGATTTTGATGGAACAGGGGAATTTTTAGAAACAGGAGGAGGCGCCTTTTTTAAAGGAAGGAATCCAAATAAACCAGTTAATGAATTAAAGGAATTATGGGTTAATGATTCTCAAGTTTTATTAATTGAAAAGGCAAGCTTTCGATTTAAGAATCAAGGGCTAAGAAAAAAGATAAGTCGATTAATTAAATTTTGTAAAGGGCAACCAACAGGACCATTTTACAATGGTCGGTCTCTAGCTCAAAGGTCAAACTTTAATAATCTTACAGTAGCTTGGTTATGTCTTGAATCCAGTTTAGTTAAGGAACAATATAATAATGCTCTTATTGACTTTATACAAAACATTCTAAAACCCCATTTGCTACCTCAGAAGTTCGGCAGATAAGATTACAATTCCAGGAAAATTTTAAAGGAATTAACTCGTTTTATTATAGAGTGGATGTCCTCCCAAACCAAATCGATGATGATTATGGTACATTCAAAATTGATAATTCCGGCTATATGCTACCAATTATTTGGAATAATGAAATTCCTTCTAATATATTAAAAAAAAGAAGACGCTCAAAAAATAAAACCCCTCTTATTCATAAAATAAATGGCACAAAAACAATAATTAAACCATTGGATATTAAACGATGGTTGCAAAATCCGATTTATGAAGATTATAGAGAAAGGTTTATCATGCCTTTGGATTTAGACGATATACTTGATGAATTTTTTGAAAACAATTCTTCCAAGTTAGAGTAGCCCTAAAGGCATTGTGTAAGCTCCCCCAGAATTCGCTCATTTGAAAGTTACTAATAAATTAATTAAGGAATTAATACACAATAGCATTTATGCATTTTATGATCTATTTGTCGCAGCTTGCCAGATAGGGTTTTCCCAAATTATTTATTTTAAGAGAACGCCATACTGTATTTCCAAATAGAAAAAACCAATACCAAAATTTAGAAAATATGCGAAGAGCTTGAGTTCTGGAAACCCAATTAAACTATTGAATATCAATTAAAACTAGGATTCATGGTGTCTAGGCCTTCGTTCAGGCTATAATGCGATATTATCTTTAATTCGTCCACCCCGTATAAATCACTGGTGTCCTATTCTTGGGCGCCGCTATTGTTTTATAACTAATTGAGTGGATATGGTGAGTGATATCATTCCCTACTATTGGCTTCTCCTCCTTAATTCCTCCGTACTTGTCAAGTTTTATTATCAAGTAGGTGTTCTTATTATACCTAAAACCAACCTTCTGGACAGAACTGCTTTTCCCTGATTTGTCCTTTTCTTGGGTAAAGAAAAAACGATCCTTCATCCATGTTACCTGGATATCAATTCGCCTATTTAATTTAAAACCATCTTCGCCGGTCTCATCCTGATATTTAAAGATCTCATAAAGCAGTTGAGAAAGCCAATATTCCAAGGAAATAGTATCGATAGCCTTGACCTTCTCAGTAACCTGCGTAGCATATACGACATAACGTCGGTAGTCTCTGTCTACTAATTCCTGATAGAAGACAACTCTAAGACGGTCCATTGATCATTTTTTGATTAAAATATATTTCTATGACTTTACGGCCCTTCAGATAAAACAAAATCTATTTTAAATTTATACTATTTATCTAAATCATTATGAATTCCCCTCGTATACCTTTATAGAAATAGGAATTTCATATAGCATATATATAGTTACAGAATTTTTGTAAATTGTTAGTTCTCAACTAAAGCCACCATGCCCAGTTTATTAGACAAGCTTGAATCATCAAGGCGGGAGTTATTAGATCTAGGTCTAAGAAACCCGTTGTTAAATTATCGTTTGTCAAAAGCCAGGGGAGTTCATGTGGTTGATGAAAGCCCCGCTTTTGTATTTGACATACTTGTAAATCAGAATAAAGCAATGTCATTTGTGGGTCGGGTACCAAATGTGCCAAATGATGGTACAAGTCTCTTCCCTGAAATAAAAAAGATCGTAACAGAAAATTCATTAACTGATTCAAAATTACAAACCAATGATAGTGATTCCTCCCTTCAAACCAGACTTTTAAATACCTACTACGCTGCCTGTACTAGTATAGAAGAACAAGGTGTTAATATATTATTTCTGGCTCTTGGTATGCTCAATTGGTATGAGGCTGAAAATAGCCAGGAAGTTAGAAAAGCACCATTGATCCTAATTCCGGTTGAACTGGAACGCACAAGCGCAAGAGAGCTGTTCAAATTAAAATACACAGGGGAAGAGGTTGGAGCAAATATTTCTCTTCAAGCTAAATTAAAAACAGAATTTGTAATTGATGTTCCTGCACTGCCTGAAATGGAAGACCTGAATATCGAAAGCTATTTTCGATCGATAGAAAAAAGTGTAAGAAATAAACCAGCCTGGAGCGTGGATTTTGGGTCTATCGAACTGGGCTTCTTCTCCTTTGGAAAATTTCTTCTTTACAATGATCTTGATAATTCTAAATGGCCGGAAGATAAAAAACCGATAAACAACCCTTTATTAAAACAACTTTTTGAAACAGGGTTTTCTGAACCCTCCATTTCCTCAGACGATTCAAGCTTCATAGACGAATACACTAACGCAGACCAGTTGTTCCAGGTTTTAGATGCCGATAGTTCTCAGGTTTTGGCACAGCTCGCAATAAACGAAGGTCGTAATCTCGTCATACAAGGACCTCCAGGTACAGGAAAATCTCAGACGATTTGTAATATCATTTCAAATGCAGTAGGACAAGGCAAAACGGTATTGTTTGTTGCTGAAAAAATGGCTGCCCTTGAGGTGGTAAAACGTCGCCTCGACAATATTGGACTAGGAGATATTTGTCTTGAGCTTCATAGCCATAAAGCCAACAAAAAAGATCTTCATGCTGAATTAATGAAAGTGCTATGCTTAGGTAAGCCTAAGGTTGAAGAACTTAAGCAACAAATTGCTCAGCTAAAAGAAATAAAAAAAGAATTAAATGATTATTGTAATTCCATCAATTCTACCATAGACCGTACAGGTCTTTCTGCTCATCAAATTATAGGGAATCTGTTAAGGATTGAAAAAGAATCTAACCCCATAACGCTTCCTAAAATAGAGATTTCAGATATTGAAAAATGGGATGTACTAAAGTTTAAAAAAGCCGAATCCTTTTCTGAAAGAATAGAAGCAAGGCTTAAAGAAGTGGGAGTCCCCAGCCTACTTGCATTTTATGGGTCCCAGCTTGAAGTTCTTTTACCAACCGAGACAACTCGCTTAAATGAAATAATTCTAAATCTAATTAATTCCTTTTCTGCGTTAAATTCTAAAACAAAGGAATTTGTAGATATTTTGGGCTTACCCTCTCCAAAATTACTATCTGAGATTCAGATGCTCGCAGATCTGGCTGGGGATATTTTTGACAGACCAGCACTATCAGGAATAAATGTTGAAAATGAAAATTGGATCTTAAAAGAGGCTAAGATATTCGAAGCTATTTCAAAAGGGAGGCGATTAAATAAAGTATACAATGAAATTGAACAATATTTTATACAGGAGATATGGCAAAAAGATGTTACGGAAATAAGGCAGATTTATGCTCAATATGGTGACAAGTGGTACAAGTTCATGGTGGGATCATACCGAAAAAGCAGAAGAGAGTTAAAGGGCTATTGCAAATCAGAATTACCCAAAGATATACATGAAAGTATAAGGATTATAGATGAAATTATAGAGGGTCAACGATTATTACTAGAAATAAAGGAGATCGCCAACTTGGGCGCAGAAATGTTTGGGGACCACTGGAAAGGAATTCGTTCGGATTGGGCCTACCTGGAAAGGGTTGGCTATCTTATGAATAAAATATATAGGAAGATTGGCGCCGGCATATACCCGGATGGTATTATAAAATACTTATCAAGTCTGAAAACTTTAGATCAAAAAATAAATTACAAGGATAAACTAGATGAACTAATCAACAGCTTCAATCTAAAAAGGACTACCACGCTAAACTTCTTAAAATTTGATTTAAAACTTAGATTTTCTGAGGATAATATAAATAACATCGAGCTTGATAAACAGCTTGAAATATTTACAAATTGGCAACAAAACGTAAATGAAATATTTAAAGCGATATCTTGGAATACATTGGTAGAGTCGGCAAAAGAAGAGAGTCTTTCCTCCCTAACTTCAGCTTCTACCCACTGGGAGAATGCTCAGAATCATCTAAAACATGCCTTACAAAAGACCTGGTATGAATACCATTTAGAAAATTGCATCGGTAATAGTGCCTCCTTACGAAGATTTGAAAGAAGTACTCATGAAGAAGTAATAAGGCAATTTAGAAAAATAGACGAAATAAATTTCAGTTATAACAGAGCTGAAGTAGGTTATAAACATTGGGACAATATGCCTTCGCCTGACTCCGGTGGTCAGGTAAACGTTCTAAAAACAGAATTCAACAAAAAGTCGAGGCATTTTCCTATTAGAAAATTGGTTCAGGAAGCAGGGATTGCAATTAAGGCGTTAAAGCCTGTATTTATGATGAGTCCCCTATCCATTGCCAACTTTATTCCTCCAGGCAGTTTAGAATTTGATCTTGTTGTATTTGATGAGGCCAGCCAGGTTCGCCCTGTTGATGCGTTGGGAGCTATTTTAAGAGCGAAACAACTAGTGGTGGTAGGAGATGCCAAACAATTGCCACCTACAAGCTTTTTTGATAGCCTTACCAAAGAAAGTGATGATGAGGAAAATGTAACATCAGATATGCAGAGTATTCTCGGAATGTGTGATTCACAGGGGGTGCCAAATCGTATGCTCCGATGGCATTATAGAAGTAAGCACGAATCGTTGATAAGTGTTTCCAATCATGAATTTTATGACAATAAGCTTATCGTTTTCCCAAGTCCAGGTACACGCGAAAGCATCGGGCTTATTCTGCACCATTTAAAGGATACTGCTTATGATCGAGGAAAGACAAGGACAAATCCCAAAGAAGCCGAGGCGGTAGCAAATGCCGTTTTGGAACATGCAAGAAAATATCCAAACCTTACATTGGGCGTTGTTGCATTCAGCTCAGCCCAGCGACAGGCAATACAGGATATTCTGGAAATAAAAAGAAGCGAATCCCCCGATATTGAAAACTTCTTCAGTAAACATAAACATGAGCCATTTTTTGTAAAGAATCTTGAAAATGTTCAGGGTGATGAAAGAGATGTTATTTTCATAAGTATAGGGTATGGGAAAACACAGGAAGGATATGTTTCTATGTCATTTGGTCCATTAAATAATGATGGGGGGGAGCGCAGGCTAAACGTATTGATTACGAGGGCAAAACTCAAATGTGAAGTATTCACCAACTTATTAGCAGGTGATATCGATACCTCGCGATCTAATAAGTTCGGAATTAATGCCCTTAAGAATTTTCTGTATTTCGCAGAACATGGAAGACTTAATTTAACCGCTGAAACTGGCAAGGAAGCAGATAGTCCTTTTGAAGAAATGGTGGCTTATGCCTTAGAAAGGCATGGATATATTGTCAGAAAACAAGTCGGTTCACATGGATTTTATTTAGATCTGGCTATTGTTGACCCTGAAAATCCTGGTCGCTATTTAATCGGAATAGAATGTGATGGAGCTAGTTACCATTCTGCCCGTTCTGCGAGAGACAGAGACAGACTTCGGCAACAGGTTCTGGAAGGAATAGGCTGGAAAATGCACAGGATATGGAGTACAGATTGGTTTAGAAATCCTGAGCAAGAATTAAAAAGAACTATTCAGGCTATTGAGATTGCAAAACAACAGCATGGCGAACAGGATAAGGAAGAGGAAGAAACAATAATTACGCCAATTACTCCTTTAACCAGAGATGAATACGTTAACAGTGTAGAAACCAGCGTGAATTATACCTACGCACAGCTTTCCTCAAAAACTACTTCACAGGAGCTTCATACAATTGCACCAGGCAAACTTGCTTTATTGATTGAAGAAGTAGTAAATGTAGAAAGCCCAGTACACCTTGATGAAGTATTTAGGAGAATTGCAGAATCCTATGGAGTGTCTAGAGTCGGTTCCCGAATAAGGCAGCAGTTGATGATCGCTACAAAGGTTTGTACATCAAATAAGAAGACCCAAAAAAAAGGTGAGTTCTTATGGGCTACTGAAATGAGCGAACCAATTATTAGAGACCGTTCCGAATTTCAACCACAATACAAAAAGATCAGTTATGTGTCGCCCGAAGAACTTTCTCTGGCTATTAAGAATATAGTCAACAATGCTGTGGCGATTAACAGGAGATAGCGATAATAAATACAGGTCGTGTCCTAGGATTTGGCAGAGTAACAGAAGATATAAGAAATTCAATTGATACAATAATAAAATCCTTAATTACAAAAGGCGAAATTGCTTTAAATGGTGAAATATTGAAAGTAAATTCTTAAACCATTCCACTTTTTAGACGGTTTTTATAATCAAAATTTATTATGTGAAAAACATCATTGAATTTATTTTTCCTCATTTAGAATATTCACAGGCTCCAGAAATTTTTTCGGATCTACAATTGGCAGAATGACAGAGCCGAGAGATGTTCCTTGGGTTCTTGAAAAAACTATACCCCTTACCGTTGAAATACTAATACTAACCAAAGTGCTAACTAATAAATAATCTACTTCTGGGACCTTTTCGCCTTCTTTGGGTTCAGTATATTTTATAAAATCTTCCAAATTTTGAATTCTAAATACAAGCTCATGTGTATAGGAGCCTCTTTGGTCAAGTTCTGTACCATTTGAATCAATCGCTTGAATAAAAACAGATAACAAAACTCCAATTATATTTTGAGCTGAATCCATGCCCCATTTAACCTCAAATGTAACTTGGTGGCCAGTGATTTGACCAGGCTCTAACTCGCTTGAACCGTCAATATTCCCTTGACAGTTTTAATATTAAGCAAGTTGATTTTATCTGGATCAATTTTGTTTTGATTCATACTATTTTCTCATTCTGGTTTACCATATTATCTGTATTCATTTGCACTACTTTTCCGTAATTTATTTGAGCAGTAGGGTAAGTTTCATTTTTAATTATGAACTGTTTTGATATTTCAAATATTTGAAATGGTGAATACTTATAAGTTTTTTGGGATGGCGTACAAATAATAGTGCACCCTAACGCAGCTTCCAATTTAGAAATAGAGCGTAATGTAAAATTATGCATGCCAGAAAGTAATTTGCTTACCTCTGCTTCTGACTTACCCATCTTTTCTGCAAGGTCTTTCTGCCTTATTCCCTTCCTTATTAAAACTTGCTGTAAATAATCAGCTATTTCAAGTGATTTATCTACAAAATTTTACTCTCTTCAGGCATATTTTCTATTCCTGAATCAAATTCAGGCATATTAATCTGCCTAAGCATTTTCTTCTTCTTTACCATGGTTTAAATTTCAAGATTAAAATCCTCTTCTATTATAATTTCTTTATTATCAAGGTCCAATTCAATGTATCCTTCAAGTATCGCCTCGTTTATTTTTCTTGCAAGCTTATTAGCTAATCTAAAATGACTTGAACAATTAGGACAATTTTCTGGGTCCCGATTAGTCTTCCTACCTCCATTTAAAAGAATTACAATCTCCTCACATAAGCGAATACAATAAAGCCTGAGGCCAAAATCATCAACATCCTCTGTTTCTATAATATAAAATGGTGGTGGAAGCCTTTCTGCAGCCCTTTCCGGTTTAAAGAAATTAGGTTTAGCGCCATGAATTTGTCCAATATGCTGGATAAATCTTCTGATTTCGTTTAATTCAAACTCATCTTTTTCATTTTCACTCATTCTCTTTTGAAAGTCCTCAAATTCTGTGAGTACACTGTCATTTAAATAGACCGTATACCAGGCGGTCTTTTTAAATTGGAGGTTTGCTATCGGGACAATTTCAACAATCAAGTTAACTTATAAGTTAAGACAAACATAGGGCCAATTTTACAATTAACCAATGCCTGTTTAGTTAAATAATTTTATTGTGCTATAATGCTTATTATCAATGTCTTAATAGCAAATCACCCCCTCAACCTCCCCAACACCTCCCTAAACGCCTCCACCCCAGCCTCTAGATTCTCAATGATCTCCTCTGCTAAAACATCTGGATCAGGTAAATTGTCCAAGTCGGTGAGGCTTTTATCCTTGAGCCAGGTAATATCCAGACTGGTCTTGTCGCGCTCTACAATCTGATCATAGGTGAATCGGCGCCAGCGGCCCTCGGGATTTGTATCAGGATGATAGGTCTCCTTGCGTTTATGGATGTTCTTTGGATTATAACAGGTTATAAAATCCTTCAGGTCTTCCAGCTTGAGCGGACTCTTCTTTAAAGTAAAATGTATGTTTGTCCGGAAATCGTAGAACCAGATCTCTTTGGTCTGGGCGGTCTTGCTGGCAGGCTTGTTATCGAAGAACAACACATTGGCCTTTACGCCTTGCTTGTAAAATATACCGGTGGGCAAACGTAATATAGTATGAAGGTTGGTGGTCTCCAGCAGTTTCTTACGGACGGTCTCTCCCACTCCTCCTTCAAATAACACATTATCTGGCAGTACCACCGCTGCCTTACCATCCGATTTCAGCATGGTCTTTATATGCTGCAGGAAGTTGAGCTGCTTGTTGCTGGTAGTGACATAAAAATCCTGGCGGTTATAGGTAAGATCTTCTGAATCCAGTTCTCCTTCTTCGTTGGTGAAGGTCATGCTGCTTTTCTTACCGAATGGTGGATTGGCCAGCACGTAATCTACCCGGTAGCCAGGATCAGAGATCAGGGCATCAGCAGGTGAGATAAAACTATCTGCCTCAAAATCTCCGATGTTATGCAGGAAGAGATTCATCAATGCCATACGACGGGTAGCAGCCACGATCTCATTTCCATAAAATGTTTTCATTTTAAGAAACTGCTTCTGCTGCTTATCTAATGCATAGTTGGAGGGATTGGCAATAAAATCATAGGCTGCCAAAAAGAATCCGCCAGTACCACAAGCTGGGTCTGCAATGGTTTTGTTTGGCTCCGGCCTTACGCATTCTACCATGGCGCGTATCAGGGCACGGGGGGTAAAATACTGCCCGGCGCCGCTCTTGGTATCTTCCGCATTCTTTTCCAATAAACCTTCATAGATCTTTCCTTTAATGTCTGCTCCCATCGTGCTCCACTGCTCCTTATCGATCATATCGATCAGCTTGAACAGTTTTGCCGGGTCTTGTATCTTATTCTGGCTCTTGGTGAAGATCTGTCCCAGAAAGCCTTTGGCATTGGAAAGTTCTCTTAAGGTAGTAGTATAATGTACTTCCAGTTCTGCCCCACGTTTATCCGTCAACTCCTGCCAGTTATATTTTTTAGGAATTGGCATGGGGCGGTTATAGGGTGGCTTGCTAAACTCATCAGCCATTTTTAAAAACAGCAGATAAGTTAGTTGCTCGAGGTAA
This sequence comes from Chitinophagaceae bacterium, assembly GCA_016720565.1. GTDB lineage: Bacteria > Bacteroidota > Bacteroidia > Chitinophagales > Chitinophagaceae > JJ008. The sequence goes on from JADKKJ010000011.1 coordinate 602,117, forward strand.
TCTCCATAGCCTACACCGTCGTCTCTGAGTACCGTGGCAAAACTCCAAACCTTGCTAATTATACTGGACGTATTATTCTGTTCGTTGCTCATTAATCTATGTTTTGCAAAATTGACCTTAAAGCTGCACCAATGGCCAGTCCAATTGGTCTGAATTCTGTTTCCGTAAAAAATTTGACTTGGCATTATTGCACCAATAACAGCACCAGACCAAATTGTTTAAATTGTCATAATTCTCCCGAGGATCTCTCCTGTCTAATTCAAGCCTTTTTCCCCTTTTACCACCTCTTGTTGCATTAAATCTTGGGCCAGCTATTTGAGCATCATAAAGTCTTTTTGTCTCTTCATTTGTTATTCCGCAATAATTACACCCCCGGTTAAACTCTTCAATATCAAACCATGCAACAAAGTGCTCTAATGATATTGTTTCAAATCCATCTCTTATTTTTTCAATAACGTCACCCTTCTTTTTGGTTTTAAGTTCAATCTTCCTTCTTTTCCTAGAAAACACTTCTTTAAGTTCATCATTTGTCATAATGCTGAAGTTTTTGATCGCTTACTTTTTACTGAGTCCGCTTCTATTCGATTTGCCTGGACTCTTTCCAATAAAAAAGATGCAGCTTCGTCTGATTGGTCTTGATTAGATAGTTTTCCCTCAAATGCTCTTTTCAAAATACTCTGACGTAAAGCCGTTGCTATTTCAAAATTTTCTTCTATTGATTCCTCAATTTTATCACAAACTGAAAGTCTGGAATCTATTTCATTCATTATCTCTTTTTGCTTTTTAATATCAGGAATTAAAATATCCAGCTTCGAATATTCACCAACATTGAGATGTTTTTGAGCAACCCCCCGAGTTTTTTGAGTAAACATGCCCTTACCTAGGGGCGAATTATTAAAAGCACATAAATAATCTGACAAAATAATTTTTGTTGGTTCGCAATTAAGACATCAATAGCGTTACACCCATCAAATTTCTTTGGGACCACACAGGATGCCAGGATAACCTGTGCGCACCAACAATACATCGCCTTCAAAAACTTTTGTTCTGTGATTTTGATTGTTTCCTTCTCGCTAAAATATACCCAATCAGAATCATTGACTCGGAATTCTCTAACATTGGCAGACCTAAATACTGGAACACCCTTTCCACTTTTAGCATAAAAAACAGAAGGTTTTATTACTATCCCAACTTTTATGTTATGGCAAGTTTCCCTAATGGAATACTTATTCCAACCTAATGGAACTTCCCCATCGGCCAATTCGGGGTTTGTCAACCTCCCCTCAAACGCCCATTTCAACACCGCCTGCCTGTACACCTTCAACTGCTGCCGGGCAGTCTGCAGCATTTCAATGCCTTTGTCCAACTCACTGAACAACTCTTCTATTTTGGCGACAATGCGGTGCTGTTCGGCGAGGGTGGGATTGGAAATGGAAAATTCCAAACTAATTCTGGGTCTACATGGGGAATTCCCGTTCCCTTCGCCCTTGTATTAATTAGTAAAAACTTTGATTGTAAAAAAAGTAATTTATGCGTATTCATGGCAAATTCTGGAAAAGTCAATTTTACTAATGTGCTGCCTAATGCTCCTTTTAGCCTTTCCTATATATCCAGCCTAGCACCATCCCACACCATTAAAAAATCATTATCCTCACAAATCACACAACCTATACCATCGGTATACTCTTCAATATGACCAGTTTCAAATGCTCGGAATATTAACATGGGATGCTATGCTTTTAGTTTTTTCCCCTGGATGAAGATTTAGCTTTTTACCTTTTTGATAAGTTACAAATTGCCCAAGTTTTATTAACTGCCATGAGCTTGGAATAGAATTGTTCATTACGCTGCTAATACCTCATTTAATTCTTCAATAATTGTTTCCATATCAGTTCCGAACAATTGCCACATTTTTCCTCTTCCTCCCATGGCATCAAATGGAGTATAATCCAGATCTTCGGTATTCAGATGCACACTGGTGGCAATATGGTCTCTTATTAAATAAAGCCATTGCATCTGCTCGGGGCTGAACTTATAAGTATTGCCCTGCTGCTTTTTCCAAACCCAGTCTGCAAAATTCTTATCCACCGTTTTATCAAATGGCATCAGCGAAGGATCAATACCCGCCACCCTCCTGATCAACGATACCAGGGCAATCAGTTCATTTTTTGGCTGACCGGCTACTGATTCCAGTTGCTCATAGGCTTTCCAGAGCTTCAATGGCGCCAATGCAGGTTTGTTTCGGATGATCTGTTCACTGAGGTCCTTCAGCATTTTATAGGTCAGTTCCCTTCTGCGGTAAGGCTGATCATAAAATATCTGCAAGGCCGTGATCTCGTCTTTATGTGATTCGATCCAGACTTTAAAGTCATTCACCAGTTGTTCTGATTCAGCCTGCTGATCTTTCACCCAGCCGCTTTTAGCAACCGTATCCAGGTTCACCGTATCAATGATCTGGTCGTACTTACGGCGAACATCGACTATAAAATCTCTTAGTTCCGGATTATGAAAAATAGCCACTGTACTTTCTAATATAGCCTCATGCTGTTTTTAAGCAATTCTTCTATCTGCTGATCACTGGCATCCTTATGAGAAGCCCTGAGATCTTCTTCCAAGGTTTCCCTTGTATCAGGATCATGCGCATATAATAAATTCCTTACTACTTCCGGATATGCCTTTACCATTGGCTTTTTCTTCAAAGCTTTTTCTCGTGCTCATTGATCTGTTTATCCAATCGCAACAAACGGTTAGCCAGGGTCGACATCATTTCTTCGCTTCTGTCACCCACCGCTATACGTTGTAATACTTCCTTTAGTGAAACTGTCGGTGCTTTTTCCAGCGGACGGCTATCCGTTTTCTGTGATTGCTCTACCCCAATAGCATCAATGATCACAAAATGGTCTTTGGCAAATTTGGCGGAAGGTGTTCCCTTGGCTCGCAGTTCATCCAGGCCGCATGTACGTGTACCCCTCCCTTTCATTTGCTCGTAATAACTGCGGCTCTTTACATCCCGCATAAACAACAATACTTCCAGGGGACGAATATCTGTACCCGTAGCGATCATATCTACTGTTACTGCAATACGCGGATAATAATCATTCCTGAACTGGGAGAGAATGGTCTTTGGATCCTCGTCACTCTGGTAAGTGATCTTTTTACAGAAATCACTACGCTCATCAAACTCCTCTCTTATAATATCTATAATATCTTCCGCATGGCTATCCGTTTTAGCGAATACCAGCATTTTTGGTACTTCAAAATTTCCTTTTTCATCCACCCGGTCGGGGAACATGGAAGGCAGCTTGTTCTTTACCTCCCGGATAATAGCGCGAATTGTACTAGGGTTAACAATATCCCGATCCAGCTGCTTGCCGGAATACTCTACATCTTCATCTACCGTGCTCCAGAATTTCTTTCGAGTCAGTCTCTCCCTTCTATCCACCTGCTCCCCAATTTTCAGGGAAGCCCCTTCTTTGGAGATCTGCGTTTCGATGCTATATACATTATAGGGGACCAGTACCCCATCGATCACCGCTTTTTCATAGCCATAATCAGAAACCACATTCTGGTTAAAATATCCAAACGTGCGATTATCAGGGGTGGCGGTCAACCCCACCTGGAAAGCATCAAAATAATCCAGCACCTGCTTCCATAAATTATAAATGCTGCGATGACATTCATCGATCACGATATAATCAAAATATTCGATCGGTAGTTTATTGCTGTAAACAACAGGCAATGGTTCCTTAGCGTAAGATTTTTGCTCGTTTGGGTTCTCCTGTTCAGCACTTTCATCCAGTTCTACTCCTTTTCAAATACTGTAGAGCCGTTGGATAGTTGAAATATATACCTGGCTGTCATCCGGAATAAAAGAACTGGTCAACCGGCTTACTCCATAGAGTTCAGGGAAAAGTCGGTTATCATCCTGCGGCTGGTATTTTCGAAACTCCCCTTCAGCCTGTTCGCCCAGGTTCCTGGTATCTACCAGAAAAAGTATCCTTTCTGCTCTAACGTGTTTTAATAAACGATATACAGAAGTGATAGCTGTAAAAGTCTTTCCCGATCCGGTGGCCATTTGCACCAGGGCCTTGGGCCTTCCTTTTCTAAAAGAAATCTCCAGGTTATTGATCGCATCGATCTGGCAGTCACGGAGACCGGAAGTATCCAGTGCCGGAAAATTATCCGCCATGCGTTTTCGAAGGGAAGCTTTGCGCAGCCATTTAGCCAGTGTCTCAGGACGGTGAAATCCAAAAACCTCCCGGTAGCGGGGGCTAGGATCCCGGGTATCAGCAAACCGGGTGATGGCACCCGTGCTCAGGTAGAGAAAAGGCAGGGGTTCATTATCAATATATTTCAGCTTAGCCTTGGCATATCCTTCCAGCTGGTTTTCATGCATGGAAAAACGAACACCTTCATCCTCTCTTTTCGCTTCAATAATACCCACCGGCTTTTTATCTACAAACAGCACATAATCTGCGGGTCCAACCTCTGTACTATACTCCCTCACGGCTATACCGCTACCCGCTCCCAGGTTGAGACTGCTTTTAGGCTGAATGATCCAGCCGCAGGCCTCAAGCTGCCGGTCGATATTATCGCGGGCAAGTTGTTCGGGGTTTTGGTTTGGCATGGTGAAGCAAGGACAAGGTTAAGGTTGAGAAAGGATAAACCAAATATACAAATACTTGGTTAAAGGGAAGATAGCATTGAACCTATAAAGTAAGAGGGAATATTATAAATTCTCATACCAATACAGTAACTTTCTCTACGTTAAATAACATACTTCCACCACTTCTTTGTATCAAATGCTTCAGCTATTTCCTGACGAAAAGCAAATTGAATTACCTCCCAAATTAAAAGGAGTGATACTTACTACACATCGTATAGCCTATGAACATACAAGCTGGGGGCGAGCATATAATCAAAGTATAATGTTAGAGCATATTACCTCCAATGAAAATAATTTTAAATCCCAACTATGGCTCTTGATATTAGGTGGAATCTTCTTTGCTATGGGCCTAATTACTGCTGCCAGAGGCATATATGAACCTTTAAAGCTTGAATTTTCAGTCGCCTTAATTAGTGCATTAATTTATTGGTTAACAAAATCTAATACTATTCAGATAGGTTCTCCAAGCACAATGATGTCCATACCCGCCAAAAGCCTGAAAAGAGAGGATGTACTCGCTTTTCTAAACCTTGTTGAACAGACCAAGCACAAAAGAATATTGGCATTAGTAGAAATAAAACAAATGGCTAATTGACAATTAGTGTATTTCATAGCATTTCAAGAGAAAACAAAGTCCTGCTAAGAGGCCATATCCGAACCATCAAGCGCGATCACACTTGGGAAATAACCAACAAAACGATTTATGGACTCTGTAAAAAATATCCAGATCATGAAAAGACAGAGGAGATCGTTGCCAAGGTAATTATTATTGGAAGAGTTTATGCTGCAGCACTAGAAAGAGGAAAAGCCACAAGGCACGGAAAGGGTGATAATTTTTACCGAATAGCAGTCCCAGCTATAATGAGGAAGTTTTTTAGTTCCCCCGTAACAAAAAATATAATTGCAAAAATAAGAAACAAAAACACGCCCGAAGATGCAATCCATTTACATAATCAATTAATGAAAAGGCTAAAGCCACTTCGGAAAATGAATAAAGTTTCGTTTGTCAGTAAATACCTTCACTTCCACTTCCCTAAATCCTATTATATCTATGATTCCAGGGCAAACGTAGGGCTACCTATAGTTGAAAAACTATTTGATAGAAGAATTGAAATTAATAAAACGCTTAAAAAGACAACCAAATACGGCCAATTCTATACCAAATCTGAATTTGCTCGAAATCTTATTCAGAAATCGTTAAACATCAAATTGTCACATCGAGAATTTGATAGTTTGTTGTTATTTATCTCCTCAAAAGTTAAAAAGACACGCTGTGAAAATAATAATAAGCAGAAAAGGTCTTGATAGCACCACCAAATATGGAGGTATTCCAAGTCCGATTATTATTAATAAGGATGGGTCATATACCTCAGTTCCTATACCAATAATGAGTAATAGGGAAAAGTCTGATATCAAATATTCACTACTCGAAAAGGATGGCCACAATTTTGGTGAAATTCTCACAGGTCTAAAACCAGCTATTGCTGAGGAATATTGTCATCTGGATCCCGATTTAAACAAGTCTGGATTAAAAGACCGTTCGGAAAATTGGGCACCAGCTTTTGGCCAAGATTGGGCTGCTCAATCCGTTTTATCCAATCAGGGTGTAAAATCAGGTGATATTTTTCTTTTTATGGGATACTACAGATTTGCTGAACAAATTGGAAAGGCATATAGATATATTCATAAACCAGAATATCCTTCACACATGCATTATATTTTCGGGTATATGCAGATAAAGGGATCATTTCTTGTAATAGAAAATAAAATTCCAGATTATCTTAAGTATCATCCTCATTATAAATTCCATCAATTCTATAGCCCGCAAAGTCAGGCTAACAACACAATTTATGAAGCCGAGGACTACCTGAAAACAACTGCTGGTGTAACCAAAATTCCAGGCTTTGGTTACTTTAAATTTAATCAACAATTAATTTTAACTAGGAAAGGGTTTTCAAGATCAAACTGGGAACTACCAGATTTCTTTCATCCAGATTACGGGACTGAAATGGGATACCACAAAAAGGAAAGATGGGAAAAGAATGGTGAATTTGTTAACTTAAAATCAGTCCCCAAAGGGCAAGAATTTGTGGTTAGCAATTCTTCTAAAGTTGTGAATTGGGCATTAGATCTAATTTACAAATTTACTTAAAAATATTTTATAATACGATAGTATAAAAAGCTATGCTTTGACTATTGGGTTTGACACCATATCTTACAAAAAAATAGATAAATGGCTGAATTTTTAACCACCAGAGGCACTTCTCACCATATTGAATCAATAATTATGGATGCGCGAATGAAGGTTGTTCTTGTTTCGCCGTTTCTTCAATTATCAAAAACGTTATATGAGCGTTTGAAAGATGCCACAAAAAGAGGGGTAGTAATTGTAATAATTTATGGCAAAGACGACCTAAAACCAAATGAGAAAAACTCCCTTGCTGAATTGAAAAACCTTGAATTATACTTTCACGAAAACTTACACGCAAAATGCTATTTCAATGAAACCAAAATGGTCATTACGTCCATGAATATGTACCAATTCTCCGAAAACAATAATCGAGAATTTGGTATATTAATAGATCTGAAGACAGAACCGGATCTTTATAAGAAAGCTGAGAATGAAGTGAAATCTATTTTAGAACATTCTGATAATCAAAAAATCCATAAGCAAGAAAGAAACTATTTTAAAGAAAAAATCAATAATACTGATCCAGGTGGGTTTAAAAAAGTACCTCAAATCCCAAAAATGGGCTATTGCTTAAGGTGTGAGGGAAGGATCAATTTCGATCCTTTTAAACCATACTGTAGAGAATGCTTTTCCACCTGGGCTCAATTTGAAAATCCTTATTATAATGAAAGTGTTTGCCACTGCTGTGGAGAATACACTGATAATATTAACATGGCAAAACCTCTCTGTGCCAAATGCGCTTCCAAAATCCAAGCTAATTAGGTCATTATTATTCTCTACAAATATTTTAGATGCAAAAAATTGACGGCACCCCAAAAACCATACGCGAACTTTTTACCGGAGCCAAATATACTATACACTATTACCAGCGTGAATATCAATGGCAAAACAAGCAGATCGAAGAATTGATCGATGACCTTACAGAAGAGTTTAAGGAGTTTTATACTGAGGGAGATGAAAGAAGAAAAGTGCTTTCTTATGGCCATTATTTTATGGGCAGTATCATTCTCACAGCAAATGAAAATGCGATCATTGATGGCCAGCAGCGACTCACCTCCCTCACCTTGTTGCTCATATACCTATTCCATCACCTTGAAGATGAAGAAGAAAGGGCAGAAGTACTCAATCTTATCTACTCTAAAAGAGCAGGAACCAAAACATTTAATATTGACGTGCCTGAAATGCCAGAACGCTCAGCAGTGATGAACGCCCTGCTAAAAAAAGAATACATGGATGTTTCCAAGCATCCTGAAACCATCCGTAATATCTACAACCGCTATTATGAAATGGAAGCTATCCTTGATAATATGGCCGACCAGATCTCTTTGCCCATTTTCAAAGACTGGTTGATTGATAATGTCGATTTTATACGAATCGTAGCCCATACCGAACAGGATGCGCATAAGATCTTTGTTTCTATGAATGACCGGGGTTTAAGTCTAACCCCAACAGAAATGCTTAAAGGTTTCCTGCTAAGTAAAATTGAAAATGATAATATACGCCAACAGGCAAATGAGTTATGGAAAGAACGGATCCTGGAGCTAAAAGCGCTTGGAAAAGAGGAGGAAAGTGATTTTATAAAAAATTGGTTACGGGCACAATTCGCTGAAACCATAAGAGAGCGAAAGAAAAATGCTACACAGGGTGATTTTGAAAATATAGGTACTGCCTTTCATAAATGGGTAAGGGAGCAATCCGGCGACATGAAGCTGAACCAAAGTATTGACTATGAGGATTTTGTACTCAAACAATTTGACAAGTTTAGTCGCATTTATTTAGACCTTAAACAGTATGCTTCTAAACTGACGCCTGGCTTTGAATATATGTTTTATAATGCTGATAGGAATTTTACACTACAGTTTCAATTAATACTTGCAGCCATTGAACCAGGAGAAACTAAAGAAACCTCAGACAAGAAGATCAAACTGGTTTCCTGTTTTCTGGACCTCTATTTTAGCAGGAGGATTTTTAATTATAAAACCGTTGACTATTCTGCCAGCGTTTACACGCTTTTCCTGATTACCAAAAAGATTCGGAGAAAGCCATTAGAGAATCTCCTAACCATTCTGCGGGATGAAATTAATGGCATGGAATTCCAGCTTGAAACTATTGATGACTTCCGACTAAACGGCTGGACGGTTCGTTACATGTTGCATACACTTGCTCGAGTTACAGATTTTGTAGGCATTCGGAGTGGCCTTCCTTCCAATTTTACGATTTACATTAACCGCCAAATCCGGAATCCATATGATATAGAGCACATAATCTGTGATCACCATGAATTGTTCGTGGAGGAATATCCCGAAAGAGAGGTTTTTGAGAAGCATCGAAATAAATTCGGAGGCCTGCTAATATTGCCAATGGATAAGAACAGAAGCTTGAATGACTTACCTTATGAAAAGAAGTTGCCGATCTATTATGGAGAAAACATCCTGGCAAAATCTCTGGCTCCGGAATGCTATCGGAATAATCCGCAGTTCCTGAAATTTATTGAACAGCAGCAGTTGAATTTTAAACCCTATGAACAATTCAATAAAGCGGCATTATTGGAAAGGCAGGAGCTATTTGAGGAATTAGCGAAGTATATCTGGAGTGTGGACCGTTTAAATGAACAAATAAACTCTTAATATGAGTATCAGACCAATTGCACTAAAATGGTTTAAGGAGCAGTATGGTGAAACACCGGAACATATTTCTTCAACGAAGTTTTATACGCCTGATATTTCATGGCCGCGAACCAATGTATGGTGGCCAAAGTTTCCAGTAACTATTTTTGAAGATTTCCCTAATGGCCATGTTCATATACTTTGCCAAAAAGAACCTAATGGAAATAGTTTTCATTATTTAAAGGTTCCTGTTTCATTCCTAAAAGAACACCGGGATAATTTTCACACTCTCAATGGGAAACACATTGATTTGTCATTATCAGCAGAGGAACGTACTTTATTTAGGGAAGGAAGAGGAAAGGTGAGTTTGGATTTTTCGCAGTTTCTATTATAAAAATGATATAAATAAATCTTCATTTTTTCTAAACCACAATCCAGATGTCTACCACAAATCAAGAAGAAGACAACTTGAAAACCAGGATTAGGAAATTGATGGCCGAGAACGAGCTGCTTAAAGAAGAACTTGAAATCCAGGCTGCCTTCATTGGAAACCTGCAATTAAACCTTGCTATAGACAAAATAAAATATGGATATAGCACCGCCGTTATTGCTACAGCGGCAGCCGATCTTCTTATGGATCCCAATCCGAAAGAGGTTTTTTGCAAGGCAGACAAGGCGGGTTATTCAGGAATTAAGTATTCAATTAGACTTTTCAATATCCTGGCAATTGTTTCAGATGGCAAGGCTAAAACTCTTTTTCTAAGTTCACCAGTGAAGCCGTCCAATGGCGGAAAAGAAAAGTCAAAGCTGGTTTACGGTGATGATGAAGCTAATTTTGAAAAAGTTTTAGCCCAGCTACAGGGCCGTGGTGAACACCTCATACGTGTGTCAAATTCAGCTGTAATAAACATTTACCATTATGACTTTCAAAAAAAAGGATTCTTCCAATTAAAAGAAAAAAATTGTACCCCGGAAAATATTGAGATCCAAAGCATAAAAGTCGGCTCTGATAAAGTTTTTGACAGTGAAAAATACGAGCATAGACTTTTTGAAATCAATAAGTTAAAAAAGGAGGCTGATGAGTATCAAAAAAAAATGAAACTAGCCTCAGAAGCAATTCAAAAGCTAACGGTTATGGGGCTCGGGTATCCTTAAAACCTATTTTATTCTGTTAATAGATAGTTTATTCTTTTTGCCTTGCAAATTCTAATTCTGCAAGCAAGCTTTGAAGAAAAAAACATGAAAACAAAATCGGCCATTACGGCCAAAGCAGCATCCCGGATTCAATCTGCAGCATCAAAAGACCCGCAAAGCAAATCAACTGTAACAGGCTTTTACAAAAGAGCGCAGGCAGCTGCCGCCAAAGGGAAAGGTGGCTGGCCAAGTGGGACAGGAAAGCCATCGGGTGGAGGAAGAGATAATGCTTAAAGAAATAAATGCCAGTGAAAGCTGGCATTTATTTTAATTGAAGTTAATTATCTAAATCTATTCACATGTTGCCTCCAATAGATTATTAATAAAAGGGCCAGATTCCTCTAGCCCCTTCGCTTGCTCTCCTCAGTTCGTCTTTTTATTCAGGGTATACAATCCTACCAGCGTCATGATCCCAAATACCACCAGGCCGATCAGGGCGGCAGTGACTCGCCAGCCTCCTTCAGACCGGTGACTAACGTAGGTTTGGATCGATAATGCCAGCAGGAAAATAGATACTAAAACAGGCAGGTAACGTTTCATGTTCGGGGATTTTGTGGTGATTAAATAATGGATCATTCCTCTTTTAAAATCTTTATTACCAGGGCCACCAGGAAGCCCATCATCAATATTCCGGAGATCACAAAAGCGATAAGCGCGATCTCTAAATGCGTGATCTCTACATGGAAACGGGCTACAATTACATATACCAGGGAGGCCATAAAAATTAAGGTGCTCATTATTAAGGGAATCAGGAATTTCATTGGATATGATTTAGATCCGAAAATTCTGTCTTTCAAAACAAGCTGCCATGGGAAAAACACCAGAAAAAAGCGAGGTTTTCACCAGAAAAAAATGGCCCTCCTTTCGAAGGGCCATTTACCGCCAAGCTATTCTTCCTCATTGGTTACCGCAGCCTGGCTTACGCCTCCGGCCACAGAACCAGCTACCGTTAAATATCCGGCGATCTTCAGTAATATGGCAGGCATGCCTACTGGTGCCGCCAATATCGCTGCTCCTACCGCCGCCGCCGCCACCGCTACATTGCGGATCTTCTGGAAAAACCTTGGCGTGGGCCGGTTCAGCCTGTTCGCTATCTTTTTCATGATGCTGATTTAATGGTTAAAAAAACGGGTTTGCTATTATCCAGCTCCGCATATACCAGGGAAACCAGCCGGGCCAGCGCAATGCGCGAAAAAATGCCCTTGCCTTCTCCACAAGTATTCGAAACCGGGGCTATACATCCTTTCGATTCCTCCAGTGCATCATTGAATGCATGGATCAGGATATTGCTCCTTTCGGGAACCTCCCTCACCATTAAATGATACCCGAAGCGCGGTGTATAGCGCTTTCTTAACTCATACCTTCCCTCTGGTATACAGGAGATCCTTCGCTGGTTCTCCTTCCAGGGTAACTCTATCGTGGGTCCGATGATCTTCTCGCCCAGCCAGAGTATTCCATTGGTACCATTGGGGTAGTAGGTTCTTTTTAGTATTAGTTCCATAAAAAGATTTTAAATGGAATAAAATAAAGAGGTCCCGCCATGTGCCGGGACCTCCTGTTTAATTACCGGCCTGCAAAATCACCGCGGCATTTTGTGTTCTGCCTAATGGCCAGGGTTCTTCCGTTACTTTTTGAAAGAACTGGATCGCCATTACACCAAACAACATACTGCCTGGCAATTCAGGAATTCGTACAGATAAACTAATGGAAGCAAGGGGCTCACCAGGAACGGGGACCATTGGGCTGGTATCCATTTCCATTTTGCTAACCTTCTTCCCAGGATCAATAGCCGATACAGCTATTGTTACCTGGAAATGGGTTGCATCTTTTGGTGCTCTGATACTGCAATCATTTAGTTCCGGCATAATTATCCGGAAATGGCCGGAGTTCCGGTCCAGGGATGACAGTATGGGCCAACTAAGAATGGAATCGATCCTGCGCTTTTCAGACAAATGAAATCCCTTAAAAAAAGACAGATCTTCATTTCCAGGTTCATCTTCAAACTGGTGGATACCATAATACTGCCTGAACATTTTGGTAATTTGTCCCACCGGTACTGAAATGATGCTGGAAAGAACGGGCCCCAATGAATCGCGTAATAGCTTGTTTGCCATTACCGATTTTACAAACAGTTCATTGTTGGCCCGTTGACGAGCATACTTCGGATCTTTATGGTATTTCTTGCCGATCGGCTTTGGCTTTGATTTTACGAAATACTCATTTCCTTTTTTATAAAATACCAGGTTGTCTAAGGTTCCCGTTAATTTAAGTTCGCCTACTTGCTTTGCCATGATAATTGTTTTAGGATTTACAATTTGTCTATCGCTACGATGGCCAGTGAATTGAATGTGCCATTGCTCATTTTCTGAACCTTGCCATTCAATGCCACCTGGTAGAATTCTATCCCGAGTAAGGTGATCAGCGGATTGACAGATGCCGCTGGAAGCATTACTTCAAGATGAATATCTGCCGTTGGCAGGTCATTTACCGGCAGAAGGCCAGTATCGCTGTAACTGGCAATGCCCGTTAATGCTGGAAAATCCAGGTCAGCGCCAGCCAGGTTGATCTGGAAATGGGTGGCTCCTTTGGGTGCCACTACCATCTGCTTAGGGATGAAAGAGGCAATATCCACGGAGATCTTTCCAGTTACCCGGTCTGTAGCGCTACCGAAAGGAGCTATAAGGCTGCTTGCCAAAAAGCTGCCGGCATTGAATTCAAAGCCATTCAGGATCTGGAGGTCACCATCTACCAGGTTACGAAGACCCGGATCATTGATGGCATCCAGTTTAACGGCCTGCATCAGCACAGATGATAAACGAGAGATCATTCGACCATCCTTGATAGGACCAATGACCGGGCGCAGGGTATCGCGGATCAATTTGCTTGCTTTCCCTGCGCGGCCAAATTCGGCCATATTCTGACGGGTGATCTCAAATTTGGGGTCGTTCAAAAGCTTGTCAGCGCTTACGCCGCGAGCTTCTCTCACCATATGACCCAGTGGTGTTTTATAGAAGGTAAGTTTCCCTACCCTTCCCTTGATCGGAAATGCATGATCTTGCTTTCCCATAAAAAAATAATTAAAGAATTAAAAAATATTGTTTCAAAAAATCCATCGATGGTGATCTCCCAACCGCTAGCAGGAAGGGAAATCTGCAACTTGCCTTCCGGCAGGCAGGTTGCGATACAAGATTAAATGATGGATAAAGCGTTCGCAAACTTCGGTGCCGTATCTGCCGTTTTTGCCGAAGAAGGATATATTGGCCGCAGAAAAAGAGGGGAAACAGAAGTACTATTGGAGCATTTCAGCTATAGAAAAACTATTAATAATATCCTAAAATGGAAATCACAATGGTGATTGGTCTTATCCTTGAGGAATGATTTTATCAAACCCCCACTATTATGAAACCAAGCTCTACCAAATTTCTCCAGCGCATTGTTATTCTCCCCAAGGATCTTGAATTATTATTTGGGTATAGTCCACGAGGTGCCCGCAACCTGATAGCCAAACTGAAAAAACAGTTAGGAAGGCCAAAGCATAGTTTTATTTTATTAAAGGAACTAAGCGAACATCTGAAATTGCAGGAGGAGCAGATACGCTCCCTGCTCAGGGTATCATTTTTAAATACATTCTTTTTATTGGGTCAGCTGATACTGTTTCGCAGTGATCTGGATCTATGGCTGACCTGGTATGTATGCCTTTTTTCACTTAGCCTGGAGGTGCCAGTGATACGATATTGGAGAAACCGGCTTCGCCTATTTTTATTGGGAGGGCCTGGAGAGTAAAATAATAACCAGGATATAAAATCAGCAGTTGTTAATCAGGTAGCAGTGCCGGGTTAATGCCGGGTCAGACAGGGGTTAGTCCCAGGTTACTGGCGTAGGAGGGGTATAGGAAGGGTATACAGATAGGATCTTGAGTTATACTTTTTATCACCCACTGGACCATATCAAGACGTATCCGGAGGTATTTAAGTCACAACTGATTCCTTATACAAAAGATCCGCAACAGAAATTTGATACAAGCGAGCAATTGCGATTCATTTAAAGTTCATAGCAGGTAGTCTACTAACAAAATTGTCTTTCAAAAATAATTCGGGTCTCATTCAAACATAAGTTTCCTCACTTCGTTCGGAATGACAAAATTGAGGGGGGTAAAAAAGTTGCCTCACTAAAGTTAGAAGCGGTGGTTGGGTACTCCTTTATTTGTATCTCGAGCATCGCGAGAGATCTGGCTGTTTTCCCTCTCTCCCCTCACCTATGCTTGTCATTCCGAACGAAGTGAGGAACCTTGCATCTACAACACAGAGATACAGAGAGACAGAGGAACACAGAAATAATTGCCTCTGTGCAACTCAGTGACTCAGTGCCTCTGTGTTGACCAGCACTTTCCATTGTTTGCACAACACAGAGATACGGAGAGACAGAGGAACACAGAAATAATTGCCTCTATGCAACTCAGTGCCTCAGTGCCTCTGTGTTGACCAGCACTTTCCATTGTTTTTACAACACAGAGATACAGAGAGACAGCGGAACACAGAATTAATTGCCACTGTGCAACTCAGTACCTCAGCGCCTCTGTGTTGAACAGCGCTTTCCATTGTTTGCCCACTATTTAAATATGGCCCTTTATTAGTCTAAAAAAATATTGGGGTCTTTGTTATCATTGATCTCCAAAATCCGTATCGCCTCCTCCTCCGTATGACCAAGTATTGCCATTAAATAAAACAACTCCTCCTCTCTGGTCGGGGGTTCATTCTTATCAAGTTTTTGAATGATATCTTCCTTATTCATTAGTACATAAATATAGGCAGCGAAAAGTCAACTCTCCATTCTTCTTTGTAAAGCCTTCTGCGATTTGATGGCTTTATCTCTTTCTTCAGGGCTGAATTTTTTCAATCGCCTTTCTGCCCTCTTTTTGGCCCAGGCGAAGAACTCGGGCTCTTTTCCCTCCTTAGGAGATCCATCCGGGTGAGCAAAGGGGTTAATTTCAGCTTTCATAACCATTAAGAATCTTGGTCGATCCGGTTTTCTAAAATTTTATAATTCAATGGGCCTAAAATAAACCATCCTCTGACTTGACATGGTGAATACCTTCCCAAAATTCTACTATTTTTCTTCATTCGCCATTAACTAAAATAATTTACTTTAGGTTCATCAGGTTGTTGACTAACCTGGACTTGCCATTATTTGGATTTTTCTTGGGCACAGCAATAAATCAATGTATTCACCCCTCCTCACTTTTAAATAACTTGTCATTCCGAACAAATTGCCTAGGAACTTCTTACTCTTTTGGTGAAATGCATGCAGTTGGGAAACATGATTACATCAGGAATATAAAATTGATGAAGTGGGTTAAAGAAATGGAAAAGTACAAAAAGAGGTTGAAAGGCCAGAAGGTTCCTAACTTGTTCGGAATGGCACGGTGTTGTGGGGGTAAAAAAGTTGCCTCACTAAAGTTCGAAAAAAGGGGTTTGGTGCTCCATTGATTTAGATCTGGAGCATCGCCAGAGATCTAGCGATTTTTCCTATCTCCCTCACCTATGCTTGTCATTCCGAACCAATTGAGAAGCCCTGCTTCAATTAAAAAGATACGAGTATGATCAGAGGAACACAGAAATAATTGCCTCTGTGCAACTCAGTACCTCAGCGCCTCTGTGTTGAACAGCGCCTTCCATTGCATTTACAACACAGAGATACAGAAGAGACAGATGAACACAGAAATAATTGCCTCTGTGCAAAAAACTAATAGCTAGCACCTGGTGCCAGGCATCTAGCGCCCAGCCAGATCCAGCGGCTTCCGCGGCCACTGATTCAACCAGGCCGTGGTCTTCTTCCTCAAATACCGCCATATCAAATACTCCATATTCTTATAAAATAATTCCTGCTCGGCTGGTTTTAAATTGAGGTCATTCAGTTTTATATATAATGGCTGGAACAGACTTCGTTCATAATCCGGCTGCGCAAGCATTGGCGTATTGAACCCGATCACTAAGCCGGCCTTCTCCGTTTTTGTTTCGGGCTGATAACTCATGAACAGCATCATATCAGCCCCGGCCGAATCTTTTAGGATCTCGATATTCTGGTCCTTTTCTACTATTTTTTTGAGGCCCTCTGCCAGGTAAGAAGGAAAAGGCAGAAAGACCATAAAATCATTGTTAACCACATATTGATAGGGAGAACTACTCCTGATCTTTTCAGTATTCAAATAAAATCGCAGGTCCTTTACGAATACCTGTTCGTCGTTTAAAGGACCTTTAATGTTGGCTTCCTTTGAAAGAGGTATGATCTTCTTCTTCATGAACTGATCATAGGCCGTCCTGCTTATTGGTATGGAAGGAATAAAAACTTTTAATCGGGGCCGGGTCGCCACTATGGCGTCGGTCATTTCTAATTTATCTCCCTTAACAATAAGGCCATTTATTTTTTTTGCCATCGCTGAATCGCCCGTTACACTGATGACTTCCACAATGGATCTTGCCTGCCTTCCTTTTACCTGGAATCGATTTCCCGGATATACCCCTGCATGTCGCCCCTTACTTAAAATAAACAGCCCATTATTTATTCCTATGCAACTGAGCTCCAGGGTTGGCTTTTCGTTTCCATCTGTTATACCCACCAGGTTTTTATTCTCGCGACTTCCCTCGTAATAAAAGGTGGGCTCCTGCCTGTATTGCTGTTTGTCCATTATGGCAGTGATCCCTTTTAATACCTCAGCTAATGGAGTGGTTGCCGGATGTTCGTTATAATAATAGACCAGGGCCATGGTGAAAGCGCCATGTCTTGACCCTGCCAGGTCAACGATCTCTAATCCTTTTTCATAGGCTGAAGTGGCCGCCATAGAAACAAAGCCTCCGCCTTTTCTGTCAACCGGCCTGGCCTGCAAAGACAGCACCGTATCTTTTACGGTCTTACTAATATCAAATGCTTTTTCATCGGTGTTGGCTCCCAATCCGAATGAATCCACCAGCTGATCGGGTTTGATATAGAAATCTTCTGCCGAAAATTCTATGCTCACCCCTTTTTCATCTACATATCGTGAGGGTGAATGAAGTTCCCAATCGGCGCAATCGATCACCCCATCGCCATCGGTATCTAACAGATCAGTGGAGTCACCTTTACAAGGCTGCGGTTCCTTCTTCTCCGGGAAATAAGGAAGATCGTTGATGTCAAAATCCTTTTTGCGGGCCATGGTACTGCTTTCCATAGGGAAGAGATCGAAACGGGCCAGCATCATCAGGTTGGCGCTATAACAGCAATCCAGGATGGTGGTGGTGATCACTTTTTTATCCAGAAATTTATTGAAGATCCCTTTGAGGGTCTCATCTCTTACCAGGCAGTTCCAGTTGGGCGAATAGAGATCGCTCATCACAATGGCCTGGCTCATGCCTTTTTTTATTTTATCAGAGCGGTTATGATCATTGCTCATCCAAACTCCATGTCCGGAATAATAAAAAACAAATGCATCCCCGGGCTTTACCTTATCCAGTATCAAACGGATCTTCTCCAGCAGGTTTCTCTTGGTAGCCTCCCCATTGAAAAGGGTGGTTATATCAGCAGCATCATACCCAAAGCGGTTGATCAATAATTCTTTTATGCTTAAGGCATCATTCACACAACCCTTCAGGCTTTTTTCATACAATTTACCGGGGGCATCATAATAATCATTGATGCCTATCACCAGGGCATATTTTTTTTGTGCCTGTAATGACTGGCTAAACAGGAGTATCGCTATCAACCAGTATGTAAGACTTCGCGGCATGTTATTTTTATCTTCTTGGCCAGGTATTCAACCAGGCGGTAGTTTTTTTACGGAGATATTGCCCGACAAGACCCGCAATATTTTTGGTGAATTCATCCAGGGTAGCTTTTGTAAGCGTACGCCCAGATACTCCACTGGACATTGGTTGAAAATAGGTATACTGCTGATCGCTGATCAGGATACTGGGAGTATTGAAGGACATTATAAACCCCTCCTTATCGGAATAGGTCATGATCGGGACCATGTCCGCACTGCCAGGTTCATTTACTATCTGCACATTTTGATCTTTCATTAAAACCGATCGAAATGAACTGGCCATTACAGCAGGTATAGGTAATAGATAAGTGAAATTATCGGAAGGGCCCGCAGGCAATGTTTTAGTATAGGTTTTAGGATCCCTGAAAACGGTCATAGGGCCAACAAACCCTGTTGCATTGGAATGCTCCATATAATATTTATTCTTTGACATGGGAGCCACCACCGTTTTGATCAGCTTGTCGAATTCCACCGGGGTCATATTGGCCGAGGGGATATAGATCTTTAGTTTGGGAGAAGTAATGCTGAAGAGGTCTGTTTGTTCAAAAACAGCACCTGGTTTAATGCTTGATACGGGAACAATGGCCCATGCCGTATCAGCAGTTACTCCAATGATCTTCCTGTAATTTTTGTTCCTTTTACAGCCAGACTGAACGTATTGCCCACTCTAACCCCATCCAGTGTTCCTTTATCCAGGGCGATCTTCCCCGCTGTTATTTTTATGCAGCTTGCTTTCAATCTTACAGCACCCTCCGCAGGTTTTAACCCTACCAGGTTCAATACTATTCTATCGCCCTCAAACCGGTAAGTGGGGTCCTGCCAGTATTGCTGTTGCGACATGCGGCTCCTCAATTTATCCATCAATAGGCCAGCCGGAAGGTCTTTGGCCTCTGTTGCCAATACATCTATCAGCGCAGCGGTAAAAGCGCCATGTCTTTCCCCTGCCACATCCACGATCTCCAGCCCCTTATTGTATTCATTCGTGGCCGAAATGCCCAGGAACTTTGATCCTTTAATATCATTGGGCCGGGGAACCGTGCTGCGCGCATTGATCGAGATCGTTTTACTGATATCAAATGCTTTTTCACCGGTAAGATCAAACGTATCAAAGGCAGGATCGGGCGTATTATATAGATCTATTCCGCTCACTTGTGGCAGATCCTCTTCCATAAAATCCTTTTCTATGCCCTCGCCTTCATCCCCTCTGAACAGGTTAAAATAATCCATAGCCGCCATATTCTCACTATAACAGCAATCAAAGATCGCCGTGGTGATCACCTGCCGGTCGATGAATTTATTCAGCACCTCTTTGACCTGCTCATCCCTGAAAAGAAAACTACTTCCCTCAGCATACAGGTCACTAAGCACCATGGCCTGGCTCTGTCCATGTTTAATGGTATCGCCATTATTTGCGGCATTTCTCATCCATACGCCATGACCCGAATAATAAAACACAAATACATCTCCTGGCTTGCATTTAAGCAGGATAGTCCTGACCTTGTAAAGCAGGTTTGTTTTGGTGGCCTGTTCATCAAACAGGGTCTCTATATTGGCTGCCGAAAATCCATAGCGGTTTTGCAGCATTCGCTGTATAGCGCGTCCATCATTCACACAGCCCTTCAGCGAATGGGCATTCAGTTTACCCGGCGCATCAAAATATTTATTGATGCCTACCACCAGGGCGAATTTATTCTGGGCTTTAAGTGTTCCACTGTAAAGCAAAATAAGAATCAGCCAAAAATTCGATAATTTGCGCATAGTAAAAATTCTACATTTAAAGTTAAAGGTTTAATATGAAGCGATGGTTATGGTTTATACCATTACTTTTTTGCTTCAATTCTCTCCTTGCACAGAATGCCACACAAGACAGTATCCGCGCTTACTACAAGCGCCTTTCGCTGGAAAAAGAAGATACCAGCCGGGCCAAATTGCTTTATGTGCTGGCTTATTATTACCAATTTTATAACCTGGATTCTTCCATCATCCTGGCGCGCTCCTCCTATGAATTATCAAAGGCCAGGCATTTCGAAAAAGGTATGGCCCGCGCCAGCGGAATCATGGCAGGTGGCTATAATAAACTCGGTAACTATACCAGGGCCCTGGAATATTACCTGGAAGCATTAAAAATACTGGAGCGTTCAAAGGATCCGGATGATATCAGTCGCGCGCATCTTGATATTGCCATGGTATACAGCAGTAAGAAAGAATATGATAAGGCCCTTGAATATGCTTTCCGATCAGACTCCATTGCCCGTAAAAATCAGTTGAATGACCTGCTTCTTTATATCATCCATAATAGCCTGGATTCCGCCATTGCGCAAAAAAATGACCTAGTGGCAGGAACCGCTTATAATAACCTGGGAAATATTTTCTATAAAAAGAACCAGCTTCCCCAGGCCATTGAACATTATAACCAAAGCGTACCATTATTGAGATCGGTGCAGGATGATAATACACTTTCGGAATGTTACCTGGGAATGGCCCGCTGCTACCAGGGTTTGAACAACCTGGACTCGTCCATGTATTATGCAAGGAAGGCTTATGATCTGTCATCGGGAAACGGGTATATGCGGCACCAGATCAATGCCAGTCAGCTACTGGTAGATCTTTACCAAAAAGAGAATTTGATTGACAGCGCATTCCGTTATCAGCAGACCTTTCTTTCGCTCAAAGACAGTTTTGACAATGCAGAAAAATTGAAGGAGCTGCATAACCTGACCATGAATGAGGATATCCGGCAGGAAGAGCTGGCAAAAGAAGCCTATAAATTGAAAGAAGAAAGGAAAGTTAAACTGCAATTGCTGCTGATCGGTTTGCTGATACCATTATCCTTCCTGGTAAGCGCATTTATCAGCAAAAAGAAAGTAAGTAAACGAATGGTGGAGCTTTCAGGTATTTTCTCCCTGCTATTCCTTTTTGAATATATCACCTTATTGCTGCATCCCGTAGTAGCAGAAAAATCTGGTCACTCGCCCGTAATTGAAATTGTGGTCTTTGTTTTATTGGCCGCTTTCCTTTCTCCGGCGCATCATAAAATAGAGCATTGGTTCGTCACACATCTGGCAAAAAGGCATCACCATACCCTGCATGAGAAGAAAGAAAAAGGGCAGGAAGGAAATACCAACCTGCCCGATCCTCATTAATTTGTTTTTGGTGGAGGCGCCTGCTCACCCTTACCTGTAGTATCCCCTCCATGATTTGTGGTATCAGGCGGAGTAACCGGTGCCGGCATAACCGTTGTGTCCTTGGTTTCAGTTTTTTCTTTTGAGGAATTGTTACAGCCCCAGAGCATGCCAGCCGAAAGCAGGCATAATAAAAAGATTTTTTTCATAACCAGTGTTGTTTAATTTAAGATCACCTAATATACTTGATTCAGTAAAAATCAGCAAAAATCATAATTTGAGCAGATTTCCCTGCATTAGCGCTTTAACCTATGCATCAATCCTTTAGGTTATCTTTAAACTACTATGATGAAATACTTTTTTTACCTTTTATTAGTCATCTCCCTCCCTTCCCTGGCACAGAAGCCTTCTGCGAAAGAGCTGGCCCGCTGGAAGAAATTCTCAGAAAACGTGACGATCATGAGGGATGATTATGGCGTTCCCCATATCTATGGAAAAACAGATGCCGATGCGGTATTTGGCCTTTTATACGCGCAATGCGAAGATGATTTTCAGCGGGTAGAAATGAATTACCTGGAAAAACTGGGACGCGTTTCAGAAGTTAAGGGAGAAAACAGTCTGTATAATGACCTGCTGAACCAGATCCTCTTCGACACCATCGCCACTAAAAAAGATTATGCGAATAGTCCGGCCTGGTTAAAAGCGCTAATGAACGCCTTTGCTGATGGTGTGAATTATTATCTCTATACCCATCCAACTACAAAGCCAGCGGTATTAAAAAGATTTGAGCCCTGGTTTCCTTTACTGTGGACCGATGGAAGTATTGGCGCGATCTCCACGGCAGATATCAATATGACGGAGATCCGTAATTTCTTTTCAGGGAAAAATGAACTGGCTGCTCAAATCAACTGGCTTAGCGACACGGCCCAGACTGGTTCCAATGGGTTTGCCTTCGCTCCCTCCGTTACGGCTTCTAAAAATGCCATACTTTATATCAATCCTCATACTTCCATTTATTACCGGGCAGAAGTGCATATGGTAAGCGAGCAGGGATTGAATGTATATGGCGCGGTGACCTGGGGCCAATTCTTTGTTTACCAGGGATTCAATGAACGTTGCGGGTGGATGCATACCACCAGTTATAATGATGCGGCTGATTCTTATACTGAAAAATTGCAAAAGACCGATGGCAAATGGTATTATGAATATGAGGGGAGTCAAAAACCTGCTATCGTAAAAAATTATACAGTCTGGGTAAAACAGGGAAATGAATTCCGTAAAAAAGAATTTCAAACCCTTTTCACTGGTCATGGTCCAGTACTCGCGAAAAGGGAGGGGCAATACCTGAGCCTGAAAGCCGATAACCGCATCATGAATGGCCTGATACAATGCTGGCAACGGAACAAGGCCAGGAATATGGCTGAATATAAAAAGACAATGG
This sequence comes from Chitinophagaceae bacterium, assembly GCA_016720565.1. Lineage (GTDB taxonomy): Bacteria > Bacteroidota > Bacteroidia > Chitinophagales > Chitinophagaceae > JJ008. The sequence goes on from JADKKJ010000011.1 coordinate 625,132, forward strand.
ACCTTATCGGAAATACCAGTAACAATACGGTGTATGCAGATGCGGATGGCAATATCGCTTTCTGGCATGGCGACCGAATACCGATCCGGGATGAGAAATATGACTGGAGCAAACCAGTAGATGGAACTATTTCCGCCACTGAATGGAAAGGATATTACCCGGTAAAAGATATTGTGCAATCGATCAATCCTAAGAATGGCTGGTTGCAGAATTGCAATAGTACCCCTTTCACGGTGGCCGGTGAAAACAGTCCGAAAGAAACGGCCTATCCCTATTTCATGGCCTTCCATGATGAGAATTTTCGGGCCATCAATGCACAGCGGATCCTTGCCGAAAACAATAGCTATACCCTGGACAAAGTAATAGCAGCAGGTTATGACCGGAAAATGACCGCATTTGAATTACTGATCCCTGCCCTGATAAAAGCATTTGAGACCACCAATACAAAAACCGATTATTCTTATTTGAATGAAGCGCTAAAGACCTTAAAAGATTGGGATCACCGGTGCGGAGAGAATTCCGTGGCTACCACGCTGGCCATTCAATATGGAGAAATGCTTGCACCGAATATAGGGGCTGTTAATATACCAGGTCCTCATAAGGCATCTATACTGGAGAAGACAAGAAAATATGCGGCAGAAGGAAACCCTTTTGAGATGATGGCCATATTTGTCGCAGCCTATGAATCGCTGGTAAAGAAATATGGAAGCTGGAATATTCCCTGGGGACAGATCAACCGGTTCCAGCGAATATCCGGCGATATAGACAATAAGTATGATGATAACAAGGCCAGCTTACCAGTGGGATTCACCTCCTCTTCCTGGGGAACGCTTCCCGCATATGCAAGTCAGTCCTATTCCGGAACAAAGAACCGGTACGGTAATATGGGAAACAGCTTTATCTGTGTGGTAGAATTCGGAAAAAAAATACAGGCCCGTTCCTTACTGGCAGGTGGGCAAAGCGGAGATCCAGGGTCCCGGCATTTTTTCGACCAGGGGGAAATGTATACCAAGGGGTTATTCAAACCTGTCTATTTTTATAAGGATGATGTAAAAAAGCATATGGAGCGGATCTATCATCCTTAACACAATAGCTTCCTGATATGAATAAAGAATTTAAAAACCGTTTGCTGCGTTTTCTGCTTTACCTCGCGGTTGGCTTCCTGGCCGCCTACCTATACAAGTATTTCAAAAAATGAAGGTAGATTTGACATAAATCATTTCACATGTCCGAACAGCTTCAATTGGGTATAGGAACCCGACTTCAACACACGCAATATGGTCCGGGTGTAATAGTAGGTATCCGTTATGCCACTTACCTGATCTCTTTTATCAATCATGGTTTAAAGGAGATCGATAAGAATGACGATAAACTGGAAGAGATCATACCTGAAAATGTGACGGAAGAGATCGAATCCCATTCCGAGATCGAGAATTCCCTGCTGAAGATCCTGAAACTTTGGGGAGGGTTTTCGGAGATCGTTCCCTTAGGCGACAAATGGAATAAAGGCATGATGCTGCTACAGCCATTTGATAAAACACTGAAGCCAAAAGAGATCCCTGTAGAGGATTTTTTCCATAAGATCGTCATGCTGCGCGACCGCCTTCGGGTACTGGAGCAACAAATAAATGCCCACAAAAAACTGACAGACGAAGACAAGGTCAATCTTCAGCAATACATTACTCGTTGTTATGGTTCGCTGACCACTTTCAATGTGTTATTTAGGAATAAAGAGCAGTATTTTGTGGGAGAGAAAAATGCAAATACAGATTAGGGATGAGAGATTAGTGATTAGCCTAATCCCTCATCCCTCATCCCTAATCCCTCATCCCTAATCCCTAATCCATTCATATGCGTTATCTAATAATCTTACTCTTCCCTCTAATCGCTTCCTCCCAGGATTGCGACATCCTCATCAAAAACGGAAAGATCATCGATGGAACCGGCAATAGCTGGTACTATGCAGATATGGCTGTGAAGAATGGAAAGATACTGACCATAGGGCCTTCCCTTAATTATAAAGCAACTAAGACCATTGATGCAAAAGGATTGATCGTAGCACCAGGCTTTATTGATGTGCATACGCACCTGGAAGGAGATGAAGTAAGGGATCCGAACGCCACCAATTTCATCTTAGATGGAGTGACCACCTGCGTTACCGGAAACTGCGGTTCTTCCAATACAGATATTGGCCAATACCTGCGGTATATAGATTCTTTGAAACTTTCTATCAATGTGGCCAGCCTGATCGGCCATAATGATGTAAGAAAAGCAGTGATGGGTCGCGCCAACCGCGATGCAACACAGGAAGAAATGGAGAAAATGAAAGCTATTGTAGATAAGGCCATGAAAGACGGTGCTGTTGGACTTTCCACAGGTTTGATCTACATACCCGGCACCTATACTAAGACACCTGAGATCGTTGAGCTGGCAAAGATCGCGGCCTCCTACCATGGACTATATGCCAGTCATATGCGCGATGAAGGTGATAGTGTGACCTATGCCATTAATGAAGCACTCACCATTGGACGCGAAGCAAAGATCCCTGTCGAGATCTCGCATTTTAAATTATCGGGTCAGCAAAACTGGGGACGAAGCAAAGAAACAGTTCCCATGATCGAAAAAGCAAGAAAAGAAGGCATAGAAGTGACCATCGATCAATATCCCTATACCGCCAGCAGTACCAGCATCAGCACACTGATACCCGATGAGATCCTGGCAGATGGGCAGGATTCTATTACGGCGAGACTAGCAAGACCTGAGATCAGAAAATATGTTTCTGCCTCCATGCTGGAAAGACTAAAGAAAAGAAAACTCAAACATTTCAGCTATGCAGTAGTGGCTTATTTCGGTCCGGATACCAGCTTTAATGGTAAAAGCATAGAACAGATCAATCTCATGATGGGCCGTAAGCATAAAAAGAAACTGGAAACAGAAACGGTGATGGATATCATGAGTAAGGGCGGCGCTTCCGCAGTATTCCATGGCATGAGTGAAGAGGATATCACCCGCATCATGAAATATCCATTCAACATGTTTGCCAGCGATGCTACCATACGAATATTTGGCGCAGGTGTTCCGCATCCGCGGGGATATGGAACAAATGCCCGGGTATTGGCAAAATATGTGAGAGAAGAAAAAGTCATTTCCCTGGAAGAAGCCATTCGCCGCATGACCTCCTTACCGGCACAGAAATTTCAATTAAAAGATCGCGGCCTGTTAAAAGAAGGCATGGCTGCGGATATTGTCATTTTTGATGAGCAGGAAGTACAGGATGTTTCTACCTATGAAAAACCACATGCTTATTCTAAAGGTTTTCATTTTGTGATCGTCAATGGAATGCTGACCGTAGACCAGGAAAAACATATTGGAACCCGTGCAGGAAAAGCGCTGTATGGACCAGGCTCCACTCCAAAGCGTTCATTCTGATCATAGCTGGTGTAAATAGCTGAACTTAACGATCAGGTGATCGTCGGTCTGTCTTTTGAACTGCGTATTATCAAAACCGCGGTGATTGAACACTACATAGAGATAAGACAAGGGCCTGTATTCCCAGCTGAGACGAATATTATAATTGGCCACATCACTCAGGGTATTCAACTGGTAAAAACCTATCAGCTGAAGTCTTGGATTCAATGCGAGTCGGCCGCTGAATATCCAGAGATTGGCATTAAGGCTTTGCAGACTATCCCCTATCTTTTTAAATTCATTTCTGCTGAGCTGAACAGAAAAAGCGAAATGCGGGTCCGGAGCGATCCTGAGCGTGCCTGAAATAGTATTCAGTTTTCCATTGAAATAAGAGCCAAGGTCAAGGCTACTGCTAAGGCTGATCGCCTTGGAGGGGTCAGTATTATAATAAAAGGTGTGTCTTACATAATGATACGTGCCAACTGAAATAGGAATTCCGAGGGGAGAGAATGTTTCAGTTAATCGTTGAAATGTAGGGTTTACCAGGTAACCAAAAAAACCTCCATCCTGGAAATTCAGCCAGACAGGATTCATATTCACCTGCGACTCCAGCAATTTACCAGTAGATGCCTCATGATAAAACTCCGTAAGTATACTGGGCTCAAATGCCCGAAGCCATTTTCTAAAAGGAAGTTTATTTCCACGATAATACCAATAAATGCCCGGGGTGGTGCCAATTACATTGCTTCTTGAAACAAAGCCCATACCGGGATCAAAGTTCTTAGATACAAATGTTTGGGTCCACCAGATCTTCCATTGATTATTGCTGAAATAATATTGCGCATACCCGGAATAGCCATCCTTTCCTCCTTTGCTATTGGAAGAGCGGATCAGCATGGTATTCAGCGAATGTGAATCACCGAGACGGAAAAATCCATCAATGGCTGTTACCAGGTTGGTACCATCGGCATTATTCTTCATGGTGACCAGGGTTCCGATCCTGTTCTGACTACCCAGGTTCTCTGAATAGCGGCCCACAAAATAATTGGTGCCCGGCAAACTGCCCTGTGCTCTCTGTCGCATCGCCATCAAACCAAAATTTCTTTTTAGGGAGCGAAAAACATAACGTCCACCGGCATCCAATGGAATAGGATTTCCCGCATCATCCAATCCGATCTTCCTGCTGAAAAATGGTTGTATACGCATGCTGCCTCCCGACTGATCATCTGCAGGGGCTACACCGGGGCCAAACAAAGAGGCGTTTTCAAGGAAGAATTGCCTGCGCTCGGGAAAGAATACAGAAAAACGACTGGTATTATTCACCTGACGGTCGGCATCTGCCTGAGCGAAATCCGTATTGAAAGTGAGATCAAGAATCTTATTCGGACTCATGGCCCATTTTATATCACCACCTGCACGAAATGCATTTTGTTCAGGCTTGGTACTTGCCGGATAATTTTTATAACTGTCGTAAGCCCCCAGCAAATAAGGCTGAAAACGAATATTGGTTTTGGGAGGCGGAGGCGCCAATCCCTTTAATATTCCTGCATAGGCCATTCGGTTAATGCTGAATGAACGGGGATAGGGTGAAAATGCATCGATCTCATTAGTAAGTCTCCTGGTCCGTATCATATTGAACTCCCAGTTCTGTAAACTATCCTTCGATTTAGGATAGCGCATGGTCTCCCAGGGAATGGCCATCTCAGAGATCCAGCCTGAATCCGTTCGCGTAGTTCTTACTTTCCAGAGCCCATCCCAGTCGAGGTCAGTCAGAATATCATCAAAAACCAAAAGGTCCCGTTGAACTCCATAAGCATTAGTGGCAAATGACATGGCATTACGATGGTCATTGAATGGATCCAGGGAAATAGACACCAGGTCATGACTGCGAATATTAAAATCCCTTTTAAAATCGGTGGCGCGGATCGCTTTTTTTCCCAATGAATCGAAGGCGATCACACCAACATAGAGGTACTGACGGTTATATAAGACCTTTAGTTCAGTCCTTTGCGATGCAGGCAAGCCCTGCGAAGGTTCGATCTGTTTAAAACGGGTAAATGGAATGGCCAATGCCCAGTCAGCTTCATCCAAATGCCCGTCAATATGAAGCATGGCATTGGTACGAATTGCCTGAACTTCCATTTTTATGGAATCCGGTTTAAACACAGAGGCATCCTGTGAGAAGCAGGATACACTTAAAAATAAAATGCTTAAAAAAGAAAATCTCATAACAGTTTGGGTGCTGCAATTTAGGGAATCGGGGAGGCAAAACTTAAACCGCATTAATTATTATCCATATTTAAATCGTATTTTCAAAAACCCTCCGAAAACGCCCACCTTAAAACAGAAACAATGAACCAGCTAGCTCCTGTACAGGCAGCCGAGAGAGAAAAATTCATGGACGTACTTCGGGGTTTTGCCATACTTGGCATCTTCATCGCTAACCTGGGAAGCGGCCTTAGCTGGTATAATGAGTCGGCCCATATGACCGGCCCCATGCTAATGGAAGGCTGGGACCATAAAATGCTGTTTCTGCACCACATGTTCATTGAAGGAAAATTCTATTCCATTTTCAGTTTATTATTTGGGTGGGGCATTGCGCTGCAGATAAAAAGAGGATTAGCAAAAGATATCAACCCCATACCAACTATCCGAAGAAGATTATTCTTCATGCTTATTTTAGGAGCTGTTCACCTGCTGATATGGAACGGGGATATCGTTTTCTTTTATGCTATGCTGGGTTTCCTGCTGATACCTCTAAGGAAATTTTCCAATAAAACACTTCTGGTCACAGGTGCCGTTCTTATTTTGACACCTATACTTTTCTACTGGCTAAAAATGGAATACCCGGTATTGAACTATCCGGCAGAAAAAATGAATGAACTGGGTATAAAAGTAACCAGCAATATGCTGCCGATCAAAAGCGAGGAGGATTATATGGCCCTGATGCAGCATGGCTCCTGGTGGGATCAGTTCAAAGTGAATGTAGGTGGTGTGTTTTTCCGCTATGGCTATTTGTTTTTTGTGAGCCGAATTCCCAAAGTGGTAGGCATGTTCCTGATTGGCTACGTGATTGGAAGGACAGATTTCTACAAAAACATTGTCCAGCATAAAAAGCTATTATACTACCTCATTGGTATTGGCATCGTGGTAGGACTACCGGCCAATTATTACCTGGCCTATTATATGACCTGGCATGATGGTGATTATTATGGGCTTAAAACAAATGGCCTCTACCAGACCATTTTTTATGCAGTTGGGGTGGTACCCCTGGCCCTGCTCTATGTATCTGTGTTCATGTTAAGTTTCCAGGCAAATACCGGCAGAAAAATACTTTCTGTACTGGCACCTGTGGGCAAGATGGCATTCAGCAATTATATCATGCAATCCCTGATCGGCAATTTTGTATTCCTGGGTGCAGGACTGGGTTATATGGGAACGGTGGGTCCGGTCTATTATACGATGTTCGGAATACTTGTTTTTATCGGGCAGATCATCATCAGTACGATCTGGTTAAAATATTTTAACTACGGCCCATTAGAATGGTTATGGAGAAGCGCTACTTATAGTAAATGGCAGGTGATGAAGAAAACTGATCAATAAAGTCATCAGTAATGCAATAGCTTTTGAATGCATTCTTCCAGCCTTGCGCTTGCCAGGAAGTTTTTCTCCAGTTCAATATTGAAGGGTACCGGTGTATCGAGGGAGGCGCAACGCATTACAGGGGCATCCAAAATACTAAAACAATTCTCCGCGATCCAGGCCGCGATCTCTCCTCCTATTCCGCCTGTTAGCGTATCCTCATGTAATACTAAAACACGACCCGTTCTCTTTACTGATTCCCTGATAGCCATATGATCTAATGGAGCCAGGGTTCTCAGATCAAGTATATCAATGGATATCTCCGGGTGTTCGGCTGCATAGTCCTCTGCCCAATGTACTCCGTTGCCATAGGTGATAATAGAAAGTTCATCGCCTTCACGTACATGCCTGGCCTTTCCTATCTCGATAGAATAATATTCATCAGGCACCTGTCCAGCCACTGAACGGTAGAGCCCCTTATGTTCAAAGAACATTACCGGGTTGGGATCATTGATGGCCGAGATCAATAATCCTTTTGCATCAACAGGTGAAGATGGATATACCACCTTTAAACCGGGCACATGTGTAAACCAGGCTTCATTACTCTGCGAATGGAATGGTCCTGCGCCAACACCTGCACCCGTGGGCATCCGGATCACCACATCGGCATTTTGTCCCCAGCGATAATAGATCTTAGCCAGGTTATTCACGATCTGGTTAAATCCCACCGTTACAAAATCAGCGAACTGCATTTCCATCATGCTTTTGAAACCTTCCAGGGAAAGTCCCAATGCTGACCCTATAATTGCGCTTTCGCATAAGGGGGTATTACGCACTCTTTCTTTTCCAAATTCTTTTACAAATCCTTCTGTGATCTTGAAGGCCCCTCCATACTCGGCAATATCCTGGCCCATGAGAATTAAATGCTCATGCTTATACATCGACTGCCGAAGTCCGTCACTGATCGCATCGATCATTCTTTTTTCAGAAGTGGGGCTGGGCGATTCATAATGGTTACTGGAATTATCGATCACAAGTACATTGGACGGAGGGAGCGGCGCATACACATCGTCCAGTTCTGTCTCGGTATCAACGGTCAGTATATCAGAAGAAAAACCAATGGCCAGCTCCGATTCAATATTCTCCCTGAATTCTGCTCTTAATTTTTCAATATCTTCTGCCTGGAGAATATTTTCCTTTAAAAGGTATTGTTCAAAATTATTGATCGGATCTTTTTCCTCCCATAAACGGAACAGGTCCTGCGGCACATATTTGGTACCACTGGCCTCTTCATGTCCGCGCATACGGAAGGTCATGCACTCAATCAGATAAGGCTTTTGGTTTTTGATGCAATAATCCTTTACTCCTTTAATAGTATCATACACTGCCAGGATATTATTCCCGTCTATCTGCACGCCTTCCATGCCGTAGCCTTTGGCTCGATCCACCAGGCTGATGCAACGGTATTGTTCATTTACAGGTGTGCTAAGTCCGTATCCGTTGTTCTCAATAATGAAGATCACGGGCAGGTCCCATACTGCTGCCACATTAAGCGCTTCATGGAAATCTCCTTCACTGGTTCCTCCATCACCGGTAAATGCCAGTGATACTTTATTTTCTTTTCGCAGTTTATGCGCCAGGGCCACCCCATCGGCAATAGCCAGTTGGGGACCAAGGTGGGAGATCATTCCGCAGATATGGTGCTCCCTTGTTCCAAAATGAAAACTTCTTTCCCTTGCTTTTGAATAACCCTCCTGTGAACCCTGCCATTGCATGAATAATTTATGAAGAGGCATATCCCGGGCGGTGAAAACCCCCAGGTTGCGATGAAGAGGCATGATCCACTCATCTTTATCAAGGGCCATCGTAGCGCCTACTGAGATCGCTTCCTGCCCGATGCCGCTGAACCATTTGGAGATCCTTCCCTGCCTCAGCAATACAAGCATTTTCTCTTCGATCATACGCGGCCAGAGCAGGCCCCGATAAAGATCAGTGAGTTGAAGGTCGGTCAGGTGTTTTCTGTCGAAGTCCATTGCAGGTAATTTTTATCAGATCACAACCAATTCATAAAACTCATCCGGCTGCAGATACTTATTAGCCAGGTCTTTTATTTCTTCCGCACTGATGGTTTTTATGGTTTGAATGGTATCATAAAAATATTGCTCGGTCAGTCCATTCAGCACAATATTTTTCCAGCGGGAAATGATCTGGAAAGGACCATCAAGATCTCCTAAGATCCCACCCAGCATATAGTTCCTTACCAGCAACAATTCTTCTTCATCCACCAGTTCCTCTCTCAGCAATGCCATCTCCTTATATATTTCACTGATGGCGGCCTCACATACATCTTTACCTGCTTCAGTAGAAATACCCCAACCGGATTCATGCACATGGTTCATTAAAAAACTATGGATGCCATAAGTATATCCTTTGTCTTCGCGGATATTGCTCATCAACCTTGAACCAAAGAAGCCACCGAACAATGTATTAAGCACCATCACTTTCATAAAATCAGGATCGTGCCTGTTCGGGAAGGTCCTCGCCAGGCGTATGGCACCCTGCACTCCATCCTCATTATTTAATACCCTGTATTTTTTCTCTGTGGCTCTTATTGGCTGGATCAGCGGCATGGCCTTTTCCTGGTTGGGAAGATCCCCCAGCCATTTATCAAGCTGAGCAGGAAGATCGGCGGGAAGTTTACCTGCCGCAAATATCACGAGCTTGCCCTGCTGGTAATACTCTTTATAAAAAGCCATAAGTTCTTCCCGGTTCAAAGAATCGAAACCTTCGGGACTACTGTATTTTCCGTATGGATGATCCGGGCCAAAAAGATACGTATCGATCAGCCGGCTTGCCACGAAATCGCATTTTCGCAGGTTCACCTTTAATCGTTGCTGCATGTTTTGCTTATAGGTTGACAGTTCCTGTTCCGGCATCACCGAATCCACCACCAGTTCTTTCACAACGGGCAATAATTCCTGGATATGTTTATTCAGGCAGTGAAGGGTGATCGTAGCTGTTTCATTATAGCAGGCCCGGTTCAGGTAAGAACCATAATATTCAAAATGCTCATTGATCTGGAAGGCCGAACGGGTGGATGTTCCATTACGCAAAAGAAAATTCGCGGAAGCGGCCACCAGGTTTTTCTGCTCGTACCAGTTCCCCGCATCAAATATCAACTCGATGGACATTACTTCTTCTGCCCCGGCATTTATGGCATATACCTCCACGCCGTTTCGTAACGTATATCTCTCCGCCTGCTTCAGTTTAAGGTCAATATTCACCGCATCAATGATATCGGGCGCTTGTTTCCTGTCTGGCATATAGATCCTTTCTTTAAATTATTTGTTATTGGATAAATAATGAAGGGTGCTGCTGTTGGAGGCCAGGAAGATCTGCCTGCTCTCTGCAAGGATCTCTTCCCTGGTAACAGAAGCATATTTCTCCAGTTCCATATTGATCCAGGCAGCATCGCCCAGCAATTCATAATAAGCCAGGCTATTGGCCCTGCTCATCACGCTCATATCTTCAAAAGCGATCATGCTCTCGGTCTTATTTTTCACCTTCTGCAATTCTGTTTCACTTACCAGTTCATTTTTCATTCTGTCCAGTTCGATCTCCACGGCAGCCTCAGCATCTTTAATATTCACACCTTTTACCAGTTTGCCTTCTATTACCACAATACCATTATCGGTAGATCCCAGGTGATGGCATTCAATGGCGCTGAATAATTTTTTTTCTTTCACCAGCGATTGATACAGCCTTGAAGAACCGCCTCCGCTAAGAATATCGGTGAGCAGGTCGGTGATATAATATTTTTTCTCAAGACGGCTGCCCATATGCCAGCATTTATAAAGGGCATCCAACGGAACATCAGCTACCACCTCCATTCTTCTTTCTTCATTTTGCTCCGGTTCCTGTGGCAGGGCCCTTTTATAGGGAGTTCCTGCAGGAATATCTCCAAACCATTTTTCAGCCAGTGCCTTCACTTTCTCGGTGGTCACATTACCTGCAACTACAAGGATAGCATTTACAGGACGGTAATGTTTAAAAAAGAAATTCTTTACATCGTCAAGATTCGCATTTTCAATATGGGAAAGTTCTTTACCAATGGTCATCCATCTATATGGGTGTACTTTATAGGCCAGTTCCCTCAGTTTATGCCATACATCGCCATAAGGTTTATTCAAATAATGTTCTTTGAATTCTTCGGATACTACTTTGCGCTGCACATCCAGGCTTTTTTCGCTGAAGGCAAGTGAAAGCATGCGGTCGCTTTCCAGCCAGAATGCAGTTTCCAGGTTCTCTGCGGGTAACTGTATATGATAATTAGTAAGATCATTGGTGGTATAGGCATTGTTCTCACCTCCTGCCATTTGCAGGGGCTCATCATAATTCTCGATATTGATGGAACCTCCGAACATCAGGTGTTCAAATAAATGGGCAAATCCTGTTTGGGAGGGGTTCTCATCCCTGGCTCCCACATCATACATGATGTTCATCACTGCCATCGGGGTACTCAGGTCCTGGTGCACGATCACCTTTAAACCATTGGTCAATGTAAAACGCTCGAAATGGATCATAATCTTAATAAATTGAATAGAAGGGCAAAGTTAACCAGAACCGTTGAGTCCTGATGAATTGAGCAGACAGAGAAGATATCAATATATACTCAGGATCTTGAACTGAAGAAGGATCAGTTCGCCATTTCTGCGAAGCACCAGCTTCACTTTTTCATCTGGCTGTTGCAGGGCTATTTTATACTGGTTGAGATTTTGCGAGAAATTGGAGTTCACAGCCACCACTTCATCGCCTTCTTTAATACCGGCCTGCTCCGCAGGCGAACCCTTGGCCACATCCCCGGCGATGATCTTACCATCTACCATATAGAGTTCCATACCCGAATAGGAATAATCAAAATTCTCAAGATAGTGCCGGTTGGGAATAATAAATATGTCCCCCCTGTTATAATTAATGATCACATTGAACCGCCGCAGCAGGTCATTGCCCAAAATGCCACCCAGCTGAGGATATTGGGTCACATTGGTCTCATCTGTAAACACGAGCACGGGCACGTTCCTGAACCGGTAAGGCCCTACCCTTACCTCCTTCATAACAGTAAGCTCCATATCGATCTTTCCCCCCAGTCCTTCTCCTTCTTTGGTATAATGTTTCCGGCGACTATCCAGAAACAGGCTATCGTCTACAAAATCCCGGGATAATAGCATGCATAACCCTGCACCCATATCATATAAAAAACGGGAATGGATCGTTTTCGCGTCTTTTATCCTTAGTGGTTGAGTTACCAATTGATTAATGGTAGGTTTTAGGAGATATCCTCCGCGAGGATAACGGATCGTTCCATTGGTACAGAAGGTGATCTTCATGCTGTCATAATCCACCTTCAGGATAAATTTTTTAAATATGCTGTACCCAATGATACCATCGATCCTTTCTCCATAAACCTGGGTAAGGATGGTATAATCATTTATATGGAAATTAAGGCTGTCGATGGATAGCCGGGGGAAATGGAGTTTTCGGTTATAGAGAAAACTTACTTTCTTAATACCTGCTATACCTCTTATTTCCTGTTCGGTAGGGGTAGGTTTTAGCCCGAAATATTCAACGGTGGAAGAATCCAGCGAAATACCGCTGCTGCCGGTGTCCAGCACAAAATTCAGGGTATCAGGAAAATCGTCCAGTTTGGCCTGCAAAATAATGATGCCTCCGGTCAACTGTATAAAGGGTATAGTTGTTAATTCCCTGGAAGGAGGTTCAATGAACTCTTCCTGCGCCCCCGCTTGTTGGGAAATACAGCAAATAACTAACAGGAAAGCAAAAAATTTTCGCATAGCGACAGGGAGGTAGTCTTTAGCATTAGACAAACACAGTAAGGTTTCCGATGCATCCTTCCGCCATAACAATTTAATTATTCAATTGAACTTAACTTTGCCTTTCATAAAATAAATAACCCTTCATGCCTGCACTTAAGGATCTATACGAAAAGGCCGCTTCTTTTGGCTTTCTGACCGTGGAAGAAGGGGTGGAGCTGTATCACCATGCCCCGCTTTCGGACCTCATGTTCATTGCAGATGAACTTCGCAAAAAACAGGTGCCCCATGGAAAAGTGACCTGGCAGATCGACCGCAACCTGAATACCACCAATGTTTGTGTGGCAAACTGCAAATTCTGTAATTTCTATCGCATACCTGGCCATCCGGAAGCCTATATCACCGATATGGACACCTACCGTGAAAAGATCAGGGAAACGATCAAATACGGAGGAGACCAGTTATTGTTACAGGGCGGACATCATCCTGACCTGGGTTTACAATTTTATGTGGATACGTTCAGGGCTATAAAAAATGAGTTTCCGAACATAAAACTGCATACACTGGGCCCCCCTGAGGTGGCGCATATCACTAAACTGGAAAAATCTACCCACCGTGAAGTATTACAGGCTTTGAAAGATGCCGGGATGGATTCATTGCCGGGTGCGGGAGCAGAGATCCTGGTTGATCGCGTTCGGAGACTGATCTCTAAAGGAAAATGCGGAGCGCAGGAATGGCTTGACATCATGCATGAGGCGCATAAACTTAATATCACTACTTCAGCCACCATGATGTTTGGTCATGTGGAGACCATTGAAGAAAGATTTGAACACCTGGTGAAGATCCGCGACACCCAGGAAAAAGCCAAAGAAGGAAAAGCGGAACTTCCTGAAGGAAGAAATGGTTTCCTGGCCTTTATTCCCTGGACCTTCCAGGACGTAGATACTTTGCTGGCTAAGATAAGAGGTGTGCAAAACCTGACCACCGCCGAAGAATATATAAGAATGATATCTTTAAGCCGCATCATGCTTCCGAACATCAAGAACATACAGGCCAGCTGGCTTACTGTTGGTAAACAAACTGCCTCGATCTGTTTGCATGCGGGTGCCAATGATTTCGGAAGTATCATGATCGAAGAAAATGTGGTGAGTGCCGCAGGAGCGCCGCATCGATTCACTTATCGAAGCATACAACAAGCCATCAAAGAAGCAGGGTTTGAACCCCAGCTTCGCAACCAGCAATATGGATGGAGGCAGATCCCCGAAACCATCGTGGAACAGGAGATCAGGTATTAAATTAATAAATGGCGGAACTAACAAAGACCAACAGGCTTCAGTATTTTATTTCCCTGGTAAAAAGATCCCTGAAAGGGGAAGAACATGATTATACCCAGGGAGGAATTCGTACTGCCATTATTTTACTGGCAGTTCCAATGATCCTTGAGCTCAGTCTTGAATCCGTATTCGCTGTGGTAGATATGTTCTTTGTAGGTAAACTGGGACCAAACGCCATTTCCACGGTTGGATTAACAGAAGCCTCCATTACTATTGTGTATACTGTAGCGCTTGGACTAAGCACAGGTGCCACTGCTATTGTTGCCCGAAGGATCGGTGAAAAAGATCCGGATGCGGCCACACATGCCGGTATGCAATCCCTGTTGATCGCGCTTATTGTTTCAGCGGTGATCAGTGTATTCGGTATCATCTTCGCAGAAGAAATTCTTCATTTAATGGGGGCCAGTCCAGAGGTAGCTAAAGAGGGTGCCATCTTTACCCGCATCATGATGGGAGGTTCACTGGCCATCATTCTGCTATTCCTGATCAATGGAATTTTTCGCGGAGCCGGTGATGCAGCCATGGCCATGAAAAGCCTCTGGATCGCCAGTCTGCTGAATATCATTTTATGCCCGCTATTGATCAATGGGTATGGCCCTTTCCCTGAATTAGGATTAAAAGGCGCAGCAATTGCCACAACAATTGGCCGCAGCACGGGCGTACTTTATCAATGTTATCATCTGTTTAAAGGCGATGGCAGTCTGAAAGTAAAATGGTCTCATTTTAAACTGGATATGCCGGTGATCAGGAATATCATCAATGTTTCTCTTCCGGCCACCTTCCAGTTCTTCCTTCAATCAGGCTCCTGGATGGTGATCGCCATGCTGGTGGCCACTACCGGCGGCACGGATGCATCCGCGGGGTACCAGGTTGCCATTAGAAATGTGGTATTCTTTATACTTCCCGCCTGGGGATTGAGTAATGCTGCCGCTACATTGGTGGGACAAAATCTTGGCGCTAAACTTCCAGACCGTGCAGAAAAAAGCGCCCGTCTCACCACGCTGTACAATATGGGTTTTATGGCTTTTGTTACCCTGGTATTCCTTTTGTTTTCTCCTGCTATCATCGGTATCTATACTTCAGATCCTGTTGTTAAGAGTTATGGCATACAGGCGCTTCAGATAATAGGTACCGGCTATATCTTTTATGGATTAGGCATGGTAATGATGCAAACATTGAATGGCGCCGGCGATACAAAAACGCCTACCATGATAAATTTCATTTGCTTCTGGCTGATCCAGATACCACTAGGCTATTTTCTGGCAAAGACGATGAAACTCGGACCCACCGGCGCTTTCCTTGCCATTCCCATTGCTGAAACTGCACTGGCACTGATCGCTTTCTGGTATTTCAAAAAAGGGAAGTGGAAACAAGTAAAGGTTTGATCAGCAAAAACACCATCTGTTCCATTTCATAGTATTTTCCCATCACGGTCATAAGTAAATATTCGCAATAACATAAAAAACAAGCTATTAATGCTTTGAAAGGAAAACATTGGATACTATTTTTACTCTCGTAATCGTTTATAAAAAGAACGTAATTACACAGGATTAAAAAACCTGATACCTTAGAAAAACCGTACCCAGTGAGACTGCTCATTCAGGCAGATAACCCTTCTGTTATCTGTATACTCACCCGCTACGATATTACTTTGGCTCAGTTAACTCCTGAAATTCGGTTAAACATCACCGTTTAATAGCTATTTAACATCCTTGTTCAAGACGAGCGTACGATAAACAGATATGGCGATATCAATGAATTATTGGACACAATAACAAGGATGGATGATAACAAAAGGCTCAATCTTAGATTGGGCTTTTTTGTGCCTATAAGCTGGCAATACTCATCCAGGTCATCAGTACCACTACGATCCAACCGGCTACCTGCAGAAACAGGGAATGCCTGTATACCGGAAATAATTTACGATCATTCACGGCCAATAAAAGAATGGCCAGGCCCAATGGAAGAATAAACCCATTGAGTAATCCCGCCATTACCAAAATGGATGAAGGTGTTTGTTTCAATAAAATAAAAACAATGGTACAGGTCACGATGAAAATACTGATCACCCATTTTTCTTTCTCTTCCAAACGCCTGTGAAAAGAACGCATGAACGAAACAGAAGTGTAGGAAGCCCCTATCACAGAGGTGATAGCAGCGGCCCAGAGAACCAGTCCAAAGAATTTATATCCCGCCTCCCCTGCCGCCAGTTGAAAAACAGAAGCAGCCGGGTTGCTTTTTCCCAATATCCCTCCATTGCTTACTACCCCTAACGCACAAAGGAATAATACAAACCGCATGATAGCGGTGACCAGGATACCCGACACTGCGCTTTTATTTACCTGCTTCAGGGATCCCGTTCCTTTTATTCCCGCATCAAGCAATCGGTGAGCACCTGCAAAACTGATATATCCTCCCACTGTACCACCCACCAGTGCCACGATCATTTTCAGGTCAATGCTGCTGGGGAAAAAACTATTCCTCAAAGCTTTTAAATAAGGAGGATGGGAAACGAACATTACATAAACACTAAGGCCTATCATAGCCAACCCAAGAATTTTTACAACCCCATCAATGCGTTTTCCGGCGTCTTTGCTCCAGAAAATGAACAGGGCGACCAGCGCGCTGATCCCTGCACCCCATCTTGCATCCATACCGGTAAGTACCTGCAGTCCCATACCACATCCGGCTATATTCCCTACATTGAAAGCAAGTCCGCCAAATACAACCAGTATTGACAATACATACCCTGAACCAGGCAGGAATCTGTTGGCGAGTTCAGAAGCGCGGAGTTCGCCAGCCGTAATGATCCGCCAGGTATTTAACTGGGCGAAAATATCAATGAGTACAGAAACCAGGATCACAAATCCAAAACTGCTGAGCAATTGCTGTGTAAATAAACTGGTATTATTTAAAAAGCCCGGACCAATGGCGGAAGTTGCCATCAGGAAGGCGGCACCCAGTATGGCAGAATTTTTTTTCATTGGTTTTTTCCGAGAGTTTGATGAATAAGTTTTGCAAATGCCAGCGCATCAGGTCCATCTCCATGTATACAAACCGTATCTGTATTTGGCTGGTCCTTCATTCGAAGCAACTGTTCGATCATTTCTCCGGGTTCATTAATAAGGGCCCCGGGTTCTGAACGCGGTATTAATGAACCATCTTGTCGATAGCCACGATCCGCAAATACCTCATGCAGGGCTGTCAAACCAAGTTCTTCAGCCGCTTTTACCGAACAACTGTTTCTTAAGCCGAACAGCTTAAGGTTTGGATCAAACTCTTTTACCGCTTTTGCAATGACCCTTGCCAGTTCTATGTTCCTTGCCGACATATTATACAGCGCTCCATGAGGTTTTACATGATGCAGTTTTCCTCCAAGCCCGCGCATGATAAGATCGAGTTTTGAAAGCTGATCGGTCACCAGGTCATAAATAGCCGCGGGGGGCAGCTCAATTTCTTTTCTTCCGAAATTCTCGCGATCATTAAAGGAGGGATGTGCCCCGGCCAGTATATTATATTCAAGGCAGCCCTGAAGGGTAGTTCGCATAGTTTGCTCATCTCCGGCATGGTAACCACAGGCAATATTGGCGGCTTCAATAAAAGGCAGCAACTGCTTTTCATTGGCCATTCCTTCTCCCATATCACAGTTTATGATCAAGGTGCGAAAGTTTTAAGCGACAGACCTTACTCAACTGTAAAAGGTATTCCTGTTGCCGGATAAAAGAAGATTCGGCCTCTTCCTGTGTAACCAGTTTGAACCTTACCGGATCGCCTGGTTTTTTCTGCGCCAATTTTGAAAGATCCGCCTTAATTACATGAGCGATCCGCGGGTAGCCGCCAGTGGTTTGATGATCGGCCATTAATACAATGGGAGATCCATCGGGCAGTAATTGAATGGTACCAAAATTCACAGCCGAGGAAACCAGTTCTTCTGACTTCGAAAGGATCAGTGGATCACCGGCTAATCGACAACCCATCCTGTCTGATCTTTTATCAATTATAAAATTTTGCTGCAGCAGATCCTGTTGTTGCTGACTGCTAAGTCTTTCCCATTCATGCCCGGGGATGATCCTTACATGATCCGTTGTCGTTTCAAAAACAGGGTCAACGGTCCAGGGCAATACGCCCGAGGGAAGAAATGCATCTGTAGATTCATAGGCTTTCAATACATCTGCTTTTTTAAGCGCCCTTCCTTCATGTCCTCCATAACCCGCTTTTAAATTAGTGCTGGAGCTATATCCCTCTTCTGAAACATATAATCCTCCTTCTATGGCCATATAACACCTGTAACCGCTTCTGAGCGCTGCAAACTGAAGCAGGTCGTTTTTCTTCAGTTTAACCGGGTGGAGCAAAGGAATGGGCTCTCCGTTCAGGCGTGCATCCATATCAGCGCCGGCCAGCGCTATAAGCATCGAATGTTCCGCGCGAAATACCGATGCAGGAAAATGAAGTTCAAGTCCGGCTTCTTCCAGCAGGTTTCCAACAAGTGCATTGGCCAGCTGTAAAGCATACCCATCCATAGCGCCGCAGGGGTTAATGCCTGAGCGTTGCTGTCCATAACGCCCCAGGTCCTGAATAGTATCCAGCAGACCTGCTTTTTCAATGGTGAACCTGTTATGGAGCACGCGATTCATAAGGAGCATTGTGTGGAGGAATAAAATTCGATACGGTCACCAGGGCGAAGCAGGCAGGGTTCATAACTGCTGGCATCAAACAACTGAACATCTGTGCGACCTATCACCCACCATCCTCCCGGTGAATTCAACGGATAAATACCGGTTTGATCGCCTGCGATGGCCACACTGCCTGCCAGCATATTTTCGGGTTGTTTTTTGCGCGGCATAAATAATTTTGGAGAAAGCTTACCCATATAAGCAAAGCCCGGAAGAAAGCCCAGCATATATACCCGGTATCGGCCTTCCAGATGTAACCTGATCACTTCTTCCGGTGAAATACCTTTTTGCTCCGCTACTGAGATCAGATCAGGGCCATCATAACAAACCGGTATACGAATACTTCGGAAGGTTTCCTTACCAATAGCAAGATCCTGACCCAGCCAATCTTTTACCTGTTCAGCGAACCATGCATAAATACTACCCTGTTTCACCAGGGAACGCAGTTTGAACAGGTCATATACAATAGTAAGAGAAGAATAAGCCGGAATAGCTTCTATCATGCCCGGCAATGGATGCTTCTGAAGATCATGGAAACGGGCCAGCACCTTATCGTTGATCGCTTCATCAATGATATTGCCATAATCGATGGTAATGGCTGAATCTCCTAATGGAAACAAAACGGGGGCCATATATTGAAGTTACTGGTAACTGTTAACTTTGCAGAAGAAATGAAACCAATACGAAGGGACCAATTTAATCTTATTTCCAAACTGAATTTCTCGAGGATCTGGAATGGTCTCAAGGTATTGTTCAGTTATTACCTCAGCCGTTGGACCCGCCGGCCGATCCAATGGGGCTTTCCCATCTCTATTTCATTTGAACCCACCACCTCCTGCAACCTTCGGTGCCCCGAATGCCCCAGCGGATTAAGGGCTTTTACCAGGCCCACCGGTATGCTGCAGAAAGATTTTTTTCGTGAGACCATCGACCAGATGCACCGGCACTTATGGTACCTGGTATTTTATTTCCAGGGAGAACCTTATCTGAATCCCGGTTTTCTCGACATGGTGAAATATGCTTCCTCCAAAAAAATATACACAGCCACCTCCACCAATGCCCACTATTTAAATGAAGAGAATGCAAAACGAACCATTGAGAGCGGGCTGGACCGGCTGATCATTTCCATTGATGGCACCACGCAGGAAGTTTACCAGCAGTACCGGGTAGGCGGACAACTGGATAAAGTGCTGGAAGGAACACGTACTATCATTAAGTGGAGAAAAGAATTAAAAAGCAAAACACCCCTGGTGGTCTTCCAGTTCCTGGTGGTAAAGCCCAATGAACACCAGATAGAGGAAGTAAAAAAATTAGCGGCTGAAATGGAAGTGGATGATGTATGGTTCAAAACCGCACAGGTCTACGATTATGTAAACGATCCACATCAGCTGATACCTGGAATCGATAAATACAGTCGCTACCATAAAACGGAGAACGGCAACCAGTTCAAAGGAAAGCTGGCCAATCATTGCTGGCGATTATGGCATGATCCCGTTATTACCTGGGATGGACTGGTGGCACCCTGTTGTTTTGATAAAGACGCGCAACACCAGATGGGCGATCTGAAAAATGCTTCCTTCAAAGAGATCTGGAAGAACGGGGCCTACCGTGATTTCAGGAAAAAGATCCTTCAGGGAAGGAAGAATATCGATATCTGCAGCAACTGCAGCGAAGGCACCCGAGTCTGGGAATCCTGATCACCATTTCTTCATTTCGGAAAAAATGGAGGTGTAAAATGAGGTGAATCCCTCCATGAAATGACGGAGATCTTCAAAAATACTGCGCATAGATAGTGGTTTAATGGTACCTAAAACAACCGAATTCCCTGTTATCCTCCTCTTAAAATTGTTCACGTAGACCCTGAAAATGTGAATATTCCCCTTTTTTGAAAATAATTTGTTTTATTTAATGTTTAAACATTAATTTTGTGTCTTAAGATTTTTAACCTTTAAAAAATACATTATGACCGATTTAAGAACAGAGGTAGACCAGCTGAACCAGATGATCCTGGAAGGAAAAGTGCTGGAAGCCTTCGAAAAATTTTACGATGAGTCCGTCGTGATGCAGGACAATGATTATCCTGTACGGGTAGGTAAAGACGTTAACCGTCAATATGAAGAAGCTTTTGTGAACGGCCTGACCGAATTCCGTGGCGCAAAGGTGATCAATACTATTATCAGTGATGGTATTGTGGCTGTTGAATGGTGGTATGATTATACCCATAAGGATTATGGCACCCGTAACTATACCCAGTTATCTGTTCAGCGCTGGAAGAATGGAAAGATCGTAGAGGAGAAATTTTATTATAATAATTAATTATGTTTCCGGGGTTCAGGCCCCGGAACTTTTTTCTGCTTTTTCAAAAAACTTATCTTCGCCGAACATGGGTTTAGAACAGGACATACAGCAGACCAGGTTTCGAAATGCCTGGCAAAAAGCCTCCATCAATCTCATCTACACGCTGGGCTGGATGAAGGATAAGACCCGTTGTTTTTTTGAATCCGAAGACATCACTGCCCAGCAATTCAATATTCTCCGCATCCTGCGGGGAAGTTTCCCTCAACCACTTTCCACGCTCCAGATCCGGGAAAGAATGCTGGAGAAAATGAGCGATACCAGCCGGATCGTAGACCGCCTGATCACCAAAGGACTTGTTAAAAAAGTCGTTTGCAAATCCGATCGGCGCCTGGTAGACGTTATCATTACAGATAAAGGCAAAAAATTACTGGAGCGCCTTGATGAACGCCAGGACGAAATGGATAAAGCCCTGGGCAACCTATCGGAAAAAGAGGCGGAACAGCTCAGTGAATTACTGGACAAGATCCGTCATGGCGCTGAATGATGTATTTTTGGCCCGAAATTTTATCATTCTGTCTAAATTAGCCCATGAAATTTTCCTCCTGGTTATTGCTCAGCGCCCTGTTGATCTCCCAAACAATTTTTGCCCAGCCCAAATATGAATTCAGAGGGGTTTGGATCGCTACGGTTGATAACATTGACTGGCCAAAAAAAGGATCAACCACCGAACAGCAAAAAGCTGATTTCATTCGTCAATTGGACCTGCATAAACAAAATGGCATGAACGCCATGATCGTACAGGTTCGTCCTGCAGCAGATGCATTTTACCCATCTGATCTTGAACCCTGGAGCCAATGGCTGACGGGGGTACAGGGACAGCCCCCTTCTCCTTATTATGATCCTATGCAGTTCATGATCCAGGAAACGCATAAAAGAGGTATGGAGTTTCATGCCTGGCTGAATCCTTACCGGGCAAATTTCAATATCAATACGGCCAGCATTGCTGCCAATCACATAACCCGCATACATCCGGAATGGTTTCTTACCTATGGTGATAAAAAATATTTTGATCCGGGAAATAAAGCGGCCCAGGATTTTGTGGTGAAAGTGGTAAGGGATATTGTAAAACGTTACGATGTGGATGCGATCCATATGGACGATTATTTTTACCCTTATCGTATTCCCAACAAAGAATTTCCCGATGAAGAATCATTTCGCGCTTCAGGAACCAAACTGAATAAAGATGACTGGCGCAGGTCGAATGTAGACTCTATCATCCTGGCCCTGAGCAAAGCCATTAAGGAAGAAAAAAGATATTGCCGTTTTGGTATCTCTCCCTTCAGCGTATGGAGAAATAAAAAAGATGATCCCGATGGAAGCGACAGCAAAGCCGGGCAAACCAATTATGATGACCTCTATGCCAATATCCTTCTGTGGATGAAAAAAGGCTGGATCGATTATGTGACCCCCCAGCTATACCTGGAGATCGGCCATGATAAGATCGCTTATGAAAAACTGCTGGATTGGTGGAGCCGTCACAGTTATGGAAGGCATATTTATATAGGCCATGGTATTTACCGCGCAGGAGAAAAAGCAGTGGCCTGGAATGACCCCAACCAGATCCCCGAACAGATAAAATTACTTCGTCGTTATCCGAATGTGCAGGGAAGCATCTATTTCAGCAGCAAGAGCTTTGATAAGAATCCCAATGGTTGGAACGATAGCCTCCAGAATAATTATTACAGGTACCCGGCACTCCTGCCTTCCATGCGCTGGATCGACAATGAAAAACCCTGGCCACCGATCGTGGAAAGAAATATCATCAACGATTCAATTATAGATCTGAAAGTAAAACCCGATCCCCGCAACCTGGTGCCTATCAAATATTATGTGGTATACCAGTATGCCGCCGATTCACACGATGCCACTTTCGGCAACGTGCCAAGGTTTCTTTCAAAGATCGTAGTAGAACCAAAAGGTTTTGAATTAAAAGAAACGCTTAGCTCCGATCACTTCTCTTATCGTTATGTAATAACAGCTGTGAGCAGGAATAACAATGAAAGCGATCTGAGTGAGATCGCTATCCTTGTACAACCCGGCGGCACAAAATGGAGTTTTTATAACCCCTAACCTTGAACCTTGAACCTTGAACCTTGAACTTTGAACCCTGAACCTTGAACCCTCATCCCTAAACCTCTCCCAAATGCCTGGCTACGAACTCTGGAGCGACAAAGAAAGAAAAGAAGTTAATGATGTACTGAATACCGGCATCCTGATGCGTTATGGATTTGATGGCATGCGCAATGGGATCTGGAAAAGTAAAGAACTGGAAGCAGCCATTTGCGAGACTTTCGGTACCAAACACGCACAGCTTGTTTCCAGTGGCACCGCCGCCCTCACCACCGCTATGGCGGCTCTTGGTATTGGGTATGGAGATGAAGTGATCACTCCCTGTTTCACCTTTGTTGCTTCTTTTGAAGCTATCATCAGTGTGGGCGCCACCCCGGTTTTTGCAGATGTAGACGATACACTGACACTGGATCCTCTGTCAGTGAAAAAAGCGATCACGGCAAAAACAAAAGCCATCATGCCCGTGCATATGTGCGGCAGCATGGCCGACCTTGATGCATTGAGCGCACTATGCAAAGAACATAACCTGATCCTGCTGGAGGATGCCTGCCAGAGTATTGGTGGCTCCTATAAAGGAAAGCAACTGGGAAGCATTGGCGATGCCGGTACTTTCAGTTTTGATTTTGTAAAGACCATGACCTGTGCGGAAGGTGGTGTGATCATGAGCAACCGCGAAGATGTTTTTACCCATTCAGATGGATATAGCGATCATGGCCATGACCATAAAGGTGTGGACCGCGGTGCCGACCTCCATCCTTTTGTTGGTTATAATTTCCGGATCTCCGAATTGCACTCCGCTGTAGGGTTAGCGCAGATCAAACGACTTCCTGAATTCCTGGCTCTGCAGAAAAAAAATCATGGGGCACTTAAAGAAATCCTTGCACAAATACCAGGGATCAGTTTTCGTCGAATACCAGATCCCTCCGGCGATAGTTGCTCGTTTATTTCCTGGTTCCTTCCTACCGAAGAGATCACAAGGGCTGTAGTGGCCGAACTAAAAGCACAGGGCATACTGGCTGGTAATTTTTACTGGTTCGATAATAACTGGCACTATATCCGTAAATGGGATCACCTGAAAAATGGTACCACCCTGAATGCGCTGCATCCTGATCATAAAAAAGCGGTGATGCATCATGCGAATAAAAACTTCTCCGCATCAGATGCTGTAATGGGCAGATGCATATCTACAGCGATCAGTCTGACCTGGACGGAAGAACAGATCATCGATAAGGGAAATAAGATAGTTGCTGCTGTCAAAAAGATCATGCAGGAAATTAACGCACTGGTATGACCGCATTTGGTTTCCTCTCCATGTAATTCAGGTGGTCGATCGATCCAATGCGAATTTTGATCGGTATAGAGATGGCTTTCTCCATTTTTAATTCCTGCCGGCAAAAAAATCCTAGATGGTTTGAATAATAGGTCGGAGCAATAATTGCCTGCTTCAAACTGTAAACAGGTATACTGTCCACACTCTGCTGAATTCTTTCCCCGGTTTTAACATTTTGCGTGTATTGCGCAGAAATACGGGTGGAAAAAAATAACAGTACAACAATTATTTTAAAGCTTCGTTGCAGCATTCCTTGTTGAATAGTCACTAAATTTACGGCATTATTATTGTGCAAATGGAAAATTTTCTCAAAACCACCGTTTGGAGAAAATAGTAAAACCGAATGAATATGGCCTTAAGCCAAAGCTTACAACAGAAATTACTTCAGAAACTATCGCCCCAGCAGATACAGCTGATGAAGCTATTGCAGGTGCCCACAGCGAACCTGGAGACCCGAATAAAAGAAGAGCTCGAAGAGAACCCAGCGCTGGAGCTGGATGAAGACAAACACGATGACGGATCAGATGAATTAAAAGATGAGTTCAATGAGGCACCCGAGGAAGAATATGAAGAGAAAGATGGCAGCGAAGATGAATACGACAATATCGATATCTCGGAATATGTAAGGGAAGGAGATGATGAGATCGCCGAATACAGGACCAGGGATGATAATTATCCTGAAGAAGATGAAGGAAGGCAGCTTCCTTTTAAAGCAGAGACCAGCTTTTACGAACAGTTAATGAACCAGCTGGGACTGCTGAAACTTGAACCGCATGACCAGTCTATTGCTGAACAGATCGTTGGAAGCATAGATGAAGATGGTTATTTAAGAAGGGAAACTTCGGCCATCGTGGACGACCTGGCCTTTCGCCAGAATATCATCAGCAACGAACCTGAAGTAGAGTCCATCATTAAACGTATCCAGCAATTCGACCCCCCTGGTGTTGGTGCACGAAATCTGAGGGAATGCCTGCTGCTGCAACTCATTCGCCAGAAAGACGAACCCGGTGCTGAGGACAAACCACTGGATCTTGCCATCAGGGCGCTTACAAAGTATTTTGATGAGTTCACTAAAAAACACTACGAAAAGATCCAGCGAGGGCTGGACATCAATGATGACCAGCTCAAGGAAATGATGCAGCTCATCATTCGCCTTAATCCAAAACCCGGTGGATACCTGGGTGGGTTGAATAAAGCAGAAACCTATGTGGTCCCTGATTTTTTCATCATGAACAATGCAGGAAAACTGGAACTCACCCTCAATAGTCGTAATGCACCTGAACTTCGTATCAGCGAAGGATATCGCGATATGCTGAAAGAATATGACCGCGGAAGTAAAAAAGACAGAAGGCAAAAAGAAGCCGTGCTGTTCATCAAACAAAAAATTGATGCAGCCAAATGGTTCATCGATGCGATCAAACAAAGGCAACATACCCTGCTCAGTACCATGAATGCCATTATGGAGCACCAGTACGAATTCTTCCTGACTGGTGATGAAACGGAACTGCGCCCTATGATCCTGAAGGACATCGCCGAAAAGACCAACCTGGATATCTCTACCGTTAGCCGCGTGGCCAACAGTAAATTTGTTCAAACGGAATTTGGCACCTACCGCCTCAAATTTTTCTTCAGTGAATCATTAAGTACAGATAGTGGGGAAGAGGTGTCAACCAGGGAGGTAAAAAAGATCCTGAGTAACCTGATCGAAGCAGAAGACAAAAAACATCCGCTCAGTGATGAACGACTGACCGAACTGCTACAGGAAAAAGGATACAACATCGCCCGAAGGACCGTTGCGAAATACAGGGAGCAACTGAATATTCCGGTGGCCCGTCTCAGAAAAGAACTTTGATAAATTTTCCCCATAGACCGATCCTGGTGGCAATTGTTTTCTGCTGCAGCTTTTTTGCCAATGGCCAGGCCATAACATTGGATGAGGCCGGTCCTGCAAAAAAGTTTCCTTATATCAGCATGGTCTACGACCGCATTTTCAATATCAGTGGACTGGATAGTTTTTATCAAAAGCTGCAATTGCTGAAGAAAAACAAGAAAGGGCAGGTTTCCATTGTGCATATTGGTGATTCCCATGTGCAGGCACAATATTATCCATCGGTGGTGAAAAACGGGCTGGAGAATTATTTTGGTAAAGGGGGGCGCGATTCATCCGGAGTTATTTATACCATCATGGGTCAAAATGGAGCCCGGTTTGAGACCTTTAACCGCTCCCCGGATTTCTGGAAAAAATTAAATGTATTGCGGGCCGATCTTTATATCATTTCATTAGGCACCAACGATGCGCAGGGAAATAGTTTTAATGAAAAGGAATTCTACCGGCAAATACAATTCATGCTTGATAGTTTGAAGAAGCTGTCCCCACATGCTGCAGTGCTATTCACTACAGTAGCAGATTCATTCCTGAACAGGTATCCAAACCGGCTGATGTGGACCATGAATATTTCACTTTATACCTGGTGCGCCAGTAACAATATTCCCGTTTGGGATCTTTATCGCACCACCAATGGCTATGGATCGGCTTATAACTGGATCAAGACTGGAATGATGAATCCCGATGGTATTCACTATACCACTTCGGCTTACCAGGTGCAGGGCCAGCTTTTATTCAATGCTATTGCAAGAGGGTATAATGATTTTGTTTCGTCTTACTGATACACACCCCTCGCTGCTCATTTATATTTCCCTTTATAGTGCTTTACCGACCCCGCCACCAATTTCTTCAGTACCGTGGCATCCACATCTTCCATCTTTTTAATATATACACAAGCCTTAGCCGTTTTGTGTTTGCCCAATTTTTCCAACAGCGTATCTTTTCCTTCGAAGTTGGCTATATAAAGCGCGAACTCCGACTTACGGGGAGAAAATCCAACAAGTGGCGCATCGCCCTCACGACCGCTATCATACACGTAATGATAAGAACCGAAACCAATGATGGCGGATCCCCACATCTTTGCGGAAAATCCGGAGGCTTGTTCCATCAGGTCAATAATGGCCAAACAATCAGCCTGTCTTGACTTATCAACTTTTTTTACAAAGGCGGAAACACTGTTTGTATTTTCGGTGGTTTTTGCTTTGGTCGCCATATGATCTGTTTTTTAATTTGACCGGGTTTATTTTGCATCCCCATAGATCAGCTTCCCCTTCAACGTGAACGTTTTTCCTTTTACTTTACTCATTTTATCAGAAAGTATATCACAATCCAGCAAATTGTCTCCAGTGGTATGCCTGCCAGTATAAACATTTATCAGCAGGTCAATATCCTTGTCAGCAAGGAACCCATACTGCTTCCGTGAAAATTTAATATTCTCAAACCTTGCTGTTTCCCCATATTTGATCTCCTTCTTGCCTTCAGCAATATAATATTGCCCATCCTCAGCTAATTCAACACCTGCAGTATCTTTTGGCTCGCCTGAAAAAAATGCATCAATGATAATGGTTTCGCCAGTACTTACAATTCTATCTTGCGCTTTCTGGCTTAGTTCCAGGTTAATGTCAAAATATGGAATGACCAGGGAGTCACCTTCCACCTGGTAAATACCTTCCATCCGTATTTCTTCAGGCTTAACAACAGTGGTATCTGTATTAGCCACAATGGTTTCTTCTTTTTTATTATTACAGGAAATTAATAACGCAAAGAAGGCAGATAAGATCAGAATGGAGAATTTACGCATAGCAATTTATTAAGCAGATTTCTACAAATTAATAAAAATTAATGCGGGTACAAATTTAAAACTGGAGATAGATCGGCATCACCGGCTCCGCGGATTTAAAGAACCCATAGACCAGCACAAAAACAAAGAAAACAGCGATATAGACCGGCATAGGAACACGATTCAGGCGAATCACCATTTTGTCGGCCAGGTTATCAGGAAAGCTATGCATGATGGCCGCCAGGGCGATCATGAATAGCACCATGCGGTAGTTCTGGAAGAAGGCACCCCAAACGGAGAAACTAAAGTCATGCGTGATCTGCCAGATCATATTCATGGCATCATCCATGCTGGAAGCTTTGAAGAATATCCAGCAAAAACAAACAAAATGGAAAGTGATAATGATCGCCAATGCATTATAGATCCGGCTGTTATTAAATTTGGCAAATGCATTCCCCGTCAGGATCATCCATATCTTATGTATGGCCAGTGAGATTCCATGCATAGCCCCCCAGATGATAAAATTCCAGCTGGCTCCATGCCAGAGACCCCCCAACAACATGGTGGTGAGCAGATTGAAGTTTGTAGTGATGTTACTCTTGTCCTTCTTAATAATAGCCGGCAGGATAAAAATGAGAAGGATCCCCGCAGTGATGCTGATGGACAGGGCCAATGAAAAATGAAAAATATCGTAGCTGCTGAAAAATATGGCAGCAAAGAATAGCAATGTGAAGAACCAGGTGGCAAAGGATCCTTTCTTATTACCTCCCAGCGGTATGTACAGGTAATCCCTTAGCCAGGAAGAAAGTGAAATATGCCAGCGCCGCCAGAATTCCGTAATACTTTTACTCTGGTAGGGTGATAAAAAATTGGTTGGGATACTGAAACCCAGCCATCGGGCAATACCGATGGCCACATCACTATAACCACTGAAATCGCAATAGATCACTGCAGCATATCCATAGACGGCAAACAGGTTCTCCAAACCGGTATACCTCGAGGGGTCATCGAAAATATAATTGACAAAATTCAGCGTGATATAATCGGAAATGATCAGTTTCTTGAAAAGCCCGCTGATGATCAGGTAAAACCCTTTAGCAAAATCAGATTCGCTGATCACAAAAGGATTATTGATCTGTGGTACAAAATCATGCGCCCGAACAATAGGGCCCATTACCAGCTTGGGGAAAAAAGAAAGGAACAATAAATAATCGGTGAACTTTTTGGCGGGCTCAAACTGCCCCCGATAAACGTCCACTGTATAGCTGAGATTTTCGAACGTATAAAAAGAGATCCCTACGGGCAGGAGAATATTCAACGGATGAAAGCCGGCCTTGAAAAGATCATTAAAGGTGGCAATAAAGAAATTGGTGTACTTAAAATAGAAAAGCAGGCCCAGGTTGAAAATGATACTGGCCAGCAATAATAATTTCTTTTTCCGGTGATCCTTCTGCCGCCAGATAGCATTCGATAATACAAAGTCTACAATAGCAGATAGGATCACAAAGACGACGAAAAAGCCGGAGGCCTTATAGAAAAAATAAAGAGAGAAAAAACAGAATATGTATCGCCTTACTTTGAAGTTATTCCTGAAATTATAATAGAGGGCGATGAATATGGCAAAAAAGAAAACGAAGAACCCATTGTTGAACAACAGGGGATTCCTGGGATCATATAGAAACTGGTGAAAAAATGCGGACAGGTCGAAAGATGGCATATAGTTTATTTCCGGGTACGGATATATTTATTGTATTCAGTCATCATCGCTTCGTATAAATACTGAGCCAGCACTGCAGCCCCGCGATGGTTGGGATGCACATAATCCTTGTTCGCCAGCGATGGATCCCTTCTGGCCCAGTCTACAATGGAATTGGTGCCGCCCATAGAAGCAAACTGGTTATAGAAATAGCTGCTGGTCTCATAGGCAATGGTGGCTTGTACTTTAATAAGTGAATCTATCCCAACGGCCGATTTCATTTCTCCGCCATACCGGAAGCCGCGATCGGCCGTACTGACCAATAGAAAATCCGATTGAGGGAAACTGTTTCGCATTTTCTGCACCACCGGCAGCATGGCCTTCGCATACCAGTTGAAATTTTTATCATTGGGCCGGAACAGAAGATTCACCCCGTATTGAAATACGATCAGGTCATATCCGTTCGCCTCCGAAACAGCCTTAAGAAAATCAGGAGATATTTTACCGTATTCGATCCCGGTAATGCCGCGAAAAGAAAAATTATCGAGTATGATGCCAGTCTGGGATTCAAAACTGATCCCATAAACAGGAAGTCTTTCATCCGCCACCGATACTTTTATATAATAACTGCGGTCGGCCACTAATGGCTGACGGCTAAGGGTAGCCGTTGCATCAAGCGAACGGGGAGCTCCGTTCACGGTAATATTTACATTCGCTCCAGCATTGCCATAGATCAGGCTTTTCTCAATGATCAGGGAGCTGTCGACAATTGAGTTATCGCGCATTTCTACATAATCACCGGAAGAATGAAACAGATGCCCCGAGAGATACAACTTGCTGTTAGAACTGTTCTTGAAATTATCATCCTTCCAGCCACCGCTGTAATTATGAATAACAGATTGTCTGAATTTGGAAACCTGGGAGGTGATCGGCACAAAGCCTACCCCGCTGCCGCCAAAGGCTTTTTGTAATAACTGCCGGAGAGTTTGTGTCAGCAGATCGCCCTCGATCATACTGTCACCAAAATAAGCAATGCGAATTTTTTTTCTCTTTCCAGCTTTTAACTCGGCAAGTTTCTGACAGAATCCTGCCAGGGAAGCCTGATCAGTATTGGCAGCAAATCCGGTGATGTAACGACCCTTCTTATATAAATTAAAATCTTTATCAGGCTTGTCTTCAATTACAACCGCTGTGCTGTCTGGTTGCTTGCCGGTTAGTTCTGTGCTGTCGGATAATAACAGATCCGATACCAGGTTCACCCTTTTAAATGGCATCCATTCAAATCCCATCAACGGAGCTGCCAGTGATAGCAGCAGGTAGATACAAATACTGCCCGTAACAAATTGCAGGACCCTGCGGTTACTGTTCATGTTATTGCTAAGGGGTAGTGGATAATTTGTTGGTTCGGATCACCCCATTGATCCGCTGTTGCCAGACGGCAGGCTGTTCTGAATAACCATGTTTGCTCATAGCAGCGGTCCACAGTTTATAATGCATATTGCCCTTGAGGTTCTTGTAATATTTTTTCTTTGCCAGCAGTTTACAAAAATGAATGAAAGAGGCGGTAGCATCTTCATATTGCTTATACCTCGACTTCTTTCCGATCTTCTTCAGTTCGTTTTTGCCTTCAATGCCGAAATAATTATTAAGGAGCCGGCAATTCTTGCTGGTGCCAGATGAAGATTCCACGATGGCAACCCCAAGGATAATGGCCGATGGAATACCATATTCCTGGGACAGCGAATCAGCCAAAGGCCTGTATTTCTGAATAAAGGACTTTGTCTGTGCAGCACCTGCCATCGGTAGGGAAAAGATCAGGACAAGCAGGATTTGCAGCAACCGAATTTTAATAGGTTTTTCGGGCATATTTATCGGGTAAATATACAAAACACAAACAGGAAGAATGCTTTACTTTGTGCTAAATCGTCTAACTGAATGAATTCCCGGCTGATAGTGCATAGTGAGGAAGGATTGAAGGAGTCCCCGAACAGGGAGACCCCCGATTTTCCCCGACCGCTGAAAATAGTCGCACATTTAATATCGTATGTTTTCCACCCGGTCTTTGTGCCCGTATATATTGTGGCCTACCTGGTTTTTATACACCCCTATTTCTTCGCAGGATTTTCACCATTCGACCGCTCCAGAACGCTGATCATGTCAATAATGATGTACAGCTTTTTCCCTTTGGTAACCGTAGGGTTACTGAAAGCTTTGAAGTTTATCGATTCCGTCAAACTCAATACCACCAAAGAAAGGATCATTCCCCTGGCCGCCTGTGGTATCTGGTATTTCTGGATCTGGAACGTATGGAGAAACCTTCCGGATTATCCCGAAGCGGCCCTTACCTTATCGCGAGGTATCATGTTATCTGTATTCATGGCCTGGCTGGGTAATATTGTAATGAAAATAAGTCTGCATGGCATCTCCATGGGGGCGCTGGTCGGTTATTTTATCCTGCTTGGATTTGAAGTCACTATGAATATGGGATTATATATCGCCATCAGCGTTTTTATTGCAGGACTTGTTTGTACCAGCCGCTTCATTGTCTCTGACCATGATAATAAAGAATTGTATGGCGGGCTGGCACTGGGTCTGCTGTCGATGTGGCTGGCGAATCTTTTTGGTTAGTCGGCTTGAGATTCATCTGTTATAATAGATAACTGAAGCTTTATGCCGCTGTAAAAGAGAAAATAATTACTTCACAAGTTGAGCCCCTTTTTCAGCCACCAGGGCAGCCAATTCTCCCAGTTTGTCTTTAGTGCCTCTTACTTCAAACCTTTGTTTTATTACGCGATTTTGCTTCAGGTTGGCTTTCAGTAACACATTGTTTCCTGTTATTTCATACCTGCCAGTTAGCGACCAGGCATCGGGAGAATTGGTATTCGTCATAAATACTATGCCGCTCTCAGTCCCTCTTGAGGATATGGCACCCAATTTAACGTTGACAAGTTTACTCAGTTCCAGATCATCATCAGCAATAGCATCGTCGCTATTCTGAAAATTACTTCCAACAAATAAGGGTTTCTCTGAAGGTAAATTGATCTTCCCTATCACCTCCGTATCAACTATCCCAATATTGAAATCTGTATTACTTATAACCTGTGGATCCTGCCTGGCTCCATTTTCTCTCGCAATATCACTCACTGTCTTTTTCACCACATTGAACCAGCGAGAGACATTAAGGTATTTCTCTTCTTCGAGCGCCTCCGGTTGCAGTTTTATAGCCCGTAATAAAGAATACGTTAATACCCCCTGCGAAATTCGGCCCAATTCGTATGCATTTTGGCTACTGGCCGACGCACTGAGGATGAAAAGTCCGGAACTTTCA
Organism: Chitinophagaceae bacterium; assembly: GCA_016720565.1. Taxonomy (GTDB): domain Bacteria; phylum Bacteroidota; class Bacteroidia; order Chitinophagales; family Chitinophagaceae; genus JJ008. The sequence continues at coordinate 658,407 of JADKKJ010000011.1, forward strand.
TTCAATTTATCAATAGCCTTGGTTTGTTGTGCTTTATCATCATCCCTAGCCGAAAGATAATCCTGGCCATCATTCCCAATTCTTACAAAATCCTTGATCAACTGTCCGCTGTTACAGGCATCATAAATCAATATTCTTTTTTGGGCCTTATTGTTCTGTGGCCTGATCCATTCTGTTAGTTCTGCGGTACTAATTCCCACTTCTTTTACTGCATCCGTTGTGCTTAATGAAGAGGCATCAGCTGTCAAAAAATAGAATTGCTTTTTATCATTTTCTTCGGACACCACCCCATGTCCTGCAAAGAAAATAAATAGTATGTCATTGGCTTTGGCCTTAGCTCCTATCTCGCCAAGCGTTTCCTTAATTGTCTTTTTTTCCGGGAGCTTTCGGCTTCCTGTGGTAAGGTCATAAATAAAGACGTGGTCGGCACCATCTGCATTAAAAAACTTTGAAGCAGTTAATTTGAGGACAGATGAAAGATCGCTGGCATCTTTTGCTGCATACTTAAGATCCATTTCCAGCCCTTTGTAATCACTGACTCCAATCATTACAGCATATAAATTCGGCGGTGGTGTGGTTTCGATTTTTTCTTCTGCGGAAACTATCACACCTCTTGAGGAAATTTCATTGGAGGCAATAAATGACTTCACCGTAACCTGATTGGTTCCACCTGAAATAAAATATTTTTTTAGTTCCTCATTACCGATATCAAGCCTGTAATTATCATTCTCCTTTTTAAGTTCTGAAGCTTTAAGACGTATTGTTTCAATCCCATTTACAAGAACAACCGTCTCACCCAAACCACCTCGTCTGGGCCGAATTATAAAACTATACCCGGAATTTCCGGGCACCTGATCAACCTGGGGGGTCAACCCGCATATTTCCAGCTCACTGATCGTTTTTCCGTTAATCTTATCTCCTTGCATAATTCTTTCAGCAAGACCAGGCACCCAAAGCTGATCCTTTACCTGAGAAAGGTTAATCAGTTCTTTGCCGCAGGAAAAATATAATGCCTCTCTGGCTGCCTTGGTTCCATCGTATCTGCTTTCTTCATCGTATACTATATAATTAAGGGAATCAATAGATAATAAATTTATTAAAGGCCTAAGATCATTAATACTGTAAAAGGTGATTTTAGCCCAATTTTCTATCGCAATTAGCTTACCAGTAGGATCAGGTTCAAAGTTAAATGCACTGATTTTTTTAAGAATGATTCCGGTTCTGGCATCAATAATTTTTATCCAGGAACTATTATCGGCAAGATAGATTCTTGTTCCATCACTGGAAACTACAGCCTTATGAAAACTGCCCCCCATTTCTGCCTTCCACGAAAAAACTTCTTCCCCCCCTATGATTTTTATCCATCGGCAAATTTCCCCCTTCATCTCTAATCTATATTTCCCGGAAGGATCCGTAATACGATCCGACCCAAATCCGTCCTTGAAATCAGCTGAAATGGAATTCAATTCTCTTATATTTCCAGAAACCGCGTCCCATGAAATGAAAGAACCTTTCTTAAAAGAAATAATTATTCCATTAGACTCTCCCGCATAAATATTTTTTAGATAACCGCTATCCGCATATCTAAGTCGATTAATAATAGTGCCCGTGTTGGCATCAACGGCTAGTAGAGAACTATCCCCTTTTGAATTACAATAGATGATCCCCTCCACATCGGAAAAAACCGGAAAAGGAGTAATGTCAATATTTGGTATGGTGATTAATTTTTTACAGTCTGAAACTCTCCAAACATCCATTTCCAGATAGTCGCTGTTTTTATTTTTTATACCAAAATTGAAAAAATATTTCCCTGAAGGAGAAAATCGAAAATATAATTTTTCCAGCGGCTTCCCTGTCATATGTGCAGCGGGGCGGCCAGTTTCTGTATTCCAAACAATCGCAGTCTTGTCCCTAGAAATACTCACTGCCTTTAATCCGGCAGATAACATACGCAGATCAGCAATATCATCACTATGCCCCTCCAACAAAACTTTTGTGTGATTTATAAAATCCACTTTATATATGACTGCTCCCTGGGTTATGAATACGGTCTCACCCTTAGGATCAGATATTATCTTTTCGGAATAATAAGAGCCGGGATTCCCGTTAATCAAAATAGAATCCTTTCCTATGGACTGCAGTTCTGCCATCCAAAGTGTACCAGATTTGGTATTAAAAAACAGTCGTCTATTATCATTTGAAAATTTGCAATTGCCAGGCAACTCATTCCCTTTATAAATTGTAGTAACCCTGCCGGATTTCAAATCGGTAACCGCTACAGTGCTATCTCCTAATACACAACCGAGTAGCGTTTCGTCATCACTAAAGGCATACCTTACAATTCTTTCACCAATTTTATATCGCTTTTTCTCCTGCCAATTTTTTGCATCTCTTATTATTATTTCGGAAGAAAGATTAATAGTAATAAGCTGATCCCTATTATAGGAGACAACTTCTATTCGATCCGCAATCGCCCTCCTTCTCCTGGCCGAAAGCAGATTAAACTCGATCAAAGAATCGGTGGTAGCCAGACACAGTCCTTTGCTATCAGGTGTAAACGCAAATCCTTTTATATATGTATTAATCCTTAACTCCTGAAGGGTCAGAAAGGTTTCAGAATCGAAGATGCTTATTTTATTGTCTCCATCTGTTACGAGGATAAAATTCCCATCAGGACTATATTTAACATTCAATATCCATTTTGAAAAAACGGGGAATTCGTGTACTAATTTTCCTGAAGACAGCTCCCAGAGTTTGACCGTTCTGTCGTTTGAACCGGTAATCAGGTAATTTTCATCTGGACTTATGTCCATACAAGTGATATCCCTTACATGCCCACCAGGAACAATCAGCTTTGGCTGAGAAAATGAATTCAGCAAAAGGTGAATAAAGAACAAAGTAATAATGAAATGCTTACGCATGATAACAATATAATCATCAATGATAAGAAAATTACTTATGTTAAGAATACCATTTATGGGGTATTTTACCACAGCTCCCAATCCACCGCAATATTCTCATTTCTGCTCGTTGGCTTCTGCAGGCCATTGGTTAGCTCCTCCACCCGCTGGCCCACGATCTTCTTAATCTCAGAGATCTTCATCGTCTTTTTTTTCTCCATGGCTTCGAGGATACAATAGGTAAACACTCCATTCTTCAGATCTCCACGTTCCAATGCAAACTGTGTTCCCGCCGCCGCAGAAATTATAGTGGCTCCCGTACTCTTGCCCACATTCACAAAAAGATTCTGCATCAGCTCAAAACTGTTCTTCATGCCCAGTTTGCCATCGCTTTCATAGGCTACAGTGATACCCCCTTTCGTAAGGTGCATGGAATCACTGGCTTTGTTGATCCTCACCAGCTCTTCTTTATCCACTTCGCCGCTGTGACAGGCATCGATCAGCATTAATTTTTTCCGGGCAGGGATACTATCCAGTAAGTTCTCCAGTTCATCATAAGGCAGCCCTTCTTCTTCCGGCTTTTCAAAATTGATATTGTAGGTGGAGAGGAAATAATCAAAATCCTTACTCAGTAAACCATGCCCGGAATAGGCAATGATCACTTTATCATTGACGGTGGTTGTCTTCAGTTTCGCTTTCAAGGCTATTACATTAGTCACATTCACATTTTCATTGAAAAGGGTATCGATGGTTACAGCATTCCCATATTTCTCTTTTAGTTTGAAAGAAAGATCGCGGATGTCCTTGCTGCTGTATTGAAGATCATTCTTACTGTCTTTGAACTTATCGATGCCGATGCCTATGAAATGGGTGGTGACGGATTGTTTTGTAGCTGGTGAATATTTAACTATTAAAGGCATGCGATAGCTTTCTGTACCGTTCACATTGGTGATAGAGGTTTCTATCCGGTTCTCACCTTCGGATAGGACTACCGTGATCGTTGTATCCAGGTCATTGCTGTTCCTTCTCTTAAGACTGATCCCCCTTTGTCCGAATATCGGTGCTTCGTTCACCCAAACATTGAATCGGTCAAGTTTATAGGTGCTGTCAATTCCTTTGATCTGAAGCTTTAAAGTCCCATTCTTCTGCTCATAATCAATATTATCGCGGTTGGTAAAATCGCATTCAGGTACGCTATACCCTTCCAGGAATTGGGTGGTATCTATTCCCAATTTTTTTACTCTTTTTTCCCAGGCTTTGCGGTAGCTCCTGATCAACGCAGTATCCTGGTTACCTATAGCCTCAAGCACCTTATCGGGGCGGTTGTATTTAACATCCAATTGTTCAAAGCTGATTACCTTCAGATCTCCAGTTACATAATGAAGCAGCTTGGATGAATTTGCAGATCCAAAATAATAGCCGTTTGGCAGGATATTAAAAAAACCTGTCGAGTCAATAGAAAAGAAAGAGTTGATCAGTTTGCCATCAGCAGTATTCCATAGCCTTACTATATTATCCCTTGAACAGGTTATTATTTTTTTTTCATCCTGGCTGAATACCGCAGTATAAACCATATTATCACAGACTAGGCTATTCAATTTTTCCCCGGTCTTTGTATCCCAGGTGATGGCTGAATTGTCGAATGAGGCAGTGAGCAGCATATCTCCTGCCCTGTTCCATTTCAAAAAATGGATCTTATCACTATGACCTGTCAATGTATATTGAACCTCCCTGGTAGTTGCATCAACTATTTTGACCTTATGATCGGATTGGGCAACCGCAATTGATTTTTGATCGGGACTGATACTAACCTGGTCAACTCCGGCATTCATTATGGTGCCTTTGATTATTTTCCCAGTATTCGCATTCCACCAAACCACCAGGCTGTCATCGCTGCCGGTAATTACGGTTTGGCCATCTTCTGTAAAAGTTGCATTCCCTATAAGTCCATTCAGCCCTTCCATTACCGAGATACGGGAATTATTGGCTGCACTCCAAACGCTGACATGGCGGTATCCCGCAGTAAGTATTTTTGTCTGGTCATTGCTAAAATGAGCCGAGTAAATATCCGCTGCATCCCTAATTGAAGCCAAAAGTTTCCCTGATCCCGCATCCCATATAAAAACAGATGAGTCGGCAACTGTCAGCATTTTTTTTCCATCCGGGCTGAACTCGCCATATTCAACTCCTTCCGTGTGTTTTCCCAGTGTCAATTCCGGTTGACCGTCTATGGTGTTCCAGACCTTTGCCAAACTATCATTTTGTGCAATGATTATTTCTGGCCGGAACGGATGATGCAATACCGACCAGGTCTTATAACTATGCGGCCGAATATCCTTCACAAGACCGTTGCCTTCATTTTGCCAGATCTTTACCTCATCTTCAGAAGCTGTATATATTTTTTCTCCATTTTTACTGAACCGAATATGTTTTACCGCAGTTCCAAACCCTGAGAAGCTTTTTAACAGGTTGCCAGAATTCAAATCCCAGAGGTCGGCCGTTTTATCTGCGCAAACCGTTCCTATCACTGAATTACCGGGGGCAGGGGCTAATTGGTTTATATAATTATATTCGCCTGTTTGTATGTTCATTAGGTATTTCCCTGAATGAATATCCGTCTTGACTATCCCTTTCCTGGGCGTGGCAATGAAAAGATATTGATTGTCGATGGAAAACCCGACCCTGTAACCTTCGTGCCTGTGTAGTAATGCGCCAGTGATTGCATCTAAAACAAAAACCTGGTCTTCGGAAACCAGGATCAGTTTATTAACTTTTGCCGGCATATATATATTCTGGTAATATTTTTTGCCAGGTGGCAGATATAAAAGCTCTTTGCCGGTGGCAATATCCCAGACGTGAATAGATTTATCACTGCATAAGGAGAATAGTTTGTCATTATCCTCACTGAATGATACTTTCTCTATTTCCGTTTTTGATTCCCAATTTAAGACTGGAGTAAGGTTATTGGCCAGCCGGATCGTAATGGAACTACCATCAGAAACACTGGCAACAAAATGTCCGTCATTGCTAATTGCCAGCTGCAGGAATTGCCGGGCACCAGTACTGGCCTTCCGTAGCAATTTCGATTTATTAGCATCCCACAAAAGAATAGTATCCATGGAATTGGTCAGAAAAAAATTTCTGTCCTTGCTCATTTCAAAACAGCCTGTACTGATATCTGCAAGGCGAAGACCTGAAATAGCATCCCATATCCTTAACTGGCCATCAGAATCCCGGGTATAAACCCTTTTATCGTCGGCGCTAACCTCTAAACCTGTAATCAGGTTAGTATGCCCGGTAGGTAATACCAATACAGGCTTTTGCGCAATTAAATCTGTAAAAAATAACAATAAGAATCCCAGAATAAATATGATCCTCATCTTTCCCTTTTATGGAAAATTAACCTCTTCCCGCCATATACCAAATACCCGCTTCCACTTAGTTTGCCATTACCACAACTCCCAATCCACCGCAATATTCTCATTTCGGCTCGTAGGCTTCTGCAGGCCATTGGTCAGTTCCTCCACCCGCTGGCCCACGATCTTTTTTAACTCCGAGATCTTCATGGTTTTATTCTTATCCATGGCTTCGAGGATACAATAGGTAAACACTCCATTCTTCAGATCTCCACGTTCCAATGCAAACTGTGTTCCCGCTGCTGCAGATATGATAGTGGCCCCTGTACTCTTACCGACATTCACAAAAAGGTTCTGCATCAGCTCAAAACTGTTCTTCATGCCCAGCTTGCCATCGCTTTCATAAGCTACAGTAATACCTCCTTTGGTCAAATGCATCGAATCACTGGCCTTATTTATTCTCACTAACTCCTCTTTATCCACTTCACCGCTATGACAGGCATCGATCAGCATTAATTTTTTCCGGGCAGGAATACTATCCAGTAGATTCTCCAGTTCATCATAAGGAAGACCCCCATCCTCCGGTTTTTCAAAATTGATATTGTAGGTGGAGAGATAATAATCAAAATCCTTACTTAGTAAACCATGACCGGAATAGGCAATGATCACTTTATCATTGACGGTGGTTGTCTTCAGTTTCGCTTTCAAGGCTATTACATTAGTCACGTTCACATTTTCATTGAAAAGGGTATCGATAGTTACAGCATCCCCATATTTCTCTTTTAGTTTGAAAGAAAGATCTCGGATATCCTTGCTGCTGTATTGAAGATCATTCTTACTGTCTTTGAAGTTATCGATGCCGATGCCGATGAAATGAGTGGTGACAGATTGCTTAACTGCTGGTGTATATTTTAAGAGCAGCGGCATGCGATAGCTTTCTGTACCGTTCACATTGGTGATGGAGGTTTCTATCCGGTTCTCACCTTCGGATAAGACGACTGTGATTGAAGTATCCAGAATATTCTTGCTCCTTTTCTTCAGACTGATCCCTCTTTGCCCAAAAACTGCCGCTTCATTTATCCAAACATTGAACCGGTCCAATTTATAGGTGCTGTCAATTCCTTTGATACGAAGTTTTAATGTCCCATTTTTTTGCTCAAAACCAATATTATCGCGGTCTGCAAAATCGCATTCGGGCACACTATATCCATCACCGAAGGCGGTGGTATCAATGCCTAGTTTTTTGATACGCTTTTCCCAGGCTTTGCGATAGCTTTTGATCAAAGCTGTGTCGGTATTGCCAATTGCCTGCAACACTTTGTCGGGGCGGTTGTATTTGACATCGAGTTGTTCAAAGGTGATCACGTTCTGATCTCTTGTTACATAATGGAGGAGCTTGGCGGCATTCTGTGTTGTAAAATAATAGCCGGCAGGGATCAGGTTCAAATATTCCAAACTATCAATTGCAATAAAGGTATAAATCAGATTACCGGATGCTGCATCCCATATCTTACAGGTATGATCATACGAGGTAGTAAGAACTTTTTTCCCATCAGGGGTGAATATGGCGTCGGATACAGAATGTTTATGCCCTCTCAGGTCGGCCAATAATTTTCCCGTTTCCGTACTCCATATTTTTGCAGTATTATCTCTGGATGCCGTTACGGCCTTTTTACCATCGGGGCTAAACCTTGCCGATAGGATCTCATCCTGATGTTCGGAAAATACCGCCAGTGATCTACCCGTTTCTGTTTCTATTATTCCTGCTGCTCCGGCCATTGTAATAATGATCCTTTTGCCGTCCGGGCTATATGCGGCATAATTTAATGACCGCTCTCCTTCGAATCTATATTTCTTTACAAGCTCCCATGTTCTAACATTCCATATTTTTATGTCGTTAAAATGAGTAGTGACAAGAAACTTTCCGTCTGAGCTGTATTGGGCTGAGCCTGCTCCCGTAAAGAATTTTGACAGGTCATTTAAAATTTTCCCGTTTACGGCATCAAAAATTTTTACAAGGCCATAGTTGGATCTGGTAATGATCTTTTTACCGTCGGGGCTGAATGAAACTGAATATATACGTTCCTCACTCCTTTTTATTTCAAGTAATAATTTCCCCTTTACGACATCCCATACTTTCACCGTACTATCATAGGAACAGGTTACAATTTTTTTACCATCAGGGCTAAGGCTGCAATACATTACCTGATCTTCACTCGTAAATAAACCCGTTGAAAGCTTACCTTCTGCAACTTCCCAAACCTTTGCAGTGCCTTCTGCGGAGACAATTATCATTTTCTTACCATCGGGGCTGAACTGAGGAGAATTGTTATGGCTTGTGTGGCCCTTTAATACGCACCGGACCTTCCGGGTTTCAATATTCCAGATCTCAACAGTTTTGTTATTGGTTATCAGCAGCATTTCTTTTCCGTCAGGGCTGAATGGCGAAAGGGGGTTATTGGTCTTAAGGAAATGATCCTGTTCCTTAGAATCATTGAATCCCGGTAACCTCCTGCCAGTTGCCACCTCCCAGATACGTGGATAGGTAAAATCTGTTGCCGTGAAAAAATATTTACTATCCCGGCTGAAACCGGCGTTATTGGGAACACCTGATTCTTTTATATCAGCCAGTAATTGCCCGCTGTTTACATCCCATATCTTAATTGTATTATCATCTGATGCGGTCAGAAAATTTTTTCCATCAGGACTAAATTGCGCTAATTTTATTGAGGAGTTGTGTTTGGAGACAGTCAGTAGTATTGCCCCGGTTTCAGTATCCCATACTTTTGCGGTATTATCATTTGAAGCGGTAATGACCATTTTCCCATCCTTGTTGAATTGAGCGATATTGATACGTTGCTTATGTCCTTTGAGTTCATTCAATAGTTTGCCGGAAACGACATCCCATATTTTGGCTACTGAATCACTGGAGCTTAACAGTATCTTTGCTCCATCAGGACTGAATTGAGCGGAGGATATATGGTTATTAATTCCCGCAAATAATGCTACTAATAATTTTCCCGTAACTACCTCATATATTCTTGCTGAATAATCCTGGCAAAGCGTAAGTATTTTTTTCCCGTCAGGGCTGAATTGTGCAGAACGAACTTCTTCCTCGCGATGACGGCTGCCAAAACTGAGTATTAATTTTCCATTTTCTGCATTCCATGTTTTTGCCATATTATCAGAAACGGTAAGGATCATTTTCCCATCAGGGCTGTATTGGGCCGTGCGGACGCCTTCTTTAGCAATGGTGAAATCGCTGATCAGATAACCGCTTCGCAGTTCCCAAACCTTCACTGTATTATCATTTGAAGCCGTTAATACCCTTTTTCCATCGGGACTAAAAACCGCTGAATTGATCGCAAGGGTATGGCCGATGGGTATTACCAGTACCGGCTGCTGAGCCCACCCGGTGCAGGTTATCCCACATAATATCATTAGCCTATATAGAAGTTTTCGATGATCCATGCTTTAAAAAAATAAGATATGCTATTAAAACAATCGGGGCAATACCCGGAAAAGGGTAATAGGCAATTTCTGGAAGTTATTTTAGGTCATGAAAAATATTTTCCCCAAAATATTAGTTTTTATTTGCTAAATATATTAGCTTTACAAATGTTATCAACTTAACCGGTAGCAAAACGGCTCCGGGATAAACAACCCATTAACTTTGGATCATGGCTAAAAATGAAAAAACACCCGAAATGTCTACTAACAACAGTGAAAAACTAAAAGCGCTGAAGCTTACCATGGATAAGCTGGACAAAGATTATGGTAAAGGCAGCGTAATGATGCTTGGTGATAAAGCGGATACCCTGCAGGAAGTGATCTCTACCGGTTCCCTGGGACTGGATGTAGCTTTAGGTATTGGCGGACTTCCCCGCGGACGTGTAGTGGAGATCTACGGACCAGAATCTTCCGGTAAGACCACCATCGCTACCCATGTGATCGCCGAAGCGCAGAAAAAAGGTGGTATGTGTGCCTTCATCGATGCGGAACACGCTTTCGATGCAGCCTATGCTAAAAAATTAGGGGTTGACGTAGATAACCTGTTGATCTCCCAGCCTGATTATGGTGAACAAGCCCTGGAAATTGCCGACCGGCTGATTCTTTCCGGTGCCTTGGATGTAGTAGTGATCGACTCAGTAGCCGCCCTTGTTCCTAAAAGCGAACTGGAAGGTGAAATGGGTGATAGCAAAATGGGCCTTCATGCCCGTTTGATGAGCCAGGCCCTCCGTAAACTGACAGCCACTATCTCTAAAACAAATACGATCTGCATATTCATCAACCAGTTGCGCGAAAAAATTGGCGTGATGTTCGGTAACCCCGAAACCACCACCGGTGGTAACGCCCTTAAGTTCTACGCTTCTGTCCGGTTGGATATCCGCCGCCAGGCCCAGGTAAAAGACGGTGATGAGGCCATCGGAAACCATGTAAAAGTGAAAGTGGTAAAAAATAAAGTGGCCCCTCCTTTCCGCTCCGCGGAATTCGATATCATCTTCGGAGAAGGTATTTCCAAGACCGGCGAGATCATCGATATGGGCACAGAACTCAGCATTATCCAGAAAAGCGGTTCCTGGTATAGCTATAATGGAGATAAACTGGGACAGGGGCGCGATGCGGTAAAACAACTGCTTAACGATAACCCTGAACTTTGTAACGAGCTGGAAACCAAGGTAAGAGAGAAGATAAAGGAAATGCAGGCATCCTGAAGAAAGTTTGCAGTTAGGAGTTAGCAGTTAGCAGTCCTTACCCTTGCCAGGTCCATAACTGGAAAAATATAACATTAAATATCAACGAATTAAGCTAGCAGCTAGAGGCTAACAGCTAATAGCTCGTATCTCGTTTACTGGGTTAGTAAATACTTCCCTCGCCCTCAAAAGCGGGGGATTTCTTTGTCCATTAGCAAATAATTATAGTTTAAATTACTATTTCAATGTTTAAACATTGTATATTTGTCCTGTATTGCAACCATCAGTACGAATTACCCGTTTAATAGGAGCATGAAGCAACCCAACAATAGTTCAAAACTCATTCACGCCATTGCAGGACTGGCCCTGATAGTCGGCTTCTTTTTGCCATGGGTGAACTGGAAACAAACGGCTATCAGTGGTTATTTCCTGCCCTCCGGAAAATTCTTCGAAATATCCGGGGCTGATTTTGGACTTAGCAACCCTATGCCCCAGACTGCATTCAGCTTCCTGGTATTCTGGTTGATCCCAATTCTTACCCTGGTGGCCATTGCATTGAACCTTTCCGGGAAAAAAGCAGGATGGACAACTGTGATAGCGGGTGCGCTTGGTCTTTCCCTTGCCAGCACATTTTATCTCTTCACCAAAACACTATCAGATCTCGGTGTTCCTTATAGCTTCAGGCCGAACCTGTACATAAGCACGATCGCTTCCATTGTTCTTATTCTCTCCGTCTTTCCGCCAAACAATTGGTTAAAAAAACTGGGATGGATCATCATTGGACCTTTTTTTGTCTATGTTGGTTTTACTATGATCAATAAGATGGTGATGAATGAGACCCGCGAAGGAACAGAGACCATGAAAACAGATTTTACCATTTCCGCACCTGCCCTCCTGCAGGAGTTCCTGGCCAACGATAGCGCAGCCAATAAAAAATACCGCGAAAAGATAATCGCCATCAGCGGAAATGCAACAGAAGTGGAAGTATTAAAAGATTCCACCGTAAATGTAAAATTCACAGACAGTACAGGTTCCTATATCGTATTGCCACTTGAAAAGAAATTCTTTGAATCCACTAAAAACCTGAAAGCAGGCGATCCTATAGACGCAAAAGGCTCCTGCAGTGGAAGTATCCGCAGTGAGATACTCGGCATCACTTCCATCAGTTTCAAATTTGTAACCTTAAACACAAAATAAAAAGTCAACATGAAAAAAACGCTTAGTTTACTGGCATTCGTCCTGGCTACAGGAGTTGTATTTGCTCAGAAAAAAACCACCACTTCTGCAACCGTAGTATTTGATGCTACCACCGAAAAAGACGCATTGCCTAAAGCGGAGAACAAGACCGTGATCGCATCGATCGACCTGAAGACAGGTGCTGTTGCATTTGAAGCAGCGGTAAAGAATTTTACCTTCTCCAACCCAAAGATCCAGGAGCATTTCAATGGTGCCCAGTGGCTGAACTCTGACACCTATCCTGCCTTCACCTTTACCGGTAAATTCGAAAAAGGCATAAACGTTGATCTTACAAAAGACGGCGAATACAAAGTGAAAGTATCCGGAACACTTAAAGTAAAGGACATTTCACAGGAACTGAAGACAGATGGCCTCCTAAAAGTGGCTGCTGGTAAGGTGAGCGTATCCTCCCTTTTCTCAGTTAAACTGGAAGACTACAAGATCACCGGAGCCCCGGTTGATGCTGGTAAAATAGCTAAAGAACCTAAAGTAACGGTCAGCGCTGATTTTAACTGATCCATACCCTATTCCTGATAAATGACCGCCGTATCAAAAGATGCGGCGGTTTTTTTATGCTGCCCCTTTTGGTTTAACTTCAGCCATCAAATTGCAGCCAATGAATTACAAAAGATATCTACTCAGCCTCTGCCTGTTCTTTTCCATCAATGCTTTCTCACAGGATAGCCTTTCCACCCATTACCGGATCTATGATACGAAACCTCCATTTATTTTACTTCTTCCATCCCAAAATAAAAATTTATACCCTACGCGCCAGCTAATTAGCACGGATCAGATCATTGCAGATATGGATGCATCAGATGTATTGTTCTTCGGAGAAGAACACAATGACAGCGCAGGCCATTACCTGGAAAACAAGATATTCCGTGAACTGCATGCACGTTATGGTTCACAAGTGGCATTAAGCCTTGAAATGTTTGAGACCGATAACCAGCAGGCGTTGAACGATTACCTTGCCGGGTTTATTGATGAAGCAAGACTGGCAAAAGATGCCAGGCTTTGGAGCAATTACAAAGATTACCGGCCTATGGTGGATTATGCCAAACAAAACAGATTAGCTGTGGTGGCCGCAAATGCTCCCCGCCGGTATGTAAGCCTGGTGGGAAAAAGAGGTATGGCAGTACTCGACAGTCTTGATAAAGGCGCTAAAGCCCTGCTTCCACCGCTTCCTTATGATACACTACCCGGCCATTATCGTGAAAAATTCTATGAGGTGATGAAAGGAAGCCCTGGTGGAGACAACCCTAAAGTATATTATAGCCAGTCATTATGGGATGCAGGTATGAGTAATAGCATTTATCATTATTTGAGAAAAAATAAAGGGCAGAAAGTTTTTCATTGCGTGGGAAAATTTCATGTGGAAGAAAGATTAGGCACCGCGGCCCAATTGCAGAACCGAAATAAAAAATTGAGGATACGCGTCATCAGTATGATATCAGATGAAAATTTTACTGCCCCTGATTGGAATAAACTGGCAGTGCTCGGGGATTATGTGATCCTTACAGACCCTACACTCAAAAAGACATTTTGATGCTTGAATTAGATTTCTGCGGCTGGACCGGCCTGGTACCGATCGCCGTATATAAAGAATTTATTGAATCCCGCCGTCCCTAACCCCTGTTTCTTCCTTATCCGATCTTTCCATATCATATACCATTACCCGGATCTTCCATTCCATAGGCGCATTGAATTCTAATAATAGCTCTGTGCGTACCAGTGACCAGATTCCTGTTTCCGCGGATGGATAAAACAGAATGCTGGTGAATTTATTCTCCTCCACTGGTGCATCATATTTTGCGTGGATTTTAACAGAAGAAGCGATCGATATATTATTGATCTGATTATATAAGCTCCTGAATTTCTGTTTCGCTTTATCAAAATTTTCCGTGGTAAGCAGGATAGCCTGCCAGCTTGCGATCTCCTTCTTACCAGAGTAGGTGGTAATAGTAGCCTCTTCTGCACCGCTGATCTTCAGGTTACAGGTATAGTTGGTCAACTGCGGACTGGATACAATTACTCCACCGCGATAATCATGAAAATGGTCAGGAAAACTGGAGATGATCTTTTTTAGATCAGCGATAAAAGGATCGGCTAAACCGATCTTCAATTGAGCAAAGCCTTGAATGGAGAAGAATAAAGCGGTAACTAACGCAAGGGATTTTACGGTATTTCTCATAAGTAATGGATAGGTTTCTGAATTTTCAGATAAGCAATATTAGAAAATATCATTATTATTCTATAATTTTAGTCAGAGCCCATTCGTTAACCCTTTTAAAGCAATCTATGAAAAATGACAAAAAAGTGGCCCACCATTATCAGTCGGCCAGAATGTATGAGCGGTATTACAAGGCGAATTACAATCCTTTTCACCTGCTGAGGTCCTTTCTTACTATACTGATCTCAGGTGGTTCACCAACAGCGACCCACTACCGTAGAACAAAATAAAACAAACTGCTTACCAACCCAACAAGCTATAAAGAAAACGACCCGCCAAATGGCGGGTCGAAGTTTTTCTAAGGGTGATCTACCGATCAATTCATTCTCATATCTCTCATTCCCCTTTCCATAAATCTTGGCATTCCTGCAGGCGTTGTTTGCTGGCCAGATTTTCCACCCATACGGTTCAGGTTGAAAAGGAAACTCAACATGAAATATCTTTTTAGCACCATGTTACGCACGTCTTCCACATAGTTGTCGGCTGCGGTACGAGTGATGCTTTGGTTCTGGTTCAGGATATCATTAACGGAGAACTTCAACTCTCCATTCTTGGCTTTGAACAATTGCTTGCTGAAGGCTGCATTCCATAAAGGAATACTCTGGTTGAATCCCTGGCCCCGGCCGGTATTAATGATATAATCAAAATTGCTTGACAAAAGGAAATTCTTAGGAAGGGTCCAGGTGGCATCCCCTGAATAGGTCTGCGTATAATATTTAAGACCAGCCCTGTTATCAGAATAATTTACCGTAGTATAGGTCACATTCGCTTTCACACCAAAATCGATCTTCGTCTTATTGATGTTAAGGCTCAGGCCCTGTGTATACAGGAAAGTCTTGGTGAACAGCTTGCTCTTCTGCACCAGGCTAACATCTCTTGATGCATTTACATTGCTGGTGATATTAAAGCTGGATCCTTTCAGCTTTGGATTCTTGAACGGAAGTCCCAAAGTGAAAAACCCATTTAAATTATAATAGCCATTGATATTCTGGTAGCTGGTCTTGGTGATCGGCCCAGTATAAGAGATATCATTTATGATACGATTCTGTATGGCAGAGAAATTCAGATTGCCAGCAATGAACTTGAAGGTAAGGGCATTGAACGTATTAAAGCCCAGGTTCAGGTTATGTGTAAACTCCTGCTTCAGGTTAGGGTTACCTATCTTCTGGTTCAGCGTATCTGTCACATCGGGTACATTCTGTAACTGGGTGATAGAAGGCTGGCTGGTCCGTCCATTATAACGGAAACGGATATTCTTTGACCTGGAGGGCGTAAAGTTCAGATTAAATACAGGGAACAGGTCAGTGTAGGAACGCTTGTTCAGCGAATCTTTATTTGTGGAAGCCTGGAAACTCTGGCTTTCTAATGAAGAGTTCTGCACACTAAGTCCAACCTGGTAATTATACTTCGGCTTCTGTAAACGATAGTTCAAACCAAATCGCTGTGCGGTAAACAGGTTCTCGAAATTATTTGTCAGTAACAGGTTTGGTGTATCGTATTTACCGGTACCGGCGTTATAATTAGTGGTCGATTTATCAGAATTGTTCAGGTTATGCGTATACGCGTAATTGAACTCCAGCAGTTTATTCAAACCAAGTGGCTCTGTATAGGAAGCGCTCAGTACGGTGTTTCGCTGCTTGGTCTCCTGGTGATTGATCTGGTTCTGTATCACTGAGCGGATCAGCGTTCCATCT
This sequence comes from Chitinophagaceae bacterium, assembly GCA_016720565.1. Lineage (GTDB taxonomy): Bacteria > Bacteroidota > Bacteroidia > Chitinophagales > Chitinophagaceae > JJ008. The sequence goes on from JADKKJ010000011.1 coordinate 674,520, forward strand.
GCGCGATAAAATTCATTATCAGAAATAGTGGAACCATCGCTTTTAGATCCTCCCATGGTATTATTAATACCCAGGGTAATAGTACGGCCTATTTTTGAAAATTTGTGACGGAACAATAAATTATTGCCGACTGAATATCCATTCCTTTCATTGGTACGCTCGCTGTTGGTAGTTAGCGCCAGGAATTTTGCCGCAGCGGTATTAGACATCGTAAATGAAGTATCCAGCGTCTCGCTGTTGGAATGCTGCAAAGTAAAAGAAGGAGTATACAGGATCGAGTTCATAGAATCGATCTGGTATTCAAACCGGTAATTGAAACGGTGATTGGTATTCTTATTAAGTGAACCAGAGATCGGAACGCTTCGGTCCACAGTGGAATCACCATTGTTGAATTTGGTGGTACGAAAACTGCTTTGCTCCTGTCTGGTGGTAGAGTTGGAAATAAAATAGCTGCCCGACACTTTGATCTTGGGGCCCCACTGATCTGTATAATTCAAACCAGTTGAAAGGGAACGGATCAGGCCGGTAGATCCTCCACCGCCGCCGCCGCCGCCACGAATGATATTCATTCCACCACCGCCACCGCCGCCAAAACCACCGCCACCACCACCGAATCCACCGCCACCGCCGCCGCCACCGGAAAATCCACTGAATCCTCCCATGGAACTAACGATATCGGAAAAACTAAATCCCTGCTTATTGATATTATTGGCATTAAATAATAAGGAGATCCGCTGGTTCCCATTGAATTTATTCATGCTGATATTGGTCTCATAGCGATCATCGCTGCCATAGGCTGCCAGCGCCCTTCCGAAATATCCTTTGTTACGGTCTTTCTTTAATTTAATATTAATGGTCTTAGTTCTTGAGCCGTCATCCATCTTGGTGAATTTGGCCTGGTCGCTCATATCATCAAATACCTGTACACTCTCGATCATATCTGCGGTAAGGTTCTTGGTGGCCAGCTTTGGATCATTCCCAAAAAATTCTTTTCCATCCACCATTACTTTTTGTACCGCTTCGCCCTGGGTTTTCACATTGCCATCTTTATCTACTTCCATACCAGGGATCTTTTTCAGCAGGTCTTCCAGTGATGCATTGGGCGCTGTTTTGAAACCACTGGTATTGAACTGAACGGTGTCATTCTTTACCTGGATCGGCGCCTCACTGGTCACCACTACACCTTCCAGCGTTTTATAGTCTTTTTGCATGGAGAGGCTCCCCATATCAAGGGTCTTGTTGGCATCGGTCAATTCCAGGTTCTGCTTCAGTTCCACATAACCTTTGGTGGTCACGATCAACCTGTATTTACCAACGGTAAGTCCTTTGATCTCAAAGGTTCCGGTTTTAGTACTTAAGGTAAAAGTAGCCAGGCTGCTGTCTTTTGCATTTAACACGGAAACGGTGGCATTTGCCAGGGGCATTTTGGCCGCTGTATCGATCAGTTTTCCTTTAATAGATCCATCCGCTTTTTGCGCGTAGGCACTTGAAAATAAGGACACTGCAAAAAGGGCTAACAATAAGATTCTTCTCATGATCATTTGGTATATATACGAAATAAGACGTAAGGTTGTGTTAAGACCTTCGCTTGGGATCTCGATTATGATGAACGGTAATTAGCTGAAAAGGTACTCTACATCCTCACGGGTCAACGACTTAACGAAGGAAGCATCGTCAGAAATGATGTCTTTAGCCAGGGCTCTTTTCTTTTCCTGCAGCTGAAGTATTTTATCCTCAATGGTATCCTTACAGATCATCCGGTAAGCAAAAATATTCTTGGTCTGGCCAATTCGATGGGTACGGTCAATGGCCTGTTGCTCAACAGCCGGGTTCCACCAGGGATCCACTATATAAACATAATCGGCGGCCGTTAGGTTCAAACCAACCCCTCCCGCCTTCAAAGAAATCAGGAATACCCTCACTTCATCGTTATTCTGGAAAGATTGAATGGCTTTCTCGCGGTCAGGAGCCGATGTGCTTCCGTCAAAATATTCGTATTTCACACCCAGTTCTTCCAGTTTGGCCCTGATAAGAGCCAGCATACCAAGGAACTGCGAAAACACCAGGGCCTTGTGATCACCAATATTCTCCGTGATCTCCCTGGCCAATTCATCCAGTTTTATGGAATGGTTCTCGAATTTTTCCTGTTCATTCAATATAGCGGGTGAATCACAGATCTGCCGAAGCTTCATTAAACCTTGCAGGATGGTCAGCTGTGACCGCTGTATTCCCTGCGATTCAATGGAACCCAGGATCTGGCTGCGGTAATCATTCCTGTACGCATCATAAACATTACGCTGCTCTTCTTCCATTTCGCAGAAAAGGATCATCTCCTGTTTCTCCGGAAGGTCTTTGGCCACCTGCTCCTTCGTTCTTCTTAATATGAATGGATAAAGTATCTTTTTTAAATGTGATTTGCGGTCCTGCTCCCCGAACTTATCAATAGGAACCGCAAATTCCTGGCGGAAGAATTCCACCGTCCCCAGCATACCCGGGTTCAGGAAATTCATTTGCGCGAATATGTCGAATGTATTATTCTGTAATGGGGTACCACTCATGCATAAACGATGTTTTGCATTGAGCAGGCAGGAAGCCTTGGCAACTTTACTGGAAGGGTTTTTAATGGCCTGTGATTCATCCAGGATCACATAATCAAGATCCAGCGTCATCAATAATTTTATGTCACTTCGAAGCGTCCCATAAGTGGTGATGGTCACATTATGATCCATCAGTTCATCTTTGGACCTTGTACGAAGAGCGCCATGATGAATTCGATAAGTTAAGGAAGGAGTGAATTTTTTTATCTCATTTTCCCAGTTATAGATCAGGGTGGTTGGACAAACCACTAATGCTTTCAATTTTCCGTTCTTCTTATTTAAATGGTCAAGAAAGGAAAGTGCCTGAACGGTTTTACCAAGACCCATGTCATCGGCCAGTATACCTCCCCAATTGATCTCAGTAAGATAATTCAGCCATTGAAACCCGGCCACCTGGTAGGGACGGAGAATATTTTGTAATTGTTCCGGCGGATCTACTTCCTGTATGCGATGGAAATCACGGAGTTTTTCATATTTCTCTTCCAGCTTCACCGTTAACTCTTCCTCATCACGCATCTCGTATAATTCATCTACCACACTGAGATGGTAACGGGAAAGTTTAAGTGTATTGGTCTTTCCTTCTCCTACACGGAACAAAAGGGAATATTTTTTCAGCCACTCTTCCGGCAGGATCCCGAAAGTGCCGTCATTTAATTGTACAAATTGCTGCTTATTTGCCAGCGCCCTTTTTACTTCGGCCACCGTTACATGCTGGTCGCCAAAAACGATATCCACTTTCGCATCAAACCAATCTGTATTGCTGCTGATGAAGATCTTGGTTTGCGGCCTGGCCGTATTGAAACGGAAATTCTTCAACGCCTCGAACCCGAATACCGGCGTCTTCATATCCTTCATAGCATCCACAAACAAAAAGAACCAGTTATTCTTTAATACATCGGATCCCTTCAGGGCCAGGGTTCCGGAATCTTCGTTGAAAACAAAATTGGAATGCAGGTTCTGCATCTGCTGGATGAACTCATTTTCCTTCTCCCGGTTCCGGTGAACGATCATCACCTTATCTCCCTGTGGAACTACCACCTCATCCCGGTCCCTGTTCCTGGTCTCAAAACCCTTATAGGAGAAAGAAGGCTGAAATACCAGGTATTCGCCCTTTTCATTCAGGAATAATTTGATGTCGGGATCTCCCGCCTTCACTTCCTGCACCAGCGATTTATCAAAATCCACTTTATGGTCCTTGGTCAAAGGCACTACGAATTCGGCCAGCGAGGTTGGCCACTCATCTGCAGGAACACTGATCTTTCCGGATGGCAGGAATTTCTCGATCAGTTGAATCTCTTCGTTGTTTTTCCACAACCAGGCCTGCTGGTTAAAAATAAAGAACAAGGGGCTGGGGCTTTCATTATCACTGAGGTCATACACCATTCCACCTGCCTTCACTTTACATTGAATAGTATAATTTGAATTCTTCTTGATGATAAAATGCGGCCTCGCTACCTCTGTTTGCAATTGCAGGTGCAGGAGGTTGTTGGTCTTAAATGCTTTTTTATCCGGAAGACTATAAACCAGTTTCTCTTCTTCTGTTTCCGCAAAAAGTTTTTTCAGTTTGGGAAGCAGGTACTCCGCCATGAGTTCCCTGGTTTCATCGGGAAGGTCATCTTCCTCCTGATGAATGATGTTTTCCCAGATACCCGAAAAAGGGGAATTGCGGCTTACATATTTATTGATCTCGGCTTCCTGCAGTTTTCTTAACTGGGTAAGAAGCTCTTTATCTCCTTCGCTGAACAGGTCGGTATTTACATAGCGGCTGATATCGATCTTCTCCACGGTTCCCGTAAATCCATCCTGTTTTTCATTGGCTTCGCCCACTATCACATCCACCGTAAACTGTGGGTATGCTTTCTTATGGAAATTGAAGACCGCGCCTAATCGCTTTGAGGGGGCTGCCGGCAATTTTTCATCTGCCTCAGGAACAAGCTCGGTCTGTTTCTCTTTCTCAGGGATCAATACCGGCCTGGTAGGCGCCGCCAGAGGGGCTACCCTTTTTATGCTCGGATCTAATACACGCAGGAATGGCTTTCCATCTTTATAAGCGAATTCAAATTTTCCATCCAGGTCATCAGATAAAGAATAGCCATAGGCCTCCAGCAATTTATTCTTCTCTTTATCCCAGTTTCTTATGCTGTCGAAATAATTCGCTCCGTAGGTATTCAGCAATTGCAGGAATACGATCAGTTTGGGAAGACATAAGGGATGATCCTCGTCCAGGTATTCGCAACTGGTATCGAAATTCCTTTCTTCATTTTTTTTGATAAGTACTTTATAGGCAGTGCCATCCAGAGTTACAGTGGCTTTCACCGTTTCATTCTCAGCAAAATCGATGCTGGCCTTATTGGTACGGAGAAAGGTCTCTGCTTCAATAAATGTTTCAGGTGAGGTTAGTAACCGCAGTGTTTTTAATTCAATGGATTTCATCTTTGCCACCGTATGCAACTGATCGTATTTGATCTCCTCCGATTGAAGGTGGCCTCGATCTATCATTTCCTGCAGTTGAAAAAGCGCGGCTGCTTCATGGCGGCATATATCACCCAGGTTATAGGGGCAGGCGCAGCGAAGCGTGGTCGCTTTCGCATCTTTGAATTTCTGAATATAGACTTTGTAGTAGGTAGAATAGCTGTCATCCTTCACGCGAAATACGGCCGACCCAAACAGGTCGTCATATTCTACCAGCTCCACAAAACCGATAGCATGGATCTTTTTTCCCCTTCGGATCACTTCATCGGTACCATGCGTATAAATGTATTTGATCAGGTGTGGTAATGCCAAACTATTGTCGGTTTAATGGAGCTTTCCAAAAAGGTTAATCGGCAAAAATAAAAGAATAGCTGGCGTATTTCCTTATAAAAAGGACTAAATAATTAATAAAAATCTATTGGGGAAGGGACGGCATTTTATTCGTATCTTAGTTGTCTTTTTTTTCGGGAAAACGTGTTCCGTGTTCCGTGTTCCGTGTTCCGTGTTCCGTGTTCCGTGTTCCGTGTTCCGTGTTCCGTGTTCCGTGTTCCGTGTTCCGTGTTCCGTGTTCCGTGTTCCGTGTTCCGTGTTCCGTGTAACTCTAAACCTTGAACCTTGAACCTTGAACTTTGAACCTTGAACCTTGAACCTTGAACCCGAAACCCTAACTTCTAACCAATTTCCCTTCCTGGTAAAGCGGCAGTACATTTGCCACATCTTCCGTTAAACAAAAACGTATATCCTCGATCAGGCCGAAGCGTTCTACCAGCCGGTGATAATGCGTTAGCTGGGGAGCAAATCCATAAATATCTTTTCGATGCGCGTCATACATGCGTTCTGCCATCAATGAACTATCGCAATGAATAGTGAAATGATCGCGGATGCGATCGATCACCGCACCGGCAAACAGGGTGTCTTCTAAATTGAACCGGTCTTTCCAGCCGGCACAGCCCAGCACCACATTCTTTTTCTCTTTCACCAAAAAATCGCAGACTGCGGAAAGATTGGGGAAAGAACCCGAGATGATGCTATCAGCGTTATTGTCCAATGCCATTTGCAAAAGACGTGTGCCATTGGTAGTGGTCAGCACCAGCGTCTGGTCTTCTATCAGTTCCCTTCCGTATTCAAGGGGAGAATTGCCATGTACCAGGCCATCGGCGATCTTTCCATCTCTTTCGCCAGCAGCAATGCCACCTATTCTTTTACTGATCTCAATGGCCTTGGGTACCGAATCTACCGGGATCACGCAGCGCGCGCCATTATAAAGCGCCGATGCGATGGTAGAAGTGGCGCGAAACACATCAATGATCACCACCACACTGTTGCTGAGATCATAAAGATGCAACAGGGCCGGTGAAATGGAAGTATATAACTGAGGTTTATTACTCATGGTATCTATTTATTCAAAAGCGGTTTCCAGCGGCCGCTTACTGCGTAATTACGAATGGTCTGGTTTCTTTGTTCCAGCATATTTTTAAAATAACGCCGGAGTACCAGCCTGTCAATGATCTTACCTATCCATCCATGTTTCATTTCATAATGAAACAAATTGATCAGCAATGCGCCATTCTCACAGGTTTTGAAATGGTACTCATGTTTCAGGGACTTAAAATTTCCCTGTACCTGTTCTACAATGAACAGTTCGGGTTTTTTCATCTCTGTCACCTTCATCCGGATGATCCGGTCACGGTAAAAATGTTTTCCCTTCCAGGTAACGGTTTCCCCTTTCTCCATCAAACCAAACCGGGTGCCGGCTACGGCCTCTTCCTTGTACTTCGACATGGATTCTTTATGCACGCCTATATGGCGGGCCAGATCAAATAACACCTCGGCCGATGCAGGAAAAAAGCTGGTAAGGTGGATGGTGGTCATTAGTTGAAGGGTATCTTGGTAACTCTAGCCTGTAATAGTTTATCCCGAACCTTCACATAAATATCACTTCCGATCGGTGAGAAGGAAGATTGTACATATCCCATACCAATAGCTTTGCCCAGGCTGGGAGATTGCGTTCCTGATGTAACCACACCAATGGTGGCTCCTTCAAAATCCTTGATCTCATACCCATGGCGCGGAATTCCTTTTTCAACCATTTCAAACCCTACCAAACGGCGGGTAACGCCTTCGGTCTTCTGCGATTGAAGGGCCAAACTGGAAGTAAATTCTTTAGTGAATTTGGTGATCCATCCCAAACCCGCCTCCAATGGAGAAGTATTATCATCTATATCATTTCCATAAAGACAATATCCCATTTCTAATCGAAGTGTATCGCGGGCGCCTAATCCTACAGGCTTCAGTCCCTGGGGACCTCCTGTTTCAAAAATGGCATTCCATATCTTATCCGCATCATCGCCTTTATCCTCAAAATAGATCTCTACACCACCGGCTCCGGTGTATCCTGTGGCACTTACCAGCACATTATCTACTCCGGCAAATAGCCCTTTGGCAAAGGTGTAATATTTCAGGTTGAGCAGGTCCATATCCGTGAGCGCCTGCAACATTTTTGTGGCATTAGGACCCTGGATGGCCAGCAGGCAGGTCTTGTCAGAGATGTTATGCATCTCCACATGATGGCGGTTATGCTTTTGTATCCAGTTCCAGTCTTTTTCAATATTAGAAGCATTCACAACCAGCATATAGACCTGGTTCTCCTCAATGCAATAAACCAGCAGGTCATCAACAATACCAGCCTGATCATTGGGGAAACAACTATACTGGGCCTGGCCTTTTTTTAATTTGGAGGCATCATTGCTGGTGATTCGCTGAATAAGGTCCAGGGCATGCTCCCCTCTTAAAATAAACTCACCCATATGACTTACATCAAAAATGCCGGCATTCTTTCTTACGGCAGCGTGTTCATCATTGATCCCTGAATAGGAAATGGGCATATTGTATCCGGCGAATTCAGCCATCTTGGCTCCCAGGGCAATATGTTTTGAGGTAAATGCGGTATTCTTCATATGGTGAAAATTGTGGCCAAAGGTAACCAAAAAAAGAAACCGTGTCCTCATTAAGAGAGACACGGTATCAACCTATAACTGCCACGGGTTAACCCGCCAGCATTATTAAAACCATTGGGTCATTGATGACACGGGTGATGGACCGATGGCAAATGAGCCGGTACTGTTTTTTACCTTATCTATGCTCTTCCTGGTAGTTCGGTTTTTGGCCGGATCAGTAGAATCAGCAGGTCTGCTGTTCTTATTCCCCGGGTAACGATAATTATTCTTATCCGTTTTCTCCGTTGCTTTTTCAACGCCAGGTTCCCTTCCTTCCTCGTCTTTTAACTCACCACCCGCACTCATAGTGTAATCAACATCGGTGGCATAAGGGAAATAATAATCATTATCCCATTCAACTCTTTTATTTCTCCAGCCCCTGCCGCGGTGATCATTGATATCCATGCTGAAAGAATGAAACTTATCTAATGTATTATCAAAACGAATCTTCTTACCCTGGGGAACCTTTATAGTTATTCTAACCTGCTGTCCCCTGAATTTTGATTCTTTTGATATAGCGATATTGCTTCCCAGGTCCAGCACTCCATTATTATAAGAATAATTGAACACCAGTTGCTCGGCCAGTTGCTCGGCTTGCTGTACAGAACGTCCGCGGCTGTATTTTTTTACGATCACATGGTAATTGCTGTCATCACTCATTTGGATCTCATCGATACGAACATTCGCGGTCTTTAATGTATCACGTGTAATGTCCAGTCCTTCGCCATCAATATTGATCCAGGGGAATTCACCGCTGTATTCCAGTTCAGGTTCACTCACTTTTACGATCATTTTTCCATTAGCAGGCTGTGTGATATTCATTTCAGTGCCGGGCAACCTGTTATTGCTCAATCTGAAATCATTGAATACACTGCTTACAAAAAGGGTAACTGCTACCCAACCCAGGAACCAAAGACCTCCAAAGGTCCAGCCCAGGTAATTATTATGGGATCGCACCCGCATGATTCGGCGCAGCAACCATACAATAAAGGCTATTACGGGCACGCCCAGGAAAAGGATCAGGGTACCTATTGCGTAAGTATTCTGCCAGAAACCATTCAGGATAAAATCTTTCACGGGCCATACTGCTACTCCTCCGATCAGGATCCCGATCAGGGCAACAAATAATGCAAAGGCGATAGTACCGGCAATGAATAAAAAGAACGCTTTAAATAATACACCGATCACATGGCCAAAACCACGACTGCCCCGGCGTACAGCTCCACCAGCCTCGGAAACAAATTCCCTTCCCCTGGAATTTGCGAAATCCTTTGCCTTAGTGGAAAATCCCTGGGCTGTATCCTTTACCTCATCTCCCCAATCTTTCATTCTGTCTCTTACAGTACCCATTCCTTCCTGTACATTCTGACGAATACGGTTCACATCCACTTTCTCCCCTCTCATTTCCATTTTCTGGTATTCACTGTTTGCTTCAGGCAATACGATCCAGAGAACGATATATACAAATATGAAGGTGCCTGTAAATGAGCCTACCAGAATATTAGGTATAAAAGAAGCATGGTCGAACATGGGCCATTCCAGTATGCTGAACAATATGTTCAAGAGGATGGGGGCAGCGAATATTAAGCGGAAAGTGGTAACGCTTTTATCAAAATAAGCGGCCAAACCACTGGCTACACCACCGATCACTCTCTCATCGGGGTTACGATATAATCTTTTACCGCTGAATCCTTCCAGGTCGCGCGGAGGAAGTATGATCCAGAGAGCGATATAGGCAATGAAACCGATACCACCGCCGAAACTGATAATAGCGAACAGAATGCGTATGATAGCGGGATCAATATCCAGGTAATTAGCGATACCACTGCACACGCCACCCAGGATCTTATCACTGCTGTCGCGGTAAAGGCGTCCCCTTTCACGGCGACGGGTACTGGTTTGGGTATACTGGTACTGCTGACCGCTATTTTGCTGCGGACCGCTTTCAGTTTTGATATTTTCTTCTTCCACTGCCTCAAAATCTTCCACGCGGCCCATGGAGGCGATGATCTCTTCCACATCTTTATCCGTGATGGCATCCACCCCCTTACGGGTCTTTTCGTTCATCAGTTCAGCAATGCGGCTTTCAATATCGTTGATGATCTCATCACGACCTTCTTCGTTCACGAAATATTTTCGCAAACTTTCTATGTACGCCTGGAGTTTTTCATAAGCCGAATCCTCGATGGGGATCACGCGGCCACTCAGGTTTATGTTAATGATCTTTTTCATGTTGATGATAAGTTATAAGGTTGATGTTGGTACTAAAGGTGCTGGGTCTGTTCTCCGGGCTTTTTGCTGGTCAGGGCATTTACTCCGTTTGATAGCTCATTCCAGGTTTGCTCCAGTTCCCCGTAAAAAGCTTCGCCTTTTGGGGTGAGGGAAAAATATTTGCGGGGCGGTCCCGAGTTGCTTTCCACCCAACGGTAGGTAAGCATATCGGCATTCTTTAACCGGGTAAGCAGCGGATAAAGCGTTCCTTCCAGGATCTGCAGATTGGCGGCCCTCATCTCTTCTACAATATCACTGGGATAAGCTTCACCGCGACGGATCACGGAAAGAATGCAGAATTCAAGGATCCCCTTTCTCATCTGGCTCTGTGTATTCTCTATATTCATGGCCTTGTTTTCATTTTAGAATTCAAAGATAAGGTGATATTTGGTACTATGCAAAACAAAGTACTAAATATTTTTTGTTAAATAGATTAACTATTTGATATTCAGCTTAATAAATTTTTAATGATTTTGGCAGAACAGCAAAATCCCCGTAAATTTCTAGTTCTATGTCGCCAAGAATACCCCTGATCCTCTTATTTATCCTTGTTTTTGTCTCCTGCAGCAGCAAATATGCAAGGCTGTCAAAAAATTATAGTTTCAAAACAGCCTCCGGCGCCCCCGATTATTCCCAACTAGACCATTGGGCCGCCCATCCCTGGAAATGGGATCCATCGGATAGTGTTCCGGTTCCTCTTCGGAATGAAATAAGAGATTCGGTGATCGATGTTTTCTTTCTGCATCCTACCACATTGACAAAAGGAAATAACACAGGCAACGCAAAGCTGGACGATGCCCTGCTTAATGCTAAAACAGATTACAGTACCATCTTATACCAGGCTTCTGTATTCAACCAGCATGCAAGGGTTTTTGCTCCACGATATCGGCAAGCACATATCAAAAACTTCTTTGAAAAAGACAAGGCATTAGCTGCCAGGAATTTTGATACGGCCTTCCAGGATCTTCGGCAGGCTTTTATTTATTATCTGAAGTACTGGAATAGGGGCAGGCCATTTATCATTGCGGGCCATAGTCAGGGCGCGCTGATGGCGGAAAAACTATATAAAGAATTCATCCAGGGCAAAGAGCTTGAGAAAAGAATGATCGCAGGGTATTTTGTAGGTTGGCCTCTTGCTATGGACGAATTTAAAAAAGAAGAGGTCTGCCAGGATTCCCTGGACCTGAATTGTCTTTGTAGCTGGCGTACCCTGAAACGTGGTTTTATTCCCTGGTACATGAAAGCTGGCCATGAGAATTCTTATGTAACCAATCCATTAAGCTGGACCACGACTGGGGAACGGATACCCAGGTCGTTCAATAAAGGAAGCCTGCTGCTGAATTTTAATAAGATCTATAAAAACACCACCGAAGCAAGGATCTACCAGGGAATTTTAGCCGTTAGAAAACCCCGTTTCCCCGGAAGTTTTCTTTATTTCAAACGAAACTATCACGTCGCGGATATTAACCTCTATTATATGAACCTCCGCGAAAATGTTGAGCAAAGGATCAGGAAGTATTTCTCTACCCATAAGACTGAGTAAGGTCAGCGGAATGAACCCATTAACTATGCTATCTTTAAAGCAATAACAGCATCATGAAAACGATCATTGTTCCCACCGATTTTTCCCTTCCTTCCAGTAATGCATTGGATTATGGAATTGAAATGGCCAAAGCCATCAACGCCAGTTTAATGATCTTCCATGTTTACCAGGTACCTGTATCCATTTCAGACACTCCCGTTGTGTTGATCTCCGTAGAGGAACTTCGCAAGACGGCGGAGAATAACCTGAACAACCTGAAAGAAGAATTGGAAGCAAAACATCCAGGACTTAAGATCTATGCAGAAGCGGTATTGGGTAATGTGATCGATGAGGTTGAATCCCTTTGCGAAAAGATCCAGCCCTTCGCAGTTGTAATGGGATCAAAGGGAACTACCGGATTTGAACAGGCTTTATTTGGAAGTACCACCCTGGGACTGATCCGCCATCTTACCTGGCCGGTGATCTGTGTTCCGTCAAAAAGAAAATTCGGCACAGGTATCCATAAGATCGGGTTTGCCTGTGATTGCAATAAAGTGGTGGAGACCACCCCCGCTAAATTCCTTTGTGAATTCACCCATATGTTCCATGCCGAATTGCATGTGCTGAACATAGATCATAAACAAAAACACCAGGCAGAAAAATCACAGGAATCATTATTACTGCAAACTATGCTGGAAGGCACCAGTCCTGCCTGGCATTTCATCGACAACAGGAACGTAGAAGAAGGCATTCATTCATTTGCCGATGATAATGATATTGATATGGTAGTGGCCATACCGAAAAAACATTCCCTGCTGGATAGCCTGATGCATTATAGCCATACCAAGGAACTGGTATTCCATAGCCATGTGCCGGTCATGTGTATTCATGAAGATTGATCAGTTGATCAAAACAAATGCAGCCCAGTAATAGGGAGAATATTTTTTACGCATATCGGCCCTGGCCTGCAGGAAAGCTTCTTCCATATTTTTCCCATTCAACCAGTAGTTATAAAAGCTGGTCATCAATTCCGCTGTTTCCTTATCCGGCACCTGCCATAAACTTAGTATCATTTTTCCTGCTCCTGCCATTCTGAATGCACGTTGAAGTCCAAAAACTCCTTCAGTTCCCTTGATATCTCCCAATGCTGTTTCACAGGCGCTGAGTACCACCAGTCCGGTACCCGAAAGATTTAACTGGGCGATCTCGTAAGCTGTAACAATACCATCTTCCACCGTACCAATAGGTGGCTTACCACTCCAAACATAATTTCCCCCCGCCAGTACCAGCCCATTTCTCATCATGGGATCTTCTACCAAAGAATAGGCATTCACGGGTTCATCGCCTGTTTTATTTGCAGCCTTTTCCGGAAGGAAAAATCCATGAGTGGCTAAATGAAGTACAGGAGGACCATTAAGGCCCAGTTTTTTCAAATTTTCTTCAGAGGCATCAGCATGTAAAAATTGCTGGGCTGCAATTTTTTTCTTTTTGAACAGATCAGCTATCTGTTTCACTTCTTCTGCTGTTCCAGGCAGGTCAGCCCATACTCCCATACCTCCGCGAATCTCAGGAGAGGTTCCTATTGCAGTAACTGTCGGTCTTTTCCCTCTTACAAGGGCAATGCTATCCATGGTAAAATCCGGACTACCAAACAATATCACCGAACCCGGGCGCTGTAAAGCGGTACTGCGGCGGCTTATAATATCTTTTGTGCTGCTATACTGCTGCAGCACATATTTATCCATCAGTAAGGTATTGCTATCCGTCCTCAGCGCATGAAACGCGATACCATACAACTTGCCGGCCGGTGCAAAACATATCTTCTTAATTCCTGCCAGCTGCTTTTCTACTGGTTGCCATATTAATTGGTATAGCTCGGTATCAAAACGCTGGGTTGCGCTGCTGGTAACCCCGGCGCCACGATAAAAATTCTTGGCCACACCGGTTGCGCTATGGCCTGCATTATCCAATAATTTCTGAAGTTGTTTCTCTTCAAACAATGGAATGAACCTGGCATGCGCATCACCTTTCTTAAAAATATAAGCAGCATAGATCACGCTGTCTGTAGCCTTTGAAGTATAGAGCCGGAAACTCACGAATTCCACAACGGCTTCATCTGCCGCAAGTTCCTGTTGAACCTCTTTCATGGTCACCGTCAATGAACCCTGTTGTTTCCTGAATCCTTCCGATCTTTTTGAAATATCCTTTTCTATTCTTTCCGCGTCAGTTTCCATCTGCGCAATATCTCCCGATCTTTTTTCCACCGGCAGGCTTGTTTGCCTGGCCAGCAGCGAGCGAAGGTCCTGCCATTGACGAAACAAACTTCGAAGTGAAGTATCCGGGCTGTTTCTGATAGAATTAAGTATGGCACGTGTGGCCGACAAAGAAAGGGATTTGAAAAACAGGGCCAGGTTCACATTATTATCCGCTAAACTATCCTGGTAACCGGGGTTCAGGTAAAGAAAACTATTATTGCAATCAGTCATCAGCTGTTGCTGCTGAATAAGATCTGTTTTTTCTTTTTCGGAGAGAACAGGAAATGTTTTTACCAGGTTTTGTCTTACCACCGCACTGCTATGAAGATAAAGCGGCACCGCTTTTAATGGCATTTTCCGGCTGGCATAAAGAAGGGCAAGATCATTTTCCACATCTGCGGTTCTTGGATGATCATCGCCTAATACTTTTTTTCGCAGGCTAAGGGCCTGCAGGTATAATTGTTCCGATTGGGGTAAATTGAATTGACCCCGCCTGTAAAGTGCGGCCAGGTTGTTCAGGGAAGTGATATAGGAAGGGCTATTTTCTCCCAATGATCTTTTCCAGGTATCCTTTACCTGGATCAACAGGGGTTCCGCCTTTTTATATTCACCGTTCTTAATAAATATGCCGGCCAGGTTATTCAGTGCAAGCGCATAATTTGAATTCGTTATTCCAAAAAGTTTTTTATAAATATCCCTGGCTGCTGAATAAAATTCTGCCGCTTTGGTATAATCGTTCTGTGCTTCGTAATAAGCGCCAAGGTTATTCAGGCACAATGCATAATCAGGGTGGTTCTCTCCAAAATTGCTTTTCCAGATATCCCTGGCCTGGGAAAAAACGGCAAAAGCTTTACTGAGTTGGCCGATCTCCATGTAAAAGGTACCAAGATTGTTCAGGCTTACAGCATAGGAGGGATGGTTTTCTCCCAATACTTCTTTGCGAAGATCTCTTGCTTTTTGGTAAAGGGGTTCAGCCTTTGCGTACTCACCCATATCTCCATAAAGTGATGCCAGGTTATTAAGGGAGGTAACCAGTTCAGGATGTTTTGCAGGAAGTATGGCGCGTAAAATATTGTCGGACTCCTGAAAAAATCGTTCTGCTTTTTCATATTGGCCGAAGAACTGGTAAAGGGCAGCCAGGTTACTCAAACTGGTGGCATAATCCACATTTTGTACGCCATAAACAGTTCTCCGTATGGCCATTGACTCATTCAATAAAGCCTCTGCCTCCTTGTATTTTCCGGTATTCTTATACAGGTCGGCCAGATTGTTCAGGTTAGAAGCATAATCCGGATGCTTATTTCCTACTGATTGAAGATAAACGCGGCCAGCCTCCAGGTACAATCGCTCTGCTTCCGGGTATTCACCCAGAGAAGTAAGTATATAAGCCCTGTTATTTAAAGCCCCGGCATAATCCGGATGCTTGTCACCCAGTAATGTCTTTCTGATAATGATCACCTTTTGGGAAACCTCTTTTGCCTTTGTTGCATTTCCCATATCCATATACAGTGTTCCCAGGTTATTGATACTGGTAGCATATAACAGTGAATTTTCGCCTTTTGCAACCTTGATGATCTGAAGGCTTTTATTAAATAGCTGTTCGGCCTCCGTATAACGGCCCATCAGATGGTAAAGGGAGGCCAGGTTATTCTGGCTTTTGGCATTGGCAGTATCATTAATTCCGTATAATTTCTGGCAGATCTCCATCGACCGTTTAAGAGCCGCTTCTGCTGCAGTATATTTTCCCAGTTCCCGGTAAAGCTGTCCGAGGGTCTGCAGGGAACCAATATAGGAGGCGCTATTTTCCCCCTCAACCTGTTTTACAATTTCCAGATTACGCAGGATCCAGGGCTCGGCTTCCTGAAAACGATAGAGACGGTAATAACTCATTCCGGTGAAAAGCATTAACCCCTCATAAAAAGGGTTTTTCTCTCCAAATTCCTGTTTCACAAGGGGAAGGGCTTTTTCTGCAACCTTTATGGTTCCTTCATAGTCTCCTTTTTCAAATAATTGCATGACCTGCTGTACCTGGGTAAAGGAAGATTGGGCTTTCACGCAAAAACCCGCGAAGGTTAGGAGTATAAAGAAGAAAACAGTGCGCATTGGAAGGTTTGGGTTGGCCATTCAAATTAATCAATTTTCAGGAGCACCCATTTATACCTTAGGCAGGGTATTCAACAGCCTCCAAATTTTTGTATCTTGTATTCAAACCTCAGATGTTATGCGAACGCTATTTTTATTACCCATTATGCTGCTAACCACCGCGTTGGCCATGGCTCAACCTAC
This sequence comes from Chitinophagaceae bacterium, assembly GCA_016720565.1. Taxonomy (GTDB): domain Bacteria; phylum Bacteroidota; class Bacteroidia; order Chitinophagales; family Chitinophagaceae; genus JJ008. The sequence goes on from JADKKJ010000011.1 coordinate 690,919, forward strand.
CGATCCCATACTCAGGGTAGAGAATGAAATGCATACTGCCATTACACGCCGCGTGTCGGTGGACAAGGCGGGCAAATATATATTAACGGCCAGTGAAGATAAGACTGCACGGCTCTGGGATGCGGCCACCGGACAGTTACTGAAGATCTACCGTATTCCCATCAACAAGGATAATGATGGTAAGATCTTTGCCTGTGCCCTATTTCCCGATGCCTCAAAGGCGGTAGTAGGTGGATGGACCGGTTATGACTGGGATGAAAAAGAATGCGTGTATGTGATAGATGTACAGACCGGGGAGATCGTTAAGAAATTATCGGATTTCTCTGATGTGATCAATGATATTGAAATGTCGCCCGACGGAACCATGTTTGCCTGCGGCGCAGCTGATGGAAGCGTGAGGGTTTATAATTCAAGAACGCTGGAGCTGGTGAAAAGCATTACCAGTTGCGATAATACGATTAATAACCTTGCCTGGGATCCTTCCGGAAACCTCACGACGGTGTGCTATGATGGCAAGATCCGTATGTATGATGGTAAATTATTTAACCTGCTGAAAGAAATTAACTCTACCACACCACGTATCTATAGTATCGCGTTCAACCCCAGGGGAGGAACGTTTGCAGTGGGTTATACAGATACTTCCATCATTGAACTTCGGGATGCTTCAACACTTAGAGTTATCCAAACCATGGATAATAAAGGAACTGCCTACCAGCGCGATGCACTTAATAAACTTTCGTTTTCCATTGATGGCAGCTATCTGGTGGCTTCCGGCACCTGCAGGGTGAACGATGCTGCTGAAAAAATATTCGCACGTATCTATTCCAATGGCGGAAGAGGCCCCTATGTAGACGTGCCGCTTTTTGAATCAGGAACGTTTGATATCAAGCCCCTGCCCAACAATAAGATGTGTATGCTCAGTGGATTCCCCGCACTGGCAGTTATTGATGTGAACCAGAAAGTTTACTGGAACCTGGAAGGAAACAGCAATAAATACAACGCGAATAATAAACTTCAATTTAAAGTAAGTTTTAACGGAAAGAATATCGGCGCCGAGCCTACCAATGGCGGTCCTTTTGGATTTGACCTCGAGAATCGCCAGGTTGCCGATGGTGAAGCAGATTATGAGCCGCCTACAGATAAATCATTTGGTACTCTTATCACTAACTGGAAAGCAGTATACAATCCAAGGGTAAATGGGAAAACGGTCAGCTTTCTTAAATCCAATGAAAGAAATCTTTCTGTGGATATCGGAGGTAATGGAAAACTGGTTGCATATGGAAGTGATTTCAGTTTGAATATGAGTGATGACCAGGGTAATACCCTCTGGGAAAATGAGAATATCCCTGCAACAGCCTGGTGTGTTAATATCACCGGAAATGATAAACTGGTAGTGGCCGGACTTGATGATGGCACCCTACGCTGGTATCGTGTAAGCGATGGAAAAGAGGTCCTTGCATTTTTTATAGATGCCGATAAAAAGAAATGGATCCTGTTCACTCCATCCGGGTATTACGATGCTTCTCCCGGCGCAGAAGACCTGCTTGGCTGGCATATTAATAATGGCCCTGATAAAACGCCCACCTTCCTCCCTATTTCCAGGTTCAAGGAAAAATATTATCGTCCTGATGTGATCGACGCTATCCTGGATGTTTATTATGAAGGCGATGCGGTTAAACTGGCCAACCAGAAAAGCAATAAGAAGCCCCCTGTTTCAACCACGGAAGATATTCGTAAGAAACTTCCTCCTTCCATAACCATCAGTTCACCTTCTAATGGTAGTACCATAACAAATACAACCGTAACCATCAGCTATACGGTTACTACTCCTGATGATGCGCCATTAAAAGCGCTGAAAGTATTGATCGATGGAAGGCCGGTGACCATTACTGAAAGAGGGGCCGTAACTACTGCCGGCGCGGAGAAAAAGGTTACTGTTACCGTACCTCCGCAGAATTGCACCATCACTTTATTAGCAGACAATGATAATGGAACCAGTCCTGCGGCCAACCTTTACCTGAAATGGGATGCCACTGCGGCTGCCAGCAAGGATGAGTTCATCTATAAACCTAAACTTTATGTACTTGCCATTGGTGTGAGTGAATACAATAACCCCGAATTGAAATTGCATTACGCGGCTAAGGACGCCCAGGACTTTGTTACCTCCCTGCAAAAGCAAAAAGGAAAACTTTACAGTGATGTAATTGTAAAAAGCCTGATGGATAAAGATGCCACTAAAGACAATATCACGGATGGCCTGGATTGGATACAAAGGCAAACAGGACAAAAAGATATGGCCATGATCTTTTATGCGGGACATGGCATCAACGATAACAGCGGGGTATATTATATGCTCCCGGTTGCTGCGGATGTGGACCGAATACGTACTACCTGTCTGAATTTTGAAGAATTAAAACAAACGGTAAGCTCCATCGCCGGCAAGGTGGTGGTTTTTATTGATGCCTGTCATAGCGGCAACGCAATGGGAAGCACCACCCGTCGCGGCGGAACCGATATCAACTCTGTAGTAAATGAATTATCCAGTACAGAGAATGGTGCCATCACTTTTACCAGCAGTACCGGTAAAGAGTTTTCGCTGGAAGATGTGAAATGGGGGAATGGTGCCTTTACCAAAGCATTGATCGAAGGAATGAGCGGCATGGCCGCTATCAATGGAAAGGAAAAGATCACCATCAAAAGCCTGGACGCCTATATATCCGAAAGGGTAAAAGAACTGACCAGCGGAAGGCAACACCCTACCTCCGTTTCTCCGCCTAACGTTCCCGACTTCCCGATCGGTATGAAATAACTAGTGACCTTCCCTATAAAGGCCGGCCCTCAGGCCGGCTTTTTCATTTAAATTCGTGCAATGAATAAGCAGCTCCAAAAAGCTTTCCCTGGCTTTGACAACAAATTCCTTGAAACACTGGAAGATAAAGCCGAGTTAAGAACATTTGAACCCGGAGAAGTGCTGATGAAAACCGGCCAGTATTTTAAATCTATTCTACTGGTTGTAGATGGATTGATCAAAGTTTACCGGGAAGATGAGGAAGGACATGAGTATTTCATGTATTACCTGCAGCCCGGACAGGCCTGCGCGCTATCAATGGTCTCTGCCGGTAAACAGGAGAAAAGTGAAGTAATGGGGAAAGTGGTCAAGCCTACTACGGTGATCGCAGTTCCATTACAATATATGGATAGCTGGATGCAGGACCATAAAAGCTGGTACCAGTTTGTCATTGACACTTACCGCCAGCGTTTTGAAGAATTACTTATTACACTGGACCATACCGCCTTCAGGAGCATGGATGAAAAATTACTTTCTTACCTCAAAAGGGAAAAGCAGGTGCATGGCTCCAACCTGATTACCATCAGCAATACTGAAGTGGCGCAAGAACTTTCCTCATCCCGCGAAGTGATCTCGCGCCTAATGAAAAAATTGGCAGAGCGTGGTATGATCAAATTACTGCGTAATCACCAGGTAGAGATCGTGGATCTGGGTGTTTAGTTTCCTCTTCCTCTCATGATTTTCATCAGGTTTATTTTTTCGTGACAATAGTCACGCACTCCCCCCAGCAGTCAACAGGACCTTTGTATTCAGAAGCCTATTTCTGGCTAAATAAATAAATTATATGAAGCAGGTTGTTATACTGGGTGCGGGCACTGCAGGAACCATGATGGCCAATCACCTTAACCATGAATTAGACCATGAAGAATGGAGGATAAAGATCATTGATGAAAGAGAAGAACATTATTATCAGCCAGGTTATTTATTCCTGCCATTTGATATCTATGAGCCTGAGGATATTGTAAAGCCGATTGAAAAATTCATTCCTAAAAATGTGGATCTCGTCCTTTCAACTATCGATTTGATCCAGCCTGAGAAAAACCAGGTAAAGCTGCTGGATGGGGAGATCATACCTTATGATATACTGATCATCGCTACAGGTGCTCGAATCGCGCCTGAGGAAGTGGAAGGCATGAAAGGTGAAGAATGGCAAAGATCTGTTTTCGACTTTTATAGTTTTGAAGGCGCCCTGGCGCTTCGAAATAAACTTCGAGAATGGGAAGGGGGTAAACTGGTAGTGCATATCACAGAAATGCCCATTAAATGTCCGGTAGCCCCTCTTGAATTCGCTTTCCTGGCAGATTCCTATTTCAATCATAAAAAAATGAGAGACAAAGTGAGCATCACCTATGTCACTCCCTTAAGCGGTGCATTCACAAAACCGAAAGCCACTGCTGCCCTGAATCACCTGATGGATGACAAGCATATCACCATAGAAAGTGATTTTGCCATTGCTGAAGTTGACAATGAGAACAAAAAGATCATCGATTACGGTGGAAAAGAAATTCCTTTTGATCTACTGGTGACCGTACCCACCAATAAAGGCGATGACCTGATCCAACGGTCGGGTATGGGTGATGAATTGAATTATGTTCCCACGCATAAGGCTACGCTGCAATCACAGGCCTATGCCAATGTTTTTGTATTGGGAGATGCCAGTAACCTTCCAGCTTCCAAAGCGGGATCAGTCGCGCATTTTGAAGCGGAGATCCTTACAGAGAATGTAAAACGCTTCATCAATGGCCAGCCATTAAAAGAAGAATTTGATGGCCACGCCAATTGTTTTGTTGAAACGGGCAATGGTAAAGCCCTGCTTATTGACTTCAATTATACCCATGAACCAGTGGAGGGTGAATTCCCTTTCCCCGGTATTGGTCCTCTGCGTTTGCTGAAAGAAAGCCGCATGAACCATATGGGAAAACTGGCCTTTAAATGGATCTACTGGAATATGCTTTTAAAAGGAACTCATATACCATTCGTTTCCGCAAAAATGAAGGAAGCTGGAAAACATTTTGAATAACGCTAAATAAATATTTATGGAAAAGAACATTAACGGGAGCAATATTCATGTAAATGAAGAAGGATATCTCACCGATTTTAAAGAATGGAACTCCGGGATCGGAACCGAACTTGCCAAAGAATGCCTGATCGACCTTAGTCCAAGGCACTGGGAGGTGATCAACTATATCCAGGGTGAATTCAAAAAAGAAAACCCGCTCAGTATCCGAAAGATCGGGAAAAGTGGAGTGGTGGACATAAAAGAATTCTATGCATTATTTCCAAAAGCGCCACTAAAAACAGCCAGCCTGATAGCGGGTATTCCTAAGCCTGCAAGTTGCATCTGATCAATTAAAAATTAATTGTATGAATAATCTTGAATACCATGGAGAGGTAAGGAAAATGATGATCATCCTCTCAAAAGCAAGTATAGAAAATGTTTATGCGGCCTTTATACTGGCCAACGGTGCAAGAATGGAAGGTATAGACGCCGAACTGTTCTTCACTTTCTTCGGGCTGGAAGCGATACATAAAAAGAAATTGAAAAAACTGCATGTGGCCACTGTAGGTAACCCTGCCATGCATATTCCCACCCTGGTTGGGGCAATGCCCGGTATGGAAGCTATGGCCACAAAAATGATGAGATCTGAGATGGAAAAGCTGGATATGCCGGAAGTGGAAGAGTTTCTTGGCATACTGAAAGATTCAGGCGCGAAGATATGGGCCTGCAAACTGGCAATGGATATGTTCCATTACAAGAAAGAAGACATGTTCAACGACATTGATGGTGTGATCACAGTAGGTGATTTCTACAAAAAAGCCGAAGGATTTGGAACGCAAATTCTATTTATTTAGCAGTCAGGTGGTGGTACATGCTGACTAAAAGCGCAGTTTCCACTGCGCTTTTTTGTATTAACTTTTTTTTAGCGTGTATTATATAACAACGGCGCATCATACCCAGTTAAATAGGCAATGAATCGCACAAAAACCATTACCACCATACTGCTGCTATTCTTGTGTTTTTCCCTGCAGGCCCAAACGGGTAGATCTATTATTCTCTCTCCTTTGAGCTCATTTTCCGATGAATGGAATAAGCCGGTGTACCTGGACCTTAATACAGCCAGGGATTCAAATTATCTCACAGGAATGGAGAAGGATGTGATCTGGATATTGAATATGGTCAGAAAGAATCCGCAATTATTCCTTCGATCAGTTTTACTTAACCCCAAAAGTGAGTTTTATAAAATTCCATCAGCGAGGAACAGTTATTTTACCTCCCTTGTAAAGGATCTCCAAAATCAAAAACCCAGTCGAAAAGCCCTTCAACCCAACAGGGTATTATACCAAAGCGCTTTTTGCCATGCGCTTAACAGCGGTAAAGAAGGGTTTGTTGGTCATGACAGGAAATGGGGATGCAGGTCCAGCTTCTCCGCTGAATGCATCAGCTATGGCTTTGATGATGCCCTGGATATCATTATACAACTGCTGGTAGACGATGGCGTGCCTTCATTGGGCCACCGCTCCATTTGCCTGACGGCCTCCTATAAAGAGCTGGGTGTCTCTATACAACCCCATAGTTTATACAGCTATAATTCCGTCCTGGATTTCTATTAAGACCAGGGTCAGTAAACTCAAACAGGGCTGGTCGATCAGGCCATGGCACGTAACTGTTCAATACAGGACCTTAAGACAGGTTCGATCTCTTCAAATATTTTATTGATCAGGGGGGCAGTCCCTCCATTTTTAGCTACCTGCTCCAGGTCCTTTACCCTTTTACTGAGGTGGTGTATGTTCAGGTAATTTAATCCAGGGCCAATTTTATGCATTTGCCTGGCCACCTCCGGAAAATTCCCCTTATTGATCGCTGCTTTTGTTTCTTCCAGGATGGACTCACTGCTTGTTATGAATAATTTCAGGAACTCACTGATCAATTTATCATTACCGCCGGCATTTTTCCTTACAAGATCTATATTAAATAAAGGCTCTTCTTCTTTCGTCCTGTCCATGTGCTGAATTTAGTCTGCAAATTTACAATTAAGCTGCAGGCTATTTGCTGAAAATATTTAACTGCCCCTGGTTATCTCTCCGGTCCAAATCACTTTCAGCTATTCAGCAATTGAAGTATTTCATTTTTCGTGGGAAAAAACATTATCGGGATATAACCCTCATATTGCCCCCGCCACCACTATTTAATCCACTCTTTGTAAGACTATAGGTAAAACTCAACAAAAAGAACCGCTTCAGCGTATTCACTTCCTTATCCTCAATATAGTTCTGGCTGGTATTTCGGCTAATACCCTGGTTGCGGTTCAGCAGGTCGGTAGCGGCAAACTTCAGTTCTCCACGGTTAAACTTCAGGAACTGGCGACTGATACTTGCATTCCAGATCGGCACACGGGCATTAAAACCGGATGATAACTGGTCATTGATGGTATAAGCAAAGCTGGAAGAGAAAGCAAATTGTTTTGGGAGGTCCCAATCCATAGAGGCAGTATATTCCTGCGAGAGGTAATTATTATTCTGTGATGGCTGGGCCGAATAGCGGGTGCGGTTATAATTTAGTTCAGCACCAAAATTCAGGTTTAATTTCTGGGTAGGGTTTACATCCAGTCGCCATTGGGGTCCCCATGCAAACTGCCTGATCTCATTTAACTGTGAGTTGATGAATTGTTTCCCTTTGTTAAACCGAACTGTATTTCCCCATTCAATGCTTCCTTTCAGGAATTTCACCGGCAGGCTATAATTCAGATCGGCATTGAAATTAAAGACCCCATTCACATTTACGGGACGGCTTCTGCGTATGCCCGTTGCCAGGTCAAGGCTATCATAATTAACGATCTTATGATCGGTGAAAACGGTATTAAAGAACAGGAAGAAATTCTTGTTCTTATAAGGGCTCATCAGGTTCATGTTTCCCCTGAAATTATGGCTGAACTCCTGTTTAAGATCTGGGTTACCTTCTCGGATATACAAAGGATTGCTGTTATCGGGCACGGGCTGCAACTGCGATAAGCTGGGTTGGTTGGTATTCGCGTTATAATTCAGCGTGAAGGTTCTAAACTTGGAAAAATTATATTTGAAAGTAGCGCTGGGAAGTATATTGGTAAAACTTTTTGAGATCAGCGAATCTTTATTGTTAGTGATGATCTTTCCCTCCAGGTCGGCCTTCTGCCAGTTAGCACCCAAAGAATAACTGTATTTACGCGACTGCTTACGCAAGCGCATGCCTGCATTGGTATAGCTATAGCTATTCTCAAAATCATTGCTGAGTGTGCTGTTCAAAGCATCGTATTTGCCACTGCCGCTGTTATAATCATAGGTCAGTTTATTGGAACTGCTGCTGGTACGACTGCGACTGGCACTGAATTCCAGTAAAGATCTTTTCCAGATCGGTTCGGTATATACCGCACGAGCCGTGAATCCTTTGAGGTCGCCATGGGAGCTGCTACGCTGGTTCAGGGTATCTCTCCCGCTAATGATCCCCGCTGTATAATAATTGATAATAGAATTCAGGCTGCCATCTCCATCGCTTTTGTTTAAACTGTTTTGAAGGTTCAACGAGAGGGTCCTTCCTTTTCTTTTGAATTTCTTACGATAGGACAGTTCATTCCGGAAATTATATCCTTCACTATGATTCCGGCTATCACTGAACCCCGCATTGATCAGGCTTCCATCGGCGGCCGTAGTGCTATAATTCCGGCTGGAGATATTATCTGTTTTCTGGTAACTGAAAGTTGGAATAATGCGCAGTGTACTGGAAGAATCCAGCTGCCAGAGATCATTCAGGTTCACCCTGTTCGTATTGTTTATATTATCGCTGAAACTATTCTCGTTGTAAAAATTGGAAGCCCCCTGGAAAATATTCTGGCGGTAAATGCGACTGCTCACCTTGGGCTCAAAATGATTGTAGAAATAATTACTTTGAAAATCATGGTCTTTACCAATGATATTGTTGTAGTTCAGTCCACCGCCCCAGGCAGTTTTAATTCCAGCATTATTATTCCCGCCCATGCCCAGGGCATCGGCATCATCTTTCGAAACAGAGATATTAATATTCCCTCCTGCAGCACCTTGTTTCATTTGACTCAGGGCTCCGGTGAAATTCAGGATATCCATAAAGCTGAAACCTTCGGCATTGGTATTATTGCCCATGCCGATGGCGGAGAACTGCCTGGCTCCTTTAAATGAATTGACATTGAACTTTCCTTCATAACGTTTGGTGAAGTCGCTGCCCCCATTGATCTTTCCAAAAACGCCTTTCTTCTTATCTTTCTTCAGTTTCAGGTTGATGGTCTTTTCATAATTACCATCTTCAAAACCGGTGAGGGTGGCCTGGTCGCTTTGTTTATCATATACCTGAACCTTATCTACGGCATCTGCCGGAAGGTTGCGTGTGGCGATCTTAGGATCATTGCCGAAAAACTCTTTTCCATCCACCAATACCTTAGCCACTTTTTCTCCCTGCGCAGTCACTGTTCCATCCTTATCCACTTTCACCCCGGGCAATTTTTTCAGGAGTTGTTCTACGCTGGCATTGGGAATGGTTTTAAACGAACCCGCATTATATTGAATGGTATCGCCCACCATGGTGACCGGCGGTGCCTCATTGGTAACCACCACCTCTTCCAGCACTTTAGATCGGTCAAAAAGTTGTACCTGTCCCAGGTCTATATTCTTACTGCTATCATTGATATTGAAATAGCTGTTATTATTATAATAGCTCACATGGGTGACCAGTAACCGGTACTGGCCATTAGGGATCCCTTTTAATTCAAAACGTCCATCGTTACCCGTCATGGTGAAACTGACCAGCGAGGAATCACTTCTGTCCATAACAGATACGGTAGCCGCACCAACAGGTTGTTTGGCTATGGAGTCATACAGCTGACCTTTGATACTTCCGTTTTTTTGGGCGAGTGCCGACAGGCAGCTTAATATGATCAAAATTGATAATAATGCGATTCTCATCATTGGTTTATTTGAGCAACGAAACTATTGGGGACTAGTGGCTGGTGGAGTATCTTATCAATTACTGATCCTTATCGTCTGCCCCCTGCCACCATTATTCTGCTCCATTTCCTTCATCATCTTCTCCCTTTCTTTTTTAAACTCGGCAGAAGTATAATGTTTCTTACCAGTGGGTTCTTTAATTAATGCCTCATCCACTTTATCTGAAATTGTCAGCGCTTTATAGGTCTGTCTTCCATTGTTCACATCCATTTCAAGAATAAGACCGGGCAACTGTCCCTGGAATTCACCAGGACCGGCAGAAACAGGAATATCCATTGCTACCCAGGCGATCACCGTAGAAGTATCGGTGATCTCTTTCCTTTCCATTTTACCATTGTCCATATTCATCATCATACGCTGATTGATCTGCGAGGCAGTTGCCTTCATGCAATTATGGCCCAGGATGGTTTTGTTCTCTCCGGTCATTTTCCATTTCAGCGGATGAGTGCTGTCATCAATGATAAAGCTCTTGTCCATTAACTCTCTCTTCTCCACCTTTGTTCCCTGGGCCAGATTAGTAAACAATACATCATTGTTTCCTGCCACGATCATATGCACCTGCATTCCTCCGCCATCGCTGGTGGCGGTAAAATCGTCCTGGTTCTCCTGTTCGGCCTGCTTCCATAAGGATTTATCATTGGCAAAAAACAATTCAAACTGATCGGTCCTGGTCTTAGGGATCATTCGCTCCATCTCCTCATTCCCACCTGCAAAGCTTACCTGCATCTGGGTGGTACGCTCATAAGTTACTTTTCCCTGTTTTTGCTGGGCATAGACAGCGGTCATCATCATACAGGCCGCCCCGATCAAAACAATATGCTTCATGGTTTTTTATTTAAGGGCCAAAATTAGCCTTCTGAAAGATACCCGGTAGTTAATGGCTCTATCATTAAGGTTAATAAAGGTTAATGAGCTGAAAACGGGCCATAGGATTGGCTAATTTTGTTTTCTATGCAGAAGATTCGAGCCATCGCCTTATTGATGATCATCGCCATGGTCGGTGTTACCGGGTTCCAGGCCTGGTGGCTGAAGAATAATTATGACAGCGAGAAGCAAAACCTGGATATACGTGCAGCTGCTGCATTTCGTGGAACCGTTCTAAAGCTACAAGCATCAAAACTTGAGATCTCCGACTTTCAGCTCACGCTCGATTCGGGAACCCATACCACAATGGTAGTCACCAGTGATCTGAAGAATGGGATAAAAATGAGAACCAGTACCCGTACCGCATTACCTCCTATCAGTATGATCCATCTCCTGAAAGAGAAACTAAGAGATTCCCTGGCCAACGATAGCGGTGCGATCACGATCATCCGGAGGTCAGGCGATTCTGTTTTTCAATATCGCAGAACAGATGACCAACTGCATGACACCGGCAAAAATATTCGCATCACCTATAGTACCGAGGAAGACCTTACTACCGACAAAGAGATCCTTCCTGAAGATAAAATACTTATCGATCATAAACCTGCCAATCCCATTCTGGCAAAAAAAGGATTGGTAAGATTTCTCAATAATATAGATTCTGTTTCGATAAAAGATTCCATTACCCTGAAAGAGCTGGACGCTGCATTTCATCTTTCCTTAAAAGAAGAAAATATAAATGTGGGGGCCATCGTGAGCCGGCTGGATTCTGGTGAAAAACAAAGACCCAATGAGGTGAACGTAGGTTTTGCAAGGCCTATCCGTTATGATTATTTTTTAAGTGATACCTCCGGGTATATTTTCAGCCGCTTGAAATTGCCTCTTATATTTTCCCTGTTACTGGTAGGCATCACCATCGCTTCGTTTATATTGCTATACCGGAACCTGATGAAGCAGAAAAGACTGGCTGAACTAAAAAATGAATTCATCAGCAATATCACGCATGAATTAAAAACGCCTATCGCCACCGTAGGCGTGGCCATTGAGGCCCTGAAGAATTTCAGCGTCCTGAATGATCCCAAAAGGACCAGCGAATACCTGGATATTTCCCAGCAGGAATTACAGCGATTGAATTTACTGGTGGATAAGGTACTGAAGCTTTCCATGTTTGAGAATAAAGTAATGGAGATGAATGTGGAATGGTTTGACCTGGAAGAAGTAGTGAGAGAGGTGGTCAGGTCTATGCGGCTTCAACTGGAGAAATACCAGGCGATCGTCGATATTAAAGTGAGCGGCGATGCACATATACGTGGCGACAGGCTTCATTTGGTCAGCGTGGTATATAATTTACTCGACAATGCGCTTAAATATGGAAAGGCAGCGCCGCAGATACAGATCGAACTGGTTGAACAGGCGGATAAACTATTACTAAGATTTGCAGATAATGGTATAGGCATACCAGCCGCTTACCAGGATAAAGTGTTTGAGAAATTCTTCCGGGTGCCCCATGGTGATACCCATACTGCCAAAGGATATGGATTGGGCTTAAGTTATGTATCGCAGGTCATAAAAAATCACGGCGGAAAGATCAGTATGCATAGTGAAGATGGAAAAGGAACCGAGTTCTTCATTGAATTACCAAAAACTTCCTCATGAGTGGCTTGAAGATACTTTATGCCGAAGATGAATTATTCCTGGGCAAGATCGTGCGGGAAAGTTTGCAGAGCCGCGGCTTTGAGGTGATCATGGAAGCCGATGGGGCTAAAGTAGTAGAGCGCTTCAAACAGTTCAAACCAGCTATATGTGTGCTGGATGTCATGCTTCCGCACAAAGATGGATTTGCCATTGCCGATGAGATCCGGCAACTGGATGAAACCGTACCCATTATTTTCCTGACAGCCAAAGTACAGACTGAAGATGTAGTAAAAGGATTTCATGCCGGTGGTAATGATTATATACGCAAACCTTTCAGCATGGAGGAACTGATCGTGCGCATTCAGCACCTGGCACGCAATCAATCAGACCGGCCAAAAGAAACCACTGTTGTTTTGAATCTCGGCAAGTTCCGGTTTCAAGTCAACCGCCAATTACTGATCAGTGAAAAAGAAGAAAAGAAATTATCCTACCGCGAATCCGCCTTGCTGAAATTACTCTACGAGAACCGTGAATCCATCATTGACCGCCGGGTGATACTTAATCTTCTCTGGGGCAATGATTCTTTCTTCAATAGTCGAAACCTCGATGTATATATTACCCGACTGCGTTCCTATTTTAAAGAGGATCCTTCTATCGAGATCATTACGATCAAAGGAGTGGGCTATAGGTTTGTGGTTTAAAAAGAGTAATTTACCTCTACAAAATCGACATTATCGTATTTCCATATGATGTAATATATACATGCGCTATTTCCGGGACTGGATAGGTCTTTGCGCCTTTAAAATATTCACCGTAGTATTTCTGCTCCTACTGGCCTTCCGGCCTTATAAAGCCGGCGCATATTCTATCCTTACACATGAAGCCATTGTTGATGCCTGCTGGCAAAGATCTTTTGTTCCTTTTCTAAAGCTCAGATATCCCGGGATCACAGAAGATGAATTGGCCAAAGCGCATGCTTATGCCTATGGTGGGTCCATTGCTCCGGATATGGGCTATTTCCCCATGGGAAGTAAATTATTTACAGACCTCGCGCATTATGTACGCAGTGGCGACCTGGTAGTTGCGCTTATGGATGAAGCTCATACAGCCAATGAACTTTCTTTTGCCCTCGGTTTTCTTACCCACTATATGGCGGATATATATGGACATGGTATGGGCATTAACCGGGCGGTGGCGCTGGTCTATCCCAAGATTGAAAAAAAATATGGGAGATTGGTCACCTATGCCGATGATAAGCTCTCGCATAAAAGAGTAGAGTTCTCTTTTGATGTTTTGCAGGTGTCGCAGGGAAATTATGCTTCTGAAGAATACCATGATTTTATTGGTTTTGCTTTATCAGGCGAGCTGCTGGAAAAAGCGGTTAGAAAAGTTTATGGACTGGAACTAAGACAATTGTTCCCGCATTTCTCCTTTTCAGTACGGATACTGCGAATGACGGTGATCAGCCTGTTTCCGGCTATCACCCAATCTGCCTGGCTGATCCACAAAAATAAATTGCGCAAACAGGGATCAACTACTGCAGATAAAGATTTCCGGAACCGTATGAGGCGATTGAATTATTACCAGGATAGCGGGCTGCAGCATCGAAAACCGACGTTCTTCCTGCATTTATTTTCCTGGTTCATCCGTGTAGTACCAAAAATTGGACCCTTAAGATCGTTAAAGATCAAAGCGCCGGGGGAGATGGCAGAAGCCCTGTTCAGAAATAGCTTCGATACAGTGACGCGGCATTTCAATAGAGAAATTCAAAACATAAAGAAAGAAGTATCCTCTTTTCCAAACAAAGATCTTGATACCGGGGAGCCTACCCGGCCTTTAGAATATAAGCTGGCCGATAAAACCTATGCCGCCTGGTTACTCAAACTTCGCAAAGGCCATTTCAGGCTGCTGAATAACGGTATCCGGGATAATATTCTTGCGTTTTACAGTCATTTTTCTGGCAGTATCGCTTCGGGGGAGGAGGTTGAAAATGATAAGAAATTAGCAGAGGCATTGGTAATATTGAGCCTGAGATAAGGTCTATTTCCAGAGTGGAACATTGTGTGAGATCATTGGAACACCCATATTAAACCTTCCTGGATTATAGTACCTGGTTGCAGATCAGTTTTTTTTCCAGCCCGTTTCTGATACAATAGTTAAATGCTCCATTTTTTAAATTATCGCTTTCAAAGGCCACTTCATCGCAGGCCGCTACTGATAGTATAATGGACCCATCAATATCTGCCAAGTCCGTAAACAAATATTGCATTAGCTTAAAACATGTTTTCTAAAACTCAACAATAAACCCGATCGTGGGCAGCACCGTCTGATCCACATTCTTCAACAAAATCGGTACGGCATTGCTTCCATTAGCGGCTACCGGCCTGCCATCTGTTGTATAAAAACCCTTGTTGTCTGCCGTACGCTGGAAAGTATAACTGGCCACTCCGGTGCTTTTTGATCCATAGAAATTGGTAACATCCAGAAAAAGATCAAGGGTCGTTTTTCGGTAATTCCATTTTTTGTCGATGCGGATATCGCCGGCATGGAAAGCGGGTAAACGAAGACTGTTCGCAACCCTGTAATCGAATACACCTGTTCCCAGAGTAATAAAATTCAAACGACTCTGCTCAAGATCATACGGAGTATAGGGCGCAGCACCCTGGTACCTGAATTTCAATCCGAGTTCCCAGTTTCGTTTCATCTTATAGCCGATCGTAGTGCTCACTAAATGACGATTGTCCCAACTGGAAGGAACAAATGATCCGTTGGTGCCCGTAAACTCACTTTTATAAAACGTATAGCTAAATACGCCAAAGAATCGCTTTGTCAATTTTTGTTGTGCGAAGAATTCAATGCCCCATACCCGGCCTTTTCCATGCTGAACCACCGGCTCATTTCCTATTGCCCCAAACTCAGTGCCTTTATTCGCCAGACTGATCCCATCGGTAATACTGACCGGATAGTTATTGTAATTCTTAAAGAAAACCTCTGCAGTAAATCGGGTGGTCACTGAAGGAAGATATTCAAAACCCGCTACCCAATGCTGGCTTCGGATATACTGGCCGGGATTTGTATTGGCGGAAGGTCCTGTGAAGGCCATTTGCGTATAAGAAGGCAGTCGGTAATAAAGTCCATAACTGGAACTCAGGTTCCATTTATCAGTAATAGCATAACTCAAACTAACCCTCGGACTTAACTGCTCCAGTAAATTCCCATTTCCATTTTTCGCACTATTGGCATCGGTACGTATTCCTGCGCTTAGCCCTAATCGGTTATTGAATAATCTTCGCCCCCCCTGTACAAATAATCCATAGCGAAGAAAATTGATCGAGCGATCATAGTTAAAAGTGATCCCCGGTTGAATGATATTTCCCTGCGCATCCCTTATGGGCTGACGATATACCTGGAAAAGATCATTGTTGAATTCCACATACTGTGCTACGGCTCCATAACTCAATTTCCAATCACCATAGGTATTATTTACATCCAGGCGTAACTTATTCTCTGTTTCCCTGCTCTTAATACGAAACGTGCGCTCTGCTTCTTTTGGATGCTCATTATCCAGGTATTTATCTGCCTGGTTATCCAGCGTGTTTCGGCTGATGGCCAGATTCCAGAAACCTTTATCCGTTAGTTTTTTCAGGGTGGCACCCACTGCATAGGACCACTGATTGATACCCGGATTACTATTGATGACATATAGTTTTTCAGGGGTGGCGTCTTTAGGCGCGGCAAACTTAAATTCATCGATAGCGGCAATGCCCAGAAAATTCAGTGTGGTCCTTTTATTGATCCTTGTGGTGGTCTTGAACTGCAGATCCCAGTAATTCGGGCGAATAGGAAGGTCCAGTGCTTTAAATAATAATTGCAGATAACTTCTGCGGGCAGAGGCGAGGAAGGTTGTTTTCTTATTCAATGGTCCGTCGAAAGTAGCGGCCACCTCGGAGGCGCTTAACCGAAAATTTCCCTGCACCTGGTTATTGTTCCCATTTTTCTGTTTGAACTGAAACACTGAACTCAGGGCATTATCATAACGAGCATCAAAAGCCGAGGTGCTCAGGCGAACGTCTTCAATAAAACTTACGTTCAGTATTCCCTGCGGACCACCGCCACTTCCCTGCGTACTGAAATGATTAATGATGGGCACTTCAATACCATCCAGGTAAAATACATTCTCAGCGGGAGACCCACCACGGATGATCACATCATTCCGAAAACTGCCACCACCAATGCCACCACCTACACCGGGTAATGATTGTATCACTTTACTGATATCAAAATTTCCGCCGGGGTTGGCTTTGATATCTTCGGTGGTCAGTCGCTGTATACTCAGCGGACTTTCTATGGTGGCTACTTTGGCTGTATTCCTTCTTCCTGTCACCACCACCGTATTCAACTCCTTTACATCCTGTTCAAGTTCGATCTGTAAACTGGATTCATTACCGCTATTGATCACCAGGTTGTTAATGGTCTTTGACTGGTATCCAACCCCACTAAAGCTAACCGCATAAGTTCCCGGCTGGACACCTGAGATACGAAATGCCCCGGATGAATCGCTGATACCCCTGATCTGGCCAGGCTGCAATTCAATAGTGATCCCAGGCAAAGGCTGCTGGTTATTACGGTTAACAATGCTACCGCTGATGGAGCCGGTTCGCTGGGCCTGCAGCATACCTGCCCAGATCATAAACGAAACGAAAAACAGCATAGATCGGGAAAAACTAACCATAAAAAGGTGTCCTGTTTTGGCAGGAGTAAATAGAACAGAAATGGCCGGTTTTTGTTCGGGGCAAAGGGGCCGACAAGATCGTTAACCGCCTTGCAGTCACTAATGATATCATTCGCATTAATGACGCAGCTCATTTTAATGAGCTTTCTGTGAATTTAAATTTGGTATACACCAATTTCATGCATCGTGAAACACTTTGCCCTTCCGCTCATTATATTTTGTCTTATCAGTTTATTCAGGCTGTCCTCCAGCGCAGGAGCGCAAAAACCCACCCGGGAAAAACTCACCATTCAATGGCTGGCCAAAACCCTTAAACGATTTGGAGAAGACAAACTGGCCCGCCGCCTCACCGAAGATTATTTCGTGAATAACCGGATCCGCTTCCGCTTCATCAAGACGGCTGACGCGAATGCAGAAACCGGCCCCAATCTAAAGGGACAAAATATCATCGACCTCTCCGATAATATGCTCAACGCCGGCGACCAGGATCAAAAGTTAAGGGAGAGACCCTATGGCAATAACTCAAACCTCATAGGGGATGCCATGACCGTAGTGCATGAGTATATCCATATGGACCAGACCCTACCTATGAACTATCCACGGTGGGAAGATCCGGCATGGCAAGCATCAGACAAGATACTTTCAAAATGGACAAAACAGATCGAAAAAGAATATTACGATACATGGAAACTTCCTCCTTCTAAAGAAAGAGATGCAAAATTGGCCGAATTAAAAGACATCATCGGCAAGCTGGCTACAGAAGCAGGATTGATGAAAAATACGATTAACGCCAATATAGCCAATGGTTCACTCAGTGCCAACCAAAAATGGTTATTAGATGATACGCAAAACCGTCTTGCTGCATTAAAGGAGGATATAAAGAAGAAAGCAGCAGTTGGGGCTCTTGGTCCCAAACAACCTGGAGAAAAAAAAGATCCTGGTTATTGGGAACTAGTGGAGGTGAAAGCCTTTGATAAACTGCAAGCAGGGGACAATAATTATAGTTTGTCTGCCGGCGATGGCAGTCTTACTGCGCGCTGGTCATTGGCAAACGATGTATTTAAAGTGACTGCGAATTATACTTCTCCTCCAAAACAGATTCGCCCCAATGATAAACTGCCGATACAGCTATCCGTCACCGTTTCTAATCAGGGAGATCAATATTCGGCCAACGGAGATTTCTCCATTTATTTCGATCGTCCGGAAATAGAACCCGGTACTATTATTTCACCCATCTCCTTAAAGGGAGAGAAAGGAGTCACCGGTAATATTCAATTCAGTCATAAATCCGGCACTACTCCAACTCCGGCTTCAAGCTTGCTGGTGTACATTGATGGTAAATCATTACCCACTGGTTCGAAAGGAGCACGCATTGCCCTTATGGCCTCATTGTATATTGGGCGCAGTGCCAGTTATAGATATATATATGAGTGGAAGGATAATTGGTGAGTACCAGTCGGTATTTTTTCCTAACTAAACAAATTTGTTTAGTCGAAATAATTAATAATTACTGATTATTCCTGAAATGGCAGTCCTTCATCTGAATGAGCGGGATCTGCCCTTCGGTTTCCACGATGATATCCTGTTTTTACACGACTATTTAAACATTTATGAGAATCGCAGGCATCATTCTGATCGTTTTGCGACTGATGGCTTATGCATCGGGAAGTTTAAAAACTTCCGTGGAGGAAGGACCCTATGCTGTCGGTTATTATGCTGGCGCGAATCTTATGGGAATAATCGGCTTGATCCTGCTGATCATAAGTATCAGGGCCAAGAAGAATTATATACAGTCATTTCTTTTAATCTGAAACCAGCTTTACAGTTCTATTTATTTACGCAAAGAATCCAATCTCGCTTTTGATTGTTTGATGAACTTTTCAGTGCGTCCATTCTTATTTCCAAACGGTTCAATTGTTCCTGAAGGGGCATGATGAGGTAAGAAAAAACTGTGGATATGTGGATAAAATACAACCGACCAGCAGCACTAGTTGAATTATATTTGTCTTTTTTCTAAATATGAAAATCCCCCGTTATGGGGTATGATTTTATCGATCTCCTATTTATTAGTAGCGGTTAAGACAGGAGTTAACAAATCTAAGAGACCCAATAAAAAGTATATGAAGCAAAAAGGTTTTCAACCTTATTATTTTCTCCTCTCAATTTTTTTTCTGCTGTATGAGAGTTCGTTTGTTTATGCCCAATGCGGCACCGATCCCATTTCAGGTACAGTAACGGTTTCAACAACCAACCAGATTATTAATAGTTATTATCCTGGACTGGGAAATCCTCTTGTTGGGAATACCTCGCTTACAGTAGGCACCCTTGATGCAAGGGGAAGCTCGAATATATTGGCGACGGGTGATCTGGTACTGATCATACAGATGCAGGGTGTCGATCTTAATACCACGAACACGAGTAACTATGGAAGTGGGACTGCTACCGGAAGCGGATATCTGGGTACAAACCGATTCGCGGGAAATTATGAATATAATACGGTAGCTTCTGTTGCCGGATCAACAATCAATTTCAGTTATTCACTGGCCAAAAATTATTACACACAATCTGGTACCAGAACCTACCAGGTCATTCGGATCCCGAGATATTATAACCTTACGATTACAGGTTCGGGTTCTGTTATATGCCCCGCATGGAATGGAAATACAGGCGGTGTGGTCGTTTTGGATGCTGCCAATGTAATGACGTTGAATGGAACTGTTTCTTCTACGGCACTTGGTTTCAGGGGAGGTGGGGCCAAAAATTTTACAGGCGCCACTGCTGGCAACACAAATGGAACTGGCATATTGACTAACACAGACTATAGGTTCAATTCTGCAGTAACAACTGCTGCAAATCTTACTGGCGGGTCAAAGGGTGAAGGGATAGCGGGTGTGCCTATGTATGTATTGCCCAATGGTGCTACCACCACTATCACTACCAATATAGAAGTTGTCAATGGTAGCATGGGAAGAGGTGCTCCCGGCAACGCAGGTGGGGGGGGTACCGATGGGTCACCTATTGGAGCCGGATCAGAAAATCAGTACAATACAGGCGGAGGCGGAGGAGCAAATGCGGGCAACGGTGGTAAGGGAGGTAGTGGATGGCATGGAGGAAGCGGCAATTCTACCACTTACCCTAATGGAGGATTTGGGGGAACAGCATTTTCTCAACGATCGGTCGCAATCTTTATCATGGGCGGCGGCGGCGGAGCAGGTACAGCCAATAACAGCACTGGAACAAATGAATACCAAAGCAGTGGCGGAGCAGGTGGAGGCATCATATTATTAAGAGCGGCGTCTTATGCCGGATCGGGAACATTATCGGCCAACGGAGGTGATGCCCCCGGTGTGGTAGGAGTTGGTGGAACAACAAATACAGATGCTGCAGGTGGTGGCGGCGGTGGTGGCAGTATTATAGCTATAACCAGAACAAATGTCACAGTTGGATTAACTGGTGTTACCGCAAATGCAAATGGAGGTAAAGGAGGGGATATGACAAATTATTACGATCACGGCCCTGGTGGTGGTGGTGGCGGTGGCTTTATAGTTACAAATGGGAGTTTTGCTTCGGCCAATGTAAATGGCGGCGCCAATGGCCTGACCCGTTCTACAAGTGCTGCGGGGCCCGTCAACAACTTATTTGGATCCTCTCCTGGTTCCGTTGGTCAAGTGTTGACACTTGCGTCGGCACCCTTCATGAGAAACAGTAATAACGGATCATCCCCCTGTGGTACTTTGCCAGTAACCTTGCTTAGTTTCACCGGTGTCCTGGCCCAACAAGATATCCAGTTAAAATGGACAGTAGCATCGGCCATCAATTTTTCCGAATTTGAAATAGAACACAGCCTTGATGGAATCTCGTTTAGCAAAATAGGAGTGGTCCCCTATGTCCAAACGATTTCAGAATATGCATTCACCCATACTGGGTGGAACTCTTCTTTGAATTTTTACAGGCTTAAAATGATAGATAATAACAGCTCATTTCGGTATTCCCCCATATTGGCAATAAGGGTGCCACTCAGTTCAACGGCCATTTTACCAATGGTATATCCGCAACCGGTAACCAGCAGGGCTACATTAAGAGTATATGCAAAACAAAACCAGTCGCTGAATATCCGGATCTTTAATGCCGAAGGTTCACTGGTGAAGAACATCGGGGGAAAGGCTTCGAAGGGGATCAACTTTATTTCACTCAATGAGCTTAACAACCTTTCTCCAGGTATTTATTTTTTACGGAGTTTATTGGACGACCAGCCTTTTACGCTAAAGATGGTCATCGGTAATGAATAAACAGAAGGAGTTTTATTTACAGTCATCTATTTTCTACTGGCATGCTGAAAAATGGGAAATGAATGATACGCCAGCATTTACCCTCATACACGAGGTCTCAAACAGAAGTTCAAGCTTGGATTCATGAAAATTGGAGTAAGTACTAAAGAGTGAGAATCAAGGTAATCTGCGCACTGTTCTGTGCACTAAATGATAAAACCCACGACCAGCGTGGGTTTTATTTTGTTGAAGTGGAGTGGGGCGTCCTCTTGTGGGTTTCCGTAAACCCTTCTAAAACCTTCAACAATTTGATCCTTAGAGATATTCAGGTCGGTTAATACGGGTAAAAACTGGTCTAAATCGATTCTTTTTGAATATTTCTGCGCACGGTTTTGCGCACTTAAAGGACAAAAGGTAGTTTTATCCATATTAAATGAGCTAAGAATGGATTCTAAAGACTCTCTCACAAAAGAAAGTGAGCAATTATTTGAAAACCTGAAGGCGGCGGGTGTTGAAATCGAACTTTCAGTAGATCCAACTGCCCCCACATGGTATGTACAAACAAAGTATCGCTTTAAGATAGGCTCCTCCGTTGTCCATAGTTTGTAACTACGGACCTTTTCATTACAACTCCGCCCCCTCTTTTTATAACATCAAACCAAACTCAACATGAGAAAGACCCCGTTATTATTCAGTCTTGGCCTGGCTGCGTTATTTGCCCTGGCCTCCTGCAATTCAGGAAAAGAAAAAGCCAAAGAGGAAAAGCCGGCCGATACTTCGGCCGTAACAAAACCCGAAGCCCCTAAGCCCTATGGAAAGAGAATGCTGGTGATGCACAAAGTGGCCAACTACGAAAAATGGCTGGCTTCTTTTGAGGCGCACGATTCCATTCGACTTGCCTATGGCATTCATAAGTATGTGATCGGCCGTGTGCCCGACGACAGCAATATGGTGGTAGCCGTGATGCTGATCGATGATCCGGCCAAAGCCAAGGCCTTTGCCGGTTCTGCCGACCTGAAAGAGGCCATGAAAAAGGCCGGTGTGGTAGGTGCCCCCAAAATGATGCTCTTCACCCAGGATGCTTATGTGGACTCAAGTGATCTAAAGGCACCTCTCCGCATGCTGATCCGCCATCATGTAAAAGATTATGATGCCTGGCGCAAAGTTTTTGATTCCGATAAAGACCAACGCAAAGCAGCCGGTATCATCGACCGCGTGGTATCGCGCGACCTGGATGATATGAATATGGTGACCATGGCATTCGCCATTACGGATAAGGATAAAGCGAAAGCCTTTGGCGAATCCAAAGAACTGCAGGATAAAATGAAAGAAGGCGGAGTGGAGGGAAAGGGAGAGCAGTTTTATTTTACTATCGTGAAGGTGTATTGATTGGAGCTGCAGGCTGCTAGCTACTTAATGTTCATAGCGTATTTTTATACTAGGGCGAAGGGGAAAGGAAACTTTACTCCTTCGCTTTTTTTGTCTGCTCGTCCCGAAGCAGAAGCCCAGGAAACAAAAAACCCCGGTGCATTACCACCGGGGCTAAAATATTCGGGTGCACTTTGTCATTCTCAAAGAACCCTTTCTCAAGCCAAAAAATTGGCCTAATCAGGTATAAAACTAATAGGAATGAAAAACTCCCATCTGTTTTTTATCCATGGATTATTGAAATCCCTGTCTTTCAAATAGGAATAACGCAAGCCAAAAGTAATTGGGAAGGAATTCCAGACCTTAGTGTCAAAATATATTTCGGCACCCAGGCTACGGTTTTTTATCGTCAGTTCCTGGCTGATGATCCTGTCAAACGTGTAATCAAAAAACAGGGTAGCCCGAACTCTTTGTATATACATGAGATTGGCAAATCCGAGGTCCGGATAAAGCAGGGTAAAATGATAATTGACGCCCATCTTGTACATACGCGTTGTGCTGATCGCCTGGTATCCGCGTGAATTAGAAAAGGTTTTTTTATAATAGTCGGTTGTAGTATCCTTTTTTTGATAGGCAAGATCGATCTCGAGGCTATGGTTTTTACTTAAACCCGGAAAGAACAATTGCGATTGTGCCACAAATTTACTTCCACTCCCACGCCTGACCCCATTCTCTAATTCCATGTTGAGGGATTGTGCCCAACGCGGATTAATTTGTTGATAAGCCTGTTGGCTGACATTACGGAAACTCAAAAAGGAGTTAAAGTAATTCAGTAGTTTATTCTTCATTTTTTTTTCTCCCGCCCGTTCAAGATTATAACCTCCACCGAAATTCAGGTACTGGCTGGTTCTGCCCCCGAGAAATTGAAGGGGTACGGATACGCCGGTATGAACCGTTACCGCGTTGTAGGTTTCCGAATTGACAAGATCCGTACGCCTGTCAAAACTTTTTTCTACACCAAGTGAAAATACAGGGAACCAGCCACCGAAAGCGCTGTTAAAGCCAATGGTATGACTGAAATCTGAGCGGTTGTATGAATAATACACCGTGTTTTTGAAGGTATTAAGCACATTGTCACTGTAAATACTATATCCGTATTCCGGATCTTCAATCATCGGTCTCCAGCTATGAAAATTGAAGAGGTGCAATGATTTTTTATACTTTGTTACAGGATAGTTTATAAGGTTTCCCGGATCGAGAGTTTCGCTGTCGCCATTCAATTGTTTCAAGACGCCCTTTCCCGCCATTTGCAGGTTAGGGTTTGTAAAATATTGATTGTTTCCGGCAGTAAAGCGCTCTGCCGGATACTCTTCCCAGTTGATATTGTTCCGATCAAGTTTAGCTAAACGGTATCCTCCGGCTGTAAAAACGGAAAAAAACAAATCGTTTTCGGTATTAACCATCGGGTAATAAATGCCATTGATGTTATTGGTTAGCCTGTAGATCTTATTATCTTTTAATGACACCGCGAAGATCTTATCGGCATTCTGATTGGAAGCGTTGAAATAAACAGTATCTCCCTTTACAAAGGGATATCCAATAACCCCAAAGGCGAAAGGTGTGAGGTTTTCCACATCGCCGTTAATGAGATTCACTTTGACCAGGGCCATATCTCCCCTTTGATTTTTACATGCAGAGACGGCAGTGGTTGAATCAATATATTTTGTTTGGGTGAAGAAATAGTTATTCGGATTGGGGACCCTATATTTCAATGCACCATTGCTGGCGTCAATTCTGCACAGGTGGTAAACTCCTTCTATGGCTACGTGTACCGCCAGGATCTCTGTGCCTTCCTTATTAATGTCGGGAGAGAAATATTTTGATCTTTTGGTGAGCTGTTTTTGCTTTCCGGAATGGATGTCCACATATTTTAGCACACTGTAGTCCCTGGTTACTGGCCATCGGGGATCAGATACATAGGCGGCATAGACAATTTTGCCTCCGTTAAAAGAATAATAATCATCAATGATCATATCCCGAACGACCAGTTTCTTTTCTTTACCGTGAGAAATAATGCAAAACGAGTTTACGTCTTTAAACGATTTTTTGGCCACTAACAGGCTGTCGTCATTAATGTAATTGGGGAACTGATAGTTGACAACATTGTTCTTTTGTTCTTTTGTAAGGAAGCTGAATTCCGGTGCAGGTCCTGTTTCTTTATGCAGTGTTTTTTCAATAAACGATTCCATGGCATCCTTCCTGAAGTTGCGGTAGGATTTACCTGAATACCGTTCAATGGCCCTGTTAAACGGGTAAAAAACTCCTTTATACCGTATGGCATCGCTGGTTACCTTTTTCCAGAAATCTTCGCCATAATTTTCATAGCCATAGGCTGTCAATTGATACCCCAGCGGATAATGATTGGGTACAAAATCCCTGAATGAACCGTTCCTCAATTTCATCCAGGAATAGTTCTTGTTTTCAAGCCACAGAGATTTAAAGCCATTATAAAAGGAGGGCAGGCAGCTACGTCCATGTGAACTCACCAGCATTTCCTGCCAGACGGCATCACCCTCCAGAAAATAATCAGGAATGGTTAAACCGGTAGAAAGCAATTGCCCCTCCTGTCCCATCAGGAAGTAAAGCACTTTGGTAAACCCCTTATTAAAATTGCTGAACTGTTGTATATGCCTGTATTCGTGACTGGCCAGGTTATCGTCCCAGCGCAACGTGCCATTGGCGAAGTTGTTTTGATCGGAGGTCCAATAAAATTCACTTACTATTGGCGCCATTCTCACATATGCGTTGGGAATAGTGGTTTGATTTTGAAGGAGTATCGACCATTTATTATGCTTGCCTCCGATTGTTCCGGAGGTTTCATCACCTAAAACTCTCGCAACATTAGCAATGCGGTTGGCCAGGCTATCAAAGCCCTTTGGAAATATGACCCTCACCCTTTCGGTATTGACCTGTTTCCACTTTACAGATGCCGGGGCCGGCGTACCGCCAAAGCCCTGGGCCATACTGAAATCAGGTAGCGCGAATGTCAGAAGGATAAGCATCGCTGCTGTTTTACAATGTCTTTTTTTTAGGCCAGAGACTGTGATGAAATCGATTGATGGGCATAAGGCCGTTAAGAGGGAAGCAAGGATCTTTCTCATAACAATGGTTTTTGTTTCGATGAAAAAAACTGGACAACGAAGTGTTGTCTCTTCCCAAATATGTTCTCATTTCAAAAGGCCTTAAAACGTAAAATCCCTGCAGTTGAGGAATAAGTGGCGTAGATCAGTTTTGTAAGGTGAATTCGTACTATCTGCTATGTCGGTTTTGCGGTTCTTTTTTTGCAGGCAGCTGAAAGAAGCAGATTTTAATAAAATCGAAGAAGCTATAATTGATTTTCCGTAAAATATTTTTTTGCGTCCTTTTATTATTTTTCCAGCTTAATTAGTTTAAGAACACTTGTATATGGAAGTCCCCGGTTATCGGTAGTTTGTAACTACGGACATTTTTTAAGGCGTAAAACAAACGAGTTCATAAAAATTAAGCTTGGTCTCTCAACCCGCCACGACGGGCACGCCCCTCAACAGCGCAGCGCTCAACCCCTCAACCTCTCAACTCTCCCTCTGACCACAATCACTCCCCCCTTTAACCCCCATCATTGCGAATAGCACACACTCCAGCCTATATTTAAACAGTTTCCACATTCACGCCTTTTTTATCACGGCACTGGTTGTCCCTTGTTTGTAACTACGGACATTTTGCTCAAACCATTTATATGAAAAAGTACTTTTTGGCCTTATTGCTTCCCCTGTTCAGCCTGCTGGCTGCATCGCAGGAGAATGATTCGCTGACCCGCATTTATTCCAAATTCGATTTTATCCCCGGGGAGAAGCTGATCCTATATGATGACTTTGCATCCGACAATATTGGCGACTTCCCTGTGCACTGGACGACAACCGGATCGGGAGAGATCGTCAGTTATCCGAAATACCCGGGAAAATGGTTTAAGATCACCAATAGCCGCGGCATCACAGCGCTGGCTGAACCGCTGAAGCTTCCTGAAAATTACACCATCGAATTTGAGGTGGTGCCTTTCAAAGACCCATCCAATGGCAATAATCCTGCTTACCGCTTTATGCTCATCAGCACGCAAAAGCCTAAGGACCTTTTGTACGGACTGGCAAGGCCCGGCGATGCCGGCACCTGGTTCGATATTGCCTACAATAGTTCCTATTTCTGCTATTACCGCGATGGCACACCCGAATTATCAGGACGTACGACAGAACATCGCCAGCTCGCCGATACCAAATACAAGATCTCGATCTGGGTGCAGAAAGAAAGGATACGTCTTTACCAGGATGAGGTGAAGCTATTTGACCTGGCCAAGGCCATGTCGCCCAAATACATTTATAACATGCTGCGCTTTGACAAGGGAACGCCGCTGATCCGCAACCTGCGCATCGCTACCGGCCGTCCGGATACGCGCAACAAACTGATCACCGAAGGCAAGCTCGTGAGTTATGGTATCTATTTCGATGTGAACTCAGACAAGATCAAACCTGAATCTTATGGTACGCTAAAAGAGATATCTGATGTGCTGGCAGAAAACCCGAATGTCCGCATTAAAATTGTCGGACATACCGATGCCGATGGCGACGATGCTTTCAACCTGGATCTCTCGAAACGTCGCGCGGTTTCTGTAAAGAATGTGCTGGTTGCTTCTTTTGGGATAAATGCGGCAAGATTGGAAACCGATGGGAAAGGAAAGAAGGAGCCGGTGGCGAATAATGATAATAGTACGAATAAGGCGTTGAATAGAAGGGTGGAGTTTATAAAGCTGTGAGGATAGCAACTAATTGGCATCTAGTCTTCCGATGCCTGGAGTTTACACGATGAAATCTTAGCTAATCCATAACGGCTCTTTTGTCCACTATTCACTGAACTGCGACAGTTAATAATGCAAACTTCGAATACTTCTCACCTAGCCAAACAACAAGGCATGAAAAATTTAATTGTTTTTTTATCAGCATTACTTGGTCTAACAGCTGTAACTAAGGCTCAAATTCCATTCGGTGTTTCAGCAAAGGAAATTATACTGACACAATCGGTTGATGTAGATATTACAATGGGCTATATCAAAAGCACGGGAAAGCTAGGAGATTATGTATACAAGGCGGGGAACAGAACCGGTGTTCATCTTAACAAGATTGAATACGAGCTTAAATTTTGGAATGTAGGAGCACTTGGTGGCAGCAGCGGGATGCTATGGTGGAAGAAAACGTATGCAGATGCAATACTGACCATACATTATTCAATAGATAACCCGGGTTTTGTGATCGGTGATCCCCATGAAGACAAATTGTTTCCGGGTAAACCATTTTATCCAATAGTACCGGCGACCAGTTCACCGGATGTTGATGATATAGAATATAATTTGACTTTTGCAGGCGGTCCCAGCGGTGAGTTTGCAGAGAAATCTCCTTACCGGGACGGGGATCAGTTGGTGGCCCGTATGCCCGGGACCGACATTAAATTTTCATATAAAGGCCAGCGGCCTTATGGAAATGACCGTTCTCCCATAGGCATGTCTGAGCTATTATTAAACCCGATGGAGTTTCCTGTTTCTGCATTCAGTGACTGGGGTAACAAAGAAGAACTCGGTCTCGTAGATTGCGGTGCCCGTTTCAATTCTCTTTCAGGACATGTTGAAGTACGACATGATGCCGAACCTAATGGATGGAAATCAGCTCAACTCGAAATGGTGCTATATGTTGATGATCATGTCCGGACCTTTGAAGAAAGTTCTTCAATTATCAGCTTTGCAGATATGAGCACATTTGTAACTAAAGAGGAGACTGAAATAGTTGTGAATTCGCCGCCCAGTAAAGCCAATAAACTTAAATTAGTTACTGGCAAGATCATGGCCAATATTAAGAAGATGATGAAGGATGGCACAATGGAAATTGATATGACCCAGTGCGCTGCCACAATAAAGGGCACAACCTTTATCCTAGAATCCTCGGCATCCATTTCAACACTTAAAGTAATCGAAGGCACAGTTGACTTTACCTCAAAAGCAAATGGAAAGACCGTTAAGGTAAGTGATGGACAAATAGCCCGGGCAAACAACCAGGGAGTTAGTATGCCGGAGATGGCCGATCTATCAACAGATAAAACGGAATGGGATCACTTCAAATCAGTTGCCGATCAAAATCCTTTGAAGCAAATTCAAAACCCGGTGAAGACAGATAAAAAATCAAAATCAACAACCAAAGTAATAATCAATGAGAGATCGGGAAGTTCTCTCCCCTGGTACCTGATACCCGGCCTGGTACTGATAGCTGGGCTTATTGTTTTTCTTGTCATAAAACAAAGAAAAAAAATCTCCCGATAGAAAATAATAATAGTAATAAAGATTATTAATTAACGAGAATTGAACCCTGAGAAAGGGTAATAACCGTGCACGGTTCTGCTCACTGAATTACAAAACCCCCTACCGGAGGGGGTTTTGTAATTTATAGTGGTGTGGGGCGGGATCGAACCGCCGACACAAGGATTTTCAGTCCTTTGCTCTACCAACTGAGCTACCGCACCGTTCCTGAAACATTCCCGGCCTAAAAGTGGAAGCCTTTAATGCCCTTCCTGTATCAGGGCTGCAAATATAGGCAGGAAATCATTATTTATGAAATCCATTCGGGTGTTTTTGAGCCTCAGGATCAGGGTTTTCTGAGTCTCCATAGGATAGTATTCATCCTTCCTGACCATTCCCTCCAAATATCCTTGCCAGCTGCTCATACAACTCGGGATGTTTTTCCTTCAGCAAATCCGGCCTTGAAAAAAAATATTCGGATATAACGGCATAAAACTCTGCTTCATTGGTGAGCGCATAGGGGTTGATGTCTGAATGACCAGCTTCAATGTTTTTCATTTCCTCATGCATCAGCTTTAACCAGGGAAGAACATATTTTTTCTGAAGCACCGTTTCCGGCAGTCCATCAAAAGATCCGTCTGTACTGTCTACCAGGTGCACAAACTCATGAATGCCTACATTGGTCTTTCCTGTTTTGTTTGAAAAGGATTCTCTTAAGGCCTGTTGAGAAAGGATCATTACATTTTTATAGGCCCCGCTTCCAACCATCCCCAGGGTATCCCGTGAATGACCTTCCTGCCTAAACTTTTCATCAAAGCGATCAGGATATAAAAGCACCTCATGAAGATTGGGATACTCCCAGTCACTGTAGCCAAAAATGGGAATGACTGCGCTGGCAGCGACCAACACCTGGTCAAGAGCATCCAGTTTAGTTCTCACTGCAGTGATCTTTGCTTTTTTCAAAAACCTTTGTACCCTGGTTTCGAATTCTACTCTCCTCTCTGTTGGAAGGTCCTGGTAAAAAGCCACCTCCTCCTTTAATATACTCCTGATAGTTTCCGGGGAAGGAAGCTCCATTGCCTTTTGCTTTGGACGATATAAAAAAGCGGCGACGAATAAAATCAGGCCGATGAGGACGAATAGCAGGTAGAGGAGTTGCATGTTTGGGGAAGGTTGAGAGATTGAGGGGTTGAGAAGTTCAGGTTACCTAGTCTATTAAGTTAAGATAAGTTTTCAATGCGAGGAAGCTTCTTTACTATCTATAAAAAAATCAGGCACAGTATCTCTACTGTGCCTGATGATCTAAGAAACCAAAGAAAGCTGAGGCTTACTTCGCTGCAGGTAATAATACCGCATCAATTACATGAATAACGCCATTGCTGCCTTCCAGATCGGTAGCAGTAACGGTAGCTTTACCGCCTTTCTCGTCCGTTAAAACTACTTTACCATTCTCCACTGCTGCAGAAAGCTTTCCTCCTGCCACGGTTGTCAACACCACTTTCCCACCACCTTTCTTAATAGCTGCCAAAACATCTTTCGCAGTTAAATTACCTGCAACAACATGGTAGGTCAATATACCTGCTAATGTTGCTTTGTTCTCTGGCTTCAATAAAGTAGCCACGGTTCCGGCAGGTAACTTGTCAAATGCTGCATTTGTTGGCGCAAATACGGTGAAAGGGCCCTTACTTTTAAGGGTAGCCACCAGGTCTGCCGCTTTTACAGCAGCCACCAGGGTAGTATGGTCTGCAGAACCAACTGCTACATCTACAATGTCTTTTTTAGTTTGAGCCATAGCATTCAGGCAAAGTAAACCTGCAGCTAAAAACATTCCGATCTTTTTCATTGACTTCATTTTGTTTTTTTTTGTGATTAAAAGAATTATTAGTGATTAAAAATTTTTATGATAAATATGTTACTGCCGGTTTAAGCGTATACTATTATACATGTCGTGCATGATCGTCATATGCGGGGCGGTAAGTACCGCCAATCCTATGAATAAATATCCCGCCACTGCATTGCTGCTTATGAACATGGAGCCTGTTAAACCGAACAAGGCTATTCCCGAAATTGCCAGCGCACTGTACAGGAGTATTTGTTTAGCGATTGTATTCCTGGAAAAAGTATTATTGGTTCTTAAGTAAGAAACAATATTGCTCAGGGACAATACGGAATGCCACACCACAAAATAAAAGGTGAACCCCAGCAGCAAAGGCAGCTTGAAAAGAATAACAACGATCACTGCAAAGCGAATCAGAAACTGACCTTTTTCATTTACTGTGGGGCTGGCATTCACCAGGAAATAAACAAAGGTGCTGGTAAAGAATAAAGTGCCTGCTGCTGATAGAATAAAATAACGGTTAGCATCTATCCAGCTAATAATTGTTTCATTTTCCCTGCCCGCCTTGAATAATTGGTAGATCGGCCTTGCTTCTTCAAAATGGTGCAGAAGAATAACAGAAATAATTACCAACCCGTATGAAATAACAAATAGTTTTCCCGAAACCGTGTTGGTCTTAAACTGGTGCAGATCTGTTTCGCCAAAATGGTAGGCTGCAAAAAACAAGAACAATAAAATACCAGCAACAGGAAAAACCCAGAGGATGGCCGCAAACATCAATAACCGCCCTATATAAATGGCCAGAAACCTGGTCTTTGAAAACTCCTTTTCACCTGCACTGGCATTACGGCTGGCTACAAGCAGATCTGCCGAACCATGCGGTACCCCCATTAAAAGGATGCCGGTAAGGAAAATGATGAATTGGGTATTAGTATCTACCTGAATAATATATTGCTCCATCAAAAGCAATAAACAACCAAGTAATAATAATACGAAGCGAATCATGATCTGTTCAATTGAAGTTGTTATCGAAACAAAAAGGGTGATAGGGTTATATCACCCTTTTTGTAAACCAGTTAGGCGTTAGCCGTAGCTGGAGATTTCTCAGACTGAGCCAGCGCATAGATCACCAGGCCAAATCCGATCTTATTAATGGCATCTCCGATATTGTAAACAATATCCATTGAAAGTCCTTCCCATATCCTCATTCCAAACAATCCACCCTCTGTACCTGCTATATATCCAACAGGATAGATCGCCCATCCTACCAATACAAACCAGCCCAGCGATTTAACGGCTTTGGCTACTGCAGGACCTGCATTAGTTGCAAGCCTCGACACTTCTCCAAACCATACCAGGTAAACAATATAGAAATAAGCAATTCCACTGATCAGACCCCAGATCCAGCTCTGTGTTTCCTTACCATAAATGGCCTCTCCTATATAACCAGTAACCAGCATCACCAGGGAAGCGGCTATCAATTGCCAGAGTAACCCGATCTTACCGCCGGCTTTTTTGGTAATAAGGTAAAATTCAACACACATCAGAGGTACAGTAAGGATCCAGTCTACGTAACGGAAAAAAACAGGTGATTCCCCTGTTTCCAGGTTATAACCACGCATGTAATAATAGTGTACCGCAGCAATAAAAGTGATCAGCCCGGATACAAGAATAGATGTTCGCCATTTCTTGTCAACATTAGACATTTCAAAAAAGAAAAAGACCGCTGCTGCCATCATGGCCATTGTGCCAACGAAAAAAGTGAAAGCAACATAATTGTTATTTGCAATCGGGGATATTCCCAATAAATAATTAAACATAGAAGTTTAGTTTTTGGTGAATAATAATTTCAAGAGGCAATTTTTAAAGAACCATATGGTGTTGTTCAAATCCCGGATAGGAAATGTTAAACGACGTCTGCTCATTAATGTTTGCATGTTTTTAAAATTTCTGCTTAAAAAGCGAAACAATCCCGGAGATCGTCTATACTGTTTAATCTTCACCGCCTACTCGTATCAGAAAACTTTACAAGAAAAATTTTCCCGGCCTTTACCAAAACCGGAGCAGATCTGTTTTGAGTAAACAAAGGCCCTGTTTTGTTGTTGATCTATAGACAAAACAAAACAGGCCTGGCCAATAGTAGAGTCATCCTTCAATAAACAAAATGACAGACACATTTTTATCGGCGCGCTGGGAGAATATAATCATGGCTAATTATGAGGTTAGCGCCGATCTTCTAAAGCCACACTTACCACCTGGTGTAGAACTGGATCATTTCAATAATAAGATCTATGTAAGCCTGGTGGGCTTTATGTTTAAAGGAACCAGCTTGTTCCACATCCCCATCCCATTGCTGGGAACATTCGAAGAGATCAATCTTCGCTTTTATGTAAAAAGGATCCAGGGTGACACCATTAAAAGAGGGGTTGTATTTATAAACGAAACCGTTCCCTATAAGCCAGTGGCCTGGCTGGCCAATAAGCTGTACAAGGAACACTATACTGCCATCCCGGCAAAAAGCAGGATTATTAATACAGCCTCCGCCAAAAGCATAAAGTATGACTGGAAAATAAATAAGAAGTGGAACCACCTTGCCGTAAATGCCGACAATAAAAACGAGGAAATGGCGCCCGGAGGCGCAGAGGAGTATATTTTTGAACATTATTATGGTTACACAAAAATAAATGACCAGCAATCCCAGGAGTATAAGGTAGAGCATCCCAGGTGGCAGGTGAATCGGGTAAACGACTATTCAATAGACTGCGACTTCAGGTCCATGTATGGAAATGAATTCTCCTTTTTGAATAATTCCAGGCCGGCATCGGTTATTATGGCCGCTGGTTCTCCCGTTGCTGTTAAATGGAAACGAACTACATTTTAATGGTTTTAAGATGGAACAAAAACATATAGACCGGATCATTGAAATGGCCTGGGAAGACCGAACTCCTTTTGAAGCGATCCAATTTCAATTTGGATTGGCCGAAGCCGAGGTGATCGCCCTTATGAGAAGGGAATTAAAACGCAGCAGTTTTAACCTCTGGAGAAAAAGAGTAAACAGCGGAGTCAGCCAGAAGCACCTGTTTAAAAGAGCATCTGCCGTCACCCGATTCCGTTCGGCCCTGCAGCGAACCATATCCATGAATAAGATCAGCAAACGCTAAGCAGCTTGAAGCATATTAAAAAACAGGACCTGCCCCAGAAGATCTGCCTGGTATGCAAACGGCCCTTCTCCTGGCGTAAGAAATGGGAGAAGGTTTGGGAAGAAGTAAACTATTGCAGCGATAAATGCAGGATGAAGAAAAACAGATCATGAGTTACGTTGCAGCTGGTTCAAAGTTCTAAAAGAACAGCTGTTGCATGTTTTGTCTTTCATAACTTGAAAATCTTCAACACAAGTTCTCTGAAATATCCAGGTCCGGAATTAAGGATATATTCATGAACCAGTTTGATTAATAAATAAAATTTCAACAGACAAAAATATTAAACAGAAAATATTTTTTATAGTTTTTTGAACTACCGACTGTTAGTTTTTGTTAAAAGGAAAATCTTTTATATGAAACAAATGCTAACAAAGTTTGCCTGCCTGATAGCGGCAGTATCTATTTTTTCCAGCTGTGATAAAAATGATGATAATACGACCCCTGCCCAGGCAAAGGTGATGGTGGTTCATGCTTCGCCGAATGCACCCAATGTGGATGTGCGTATCAATGACAATATCGCGTTGACCAATGTAGCCTTTCTCGCTAACAGCGCGTATACATCCGTGAACAGTGGTGCTACCAATATTAAAGTATCGCCAACAACTACCACTACCTATGTGATCAATGCTAATGTAACACTGGAAGCGAATAAGAACTATTCTGTATTTGCTGTTGACAGTGTAAGTAAGATCAAGGCCGCCGTTACAGTGGATGATCTTACCGCACCCGCTGCCGGAAAGGCACATGTTCGTTTCTTACATCTTAGTCCGAATGCACCTGCTGTTGATATAGCAGTAACGGGTGGTTCTGTTCTGTTCCCTAACAGAACATTCAATGATCAGTCAGCCAACGCTGCGTTATATGCTTTTACCCCTTTGAATGCAGGTACTTATAACCTGGAAGTGAGAGTGGCCGGCACACTTACTGTTGCGCTGGCACTTCCCAATATCACACTTACTGCAGGTAAGATATATACCATTTACGCAAAAGGATTCTTAGGGGGTACAGGTGGACAGGCGCTGGGAGCGCAGATAATTGCTAATAATTAGAATTATATTATAAGCCTGCTTCCTTTGGAAGCAGGCTTATAATTAAAAAAAACAGTAGAGCACAGCGGCAACATGAAGCCGACAAAAATCAATAGTCATATTGAAAATTACTTAGCGGGTTTAAATTCAGGCGAAGTATACACCCTGATCGGGTCGCCTTTAGATTCCGTATTACAGCTCCAGACAAAATATTCCGGCACTTTCCCAAATCGGGCATTCGCGGCTTTTTTGGCCTTACCATCTGCGATTTCCAGGGTCTCGCCTACCGCCCACGCAAAGTTCCTGTCACTGCCCACACGATAAATAGCGCAGCCTTTTCCGGAATAAGCCAACACGACTACACCATCGCCCCCGCTCTCGTTGCAATTTTTTATTGCCAGACGTTCGGCATCGGCCAAACTGTTGCAATTATTTGACCAGCCAAATTTGTAGACGTTATTCTTGTCGATGGCAAGGGCACCATATTTCAGTTGAACTGGTTTCATTGCTGTGATCTTTTTGGGTGCCACATCAATGAATAGACAGGCAGAAATGGCAAGGCAAAGGAGCGTTGATCTCATGTCGGTTTTTTTTAATAAATAAATTTAGGAATTTTATTATTTTGGTGAACGGCTACATTTAGCGTTAACGCTAAAGGACCTTTCTTTGCCAGGACCAAAATCTACCCAGACATGCGGACTTTTCTTGTATACCTGTTTCTGATCATCAGCCTGCTTTCCAATGGCCAATATCGGCCGGCATTTAATTTTTTACCTGCTACGGATTTCGACCTGCAGTGCCTTTCGCCAGATGGAGAATGGCTGGCATCCCATCCAGATGAAATAATTCACCTCTTCAACACGCGCACAGGAAGACTGATGTACAGTTTTCAGGCAGATTATTTCTCCAATGTTCATATTACCCGGGATAACACGCTCTATTTTAAAAGGCATGATACATTGCATCGCACTAAAATAGGCTCTTTCATTATTGAAAATATGGGAATACCTGGTAATGGCAACACAACAAGTGATTTTCTGCCGGAAAAGAGCGGGCAATACATCTTTAAAATATATGCCGATTCTTCCATTGTATGGTCCTCATCCACTAAACAGAAACTTTTCACCATTCGCGGTGAAAAACTCAGTTATTGTGAGAAGGGAAACAAATTCATCTATAAACAGAAAGACACCGTTTATTTAACAGATCTGAAAGGAATGATTAAAGAACGCCTGATCGTAACGGCTTCCTCTGTGGTGGCTTTTAGCCAGGGGTCTGAGTTCCTGGCATTTGGAACCCCGGGCCAGGTTAAAGTTTATAACCTGGCATCAACACCCATAACCCAATTCTCCTTCCCCCATTCTCACTTAAATGCAATTCGCTTTGTGACAGGAAGTCAATGGTTATTGATGAGAACCGATAGTCTGGTTCATGTGATGGACTTTGCTAAGAAGCAGATTGTTGATTCCTTTATTTACAGAAAAGAGCTGGGAACAGAAACAGGATTAATTACTTTTAATTATGATGGAAAGATAATGATATATGATCCTTCTAAAAAAGTCTTTATCGATTCCCTGGATACCAAACAGCATATTTATACTATACAGGATGATGGAAATACTGTTCTCATCAACGGTGAAACTTCCACTATAATTTATTCGAAGAGTACAGAGTCCTCAAAGATTATTCACCATCATTGGGAGCCGATGGAAAATGGTAACCTGGCTCCCAACAACCGTTATGCCATCCTGGCTGGCGAAGTGTTTGCCTATATATGGGATATGCAAAAAGGCACTATACTCAATGAAACCACCATTGCCAGAAGTTCCTTCGAATGCAGTTTTTCTCCAAACAGCCGCTTTTTAGCAATGTGGGATGGTCGTGATATTTCTGTTTTCACAGTGCCCGAAGGAGAAAGGATCAGCAAGTTCAATTCTGGTTCTAAGATCCACAACGCGGTTGTAGATTCAAGCGGTAAATATGCGATCGTTCTCTACAACGCCTATGTGGAAGTTTGGGATATTGCCACCTCAAAAAAGTTATATGGTAAGTCTTCAGATACGGCTGGTCTTTCCGCCAGTAATGATCTTGTAACGGATAGCGGCACCTACAATTTAGCCAATGGCAGGCTGATCGCTGCTGGCAAACCTGCGAACCAGGTAATGGCTAAACTCAGCGGCGACCAATACAAATTGGAGAAAACCACCGATCCCAATTATGCAAATCGAGCCATCATTATTAAGACCAGGGAGGGAAACCTAATAGCTACTGTGATCTCATATTATCTGGGCGACTATATAATAATTGATAAGGATTGGCATTATGATGGATCTCCCTTTGCCCTTAAGAATTTCAGGTATGCTTATAAAGACCAGCTCTTAAGTGAAGAGGAAACGAAGAAATTCTATGTACCCGGGTTATATGAAAAGTTGGTTGGAAAATGAGCTGGTAGGTACTATCCCTCCTCTATACATACTTTCCACAACGCATGCCCTCCTGCCAGATTAACCACTTCCTTAAACCCTTTCTGCTTCAGCATCCGGTGTGCAAGATATCCACGCAAACCGATCTCGCAATAAATGATAATGGGTTTGTCAATGGGTAGTTCATTTATTCTTCCGCGTAATTCATCCACAGGTATATTCACTGCTCCGGGAATGGATGACAGGGCGTGTTCCTCTGGTTTGCGTACATCAAGCAAAAAGCTTCCGGGCGTTTTCGCAGCTACCTCATTCCACTGTATAAATTTTACTTTATTATGAAGGAGATTCTCCGCAACAAACCCCGCCATATTCACCGGATCCTTGGCAGATGAATAAGGAGGTGCATAAGCATGCTCCAGTTCTGTCAGATCACTAATGGTTCCTTTTTTTTGTATCAGGAGGGATAAGAGATCAATGCGCTTATCCACCCCGTCAAAACCTGCTATCTGCGCGCCCAAAAGGCGGCCCGTATTTGGAGAGAAGGCCAGTTGTATCGTCATTTGTTTTGAATCGGGATAATAAGAAGCATGAGATCCGCTTTTAGTATAAACCACTTCATACGGAATATTCGCAGCACTTAAATGCTTGACAGCAGTACCTGTAGTGGCAAGGGTCATATCGAACAACTGAACAATCGCCGTATTAATAGATCCCTTATAAGAACGGATATTGCTACCCACAATATTATCCGCGCATATCCTTCCCTGCTTATTTGCCGGGCCAGCCAGATATGAACTCATGGAGTTTCCGGTAACAGGATTAGTAAATTCAATGGCGTCGCCTACCGCATAAATATTTTCATCCGAGGTCTGCAAGAATTCATTCACCCATATCCCTTTGGATGGCCCGAGCTTTAAACCGGCATTGGATGCCAGTTTGGTATCTGGCCTTACCCCGATAGAAAGAAGGACCATATCGGCGCTGATCTTTGTTCCATCCGATAAATTCAGTTGAATTCCTTCAGGTATCAGTTCAAATGATTGCGCCGAAATACCCAGGCGCAGATCGATCCCCTTCGAACGAAGATATTGCTGGGCAATGGCCGCAATAGGAAAATCCACCGGCGCCAGGATCTGCTTTCCTAATTCCACAATGATAACTGCTATACCTAAGCGATGAAGATTCTCTGCCATCTCCAACCCGATAAAACCTGCACCTACTATAACTACTGAACGGATCTTGTTATCGGTAACAAATGATTTGATCCTGTCCGTATCACTTACATTTCGAAGGGTAAAGATCCCCGGCAGATCGATACCTGGTAAGGGTGGACGGATCGGTTCAGCGCCGGGAGAAAGAACCAGTTTATCATAGTTAATATTGTAGGTGGAGTTAAGGTTCAGGTCCTTTATTTCCAATTGTTTTTTAATAGGATCAATATCGGTCACTTCATTCATCACCCTCACATCAATATTGAATCTTCCTCCAAATGAAGCTGGGGTCTGCACAAACAATTCATCACGCTGGTGGATCACATCACCAATATAATAGGGCAAACCGCAGTTTGCATAGGATATATAGGGTCCTTTTTCAACCAAAATGATCTCTGCATTCTCATCCAGCCTTCGCAGCCTGGCCGCTGTACTGGCTCCCCCTGCCACACCCCCAACTATTACATAACGCATAATAAATATTTGTACAAAGGAAACCCCCGATCGCCAATTTATATGTGACATTAATCACAACCAACCCTCTATTCGGTTGTGACTATTGTCACATTTTCAGTTGCTAAGCATACCGATATTGTATGCCAAATCAACCAATAAACCTGACTCGAATGAAAAGGTCATTGTTTACACTCACCTGTTCCATTTTCTCCCTTTTAAGTTTTGGCCAATCTGCTCCTTTTTCGGTTAAACTGGAACC
This sequence comes from Chitinophagaceae bacterium, assembly GCA_016720565.1. Classification (GTDB taxonomy): domain Bacteria; phylum Bacteroidota; class Bacteroidia; order Chitinophagales; family Chitinophagaceae; genus JJ008. The sequence continues at coordinate 730,426 of JADKKJ010000011.1, forward strand.
CATCATCCTGAAAGAATTCTCCGGCCTGCAATCCTATGCCTGGGCCCGTGCCGGAGATAATATTATTTTGTTTGGCGGCAGAAAAGAAGGGCTTCACAAACGACAACCATTTGCCTCCTTTAATAAAACTTTCAACAATAGCGAGATCATAATGATAAACCCTGGTACGCAGCAAACGATCCGAAAAGGGCTGGGATCAGTGCCTGCACCAATAGCTGAACAGCTGCAAAGTTCCAATATGGAATTTTTCCAGGATGGCGACTATCTTATCCTTATTGGAGGCTACGGGTATAGTGAAACCAAAAATGACCACATCACTTTTCCTTCCATGCTGGTGATCCGGCTTTCAGCAATGGTGAAAGCGCTTCAAAGCGGGTCCTCAATTGACGAGTCGATTATTCAGATTCCAGATGAAAGAATGGCGATTACCGGGGGGAATCTTGGAAAACTTGACGATGCGTTTTACCTCATAGGGGGCCAGCGCTTTACAGGACGTTATAACCCGCATGGCCCGGATCATGGACCAGGCTACTCCCAGCAATACAGCAATGAGATCAGAAAATTCCAATTGAATTTTAAAAATGGAACAGCTGCCATCTATAACTATGAGGCGATCTCCGATACTTCCCTCTTTCATCGCAGAGATTATAACCTGGTCAACCAATATGACGATAATGGAAACGAAATATTATCAGTCTATTCCGGAGTCTTCCAATCAACCGCAGATCTTCCATTCACTACACTGGTTGATATTTCACCATCTGGTTATAAGCTGGTACCCGAATTTAATCAGCAACTTAACCATTATCACAGCGCTCACCTTCCTTTGTATGATTCTATAAATAGAAATCAATTTGTGATCTTCTTTGGTGGTATTGCATGGAATTACCTCGACAATAATGGAAAATTAAACAAGGATGATAATGTCCCTTTTGTAAAAACAATTAGTGTTGTAGAAAGAACGAGGGCTGGTATAAAGGAATATTCACTTACTGAAAAGATGCCAGGCTATTTTGGCGCATCTGCATCCTTTATTGCCCGGGATCCCCTGATGTTTACAAAAAATGGAAATCTGAAATGGGATTCCATTGGGGATAAGCCATCATTAGTGGGATATATTATTGGAGGAATTGACAGTCGGGCCCCCAATATTCTGTTTAGCAATGATCCGCTGGAAAGCAGAGCCTCCCCGGTGATCTGGGAGGTGTTCATAAGCAGGACGGGGAGATGAGTAGAATAAAGCTATTAGCCACTGGCTGCTAGCCGCTAGCTTTATTAGTGTATGATCGAGGAATTCTCCATTTGGATGGAAATTCTATCGCATAATCCTATCTGGCTAGAAGCTAGCGGCTAAAAGCTAGTAGCTATTTTTACCTATCTTCATCCTTCCTAAATTCCAAAAACATGCAGATCACTGCCAAACTAAGTTCCCTGCTCCCCCTCCAAACCGGCACCGGAAAAAACGGCACCTGGAAAAAACAGGATATCATTGTTGAAACGGAGGGAACTTACCCAAAAAAGATCTGCATCTCTATCTGGGGCGATAAGATCGACGAAAGCAAACTGGTGGTAGGTAATAATCTCCGGATCGATTTCGATGTGGAGAGCCGCGAATATAATGGTCGCTGGTACACCGACTGCAAAGCCTGGAAGCTGGATCTTGCCGGCGCTGGTGGCGGGGATGCTGCTGGTGGTATGATCGATCCACCGCATGGTGACGAAGCGCTGCCTTTTTAATAGTTGTAAGCTATGAGCCATTAGCTGCTAGCTTGAGAGCTGGTTCATCGAGAAGATTGGAATTTTAATGTTGTTTTCTTCCTCGCATTCTAATATAAAAAAACTAAATTCATTCTGGCAAGTAAAACCAAACTCACCAGTATGAATTCATTAGTAGTCTCTAAAGCCAGGCTTTCTGTCCTGCTTATTTTCAGCGCAATCTTATTTCAAAATACTATCCAGGCGCAGAACCGCGACATCAGCCAGCTTTCTTCCGGAGGAAAACTGAATCCCATTCAGGCGAATATGGATATCCGCCATTATACGCTCTCGCTGGATGTAGACATTCCCAATAAAAAGATAGCCGGTTTCACTGAAGTGGAAACCATTCTTGCCCATGCCGCAGATTCCCTGCTGCTGGACCTGATCGATCTTTATAACGTCACCGCCGTGAAGGTGAACAACAAACCCGTAAAATTTGATCACAGCAATAACAAGATCTATATCACGGGTTCCTTCCCCGCAGGGAAACAACTGATCCGTGTTGATTACAACGGCGAACCCCCTGTTGCGGTAAGACCACCATGGGGTGGCGGCTTTACCTGGACCAAAGACAGCCTGGGCAACGATTGGGTGGCCATCAACTGCCAGAAAGAAGGGGGACGCGTTTATTTTGCCTGCAAGGATCATCCCAGCGATGAACCAAATGAAGGAGTTGATATGTACATCAGCATTCCAAAAAACCTGGTAGTATCAGGTCCCGGCTTATTGCAGAAGGTCACTACAGTTAAAAACAAAGCTACCTACCACTGGAAAACAAATTATACCATCAGCAATTATTGCGTGGTATTTAATATTGGGAAGTATAAAGTGGTCAGCAAAGATATGACTACGATCAACGGCCATGTAGTGCCTATTCAATTTTACGTACTGGAAGAAGATACTGCCGAAGCCAAAAAGCTGATCGAACTAAAAGAAAGAGATACCCATATACTGGAAAAATATTTCGGTGAATACCCCTGGTGGAAAGAAAAGATCGGTATCTGCGAAGTGCCTAACTCGGGTATGGAACATCAGACCAATATCACTTTCCAGAATAAATTTGTGTACAGTAAGATCGGTACCAGCGATTATTCGGCCAACCTGTTGCACGAATACGCGCACGAATGGTGGGCCAATAAAGTAACCAACAAAGACTGGGCCCATATGTGGATCCAGGAAGGCATTGGCACCTATGCCGAAGCACTGACCATGTATGAACTGGGCGGACAGGCCGCTTATGACCAGATCATTGATGGTCATAAAAGAGGCATTCGATATAAAAAGCCCATGGTTGGTGTTGGAGAAATGTCGGAAGATGAAACCTATAACCAAACCGATATCTATGCCAAAGGCTCTTTCTTTATGCACAGCCTGCGATACCTGATAGGCGATGAGATCTTCCTTCCAACTTTAAAAAAGCTGGCCACTGATCCGGCTTACACCTATGATAATATGGTGACTACCGATGACGTTGAGAAATTATTCAGTGGGGCGGCAAAGCAGGACCTGAAACCTTTCTTTGATTTCTTTTTGCGCACTACCGATGTGCTGGATATTACCGTGAAGGAAACTGGTTACCAGAAATACCTGGTCAAACTGAACAACTATTTTATGGACCTGCCTTTTGAGATCACTACTGCCAGCGGTACCAGTAAAATGACAATGGTGAAAAATGGATTGACCATCAACAGCAGCACGCCACCATTGATCGATCCTAAAGGATTTTATCTGAAGAAGGTACTTTATTTACAGTAATCTAATGTGGATTTTTTGTACACAGATTTACACAGACGGACACAGATAAAATACAATGAATACAATAGATTATCAGTGTACAAAAAAAATATTCACTACTATAAAATTTTTAGTATGATCTATAGAAAAATAGCACTTCCACTTTTCTTGTCCCTAATATCCCTGACCAGCTTCGCAGATAAATATCCGCGCAACTATTCAATAGATATTATTCATTATTCTTTTGAATTAACGCTGTCGGATAATACCGATGAGATCATTGGGCGGACCACGATCAGCCTGCAATTCAAAACAACTGATGTAAAGCAACTGCGTTTTGACCTGGCCAATAAAACAGATAAGCGGATCGGCAAGGGAATGGTAGTAGAATCGGTGATGTTTAATAATATGCCACTGGAATTTACCCATGAGAATGATGCCCTGTTCATAAAACTGGGGAAGGGCATGGAAAAAGATCGCCTCTATTCTTTTGTGGTGAGCTACCGGGGTATCCCCGCGGATGGTTTGCGCATTGGCGCCACCAGATATGGCGATCGTAGTTTCTTCAATGAAAACTGGCCCAACCGCACCCGCCACTGGCTGCCAACTGTAGACCATCCCTATGATAAAGCTACCAGCGAATTCATTGTAACAGCTCCAGCACATTATAAAGTAGTTTCTAATGGATTATTAATGGAAGAATCAATCATTAATAAAGAGCAGAAGCTCACCCACTGGAAACAATCAGTGCCTGTCTCCTCCTGGTTATTTGTATTAGGAGTTTGTGATTTCGCAGTGCAATACGTGGATCAGTTTGAAGGCAAGTCAATTCAAACCTGGGTCTATTCGAAAGACCGGGAAGCAGGGTTCTATGATTTTGCCAGTCCTACCAAACAAGTGCTTGAGTTCTACTCCGCTTATGCAGGCCCGTTTGCCTATGAGAAAATGGCCAGCATACAAACCCCCAGTGTTAATGGAGGTATGGAAACCTCCTCTGCGATCTTTTACGGAGAAGACCTGGTAAATGGAAAAAGAGATATCCGTTTAAGAAATGTAGTGATCCATGAACTTGCGCATCAGTGGTTTGGCAATGCGGTTACCGAATCGACCTGGGATGATGCCTGGCTCAGTGAAGGATTCGCCACCTATTTTACATTGCTGTTCCAGGAATATGCTTACGGTCATGATGAATATACAGATGGCCTGAAAAAATCCCGTAAGACCATTCTGGATTTTTACAAGAAGGATTCCAGCTTTACTATTGTTGGCGACCGCACAGCAGAACTTGGACCGGTGACCAACAACATGACCTATCAGAAAGGTGCCTGGACCCTGCACATGCTGAGAGAGAAAATGGGCCAGGAGAATTTCAAAAAGGGCATACAGGCTTATTATAGGAAGTATTTCAATGCCAATGCCACCACAGATAACCTGATGGAGGAAATGCAGGCATTTTGCAAAGAAAACCTTCAATCATTTTTTGACCAGTGGCTGAGGCGCGCTGATGTATTGAAGATCCGAGGTAGCTGGGAATATGATTCCACCGCAAAACAAGTGATCATTAATATAGAGCAGACACAATCTTCCGGTTTTCTGTTTGATGTGCCGGTGGAATTCCAGCTCATCGACAATGCAGGAAAACCTGGACAACTTGTGAAGTTCAATTTAAATACGAAGACCGCGCAGTTTAAAATGAGTGCTGCGCAAAAGCCGGTGGCGGTGTTGATTGATCCGAGAACAGTGTTGTTGGGGGACTACTTCTTCCCCCCACTTTGATCCATATCCCTCACCAACTCTTCCAGATCAACCGGCCTTTCTGTAGTATCATTCAATAACCAGCGACTGAAATGATCTGCTGTTTTCCAGAACCAGTATTCACTCATATCGCCAAATCCATGGCGCTGGTTGGGAAGGGTTAGCATTTCAAATCGTTTGTTTGCCCTTATCAGTGCATTCACTACACGGATCGTATTACTGGGTGATACATTATTATCGATCTCTCCATGGATCAGCAATAAATGGCCTTTCAGATTTTTGGCCAGGTCCTGGTTGCGCTCTATAGAATAGACAAACGTTGTATCTCCTTTCTCGCTGATCTCCTCTTTTACTCCATTATGCTTTTCACTCCACCAACGATTATAAATAGTGTTATCATGGTTTCCCGCATTACTAACTGCCGCCTTAAAGAAATCAGGATAGACCAGGATGGCTGCTGTGCTCATAAAGCCTCCGCCACTATGGCCATGGATCCCTACCCTGTTTATATCAATGAAGGAATACCTGTTAGCCAGCTGCTCGGCCGCGGTTTTTTTATCAGCCAGTCCATAATCGCGGAGATCGCCATATCCATAATTATGATACCATTTACTGCGACCCGGGTGGCCACCGCGATTACCCACCGTGATCACCACAAATCCTAACTGTGCCAGGCGGTCCATACGATCCATACCACGACCCCATGATTTATTCACCGACTCTGTCTGCGGTCCAGGATATACATATTCGATCAGGGGATATTTCTTATTGGGATCAAAATCGAATGGTTTATACATTACACCATAGAGATCCGTGATGCCATCATCTGCTTTCACTTTAAATGGTTCAGGGAATTTATACCCTGCAGCCAGTATGGAAGTAAAATCGGCTGTTTCCAGCTTTGTAATTATCCGACCATTATTATCCATCAGGTTACTCTCCGGCACGGTGTTCACCCTGGAGAAATTATTCACGAAGTACTGCTCGTTATCATCCATACTCACAGCATTATCATAATTGCCTTCATTCAGCAAGGTAAGTCCGCTGCCATCGAAATTCACTTTGTATAAATGCAGGTAGTATGGATCCTCTTTTTCGCCTTTACCCATTCCTTTCTTGTCCATCACGTTTGCATATTCCCTGCCATTGCCCGTGAAATAAAGCACGCGTTTCTGTTCATCCACGCCTGCTATGGCTTCGCAATGAAAAGGACCTGAAGTGATCTGGTTCTTCAGTTTGCCCTCGCCATCAAATAAATAAAAATGCCCCCAGCCATCACGCTCACTCCAGTGAATGATCTCTTTGCCATCATTTACCAATACAGGAGTTTGTATATCTACATAGGTGTTCATCCTTTCTTCGATCACCGGTTTCAGTTTGGCAGTGGCAACTTCCACCCTGCAGATATCGATACGTTTCAGGTCTCGACTGGTACGACTTAAATAGAATTCTTTATTGTTACCCAACCATAGCGCAGGAACAAAATCATCATCCCTCGTATTCTTTTTACTGGGACTCCGGAAAATTCCAATGCTTTGGTCCTTGAATAAACTTACATCCAACTTGACGGGCTTTTTGGTGGCCACATCAAATAGCAGTACCTCTTCTATCGGCGCCTCTTTTTCACCGGGCATCCAGTATTTGTACGTTTCCAGTGTGGGCCTTGGATCTGCCACACTGTTGATCACCCAAAGGTCTTTTACTTTTCTGTCATCAGACCTTTCCAATACAAAATATTTCGAATCGGGTGACCAGAGTACCCCGGCTGACTTGCGGTCTTTTTTTGTTTTTTCCTTCTCTACGTCCGTCTTTCCAAAATCACCGTCTGAATAACTGTAATTATCTATTCCATCTGTAGTGATCGCAGTTTCTACGATAGTGGAATCTTTTTCATTGATCTGCGCTTTCTTATAATTCGCAAAATCCATCCAGTAGAGATTGTTATAGCGGGCAAAAATAACAATGGAGCTATCGGGTGCTACCGAGGCCCAGGCAGCCCGGCGAAGCGGGCGTTTGAATTCAGTAAGATTGGTCAGCGCTCCCGTATTCAAATTATACTCGAAGTAGAAAACCTTATTTTCTTTTTTAGGGGTCGCAGCTTTTTTTGCCGAAGTGTCTTTTATTATTACTTCGATGGAGCTTTTTACCTGGAAACGAATGGTATTCTCATCTCCAATGAATTGAAGGCTATCCAGGTTCAGATGCTGACCATCAAACGGGTCCTTAATGATTCCCGTAAGCAATGCGGCCAAACGGTCACGATCGAACAATTGTTTTTTATCATTCTTTGCCGGATCTACGATATACCAGTTCCTTCCTTCGGTGGTTTGATAACTATACCAGAACCTGGTAGACTTTTTCAACCAATGCGGATCAACGGCTGTAGAGAATACCATTTTATCCAGTCGCGAAGGGGAAAACTTTGCGGCGGCAGCATAATTGGCTTTCTGGTCCTGGGCATTTACTGATATAAATACGAAGAAGGCGATGAGGAGGAGGAGGGGCTTTTTCATGAGGGGAAATTAAGAAGAAAGGGGTTATGATGGAGGACCGATGATAAAATATAATAGCCTCTGGCTGCTGGCCACTAGCAGCTAGCTTGTCAGGTTTACGCGAGGTGTTTTTGTTTCAGATTCAAATCTGCTTCTCATACACTGCTTAAGCTAGAAGCTAGGGGCTAATGGCTTTTCAGAATCCAACCCCTACCACCCTTCACCAAGTGAAAATTCCTCTTCGTATCCTTCATCTCCTCTTTCTGTTCCTTCGAGAAAAATCCGCTGTTCCGTGCCAGCTCCCATTCCCGTATGGCATCCAGCAATTGGCCGGCAATTGGGTTTTTCCGCAGCGCCTGCGGACTGGCCACCATGGCGAAGCCGGCATTATAGGCTGCGGAGCGGGCCAGCATCCATTCCATTTCGGCCAGTGTGGTCTTCTCTGTTAGTAAATACCAGCCCAGCATATGCGGCATGAAGTTTCGGTCGAACAATGACTGGTTATCGATCCGGTATTGCTGCATGCTCTCATTGAAACCGCCATACCAGGGTTCGCCCCAGTTATAATAAGAACACATATGCCAGAAATAGGATTTGCTGATGCTGGTTCCGTAGATGACCGGGTGTTTGACCCGGTCGTAGATCTCTTTGGCAAATAGTTCAACGCCATAATCTCCTTCACCGGTACCTACTCCCCCTTCAAACCCATCAAAATCGAAATGATCCACGCCGGTTTCATTCAGCAGGTTGGCAAAATTGATGGCCACTTCTTTCTGCATCTCAATATTGGGGAAGAACACGCCATAATCGTGGTCGATGAGTTTATCCACCTGTTCACTGGCAATATGTGCAGATGCCACCGTACCAAAAGCGCCACGTTTACATCCCAATAATAAATAGGGTGGCTCTTGTGTAGCGCTATCATATTGTATAAGTTCCCTGCCTATTCTTACTGTACGCAGATGATTGGATCCCTGTTTTTTAAAAATACTACCCGAGTTTACTTCAATGCTTGTTTGCAAGGCATCAATTGCTTTTATGCTGGCAGAACCCGTGATCATCAATCGTGGATCAGGAACAGGTGTAACATAAGGGTCGTTTGTATTAATGAAATTAGAAAGTACATGTATACCCATGAAGAGTCCGGCCTTATGCGCCTTCTCCACACATTGTTTTAAACCCGCTCTTCCATTGGGAAATTGCGCGCTGTCTAATACAAAATGCCCCCAGCTTTTAAAGGGACCTTCATGATAAAGAGAGATCAGTCCGGCTCTTTTTGTATAGCCGATCATCTCATCCACTTCATTTTCTTTAAAAGAAGAGATGAGATAAGAACGGCCAAAAAGATCCGAGCGTTTGAACCATTTACCATGCACAATGGGATGAGGAAGTCCTTCCGACAGTTCGATCTGTTCTATACGGTCCAGTGTTTTTGGTTCACTGCACAGGAACAAAGCGATTTTTGAACCCACTACCGTTTCTCCTTTCATTCTTTTCACCGGCATATTGGGGTATTGCCCGTTCCATCCATCCACAAGCCGGTCGCGATCACGGTTGATGGTATAGGCATTCAAAATACTTCCCCAGTGGGTTTTAATAGCGGCCAATCCCCTCCCCCAATAAGACCCTTCATTATTCTGGTAGTTCCCTCCCAGGGTTTTAATGTTCAGCACCTGTATACCCAGCGCAATACTATCATCTCTTACCACACCAATGACCTCCCCCACTGTTTTATGGACGGTGATGGGAATAGGTCCCCAGATCACTGCTTCAATAAGTGAAGCAGGTTCAGCGCGGATAATTTCAAAACTCAGGTGAGTGGGTTTTGCTTTTACCCTTACCTGGATATAAGCGCCAACAGAAGCATATTCCAGTTTAAGGATGGATCTTTTCTTATCATAGAATAGCGAGCTGGGCTTAAAGTGCTGACCCTTGCTTACGAGGGTGATCAAAGGAGCGCTGCTATCTTTTGAAATATAGTTTTTGGTGGTTCCCGTATTCTTCCATTCTATTATTTCGCCCTTATCGTTTAATGAAAGGATGAATTCTTTTGTAAGAAGAACAGCAGGGCCTTTCCCCGGACTTAGCTGGGCGGAAACAGATAGCGAAAACAAATGAATGAAAAAAGCAATGACAAGGCAGGAGCGCATGGGTTGGAGTTGGGTGAAAGCAAATGCTTGCGAAATAAAAGTATTAAATTAGGGACAAATTCCCCTTTCCTGGAAGCAGAACCCAACAATGACCAACAAAAGCTATTTGCCACGATCAGGCAACTGATCATGGTGGTGGTCATTTTGGTGCTTGCCCTGGTTGGAGCCTTGTTTTATCTAATAAAAGGGCATAACGCTTCAGCAAATAATAATTCAACTAATATCTCAATTAGTCCGGCAGCAGAAACAAAAACTGGCATTGACTATTGGGAGGCGCCAAGACTTTCTTCCATCACCGACCCCGCCAGATCAGCCCTGGTTAAATATGGAGCGGACCTTATCGCGCATACCGCCAAATACCTGGGACCCGAGGGATCTATATTACAAATCAGCAACGGAATGAATTGCCAGAACTGCCATCTGGATGCGGGCACAAAAATATACGGCAATAATTTTGGCTCCGTGGCGTCCACCTATCCTTCTTTCAAGCCCCGAAGCGGTATCATTGAATCCACTGTATTTCGGGTGAATGATTGCCTGAAAAGAAGCATGAACGGGAAACCACTGGATTCTTTGAGTCAGGAAATGAAAGCCATCACCGCTTATTTTGATTTTTTAGGCGAAGGGGTTCCCAAAGGAAAGAAAGTAATTGGTTCTGGATTAAAGGACCTTCCTAATCTGGACCGTGCAGCTGATCCTGGAAAAGGAAAGGTCGTTTTCCTTCTTCGCTGCCAGGTTTGCCATGGCGAAAATGGTCAGGGACAAAAGCTGGCAGGAGAAAAAGAATACCTGTTTCCTCCGCTGTGGGGAGATCATAGCTATAATGATGGGGCCGGAATATTTCGCATCAGCAGTTTTGCGAAATATGTAAAATACAATATGCCGAAGGGTACTGTATTTGATGCACCTGTACTCAGCGATGAAGAAGCCTGGGATGTAGCCGCTTTTGTAAATTCACAACCACGACCGCATTATGATAATAAAAAGGATTGGCCCGATATCAGCAAAAAACCCGCTGATTATCCTTTCGGTCCTTTTAAAGATAGCTTCAGCGAGACACAGCATAAATACGGACCTTTTCCACCAATTATAGCCGCGCAGAAAAAACAGGCCACGAAATAAAATGAACAAGCAGAGAAGGACCTTCATTAAAAACATTGGTTTATTAAGCGCAGCAGCCTGCAGCACCCAGGGCTTATCTGCTATGGACCTGCTGGAAGATGATAAAAATATTATTTCCCTCTCCATTTTACAAACCACCGATGTCCATTGCCAGATACATCCTCATGATGAATTATTCTGGGAGCATGGGAAAATGGTCTTTCGTAAAACCGGTGGCTACGCGCAACTGGCCAGCTATCTAAAAAAACAACGCGCACTAAACTCAACTAGTTTTTTAATTGATACCGGCGATATGTTCCAGGGCTCTGAGCTCTCGGTTAAAACAACCGGTAAAGCTATGGTTCCCATTCTTAATGAATTGGGTTATGATCTTTATTTACCCGGCAACTGGGAGGTGATCTATTATAAAAAAGCCATGCAGGAATTGCTGGGCGCATTAAATGGCCCTAAGGTTTGCGCAAACATGTACCACGATGCGGGCGACGGTAAAAAAGGAGAACTGATCTTCAAACCCTATCATATCTGGGAAGAAAAAGGTATTAAGATCGGTTTCATCGGATATACGGATCCCTGGGTGCCCATCCGGCAGTCACCTAATTATAGTAAAGGCATTGTATATAGCAGGCCGGAAGACAATCTTCCTGAATATGTGAAACTGCTTCGTGAAAAAGAGCAGTGTGCTTTTGTTATAATACTGGCTCACCTGGGACTTTCCCAACAGATCAGCCTGGCTAATATGCCAGAATGCAAAGGAGTGGATTATATTTTAGGAGGCGATACGCATGAACGCGTTCGCGAGCCCATAAAATGTAAATATGCAAAAGTGGTGGAGCCCGGGGCCTTTGGTTCTTTTGTAGGCAAACTGGACCTGCAATTTAAAAATGGAAAACTGGTTCGGGACAACTATGAATTAGTGGAGATCGGCGCAGATAAATATACGCCGGATGAAAAGATCGGCGCTATCATCAAAGAAAATGAAAAGCCGTTTCAGCAGAACATAGAAAACATTGTCGGCTACAGCACCATTCCACTTTACCGATACTTCGTTGTGGAAAATACCATTGATACGCTGGTGCTGAATGCCCTTCACTGGCAATTGCCGGAGATTGATGTAGTACTCTCCAATGGGTTTCGGTTCTGCCCTCCAAGAAATACGCCGGATACTACTGGAAATATTCCCATCACTGAAGGTTATGTATATGATATGTTGCCGGTGAACAGTACGGTGCGAAAGGCAAAAGTAAGCGGGAAGCAGGTCAGGGATTGGATGGAAAGGGAATTGAATAATGTGTTTGCTGAGAATGCGGCGGATCGCTTAGGCGGATGGGTGATCAAGTTCAAAGGCATGGAAGTAAGTTTCAGGGCCTTTGCCAAATATGGAGACAGGGTACAGAAAATAAAGATCGGCGGAGAACCAATAGAGAATGAGAAGATCTATTCCATCTGCGCCTGCGAAAGAGAGGGCGACCCATCGGATATGTTGTGCCGAATGAGAAATGTGAAAGAGGCCAGCAACACACCCTATAGTTTACACCAGGTGCTGTTTGATTATTTAAAAACAAATTCTCCGGTAACACCAACTCCGCCTCATGCGGCCATCATTTTAGATGGACCAGAAAATATGCTCACACAGGTGAGGGGGGTGGATTATAAATTCAGATAGGATCGCTGCGTAGTGAATTATCCAAACGGGGAGCAATTACCCCGTATTTGCTAAGAAAACCCTGCAACCTGCTGTTTTATTCGGCCGTCTCCAATTTGGCAGGCTTCCTGCCTTATATGTAACTTTATGACTATACAGTTATCTTTAATAATTAGTCATTATCACTAAACACTAATGAATATGCGATTTTGTTTTACCCTTATGGCCATTCTGGCGCTGGTACTGAATGTAAGCGCCCAACGAAACAGGAACCAGGTCAATTTAACGATTGTTGGAAATAAGGACCTCCGCCTGATGGTGGATGGTCGCGATCAGCTATTGGCCAATACGGTGGTCACAGGAAACAGTAGTTCCGGAAACCTGGAAAGAATAAATAACGGTCAGCATACGCTACAGGTCTCCCGCACTAATCTCAATACCAATCGTATTGAGCAGGTCAGTACCAGTTTTGTGATCCGCAGGGGTTATGATCTGGATATTACTGTTACGGGTAATGGCTGTATAGAAATGATAGAATCAAGGGGGGGGAGTGATTTCAATGATAACCCCGCCATGAGCACCATTAATTTCAACAACCTGTTACGTTCGGTAAGGGCACAGCGCACACCCCAGCAAAGAAATTCTTACGTGGCAAATTCGTTTAACAACAGCGATTATTCTTTTACCGTAAACCAGGTGGACCAGTTAATGCAATTGGTCGATGGAGAATCTAACAGGCTTCCATTGGTAAAACAGGCATATAGAAATATTATTGACCGCGAAAATTATTACCTGCTTTATTATATGTTCAATACTTCCAGTAAGAATGAACTCTATGATTATGTTGACAATTACGAGACGCGCGGTGGTGGTGGATATGGTGGTAATGGAGGCGGCGGTTATGGCGATGGTGGTGGAAGAAGGGAAATGAGTGAGCAGGAATTCACCACACTTTTAAATGATATCAAGCAGCAATGGCCTCCAAGTACCCAGGAAAATTCAATTACCGATGCCTTTAATAATACCTCTAAATATTATTCTGTAGGACAGGTAGTTCAACTTATTCAGCTGATCAATTCGGACAACAGCCGGCTTCGCCTGGCAAAATTATCTTATCGCGGAATTGTAGATCGCAATAACTTCTACCAGGTAGTTGACCTGCTGACCTTCCAGTCAAACAAAGACCAGCTGAACAGCTATGTAAGCAATTATAAAGATGATGTGAATAGTGACAACAATTATAACTATGCCATGTCGGAATCCGATTATAATCGTCTTTATGAAACGGTAAAATCACAATGGCCTCCTACCACTCAGGTAAATACAGTTAAGGCGGCATTCAATAACCTGAATTATTTCTTTACGGCTGCGCAGGTAAGTAAAATGCTTCGCCTGTTTAGTTTTGAAGGCGATAAACTGGACCTGGCCAAGGCTGGATACAGGGGTATCGTCGACAGAAATAATATAAACCAGGTATATGATGTGTTTAGTTTTCAAACCAGCAAGGATCAGCTGGGAAGTTTTATCCGCAGCTATAAAGACAATACAACCGGAGGAAGAACGCCGGTTTCTGATAGCAAATTCAACGAGATCAGGCAGAGTATACAATCAAAGATCTTCCCTGGCGAAAAAATGTCAGCCCTTCAGGATCTGTTTAATGATAACCGCTATTATTTTACCAGTGCCCAGGCTAAAACACTTATAGAAATGGTTTCTCAGGAGTCTAACAGGTTAATGCTGGCGAAACAGGTTTACCGAAATATCACTGATCGAAACAATTACAGGGTTGTATCTGATCTTTTGTTCAGTCAGAACAGCCGGGATCAGCTGGCAGAGTATATAAGGAATTACAGGGACTAAGGAACAGCTTTTAGCTCTTAGCCTCAAGCTGCAAGCCTATCAGGCATTCAAGTTTAAGTCTGTTGTTAAATGGACAAACTCTCGATGATTAACTGATCTGGCTAGCTCCTAGAGGCTAGAAGCTATCTGCTATATTCGTATCTTCCTTCATAAACCCAATAAAATGTCCATCCATCGCCGCACCTTCCTGCAGATCTCTGCCGCACTTACCACCAGCAGTTTACTTACCGGTATTAGTTCTGTTGGACAAAATAAACCAGGACTAAGTTCTGTGTCACGAAACGTTCCTGCCATTGGAACAGAGGAAAGAAAGGCAAGGATCGCAAAGGCACAGCAATTAATGGTGGCGCAGAATATTGAAGCGCTGATCCTGGATGCAGGTACCACCAACCTCGACTATTTCACCGGTATCAGCTGGTGGGCCAGCGAAAGACCCATGGTGGCTATCATTCCCAAAAAAGGAGAAGTAAGATATGTATGTCCAGCCTTTGAAGAATCCCGGTTCAGGGAATTGATAAAGCTTGGCAAAGAGGTCTATGTGTGGCAGGAAGATGAAAGTCCTTACAAACAGATCGTACGATCAATACAGGATGCAGGAAGTCGTTCGGGTTCCATCGCATTTGATGAGCGGCTTCGTTATTTTATTGCTGATGGAGTGAAAAAAGAAGCCACAGGTTTCAATATGGTAAGCGGAACACCCATTACCATGGCCTGCCGAATGATCAAAACAAAAGCGGAGCTGGCATTGATGCAAAAAGCCAATGATATCACGGTTGCCTCCATCACGGAGGGTATTCGTGGATTACATGAAGGCATGACACCCGGAGATATCAATGCGATTATTTCCCGCACTACAGCTCAGCTGGGTGGTTCGGGAGGTGGCGGATTGATCCTGATAGCGGAAGCTTCGGCTTATCCGCATGGAACCACTACACCTAAGATCCTTAAGAAAGGAGATATTGTATTAATGGATTGCGGTTGCGAAGTGGAAGGCTATAGTGCAGATATCACAAGGACCATCGTATTCGGCGCGGCGCCTACAAAAAGGCAGAACGAGATCTGGGAACTGGAAAAAGCATCACAGCTGGCCGGATTTAAGGCCGCAGAATTAGGAAAGCCCTGTGAAAATGTGGATCGCGCTGCAAGGAAAGTAATAGAAGATGCAGGCTTCGGTCCCGGCTATAAATTACCCGGACTTCCTCACCGTACCGGTCATGGTATTGGTATGGATGGTCATGAATGGGGAAATATGGTAAAAGGAAATAAACAATTGTTACAAACGGGTATGTGCTTCAGCATAGAACCTACCATTGCCATTCCCGGTGAATTTGGTGTAAGGCTGGAGGATTGTATCTATATGACGGAAGAGGGACCTAAATCTTTTTCTCCATTCAGTACAGCGATAGATAAACCGTTTGGAGTATAGCCACTAGCTGCTAGCCATGAGCCTCTAGCCTATTTAGCAGTACGGGGGAATTCTGACTACAAATGGATGAGTACACAATGGTACACAGTTCCGGCTAAGGGCTAATAGCCAGAAGCTTCGTTGCTATTTTAGCGCCCAGCCTGGCATTATTCTTTATCAAAGCAATATTCGATTCCAGGCTTTCCCCTTCGGTATGTTTGGCAATATATTTTAGTAAAAAAGGGGTCACCTCTTTCCCCCTGATATTATCTCTTTCCGCAGCGGCTATAGCCCTGTCAATATGTTTTTGAATCTTTTTATCGTTCATACCTTCCCCGGAAGGCACCGGGTTGGCGATCAGTACGGCGCCTTTTAATCCCAGTTCCCATTTAGTCCTGATCATTTTTGCGATCGCTTCAGGAGAATCCATTCTTAATGGTGAAGCATACCCGCTTTTAGAAGAATAAAAACTCGGGAACTCATCCTGCTCGAAGGTAACAACAGGAATACCTTTGGTTTCCAGGTATTCCAGTGTAAGGCCAATATCCAAAATGGATTTTACCCCGGCAGATACCACAGCCACATTGGTTTCTCCCATTTCAGTAAGATCAGCGGATATATCCATACTTGTTTCCGCTCCGCGGTGCACCCCTCCTATTCCACCTGTGACAAATATTTTTATTCCAGCCATGGCAGCAATGCGCATAGTAGCGGCCACGGTAGTTGCCCCGTATAAATTTTGCGTGATCACATAGGGCATATCGCGAATAGAGACTTTCCATACCCCCTTCGCCTGGCCGAAATAGTCAAGTTCGTCTTTACTTAATCCTATATGGCATTTACCCCGGAAAATCGCGATCGTAGCAGGAATGGCACCTTCATTTCTTACTTCTGCCTCCACAGCAAGCGCCGTTTCCACGTTTTTCGGGTAGGGCATACCATGAGAAATAATCGTAGACTCCAGGGCCACCACTGGTTTTCCCAGTCGAAGGGCTTCTTCCACCTCGGGTTGTATGGATAAATAGGAATGCATTAGTCGGGATAATATTTACTGATCAATCCTAAAAGTTTTTCCTGGTCAAGATGCGTGGCGATGGCGCCATTCACCTGCAGGATCTCGGCAGAAAGCGTATGGGCAAGTTTCAAACAATCGGCATCATTTCGGCCCAGGTGTTTCCCCAATAAGAATCCGGAGAGAGACCCATCACCCGCGCCGGTACAATCGATCACTTCAATATTGGGTGCGGGCAGCGAAAGAGTTTTTCCATCACTGTAAAGTGCCGAGCCCTGTTTACCATTATGCAGCCAGATATGCTGCACTCCTTTTTTCAATAACTCCTCCGCCATCAATTGCGCCATATTAGATTCTCCTGAGCAAAGTACCGGCAGTTCATCTTCATTGGGAGTAATAAGGTATAGGCCATTCAGGTCAGTATCCTTGAATTTCCTTGCAGGAGGAACCGATACTGGTTCTATGATAAAAGGAATGCCAGTCTGGCGACTAAAGGTCAGCAACCATTCCGCTGTATCCACATTGATATTTGCATCTGCTAATAAAAATGAAGCTGTATACAGCAGGTCAATATTTCTTTTAAGATGTTCGGGAGTGATCAGGTAATTGGCCGCATTGGTAAGGAATGCAGTGAACAGAGATCCATCAATATTCAATATTCCCGTGTATTTTCCCGATAAACCCTCGCGGGTAATGGAGGCATCCAGTTTTACGCCGGCATTCTGACAAACGCTTTTCAGCCAGCCCCCATCACTATCATCGCCAAAAACGCTGATAAGCTGAACGGGGACGTTTAATATAGCTAATTGATGGGCGATATTTCGGGCCACGCCTCCGGCTGTCTTAGTAACGGAAGCGTCTATGGTAGTGGCCAGCAGCATTTCTTCCCTGGCATGGAATAATTCGTCAACCAGGGCGGCCCCGATGCAGATGATGGGTTTTTGCATGCTGCAAATGTAATGGCAGGCCGCATTCAAGCTCCTGATCCTGATTAATAATTGTGAAATCTTATCCCTGTCGATAACCGGTTAGGGACGCACAGGCAGATCCGGCGCCTATCTACTTATATACCCTTCTATTTGTCTCCCCCTTGCTTCACGATCAATACCCACCCGTTTTCCAGTGGCACATAGGCGTGGTCATATACATAGTGATAATGTTTGCCTTCCCTGCTATCGGAATGAGTGAGGTATTTGAATTGAAATCCCATCCTTTCCAATCTTTCTTTTTTTGTTTTGGCGATCGGCACCGCCTCTTCTTCAAGCAGATTGCCAAGAATACGATGATTCTTCCGAAGCGCATTATTGATGTTCCGGAAAAGATTATTCGTCATTCCCTTCAGTTTATTATTAAAACTGTTCCGGCAATAGTCATCGCAGAATTTTTTATCTATTCTTCCGCGAATGGCTCGCTGGCACTGCCTGCAATAGCGATGGTGCAGGCTCATGTTCTCACTGATCATAAAATAAATTTTGGTTATCCAAATTTGGATCAGCCAATGATTTCTTCCAATGGAATTAAACGAAACTTAAGTGTTTATTTACCGGATATAGCAGGTGTATTCGTTCATATTTGTCGGGTGAATACACATCGCGTGTGGAATTAAGTAACCGTTCGGTTATTACTGCCGGACAAAAAAATGCAGAGTATGAATGCGATTAAAAACAAAGTTCAACTGATCGGGCACCTGGGTGCCAAACCTGAAGTAAAAACGCTGGAGAGTGGAAAGAAGGTCGCCAATTTCGACCTGGCCACCAATGACACTTATCGAAAAGCCAACGGGGAGAAAGTGACTGAAACGCAGTGGCATAAGGTCGTTGCCTGGGATAAGCTGGCTGAATTAGCGGAGAAGTACATGGATAAGGGTAAAGAAGTGGCGGTTGAAGGAAGGCTGAGCAACCGTAGCTACACAGATAAAGACGGTGTGAAAAAATATGTTTGTGAGGTTGTGGCTACAGAGCTACTGCTGCTCGGTGCTAAAGCAGAGCAGTGATTCGTGGGGGTTAAGTATGGGGCCGCCTTCGGCGGCCCCTATTTTTTTTGTACACAGATTATCACAGATGGACACAGATTTAATACAATGAACACAAGGGATAGGCGAAGAGCACCGCTTCGCGGCTAATCCTAAAGATCCAAGCATATCCTGGTTCATTGATCGTACGGGCCTTTAAGCCTTGTATTATCTGTGTTAATCCTGTGCATCTGTGTACAAAAATAATTGAACACAAATTTTCACAGAAAAAAATTAAAACAAGATTTTTCAATAAATGCAATCCTTTTTATACAAACCGGAGACCTTTAAAATTATAGGTCATTGCATGAAAGTTCAATCCATCCTTGGATTTGGCTTTTCTGAGATAGTGTACAAAGATGCTATGGAAATAGAGTTTATTCAGGACCGCTTGTATCATGAAAGGGAGCCCAAATTAACCATTACCTACAAAGGTCAGATTCTTAAAAGCTTATTTAGCCCGGATTTTACCTGCTTTGAAAAGATCATATTAGAGGTGAAAGCTTCTGAAAACGGTTTATCGATGAATCATATAGCTCAAATTTTGAATTATTTAAAGATCAGCGGATATAAAGTAGGGTTACTCATAAATTTCGGAAGACATAAACTTGAATACAAAAGAATAGTGCGGTAATAAGTTTTAATTTGTGGAAGCCTAAAAGCAAATTTTTGTGGAAACAGATAAATCGAATCGGATCTTCGACATCGCCGTTGCACTCATTAACCAAAGCAGCCGCAATATTTTCCTCACCGGCAAAGCAGGCACCGGCAAAACAACTTTTCTCAAACATATCCGCCAGCACTGCCCCAAACAAATGGCTATCGTGGCCCCTACAGGCGTGGCCGCCATCAATGCTGGTGGCAGCACCATTCACTCTTTTCTCCAGCTGCCTTTCGGAACCTTTATCCCCGAAGGGAAAGCAAAAGAAGATACCGATGCCTTTGACCGCTATACCC
Source organism: Chitinophagaceae bacterium (assembly GCA_016720565.1). Lineage (GTDB taxonomy): Bacteria > Bacteroidota > Bacteroidia > Chitinophagales > Chitinophagaceae > JJ008. The sequence goes on from JADKKJ010000011.1 coordinate 750,324, forward strand.
TGCTCAGCCGCCTCCGCTATTCCGCCGAAAAAAGAAAACTCTTACAACAACTGGAACTGCTGGTAATAGATGAGATAAGTATGGTGCGCGCAGATACACTGGATGCGGTGGATGCTGTTCTTCGCCATGCCCGACAAAAACTTCATGAACCTTTTGGCGGCGTACAAATGCTTTTCATTGGCGATATGTTCCAGCTGCCACCGGTGGTTCGTGACCAGGACTGGAAAATATTATCCGCCTATTATGACAGCCCTTTCTTTTTTGATTCCCAGGTGATCCGCCAGGAAAGCCCGCTTTATATAGAATTCGATAAGGTCTACCGCCAGCGGGATGAAAATTTTGTACAGCTTCTGAACCAGGTCCGCAATAATGAACTGAATGAAGAGGGCCTTACCATACTGGAAAAAAGATTCAACCCCGGATTCCATAGCGGCAAGGAAGAATATATCCTGCTGACCACACATAACGAGATCGCCAGGCGTATCAATCTTACTGAACTGGAAAAATTACCCGGCACTCCGTTACATTATAATGCGGAAGTGGAAGGCGATTTTCCGGAGACCGCTTTCCCGGCCGACAAAGAACTATTATTAAAAACAGGGGCGCAGGTCATGTTCATCCGAAATGACATGGCAGAAAATGGGAAACGTTTCTTCAATGGTAAGATCGGCGTCATTAAAAAGCTGGAAAAAGAAAAGATCACCGTTTATTGCCAAGATGAAGAAAAAGATATTGAAGTAAGGCCCGAAGACTGGGAGAATATCCGCTATACACTTAACAAAACCTCGCAGACCCTGGAAGAAAATGTGCTGGGCTCTTTTAAGCAATTCCCGCTTCGACTGGCATGGGCCATCACCATCCATAAAAGCCAGGGGCTCACCTTTGAAAAAGCAGTGATCGATGCGGGAGAAGCATTCGCGCCGGGACAGGTATACGTGGCACTTAGTCGCTGTACCAACCTTGAAGGAATGGTGTTGAAAAGCCGGATCCGTAAGAACAGTCTTTTCACCGATCCGCGGATACTGAAGTTTGCAAAACAGATCAATAGCTCATCCGCCCTGGAAGAAGAACTACAGCGATCAAAACGAGCTTACCAGCTAAAACTGCTGAAACAGTATTTTGACCTTTCACCCATTAAGGCCCGGTTAAAAGAATTCAAAGACCTTCTCAACACCAATAAAAAAAGTTTCCGCGAAGGTTGGGAGCAATGGCTGGCCGGGTGGACAGAAAAAGTTGAAATGCTTCAGGAGACCGCCCTGAAATTTCATAATTGGTTAGACCAGGAATTCAACAGGGAAACAACTCCTGAACAAAACTCTGCCCTGGCGGAAAGAATCATCAGGGCCGCCGCCCATTTTATTCCTTTGCTGGACGAACTGATAGCTGAGCTGCATCGATCGCCATTCAGTACAGATAATCGTGAAATGGCAAAAGAATCCAATGATAGCTTAAAACAATTGTTTACGGATCTCTGTGAGAAAAAACATGCCCTTCTTGGAATGGATGGCCACCTCGATACCCATAGTTGGCTGGAAAGAAAAAAACAATTCGTCCTTCCGCCATTCCAGTTGAATACCTATGCCAGTCAGCAGAAGAACCAATCCCCTCATCCGGAATTGCATTACCGTCTTCGTAAATGCCGCGAAAAAATCTGTCTTCAGAAGGATCTTCCGGTTTACCTGGTAGCGGGCACTGCAAGTATAGATGAAATGGCCACCTATCTTCCGCATACGCCGGAGGAACTTCAGCTGATCAGTGGTTTTGGTGAGAAAAAAGCCAAATCCTTCGGTCCCGATTTCCTGGAGATCATTTGCGCTTATGCAAAAGAGAAAGGTATCGGCTCCCTGATCCACGAGAAAAAAGAAAAACGCAGCCGTAATAAAAAGACACCCTCAGCCAAAGAAAAAAAGATCCCTTCGCATGACCAGACCCTGGAATTGTTCCTGCAGGGGAAAGGCATCCAAGAGATCGCCGAAATAAGAGCATTATCTGCTTCCACCATTGAATCCCATATGGCCAAACTACTGGAGGAAAAAAGGATAGACATCCTGGACCTTATGCCAAAGGACCGGTATGATCGTATCATGGCTGCAATTGAAGAAAAAAATGAGATCATCGGACTGAACGCGCTTCGCGGATCATTAGGAGAAGAATACAGTTATGGCGAACTTAGAATGGTTTTATCGGCTAAGAAACCATTTAACGAATAAGCACCAGCGTTCCTTTCCTGAATTGTTTCTCCTTACCGGGCAATTGATATTCCGCAAACCAGGTAAATAAATTACCATCGGTTCTTGTACCGTTCACTGTTCCATCCCATTTTTTCATAGGGTCTTTTGAAATGAATATCCGTTGACCCCAACGGTTAAATATCTGTAACTGATAATTTGAAATAGCTGCCAGGCTGCCCAAAGGGCCAAAACGATCGTTTCTTCCATTCCCATTCGGAGTAAATGCGGATGGAAAATACACATCGGTACAGCTGGCATCTGGCAATACCGATCCATCGGCAGTATTGGAACAGGTGTTCGGACCAGAGACCGTCACCGTATAAATGCCGACTCCCAGGTTACTGGCAATAGGTGTGTTCTGTGCGGGTATCGTATTCCAGTTATAATTAAAGGGTCCGGCGCCTCCGGTAACAGATACAGATAATGATCCTCCTGTATTGGTTTGACAATCGGCAGGGCTTACCTGCGATGTTTGCAGTCCAATAATAGTAATGTCCTTCGTAATACTTGAAGGGGCGTTGCCGGGTCCGGAAACAGATAGTTTTACTCGATAGGTTCCTGGTCCGGAGAAATCATGAATGGGTGATAGCTGGCTGGAAATATTGTTTGCGCCGGAGTTGGGGTCATCAAAATCCCAACTGATAGTTCCAGGACAGGGTGCAGAGGTATTGGTAAAATTTACTTTGGTTGCACTGCTGCAGGTATAAGTAAACCCCGCAATATTCGCCGGGGCCTCGCTGATCTCTATATCATCAATTGCAAAGCCATCATAATTGTTGCATATGGTACCGGCTCCAAAAATAAAACGGAATATAACGGATGATTTTCCCGCGAGGTAAGGCATGGTATGCTTAGCGGTTAACCAGTTGCTGGATCCATTACCTCCCCTGCAGCTACCGTTGGTTGACTGTTTATTTCCCGACCATCCCTCCTTTACAGATGCCTGTGTGAGATAGGTAATGGATGAAAAATTAAACCAGTTTGTATTCAGGCAATTGCTGGCATCAGAAAAAGATCCCACGTTTGTCCAGCTGGCTCCATTATCCAAAGAGTATTGAAAAGAGGCCCCGTCAAAACGCTGTTCCATCTCCCAGAAGACCTTGAAATTTATATAGGGATAAGACAGGCTGCTTAGATCAAAACAGGGAGATTGTAACCAGGAAGCAGCGCCATCTGCATAAGGACCCGTGGTCAGCCCTCCTACTACCCAGCATTTTGTTCCTGAACCGGCAGAAGAGATAACTGGTTTAGAGGGGGTACCCCAGGCCCAATCATTTCCTGTACCTCCGGAAACCCATCCACCATTGGAAATTTCAAATCCTTCATTATAGGGAAATGTATTAATAGCCGCAGGGCATTGCGACCATCCGGAAACAGTTCCAATTAAGATAATAGCTATGGATAAAACTATACGCATGGATCAGAGGCCGCAAAGATGCTGAATCATTAACCAGGGTCAATTGTTTTTCACATGTTAATTATCAACATTGGGCTCCATTAAACTTGTTTAAATAAAGTTTATCTATAACTTTCCTATTAATACTTACTAACCCATTATTTTTTATGTCGCAATCTGCAGGTTATCGCCTTATAAGTCATCATGGTTATGCTGAGGTCAGGCGCCGATTATCCAATGATCAGAACGCATTGTTTGTAACAAGGCCTTTCTCCACCGGAGAACTGATCAGTGATTTTACCGCCGGAACCATCGCTGCGGAACCAACTTATCTTACGGTACAGGTAGGCGAGCAAAAGCATATCACGCTGGTACCTGAGCACCTCCAGTATATCAATCACAGTTGCGAACCAAATGTATTCTTTGATACCAGCACGATGAAGCTGGTCGCCTTGCGCGATATAAAAAAAGACGAGGAACTTAGTTTCTTTTACCCTTCCACCGAATGGGAAATGACCCAATCTTTTCAATGTTATTGCGGACATGCCTCCTGCCTGGGAACGATCAAAGGGGCCGCATTTCTCAATGAAGAAGCCAGGAAGAAATACCGTTTCACCGATTTTATCCAGCATATGCTGAATAAGAAACGACAGCTTAATAAAAAAGTAGCTTAATGAAAAGTACTGGCGATCTTAAAAACTACCTTATCTGGGTTTTAGCGCCTCATCTTGAATCGGAAGACCCCAATATTCAGCATTATTACGATTTTACCCAAAGTATAAAAGAATATACCAGCGTATTCGCAGAGCTGGAACTGGAATGGAAATGGCAACCCGTTACCATGGATAACTATGCCCCCATCATTGCATCTATTAAAGAAAATAGCAATGGAAAAACAGCCCTGGTGCTTAATCTCTGTGATGGCGATGAAGTGAATGGTACCCCTGGCATTTCCGTGATCAAAGAATTAGAAAAACAGAAACTGGCCTATACCGGTTCCGATGTTCATTTTTACGATACTACCACCTCTAAGATCCCGATGAAAAAAGCTTTTGATAAAGCGGCCGTACCTACTGCGGGATGGAGGGTGATCACCGAGAAAAAAGGTTCCATCAAAGGGATCTGCCAGCGGGTGGGAACACCACTGATCATCAAACCTGCCGTTTCTGGAGGAAGCATGGGCGTATCCGTAAAAAATGTGGTGCATACCGAAGAGGAATTAAAGGCAAGGGTGGAAGAGATATACAAGGGTTACCGTGGCTGGAACCTGCTGGTGGATGGGATATTTGTTGAGCAGTTCATTACCGGACCCGAATTCACGAGTTTCATCACTGGATCTGCCGATGATCCTGAACATTGCATCGTATATGAACCAGTTGAACGTGTATTTCACCGGTCATTACCCGATTCGGAGAAATTTCTCTCTTTTGATCGCCTTTGGGAGATCTATGAAGATGAGACGCCCATGCCGGAAAATGAGAATTTTTACGAATATCAAAAAGTAGATCCTAAGCTGATCCCCGCACTTAAGCAATTAAGTATGGACGCTTACCGGTCCTGTGGAGGCAAGGGTTATACCCGTATTGATATCCGGCAGGATGCCAGCACGGGGAAATTATATATGCTGGAAGTTAATGCACAGTGCGGCCTTAGTGAAGATGAAAATTATACTTCCATCGGGGCTATTCTGAAAGCCTCCAACGTTAGTTTTACCAGCGTCGTAGTCGAAATACTTTATGACGCCTTAAGAAGAAAGGCCCTGACCTCCCCTGCCAAAAGATCTGCCAAAAAGCCCAGCAAGAATAGCCCAAGTCTACGATCATGAAAGTTTGCGTTCTCCAACCAGATTATTCCACCACAGGAGTAGATTATAAGAATTATGATCCTGCCCGTGACCTGCGTTCATTATTGCCGGGGGCCGAACTGGATACGGTTTTCCTTAATAAGCTCACTACCTATAAACAGCTGAAAGAATTAAGCAAACAGGGCTATGATATTTTCGTAAACCTTTGCGAGGGATACCTGGAATGGGAGGTGCCCAGCATTGATGTGATCTATTCCATGGAATTACTGAATATGCCTTTCACAGGGCCCAGCAGCAAACTCTATGATCCCCCAAAAGAACTGATGAAATACCTGGCTTTTTGCGAAAATGTAAAAACGCCCGGTTATATACTTGTTTCCGGTATGGCAGACATTGTTGAAGTGGTGAAACAACTGAAGTTCCCGGTTTTTGTTAAACCTTCCAAGGCGGGTGATAGTTTGGGTGTTGACCAGCACTCACTGGCGCATAACCTGGATGAATTGAAACTGAAATGTGAAAACATCCTGGAAGAATATGGGCCCTTGCTGGTAGAAGAATATATTGATGGCAGAGAGTTTACCGTATTGGTGGCTGCCAATCCTGATGGGCATAGTTGCAGGGTATTTAAACCAGTTGAATATCGCTTCCCCGAAGGAAGATCTTTCAAAACCTATGAATTAAAAACTTCGGAACTGCACCCGGATTGCAATTTTCCCTGTGAAGATCCCGAACTGGAGAAAGAACTGAGACTGGCAGCTGAAAAAGTATTCAATGGTTTTAACGGCGTAGGTTATGCCCGTTTGGATTTTCGGGTAAATGAAAAGAAAGAAGTTTATTTCCTGGAGATCAATTTTACCTGTTCGGTTTTTTATAAAGATGGCTATGAAGGGTCGGCTGATTATATCCTGAAATTCGACGGTATTGGTCAAGCGGGTTTCCTGGAACTTATGATCGCTGAAGGAATGGCCCGTCATGAAAGAAAAAAGAAAGCATATAAGATAAAAGGTAATTCTATTGCGGGTTATGGTATCTATGCCGACCGCAACATAAAAAAAGGAGAGATCGTTTTCAAAGGAGAAGGTCGCTCCCAACGCATCATCACGAAAAGGTTTGTAGATAAGAACTGGAATGAAGATGAAAAACTGCATTTCCGCCGCTACGCCTACCCTGTCAGCAATGAGGTGTTTATACTCTGGGATGATGACCCTTCCGAATGGGCGCCCCAAAACCATAGCTGCCAGCCTAACACTAAATTTGATGGTTTGAACGTATTAGCAATTACTGATATACATAAGGGTGCTGAGCTTACTTTAGACTATGCCGACTTCCTCGATAACAACATGGAACCGTTTGATTGTCAATGCGGTGCGACTAACTGCCGTGGAACAATTTCAGGAAAAAACAATAATTCGTTAACGTCTCGTGAACTAACTTTACAGCAGTTAAACGAGCTGACCCAGTAACAGTCTTACCCTTACTTACCCCCATTAAGAAAGGCTTTTGCCCATCGCATAAGCGATGAACCGACGATCATTTATTTAATTGATGAACCATGTCCCGTTTTGCCATCTTACGTCAGATCATGATGCAGCACCGTTATCGGCTGGTGCTAACCTATATCCTGTTTTCCCTGGAGATGCTGGGCAACCTGATGCGTCCATTTTTCCTGGGAATGGCGGTAAACGACCTGGTCAGGGGTTCTTATAGCGGATTGATCACTTTATCTGCCATCCATTTTGGCTGGTTGATCATTGGAACCATTCGTCATCGCCTGGATACCCGTACCTATTCTGATATTTATACCTCACTCGTTACAAAATCACTGGCCCGCCGTTATACAGTGGAAGATGTTTCCAAACTAAGTGCGCATTCTACCCTGGCTCGCGAGTTTGTTGATTTTCTTGAATACGACCTTGTATATGTGATCGAGGCCATCTATAGCATATTTGGTTCCCTGGTCCTTTTATTCTTTTATGACACGGCTGTAGTGATGGTATGCCTCAGTATTTTATTACCTGTGATCGCCATGAGCTATTTCTATGGAAAGAAAATGAAAAGCCTGAACAGGAAAAAAAATGATGAACTGGAAAAACAGGTGGATATCATTTCTTCCGGTAATGGACACCTGATCCGTCAGCACTATACTAATCTTCGGAACTGGCAGGTTCGTATCAGCGACCAGGAAGCCTGGAACTTCGGTGTAATGGAGATCATGGTTATGGTAGTGATCGGAGTTTCCTTACTGGTTACACAAAAAACAACCGGTGGCGCCATTGAAGCCGGCAGCCTTATTGGTATCTATAGTTATATACAACGTTTCGTTTCCGGGTTGGATACTATTCCTTACACGGTACAGCGACTTTCCTCCCTGAATGATATCACAAGGAGAATTGAATTACAGGAAAGTGACCTTGGAGTTGAATTAAAAGTGGTGGCTTAACGACCCATAAAGACCATCAGTATCTGTACATCGCTGGGGTTGATCCCCGAAATACGACTGGCCTGTCCCAGTGTTCTTGGTCTGATCTTCGTTAATTTTTCACGCGCTTCGTTTCCCAATGAGGCGATCTTTTTATAATCGAAAGAATCTGGAATAGCCAATTCTTCCAGCTGGCTCATTCGTTGCACCAATTCTTTTTCCTTTTCAATATATACATCGTATTTCACCTGTATAGAAGCCTGCTCAATGAATTCATCATCGAATGATCCAAGCGCTTCTTTTAATTTCGGTAATACGCGTATCATATCTTTTAATTCCACATCGGGACGCAACAACATTTTTTGCGCGCGTTGTTTTTCATTGATGGTAGCCGTACCCAATTCAGAAAGCCATGCATTTACTTCCTCTGGTTCCACATTCATCTCTTTCAGTATGCCACGGATCTTCTCTACTGCATTTTTTTTCTCCGTTACACGGTTCATTCTGTTTTCATCTGCCAACCCAAGTCCATGACTTAATGCAGTAAGCCGCAGGTCTGCATTATCCTGTCGCAAAAGCGTGCGGAATTCTGCACGGGAAGTAAACATGCGATAAGGTTCCTGCGTTCCTTTACTAATAAGATCATCGATCAGCACACCGATATAGGCATCGCTTCTCTTGAGGATCACCGGGGCCAGGTCGCGGGCCGAATGATGTGCATTAATGCCGGCCATCAGCCCCTGGCAGGCTGCTTCCTCATATCCCGTGGTTCCATTGATCTGACCCGCAAAGAAAAGGTTGCGGATTATTTTTGTCTCCAGGCTATAATTTAGCTGTGTAGGAGGAAAGAAGTCATATTCGATAGCATACCCGGGTCGAAACATTTTGGCGTTCTCAAATCCTGGTATAGTACGAAGAGCGTCGTATTGCACATCTTCGGGCAGGGAGGTTGAAAATCCATTTACATAGATCTCCACCGTATTCCATCCTTCTGGCTCCACGAAGATCTGGTGGCGGTCCCTCTCGGCGAACCGGTTAATTTTATCTTCTATGCTGGGGCAATACCTGGGCCCTACTCCGTCGATACGTCCAGCAAACATGGGACTGCGATCAAAGCCTGTTCGCAGGATATCATGAACCTTGTTATTTGTATAGGTGATCCAACAGGATCTTTGCTGGGCGGGCCTTTCAAGGTTTTTATAGGAGAAGCCCACTATCTCATTATCACCGGGCTGCTCTTCCATTTTTGTATAATCAAGGCTTCTTCCATCCACCCTTGGAGGAGTGCCCGTTTTCAGGCGATCTGATTCAAAACCCAGTTCCACCAATTGCTCGGTGATTCCAGTGGCGGCTTTTTCAGCCATTCTTCCCCCACCAAACTGCTTTTCTCCAATATGCACAATGCCATTGAGAAAAGTGCCGTTTGTCAGCACCACTGCTTTGGCCTTTATTTCATGTCCTAAACCAGTTACCACCCCATAACAGCTTCCATCTTTCACTAATAATCCCTTTACCATATCCTGGTAAAAATCAAGGTTGGGCGTGTTCTCCAGCATTTCCCTCCACTTAATATGGAAGAGCATGCGGTCGTTTTGCGCCCTGGGGCTCCACATGGCCGGACCTTTTGATCGGTTCAGCATCCTGAATTGTATGGTAGACTGGTCGGTAACAATTCCGGAATAACCACCCATCGCATCTATTTCCCTTACGATCTGGCCTTTGGCAATACCCCCCATAGCGGGATTACAGCTCATTTGAGCAATGGTCTGCATATTCATGGTCACCAAAAGCGTTTTGGAACCAAGATTTGCGGCTGCGGCTGCAGCTTCGCAGCCAGCATGACCTGCACCAACCACAATTATGTCGTATTCTGGAAACATGGGAGGCAAAGGTACGGAACGAGTTATTAGTTAGGAGTTAAGAGTTAGGAGTAGACGGGAGTCTAAAGTCCCGAGTTCAATGTTCCACGTGGAAACATTGGAAATGTTCCCCGTGGAACATTATGCAAAATAGGCGGAAAGGCTCTCTTCTTCCTTCTTTCTCATGAGTTTGATGTCCCTGAGGGATTTATCCTTGTAGCCACATAAATGAAGCGCGCCATGGAAAATGACCCTATGAAGTTCTGATTTAAAGGAATGTCCCAGAGCTCTGGCATTTTCCCTAACACGGTCGATGCTTATATAGATCTCCCCCACTAAATCATCTCCTGCGGAAAGATCAAAACTGATGATATCTGTATAGTAATCATGCTGGAGGTAATCCCGGTTAATGGCTAGTAGTCGTTTGTCGCTGACAAAAATATAGTTGAGGGATTCCAGGGGTCGACCCTCTTTGCGAAAGGTCTTCTCCAGGAAGGCCTTAAGTTTACCCCTGTCTTTCAGTGTGAAACCGGAGACCTCGTAGAAAAAATTGATTCTGGATGCTTTAGCCACAATTTCAAAATTCGTAAAGAAAATTCATCCTGCAAGGGTAGCTTTGCGGAATAATTGAATACGATGGTCACCAGGCTCTCATCACTTAAACCCGGGCAAACGGGTATTATTAAAGAATTTAATAGCACCGAACTACTATTAAAGCTGATGGAAATGGGCTGTGTACCAGGGGAATTGATCATAGTAGAACAGGTAGCTCCACTGGGAGATCCCATCTCAGTTACAGTGGCCGATTATCGTCTCAGCCTGCGCCTGGATGAGGCAGACCAAATAATGGTAGAATTAAACAATTGATTATCAATATTTTATGAAAATAGGGCTATATTTTGGATCATTCAACCCTGTTCATGTTGCCCACCTGATCATTGCGAACCATATTCTGAACGAAACAGGAATAGAAAAAATTTGGTTCATTGTCTCCCCCCAGAACCCCTTCAAGAATGAATCCACCCTGCTGAATGAATATCATCGCCTTCACCTGGTACGATTGGCCACTGAAAATGATAATCGCATAAAAGCATCTGAAATAGAATTTACTCTCCCCCGCCCTTCTTATACGGTTGATACATTAGCGTATCTCGCAGAGAAATTTCCTGAGCATGAATTTTCTATTATCATGGGCAGCGACAGTTACCAGAATCTTCCCAAATGGAAAAATGCTGAACTGATCATGAATAATTATGATCTCTATGTTTACCTGCGACCTGGATTTGAAATAAAAAATTCTGACGCTCCCCGACTTCACCTGTTAAAAGCCCCCCTGCTGGAGCTTACTTCTACACATATTCGTAAAACCATTACAGAAGGAAAATCGATCCGTTATATGGTACCCGAATCTGTATTTGAAGAGATCCTGAAGGGAGGCTATTATAAAAAATAACCAAGAGTGATACAGGCCAGCACGATCACCGGAGAAGGTATCTTCGTAAAATTCAACAAGAGGAAGGTGCCAAGTATCACTCCCATATTTACAAAACTCAGTGTGGCAAATTCCGTAAACGAAATATCACGCATGATATAAAAAGTGGAAGCTACCATGATGCCCACTACCACTGCATTGATGCCTTCCAGCGATCGATAGACCGCGGCATATTTTTTCAGGTTGTTCCATATGGGGAAAAAGAAAAGTACCAATAACGCGCTCGGCAAAAAAATGCCGATCATACCAATGATACATCCCAGGATCTGCATCTCCGTACCCATATCTTTCAGCGCCATCCCCCCGGCAAATGAAGCAATAGAAAACACGGGACCGGGAACTGCGCGAACGATACCCATACCGGTATAAAGATCTTTTTCGTTTATCTGAACAGCGCCGGGATTTCTTTTCTTGATCGCTTCCGGATGTATGCTCCATTGCTCATACATCATCGGCATCAGTACCTGTCCGCCACCAAACACCAGGGAACCCATCCGGTAACTATTCTCAAAAAGATTGATGGGCTTTCGATGAGGCCAATCATTCTTACGGGCAGTTTCACTGGTAATTCCGGCAATAATGAATATGATACCGAACATCCAGAAGTTCCACCATTTTATCTTACGCGGAACTTGTTCCACCTGAGGAATACGTTTACGGCTTAGGTTAGTCACCAGTCCGCTGGCAACGATCAGTGCCGGGATAGCCCATGGCTGGCCAAACAACAGGTAAGTAATACCAGCACCGAAGATCATGATCACCCAGGTGATCAGGTTCTTGATCGCATAGGGGAAAGCCGCCACCGAGGCATAGAACAGGAAGCCCGCGGCCATAGGAGGAATGAACTTAAATATATCCGTTCCCAGCCCTTTTCGGTCGATGTAAGGAAGGAAAAAAGAAAAAGCACCCATTAATATACAGGCCGGCAGGATCCAGATCAACAGCGTAACAACCGCTAAAGGAACACCGCCTCGTTTATAACCGATCAGTGTAAGTGTTTGGGTTGAGGAGGCGCCGGGTAACAACTGGCAAAACGCATTATATTCCATCAATTCCTGCTCGGTGATATAGGGGGTTTGTTTCACGAAGGTTTTTAGCATCATGGCTATATGCGCCTGGGGTCCGCCGAAAGCGGAGATGCTGTGAAGGAATACAGCTCGCAAAAAATGACTATGGCGCAGCAGCATACGGTCTAAATATAGCCAAATTAGGTGAGGCAAATTATGAGAAGGGGTATGAACATTTCCAATTATATTAGTCCAAATTTCAGCAATGAAAAAATTAGGTTCCATTTGGCTTCTCCTGTTATTGGTAAATGCTTGTTATTCTCAGCAGGACCTTACTAAAATAAGGCAGGCCATATCAGCTGCTGCCGAAAAGATCCAATCCAAAGCGGTGGCCTGGAGAAGAGATATTCATGAGCATCCTGAATTGGGAAATAATGAATACAGAACTGCCAAACTGATCGCAGCGCATCTTCGTTCGCTGGGAATGGAAGTAAAAGAAGGAGTGGCAAAAACCGGGGTAGTAGGCATTCTGAAAGGTGGAAAGCCTGGTCCATGTATTGCACTTCGCTCAGATATGGACGCATTACCCATTGAAGAAAAAACGGGGCTTCCCTTTGCCTCAAAAGAAAAAGGAAAGTTCAATGGAGCAGATCTTTCTGTGATGCATGCCTGCGGCCATGATGTGCATATGGCCATCCTGATGAGCACAGCCGAAGTGCTGGCAGGAATGAAAAATGAATTAAAAGGAACTGTCAAGTTCATATTTCAACCATCCGAAGAAGGGCCGCCGGCAGGAGAGGAGGGCGGTGCACCCCTGATGGTGAAAGAAGGCGTGATGGATGATCCAAAAGTGGAAGCTATTTTTGGATTACATCTTCAACCTGATATTGAGATAGGTAATGTTGCGTATAAGTCCGGACCATTCATGGCCGCTGCGATCTTTTATAAATTAACGGTCCTGGGAAAAGGCGCACATGGATCTACACCCTGGTTAGGCGTTGATCCTATTACAACAGCAGCCCAGATCATGCTGGGATTTCAAACCATCGTTTCCCGACAGTCAGAACTGACCAAAACACCGGTGATCATTACCGTGGGTAAGATCCAGGGGGGTACACGCGGAAATATCATCCCCGATAATTGTGTATTGGATGGAACAGTTAGAACTTTTGATACAGCTATACAGCGAAGTACCATGGAAAAAATGAGGCTGATGGCCGAAAAGATCGCCGAAGGCAATGGAGCAAAAACCGAACTCACCTACGCAGAGAATGCCGCGGTGACGTATAACGACCCTAAACTTGTTCAACGAATGTTGCCCTCTATGCGATCAGCAATAGGAGAGAACCATGTAGTGGAAAGGGATTGGACCACGAATGCAGAAGATTTCGCTTATTATGGACTGAAAACTCCTGCATTTTATTTTGACCTTGGGGGAATGAGCCCTGGCAACGACCCCCTGAAAATGCCCTCCAAGCATACTGCATTCTATATGATAGACGAGAATTGTATAAAGACCGGTGTGAAGGTGTTTTGTAACCTGGTTGTAGATTATTTCAATAATGCCAAATGAAAAAGCTACTGATCATTTTATTGTTGTTTTCTCCGCTGTTGCACTACGCGCAGGAAAGAACTGACAAAAAACTTCAGAAAAAAATAGAAGCCCTCATAAAAGATTACCATGGGGTGATCGGCATTTATGTAAAGGAGCTGAAAAAAGACAGGGTAGTAAGGATCGCCCAGGATACCATATTTCCCACGGCCTCCATAGTAAAAGTGCCGATCATGCTGGGGCTTATGGATAAAATGCATAAGGGCGAACTGGCTTATGATTCCCTGTTTACCTATAAGGATTCCCTTTATTATGCCGGATCAGATATCCTGGGTTCTTTTAAGGAGAATGCCACCATTTCATTGAAGAAATTGATCATGCTGATGCTGACCACCAGTGATAATACGGCCAGTCTCTGGTTGCAAAGTATCGCCGGCACTGGTACGCGCATAAATGAGCTGTTGGCAGGATTTGGTTTTGAAAACACACGTGTCAATTCCCGGACGCCGGGAAGAGAGGGCTTTCGTGCCATTTACCAATGGGGAATGACCACTCCCTATGAAATGGGAACCCTGCTTGAGAAGGTATATAAGCACCAGTTGTTTTCACCAGCTATCTGCGACCGCATGCTTCGTTGCCTGGGAAGAAATTTCTGGGATGAGAATGAAGCCATTTCCCAGATACCCGCAACCATTGAAGTATTCAGCAAAAATGGTTGTGTAGATGCATCCCGCTCTGAAGTAATGATCGTGAATGCACCGCATCGTCCCTATATATTCTGCATATTTACCAAGAAGAATACTGATATAAGCTGGGGCCGCGATAACGAAGCCTGGGCCCTGGCCAGAAAAATATCAAAACTGCTTTGGGAATATTATGAGCCTCGCTATGGAGGATCATTTAAATAACTGGTAAACCAGGAAGCTGAGCAGGTATGCCAGCCCGGTCATATATACCAATTGTATCGCGGGCCATTTCCATGACCTTGTTTCCCTTTTTACCACTGCAAGGGTGCTCATGCATTGCATGGCAAAAACATAAAATATCATGAGTGATAGTCCGGTGGCCAGTGTGAATACGATGGTCCCGTCCTCTTTTCTAGCCGCCTTCATTTTCTCTTTGAGTCGAACAGAGCTCTTATCCCTGGTGCCCACGCTATATAAGGTGGCCATGGTTCCCACAAATACCTCCCTTGCTGCAAATGAGGTGATCAGGGCTATACCGATCTTCCAATCATACCCCAATGGTTGGATGGCCGGCTCAATGGCTCTTCCCAAAATACCTGCATAAGAAGACTCCAGCTTCTCCGTTTGCAACCTGAGGTCAAGGCTGCTGGTATCTGCACCGGGAGCTGATTTCAGCACCTCATATTTATTCTTCACCTGTTGTATGCTGTTACCAGGACCAAATGAGCAAAGTCCCCAAAGCAGGAGACTGATCACCATAATGATCTTTCCTGCGTCAAACACGAATATCTTAGCCTTGTTCACCATAGTAGGGATCACATTATTCCAGCGGGGGGAACGGTAGGAGGGAAGCTCAAGGATGAAAAAACTTTTTTCCTGGATCTTAATGAACCACTTGGCTACATAGGAAACGATCAGCGCCATCACAAGCCCCAATAAATAAAGTCCCATCATCACCAATCCCTGCAAACTAAGAAAACCCAGCAAATGGGTGTTTGGTATTACCAATCCAATAAGGATAAAATAAACCGGTAATCGGGCCGAGCAGCTCATCAGCGGAGTGATAAGGATGGTAAGCAAACGTTCTTTCCTGTTTTCGATATTCCTGGCGCTCATAATGGCAGGAACGGCGCAGGCAAAGCCACTGATCATGGGCATAACACTTTTTCCGTTCAGCCCCACACTTCGCATGAGCCGGTCACTAAGAAAACTTATACGGGCCATATACCCGGAGTCTTCCAGCAGGGTGATAAGGCCAAAAAGGATCATGATCTGCGGAACAAAGACCAGAATACCAGAAAGGCCAGCGATCACACCATTGATCAACAGATCGGTCCAGCGGTTATCCGGAAGGGACTGCGCAAGCAGGCTGCTGATATTCGCAAAAGCCCATTCTATGGCATCCATGGGATACTGCGCGATCCAGAACACACTTTGAAATAAAAGGAATAATACAGAGAACAGGATCAGGTATCCCCATTTTCGGTGAAGCAAAATATTATCCAGCTTCTCTGTGAATAATTTCTTCTGCAGCGGGTCGGGTTCCGAAACTACCTGGTTCATGATCTGCTTGATACGGGAATAACGCTGCAGGATCTCTTCGGCCTGTGTCTTGGTGGGATTGAATTTATTCCTGGCTTCGATATTCTCGATGGTTACCTGCATTTCTTCAGAAAGAAGAAAATTCTCATGATTGATCAGGTAATGGATGGCCCGGTAATCACTGAATGAAGGGAAATGGTTCTTTACTTCATCTATAGCGGTGGGTGCGAGTGCTTTATTGTCTACGAAATCCCGGACCGGGGGCTGATATAATTGCTGGGCGGTCAGCTCAACTGCTTTTTTTAATTGAGGTATCCCTTTATTTTTCCGCGGATCCACTATAAGTACCGGTACACCCAATTCCCGTTCCAGCCTTTCTGTATCTATGCGGATCCCCTTTTTCTTGGCCATATCCATCATGGTCAGGGCTATGACCACCGGTACTTTAAGATCGATCAGCTGTGAACAGAAAAGAAGGTTCCTTTTCAGGTTGCTGGCATCAGCTACAGCAATGACCAGGTCGGGTTGGATCAGCTCATCCTGGTTCAACAGCACTTTATAACTTACCCACTCATCCAGCCTGCGGGGGTAAAGGCTGTAAGAACCTGGCAGGTCAATGATCTCTGCGCTCAGAGAGGGAGAGAATTGCGCCATTCCCGTCTTCTTATCCACAGTAACACCGGGAAAATTGCCCACTTTCTGATTCAAACCGGTCAAACAGTTGAACAGAGAGCTTTTTCCACTATTAGGATTACCAACCAGCGCGATATGTAAAATGTCTTTTTTCAATCGGGATCGATGAAGTTGCAAATGTAAACAGGGTTTATGGTTCCTGATTACGAAATACGGTTTTTGAAAGGCCTTAGCGGGAAAATTGGATCAATTAACAAGGCAAGATATCTGCCCCATTTATAACTTTGGCAAATGAAACATCCTTCGATAATTCGTTCGCTGGCCCTGGTCATTTTATTCGCGGCCTGCCATCCTTCGCGAAAAATAAGCAGTTCCATCGGCCCCAGTGAAATGAATCTCCGTTCGCATATTCAGTTCCTCGCAGATGATAAGCTGGAAGGAAGAAGAACGGGATCGGAAGGAGAGAGGCTGGCTATGGAATATATACGTGCCGCCTTTCAAAAAAACGGATTGGCACCAAAAGGAGACAGTGGATATTACCAGGCATTTGAAGTATATGATGGAAAGGTATTGGGCGACTCCACCTGGTTCTATCTCAATGGCCATAAACTGGAAGCTTTCAGGGATTTCTTTCCCTTCGCATACAGCGCCAATCAAAAAATTGAATCCACTCCATCCATTGCTATACAGGAAGCAGACGAACCCTGGTTTTTTGACCTGAAGGAAATACTGGAAGAGAATAAGAACAATACTCATTTTGACCTGCCTGATTATATCCGTAAGAACGCGGGCAAGGCAAAAGACAGGGGAGCGGCTGCAGTGATCCTTTACAATAGTTCCTCCATAAAGGATAAACTATCCTTCGAGGCAAAGGACCGTACGGCCACAGCAGGCATACCTGTTATTTACCTGAGCAATGAGGTGGCTAAACAATACCTGAAAGACAGCACAGCCAGCCTCACTGTTAAATTGAATGTTGACCTGCAGGAAAAAAGAAGAACAGGCCATAATGTAATCGGCTATCTGGATAATGGCGCGGCAGAAACAATTGTATTAGGTGCGCATTTCGATCATCTCGGAAAAGGGGAGGATGGAAACTCAAGGCATATAAACAATGATCCCATCATTCATAATGGAGCAGATGATAATGCCAGCGGAACCGCAGCTCTGCTGGAACTTTCGCGTACCCTGAAACAAACCAACCTTAAGGGCCATAACTATCTGTTTATCGCTTTCTCGGGTGAAGAACTTGGTTTATTTGGGTCAAAATATTTTACGGAGCATCCCAGTATTGACCTGCGAACCGTAGACTATATGATCAATATGGATATGGTAGGCCGACTCAATGATAGCAGTCGTGTACTTACCATAGGTGGTTATGGCACCTCTCCGGCCTGGTCAAAATATATTGCCCGTGAATTCTATGAGAACTCCGGCGGCCAGAAGAAAAACATCCCCTCTCTTGTGATCCGTATTGATAGCAGCGGAACAGGACCCAGTGACCATACCAGTTTTTACCGAAAGGATATACCCGTGTTGTTTTATTTCACCGGACTACATACAGATTACCATAAACCATCAGACGATGCGGATAAGATCAATTATGCAGGTGAAAGGCTGGTAATCTCGCATATTATTAAATTGATGGAGAGCCTGGATAAAGAACCAAAACTGGTTTTTACAAAGACCAGGGAAACCAGCAGCACAGGAAGCCGCGCTTTCTCAGTGAGTATGGGCATCATGCCTGATTATACCTATTCCGGAAACGGGGTCAGGGCCGATGGCATAAGCGATGGCAAGCCAGCACAAAAAGCTGGATTGAAAGCAGGAGATATTATTCTGCAGGTAGGAGATTTTAGCATCAGTTCAATGGATAATTATATGCAGGCCCTGGGGAAATTCGTAAAAGGGGAGAAGGCCCTGGTTAAATTCAAGCGCGGAGAAAAGATGATGGAAGTGACCGTAGAATTTTAATTAACTTGTAAGAAGAAATCATTCTATGGCCGAGAAGTCGAATAAGCTGGTCCTCGATAATTCGGAAATGACCGAGGAGTTTTTTGAGAATACCCGCTTACTGGGCATCATGGCGCCGGTAAAAGATTACCAGTTTTGCTGGCACCTGAACAGTATGATAGGATTAGACTTTCGCCTCAATCACGATATAGAGATCCGCCTGGTTAAAAAGAAAAGGGATTATTTTTTTTCTGTCTATGAATTTGCAGAACCCGTCAATTTTCTCTGCCATTACGTTTATAATAATAAATTCGACGGAGAATACTTGTTGAATGAATTTCGCCACTTCGATTTTTTATGGCTGATGAAGGGAGATGAAGTGACCAACCAGACATTACAACAGACCATTGCCACTATACGAACCATTCCAAGTGTACAGCTTATTACCGAGCTGGCCATCGACAAGATCGAAAACAAAGAGAATTTAGTATTTTAAAAAAAGTATATGTGGCAGACCTCCAATAATAAACTTTATCGCAAGTTTGAATTCAACAATTTCAGTGAGGCGTTTGCTTTCATGACCCGTGCAGCCATGGAGGCAGAAAAGATGGACCATCACCCCTTGTGGACCAACGTATATAATACGGTGGAGGTGTGGCTGAGCACCCATGATGCCGGCAACGTGGTGACGGAAAAGGACCGCCTGCTGGCGGAAAGAATGGATAAGATCTATGGTAAATGATCAGGGTTGAATGAAGACCCTTTTTTCTCCGGGAGCTATCATGCTACCTATCTCCTCCAGATGATCATGCAATCCCCATGTACGAAATAAGTCTTTTAGTTTTTCAGCCGCCTGAGGGGCGATGCTGATCAGTAGTCCACCATTGGTTTGCGGATCAGGCAGCAAGGTGAAGGCTTCCATTACGTTGACGCCTTTTTCAAATTTCACCTTATCACCATAACTACTCCAGTTGCGGGTGGTAGCATCCGGAAACACGCGCTGGGCAATATATTCTCTTACCCCTTCCTGCACCGGTAGTTTGGAATAAATAATATGGGCGCTGGTATTACTTCCCTCTGTCATTTCAATAAGATGGCCCAGCAATCCAAAACCGGTTATATCGGTCATGGCATTTATTTCACTGATCTTTCCCAATTCCTCCCCAATACGGTTAAGGGTGGTCAGTTGTTTTATCATCCCTGCCTGGTGCTCTTCTTTTAGCAGGCCTCTTTTTTGTGCGGTTGACAATACTCCCACACCGAGAGGTTTGGTCAAAAAAAGCAGGTCGCCTTCTTTAGCAGTATCATTTTTCTTCAGGTCCTTTAATGCTATCATCCCCGTAACCGCCAACCCAAATATTGGCTCGGGTGAATCAATGCTATGCCCCCCTGCCAATGGAATACCGGCTTCAGCACAAACACTGCGACCCCCTTCGATCACTTGCCTTGCGATATCTGCAGAGAGTTTTTCAACAGGCCAACCCAGGATAGCAATGGCCATTAAAGGTTTTCCGCCCATGGCATATACATCACTGATGGAATTGGCCGCGGCAATACGACCGAATTCAAAGGGATCATCCACGATAGGCATAAAAAAATCGGTGGTGGATATTAATCCCATACCATTGCCAATATCATAAACAGCGGCATCGTCTTTACTGTGATTACCCACAATGAGTTTATCATTATCAGGTATGGCAAGATTGGTTTTTAATATCTCATCCAGCACTTTTGGAGAGATCTTGCAGCCACAGCCGGCTCCATGCGAGTATTTGGTGAGGTGGATCTTTTCAGTCATTCAGCAAAGTTATGCGGCCCGGGGTCTATTTTTTTCTTTTGAAAACAATACCCGAGCTTTTCTGCAGGTCGGAGCTGAAACGAAGATGGTAAATGTCCTCTCCATCATGAACTACCAGTAATCCTGTGTTCGGAGGATATTTACCCAGGTTATCGGCAAATAGTACGAGGGTAAAATCATTATTATCTCCCGGTTGAATATAGATCGTTTTTTTTATGGCGCTGGCCTTCAAACCCTGCTTCGCCATGGTCAGCTCGCCATTTATATATACAGAGACCGTATCCCCGTCTATCTCACCATTATCATAAAGCGAAAGCTCGAGGCTGTCCGATTTGAACAGTACCTCCTGGCTAAATTCAGAGATCCTTCCCCCGATCATCCTGTTCTGCTGGATCAGGTCATCGATCTTCTTTGTGCTTTTTACCACCGTAGCTCCGGTTGGAACAGGGATCAAGGGGATCTTTTTATCCTCCTGCTTAGCAAGCGGCGCGCTGGTATGCGGATCCACCAGGGAAACTGCCAGGTCCTTTGCTTTTTTCTTTTCCTCCTCCAGTTGGGCAAGCTTCTTCTTTTGTTCTTCCTGTGCAATCTTTTTCTTCTCTTCTTCCTGCGCTATATATTTCTTGCGGTCCTCCTCTAGTTTTGCCAATCGTTTGCGTTCTTCTTCGATCTGGGTGGCTTTTTTCTTTTCCTCTTCAACCTGGGCGAGCCGGCGCTTCTCTTCCTGCTCTTTAGCTGTCTTTTTTTCTTCCTCCAGCCTGGCCAGTATCCTTTTTTGTTCTTCCTTTTTTTCCTCTTCCAGCTGAGCTAATTTCTTTTTCTCCTCCTCTATCTGTATGGCTTTCTTTTCCTCTTCCTGTTTGGCCAATAGCCGTTTTTGTTCATCAGCAGCGGCAGCCTTTATCTTTTCCTGTTCCAGAGCAGCAAGCCTTGTTTTCTCTTCCTCCAGTTGTTTTTGTTTATTCTCTTCTTCCAGCCTTGCCTGTTTTATTCTTTCTTCTTCCTCTTTTTTAGCCGCTGCAATCCTTTCTTCCAGCGCACTAATTGACTTGTTCAGGCTGGTCTTGTCCAATTCAACTTTACCAGCGGGTGCGATCTCTATTTCTGGTTTTATGCTGTATTCTGTATTTACAAGTTCAGGTTTTACCCTGCGCATGGCCACTGGTACGGTTTCTTTCTGCTCTTTATAAAAAGCCACTTTATCGGCCATCTGGAGTTCTTCCAGGTGGGGGAATATTTTTGAATGCGCGAGATCCCGGTCTTCAGCCAGTCCTATCTTACCCGTAATTGAATAGTATTTTTTATTGGCGTTTGTTTTCCATGATCCATCCAGGTGCCAGGTACTATCGGCCTTGCTTCTTCTGAAAGTGCTGGTAACCCGGATGCCCTTATCCAGCTTTCCCCTGAAATTATAGGCAATGATCTCATAATCGGTCACCTCACAAATATCCCCTTCAATGGTACCCTTTACTCTTTTAAGAATATAATAAAGGGTGTCGTTTACTATGAATTCACTTCTGGAGTAACCATATACTTTGCCTCTGTATTCAGTGAGCGCGATCTCGAATAACTGGTCTTTTCTAACGGTGTTACTGTCATTACTGAGTGTGCCACTCCAAAGGCCGGTCAGGCTTTGTCCGTAAAAAAACAAAGGAGATAATAGTAGAAAAAAAACAAGTTTACACTTTCGCTGCTTTTGATCTGGATGCATGGATGACAAGGTTTGCGTTTTCAGGGGATACAGACTCACAAGATACGTTCTCTAATAACGAATTTATGTTCTCCCGATTGTACAGGGATTTGTGATAGAATTTATCGTAATAATTCAGCAGGATGCGGAAACTTTCCAGCGTGTTTCCCTCATCCAGTAGGGCAATGGCATTTTTTGCATTCAAACCACCCAATCGTTCTTTGATACGCACAATAGCCTCCTTAAGTTTCTCCTTATCCAGCTTACCATATTCTTCAGTGATATGTTTAAGCCTCTCTTCAAAAGGGATATCCAGGAAAAATACAGGGGAGTTGCGCATATTCTTCCAAAGCGCATTGGGGATATTTACCAATCCGATACGCTGCGATTCATCTTCCAGCCAAATGGGTTTTGGAGAGGCTGCTATTTTTGTTAGCTCCATTGATAACAGGTTCTCAAACATTTCCTGGCTTGGCTGAGGAGGTAATCCTATGCTGCCAAAAGCGGAGCCTTTATGAATGGCCAATGCTTCCAGGTCAATAACGGGTTCGGCTTGTTTCTCAAGCGATCTCAATAATTCGGTTTTACCACTCCCGGTAAACCCTCCAAGTATATTAAGCCTGTAATTAATGGTAAAACTGGTTAGTACATGATTCCGGAAGCTTTTATATCCACCGGAAAGTGTATACACTTTGAATCCATAGAGATCAAGCAACCAGGCTACACCAGCGGAACGCATACCACCTCTCCAGCAATAGACCAGCACCTGTTTTGAACCTTTTTTCTCTGCTTCTTCTACCATGGTCCTCATCCTGGGACCGAAATAATCCAGGCCGATCTTGATGGCCTCTTCCCTGCTTTTCTGTTTGTACGCGGTGCCCACAATTTTCCTTTCTTCATCAGAAAAAAGAGGCAGGTTGTTTGCGCCGGGGATATGTGCATGATTATATTCCCCCGGACTTCTTACATCGAAGAGGGGGTGCTGATCTATCAGCAAAATGAATTTATCAATGGATAATCTTTCTATGGCCATTCCGGCAAAGTTCTATAAATATAAATGAATGAAAAAGGCGCGCCTTGGCACGCCTTTCAAAGATCCTATGATTTATTTATCAGCCATTCATACTGGCAAGGAATTCTTCATTACTCTTTGTGCCTTTCATCCGGCGAAGCAGTTCAGACATGGCCTCTTCGGTGTTCATATCAGTGAAATAAACACGAAGCAGGTTCATACGCTGCAATACATCGCGGTCAAGAAGAAGGTCATCTCTCCTGGTAGAAGAAGCTGTAAGGTCAATGGCGGGATAAACGCGGCGATTGGCCAGCCTTCTGTCGAGCTGCAATTCCATATTACCGGTACCCTTGAATTCCTCGAAGATCACCTCATCCATTTTACTACCAGTATCTATCAGGGCTGTAGCCAGGATAGTTAGTGAACCACCATTCTCAATTTTTCGTGCTGCACCAAAGAACTGTTTAGGTTTCTGCATGGCGTTGGCTTCCACACCACCGGATAATACTTTACCACTGGATGGGGCCACGGTATTATGCGCACGCGCAAGACGCGTAATAGAATCCAGCAGTATAACCACATCGTGCCCGCACTCTACCAGTCGTTTTGCTTTTTGTAAGGCTATCGTGGAAACTTTCACGTGTTTTTCTGCGGGCTCATCAAAGGTAGAAGCGATCACTTCCGCTTTTACGCTTCTTTCCATGTCGGTCACCTCCTCCGGGCGCTCATCTACGAGAACCACCATCAGGTAACATTCCGGGTGGTTAGTAGCGATCGCGTTGGCCACCGCTTTCAGCAACATGGTCTTACCGGTTTTTGGCTGCGCCACGATCAACCCCCTCTGTCCTTTACCAATAGGCGTGAACAGGTCAATGATACGGGTAGAATAATCAGATGGTGTAGTGAACAGGTTTAGTTTTTCAAACGGGAACAAGGGCGTGAGATAATCAAAAGGTACACGGTCGCGCACTTCTTCCGGGCTCTTGTTGTTAATGGTATCCACCTTTAATAAAGCGAAATATTTTTCGCCTTCTTTCGGAGGCCTTACAGAACCATAAACTGTATCACCGGTTTTCAGTCCGAATAATTTTATCTGTGAAGGAGATACATATACGTCGTCGGGAGAAGAGAGATAGTTATAATCGGAAGAGCGGAGGAAACCATAGCCATCGGGCATCATTTCCAGTACACCTTCTCCCTGGATCACTCCATCAAACTCTACATTAAAGGCCGGCTCCCTTCTCTGCGGGTACACTTTATTTTGTTGCTGTGGGCCTGTCTGGTCCTGTTGAGGAGGCGCGGGCTGGTTAGATTCATGGGCAGGTATAACGGGATAATTCGTGTTACTGCTGCTGCTGTTGTTACCGCCTTTTTCTTCCGGGTTCTGTTCATTGTTACCAGCACCCATTTCTTCAACGGGGGCTTCCTCTTTTTCTACCGGTTTCTTCCTGGCCTTTTTAATAGGCGTTTTTTCGTCCTTTCTTACAGGCAGATTGGGTTTTTTAATGCCGGGTTTTTCCTCCCCGCCACTTTCTACTATAGCTTCTTCACTACCGGTTGAGGTGGTTGTTTTTACCACGCGTTTGCGTTTGCCATCATCCGCTACGGGTGGCACTTTGGAACCAGCAATGGCCTGCACATCCAATATTTTGTATATCAGGTCCTGCTTATTTAATTGTTTGGCGCGGGTGATCTTTAACTCCTCAGCGATATCAAGAAGCTCCGGAACGAGCATGTCGTTCAATTGAAGTATGTCGTACATATAAAAGTCTTAAGGTTAATCACGACTCGAGGTCACAATGATGGGAATCTGAAATTTTCTGATTTATGGTTGAACGGAATAAGGCGGTAAACGAGAGCTAAATCCTTGGGAGAACTATAAATTCTATGCCTCTTTCCATTGCAATTATACAGCTAAATCCTGAAAATCAAAAATTTCCATTGATTTTAAGGTTTTTAGGTACTTCCCGGGTCATTTTTCAGAAGCTCCAAAGCACCTATGCTTTACCTTTGCCTCCTGCAAAAAGCATACTATGTTTAATAAGAGAACCAGGGTCAAAGAACTGCTGCAACAGGAACCGGCAGGCCAGGAAGTAACTGTAATGGGTTGGGTAAGAACCTTTCGCAATAATCAATTCATAGCCCTTAACGATGGCAGCACCAATAATAATATTCAGGTTGTACTGGAACTGGGTCAGTTTGCCGATGAACTGCTGAAAAGGATCACCACCTCCGCATCATTACGCGTAAAAGGAACCATTCAGGCTTCTTTAGGAAAAGGGCAGAAAATGGACCTTAAAGCTTCTGAACTGGAGATACTGGGTGATTGCGATGCGGAGAAATATCCCCTGCAACCGAAAAAACACAGTCTTGAATTTTTGCGCGAGATAGCCCACCTTCGATTCAGGACGAATACATTCGGATCGGTATTTCGTATAAGGCATTCGCTGGCATTTGCGGTACACAAATTCTTTCATGAAAAAGGTTTCGTGTACATGCATACGCCCATTATCACCGCCAGCGATGCGGAAGGAGCAGGAGAGATGTTTCGGGTAACGAGTTTACCTTTTGATAATCCCCCACGCACCGAAGAAGGACAGATCGATTTCAAAAAAGACTTTTTTGGAAAAAGTACCAATCTTACAGTTAGCGGACAGCTGGAAGGAGAACTGGGCGCCACCGCTTTTGGTGAGATCTATACATTCGGACCCACGTTCCGCGCCGAGAACAGCAATACAGCGCGCCACCTGGCCGAGTTCTGGATGATCGAACCGGAAATGGCTTTTTGCGACCTGGAAGACAATATGAACCTGGCGGAAGAGTTTATTAAGTACCTCATCGGCTTCGCAATGGAAAATAACCGCGAGGACCTGGAATTCCTTTCACAGCGTTTGGCAGAAGAGGAAAAACAATTGCCACAGGATAAACGCAGCGAATTGGGGCTGATCGAAAAACTGGAATTTGTTTTGAATAACGAGTTTCAACGACTGACCTACACTGAGGCTATTGAGATCCTTCGCGAGAGCAATCACAATAAGAAAAAGAAATTTCAATACGAGATCACGGGTTGGGGTATGGACCTGCAAAGTGAACATGAGCGATACCTGGTAGAGAAACATTTTAAAAAGCCCGTGATCCTTTCCAATTATCCCAAAGAGATCAAAGCCTTCTATATGCGGCAGAATGAAGATGGTAAGACGGTTGCTGCCATGGATATACTTGCGCCCGGTATTGGTGAGATCGTAGGTGGTTCTCAACGGGAAGAGCGTTTGGACAAACTCACCGAGCGAATGAAAGAAATGCATATTCCCGAAGAGGAACTCTGGTGGTATCTTGATACCCGCCGATTCGGAACTGTTCCTCATGCAGGATTCGGTCTGGGCTTTGAAAGAATGGTACAATTCGTTACGGGTATGGCCAATATCAGGGATGTGATCGCATTTCCACGAACACCTGGATCTGCTGAGTTCTAACATCGAGCTTCGACAAGCTCAGCTACCAGCAGACTCAGTTACCGGCTTTATTAATACATCAGTTTCCGTAAACACTCAGGAATTTGATCCGCATGATCTTCAGCTGTTCCCAGTTGAAATTATACTCGGATAATTCTTCCTGCGCCACCTGCAAAGAAGAGGTGGAACAGCCCTTGAAATATTCGAGGATCTCCTCCTGGTCATCTTCATCCAGCATTTCATCTATGGCGTAATCAAGGTTGAGGCGGGTGCCGCTGGCAGCGATGGTCTCCATCTCCTCCAGCATCTCATCCATTCTCCATCCCTTGTTTTTCGCAATAGTTTCCAGGGAAACTTTTTTATCGGTGTTCTGAATGATATAAACCTTATTCCCGCTTTTATTCACCACGCTCTTCATCACAAAATCATCGGGGCGTTCAATATTATTTTCCTCCACATATTTTTTGATCATGTCCACAAACGGTCGGCCGTATTTTATTGCCTTACCCTTGCTTACACCCTGGCATTTTTCCAGCCCTTCCAGTGTAATAGGATAAAAGGTAGACATGTCCTGAAGTGAGGCTTCAAGGAATACAACAAAAGGCGGAAGGCCTTTTTTCTTTGACTCTGACTGTCGAAGTTCTTTTAGCATTTCAAATAACTTCTCATCGGTAGCGGCCCCGGTATTGGCTTCGGTATGTTCTTCATCATCCGCATTGGCATCGTCATAAAGATTGTTCAGTATGATCTGGAAGGATTTTGGCTTTTTCATGAATGCTTCGGCCTTCTTTGTAAGTTTAAGCACGCCATATTCCTCAATATCCTTTACAAGCAATCCCGCCAATAGCATTTGCCTCACCAGTGAATTCCAGAAGTGAAGATCGCGATCGTTCCCGCTGGCAAAAGCATTTAATCCTTCGTGTCGGAACATCTGGATCTGCGGAGTAAGTTTTCCGGAGATGATCTGCACCACGTAATCGGTAGCGAAACGTTCATCCAGTTCTTTCACTGCTTTCAATACAATAACAGCCTCTTCTTTGGCTTCGAGTTTTTCTTTCGGGTGAAGACAGTTATCGCAGCTGCCACAATTCTCCTGTTCATATTCTTCCCCGAAATAACTCATCAATACCTTACGGCGGCAAACGCCGGTTTCGGCAAAGCCCACAGTCTCGTTGATAAGCTGTGCGCCCACTTCCCTTTCACTAAGCGGTTTGTCGCGCATCAGGTGCTCCAGCTTACTAACATCTTTATGTGAATAATACAACACGCATTTCCCTTCCATCCCGTCCCTTCCTGCCCGACCGGTTTCCTGGTAATAATTCTCAATGGATTTGGGAATATTATAGTGGATAACAAAGCGGATATCGGGTTTATCTATACCCATTCCAAAAGCAATGGTGGCGCAGATAACCTGCATTTCTTCTCCCAGGAAAAGATCCTGTCTTTCAGAACGAAGTTTACTATCAAGCCCGGCATGATAAGCTACGGCCTTAATACCATTAGCCATCAGCAGGTCGGCAAGTTCTTCTGTCGTTTTCCTGTTAAGCGTATAAATAATGCCGCTCTTATTCTTCATGCCTTTTATGAAGCGAACAATATTCTCATCGGTCTGCGCTTTTTTGATCTTGGGCAAAACCTCGTAATAGAGGTTGGAACGATTAAAAGAAGAGATAAATATATTTGGCTTACGGAGGTCCAGGTTCTTTACGATATCACTCTGCACTTTGGGCGTGGCCGTAGCAGTAAGGGCGATCACCGGTATATCGGGGTTGATCTTCACCATCATTTCCCGGAGGCGACGATATTCCGGACGAAAATCATGACCCCATTCTGAGATACAATGCGCTTCATCAACAGCGAAAAAAGAAAGTTTAAGGTCAGCGAAAAATTCCAGGTTCTCCTGTTTGGTCAACGTCTCCGGCGCAACATATAACATTTTAGTATCGCCGCTGAGCAGGTCATCGTGAACCTCTTTGATCTCTTTTTTATTGAGTGTAGAGTTTAGAAAATGCGCGATATTATCCCTACTGCTAAAACCCCTTACCAGGTCAACCTGGTTTTTCATCAGCGCGATAAGCGGGGATACAATGATTGCTACGCCTTCACTAACAAGGGCGGGAAGCTGGTAGCAAAGGCTTTTGCCTCCACCTGTTGGCATGATCACGAAGGTGTCGTGGCCCGCCATCAGTGATTCGATCGCCTTTTCCTGTGTTCCCTTGAATTTAGTAAAACCAAAATTTTCCCTGAGCGCCTGGTGAAGGTCAAAACGGGGAGCGGATGAACTGGTTTTTACGGATTCTTTTTTGGATTTAGCCGTTGCGGGTTTTTTGCCCCCTGCAGCAGGCTTTTTGGATATTACGGTTCCCATTTCACAATTTATTGAGGCCTGCTGGCCTCGTTTTATTCAAATGCTAATAATCAGATTATCTTAAGTTACTGTTTTTTGCCCGAATCTGGTCAGGATGCAGAGAAATTTTACGCCGAAACGGCGATAGTTGAAGGTTCCTTCACACGTGTCTTTCTTATTCCAGCCTGAAAGCAAATAAAGTTGGCGAATTTACAATTTCAACCGCTTTTAACCGAGGGAAGAACCGTTAAAATTGGGGTCGTTTATTTACGGGGGTCTTTGGCCAAATCCTCTAATTTTGCTCAGAATTCTCCTGAATACGGGAGAATTCTAATAAAACATGACTGTTCCCATCAAAGAAATAGCTCTGAGAACCATAGAACTGGAAGCCAGTTCGATCGCGGGGCTCGCTTCTTTTATTAATGAAGATTTTGAAAAAGCGGTGCAGTCTTTAAAAGATTGTGGAGGCCGCGTTGTGATAAGCGGTATCGGCAAAAGTGCTGTGATCGCACAAAAGATCGTTGCCACCTTCAATTCCACCGGAACCCCTTCCATATTCATGCATGCTGCAGATGCCATACATGGAGACCTGGGCATCGTGCAGCAGAACGATGTAGTGATCATCATAAGTAAAAGCGGAGAAAGTCCGGAAATAAAACTGCTGGTCCCCCTGATCCGGAATTTTGGAAATATCATCATCGGTATGACGGGCAATATGAATTCTTTCCTGGCCAAACACGCCAACCTGGTATTGAATACCACTGTGGAACAGGAGGCCTGCCCCAATAACCTTGCACCCACCAGCAGTACTACGGCCCAAATGGTAATGGGTGACGCACTGGCTGTTTGCCTGATGGAGTTAAAAGGATTTCGTTCGGATGATTTTGCAAAATTCCATCCCGGCGGAACTCTTGGTAAAAAATTATACCTGCGGGTGGCCGACCTTTACATAAACAATGAAAAACCGCAGGTAAAAGAAGAGCAGGGCCTTAAAGAGGTGATCGTTGAAATGACCACAAAAAGATTGGGTATTACTGCGGTGACCAACGATAAAGATGAATTGCTGGGACTAATTACCGATGGTGACCTGAGAAGATTATTAGAAACTGGCAGGTCCCTGGATGCTGTAAAGGCAAAAGATATCATGACCGCTAAACCAAAGACCGTTGAACCGGACACTCTGGCAGTGGGGGCCCTGGAGCTGCTTCGTAAATACGGGATCTCTCAGCTGGCGGTAACGCAGGCTGGAATATATAAAGGCATTATACACTTACACGACCTGATAAGAGAAGGATTGATCTGATTAATAAATGAATTACAAAATAGCCAGGGGGCTATCGATATATGAACAAACATCACTATGTAGCCATTATGGCTGGTGGTATCGGGAGCCGATTCTGGCCCATGAGCAGAACGAATTTTCCAAAGCAATTCCTGGATATTCTTGGTACAGGAAAAACGCTGATACAACAAACCTTTGAACGATATTCAAAACTGGTTCCTGCCAGCAATATTTTTATCATTACCTCGCAGGAATATGTTTCTATTGTTAAGGACCAGGTACCAGAGATAATCGAAGAAAACATACTGGCAGAACCATCACGCAAGAACACGGCTCCCTGCATCGCCTATATCGCATTTAAATTATTTCAAAAAGACCCTGAGGCGGTAATGATAGCCGCACCTGCAGATAATCTTATTCTCGAGACCAGCGAGTTCATCAAGACGGCGAAAAAAGCGTTCAGTTTCGTAGAACATATCAATGCGCTGGTCACCATTGGTATCAAGCCCACCACACCCAACACCGGTTATGGTTATATTCAGCACGATACACTGATGGCGGCTCCGGAAGTACATAAGGTAAAGACCTTCACAGAGAAGCCAAATGCCGAACTGGCCAAGGCCTTCATTGCCAGCGGAGATTTTCTTTGGAACGCAGGCATTTTCACCTGGAAAGTGAAGACCCTGCTCACGGCTTTTGAAAAATACCTTCCCGAAATGTATGAGGTCTTCGCAGCAGAAAAAGATAAGTTCAACGGGCCAAAAGAAAAACAGGCATTGGAAGAAATATATCCTCAGTGCACCAACATATCTATTGATTTCGGCATTATGGAAAAAGCCGACAATGTATTTGTGATCCCTGCCTCGTTTGGCTGGAGCGACCTGGGCACCTGGAACAGCGCCTGGGAAAACAAAGACAAGGATTATTTCGGCAACGCCGTGGTTGGAGATAATGTAATAGTAGTAGATGCACACAACTGCATGGTCCATGTACCCGACAACAAGCTGGTGATGCTCCAGGGAGCAAACGATTTCATCATTGTTGATACAAAAGATGTTTTGCTGATCTGCAAAAAAGAAAAAGAACAGGAGATAAAAGAGTACGTAGCCGAGGTAAAGAGGAATAAGGGAGACAAATTCCTTTAACATATTCCGGTTTTGCTTTAAATTGAAAAACAAAACCGACAATGAAAAAATCCGCATGCCTTATAGCGATTTTCTTTATTTGCTTTCATGTACGCGCTCAAAATTGGGACATGTGGAGCGACAGTATCATGAACATTCCTTCCAATGAATGGCAAAACGCATTAAGGATCGGAGACAGCCTGTATAAATTAGCTGAAGGAAAGAATCATGAGGGCGACAGCAGCTACGCTTATTTCCTGAATAATTATGGTTACAGGCACTCCGTGCGCGGCAACTATAAAAAAGCCACGCAGGTTGGCGAGGAGGCATTGTCTGTTTTATCAAAGATCTTCGAACCAGGAACGGAGAGTTTGCTTATAATAGAATTTAATCTCTGCACCAACTATAATAACCTGGGTGAAACCAGAAAGGCTATAACCATATTGCTGCCCCTGTTGGAGAAGTACAAAAAATACAGGGGTGAAGGAGATCCCTCTTATGCCAAGTGCCTCAACACGCTCGGAACATTTTACTTCAATCTTGGCGACAACCCCACTGCTGAAAAATATTATTCCGAGGCGTACAAGATCAATTTAAAAGTGCGTGGTCCGGTAAGTGCTTCATATGCAACCAGCGCGGGTAATCTGGGGCTTCATTATGTGCGGGTAGGAGACTATGAAAAAGCGGAAAAGTATTTATTTGAATGCCTGGCAGTTTACGACAGCCTTAAGTTGACACACACTGAAAACTATGCCAGCACCCTGGGTAGCCTGGGCGCTCTTTATTCAAATTTGGGGCTTTTTTCCAAAAGCGAATACTACAAAAAGAAGGCGCTCGAAGTTGAAAGGGCTGCAGTGGGTGATAGCCATCCTAATTATGCTATAGACCTGGGAAACATGGGAAGCTTCTACATGGACCTTGGTGCTTATGGGAAATCTGAAACGCTTATAAAGCAAGCGATGGACATTATGATAAAAAGTCTTTCGCGTACAAATAATTTTTATCAAACATTGCTGAACAATCTTGGGGTGCTGTATACTAAGATGCGGCAATATGAAAAGGCGGACAGCGTACTGCAGGCAGTGGTGGAGCTCAGAAAAACAACCCTGGGTGAAAAAAACCTGACCACCGCTTTATCTGTCATGAACTGGGGAGCACTGTTTCCGAAAACCGGTAACTATCGTAAAGCGGTCACCATTATTGGGGAAGCCTATAAAATGTTCAAGGAAGGAAATGGCACCAACACGAATGCATTTGCCACCACAGCGCAAAATTATGGGCAGGCCTATGAGGGCTTAAATCTTTTCGATTCTGCAGCCTTAAAATATGAAGAGGGACTTGCGGTGAGGAAACAACTATATGGCGATAACAACAATAGTTATGCGACCATGCTGCAAGGCCTGGCCCGCGCCAATGCACAATCTGGTAAACAAAGGGTCGCCGAGGAACAGCTTGTCAGAAGCTCCTCTATTGTAATAAACAGCCTGGCGGGTGTATTTTCTTTTTTATCAGAACAGGAAAAGCAATCCTACCTCGACCAAAACATAAATACTAATATCAACAACCTGTTCATTCTATACAGGATCTATAAGAAGGATCCATCCTTTGCAGCCATAAAAACAACTATTGAAACGCAGCTATTCTTTAAAGGTTTGATTCTCGACAATACACGAAGCCTTATTTCACAATTATCGCGCAGCAGGGATACGGGAATAAGCCGCCGCTACGCGGAATGGAAAGGGCTGCGAAAAGAGCTAGCGAAGCAATATGCGCTTCCTATCGCAAGACGAAGCCCGGAACTTTCCTTCATGGAGCAGCGATCAGAGGACGTTGAAAAAGAGCTTACCAGGATGTCGGATGTTTTTAAGGCGGGGCGTGAGGTTAATCCCGTTAGTATAAAAGATGTATTCAATTCTCTTCAACAGAATGAGGCAGCTATAGAATTTGTAAGGTTCCCCATACAGTCGGGCGGGAGTGACAGTACGATGTACGCGGCTTTCCTTTTCCGCAAACAAGATTCCATTCCGCTGTTCATACCACTATGTGAGGAAAAACAATTGCAGCGGCTGTTTGACAGTGTGGGCAGCTCGGCTCAAACAATGGTAAATAGTTTTTATCGCGGGGCGGGTACCAGCAGCACTGTATCGGCAGCTTCGCTTGGAAAGGAGATCTATAAACTGGTGTGGGCGCCCATTCAGCCCTATTTAAATGGGGTCAAAACAATAAGTTATTCACCAGCAGGAAAATTATACACGATCGCTTTTCATGCCATCCCTATTGACAGCAACAAACTTTTACTGGATAAATATCGATTAAGACAGGTAAATAGTGTAAAAGACCTGCCCGCCCTTAATAGATCAAAAACTGCCGTTCCCGCTTCTGTTTGCCTGATGGGCAATGCCAACTTTGATCTTTATGGAGAGGTGATGCGATATGGTGGCGAAGAGATCAATAAAACTGCGCGGGGCGGCGGTGGAAGCTGGTCGGCCTTACCCGGCACAGCTCAAGAGATCAGCAAACTGCGATCGTTGTTTTTGGCAAAAAAGATCAATCCGTTGGTTTTTGTAAGAGACAGTGCGAAGGAGGAGTCATTCAGATCCTTGAGCGGGCGGGCGCCGGCGGTGATACACCTCGCCACCCATGGATATTTTCTTCCTGAACCAACCGGCATAATGCCGGAGTACGACAGAGCGAATATTTTCGCTTTATCTCCTAACCCGCTCATTCGTTCGGGCATAATATTAGCAGGTGCAAACACCGCCTGGAGTGGCGCGCCAGTTACCGGCGACAGGGAAGACGGGGTGGTGACCGCCTATGAAATATCACAAATGGACCTTTCGGGTACTGATCTGGTAGTGCTTAGCGCCTGCGAAACGGCATTGGGTGATATCAGGGGTACAGAGGGAGTGTTCGGTTTACAACGAGGCTTTAAGATGGCGGGAGTAAAAAAGATGATAGTCAGTTTATGGCAGGTACCCGACAAGGAGACCGCAGAACTAATGACCTCCTTTTACGCGTATTGGCTTAATGGAATGACCGTCTCTGGTGCATTCTCAAAAGCACAATCTGACATGAGAAAGAAATATTCACCGTATTATTGGGCCGCGTTTGTGTTAGTAGAATAATAGTAGCTATGTCACCAGTTCCTGTAAACAACATACTTTTCCTCGATATCGAGACCGTTTCTCAGTTCCCCGCATTTTCCTCTTTGCCAGAAGAGTGGCGCAAGCTTTGGGAGATCAAGTCGGCGTCATTACTTAAACATCATGAAGGGTACAACACCGAAACCATCTACGAGCGTGCGGGTATTTATGCAGAGTTCGGTAAGATCATCTGCATCAGCTGCGGTGTGATAACCGGGGTTGGCAAAGAAAAAAAACTGCTGATAAAAAGTTTCTATGGCGATAATGAAACGCTGCTGCTGCAACAGTTTGTAGACATGTTGAACCGCTGGTGCGCCGGCGAAGAAAAATTTCTCTGTGCGCACAACGGGAAAGAATTTGATTTTCCATATATCAGCCGCCGAATGGTCATCAATGGCCTGGAAATTCCTTCTATATTAAGAACCGCCGGTAAAAAGCCCTGGGAGGTTACCCACCTGGATACGATGGAGCTCTGGAAGTTTGGTGATTTTAAAAACTTCACCTCATTGGTATTATTAACGCAGGCCCTTGGAATACCCAGTCCCAAAGATGATATTGACGGAAGTATGGTGGGTGAGATCTATTGGGGCGCCGACCGCGAGGCGGGTATAAAAAGGATCACAGAATATTGTCAGAAGGATGTGGTGGCAGCAGCGCAGGTCTATCTTCGTATTCACGGAGAAACCCTGATCGATCAGGCAAATATTGAAATCAAACCATAATGAAAAGGACCAATTATTCATCAGGAACCAGATGGGAAGAGGTGGTTGGGTATAGCCGCGCCGTTAAAGTGGGAAACGTGGTAGAGGTAACGGGCACGGTAGCTGTAGATGATAGTGGCAACCTGGTAGGTGCCGGCGATGCCTATGCACAAACCAAATTCATATTGGAAAAAATAGCAGCTGTATTACAGCGGGCGGGTTCAAATATGTCGCAGGTTGTAAGAACCCGACTCTTCGTTACGGATATTAGTTGCTGGGAAGAATATGGCAGGGCCCACGGAGAGGTGTTTCGTGAAATAAAACCCTGCACCACGATGGTAGAAGTGAGTAAACTGATCTCTCCTGAATATCTGATTGAAATAGAAGCTACCGCTATCATACTATGAATATTGAAACACTCAGGGACTATTGCCTTTCGCTTCCGGGAGCTGAAGAAACGCTACCTTTCGGTCCGGATACCCTGGTGTTTAAAGTGAATGGCAAGATCTTTCTGCTGGTAGGGCTGGATGAAGCTGAACTCCGCTTCAACGTAAAATGCGATCCCGAAAAAATTGAAGAGCTAAGGGAAAACCACGCAGCCGTAATGCCCGGTTACCACATGAATAAAAAACACTGGAACACCGTGCTGGTGGATGGCAGCCTACCCGATAAATTGCTGAAAGAGTGGATAGATCATTCTTATGACCTGGTGGCAAACCCCCAAAAAAAGAAACATTAACTTTTTTTAGTTCCCTCCGGCCGTTTTTCAAATTATTTTAGCGTATGAAAAAGTTCTTGCTGCTCGCTTTTATTAGTATTTACTGCATTGGTCTTCATGCCCAGAACTACCGTCTTACCTGGGGTGAAGAGATCAAATTAAAAAAAGGCACTGCCGATCTGGATGTGATATCTGCCGATAAAACCGGCCTGTTCTTTACGGAGGAAAGGAAAAAAAACAGCATCAGCTTCCTGGGTTCGGGAACAACCTCGTCTTACCGGCTTACCAAACTGGATCAGAATTTCTCTGAGCAATTTGATAAAGAATATAAGCGAGAGCTTAAGGGTTTGGATTTCCACAGCTTTGACCGCATGGGGGATGATATTTATATGTTCGCATCAGATTATGACCGAAAAGAAAAAGCCTTCAGCGTGCTGGGAGCCAAGATCGATAAGAGCAGCGGCGACCTGCTTTCAGATTTTAAAGAATTGGGCAGATACCAGCTCGAAAGCAGGCGCGATGATTATGATATTAAGATGACTCGGATACTAAATAATAGGGCCTTGCTAATGGTGGCCAATATATCCGGAAAGGACCGGGTGAGCCTGGGGGTTAGCGTATTGGATAATAACCTTAAAACAAAACAGAATACGGTGATCAATATTTCTTTTGATCCGGGGCTTTACCAATTACAGGATGTACAGATCACCAATAATAATAAGATCGTGGTACTCGGCAAGGTTTACGAAGAAACACAGGTGGGTAAAAAGAAAAAAAAGCGCCTGATCTTCAAAGAATATGCCCTGTCTATTTTCAATGAGAAGGGAGAAAAGGAAAAAGATATTACCACCGACTCAGAAGACCGTTATATCCTTGGAGGAAAGCTGATCCAGCAAAATTCCGGCGAGTTATTGCTGGCCGGTTTTTTTTGCAATAATGCAAAGAAAGCAGAGATCAATGGGTTTTATATAAACAAAGTGGATGCCGATAACGGAACCATGGTGCTCAGTTCCTTCCAGGAGATCAATCCTGAAATGCTGGGCAAATCATTCATGGATGATACAGATGATGATGATGAGACCAGGCAAAGCAAGAAGGACGCCGCAAAGGCAAAAGATAATGATGAGGATGAGGATTTCCCCAACCAGTATATCATCAAATCGGTGGATATTAACCCTGCAGACAATTCCATCCTGATCACCAGCGAGATCTCCCGTTACCAGTATTATAGCTATTCTTCTTCTACCTATAATCCCACCACCCGAACCTATACCACCACTACTACCAATGTGCATCGGTTCACCAATCAGGATATTATGATCATCAACGCCGATAAAGAGGGTAAGATCAAGTGGGTGAACGATCTTCCAAAATCACAGGTAGAGGAGATCCGTACAACCGGTTCATACCAGGGCCTTGTGGGTTTCACCAGGGATTACGGAGGCTATTTCGCCAGCCGGGGAGGAATGCCCTACCATAGTTCTTTTTCCAGCATGATACAGAACAACAACCTGATCCTTTTATTTAATGACCACACTAGCAATAATGTGAACCCGCAGTATGGCGATAAAGTAAAGACCGTTTATAATTTCAGGAAGAAAAGCAATGTATATGGTGTTTCCATAGATCTTGCCACTGGTAAAATGGTTCGCAAGACCATTGTTTCAAATAGTGAGGAAACCATCCTTATGCCAAGACACGCTTTTGTAGTGAACAACGAATTCATTGTGCCCTCCTGGAGACAACACGCATTGGCAAAAACAGAATTAAAGTTTGCAAAGATCGCAGTGAAATAATTTTAGTCCAGCATGATCTGTTCGATCTTGCCCGCAACCTCAAGCCCGGCATTTCGCCCCTGTTGCTCAAAAACGGGGGCCTTGTTTTTTCTGTCAACCAGCAACACGTCCAGCCTTGCGGTCATTGATTCTTCTATTCGTCCGTTCATAAACCCATGGATAGGGGAAGCCAGGGATGTTGCCCTGTCACGATGGGCCAAAACCTGCAAACGATAACGGCCATTCTCTAATACGATCTCTACTTTGTTTTGGTCGGCAAAAGAGCGGATAAGTTTCGTTCCATTATAGGTAGTAAAGCGGTATAACCTTCCATTAAACAATAATCCTCCGATAAAACCCACAAATGATTTTCTCATCCAGGGAATTTTGGCCACCGAACATTTAAAAGAAGTGCCCAGCTCGTTGAAGTGATTGGATTGCATCCAGAAATACGCGGAAGGAAAAGACCTTCCCCAGTCTTTTTCCATATAGCCGCGGCCACCCGTCATATCCATTCTTTTTCTCTGCAGATAAAGCTCACCGCTGATCTGGTGGTCCATACTTACAATGCCATGATAACATTCCATGAAAGGGGCAAAAGAGTAGGGACCCATGATGCCGGGGGAATAAAATGGTTTGGGCCAGCCTTTGTTTCCGCAGAATTGAAGTTTGGCCGATATGCCTGGTAGGTCCAGAATAAGCTGGTGTTCCGAAAATAGATTCCTTCCTATCTGTACTTCGAATTTATATTTAGCCGGAACAAATTCGTTCAGCGGGAATTTATGATAGGAAGAGCTGCAGGCTTTTCCATCCAGCACCTGTATAAACGCATGTCCTTCTCCTTCCGCATTAATAGCAATACCCGGAATGATGGCCAGGGCGGTATTCTCATCCGCAGATAATAATTTGAAATACCATCCTTCGAAATAATTTCTTTTCTTACCACGGCCCCGAAATTCCTCGGGGTTAAAAAAGGCGTGTAACTTTTCAAGCATCTCTCCCAAATTACAAAGAATAGTGCCGGTCTTTTACAAAAACGTTTAATTTTATTCACTAATCTATTAATAGTGAATCCCGTCATCCAATCCAAGCTTCCAACTGTAGGCACCACCATTTTTGCGGTCATGAGCGGACTGGCCACACAATATTCTGCTGTTAACCTGGGTCAGGGCTTCCCCGATTTTCCGATGAATGAAGAACTGCATGGCCTGGTAGCCAAAGCAATGAGAGATGGATACAATCAGTATGCTCCCATGCCGGGCTGGCGGCCTCTTTGTGAATCCATCGCTGAAAAAGTGGAATATCTCTATGGTGCAAAGCTGAATCCTGAAACAGAGATCACCATAACACCCGGCGGCACCTATGGTTTGTATTCGGCCCTTACCGCAATCCTTCACCCTGGCGACGAGGTGGTCGTGTTTGAGCCTGCCTATGATAGTTATATTCCAAACATTGAGATCAATGGCGGGGTGGCCGTCAGGATCCCGCTTGTATACCCGGACTATCATATTGATTGGGGGTTGGTAAAACAAAGCATCACCGATAAGACCAGGGCAATAATGATCAACTCGCCACACAACCCTACCGGTTCGGTGATAAGCGAGAAAGATATAAGCGAGTTAAGGTCGGTGGTAAAGGATAAAAATATTTTCATCATCAGCGATGAGGTGTATGAACACCTGATCTTTGATGGCATCCCACACCAGAGCATACTGCGTTATCCCGATCTGCTGGAAAGAAGCTTTGTAAGTTTTTCGTTTGGTAAGGTGTATAACTGCACCGGATGGAAGCTCGGATACTGCATTGCACCTGCGGCGCTGATGAAAGAGTTCAGGAAGGTTCACCAGTTCAATGTATTTTCCTGTTTTACTCCTACGCAGGTGGCCCTGGCGGAATTCCTGAAGAATAAAGAAGCCTATACTTCACTTTCCGCATTCATGCAGGGAAAAAGAGATCATTTTATTAGCCTGATGAAACAAACCCGGTTCAGCCTGCAATCTTCTTATGGCAGTTATTTCATTTGCGGCACCTATGAAAGGATAAGTGATGAGCCCGATAAAGATTTTGCGATAAGGCTAACGAAAGAATATGGGGTGGCCACCATTCCCGTTTCCGCGTTTTACCAGAATGGGAAAGATGATAAGGTGCTTCGCTTTTGTTTTTCCAAGAAAGAGCAAACCCTGGAGGCGGCTGTAGAAAAACTTGCCCGGGTCTGATGAGGGTGGACCCAACATACCGTGGCATAATATACATGCTTACCGCGGCATTGGGGTTTTCAATAATGGGCGGCGCGGCAAAATCACTGAAAGGGAGTTTTGATGCAGGCCAGCTGGTGTTTTGGCGAAACCTTATTGGCATCCTGGCGCTGGCTCCCGGACTAATAGCAAGGCCGCCGGTACAGGAGGGGGGCAAATTAAGGCGGCTGGCCTTTCGGGGAATGATGGGTACTATCGCGCTTTATACCCTTCTCTATTGTATCCTGCATATTCCGCTGGGTACAGCCATGAGTTATAATCTTACTTCGGCGCTCTTCATTGCCATATTCGGTTTTCTGTTTTTGGGGGAATATCATGGAAGAAATGTTTTATTCGCCGTGTTGCTTGGATTTACCGGCATGCTGTTGATCTATAAACCCGTGATGCATTTTCCCTGGTATTATCATTTTGCGGGGCTTGTCTCGGGAATAGTATCCGCTGTTGCCTATATCACGCTTGGCCGCCTCTCTAAATACTATGATCCCCGTGTGATCGTGTTATCATTTCTTACGCTGGGCACCCTGGTGCCACTATTCACTATGGGCCTGCATAGCTGGGCGGGGTTGCCTGCTGATGGGTTGTTCATTGTTGCCTGGCGATGGCCCGTTGGCGAGGAATGGGTCGCAGTATTGGTACTTGGGTTGGCTGCGCTTTTCGGACAATATTTTGTCACCAAAGCATATGGTTCTGATAAGGCAGGGGTGGTCTCTGTTTTTGGATACGCCAATATTGTATATTCCATATTTATTGGAATGGCCCTGGGTGATGCTTTCCCCGATTGGATGTCTCTCTTGGGAATTACCTGTATCATTGGTAGCGGGTTGGTGATCGCCCTGCAGAAAAAGAAGAACAGGCTGGTCCCCGAGGGGAATAAATAATTATTTACCTAAACAAAAAAATGAGCCCGCTCGGAACACGCAATTATTTTGTTCTGTTTGGTTTTCTTGGCCTGATCTGCCTGGTGGGATTGTTTGTTCCATTAATGGACAACGACGCCGCTCATCATGCCAATATAGCCCTGCACATGTACCTGACGGGAGACTATGTAAACCTGGTAGACAATGGAAAGGACTACCTGGATAAACCCCATCTTCATTTCTGGCTGGCAGCCCTGAGTTATCAACTTTTCGGAGTAAATGGTGTTGCCTATAAACTTCCTTCTTTCCTGATCAGCATAGGGGGTGTGTTCTCATTATATAAACTGGGGGTTGTCCTGTTTAACCGGGAAGCCGGAAGGTTGTCCGCGCTGATCCTTGCAACTTCTTTTGCCTTTTTCATTTCTCTTAGCGACGTACGCATGGATGCGATCCTTGTTTCAGCTATTTGTTTTTCCTGCTGGCAGATAATAGAAATTATCAACAGGAAACAATGGTTTTATATACTAGGCGCCTCTTTGGGTTTAGCCGCTGGTTTTTCTGTTAAGGGTTCTGTTGGGCTTCTTGTCCCAACGCTGTTTATGGGTTGGTATCTCCTTGAAAAAAAGCAGGGGCGGTTTTTGTGGTCACCCCGTTTTATTTTAATGGGGGTGCTTTCCATACTTTTTATCAGCCCGGTATTATATTGTTACTACCTGCAGTTTGATCTACATCCGGAAAAGAGCGTAAGGGCTATAAACCATATTAGTGGAATAAAATTCGCACTTATTGGTGGAGCCACGGAGCGTTTCTCCGGCGGTATGAGTAATGATGCCGGCAAAGACTGGTTCTTCTTTTTTCATACATTTCTATGGGCTTTTGCTCCCTGGTCTGTATTGGCTTACATGTCGATAGTTAAGACGCTCAGGGAGAAAAAAAACTGGTTCCTTTCGGCTACTGTTTTATCCCTGGCCCTGCTTATCGGGTTTGCGGGATCTAAACTTCCACATTATTTGAATATTAGCTTTCCTTTTGCGGCCTTGCTGGTAGCATGGATGTTGAACGAAAAACCGATCAAAGGGGCGATAGCGATCATTCTATATTCAATGACGGGTATTCTCCTGGCCAGCAATTTCCTTGTCAATGGTTGGTTGTTTCCTGAAAAGATCTATCGCTTGTTTTTGTTTTTTGCGGTATTTATGTTCGGCTCTATCTTTTCTTCAAAAACACCGGTTGATACAAAGCCTTTTGCCTATCTAATAAGAGCCGCCCTCTACCTTTATCTGTTCCTGAATATGAATTTTTATTTCCAGCTTTTAAATTACCAGGGGGGGCAAACGCTTGCTGAAAAAATAAAAGGAAATATTCCGTCACAAAACGTTTTCTTCTGGAAGGATAATTATAGCTCCTCTTTTTGTTTCGCAACCAAAACACTGAGAAGGGAATTAACAGATTCTACAAAAATCAACACTCTTCAAACTGCCAATTACCTGGTTTATGATAGTTTTTATGAAAAAGAAATAGCCGATCATGGCTGGGTACTGGGCGAAAAAATATCAGTCCTGGATTTTGAGATCACAAAAATAGACAAGGAATTTGCCAACCCCGAAACAAGAGAGGCTCGTTGCAGTAAACTGATAATAGCAAGGCTGCTTTTCTTTAGGCAGAAATAAGGCAGGAGAGCAGTCTGATGAATTCATCCTGGCTTTCACCGGATAGTTCTTTACTCAAAGAGCTTTGCTGGGTCCATATCCTGATCGATCTTATTTTCTTATCCTTCAGTTCCTGTAATTGTTTCTTCTTACCATAGGGTCCTGAAAAATAACAAACAGATTCTCCCCGGCAATTGGCCGGTCCTTCATTGCTGAGATCAAGTTTACTACCATCAGTAAATACTATACTAACCTTGTTTCCCTCACCTATACACTCATTGCCTGTGCCGGTACGAAACGAAATACTAATGATTCCCTTGGCACCTTTTTGCATAGATATATCCAGTTCCGATTTTTCTTCCGGCCCTGTAATGATCAGGAAGTTTTTTGTCCTGATGATAACGGTGTTATTCTTGTCTTTTACGGTTTCAAACAGATCAGCACAACCTGCCTCTAAATTAACCGGAAGGGTCTCTGGTTTAACCTTGTCCTCCTTTTTATCTTTTGTCTTAACTACAGTCTTTGTTGTTTTTACTTCTTCTGTTTTCAGCTTCCAGGTACCGTCGGCATAAAGGATCACTTTTTTACCTGATTCAGTGGTGGCCTCCTCGGTTTGAGAAAAAAGGGCTAACGGAAAACAGACTATAAAAAGTATAAAAAAGTATCTGGCCATCTTATTGTGTTTTTTTACAGACCCGCCGTTGCAGAGATCTCCAGCATTTTATCAATGGGTTTTTTTGCCAATAACCTGAGCTCTTCATCCATTAATATCTCAGGCATTTCATATTCCATGCAGAGGTATATTTTTTCAAGTGTATTTCTTTTCATGTGCGGGCAATCATTGCAGGCGCAGCTGTTGTTCGGAGGGGCGGGAATAAAGGTTTTACCTGGATTAGCCTTGATCATCTGGTGTAGTATTCCAGTCTCTGTGGCCACAATATATTCTTTGGATGAATCGGTCTGTGTATACTTAAGCAGGCCCGTGGTAGAACCTATATAATGCGCCATACGAAGAATTGGCTCCTCACATTCGGGGTGCGCGATCAGTTTAGCCTCGGGGTGCCGAACCATTAGTTTGCTGATCTTTTCCAGGCTGAATATCTCGTGTACCATACAGGCACCGTTCCAGAGAAGCATGTTTCTTCCGGTAACCTTGTTGATATACGCACCAAGGTTCTTATCTGGTGCGAATATTATTTTCTGGTCTTTAGGAAAACTTTCCACGATAATGCGGGCGTTGCTACTGGTAACGATCACATCGCTAAGGGCTTTAATACCGGCGCTGCAGTTGATGTAGCTTACCACCACATGGTCCGGATGTTGCTCTTTGAATTTTTTAAACAGTTCGGGGGGACAACTATCGCTGAGAGAACAACCTGCTTTAAGATCTGGTATCACCACTTTTTTAGCAGGGTTTAGTATCTTGGCTGTCTCAGCCATGAAGTGAACGCCAGCGAAAACAATCATGTCTGCTTCGGTCTTTTGAGCTTGTTGGGCAAGCCCCAGACTATCACCGATATAATCCGCCACGTCCTGTATATCCGGCTCCTGGTAGTAATGGGCCAGTACCACAGCGTTCTTCTGTTTTTTTAATTTTTCAATAGCAGAAAAAAGATCCAGGGTTGGATCCAGGTCTATATCCAGGTATCCGGTACTTTCTAAATTTCGTGAAGCTATATCGATTTGGGAAGTATTCATTTTTTTCGAGCTGTTTTGATCGGGAGAGCAATATTCCGCTAAGCCGAACAGTTTTTCAAATCAATTTTTTTATCCCAACAGGTAAATACAATAATAGTATTAATACATTTTTTAAATAAATAATCTATTATTATTACAGCTGTGGATTCGTGGATAAATCTGTAATTAAAATTACATCATCGGCAGAAATCCACATCAGAATTAAGATATCAACAAAATAAGGTCTGCCTGGTAAAGGCTTTCAGGGGA
Organism: Chitinophagaceae bacterium; assembly: GCA_016720565.1. Lineage (GTDB taxonomy): Bacteria > Bacteroidota > Bacteroidia > Chitinophagales > Chitinophagaceae > JJ008. Next base: position 794,648 of record JADKKJ010000011.1, read on the forward strand.
TTTCCACAAAAACCCAGTATTTACAAGGTGGATAACCTTTGTATCCGGATAATATGGATAACCGCTAAAAAAAATAGAATAAGTACCGGCTTGTTAGACAGTTTTACTGATCGAACCTGATACCCTGAATTTGAGGCCTAATCATCCACCAGGATATGCACGTTTCACGAGGGGATATCCACAAAATTTTCCACCGGTCTACAACCTCTTGGGGAGAAAAATATAGTATCTGGCTATTTTTAAGGAGTAACAAAAACCAGGCCGTGGTGAAAATCAGCGCTCCTGAATCCATGATTCATTATTTTTATTATTCAAAATCAAGCATATGAAATTTATCAGGCAAGCTCTCATTGGCCTTACACTCCTGGTCTTAACGATCGCCGCTAAAGCAGATGAAGGAATGTGGCTCCCTTTTCTGCTGGAGCAGCTGAATGAAAAACAGATGAAGGCGCTGGGAATGAAGATATCCGCAAAGGATATATATAATATAAACAAAGGAAGCCTGAAGGACGCGATTGTAAGTTTTGGTGGTTTCTGCACCGGAGAGGTAATCTCTTCACAGGGACTTGTTCTTACCAACCATCATTGCGGGTTTGATGCTATTCAAAACCACTCTACCCTTGATCACAACTATATACAGGATGGTTTCTGGGCAAGGAACCGCTCAGAAGAATTACCCAACGAAAAACTATTTGTCACTTTTATTATAAGGATAGATGATGTGACCAAAGAGGTGATGAATGGCGTAAGCCCTGATATGAAAGAAACGGACAGACAATCCCAGATAGACAAAAACATCGCCGCTCTTCGCAAATCATCCAAAAAAGAAAGCTACCAGGATAATTTCGTTCGTTCTTTCTATGAAGGGAACCAGTATTATTTATTTGTAACTGAAACCTATAAAGACGTGCGTTTGGTTGGAGCGCCCCCTTCTTCTATTGGTAATTTTGGAAAGGATACCGACAACTGGATGTGGCCAAGGCATACCGGCGATTTTTCCATGTTCCGGATCTACGCAGGAAAAGATGGTAAGCCCGCAGAGTATTCTCCTGAAAATATTCCCTATGTACCAAAGAAGTCACTTTCTATTTCGCTGGATGGTACGGTTGCCAACGATTTTACCATGGTGTTTGGTTTTCCCGGCAGGACCACCGAATATCTCCATTCATCGGCTGTTGAACAGATCATGAATGTGAACGATCCCGCAAAAATTGCTATTCGCGAAAAGGCCCTGCATATTATTAACGGGTATATGCGCCAGGACGAACAGCTTAGGATCATGTATGCGGCAAAATATGCAGGCATTGAGAATTCTTATAAAAAATGGCAGGGTGAGGTGCTTGGCTTAAACAACAGCAACGCACTTGATAAAAAAAGAAAACAGGAAGCTGAGTTTCAAAAAAGAGTAGACGCCCGCGCTGAATGGAAGGAAAAATATGGCACACTGCTTGGCGACCTGGACGCGCTTTATAAAGAGTTTAAGCCGTACGGACTTGCGCGCGACTATTATACAGAGGTGGTAAGCAAAATAGAAATGTTTACCATTGCTGCACAGCTGAATTTACTGGTGACCAGTTACGATCGGGATGGAGAAAAGGGATACCAGGGCAGGCTGGCCGCCGTGCAGAACAACCTGAAAGATTTTTTCGCTGAGTTTAGTCCCACGGTTGACAAAAAAGTATTTGAAGAGTTAATGGACCTCTATGTAAAAGAACAACATCCAGAAAAGCCCAATGGCGATATTCACCAATTGACAGAGCAATTATATAAATGGGAGCTTTTGGATAAAACAGCAGCGGAAGCCCTGCTGAAAAAAGATCCAGCCACGGTAGTTGGTATTTTAAGATCATCTTTGGTCGTACAACTATATAACGACCTTCAAAAAAATTACGCCACCAAGACCCAGGCAAAACTGACCGAACTTCAGAACAAGATCAACCAGAAACAGCGGACCTATATGCAGGCGCAGATGGAGGTATTCAAGGAAAAAACATTTTATCCGGATGCCAATAGTACGCTTCGTGTGACCTATGGAAAAGTGAATGGCTATGCGCCCCGCGATGCGGTGTCTTTCGATTATTATACTTACCTGGATGGGGTACTTGAAAAATACAAGCCGGGAGATTATGAATTTGATGTTCCGGCAAAACTACGCGAGCTGAATAAGAGCAAGGATTTTGGTCCCTATGGAAAAAATGGAAAAATGCCGGTCTGCTTCCTTGCTTCCAACCATACCACCGGCGGAAATTCCGGTTCCCCTGCGCTGGATGCGTATGGAAACCTGGTTGGGTTGAATTTTGACAGGGTATGGGAGGGAACCATGAGTGATATTAATTATGACCCAGCTATTTGCCGCAATATCATGGTCGACATACGATACATATTGTTCATTGTTGATAAATATGCCGGAGCCAGCAACCTGATAGCAGAAATGAAGCTGGTCCACCCCAAGGCGAAGACAAGATAAACGGCTAATTATAAACAAGTTAGACCAGCATCACCTTTCGGTGAATTAATTGGGTAATTACTCACGAATTATCCCCAAAAACACTAATTTTGCCCTCCCCCAAAGTGGCCCTGAAAAGGGCTGCTGGGCTATATATAATCCCTTATTAATTAATTATGTCTATCATTCAGACCATTCGGGACAAAGGTGCCAGGATCTCTGTAATTCTGATCGCGTTAGCGCTGATCGGTTTTATCCTTACTGATTATTTTTCCGGAAAGTCACGCGGTATGTTCGGTACCGGATCCAACGACCTGGTTGGCCGTGTAAATGGAAAAGGTATAAACTTCCTTGAATTCAACCGCAAGGTGGATGTCACCAGCGATAATTTCAAAAAGCAGGGTTATCCCGCCAGCAGCCAGACCACACAAATGGCCCAGGAAAATACCTGGGATAACGAAGTGAGCCGCCTGTTGCTGGAAGAAGAGTTTTCCCGCCTTGGAATTACTGTTAGCAATAAGGAGTTAGGTGATATACTATATGGAGCTAATGCCCCCTCCGACCTCAAACAACAATTTACCGACCCCAAGACGGGAGTATATAATGCAGCCCAGGCCAAACAGCAGATCGACCAGATCCTGAAAAAGGGAACACCGGAGCAGAAGGCCAGCTTCAATGATTATATCAACGCCCTGATCCAACAGCGTAAGACAGAAAAATATATAGCACTTGCCAACACGGTGAATGTTCCCCGTTGGTTTGCAGAAAAACAAAACGCGGACAATAGCCTGATGGCTAAGATCAGTTTTGTAAAAGAATCTTATTCCGCCATTTCCGACAGCGCGGTAAAGGTTACTGATAAAGAAATTGAGGATTATATAAGCAAGCATAAAGATCAGTTCAAGCAAACTGAAAGCCGCTCTATTGATTATGTGGCATTCAGCGCAGCTCCAACTTCTGCCGATACACTGGCCGTGTTAAACAAGTTACTGGAGCTGAAACCAGAATTTGATTCTACTAAGAACATGGAACAGTTCCTGCTTAGCCAGGGCGTAGACGCCACCCTTAATTATGCAGGATATAAATCTATTAAGTCCATAACATCGCCAATGAAGGACTCCATCGTGAAGCTTCCTGTAGGCAGCATTTACGGACCCTATGTTGACGGCGCCAATGTAATGCTGGCCAAACTGGAAGCATCCAGGGTGATACCAGATACGGTGAAACTGAGACATATCCTCATCGCTACCATGGACCGCGATCCGCAGACAGGACAGAGCTATGAAAAAAGAGATTCAACCACCGCCTATAAGTTGATCGACAGTCTTCGCACGGCGATCAACAACGGAGCAAACTTCGATTCGCTTTGTAAGAATTTCTCCGACGACGGAGGGTCTAAGGAAAAAGGCGGCGTGTATGAAAGCGTTTACTCCGGACAGATGGTAAGCGAATTCAATGATTTTGCATTTACAAACCCTGTTGGATCAAAAGGAATTGTAAAAACGCAGTTTGGTTACCACTATATGGAGATCCTTTCAAGCAAAGGAAGCGCCAGTGGTTACAAAATATCATTCCTTCCCAGGGAGATCATTGCCAGCCAGGAGTCGATCAATAACGCGATCAACCAGGCGAACATGTTCGCGGCCGACAGCAAAGACAGAAAATCTTTCGACGCGAACTATGAAAAAACACTGAAACCCAAAGGCATCAATAAAGCGTCGGCTTTAGTGGGTCCACGCGAAGGAAACATCGCAGGACTTGGTTATGCCCGCCAGTTTGTAAAAGATATTTATGCTGCTGACCTGGGCGATGTATTGAAGCCGGAAAGAGTGGAAATGGGTTCATATGAAGTACAGGTGGTGGCGGTTGTGACAGAAGTATTAAAAGAGGGTACGCAATCTGTTGCCAAAGCCCGTCCGGCTGTTGAGGCCATCCTGAGAAATGAAAAGAAAGCGGAGTTGTTGAAAGCTAAACTTGGAACCATCACCACGCTTGATGCAGCTGCAGCAGCATGGGGAGGAAAGACCATTGAGGTGGCCGACAGCCTTCGCATCTCCGGAAAAAACAACAACCCGGCCCTTGGGTATGAGCCGAAAGTTTTGGGAGCGGCGTTTAATCCTTCAAACAAAGGGAAAGTAATTCCTGAGGCGCTTGCAGGTGTAAATGGTGTGTATGTTGTAAAGGTGGAAGACATTACTACTACGCCCATAACGGTGGATGTAACAGATTCGCGCAAACAGCTTTTGGAACTGCGTAAGCAGGCGATGAACCCGGTTGAGGGCCTTAAAAAAGCGGCTACGATCAAAGATTATCGCGCAGAGAAATACTAGTTAGCAGCCAGGAGTTAGCAACTAAGAGCTTCTCCGGAAAAATAAGTTTACATAGGCCCCGCAGCGATGCGGGGTTTTTTGTTTTGCGGAAGTCGCAAACAAGACCGGCGCATATTTGTTAATTTTACAGGAATGAGCGAGCCTTTCGTAAATAAAGTGGCAGAAAGCGGGTTGATCACCCTTGACCCGGAAAAATTTTTTCCCCGGGAGGAAACAGCTGTTTTCGACCTGAAGGGATATCTTTTTATGGGAATGATATTAAAAGAAAAAGACTACCGGGAGGCGCTAAAGAACACTGACTGGACCCCTTATACCAACAAACCCGTTGCCATTACCTGCAGCGCCGATGCGATCATACCGGTATGGGCCTATATGCTGGCCGCCTCCTATTTGCAACCCGTGGCAAAGGAGATCGTAATGGGTGATGAAAAAGAATTACAGAAGACCCTGTTCCTGAAAAATCTTTCATCGATAGACGTAGCTGATTATGATGATAAACGCGTGGTGATAAAAGGATGCGGTGAAACACCCATTCCTGATTATGTATATATGGAAATAACCCGCATACTACGCCCGGTTGTGAAAAGTATCATGTACGGAGAGCCCTGCAGCACGGTTCCCGTTTTTAAAAAACGCTGATCAGAACCAGCCCCTTTTTCTGAAGACGACCAACATTAATACAGGAACAAATAACATCAGCCCCACTGCTGCAAAAAATCCATAGGGTGTATGCAGCCAGGGAATGCTGTCGAAATTCATTCCAAAGATCCCGCCGATCACCGTGGCGGGAGCCATCAGGCAGGTAACAATGGCCATTACTTTCATCACCTCATTCATTCGCAGGTTCACGTTGTTGATATGAAGATCCTGTAAGCTTACGCAAACATCGCGGTAGTTCTCCACCAGATCCAGCGCCTGCACGATGTGGTCGTACACATCTTTATAATATTTGGTGTGCCTTACTTCCAGCAAGTCGCTTTCGCTTCGGAGAAAACCATTTACCAATTCACGTACCGGCGCGAAATTCCTCTTAAGAACGATCAGTTCTTTTCTAACCTGGGTGATATGTTCCAGGGCCCTGGGATTGTGTCCCCGGGTTACCTCTTCTTCTACCTGTTCAATTCTTTCACCCAACTGTTCCATCACCACGTAATAGTGGTCAATGATCAGGTCCAGCAATGAATAACAGAGATAATCCGCCCCCCTTTGTCTGATCTTACTATTCGCCAGGCGGATCCGGTCGCGCAAACCATTGAACACATCTCTTTTGGCGTCTTCCTGGAAGGTGATCACCACATCTTTTCCCAAAAGAATGCTGATCTGTTCATGTTCCACCGTAAACTCTTCCTTGTTGTAATAAAGCATGTTCAGGAGGCAGAAAATAAAATTTTCCGACTCATCCATTTTAGGACGCTGGTTAATGCTTAATATATCTTCCACCACAAGCGGGTGAATATCAAAATGCGCGCAAATAGATTCTATCTCTGTTTTACGCAGGCCGTCAATATTTATCCAGGTGGTTCTTCCGCTGGTCTTATAATCAAAACACCCCACGATGCCCAGTTCTTTTTTTTCTTCCACCATTTCGGCGTTATAATCAAATACGGAAACCTCTATACTGGCTGCTTCTTCCCTGGATGGAACGATGGTTGGGTTAACAGCCAGGATCTCTTTGGTCCTTTTGTGGGCGAAAAGATTAGGCAGGTATAAATACCGCAAGTATTTCTCTGGTCTGAGCTTCTCCAAATTCATAAATTCAAGATACAAAAAGGTGAAGGATTAAACTCCAAAGCTCCATTCGGGTCTTAATTAAAACACTACTATGAAAATAAGATCGATCCTTATCCTGGTCACGGTTCTGCTGCTGTCGGCGGCCGTCCAGGCACAGCATGTTCGGGTTAGGTTAAACTTTCCCGCAGGAGTAAACAGGTATGCACCCGGACCAGCCCCCTATGGTGGTGCCATATGGATAGGACCAGAGTGGGAGTGGAGGGGAGGCTCCTATGTGCATGTTCCCGGCTATTGGGCCAAACCCCGGGGCCGCTCGCATTGGGTCGCGGGCCACTGGAGATGGAGCCGCCATGGATATATCTGGGTACCCGGCAGGTGGAGGTAAGCCCCGCTTATTTCATCCTGAGCACGACCACCCCATGCGGTGGAACCATAGCCCGGTAATTGGTGAAATACCCCAATTCTTTTTGCCTCCAGCAATCACGAAGTGAGAAGCCGGGGGCTTTTATTTTAAGCTCCTTTACAGGAACAGCGATCCCGGTATAATTTTCTCCCAGGTTAAAAAGTCCAAGGGCCCTGCTTCCATCGCTTAATTCTTTTGCCCAAACCTGCGTATTCCCAACGGTTAATACCAGCTTCGCCTGATTTCCAAGCGGGTCCTGGTTTATTTCGATCATTTCATCGTTGGTCAAAAGGCCAAGGGTAAAATCATCCAGCCGACTAATATCACAACCTATGAGCAAAGGAGAAGAGAGCAGGCACCACAGACTGATATGGGTGTATTGTTCATCAACAGTCAATCTCGTTGGGTGAAGGCGAGGACCCCAACCCACTTCCCCAACGATCAGCATGTCCGGATCATTCCATCTTCCGGGTTGGGCATAGGGCGACATTTTATTTTGTGCGAAGCCGATCCCCTTAAGGCTTTCCCAACTATCTTCAATATCGCCGGTGGTACGCCAGCTGTTTCCATCTACCAGGTTCCCCCATTTCCAAACATCACGCATTCCATACTGGCAAAGACTATACACAATATCGCGCGACTGTGAACGAAGCGCTTTTTGCATCACCATATAGGGTTTCATATAAGACGCTAGCGAGGTGTCTTTTTCCTGCTGGTGAACAGTTCCATAGCTGCACCAATCGTATTTCAAATAATCTATTCCCCATCCCGCATAGGTGGTCGCATCCTGCAGTTCGTGTTTATAAGAACCTAAATAACCACCGCAGGTAAGTGTTCCCGGCGAAGAATAGATACCAAATTTCAACCCGCGGTCATGAAGCCAGTTACCAAGGCCTTTCATATCCGGGAATTTGGAATTGGTGACGATCTCTCCGTTTTTTCCCCTGACGGAATCTTCCCAGCCATCATCAATGTTCATATAATTCCAGCCATGATCGGCAAGACCCTTATCCATCAGCGCCTGCGCGGAGCTGCGAAGTTTTTCCTCACTAACACTAAGCCCCCAGCAATTCCAGGAATTCCAACCCATGGGCGGAGTTAATGCGATCAGGCTGCCACAACGAATGGTCAACTCTTTTTTCGATTCACCAAGATCATTTTTTACGGAAAGCAAAACCTTTGTTTCGCCCGCAGTTTTTATTTCCCCGCGAATAATACCGGTGGCATTTTCAATGGTTAATCCATCGGGAAGACCAGCAGCTGAATACAGCAATGGTTTTTTACCTGTGGCCGCGATCTTATAAAGAAAAGGAGAACCCGGCCGTACACCATAAACAGCTGCTCCATTTATACGGGGAGAGGATGTAGGATGCGGGGTAAGAATATAGGGATTGACTTTTTTTAATTCGATCTTTTTCCTGGTATTCTCTTCTATAAAACTTGCAGAAAGCTCTATCCGGCTGTCAGGAAAATTTTTCATATTAAATTCCTGTTCCATGCCCGGTTCTATCATTACAGGGGCTACCAAAAGATCAACTACTTCCATTTTTGAACCAAGAAGCGTTTGGATCGTAGCCTTGATGGTTCCCCTTACAAGCTGTCCCGATGCATTATGTATCAATATAGCCGAACCCTCTTCACGGGTTTTTCCAAACTCAACATTCATGGTCACCGCGTCCACCAGGTCCATCATATTTATATAAGGCACGGCGGAAAAAATTCCTCCCAGGCCACCACCATCATACACACGTACAGAAATAAGATTTTCTTTGTCCCATAAAAGCAGCGGGTCATTTGTAGAAAGGTGTATCTCCCGAGGCCTGCTCCAGGTGGTAATATATCCGTCTTTGTCGGAAGGAAAAGAACCGTTTTTGCTGATCAGGCTACCGTTCAGGTAGATCTCATCGGCGTCGTCGATCTTTGCAAGAAAAATGCGAAGGGAGTCTTTCCAGAAAGAAGCATTCTTCAGTGAGCTGTTCAGCCTGAAATGAAAACGATACCAGGCAAAGCCATCATAACCGGCAAAACCCTGGTGATCCCAGTTGTCGTTGCTTTTTATTTTAATCCAATCCTTATCGTTATAGGAAGTGGTGGACCAGGAAACATCATCTCCGGTTTTGAATTTTGCAGTCGCGAGGTCGATCCGGTTTACCTGTGCCCTGGCTGCCAGCGAAATGGCGAGCAGTAAGCACAACAGGAATTTATGCATTCATCATAATTTTTCGAAAAGCGCGCGCAGCTTACTGCGGGTCATGATCTTCTCCCAGTCTTTTCCAAGTGCATTTTCCCATAAAGGCTTCATGCCGATGGACACATTGATCATGGTCTCAAATTGTTCCTCACTAAGACCAGCGCAAAGCCCCTTTGGTATTTCGATCTGGTTTTTCTCCACCATGAATTTGAATTCTTTAACGGCCTCGGGATAATAATCTTCCAGGTGATTCATCACAATGCAATTTCCGATGCCATGTTTGGTGCCCAACAGGTAACCAAGTCCATAGCTAACTGCATGCGCCACCCCAACCTGGGAATAGGCAATGCTCATGCCGCCGGCATAGGAAGCCATCATTAGCTGGTCATCACATTCTTCATCCCAACTATTTTTCTGTACAAACACTTTGCGACAAAGCTCAAGCGCCTTCTCTCCATAGCTCTTGCTGAATTCATTGAGATAAGTGCCTTCAAGACTTTCAATGCAATGGATATAACAATCCATGCCGGTATAGAAACGTTGGTTATGCGGAGCGTTTGCTGTAAGCGTAGGATCAAGAACGATCTGGTCGAAAGGAGTGAAGTCTGAGTTCATTCCCAGTTTTTTGGTAGGACCGGTCAATACGCAGGTGCGACTAACTTCAGCACCGGTTCCACTGAGTGTGGGAACACCCACTTTATATACGCCCGGTTTTTTTACCAGGTCCCAGCCCTGGTAATCGGCGGATGAACCTTCATTGTTCATCATCAATGCAACGGCTTTGGCAAGATCCATAGCTGAACCGCCACCAATACCAATAACACCGCTTACATTTCCGAATGCTGATTTGAGTTCGGCCGCAATTTTATCTACGTAAGAGGTTTTGGGTTCCAGCGTAACGTCCACAAAAATGATCTTGTCATTATTAATGGCAGGGATGCGGTTGGTTAGCCATTTGCCATTTTCATTGGCAAAAAAATGATCTACCAGGAAGACCATAGGAAGCGATGGCTGGCGATGGGGGGCAATGATCTCTTCCAATTGGTCGAAACTTCCCCGTCCATAGACGACATAATCGACCATTTTAAAATTGCGGAATTTCATAGTTGCGAAGGTAAGGAATGAATATACTTTGTTGTAGTTACCAGTGGGTTATGAGCGGATCTCAGCTCTTTGTTTTTATTTTATTTAAAAGATCATCCAGGTTATTGAACCGGTTCTCCCACAACTGACGGAAGGGGTCCAGCCAATCTGAGATCTCCTTCATTTTCCGGGCGTTCAGATGGTAGTGGATCTCGCGGCCGGAGCGGTCCTGTTTCAGCAGCTGGCATTCGGAAAGCACCTTTATATGCTTGGAAACCGCCTGCCGGGACATAGAGAAGTGTTCAGCTAAAGCATTGGGAGTCATTGTCTGAATGGCGATCAGGCTGATGATCGCTCTTCGGGTGGGGTCGGCGATGGCCTGGAAGGGATCTCGTCTCATTTTATATAATTTGCAACTTTATGGTTGCTAAATTACGCAACAATTTAGTTGCATAAATTGAAATCTTAATAAAAATCGGGATTAATTGCCTGCATATGCCGACCTGAGCAGGGCAAGATCAAATTTTCTCATTTGCAGCATTGCCTGGAAAGCCCTCCTGGAACCTTCTTTGTCCGCACCCCCCATCATTTTACCCATATCGGCGGGGGTTACCTGCCAGGAAACGCCAAAACGATCTTTTAGCCAGCCGCAATAGCTTTCTTCACCCCCGTTGCCGCTAAGGCTGTTCCAGTAATGGTCGATCTGATCCTGTTCATCGCAGGTGATCATAAAAGAGATGGATTCATTGAAATCAAAATGGTGTGGCATATGGCTTCCCATGCAGTTCATGATATTGCCATTGATCTTTATCTGTGAGAACATAATGGATCCTTCGGGCATATTGAAGCTGGGAGGAAAAGGATATTCCATTAGTATGCGGGAGTCCGGAAAAACAGCCGTGTAAAGATCGATCGCTTCTTTAACGCGACCACCCTTTTCATTCGCGAACATCAATGCCGGTACGATCTTTTGTTCCGTTTTAATATCATCAATATCCAGTTGCCAGGAGATGCCATATTTATCCTGTACCCAGGCGTATTTACTTGTCCAGTCATATTTATCCAACGGCATCATGACCGTACCGCCTTCGCAAAGTTTTGCGTAAAGCCGATCTATTTTTTCTTCGGAACCACAATACACAAAAAACGAAACAGCCTGGTTGAAAGGAGAGCGGGGCCCCGCATTCATGGCCAGGAAGGGCGACCCCCAGAGTTCAAAGCTGATCACATCCATCAACCCGAACGGCGCATTTACCTTATTATGATCTATTATCCTGGAGTTTTCAAAAAGAGAGAGATAGAAATTCACCGGTTCCGCTGCTTCTTTTTCGAACCAGAGATGCGGAGTAAGTTGATCGTTGGTCATGAAAACGCTTTTCTAAAATTAGTGAACTGCGGTCACATTAACCTTCTCAATGCCTTTCAATATAAGATTGATATGGCGGTCTTTTGCCTTGGTCTCATATTCTGAAATGATCTCAAGTATATCATAATCTATAAAGGTGCATTCGCTTCCATCAATGGTTAACACACTGTCGTCCGGCACTTCGTCCAGAATTTTTTGAAGATTTACCTTATTCAAAAACGTAACATTCGTATTTAAACGGATAAGAAAAGTATCCACGCCATCCACTATGGTCTCCGTTATCTTATACTGTATCTGGAAATTATTTCTAACCATCAGGTAAAAAGATATCAGCAAACCAATACTCACGCCGATCAGAAGGTCGGTCGCCAATATTACCAGGATTGTAAATATGAAAGGCAGGAATTGTTTCCATCCCAGTCCCCACATGTTTTTAAAAAGCTTTGGTTTGGTCAGATTATATCCTGTGATCATCAGTATGGCCGCCAAAGAGGCATAGGGAATGCGATTCAATAAGAAGGGAATAAAAACAACAGCCAGTAATAAAAACAAGGCGTGGGTAATGGCCGATAATTTTGTCCTTGCCCCCGCGTCCACATTGGCGGCCCCCCTTACCACAACGGCCGTCATTGGAATGGCACCCACCAAACCAGATATCATATTACCAATTCCCTGTGCCACCAATTCGCGATTCACCGGGGTGATGCGATTGTGGCGGTCCAGTTTATCAACGGCCTCAATACAAAGAAGTGTCTCAAGAGTAGCAAGCAAACCGATGATCAAACCATCTTTCCAGATATCAGCACGGGTTAATAACTGTCGAATATCCGGCAAATGGATGTCCGCAAAAATATTATCAGGGATATTGACCAGTTGCGTAGGTTTTAACGCTGCACCCGCGGCATACCTTGCATAGATCATATTCGCAAAAATGCCAAACAACACTACCAGTAATGGCGCGGGAAGTATCCTGAACTTTTTCGCCGAAGGCAATTGAAGAAGTATCAGTATCAGCAATGAGCCCAGTGAAATAATGATAGCGCCGCGGCTGATATGATGATTGAGATCGCTGAGGTGACTAAAAACATTTTCATTACTGAATAAGCCCAGGAACCCGCTGGTCCAGAAATTAGGTTGGTCATAACCCAGGGCCAGCGGTATCTGTTTTGATAACAAGAGAATACCAATGGCAGCCAGCATGCCTTTTATCACGGCCGATGGAAAATAGTGGGCGATCGTACCCAGCTTGAGCAGTCCAAGCAGTAATTGAAATAAACCAGCCACCACTACCGCCAGCAGGAAAATCCTGAAATCTCCCAAAGAAACAATGGAGGCGGCCACGATCGTGCTAAGTCCGGCTGCAGGACCAGAGACCGCCAACTGAGAGCCGCTAATAAAACCGACCACCAATCCCCCAATGATACCCGATAGAATGCCGGAATAAAGAGGAGCGCCGGAGGCCAGGGCAATACCAAGGCATAGGGGAAGCGCCACCAGGAAGACAGAAATGCCCGCAGGAAGATCATAGCGAAGCCAGATCAGCCGATAATATTTGATGGTGCGCCTCATTGTGAAAGAATTTCTGGCGCAAAGGTAAAAAATGCCCGAGAGATCTGCATGAGCAAGGTCAGGAACCGATCATTTTTAAACGCGCCTTCACCAGTTTCTTCACTATACCAACGGGGATCTTTTTGGTAATTGGAAATTGAACGGCGCCTTTGGAGAACTGGTAATTGGCCAGCTCTTGTTTTAAAGCCTCAATAGGACCAGAAGTGGGGTAAAAGCCAATATGATTTTTATACGCGGCATAATAACAGATCACTTTCCCTTTTTTAAATGAAGGCATATTATAGCTGATCTGTTCAACCGCATCCGGCGCGGCCTGCTGAATAATGGCACGCAGGTCCTGCATTAATGAACGTTGCGGCTCGCCAAAGGATTTGTGGTAATCATGGATGGAGGTAAACCGTTTCATTGGTTGATATTTTCTGGTTAATGATCAGGGTTTGATCTCCCAATCGCGAACAGCTTTTGGTATCTCTGACAGCTCCGACCAGGTCCTGGCCCTTCCATTTTCTTTTATACCAACAGATAGTTTTTTTGCCGCCAGGTCATATACAATTATGGCATTTGTGGCACCACAATTATGCGCCTCACAGGCACTGCTTGTAAAAATGTTGTTTTCCACTTCTATAGGTGGCTCAACCTGCCAGTGGGACCTAAGGAATTCAAAATAATAATCCCCCACCAGTTTTTTTATACGTCCTGAAAGCGGACCATAGCTCAGAAGCTTTATCTCCGTGGGATATTTACCCTTAAAAGATGCCAGCGTATCAAGCGGGTCTTTGGTAGTTGTATCAATCCTTACCACTGTTGATTCTTTTGCCTGTGGCAATTTATTTTCCTGTTCATTGGCACAACCCCAGCAGCTGAGCAATACTGTCCAAAAAATAAGAAGCAATTTTTTTTCAAAACAAACACTGTTGGGCACGCCGGCATACTGGCCATAATTTTCAACGATCTTATAACCCGACTTTGAATAAACATGGATGGCTTCGGGCTGTTTTTTTCCCGTCTCCAGGATGCATTTTTCATAGCCCAGTTCTTTTGCCCAGGTTTCCAATTCGCGAAGAATTTTTGAGGCAATGCCTTTGGAGCGATGATCGGGATGGGTGAACATTCTTTTTACTTCCATTTTGGCGAGTGAATATTCTTTGATGGCCCCGCAACCTATGGCTTCGCCGTTCTCATAGGCCAGCAGGACGTGTTTTATGCTGTTGATTTTATTGAATTGGGAATAAAATCCATGTTCTTCTCCATCGCGAATGGCCAGATCCGCATCCAGCGATCGAACCAGTGAAATGAAATCGCTGTTCTCGGAGTTTGTTCGAACTATATTGATCATTACAGAATTGAATATTTTGAAAAATATTTTAACAAAGAAATTTGTAAATAAGACCGGCTATCGCCAGATATTGAAACGGATCCTGAATTTTTTATCCTGTAGCAGCGCCCTCCAGTCAATAAAAAGTAGTCCCGCAATAAACAGGAGCCCAAGACCCAACGCAATGAAAGACTTGACAGATACCATTCCCCGAAGAATGGTTTCAGTATTTTCGGCGGCATATTTTCCCATCGTCACGGCTATCGCATCGCTGGTCAACTTACCTATGCAAAATGCCGGTATGATATTTATCCATTTCATCCGGGCTATTCCACCTGCAATAAAAAGCGGTGTTGAGGGAAGGGGCATCAGGGTGTAAAAAAGTATGAATAGCTGGCTTTTCCACCCGTTACTATCAAGTTTTTTGCCCAGGAACCGGATGTCTTCTGTTTCGCGCTGGTTAAAAATTCTATCAGAGATCTTAGGAATATATGAGGAAAGGATACCCCTTCCCAGCACGGAGCCAGCCACGCCAACAATGATCACCGGCCAAACCGGCAAACCGAACATGATCTGAAAAAGGATCATGATGGTAAAAGCAGGAGGTAGCGGCAAAGGGGTGATGTCCATAAGGACCGCACCTAAAAACACAATGAAATATTGCCACCACATATAATTATTTAAATATCCGACTTTAGTTCTTCGGCTCTTTTCAAATCTTCAGGGGTATCTATTTCAACTCCCATATAATCTACAACGACCATTTTTAAGGGAACGCCGTATTCCAAATACCGCAGGCATTCCACTTTTTCTGCTGCTTCCAACGGGGTTATGGGCCAGTTGGTAAAATTGATCAGGGCCTGTTTCCGGAATGCATAAACACCGATATGTTCATAATATGTTGCAGCGAATTTCTCATCGCGGGGATATGGAATAACTGAACGGCTGAAGAATAATGAATTCATGTTACGGTCCACCGCTACTTTCACAAAATTTGGATCATTAATATCTTTTTGTTCGGTCAGCACCTGCATCAGCGAAGCCACCTGCACCGTTGGATCGTTGAATTGCTCCAGCAGTTTTTCCAGCGGCCCTGTTTTTACAAATGGGGTATCTCCCTGTACATTTATGATTATATCCGCTTCCAGACCCTCTGCAGCCTCTGCGATCCGATCACTTCCGCTTTCATGTTCTTTTTTGCTCATGATGGCCCGCCCCCCATGTTCTGTTATCTCACTATAAATGATCTTGCTGTCAGTAACTACATATACTTCATCAAATAGCCCTGTGGCCATTGTAGCGTCGTAGGTTTGCCGGATCACTGTTTTACCGGCCAGTAACTGCATTAGCTTTCCGGGAAAGCGTGTTGCGGCGTAGCGGGCGGGGATGAGCGCGACGGTCTTCATGGTTAATGATTCAGTAGTAATTACTAATTATTAATTACTAAAGGTAAGCCAAGTGGCTTATTTCTTATTAAACGCCGCATAAAGCATTACGCCGGATGTGTAAATAATAACAACCAGCACCAACCATCTTAATGTGTCCAATGGCAATGACTTTACGATCAATGCGGCGATCAGCACGGCAATGATACCAGGGATGGCCATTCCAACTGCAGCTTTTCGATTATAGGCGCCCACCCGGATGAATTTTACTGAAGCCGGCGGCATTAAATAAGCGCAGGACCCCATCATTATTGGAAATGCCACCTGGGGAGAAAGTCCGAGTGCAAATACCAGGGCCATACAGGGAGCATAAAGTCCAATGCCAGCTGTCATAAGCGCGCCCAAAATAAAATTCACGCCTACGGCGATCAATAGTTTTCCACCATGCAATCCAATGGCGGAACCACCCCCCTGTATCCAGTTCATGATACGCGCGAACATGAATGCAGCAGTGATCAGCAGCGCGAACCCCATCACCAGCCTTATTTTATTTTCCGGCAGCTTCGACATGATACCCGCTCCCAGTATGGCACCGGCCGCTGCTGAAATAAGCATAAGGATAAGGGTGACCGGCTCAACTTCAACTACGGTAATAAAAATAATAGCCTGGACCAGCACGGGAATTGTGTTTGCCACATTAAGTGTTCCCGGAAGCACGCGGTCTTCTGTTTGCCGAGTGAATTTCAGCAGGGCAGTTTGAGGGGCAAAGGCACCAATTCCAAGCACATCAAAAAAATTGACCACAAAGCCAATGACACCCGTTTTTATCCAACTGACAGGCTCCAGCTCCTTTTTGTGTTTTCGGAAATCTTGTATCAGCACAAGGCTGTACCATATCGTTAAAACGGAAAGGGATATCCATATAAAAGGGATCATGCTGGTGCTTGTTTAATGGGTGGATAGATGAAAGTAAATAAAAAAACAAGAACTGATTTTATCATTATCTTAGGTAGCAGTAAAAAATGAAATACAATTTTACCATAACACTGCTGTTGATTGCCCTTTTTTCCCAACGGATCTGTGCGCAGGAACCACCCTCTCCACTGCTGGCCTCTTTTCGGCAGTTCCAGGAAATGAAACAGCGATCCGGTTTTAATCTTGATTGGATCTCCATCGGGCCAGCTGTGAATTCTGCAAGAGCAGATGTGGTGCAGGCAGATCCCCTTCATACCGGCACACTCTATGCAGGCTTTGGATCTGGTGGTTTATGGAAAACAACCAATAATGGAATTAATTGGAATTGTGTTTTCCGGGACCAGGCCTCTTTGGGAATAGGCGATTTTAAACTGGCGCCTTCCGACCCCGCTATTATTTACCTGGGAACAGGCGAAAATCTTAAAAAGCCCCGGAATTTCACCTTACCCGGAACGGGTATGTACCGGTCTGATGATGCAGGAAAAACCTGGAGATCGATCGGCCTTGAAGGCTCATGGACCATAGCGAATATAGCCATCCATCCAAAGGACCCCGATATTGTACTGGTGGCTGTGTTGGGACATCTCTGGTCGAAGAACAAAGAGCGCGGACTTTATCAAACGACCAATGGAGGAAGAACCTGGCAACAGGTGTTATATATAAACGATTCTACGGGGGCAAACGATGTGGTCATTTCGCCTTCAGATCCAACTATCATGTACGCATCAATGTGGGAAAACTATCCGGGGATCAGCGGAAAGAATAGCGGCGTATACAGGAGCAATGATGGAGGAAAGAATTGGCTGGCCTGCAACAAAGGATTGCCATCGGGCCCGCTTGCCGGGCGAACAGGCGTTGGGGTATCGTTTAGCGATCCTTTAAAAGCATATGCGCTGGTAGATAATTTAAATAATCCTGCCGGGCAATCTGCAGAATTGTATAAAACCATTGATGGTGGCGAAACATGGGTCAGGACACATACTGAACCCTTGCGCATTTATTCTGTGATCGGCTGGTATTTCTCCCGTATTTATGTAAACCCCCTAAATGATGAAGAGGTTTATTGTCTTGGCGTTCGACTGATAAGGAGTACTGACGGCGGAAAGAATTTTTCTGTGATCGGGGGTAATGTAACGCGTGCCAATCCCGGCGCTGCAAGTGGTTTCCATCTTGATCAATGTTCTTTATGCATCGATCCCAACGACCCAAAACATTTATTAGCGGGCAATGATGGAGGTTTGTACGCAAGTTTTGATCATGGCGCTTCCTGGTTTCACCATAACAATATACCCGCAGGAGAATTCTATGATATTTTTGTGGACCAGAAAAAGCATTTGATCTATGGCGGTACGCAGGATGATGCCACCGTCTTTGGTCCGGCACGTGAATTTGAACCCAGGATCAAAGACCCATGGAAATACATCTGGATAGACCCCTGGGATGGTGGTGATGGTTGTGTTACACAGGTGGATCCCATAGATGATAATATTGTTTATTACAGCTCCCAGCACGGCGGGGTTGTACGATACAACAGGAAGGCCGATACCTCAGTGGGCATAAGACCTAAACTTCCGAAGCAAATAAAGGATACGCTTTTGTTCAATTACATAACTCCGTATTTCATCTCCGGCTTCAATAACAAGACCCTTTACATAGGAGGAAATTATATTTTTAAAACCGATGACCGTGGTGATCACTGGAAGCCCGTCAGTACCAATATCACTAATACCACAGATCCATTGAAAAGATCTTTCTCAACAGGAGCATTAACAGAATCCCCGGTAAGCAAAGGATTACTTTTTGCCGGAACAGACAGGGGTGCTTTCTGGGTATCTAAAAACGATGGACTTTCCTGGGAAGAAAATGACAGGGGTCTTGCCAATAATTATATCAGGAGTATATGCCCTTCCAGGTTTGATAAGTCGAGGGTTTATGTTGCGATGACCGGGATCAATTACGACGATCTTGGAGCATACCTGTATGTTTCAACAGATCTGGGAAAGACCTGGACCTCCATTTCCGCAGGATTGCCCAATGAGCCAATGAATGTTGTATTAGAGGATCCGACTAACGAGAATATATTATATGCCGGAACTATCCGCGCCGTTTATATTTCTATTGACAGGGGAAAGAGCTGGTCTTGTTTTGGAGATAAGATGCCGGGAGTAGCCATTGCTGATCTTGAGATCCATCGTAATTCAAATACTTTATTTGCCGGTACTCATGGAAGAGGTATTTATCGAATTGGCCTTGGGCCAGTTTATAGCTGGATAAAAAAGCAAGACAAGCAGGAACGAGATCATTTATTTGAATTACCAGAAACGCATCTTCCCTGGTTTCAATCTTTTTCCGGACTTCCGGACCTGCGTACTGCAGAAAAAGCGGTGATCAGCTACTGGCTGGAAAATGCTGGACCCGTAACCCTAAGTCTTAAAGACAATAACAATAAAGAGATCTGGTCCTATAAAACGGAGGGTAAAAAAGGGTTTAATCAATATCGCTGGGACCTGATACTAAGTCGCCAGAACAGCGATCAGCCTTATTTCACCAGGTATGAAACCTACCTGAAACCAGGCAATTATAAAATGGAATTATCATCTGGCAATAGCCGCAGCCAGCAAAATTTTATC
Source organism: Chitinophagaceae bacterium (assembly GCA_016720565.1). GTDB lineage: Bacteria > Bacteroidota > Bacteroidia > Chitinophagales > Chitinophagaceae > JJ008. The sequence continues at coordinate 814,072 of JADKKJ010000011.1, forward strand.
CTGAAGAAAGCCACTTCACCATTTCGCGAAACCAACTATTAAAAGATCTGCTATTTAAAAATTAAAATATGAAACAAACGCCACGCATTTTTTCGCTGTTGTTTTTAATTGCCGCATTTCAGCTTCCCGGTTTTTCACAGGTGGATAGTACGGCAAAACCCAAAGCGGAAAAATTCATTACAAAGCATTCTGTTAAGATCGATAACAAGATCATTAATTATACGGCTACGGTTGGAACCATCCTGCTAAAAAATGAGAATGATGAACCCGTTGCTTCTATTGGTTATACGGCCTATATAAAAGATGGAGAGACCGATCCTGCCAGGCGGCCCATCAGTTTTTCCTATAACGGGGGTCCCGGTTCTTCCTCCATGTGGTTGCATATGGGTATCATGGGCCCTCGCCGGGTAGTGGTGAACGACCCTTTTCCGAATGGACCTGCTCCATATAAAACAGAGGACAATAATTCCTCGGTACTTGATGTAACGGATGTGGTAATGTTAGATCCGGTAGGAACCGGTATCAGTCGTGCCGCTGGTAGGGGAAAGAACAGCGATTTTTGGAGTGTGGATGGAGATATTCGCTCCGTAAGCCAGGCCATCCGAAATTTTGTGCACGACAATGAAAGATGGAATTCACCCAAATTCCTGGTAGGCGAGAGCTATGGCACATTCCGTTCAGCCGGGGTATGCGATTTTCTCCAATCTACCTATGGTATTTCAGTGAATGGAGTGGTGCTGGTATCCTGCGTATTGGATATAAGGACGCTTTCATTTAACCCAATGGATGATATTTCATATGTGGTAAATCTTCCAACCTATGCGGCCACCGCCTGGTATCATAATAAAATAGCCAATAAGCCAGCTTCGCTTGAAAATTTCCTGAAGGAAGTAAGAGCTTTTTCTTCCGGTGATTATGCCAGTGCTCTTCAAAAGGGAGATCAGTTAAGCGATGCGGAGCGTGATGCAGTATTGAATAAATTATCCGCATATACAGGCATCAGCAAAGAGTATTGGAACAAAGCAAACCTCCGGGTAAAACAACCACAGTTTGCACAGGAAGTCCTTCGCGGAAGCGGATCCATGGTGGGAAGGCTTGACTCCAGATATACAGGCATCATTAAAAACCTGCTGGCAGAAAATGCATCCAATGATCCGCAATCATCAGATATTTCCCCTGCTTTTATTTCTGCATTCATGAATTATTATACCACGGAATTAAAAGTAGGCAAAGACAAAACCTATAATGTTACCGCTAGCGCCTTCCCTGATTTTAAATGGGACTGGAAGCATGCCAGGAGCCAGGGTCTTTTTGGAGAGGCTGTTTCGCCTACCAGTTCTCCGGATCTGCTGAATGCCATGAGTAATAATCCGACCATGAAAATAATGGTGATGAATGGTATTTATGACCTGGCTACGCCATTTGGGGCAGCGGAATATACCTTCGATCACCTGGGACTTACAAAAAAACTAAAAGCAAACGTTTCCTTTAAATATTATGAGGCCGGACACATGATGTATGTTCAACCTGAACTGGCCGTAAAATATAAAAAGGACCTGGCTGATTTTATCAACAGCAGTTTAAAGCCGGCTTTATAGATAAACAATAGGAATTAAATGAGCAACTACCCCAGCATATTCAATGATGTGATCGGTCCGGTAATGCGCGGACCTTCCAGTTCCCATTGCGCAGCTTCGCTTCGTATTGCCCGTTTATGCAGGGACCTGATGGACGGAGATATTAGAGAGGTGCTGATAGAATTCGATCCCAATGGTTCATTGGCTACTACCCATAAAAGCCAGGGATCTGATATGGGACTGTTTGGCGGGTTCATGGGTTGGGAGGCCTATGACCAGCGATTGCCTGAATCTGAAAAATATTTAGTGGATGCAGGAATACATTATACGATCAGCATTTTGAATATTGGGGCCGATCATCCCAATACGTATAAGATCACACTAAAGAACAACAGGGAAACAAGAATGCTTACCGCAATTTCTACAGGTGGCGGAATGATCGAAGTGATCAGTATCGATGAACTGCCGGTTTTTATGGCTGGGGATTATTTTGAAACCCTGGTCTATTGTAAGGACCCCAACAGGGTAATGGCTTTTTTAAAGGCAACCATATTATTTGATGAACTGGAAATACACGAGGGCCCGATTTGTTTTATAGAGATAAAGTCACAGTCATTTATTGCACCCGTAATTTTTGAGGAGTTAGTTCAACTGGAAGGCGTTTCATTTATTAAGCAGTTGAATCCAGTATTGCCCATTGGCGCGCGAAAGGATATGGCGGTCCCGTTCATTACCTGCGCGGAGATGATGGAGTACAATAAGGATAAAAACAAACCGCTTTGGCAACTGGCAGTTGATTATGAGATGGCAAGGGGAAACATTTCAGCTTCGGATGTTTTTGAAAAAATGCGAAGTATTGTTCGCATTATGGATGAAGCCATCAAACTGGGACTTAGGGGCACCGAATATAAGGACCGTATACTTGGAAGTCAATCCCCTCAATTCAATGAAAAAATGGTTGCGGGCAAATTGGTTGGGGGCGATATGAATAACCGCATCATCATGTATACAAGTGCTATGATGGAAGTTAAAAGTTCCATGGGTGTGATCGTAGCGGCACCTACGGCTGGCAGTTGTGGAGCCCTTCCCGGAGCATTGTTTGGTGCAGCCCATTCGTTGGAGCTATCGGAGAATGACCTGGTGAAAGCCATGCTTTCTGCCGGACTAATAGGAGTGTTTATTGCAGCACACGCCACATTTGCCGCCGAGGTGGGAGGTTGCATGGCAGAAACAGGTTCAGGCGGAGGAATGGCCGCTGCAGCCCTGGTGGAAATGAAAGGAGGAAGTTTGCATCAGTCAATTGCCGCGGCTTCACTGGCACTTCAAAACTCATTGGGCATAATCTGCGATCCTGTTGGGAATCGTGTGGAAGCGCCCTGCCTTGGAAGAAATGTAATGGCCGCTACCAATGCGGTATCCTGTGCTAATATGGCGCTATCAGATTATGAACATTTGATACCACTGGACGAGGTGATTGAAACCATGAAGGCGGTGGGAGACCAGATACATCACACCCTTCGTTGTACCAATCTCGGAGGATTGTCCATTACCAATACGGCTAAGAAAATAGAAGCGATGCTGGAAGAGGCGGAGAGGAAATTTTTTAAAAGCTGCTAGGAAGGTTGAGAGGTTGAGGGGTTGAGAAGTTGATATGTTGAGAGATCGCAAAGTTCTTTGAGGTTTCACTCAACCTCTCAACGGCCGAAGGCCCCAACCCCCTCAACTTTTAAAAGGTCTTTTCATCAGCGCCCAAAGATCTTCCTCTTTTTCCTCGGGAAAATCGCGGTCAATACCATAGCGAAGATCCTTCACATCCATTTTCATGAATGTTCCCAGCAGCCGGTCCCAGATAGCGAATACGGCCCCATAATTACTATCGGTAAATGGTTGTTTCCAGTGATGATGCACTTTATGCATATTGGGAGAGATCAGGATATAGCTGATGGCTTTATCAACACCCAAAGGGAGTTTCATATTGGCATGTGTAAACCCCGTGGCGAATAATAATAATGTCTGGTAGATCATGACCGAATACATGGGCGCCCCGGAGATAAAGATCAATAGCAAAAAGAAGATCCCCCGAAGAAGGCTATCCCCCGGATGGTGACGAAGGCCGGTGGTTACATCCACATTAGTATCTGTATGATGGATCAGGTGAAAACGCCAGAGAAATGGAATCTTATGCATGGTAAGGTGTACCAGCCAGCTGCTGAAATCAAGCGCCAGTACAGCGATCAAAACAGTTATGCCCACATTGGCATTGAACCAATAAACCATTCCAAATTGCTGGTCCCTGCACCAGTCGGAGAGCGCAACAATAAGTATGGCCAGGAAAGTGTGAATGACCAGGTGAATACCGGTAAAAACAAAATTCACGCCGGCATGGCGAAGTTTGTTTTTTCGGTAATGCATGGGTAAAAGGGGGATAGCCCCCTCAATGATCCAGAAGAATAGCAATCCAATTACCAGGAAGCTCACTCTTTCTAATGGTCTTTTTTCCAGTGTGCTGAAATGTTCTATGATCTCATTCCACATGATCAGGCATTTTGATTTGGCTCGGAACCGGGTTGGGTATTCGCAAATATCTGCAGGGCTTTTTCCAGTTCCTGTTCAGGAACCATTAGTTTAATTCCCCCTACAGCGTAAGTAAGAAAAGGGTCGATGGTAACCGTATTTTCATCTGCGAGAAAACATTCAATGCCCTCCGACCTTAATCTTCCCATATCAATATGAGCAGGGATATAATTGTCGTAAGCGCGAATGCGGATGAATCTCATTATTACTGGTTGAGCATAAGCGGCATCACCAGCATCAACAGTTCTTCGTTATCTTCTTTTTCTGTTGGCTTGATAATACCGGCTTTTGTAGGTGTGGAAAGTTCCATGGTCACTTCGTCACTTTCAGCAACGCTGAGCATTTCAATCAGGAATTTTGCATTGAAGGCGATCATCATATCTTCTCCGTCATAAGAGCATTTCATGCGCTCATTTCCTTCAAAGCTGAAATCAACATCCTGGGCAGCCAACTGCAATTCGCTTCCGCTGATATTCAAGGCCACCTGGTTGGTGCTTTTATTACTGAAAATACTCACGCGGCGAAGCGCGCTCTGAAAATCATTTTTATTGACCGTAAGACGATAGGGGTTTTCGGTTGGGATCACCACTTTATAATCGGGGAAACGGGCATCGATCAGGCGGCAACTCATTTGGGTGCTGCCATGCCTTACAAAAAGATGGTTATTGTTATAGCTAACGGTGATCTCTTCATCTGTAACCGGGATGGCCGCTTTCAGCAGGCTAAGGGGCTTGCGCGGAACAATGAATGAATCGGTCTTGGGACATTTCACTTCGGTTCTTTTATAACGAACCAGGCGGTGGGCATCTGTTGCCACACATTGCAATCCTTTTTTATCTAATTCGAAGAATACACCGGTCATGGCAGGACGAAGGTCATCGCTGCTGGTAGCGAAAATGGTTTTGTTGATCGCGGTAACCAGTGCGGAGGCGGCCATGGTAAAAGAGGTGGTATCATCCGCCGCAGGCTCCTTGGGAAAATTATCGGGATTCTCTCCCATCACTTTATACTTACCATTATCACTGGTGATCTCTATAGCGAAATTCTTATCAATGTTGAAGGTCAAAGGCTGATCGGGAAGGTTCTTCAGCGAATCGATCAGGATACGGGCAGGGATACAAACCTTGCCACTGTCTTTGGCCTCAATATCCAACTGTACACGCATCACCGTTTCCAGGTCGGTGGCCACTACTGTCAGTTTATTTTTTTCCACCTCAAAAAGGAAATCTTCGAGGATGGGAAGCACAGTATTTGCGTTGATCACACCGGCAATATGCTGCAATTGTCTCAGTAAGGTTGAGGAGGATGCTATGAACTTCATACTAAAAATTGAATGAGGCGAAACTACTGATTTTTGGTTTATTGTCAATAGCTTAAAACGAGGGAAAATACCCTTTATGGCAACAGGGTTTTGTTTAGTAACTTGCTCTTCCTGAAAGCGAAAACATGTTGGAGAAACTATTTGGATGGGGAAAGAAAAAGCCGGAAGTGAAGGAGGAGAAGAAGGATACCCAATTCGGCCGATATTCAGACAATAATAAACCGGTGGGTAAGGTAGCCCGCTGGACCGACGCGGATAACCTTTTCAAAGAAAAAAAATACAGCGAAAGCCTGGATGCTTTTTTTGAATACCTGCGGGATGATGATGCCCAGAACCTGACCTACCAGCGAAACGGGGCCGAAGGCAATTTCCTGTTTTACCAGGGCTCCCGGATCATCAGGGGAACCTTCAATAAGGATCTATTACAGGCAGAGGCCACCCTGGCCCGCATGCCCCAGCCCTCCGTTCCCGTTATGAGGAGGTTGCTGGAAATGAATTTCAGCCTCTATTACTGCCGGTTTGCCCTGGATAACGAAAGGCTCTGCATGCGATTTGATACAGATGCCGAAACAGCCAGTCCCGGAAAGCTTTATTATGGCCTGAAAGAATTGTCAACCAAGGCAGACAAACAGGATGACCTGCTTGTAAAGGATTTTTCCACCCTGCAGACCATGGACAACGAGCATTTGCAGGTTGTACCGGATGAAGAAAAAGAACTGAAATATGCCAGCCTGCAAAAATGGATAGGAGATACGTTGGATACCATATCAGGGTTGGATGCCGACAAACTCTCCGGTGGGGTAGCCTATATGCTATTGGCCCTGATCTATCGTATAGACTACCTGATCTCACCCGAAGGCACCTTGCTGAATGACCTGGAAAGGATCGGAAACATATATTTTAAAAAAGATGAGCGTCCGGTGATGGAAAAAACCCGCGACATGATCGAGGAATTCAAAAAATTAAAAGCGCGTAGTAAAGAAGAGATCACCCAACAGTTGTTCCGTTCTAAATACACCTTCGCGATCACCGCCCCCCAACCCTTCAAATCGATCGCCGATTCCATTCATAATGCGAATGCGAACCTGCCCTGGTACCGGGACAATGGATATGTATCCATTGCCTGCCAGATAGCGGAATATGGAATAGCCTATTGCCAGTATTCCTATAGCCTGCCCAGACCCATTACCGAATTGTTTCATTTATTCATGGTGGTGAATTACCCGGAATTTTTTGAGGCCCTGGGTCATAGGACCTATTATAATGCCGATAAAAAAACCCTGGACTCTCAGGCCATACTGGCTCGTATCAAAGAGATCGAAGCAGAATGGAGGGAGAAATATCCCGGAATGGAAATGAAAACAGGCAACCTCAAGTTCGACAACCTGGTGAATTTTAATTTCACCTTTACCACGGAGATAGAATACTTAAACATGGACCAGAAATAGAACCTATGGACCCGCAAAAGATCATAGAACAATACCAGAAAGCCATCATACAGATCGCCGCTCCTTCAGGAACGGGCACGGGTTTTTATCTAAAGGAGTTTAATCTTATTGTAACCAATGATCATGTGGTGGGCGATAATGCCGAGGTCACCGTTTCAGGAAAAGCATTTGAAAAAGCCCTGTCCAGGGTATGGTTTACCGACCGTAAACATGACCTGGCATTTTTAGAAGTTCCTGCTGGGGTGGAATTACCGGAAGTAAACATGGGCCATTATGAGACAATGAAGGATGGTGATGCTGTGGTAGCCATTGGCCATCCCTATGGATTGAATTATACGGCTACGCAAGGAGTGATCTCTAAAGTGGATCGTATTCGCGATGGCGTAAAATATATTCAGATAGATGCTGCCATTAATCCCGGAAACAGCGGTGGGCCTTTAGTAAATATGAGTGGTGAGATCATTGGCGTAAATTCTTTTATAATCCGCGGGGGTGATAATCTTGGTTTCGCCCTTCCGGTGAATTACCTGCGCGAGGCATTGCAATTATACCAGCCTCACCGCGGGCTGGCCTCCACGCGTTGTTTCAGCTGCGGCTTTGTGGTCACCTCTGCCAATATTGATTCAAAAAAATACTGTCCAAGTTGTGGCACCGAGGTCACCTTACCAGAGATACCTGAGGTGGAAGCGGAACCTGTTGGCGTGGCAAAGACCATAGAAGATATTTTAAGAACACTGGGAAAAGATGTGAAACTTTCCAGGGAAGGGTATAATGTATGGAGCGTGAAAGAGGGGTCGGCCCGGATCAAGATCACGTACAATCCTGAGAATTATTTTATTGCCGGCGATGCGTATTTATGCCAGATGCCTGCAGATGCAACCAAGATAAAACCGCTCTACAAATTTTTACTGGAGGAAAACTTCCGCACAGAGGGGCTGGTACTGAGTTGCGTAAAACAGAATATTGTTCTCAGCAGTATCATCTATGATTTGGATATGAATAAGGAGAATGGGGTAGAGGCTTTCCGGAATCTTTTTTCCAAGGCCGATACCTATGATGATCAACTCAAAACGGAATTCGGTTGTATGGACCGCTTAGAAGAATAGCATGGCTGTTTTCAAAAAATCATTTACCAAAGAAGAAGCGCTGCAGAAGCTAAAGCATTATTGCGCCTACCAGGAGCGATGCCATAGCGAAGTGAAAGAGAAATGCTATGAACTGGGCGTCTGGAAAAAAGACCATGATGAACTGATCTCAAAACTCATTGAGGAAAACTATTTGAATGAAGAGAGATTCGCCATTGCTTTTGCAGGTGGAAAATGGCGGATCAAAAAATGGGGAAGAAACCGCATTCGTTATGAGCTTAAGCAAAAACAGGTAAGTGATTACTGTATCAAAAAAGCGATGAAGCAGATCCCCGATGAGGAATATGAAGAAGTGCTGAAGAAACTGCTGCTTGAAAAACACCGATCATTAAAAGCTGACCAGTGGATCATCCGTAAAAAAAGGACCATCGACTATATGATCCGAAAAGGCTTTGAGCCCGAACTGATCAATTCCTTTTATCCCTCGAAATGATTATTTTGTACTATGTCAACACTCCACTTCACCCTCATACAAACCGAACTTCATTGGGAAGACCGAACAGCGAATCTTCAGATGCTGGAGCATAAGATCAATTCTATTACAGAAAAAACAGAGATCGTTATACTCCCGGAAATGTTCAGCACAGGCTTTAGCATGGAAGCGGCTAAACTGGCAGAGACCATGGAAGGAGAGACCGTGAACTGGATGAAGCGAATTGCCGCCGAAAAAAAGATCATCCTTACCGGCAGCGTGATCATAGAGGGCGAGCCTGGAAAATATTATAATCGCCTGCTCTGGGTATTACCAAACGGGCAATACGGCATCTATGATAAGCGACATCTTTTTGCTTATGCGGAAGAAGATAAATTTTATGAGTCGGGAAATAAACGATTGATCGCTTCCGTAAAAGGATGGAAGATCAACCTGCTGATCTGCTATGACCTTCGCTTTCCCGTATGGGCCAGGCAGCAGGTGAAAGAAGAACCTGAATATGATGTGCTGATCTATGTGGCCAACTGGCCGGAAAGAAGGGCCGAGGCCTGGCGCTCCTTATTAAAAGCAAGGGCTATCGAAAATCAATGTTATGTGATCGGCGTGAACCGTGTAGGAAAAGATGGAAAGGAAATTGTTTACTCCGGAGAATCCATGGTCGTTGATCCTCTCGGAGAAATATTGTACACTAAAAAAGGAGAAGAGGATGTGTTTACTATTTCGCTTGACAGCGAACACCTGAAAGAAATAAGAACCCGTTTTCCATTCTGGAAGGATGCGGACCCATTTCGGATCAGCGACTGATCAATGTTTTTCCTTATCAAGACGGATCAGTTCCATGGCCTTCTCCACTTTGAAATCAATGTTCTTTCGAATAGCCTCTACAGATGGCAATGCGGGCGCTTCCGGTTGGATACCCCTTCCTTTTTTTGAAATATTCTTATCGATCACCAATCGAAATAAAGGCAGGCGAAAACGTACTCCTGTATTTGGAAGGGTCACATCTGGTATCAGCCAGGCTGAATTTCCATAAGCGCCACCGCCCGTCTCTTCACCAACCGTAATTACATTTTCCTGATTTACCAGTGCTGAAGCAAACAATGCGGTGGCAGAAAATGAATTTCCCCCTGTGAGTATATAGACCTTTCCGTTAAAATGATCTTTTTTTCTTGGCTGGAAATAATGCCTTTCAAAATATCCGAAATGGTATTTACCGTCTTTTCTTTTTTTGGTAAAAAAGGTTATAAAGAGACGGTTCCAGAAATTATCGGCAATATATTTTCCATAGCGACTTCCCCTTCTTTCCGCAAACAGGGTATCAGCCACCTTGAATTTATGATCACTGATATAGCGTGTAATATTAGTGGAGTTGCTAACACTTCCTCCCCCATTGCCACGCACATCAATGATCAGGTGCCGGATATTATTTTGTTTCAGGGCCCGGAAAGAATTCTTAAAGAATTTATGCAGCCCATAACCTCTTCCAAAAGTAGCCAGGTCCATCATGGCGGTGTGGTTCACTGTATCTACTTTGAGCAGGCGGATGAAATCTAACTGTTGATTTCTTCTTTCTTTTTTACTGGGCTTGGGTTCATTCAGCGCAGGCCTTGGCTGGCGGTTCATGGTATCAGATGAAGCATTGTACACTGGAACGGTAACAGTTCGTAACTGACCCGCAGTATTGAGGTATTCTATCGTGTACTTATCAGAAATGCCGTATAAAGAAGTATATAACGTGCCAAAAAAGCCACGGTTGCTCAGCGACTGGAATTTATTGGTCGTGTTATAACCATCGGTGGACACATATTCAAACATGGTATCCACAATATTCTTCCAGTAATGGCCATTGATCTTTTCAATTACCGTTCCTCTTTTTAAAACAGTATCCCGGCGGTTCAGGTTCACCGTAACCACCAGGGCGCTATCCCAAACCTTTACGCTTAAGGGAAATAGTTTTCCAACCCTAACTGTATCTAAATATTTATTCCAATGTTTGGAAGGGCGGGTGGTAGTATGACCGCAATCGATCTTTGCCGTAACGTAGTTCAGTAATTTTCGAAACTCTGGTTCGGTCATGGAGTCCTTTAATTGTTGCCTGCCGTTATCAAAATAGTGGTCCATGCTTTCTTTATCTGTGTACCAGTAAAGGCTGGGATGATGGAGCTCTAATACTTTTCGGTAGATATCAAAATCTTCCCGAAGTTTTTCGGGAGCGTATTTTTTATTGGGAGAGAACGGCGCACGACTCACCGAACAGGAAGCTAAACATCCTGCCAGCAAGATGATCAATAGGGGTGTTGTTTTCATCATTCGGATCGGGTTCTTTATTGGGCAAGATGGTTCCAGCCCTGCGCGGTTATCGGATGCTGGCCGCCTCCTTTGGTTATGATGGCTGAGCCCTGATCGGCATCGGTCATATAGCCGATCACGCTGATCTGTTCATTCAACACCAGTTTATCGTGTTCTTCCTGGGAAATGGTGAACAGCAATTCATAATCCTCACCTCCACTTAACGCGCAAGCGGTAGGATCTATTTCAAATTTGAAGGCGGCCATCCTCATTTCTTCAGAAACAGGTAGTTTTTCTTCATACAAACGGCATCCCAATCCGCTATCCTTGCAAATATGAAGGATCTCTGAGCTAAGGCCATCGCTGATATCCATCATGGCACTGGGTTGTATCTCTGCCTGCGCCAAAAATTCAATGATGTCTTTCCGTGCTTCAGGTTTCAATAAACGGCCTATCACATAGGTCTGGTTTTCCAGGTCGGGTTGAACCCCCGGACTTTCCATGAAGATCCTTTTCTCTCTTTCCAGGTAAAGAAGTCCTACATAGGCGCCACCAAGGTCGCCGCTAACACAAATAAGGTCCCCTTTTTTAGCCGTGCTTCTTTTTACAAATTTATCCGGCGCAACTTCGCCAATGGCAGTAACAGAAATAATGAATCCTTTTTGGGAACTGGTGGTATCTCCACCTACCAGGTCAACGCCATATTTTTCGCAGGCGGCATAAACGCCTTCATAAAATTCATCCAGCGATTCAAGGCTGAAACGATTGCTGAGCCCGATGCTGATCACAATTTGAGTGGGAGTAGCATTCATGGCGTAGATATCGCTGATATTAACGATCACCGATTTGTAGCCAAGATGTTTCAAAGGTGTATAGGCCAGGTCAAAATGAATTCCTTCCAGCAGCAGGTCAGTGCTCACTACGGTCTGCTTTCCAAAATGGTCGATAACGGCTGCATCATCGCCCACACCCAAAATAGAAGAGGCATTCTGCAATTCAATATTACGGGTAAGATGTTCGATCAACCCGAACTCTCCCAATGAACTTAACTCTGTACGAGGTTCACTCATAAATCTTTTTTATTATTGATCACGGCCACCATATCCTCATGTATATGCCCGTTGGTGGCCAGTAATTTTGGCTGGTATACGGAGAACGGATTTCCCAATTGATCGGTAACCTTTCCTCCTGCTTCTTCTACCAAAAGATAACCTGCCGCGCTATCCCAGGCCTCCAGCTTATGCTCATAAAATCCATCGAACCTTCCGGCCGCCACCCAGCAAAGGTCAATGGCCGCAGAGCCCAGCCTTCTTACCGGAACTCCTTTTCGAATGAATTTTTCAAATATCTCCAGCGGTCCGTTATCCATATTAATATAAGTATAGGGAAAGCCAGTTACCAGGCAGGCCTTGATCAGTTCTTTCTGGTCACTTACATGGATCGGCTTATCATTCAGGAAGGCCCCTTTGCCTTTTTCTGCAAAGAAAAACTCGTTGATATGCGGGTTATAAACGGCACCCATAATGATCACCCCATTCTCTTCAATGGCAATGCTTACACAATTCAATGGAATGCCGTGTGCGAAATTCACCGTGCCATCAATAGGATCGATGATCCATTTGAACGGAGAATTTTTTGCAATGGCCCCTGATTCTTCCCCCAGTATCTGGTGATCGGGAAAATTTTTATGGATGACCCCGATGATGGCTTTTTCTGAAGCATGATCCGCTTCGGTCACCAGGTTATTCACCCCTTCTTTATTGCTGACGGTAAAAGCCTGGTTAAAAAACCGAAGTATCTGTTCCGCCCCTGCATGAGAAGCGGCGATCAATGTGTCTTTGAGCATGGGTGCAAAGATAGTTATCTTCGCTGTTCCTATAGGCTTACCATATTGCAACTGTCTGTCGTCATAGTAAATTATAATGTAAAACACTTCCTCGAGCAGTGCCTCTATTCCGTTTTTCGCGCTATGGAAGGGCTTGAGGGCGAAGTGATCGTGGTGGACAATGATTCAAAGGACCATAGCCTGGAATACCTGCAGCCTAAATTTCCCACTGTTCGATTCATAGCCAATAAAGAGAACCTGGGTTTTGCAAAAGGCTGTAACCAGGGAATGAAGCTGACCACTGGGCAAAAGGTATTATTCCTCAACCCGGACACAATTTTGCCGGAGGATTGTTTAAAAAAATGCCTGGCCTTTATGGATGCCCACCCCGATTCGGGTGCCCTGGGAATAAAAATGCTGGATGGAAGCGGAAGGTTTTTACCAGAATCAAAAAGATCTTTCCCTTCTCCCTGGACCTCCCTGTTCAAATTATTCGGTCTCTCCCGTTTATTTCCGAAATCTCGGATATTTTCCCGTTATCATTTGGGTCACCTGGATAAGAACTCGAACAATAAAGTAGACGTGCTGGCCGGTGCCTTCATGCTGGTAAAAAAAGAAGCGCTGGAAAAAACAGGTGGTTTTGATGAACGATTTTTCATGTACGGGGAAGATGTGGACCTCAGCTACCGCATTCAGCAGGCAGGTTTTTTCAATTATTATTTTGCAGACAGTAAAATACTTCATTTCAAAGGGGAGAGCACCCGCAAAGGTTCCCTGAACTATGTGCGGATGTTTTATAAGGCTATGAGTGTTTTTGTACAAAAACATTATGGCGGTTCAAGGGCCGGGCTCTTTAATTTTTTTATTCATTTCGCCATATGGTTCCGCGCTGCATTATCCGCAGTGGGAAGTTTTATCCGTAAGATCGGCCTCCCGGTTTTAGATGCCGGACTAATATTATTGTCTTTCTGGTTAGTGAAGAATTTCTGGAATAGTTATGTAAGGCCCGATACGAATTATGAGAACAGGCTGGTATGGATCTCATTCCCCGCATTCACCCTGGTGTTTTTGCTCAGCGCTTATTATGCGGGATTATATGATCGCTGGTACAAAAGAGCGGAACTGGTACGGACCACCACTATATCTATCATTGTGTTGCTGGCCTCTTATGCTTTGTTGCCGGAATATCTACGATTCTCCCGGGCCATCGTATTATTCGGCGCTTTGCTTGCGCTGCTCCTGGTTGCATTGCTTCGATGGCTGCTGATAAAAATGAAAGTGCTGAACAGCATTAAGGAAAAGGAAGAGTTATTTAATACCGTGGTAGCCGGCACTTCCGATGAATATATTGCACTGATGAAATTATTGAGATCGGCCGCCATGGATAATAAGGTCATCGGAAGGGTGCAGATCGACCAAATCAATGGAAACACCATTGGTAAGCTGGAGGATATAAGCATTTTGGCGGAGCAGCTTTCATTCAGGGAGGTGATCTATTGCCAGGGAAGACTATCTTTTTCACAGATCATAGACAATATTCGAAAACTGCCAGCGGGTATGGGCATCAAGATCCATGCTTCCGGGAGCGGAAGTATTGTGGGCAGCGAATCCAGCGATCTTTCGGGCGCGTCCGTTTCCAGTGAAGCCTATTATCGACTTTCAGATCCGTATAACCGCCGTCTTAAGAGATTGGTGGATATGAGTTTTTCATTTTTGATGTTACTCAGCAGTCCGCTGCAGTTGTTTTTAGTGAAAAGGCCGTTTTCTTTTTTTGCTAATTGTTTTTCTGTTTTGTTTGGGGCCAGGACCTGGATAGGTTATGCAGGGAATGGAATGGGATTGCCCGCGATCAGGAGATCGATCATTACCGCCAATGGAATTCGATCTTCACTGACACAACAGTTATCAGCCGAAAGCCTGAACATGCTGGATCAATGGTATGCCCGCGATTATGATCCGCTGGATGAGCTCAAATTATTATGGAAGTCATACCGCCGGTCAGGAGGATAATAGCTATTTACAAGTAACTTGCACGCTTATCATTACGTATCTTTAGAAGAGGATCATTTACATGGCAACAATCATCGATATTAAAATACCAAAAGCGATCGCATCGGCATTGAGATTGCCACCCAATGACCCGCGCAGCCAGCAGATCAGGGTGCTTAAAAAGTTGATGAGAAAGGCCAGGTTCACCGAATTTGGCCAGCACTACCATTTTGATGAGATCCTGCTTCATAAGCATCCTGCCAAAAGTTTCCAGGAAAGGGTACCCGTGCACGATTATAACAAGATCTATGAGGAGTGGTGGAAGCGAACCCTGGATGGAATTCCCGATGTGGCCTGGCCTGGTAAAATAAAATATTATGCGTTAAGTTCCGGCACTTCGGAAGCGGCCAGTAAATATATTCCTGTTACCCGCGACCTGCTTCGCAGCAACTCCATTAATTATATGCGGCAATTATTTGGCCTCATGCGTTATGAGGAAGCCAATAAATGGGCCATGACCAAAGGCTTCCTGATGCTGGGGGGCGCCACCGACCTTAAAAAGGGTGAAGCAGGTTGGTTTGCCGGTGACCTCAGCGGAATACTAGCTAAAAAAAGACCATTCTGGTTCCAGACATTTTATAAACCTGGTGGACGTATCGCTGCCATGCAGGATTGGAACCAGAAACTGAACGAGATCGTTGAACATGCGAAGGAATGGGATATCGGGTTTATTGTGGGCGTACCCGCCTGGTGCCAGATGTGTATGGAAATGGTGATCGAGCATTATAAGGTGAAGGACATTCACGAGATCTGGCCCAACTTCAGCTTTTTTGTTCATGGTGGCGTTGCCTTTGAACCCTATAAAAAAGGATTTGAAAAACTTCTGGGCCGCCCGATCGTTTATATCGAGAATTATTTATCCAGCGAAGGATTCATTGGTTATAAATCAAGGGAACATGCGAAAGGCATGCAGCTGATCCTGAACAATAATATATTTTTTGAGTTTGTTCCTTTCAATGAAAAGAATTTTGATACGGAAGGAAATATTGTTGAGAACCCGGAAGCATTGATGATACATGAGGTGGAACCGGGAAAAGAATACGCCCTGCTGATGAGCACCAACGCCGGTGCCTGGCGGTACCTGATCGGTGATACCATCAAATTTGTAGACCTGGAAAAATCAGAGGTGGCCATTACCGGAAGGACAAAACATTTTCTCAGCCTTACGGGCGAACACCTGGGTGTGGAGAATATGAATAAGGCCATTGAAATGGTGAGTGAGGAGTTCAACATCTCTATTCCGGAGTATACGGTAGTAGGCTTTCCTTACCAGAATTTTTTCGCGCACCGCTGGTATGTGGCCACCGATGATAAAGTGGACAAAGAGAAGCTGCGTTTACGCATAGATGAATACCTGCGGCAATTAAATGATGATTACGCAACCGAAAGGGATAGCGCCTTAAAGGATGTATTCCTGGAAGTGTTGCCGGAAGAAAAATTCATGCGATTCATGGAACTGAAAGGAAAACTGGGAAGCCAGCATAAATTTCCGCGTGTGATGAAAGGTAAAATGCTGGCGGACTGGGAAAAATTTCTGTCCACCGGTACTATTCAATAAACCGGTATGATCGAAGCCGTAATAAAAGGATTGGGTCTTGGATTGCTATTAAGCATATCAGTGGGACCCGTACTTTTTTCGATCATTAAGCAAAGCCTTAATAACGGGCATAAGGGCGGACTCACTTTCGCGATCGGCGTATCTGCCAGCGATATCACCCTTGTTCTTATTTCCAATGTATTTACCGAGCTGTTCAACAGCATGAAAGAATATAAGAACCAGATCGGGATAGCTGGTTGCATTTTCCTGATCAGCACCGGTATATTTTTCCTGTTCTTCAAAAAAGTAAAAATAAACGAAGAGGGTAAGCAGATCTTCAAGTTTCGTAAAAGGGATTATGCCAAGATCTTTTTATCGGGTTATTTCATGAATACCCTTAACCCCTCTATTTTTATTTTCTGGATCTATGCTTCCACCGCGGTGATCGGCCATACCGTGAACCAGCGTATTGTGGTCTTTGTGACCTGCCTTACCTGGATGCTGGGTGCCGATATACTTAAAGTATTCCTGGCGGCCAAGATCCGGAAAAAGCTCACGCCTCATAATATTCATAACCTGAACCGCATCAACGGACTGCTACTGATCATTTTTGGTATCATTCTGATCTGGGGATTACTAACCATTGGAAAATAATTATTAACTCCACTTAAATCCTATGATTCAATAATGGCCGCCTCTTCCAAAAGATCATTCTGGCTTCGGCTCTGGCAGATCAGCAAGAAAGTATTTCTCTGGTTGTTCATTTTTCAACTGGTCTATATCCTTGCCCTGAAATGGATCGATCCACCCATCACTTTTACCCAGTTTGGTTCCTGGATCAGCGGACATGGATTAAAAAGAGATTATGTTGACCGCAGCGATATGTCGCCCTATGCGGGACTTGCTGTCATTGCTTCAGAAGACCAGCTTTATGCCGATCATCACGGGTTCGACTGGAAGAGCATTAAGAAGGCGATGGATTATAATAAAAAAAAGCCCGGAAGAACCAGGGGGGCCAGTACTATCAGCCAGCAGGTGGCGAAGAACGTTTTTCTCTGGCAAGGTCGTTCATGGGTAAGAAAAGGATTAGAGGTCTATTTTACTTTTATGATCGAGCTGGTATGGGGAAAAAAGCGGATACTGGAGATGTACCTCAATGTGATCGAGATGGGAGATGGAATATTTGGAATAGAGGCCGCGGCCAGAAATTATTTTAATAAATCAGCAAAACAACTTTCAGCTGCGGAAGCCGCGCAAATAGCAGCCATCTTACCAAGCCCCAAGAGATATAAAATAAAACCACTTTCCAATTATGTGGCAGGCAGGGGTGTAGCTATTCAGCGGCAGATGGGATTTCTTTCTCCGGATCCTGATATCAGGAAGATCGTTGGACTACCCTGATTGGAATTCTGGCGCTATTATGTGTTGGGTTATAACCCGGCGCTTCTATAGTAAATATCATTTCCAGTTTATCGGCAGGTAAACGGGGGTCCAGCCAAAATTCAAAATCACCTTTTAAAAGATCATGCAGGTGTAGCGGTAACAGCGGATCATTAATGATCGCTTTTCCTTTCATGATATAAATACGGATGGGGAAATCCAGTTCGGTATGCAACTTTATGAAACGATGATATGCTTCAGGCATCCTGATCTTTCCTTTTAGCAGGATGGAATCACCGGTATTCACTTCATAAGAATGATGCTCAGGTATGAACTGAATAGCTGCCATTGAAAAAGAAGATGGATCGTATCGATAACCGATCGTTCCAAGTGGCGTTTGCAGACTGTCTTTAAACCGATCCATTCCATAGAGGTCCATAAAATAAACAGGCTGTCCCAAAAGCGCTTCTTCAATGGGCCAGTAGTTATAATTGTTTTTATGTTCGCTACAATGATTCTGTGAATAGGTGGTCTGTCCGCTATAGAACCAGTATTTAGAAGCCCGCTGATAGGAGTTGCTGAAAATGACTGGTAAGCCTTTGGTCCTTGTCTTCATTTCCTCCGGCCATTTTTTCCATGTATGAAATCGTTGCTGTATGGCGCGTACAGGAAGCAGGTCTTCGATCATGATAATACGTCCAAACAGTATCAGGAGGATAGATAATGGAACTATTCTCCATAACCATTTCAGCAGTACCGGTCTTTGTTGCAGGGAGCGGTGAGCCAGTATGATAAGGGGAACCAGGCCTGCGCTGGTCCAGTTAGGTTCTACTTTTCCGCGGAAGGAACTGCAGAAAAAGAAAATATAAAGCCCGATCAATGTATATTTCATGGCCTTCTCCGTATAGGTGGAAGGATTTAGCAGAAAGGCCGCAGGTATCAGAATAATCCCGGCAATAGGCCCTGCTAATAATAACTGACCCAGCAGGTAATCGCTGGTAAAAGAAATTTTATACGCATTCACATTGCTTTCAAACAGGTGATAGCGAATGCTGACCCAGTCATGGCTGTATTCCCATAAAATATGGGGAGTAAAAAGAATAAAAGCTACCAACACGGCTAACCAGGCTTTTGCGCGGAAGAACAAGCGCATATTGGATAAAAGCGTGAATAATACGATCAGCAGCGCATGGTATTTGGTATAAAACAATAAGGCTATGGACAGGCCCAGACAAATTGTGTTCAGGAAACTGGCGCTGATCATAAAAGAGCGGTAACGCCAGAAGAAAACAGCGGTAAAAAATATTAGTGCCGTATCGGGTACAGCATAAAATCCTGCCAGGTGTAAAACGGCAATGGATAAAACAATTCCATAAAACAGAAATGGATTTTTCTGCTCCGTGAGTTTCTCTGCAATCAGCAGGGTTAGGAGGTTAAGTAAAACAAACAATAATCTTACTCCCAGAACGCTTCCGGATAGAAAATAACCAGCCTTGATCAGAATGGCTGTCATGGGCGGATGATCAAAATAACCCCAGTCAGGGAATTTAGAAAATACCCAGTAATAAGCTTCGTCATCCTGCAATTCCGTCAATCCCGCCTGCATCAGCGTAAGCGTTAACCAGCTTAGCAGGAAAATGGAACGATGGTTCTTTTGCAGGAAGGTTTTCATGATTCGCTGGCCAGTAATTTATCAACGGCTTTTATGGCCATTTCTACTCTTTCCTCATTGTTTCCACCGATCTCCACCCAGGGAACAGATTGGTTTATCATCAGGTCCTTGTAAATGGAAAATAATTTGTTGCGGGTATCCAGGTCGGGGTACTCGCGCAGTTCATCTTTTACCCAGGGAAGATCGGTATTGCAGAGAAGGTAGAGATCGTATTTCCTTTCGATGATCTCATCGAGGATGAACTTATGGCATTTGCCAAAAACGAATTCGCACCAGACCTTCATCACGTACATATCGGTATCGATAAAAAGAACGGGTCTTTGTTTATCCAGGGCAGCAAAGGTGCCGGCATATTCCATGGCCAGCTGGCCTTTGGCAATAGTGAGCAGGTCCTCATAAGTATATTCCTTGCCGAATTTCAACAGGTGCTGCCTGGCATATTCCGGTGACCAGGCGGTTTGGTAATACTGGGCCAGTTGCTGGCAAAGCGTGCTTTTTCCGGTGCTTTCGGGGCCAATGATGACGACTTTTTTGAGGGACATGGAGCGAAGGTAGCAAATACAAGCCTTGAGCTATGAGCTGTGAGCCCACTTTAATAGTTTCAACACAGAGGCACAGAGATACAGAGGAACACAGCGTGCAGGTTCTCTGTGAAACTCCGTGCTCTCCGTGTCTCTGTGTTGGATAAGTTGCCCATGATACTAACCTATCCCCCGAAAGATTAACTTTGCCGCTTTAACAAAAGTAACCATGACAGTAAACACCATGCGAGCAGTTGATAAATGGGTGGGGGTTCCCCTCTGTTTTCTGCTGAGCCCGTTTTCATGGTTCTTCGACCTGTTGCGAGGTGCACACACTAACAAGCCTGTATTGAAAAGGGTATTGTTCCTGGAGCTTTCTGAAATGGGTTCGGCCATTATTGCCGATCCGGCTATGCGAAAATTAAAAGAACAGGGCCCTTCTGAATTATACTTCGCCATCTTCAACAAGAACTATAAAAGCCTGGAGATCCTGAACACAGTTCCGGCTGAGAATATATTTAAGATGAACGCCGATAATATTTTCAGCCTGGGGCTGGATATTTTCCGCTTCATGACCTGGTGCAGGAAGAAAAAGATCAATACGGTGATCGACCTTGAACTGTTCTCCCGATTTACTGCTATACTTGGTTTATTCAGCGGGGCCCGTTCCAGGGTGGGGTTTACCAGTTTACATGATGAAGGATTATATCGTGGCAACCTGGTTAATAAAACCGTTCGCTACAATGCCCATGTGCATATCGCCGTGAATTTTATTTCACTGGTAAATAAAGCACTTGGACTTTTTGATAATGCCTATTCTACCGTGGCCATTGCAAATAATGAACTGCAGCTGGCTCAGGCAAATCCTTCCACCGAATCATTAGAGAAGGTAAGAAACAAGATCAGGGAACTTTATCCTTCCTGGAACGGAGAGAGAACTGTATTGTTGAATGTGAATGCCTCGGATATGCTTCCGCAGCGAAGATGGCCCCAGGCTAATTTTACAGAAGTTGCCAAAGCGCTTTTACAGAGGTATAAGGATATTGTGATCATTCTTACAGGCGCGCCGGCGGAAAAAGAATATGTTGATGTGGTGGCGAAGGAGGTGAATGATGCCCGCTGTATCAATTCATCCGGCTATTTTTCTTTCAGTGAACTGGTGCCGCTTTATTCCATCAGCCATATGATGCTGACCAATGATTCTGGTCCGGCGCATTTTGCGGCAGTAACCCCTTTAAAAGTATTTGTATTGTTCGGTCCGGAGACCCCGCATCTCTATCTTCCCCTGGGAAATGCCGAACCATTTTATTTAGGCCTTCCATGTTCTCCCTGTGTAAGTGCTGCTAATCATCGCAAGACCAGTTGCGAATCCAGGCCCTGTATCACGGGTATTCCATCTTCAATGGTGATCGCAAGAGTAGATCAATTCCTCAGCGCAAACGTATAAGATAGTATTTCTTCAAGGTCCCTTCTCTTTTGGAAGGATCCAGGAATTTCAGCTTCAGCATGGTGATATGATATTCGGGGAACTCTTTGATGGCCTCATAGGCAATACCCTGCGCATCCAATCTTTGTTTATCTTCTGAAGAAAGAAAGATCAATCCTCCTTTAGAAAAGGTATGGATGGAAGTACTGTCCAGCGGCTGTATATGCTGCTTTAAATAGAATTCACCGGAGGGCATGTAGAAAGCCATTCTTCCTACCGGAGTACCGGGATAATTCTTATTGATGAAAAAAGCCGCCTGGTTACCCGATTGATATTTCAGGAGATCGGGATAAAAAACAAGGTTCATAAAAATAGCCACCAAAAGAACTACCACACCGGAGCGTAAATAAGCCCTTTGGGGAAGAGAAAACTGTTGAACTTTTAATGGAAGAATACTCCAGAACAGTACAAGAATGATAAGGGCAAAGGTTTGTAACTCGGGCTGATAAAATAAACCAATTGCCAGTACGAGCAGAATCAGTAAAATGGAAATTATATTCTGAATTAGTGACCAGGTCCGATCATTAGCATTAACTAACTGATCTATCTGTACAGCACTAAGAATGGCAAGAAATGGAAAAATAATATTCGTATAATACGGAAGCTGGAATTTTGAGAATGAGAAGATGAATAATGTGAACAGGGATGCAAACAGACAATACCATTCCTGATCTGCTTGCCGGATATTTCTACAACGTTCATAAATAGCCCTGATCAATAAAATGCACCAGGGAAGAAAGGCCCATAGAAGGGTATGAAGAAAAAAGAATGGATCACCTTTTCCTTTGATAGGACCTGTATTCATGAATCTTCCGAACTGGCTATCCCATAAAAAGAATTTTATACCAGAGACATGATCTTTGCCAAAGAAAACTTTTTCAGGATGTTGGTCGAATTGAACCCAGAGGCTATAGAGTTCCGGTGAAATAAATAGAACCAGTAATACAGCGGCTATTAGCCATCTCCAATGAAAGAGCTCTTTCCATTGCCGGGTCATTAATAAATGACCCCCTACTGCAGCCCCAATGGGAGCCAGGGTGAAAAGACCCTTGGTCATCATGGCCATGCCGGCGAATAAGGCTCCTAAGACCAGGTGCCATGATAATTTCTTTTCAAGGGATAGAGAAAAATGATACACCGACCCAATGATCATTCCGGTGAGATAAGGTTCGGCCCTGACGTCATTGTTGGAAATTAAAATATGCAGAGAGCTTAGTAAAATGAAAGAAGCCCAGAGCGCAATGTTCTCACTATAATATTTTCTAGCGAAGAGGTAAGTATAACGCGCGCCTATCATCACGAACAGTATACCCGGTAATTTGTATGACCACTCATGCATACCAAAGATCTTGAAGAAAATAGCCGTGATCCAGAAAGGGAAATGCGGTTTATCCAACCAATCTTTATCCTGGAAAATAAGATGGATCCAGTCGTTGTTCAGTACCATATTCTTTGAAATGGAAGCATAAACCCCGGCATCAGGATCCATAAGGTTTACAAACAGACCTGAAAAATTGACCAGTACGGCCAGGAATATAAAGAGGCGAAGATTTGCAGTTGACCGGTCGGTGGACATGCGATAAAATTAACTGTTTTTCATGGCACGTTTTCTCCATTCTATTAATCCGAATACGGCCATTATTAACAGCACTACATAATATACGCTGGTAAAGGCAAGATGCTTTACAAAATACAGTGGTATGGAAGCTATATTGGTCAGTATCCACCAGTACCAGGACTCCAGTTTTTTCCTGGTCATCAGCCACATGCCTGTGAATGCGGTGGCGCTGGCAAAAGCATCGGCCCAGGGGATGACCCCCTCAAAAAAATCGGTCTTTAGATAGGTAAGCGAAAAATAGATCACTATATAAAAGGCCAGGAAAAAGCTTAGCTGGTAGGTCCACCATTTCCTATCACTCTTGGTTACATGTACAATGGGTTGTGATGACATGTCGCGTTTTGCCCAGAGTATCCAGCCATAAATACTCATCACTGTATAATAAAAATTAACGGAGGCTTCCCCCAGCAATTGAAATTTAAAACTCAGGTATACATAAATGATCGTGTTAACTAACCCTACAGGATACACGAGAATATTCTCTATACGGCTGAACCATACGCTGGCAATACCGGCGAACACCGCGATAAATTCTAAGAGAGTGGTTTGTTTGAGATTCGTGAGGAATTGGTGCCAGATATCTTGCAAGTGAAATAATTTAAGCCATGAAGTTAGGAAACCGTAAATACAGTACACGAATTACACAAAGGCGGCTGTTCTTCGTCGCCTGTATTTTCCGAACTTGCTTCCTTAATGCCGAATTCCTCAACCCATAGCTATTACCGCCTCATCACCCTTTGGGTAGTATGCGAAGCATTCATCGGCGGCATTATCCATGGATTACATATACCCGTTTCAGGACTTATCGTTGGTAGCGCTGCCGCCACCTGTATTGCCCTGATCGGCTGGTACCATCCCTCTGCAGGCTCCATATTAAGAGCCACGCTGGTAGTATTGATCTTTAAAATGATCCTGAGTCCGCAGTCGCCAATAACCGCCTATGTAGCCGTGGTCTTCCAGGGATTGCTGGGAGAGATCATGTTCCGCAATAAAAAATATTTCAAACCCGCGGCGATCAGCTTTGCTGTGATCACACTTCTCGAATCCGCCTTCCAGCGTTTCCTGATACTGACCATTGTGTATGGAAGTGATATCTTTTCGGCCATCAATATCATGGTGAATAAATTCACGGGTCAACAGCAATGGACCAATTACAGTAACTGGTTTATTGGCATTTATACTGCCCTTCATTTACTGGCTGGACTTCTTGTTGGATATGGAATATCGATTTTACCAGAGAGGATTGAAAAATGGAGAAAGGATCCGCAGGTAAATCAGCAACTGCCGGAAATAAAACTGGAAACTTCCTATCGCTCGGTAAAAAAATGGGGTATCTGGTTCATCTGGGCAGCGATGCTTGTTTTACTGATACAATCCTATTGGGGGCCGGGAGAACCGGTTCTGCCCTCAGATACGCTTATTCATATGATCGCCCGATCGGTGGTGATCGTTGGCGCCTGGATCATTATAGCCGGTCCGCTGATGAAGAAGATAGTATATCAGTGGTTAAAGAATAAGCAGGGAAAACTAAGGACAGAGACCGAGGCGGTGATGGGCTTATTACCGGAGATCCATCAATTGGTAAATGCTGGTATTACAGTAGCATCAAAAGGTAAGGGCTGGAAAAAATATGGAATGGGGATCAGGCATATTTTACTGAATGCCCTATATGAGGAAGCGTGGGGGTCTATCTATATTTTATCTGCCCCAAAAGGCTCCGGTAAAACTTCATCTTTGATGCAATGGTCTTCAGAAAGAAATGATGTGTATGGTATACTTAGTCCGGTGGTAGAAGGGAAAAGGATGTTCTTAGATATGCAAAGCCGTGAGGCATTTCCCATGGAGGCAGTGGAAGGAGAAGCGGCCGTTTTCAAAGTGGGCAAGTATATTTTCAGCCGAAATGCCTTTGATCGCGCTATTGATATTTTAGATAGAGCCCGGTTGAAAAAAGGATGGCTGGTCATTGATGAGATCGGTCCGCTTGAATTAAGAGGAGAGGGATTGAACGAAGTGGTATTGCGTTGTATCCAACGAAAAGGAAACACCATCATTGTAACAAGAGAAGGCCTGGAAGAACAGGTAATTACCTTCCTCCAGGCCTTTACGAAAATCATACATTCTATTAATGAACTACCAGCTTAACGCCAGCATCTAGCATCTAGCCGCTAGCTGCTAGCAGCTCCCTAGAAGGACGCCATATCAATCACAAACCTATACCTCACATCTCCCTTCAGCATTCTCTCATACGCTTCATTGATCTGGTCCATACGGATCATCTCTACTTCAGAAACAATATTATGTTCGGCGCAGAAATCAAGCATTTCCTGTGTTTCCGGAATACCCCCGATCAAAGAACCCCCCAATGATTTTCTTCCGAAGATCAGGCTGGTAGAGTGAATAGGGGTTGGCATTGGCGGAACTCCTACCAGTACCATTTTACCATTGGTACGAAGCATGTTCAGGTAAAAATTATAATCGTGTTCTGCGGAAACAGTATCCAGGATAAAATCAAAATAACCAGTCACTGCTTTTGCCTGCTCCGGATCGGAGGTAAGTACAAATTTGTGGGCGCCTAATTTCTTGGCGTCTTTTTCTTTGGAAGGGCTATGACTAAGCATGGTGACTTCCGCACCCATGGCCACAGCGAATTTCACACCCATATGGCCGAGGCCACCGAGACCCAGTATACCTACTTTCATTCCCTTGCTCACCTTCCAGTGGCGAAGCGGCGAATAGGTAGTGATACCGGCGCAGAGAAGCGGAGCCGTAGCGGCCAGGTCCAGTTTCTCAGAGATATGCAGCACGAAATCTTCATGACAAACAATGGATTTGCTATAACCGCCATAAGTAATTCCGGAGCCATCTCTTTCCTGTCCGTTATAGCTGAATACGGCGCCATTGCTGCAATATTGTTCCAGTCCTTCTTTGCAATTATCGCATTCGCGGCAACTATCTACCAGGCAACCGATACCAGCCAGGTCGCCTACTTTAAATCCCTTTACATGATCGCCTACAGCGGTCACCTTACCCACGATCTCATGACCTGGAACTACAGGGAAGATGGTCATGCCCCATTCGTTGCGGGCGAAATGAAGGTCGCTATGGCAAACGCCGCAGTAAAGTATCTCTATCTGAACATCGTGAGGTTTGCAATCCCTTCTTTCCAGGTTCCAGGGTTCGAGGGGCGTTGTCGCACTTTGCGCGGCGTATGATTTCGTAGTTGTGGGCATAATGAGTTGTTTTTTTGAGGCAGTGAAATTACGGAAGGTTGGTGGTTTTTGGAGAAAGCGTTTAGCCTTTAGCTACTAGCAGCTGGCTTATTTAATTCTGGCAACCGCATCATGAAGGACAAAAAAAGACCCACCTGGGGTCTTTATATATAAAATTTAATTCTTTAAAAACTTACTCCGCTTCCGCGATCACTTCTTTCACTTCTGGTATCATTCGCTTCATCATGCCTTCAATGCCCGCTTTCAGCGTGATCATGGAAGAAGGACAACCACTGCAGGAGCCCTGCATCATCAAATTCACTACGCCCTCATTATAACTTCTGAACTGTATGGCGCCGCCATCCATTTCAACGGCCGGTTTTACATAGTTCTCCAGTAATTCCTTGATCCTTTTTACTACATCATCATCATCGGCAGAAACTTCATTGCTGCCATCTTTCTGCACGGTCACTACCTCCTCTTCATTCACTACCGGCTTACCTTCTTCCAGGTAATCTTTCAAAAACTGGCGGATAGAAGGGATCACATCCTCCCAGTCGGTCTCCGTGGTCTTGGTCAGCGTAACAAAATTGCTGGCAATGAACACAGCTTTTATAAATGGAAATCCAAATATTTCAATGGCCAGGGGCGAAGGCTTGGCGCTCTCCGCATCCGGGAAATCGATGCTCTTGCCCGGGTATAACAGCTTGTTAGCCACAAACTTCATGGTTTCCGGGTTGGGAGTCATTTCAGTGTAAATGCTGATGATGGGGTTACCTGTCTTTATCATATTCCGCTGTTTTCGGTACAAAAATAACGATTATGGGGGAGGAAGGTTTACGAGATAAGAAAAGCTATGAGCTATGAGCCTTGGGTTTTGATGCTCAAAACAGCCAACAGCCGCCCCCAGCCCCTAAAGGGGAGGGTAATTTATGTAAGAGGGATATTTGGAATTATTAATCATGATTATCCAAAACAATCATTTGACAAATCGAGATTAGTAATTCTGATTTTGACTTGTATACTACTCATCCTCCCCTTTAGGGGCTGGGGGCGCATTGGCTGTTTGAGCTAGAAGCTAGAGGCTAATAGCTATTTCCCTCATTCGTGAAACCGTCCGCTCTTCTTCAATATTCTTATCATCACATATACGACCACAAGAATTCCTAAAACAATTCCCCCGGTGAGATTCCGGCAGTACTCATTATTACCGGTCAGGAAAGGATAATTAAGCAATAACAATAATACGATCCCGATCAGCCAAATGAACTGAGTAGTGTGCTCTTTTAAGATCCAGCGTTTCCAGTTGAATTCCATGCTCCCTAAAGTCTTGCCCAATCCTTTTAAAGAAGGGAACCAGCGGTTCACGTGTTTGCAGTATTCATCAAAGCCGGGACCGAATTTGCCGCGGAGAAAATTCTCTTCCGCTAAAACAATGGCCTGGTAAATGAAAAGAAATACCGGGATCATAATGGCCACATAACAAAGTGAATTGGCCAGTATACCCACGCCTAATAACATCAATATATTCCCCACATAAAGCGGGTTGCGGCAATGCTTGAATATGCCCTCCGTCACCAATCCTTCTGCATAAGGCTTACCCTCTTTACCTCCGCGAACAATATAGGCAAGTCCGATGGTGAGGCCGCGGATCAATTGTCCCAGGCAGGTAATGAATAAACCCAGGCCGATGGGCCAGATATAATAATGTTCTCCAAATACAGCGGGAGAGAATAAAGGCCAGCTGGGAATAAAAAGCGCAGCGTAGAAAAGGATGAAGATCCAGTTCCGATACTTAAAAAAGAAATTACCTATGGATACCATATTATTTTTTGGTGGCTATCAATCCGGCAAAATTGTACCATTTGAAAAACACTTCACAATGCGCAAAGCCCTGGTCGCGAAGTAATGAAATGTCTTCACTGAGTTTGTAGGGGATCAACACATTTTCCAATGCTTCCCTTTTCTGTGAGATCTCCAGTTCACTGTAATTATTGCGGCGTTTGTAATCGTAATAATATTTAATGAAATCGCGGTTGAAATTGCTTTCCTCCGCCAGTATTTTTTCTACCAGTATCAATGAACCACCGGGATTCAGTCCGTTATAAATATCACGCACCAGTTTTTCGCGGTAAATAGGCCGTACGAATTGAAGGGTAAGGCAAAGCACTACTACAGATGCATTGTCGATCTTGATGCCCTGTCCCAGGTCGGCGCAGCGCAATTCATATTTTCTTTTGAAGCCGATCTCGTCAAATTTGGCCTTGCATTTATCCAGCATTTCCTGTGAATCGTCGATGCCAATGAATTTGATGTTGGGATCCACCATGGTGTCCATGCCTATCATTGTGGTTCCTGTAGAGCAGCCCAGGTCGTACACGAAACTTCCTTCGCTGGCATGATCAGCAGCCAGTTCGGCCATCATGCGCTGGATCTCCCCATAAAATGGCACCGAGCGGTTCACCATATCATCAAATACCCTGGCTACGTTGGCACCGAATTTGAAGTCGCTGGCTTTTTCGATCTCTTCGCGGAAGACTTGGTCTTTTCCCATAGCGGCAAATTTAGGGAAAGTTGAGAGGTTTGGGGCTGCGCCGTTTGGGGCTAAAGCTGTTGAGGAATACAGGTCACGAAGAACACGAATTACGCGAAGGACACGAAAAACAGCCAATACATTTTTTGTACACAGATGAACAGGATATACACAGATTTAACATCCTCGTAAACAGATCTGAAAATGCTGCAAACCAGGATATGGGCAGATGGACTGCTTCGCAGTCAGCCGCCTTGCGGCCCTGTATTATCCGTGTCCATCCTATTTATCTGTGTACAAAAAATGTATTGGCTATTATTCCTGCCTACCGGCAGGCAGGCGTGTCCTGTATTTATTAAACAGAATTCGTGGCCATTGATCTTTCTCTCACAAACATTCGCCGGGCTATATAAACACTAACCAGCATGAAGCTGGCTCCAAGCAGAAAGAAGAATCCCGGGAAATAAAACCTCCCATGATCCTTTGTGGTGAACCGAAATACATTGTTCATGATCAGGGGACCAATGATACTGGTCAGGCTCATTAAACTGGTCAGGCTTCCCTGCAATTCTCCCTGTTCATTACGGGGAACATGAGCGGCCATGGTGGATTGAAGGGCAGGACCGGCAATACCACCTAAACAATAAGGGATCAGGAAGGCGAACATCATCCAGCTCTCCGTAGCAAAAGCAAAAAAGGTGAGTCCTGCTGCATATAATAATAAACCAGTGTAAATAGACTTTTCATTTCCCAGGCGGGGATTGATGACACGGGTCAATCCGGCCTGCACCAATCCTACCAATAAACCTACGGCGGCAAGAGATAATCCCACCAGTTTCTCTGTCCATTGAAAACGGTAGATGGTAAAATAACTCCAGTTGCTCTGCACGGCCATGGCCCCTAAAAAGACCAGGAAATAACAAAGGGCCAATGATCCAATAGAAGGATTTCGGCGAAGGAATTTCAGCGAACCAAAAGGGTTGGCTTTTTTCCAGTCAAAAGCACGGCGGTGTTCGGCATCCAGTGATTCGGGAAGGAGGAAATAACCATAGAGCCAGTTCAAAAGGCATAGTCCTGCGGCTGCATAAAATGGCGCCCTTAATCCGAAGCTGGCCAGTAGTCCGCCCAGGGCCGGACCAATGATAAAACCTAAACCAAATGCAGCGCCGATCAATCCGAAATTCTTTGCGCGGGTTTCAGGACTGCTTACATCGGCAATATAAGCGGCACCGGTGGTAAAGCTGGCACCGGTCAGTCCGGCGATCACCCTTCCCACGAATAACCAGCCATAGGTGGGCGCCAAAGCCAGGAATATATAATCAATGGCGAAACCAGCCAGTGAACTTAAGAGGATGGGACGGCGTCCGAATCGATCGCTCAGGTTGCCGACCAGGGGAGCAAATACAAATTGGGTGGCGGCATAAGCAAATATCAACCAGGCCCCATAGGAGCTGGCTTCGTTGACAGAAATATGTTTTAACTGGGAGATCAGCCGGGGCATGACGGGAATGATCAATCCCAGCCCCATTACATCGATCAATAGTGTAATAAAAATAAAACCGACGCCTGCTTTTTTTGAATTTGCCATAGGAAGGGCCAAAGGTCAAGGAATTTGAGGGAAAAACAGGAGGAGAGAAGGATAATAGTAGCTTGCTGCGTCAATATGCAAACGCTTGGATGAAAAAGAGCTCATAGAAAGGCTCAGGCAGGGAGATGAATCTGCATTCCGTTGGCTGGTAAACAATTACCGCAACCGGGTCTACCATACTGTGCTTAACCTCCTGCAGAACAATAAAGAGGCAGAGGATGCGGCGCAGGAAACCTTCATACAGGTGTATCAGTCCATACATTGTTTCAGGGAGGATGCATCACTGGCCACCTGGATCTGTAAAATAGCCGGCAGAAAGGCCATTGATAAATTAAGAAGAAAGAATACCAGGGAGAAGTGGACCAATTGGTGGGGAAAAGAGAACAAACAGGAAGAGGTTTTTGAACATCCGGGAATACTGACCGAGAATAAAGAAAAAGCATCCATTCTTTTTAAAGCGATCAGCTCCTTGCCTGAAAAACAAAGGATCGCTTTTACGCTGATCAAAGTACAGGGACTTTCTTATGAGGAAGCCTGTGAAATTCTTCAGCAGAATATTAAAGCGGTGGAGTCATTGATAGGAAGGGCCAGATCGAATTTGCAGAAACTGCTGGCCGATCATTATAAACAAAGACATGATTGATATGAAAAATAATAATACCCCATTGGTAGATGAGCACCTGAAAAGCCTGATGGGCATGGAAGAGGCGCAGACCGATGAATTCTTCTACACGCGGCTCCGGGCAAGGATGGAAGGACCTTCCGATGCATGGAGGTTTCCGCTAAGACCGGTATGGATCGTGGGAACCCTGATGATCTTATTGGGTTTAAATGGATTTATGCTGAGCAAAGAATTCATGACAAAAACTACGGAACAAAAACAGGAGAATGTTTCAATACAATCATTCGCGGAAGCTTATGATCAAACCATTCATTCATCTTACTGAAACAAGCGAACATGAACACGAATAAAAGCAAATGGCTGATGGCGCTGGTGATACTTCTTTTGGTCGCTAATACTGCCACGCTGGTAATATTCTGGATAGACCGAGCTAAACATGGTCCCGGACCAAAAGGAGAAGTAAAAGATTTCCTGGTGAAGGAGTTGAAAATGGATTCGGTTCAACAGGAAAAATTTGAGGTCTTGAGAGAGGAACATCATCATGCAGTAGATTCACTTCGCGCGGAGGTTAGGCAGGCCAAGGATCATTTATTCGACCTGGTAAAAGATAGTACAGCCACGGATAGTTTAAAACTGGCGACCGCTGAAGAGGTAAGCCGCATCACAGAGAAAATAGACCTTATTACATTAGATCATTTTCAAAAATTAAGGGCGATCTGTACTCCTGAGCAGCAAATAAAATTTGATGAATTGCTTCACGAAGTCGTGAATCGTTTAGGGGCACCACCTGCACCGAAAGGACCGCCTCCGGGTGGGCTGGGTAGGCCCGAGGGACCCGACGGGCCGCCACCGCCCAGTAATTAATGATCAATAATTTTTAATTACTAATTATTGATTCTTTCAAATAGTCATAAAAAAACCCCCGAAATTTCGGGGGCTTTTTTTGTCATTTAGATCATTTCAGTGTTCTGAGGTAGTTCACTACCGCCCAGATATCATTTGCATCAGGGATCTTTTTCTTATAAGATGGCATGTCCTTGCGTCCTTCAGCTGTTTTGTAGAACAGGGAACCATCTGTCTGGGACTGGAAAGTTGCCTTAGTAAAATCTCCACATTCTGTATCCAGTTGTGAAGCTTTAGGACCATCACCTTTACCTTTTGCGCCATGGCATGATTTGCAATGCTGGCTGTAAAGGTCTTTTCCTTTAGCTATGGAACCTGCATCACCCTTCAGCGGGTTTACTTTGTTTTTTGCGGCATCAGGTACATTCCAAGGCTCCTGGGGTGTAGGTGATTTCGGAACAAAGGCAAAAAGTCCGAAGGCCACCATTGAAACGATGAGAGCAGAGGCTTTCATTTTCATATTTGTCTGTTTTTTATTGATTATAAAGTAGGTTAAGTTAATAAATTCCAGCGTCCGGAACAACTGCAGGCTCTTCTTTACGAAGGCGGAACAGTTCATATACTATGATGATATAATGCCCCCAAACGGTTGCCATCAGGATGATAAATACTACCAGCATCCAGATGGGAGGGTGTGAGCTCCAAAGGGCTCTGGGAAGTTCTTCATTTTTAACATTGGTGGCCACACCCCATTTCTGGGTGGATACGGCTTCCAGGTTACCGAAAACCTCGTTTTCGTCCACTTTTCCGATCAATACGATGTTTCCGGCTGAGTCGCCGGTCAGTTTAGCCGGGATCTCAATAGTAACAGAGCCATCCGCGTCTGTTTTTCCTTCTCCGATCTTCATCGGATTGAAGGAGCGTTTTACAAACAGGCCAACGGTTACATCGGCTACAGGTTTTTCTGTGCCAGTAGAAAGGTCTACCAGTTTCAGGGTGGCGCTATAACTGGAATCTTCTTTAACAGGATTTATGTCCAGTTTGGCTTTTTTAAAGGTCAGTTCCGCATCAGTGCCTTCCATTGATTTATTTCCGTCAAACACGGCTTTTACATGCAGCTGGCCTTCTTTATTTAATGGAATGGCAGCAGCGCTGGCATTGAAAACGGCAGCCCCAACTTTATTGGTGATAGCGAAACCCAGTTCTTTTTCTCCTGAGTCAGTAACCGCAAAGAATTTCACTTTCAGGTAAGCAAGTTTAATATAGCTTCCTTTGAATTTAACCTTCATGCTTACCTTAAGGTCCACACTGTTATCCGCTTTCTGAACACTTACCAGGTCCAATGAAGGGGAGAGCATTACCACTTCTTCTTTTTTTATGGTATCACTTTGTGCCCGGGTAATAAGGGATCCCAGCATCAGCGCGATGGCAACAACCACCCAGTTCAAACTTTTTATATTAATAGTTGCTTTTTTCATGGTTCATGTTTTAAGCTGGAAGAATTTCTTTTGCTGCTACGGGT
Source organism: Chitinophagaceae bacterium (assembly GCA_016720565.1). Taxonomy (GTDB): domain Bacteria; phylum Bacteroidota; class Bacteroidia; order Chitinophagales; family Chitinophagaceae; genus JJ008. The sequence continues at coordinate 847,264 of JADKKJ010000011.1, forward strand.
TCGGTTTCTTTCTTTTCAGTTTCTTCTCCCAGGCCAGAGATCGGAACGATAGTTACGAACTTGGAGCCGATTGTGAAGAAGAAAAGGAAGGAAGCAACACCCGCAATGGTCAATATCCATTCTACCCAGGTAGCACTATAATGCGTATAATTTGTTCTTGTATCCTGCATTGGTAAAAGGGTTGTTTCCAGTGTAGGAACAATGATCAGGTATCTTTTCACCCACATGGCGGTTACCACGAGGAAAGCAGCCAGCGTTATAAGGCCTGGCTTGCGGAATTTTGGAATGGCTATGATCGCTATTGGAAGGAGAACACCGATAGCGTTGGCATAAAATGTATACCATCCAAACTGGTTAAGGTCGAAAAGCTTGGCGATAAGCTCACTGTCCCATTTTTCTGAACCGAACCAGTCGGTGAAATATTCAGAGAAAGTGAAGTAACCGTAACCGGCAGCCAATGCCATCATTGCATAACCCAGGTATTTAAAATGCATATCAGTGATATATTCTTCCAGCTTATGCACTTTACGATAAACATACATGGCCACGATCAGTACCCCTACTCCGGAATACAATGCGCCCAGTACGAAATAAGGACCGAAGATGGTACTATGCCATCCCGGCCTTAGTGTCATACCAAAGATCCATGAAAGGATAGAGGCAACGATAATGGATAGAGGTATCAGGATGATGGCCAGCAGGTTCTGTGAAACGGCCAGGTGTTTAACCTGTCCGGGTGTACCCCTGTAACCAAGTGCCAGGGCATTATATAATTTCTGCTTCCATTTAGGGATCTTCATTTTCGCATCGCGGTACACGGCGTAATCGCGGATCAGGGAGATATAAAGGAAGAGCACACTACCCACTAAATAGGTCATGATCGCCAGCACGTCCCAGGTCATGGGCGATTGAATACGGGGATAAATAAACAGGTGATGGAGGCGGTCAAACCTTCCTACACAAAGGAGGATGAAGATCGGGCCTACGATCACGGAAATGATCGTCATCATTTGCGAGATGCGAATAATGGGTTTTCCCCAGGGCACCTTGAAAAGCGTAAGCAGTCCGGAAATAATGGCACCTGCATAGCTGAGACCGATGAAGAAAATAAAATTCACGATATACATGCCCCAGACCACATTATCGCGCATACCCGTAATACCATGGCCTTTGGTGATCTGCAGATATAGCGCATAGCCACCTGCAGCGATCCATATAAAGAAAAATATTTCCCAGGCCCAGGTACGCGCACCGAATTTTTCGATATGCGAACGCTGTTTTTCAAATGCCTGTTGTTGATAAGAAGTGAGCTTCATAAAATTCATTTGTTGGTGAACAGATTCAACTAATCACATCATTTCTTTTTGCCTTCATCCAGGATTCCTTCGAACCTGGCTTTTATATTCTCTGGCAGGTTATCATAACCTCTTTCAACAGGGAACTGACGGTCTCTGGGTGGCAGGTAATAAACGCGTGGTTTGGTACCCAGCTCCTCCTGGAAACGATAGGCAGCGCGATCTTTGATCAGTTGGGTGAAACTTAACGTTTCATCACCATTACTTACGGTATCTTCTTTTTCATCGCCGAAATAGAATACGCCATTGGGGCAAGCCTCCACGCATGGTGGGAGCAGGCCTTCACGGGCACGGTCCGGACAGAAATCGCATTTTTCAACGGTACCCACTTTAGCCGGAAGATTGGTTTCGGGGTTAGACTTCAGGTTCATGATATCCAACGGTTGCTGTGGCTCATCCCAGTTAAATACACGGGTGGAATAAGGGCAGGCAGCCATACAGAATTTGCAACCAATGCAACGTTCATTATCTATAAGTACCAGGCCATCCTGTCTTTTATAGGTGGCATCCACCGGGCAAACCTTTACACAGGGAGGATTATCGCAATGAAAACATTGTTTGGGGAACCAATAGGGGGCAGCCTTATCGCTATCCTTCATCAGCTTCACGGTCAGCCATTCTGTTTCTGGCGGACGATAGTGCCATTTCTGGCAGGCGCTGATACATTTGCGGGCGTTTTTGCAACGACCAAGATCTACCACCATGACAAATTTTTTACCAGCCATACCCTGGCGTGCTTCCAGTTTGGAAACGATGGCCATATGCTCCTGGTAATTAAGATAAGCGGAGTCGATCTCTACGATCTCACCTTCCGGTGATAGCAGTCTCACTTTTTCTCCGGTTTTGGCTGCCTGTTGTGATGAACAGGAACAGGCCAGACTGCCACAGGCTGCAGTAGCAATGGTAGCAATGGCGGCATTTTTAATAAAATCCCGTCTGCCTGGATCATTTATTTCTTCAGCTTTCATTATAAATGGTTTTGGGGTCATTATTTATTTTCCTTGGATGGGTTTTGCATCCAGTCGTAGAGTTCTTTATTGGAAGTCAGTTTCTTTTTAGCAGCCGCTTCAAATATTTTTTTATCGATCTCTACCAGTTTTCCATCTGGTGTAAGCATCTTCACTTTCTCTTCCTTATCGGCAGAAAGAAACTGGCTGAAGAAGCCTCTTCGGGTTTTGTTTTGATTGTTTCCCATGATTTTTTATTGAGTATTTAGGGGTAAAATGACCCATGCAACTTATTTAGCAATTCCTGACCCTGTTATGACATAAATCAAGGCCTTTGCTGAGAATTATCTGATGCATAAGGATTTGACCATAGTTAGACAGGAGAATGACAAAGGTCATGATGGGTTGAACTTATTGTCATGAGAATGTAATTCGCTTCCAAATACTTTTGAAAATGAATTGTTAAAGCAGTTCACGTTCATTGCAAGTTTTTCTTTACACCTAAATAAGTAGTTTATGAAAAGGTTTTCTTTAATGCAGGCTTCAGTGCTGTTCGCGGGGGTGCTATTTATGTTTGCCTCCCTGGTTCAGTGCCGGAAAACAGGTGATCTGATCAAAAATCTTGACAGATCTTATACAGCAGGAGCCGACTCCACTGTATTCGCATCATTTAGCGACAATACCACTATTGCCACAGCCGATGTTGTTCCCGATGTTAATGATATTATCAAGGTTCGCGGGGTGCAGACCATCATCCATGAATATTGCAATACCGGAAACTGTCATGGTGGAAGAGTTAAGCCAACCTTCGACACTTATGCAGACATTATGAAATATGTATCGGCAGGTAATCCTGGTGGCAGCAAACTTTGGGAATATATCACTACCAATAATTTTGACAAGGCAATGCCTCCGGTAAATTCCAACCATGAACTTCCTACTACCGACAAAAAGCTTATTTATAATTGGATCCTGAACGGAGCCAAACAGACACCAGATCTGGCCGACTTCCGTCCGGCTGCTATACGTATCATTAATGATGGTTGCGGATCTGCCAACTGTCATAACCAGGCTACAGCTACCGGTGGATGGGCAAGAAAAGGATTACTGAGCATCACTTCTGCTGATACTACCATGTATACTTACACTAACCCTTCAACAGGAGCCCAATCACTTTATTGCCTGCTTACCAATACTACCATCCGCGACCAGGTATGGAACGCATATAAGGATAGTGTTAAGAAGTTTTACAGCGATACAGTAGCATTTGCCAGCTTCCGCCCTTATAAAACAGTTAGTACTCCGGTTTCTGCCAGCAGCACCAGGGGTCCTCTTCAAACTTATGATGACATTCTGATGGATATCAATTATCCTAAAGGATTACGCGCAAACAGTTCTGTAGTGTATACAGACCCGGTTACACTTAAAGGTTATTATGTAAGAGGAAATAACCTGAACTCCAGCAGCGTGTTCATTTCAAGGGTTGACTCAACCTTATTACCAGCTAACCCTTTCACCGGTGTTTATAATACGACACAACAGGGTGGTATGGCTTATGATGATGGTGGATTGAAACCTTCTGAAGTTGCTTTACTGAAAGCCTGGTATTTCGCCGATCCAAATGTTCCAACTGTTTGGAAATATGGAATCAATAACGCGGGTATACTTAAATACAGGAAAACAGGAAAGATCATCAAGCTTTAATCCAAACAACCACAATTAAAATTTCAGGTATATGAAAAGTAAAATCATTTTAGTAGCTGCGATAACCTCCATGACGGTTTACCTGTTATCCTCCTGCTATCGCAATAAAGAAGACATTCTTACCCAGCCTAGGGTTTCATTCCGCAACGAAGTAGTTCCAATTGTTACTGCAGGTCCATGCGGATGCCACAATACCAGCCTGACGGTGCGCGCGGTATTATTCTCCGACAATAAGACCAATACGATCTTTTATGATGCGATCCTGGCCAGGAGAAGTTCCTTCGAATCATGGATCCTTAATGGTACTGGTCACCCGGGTGGTGGTGCCATCGATTTCAAACCAGCTGAAAAAGACATCATGAAAAGATGGCTGCAGCAGGGAGATCCTTATGATGATGGAACCGGCTGTACTGTATCTGGTGCTTTGACCTATACTACAGACATCCTGCCTATTTATAATAGCAGCTGTAAAGGTGCCACCTGCCATGGCGGTATCGCTGTAGCGCTTGATTATAATAAAATGGTAACTAATAAGGATAAACTTACCACTATCATGAATACCGGTGGAAGTTCTGGCCACCCCGGTGGTGCACTCAGTCTTACTACCTGTACCGTTAATAAATTCAAAGCCTGGATCACTCAAGGCCAGCCTCAGTAACAATCATTGTAAAAAGTAAAGATTAAAAAAGACTATTATGAAAAAGATTCTAATACTTCTGACGCTGGTGTTATGTGGCTGGACAATCAGCTTTGCCCAGGATGCAGCTGCTAAAGAAGCCCCCAAACAAAAATTTACCCGCGCTACTTTTAACGCAACCAGGGTGATCAATATGCAAAGCCCCGAGATCGTAAGTAAAGGAAGCCTGCAGGTGTTGATCTCCCACCACTTCACCTACCTGTGGAATAAAGATGCAGATGGACAGGATAACCTGGCCCAGTTCCTGGGAATTAATTCTGGCGTAGCCAAAACTTATGTATCCTTCGATTATTCGCTTACTGATTATGCGAACGTAGGACTGGCCCTTGCAGGAAGTTCCAAATATGAAGGCTGGGCTAAATTCAAAATACTAAGACAACAAACAGGTTTAAAAAATATTCCTGTAAGTATTGCCTGGTATTCCATGGCCCATGTTTCTGCAGCAAAACAAAAAGACATCGAGTCTTATAATAAATGGTCATTTGTTCATCAATTGATCATTGCCAGGAAATTCTCTGATAAATTCAGCCTTGAACTGCTTCCTACACTGGTGCATTTCAACGTAGTTCCTTACGGTATCAACAACAGCAACCTGGTGTATAGCCTTGGAATGGCTGGTAAATACAAACTGGGAGCTAAGAAAAACCTGACCTTCGAATACAACCGCCAGCTGAACATGTATAAGAATATCATTGATAAGAGCGGTACTATCCTGGATTATTCTCCAGACCTGCTTTCTGTAGGTATGGAATTTAATACCGGTGGACACCTGTTCCAATTCTATATTGGCAACACACTGGATGCATCCCTGGTTGACCAGCTTGCCAGGAACAATAGTTATATTAAGAACGGCCATTTTGCTTTCGGCTTTACTATCAACAGAAGCCTGAGCCTGAAGAAAGACTAGATCCCTAAGATTGCTTGCATAAAGGAAAGGACAGCCACGGCTGTCCTTTCTGTATTAATAACATGTCTGGAACTATTCCATCTCTTCAAAATTGCCTGTTTCTTTATTCTTCCTTACTCGGTTTGCGTGAAAATAGCGGCCATTCATAGCAATATAAACTCCCGCTGGAAGTGTTTGCGCAAAGGCCAGGGCACTGCCCAGGTTGAATAACCCATCGGAGCTACCGAATTTAATCGGGATCATTGCTCCGGTCAGTACGATCGTCTTGTCTTTTACTTTTTCAGCCAGCAGAGAAGCTGTGATGGCCATAGTATCGGTACCATGTGTGATCACGATCCTCGACTCTTCACAGGAATTGCACTGGTGCGCGATCAGGTCACGGTCCTGTTCACTCATTTCTAAACTATCGATCATCATCAGGGTCCGAGTCACAACCGGTACACGGCTCCTTCCAAGCTGTAACAGGTCGGCCAGGTGTGAATCTTTAAAATATAGCTGACCGTTCAGTTCGTTGTATTCTTTATCGAAAGTACCGCCGGTGATGAAGATGCGAATAGACATGGTTCGAGTTTCGGGGGTTCAGGGTTCAAGGTTCAGGGTTCAAGGTTCAAGGTTCAGGGTTCAAAGTTAGCGATGGCGGCTGGAAAGATATTTTTCGTGCACCACTTTTTCCATGGACTTGCCATAAACCTTTCCTTCTATCCAGGATATGATATCCAGGTAGGCGAAGGACCGGGTCTGGAAGCGGTTTTTTTCCAGGTGTTTGATGGTGTTCAGCAGTTTCTCAAACTCTGGTTTTAATTGCCTTGGTGAAAATGGCATGGACTGCCTGAGGAAACGGAAGATAGCCTCCTCAACGCTGGTAAGATTCTTCATCTTAGCCATAAAGCGGTATACAGATTTGGTGAGCGATTCCATCAGCATATCATTGCCCAGCTCATAATGCGCCATCAGGTGCACCAGTCGCGCATAACATTGAAGATCATACCGAAGGTTGCTGGTATCGTTGATCACCAGCTGCAGGTAATCGATAGAACGATTATAGTCCCCACTGCCAAAATACAGCATCGCGAATTTATAATTCATCACCAGTACTCGGTGGGGATCAAGGAAGATATCTTCTTCTACCAGCTGTTTTTCGATCACCGGCACCATGGGTAAACCCTGCGAGAATGTTCCCTGCATAAAATGCTGATTGATCCTGGCTATACTGATATATACAAAGCACTGCACACGGAAATTGTCATTGTCTGTAACTCTTTTAGTTTCCGCAAAATTCTCCAGGTTATGCAAAGCGATCTCAAACTCTTTATGATTGCGCAGGTCGAAATGCGCGTTGAGCAGGTTGTGAAGTCCTTTGATATAGTGGCCGGTCTCTACCCGGATCATTAATGGTTGTTCTTTGAACAGATCCACCCATTTACGTGTATAGCGGTAATACTGCAGGAAATCCTGACGGATAAATGCATACCAGGTATAACACTGATATAAATATAAACGCTGGTAGAAGCCTGTCTGCTCATTCATATTTTCCGGCAGACTTTCTTTCATGAAGCGGCGAATATCTTTTTCATCCTCTTCATTCCGGGCATGGCCATTCTCCACATACCAGCCATAAAGTTTTAATGCCAAAGTAGACAGGCGGGTCACCATATCAATATGGTTGTTCACTTCATTGGATTCCACTTCCAGCACACGCGCCTTATCACTCATGCTTCTTGTGATGTGCAGGTTCTCTATTCTCTTCTCAAGGGTTATCAACTGAAGAAGGAAATTATATTTCTGGTTGGTATGCGCGATCTCTTTGGCCCTTTCAATGATGCGAAGGCTTTGATGGAATAATCCTTTCTTGTATAATATATGCGCGTGGTCGAATTGTTCATTCAACTGAAGGTCCAGGCTATCGCCGGATTTTAAAAGACGAAGACTGGCCAGTATCTGCTTATATAAATGTGCTTTAAGATTCGCCAGCTGTGGTTTTGTGGACTCGCCCATTTTTACCAGCAGCGATCTTTCGTCATATTCTTTTTGCTTATCGAGCAGGTCAAATAAACGTACGATCTTCAGCTCTTCTTTTCCCGAACTTCTTTTAATGTAAAGTTTGAAATGCCGCTTCTCTGCTTTTTCCATGGAACGGATCAACTGAAATAATATATCCTGATTGCGGTTGGGCATCATAACTATTTTGGCCTGAAAACCTTGACCAGCAAGGCTTTTAGCTTTTATTTCACCGATTAGCGATGTGTAAACCCGGTCTAATTTGACTTTAACCGGAGGCGGTCACCTGTTAATTTCGTTTCCGGAAGATGATGATGACAATGCCTGGTGAGTGAAGCACAAAGATAACTAATCTTCCACCTCAGTTCTACTCTTCAACTTTTTCATATGGCAAGCAATCGTTAGGGTCAGTCCGTTTCTACGGAAGGACCTTTTTTTTGCGCCTGACCCTCCATGTCCCGCAATCGATTGCGGTCGTTTAAAGACCACCAGATCAATGACTATTCGGACTAACTGTTGTTCGTATAAAATGAATAATTTTAGTCATGAGAAAGCCTGTCACCTTATTTGTATTCCTTTTTATCAGCTTATTAGCAACGTCGCAGTTCGACGCCAGTCGTATAACCATTGCCCGCGACAGCTTTGGTGTTCCCCATATATTCGCACCTACCGATCCGGAGGTGGCCTATGGTATTGCCTGGGCACATGCAGAAGATGATTTTGAGACCTTACAAACGGTGGCGCTCAGTGGAAAAGCATTACTGGGAACGGGCTTGGGCAAGAAGGGCGCGCAGGCCGACTATGTTATCAAATTATTACGCATTCGTGAGACCGTGGAAGAGAAATGGTCCACACTTAGCCCGGATTTCCTGGCATTGATCAAAGGTTATGTCAGTGGTCTCAACGATTTTGCGAAAGCCCATCCCTCCCAGGTAAAATATAAAAAGGCCTTTCCTTATACCGAGAAGGAATATATGTGTGGAGTAATGTTTTCCGTAACCCTGTTCTGTGGGGTGGAGGAATTGCTTCCGCAAATATTAGGAGGCAAAGTGGCCACGATCCCCGGGTTTCAAACAGAGGGCTCCAATTCTTTCGCCTTTAATTCTAAAAAAACAACTACCGGTGAAAGCTTCCTGGCCATCAATGCGCATCAGCCGCAGGAAGGCCCGGTAGCATTTTATGAAGCGCATCTTCAAAGTGAACAGGGCTGGAATTGCCTGGGCGGATTATTCCCCGGTGCGCCCTTAATACTTCATGGTACAAATGAGAATCTGGGCTGGGCACATACGGTGAATTACCAGGATAAGATCGACTGGTACCAGCTGGAAATGAACCCGCTTAATAAGAACCAGTATAAATTCGACGGGCAATGGATCGATCTTGAAAAGTCAAAAGCAAAATTGCACGTAAAAGGTGTTCCCTTCACCGTCTCTAGAATGGTTTACTGGAGCAAATACGGCCCTACGGTAAAAACAGAAAAGGGTGTTTTCTCCCTGCGCATTCCCGCGCTGATGGATATACGCGTAATGGAAGAATGGTACAGGATGAATAAAGCTAAAAACTTTACCGAATTCTATGCGGCGCTTAGCATGACCAGTCTGCCTATGTTCAATATCATGTACGCGGACAGATATGATACTATATTTTATGTAAGCAATGGAAAAATGCCACGACGCAATCCTGATCCTAAATACAACTGGAAAAGCACTTTACCAGGAAATACCTCTGCCACATTATGGACCGAATTCAAACCGATCACTGAACTACCACAATACCTAAATCCGCCTTCAGGATATTTATTCAATACCAACCATTCACCGTTCCTGGCCACAGACCCGGCATTTAATATTCCCATGGCGAAGGCCGATAAAACAGATGGGTATGAGACCTATCATAATAACCGCAGTGCACGGGTAATGGAATTGATACCAACTGGTAAGATCGATTATGAAGCATTCAAAAAAATAAAATTTGACCAGCAATTCCCAAAAACATTCCAGTTTCCATATGGAGTGGATACTATGTTCCTGTTAAATGCAGAAGATCATCCGGCGCTGAAAGAAGTTATCCAGAATTTCCAGCACTGGGACCGCAAAGCGGTGGCCAACAGTAAAGGAGCCGCGATATTTTTACTGGTTTACGAGCAAGTAGGTAATAAGTTGAGAGGAACCAGGGCCCGGTTGCTTACCAAACAGGAATGCCTGGAAGCGTATCAGTATGTGTATGATGATATGATGAAAAATTTTGGTCGCACGGACCTTACACTGGGCGATATACAAAAATTGGTAAGAGGAGATGATGCAAGGCCTATGTGGGGATTGCCCGATATCCTTACCGCTGCCTATACCAGCAGTTATAAAAATGGGATGCGCAAGGTGATCTCTGGTGATGCCTATATATGCCTCGTGCGATATCCCAAAGACGGTTCCCTTCCCATCATTGAATCGGTGAATACCTTTGGCGCCAGCATGCATCCCGATTCGCCGCATTATAAAGACCAGATGCAATTATTTATCGATCAGAAGCTTAAAAAAATGAGTTTATCGAAGGAGGAAGTGATGAAACATGCGGAAAAGGTTTATCATCCGGGATGATCTGTTGTATCACGATCATCAAAACCTGCAGCTTTGTTATTCAGTTCATCCTCATCTTCCAGCATTATTGATCCACCCAACCCTTTGTTTTTATCATAATTGACCAGGGAATAAATGAAATTTCCCAGCATCAGTCCAACAATGGCCATCCAGAAAACCAGGAAGATCGTACCCACCTGACTCTCCCCATTCAATAGCAGTAAGAATACCAAACCGAAAATAAACAGGCAGGACGTGGCAATAATTCCCACTATCAGGCTATTTCGGGAAGGTTTAAAATACAATTTGGTTCTCATGTTATCTTATCTGTGCAGTGAGCGGATTGGCCGTAACAGGATTGCCTAAGTAAAATGGCTTGTTGGGCAATATGCCGGCTTCCTGAAAGGTCCAGTTGAAGTTTACGGTATGAGGAACCATTTTACAATAATCTGGCTTGGTCCGGGTTACCAGCAGTGTATCGTTTCTGTATGTAAGTGAAAAGTCGCCCTTTGATGTACAACCATTGGAAACAACAAAAATGGAAACAGTGCTGCTGTCGTAATTCGTCAGCACACCCAAAAGCGGTTCAGCAGTTTTAGTATTTTTTACAGGCTGAATATTTTCCTGCTGCTTAGTGTCCTTGCAGGCGGGCAATAACAACAGGGCTATCATCCCGATGATTAATGATCTCATATGATGGTATGTTTTATTTAGCCGGAGCATGGCCATAAATTTCTTTTCGTCCCCAGATAAAGAATAGTAGTACTCCGATCAGGTTAAGGAACAATACAATAAAAAACCAACAGAGTTTCGTGGTGCTGTCATTAAAACGGCTGTTTGCAATGGCTACCAATGCTACGGACCATATAGCGAGTACTACCAGGCCGACCAACAAATAGCCGCCATCAATGCCTGCCGCACCGATTTGTAATAACATGGGAATTTTTTTATCAAGGTATTGCATAACAGTGCCTTATGCAATGATAAACTACACTTTTACAGATGATAATTGTCATGAGTACCGGAAGCCGCGTGGTACTAATTTGTAAAAGGCAAAAACTGTATTTATGAAACGTACATACATTTTTCTGACATTTCTGGTTATATCCTTTTTTGCCGGAGCCCAGCAGGATCGATATATCATACGTTATGATGTGGTAAACCATCAGCAGGAGTATCTGATCGTTCGAAAGGGAAAAGACACTTCACAGACCTCGGTGATTGATCTTACCCGAAGCAACCAGGTGACCTTGCAGGTAAATAACCTGGCCGGCAGTTTTAAGCAAAGCATTGAATACAAATATAAAGAGGCAGAACAAGGTACTATCGTCAATCCCTGGTGGGGCCAGGCGATAAATGGGGTAGGTGGTCTTTCCAACCTGAGTTCATTGACCGGAATTCTAACGAAAGCATCAGGCGCTGATGGGAATGGAGTCGAGAAAGACCTGAAATCAATGGAAATTAACGAAGCGGCGGCTGCCCGTTCGCAATTTTTACTTCGCTATAATCAGTTTGCCGATGTGTACAGTACGTGGTTTAAGGCCTATGTATTTGAACAGAACTGCAGGTCGCTGTGGCTGGACCTTTCAAGATTGCGTTACAATCTGCAATATCCTTCTGAAAAAGTAAAACAGCTCTCCCGCACAAAGACCAATGAATTTATGCCAGGCGCTGCCGATGATCCTGATCTGTTACTGGCACAGGGCGGAGCGGGGAATACCACTACTGCTTTTAAAAATCTAACTGAAGCTTTTGGTTTTGTCAGGACTGCCATGGACAATTATAGTGCAGCAAAAGTATCTGCAAAGGACAGGTATACCGATTCTCTTTATCAGCTTGCCGCCAATATCATGGATAAGGGCAATCGTTTAAACACTGCATCAGGGAACGAAGATGCCACAACCTATCTTGGCAGGATCGTCAATGTATATAAACAGATCCTGCAGGATACTTATGTAAGAACTGTACCCCTGGAAATAGGCAGCCGCACCAGGGCTGCGGTGATCCGCCTGACTCCGGTAATTGATTCGGTAACCATGCAGGCGCTTAGCATAAGCATATCAGATACCACTACGCGGGAAATAACGATCTATAAGAAAGCGCCGCTCCGTTTCCGGAATACTTACGGAATGAGTTTTGTTTATTTTAATGTAAACCGGTGGCATTACTTCGTTAAAACGCAGAATAATGTTTCGGTGATAGCAAGGGAGGGCGGAGATTTTTTCCAGCCCGTGCTGGCCACGTTGTTACATTTTTATTCTCCTCGTGACAAAGGTTTCAGATGGGGCGGAAGCTTTGGTGCGGGAGTTCCGATCTCAGGAGAAAGTACTAACCTGAATATTCTTGTTGGTCTTAGCACTTTTCTCGGCAAAAACGACCCGCTCTGCATCACCGCAGGCGTCAGCGGGGCTAAAGTGAAAAAACTTTCCGGCTACCAGCCCGGCGATGTGGTTAGTTTCCAGCAACTCAACGCCAATGACTATAACCAGGTGTACCGTATCGGGTTTTTTATTGGCATTACCTTCAATCCTGCTGCATTAAATGCAAAGGATTGATCGAAAAATGAATGATATCCTTAAAGAAATTAAAATTGGCTTTATGATAGCTCAATTTATTTATGGAATGATCTTGCTGGCATTGCTTGCCTGTCAGCACAAAAATTCGCCTCAACAAACCGCAAATAATATCCACGGGAATCCGGCCAATACCCGGGATTCACTTTCACAGGATACTTTATTTATTTCAAATTGGTATGTCAAAGGTTGTGCAGAAAGAGCTGCAGGGGGAGACAATAAATCAGCGCCACCAGAAGGGGATCTTCCTGGCCTGATATATCCGCTTGACAATTACCTGAGGTCAGCTGGCGACTCCATTCTCTACAATCGTTATGAAGAACATTTATGCTGCAGGCAGGTAAAGGTCTCCATACAGCGCAGGGGGAATACCATCGACATAATCGAATATTGGTTCAGGCAGGGATGTAAATGCAAATGCAGCTCAATGGTTCATGCAACGGTCTATGATCTGCCCAAAGGGGAATACCGGGTATATGCCATAGCTACAGGGACAAACCCCTTTGATGATAAACCTGTTAATGCAAGGGATACCGTGATGGACCAAAAAATAATTTTACGCTGAAATTTCTAACCGGCAACAACATTCCTGTTTAGCCTCTCGGTTATTCAATGTAATTTGCACCAATGATGGATTATTTGAAGGGGCTAAATGACAGGCAGCGTGAGGCCGTGTTACATATGGTAGGTCCAATAATGATCGTGGCTGGAGCCGGCAGTGGAAAAACCAAGGTGCTTACTACCCGTATTGCGCACCTGATGGCCAACGGGGTAGATTCATTTAATATACTGGCGCTGACCTTTACCAATAAGGCCGCAAAGGAGATGAAGGAAAGGGTGGAGAAGATCCTGGGCAATGGTGAGGCGCGTAATCTTTATATCGGAACTTTTCACTCTGTATTCGCACGCATACTTCGCTTTGAAGCCGACAAGATCGGATACCCCAAAGATTTTACCATCTATGATACGGATGACGCCAAAAGCGTGATCAAGGCTGTGGTGAATGAAATGAACCTCGACGATAAGCAGTATAAACCCAATACCGTTTATAACAGGATCAGTTCAGCCAAAAATGCGTTGGTAAGTCCGGAAGAATATAAGAACGACTGGGCCATACAGCAGGAAGACATGCGTTCTAACCGCCCTGCCATTGGCCAGATCTATGAGGCCTATGCCCGCCGCTGTTTCAGGAACGGTGCTATGGATTTTGATGATCTTTTATTGAAATTCTATGAGCTGCTGAAAAAAGTGCCGGAATGTCTTTCCAAATACCAGCATAAATTCCGCTTCATTTTAATTGATGAGTACCAGGATACCAACCCCGCACAGTATGAGATCATCAAATTACTGGGGGCCATGCATGAAAATGTTTGCGTAGTGGGGGATGACGCGCAAAGTATTTATAGTTTCCGCGGCGCCACCATACAGAACATTTTGCAATTCCAGAAAGATTATGATGAGGTGAAACTGGTGAAACTGGAACAGAATTACCGCAGCACCAAGAGTATCCTTCATGTGGCCAACCATGTGATCAAGAACAATAAAGGGCAGATCGAAAAAGTACTTTTCACAGAGAATGGCGATGGGGAAAAGATAAAGCTGGTGCGCATGGTCAGCGATAATGAAGAAGGGAAATATGTGGCCGATACGATACAGGAAGAGAAACTGCGCAATCATTATAATAACCGTGATTTCGCGATACTCTACCGCACCAATGCGCAAAGCCGTGCCTTTGAGGAAGCCTTGAGAAGAATGGCCATACCCTACACTATTTACGGGGGCTTAAGTTTTTACCAGCGTAAAGAGATCAAAGACCTGGTAGCCTATCTGAGGGTTATCGTGAATCCCCGCGATGAAGAAGCACTGAAAAGGATCATTAATTATCCCGCCCGTGGCATTGGAAAAACTACCCTGGATAAACTGATCCTGGAGGCCAATACAAAAGATATTACGCTTTGGGAAGCGATGGACAAAGCGAGAGAACTTGGTTTTCGCGCCGGCACCCTGGAGGCGCTGGAAGCTTTTGTGCTGATGATAAAAAGTTTTAAAAGCATGCTGGGAAAACAGAATGCATATGATGTAGCATTTCATGTAGGAAAGCATACTAACCTGGTAAGGGAACTATTCAATGATAAAAGTACAGAAGGCGTTCAGCGCTATGAGAACATACAGGAGTTACTGAACTCGATCAAAGAATGGACGGAAAGCCCTGATAATGAGGATGGCGAGGTAGTTGATAAATCACTGGCCGCCTATCTTCAGCAGATCACACTCCTTACAGATGCGGATGAAAAAGATCCGGATGCGGATACGGTGAAACTGATGACCATTCACGCGGCAAAAGGCCTGGAGTTTTCCTGTGTATTCGCCGCGGGGTTGGAAGAAGGCCTTTTCCCCAATGCTATGGCCATCAATACCAGGGAAGAACTGGAAGAAGAAAGGAGATTATTTTATGTGGTGATCACAAGGGCTAAGAAAAGATTATGGATCACCTATGCCAATTCGCGGTATCGTTTCGGAACGCTGGTGCAGAATGAACCCAGCAGGTTCATAGAAGAAGTGCCCGCGGACATGATCGATAAAAGTTATGCCGGTGGAGGCACAAGAAACCAGGGTAGTACCTGGGGTGCAGGTGGTGGTTTTAATAGAATGAAAGGCTGGGGCGCAGGAAAAGAAGATAATAGTGAATCGGGCGGGGCAAAAAAACAAGGTGGCACTTATTTCAATGAAAAGCCAGCCGAGAAGCCAGGGTATCTGGCACCCAAGGCACAGGTACCTAAAGTGGTGGAGCATGTGCCATCGGCTGATTTTGTTCCAAGCGATACCTCCCAGTTAAAAGCGGGGAATAAAGTGGAACATCAAAAGTTCGGATTTGGGGAAGTGCTCCGGATGGAAGGCGCAGCGCATAATCCTATTGCTACCGTGAAGTTTGAACTGAATGGCGAAAAGAAGATCATGCTTAACTATGCTAAGCTTCGCATCATTGAATAGTAGAAGATTATCTACTTACTTTATCATTGGTATAGTAATTGCTTTAAGAACTGAAGTTATCCGTAAACTTCAGCATAAATAAAAAGGAGAACATCAATTTTGATGTCCTCCTTTTTTATTGGCTAACTAAGCCTATTAACGTATTCCTATCTATCTGTTTGGTATTTTAGCCTATAAACAAGCCCAACTGATGTCCCGCCGCCGGCCCAAATGGTTTCTCCCTGTTTTATTGTTGTCCTTCTTGATCACGGCTATGATCGTTGGGATCAGTGTTTTTTCCAAGTGGAGAAAATACCAAAAAGCAGCCTCTACCCATTACCCTGAATTTGGTATCATGATACCGGATGATTACCTGATACATGGCATAGATGTATCCAAATACCAGGATATCATTGCCTGGGAGGAAGTAAAGAAAATGAAAGTGGGAAATGTATCGCTGGGATTTTCTTATATAAAAGCCACCGAAGGATTGAGCAATGTGGATGCGCGTTATGAAAGGAACTGGAAGAAGGCAAAAGACGCCGGACTATACCGCGGCGCTTATCATTTTTTCATTGCTTCCAAAGATGGTAAAATGCAGGCCAGGCATTTTATTGATCAGGTGGATCTGCAGCCTGGCGATCTTCCGCCCGTGCTGGACATTGAACAATTAAACGGGGTAAAGCCAGCGGAACTGCGAAAGGAAGCGCTGGCTTTCCTGCAGGTATTGGAAGAATATTATAAAGTGAAACCTGTGGTTTATACCAATGTGGAGTTTTATGATCGTTACCTCGGACATCCGTTTGATCAGTATCCATTATGGGTGGCGCATTATTACCAGCCGGGTGAGCCAAGAATAGGCAGGGGTTGGAGCCTTTGGCAACATAATGATGAGGGTAGTGTGAACGGTATCCGTACCCGCGTTGATTTCAACGTTTTCAATGGCGACTCCCTGATGTTCCGGGAATTTCTTATCAAATAGTGATTAACTTTCCTGCATGGACCAACAGGAAGATCCAGGCTGGGACCCACGGGTTTCTAAATTATTCAGGAAGATCATGAATTCGGTCTTTCTCGGATTGATATGGCTATTGGCCGTGGCCACTGCAGGACTTTATTTTAAACTGGGATATATCAATAGCGGAAATAGCTGGCCAGCCATCATTTTCTATGGAATAGTAGCCATTTCTATGACAGCACTTGGTATTTATCTGTACCGCACCTGGAAAGATGAATTCTAATTTTTGGTATCAAGAATAACCGGCGCATTTCCTTTTCCCATTACAACCACTTTGGCATTGGGTGACTTTGCCAGTTCCAGGTAAGCCTTGATCTGCTCATATTGCAACTGCTGGTCGGTCAAACCTGTATTGATGATACGCTGGTAATCGGCAATACCCTGGGCCTCCACTCTTTTTCTTTCCGCTTCCTGTTTTTCTTTCAGCAATACGAATTGCATTTTCTGCGCATCCTGTTCGGCATTGATCTTTTGCTCAATAGTAGCCTTTACAGATTCGGGCAAAGTGATATTCCTTACCAGCAATTGTTCCAGTATTAACCCTCTTTTCTTAAAATCATCTTCAATGCTTTTGAATATTCGCTGCTGGAACTCATCTCTTTTTACAGAGTAAAGGGAAATGGCTTCATAATAGACCGCGTTATCACGGATCTTGGTACGGGTTAGCGGACGAACGATTTTATCGGTATAATCATCCCCGGTTTCACGCATCAGCTTCGGCGCTTCAGAAGGCAACAGCTTGTAAAGTACGGTCAGGTCGATGGTAACTTCCAGTCCGTCAGAAGTAAGTACGCGAATAGCATCATCACCCGACTGGGCACCTTCATCATGCACACCGCTCATGGTATAATTCTGGGTCTTTACATCCAGTCTTTTTATTTCCATCATTGGGTTCACAAAATGAAGTCCGCTGGCCAGCACATCATTCTGCACTTTACCAAACAATGATTTTACGCCGATCTGTCCCGCATCTATCTGGACGATGGATTTAAGCAGGATACCGAGTATGATCAGCAATAAGGATAATCCTCTTAAGATCTTTCCATATCTATGGTAAATACTGTTTGCGCCCACAATAAATGAAGCGAGTAATGCAACGATACCCAGGATAATAAAGCCCATAAAATATTGATTGGTGGTTGGTGGTTAACTGCTGTGATCAACGATGATCACCCAGTCATTATTTATTTTTTTGAAGAGCAGGTTAAAATGACCCTGTACATCGCCAATGGTTCTTTTCAAATGCCATTTGCCTACAAGGAAAATATATTCAGGGGAAAGTTTTTCAATTTTTATCAGCGTAAAGTTCAGTTCACCCATGGCCGACCGGTCAGGATATCCTTTCTTATAATTTTCCAGTGTGGACTTATATCCATAGGTAACGCCCGATTTTCCTACGAACATCAGGGAATCGTTGTCCCAATATCCTTTCATGAAATTTTCAATATCGCCTTTGTTCCAGAAACTGCTTTGACGGGCAAGCAGGTCGCGAACCGCCTGTTCATCTTTTGATTGGGAGTAACCGATCATTGAGATCAGGGTGAAGAGTAATATCAGCGTTTTTTTCATACCCGAATTTGTTTCAAGGTAAATACAATTTCCTGATCAGTGATCACAATCCTCGGCATGGGCGTGGTTATGTACCCGGCAGGACTTGAAATTTATAAGGTGGGCCGTCACGATCAGGATCACGGCGGGGATAAGGAGCCAGGTCTCGTACTGGTGGAAGAACTGCTTCAGCACCAGAAAGATAAAGCCGGAAAAAAACAATAGCAGGGGTTGAAGGGAATGGTGATGATAGCGGTAGCCATGCCAGAGCGAATAGGTACCCACCCCCAGGGCCAGCAGGATCATGCCGATCTCAAAACCCAGGTGATGTATGATATTGATGCCAAAAAGAGGAAGGCTGGTCAGGAATAGCGGCAACAGCGCGCAATGGATGGCGCAGGCTATGGAGGCCCCGATCCCTAAAGCATCCCAGTTTATTTTTGACCGCATAAGGCAAAGCTACTTAAAAAAGCAACAATGTTGCAAAAAGCCTTTCTAAGAACATAAATACTCTACCTTTGTTATCCTGTTATGACAAAAAAGAACTGGATCTATATTGGCTTTTTCACCGTTTTGATACTCGGTTTTTATTTTGCCCTTACCCGGCTGATACCGGGTTTTACAAAAACGGGTTCACCGCCTGTAAGCTACCTGCGTCCTTTTTCGTTTTTAAACCAGGATGGCCAGCGGGTTGGGAATAAGGAAGTGGAAGGAAAGGTATTTGTGGCGGAATATTTTTTTACTACCTGTAAGGGCATCTGTCCTAAGATGAACAATAATATGCGCAAGGTGTATGATGCGATGAAGGATGAGAAAGATTTCCTGATCCTTTCGCATACCTGTGATCCGGAAACGGATTCAGTAGCCGTGATGAAAAAATATGCCGACTCCATGAAAGTGGACACCCGCCGCTGGTGGTTCCTTACCGGTCGTAAAGACAGTTTATATACCACTGCCAGGGTAAGTTATACCATCGATGATCCCAAGAATAATTTAAAAAGCCTGGAAGATGATTTTATGCATACGCAGTTCTGGGCATTAGTTGACAGGAATGGGGATGTGAAGAAGATCTATGATGGGCTAAAAGACAGGGAAGTGAAGGAGCTTATTTACGACGCAAAAAAATTATTGAAAAACCCCGAGAATGAAGCAGGCCGTTAAAGCAAACCGGGAGCAGCAATCGGAGGAAATACTGAAGCATAATAAGCTTAGTGTAACGGATAGCCGTAAGTTCATCCTTGCCTTCTTCCTTCAGCAGAAAGGCGCTATTTCACATGGTGATATTGAAAAAAAAGCAGCCGATCGTTTTGACCGGGTAACGATCTACCGAACACTTCAGACTTTTGTGGACCGCGGACTGGTACATACCATCCCAACCGCTGATAATTCCATTCGCTATGCATTGTGCAAAGACGATTGTGGTAAAGGCGAGCATCATGATCATCATATCCATTTTATCTGCGATAAATGCCGACAAACTTTTTGCCTCGATGATGTGGTCACCCCTGAGATCCGTTTGCCACGTGGCTATTCTGCCGGTCATGTTGAAGTGGTAGTGGAAGGCGTTTGCAAGGATTGCCGCTAAACTTCTTTAAAAAACAAAGCCCCGGTGTAGAAACATCGGGACTTTTTGGTTAAGGCTCTGATTAGTAGCTATTTAAACGCTTAGCGTTGTTATCATTTGATTCTGAGGTAAAAATAGAGGCAAGTTTTGATATTAAGAAATTTAGGACATACCACTTTAGTGGTATTTTTTACAATTTCTCCATTTGATCCTGTACAAAATTCATCAATGAGCGGATATTCTCAGGTCTGAAATCAAAATTAAGCCCGGCCGCATTGAAAAGTTGGGGCAGGGTCTTCGTTCCTCCCAGTTCCAGGGCTTTAGTATAATTACGCAAGGCCTGCTCCGGGTTCTGCTGGTATTGCTGCCAAAGTCCAATTGCCCCTAATTGCGCGATACCATATTCGATATAATAAAATGGCACTTCAAATAAATGCAATTGGCGCTGCCAGGCATAGGACCTGTAATTTTCCAGTCCTGAAAAATTTACAACCGAGGAAGAGAATTCATTCAGGATCCTCATCCAGTTTTCTGCGCGCTCGGCTTCTGTATGTTCAGGATTTTCATATACCCAATGCTGGAATTTATCGATCGTAGCGATCCATGGGAAGATGGTTATCACTCTTTCCAGTTGCTGTTCTTTGGCACGTTTTAATTCTTCTTTATCCTGGAAGAATACATCCCAATGCGCCATGCTGAAAAGTTCCATGGCCATACTGGCCACTTCTGCTATCTCCGTTGGGTATTCTTTGAATCCATTCAATTCAAGTTCATGCGCAAGAAATGAATGAACAGCATGACCGCCTTCATGTACCATGGTGGTCACATCATCCAGTGTTCCCGCGGCATTCATAAAAATAAAAGGGGCGCCGCTTTCAGCTAAAGGACAATTATATCCGCCGGGTGCTTTTCCTTTCCGGCTCTCGAGGTCAAGATGACCCATTTCATTCATCTTGCGAAGGCAATCACCAAAGAAATGACCCAACTGGTCAAAACAGGTAATGGCCTTGTTGGTCAGTTCAACTCCGGTTTTAAAAGGACGAAGCGGTTCGGTACCTGCGGGCTCTGCTTCTACATCCCAGGGGCGCAGATCATCCAAACCCAGTCTTTTCTTTTTGGTTTCATAGATCTTATCTACCAAAGGCAGTACATAAAGCTGAACCGCCTCATGAAAACGGAAACATTCTTCTTTATTATAGTCAAAGCGGCCCAGTTCTACAAAACGGAAATCCCGGAAGTTCTCAAAACCCGCGTTGATCGCGATCTGTTGCCTTTTCTGAAGCAGTTGAGTATACAACTCATTCAATGCTCCTTTATCCTGCAATCTCCGGTCGCCGATCTTTCGCCAGGTCTCTTCTCTTAAAGAACGGTCGGGGTCTTCCAGGAATTTTGCAGCCTGTTGCAGGGTGAATTCCTGGCCATTGATCTCTACGGTCATTTTACCGGCGATCATACCAAACTGCTGCTGCATTACATTTACTTCTGCCTGTAGTTGAATATTCGTTTCCTGGAACAGGTCTATATTCTTTTTTACGTTGCGCAGGTAAGTAAAATATTTTTCAGGATCCAGTTTGTCCAGGAATGGAGAGCCCACCAGTTTGCGGTTAAGCTTATCCGACCAGGGTTGCATCTGCGGCTGGATCTCCATCATGAAGAAATTAAAAGACTCCTCCAGGGTTTTATTCTCCGTATCGCAGGTCATTTTGATCTGTCTCCAGCATACGTCTTCACTAACCACAGCTTCCAGTTCACTGGCATCTTTTAACCATTGTTGCAGATCTTCCACATTGCGAATGGGCCTTGCATCCAGTTCAATGAAGAAAGGTTCCAGTGCACTCCAGTTTTCTACAGTAAAGTCCACGGGGAGATAGTGCCGGGGTAACTTGCTGATATCGGCAGAATAATTCATAGATCCTCCTTTTGATAGATTAATAAAGATCCCGGAAGGCTTATTCAGCTTTCTTCTTACGGGTCTTTTTGGCGGGGGCGGGCTCAGCGGGCTTTTCTTCCACTACTGGTGCTGCTTCTTCCTGTTCTTCTTCGGGAACTTCGGAGAGTTTGATCTCTATTTCATTCTTTTGAAGTACGGCGAACCATTTCACCATTTTCTTCATGTCGCTGGCATAGACTCTTTCAAAATCCATGTCAGGATATGTTTTCTCGAAATATTTTTTTACGGCCGCACCATCTTTATCGTCGGGAAGGGAGCCTCCCGCTTTGGTCATGGCGTTGAAAACCTCCACCAGGTTCACGTTTTCGCCGGTGGTATACACTTCGATGCTTTCCAGGTGGGAAAAATTGTGAACCCTGCTGGAAACGAATTTCGTTGTTTGGTCGTCCAGAGATCGGACGATCGCCCCATCGGTCTTGCTGTTGAGTAATTCGTACAATCCGGGAAGACCGGTCACGGCCACTAATTTGCTGTATTCCATAGTATCTTTATAACTCGTTTAGGGCTTGCAAGATACGGTAATATGACGAAAGGCTGGGAGGGCGAATGTTTTTAGGGCTGGTAACGTCTTATATAATTAGCCATTCATTCGTAACTAATAAAAAATAAAACATGAAAAGGATTTCTTTAATGATCATTGCCGGATTGGCCTTTGGCCTGGTAACCAATGCACAGGGCGGCGGCGGTGGGTTTGCCCGTCGTACACCCGAAGAGAGAGTAGCGGTTATCCATGCCAAAATAGACAGCGCCTTTAAACTGGACGCTAAGAAAATGGCTACCCTGGACACAGCCCTGGTGGCACTGAACCGCGCCCAGGATAAGAAAAGGGAAGAGCTGATGGCCGGTGGACAGCCTGACAGGGAGACCTTTATGGCAGAAATGAAAAAATTCTCTGATGCCCAGGATGAGATCATGAAAGCAGTGCTTTCTGCTGATCAATACACTATCTGGAAAGAGCAGATCCAGCCTTCCATGCGCCCAAGCCGTGGTCCCGGTGGCGGCGGTGGTGGAAACCGTTAAAATTAAAACTGATCATAGTAAGGTCCGCCCGAAAAGGCGGACCTTTTATTTATAGAAAGGAAGGTTTTATCTTGCCGCAAATTGAAACCCCGGATCAATTCCCTTAAAAAGTTAAAATGAAATCATTTTTTTTCTTGCTGCTGCTCCTGGTTACCCTTGCCGGATTCAACTATTCCCCCCATTTGCCGGAAGATAAAATAAGCCAGTTCAAATGGTTGATCGGTACCTGGTCGGCAAATAACAGCGAGGGAAGGATCATAGAGACCTGGCTTCCCATGAATGATAGTTTATACAGCGGACAGGGAACTATGTTCAGGAAGACCACCGAAACCGTATCATTGGGCAATTCGCAATTTCAGCGCCGCCGCTCCGATTATTATTTTACACCGGCTAATTCTACCATTGAGTATAAGGTGGTGAACATGAGCAAGACCAGCTTTGTGGCAGAAAACAAGAGCGCCAGCTACCCTAAGAAGATCAGCTATATTCTTTTCAAAAAAGACTCATTGCATACCATCTGGGAAGGCGGATCGGAAAAAAGGAAAGACCTTTATTTCGGTCGGGTGAAAAAAGCCGTACCAGAGGTGAAAAAAGGGAAATAATTAAAAAATTATTTATGCCAGCAACGGTAGAAGAATACATTGCCTCCCTGCCTGAAGACCGCAGGACCATCATGGAAAAACTCCGTAAACTGTTCAAAAAAAACCTGCCCAAGGGTTTTGAAGAATGTATTTCCTATGGAGTGATCGGTTATGTTGTGCCCCATAGCTTTTATCCAAAAGGCTATCATTGCGATCCAAAACTTCCGCTTCCATTTATAGCCCTGGCTTCTAAGAAAAATTTCATCTCCATACATTATATGGGTATGTATGGCGACCAGGCCATGACCAAATGGTTCCAGGATGAACATAAAAAAGCCTCTCCTAAAAAACTGGATATGGGCGCTGCCTGTATCCGGTATAAAAAAGAGGAGGATATTCCCTTTGACCTGCTGGCGACGCTGGCAAAGAAGATCAGCCCTAAACAATATGTAGACAGGGTAGAAAGTTACCTGAACAGGAAAAAATAAGTAGTCTTTTATCCGGCCTGTATCTTCCTCGTTTTCACTTCTTCAAACCGCGCATCGTAATCATCGCGGATGGTTCCCATTATACGATCCCAGAACAGGAAATACAAACCATAATTCCCTTTGAAATACTGGTGATGCTGGTTATGGTTCACGGAGGTGTTGATCCATTTTCCCAACCAGTGTTTATTAAATCCTTTCGGATAAAGCTCCCATCCTAAATGACCATACACGTTGTAAATGATCTGGAAAAGGAAGAAGAAGAAAAGATGGAAAAAATGTACCGGTATCAGGAAAACAAAGACCAGGAATATACTTCCCTCTATAACGGCCTCCAGAGGATGGAATGCATAAGCGGCAAAAGGACTTGGGTTAGTTGATTTGTGGTGAACCAGGTGCACGAGCCGGAATACAGAAGGATGATGCATCAGCCGGTGCATCCAGTAAAAATAGGTATCGTGCATAAAGGCCATTATTGGAAAGGCCAGGAAAAACCAGCCCCGGCTATGCTGGTTGATATCGTAATAAAATTTTGTATGCTTTGCAATGGAGGGTGTACCCAATACCATAGCGGGGATGAAGGCCATTACGAAAATGGTAAGAACGGAAAAGCCGATCTCCCTTGCATAATCCAGTGTTCGTGGAAATTTCTGCTGTATTTTCTTACCCGCGATGGAGTGTTTTAAAAATACATAGGCCAGTAAAAAAGCAATACTGGCGATGATCATATAACGGCTTCCAACCAGCCAAACATCTTTAAAATAGTGGGTCCAGTTCATAATAAGATTTAATGGGCTTCCAGCCAGTTATTTCCCTGTCCGCATTCTGCCAGTACTGGCACATCATTAGGAAGAGGAAGGGCCGATTGCATACACTCTAAAACAAGTGGCCTTAATTCTTCCAGTTCCTCTTTTAAAACATCAAACACCAGTTCATCATGCACCTGCAGCAGCATGCGGCTTTTCATATGTTGTTTTTTCATGGCCGCATGCACTTTCTGCATGGCCAGTTTGATCATATCGGCTGCTGATCCCTGGATAGGAGAGTTGATGGCATTTCTTTCAGCAAAACCACGAACGGTAAAATTTGCGGAGTTGATATCCCTCAGCCATCGCTTGCGTCCCATCAGGGTTTCAACATAACCATGTTCCCTGGCGAAATTGATGGTTTCATCCATATATTTCTGTATACCCGGAAACTGTTTTTTATAATTTTCAATGATCTCTTTTGCCTCTGTACGGGAGATGCCCAGGTTATCGGCCAGTCCGAATGCGCCCTGTCCGTAGATAATTCCAAAATTCACGCTTTTAGCCTTGTATCTCATCTCTTTGGTCACATCGCTTTCTTCAATATTATACACTTTGGCTGCCGTGGCGGTATGGATATCTGTTCCTTTTCGGAAGGCCTCGCACATATTTGGATCGGCGCTGATGGAAGCCACGATGCGAAGTTCTATTTGGGAATAGTCGGCAGATAATAAAACATGCTTATCATCCCTTGGTACAAATGCTTTTCGGATCTCTTTACCCCGGTCGGTCCTTACAGGTATATTCTGCAGGTTAGGGTTATTGCTGGATAACCTTCCTGTAACGGCCACGGCCTGCGCATAACTGGTATGTACCCTTCCTGTTCTTTTGTTGATCATTTCGGGCAGTGCATCCACATAGGTGGAACGTAATTTGGTCAGCTCCCGGAAAGTAAGGATATCGTCTACGATCTGGTGACCTTTTGCCGCCAGTTTCAGTAGTACATCTTCACCGGTTTGATACTGGCCCGTCTTGGTTTTTTTGGCCGAAGGATCCAGTAATAATTTATCGAACAGCACTTCACCTAATTGTTTTGGCGAGGCGAGGTTGAAACGAACACCGGCCTGTTTGTAAACACTTTCTTCCGCTTTTTTTGCTTCGATCTCCAGCTCTTTGGAATATACATTCAGGAAATGCTCGTCTACCCTTATCCCTTCAAATTCCATATCCACCAATACTTTCACCAATGGGTTTTCCACTTCGTTGAAAACCTTCTCTACCTGTTTTTCTTTGAGCAGGGGAACAAAGACCTGTTTTAACTGCAGTGTTATATCGGCATCTTCGGCTGCATAATCTTTTATTTTTTCAATGGCCACATCGCGCATGGTTCCCTGGCCTTTCCCTTTTTTGCCTATCAGTTCCTCTATATGCACCGGCTCATAACCAAGGTATCTTTCACTGAGCACATCCATACCACGTTTGCCATCCGGATCAATTACATAATGGGCCAGCATGGTATCAAAAACATCCCCTGCGAATTCTATTCCATACCATTTTAATATCAGCAGGTCGTACTTCGTATTTTGCCCTATCCATATTTTGGAAGGATCATTGAATAATGTAGTGAACAGCGCCAGTATTTTTTTAGTGGCTTCTTCTTCTGCCGGGCAGGGAATATACCAGGCCTGTCCGGCTCTTACTGAGAAGCTCAATCCCACCAGCTCGGCCGCATTGGCATCAATAGAAGTGGTCTCCGTATCAAAACAGATCTCTTTATGGCTCTTTAATTCTTTTACCAGTTCGATGATCTCTGTCTCGGTTTCCAGTGCCAGATAATGATGATCCGTATTATTAATGTTCCTGGTGGCCGCTGGTATGTCGGCTTCATCATCTGATGTAATAACCGGTGCTGGGGCAGGGGCTGCCTCAATGATATTCCCGAAAAGATCGGTCTGTACACCCTGCGGGATCTCTTTTTCTATCACTGTTTGCCGGGCGATAGGAAGTTCTTCGCCTAATAATCTTTTGGCAAGGGTCTTGAATTCAAGTTCTGTAAAGATCTCTTTCAGTTTTTCTTTATCCCAATCCTTCAGTTTGAAATTCTCTTCATGAAATTCTACGGGGACATTGGTAATGATGGTAGCCAGTTTTTTTGAGAGGATGGCCATTTCTTTTCCCTTCCTTACTTTTTCACCCATGGCCCCTTTGATCGAATCCGCATTTTCAAGTGTTTTTTCCAGTGACCCGTATTCCGCGATAAATTTCGCAGCGGTCTTTTCACCAACACCTGGAATACCCGGAATATTATCGACTGCATCACCCATCATGGAAAGAATATCCACTACCTGGCTTACATCCTGGATATTCCATTTGGCACAGACCTCGGCAGGACCCATGATCTCTACATCCCCACCCTGGTAGGCGGGTTTATAGATCTTTACTTTTTCAGTCACCAGCTGGCCATAATCCTTATCGGGTGTGACCATGAACACTTCATAGCCGGCTTTTTCGGCCTGTATGCTGAGGGTGCCGATCACATCATCTGCCTCAAAGCCATCTTTAGAGATGATCGGGATATTAAAACCTTCGATGATGCGGAAAATATCAGGTACGGCGGCACGAATATCTTCCGGTGTTTCCTGGCGGTTTGCTTTATAATCGGCGAAGTCAGTATGGCGTTCAGTAGGGGCAGCCGTATCGAAGCAAACGGCCATATGGGAGGGCTTCTGTTTATTGATCAATTCCACCAGGGCATTGGTAAAACCAAACTGGGCATTGGTATTCTTTCCTTTGGAAGTGATACGGGGTGCTCTAATCAGGGCATAGTAGGCCCGGAAGACCAGCGCATAGGCATCAAGCAAAAAAACTCTTTTTTCCATGCCCCTAAGTTAAGTGATGTCTTTAGTTTATGATTAAGTCATCAGGGGCATAAAAAAGGCTATCCGTGATTTTAACTACAGATAGCCAGTTATCCTTAGTTTTCAAACAAAGGATAGCATAAATATTTTACTTAGTTGATCGAAAGCTTCAATGCAGCCGTTGTTTTTTCTTCTTCTGCTTTTATTTCTTTGGAAGCCGGAGCAATGATCACGGTTGTTTTTTGGGGTTGCTGAGGGGTGTTATCCACCAGAACTGTACCACCGAAAGCGGTTGAATTTTGTTTGGCCTGCTCGGTCTCAATAGCCATGGGTTGTTTGTCTTTGTGAATGAAATTCAGGTAAAGAGCAAAGAACAGCAGGTTGAAAGCAAAGAAGTTAACGATTTTACGTACGCGCCTTTTCATAATAATTGGATTTTGATGGTTTTCTATTGATAATTGGATCGTGTTCGAATCTGAATGCAAACTACATCCACTTAGTTTCTATTGCAAAGAATGGCTATGTGTAATTGTCTAAATCGGGCGGTTTTACTTTACGGGGGTACGTATGTTTACGATATGCCAGCGGCTGGCAGCCAGGGGCTGGCCGCTAGCCAGATTCACTTTCACTTCTTAAATCCTTCCAACGTCTTCTGTAAAAGGAACATCTCATCCCTAAGCCTTGCAGCCTCCATAAAATCCAGATCCCGCGCAGCCTTCTCCATTATTTTCTTAGTAGAAGCAATGGCCTTTTCCAATTGAGGGATGGTCTGGTAATCAGTTTGCTCTTCTGCTACCATTGGCACCAGGTCCTGGTCGGGGGCTACCGAGTTTGGATCGGCAGGATCATATCCTTTAATATCCAGCACCGAGGTTTGCGCAAAAATATCATTCATGGTCTTGCTGATGGTTCGGGGGGTGATATTATGCTTATTATTAAACTCTACCTGTTTTTCCCTTCTGCGATTGGTCTCATCGATGGTACGCTGCATACTTTCAGTCATCTTATCCGCATAAAATATCACGCGGCCATCTACATTCCTTGCCGCGCGACCAGCGGTTTGGGTAAGCGATTTTTCATTTCTCAGGAATCCTTCTTTATCGGCATCCAGGATAGCTACCAGCGATACCTCCGGAAGATCAAGCCCTTCCCTCAATAAGTTCACTCCCACCAGCACGTCGATCTTTCCAAGGCGGAGTTCTCGCAGGATCTCTATACGGTCAAGGGTATGCACCTCGCTGTGTATATATTTTGATTTGATATTAATACGATGGAGGTATTTGTCCATTTCCTCGGCCATTCGTTTGGTAAGGGTGGTCACAAGAATTCGATCCCCTTTTTTTACGGTCTTATCGATCTCATCCAGCAGGTCATCGATCTGGTTCACGCTGGGCCTTATCTCGATAGGAGGATCCAATAAACCAGTGGGCCTTACCACCTGCTCCACTACAATACCTCCGCATTTCTCCAGTTCATAATCATCCGGCGTAGCCGAAACAAAAATGGTTTGGTTGGTGAGGTTCTCAAATTCATGGAAATTCAAAGGCCGGTTATCCAATGCGGAAGGAAGGCGGAAACCATAATCTACCAGTACCAGTTTGCGGCTCCGGTCGCCGCCATACATACCACTTACCTGTGGAATGGTCTGGTGACTTTCATCGATCACCATCAGGTAGTCTTTGGGAAAATAATCCAGCAAACAGAATGGCCGGGTGCCGGGAAGGCGGCGGTCGAAGAAACGGGAATAATTCTCAATGCCATTGCAATAACCCAGCTCGCGGATCATTTCAATATCATAGTTCACCCTTTCACCCAATCGCTGGGCTTCTATATATTTTCCCTGTGATTTAAAATAGTCAACCTGGGCATTCACTTCATCCTGTATCTCATAGATCACCTGCTGCAGACTGTCTTTAGAGGCCACGTAAAGATTGGCAGGGAAAATGGCTGCGTTCTCCATCAGGCCAATACGTTTGCTGCTTACCACATCAATAGATTCGATCTCTTCGATCTCATCACCAAAAAAGGTGACACGATATCCATAATCAACATAGGGAAGGTTAATATCGATGGTATCTCCTTTTACGCGAAAACTTCCGCGGTTAAAATCGATGGTTGTTCTGTTATATAAAGAATTGACCAGGGAATGCAGGAAACCCTGGCGGGAAATGGTCTGCCCTTTATGTATTCGAATGATCCCATTCTCATAATCGGTGGGGTTTCCCATACCATAGATACAGCTTACCGAGGCTACCACGATGATATCCCTTCTGCCGCTTAGCAGGGAGGTGGTCGCCCTTAGCCTTAATTTATCCAGCTCTTCATTAATGCTCAGGTCCTTTTCAATATATACATCGGAAACAGGCATATAAGCCTCGGGCTGGTAATAATCATAATAAGAAACAAAATATTCCACTGCATTTTCAGGGAAGAATTGCCTGAACTCTCCATAGAGCTGGGCCACCAGGGTCTTATTGTGCGTAAGCACCAATGTGGGCCTTTGAATTTCCTGGATCACATTAGCAATGGTAAAGGTTTTACCGCTACCTGTAACGCCAAGCAGGGTCTGGTAACGTTCTCCATTCAGCACTCCATCGGTGAGTTGACGTATCGCTTCCGGTTGATCGCCTGCTGCGGAATAACTGGTATGTAATTTAAAAGACATAGCGACCTGCAAATTACCTATTTGAAAACGGATAGCTATTACCAGAGCGGATAATTTTATATAAAATTTATTATGATGAAGCTGGCAGTGATGCATGTGGAGAAAGGTGAAGTGATAGTAGCTTCTCTCATCAGCGGGCATATTGAAGGTACCGGCAGGTACAAATTGCTCGCCAAGAAAAAAAAAGACGGTATGATCGAATGGGCCCATTTCACTGAGAGAGACAGTGGACTTAAGGAGAATGTGTACCGGGGTGAAGTGAGGAACGACGAAGAGTTAGGTCTGGTGATGGAGATCATGAACCGGCACCTGAAAAGGATCTTCGGCCTGCAGGCAGAAATGAAGCAAGGAGTTTGCGAGGTGAGAATGTTATAGTTGTTTTCGCAATGGCATAGGTAACAGTGGTTTTGATTCGGTATTTTTACCCGTCAATGACCGGCACCTGTATTTATACCGCGAAAAGAATTTTTACCGGCCAGGAATGGCTGGATGACCATGCTGTGAAAACAGGGGAGGGCCGCATTTTGCAACTCATACCCTTGCGCGAATTGGGCTCTGCCCCGGTAGACCACCTTGGAGATTTTATTCTTGCGCCCGCATTTATCGATATCCAGATCTATGGAGCCGGAGGGAAATTGTTTTCCGTTTTCCCGGATACACGGGCATTACAAACATTAGTGGAACATAACCTGGAAGGAGGCACTAGCCTTTGCCTGCCTACCATGGCCACTAATGAAATAGCTGTATTCAGGTCCGGCATTGATGCCATCCGCGATTTTTGGCATGGTGGCGGAAAGGGCATCTATGGCATTCACCTGGAAGGCCCCTGGATAAATCCCCTCCGGAAAGGTGCTCACCTTGATAAATTCATTCATAGGCCCACACTGCAGGAGGTGAAAGAGTTGCTGGAATATGGAAAGGATGTAATAAAGATGATCACCCTGGCCCCGGAGCAATGCAGGGATGAAGTGATCAATTATATACTTGAAAAGGGAATAAAAATAGCTGCAGGCCATAGCCATGCTGTATATTCCGAGGCTATTCATGGTTTCGACCTGGGAATTAAACTCGTCACTCATTTGTTTAATGCGATGAGCCCCCTGCACCATCGTGATCCGGGACTGGCAGGTGCGGCCATGGATGATGAAAGGGTAATGGCCAGTATCATTCCTGATGGTATTCATGTAGACTTTGCCGCCTTACGTATTGCTAAAAAAGCCATGGGTGAAAGGCTTTTCGTTATTACCGATGCCGTTACTGAAACTTCGCGGGGAGCCTATCCGCATAAATACGCAGGAGATAAATATGAAGCGGATGGCATTCTTAGTGGTTCGGCATTAACCATGAGCCAGGCCCTTTTGAACCTTGTACAGAAAGCGGGCATTGAATTAGGAGAAGCATTGCGTATGTGTTCGCTTTATCCAGCCCGGGCCGTTGGAATAGATAATTATAGAGGAAGGATCAAAGAAGGATATGCAGGGGAAATGGTATTATTGAACAATAGCGGGGAATTTATCAAACTGATCAACTGATGAGAAAAAATGTACTGGTATTATTTTGTTTGCTTTTATTATCCCTGTCTGTTTTTTCTCAGGATAAACGTGCCCAATACCCATTTGGACTGCGAAACGCACAATTTGGGGTTAATGTAGGCTATATTAATTATCCGTTTACCCTTGATCAGGTTCAACCTGGTTTTACGGTAGAATCAGTAGGCGTTCCTCATCCTGCTGTGCGTATTGTTCTTTACGGAGGAAGTATCAATAAATATTTATCGGCGCGGGTTACCTATATGCGCCCGGTAAATTGGGTGGAATACCGCAATATCAATAACCAGCGGCTGACCAAGACCGTTTGGATGAATATTGCGGGCCTTACGCTGAATGGGCAGTTTCCGCTTACAAAAAAGATCTCTGTTTCTGCGGAGGCGGGATTAGGCGTGATCACCAGAAATGGATTTGAGGTAGATAATAAACCCGTGATCACCAATGCCAATTATGGAACTGGGTTATTTGGCGGCGCCATTCAATATCACCTGAATAAAAAATGGGACCTGCAGATCAGCAGTGCATGGTCACCAGAGAATAAAAAAGTTAAACAGCCCGCTACTTTTTTCCTGGGAGCCGGATTTAATTATTTCCTTCGTCCGCTAAGCGCCGAAAGGGTTAGTCTGGTACAAAAGGCGGCGAAGAATTTTCCGAAGCAGACATTGATATTGGGTTTTACAAGCAATGCATTGGGATATGGGGTGAATAATGCGGTCTCCAAAGGACCGGTACCAATATTCTGGGGGGGTGATGCTAAAGTTAAAATGGGTATCTCTGCTTCCTATCAACGAAATATCTTTCATACAAAAAAAGTATTTGCATTTGATTGGGCAGCAGGATTTGGTATCTGGAGAACCAGGGGCAAT
Organism: Chitinophagaceae bacterium; assembly: GCA_016720565.1. GTDB lineage: Bacteria > Bacteroidota > Bacteroidia > Chitinophagales > Chitinophagaceae > JJ008. Next base: position 879,837 of record JADKKJ010000011.1, read on the forward strand.
GAGAATTTTGTAACTATATCGCTGAATCCTGTACTTAGGTTCACAGCTATAAGGAAGCGATCGGCTGATTTTTTCCTGGAATATGCTGTAGCGGGCCCCAGTTTTATCAGCAAGGTGAAGCTGGATGATATTGAATTAGGAAGGAAATTCACCTTTCATGATTTTATGGGAATAGGAATGATTGCAGGTCCGGCAAGGAAGGTCTATGCCGGCATTCGCATCGCACATTATTCTAATGGAAATATTTTTCCGCAGAACGACGGGGTGATGATCCCGCTTACCTTCAATTTTGGTTACTGTTTTTAACCGGTAACACCTGTATTTCAAAACAGACTTAGTTGCCTGCTGGGCCTGGTTTTCCCTTCCAGCATAAATAATTTCCCTGCTTCATAGCGACTGGCTACGACGATCTCTGTATTTCCTGCCCTTGACCTGAACATGGATTCTACCAGTTCAGGATGGTTATTATTCTTAGAAAGATGGGAAAGTATCAGCATTTTCATTGCCGGCGAACGGTAATTCACAAATAGTTCCAGCGCCTGGTCATTGGAAAGATGACCCTCATCACCCCGGATCCTTTGTTTCAGATGCCAGGGATAATCTCCGTTTTCCAGCATCTTTTCGCAGTAATTTGACTCAAGAAAGGCTGCATCACATTTACTGAAATAACGGATCACTCGTTTGCAGGGGAAGCCGATATCCGTAAGAACACCCAACCGGATGCCGAATGCGGATACTATGAAACTATGGGGATCTGCGGCATCATGGTTCTTTCGAAAAGGCGTTATCTCCAGCTCTCCCAGCTCAATGGATCTGCCATGGGAAAATGGCCGCACCAGGTGTTCCTCCAGTGAAAATGGCAGGGAACTCAACGTTTTAGCTGTGATAAAAACGGGGAGGCGGTATTTTTTTACCAGTCCCGGAAGCCCATAAATATGGTCGGAATGCTCATGGGAAATAAAGATGCCCCGGAGGTTTTCCATTGGTAAACCGAGGCTTTTCATGCGCTTTTCCGTCTCCCGGCAGCTAAGCCCGGCATCTATCAGCAGGCCTGTTTCATTAGTGCCGGCATAGTAGCAATTGGCATTACTGCCCGAATTCAGCGAGGAAAAATAAAGTGCCATGGAACATCAAATGTAGCTAAACCCCGCATCTGAAGTGGATCTAACAATGGATTTTCCCTATGAAAAACTTAAATTTCTGTGGAAAGAAAATATTGTAATCAGATGGTGGAAAATCAAAATACTCTATATTTGGTTCCGATATGCGAATGGCATATCGAAAAAATTTTGAACACCCGTTAAATCTACAAATCAACATGGCAACGAAAAAAAAGAAAGCTGCTGCTAAAAAGCCAGCTCCGAAAAAAGCCGCTAAGAAAGCTGCTCCAAAGAAAGCCGCAAAAAAAGCTGCTCCTAAAAAAGCTGCTAAGAAAGCTGCTCCTAAGAAAAAATCAGCCCGCAAACCAAACGCGGCATTCATGAAACCACTTACGCCTAGCGCAGCGCTGGCCGCAGTAGTAGGAAGCAAAGCTGTTCCTCGCACTGAAGTGGTTAAAAAGATCTGGGGCTACATCAAAGCCAACAAACTTCAGGACAGCAAGAACAGACGCATGATCAATGCGGATGACAAACTGAAAGTTGTATTCGGCGGAAAGAGCCAGGTATCTATGTTCGATATGGCAAAACATCTCGGCAAGCACCTGAGTTAAGACCAGCTTACCAAACAATTCAATGGGCTCTTATGGGCCCATTTTTATTTTACAACTCTTCCTGTTTGGTAAATGCGCGAAAGATGGAAGAATAAGCGGGAAACTTCAATGCAAGTTTTACAGGGTCCGCCATTTCGAAGTCCTGGAAATCAAAACCCGGAGAAACAGTACATCCGACAAAACTGAAAGCCCCGCCTTCCATGGTCCTGCTGGCAAACCAGCTATTGGCAGGAACTACATATTGAAAACATTGTCCTTTGCTGATTTCATTTCCCAAAACCACGCGGTCCATCTTGCCCTTTTCGCTAAGTATGAAGATCTCCAGCGGATCTCCTGTGTAAAAATGCCAGCACTCATCGCTTTTGATACGATGGAAAGCGGAGAAATTATTTTTCTCCAGTAAAAAATAAATAGCGGTTGAGAATTCTCTGTTGCCGCCAAATCTTTCGGGCAATGCAGTACCCGGGAAGATCTCATTGGACCGATAGGTCTCTTTGAACCAGCCGCCTTCAGGATGCGGCAGCATCAAATAGTATTTGATAAGTTCTTCTACGGTCATCAGGGTTGATTTCAATGTAAAATTAATCATTGATGGAGTAGGTAGGTCTACTGATGGGCCTGTTTCAGTTTTTCATAGATCAGTTCTATCAATCCCTCTTTTTCCTTATCCTGGGCCAGTTCCCAGAACATGATGCCGCCGAGATGTCGGTTTTTTATATACTTAACTTTTTCTGCCAGTGATCGCTGGTCATCAAATGTGGCAAAAAGCTTTTTGGCCGGATCATATCTCCAGGCCGCCTTTGCTTTTTTATCCCAGTAATAGTTGAATCCGGAGCTATCAGAAAAATAGTGGTTGAATTCTTTAAAGGCCACACCCCGGGTAAATTTTCCCGATTGGTAGAGGCCATGCGCTGTATCAGGAACCTCTCTCCACACCCTGCCATAAAACGCAGAACCCATGATCAGTTTACCGGAAGGGATATTTTTATTTAATAACCAGCTAATGGCCCGGTCGGCTGATTGAGCGGAATCCTTTCCACTATATAAAGGGGTATGATGACCCGTTACCGTACTATATCCTCCCACAAGGTCATAACTCATAATATTTACCATATCGACCAATGGCATCACTGTTTTCCAGTCAACAGATCTTTCCAGGTAATCAATAAATCCACCTGCTGCAAAACTTAAAAGGAAACGATCACCCATTTCCGCCCTTAGTGAACGGATCAGCTCAGAAAAATTATCCCTGTCCTCAGGCTTGTAGGGATGGCCAGGGTATCCTTCGATAGCCGGGTATTCCCAATCCAGGTCAAGACCATCAATATGGTACTCCCTGAATAATTCCACGGTGGTACGGGCAAATGTTTTTCGCCGCGCATCGGTGGAAAACAGCTCAGAACAGGAATAGCAACCGCCCCAGCCTCCAATAGAGACCATGACCTTCAGCCCGGGGTTTTGTTTCTTAAGCGCCACAATGCCCATTAATGCCTTTCGCTGGTTTTCGTTGGCAAAACACAGCGTATCATTTTTTATCCGAAGGAAACTGAAGATGATATGGGTGAGTTTATGTACCGGGTACCGGGCTACTACAGAATCACCGGAAGTGGTATAGGCTATGATCCGGTATTGTGGCCTTGCAGTAAGGGAGATCAGTAAAAAAGCGAAGAACAGGATTCTTTTCACAGGGCAAATTAAGGAGATTCCGCAGGATACTAATACATGCCATGGCAATGCCTGCTTAGAAACCACGGCATTGGGAAGGGCCATTCATTTTAACTTAAAAAACAGGCTAACGTGCGCCGGAAAGTAATTTGGCGAGGTTGCTGAATGTGCCAAAAGGGCCTTTTTCTGCAAATGAATTCACTACCCATGCCGGTAAAGAACCTCCGGGATCAAGTTCAAGGGTGTAACTGATCTGAAGCTTATTGGGTGCAGGCGCAGTAACCTTCCAGTTGGCAATATAGAGGGGTACCCTCACTTTCGTTGGTATCTCCGGTATAATTCCTTTTTCCGCTCTTCCGGTCACCGTCATAAAATGAGGAAGGCTGTCTGTTTTGATCTGCAGATGTATCAGCACATCCCTGTTGGAAACAGGCCAGGGCATTTCTATTTCTGAATAATAAATGAAATCATAGGCAGTGATCTTTTTGATCAGCCTGCAGAATTTATTGTGGTAGATCCACTTTGAAAACTCATCCACATTGGTAAGAACAGAAATAAGTTTGGCATAGGTACCTGGAATAGTGGCTTCCACCTTAACCAGCTTGAAAGAATTGTTTTTCGAATCAGCGGTATAGACTTTAATATTATCCTTGTCCTTTTCGAGTTTCCAATTTTGCGAAAGGACGGGATGGCTCAGTAGTAATAATAGTGCAACTAATAACCGGTTCATAGCTTGTGCCATGAAATTAAGAAAGGAGAGGGAATTATTTATTATTGATGACTAATTATTAGGTTTACTATAACAGAAGTATCCCTATACTTAAAAATTTCCAGTCAGTATTAATCAATAATTAGTGATGAATAATTATTTCCCCCTTCCCCAAATGATATTCTCCTTCCTAACCTCCGCAGAATTCCCACCCACCATGACCTGAAATTCTCCCGGCTCCCAGTCGTACTTCAGCTCATTATTATAAAATTTCAGGTCATCCGTTCTTAGCCGGAAGGAAATGGTCTTTGTCTCACCGGCATTAAAGCTAATTCTTTTGAAGGCTTTCAGTTCTTTAACCGGTCTCACCACTGACCCTACCAGGTCCCTGATATAAAGCTGTATCACCTCTGTGCCATTCCGATCCGATTTATTCGTAACAGGTATCTCAATGCTAAGGGTTTCATTGGCTTTTAAATTCCTGCTGCTGAGCTTAAGTTCTCCGTATTCAAATTTTGAATAACTGAGCCCATACCCAAAAGGATATTGAGGATCGTTGTTCAGGTCTATGTAGGCCGACACATAATTTCGGTCGCTGTCGCTAGATGCCGGCCTTCCAGTATTATAATGATTATAATAGATCGGCACCTGCCCTGCATTCCTGGGAAAACTCATGGGCAATTTTCCGCATGGATTGAAATCGCCAAATATTACATCCGCAATGGCATTGGCGCCTTTTGTTCCCAGCCACCAGGTATATACAATGGCCGGTATATGTTGAGAGGTCCAGTTAAATACCAATGGCCTTCCTGCACCGATCAATACTACCATAGGCTTTCCCAGTTCAGCGATCTGTTTGATGAGCTCTTCCTGTACACCGGGCAACTGAATATCGCTTCGGCTTTTAGCTTCTCCCGATTGATCGCGCCGCTCTCCTACATACATTACCACCATTTCTGACTTGCGTGCTGCTTCCATTGCTTCAGCAAATCCTTCACGGCTCATTCCCGTAATAGAGCAGCCTTGCGCATAATTGATAACAGCTCCCGCTTTCAGTTTTGATCTTACAGCATCATAAAGCGTAGGCACTCTCAATGAATCATCTTTCCAGTCATAACTCCAAAAACCCAAATGATCTTTATATGATTTTACCAATGGACCAATGAGGGCAATAGCGCCCAGTTCTTTTTTCAATGGCAAAAGGCCATGCTCATTTTTCAGTAGCACGATACTTTTACGTGCAATGTCCAGCGAAGCGTTCAGGTGTTCTTCGTTGTTCCATTCTCTTTCTTCTCTCGCCTTATTGCTGTATCGATAGGGATCATCAAACAAGCCCAGTTCAAATTTTTTGCGCAGAATTCTTTTTACCGCATCATCGATGGCAGCGACTTTTACTCTCCCTTGTTTTACAAGGTTGGCTAAGTGACCAATATAACTGCGGCTCTCCATATCCATATCGGTCCCCGCTATGATGGATCTTTCGGCTGCTTCTTTATTGTTGGCCACATAGCCATGTTTGATCATTTCTCCTATACTTCCCCAGTCGCTTACTACAAAACCTTTAAAATTCCATTGGCCCTTTAACACATCCCGAAGTATATATTTATTGGCGGAAGCAGGGATCCCATTAATATCATTGAATGAATTCATCAATGTGGCTACACCAGCATCTACAGTTGCTTTAAATGGTGGCAGATAGGTTTCATGCAGTTGTCTCAAACTCATATCTACACTGTTATAGTCCCGGCCACCTACTGCGGCGCCATAGGCTGCGAAATGTTTGGCGCAGGCCATAATGGAACTGGTATCACCTAATCCTTTTCCCTGGAAGCCTTTTACCTGGGCAACTGCTATCAATGTTCCGAGATAAGTATCTTCTCCGGCACCTTCCATCACTCTTCCCCAGCGTGGGTCACGCGCAACATCTACCATAGGGGCAAAGGTCCAGTGAATACCCTGTGCCGATGCTTCAATAGCCGCAATGCGAGCAGATCTTTCAATAGCCTCCAGGTCCCAGCTCGCCGCTTCTGCCAATGGGATCGGGAATATGGTTCGATAGCCATGGATCACATCCTGTCCGAATAATAAAGGGATCCTTAATCTTGATCTCATGGCCAGTTCCTGCAATACACGGGTATGTTCAACGCCGGTAACATTCAGCATGGAACCTACTTTTCCGGCAATGATCTGTTCCTGTTTATCACCTGCTTTTGTTATGGGCCCCGTGGCTTCCCAATCGCCATTATACTGGTTCAACTGCCCGATCTTTTCTTCCAGGGTCATTAGCCTTAAAACAGAATCTACTTTTCGGTCGATCCTGTTTGTTTGCGCCAGGACGGATACCAATAAACTACATGTGGCCAGCGATAATAATAATTTTTTCATGCTATCATTTATTCCAGTTAACGGTCACTGTTTTTACATTTTTTGAATCCGGGCCTGCCATGATCTGAAAATCGCCGGATTCCCAATCCAGTTTTCCATTCATATCATAGAATTTAAGGTCTTCGGGGGTTATAGTAAAGCTAACCTTGCGGCTTTCACCCGGCGCCAGTTCAAATTTCTGGAAACCTTTTAATTCTTTTACAGGGCGCGTTACGGAACCTACCAGGTCCCTGATATATAATTGTACTACTTCTTTTCCTTTACGTGACTCTTTGTTAGTTACGGTTATACTTGCCGTGAGTGTCTGATTCCCTTTTAATTGTTTAGTGCTGAGTTCCAGTTCACTATATTCAAATTTGGTATAGCTGAGTCCATATCCAAAAGGATAAAGCGGATCATTGGAAACATCCAGGTAATTGGAACGGAATTTCTCAAACCATTTTCCTTCCGGTAATGGGCGACCGGTATTCTTATGCGCGTAATAGATAGGCACCTGTCCTACATTCTGCGGAAAAGTGGTCGTAAGCTTACCGGATGGGTTCACATCGCCAAATAATACATCTGCAATGGCATTACCCGATTCAGAACCACCAAACCATACATTGAGTATGGCTGGTACATGTTCCTGCTCCCATTTAAGGGTCATAGGGCGACCGGCAAATAAAACAAGCACCACCGGTTTTCCTGTTTTTAATAATTCTGCCAGTAATCTTTTTTGTACATCGGGTATATCAAGATCTGTACGACTGGAACTTTCACCGCTCATCTCAGAAGCCTCACCTAATGCGGCAACGATCACATCCGCATTTTTTGCGATGGCCAAAGCCTCATTCCTGAGTTCTTCTTCGGAACGGCCATCTCTGTTCAGTGAACGTCCGAACATGGTAGCCCTTACTTCATATAAACTATCCGATACCAGGTTCGAACCTTTTGCAAATACTAATTTTCCACTCATGCCAATGGCTTTTTCAAGACCGGCCCTAAGGGTTACTGCTTTTTGAAGATCTGTACTTACGCTCCACGTGCCCGGCATATTTGATTTGCTATCACCCAATGGTCCTATTAGCGCAATGGTGCCAGTTTTTTTCAAGGGAAGCAGGTCTGACTGGTTTTTCAGCAACACAAAACTTTCAGCTGCAATAGCCCTTTCCTTTGCTACATTATCCGGAGTATATACATCATTCTGTATCCGGGATGCATTGCAATAGCGAAAGGGATCTTCAAAAAGGCCCAGCTTATATTTTGCTTCGAGAATTAAGCGGCAGGCATTGTCAATATCTTTCTGCGTAACCTTTCCTTCTTTCAGCGATTGTTTCAGCGTGGTCAAAAAACCTTCGCCTACCATATCCATCTGCACACCTGCTTTTAATGCAAGGGCCGATACCTGGGCCAGGTTACCTATACCATGGGCTTCCATTTCATTAATGCCTGTATAGTCCGTAACCACAAAACCTTTAAAGCCCCATTGCCTTCGAAGAACGTCTGTAAGCAGGAATTTATTTCCCGTGGCAGGTATGCCATCCACCTCATTGAAAGAAGCCATGATAGACCCCGCCCCCGCATCCACAGCGGCTTTATAAGGTGGAAGATATTCGTTATACATGCGAAGGCGGCTCATATCGGTCGTATTATAATCGCGGCCCGCTTCCGCAGCACCATACATGGCATAATGTTTTACGCAGGCCATAATGGTATTATTCTTTGAAAGATCATTTCCCTGGTAACCTTTTACCATGGCTTTTGCGATTTGCGATCCCAGGTAGGCATCTTCTCCTGCTCCTTCTGCCACTCGTCCCCATCTTGGATCGCGGGAGATATCTACCATGGGAGAAAAAGTCCAGCAAATACCTTCCGCGCTGGCCTCGGTGGCTGCTATCCTTGCGGAAGTTTCAATGGCTTCCATGTTCCAGGTGCAGGAAAGCGCCAGTGGAATGGGGAAAGCTGTTTGATAACCATGTATCACATCCATCCCAAAGATCAGGGGGATCTTAAGACGAGTTTGTTCCACTGCCAGTTTCTGTACATCGCGGATCTTGTCAATGCCTTTAATATTGAAAAGCCCTCCAACCTGTCCATCCCGTATTTTTTTGCCGATATCAGAATTCTGCGCCTGGCCGGTAACGATATCACCGGCTCCCGGAAGATTCAGCTGTCCCAATTTTTCTTCCAGGGTCATCTTCTTCATCAAAGCATCGATGAAGGTTTTCATCTTCGTGTCAGTGGTCTGTGCTTTTGAAACCGAGGAAAAAAGTAATGCGAAACAAAGAACAATAAAACAGATCCTTTTCATGATAGTTAAGTTTGGAATAGATCAATCAACTTTTACAACAGGGAAACGGCTTGAAACCCCATTCTCATTTATGGCCTCTATGGTGAAATAATAGGTTTTCTGCAGGTCCATGGCTTTGAACCAGTATTCGTTAAGGTCGTGAACCATTACACAATTATATAATTTATCCGGCGCTGTTCCATAATAGATATTATTAGCATAGGCATTTTCTACAGGTCTCCAGCGTATCCAGGCGCTTCGTTTGTCTTTTTCAGTGCGAAGTACCATAAAAGTCTTAACAGTATTGGGCTTTGCGCCACTGCCTATGCCGAATACCCTTAAACCGCTGATCGCGAATTTACCAGTTGGCATTTTAATATTCTCCAGTTTGATATACCTGGTTTGAACCGGGCTGGCCAATTCCAGGTATTCATGCGGCACATCTTTGTATTTATCACTATGGTCAATCAGCGCCGACCATTTTTTACCATCTGGCGAATGCCAGAGTTTATAACTATGCCAAAAGTTCTGTGATTTCCCAAGTATATCGGCATCCTGGTCACCATAATTGATCTTTGTATGATTCACCAACTGGGTCTGGTAGTTCGCATAGATAACATTAGGTCCATTGAGGTTTACACCCAGGAAAGAATAATGGGCAAAGAACAGGGGACCAGGATTGGAAGATCCCAGTGGCAAATGCAACCTGAAATAATTGGTTCCATTCAACCAGTGTGGGAAGGCGCCATGAAATTTCTGTGCAGTATTTTTTAAGAATCCAAAAATGTTCTGCATACGCGCCAATCCCTGCGCACGGGTAATGAAATTCCGGCTCACAGCTACGGGTATGGCCATGACGCCAAAGCCAGCACCACCCGAAGTAACGGTTTCACCGCTGGTGTTCCGTTCATGGGTGAGGCCTCTTACCGGGTGACCAAAATCCCAGAAATATTTAAATGTCTGCTGCTGCACCAGGTCCAGCAACTGGTTATCGGTGATCTGCGGGAATTTATCAGAAGGATCAACCTCTGTAATAAAGGTGAAAGCAGAAGTCACATACATCAGTCCTCCGGCAGATGATTTAATAGAACCTCCGGAACTGGCTACATAACGGGTCAGGTACTTTATCATCGTCCTGGTACTAATGACGATGGTACTATCTCCATTCTCTTTTTTACTTACAGAAGCCGCTACGCTAGACCGGTCAACTTTATTATTGAAACTATATTTTAACTGGGCCTGCACGCAGGTATTATACATAATGCCAGAAGGGGTAACTACATCCAACCTGGTGGAAGTGATGGTCAGGGTTGACGGAAATGCCAGATTCGGATCAGGTGAATTCTTACTGCCGCATCCTGAAACCCACATCATCGAAAAGATCAATAAGGCAAGATCTCTTCTTTTCATTATTTATTTATTAAAGAACAAGCGTTGAAATGGAATGGGCTTTGGCGTTTACTGCCGCAGCTTTCCCATTTATCCAGATATAATAAGGCTGTTCCTTAGCTGTGTTGTTCATTACTATCACAGCCAATGATCCATCGGGGTTACGAAATCCGGTGGCCAGCAACTGGCTGCGACTGGGTGATACGGTAATTCTTTTTGCTCCGGGCTGAATGAATTTAGAAAAATGCCCGATATAATAATAGGCATTGGTATATATGATCTGTCCCGTACGTGTATCTGCATGTACAGGGGCAAAACAAAAATTACCCACATGGTTAGGACCACCGGTTTGATCCAGCAATACATTCCAATCAGTGAATCCCACCATACCATTATTAAAATCATGGATCATGGAAGAGCCATATTCTTCGCCCAATGACCAAACTTTATACCGGGTGGAATCAAAACTTTCCGCGCAGCCTTCTGTGAAGAAAATATTATTATCGGGCCAGGCTTCCTGCACCCTTCTTATATTATCGTACATAGGAGTTCCCCCGCTCCAGTCCTCATACCAGTGAAAGCCAATTCCCCAGATATATTGGGCCGCTTCGGGATCATTAAAATAGGTGGCGGCCCGCTGGTAAATGATATCGCGATTGTGATCCCACACGATTATTTTTTTATCACCCAGTCCTTGTTTTTTAAAAGTTGGCCCCAGGTTGTTTTTCAGGAAATCTCTTTCCTCTTCAGCCGTAAATATGCAGCTTTCCCATTTCTGGGTGGCCATTGGTTCATTCTGGATACTGAGGCCCCAAACCTTCACCCCTTCCTGTTCATAGGTCTTTATGAACCTGGCATAATAATCTGCCCATAGCTGGTAATATCCCGGTTTCAGTTTGCCACCATGCAGCATATCATTATTGGATTTCATAAATGCAGGAGGGCTCCAGGGGCTGGTAAACAGATTTAATTTGCCTCCTGTAGTTTGTGCGGCTGCCTTGATCATAGGGATCTTGTACTTCTTATCATGATCAATAGTGAAAGAGGCCAATGTGCTGTCTCCTTCTTTGATATAGGTATACATATCACTGCTGAAATCGCAGCTGTTCATATTGGTACGGGCGATCGTATACCCGATTCCATTCTTAGGATCATAATAAGCGGTCAATAGCTCCTGTTGTTTATCGGCCGGCAGTTTATAGAAGGTTTCTGCAGAGGCATCCGTGATGGCGCCGCCAATACCCATATAGGTCTGGAATGTTTTAGATGGATCCACAAACACCATGACCTGTGTTTCCAAAGGCTGGGCCATGTCTTTGAACTGAAAACTATCGCTGCTGCTTAGTCGAAGAGCACTGCTATCAGCCGTTGTATAAACGGTTAATTTTTTCCCTTCCAGCGACCAATCATTGCTGGTGGCACTTTCTTTTACTTTAGACGTGCAGGCAGACAGAGCCAGCAGGCCCAAAAAGAACCGGTAATGTTTCATTCTTCTTATTTTATATTCCACCAGGTATAAGTTCCTACTGCGTTAGCCTGCAAATAACAGACCGCGCGTTTGTCCTTAAACATAATATTAAATGCTATGCCACCGGATCCTTCCTTCACTACCAGCAATACTTTCTTTCCCGAAGTAGTGGGGGCTGACTAGACCCACCTGAAACCTTCATTTCTTATTGGTAAACTCCGTGGCCTTTCTCCCGCTGCTGCCAATGCATTGCAAAGGGCCGGAGCAACGGTTGATACTCCCACTTCACCAACACCCCCGGGTTCTTCCGTGCTTTCGATCACATGAATTTCTACAGGGGGCATTTCATCATAGCGCAGTAACTCATAACTGAAAAATCCATCCTGCAATACACGACTATCACTGATGGTGATCTCTCCTTTCAGCGTTTGGGTAAGTGCGAAGGCAAGACCTCCCTGCATTTGATTTAATAATCCGTCGGGATTGATCACGGTGCCACAGTCAATAGCCGCCACTACACGCACTATGCGGAATTTCTTAGGCTCCAGCATTTCAATTTCGATGGCGTGTGCCGCATATGATTTGGCGAAAATGAAAGAGTGTGTGGCCAATCCTATATAATGATTTGCTTTTCGCGGTTCATTCCATCCTATCTTTTCCGCTACTTTTTTAAGTACACCCGCCACTCTTTTTGGCGATTGGGTCATAGCGCCCGGACCTTCACCTATTTTAAAATCAGCACGGTTCTCCAGCATGGATAAACGAAACGCCAGCGGATCCTGTTTCAATTGTTTTGCTATCTCGTCCACAAAACTTTCTACCGGAAATGTATTGACACAGATATCAACCGACCTTAACCATCCCAAATTGATGTTGAAATCAACACCGGTATACCCTGTATTTATATTGGGTATATCATAACAAAATCCCGCGTCAGCCCCATCCATTTCGGGTGCATTCTTTGTATCTGTTCCTTCGGTCTTATAAGCTACGGGTGTTCCCAGCACATGATGTTCCCAGGAAAAAATTTTTGACTTACCATCTGTATTCGCTTTCAATGCATGGTAGTTCGCAGGACGGTAGGGAGAGAACATGGTATCATCCGTGCGCTGCCATAATAATTTTACAGGCTTATCAAACTGCTGCGCGATGCGTACCGCTTCTATTGCAAAATCAAAATGCAATCTTCTTCCAAATGCGCCCCCCATGGCGCTGAGATTAACTTTTATATTTTCTTTTTTAAGGCCGCAATCTTTTGCAATGGTATTCACGGCCCAGTCGGGTAATTGCAAACCGCCCCATAGCTCACAGCCATCGCCTTTTACGGAAGCGATAAAGTTCATAGGCTCCATGGTAGCATGTGCCAGGAAGGGTTCCGCATATGTAGCAGCTATCTCATTTTTACCGGATAAACTGGCAGCATCTCCTTTTTTATAAACAGGGATGGCTGGTGTTTCTTTTGCTTTTGATGCAAAGGTTTTGAATAACTGTTCGGTGCTTTCCTTATTATTCTTTCCTTCATCCCAGGTAATATTCAGCATGCCGGCAGCCTTCATGGCGGCCCAGGTGCTGGTGGCGATCACCGCAACGCCCGCACGTACATGCATGGGAGCACCGGTTCCTTTATAGCTTACCACTTTTAAAACGCCTGGAATTCTTTTTGCGGCAGCGTCATCCACACTCACCAGGGTGCCATCCAGTACAGGACATCTTACCGCGATGGCATAAACCGTTCCCTCCGGTTTAAGATCGATACCGTATTTAGTTTTTCCTGTGAGAATATTGGTAAGGCCTGCGCGTTTTTCCGATTTACCGATCAGTTTAAAATCTTTTGGGTTTTTTAGCACCACGGTCTCGGGTATGGGTAGTTTGGCTGCCAGGCAAACCAGGTCGCCATACTTTATTCTTTTCATGGTAACCGTGTTCACTACTTCGCCCATATCGGCAGCGCAGGAAGAGGCAGGAATTTTCCAGATATCTGCCGCAGCACTGATCAGCATTGCTTTCGCAATAGCACCTGCCTTGCGGAGCCGGTTGTACATATCCAGTACACTCTGACTTCCCCCGGTATCATGCTCGCCTTCTTTCATCGTTCCATAAGGAGCGATCTCCGAATTCACATCCTTGAAATCAACATCCAGCTCTTCGGCCACGATCATAGGCAGTGCCGTATCCACGCCTTGTCCGGATTCCTGTTTGGCCACGAACACAGTTACTTTTCCTTTCTTATCTATTTTAAGATAAGCGCCTGGCTGGAAGAATTCGCAGTCATCGGAGAGGGTACCCAGTTCTTTTAACCCCGGTACCATGAAGCCAATGGCCAACGCACCCGAGGAGAGTGAACTGATCTTTATAAAATGCCGGCGGTCGATCTTTATTTTTTTCATAGATGCTTGCAGTTATTTGTTGATCTCATCAATAGCGATATGGATAGCTTCTTTGATACGGTGATAGGTACCACAACGGCAGAGATTATTGCTCATTACCGTATTGATCATTTCTTCTGAAGGTTTTTTATTCTTCTCCAGCATGGCGGCTGCAGCCATCATTTGCCCCGGCTGGCAATACCCGCATTGAGGAACACCCGCTTTTTGCCAGGCTTTTTGTACAGGATGTGAACCGTCTTCAGAAAGCCCCTCAATGGTTATAATGGATTTGTTTACACAGGAACCCACCGTTCTCTGGCAGGAAAGGGCCGAATTACCTTCGATCATTACCGTGCAGGCTCCGCAGGAGGCCACCCCACATCCGTATTTGGTGCCTGTCAGGTCCAACAGGTCCCTGAGCACCCACAATAATGGCATATCTGATTCTGCTTCTACCGTGTATTGCTTATTGTTGACATTAAGCGTGAATTTGGGCATACAATAATATTAATGAGACAAAGATCAATTGCTTTTTCAAATTAAGCATTTAGGTGAATAAAACTTTAATCAGCACTTAAAATAAACGGCGGCCGCAAAATTCTACCTTTAGGGCTTATGGGTCTATTTACAGAAAAAGGCACGGTCATTATCACCTGTCCCAAGCGGCTTTCCCCCTTCCTTGAACAGGAAATAAAAGAATTAGGGTTTCAAACAGAAGAAACTTTTGTTACCGGGGTGCGCATCAATGGCAGCATCAACGATTGCATCCGGCTCAACCTGAATTTGCGTTGCGCCAGCCAGGTGCTTTACCGGATAAAACAATTCACGGCTGTGAATGCAGATGATATTTATAAGAACCTGCTCGATCATCCCTGGGAGGATGTTTTGGAGCCGGATGGTTATTTTTCTATCACCAGCAATGTGAACAATCCCACTATCAACAATAGCATGTTCGCCAACCTTCGCGTAAAAGATGCCATTGTTGATCGAATGCGGGAGAAGAAAGGCGTAAGGCCTTCAACGGGTTCGGAGTTGAAAGGAGCTGTGATCAATTTATTCTGGAAGAACGAAAATGCAGAATTATTCATTGACACTACCGGTGATTCCCTGGGCAGGCATGGATACAGGAAGATACCCGGCCAGGCGCCGATGCTGGAAGCGCTGGCTGCAGCCACGGTTTATGCAACCCGCTGGGACCTGAAGTCGCCATTTGTGAATCCCATGTGTGGTTCGGGTACGCTTGCCATTGAGGCAGCCATGATAGCTACCAACCGGAGGCCGGGACTGTTCAGGACCAATTATGCCTTCATGCATTTGCAGGGATATGATGAAGCGGTGTATTTAAAAGAAGACGCCTTATTGGAGGAACAGATCATGGATGTTCCCGGGCTTCGCATCATAGCAACAGATTATAGTTCAAGAGCAGTGGAGAATGCAAAAAAGAATGCCATCGCTGCCGGTGTACTTAATCTGATCGAATTTGCCGTTTGTGATTTTGCCGCCACCGAGATCCCCAAAGAGCCCGGTGTGTTTTATGTAAATCCGGAATACGGAGAGCGGCTGGGAGAAATAAAAGAACTGGAACTGACCTATGCAAGGATCGGTGATTTCATGAAACAGCATTGCGGCGGATATTATGGGTATGTATTTACAGGAAATATGGAACTGGCCAAAAAGATCGGCCTGAAAGCAAAGCGAAGAATTGAATTTTATACCAGCACCATCGATTGCCGCCTGCTGGAATATGAACTTTATGCCGGAACACGGAACCCGAAACCCGAAACCACTAACCTGCCTGCGGCAGGCCCTAATCTCTAAACTCTAATCCTCAATGGAACTTTCGAAACTCCAGCAGATCATCAAAGACCGTTACTATTCCACCGATTCCGCCCGGGGAATTTACCATACCGCCTTATGGTTTCATGAGGAGGTAGGTGAGCTGTCTTCGGCCATTGCCAGTGGCGATAAGGAAAATGCAAAAGAAGAATTTGCGGATGTATTGATGTGGCTGATGACACTGGCCAATTTAATGGAGGTCGATATGGAAGAAGCAGTAGCTGCTTATCTCCGTGATCCGCGGAAGCAACCGTCGAAATAAAAACAGTATATTCAGCAAGGCAACTAAAAACAAAAACCTTCAAAACCAGACGTATGAATCTTGAATTAAACGATTCTATGACTTTTCCTGCTATGCTGGATGCGCTGCAGGCTAAATTCCCCTTGTATAAAATTGAATTAAAGAAAAACCCGGTGGCCAGATTTGAATATATCCAGGTGTATAAATCGGCTTATGTGGGAACCTGGATCCGGATCTTTCCAAAGAAGAACCAGGTAATGCTGATCAAGACCATTCCTTCTACAATGGCCAGGGCTTTGTTTGGCGGACTGATCGCAATAATCGTAGCATCTTCCGCACAGAATAAATTAAGGAAAGAAGTGGCGGAGGTGCTGAAAGATGAGTTTAAGACGAAGGAGGTTGGGTGAGTAGATAGGTAGATAAGTAAATAAGTTGATAGGTAGATAGGCGCCGCCTTTCTTAAATTAATAAGGTCAGAGTACCATCTCGATTAAACCATGCCTGAAAAAAAACGATCCCTTCCTGGTCCCTTGCCTATACTCATGGGCGTGATCATCCTTGCAGCTATCAGCACATGGATGATACCTGCAGGAAATTATCATAAACTTTCTGTCAACGGGTCCACGTTTGCAATGGCTACAGATAGCGCCGAGATCGGGCTTCCATTGACACAAAGAACACTGGATAGTTTAGGGATCCAGATCAACGTGCAGAAATTCATTGATGGCGATATCCGCAAACCTGTTTCTGTTCCCGGCACTTATACCAGGCAAAAAAGGAATGGCCAGGGATTTATCGAAGTGTTACAGGCGCCCATCAAAGGGATCTATGACAGCATTGATATTATTTTATTTGTGTTGATCATAGGAGGTTTCATGTTTGTATTTAATGAGACCGGTGCCATGGTAAAAGGCATAACCTGGCTGGCCCTGACCATGAAGGGGCGGGAACCTTTATTGATCATTATACTCACCAGTATTTTTTCATTCTTTGCCGCTTCCTATGGTATGGCCGAAGAGGCATTGATCTTTTATCCGATCCTGGTGCCGCTGTTCCTGGCTGCGGGATACGACCTGCTGATACCGTTGGCTATTATTTTTGGTGGCACCTCCCTGGGTTGTATCGCTTCCTTTTCCAACCCATTCGCCACCATTATTGCCTCTAATGCGGCAGGCATCAATTGGATGGATGGATTAGGAGAACGATTAATCCTCTGGGCCCTGATCACCCTATTGTTCATCTGGTATATCCTGCGTTATGCGGCTAAAATTAAAAAGGACCCTAAGGCATCACTGGTTTATCAAATAGATGGTGCGGTGCATCCACCATTTGAAATGAAGATCGATGGGCAGGCCCCGATACCAAAACTGGAAAGCAAGACCAAATTATTATTGCTGATCTATATCCTGACCTTTCTGACCATGATCGGTGGAGTAGTGTTCCTGAAATGGTGGACCGTGGAAATGTCGGCCCTGTTCCTGGCTTCATCCATACTCATTGCTATCATCAGCCGCGTCAACGAAAAAGTATTTGTCAGGGAATTCATCAATGGTGCGGGCAGTTTATTGGGGGTTGCCTTTATTATTGGCGTGGCCAGGGGTGTAACTATTGTATTGAATGATGGACAGGTAAGTGATTCTATTCTTTATTATACGGCGAATCTGGTGCAGGGTATGCAGCCTGCTTTTTTTATCATGCTGCTGCTTTTATTTTATTTCAGCTTTTCGCTGTTCATACAATCCAGTTCCGGAATGGCGGTATTGACCATGCCCATTATTGGGGCCCTGGCCATTATGGTGAATGTACCGGGACGTGAGATCGTGAACTCGTATATGTATGGCATGTGCCTGATGTCTTTTTTGGCACCTACGGGATTAGTGCTTCCTTCCCTGGCCATGGTGAATATCAGTCTAAAGACCTGGTTGAAATTCATCATGCCCATGCTGATACTGCTAACCATTATTTGCATACTGGCACTGCTGATCGGGATCAGGTTATAAGGGGTTAGGGGGGGGGGGGAGTATGGCGGATGGAAAGCCTCAACCACCGATTTTAATCCAAATGATATTCTTCTTTTAGTTCTTCGATCAGCTTAAGGGCCAGGGTCTCTGCTAATTTATGGGTGCCGGCATTATTATTTCGCAGGTTTCTTTGCTGTACAATGGCCATATTAAGCAGTTGCGTTACCTGGGTCCTTTTATTTTCCAGGGAAGGATTGCTCATGGAAAAAAAATTGTCCTTAGTTGCCTGCGACATGGTATCGAGGTCATATATATAATACTTCGACAACTGGTAATTCATTTGCGGTTCCAGTATTTCATTGATGGTTTCCAGCATTTTATTTCCGCGTATCCCATGTGCATCTGCTTCGGCTCTTACCCTGGTTAAAATTCCATCATATTCTACCAGGTCTTTCAGTAATTGGTAGTTTTGAAAATAACGGAGGTTTCCTGAATTCCTGACCTGGTCAAAAGTGGCACGGCTCCAGACTATAGGCGCGGTCCAATAACAGAACCTGGTATAAAATGCGAATTGGGAAGCAGCTCTTCCTTCCAGTTTTCCTTCACTGAGATGAAGCGCGCTGTCAACAATAGAATTATACAGCACATTTAGTTTATTCTGCCTTCTGATCGCTATTACATCATTTTCAAGATCCTTGACAAGGGAGGCTGCATATTGTTTGGCACGGGCGTGTTCTACCTGGTGTTCGCGTATGTTTTCCGCAAGGAAACCACAGAAAACGGCGAGGAATAGCATGAGAAACTCCCAGAGGTAATGGGTAAATTTTTTTCGGGGGGTATGGGTATGATTATGTACTTCCATAATAGAGCAGCGGGTGGTTTAAGCCTCGGGGAAGATAATAAATGCTTAGAGAATTATGTCAGCGCTTTATAGTTTCATTTTCTTAAATTGAACCATGCATGCATTGATCATCGGCGCTACAGGGGCAACGGGCAGGGACCTGCTGGAGCAATTATTGGCTGACCCGCAAGTAAATAGGGTAGACATTTTTGTGAGGAGGGAAACTGGTATAAAGCAGGAGAAACTGCAAACCCATGTGGTCGACTTCAATAATGTTGCGCAATGGAAGGACCTGGTAAAAGGCGATGTATTGTTTTCCTGCCTGGGTACGACGTTGAAAGTAGCTGGCAGTAAGGAAGCGCAATGGAAGATCGATTATGAGTACCAGTATCAATTCGCTGAAGCGGCTAAAGCGAATAATGTTCCTCAACTGGTGCTGATCTCGGCCGATATGGCCTCGACCAATTCAAGATTATTTTATAGTCGAATGAAGGGGAAATTAGAAGAGGCCGTAAAAGCATTGAATTTCTTTCGCCTGGATATTTTTAATCCTCCTTTATTGGTAAGGAAAAATACCGACCGGGGAGGGGAGCGTATAGCAAAAACCATTTTAGGGATATTCAATAAACTGGGACTGTTCCGATCGCAAAGACCTTTGCTTACGGAAGACCTGGCGAAAGCCATGATTCGGGTGGCGAAAAACAAATCTCCCGGGGTTTTCAAGTACCGGAATATGCAGATCAGGGAATTGCTAAGAGAGCATTAATTAAAACAGAAGCAAATGATGGATGGTATAAATATATTCATGCCGGGCCAGGTCTGGCAATATCAAACAAGGGCCGGAGAAGAAAATTCAACACTGACCGTATTATGTATTGATGAACTGGAAGACGATGCTATTATACATATCAGGGTGGATGGTATTCAGATAGGAAATGCCAGTTCTATAGGCCACCTGCCCATTTCTGCGGCTGCACTCGAATCCTCATTGACAGCATTTATAATGCACCTGGATAAACTACCGGAATTTTCTGAAGGCTATGATCAATGGAAGCAGGCTTTTGATTCCGGAAAGGCAGGGTACTGGAAGTTGCCGGTAAGCGAGGCGATCAATGCCATAGATGTAATGATCCAGGGTAAAAGCTGAACATCAAGTTAAATAGGAAATTAGCTGATAGACACATACAATAGATCTATCCGGGAATAAATGCATTATCACTTAATTGAAATGATACGATTGCTTTATCAACGAATCCAACTGTACCGCCTGCTGCTTGGCAGAATTCAGATTTTGTAAAAACCACTCGCTGGCCACTGCATAGGTTTGCAGGTGATTTATATAGTTGTCAATTTTTTCTTTTTCGGTGGATAGAAAGTAGGGGGGATCCGGAAGTTCGATCCTGTTATTTTTGTACCCCTTTTTTAACCAGTTTCTAAATACGGATGATTTAAATACCTGGTTACTGATATCCCATAACTTATTGCTCTCGAGCCAGAGATAATCGTCCTGCATCTGTATAACGTAATTCCTTACATAGATGTCGTAGGCTATGATCGCGTCTGAAACATTGGAATTGCGGATCAACCGGAAGTTTCCGGAATTTTTTAATTGAGTAATGGTCCGGTCGGTATAGATCACCTTGTAATACAAACTGATCCAGACCTGGTGCTGGTATATCTCATGCGCATGAAGCTGCATTTCTTCAGGCTTCTCCAGCAATGCTGTCAATGAATCAATATGTTTAACAGTTAATAAGATCCCATTGTAGGACAGGTTGAAATGTGCGGTGTCTTTACCCAGATCAACGACCATGCTCTTCATAAACACCTTTTCGCGTTGATGCTCTACTATATGCTCCCGTTGGTTTTCCGCCAGAAATCCGCAGAATACGGCTAAGAAAAGCATCAGGAATTCCCAGAAATAATGGGTCCATTTTTTTCTAGAACTGTGGGCGTGGTGGTGTACTTCCATGGTTGTTGGCTGAGTAGTATAAATTTAACGGAAGTACCAATAAAAAAGGGTCATACTATCGAAGTATAACCCTTTTACATTTATATCGCTCCCCTTATTGACGAAAGATGCAGCTATGAGAAGCTGATAAAGATTGCAATTATTTGGAAATCAGAATTATAACTTCAAATAAAATTACAGGAACCAAATTTTGGATAGATTACTGGAGTTTTAACCACGTTTTGAGTTTGTGTCAGCTAAGGCCAAGGATACGATACTGATCAATGGTAAAAAGTATGCTTTAAGTCCAGGGTTATCACCCGGCTGTAGTATCAGTACCCTAAACTGAAGTACCACCACAGCCCCGACGTGGGAAAAAGGTCCCCATTTGAGCGATTCAAATACAAGTACCTGGAAGTGACAGCGGGTTTCGGGACCTTATTTTCCCTTCCCTAAGTATGGTAATAGAACTAAAAGTAAAGCCCAATAAGCCTACCCCTGCGCAGCAGGAATGGCTTGAGTATTTCAAAGCAATTGGCTGGGAAGTATTAACGTGTTTTACGTTTGAAGAGGCAAGTAAGGCTATATTTATTCTCTCAAATAGGAAAAATACCGAAAATCATGTGGCTTTACCTATTGCACAATTGTGACAATTGATGCATCTTTCGGCATTATTTTCACTTCATATAAAAGCAAAACCCCCGGGTAAGAGCCGAGGGTTTGCGAAAACCGGTTAAAGGGACCGGAACTGGTTGCCTGTAAAAAGGCAGTTTTGAATTTGGACCTAAGTCCACTACTAACCTGGCGGGTTAGTTTTTAGCACACTGACATCTGGTACAGGGAAAGGCGAACACCTTTCCTTTACCTCTATAGATCCTTCTACCACCACGGGTGATATAAGGAGTATAGACGGTACCATTTGTACAGCTGCATTCTACTTTTTCACTCTTTCGAGTTGTCATAAAAAACTAGATTACTGTGAACCGAATACACACTTCATGGCGGTGTTAGTTGCCCTATGCGTGAAAACGCAAGCATAAAAAAACCTGGGAGCGACCCAGGCTTAAAATGTTTCCCATACACGACTTTCGACGACTATGGACTCACAGTATGTTTTTATGACTGGATAAAAGTAATAACCGTTCAGTTTGTACCAAAATAAATTTTGAATCAATTCATTTTGAAACGATTGCAAAGGTATTACCAAGAAATTCACAGAAGAAATTCACAGCGGTGGAGAACGTAATAAGAAGTTATTGGTTTTCCCTTGTTAAATTGCACCTGCATTCGAAATGTCAAAGAACTCACCTAAATCGCAACGAAAGAGTTTCAACGAAGCCCCTGGTACCAACAGAGGGCTTCGTTATTTAAAGAACACTTACAAATTTCTTTTTTAGTATCTGTAATTCATAGGCTGAAATATTCACATTCTGTGGAAATGAATAATTATAATGGTTGAAAGCGTTGCCTGTACAAGGTTGCAGGAATTTTACACAATCGGGATGGCAAGAAACCTAAAAAAAGTTTTGGAAAATTAGCCGCACATCATTAAAAAAACCATGGCGTTAAATTGACCTTTTATAAACAGTAATTCCTCTTTTATATTGCTGTCTTAGTGATACTTACAAAAAATCTATCCTTTTAAGTTTCTGGCCCTTTTTATTGAGCATCTTTTTAATTTTTAAACCTCGCCTTTGGAGTTTGAGGAAAGATGCAACTATGATAAACTTGCCGAGATTATACTTGACGCTTACCTGATCTTTGATCTTTATCAGGTAAAACAATTAACCCAGGAATGGATGGAAGAATACAATCAAAGAAGACCGCATTAAGGACTGAATAATCTGACACCTGAAGAATGGAAATACAAGGTTTGTAAAAATGAATATCTTCAATTAATGACTGTCTGAATTATGGGGAACTTACAAACCGTTGAAATACCGAAAGAATGAAAAATATATACCTACTTGCGTTATCAATTTTTTTCCTGAGCTGTACTTCAAAGCAAGCGAAACCGAAGGTAGATTTTGGGGAATTTAAAACAGAGCTTTCGGGGGTTAAAGAAGGTTCTGGTAATTTAATTGAAAAGGATGTTTGGCTACACATAGCAGATACATCAAGATCTGGATATGTTTACCAGTTTAATCAAAATCCGGTTGGTGCAATGAACGCAGTGAACAAGATGAAGGAGCTGTTAAAAAATCACGGGGCAAAGTATGATCTTCCCAATTATGACGGGTCATTTATATCTACGCTGGTAAATTCACCAGAAGATTACGAAGCACTCAGCCTTACAATCCATCAGGGGAGTTCGGTTATTGAACGTATGTGGATAATTGGCGAATGGAAATTGTCATTGCAGCTAAATGAGAAGGTGTATGCAATAATGCTTTTTAAATAACCTCACGATTATTAAGGGAAGAGATGTATCAATTTGATTATTTACTTTAATTTCAAGTTGTGTCGGATATGTGTCGGAATTAAAAACAAGAAAGGGCTACCCCCTTTGGCCGGATTTCATGAACTCATTATTCCGAGAGTATAGAAAGCATTTGATTTATATCCTATTTGCTACAAATGTCTGCTGTGGAAAGCTCCTCCCGCTTCTACTAATATATTTTAGTTTGTAAATAAAACAGAATCAATAATTAAGGTAAATTATCAAAACTATTGCTATGAAGATTTATGCTCTATTTCTTTTTCTATTTCCGGCATCAATATTAAGTGCCCAAAGTGTTTTTACCTATCAACCCAACCGAGTAACTGGAAATTTAGAGGTATTTCAAACGAGGCAAGGGGCAGCACCTGGAATACCCCAAAGAATTGCTGAAATTTACAAAAACCATGTGACGGGTTACATGGAAATAAAGGAAATAAACGGGGAAAACAAGCTAAAAAGCGTTCCTGAACCATTTACAAATAGACCGAACTATGATTTGGTGACTCAAATAAAACCTTTCGACTTTCCTTACCAAGCTTTAATTGACCAAATTTCAGCATTAAATCAGAGAATAGAATATGATATAATTCAAAAGCAATTATTAGATAAATCATTATCAGAAAGTCGCCAAAAAGCATTTATTGATTTTGTAAAAACATCTTTGGAAAAGAATACAGTCATTGCTAATGGTCTTTTGAATTTTTATACTTCACAATATCAGTTTCCTTCAAAACTTCAAGATGGGTATTATTATGCTACGCAATTAGATAACCAACAATGGGTTGATAAAGCTAAAAATGAAAATACGAATGGATATTTTATAAAAGTAGGAATTGCTCGAATTGAAGGCAATAAAATTGTTGAATATTTTGAGAGTGCACATAGTGACATGAGGTCTAAAGAGAGTAATATTTATAGAAAATTAAACTTGGAAGTCAAGGGGACTGTAGATAAGTGCAAAGTCTCTTTTCGAGAGCGTGGCTCCGACAAATATCTCACCGTGTATTTTTTTGATAACATAATTGATCCCTCATTTAGTATACCTAACCCCAATTTTGGATTTTTTACTGTTTTCACAGATGGAATAAATGGGGATTTAACTCCTGATAAGCAAATAGCAGGGATAAAAATAGTTAGAAACTTTACTATTGACCCTGATGCAGGGTTAAATAATATTATGTATTTACCGTATTCTGGCGCAATAGAAAAAAGCAATTTTAGCTTTCAAAATAGTTGTAATAATTCGTCATTGACATTTGCATTTAAAGGTAATTTGGGCACCTATAGCTTTGCAGTAAGAATTTTAAATTTTATTACGAAGTCCGAATATAAATGGACTTTCAATAACATGACAATTGCTCCAGGAACATGTACTTATAAGGTCTTAAACTGAAAAGTGGATTAGTATCATTACTTTTTACAGATTTGCCTCTGTAATCCATTGAGTAATTTGAAATAGGGACTTTCTTCGTTCTTTTGAAAATCAATATCCCATTTGGGCCATAAATGTTTTAAGATTTCAATGGCTGCAGGTTCTGGATTTTTAAATTGACCTTTTAATCTTGCGTCCGCTGACCAATCCCATTTTCCATTATTGTCATCCCAAAGAATTCTAAATAGAGCCCAATCAAAATCCTCATTAGCCAGGGGAATGATATAATATTCTTCCTTAATTGTCCAATGTGTCCAATTTGCAAGTTCGCTATCTATAGATCCTAAATAAACAGCCTCCTTAGGCAACATTTCCTCCAGATCCCATAATTCATGACCAGAATCTATTTCATCGCACAGATCTACTAAAAAAGGCAATACAAACTCAGTGGTGTTTATCTCAAACGACATATATGGGTGGTTTTACGGGTTCAGCACATCAGCTCCTTCAAATTTACAGGAAGGTTGGATTAATAATAGGAAAAGCGGGGGGGTAATCCCCGGTTCTGGCTACAAGTAGTCTATGACTGTCAATGCCGTAAAATTAATATTCGTGCTTGTGACCCCTATGGGAAAAACACCATAGGATTATGCTTTTTTTCTCCCCGGATTTTCTTGGCAGAAACTCAAATATTCCATATTGTAATAATAATTAGCAAATAAAAACACTTTTAAGCGGTAATTTTAGGCTAATTCATTAGTTATGTCCCTGCTGACAAAATCTAAATTTAAACTGGGCCTTGAGTGCCCCACAAAACTTTTTTATTCCAGCCATCCCGATCAATATGAGGACAATTCAATCGACGATCAATTTTTACAGGCGTTAGCAGAGGGAGGTTATCAAGTGGGGGAACTAGCCAAATTTCTATTTTGTGAAGACCCCATCGAGGATGATATTACAGTCCACGAATTTAAAAGGGATCTAGCATTACAAGGGACAACTGATAGAAGGCGTAACGGAGCTAAGGTTATCGCAGAGGCGGCTTTTAGACATGAAAATCTGTTTGTCAGGTGTGATATTATTACTGAAGATGAAAACTCGATTAGGATTTATGAAGTAAAGGCGAAATCTTGGGATGACAAGACTGAGTTCATTTCTACATCAAAAAGGGGGGCCAACGCCGGTCAAACCAAACTGAATCGTGAATGGTCCCAATACATGTATGATATAGCCTTCCAGAAATATGTAGTTGAGAGGGCGGTACCAGAAAAGAAATTATTCGCTTATATTATTCTTGTTGACAAAACAACCAAAACTTCAATCGATGGGTTAAACCAAATTTTTAGAATCAATCGAGACGAAAGCGGGCGGGTTAAAATAGCTGTTCAAAATGGTATATGCCAGAAAGATTTGGGGGCTATCCCTTTGAAAGTTTTAAATGTAGATGATGTATGTAATTGGATTTACTCAAATACGGTTGACATTGTCATTGAGGGCCCGATAGGATTTGAAGAAACAATTGGCCTATTCTCAAGTTCCTTGGAAAATGATAGAATTATCTGGGCTAATAGTCCGACTACCATTTGTAAGGAGTGTCAATTTAGAAATGACAGCTACCCGGAAGGGAAGAAAAGTGGATTTCATGAATGCTGGAAGAAAATCGCACATTTCAACGACGATGATTTTTCAAAGCCCCTATCACTTGAATTATGGGGGGGCAAAGCTGGTGCCAAATCAATTGTAGGTGACAGTCTACGAAATCAAAAATATTTTATCTCGCAACTTGATCAGACGGATTTCGCCAGTTCAAAATGGGTTCCTTCGGGGGCTTCGACCTTGGATGCGACTCAGAGAAGGATTGTACAAATTGATAAGACCAATCGAGTTGATTACGCCCCCCACATTGACAAGGAAGGGTTATCTGACCTTTTTGAATCGCTCCCAGCACCCTATCATTTCATTGACTTCGAGACAACCGCTGTCGCAATTCCCTTTCATAAAAACCGCCGTCCATACGAAGGACTGGCGTTCCAGTATTCATACCATTTGATGAGTGAAAATGGAAGTATTGAACATAAAAACCAATTTCTTTCCTTCGAAAAGGGGGCTTTCCCGAGCTATGACTTTCTTCGAAGTTTGAGAAGGGATTTGACCGGCCAGCCCGGAACCATCTTTCGGTATCATAATCATGAGAACACTTATCTGAATTTAATTTACAAGCAATTATTTGAGGACAAGAGTGTGCCGGACAGAGATGATCTTATGTCTTTTATTCAGGAGATTTCCCATCCATCAAGTGATTCGCCAGACAAGTGGGAGCCAAAAAATGACATGAAAGATCTATATGATTATGTCTTATCCCATTTCTATTCACTTCACTCTAAGGGGTCTAATTCAATCAAACAAATTCTCCCCGCTGTTATTAAGAGTTCCCCTTACCTTCAAAAAAAGTATACTCAACCGATCTATGGAACTGAAATAAGGAGCTTGAATTTTACATCACCTCATATATGGCTCAACCCTGAAAAGGGGTATGATCCTTACAAAACCTTGCCTGAAGTATTTCCCTCCATTGATGAATTAAAACTTGATTTGAATGATGGGAGTCTAACAGAATTGGCTGATGGTGGAGCGGCAATGATGGCTTACGCCTATCTTCAATTTACTGATCTGCCGGAAGACAAGAGAATTCTTTATAGGGATGCCCTACTTAGGTATTGTGAACTTGATACTATGGCAATGGCGATGATTTGGGAATATTGGGGACATGAAATAAAAAGGTGGTAACTAGGTTTTTTTAAGACTATCATAACCGGAAGTTTTATTATTTTAAAAAAATAAAATACTGTAAGTCGTCAAAACAACTTGGACTTTTTCTTAAGTACAGTTTCTTAAATACCATTTAGTAATTATCTACAAAGAATTTTACTTCTTCCATCCTTTATAGTGCCTAAATCACGTATTTTTTCAGAAATGAATTTTTTGATAGCAATGATATTGTCGATATCCTTGTCAATAAACTCCGTTATAGGTTTCAATGCAGTATAATAAAAGAAGTCAGAATCATATTGATAAATAATCCATTTTTTTTTCTCCAGTGAGTCCAAACAATCAGAAAGAAGTGTTTTATCCAACTTAACAGGTAACGCTATTGAGATGCCTACTTCGGGTATTTCAGTATCGGGATCATCCCAAAAAAAGCCAACATAAATATTGTAATTGATACGTTTAAAACTCATGGTTGAATAGCTCGCATAATGATTGTCCCAGAGCCTAGAACTTCGGCTTGAGTCCTTTGATAGTGGGCCAAGTATCCTTTCAAATTCAGGTTTTACCTGCTCAAGGACTTCATCCATTTTTGAAATAGCGGCAGAGATGGACTTCATCGCATTTAAATCCTGCATTGAGAAATTCTTTACATCTTCCATATGGTTCTCTTTTAAAAATGTTTTTAATTCATTGGTTATCTCCCTATTGGTTTCATTGATACTTTTATAGACATCAATCCAACGTAGTTGGGTTATATTAACCACATCCTTTTCAAAATCTTTTGGCTCATAATATTTAGTCAAATAGACAAAATTTCTGTTACGAGCCTTATCTTTCCGTAAAAGACTGAGATATTTGGCCAGCTGCCCTTTTCTTTCTGACGATTCAACCTTGCACTCAATAAAAATGGTTACATCCTTCCCTCTAATCTCGATATCCGGTCGACCATAACCTTCAAAATGTTTTTGGGTAACAATAGTTAGCCCATCATCCGCAAATGAAGAGTTCGTAAATAGAGCCAAAAAGCTTCTTTGAAACCGAGGGTCATTGATCAAGCAAAAGGCAAATATTTCAATTAAAAAGTTTTCAAGTGGAGAGTTTTTCTCCCGTTGCCTATAGGAAAATACATTTGAGAAGATTGAGCTTGTGGAACTCATTAAAAGTAGATTAGCTGTTCTAATAATATTACTGGAAGTTAAAGACTTAATTCTCAAACAACAATTTTTAAAAATGCCGAAGGGTAATCCACGACGGCGGCTCTTAATCCACTGATGTATGTCGTCAAAACAGAGTGTACTTTCTCCTAGAGAGTATTTCCTTGATTTAAGTTAGATAAATTATTTAAGTTTTTTAGGGTTGGATTAATATAATTTAGTTTTTCAGTAAAATATAGGGCTCGGCGGTATCTCATATTTTGCAATTTGATCTTCTCTCTTCTTTTCAGGATTTGTTCTCTTTTTCCAAAATATACATCAGCTGGAGTTACATTGTCAAGTGATTCGTGGTAGCGTTCATGATTGTAGTAATTCACGAATGATGTTAGTGCTGCATTTAACTCTTCAGGGCAATAATAATTATCAAGCTTTACCACATTTTTCATACTCCTGTGATAACGTTCTATTTTCCCCTGGGTTTGAGGGTGCCGAACTCGCCCATGTATGGGTTTGATGTCCTTTGATTTCAAGAACTCTTTGATCTCAGCGGATATATAACATGACCCATTATCAGACAACAGCTTTGGTCGTTGCCCTTTTTGCAGTCCCGCCACCGTTAGGGCCTTTTCTACCGTTCTTTCCACATCCTCTGTTTTCATATTACGGCACAATTCCCAGTGAACAATATAGCGGCTGTAATCATCCAAAATCGTACTCAGGTAATACCAGCCCCAACCAATGATCTTAAAATAAGTAAAGTCTGTTTGCCACATTTCATGGACAAAATTAGTTTTGTCCTTAAATTCATTAGAGGCGGCTAGCAAAATATGCATAGGCGTCGTAATAAGACCTTTGCTCTTTAAAATACGATACACACTGCTTTCCGATATGAAGATCTTTTGCTCATCGGTGAGTTTTACTGAGAGCTCCCTGGGCGATAGTACAGGGTGCTCTAGCGCCACATCTACCACCAGTTGTTTCTGGGCCTCCGGTATAGAGTTCCATTGCCGGCGGGTCCTGCTTTTAGGTAATAGTCCGTTGGGGCCATGGCTGAGATAGGCCTGGTACCATTTGTAAAAAGTACTCTTATGGATACCAAGTTCCTTTAAGGTTCTATTCACTCCTAACTCAGAGCGATCTACTAGCTGAATGATCTCCTGTTTTTCTGCTGGGGACAGTCGCATATACTTTTTCCATTTTTCATTTATTCCAAAATGGTCAAGCTTTTTTTTACAATATCATAGCGTAGCATCAGGTCGGCTACCATTTCCTTAAGTCGTTGATTCTCCTTTCTCAAATCAGCTACCTCATCAGAAGTGGCTTCCCGCGTCGTATCGCCAGCCAGCCTCTTTTTACCAGCCTCCAGGAATTCCTTATTCCATTTGTAAAACTGAGTAGCATGAATGCCATACTTTCGGCAAATCTCCGCTACCGATGTTTCTCCGCGAATAGCTTCCATCACAATAAGGATCTTTTGTTCGGAGGTGAACAAGCGCCTGGCTTTTCGGCGGACATCCTTCACAAAGTTTTCTGTAGTTTGCTTCTTAGATCTCGTTTCCATTACATTAATTTTTAGGTTAAATAATTAGGAAACACTCTCTTAAGATAATAAATTAGTGGTACACTTTAAGCTGAAGATTTACAAAATACACAAAAGTTTTATGCAATGGCTGCATCTGGCATTACGAGAAAACCTTGCCGGATGATTTAAAGCAGCAATTAGACAATGTGTATCCAATTTTAAATTATGACCTTAAAAAAGAGTACGACATATATGAGGAACTAAAAAAGACGAACCGTTATCCCGAATATCTTGGTATGCAGGAATGGTTTTACAATCATTACCTGAATACACCAGCTTTTAATAGAATAATAAAACTTGCACCTGAAGGCTTTTATCAGGTGCCCAATGAAAAAGTGTATTTGGTTGGCAAAGGCAATAACATCCTGCAATTCAAGAATGGAACACACATTAACCCTGGTCTGGGCATTCTTACACACAAACCATTACAGGCATATACTGAAGGTCATTTGAAACTGTTTTTTATTTATAATAAAGCAGATGCCGATTTTGTAAAAGGCCACATGTATAAGTTCATGATGGAAGGCTGGCATGGCATTGTAAATAAAAAGCAAAAGATGCAAAACCACTGATTGAATATATTAATCAGCAATTCAGTTTTGATGCCGCCAAACAAACTTCCTTTATAGACAACAATACTATTTTTGAAGAAGTAAAGGAACAATTAGATAAGTTTTCACTTGACCCCGGCTGTACGTATGTTGCCATATACATAAGCCCCATTAAGAATGACGATAAAGACCATCCGCAACACAAGGCTTATTACCAAATAAAAGAGCATTTGCTCGATAAGGGTATCACTTCGCAGGTTATTTTTAAAGAACACCTTGCAAAACCAGAGTTCTATTATTT
The DNA here is from genome assembly GCA_016720565.1 of Chitinophagaceae bacterium. Lineage (GTDB taxonomy): Bacteria > Bacteroidota > Bacteroidia > Chitinophagales > Chitinophagaceae > JJ008. The sequence continues at coordinate 910,798 of JADKKJ010000011.1, forward strand.
TTTGCCCAATATATACGTTGCTTTATTGGCGAAAATGGGAGGAATACCCTGGCGGCTGGCACGGTCCCGTGCAAATGAACTGATTATAGGCGTAGGTGCATTCAAACCCCGTGATGCGGCTCATCGTTATGTAGGCAGTGCATTTTGTTTCAGTAATGACGGTAAGTTCGAAGGCTTCGGCTGCTATAAAAAGAACGAAACAAAGCTGCTGGCCGGTTCAATAAAAGACCAGGTTGAGAAATTCATAGAGCAACATCAATCTGTAAGGCGAATCATCATTCACTTTTACAAGGAAATTTCAGACCCCGAAGAACTACAGCCCATACTTAAAATGCTTGACAGTATTGGTTACGGTGATGTACCTGTTATCGTAATCACCATCAATAAAACAGAAAGCCGGGAGTTTCTGGCTTTTGATATGAATAGCGAGGGCAAGATGCCGTTAAGTGGCACATACCTCAGCATAGGCTATAATAAATTCCTGTTGTTTAATAATGTAAGGTATAAGGAGGAAGTGCCAATTGCTGCGAAAGACTATCATTTCCCGGTGAAGCTGTCAATCAAATCCTCAAAGCCAGATGAATTGAGTATGTCAGTTATAGGAGAGTTAATTGACCAGGTGTATCAGTTCAGCCGCATGTATTGGAAAAGCATCAGCCAGCAAAACCTGCCTGTAACAACTATATATCCGGAAATGGTAGCAAAGATTTTCCCCTATTTCGACAGAGAGGAATTACCTGAGTTTGGAAAGAAAAATTTGTGGTTTTTGTAAAATATAAAACAATGAATCTCTACATAAAAAACATGGTTTGCAACCGCTGCATCATGGTGGTTAAGCAGGAACTGGAAAACCTGGGCTTAAACCCCATCCATGTTACAATGGGAGAGGCAGTACTGAAAAAAAACCCATCTGTAAAAAAAATGCAACAACTCAACAGCCGTTTGTTCCAACTCGGCTTTGAGATACTCGATGACCAGAAGCAAAAACAGATTGAAAAAATAAAAAGCCTGCTTATTAAAAAAGTACAGTCAGGCGATGTAGAAGAACATTTCAGCATCAGTGAATATTTGAGCACTGCCTTGCATAAAGAATATAGTTACATCTCCCGTTTATTTTCTGAAGTAGAAGGAATTACGGTTGAACAATTTTTTATTCTGCAAAAAACGGAAAAAGTAAAAGAACTCCTGGTATATGGGGAGCAGAATTTAAGCGAAATTTCCTTTTTCTTAGGTTACAGCAGCGTGGCGCATCTTTCAGCACAGTTCAAAAAAGTTACCGGCTTAACACCGAGCCAGTTTAAAAAAATAGGCAGCACAAATCGGAAATCTTTAGATAGTGTACAGAACAAGAAACTATAAATCATATCCATAATTCTGTAACAATACTACTTCCCGTTTGAAGGAACTTTGTGTCATTAAATTAACAGACATGACACATACCTATAAAGTTTCCGGAATGACCTGCACCGGTTGCCAGGCAAAAGTTCAAAACCTTTTATCAAAAGTAGATGCAGTCAGTGATGTAAATATTGATCTTGCCAAAGGCGAAGCGACTATTAAAATGGATAACCACATCGAAACTGCCATTTTACAGGAAGCATTGAAAGACTATCCAAAATATCAATTAACAGAAAACAATCAACAGCACCTGCCAATTAATACAGAAGAAGTTGAAGAATCCAGTACCTGGTTAGCAACTTACAAACCCATTCTGTTAATATTTGCATTTATTACCGGTATAACCATGCTGAACGAATGGGTAGTTGGTGATTTGGTATGGATGCGCTGGATGAGTAATTTTATGGCCGGGTTCTTTTTGGTTTTTTCATTTTTCAAATTGCTTAACCTGAAAGGCTTTGCGGAGAGTTACTCGATGTATGATGTGATTGCAAAAAAATGGAACAGTTGGGGGTATGTTTATGCCTTCATTGAGCTGGCCCTGGGAATTGCATTCCTTACCGGTTTCAATCCCATACTAACCAATAGTATTACCTTTATTGTAATGTCAGTGAGTATAATTGGTGTGCTGCAAAGTGTTTTCAATAAGCGTAAAATAAAATGTGCCTGCCTGGGCGATGTATTTAATTTACCCATGAGCACCATTACAATTATTGAAGATGCACTGATGATTGGAATGAGTGCGGCCATGCTGTTAACGATGTTATTATGATACTATTTAGATCAATAGGGCAGTTTTTCTGGAAAGCTTTTAAATTCCTTTTTGTACGCAAAAAAGACTGTTGTAAATAGGGTTTAAGTCATTTAAGTATAAATAGTTAGCAGAATTATGTAAGAATCCTCAAAAAAATTGTTATACTTTTGTAGCAGTTTAAAACATGAAAAAGTTCATCACCGCCATATTAGCTGTTTTGTATCTGGGCACTTCTTCAGGAGCCACGATACACATGCATTATTGCATGGGCAAGCTGGCCGATTGGGGGCTGGGTCATAATAAGTCCAAAACCTGCGGTCAATGCGGCATGGAGAAAACCGAGTCAAAAGATAACGGTTGCTGCAAGGATGAACACAAATTTTTAAAAGACGATTCAGCACAAAAGGTAACCGAGAGTAACCTGCAATTAATGCAGTTAATGGCAACAGCATTGCCTTCTGCCTATATTCAATTACCTGAAATTGCATTACCTTCTTTAACAGAAGAAAGCCCTAACAGCAATGCTCCTCCTCGAACGCAAGGCGTACCCGTTTACATTCGCAACTGCGTTTTCCGTATTTAATACAGTTCCCTCTTATTGAGCCAGGTAATTGATTTGCCGGGCTATTGGCATTTACCTATGCCATAAATCCAACTATTATTTACTACTAAATTAATTTAAAATGAAAGCAATTAAGATGCTGATGATGGCGGCGTTAACCATCGTATCTGTTTCCCTGTTTGCACAGGACAGTACAAAACACAAATCAAAAATGCAAATAATGGAGCAGATGAAATACAGTTGCCCCATGAAATGCGAGGGAGAGAAAACCTATGATAAACCTGGCAAATGCCCCAAATGCGGTATGGATTTAACCAAATCAAAAAAAGAACAAATGAAAATGGAAGTGATGAAAACCTATACCTGCCCCATGCATCCGGATGTTACGAGTGACAAACCCGGTAAATGTTCAAAATGTGGTATGGCTTTGAAAGAAAAAGAACCGGCTGTTGTAGCTTATAGCTGCCCCATGAAATGCGAAGGGGATAAAACTTATGATAAGCCCGGTAACTGCCCTAAATGCGGCATGGCGTTAAAAGAGCAAAAAGACGATCATTCCAATCACAAACATTAATCAACTAAAAATTATACAAATGAAAAAGATAATCCTTGCACTAACAGTAATCGCAGCTTTAGCCGTGGTTTCCTGCAACAGCAACAATTCTGCAAAAGACAACAGCACGGGTATGAACCATGACAGTATGCCCATGCCAATGAAAGACAATACAATGGCAGATGACAATGTAAAAATGGTAGCAACCACATTCGCTACTGTTGATCCCGCTGTTTCTACCTTTATGAAATCAATGGTTATGGATTACCTGGCGGTTAAAAATGCGCTGGCAAACGGAAATGAAACTGATGCGGCTGCAGCCTCTGGAAAAATGTTTGATGTTATGAAAGGGTTTGATAAATCACTATTAAGTGCCGACCAGAAAAAAGTGTATGATGATATTGAAGCCGACCTGAAAGAACATGCAGAACACATCTCAAAAAATAAAATTGAACATCAGCGGGAACATTTTGCCATGATGAGTAAAGACATGTACGATATGGTAAAGGCATTTGGGGCTGGTATGACATTGTACCACGATCATTGCCCAATGTATAATGAAGGATCTATGTGGCTCAGTGAATCCAAAGACATCAAAAATCCTTACTACGGAGATAAGATGATGACCTGCGGTAGTGTAGAAGAAATGATGAAATAATTCACAAGCCAAAAAAAGCATTATGATTCCTAAATTAATTTCCTGGTCATTAAAAAACCGCTACATCGTTTTGCTGCTGGCAGCAGGCTTGTTTGCGTGGGGCATTTTCAATATCAAGAAAAACCCCATTGACGCAATCCCTGATCTCAGCGAAAACCAGGTGATCGTCTTTACCGAATGGATGGGCCGTGGCCCACAAATTATGGAAGACCAGATTACCTATCCGCTGGTTAGTAACCTGCAAGGCATTCCAAAAGTGAAAAACATCAGGGGCACTTCTATGTTCGGGATGAGTTTTGTATATGTAATTTTTGAAGATGATGTAGATGTGTATTGGGCAAGAACAAGAGTACTGGAACGGTTGAATTATGCACAACGCTTATTGCCTACAGGCGTAACACCCACACTTGGCCCCGATGGTACAGGGGTTGGTCATGTATTCTGGTACACACTGGACACAAAAAACCTTGACCTCGGTGAACAAAGAGCCTTGCAGGACTGGTATGTAAAACTGGCTTTGCAAACCGTACCCGGTGTTGCCGAAGTGGCATCCTTTGGCGGTTTTGAAAAACAATACCAGTTGGTAATTGACCCGGTAAAATTACAGTTCTATAACATCAGCCTTATGGATGTGATGAACAAAGTAAAAGCCAGTAACAACGATGTGGGCGGCCGCAAATTTGAAATGAGTGATATGGCTTATATCATCCGGGGATTGGGGTACATCAAAAATAAAGACGACATCGAGGCTATTGCAGTGGGCAACAATAATGGTATTCCGGTAAGGGTGAAGGATATTGGTACGGTACAGATGGGTGGCGATTTACGATTGGGAATCTTTGATGAAAACGGTGAAGGCGAAGTTGTAGGTGGTATTGTAGTAATGCGATATGGTGAAAATGCAGATAAGATAATCAATGCCGTAAAAGAGAAAATGAAAGATGTGCAAAAAGGATTGCCCGAAGGTGTAACCTTTAAAACCGCCTACGACCGCAGTGAACTGATTGAAGCGGCTATCGGCAACATTAAGGTAAAACTGGTTGAAGAAATGGCTGTAGTGGCCCTGATCGTTATCATCTTTCTTTTTCACTGGCGCAGTGCATTAAGCATCATCATTCAGATTCCGATAACCATTGCTATCAGTTTCATCCTGCTGAATATGTTTAGTATATCCTCCAATATCATGTCACTAACAGGTATTGCCCTGGCTATCGGTGTAATTGTAGACAATGGAATTATTATGAGTGAGAATGCCTACCGGCATTTATCAGACTATCAAAATCAACACACCCCTAAATCCTAAACAATGAAAAAATTGTTCAATAAACTAAAACGTAAACAAACCTACTACCGTATTCCGGAGTTGGAAAGGATGCGGTTGATTGAAAAAGCCAGCATACAGGTGTCAAGGGGTGTATTCTTTTCTACCATTATAATCATCACTTCTTTTTTGCCGGTGTTTTTACTAACCGGCCAGGAAGGGAAACTCTTCCACCCGCTGGCATTCACAAAAACATTCATCATGATTGTGGATGCATTGCTGGTGCTAACCTTAGCCCCCGTTTTAATTTCCTTTTTTATGAAAGGGCGTTTCAGGCCCGAAACCAAAAACCCGGTAAACCGTATACTGGAAAAAATATACGAGCCGGTTATCCGTACCTGTATCAAATGGCGAAAAACAACATTGGCTGTAAACATCATTGCTTTGGCAATCAGTATCCCGATGCTGCTTAGTTTGGGTAAAGAATTTATGCCGCCACTGGATGAAGGTTCTATTTTATTCATGCCCGTTACACTTCCCGATGTTTCCAACAGTGAAGCCAAGCGGATTTTGCAGGTGCAGGATAAACTAATCAAATCTGTACCGGAAGTAAAGAATGTTTTGGGCAAAGCAGGACGAGCCAACACGGCAACTGATAATTCCCCCATCAGCATGATTGAAACCATTATCCTTTTAAAACCTCAATCGGAATGGAGAAAGGGATTGAGTAAAAATGATATTATCAATGAACTCAATGCCAAGTTGCAGATACCTGGTGTTACCAACGGATGGACACAACCTATTATCAACCGTATCAATATGCTTTCCACAGGTATCCGGACTGATGTGGGTGTAAAAGTATATGGACAAAACCTCGATACCATCTATGCATTTGCCGAAAAAGTGAAGAAAGAACTGGAAGGCATTGACGGCGTAAAAGATTTGTATGTAGAACCCATTACCGGTGGCAAATACATTGACATCATTGTAAAAGAGATGAGATTAGCCGGTACGGATTAACAGTTGATGATGTAAACAGTGTGGTGGAAATAGCATTGGGTGGTATGCGGCTTACAACAACGGTAGAAGGCAGACAGCGTTTTTCCGTCAATGCAAGGTTTGGGCAGGATTTCAGAAACAACCTTGAATCTTTAAAACGTTTACAGGTGCAAACCATGAAGTACGGCCCTGTGCCATTGGAAGCAGTGGCTGATGTAAAAATTACAGAAGGCCCGCCGATGATCAATTCTGAAAATGCGATGTTGCGGGGAACAGTTTTATTTAATGTACGGGAAAGGGATTTGGGCGGTACTGTTAACGAGGCTAAAGAAAAACTGGATAAAATGATTACCAAGTTACCAAAGGGGTATTTTTTGGAGTGGAGCGGCCAGTATGAAAACCTGATACGCAGTGAAAAAACATTGAAAATGATTTTACCGGTGGTGCTGCTCATTATTTTCCTGTCGATGTATTTCGCCTTCCGCAATGCAAGAGAAGCATTCCTGAGTTTGATTTCAATACCATTTGCTTTGATTGGTGGCGCAGTAATGATCTATTTCTGGGGTGTGAATTTATCGGTGGCAGTAGCAGTTGGTTTCATTGCCTTGTTTGGATTGGCGGTAGAAACCGGTATTGTTATGGTGATTTACCTCAACGATGCCATGCAGCAATTGGTTGATAAAAAAGGTAATTCAAAAGATACCATTACAAAAGCAGATTTACGGGAATATGTAATTGCAGGTGCAGCAAAAAGATTGCGGCCAAAATTAATGACGGTGAGTGTCTCTCTCTTTGCATTGATTCCTATTCTTTGGAGCCACGGTGTAGGTAGTGATGTGATGAAACCAATCGTATTGCCCATGGTGGGCGGGGTATTAACATCTGCAACACATATTTTATTGGTGACCCCATTGATATTCTTAATGGCAAAGGAATATGAATTAAGAAAGCAAGGAAAAATTGAAGTGCTGGAAACAAAACACTAAGGGATTAATTTAAACCTATAAATTATGGATAATCAAAAAAGACTTCTCAGTGCGGGTATATTAACAGCGATTGCAGCATCGCTCTGCTGTATTACTCCAGTATTGGCATTACTTGCCGGAACAAGTGGCATCGCATCTTCGTTTTCCTGGATGGAGCCATTCAGACCGTATTTAATAGGCTTTACCATTTTGGTTATCGGGTATGCCTGGTATCAAAAATTAAAACCTGTAAAAAAGGAGGATTGTAATTGTGAAACAACTGAAAAGAGAAAATATTTTCAAACAAAAACGTTTCTTGGCTTAGTAACTGTGTTTGCCGCATTAACGATTGTTTTTCCTTATTACTCAAAAGTGTTTTTCCCAAAAAGTGAAAAGAAAAATATAGAGATCAGCAAAGCCACTATCAGTGCCGTTGAATTTAAGATTAAAGGGATGAGCTGTGCGGCCTGCGAAGAAGAAGTAAAGCATGAAGTTAATAAGTTGCCGGGAATCATCAATGCGGAGGTATTTTATCAAAAAGGGAATGCCACCATAACATTTGATTCAACCAAAGTAAACGTAAAGTCTATCGAAACGGCTGTCAATGCAACAGGCTATAAAGTAACTGAGTCAAAAATAAAATAAAATGGAAATAGTAACGAAATCAACAATTACCTGCCCTAAATGCAGCTATCAGAAAGAAGAGGCAATGCCAACAGATGCATGCCAATATTTTTACGAATGTAAAAACTGTAAAACGATATTAAAACCGAAGCAAGGTGACTGTTGTGTTTTTTGTTCCTATGGTACTGTGCCTTGCCCCCCGATTCAAAATGGCAAAAGCTGTTGTAATTAAACACTAAACTTAATCAGATGAAAAAAATAATAGCTATTCTTCTTGCCTTTATGGTTGTCAAAACTGTTGCAGCACAACAGGTGTTAACCATGCAGGAAATTCAATCGGCCATTCAAACCAACCATCCTGCCTTAAAAATGCTGGATGCCGAAGCCCGTTCTATGAATGAAGAAGCCAAAGGTGCTTATAGCTGGATGCCGCCGGAAGTAGGCGCTGGTTTTTTTCAGACACCTTATGATCCCGGCAGGTGGAAGTCAATTAACGGCCAGCCGGGCATGGGTGCTTTTATGATTTCAGCACAGCAGATGTTTCCCAATAAAAAAAGGCAGAATGCCGAGTATGCTTACATGAATGCACAGTCATCAGTAGAATTACAAAAAAAAGATGTGATAGTAAATGAACTGTTGTTTACAGCAAGAAAAAACTATTATGACTGGATTGTGCTGGAAAAGAAACTTAAAGTGCTGGACGAAAATGATAAGCTGCTAAAATTCATGATGCAAAGTGCAGAGATACGGTATAAAAACGGACTGGGTAAAATCAGTGCTTATTATAAAGCGAAAGCGGCTTTGGCCAACGTAGAAAATATGCAGTTGATGTTGCGTAATGAAATTAACCAGAAACGTATTGCCATTAACACAGTGATGAACAGGAGTACGGAAACAGCATTTGCAGTTGATACGAATTATGTATGGTACAACTTTAACAGGTCCATGTTTGATTCTGTATCCCTGATGAAACAGCGTAGCGATATTAAAGTAATTGACAGAAGTATTGAAGTGAATAAACTGGAACGCACAGCAGAGTTGGCAAAACTGAAACCGGAGTTTGGAATCCAGTACAATCACATGACGGGCTGGGCCAGGCAGCCCCTGATGTTTACGGTAATGGGGATGGTGAAAATCCCACTTGCAAAATGGTCCTCCAAAATGAATAAGGCAAAAGCTGAAAGCCTTGTTTGGCAAAATGAAGCATTGCGTAACCAGCAACAGATGATTATTAATGAAGCAAGCGGCATGGCTGATAACAGTTTCACCGAACTGGAACTGAAAAAGAAACAGATGAAATTATATGAGGAACAGATCATCCCGGCATTGCGACGGAATTTTCAAACCATGCAATTAGGCTACGAACAAAATACCGAAGAATTATTTGAGTTATTCGATGCCTGGGAAGCATTGAACATGACGCAGATGGAATACTTTAACCAGTTGCAAAAGGGTTTGCAGATGCAGGCAGAATTGATGAAAATTTTGGAAATAAAATAAAACGAACTGAATGAAATGTATTTATAAAATAAAATGGGTTGCAGTTATTGCATTGGCTGTTTTCTTTATTGCATGTAATGGTGGTAATGAAAAAGCAACAGTGATGTACACCTGTCCCATGCCGCAGGATTCTGTTTTCAGCGAAAAGCCCGGTAAGTGTCCCAAATGCGGTATGGATCTGGTGCTGATGGAAAATCATTCGATGCATTCCGGCCATGACATGTCCGACAGTGGTATGGCAATTACCAAAGGATATACTTGCCCTATGCATCCACAGGTGCAAAGCGATACAGCCGGAACCTGCCCAATTTGTGGAATGCAACTGGAAAAAGTAAAATCACCCAATGAACCCAAAGCAGTTTCGCTGAATACTTTACTAAAGCCTTCCAACCAGCAGGTGATTGCCAATGTGCCAATGGTACACATGATGGCAAGGGAAGAAGATATAGAAATGGAATCATACGGCTTTATCACATACGACACCAGGCAGACAGGAGTTATCTCTTCCAATTTTTCCGGCAGGATAGAAAAACTGTATGCGAAATACCGGTATCAGAAGGTCAGCAAAGGACAACGTATCATGGACATCTATAGTCCTGAATTATTGACCGCACAGGAAAACCTCCTGTTTCTTTTGAAAAATGACCCGGAGAACATGATGCTCATCAATGCATCCAAACAAAAATTGTATTTGCTGGGCATGGGCAACCAGCAAGTAAGCAATGTGATAAAAACCGGTAAACCATCTTATAAAGTTTCTGTATTCAGCAATTACAGCGGCCATATTCACGAAAGCAACAGTTCCGGCATGGGCAACAATCAACCCGAAGCCATGCAGCAGTTGGCGGTTACTACCGAAGAATTATCTGTTAAAGAGGGCATGTATGTACAGAAAGGGCAAAACATTTTTGCAGTGTATAATCCCAACAGGGCATGGGCATTGCTGAACATTTTTACCGGGCAGGCTGCAATGGTTAAAGTTGGTAATAAGGTACGTATCACTCCCGAAACAAATCCGGCTGACGATTTCAGGGCTTCAATCAGCTATATAGAACCGGTTTACAGAGCCGGTAGTAAAACGGTTACTGCAAGAGTTTATTTCGATAATTCAACCTATAGGATTCCCATAGGCAGCCAGGTGAAAGCGACCATTTTTGCCGGTGACCGATCCGCCAACTGGCTGCCGGAAGAAGCGGTTTTATCATTGGGTTTGGAGAAAGTGGTTTTCGTAAGAACAGGTGAAGCATTTATGGCAAGAAAAATAGAAACAGGCATTACCAATAAACATCTGGTGCAGGTGTTAAGCGGTTTGGAAAAAACAGAAGCCGTTGCAGCCAATGCACAATACCTGGTAGACAGCGAAAGTTTCATTAAAACAAATTAAATGACTATGAAAAAATATTTGATCATTATCGCTTCACTTTTATTTGTCTTTGCTTCCTGTAAAAGCAAGAAAACAACAAAGGTCAATAAAGATGAATATTACACCTGTAGTATGCATCCGCAGATCATGGAAGACAAGCCAGGCAATTGCCCCATCTGTCATATGGAATTGATAGTTGTAAAAAGAACCAATACCGCAGCAGATGAAATATTGCTCAATGATGAACAAATCCGTTTGGGTAATATTCAAACAGACACGATCCGTAATGGGATGATTGGAGATAAAATGATTCTTACTGCTACACTGAATACAGATGAATCAAAAGTAAACAGCATCAATGCCCGTATCATGGGGCGAATAGACAGGTTATATTTTAAAAACATGGGTGATTATGTTTCAAAAGGTGTACACCTGTATGACTTGTACAGTGAGGAATTGAATAATGCAAAGCAGGAATACATTGTAGCAGTTGAAAAACAACAATCGCTTGATAATTCCATCATAGATTTTAACAGGCTGGTTCAAAGTGCAAAAACAAAATTGCTATTATGGGGTATGAGTGAAGCACAGGTGAATGAATTGACAAAAACAAAAAAAGCTTCTCCGCTAACTTCCTTTTACAGCAACGAGTCAGGATATATAACTGAACTGCCGGTGATGGAAGGACAGTATGTATCGGAAGGAAGCATCATAGTGAAGTTAGCCGACCTATCTTCATTGTGGGCAGAAGCACAGGTATATACATCACAACTGTCAGCCATAGACCTGAAAGGAACAGCCATTGTTCAGTTTCCGGATATACCCGGCAAAGAATGGAAAGGGAAAATAGAATTTGCCAATCCGGAGATTGTTTCAGACAGCAGACTGAACCTGGTCCGTGTTTCCATACCTAATCCGGGAGGATTGCTTAAACCCGGAATGCCGGCTTATGTCAGCATTAAAAGTAAAGAACTGAATACACTTACACTTCCATCAGATGCAGTACTGCGTGACGGTAAAATGAATATTGTATGGGTACAGTCCGGCAAAAACAGTTATAAGATGAAAATGGTACAAACTGGTTTGGAAAGCGGCGACAGGCTGGAAATAAAATCAGGGTTACAAAATGGCGATGTGGTGGTTACGAGAGGCGCATATTTATTAAACAGCGAATTTGTATTTAAGAAAGGCGGTAATACAATGGCAGGAATGGAAGGCATGGATATGAGTTCACATTAAGAAAGAAAAATGAAATATTTACCCAAATCAAAATGGAAAAAAGCAGGATTGATATTGCTGATGATATTTGCTTTGATTCAATTCTATCCAAGACCGGAAAAAATATTTCATCTGCACAAAGCAGTAATTCGATTGAACAACTATATCCCATACAGGATTCCATATTACAGGTTTTAAAAGCAGCATGTTATGATTGCCACAGCAACAATACAAACTACCCCTGGTATAGTACCATACAGCCTGTTGCATGGTTTCTGAACAGGCATATAGTGGAAGGTAAGGAAGAATTGAATTTTGATGAGTTTGGGAATTATTCAAAAAGGAGACAACAAAGCAAGCTCAAATCCATTGCCAGCCAGGTGAATGACGGAGAAATGCCTTTGACTTCTTATAAACTGCTGCATAAAAAGGCAAGACTGTCTGGCAAAGAACGCAGTATGATAACAAAATGGTTCATGGAAAAATATGATGCCAGTAGAAATTGAATTGACACAACATGGAGAAACAAAATAAAACGACAAATTGGTATGTCATTACCGGCGGGCCCAGCACAGGGAAAACAACAATAATAAACTTGCTAACGGAAAAAGGTTATAAAACCACTATTGAACATGCAAGGCATTATATTGACACAATGAAAGAGGAAGGGAGAACTGTTGAAGAGATCAGAACAAATAAAAGAAAATTTCAGTTAGGGGTATTAGATATGCAGATTGAACAGGAGGCCGAATTGTCGCCATCCGATACTGTTTTTCTTGACCGGGCAATCCCCGATGCAATGGCTTATTACCGATTTTTGAAACTCGAATATGATAAAATATTACTTGATGCAATGAAGGAAGTCGCTTATAAAAAAATATTTATTCTTGACAGGCTGCCTTTTGTAAATGATTATGCAAGAACAGAAGATGAACAGGCACAAAAACTAATTCACCAGTTAATTATAGAAGTATATCAGTCATTAGAATTTCCAGTTGTTTTTGTACCGGTAATCAGCCCCGATGAAAGAGTTGAATTTATATTAAAGAACCTGTAAAATAAATTATCATGGATCATAACAAACACGAACATCATCAACAGCAGGAAATGGATCACGGTAATATGGATCACAGTAAAATGCAGCACGATCACGGCAGCATACCGATGGGTATGGCAGGCCACGACCATCACAAGATGATGATAAAGGATTTTAAAAAGCGGTTTTGGGTAAGCCTTATTCTTACTATACCCGTATTGATATTATCACCGATGATACAAGGTTTTTTTGGGTATAGCTTATCAGTGCCAGGAAATCCCTATGTATTATTGGCTCTTTCATCTATAATCTATTTCTGGGGCGGCTGGCCTTTCCTGAAAGGTTTCATTACTGAAATTAAACAGAAAGGTCCGGGCATGATGACCCTGATTGCAATGGCTATTTCTGTCGCCTATTTTTACAGTACAGCAACTGTTTTCGGATTAAAAGGAATGGATTTTTTCTGGGAACTGGCCACATTGATTGTAATTATGCTCTTAGGCCATTGGCTTGAAATGAAATCCGTATTAGGGGCATCCAAAGCCCTGCAATTATTAGTTAGCATGATGCCTGCCGAAGCACACCGGGTAAAGTCAGATGGTCAGGTGGAAGATATAAAACTGGAAGCATTAAAGAAGGAAGACATTATACTGATCAAGCCCGGAGAAAAAGTACCTGCTGATGGAATTATTGTAGAAGGCAGCAGTTACTTAAACGAATCTATGCTCACCGGAGAATCAAAACCAGTAAAGAAAGAGAAAGAAAATAAAGTGATTGGAGGCTCTATAAATGGTAACGGCTCTTTGAAGATAAAAGTGGAACATACAGGGAAAGACAGTTACCTGAACAAAGTGATTAAGCTGGTAGAAGAAGCACAGAAAGCAAAATCCAAAATGCAGAACTTCAGCGACAGGGCTGCCAAATGGCTTACTTATATTGCTTTATCGGTAGGTTTTGGAACATTGGCTGTTTGGCTGATAGCAGGATATCCATTTGTATTTGCATTAGAGCGTATGGTAACGGTAATGGTAATTGCCTGTCCCCATGCATTGGGTTTGGCTATTCCCCTGGTAGTAGCCATTTCAACAGCAGTATCAGCACAAAACGGTTTATTAATTCGTAACAGAACGGCTTTTGAAGAATCAAGAAAAATTACAGCACTCCTGTTTGACAAGACAGGAACATTAACAACCGGCGTTTTTGGTGTTACCAGATTTGTGTCAGTTAATACTGAATTTTCAAAAGATGAAATATTGAGGTTGGCGAGTGCTTTGGAACAAACATCAGAGCATCCTATTGCTGTCGGTATAATCAATAAAGTAAAAGAACACAACGTTGCCATTCCCAAAGCTGAAAAATTTAATGCCATTACAGGCAAAGGTGTTGAAGCAATGGTAGAGGGGAAATCAGTAAAAGTGGTAAGCCCCGGATTTCTGAAAGATAAAAATATGACCATTCCTGAAGGAGCTTATTCAAGCAAAGCAGAAACTGTTGTTTTTGTTTTAGTTGATGATAAGTTGACAGGATACATTGCATTGGCAGATGCGATAAGGCCCGAAAGTGCAGAAGCAATCCAGGTGTTTAAAAAGAATGGAATTAAAGTATTGATGGCAACCGGAGATAATGAAACGGTGGCCAAAGCCGTATCTGATGAATTGAAATTGGATGGATACTATTCAGAAGTGTTACCGCACCAGAAAGTGGAGATTGTAAAAGAACTGCAAAGCAAAGGTGAGTTTGTTGCCATGACAGGTGACGGTGTAAATGATGCACCGGCTTTGGCACAATCAGATGTTGGTATTGCAGTAGGTTCTGGTACAGACGTCGCCGCCGAAACTGCCGATATTATTTTAGTAAACAGCAACCCAAAGGACATTGCAAATCTTATTTTATTTGGCAAAGCCACGTATAAAAAGATGGTGCAGAACCTGGTTTGGGCTACAGCGTATAACAGCTTCGCCATTCCATTGGCTGCGGGTGTATTATATAGCAAAGGATTTGTTCTGGGCCCGGCAGTTGGTGCGGTATTGATGAGTTTAAGCACAATAATTGTAGCAATAAACGCACAGCTTTTAAAAACCAAATTAAATAAATAATAAATCGAACGACTATGAGTTACAAAAAATTTTCAGTAATGATGATTATATCATTCATTATCATGTATTGTGTTATGTTCTTAAACATTACCCAGCTTGATTATTTTTATGTAAGTACTACCCGTATTTACATGGCCCTGCTGATGATTTCTCCGATGGCAGTAGTGATGATGCTGATGATGGGGAAAATGTACCCCAACAAAAAACTGAATACCGGTATTATTGTTTCGGCTATTATTGTATTCATTATTACATTAGCCGGATTACGGACACAAACACCTATTGGCGATGTACAATACATGAAAGCCATGATACCGCACCACTCATCAGCGATACTGACAAGCGAAAATGCCAATATAAAAGACCCTGAAGTAAGGAAATTAGCAGATGGCATTATAGAGGCTCAAAAGAGGGAAATTGCTGAAATGAAGGCTCTCATACAGAAATTAAGAAAATAGATAGTCCGGTTTTAAAACTCAATTTCAGGTAATTATAATATTGATTATAAAAAAATGCAACCTTGTTGATTTAATGCATGGCTTTTATTTATACTAAAGAAATTTTTCGCCTTACATTTGCAACAATGAAATTTTTATTCACTTTACTTGCTTTCTTCATGGTGTACTTATCCTGCCTGCCTTGCGGCGACAGTGTAGAGTGTAATTCAAAAGCACAAACAAAAATTTCAGCAGCCACTTCCCATCAAGATCATCAGCATAATAATGAAGTTTGCACTCCATTTTGTACCTGCTCATGCTGTGCAGCATCTGTGTTTTATTCATCTTATTCAAAAGTACAGATACATAAATTTGTTTTTTCTTCTGCAAAATTCCCTCTTTTTAATATCGCCTTTCATACTGAAGCGTATGATAATATTTGGCAACCTCCTAAAATAGCATAGTTACTCCTTTCGTTGAATTTGCTGCATAGCCAAAGTATTGGCATGTATTGCATCTATCATTCACTCATCCATTTTAAATGGCAACCAGGAAAAAAGCTAAAAAGGCAAAACAGCCTTTGGCAATTCGGGTTATTAAAATTATTGTTATTGTACTGTGTTGTGCTGTCCTTTTGGCTGCAATTGCTGAAAGAATAATTCACTTCTACAGGCATATAACCAAATAGATAAAACATGTTGAATAAAATAATTCACTTCAGTATTAAGAATAAACTCATAATCGGTGTGATGACATTGGCGCTAATTATCTGGGGCCTGTGGAGTGCCACTAAATTACCACTGGATGCATTGCCCGATGTTACAAACAACCAGGTGCAGGTGATTACCCGTGCCCCAACACTGGCTGCGCAGGAAGTAGAGCAGTTCATTACATATCCGGTGGAAAGGGCATTGTCAAATATTCAGGGCATTGAAGAAATGCGATCCTTTTCCCGATTCGGGTTAAGTGTAATAACCGTTGTGTTCAAAGAAAAGATGGACATCTATTTTGCACGGCAGCTTATTTCCGAAAAACTAAAAATTGCTGAAACCGAAATACCCAAGGGCTTGGGCACTCCCGAAATGGGGCCGGTTACAACCGGGCTTGGCGAAATATACCAGTATGTAATTCATCCTAAAAAAGGCAGTGAACAAAAATATTCTGCTATGGATTTACGCACCATGCAGGACTGGATAGTAGGCCGACAGTTAACCGGTATTGCAGGCGTAGCTGAAGTAACAGGTTTTGGAGGCATCAGCAAGCAATATGAAGTAGCTATTAATCCTGAAAGGTTAAAAGCTATGAATGTTACTATCCCTGAAATATTTACAGCCTTACAAAAAAATAATGAAAATACCGGAGGCGCTTATATCGATAAAAAACCAAATGCTTACTTCATTCGTGGTGTGGGATTGGTAAAAACATTTGCCGATATTGAAAGCATAGTTATCAAACATCAGAGCGGTATTCCTGTTCTGATAAGGGATGTAGCTACCGTGCAGTTTGGTTCTCCACCCCGCTACGGTGCTATGACATACAACGGCGAAAAAGAAGTGGTTGGCGGTATTGTTTTAATGATGAAGGGTGCAAACAGTGCAACAGTAGTGGAGTTGGTAAAAGAAAGAATGAAAACAGTTGCAAAATCTTTACCCGACGATGTGGAGATTGAAGTCTTTTTAGACCGGACCAATTTAATTGACCGTGCCATCAATACGGTTCAAACAAACTTGATTGAAGGAGCTTTGATAGTAATCCTGATATTGGTTTTATTTCTTGGCAATTTAAGAGCTGGTTTAATAGTTGCTTCTGCAATACCCTTATCTCTCTTATTTGCTTTGGCATTGATGAATCTGTTTGGAGTGAGTGCAAACCTGATGAGCCTGGGAGCCATTGATTTTGGATTAATTGTAGATGGAGCGGTAATCATTGTGGAAGCCACATTACACTTTTTTTCAAGTGAAAAACTACAAGGAAAACTTACCCAGAAACAGATGGATAATGCGGTGGGCGGCAGTGCCCGGCGCATGATGAGTTCGGCAGCGTTCGGACAAATTATTATTCTCATAGTTTATTTACCCATACTTTCCTTACAGGGGGTTGAAGGAAAAATGTTTCGCCCAATGGCTGAGACAGTTTCGTTTGCCATACTGGGAGCATTGATTTTATCACTCACTTATATACCGATGATGAGTGCCTTATTTCTTTCTAAGAATATAAGTCATAAAAAAACTTTTGCAGACAGGATGATGGCTTTCTTTCAGCGCATCTATTCTCCCTTAATTAAAGGCGCTGTAAAATTCAAATATGCGGTTACAGGTATTGCCGTAGGATTGTTGATTATCTCCATCATCATTTTTAAAAACATGGGTGGTGAGTTTATTCCCACACTGGAAGAGGGAGATTATGCCATAGAATTTGTTTTGCCGCAGGGTTCATCACTCAGTCAAACAACAGAAACCGTAATGATGGCGCAACGGATGTTATTGAAATATCCTGAAGTGAAAATGGTTGTAGGCAAAACAGGTGCTGCCGATATTGCAACCGATCCCATGCCACCCGAAGCATCAGATTTAATGGTAATCATGAAGCCTAAAAAAGAATGGACAACTACAAATGACTTTTATGAACTGGCAGATATTATGAGGGATAAGCTGTCAACCATACCCGGTGTTATTGCCGAACCAAGCCAACCAATACAAATGCGGTTTAACGAATTAATGACGGGTATCCGGCAGGATGTAGCGATTAAAATATTTGGCGAAAATCTGGATACCCTGGTTGCTTACGCAGATAAAGTTGCTGCTGTTATTGGCCCTATCAAAGGCATTACACAACCACAGGTAGAAAGGGTTGATGGCTTACCACAAATTACCATTGAATTTGACCGGGCGAAAATTGCAGGTTATGGATTAAATATTGAAGACATCAATCACATCATAAGTACTGCTTTCGCAGGTGAAGAAGCAGGAGTTGTATTTGAGAATGAAAGGAAATTTGATTTGGTTGTACGGTTAGACAGTGCCCATCGTACCGGACTTACCGATGTAAGCGATTTGTATGTACCATTGCCCGATGGCAACCAGATACCATTATCACAGGTGGCAAATGTTTCGTTCAAAACAGGGCCTGCACAAATAAGCAGAGAGTCGGGCAAGCGCAGGATTTATGTAAGCTTTAATGTCAGCGGCCGTGATGTGGCAAGTGTAGTAAAAGAGGCCCAGGAAAAACTAAACACAAAAGTAAAACTTCCAGCCGGTTATTATTTTACTTATGGAGGCACATTTGAAAACCTTCAAAAAGCATCTGCAAGATTAATGATTGTATTACCACTTGCATTGCTGTTAATATTTTTCATGTTGTATCTCACATTCCGTTCTGTAAAAGACGCTACATTAATTTTCACGGCAATTCCAATGAGTGCAATTGGTGGTGTATTTGCTTTATTGATGAGAGGAATGCCTTTCAGTATTTCAGCAGGCGTTGGCTTTATAGCCTTGTTTGGTGTAGCGGTGTTAAATGGAATTGTTTTGATCAGCACATTTAACCAGTTGAAAAAAGATGGTATGGACGATGTGCTGCAACGGGTATGGGAAGGAACTAAAATCCGGTTACGTCCTGTGTTAATGACAGCTACTGTGGCCTCTTTAGGTTTTTTACCGATGGCGCTTTCATCGGGAGCCGGAGCCGAAGTGCAACGACCTTTGGCAACAGTTGTTATAGGTGGATTAATTACGGCTACTTTTTTAACGCTGATTGTGTTGCCTTGTTTATATATCATTTTTTCAAAGAGAAATAAAAAAGTCATGAAGCAAACTGTAAAGGGACTTGCAGGCTTGTTGCTGATATTGTTTTCATTGAATGCAGCAGCACAAGAGCCGGTTCAAAAAAGACTGAGCATTGATGAAACCATTGGCATAGCAAAAAATAACCTGCAATATGGAATCAATACCCAACAGATCAATAAAGGAAAGGAACAGATAAAGACAGCCACCATGTTGCCTAAAACAGGTGTATTTGCCGAGAATGAAGATTTAAACCCAGCCGACAAAAATGGTGTTTTAAAAATCGGGGTATCGCAAAGTATTGATTGGCCAGGTTTGTATAAGGCTAAGAAAAACCTATATAATGAGCAGTTGAAATATTATGAAGCAACAACAGCAACCATTGATGTGGGTTTGAAAAGGGACATCAGAACAGCATATTATCAACTTTGGTATTTGCAGGATAAACAGCTTTTGTTTCATCGTCTTGATAGTATTTATAAATCATTAAGTGCAGCTGCAATATTGAAGGTAAAAACAGGCGACAGCCGTGGTTTAGACAGTATTGCTGCTAATGTGCGGATGGCGGAATTGCAGGCTTTGTTGCAACAAATTGGAAACGATATAAATATTCAGCAGCAATCATTATCACAGTTAGTCAATAGTAATGATTTGATGTTGCCTCTGATGCAGCCACTTGATAAATTAACGATGCCTGCTCAGTCTGCTGATTCATTACATCCGTTGCTGGCCTTGCAATCACAAAATATTAATATTGCCAATGCAGGAGTTTCAGTCATTAAAAATGAAAACAAACCCGATTTTTCGGGCCGTTTTTTCAGTCAGCGATTGTGGGGTGCAAGTAATCCTTTCACTGGATTTTCTGTTACGGCATCTTTCCCTTTATTTGGTGCATCCGCTTATCGCAGCAAAGTAAAAACTGCACAGGCCGAAGTTCAGTTGCAGCAAAAGCAATTTGAATATCAGCAGCAGTTATTCAATACCCAACAATTACAGATGCAAAAAGAAGTGGGAAGAAATAACAGTCTTTTATCTTTTTATGAAAAAAGCGGATTAAGGCAGGCAGAGGAAATTATAAAAGCTGCATCACTTGCTTACCGGTCTGGTGAAATAAGTTTTGCAGAGCTATCACAATTTTTAACACAGGCAATCGACATTCAGAAAAATTACCTGGAAGTACTTAATACGTATAATCAATCTGTCATTCAATACAATTACTTTATCAATAAATAATTTCTTTTATGAAAAATAAATCAGTCATCATTTTTACGCTTTGTGCTGCATCTATTTTCTTTGTTTCCTGCGGAAGTAAAGACAAGACAGAAACCGCTTCGCCTGAAACAGAAACACATGTTGATGAACATGCAAATCCTGATGAAGCAACATTAACTGCTGATCAGATAAAAACCATCGGCATTGAATTTGGTTCCATCGAACAGAAGCAGTTAACGGCTTCGCTTAAAACAAATGGTGTGCTTAAAGTGCCTAATCAAAATAAGGCAAGCATCAATTCGGTGTACAGCGGAGTGATAAAATCATTGCTGGTACAGCCGGGCAATAGTGTTTCAAGAGGGCAAACCATAGCAACCATTTCCAATCCGGAATTTATACAGGTGCAGAGTGAATACCTATCTGTTAATTCAAGAATTGTACTGGCTGAACAGGAATACAACCGTCAGAAAGAATTAAATGCCGGTAATGCAGGGGCATTAAAAAATCTACAGGCTGCCGATGCGGAGTTAAAATCATTGAGAACAAGACGTTCTTCTTTACAGCAACAGATACAATTAATGGGCATCAGCACAGCTTCACTTTCAAACGGCAGGTTGATTTCTGTTTTAGCCGTGCGAAGCCCGATCAGCGGTATAGTAAGCAATGTAAATGTAAAAATGGGAGCTTATGTAGATCTTAGTACAGTGGTTGCAGAAGTAGTTGATAATAGCAGGCTTCATCTTGATTTGTTTGTGTATGAAAAAGATTTACCCAAAATAAAAAACAAACAAACCATACATTTTACAGTAACTAATAATCCCGGAAAAGAGTACGATGCAGAAATATTTTCATTGGGTTCTTCCTTTGAGAATGAAAGTAAAGCCATTTCGGTACATGCTATGGTAAAAGGTGATAAAACAGGTTTGATTGACGGGATGAACATAACAGCAAACATCAGCCTTGATCAGGCCACTTTACCTGCCATACCAACTGATGCCATCGTAAACTTTCAGGGACAGGATTTCATTTTTATAGTTGACTCAGTGGATACCAAGAAGAATGAAACTCATTTTAAAAGAATACCAGTAGTAAAAGGAACAAGTGATGTTGGTTACAGCGAAATCACTTTATTAAAAGATATTCCTGCTGGCGCTAAAGTGGTAATAAAGGGTTCCTTTTTCATATTGGCAAAACAAACAAATACAGAAGGACACAGCGATTAATAATCATTATGGAAAATAACGGAAATAATACAGACTTGCACGATCACAATCACGATGAAGAGCTTCAATCGGAGAAATCCGGCTGGAAAACACATTGGGATTTGCTATTGGCACTTTTCATTTTAATAGTGTTATTAGTATTGGAGTATGCTTTCAAAATTAAATTATCCGAAATAGCATCGTTCATAATAAATGCCATTGCCTATCTGCTTGCAGGAAGAAAAGTATTAGACCTTGCCTTTCGTAAATCAAAACGGGGCGATATTTTTAATGAGTTTGTATTGATGAGTGTGGCTACAATCGGAGCATTTATTATTGGCGAATATGAAGAAGGCGTAGCCGTAATGGTATTTTACCAGATTGGCGAATGGTTTCAGGATGCAGCGGTAAACAATGCAAAACGGAGCATCAAAGCACTACTGGATATAAGACCGGATGAAGTAACCGTAATAAGAAATAATGCCCCGCTTATTGCAGATCCATCCATTGTAGAATTAAATGAAACCATACAGGTAAAACCCGGTGAGAAGGTTGCCCTTGATGGTGAACTGCTTTCAGAAAATGCTTCCTTCAACACCGCAGCACTAACCGGCGAAAGTAAACCTGATACAAAGTATAAAGGGGAAGCTATTTTTGCCGGGATGATAAACCTGAATACTGTTGCTGAAATAAAAGTAAAATCATTGTTTAAAGACAGCAAGCTGAGTAAGATTTTAGAAATGGTACAGGATGCAACGGCAAGAAAATCACAAACACAATTATTTATCAGTCGTTTTGCAAAAGTCTATACGCCTATTGTATTTTTCTTAGCCATTGCAGTTTGTTTTGTTCCTTACTTCTTTGTAGCCGACTATGTTTTTCAAACATGGTTTTACAGGGCATTGGTATTTTTGGTTATCAGTTGTCCTTGTGCATTGGTTGTGTCTATTCCATTAGGATATTTTGGAGGTATTGGTTTGGCATCCCGGCACGGCATCTTGTTTAAAGGAGGCAATTTTTTGGATGTAATGACAAAAATTAATGCAGTTGTGATGGACAAGACAGGGACGCTTACAAAAGGAGTTTTTAAAGTACAGAAAGTTGTAGCCAATAGAATTGATGAAAAAGAATTAATAAAACTTACTGCTGCCTTAGAAAAGAACTCCACACATCCGATTGCCAAAGCCATCACAGATTATGCAGGGGATACTACCAACGGCGTAAAAACTGAAGATGTTGAAGAAATTTCAGGACATGGGCTAAAAGGAAAAGTTGAAGGTAAAAATGTACTTGCAGGCAATATAAAACTGTTGAAGAAATACAGCATTAGTTATCCTTCAGACCTTGAAACAATTGTTGACACAATAGTTGTCGTTGCCGTCAACAATCAATACACAGGTTACATTACCATCGCTGATGAAATTAAAGAAGATGCTGTACAAGCAATTAAAGACATGCATGACCTGAAAATAAAAACGGTAATGCTTTCAGGCGATAAACAATCTGTAGTAGATGAAGTGGCAAAAACAGTTGGTATTGATGAAGCATATGGTGATTTATTGCCGGAAGGAAAAGTGGAGAAAGTGCAGCAGCTTAAAGATGCAGGTAAACATATTGCCTTTGTTGGCGATGGTGTAAATGATGCACCGGTTGTTGCCTTGGCAGATGCAGGCATAGCAATGGGTGGGTTAGGGAGTGATGCCACTATTGAAACAGCCGATATAGTTATTCAGAACGACCAGCCCTCCAAAATTGTTACAGCCATTAAGATTGGTAAAATCACAAGAAGCATAGTTTGGCAGAACATAACAATCGCAATGGTAATAAAAGTCATTGTATTAATCTTGGGTGCAGGTGGTATTGCTACTTTATGGGAAGCAGTTATTGCTGATGTAGGTGTAGCGTTATTGGCAATTTTAAATGCTGTGAGGATACAAAGAATGAAAGTATAATACCTCATCAATTGGGTGTAAAAGACAAGTATTGTAATGCTTTCAGGCAACCTCCCTCATTTCAATTCGTCCGTTCCGTAAACTACACTTCCTTGCTCCTTCGGTCGGTAGCCTTACAGCAACGAACATTTTCCTTCGCTTGGCACAACGGTAGCATCCCTAAGCCACCCACAAGCCTTAACCGGGAAGCTGCAAACCATCGCACCCAACATCAGTAATTACAGATTTTAATTCAGTAACTGGGCATTAATGAATCGAAGCAACTTTTAGAATCCGCAACAGTGGGCTTCGGGTGGAAATCAAAAACAAATATTGCACAAAGTTACGGCCAGCCAAAAAAAATCCAAATAAACCAGGCTAAACAAGTCGGCTCAACTGTATCTCACCCTCTCTCTTTTTTTTATTTTTTACTTACTGTTCGGTGATAGAAAGTCTATTTGTAAAAAAATAAAAATAAGTCTTCAGCAAAGATTTTCAACAGTAGTACTATGGTTTTTATTTGGTTTTTGTTTGGACTTAGGCCGTGATGATGCTACATATTTATTTTATCATTTTTAAAATTTTATGTTATGTATCATTTATTCTGTTACACTGCTTCTTGTCAGGTTTGGGTTTGTGCTGCTAATGGTTGGCATATTTATGTCAGTCATGGCGTTGTTATTGGTCGTTATCGTTATCCGCCTCCAGGTTCTAAGCGTTGGTTAGCAATGCTTCCTTAGTTTTAGCCCTTCGGGGCTTTTTTTTGTTTTGATAGAAATTGCTTGATAGGGCAGAAGTGGCCGGGAACACTTTATCCCTCGAAGACAATTGCAGCAATTGTCGTTCCTCCAATAGCTGCAATTGAAAACCCCTCCGCAGCCAAACGCAAAAAAATAACGGCTCGTTCCTCACCAATTATTTTATTTGCGTATCGCTGCAACCAACGCTTCTTAATATTGTCTGCAAGCAGTTTCTATTGCGGGCTATGCCACTTCGTTCTATAGCCCTAATTAAGCCGGGCTAAGTTGTCTGCGGTTGCAGCGGCTCGAAGAAAAAAACACATGCCAAAAAGGCTTCGCCGTTTTTGTCATGGTTTTGCTAACCCTTCGCTGCCCCGCAGTCCGTCGGCTATTTTTTTATTTTTTCAGTTATGGTGGCTACGCCTTTCTGTAGTAAAAAAAATAAAAGCCTCCTCCACATTTTTAGCACGGTCGCTACGGCGGTTTATCCTGAACACAAATGCCATCGCAAAACCGCCTGCTCCCTATGCGCCCCCTGCTGTTGTCTTGCTGCACTGGCACAGCCCTATGAGTTGTTTTTGTGTGAAATCCTTGCTTATAGCTTCGCTATGCCTGACCACACAAAAAGCAGCCACGTTGTGTTGCGGGCTTCATGGCCGCCCCTCGCCGTTCCGCTACGCTGCACTTTTAAGTCGGGGCGGCCATTCCCGCCCTCACCCAGCAAGCCAAGGGCGCAGTGGGGGCGCTGGTCAGCAGTGACAGCAGGAAGTGAACAGTTGATTTTCATTAACAACAAAAGGCAGAAATACATCAGGAAAATTTTGAAACCAAATTGATCCATTAATCAGGAAACCATCCAAAAGAACAAAGTATAAAAAAAGGCCGCAAAAATACCAATGCAGGCAACCGCACAAAGCCTGTAAAAAAAACAAAAAGACAGCCGCCATAAACACAGCCCCATCGCACATAGCCATCATTTATGCGGCTTCTGCTTTTGGTTTTTTTATCTGCATTGCTGATGCAACTGCTTTCTTTTTTTCCTTTTTTCTTTTAAAATAAATTTTATTAAGATGAAAAATGCAAATCACTTCTTCGGTTCTCACAACGGTTCAGAAAATTTCTTTTGCCACAAGCCTTCATTGATTCTTTATACAGATGGTGTGAAGGAGTTGGCAGAAGACTGCGGTGCTTACTGGCTGATAGATTTAATCATAAGCCACCAATGCCACAGGGATATTAACCTTGAACGCTTCCAGGTGTGGGATTTAAAGAGAGTAAAGGACAATGCCTTTACAATTCTTGCAACAGATGGAAACCACAACAAAGTAACAAGTCAGGAAATCCCCTTCAGTGATTTTCCTTATGATCTTGCCACGCTTTGGCTGGTGGATGGCTGCCTGATGTTGCCGGGTGAATACTAAAGCAAAAGCCCCGCCGAAAGGCGGGGCCATTTTTTGAACTGAAGAATGAACAAAGATGTTCAGGTAATTTCAAAAATTAGCTCAGAATAAATTTATTACTGAGGCAATGAAATCTAATACTCCGCTTAACATGGCTTTAAATTTAATTGTTATAAAAATTGTTTGCTTTACTTGACTCGGTAAAATATTTCATGAATGCATTTCACTTACCCCGACTTTTACAGGCCGGACACTTTCACCAGTGACAGCGGATTAAATGCACCGTTTTTCAAAGGATACATTTGTCCGTTAACTTCCTGGTAAAACTCAATTCCTAATGCAAGGAACAAAGGGTGTGTACTGTTGGCAGTAACAGTGTTTACAAGGGTGATTACTGCAGTTGCGGCAGAATCCCAGGGTAACACAGCAGTTGCCTGTGCATCCATTACAAAGGTTTCATTTTCAAAATCAACCTCTGCACCGGCAGAAACAATTTTGAAATGGGTAGAACCACCTGGCGCTGCAAGCATGTTGATGGGAACGAATGCTGGAATATTTGCGGTAAGTGTACCGGCCACCCTGTCAATAGTTCCGGTGAATGGTGCGTAAAGGGTAGTTCCGAGTTTACCACTGATGTTAAACTCAAATCCTTCCAGCAATTCGGCTTCGCCATCAATCACATTACGTTGGCCACGGGGATTGGTAATGTCTTCCTGGGTTACTTCAACCATTTTCTGAGTTAGACGACCAACCATCCGGCTGTCAGATGCGTTCTGTAACATTGCCCGGATTGAATTACGCAAAAGCTTTCCAGCTTTTCCGGCTCTTCCAAATTCTTCACCGTTTTCACGGGTTCTTTGAAATGCAGGATCATTGGCAATTTTGTCAGCAGATACTCCGCCTTTTTCTCTTGCCAGATAACCGTCCTCTGTTGTCTTGTAAAAAGTTATGCCACCGATTGTGCCATCTAATTTGATAATTCCTTTTTGCTTAGCCATTGTAAAAAATTTATTGGGTTAATAATTTGTTTCAATTTGTTGCTGTGTTACCAGCATTTGAAAACAAAAATAGATTCACAATAAGGCCCCAACAAATGTGCAAGGTCATCCGTTCCGTTTGTGCCACATTATTCCAACTAACACCATTTTACCGCCTTCAAAAAATGATTATCTTTGCTATGGATTACTCATATCAAAGCCATAGCCGAAGTATGGATAGTGTATGAAAAAGTTATTTGATTAATGAACAGACTGTGTATTTATCCGAAGGACATTATGATAATCACAGGCAGAAGCGACAGGTATGGCAGAAATCTTATCAAGAAGATTAAAAAGCATTTCAAGAAGCAACAACACCAGGTTGTTACAGTTGAAGAATTTTGCCAGTACATGGGATTACAACTTGATGTTGTTGCCCGGCAGTTACGATAGTTAACTGTCTCAAATAAGCGAAGCCGATGATACGGGTTTCTGTTCTCACCACCCTACTTTTTGTTTTCTCTTACTTATTATGGGCTTTCAGATGTTGATGTGACCCGAGGTCACATTTGAGGTCACATTATGAAAAAAGCGTCACGATTAAATTCGTAACGCTTTGATTTTTAAGCTCCCCCTGCTGGACTTGAACCAGCGACCCTCTGATTAACAGTCAGATGCTCTAACCAACTGAGCTAAAGGGGAATACCTTTTTACCCCCGAAGGGGACGCAAAAATAGGGATTTTGGGGAGTTTTTAAAACAAGTTTTGTGGAAAAATGGTGAATTTCAGGCTGATTTTCACCTTTCTGAACACCCAACCGGGAAGAAACAAGGTTTACTCTACTTTTTATATACTGCAGACTGATCCAAGATTGACCAGGCGTTGACCCCAGAACGAGGGGTGATTGAGAGGACCCGTCCATTTTTTAATCTTCCCCCACCTTATATTTTTCCTCCAGCAATTTCATCAGATCCGTTGCTTTTTTTTGAAGGGTCCTGAGCAAATTGATCTGGGTCATTTTATTCCGTTTGATAAAATTCATGGGGACATGAAAATCGTTTAGATCTGCCTGGGTAAAAGGCATCAGGGGATAGTTTTTATCGGGCCTGGCCAGTGGGCTACCATTCCTGGTTTCCTCGATCATGATATCAAAAACATTCGCATCAAAGATCTTTCCCATTAAACCCCTTGCCACTAAAAAATGGTCCCTTTCCAATTCCTGAATGCTTTTTAAATAGGAGATCATTTGTTTATAAGATTGAATACTATCTACCACCGCCCTGCTTTTTATGAGCCTTAAACCTCCGGCATTCATCAGCTCAGTAAGGGTGCCGTCTGTAGGATAAAATAACCGGAGACTCAATAATTTTCTGCCATAGTAATAAGCGTTAGCCGTTTCCTCCAAATATTTTTTACTTCTAAAAATTTCAAACAGCGAATCATAATTTGCGATCTCCTCTGTTTTATTTCTCATTAAGTTCCCCATATTTAATGTGTCAGTCTTAATATCCTGGTACAAAGAGGCCATAAACTCTTTTTCCCTGTGCCGTTCTATAGATTGTTCCCTGATATTCTCGGCCAGGAATCCACAGAACACGGCCAGGAACAACATGAGGAATTCCCAGAAATAATGTTTCCACTTATTACGGGGCGTATGTGAATGGTGGTGGACTTCCATTAAGCATTTATTATGAATCTTAATTTACTATTTATAACCCGCATAACCAGCATTTTATTTACCTTAATGTTGATAGCCACCTATTGATGATATTAAATTGATGAATATGGCCGGAGCCTTTCAGAGAAATAAATTCAACATTATTTTTTATTTCCTTCTTTTTTCAATTGGATTATCTGGCTTTTCGCAGGATTACCGTCGCTGGCAGATGAAGCCCGATGGTTCTGTATCCTGGCCAATCAATAATAGCATTCCTCATAATGACCATATAGAAATGAGCGGGAAGAAAATATCCTGCGTGCTTAGATATGGGGTAACCGCTGATGGTTCTTTTCAGGCTACCCGCAGTCTTATATGGCCTATGCTCAGAACCATTCCCAATAATACACATGCCAGTCTTACCCGGCGTTTTGCCACTGATGGTTTTAGTCTTGTTTCAGTGAATTATAAACCCATCTCAGGAGAGAAAACAATTTCCATCAGCCTTAATGGTACTCTTCTTGTTAAAACCAGGGTGGGTAATGAACTTGAATTGAGCCGGCAGTATTTTCCTTCCACGGATCTTCCGGTGTTTTGTGAACAATATACCCTCCGGAATATTTCTGCAAGGAAAATGGTAGTGGAGATCCCCCGGTCGAATAACACCTATGATACAGATCCTGCGAAAGGTGTGGAAGGTAGTTATGCCCTGCATGTTGACTTGATCAATAGCGGAAGTTTTGATCTTCAGCCTAAGGACTCTATTCGTTTTTCCATTATCTATTCAGGAGTCAAAGCAAATGAGCAGGTCCCCGTTATCAATATCGACCAGGAAAAAAAAAGTCGATTGGAGCTTGTACAGCAGTTATGGAATGATCTGGTGCTTGAAACACCAGATACGGTGATGAACCGTGAGTTTGCATTTGCCAAGATCCGTGCTGCTGAAAGTATTTTTGAAACGAAGGGAGGTCCTATGCATGGACCCGGCGGCGAAGCGTATTATGCAGCTATCTGGGCCAATGACCAGGCAGAATATATTGGACCTTTCTTTCCCTATCTTGGTTATGCCTATGGAAATAAAGCCTCCCTGAATGCCTACCTCCATTTTGCCAGGTTCATGAATAAGGAGTATAACCCGATCCCGAGTTCTATCATCGCAGAAGGAACAGATATATGGAATGGGGCAGGAGATCGGGGCGATGGAGCCATGATCGCCTATGGAGCCGCCCGGTTTGCATTGGCCAGCGGTGATAAAAAGCAGGCGGAACAATTATGGCCATTGATCGAATGGTGCCTGGAATATTGCCATCGAAAATTAAATGCGGAAGGAGTGGTTAGTTCGGATGCGGATGAATTGGAAGGTCGGTTTCCTGCGGGGACAGCCAATCTCTGTACTTCTTCCTTATATTATGATGCCCTGAACTCCGCTGTTTACCTGGGAATGGATCTGGGGAAAGAAAAAAAACAACTGGCTATTTACAAAGAACAGGCTGCTAAACTGAAACAGGCAATCGAAAAATATTTTGGCGCAGAGATCAATGGATTTAAGTCCTATAAATATTACAAGGAGAATGATACACTCCGTGCCTGGATCTGTATTCCCCTTACCATGGGAATTTATGAGCGAAGCGCCGGAACCATCGATGCCTTATTCTCTCCCAGGTTATGGACGGAGGATGGATTGGCCAGTGTAGCTGGAGATAAGACCTTCTGGGACCGGTCGACCTTATATGCATTAAGAGGAGTGCTGGCCGCAGGAGAAACGGATAAGGCCATTCCTTATTTACATTATTATTCCAACCGCCGTTTATTAGGAGATCATGTTCCTTACCCGGTAGAAGCCTACCCGGAGGGGAATCAACGGCAACTATCAGCGGAAAGTGGTTTGTATTGCCGGATCTTTACAGAGGGACTTTTTGGTATAAGGCCCACTGGTTTGAACAGTTTTAGTTTTACTCCCCGGCTTCCAGCTGCCTGGCCAAAAATGAGCCTTAGACATATGAAGGCGTTTGGGAAAGACCTGGATATTATTGTGGAGCGTATAGATTCTAAATTGAGAATAATCGTATCAGATAGCGAAAAAAAAATACTTAATAAGTTGCTCAATAGCGGGGAACAGGTTGAGGTTAGATTATAAATGCCTTTGCTATATCACTCCAGGTCATACTCCTCTTTCAACAATTTCATGATCTCTGCCGCTTTAACAATAGCCAGCGGGCAAAATTTATTTTTTAATGTCTTTCGGTTTGTTTTTGTTCCCAGCAATGCATTCAGATAACTATTCATGAGCGCGGGATCCTTGCTTTGCAGCGGAAGATCCTGTTTTCTTAAAGAATCGATTAGTGTGGAATGTCTGCCATTCGCCAGGTCTTCCTGGTTGAGAACCATAAACTGCTGCGAAAGGGAAGCTTTGACTATCTGGTCGCGGAAACTGATCGCCCGGGTTCGGGTGGTTTCAATAATGGTTTCAAGATCCAGTATCGTATTGGTAATGGTATTGTATTCACTGATGAGGCTTACCAGTTCGTTATTGGTAAAATAGCGAAGATTGCCGGAACTGATCAATTGATTTAAAGTGGCTTTGCTCCAATCAATACTATAATGCCAGTTGGCAAAACGAACGTAATAATAGAACTCGCCTCCTTTATATCCGGATGGCCTTTCGGTCAGATCCAGCAGGCTGTCGATCATTGACACTGTGAGATCTTCGAACCGCTCCGCTGTTCGAATAGCGATCGTATCACTGTTCAGGTCTTCTAACAGGTTCCTGGCATAAGCCTTGGCTTTTTTATGTTCCACCATGTGTTCCCGTTTGTTTTCGGCCAGAAAACCGCAAAAAACAGCCAGGAACAGCATAACGAATTCCCAGAGATAATGGGTCCATTTTTTTCGGGCAGTATGGGAATGGGCGTGAACTTCCATATCAGTTAGTTGATCATTAAAACATGGTCTTGGTTTCCTAAGATATTAAGATTATTTGTCAACGACTCATATACCGTTCCTTTTTCCCTTTCTCCATTTTCTCGATGGCATAGCGAAGCATGGTTCGTGGCATGATGGCTTTATTTCGGTTAAGCCATTTTTCTATTCGGGATGGATCTTTTTGCCAGCCTTCCCTTAGCATCCATCCTACGGCTTTATGGATCAGGTCGTGTTTATGCGGTAAAAGCAATTGCGCAATTTTTTCAAGATCATCCAGGTCATTGTTCCGTATAAAATGCTGTGTGCTTATTATCGCGATCCGGTTTTTCCAGAGATCATTCGCTGCTGCCAGTTTATAAAGAATAGATCGGTCCTTATCCTCCAGCCAGCAACCCAGGATCTGCGGAGCAGAGGTATCTACCAGGTCCCAGTTATTTACGCGATCCATTTTCTTAAGATAAAGCTTCCACCATTTATTCTTTGCCGGATCTTTTTTATAAGCCTCCCGGAACTTTGCTGTTAAAATGAACAAGCCGGTCAGCCTTTCTTCATGCCAGGCAGAATCAAGCAGTTGAATGATATCCTCCTCCTCCGCCTCCTTCCAATATTGTTTGGCAACAGCCCTTTGCGCGGGAACAACTACTCCAAGGAATTTATCCCCCTCGCCATATTCACCTTTCCCCGTTTTGAAGAACCGGGGAAAAAAGGCGGCTTTGGTGGCAGATGAATGGTTGACCAGGGCTTCATGAACCTTCGAGTAAACAGATGACATAGTAGGGAAATTCATTCTAAGTTAAGTAAAAGGAAAAACGAACTGCCGGAAGTCATGCCCCAACCTGGGGAAAAATGACCCATAATCTGTTCATTAACACAGGCATCTCGTTGGGCATCATTTGGAACCATAGGGTGGAAGGATAAACCGTTAAATGTTCAATCTGAAAAAAATACTACTGGACCTTGCCTTAATGGTGGGTGTATATGCACTTCAAACTATTGAATAAAATATGGCCAGTATAAGGGCCGTCATGACCAGCGTGCAGGCAGCTTTTTTTATGCTATATTTTTTCTTTAATTACTTTATACTTTCAAAAAACCGATCCAGCTTTTGTTTATCTAGTTTTCCATTTGTACGAACACTGCTGCATAGATCTATGCCAAATGGCTGAACGGCTTCAATGGCGCTTCTTATATTATCTGCGTTAAGTCCGCCGGCCAGGAATACAGGAACGCGACTTTTTTCAACAATGCGCCGACTGATCTTCCAGTTATGGGTTCGGCCCGGGCCCGCTGGGCATTCGGGCTACCAGTCCCAATGCATCCGCTCCCGCATGAATGGCGAGACCAGCCTCCTCTATGGAACTGATGCAGCAGATCTTAACCTTAAGCATGTATAAAGTAAAGAAAAAAGTAAATACGGGCGGCAGGCTGAAAACTCAGGTCTTATCAATCATCCTTCCAGCTTATTGGCAATGCTGCGGAAGATCAATACTATGCTAAGTATGGAAAGGCCGGTATAGAATCCTTCTTCCAGGGGATTATTGGTTTTAATAATCATTCCAATACTAAAAAGGAAAATGGTAATACCCAGCGTAAATACAATTCTTGATTTCATAGTTTCTCAGGGGGTAAGTTGTTCTATGGTATTTACTTCAATATGCGCATTCAAAGAAGTATGCGTTTGTCCCTTTGCTTTCATTTTACGCACCGCATTACGGAGCGTTTCTTCCAATTGCATGATGCGTCGCTCAGAATGCTCTATATCTTCTTCCGTATGATAGATCGTCTTGATCTTTTTTTCATGAAAATCTATCTTGGTCTGGAAAATGGCGGTCAATAGTTTTTCTGCTTCTTCGATCGTAAATACGCCGTCAATAAGTTTTATTTCCATTTTGTTGAGTTGAAATTTTTAAAAATGGGGGCAAGCCTGCTTAACACTTACCCCCTGTTTCCCTTGATACTGCTACTGGCCCTGTCCCAGTGAAAAAGCATGGCGGCCTTCAAAAGAGTAGAGATTTTCTGTTTTTATCGTATCGATCCCTTCCTGCTCAGCTATGCGAAGCAATTCAATGATCTGTTTTTTGTCCATGTTTGTTCCATTGCTGGTCTTGAACCGGCAACGCCAATGGTCGGTACAGAAGGTCTCTGAAAATCCATCCGGCCAGACTTTGATACCGCGGTTCGTGATCATGGTCAGCTCAACCTGGTTATTGCTTAGTTTTCCGATCTTTTTTGCGAGTTCATCAGGATCGGTACCTGACCAGTGAACAAAAATGTCGGTTCCGATCAGTTCTTTTTTCTGGGCGGTCTTTCTTTTATAAGCGGGCAGCTGTAATGGTTTTCCTCCCGCGTAAACTGCTTCATGGAACAGTGTTGGTTTTTTCCCCAGGTTTTCGATAATGGCGTCGGCAAATCCGCTGGTGCTTAATTTTTGCTTACTGACTCCTTCTTTATAAATATCATTTGTATGCTTCCCTTCTTCAATAGTGCGAAGCCAGGCGTTCTGTACTTTTTCGGCTATATCCGACTGACCAATATGATTCAGCATCATAATGGCGCCCTGCAGCAATCCGGAAGGATTAGCTACATTTTGTCCTGCTCTCTTAGGCGCTGAACCATGAATGGCTTCAAACATGGCGCACTCTTCCCCAATATTGGCGGAGCCTGCCAGTCCTACTGAACCAGTGATCTGTGCCGCCACATCGGATAAAACATCGCCGTATAAATTTGGCATTACGATCACATCAAATGCTTCGGGTGTATCGGCCAGCTTGGCTGCGCCGATATCTATGATCCAGTGTTCCTGCTCTATCTCAGGATATTCTTTTCCGATCTCATCGAATACCTGGTGGAAAAGGCCATCCGTTTGCTTCATGATATTATCCTTGGTGAAGCAGGTCACTTTTTTACGGTTGTATGCGCGTGCATATTCAAATGCGTAGCGAACTATTTTTTCACAGCCGGGTCTGCTGATCAGTTTCAGGCATTGCACTACTTCATCGGTTTGCTGGTGCTCAATACCGGCATAAAGGTCTTCTTCATTTTCCCGGATGATCACGATATCCATTACCGGGTGCTTGGTCTTTACAAATGGATGAAGACTCATGCAGGGACGGATGTTCGCATATAGTCCCAGGAATTTGCGGGTAGTTACGTTC
The DNA here is from genome assembly GCA_016720565.1 of Chitinophagaceae bacterium. Taxonomy (GTDB): domain Bacteria; phylum Bacteroidota; class Bacteroidia; order Chitinophagales; family Chitinophagaceae; genus JJ008. Next base: position 945,200 of record JADKKJ010000011.1, read on the forward strand.
AGGCTCTTATAACCGCCTCCCTGGGGGGTGGTAATGGGGGCCTTGAGGAAGATCTTGTTCTTACGGATAATATCCCAGGAGGATTTAGCTATACCGGCAGTATTTCCGGCCAGGTATACTTTTTCTCCTACTTCCACTTCTTCCACGTTGATCTTTGCGCCTGCGGCGAACAGGATGCGGAGGGTGGCATCCATGATCTCTGGACCGATGCCGTCTCCTTTTGCTACTGTGATGGTTGTCATGTGTGTTGTTTTGTAACGCAAAAATGCGGCGGACAATCCATATATATTTATTTAACTTTATTATCTAAACCATAAATAATATTTATGAATTTTACGCTTCACCAGTTAAAAGTGTTCATGGTAGTAGTGGAAAACGCCAGTGTAACCCAGGCGGCAGAGCAATTACATATGACACAACCTGCCGTTTCCATTCAATTAAAAAACCTTCAATCGCAGTTTGATATCCCGCTGACCGAGATCATTGGAAGAAAATTATATGTTACCGATTTCGGAAGGGAATTATATGGCATCGCCCAACGTATACTGGGGGAAGTATCGGCTATCAGTTACCAGTCGGATAGTTTTCGGGGAATGCTTACGGGCCGGTTAAAACTATCTGTAGCATCCACCGGCAAATATGTAATGCCCTTTTACCTGAAAGAGTTCCTGCAAAATAATCCCGGTATCGACCTGTTCATGGATGTAACGAATAAGACCAGGGTAGTGAAGAGCCTGGAAAATAACGAAGTGGATTTTGCACTGGTATCTGTGCTGCCTGAATCTGTAAATATTGAACAGGAGGTATTGCTTCCCAATCGTCTTTACCTGACGGGTCCGGCAGACAGTAAATTGAAAACTTCCGGTTCATTGAATAAATCAGTATTTGATGAACTTCCGCTGATCTACCGGGAAGCGGGTTCTGGTACAAGAGTCACCATGCAACGTTATTTTCAAAAGGCCAATATTGTTCCTAAGATCCGCATGGAACTTACTTCCAATGAAGCAGTGAAGCAAGCTGTGATGGCCGGACTTGGCTATTCCATTCAATCCTTACTTAGCATCAAAAATGAACTAAAGCAGAAAGAAATAAAGATATTTTCAGTTAAAGGTTTGCCGTTAACCGAACACTGGCGACTGGTTTGGCTGAAAAGAAAGAACATGTCCGAAGTGGCCAGGGCTTTCCTGAGCTATATCAGGGAACATAAGCAGCAGATCTACCAGAAGAATTTCTCCTGGACCGAAAAATGGTAAAGACTACCGGATCATTCTTTTCGTTTCAGCATAGGTTGCTTTTCCCAGTAGGTAAGCGAACGCCATACCCATTCAAAGGGCCCGAAGCGGAAATAATTCATCCATATTGATGAAAATATCAGCTGGAAGATCCAGACAGCAAAGACCACATAATAAAGCTCATGGAAACGGAGCTTGTCGTAGTAGCCAAAACCATAACCGAAGAAGAAGAAAGTACAGATGATACTTTGCATGAGATAATTGGTAAAAGCCATTTGTCCTACATTAGCCAATGCCCTCATTAGCCAGGGCACTAATTTACTCCGGTATACCAGCATGAGCAGGCTGGCATGTCCTATAGTTATAGGGATACGCCTGAATTCCGCGAAGACCTGGTGGGAAGAACGCCACCTGTCCACATATTCTCCGGGATTTAATCCACTCATCCAGCCTTTATCGAATAACATCCAGCCTATGGGAATACCTATACCATAACCGATGAACATCCACATGGCATAGGTGGAAGATTTTAATTTATTGGTAAAAAATCCCCAGCCGAAAAGGGCCATACCCAGGAACATCATACATAAAAGATCCCATGGGTCCTCGTACATATAACTGACCTCCGATTCTGCAACCATAGGGATCAGGTGGGTAAAAACAGTAGGATAGCTACCGCGCATTTTTCTTTTGTTATCATTCGTTATTGCCGTATCAGGTTTCTGGTTCTTTTCGATCTGCTCCCAGTAACCTATTGCCCCCTGTTGTTCGGGTGTCAGTGTTTTCTTTTCTTTTTTTGCTTTTATGGCTTCATGATAGGTGGCCCTTTTATCCCTGGTTTCATTCCAGTTCCATTGTTTTTTTACCATGCCTACCGTAACACAGGCCAGGCCCAGGATAAGCAACCATTTTGGATCAAGTTTTCGGAAGGCAAAAAGTACCATGCCGCAGAGCCCGTAATAAAAAAGAATATCTCCCATCCAGAGTATCACGAATCCATTGATCAGTCCGAAAAACACCAGCCATAATAAACGGCGGTAATAATATTCTGCCACCGGGGGTTTGCCGGGTATTTCTTTTTTATTCATCATAAAAAGAACCATGCCGGCGCCAAACAGCATGGAGAATAAACCACGCATGGTGCCTTCAAAAACTACAAATACGGTGGCAAACGTATAATAATCTTTTCCGGTCCTTGGGGCATGTAACACCTGGTACCAGAAATCCCAGTTGATACCAAAACCGGGAATATTCATCATTAATATACCCAGCAGGGCAAAACCGCGGATAGCATCAATACTCTTGATACGATCTGCACCCGAAACTGGTTTTACGGTTATAGTTTTTTCAGTTGCTCCAATGGAAATTGACTGATCCATAATAGATTTTTTGGTGGTAATTGATCAGGATTTGGAAGGGGTTTCTGTTGCCGGTAACTTATTATCCAGTTTTTTCCGGTAGACCAGGCTTCGCAATAACCATTCAAGCGGTCCCATACGATAATGTTTTAACCATAATACAGAGAACACGATCTGTACCATGGTGACCTCTGCGAAAAAGAAATATAATTCCAGTTGTTTCAACCTTCCGAAATAGCCAAAGCCATATCCATAGAAGAAGAAAGTGCAGATCAGCGTTTGAAGTAAATAATTGCTTAAAGCCATCTGTCCAACTTTGGCGAAACCCGACCAGCACCATTTAAGGAAAGGGGTATTTATCAGTGCCATGATCATCGAAACATAACCCAAAGCCATAAATATTCTTTCGAAGGGAAGGAACTGGTTATAAGGCATTGCATGGGAGTCGATATAGGTATTATAATCAATGATCCTGGCATCTCCCAGCTTTATGCGGTACCAGGCCAGGGCAAATCCTGCGGAGAATAGCAGTACTCCGATCAGCAAATACCTTGAAGGGGAAAATCGTCCGGTAAAGAATCCTATGCTGAAAAGCGCCATACCCAGGAACATGATGGAAGAAATATCCCAGATGCCTAATCGGTAAAATGACCATGATTCTTTGAATTTGGATCGTTGTAGTAAATGTTCCCAGACCTTGCCCCATTGTTTCTGGCGCATGTCTTTGTTTTCTGCGACAGTTTTGGATGAATCGAAGCGCAGTTCTTTCAGCGTTCCTTCCCATTTACTTTTTTCCCCATTTTGCTTATTGGTAAGTGTGTCGTTTTTCCTGGCGATAGAGTCGGCTATCCTGATTTTTGCCTGGTAGACTTTGCGCTGGATGGAATCTGCAGGCATACTCAGGCTATCTTTTTTCGCCCGGGCAAGGCTATCTGCCTTATATTTTTTCTCTATGACTGAAACAGCCACCCATTTTTTCCGATCGCTTTTATCATCTGCATAGAGCCAGTATAATTTTCCGCAATAGACCAGGGTACAAACAAGGGCAAGAATAAAAAATCCTTTTGCTTTCATTCTTGAAAAGCCAAATAGAAGAATACCCACGATACCATACTGGAACAGGATATCACCGGGCCAAAGCAGGATGAACGCATTGACCAGGCCAAAACCTATCAACCATAATTGACGGCGGATAAATGCATCAGCAGGGGAAAGGTTAGCGGGAAATTCTTTTTTTCGAAGGAAGAGCAGCATTCCTGCGCCAAAGACCAGGGACAGGAGGGCACGCATTTTCCCTTCGAATAATATGCTGATGGCAGACATCAGTTTAAAATTACCGCCATGCGTAGCGGTAATATAAAAGGCTTTTTCATTATTGGTGAATCCACCAAACTCATTTATGCTGACCAATAGTATGCCCAGCAGGGCTATTCCCCGCAACACATCAAGTGAAAAGATCCTGGATTGATAATGTATGGACGTACCGGTAGACGCCTGTCCTGGTAAATTCGGGCTGGTGGAGCTCATATTGTTGGTTTTGTAGTGTTTCCACCCGGGCAGGCTATTAAATATATAGCTTATATGGCATCCAGCCTCAAAAAGGTTAGAAGGATTTAGTCAGCTAAAGACTTAGAGAGGATCAATTTCCTTCGGTATATTTCCTGAAATTATCCAGGATCATTTGCCAGCCGACCTTACTCTTTTGGTTTGATCATATTCTCCAGGCCTTTATCTGCAATAACCATTCTGTAATTTACCAATTTGTATTTTTTATCTTTTAACTGCGTTTGAAATGCAGGGGAGACCAGGCCATTCAGTTCGCCCAAACGGTGTTTACTCATTTCTTTCGGACCAAAGGGATTGAGGTCTTCCATAGCATTCATTTCCGGGGAGGCCAATCCCACATGTATCACAAATAATTTGATATTACCGGGCGGAAGGTTCTTCAGTTTCAACAGCATGGAATCCGCTTTTTCATTGGGCGGAGTGAAATACCAGCCATCTATTCCTTCTTCTTCAAAATAGCGGGAGATACCCAGGTGAAATTCTTTGGCCAGTTTTTCTACGATGGCTCTTGTAGCTGGTGTTTGAACAGCAGCACCCATATGATGATCCAGGTAATCGATCTTTAAACCGGAGTTCAGTGCTTTTTGTATCTGCGCTCTTAGTTCGGCTTCAATTTCTGTAAGACTTGGGTTATTGGCAAACAACCTGCTTCGGGATGGGAAAAAATCACCCACAGAATCTACCAGTGATGGAACTGCCTTTGCTCCCAGTACCGGTCCCCAGCGATAGTTCTTCCATTCAGCATTTAAAGTAAGGTGTATGCCAATGGAAACATTCTTGTATTGTTTTAGCATTTCTGCCGCTTCGCTGAACCAGGGACAGGGAACCATTACCGACATGGAAACGGGTATGCCGGTTTCCAGTACCTGTTTAGCCGCCATATTCACCGAATGGCACATACCGATATCATCACAGCGGATCAGCACGGGTATCTTATCGGCCTGGGCGATGGTAGCCTGGGCAAGAAGTATACTAAGGATAAAAGGGAAGATCTTTTTCAAGACAATTTTTTTTAGTTAAGAACTTATAAACCTGTAATATTTCTATTCATAAATAATTCGAGTTAAATAATATTTATCGGGATCTATTATTGGTAGTGATTTACTTTTTATCATGGTGATTTTCTTACCGGCCATAATAATTTGCTCGCCCGATTCTGTAACAATTTTTAAGGGGATGGTCATATCAAGATTCGAAAGACTGATCAGGTAAGCGTCATTTGGTATTTGCCTGACAGAGATCTCCAGTTTTTTCGTAGTTCGTAAGAAGAGATCAAAAAGTGGTACCAGGTTCTTTCCCGCTTTTTTGCTGAAGAATTGTTCAATATCCTCGGTGCTGGTAAGATTATCATAGGTGTATTTGGGTGAGGTGGCAAATTCTTTTAGTGCCGGAAAGAAGATACTATCTCCGATCACATATCGAAGCGTATGCATGAAGAATGCGCCTTTGCCATAGATATCTCCCACATAGGCGGTCTCTTCATCTATATCTTTTCCCTGTACGATGGGTATTTTATTTTCAAAGCCTGGCGCCATTCCCTTAAACCGTTTGATGTATTCAGCTTCACCCGCCAGTTCAAGTACATCCAGGTTATCGCCAAATGTATTGATGCCTTCATGGATCCAGTAATCGCCCCAGTCTTTGGCGGTGATCTTATTGCCCCACCATTCATGGCCGAATTCATGGTCCATCAGCCAGTCGAAATCCTGTCCGCCAACTTTATCGTATTTGAATTTATTGCCGTAAGCATTCATGGTTTGATGTTCCATTCCCAGGTGGGGGGTTTCGCAGATGGCAATTTTTTCTTTGGCCCAGGGGTATTCGCCGAAATATTTTTCGCGGCTGCGAAGGGTTTGCTCCAGTATTTCCAGGTGATGGGCTGCCTTACCGGTGTTTGCCTCCAGTACATAGAACTGCATGGGGATCTTCGTACCATTCACGCTGGTATACTCTCTTGTTACCACATTGAATTTACCTACGTTAAAAAGAATACTATAGTTATTGATGGAATAATTGGTTTTCCAATCGTAGGTCACTTTCTTACCTTTTACAGTTGTTTTCTGAAGTAAGCCGGGACCGGCCACTACCAAACCTTTGGGAACGGTAATGATCAGTTCAGCTCCTTCATTGGGCTCATCTGAGGGATGGTCTTTACATGGATAATAAAGTTTTCCGCCGCCGCCTTCTGCTGTTACTGCTATCCATGGATTGCCTGCGGGATCTTTGGTCCAGGTAAAACCATCATCCCAGGGCGGGCGAATGGCGATATGCGGACTTCCCGAATAGTTAACGCGAACGGATTGTTTGCCCGCAGGTAGCTCCTGGTCAAGATTGATGCGTATCAGGTTGTGCGCATATTCATAGGGCTGCTTTTTGTTATTCACCAGTACTGATTGGATCATAAATGAGTCCATCAGGTCGAACAACAAAACGCGGGTTGGTTGAAGTGTATTCAGATCGATAAGCGTATAACCGGCAATGCTTTTTTTCTCAAGGTCCAGGTCCAGGCTGATAGTATATTTACGAATATCCATCAGGGCCTGCTCGGGTTTTAATTTTCCTCCGGAGGTAAGCTTTTGTGATCTTGTGCTAAGGCAGGTTAGAAGCAGGAGGAGAAGGGAGAGTATGCGCATTGTTTTTTTTGATGTAAATGAGGTGACTAAGTTAGGGGTTGTAAGGTAAATATCTGCCTGCAGGCAGGGGGAGATAGATAAAGACAACTTATAAGTTAGGTGTTGGGCTGATCGAGGTCAATTGCCTTCTGGAAAGGATAGTTTACCTTGTAATAGTATGTCAGACAAATATTTAGATGAAACAGTAAATGATTGGGCAAAGGAGGAGCATGTCAATTCAGATAATCTGCTTCGCCAGGTCTATAGCCAGAACATAAAGCTGATCATCGATGTGGACAGGAAGGCTCGGGTGATCATCGTGGTGAATTCTATACTCCTTACGCTGGGCCTAACCATCATCACTAAACTGATGGACCATATACATTATGCCTGGATCAGTGCAGTGATAATGATCTTTACAAACCCTTTTTCCCTTTTTCTTCTCCCTTTGTTTTTCGGCCCGGAAAAAAAAATTTTTTGGGGAAGGGGGGGGGGGAATATTTCCCCCCCCCCCAAAGGGAGGGCAAAAAAAAAAAAAAGGGGGGGCGCGGGGGGGGGGAAACAGCCCCCCCCCCAAAAAAAAGAGAAGGGGGGATCCCCGGGCCGGGGCCTTTTTTTTTTTGGGGGCCCCCCGGCCCAAGGGGAGGGGGGGAGAAAAAATCGGGGGGGGGGGGGGGGGGGGGGGGGGGGGGGTGGCGGTGATAAGTTATATAACCTTTGTTTTGATCAGAAGTCAACATAGCTGATTCATGTTACCAGCTCCCATGTTTAAAATTAGAATGATCATATCCATTTCTCCTGATGTTCCACATCCAGCGGGGCATAATTAAAATACTGAACATACCTTGGTTTTTCGGAACGATTAGGGCTGCTTCCATGTGGAAGGGCCTGGTGCCAAATGATAAAATCTCCCGCTTCAGCGGCTATTGGCAGAGGCCCAAGTTCATCCATATCCCGGGTACGAGGGTTTGTGCCTGGTGGCAGGGAATGGATCCACTCCTCTATTTTTAAATGAAATCCAGGTACAAGTGTAAAAGCACCCTGGTTTAGCGCTGTATCTGCGAGGTAAAGTATTCCCTGTAATCCAAAAGGTATCGGTAAGGCAAGGCTAACATCCCAGTGCATACGGGGACCCGGGAATTTCCAATGATCTGTTTCTGGTGGATTAAAACCTACCCGGTCTGTATTTACATGAATATCTTTTCTTCCCCATAATTGTTCATATACCTGCCTGATCTTTTTGGAATGCCTGTTTTTTTCTAATTGTTCATGCTGAAACAACTGGATCATTATTCCCTGCCTGGAGGGGTGAGGATGGTACCAGGTTTGCGGATCATTGGGATCGATATTGATGTGTTCACAGATCAATTGCACGGTAGCTTGCGCATCTTCTTTAGAAATGGCATTTTTTATAATGATATAACCATTTTCTTCCCAGAATTTCCATTCATCAGGGCGCAGAACGGTTCCGATCTCTTCCGATAGGCCTTGGTTCATTCCCTGTTCAATGAATTCATTAAATTGCCGGATACGGTCTTTAAGCTGATCCAGATCGACTGTAGACCCGATCCAACGCTCAAATTCTTCCAGCGACCTGCAATGCTGGTAAACCTGGATAATGGTTTGTTCCAACCCCAGCCCCAACGCGTTTAATAACGCATTATCGATGTTCCACTCTTCCTGGTAGGCCTCCTGGTTCAGCTGGCCATTCTTTTTCAACCAGGATCTTTTCCAGTAGCGTGGAATAAACCGGATGCCCAAACTTCCCATTTCCATGGGAACAGGCAGTGGATGCTTTGACTCAATAACTTTATTACCCATTCACATGAAAATAGCCAGATTTATAAAGATGGAAAAACAAACTTCCATTTTCCTGGCGATATTTGGGATCTTATGAACGGGAAAGAAGATCACCGATTATTAGATAAGCTGACCCATTTCCTGAATGATATCGGTATCACTAATGTTTTCAGAGATATTGAAGAGGATTGTTTTCTTCCGGGTATACTGATAACAGAAGGGGAAATGCACATTGATAAAGAGAAATTGCTTTATGTAGGGGATGTTTTGCACGAGGCCGGTCATATTGCCATTGTACCACCTTCAGAGCGGCATACCCTTAATGATCTTAGTATAGGAGAACGGCCCATGCATGAAGCAGAAGAAATGATGGCCATTGCCTGGAGTTTCGCGGTGGCCCTGCATCTTGAAATTGACCCGCATATTGTATTTCATGATCATGGATATAAAGGCGGCGGAGGATTTATTGCCGATAATTTCCTGGAAGGAAGGTATTTTGGAGTGCCAATGCTTCAGTGGACCGAAATGGCCTGGGAGAAATTTGACCCGGAGAATCCAGAAAGACCTGTTTATCCGAAAATGAGGAAATGGATGAGAGGGTAGAGAGAAGTTAGTAGTTTGGAGTTAGGAGTCGGGAGTCAGGAAGAATTTTCCGGGTTACAGGAAATAATTAATAATAAGTAATCAAACCTAAATAATGAGTCAGCCATTTCACCATATTCAATCTTTACTAAGTCCTGAAGATCTTCAGGAGATCGATGCCCTGGTAACGGGTGCTAATTTTGCAGATGGAAAAGCCACAGCTACTATGGCTGCAAAGCAGGTAAAGAATAACCTGCAGCTGGATAAACAGGACGGGGCCTATAAGGCGATCCTTTCGGTGATCAATCGTGCTGTTGAAAACAGTAATTATTTCCAGGCAGCTGCCCAGCCTAAAAGCATTTATCCTTTTATCATTAGTAAATATGGTGCCGGACAATTTTATGGTTGGCATGTGGATTCCCCGCTTATGGGAGATCCAATGATCCGTACAGATATGGCCATGACCATTTTTCTCAGTGATCCTGCAACTTATGAAGGAGGTGAATTGGTTTTACAGGGGGCTGCAGGTCCCGTAGCCTTTAAACCTGCCAAGGGCGATGCCATTCTTTATCCCTGCCAGTTCCTGCATTGTGTGAATGAGATAAGAAGCGGAGAAAGATTAGCGGCCATAACCTGGTTACAGAGCAATATCCGCTCAGCCGAGCAAAGGCAATTATTATTTGAACTGAACCAGGTGCAGGGTGTGTTGCAGCAACGAGATCCTTTTTCCCCGGAATCGGCTCTCATGTTACAGGCCTATTCCAATCTTTTCCGAATGTGGGCGGATGTTTGAGGCCAGTTCTTCGTATAGCTTCATTGCTTTTTTCAAAAAATCCGGCAGCTCTTCATTCAGGGGAGGCTCTTCAAATTTTTCACCGGGTTTCTTGGCGTGAAAATTACCCCGATCTTTTATTTTTTCCAACCGATCATGGTCGGTATTCAGGCCAATGAACCCGGCCATTTTTTCAAAGACATTGTTCATGCCTTCTGCATAATTGCATAACAGCACATTGTTGTCAATGGCAATGATATTTTGTATGGCCTTGTAATAGGTGGCCAGTACTTCGGCCATATGCTTGTCGTGTTCAGCAAAATATAATTCGTTGGGATTAAAACCGAATAGTTCCGGCTCGATCATTCCAGGAACGGATTGCATGCCTGGCATTTTTCGCTGGGATCGGATGATCTCATCGGGCCTTCTGATCAAAATAATAAAAGGAAGATCAGGGAATAGTTCGCGCAGCTGTGCATAAAAATGCAGGTGCCAGCTATCTGTTTTAATATAGACTGCTTTTTCACTTCCATTTCTGCGGGCGCTATAAAATCGAAGGGCAGCTTTAAAATAATCGCCGGCTTTTTTCTCTTCTTTATTCCTGAACCCCTGGCGAAGCAGTTCATCTAAAAAAGGAACCTCCGAAAGCGCAATATTATTTTCATCCAGGGCAAGTTGCTGTGAAAGCAGGGTGGAACCACAACGTGAAACATGAAAGATCAGTGCTTTTACCGGCGCTGCATCTATTTGTTCCGACCATTCTTTCATGATCTCCAGATCGCTGGTCGGTCGCCGGGAATGGCGGTTAATGGGGTCTATCCTGCAGATCCCGATGGTCTCATCAAAGAAGGGGTGTGTGAATCTGGTATCTGCTGTATACAGCCAACGGCATTGGCCTTCCTCCAGTTTGTAAGGGATCCAGTTCTTTAATATATCGGCAACTGGGTTATTCATTTAACGATCGATAAGTAAACCGGCTAATAATTCATGAATCGAAGGATCTACAAATTCCTTCCAGCCATTTTTTCCCTCGCGTATCTGGGTCCTTATTTCAGTGGCGGATATGGCTGCAATATTATCCGGTACCTGTAACTGGTTCACTTCATAACCTACACCTCTTCCATAATTTACGGAGGCTATATCCGGAATGATAATGACCCTGACCAGTGGTTGGTTCGCGTAAACTTTTTCCCAGAGACTGGCCACTTGCTCCGCGCTAAGCGGATTGGCGGCATCAGGGGCTATGTCACGAATAGCGATACAAACCGGAAGTCCTTTTGAGAGGAACTGGTTGAAAAGTTCCATATGCCCTTTATGCGGACTTTGATAGCGGCCAATGAATAAATTATATCTCATGATCTTAATGCGTTGATGATCTTTTGTGCCCCTTCATCCACGTTAACAATAGCGGTATCTATTACCAGTTCTGCTTTATTGGGAGGAAAGTAGGGGGCTGATACACCGGTGAAATCCTTGATCTCCCCTTTCAGGGCTTTTTCATAAAGGCCTTTGGTATCACGTTGCATACATACAGAAATATCGGTGGAAACGTGGACCTCAATGAAGCGATCACACATGCCCCGGATCTGGTCACGAATATCAGCATAAGGAGAGATCAAAGAAACCACCACCAGCTTTCCCTGTGATTCCAGGATCTTGGCCATATAGCCAACATTCAGGTTATGGCGTTTACGTGATTCCTCATCAAAGCCGGTAAGTTTTATGGCGTTGCGTATCTCATCTCCATCCAGCAAAACAGGGGTCAGGCCTTTTTTCTGCAGTTTTTCTATTACCGACCTTGCCAAAGTTGTTTTACCTGAGCCGCTGAGTCCGGTAAGAAATACAACACCGGGTTTTATTTTCAGTTTTGTAAAATGATCCCAGATCTCATCAAAAGCGTAATAAGAAAATATCTTGACAAGGGAATCGATAAGTCCTATGGAAAGCGAAACCAGCAGGTTGCCGGTAAAAATATAGGACACGATAAAGGTGATCAGCACCGAATAGAATCGGTACACGATGGCCTTTATCCATTGTTGTTTCTTGAACATAGGGACGCAATATAATTATTCCTTATTGTAAGCTGCATGAAGCCTGGCTTCCATTTCATTGGCAAGCTTTTCCCCGGCGGGGGTATTCATCGATCGAAGATGGTAGATCATTTCACGCAGGGTGTTTTCATCCTCGATGGGTTCTTTTTCGTCTCCCTCTTTCCGGAGCAACACCCGGGAGCTATTGAACAGTTCATTTACCCAATCATTCACTAATCCGTCAATTACCAGATGGATCCGATCTGTTTTACCCCGGTTGGCAATGGAATGCGGCAGGTTAAAATTGCAATACCAGCATTCGCCTTCTTTTAATTGTAAAACATCGCCCCCCACCCTGAAATCAACTTTATCATTTGTGTAAATGGGTATATGGATGCGGAAAGCGCCGTTCTCATAACTAAGTTCTGCATCCATATGTTCTTTGATAATGGAACCCGCGCTGAGTTTTAGTAATCGTACGGCCTGCAAAGGACAGTGAAAGTAATGAAGCACCAGCTGGAAATAGGGGGAGACCTTAAGTAGTTCGGTGTCCTGGTAAGTGATATTTTCGATCGGAGAAATAAATACATTTCCCGAATTGCCATCGGTGCTTCTTAAGGAAATAGCACTCCATTCTCCCTCATAATCCCGTTTTTGGTAATGCAGGGGCCATGAGAGGGAGGTTAAAGCATCCAGCTCTTTTTTCAGCTGCACCGCATCGAAATTCAGGTCGAATTTAATATAGTGGATCATGAAAGGATCTTCCTCTCAGCGCTTGGAAGATCTTTCCAGCGGTTTTCCCTGGCGCCGATCACCAGGTTCCTGAAATGAACAGCCATCCTTTCTCCTTTATCATTAAAAAGGAAGTCGATTTTTCCAAGTACCAGGCCGCCATATCCGGAATAGTTGAGGATCACCTCCTGGCGGTTTTTATTAAAACTGGTGGTGGGAGTGCGCACTATAAGTCCGCTGCCGGTTCCAATGATCATATCAATATCTGTTGATCTGTTGGCCAGTGTATGATCACTTAGTCTTTTGTTTTTATCTGCGCCCAGGTTTGAAAGGCAGATCACCAACTGGCAATCTTTTTCTTTTTTCAGCAGGCGGGAGGTTTCAAGGGCATGTATCATAGGATTGCCACTGCCTGCTTCCAGATTGGCAGTAATAACACCCAGGCGGATCTTTCCTTTTGAAATGATACGATATGGGTTAGCGTTTTCAGCCAGGTGTGCCGGATGATGGCTAATGGCCGGTAATCGGTGAACAGAAACCGCCTGTTTAAGGTTATCTATCCCCGTATTAATATTTAAGGCATCATATTCAAGCTCTGCCGCCATTTCAAATAGTTCAGGTTTCATACCTCCTGCATCTACCAGGATATGATTCTTCCATTCTTTCCTGATCTCACTCACCACATTATGCAGTGAACGAAAGCCACCCAGGCCATCATAAGCAGAACCATCGGATATCCGATTCCATTGGGTTCCCATATCGGAGGTATGTAAAAGCGTAAAGGAGTTGTCATTGCTGAATTCACCACCGTAAACAGAGGGGGCAAACCCCGCAAAAGAACTGATAGGGTTCGCGGCAACAATGGCTGCAGCGGCAAGCGCTCCTTTTTTAACGAATGATCTTCTGGAACTCATAATTGGTTTTTGGTTGCGACTGATTCAGGTATCAGCTACCAAACTACATATTTTTTTCAAAATTCCATTAGACGATTTTTTATTTCCCATTAAAGGAATTTACTGGAAAAAATCTCTATATTTATTTTTTATAAATCAACCAACACATGGAAGGTACTATTGCAGAGATCAGAATGTTTGCCGGAAATTTTAATCCACGAACCTGGGCATTTTGCAGCGGGCAAATCCTTTCGATCGCGACGAATACAGCCCTGTTTTCATTACTGGGAACTACTTATGGTGGAAACGGAACGACCACTTTTGCCCTGCCTGATCTAAGGGGAAGGGTACCGGTAGGTACAGGAACAGGTCCGGGCCTGTCTAATATTCAACTTGGCCAGGTGGCAGGAACGCCTACTGTAACCCTGCTTCAAACTAATATGCCTGCACATACCCATGTGGTTAGCGGTTCATTAACCATGGGTGCAAAGAATGGCGCTGGTAACAGTATCAGTCCTACGGGTAATTATCCTGCCCAGGGCGGTACCAATGCTTATTCCAGTACGCAGGATGCGCAAATGGCGCCCTTAAATGGGGCTTTATCTGTAGCAAATGCAGGAGGTAGTCAACCTTTCAGCATAATGCCTCCTTACCTGGGTATGAATTATATTATCTGTCTGTTTGGAATATTTCCTTCCAGGAATTAATTCTTTTAAAAAAAATTGAACTGTCATGGAAGGTACGCTCGCTGAGATAAGATTATTTGCCGGGAATTTTAATCCCCGAAGCTGGGCTTTATGTAATGGCCAATTATTATCAATTGCCTCATACACCGCAGTATTTGCCTTGTTAGGAACCACCTATGGTGGAAACGGAACGACCACTTTTGCGCTTCCTGATTTCAGGGGTCGCAGTGGATTTGGCGCTCATTTCAGCTCGGGCCCCGGTCTCCCCAATATTGACCTGGGAGAGTTAGCTGGAACCGAATCAATCACTCTGGTAAGCACTCAACTTCCTGTACATAATCATTCATTAAATGGAGTGGCTTCGCTTACCCAGGGGGCCAATGCAGAAAGAGAAGCCACTAATGCCAATCCTTCCACGCGTTATCCAGGTATTGTAAGTGGTGGAAATGCCTATTCTACCAGTTCAGATTCAAATATGGCGGCGATCATTAATAATATAACGCTATCTCCAGCGGGTTCGAACCAGCCATTTTCTATACGCCCACCCTATCTGGGGCTGAACTTTATTATTTGTTTAGAGGGGATCTTTCCAAGCAGGAACTAATCATCATGTTAAAAGCTGGTATATTATTTCCCCGGTCGGGTATCTATCCCCTGCTCGGCAGTGATTTTATTGCAGGGATCCGTTCCTCCTTAAAGGCTTTGGGAATACAGGAAGAGGTGGAATTAATGCTGGAGCCTATTGGCTTTGGCTCAGACAAAAAAGAATTGTATCAAAAAGCGGAACTATTATTTCTGGTCGAGAATGCTGATATTTTAATCGCTTTCATCGATCAGCGTATATCCGATACAATTTACCCCTTACCTGGCGCATTGGACAAGCCCCTGGTCATAGTAAACCCGGGAGCGAACTATGCTTTGAACTGGGTAGCTCCTGATAATGTTATTTTTCTTGACCTGGAGGAAGTGTTACTATGCCGACTGACAGGAAAAAAGGCCGCAGACCAAAATATTGAAAAAGCGGCTCTTGCCATTTCCTATTATGATGGTGGTTACCATCATGGTCATGCTATGGTGAGCCCATTTTTGGAAAAAGGTACTATCGTACATACTTATGTTAGTCCACTAAAGAAGGCTGATTTTTCCATAGCCCCGCTTGCTCAATTCTTAAAGGATAATGAAGAGATATCTACGATTCTCGGTTTGTTTTCAGGAGAAGAATCTGATCAATTCTTAAAGGAGCTGGTTGACTTAAAGCTGGGCCGGCCTATCAAAATATTCGGGTCTCCTTTTATGCTGGGAGAACAAAACAGTAAGTCGACCGATCTTTCAGCGGATATTGAACTAAGCGGATACCTGCCCTGGCATTCGGGACTGGATAATAAGGAAAACAACCAGTTTAAGGAGCAGTTAAAGCAGGATACAGGGAAGCCGGCTAATTTATTTTCTTTATTAGGATGGGAATCAGGATTGCTATTGAAAGAATACCTGAACCTGGATATAGCCCGGCGAAATCCGGGTGCATTACTAGGTTCCTTATCAGAAAAAGGGTTTAGCACACCAAGAGGGGAAATGGTCCTGGATCCAGTCACAAAACACCTGCTGGGGCCGGTTTTTGAATCAACACAAAATGGAGCAGAAAAAAGTTTAAAGCCAGCCTTGGATACAGATCAAAGCCTTGCTGAATGGAAAATACTGGTTGAAAAAAGCGTACTGGAAGATTCATCCGGCTGGACAAATACCTATCTCTGCAGTTAACAGATGGAACCATTAACTGCCATAGTTCTTTGTAATGATAGCATCGCGATACATGCGGTGCAAACACTGGCCTTTCATCAGCAATTGATGGCTGTGGCTATACCGGCGTCAAACAAGGAAGTGATCCGGGAGGTACGTGAGATCTTACCAACTAACATTCCGGTAATTGAATTGAATAAAAAGGAATGGAAGCAGCAGGTGAAGGCTTTGTTTTCATCACCTGGTTCAAACCTGGGCCTGTTGATGACCTTCCCCTGGAAATTAGACAGGGATACTATTTGTTTGCCGGCCCGTGGATTTTATAATTTTCATTATGGACTTCTTCCTCAATACCGCGGGGCAGACCCTTTGTTTTACCAGGTAAAGAACCGGGAGCCTTTCGCAGGATTGACGATTCACCTGGTGGAAGAGGCAATGGATGAGGGAAATATAGTGATGCAGGAAAAAATGCAGCTGAAAAAGAATTATACGTATGGATGGCTGAAGAACAGCATGTCATTTTTAGGTGGACAGATGGCCGGGAAACTAATGGAGATACTTAGTTACAGTGAGAAACTGATTACCAGGCCACAGGATAAAGAGAAGGCGGTATGGTTTAACCGGCCGGGACCAGAACAGGTGATGATCAATTGGGAGGAAATGGACAGTGATGATACGATCGCCCTGATCAATGCCTGCAACCCATGGAATAAAGGGGCCGGTGCTTTTATAAATGGTATGGTCATTAAGATCCTGGAGGCAGAAAAAGTTTCGGATAGTAAATCAGAAAATTTCCTTCCGGGCAGGATAATTATTTTAAATTCGGGGGACGTTCTGGTGGTCACAGCCGACCATTCAATGATCAAACTAAAGATCATTTATACTCCCGAGGGATTCATGAGCGCCGGGAGGTTAATAGAATACGGTATAAAAGAAGGGGATATGTTCTCCCGACCTATAAAATAAATACCCGATCGGGTAAGATCGGAACTAAAAACCGCATATGAGATCAATTCTAAGGCATTTTCCTGCTAAACTCCTGATCCTTCTATTGTTCTGCTTTCAGTTAAATAAAGCAGAAGCACAAACTACCCTGGCAGCAGGTGACCTTGCCTTTGTTGGATATATCAGCGCCGATGATGGCGTTAATGGCAGTACCCAGGATGATGAGTTTTCTTTTATTCTATTAAAAGATATTAACTCCGGGACCATCATCAACTTCACCGATTTCGGATGGCTCACTGCAGGCGCTTTTCAAACAGCAAATCCATGTGGTGCCAATACTGGTGCGATAAATGATGGTATCATTCGGTGGACTTCCACTTCCGCACTAACCTGCGGCACACAAATTCGCATCAAATGTAAATATGGATTAACCGCAACTACTGGTACGGTTACCGGTATTCAGGCTTGTAATAATGATGCTGCTGCTTTCCTGAGCCTTTCCATTGGTGGAGACCAGATCTTTGCCTACCAGGGATTACATACTTCACCTACGCTTATCGCAGGCATTAGCCTGAACAAAGCCTGGGATGCCAGCCTGGTAGCCTGCTTTTTTTCTTCCAACTCTTCTGTACTTCCGGCTGCGTTGGCAAGCGCAAATAATACCGCGATCACAGCTGGTATCAACGCAAAATATAATTGTTCTACCGCAAATAATATTCCTGCTGTATTGATACCTGCTATCAATAATGCGGCCAACTGGAATACTGATAATACATTCGCTCCACCAGTTCCCGTTGCATTCAATTTACCGCTTGCCTGCAGTTTCAGTTGCGTGGCTGGACCAACTATTTTCGCTTCGCCAGTTACAGGAACGATCACTGCATGCGCAGGAACCGCTTCTGTGGATCCTGATCTTCAGCAATTCAGTGTAAGTGGAGCACAGCTTACAGGTAATATTAATATCACTGCACCAACGAATTTCCAGATCTCAACTACAATTGGCAGTGGTTATACCGGCAGTATCACACTTACCCAATCTGGTGGAATAGTAACTGCCACTACTATCTATGTACGTTCCGCGGCAACAGCTCCTGCCGGCCCTATCAGTGGTAATGTTAATTTAACGTCCGCCGGAGCAACTGCAGTTGATGTGGCTGTTTCAGGGACCATCAATCCTATTCCTGATGCCATTGCTACGCCTGCGTCCCAGACCGTATGCTCTGGCACTCCTATCACATCTATTGTAGTTTCAGGTGCAGTACCATCAACTACTTTCAACTGGTCACGTGATAATACGGTTGCTGTAACAGGCATTGCCGCCAATGGTAGCGGTGATATTTCCGGAACCTTGGTAAATACAACCGGCTCCCCGGTCACCGTTGCTTTCACGATCACACCAATAGCCAATGGTTGTACTGGTACTCCGATCACAGCAACTGTTCTGGTTAACCCAGCGCCGAATGCAACGATCACCGGCGGTAATAATATTACCTGCCAGGGTGTTACCACCACTTTATCGTCACCAAATATTCCGGGAGTTACCTATAACTGGGAAAGAAGCCTGTCGGGTTTAACCGGAAGTTTTTCAGCATCCGGATCTGGTCCAACATTAGGAGTTACCAGTTCAGGTATTTACCGTTTTGTAGCTACTGATGGAAATGGTTGCAGTGCTACCAGCGATACCAATAATGTTACAGTGGCTGATTATGTATTCAATGGTTCACTTGCTGTTGGTGATGCACAGCAAACCGGCAGACTCAATCGTTTTGCTGCCTTATCAACCTGTGCTGTGCCAAAGGTTTGTCCTGGAACTTTCACCACAACAGGTAGCCGATACTATGATGTATATTCCATAACAAATCCGCGAGCCGTACCGGTTTGTGCTACGATAGGTATTGCATCGGGATGTGGAACCAGTATATTCTCTGTGGCCTATTTAGGCAGCTTTGATCCGCTGAATCTCTGTACAAATTACCTGGCCGATCCGGGTAGTTCATTCCCGGGCGTTGCCTATTATGAAGCGACCATCCCAGCAGGTGCAACTATTCAAATTGTGGTGCATGAGGTGAATGTGGGTACTGGTTGCGGAAACTATACGGTGACCGTAGACCTTCCAAGGGAAACACCTGCTGTGATATCGGGTGCGCCTGCATCTCCTGTATGTGCCGGTTCAACACAGACATTAACTGCAAGTGTGGCCGACACGTATTTATGGAGTCCTGGTGGTCAGACAACTCAATCAATAAACGTAAACCCTGTCAGCAATACAACCTATTCTGTTACGCTGGGATATGGAAACAATGGCTGTTCTGCAGTTACACCTTCAGTAACGATAAATGTAAATGCGTTACCAGATGCAACGATCACCGGCGGTAATAATATTACCTGCCAGGGTGTTACCACCACTTTATCGTCACCAAATATTCCGGGAGTTACCTATAACTGGGAAAGAAGCCTGTCGGGTTTAACCGGAAGTTTTTCAGCAGCCGGATCTGGTCCAACATTAGGAGTTACCAGTTCAGGTATTTACCGTTTTGTAGCTACTGATGGAAATGGTTGCAGTGCTACCAGCGATACCAATAATGTTACAGTGGCTGATTATGTATTCAATGGTTCACTTGCTGCTGGTGATGCACAGCAAACCGGCAGACTCAATCGTTTTGCTGCCTTATCAACCTGTGCTGTGCCAAAGGTTTGTCCTGGAACTTTCACCACAACAGGTAGCCGATACTATGATGTATATTCCATAACAAATCCGCGAGCCGTACCGGTTTGTGCTACGATAGGTATTGCATCGGGATGTGGAACCAGTATATTCTCTGTGGCCTATTTAGGCAGCTTTGATCCGCTGAATCTCTGTACAAATTACCTGGCCGATCCGGGTAGTTCATTCCCGGGCGTTGCGTATTATGAAGCGACCATCCCAGCAGGTGCAACTATTCAAATTGTGGTGCATGAGGTGAATGTGGGTACTGGTTGCGGAAACTATACGGTGACCGTAGACCTTCCAAGGGATCCATCTGCCGCTACTCCTGTTCCAGCCTCAATTAACTGCGGCGGATCTTCCATTATCACCGCCAGCCTGGCAACTAGTTACCTCTGGAGCCCTGGTGGACAAACCACTCAGTCAATTACAGTTTCACCCCTTACAACAACAAACTATTCTGTAACCCTGGGTTATGGTAATAATGGTTGTACGGCCACAGCAAACACCACAGTAACGGTAGTAAGTACGCCACCTACCATCAGTTGCCCTGGAAATATCACACTAGCTAATACTACCGGACTTTGCGGACGCGCCGTTACCTATACAACTGTACCAGGTGGAACACCAGCGCCTACGCTGACCTATACTTTCACTGGTGCCACCACTGCCTCCGGAAGCGGAGATGGAAGCGGCTCTTTCTTTAATAAGGGAACAACTACTGTAACAGTAACAGCAACCAACGCCTGTGGTAATTCCAGTTGCAGTTTCACGGTTACTATTAATGATACGGAAGCTCCGGCGATCACCTGTCCTGCGCCAGTAACAGTAAGCTGCGCTTCGGCAGTTCCGGCCGCAAACATCGCTTCAGTAATTGCTACTGATAATTGCCCAGGAGTGGTGGTAACGCATAGGGGAGATGTGATCAGCAGCCAGACCTGCGCAAACAGGTTTATCATTACCCGTACCTACCGCGCTACGGATGCAGCTAATAATTTTACAGAATGTACGCAGACTATCACAGTGAATGATGTAACGCCACCGGTGATCACTTGCCCCGCAGCATTGACAGTAAGTTGCGCTTCAGCAGTGCCTGCACCGAATACAGCATTAGTAACGGCAACTGATAATTGCGCGGGTGCGGTGACCATTATCTTCATCAGTGATGTGATCAGCAACCAGACCTGTGCGAACAGATATTTGGTTACGCGTACCTATCGCGCTACGGATGTATGCGGCAACTTTGCAGATTGTACCCAGACCATTACCGTAAATGATGTAACGCCACCAGTGATCACCTGCCCTGCAGCATTGACAGTAAGTTGCGCTTCAGCAGTGCCTGCACCGAATACAGCCCTGGTAACGGCAACGGATAATTGCGCTGGTGCGGTGACCATTACCTTCATCAGTGATGTGATCAGCAACCAGACCTGTGCGAACAGATATTTGGTTTCCCGTACGTATCGCGCTACGGATGTATGCGGCAACTTTGCAGATTGCACGCAGACCATTACTGTTAATGATGTAACTCCACCGGTGATCACTTGTCCAGCGGCAGTTACAGTAAGTTGCGCTTCAGCAGTACCAGCTCCGAATACAGCCTTAGTTACAGCAACAGATAATTGCGCTGGTGCGGTTACCATTACATTCGTTAATGATGTGATCAGTGGCCAGACCTGCCCTAACCGGTATACTGTTACCAGGACCTATCGTGCTACAGATGTTTGCGGAAACAGCAGCACCTGTACGCAGATCATTACGGTGAACGATCAAACGGCCCCTGTACTTACCTGTCCAGCAAATATCAATGTGCTTACACCCATAGGTTCCTGTACCGCTATTGTGAACTTTACGCCAACAGCCACAGATAATTGTAATGGCGCAGTCACGATCGTTAGTGTTCCGGCATCTGGTTCTGTATTCCCGATCGGGACCACTACTGTGAATGTAACAGCTACGGATGCCTGCGGAAACAGCAGCACCTGCAGCTTTACGGTAACCGTAGTTGATGCTCAATTACCAGTGATCTCGCAGCAGCCGCTCACAAAATTTGTTTGTGATGGCACCAATGCGGTCTTTACTGTGGTATCTACAAATGCACTGAGCTACCAATGGCAGCAGTGGAATGGTACAGCATGGGTGAACATTGCCGGCGCCACTACTGCTACGCTAACTATCAATGCGGCCAGCTTTACGCAGAATACAAATACCTATAGGGTAGCCGTGATCGGACTTTGTACTACTGTGCAGTCAGCAGCAGCTTCGCTTTATGTGAATCCGTTGCCAACGGTTAACCTATCAACTTCTATTCCGCCATTCCTTTCACCAGGTCAGAGTATGAGTATCCTTTCTTCGGTTAATCCATCTGGCGGAACATATCGCTGGTTCCTGAACGGATCATTGATCAGCGCGGCCCAGGGAAGCAGCCTCAATGGAATTACAGTGGATGGCCAGGGTACTTACCGCCTGGTTTATACTGACCCGAATGGTTGTACCAATAACTCAATTGACATTGTGGTGGTGGGCCAGCAGTCGAACGACCTTTGGATCTATCCTAACCCCAACCAGGGATCATTCAATGTGAGATTCTTTAATAAGGCAGGAGAGAAAGTAACAGTGAATGTGATGGATGCTAAAGGAAGAAGGGTCTATTCAAAAGAATTCACAACGGTCAATGCCTATACGAATATGCTGGTGGATCTTGCCGCGAAAGGCATGGCAGACGGCACGTATTTCGTGACTGTGGTTGGCCAGAATGGGTCGATCATAGGTTCTAAGAAGATCCTGGTCTACCGCCGATAAATTATATTGAACGATCAATAAAAAGACCGGCTTGCCGGTCTTTTTTTATGTATGGACGAATACTCCTTCTTCTCCTAATTCCACTTCCCAGTGTTTAAGATGGTATCCTTCGCCGCTAACATTGCGACCATTTTGCAGGGAGAATTTATATCGATGCAGAGGACAGACTATATTTCCCAGTGGGTCTATATGTCCATCGGCCAATATACCGCCGGCATGCGGACATTTATAGGCAAAGGCGAAATAGCCATCGTTGTGTTTTGCGATGCAGATCTTTTTGCCATTCATTTCTGCGATGGCAATATTGTTCGAACCGAACTGCAGTTCATTGATATGTTCGGCGATCTTGGTCATTAATGGGTGAATACGTGAATGCGTTTTCAGGAAGGGTGCTTAATAAAAATATTCTGATCTGTAGGGGAAACGGATACGATACAGTTCACGAACTTTATTAAGAATGGTTTGCCTTAGTTTATCTAGATTTCTTTTTTCAATGGCTGAAACAAATACGGCATTGCCATTGGTTTCTCTCTGCCATCTTTCGTAGAGATCTTCCAGTATCTGTTCTTTCGCCTGGGGTTCAAGCCATTCATCAAATGTTTTTTCTTCGTAGAGATCCATTTTATTGAAAATGGTCAGTGTAGGTTTTTCAATAGCATTCAGTTCCTGAAGGGTTTTGTTCACTACAGCGATCTGCTCCTCATAGGCAGGGTGTGAAATATCCACGATATGTAAAAGTATATCAGCTTCCCTTACTTCATCCAGGGTGCTTTTAAAACTTTCTACCAGGTGATGGGGAAGTTTGCGAATGAAACCTACTGTATCACTGAGCAGGAAGGGAGTATGTTCGAATACCACTTTACTGGTGGTCGTATCAAGCGTAGCGAATAATTTATTTTCTGCGAACACTTCTCTTTTGCTGAGGAGGTTCATGATGGTTGATTTACCTACATTGGTATAACCCACCAGCGCAATGCGAATGAATTCTCCTCTTTCTTTTCTTTGGGTAAGGGCCTGCTTATCAATTTCGGCCAGTCTTTTTTTCAATAAAGAGATCTTATCTCTTACAATACGACGGTCGGTCTCGATCTCTGTTTCACCCGGCCCCCTTGTGCCAATACCACCACCCAATCTTTCCAGGTGTTTCCACATGCCCCGCAGTCGTGGAAGTATATACTGGTATTGTGCCAGTTCAACCTGTGCGCGGGCCTGGGCCGTTTTTGCACGGCTGGCAAAAATGTCGAGAATAAGATCACTGCGGTCAATGGTCTTGACCTCAATTTCCTTTTCAATATTATTGATCTGTGCCCCTGACAGTTCATCATCGAAGATGACCACACGGATATCCTTATCCCGCACATACTGCCGGATCTCCTCCAGTTTTCCTTTGCCTACAAAGGTCCTGCTATCGGGGTGTTGTAATTTTTGAACGAATCGTTTTACCGTAACGGCGCCTGCGGTCTCCGCAAGAAAGGCTAGTTCATCCAAATACTCCTGCACCTGTGTATCCGTTTGTTCTTTGGTAACCACGCCCACTAATACCGCTTTCTCCTCGCGAATGATGTTCTTTTTCTCCAGCATAATTATAATGCGAAGATAGTTTTTTTGGAGGTATAGGCAGAAATGGGTGTAAGCAGTACCAGCAGCAGATAATTAGTAATTAATAATTACTAGAGCCCACTCAAACAAAGCCCAATTGTATATGGTTTTACTATAGGTCCCGCCCCATCTCTGATCAGGGGAGTAAGGGAATAACTGCCGAACAAGCTGATATGACCAAGTCCAACACGGCCGGTAACAGAGATGCGGCTTTTATTAAAAAACCTTTTGCTGGATTCCTTCATGGTAGCATTTGATATGGACGTACCATTCTTGTTTTCGTACTTGGTATTGCGGGTATGCGCGCTGAGCAGTGTACCAACTTTTAAACCAACGGCCCATTTAAAACCGGTGCCATTGGCAGGATTGGTAGTATAACGGAATTCGATCGGCGCTTCCAGGTAGGCTGTAGCCAGTTTGTTTTTCTTATAGTGATTAGTATCTGACACATTGGTAAATGGAAGAAGCGTGGTTGTTTCCTTAAGTCCGATATGCGTTTTGCTGAATACAATATGGTCGGTACTGATACCGGGACCAATGGCAATGCTCAGCTTAGGGTTCGTTTTGAAAGGAAAATCGAACATGAAATACACGTTCAGTGATTTAGAAAAACCCTGCTTATTAATGGTATCCGGCAAACCGGTCCAGTTTGCATATCCAAACTGCAGCATGAAATGGTCGTTTGGGCGGTTGCTGAGGTCCACTCTTTCTTTTTCTTTTTTGGGGTTGGTATCCTGGGCCATTGAGGTTAAGGATCCGATCAGCATTAAACAAACAGGTATGATTTTCTTCATGGTATTCTGGTAAAGGGACAAAAGTATTTTCCTACTGGTTAACAAAAGGTTAAAGCAGGTATTTTAAAACAAATGCCTGCCTAAAGGCAGGCCGCTCCTGTTCTAAGGAGCCTTGGTGGACCCTGTAGGATTTGAACCTACGACCCTCTGATTATGAGTCAGATGCTCTAACCGTCTGAGCTAAGGGTCCGGCGGCGTTAGCTGCGGACGGCAAAAATAAGGATTGCCGAACGGCCTAACAAATCCACAACTATGAAAGGTTTTCCGCAGGAATATGGACGGAACCTGCCTTATTTGCAAAGGCATGGATGTTGCCGTTTATAACAAATCAAAAAAATCATATGCAATCAATGGAGCCGGGGAGGGTTGAATCCGGGTTCAGTTTTACTACTTATGACGGCTATCATAGGAATTGCCCTGGTAAAACCTGTTGGTTTGTATATATAATGGCACTTACGACCTATAAACAAAAGCGGAGTTTCTCTAACACTCCGGAACCTGAAGGCGGAAAACCCAGCGGGAAGGACCTGTTATTCGTGATACAAAAACACGATGCCTCCCATCTGCATTATGATCTTCGCCTGGAAATGCAAGGCGTCTTAAAAAGCTGGGCAATTCCCAAAGGCCCTTCCATGGATCCCACTGTAAAAAGACTGGCTATACTGGTAGAGGATCATCCTTTTGATTACCGGAATTTTGAAGGCATCATTCCCAAAGGCCAATATGGGGGAGGCACTGTTATTGTTTGGGATGAAGGAACCTATGAGATCGCTGGAGGCGAATATATAAGCAAGAAACAAATGGAGGAAGCCCTTTTGCAGGGAGTTCATAAGGGGAAGATCCATTTCATTATGCACGGAAAAAAATTGAAAGGGGAATTCGCCCTGGTGAAAGCATCCGGTCTAGAAGATAATAGCTGGTTGCTGATGAAAATAAAAGATAAATACGCAAAGGTCACAGATGTGTTGAAAAAAGAACACTCAGTTATTTCGGGAAAAACCGTCGGGCAGATGAAAAAGATTACCGGGAAAATAGTTGTAGGGAAAGAAACCCGAAAGACTAAGGCCTTTCTGAATCTTTCAGAGAACCAGCAGGTGAAGATGATCAGCGGAAAGGAACTGACCTTCACCAATCTTAAAAAAATATACTGGCCAAAAGAAAAGATCAGCAAAGGAGATATGATCAATTATTATCACCAGGTGGCTCCTTATATATTGCCTTTTATGAAGAACAGGCCTCAATCCCTGAACCGTTTTCCCAATGGAATAAAAGGGGAGAGTTTTTACCAGAAAAATATTGCCGGCAAATTTCCTGATTGGCTGGCTACCCATGATTATGAGAATAAGACCATAGAGGGTGACAAGAAATTTTTGGTTTGTGAGGATGAGGCAAGCCTGCTTTACATGGCCAACCTGGGTTGTATCGAAATGAACCCCTGGAACAGTCGCGCGGCAGATCCCGACCACCCTGATTGGTCGGTGATCGACCTTGATCCGGATACAAATTCGTTCGAGGAGGTGATAGAGACCGCACAGGTGGTAAAAACTGTTTTAGACAAGGCGGGGATCAAAGGATATCCAAAGACCTCGGGTTCTACCGGTATACATATATATATTCCATTGGGTGGTAAATACGATTATGAACGATCGAAAATGCTGGCCAGGTTAATTGTGACCCTGGTACACAGGGAACTGCCGGATAATACAAGTTTAGAAAGAAGTCCTGCGAAAAGAAAAAAGAAGATCTACCTGGACTACCTGCAGAACCGGCATATTCAAACAATTGCGGCGCCTTTTTCCTTACGACCAAAACCAGGGGCTACAGTATCTATGCCATTAGAATGGTCGGAAGTAAAAAAAGGATTGCAGGTGAAGGATTTCACTATTTATAATGCAGCGGGCGAAGCGAAGGAAAGGGTAAAGTTGTGGAAACCGGTGCTGGGGAAGGGGATTGATCTGGAGAAGGTGGTGAGGAAGCTGGGGGAGTGGTGTACGGTGAATGGTCAATAGGTCTGCCGGCCTGAAAGAGTAGTTTACCGATTTAATGGTTTTTTGTAATCATATTTTAGAATACCGCCTTAGTTTTGCGTGGTGAGATATATTGTAATAGCTTTTGTGATCTATTTGGGTTATAGGTTTTTGTTTCACTTCCTTATTCCTGTGATAAAAACTACGAATCAGGTAAAAAAGGGGTTCAGGGAAATGCATGAAAAAATGCAACAGCAACAGAACGGCAATTTTTACCAGGAAACACCGCAGCCTTCAAATACCAATGAAGCAAAGCCCAGGGACCAGGATTATATTGACTTTGAAGAAATAAAATAAATCAGACAGTATACTTTTCCCAACGACTGGCTAGGGTAATCTTATTCATCTATTGACCTGTTGACCTATTCCCTTGCTCTTTTGCTCTTTTTTCCAAGTTTTCCCTATATTTGCAATCGGAAATGATTAACTGAAGGGAACGAAGTCGTTCCCTTCTTCTTTTTCCGGATTTCACCATGGATCCCATTATCGCGCAATTGGAAAGAAAGATTACCGAGCTGCTGGCTGGTGACCCATCCCTGTTCCTGGTGGAGATCAGGATCAAACCCACCAATAACTTTAAGATATATATTGATGGAGATCAGGGAGTTAAGATAGATCAACTGACCCAATTCAACCGGCGTTTATACCGCCAGATGGAGGAAGAAGCCTGGTTTCCAAACGGAGATTTTTCGCTGGAACTCTCTTCTCCCGGATTGGATGAGCCCCTGAAACTGCACCGCCAATATGTAAAGAATACTGGCCGGAAAGTGGAAATAGTGAGCAAGGAAGGGGTAAAAACAGAGGGTAAATTGCTGCAGGTGGCGGAAGATTCGATAACTGTAGAAGAAGTGACCGGAAAAGGAAAGAAAATGGAGATCAAACAACACGTTATTCCTTTTGAAACAATAAAAACAACAAAAATTCAAGTAACATTCTAAACCCACAGGGTTCGAGATAGGGAATATCAAGGACCCGGCCCGTGATTTAAAAAATTTTGTGTTATGGCAAGTATCAACCTCATTGAAGCGTTCCGTGATTTTAAGGATGCCGAGAACATCGACCGACCTACCATGATGAAAGTGGTAGAAGATGTGTTTAAAACCCTGCTCCGAAAAAAATATAGCAGCGATGAAGCTTTCGACGTAATTGTGAATGCTGAAAAAGGAGACCTGGAGATCATTCGCCGAAGGATGATCGTTGAAGACGGACAGGTGGAAGATCCTTTATCACAGGTGGCTTATTCTGAAGCGGTGAAAATAGAACCCGACTTTGAGGTGGGTGAGGAATTATATGAAGAGATCGATCTGTTGGATTTCGGACGTCGTGCGATCCTGGCTGCTAAGCAAACCTTAGCCAGCCGTATCAGCGACCTAAAAAAGAATGCGCTTGCTAAAAAATATGATGACCGCATCGGCGAGATCATCAGCGCTGAAGTTTACCAGGTATGGAAAAAAGAGATCCTGTTACTGGATGAAGAAGGCAATGAACTGATCCTTCCAAAAAGCGAGCAGATTCCCCAGGATTATTTCAAAAAAGGGGAAACCACCCGTGCTGTAGTGAAGAAAGTGGACATGAAGAATAACAACCCTGTGATCATCCTTTCACGCACTTCCCCTGAATTCCTGGCTAAACTGCTGGAAATTGAGGTGCCTGAGATATTTGATGGTTTGATCGTTATCAAAAAGATCGTTCGCGATCCGGGAGAAAGGGCAAAAGTGGCCGTAGAATCTTATGACGACCGTATCGATCCGGTAGGTGCCTGCGTAGGTATGAAAGGCAGCCGTATACATGGTATCGTTCGTGAACTGAAGAATGAAAATATCGACGTGATCAACTATACCAGCAATATCCAGTTGCTGATCCAGCGCTCACTCACCCCTGCCAAGATCACCAGCATGGAACTGGATAACGAGGCAAAACATGCGAATGTTTACCTCAAGCCAGACCAGGTTTCACTGGCAATTGGCCGTCGCGGGGTGAATATCAAACTGGCCTGCGAATTGACGGGCTATGAGCTGGATGTGTACAGGGATAATGAAGGTGAAGAAGAATCATTTGATATTGACCTGGAAGAATTCAGCGATGAGATCGATAGCTGGGTCATTGATGAACTGAAGCGTGTGGGTTGTGATACGGCCCGAAGCGTACTCGATCTTTCCGCAGAAGAACTGGAAAGAAGAACCGACCTTGAGAAGGAAACCATTGCTGAATTGAGGAAAGTATTGAAAGAAGAATTTGAAAAAGAGTGAATGGTGAATAAGTGAATGCCTGCCTGCCGGTAGGCAGGGGTGAATAGGTGAATAAGTGAATGATTTAATGATGGAATAAGTATAGAATGCTGGAAGAATAGTTCGGATTGACCTATTCGCATTTACTTATTCACTTCATAAACATTCCTGATAAAATAAATTATGGCAGAATTAAAACTTCCCAGATTATTAGGTGCAGCCAAGGAGTTCAACGTTGGTCAGGATACCATTATTGAGTTCCTGGCAGGGAAAGGCTTTCCCAAAGATGAACTTAAACCTACGTCAAAACTGACGGAGGAAATGTACCGCGCGCTCCAGATGGAGTTCCAGAGTGATAAGGCCGCTAAGCAGAAAAGCGACCAGCTGGAACTACCAAAAGGCAGTACAGCCGATCCTAAGAAAAAGAAGGATGAAGAGGATATTGTATTCAGCAAGGAGAAACCTGCGGCTAAACCGAAAAAAGAAGAACCTAAGCCTGTTGTTGTGGAAGTGGTAGCACCAGCACCTCCTCCACCGCCAGTGGAAGTGAAGCCTGAACCAGTGAAGGAAGAGCCTAAGGTGGAAGAAATAGTGAAGACGGAAGTACCGGAAATTGAAGGCCCCAAGGTGGTAACCAAGATCGATCTTTCAACCATTGATTCTTCCACGAGGCCTAAGAAAACTGCTAAAGCAAAGAAAGAAGAAGCTGCTCCTGCACAGGAAGAAAAGCCAAAAGCAAAATCAACCAAAAAGAAAAAAGAGGAAGAAGTTAAACCTGAGCCGGTAGTGGAAGTGAAACCAGAATTGGTTGCTGCTCCGGAAGAAGATGAGGCCCCTCCTGTAATTGAAAATATTTCAGTAGAAAAATTAACCGGTCCCAAGATCCTTGGAAAGATCGACCTGCCGGTTGATAATGATACACGTCCCGTAAAGGATGAGAAAAAACAACGTAAGCGTATCCCGATCGCGAAGAAAGATCCGCGTCGCGAGATCTTCATTAATAAAGACGGCGATAAAAAACCAGGCGTTAATACAGGTGGCGGCGCCAAAAGAGCTCCACTTCCTATTCGCCGTGGCGGTGTTGGTGGAAAAAGAGAAGACAGGCTTATTGATGAAAAAGAGATACAGGAAAAGATCCGCGAAACACAGGCAAAATTGTCTGGTGGTGGCGGAAGAGGTAAAGGGCTGAAAGCAAAACTTCGTCGCGAAAAACGCCAGGAAATGGCGGATGCCCAGGGCAATATGACCGATGATAACAAACTGCAGGTAACGGAATTCATCAGCGTAAGCGAATTGGCCAACCTGATGGATGTGAGTTTTGCAGAGGTGATCAGTAAATGTATGAGTCTTGGTATCATGGTATCCATCAACCAGCGTCTTGATGCGGAAGTGATCGAGCTGGTAGCTTCAGAATTTGGATTTGATGTAGAGTTCATCGATATGGAGAAGCAAATGGAAATGGAGGAAGAAGAAGATGAGGATGAAGAATCAGAGCTTAAACCTCGTTCTCCTATTGTTACCATCATGGGTCACGTTGACCATGGTAAGACTTCCCTGCTTGACTATATCCGCAATGCGAATGTAGTAGCCGGTGAGGCCGGAGGTATCACACAGCACATTGGTGCCTACCAGGTACAGGTGGCCCCGGAAAAAATGATAACTTTCCTTGATACGCCAGGTCACGAAGCTTTTACGGCCATGCGTGCCCGTGGTGCCAAGGTGACGGATATCGCCGTGATCGTAGTGGCTGCGGATGATGCCGTGATGCCACAAACACGTGAGGCCATCAGCCACGCGCAGGCAGCACAGGTGCCGATGATCTTTGCAGTAAATAAGGTGGATAAGGACGGAGCCAATCCGACCAAAATATATGAGCAATTATCGCAGATGAATATTCTCGTGGAAGAATGGGGTGGTAAATTCCAGAGCCAGGAGATATCCGCGAAAAAAGGACTGAATATTGACAAACTGCTGGAAAAGATCCTGCTTGAAGCCGAGATCCTGGATCTTAAAGCCAATCCCGACAGGGAAGCCAATGGTACCATCATAGAAGCATCATTAGATAAAGGACGTGGATTCGTTGCCACCCTGCTGGTAGAAAATGGTACACTGAAGCAGGGAGACCTGATCGTGAGTGGCCAGTATTATGGAAGGGTAAAGGCCATGTTCAATGAGCGTAATAAGAAACAGGAAGAGGCCGGGCCATCAGCGCCAGCTGTTATCCTGGGTCTGAATGGTGCACCCCAGGCAGGTGAGAAATTCAAAGTATATGAAGATGAGGCCGAGGCAAAAGAAATAGCCAACCGCCGCGCGCAGATCCTTCGCGAGCAGGGTATACGTACCAAGAAACATATTACCCTGGATGAGATCGGTCGCCGTCTGGCACTTGGATCCTTTAAGGAACTTAAGGTTATCATCAAAGGTGACGTGGATGGATCGGTAGAGGCCTTGAGTGACTCATTACAGAAACTGTCAACACAGGAGATACTGGTAAGTGTGATACATAAAGGCGTAGGACAGATCAATGAAAGTGATATCGTTCTGGCTGAAGCATCGGATGCGATCGTGATCGCCTTTAACGTGCGTCCATCCCTGCAGGCTTCCCGCCTGGCGGAGAATGCCGGAATTGAGATCAAGATGTATTCCATTATCTATAACGCCATCGAAGAAGTGAAGAGCGCGATGGAGGGTATGCTTGAACCGAAGATGCAGGAGAAGATCACGGCGAATGTGGAAATACGCGAAGTATTCAAATTCGATAAGGCCACAGTGGCCGGTTGTTATGTGCTGGATGGTAAGATCAAACGTGATTCGAAGATCCGCCTGATCCGTGATGGTATCGTGATTTACCCGGTCGGGGAGAATTCTGCTGAACTGGGCTCTCTGAAGCGTTTCAAAGACGATGCGAAGGACGTTCAGGCAGGTATGGAATGCGGGTTGACCATCAAGAATTTCATAGATATGAAAGTGGGCGATATCGTGGAGGCCTACGAAGAAGAGGAAGTAAAGCGGACCCTTTAAGGCCGGCAACCAAATATTTGTTAAATGACGGATCCCGGGAGGGAACTCCTGGATCTGTGGGTATTTTTGAAGTTATGTATAGCATGAAAAGGATCATATTCATCGGTTTTGTTTTGTTCGGACTACAATCCTTTGCTCAGGGTCAGCCAAAGAAAGTAGTGGCCGATAAGATCGTCAGTATTGTTGGCGACCGTATCATCCTTCAGTCGGATATTGTAAACTCGATCTCTGATATTGCCCGCCAGGGTGGTACCATTCCGGATAATGCGGAATGTTTACTCACCGAGCAGGCCGTGATCTCCAAAGTGCTGATGCTGCAGGCTGAAAAAGATTCACTTCCTGTTACGGAAGAAGAAGTGGAAGCTGAACTTGACCAGAAGATCCGTTATTATATAAATCAGTTAGGTTCACAGGCAGCGCTTGAAGAAATGGCCGGCAAGACGATCTACCAGATCAAGGATGACGCGCGTGAATCAGTAAAGGAACAGAAAATGGCAGCGGCCATGCAGCGTAAGATCGTAGAGAATGTACGCATCACCCCTACCGAAGTAAAAGCATTTTTTGAAAAAGTTCCCAAGGATAGCCTTCCTTATTATGAATCGGAACTGGAAGTTGGGCAGATCATACTTTACCCCAAGGCCTCCCGTGATGTGGACCTTTATATCCTGGGGCAAATGAATAATTATAAAAAGCAGATCGAATCAAAAACGACCACGTTTGAGGCACTGGCCAAACAGGTTTCTGAGGATCCCGGAAGCAAGGAAAGAGGCGGACAGTACCAGGTTAGCCGTAGTGAGAAAAGCTGGGACCCTGTTTTCCTTTCAACCGCTTTTCGATTGAAAGAAGGCGAGATCTCCAACCCTGTTAAGTCAAAATTCGGTTATCATATCATTCAAATGGTGCAGCGAAACGGTGATGATGCCGTAGTTCGCCATATACTCAGAATTCCCCCGGTAACAGATGAGGAGATCAGGGCCGCCAAAGGAAAACTGGATACCGTTCGCTCAAAGATCATTGCAGGAACCCTGGGTTTTAATGAAGCTGCTACCCGTTACAGTGATGATGAGACCCAGAAATTCGCAGGCGCATTTATTACCGGTCGAGATGGTTCAACCTATGTTACTATCGATCAGCTGGATAAGGATGTCGTTCAGATGCTGGCTCATATGAAAGTGGGCGAAATTTCCCAGCCTACGGCTTTTGAAAATGAGCAGGGCAAAAAAGGGGTTAAGATCGTCTACCTGAAATCAAGGTCTGAGCCTCACCGTATGAACCTGAAGGACGATTATTCAAAGATCTCTACCTATGCCCTGGAGCAGAAAAAATCTGAGGCTGTAGAGAAATGGCTGAAATCCAAGCTCCCTACCTATTATGTTATGATCGATAAGGAAGCCATGCAAACCTGTCCCCAGCTGGCTCGTTTCAATACGGATAAGAAGTCCTTTTAATTATTTAACTTTGCATCCTCCATGAGTGATGCCATCAAACACGAATGCGGTCTTGCATTCATTCGTTTAAGAAAACCTTTTTCCTATTACCAGCAGCGTTATGGATCTGCGTTGTGGGGGCTTAACAAGCTCTACCTTCTGATGGAGAAGCAACATAACCGCGGACAAGACGGAGCCGGTGTAGCTGCTGTAAAACTGAACGTAGAACCTGGTTACCCTTTTCTTAATCGTATTCGCAGCAACGCCAACCAGGCCATTGCTGACGTATTCCAGCAAATTGGAAGCGAGTATGAAGCGCTGGAAAAGTACCATCCAAATATCAAGTCACAGCCTGGCCTTATGAAAGGCCATCTTCGTTTCATGGGCGAGATCCTGCTGGGCCATCTTCGTTATGGTACCCAGGGAAAGAATAAACTGGAGTATTGCCACCCCTTCGTAAATCATGATACCATACCTGCCCGCAACCTGGTGATGGCAGGTAATTTCAATATTGTTAACTCTGATGAACTCTATACCCTGATAGGAAAAGAGCCGCATGAGACCGTTCGCTTCAGCGACCTGGCTGCCATGATCGAGCTGATGTATACCTATCTCTGCAAGGAAGATGAGTCCACACCCGGCAAACTTGATTTCAAAAATGTATTGAAGAAGGCCCTGCCATTAATGGATGGAGGCTTTCATGTAGGGGGAGCCACAGGCAGCGGTATCGGTTTTGTTTTCCGTGATGCCCATGGTATTCGTCCTTCTTATTATTATATCAGTGATGATGTGGTGGTAGCTGCCTCCGAAAGGGCAGCCATACGAACCACTTTTAATGTAGAAGAGGGTGAGGTAAAAGAACTGATGCCCGGATGCGCCCTGATCGTGGATGAGAACGGTGAGATCGAGATCGCGCAGGTGCTGGAACCAAAAGAAAGAAAGGCCTGCAGTTTCGAACGTATTTATTTTTCAAGGGGAAGTGATGAAAAGATCTACCGGGAAAGATTGGCCCTGGGCTATAACCTGCATGAGCAGGTGCTCAATGCCATTGAGCATGATACCAAGAACACCATATTTTCTTTTATCCCCAATACAGCAGAGACGGCTTTTTACGGAATGCTGAAAGGAATGGAAGATTACCTGAACAAGGTGAAATATGAAAGGATCCTCAGCTGGGGTAAGGACTATGATGCCGGCAAACTGGAGGAAATGATCAACCGCCGCATTCGTATTGAGAAGATCGCTATCAAGGATGTGAAAATGCGCACTTTCATCACAGAAGATGCCGCGCGCAATGAAATGGTGCAGCACGTTTATGATATTACCTATGGCACCGTAAGGGCGGGAGAGGATACACTGGTGGTGATCGATGATTCGATCGTAAGAGGTACCACCTTAAAAGAAAGTATCATTCGAATGCTGGCCAGGCTGAACCCCAAAAAGATCATTGTGGTCTCTTCCTCCCCGCAGATACGTTACCCGGATTGTTATGGTATTGATATGAGTAAGATGGGAGATTTCATTGCCTTCAATGCAGTGGTAGCCCTGGTAAAAGAACATGGGAAAGAAAATGTGATGCATGACCTTCACGAGAAATGCAAGGAATTGCTGAGAGAGAATAAACTTGAAACAGAGAATGTAGTTAAGCAATTATATAAATTGTTCAGCATAGAAGAGATCACCAATAAGATCGCCCAACTTATCACTCCACCCGAATGCACCGTACCCGTTCAGGTGATCTTTCAAAGTATAGAGGACCTGCACCGTTCCTGTCCCAATAATCTCGGCGACTGGTATTTTACCGGTAACTATCCCACCCCAGGAGGAAACAAAGTTGTGAATAAGGCGTTTATGAATTATATGGAAGGGAAGAATGTGAGAGGATACTGAGAAAAGTTAGGAGTTGGGAGTTAGTAGTTAGGAGAAGAAGACATAAGCTGTATAAATAATTTTATGAAGTCATTGTTGTTAGTAAGACACGCCAAAAGTGATTGGGCCGATGCTTCATTGGGAGATTTCGATCGCCCATTGAATGAGCGGGGTAAAAAAGATGCGCCTAAAATGGCGGAAAGATTATTGGCGAAAAAGGTAAAGATCGATGCATTTGTTGCCAGTCCGGCAAAACGTGCGGCCAAAACAGCTACGATCATTGCGGAGGAATTCGGAAGGAAAAAAGATAAGATCATTTTTAAAGAGGAGTTATACCTGGCCTCGGCCACAGTCTTCCGCCGGATAGTAAGTGAACTGAATGATAAGTTTGAAACGGTGGCGATCTTCTCGCATAATGAAGGGATCACCGATTATGCAAATATGCTTACCAATGTAAGGGTGGATAATATTCCCACCTGCGGTATCTACGCTGTAAGATCTGATATAAAAAGCTGGAGTGAATTTGAAGAAGCGGAAAAGGAGTTCTGGTTTTTTGATTTTCCGAAAAAAATGTAATAATCTTACTTATCGCAAGCCATACTATTACTCAGTAAAAATTTAAACTATGCGCCGGCTCCACTTAACTACTCTTAGCCTGATCAGCAGCCTTTGCTTATTAGTTGCCTGCAGTAACAATAGTACAAAGACGGTAGCCGGGTAAGCTCCGGAATATTTTAATCTTCGCCCTGCACTGGAGAAACAATATGGGTATACGCACGCGGTAAAGATTGGAGATGATCTTAAGATCTCCGGAGCTGTGAGCATGAATGATACAGGTATGATCGTAGCACCAGGAAATATGGAACAGCAAATGAAGAATTGCTATAGCGATCTGGGAAAAATATTGACCCATTACGGATATACCTTTGATGATGTGGTGGCGGAAAATGTTTATACCACGAATATGCAGGAGTTCATCGGGGTATCTGGTTTCCGGAATTCCATTTACAAAAAACAATTCCCTACAGGCACCTGGCTGGAAGTAAAAGGATTAGCGGTAG
The DNA here is from genome assembly GCA_016720565.1 of Chitinophagaceae bacterium. Lineage (GTDB taxonomy): Bacteria > Bacteroidota > Bacteroidia > Chitinophagales > Chitinophagaceae > JJ008. The sequence continues at coordinate 981,677 of JADKKJ010000011.1, forward strand.
ATGGTCAGCTGATCGAAATTGATATGGAAGCCCATAAAGTAAAATGATCCCGGGACTATTTTAACGATCCCAGAAATTGTTTCAGCATTTCATCCAACAGATCATTGCCGATCCTAAGATCTTTATATTCAAAATTTTCTGCAGTGGTAATGGCTTTTTCCAAATGAAAGTTTTGCTGCACAACAGCGACCGATAATTTTTTTTCCTGAAGGTATCTACCAAGGTATTCCTGCTCAGTTTGCCCGGGTGTAGGAATGAAAATGCATTTTTTCCCTAACCGGAAGGCATCCATAATGGTACTATACCCGCTGCGGGCGATCACAAGATCAGCTTCATTCATTTCACGGTTCAGTGTGTCAGCTTCCAGATGGTTATAGATCTGGATCATGCCGGTGGAAGGCACATGGGTACGGCTGGAGGGCAATCCTCTTACTACCGTGGCCGCTGCCGTATAATGAGCTATATCCCGAAAGACCATTTCTTCTAATATGCTTCGTTGCGGTTCCGGGCCGGAAAGAATGATCAGCAGTTTATTCTTTTTCACCGGAACACTCAGATCTGTAAAGCGGCTCAGCAATCCTATATATCTTACCGGGATGGCAGGAAGTTTTTCAGGGTGTGATAATTCTCCTGCGATCCCTCCATTTTCCTGCAGGTCAGGTATCCAGCAGGCACTGAATTTTTCAATGAATTTATAGTTCCATTTCTGAAGTATTTTTTCGGTCCAGGAACCCATGCCGGTCCTGATCAATAATTGATGGGTGATTAGGATACATGGAATATCCGGGTGATGAAGCCCGTAACGGTTATCACTGATCACCGCATCAAAAGAATATTCCTGCTGTACTTTTTTCAGCCACTGATTTTCCGCCTTAATGGCTTTTTTTATCCCGGGCACCTGGGCCAGGATCTTCCAGCTCATTCCACGGGGAGAACGGGAATATCGAATACCATATCCTTTAAGAGGCAGTAAGGGCAATTGCGGAAATTCGGTTCGGAGCAGGGTCTCCTGAGGGCCTTCGGCGGCCAACCAGAGCTCGGCCCCGGCATTGATCAGACCCCTGATCAGGGGTATGCAGCGCGTGGCATGTCCCAGACCCCAGTCCAGCGGAGCCACCAGGATCCTGCATTTTTCCTTGTTTTTTACGGGTAAACCCCCTTTCATGCCTGTTTTTTGATGGATTTGGCTGTTCCGGATACTAAATTGTCTGTAAAATAGTTTTAATTTAGTACTTCCTTTCTCAAATAAACTTATGAAGCAAGCAAACAAATTAGCCCTGTTATTGGTAATTATCACGGTGGTTTTTGCTGCCTGCAACCGCAATTATTATTCTGGTTCCGGCAAAGGCGGAAAGAACTGTGGCTGCCCCAGTCACAAAGGCATGGTTGGATATTAAACAGGAATAAGTACAATGATGCGTTCGAATAACCGTGATCTGTTAGTGAAGAGTGAATGGATATCTGATCAGGAACTCGACGCTATTCTCCGGATCTTACGATCGCTTGAAACTCCCGAAATTTTTTGCAGCGCGCATGAATTGGTGGACAGGAACCGTATCGTTTCTAAAAAAGAAAAAATATGGAAAGAAAGCCGCTTTTATTATTTGCGGCCATTTCGGTTCCTGATCAATAAGAATTAAGATAATTGGTTCAACGCTTCTCTCAACTTACTGATCATTTCATCGATCTCTTCTTTTTTGCAGGTGCCCACGCTCAGTCGGTACCAGGGCGATTGTTTAGACGTGCCAAATGCATAGAAGGGCACTACGGCCAGTCCGGCGGCATTCAGTATATAGGCTGTTACTTCCGATTGGTTTTCCAGCGTTTTCCCATCACTGGTTTTCCGGCCTGCCAGGTCTAATTTAATGGTAAGGTAAATAGCGGCTTCAGGAGCAATGGCCTCCACCGGTAATCCTTCTTTTTTCAATTGCATGAAACCGGCATGGATACGGCGAAGCCTTTCTTCCAGTTCCGCTTTATAATGGGTCAGGTATTTTTTTATTGCTTCGCGGTCGGTAAGAAATTTTGCCACAGCTTTTTGCTCGGCCATAGGCGCCCAGGATCCAATATGCGTGAGAATGGATTTCATTTTGGCAATTACTGAGGCAGGGCCCATACCCCAACCAACCCTTACACCTGTTGCCGCAAAAACCTTGCTCACTGCGTCAATGAAAATGGTGTATTCCCTCATTTCCGGGCGAAGGGAAACAGGATTATAATGATGAATATCTCCATACGTGAGCTGCCAGTACATCTGGTCATACATCACGAATAATTTTTTCTCGGTCTCACCTCTTCTTTTATTTTCTTCCAGTACCATATCGCAAATAGCTTCCAGTTCTTCTTTACGGAAGGTGGTACCGGTAGGGTTTTGCGGGGAACAGAGGGAGAGCAGTGTGGCTTCTTTGATAAAAGGACGAATATCATTGGCGGTAGGCATGAAGTTGGTCGCTTCCGTTGCCTCGATCACAATATGTTCACCGCCTACAAAATGCGTATAATGGTTATTGTTCCAGCTGGGCACTGCATAGATCACTTTATCGCCTTTATCACAAATGGCCCTGAATACCCCGTAGATCAAAGGTCTTCCACCGGATGCTACCAGGATCTCATTGGTGCCATAGTCCAGGCCTTCACTTTCTTTGATGAAATGATGCAGGGCTTCACGCAGGTCGAGGTTACCTTCTGCAGCGGGGTAATTGGTAAAATGTTTTCGGTAAGCTTCCACGATCTCATCTTCCAGTTCTTTTGGAATAGGAAAAATAGAAGGATCAAAATCACCAACGGTAAAATTATAGATGCGTGCCCCCTGGCGGATCTTTTCTTTGATCTCGCTGCCCAGTTTAACGATCTCCGATCCTATTAATGTCTCTGAAAGATGTGAAAGCTTCATAAGCTATCGCTTTGCGGCAAAAATAAGGAAAACAGGGGGCAAGACGACTGAGTAAAAAGCCGGTAAAGGCTAATTAGGATCAATTACGATCTTACTGCTGTCATATAGATCATATTTCACTTTTACCTCAGCTCCTGGCTGGTAAAGGTGTACCCCGTCCTCAGGTATTATGGCCCGGGTCTTTCCGCTGAAGGCGGGGAATAATTCCGGGATCACCTCCAGTTCCAGGTCTGCCACAGGGTCGTTACCATTGGCATAAGTGCCTGCCCAGGTATACTTTTTTATAATGGCCCTGGCCGGATGGCCGCTTCGCAGGATATTGGCTGTTTCCAGCTGATTTTGCTCCCAATCCGTGGTTTTATTGAGGCCTTCCACAGCTGGGTTATTTGTTATACCTGTTTTATCATCATCAATGATCGCATTCTCTTTTTTCTTTGGATCGATCTTCACTGCCACTTCCATCCCGGGACTGTAAACCTGGGGATTAATACGGGAAACCAGGTTTAGAATACTGGTGGTATAACGCTGGCCAAAGGAGTCTTTTATTTCTACTTCCAGTTTTACTACCGGACTGTTATTAATGGTCATGCCGGTATCTTTTACTGAAAGTATCCGGGCGGTGCCGGGCAAGCCGTTCTTTCTTAACCTGAATGCATTCATCGCAGGTCGTATAAGGTATTTAAAAACGAAAAAGAACATGAAGCCCATGAAGGCCAGCACCATTATTATAGGGATCATACTTCCATTGGAAACAGTAGTTACAGCAATGAATGAAATTGATATACCAATAATAGCGGCCACCATGGCAACAACAGTTGCCGGTTTCATTTTCATAGATAAATTATAATGGTTTATAATCTTTGAAAAGGTTCACTTTAGTTCCCTCCACCAGTTCACGATAGGCTTTCCATTTATTATTGAAGAAATCATTGACGCGATCCACAAATTCAGGAACACGTTTCTCCACATTACTTACCAGTAATTCTTCCTGCTGTCCCGGTGCTACCATTTTACGGGAGATATTTGTGCTGGCTACCTGGTAATCTGCGGTAATGGTTCCTTCCGACTGGCTGCGGGTAAGTCCCTGTTTTTCCACAGGCTTTCCATTCACGATCTCCCTGAGGGCCTTGATCTCATCCAGCATTTTATTACTGGCTTTTCTCAATGTATCGGCATCTTTTCCTTCAACTGCCTTGTATTGAGCAACCATTTTATTGGCGATGGTCTCCGCATCGGCCAGGCGATCCAATCCTTCATTTATTTTATCCGCCACCAGTTTCAGTCGATTCATCATATTCCTTTGCGCGATCTTGATCGCGTTGCGATCGCCCATACGTGGATCATCTTTTACAGTGACAAAAACCGAATCCATATTTTTTTCATAACTGAACACCAGTTTGTATTTACCGGGAAGTACAGCGCCGCCAAATGGATCGGGAGCATTTGGAGCAGGCTTGGGGGCGCCTAATCCGCGAAAGCCCTTCTGGTCCATTCTCCAGTACATTACGTTATATCCGGTATCTGCGCCCCAGCGGAGATTGCGTACGTTCAGGCCATTCTCATCATAGATCTTTACCAGCACAGTATCTTTTTTGGGCGTATTGGCCATTGCTTTTTTATTGAGGAAGAATGTGAGACGGGCCCCCAGCTGACGGTCGGCTCCAGACCAGATCCCTGCTGTGCTGTTTGTAAAACCCGGAGGGGATTTCGTTTGCATCTGGTAGGCATCAGGAGCAGAAATGATCGTGAGTGGTTTATTGAACACCATACCCTGGTTTGCAGCCAATGCGCGCAGCGGGCGGATATCATCTAAAACCCATAGTGAGCGGCCAAAAGTGGCGATGGCCAGGTCGGCCTCTCTTTCCTGAATGGCAAGATCATAGGTGCTTACGGAAGGATAACCATTCTTCCACTGCTCAAAACTATTTCCATTATCAAGGCTCACCCATAATCCTCTTTCTGTTCCCAGGAAGATAAGATTGGGCTCTGCTATATCCTGTATGATGCAAAGCGCATAACCATTTACTTTTTTCTCATCTACTAATCTTGTCCAGGTCTTTCCATAATCCATACTACGGAAAACATAGGGTTTGAAATCTCCCTGGCGATAATCATTGGCCACTATCATTACTTCACCCGCGTTATAACTGGAAGCGCGGATCTGCGGGATCCAGCAACCATTGGGAAGCCCGGGTATTTTTCCTTTGAAGGAGGTCCAGGTTGAACCGCCATCTCTTGTCAGTTGTACAATGCCATCATCGGTGCCTATCCATATTGTTCCTTTTTCTTTAGGAGAAGGGGCGATAGTAAGAATAGTGCAATGCGTTTCGGCACCGGTCACATCCATGGTCAGTCCACCAGTATTTTTATAGGCCGTGATCAGGGCCGTATCATTACTGGTGAGATCAGGTGAAATCGTTTGCCAGCTGGTGCCACCGGTTACACTTTTATGTAAATACTGTGAACCATAATAGATCGTATTCTTATCAAATGGATCCTGGGCCATGGCCGCATTCCAGTTGAACCGGAATTTTTGGGAAGGATTTGTTTCAGGAGGACGAATGAACCAACCTTCACCGGTCTTCCAGTTGTATTTACTTAGGTTGCCACCCTGGCTCATAGTATATACCCATGACGGGTCCATGGCATCGGGCATTACATCAAATCCATCGCCACCACTTACATTTTCCCATACCGTATTTCTCAGTCCGCCGCTCATGAATGTATAGGCAGGTCCATGCCAGGAACCATTATCCTGCATACCACCCATGACATGATAAGGCATTTCATTGTCAACGTTCACATGGTAAAATTGACCTACTGGAAGTTTTTCATCAAAGACCCAGGTCTTTCCGCGATCGCGGGTAATGCCCAATCCGCCATCATTTCCATCGATCATGAAATTAGGATCTTCGGGATTGATCCACCAGGCGTGATTATCTACGTGAATGCCCGGAAGGAAATGATTGGTAGTAAATGTTTTTCCGCCATCCTCGCTGATGGTCACGTTGGCATGAATATCATAAATACGGTTCTCATTTTTTGGATCCACATAGATCTCCTGGTAATAAAAAGGACGATCAGTGATCTGGTTAGGATCGCTGTTCACCAGGGTCCAGCTGAAACCACCATCATCACTGCGATAAAAACCATTTTTAGTGGCTTCCACTTTTGCATAGATGCGGGAAGGCATACTGCGGGAGATGGCCACGCCTATTCTTCCCAGCGGACCTTCGGGAAATCCTTCTTCCTTGCCCATTTTTTTCCAGTTCTTTCCTCCATCTACAGTGATATATAAACCACTGCCTGCGCCTCCGCTTTTCAGTTCCCAGGGCTTACGGCGAAACTGCCACATGGAAGCGATCAGTTTATTCGGGTTGGAAGGATCCATTACCAAATCTGAACAACCAGTGGAATCATTCACGTATAAAACTTTGGTCCAGGTCTCACCACCATCCATGGTTTTGAAAACACCCCGATCGCTATGTTCTCCATAGGGATTACCAATAGCACCCACATATACTGTATTCGGATTGTTTGGATCTATGATGATGCGGTGAATACAGATCGTTTTTTCAAGCCCCATTTTTTTCCAGTTCTTTCCTCCGTCCATAGAACGATAGACCCCTTCTCCCAGGTTCAATGAGTTCCGTGGATTTCCCTCACCGGTTCCTACCCAAACTACACTGGGGTTTGATTGCTGAATAGCGATCGAGCCAATATTCTGAATAGGTTGCTCATCAAAAACCGGGGTCCAGCTCATGGCGCCATTGGTGGTTTTCCAAACTCCACCCGAGGCGGAGCCAACATAGATGGTATTTGGATCTTTCACTACGGCATCAATGGCAGTGATACGACCGCTCATGCTGGAAGGGCCTATATTCCGGGGTGTCCAGTTCTTAAATTGGTCCAGCCTGGCTTTTTGGGCAAATACTGACAGGGAAATGCAAACGCCTGCGAGGGCGGTAAACAGGTAACGTGACATAGCAGTTGATTGTTTTGGAAAACTACGAAAATGGGATGATAAGTAAAGAAAATAGCCTCAGGCCGCAGGCGCCAGAGTTGATGCTTGTAGCTTGTAGCCCGAAGCATGCAGCTATTAAAAAAGTTTCGGCTTATTCTCCACATTTTTATCCGGCTTCAGCGTTGCCTTGATATATGCATTCAGGTGGATGTATTTCCTGGCCGCCTCCTGGATCATTTTGGAATCCATTTCTTCGATCTGTTTTTTGCGGGAAAGAATATTCCTTGGATCGTTATCATTGTAGAATGCATCATAAAGGCTGGTCATCCAGTAGCCATTTTGCTTTATGTCTACTTCCAGTTTACGAAGCTGCTGCTCTTTTACTTTTTCAATATCTTCTTTCGACACACCCGCGTTAATTATCTTTTTCAATTCATCAATGGCGGCCTGGCTCAGGGTATCTACATTCTCGGGAGCGCAGGGGAAGGAGATATTGAATGTATAATATCCATAAGGGATCTTGGCCATGGTTCCTGATGCGCCAACGCCATACACGCCTCCCTTCTCTTCACGAAGTTTTTCTATCAGCTTAATATCCATCACCTCGCCCAGGCAACGAAGCGCATACGCGTCTTTACCCTCATATTTTACGGGGGCGGTGAATAATATATTCACGAAACTTTTTGGATCGGAACCTTTGATGACAACGGTATCCACCATTCCAGCTGGAGGACGTATGCCCAGGTCGCGGAAACTTTCTTTGATAGGTTTGAATGGAAGGCTGCCTATATATTTTTCAAGCAGTGGCCGGATCGCAGCTTCCTGGAAAGCACCCACGAATACAAAAGTGAAATCACCGGCATTGGCGAAACGTTCTTTATAAAATGAAATGGCCCGGTTAAGGTCTATTTTATCAAAATCCGCAGGCTTTGGCAACTGTCCGCCGCGAAGATTATTTTGCGTCATCAGTTTCTGCAGCTCACCAGCGAAAAAATATTCAGGGTCAGCGGCCACATTTGCATATAATTGTTTCTGCCTGGTCTTATAGGAATCAAAAGCATCTTTATCTTTTCTGGGGGAAGTGAAATAAAGATAGATCAGCTGGAGCAGGGTCTCGGTCTCTTTTGGAATAGTGGAACCCAGCATATATTCATTGTAGAGCCCAATACCGGGAGAAACGCCTGTGCTTTTTCCTTTCAGCATATTCGACAGATCTATTGCTGAAAAACTACTGACACCACTCTGGATAACAATAGGCGCTGCATAGGCCGCAGAAAAATAATCCGCATCTTTTGCCAGCGAATGCCCGCCCTTGCTGAAGGCGCGGAACAGGATCTCATCATTTTTAAAGGTGGTGGGCTTCAGGATAACGGTTGCGCCATTGGATAATTTCAGGGTGGTGATGCCCAGGTCCTCACTGGTCTTTGAATTAAGGATCTTTCCCGGTTTCAATTTACCGGCATCCATCAGTGAAGTGGCCAGCACCTTCTCCATATAAGGTTGAAGCTTTGCCGTCTCTACCGTCTTTACTAAACCAACCACTTCCTCCTGTGCAGGGATCTTCACCCCTTCTTTATCAGGGGCGTTAAGGGTGACCACCATATTATCGCTGGTGATCCATTTTGGTGCCAGGGCATTGATATCTTCCAGCTTCAGTGAATTGAAATACTGTTTCACAAAATCATATTCCCATTCTATGCCTGGTATTGGCTCATTGATCAGGAAATTATTCACGTATTCATCCACGTATTTATAGGATTCTTCTTTTTCCCTTTCATTGAATATGCGGTCATAAAAACTCTGCATTTGTTTTTTCTGCATCTCAAATTCTGAAGGTGTGAAGCCATACAATAAAACACGGCGGTTCTCTTCCAGCAGCGCATTCAGGGCCCTTGCCATACCTGTATCACTGCTGTTGGCATAAAGCTGGTACGCATCTTTGGTGCGCGCCATACTATTACTGTAAAAAGAAGAGGCGGATACAAATGGCGGATTTGGTTTCACGGTCATTTCCCTGAAACGGTTATTCAGCATACCGGTGAATAGGCGGGTATTCATATACCGGCAATAATCACCAATGCTAACCTGGGGCAGTTGCTCTTTCTTATACAACAGCTCAATGGAAGGAAAGGCGGTCTCCTTGTCTTTTGCCACCACGAACAAAGGCTCTTTATGGTAGGGCACGGTGAACTCTTCGCGCTTGCGCGGATTGACCGAAGCGGGTATATCTCCAAATACCTCTTTGATCTTCTGTTCAATTTCTTTTACATCAATATCTCCTACTACTACTATGGCCTGCAGGTCGGGACGATACCAATCGTGGTAAAATCTTTTTAACGCCGCATGGGAGAAATTATCCAGGCTTGCCTTGTTTCCAATAGGCAGGCGTTCCGCATATTTAGAACCACGGTATTGTACAGGCAGGGTTTGCTTCATCATTCTTTCATCGGCGCCCCGGCTCAATCTCCATTCTTCTATTACAACGCCTCTTTCTTTTTCTATTTCCAATGAATCCAGCAGGGCATTATGCGCCCAGTCTTCCAGTATCTCCAGTCCTTTTTCTACCAGTCCGGGTTTATCTGTAGGAACAGGAAGGATATAAACGGTTTCATCAAACCCTGTGAAAGCATTCAGGTCGGCCCCAAATTCTACGCCTATACTTTGCAGGTAACTGACCAGTTCATTTTTTGGGAAGCGTTTGGTGCCATTAAAATTCATGTGTTCCATGAAATGGGCCAGGCCCAGTTGATCCTCATCTTCTAGTACTGATCCGGCATTGACCACCAGTCGCAATTCCACCCTTTTTTCGGGCAGTGCATTGTGGCGGATATAGTAGGTCATGCCATTGGAAAGCCGGCCGATCTTCACTTTTGGATCTACTGGCATTACCTGGTCGCTGTTGATCTGTGCCAGCAGGGATAACTGTATTAACAGGGCCAGCAGGAGAGAACCGGGTTTCAATACCATTCGCATACCAGGGAGGTTTTTGAAAAGTAAATTTATCTGAATAGGGTGGCTTCCTGAAATAAAACTGGGGGAACGGACTATGGTGGTTATGACGGGAAAAAAACAAAAAACCCTCTGTTTCCAGAGGGCTTATATCAATGATCTTTTTTGTCTTTGTAGGTTTTTTCGGCTTCTTTGGCTTTTTCAAAATCGAGGATCACCCCGTTTATGCAATACCGTAGGCCGGTAGGAGGCGGACCATCATCGAATACATGCCCCAGATGTGCTTTACAACGTCCGCACTGCACCTCGGTACGCTCCATACCCAGGGTATTATCCGGTGTGTAAATGATACTGCCTTTGCTGATCGGCTGGTAAAAACTGGGCCATCCGCAACCACTTTCAAATTTGGTATCACTGTTAAACAGGGGGTTTCCGCAGGCAGCGCAATAATAGGTGCCTATTTCTTTAAAGTTCTCAAACTTGCTGGTCCAGGGCCTTTCTGTGCCTTTCTGCCTGGCTATCTGGTATACATCAGAAGGAAGGATCTTTCTCCACTCTTCGTTTGTAAGAGCCACTTTATTACTATCGGAACGGGAGTAAACGCTGTTTTTTTTGGGGTCCATATTGGTTTTTTTATCTGTAGGGGAATTCTGGGAATAACTGCATTGCTGCAGGCTGAAGGCCAGGGCCAGAAAGAGTAGTGTTTTGAGCGATCGGGGCATAATAGGTATTTACAAAATTAACGAGGGTTTGTTCATTTCGGTTTGCCGGGTGGTTTTGTTTAACATTTTGGCTGTTCAGGATCAGTATCCATCGGGCCAAAATCAGGCCTGAAATACAGGATTCCTATATTATATTTGTCCGTACCCACAAGACTAGCGCTTATGTTTAATTTGATCTTATTTGGCCCTCCGGGCAGCGGTAAAGGCACCCAATCGGAAAGATTGGTGGAGCGGTATGGCCTGGTGCACTTATCTACCGGCAATTTGCTTCGAAAGGAGATCGCCGATAAAACGGCATTAGGACTGGAAGCAAAACGCTTCATTGATAATGGCCAACTGGTACCTGATGCGGTAGTGATCGGTATGGTAGACACTTATTTCGATGCGCACAGGGAGGCCAAAGGGTTTCTTTTCGACGGATTTCCGCGTACTGTTGCGCAGGCCCAGGCGCTGGATGACCTGATGAGCCGCAAGAATACCTCCATTTCGCTGGTGCTCGCTTTAGATGTATCCGAAGATGAGCTGATAAAAAGATTGTTGAACAGGGGCAAGACCTCCGGACGCAGCGATGATAACGATGAAGAAGTGATCCGCAAAAGGTTCAGTGTATACTTAAATGAGACCAGGCCGGTAGCCCTCCATTATAATGCCCTCCATAAATTCCAGGAAGTGAAAGGAGAGGGCAGTGTAGATGAAATATTTTCCGGACTTTGTGAAGCCATTGATAAGCTTCATTAAAATACTATGACCATAGAGAAAGAGAATTTTCTCCGCACTCAGTTGGTTTCCCATCTTAAAAGATTGGATCCACTCAGTCCGCCCCACTGGGGAAAAATGGATGTGCAGCAAATGATCGAGCATTTTGCCGGCGATGCCCTGCGTACTGCCAGTGGTCGTTTGAAAATGGAGACCATACTTACCCCTCCTGAAAGATTGCCTAAGATGCGGGAATTCATGATGAGCAATAAGCCGTTCAAAGAAAATACGGCCAATCCGTTAATGCCACTGGATCCGCCGCCGCATCGTTTTAATACCTTGCAGGCAGCTATTGGCGCCCTCCAAATGGAACTGATCTATTTTTTCCAGGCATTTGAAAATAAACCGGGACATATTACCCGTAATCCCTTCTTTGGTGACCTTGATTTTGAACAGAATGTTCAGTTATTGTACAAGCATGCCCTGCATCATCTCCGCCAGTTTGGAGTGGAAGTATAAAAAAAATTCCCCGATGAACGGGGAATTCAATGAATTGTTGAGGGAACAATTATTTTCTTAAAAGCGAATCCGCTTTTCCCACACTTTCAAGGATCAGCGATTTTACTTTACCTACTTTATCTTTTTCCTCAGACAAATACTGTATTCTTTTCTGCAGGTCGGTGGCGGCTGAATCCATATTGAATTCTTCCATCCATTTATCCATTTGGGCCAACGCGGTTGCGAGTTGCTGTCCGGCAGCCTGCAGTTTTTCCTGGTAAGGGGCTGATGCCTCCCTGGCTTTTGCCGGGAGTTTAGAAATAGAATCCAACAGGAAATCTATCTGCTTTTTATAGCCCTGCATTTTACCGTATTTGGACATTCCTGCATCATGACCATCCATCACCTGCTCCATTAATGAGTCGGCCATGGTTTTTTGATCGGTTGCAGCTGCCTTACCTTCTTCTTTTTTGGAATTACAGGCAAACAAGAGGCAAACAGCAGCGAATAAGATTAATTTTTTCATTTTATGTTTTTAGATCAATGATGGTCTTCTTTTTCGCATTTTTCCACTATACCATGGAAAACATCATGCAGTTTCGCCAGTTTGTCTTTTAATTCAGCATCTGTGGCCTTATTCTTCACCATTTCATTGATCTCTTTTGTGCCTTTTACCAGTTCCTTGAGATTAGGCTTAACGGCTTTCTGGTCAAAACCAGCGGGAGCGGTTGATTTTTTCCAGGCTACAGCTTTGTCATACATTTCCTGGCTACGAGCCCTGATGGGGTCCAGTTTGCCTTCTTCGGAAGGGTGGAAGGTCTTGCTCATTACATCATGAAAATCGTCGAGTTCTTTCCATTTTTCCTGTGCATTGGCTCCAAGTACGGTAGCCGCCAGCACCATGATCGATAATAATAACTTCTTCATTTGTTAACAGTTTTGGCAAAGATAAAGCCCTGCCGTTTTCCTTTTCATCATTTGTGAATTGTTTGGAATAATTTCGTGAAGGATCATTGATCCTAAATGAGCGCCTATGAATAAGATCGGAAACTATATAGCCGGCCAGTGGGTAAACGGAACCGGGGATGGGCAGGTCCTTTTTAATGCAGTAACCGGCGAACCTATAGCGGCAGCCAGTTCCAAAGGACTGGATTTTAAGGCTATGCTTCAATATGGCCGTGAAACAGGCAACCTGGCCCTTCGCAAAATGACCTTTCATGAAAGAGGCAATATGCTGAAGGCCCTGGCCCTGCATCTTCGCCAGCACCTTGACCAGTTTTATAAGGTGAGCTACCAGACCGGCGCAACCAAAGCGGATAGCTGGGTAGATATTGAAGGAGGCATAGGAAATCTTTTTGCGAATGCCTCCCTGAGAAGAAAATTCCCGGATCATGTGCTCTGTGTGGACGGAGAAGGACATAACCTGAGCAAGCATAATAGCTTCATGGGCACGCATATACTGGTGCCGCGCGAAGGAGTAGTGGTACATATCAATGCATTTAATTTTCCAGTATGGGGTATGCTGGAAAAGATCGCGGTGAACCTGCTGGCGGGAATGCCGGCCATCGTTAAACCGGCTACCATCACTTCTTATATGACTGAAGTGGTTTTCCGTGAGATCATCAACAGTAAGATCCTTCCTGAAGGTTCGCTGCAATTGATCTGCGGATCTGCGGGCGACCTGCTGGACCATATGGAATCACAGGATGTAGTGACCTTTACCGGCAGCGCATCCACCGGGCAAATGCTTAAAAGAACTCCGGCCATCCTGAATAATAATGTTCCTTTCAATATGGAGGCGGATAGCCTTAACTGTATCGTGCTGGGAGAAAATGTTACTCCTTCCGATCCTGAATGGGAGATCTTCATAAAAGAGATCAGGAAAGAAATGACATTGAAGGCGGGGCAAAGATGCACGGGCATTCGCCGGATATTCGTGCCCGAAAATAAAATGGAAGACATCTGGAAAGCCATCGGGCAATCTTTATCACAAACAGTGATCGGAAACCCTATGAATGAAAAAGTGAGAATGGGTTCACTGGCCGGACAATCACAGCGCGATGAAGTACGTTCACAGGTGCAGAAATTATTGGCCAGTTCTTCTATTATTTATGGTTCTCTCGACAGCGTGAATGTGGTAGATGCCGATCCGAATAAAGGCGCGTTCATGTCGCCGGTATTATTGATGAATGATGATCCTTTCCATGCAAAAGAAGCGCATGAGGTAGAGGCCTTCGGTCCGGTAAGCACCATTATGCCTTATAAGCATTCGGAAGAAGCGATCGCGCTGAGCAAATTAGGAAAAGGTTCTCTGGTCACCACTATTGTAACAGCTGATCAAAAAGAAGCAAGAGATTATGTAATTGGAACGGCCAGCCACCATGGAAGGATATTATTGCTGAATAATGAATGCGCCCGGGAAAATACCGGTCATGGTTCACCTTTACCATTATTGGTGCATGGTGGTCCGGGCCGTGCGGGAGGAGGAGAAGAAATGGGAGGCATACGCGGGGTGAAACATTACCTCCAAAGAACGGCGATACAGGGCTCGCCTGCCATGATCACGGCTGTTACCAATGTTTACCAGGTGAACGCACCCGGTAAGGATCCGGGAAAACATCCTTTCAAGAAATATTTTGAAGAGTTGCAGATCGGTGACCAGATCATAACTGAAAAAAGAACCATTACCAGTGATGACATCGATCGCTTCGCGGATCTTAGCGGGGATCATTTTTACGCGCATATAAAAGAAACGGATTTCAGTGGCACCATGTTTGAAAAGCAGGTGGCCCATGGATATCTTATCATGAGTATAGCGGCCGGGTTATTTGTAGATAGCTATGAGCTGAACCCGGTATTGTTGAATTATGGTATTGATGAATTGCGTTTCACAAAGCCGGTTTACCCCGGCTCGGAGATCCATATCCGGTTTACCTGTAAGGAGAAATTACTCAGTGATAAAAGGGTTGTTGAGAAACCGGAAGACTTTAAAAGAGGTGATGATATTGCGAGAGGAATTGTAAAATGGCTGGTAGAGATGATCGATGAAACCGGTGAAACGACGGGTGTCGCCACCATTCTTACCATGGTAAAAAAGAAGGATCAATCCTAAAATTATTTTATGAATGAAGCTTATGTGATCAGTAGATTGTCTCATTATATTGCGACCATTGAATTTTTCCATCCCCAGAGTAATTCCCTTCCAGGAAAGATATTGGAGGAACTGGCCAATGCGATCAGCCATGCAGGCAATGATCCCCAGTGCAGGGTCATCGTGCTTCGCTCAGGAGGGGAGAAGTCGTTTTGCGCCGGTGCTTCTTTTGATGAACTCACCGCTATCAATGATAAAGAAGAAGGATTGAAATTTTTTACAGGTTTTGCCAGGGTGATCAATGCCATGCGCACCTGTCCAAAATTCATTATTGGCCGTATACAGGGCAAATGTGTGGGAGGCGGTGTAGGACTTGCCGCGTCGGTAGATTATGCGATAGCAACCGAAAGATCAGATATTAAACTCAGCGAACTGGCTGTGGGTATTGGGCCTTTCGTTGTGGGTCCCGCAGTTGAGAGAAAAGTAGGACTGGCTGCGTTTTCCCAGTTATCTATTGACTCTTCCTCCTGGCGTTCGGCGGAATGGGCAGCGGTCAAAGGATTATTCGCGGAAGTTTATGAGAGTATTGATGAAGTGGATAATGCGGTGAACCGCCTGGCTCAAACGCTGGCACATTCGAGTCCTGAAGCCATGGCCGAGATCAAAAAAATTTGCTGGAAAGGTACCGAGCACTGGGATCAACTGCTTACCGAAAGAGCGGCCATCAGCGGTCGTCTGGTATTGAGCGATTTTACCAGGAATGCCATTGCAACCTTCAAGAAAGGCTGATGATTCGGTTCCATGAAAAGAATTTCAAAAAGATCTGTCGCCAGCTTGCTGTGAAAGATGAAATATTCCGGTCCATCATCGATGAATACGGCTATCCTCCCATGTGGACCAGGCCTGCCAGCTTCCAAACCCTGGTACTGATCATACTGGAGCAGCAGGTTTCCCTGGCTGCTGCCTATGCCGCATTTAAAAAACTAAAGGATAAGATCGGTGTGGTCACCCCAAAAAATTAGTGGCGCTTACTGATGAAGAAATGAGGGCCTGTTATTTTACCCGGCAAAAAATGGGGTATGCCCGTGGCCTGGCTAATGCGATCCTAAAACGTAAGCTGGTATTGAAAAGACTTCATGCATTGCCTGATGATGAAATAAGGATGGTATTAAAAGAACATAAAGGCATTGGCGACTGGTCCGTGGATGTCTACCTCATGCATGCGCTGCAAAGAACAGATCTGTTTCCATTGGGAGATATAGCGCTGGTAAATAGTTTGAAACATGTTCGGCAATTACCGGCCCATACTTCCAAAGATGAATTGCTGGCTCTTGCTGAACCCTGGAAGCCTTACCGAACTATTGCCTCGATGATCCTCTGGCATGCTTATATAAAAAGGAAGAAGATCATCCTTAAGGACTAGCAGCTAGCCACTAGTAGCTAACCGCTAGCTGCTAGATGTTAAGACCTCCGCACACACTTAAGGTCTGCCCTGTAATATAAGATCCCCAATCGGAGGCCAGGAACAAACAACTATTGGCAATGTCTTCTGCAGATGCGAATCTGCCTAAAGGAATTCCTGCCTTGTATTTATCAGCGGCCTCACCTTCTTTTAAATAGGAGGTCATATCAGTTTCCACAAAACCCGGAGCAATAGCATTGCAGCGGATATTGCGACTGCCTAATTCTTTTGCCACACTTTTAGTAAAACCAATGATTCCCGCTTTGCTCGCGGCATAGCTGGCCTGTCCGGCGTTGCCAATTTCACCAATGATAGAGCTCATGTTTATTATAACACCGTTACGGGCCTTCATCATGGGGCGGATCACCTGTTTGGTCATATAGAATACGCTGTTGAGGTTTACCTGTATCACATCGTTCCACTGCTCATAGCTCATGCGCATCAGCAGGTTATCTTTTGATATGCCGGCATTATTTACCAGTATGTCTACGCTGCCGAATTCTTTGATCACTTCGTTCACCAGTGCTTCGCACTGTGCCACATCGCCCGCATTGCTTTTATAAGCTTTGGCTTTTACGCCCATAGCGATCATTTTTTCTTCCAGGGCTTTGGCCTTTGGCTCACTGCTATCGCTTACATACGTAAAGGCAACATTGGCTCCATGCTCTGCATATTTCAATGCAATGGCTTCGCCGATCCCGCGGGCTGCACCGGTTACGATGGCTACTTTATCTTTAAGTAATTTCATAGCTTATAAATTATTCGCAAAAGTAGGGTTATCCAGACTTAATATTTCTTCCAGCTGCTGACGGTCATTGCTGAGACGGGGAACTTTATGTTGTCCACCCAGTTTGCCCTTGCTTCTTAACCATTCAATGAACAATCCTTTTCTCACCGCCTGTACTAATGGCATATGCAGGGCGATATCGCGGTAACGCTTGGCTTCATAATCACTGTTGATGTTTTTCAGCGCCTGGTCCAGCTCATGCGCAAACGCATGAAGGTCTTCCGGAGCTTTTTCAAATTCGATCAGCCATTCATGGCCCCCATTGGAATTTTCTGAAAAATACATAGGGGCTGCGGTATAATCATTTACAACCACTCCCATCTTCTCGGCAGCTATGGCAATGGCCTGGTCTGTATTATCCACGATCACTTCTTCCCCAAAAGCATTGATATAATGTTTCAGCCTGCCGGATACTTTGACCCGGAATGGATTCAGCGAAGTAAATTGAATGGTATCGCCCAGTAAATAACGCCAGAGTCCGCCATTGGTGCTAATGACAGGCGCATAGTTCTTTCCTATATGCACATCTTTTAATCCAATGGTTTGCGGATCCTTTTTTCCATATTCACTCACTGGCATGAATTCAAAGAAGATACCATGGTCAGTGTAAAGCAGCATACCATCATCACCTGGATTTTCCTGGGCCGCAAAAAACCCCTCACTGGCATTATACATTTCCAGGAAATGGATTTTTTTTCCAATGATCTTTTTGAACTGGTCCATGTAAGGAATGAAAGAAACGCCCCCATGCATATAGAGTTCAAGTCCGGGCCAGACCTCCGCCATGGTTTTTTTTCCAGTGATCTCCAGTATTCGTTTGAATAATACCAGGGTCCAGGTAGGTACGCCGGATACGGAGGTCACATTTTCCTTCATCGTGCTCTGCGCCAGCATTTCTATCTTATTTTCCCACTCACCCATTAATGCGATACTTAGGTCAGGTGTTCTCAGCCAATGACCCCAGAAAGGAGTGTTCTGTAGTAATACCGCGCTGAGATCGCCGTATTGGGCCTGGGCGTTCATGGGGTTTATATTATGGCTGCCGCCTATTACCAACCCTTTTCCTGTGAGCAATTCCGATTCAGGATGGGAGTTGTAATAGATAGAGAGTACATCTTTGGATGCTTTGAAATGGCCATCTTCCAGGCTTTCTTCACTGATAGGTATGAATTTACTTTTATCGCTGGTGGTGCCACTGCTTTTAGCAAACCATTGTACTGGGGTATTCCATAAAAGGTTTTGTTCGCCTTTCATGGTTCGTTCTATATAGGGTTTAAGGTCGTTATACTCATGAATAGGAACCGCCTCTTTATAATCCCTGATATTAAAAAGATGGGAGAAGTTGTATTTCCTGCCAAACTCAGTATACTGGGCGGAAGACACCAGGTCCTGCAGCACTTCCCGCTGCGCATCCAGCGGATGGTTCTTCCATGCTTCTATGCGCCATACGCGCATACGTGCCAATGATGATATTGCGGGAGAGAGGAGTTTCATCTTCAACCCACAAAATAATTGGTTTATTGGAATTTGTTGATTTTTTCGCTGATCAGCGATACCAGTTCTGCAGGGCTGCCTGCTGAAATTTCCCATTCTTTGATCAGCTTCCTGCCGGATCCGGTGACCAGTTTTATTCGTGCAGAAATAGTCCCTTCTTTAACCTGGTATCGGCCTACCACCTGGTAGGCATCCGGGAATTCATCAACGGGTATATATAGAAAACTGGACTCACTGCCTTTTGCGGAGGTTTCATTCAGGAGGATATCAAGCTTTTTTCCTATTTGCAGTTGGTCAACAAATTGTTCCTGCTCCTGGAACTGGGATCGAATAAACACCGGTTTCTCTCTTGCCAGGGGTACTTTCATCTTTTCCGATTCATCAAGCTCGGCCACATCAAAACTTTCATTGTTCAAAGGACTGCAAACCTGCGGTGTTTGGATACCTCCTAATCCATTGGCCAATTGTGGCACCCTGTCACGCGCGTATTGGAACCATTGTGATACATCCAGGAATTTGTCCTCTCTTAAGGAGGCTCCTTTCATTCCTTCCAGCAAACTGTAGGTTAATAATCCCTGCCCGAAACGCGAGGCTTCATAACTTACCGCATCGGCGGCGCAACCTGTGATCACATGGGTGCCTGTACGGTCTTTCATACGATCCAGGGCCTTTAGCGTACTTACCGGTATATCACGGTGCGCAATGAGGTTCTCTACCAGCTTACCGGAGGCACAGGCGTCGATCACAAACAATTGTTTTAGTGCCGGGATCTTCTTCAGGTATTCGGTGAATTCGGTACTGCTTACACTCACATTCGACAACAGTTCTTTATAAACGTAGGTGGAGGCATTAGCCGACCAGGCATCGCGGGTCAGATAATGAAAATCATTTCCCGAATTTATTCCATGACCGCTGAGGTAAACAAAAAGTATATCCTTAGCGCGGGCTTTCCCTGCCACCAGTTGAAATGCTTTTTGAATATTCGGTTTTGAAGGGAGTAAACTGCTGTCTGTTGTATTGCTGGAAAGCGTAATAATGGTAACACTATCGGCGCCAAATAACCTGGCCCCACCCAGTTTCATGGCTTCCGCCATATCTATCGCGTCTTTAGACGAATACTGAAGATCGATCTCATTTCCTTTATAATCACTGGTGCCGATACTGATCATGAAAAGCCGTGGCGCGGCTGAAAGACCATCCTGTTTTTCTACCGAGCTGGTAATTACGCCACGGGAAGAAATACTACTGTCAATGTTCATGGCAAAGACCTGGATGGAATTTTTCTTTTCCCTGAAATAGGATCGATAAGGCCTTAGATCAAGGCTGAAAGAATAGCGGCTTCCTTCTTTTTTGGCCAATGATCGTGCATCAGTCATCACTTCTTTACCATTGATCACTACGCGTACCGGACCTATACCACCGCCTTTATCGGTAACAGTAAACTTAAATGGTTTAGTAAGGGAGCAGGAAGTATCCGTGAGGATCTCAGGCGCCAGTTTTACGGTACTCATTGATTCAAGGTCCGGAAGGTCATCGGTATTCCCACTCAGTAATTTGTCCAGCAGGGAAGGGGTATAGTATTTTGCTTTCAGCTGTTTCAGGTCAATGGTCTTCCAGGGCTGATCCCTGCTTTGCGGGTCATTGACCAGGAAATATATTTTTTCCATAGCCGCCTCGGTTCCATCAAAAAGGCCATTTGCGGTGTAAACCACGAAATCATTCCTGTCAAAAAGATTTACTGTACAAAGGAACTGGTTGTCTTTCCTGGAATAGAAATAATAATTACCAAAGCTGCCATCCTGGAGTATGATCACCTCATCACGCTGGCGGATATCCGGGTTGAAGTACCCGGTAACTGATGACTGCTTTTTGGATTCAGGATCGATAAAACTGGTCTCGTTCTTCTCTTCATTGCTTACCAGGATAAGCGTACTGTCGGGTATATACAGGCGGGTATTATTGCCTTTCGTGCAGGTAAAGTTCCTGGTGACTGAATCAAGTTTTGTGTTGTAGATATAAACCCGCCCGGCTTTTGAAAGAATGGCATAACTATCGTTTTTCCAATAGCGCACCTGGCAAATTTCTTCTTCGGGATCAGCCAGTTTGTCCATGATATCTGTTCCGTATTCTTCGGTCGATTTTTTTATCCTAAGAAAAGGGAGTTTTTTTACCACCTGCATTCCAGCTAATTCTCCTGTGCTGTCAAGAATCATTACGCTATCAACAGTATTTGCCCTGAAAGGATATTCCCAGGTTATTCCACGGGCCTCGTCAATATCAGTGACCAACCAATCGCTGGGAGAATAACCATCAATCAGATGCGAATAATCTTTGTCGATTATTGGCCGGAGGATATGCCCGTATAAATAGGTCTGTGCCTTGCTTACAGATGCCGAATCCCGTAGTTCAGTGAAATTCTTTATATCAAAGACATGGTCGCTGTCATGGAAGTTCCAGTAAAACCGTTGCGCATCTCTTACCGGACTTAATACGTTATCGAAATTAAAATAAAAGCTATCATCGGCATTTTCGCTTTTTCTGAGAAAATAGCCGAATTTATTATTGCTGGTATCAGTGGTGATGCCTTCAAAATATATAGTTGAATCGTCTATTGCTTTTTCATTAATGGAAATTCCTTTTAACCCCCCATTGTTTCCCAGCCTGGACTGCATCATATCCAGTTGAAGTATTTTGGAATGAATACCTTTTTCAAAGATCTCATCCGCGGTCTTGTTCTCGATTGCCTGGTCATTTAGGATCAATGGCAGTAAAAGATCAGTTCTGAAAATGGCAAATTTGTCGGATCTGTTTGCACTGGCAAATGCATACAGCAGCTCTTCTTTTTCATTTATAAATATTCCGGTTCCCTTGTTTTCAGACAGGTTAATATGCTGAATGATACTTTGAGAACTACCCTGGAGGTTCCTCTCGCTGGTGATCGAATTTTTGGAGTAATTCAAATTGTATTCCTTCAATTCCTTAAAATGGAATTCTTCATCATTAGGTTCTATCGCTTGAACGATCTTGCCGGATCCCCAGCTGTAAACGTAGGGTCCTTTAAAACTGTACATAAAACCGTCAACATCTACCGTTTTATATTGTACAAGTATTCTGTCGGCATTCGCGGTATAACTGCCATTTATAGTGATGATGGTTTGGTCGGATGGCAATTGCCATTTCTTAACCGGTTTTTTGGTCACCAGGTCCATAGTAAAAACTATTCCCTTTTGAGATTCAATACTGCCAGCTAAAAGGGTTTTTTTCAACGGATCTGCATCGAGCAGGTATATAGCTTTGTAGGGTGTTGATAAAACAGCCTGTTTTTTTGACGAGGACAGGTCTATTAATGAAATAGTATGTGAATCTTCCTGAATCAATACCTGGTTATTCGACAGGGAAAGGATATTTGTGATAGGTGTTTTGGTTATGTAGGAAGGTGTTTTGATCATGTAGGAACTGACCTTCCCGGTATTCGAAACTGAGCGAACCTCATTGTCATTTACGATCATGAACAGATGACTGCCATCCGGAGAAAAACTAAAATCTCCAACACGGTTTACTGTATAAAGGATCTTTAATTTCAGGAAATCTAAAAGATACAGTGTAGAATCGCTGATCGCAGCAAGCAGAGTACTTCCTGGATTAAAAGCTACTTTATTGAAGTGGCCGGAAGTGTCACTGAGTTTATACAACTGCCTTCCGTCATTTCCATCCCAGATACACAAACCATGCTCTTCATCGGCTGAAACCAGGTATTGATCATTCGGGCTGAAATAGCAATTCTTAACTGCTGCCTTATGTCCTACCGGCACAATAAGCTTAGCGATCGACTGAGCACCGCTTACAGAAGTATAAAGGATCAATATCGCCAGCAGGCAATTACGCATACAAATGGAGGATGATTTGGCTTAAGGAGAAAAGTTAAGCCATTTTGAACAGGGAAACTATACCCTGGACCCCTGATCTTTTAAGGCCTCTTCGTGCAGGTAATCTTTTCTTTTCAGTTCAAAATTCCGGCCCAGATAAAGTCGTCGTACTTCTTCATCATCGGCCAGCTCTTCAGCAGTTCCATGTTTATAGATCTTTCCTTCGATCAGCAGGTAAGCGCGATCGCAGATGGAAAGGGTCTCGGTCACATTATGATCAGTGATGAGAATGCCGATATTCTTATGCTTTAATTTGGCAACAATGGATTGAATATCCTCTACGGCAATGGGGTCTATACCAGCGAATGGCTCATCCAGCAGGATGAACTTGGGGTCTACTGAAAGGGCACGGGCGATCTCGGTCCTTCTTCTTTCTCCCCCGCTCAGTACGTCGCCATTATTCTTTCTTACATGCTGAAGCCGGAACTCGTTGAGCAATGATTCCAGCCTGTCTTTCTGCTCCTGTTTGGAAAGGCTGGTCATTTCCAGCACAGCGGCAATATTGTCCTCAACAGTCAGCTTGCGGAAAATAGAGGGTTCCTGCGGAAGATATCCGATACCCATTTTGGCCCTTTTATACATGGGCAGGGCAGTGATATCGCGGTCATCCAGGAATACTTTTCCTTCATCGGGCCTTATCAGCCCCACCACCTGGTAAAAAGAGGTGGTCTTTCCGGCCCCATTAGGTCCCAGCAATCCAACGATCTCCCCCTGTTTTACATCAAAGGAAACATGGTTCACCACGGTGCGGTTGCCATATCTCTTTACCAGGTCCTGGGTGCGTATTGTTGTCGCCATTGCAACAAAAATAGCGTTTCAATGTTTCATTCAGTTTATTACGTCTATTTTTATCATTTTGATAGTAGTTTTGCAGCTCAATGAAAGTTACCGACCATATTAAGCAGGCCAAAAGCACTTTAGTATCTTTTGAGATCCTCCCTCCATTAAAGGGGAAAGGCATAGAAGCGATCTATAACCACCTGGACCCCCTGATGGAACATCAGCCCGCTTTTATTAACGTTACCTACCACCGCAGTGAACATATCTTCAAGAAAAAAGCCGATGGCAGTTTCGATAAAGTAGTGGTACGCAAACGCCCGGGTACGGAGGCCATCTGTGCGTCCATCATGAATAAATACCAGGTGGATACCGTACCTCACCTTATCTGCGGAGGCTTTACCCTGCAGGATACGGAAGATGCCCTGCTAACATTGAACTATCTCGGTATTGATAATGTACTGGTGCTTCGTGGTGATGCGGCCAAAAACGAAACTTCTTTTGAGCCGGAAAAAGGCGGACATAGCCATGCGATCGACCTGCTTCGGCAGGTGATCGACCTTAACCATGGCATGTACCTGGAGGAAGAACTCAAAGGACCTAATGGCACCAGGTTCTGCCCCGGGGTAGCAGGCTATCCCGAAAAACATTTTGAGGCTCCCAATATGGAGACCGACCTTAAATACCTGAAAGAAAAAGTGGATGCCGGTGCGGAATATATCGTTACGCAAAT
Organism: Chitinophagaceae bacterium; assembly: GCA_016720565.1. Classification (GTDB taxonomy): domain Bacteria; phylum Bacteroidota; class Bacteroidia; order Chitinophagales; family Chitinophagaceae; genus JJ008. The sequence continues at coordinate 1,005,669 of JADKKJ010000011.1, forward strand.
GTTCTTCGACAACAGCAAGTTCTTTTCTTTCCAGGAACAATGCAGGGCGGCTGGTATTGATGTGCCCATTATTCCCGGACTTAAGCCGATCTATACCAAAAAACAACTGAGTGTGATCCCACGCACATTCAATGTGGATATACCTACTGAACTCAGCACTGAGATCCTTCGCTGCAAAGATGATAAGGACGTAGAGAAGGTGGGACAGGAATGGCTGCTCACTCAATCTCGCGAGTTAAAAGCAAGCGGGGTACCTGTATTGCATTATTATACTTTAGGGAAACCTCAGGTTGTGGCCGATGTTGTAGGACAGGTCTTCTGATCAGTAATTACTGAGTACTGATTATTCGCCTCAAAACAGATTCATCCACCTTAACGGGATATTTCTTCATCAATTCCTCTTCCCATTTTTTCTCCAGCTCGGTCTGGTAATCTGCGATCACCAATCCTTTTGAATCAGTGAAACTTCTGGGCATGGGGTCCGGGTATACCTTCAGGATATAGGCGAAGGAAGCCGTGTTATCGGTCTGGTTCACAACAGGAGTGGTCAGCATTCCTTTTCTCGGAACAGATTTATTAAGATTGGGGATCTGGTCATATTCAAACCTGGAGGAATCAGTGACCAGTTTATCTGCATAGATCTCAGAGACCTTATTCCATGAAGCCGGATCAGCTTTTACTTTATCATAAACGGCCCGGGCTGTGTTCAGATCTGTACAGAAAAATAAAATGGCGTCGGCACTGGCTTTCCAGTTATAATTCTTCCTGTTCCTTTCATAAATAGCAGGTAAAGCAGTTGAATCCGCCTGTGAGCGGTTCCAGACCTGTTGTTGCATGATCTCGAAGAACAGGTTACCATCCTTGAATTCTGTCATTTGGTTGCGAAAATCATCGCTGTAATCTTCCAGGTGATCTTTGTAATAAGTGATTATACTGGAGTGTATGAATTCATCCATAACCTGTGGCCATGGTTTGGCACCGGTGCCGTCTTGCCTGTACCGGTACGTATTGGCATATGTCACCCAGTCATTCGCGTTGAAAATAGAGTCGCCAATGGCGAATATGGGAGTGGCAGATTGAATGGTCCAGCCTTTAGCATTCATAGGCTTACGATCCAGTACGCTATCACTCATGTTCCAGATCGCTTCTTCCTCCACGGGATATTTCCTGAACCCGGGCTTATCTTTTACTTTTTTATAAATAAAATCTTTTGAAAATCTCCAGCGATTATCCTGAACGATCCTTTGTTCAAGTTCTGTTTTATACGCTTTATCGGCACTGTCTTTTACAACAGCTTTGGCAGAGATCCTTTTAACGATATGCCAGCCGTGGGCAGTAAGGAAGGGTTTACTGATCTCTCCATCTTTTTTTAATGAAAAGACCATTTTTTCAAATAGCGGATCATACTGACCAACGCCTATATCCGGAAGAGTGCCGCCATTACTGGCCGTCATGAAATCATTGCTGAATTGGTTGGCCATATGACTGAAATTATCACCGGCCACTAATCTTTTATAAATGGAATCCGCTTTTTTGGCAAGTTGTTTTTTCTCTTCGGCATCTGCACCGGGAGGAATTGCAAGCAGTATCTGCTGTGCTTTCATTTTACCTGCTGCATTTCTTTCTTCCAGCACTTTAATGATGTGCAGGCCTGAAGTAGAGCGAATAAAACCGGAATGCTTGCCTATAGGGGTTTGATAAACCAGGTTCTCCAGTTCATAGGGTAAAGTGAATACTGTTACGAAACCCAGGTCACCTCCATTACTGCGGGCCGTGGTATCATCGGAAAGTTCTTTAGCAATGGCGGAGAAATCTTCTCCTTTCAACAGGCGCTTTTCCACCTCCGCTTTTTTTGCATAGGCTGCCGCTGTATCATATCCCATTCCTGTACGAAAAGAAATGAAGATATGGGCTATCCTTCTGTCTTTCTGGCTGCGCAGAAAGGCTTCCTTTACCATTCTTTGCGTCATACCCGGTTCTACCATAAAATTCTCGGCTATTTGCAGGCGCAGGTTATCCAGTTCTGTGCGAATGGAGGCCAGGGTATCTAATTTCTTATCATAGGCCTCTCTCACTTTTAGCCTCGACCGGATATAAAGATCGAGGTAATCCCGAATGGATTTTTCACGGCTGCCGGTGACCTGCGTATTGTTCTTATTGTAAGCCCGCAGGAAATCCTGGGCGCTCACCTGGTAATTACCATAGGTGAACAGGGTTTGCGCATTTGGCTTAATGCCGGCCGCAACAAGCAGCAGTAGTAAGAAAATTTTCTTCATATGATATAGGTGTGTTGGTCTATTGTTTCTTTCCCAGTTTTACATCTATGATCTCATCGATCTGGTCAACTGATAATTTCTTTGCGATGATCCGTTTATCCTTATCCAGAAGGTATAAAGTAGGGAAACTTTGTACATCGTAAAGCTGTGAATACCCGGGAATGCCGGCATCTATTCGCTCCTTATCATCGGCCTTGGAATAGAATACATTGGTCCATTCGGTCAATTTCTTCTCATTCACAAAATTCAGCCAGTCTTTCCTGGTGCCTTCGGTCTCACGGGCAACTGCATAGATCTTCATTCCTTCGCCTTTCCATTTTTCACGGTAGAATGAATCGAGGCGGGGCAATACTTCTTTACAATGGCCACAGGTAGGATCCCAGAAAACCACCAGGGAAAATGCACTGGTAAGATCATAAAGAGCCCTCATTTTAGCGCTGGAATCCGGCAGAATGATATCGGATGCAGGAGTTCCCATGATATTCGCCATCAGGCTATAGGCCCGATCGGTAATGGTCTTTTTCCCTTTTTCACTGAGCCATGAATATTCTTTATTGGAAAAATATTTTTCAAAAAGATGCACGAACACTGCATCTTCCCACATGTATTTCTGGTAAATGTATTTGTTCACGAATTTGACCAGCAAAAAGCGGGTCATCTCTGCGCTCGCGCTGGCATAACCCATCATCCAGTCGATCTCTTTGATCACCGAATCGGGATGCGGCACTATCAGTTGGTTGAAATATTTATCCAGCTTGTCCTCAAAAAAAGTGGTGTAGGCCATTCTGCCATCGAAAAAATTCACTCCATCCCAGTAATGGGATTTGAAATACAGGTAGGAGGCAGCAGAATCTTCTTTTGTCCTTGGATCTTTTAAGGCACCCGTAAGTACAGGCTCACGCATGGCCACCAGCAGATCGGATAATAGACTGCCGGCATTGTTTTTTATCAGCGCTTCGCGGAAATCAGTGATGTCTTTATCGGCCTTGGTAAGTGAAGCAATGATCTGCGTGGAATCTGCTTTGGTCTTTGCGTCTTTCAACTGTTGCTGCAAAAGGCTTACCTGCCGCCCGCGGTTATTCATTTGCTGCTGGTATTCGTTGAACAGGTCATTATCTTTCGAATTCTCAAATTTCACCCCTTTTGCCAGGGTGGCGGTATCTGCTATTACAGAGAATCGCTGGTCTTTATCTACCAGGATCTCAAAAAAACCGCTTTTATTAGGGAAACCCAGCAGGTAAATGCCTCCATTTAGCGGAGTATTGCCTCTAAAAATGGCCTGGCTGTTATCATCCAGGAGGGCTGAATCCACAATCGGGTAGCTTTTGCCAAAATAATGGCCCAGGTAGATGTACTCTTTTTTGAAGGGTTTCAGGGTTACCCTGATCTCATAGCCATTCTGCGCCAGAACCGAAACCGAAACAAATAATAACAGTGAAAAAAGCAATTTTTTCATAAGTAAGAATGAATCAGTAAAGATAAGTTTTGGAGCCCAATGGGAATAATGTTTCGACGTCAAGTTTAGGGCCCGGGGTTAAATAGTTGTTAATGGAAGACCGTTTTTTAGCCCGACTGGTTGCCATATTTTTGCCGGATGGCCCGAAAAAAGAATAAGATAAGAATTCTGGAAAGCATCCTGGTGGAGGATTATGCGGCGGAAGGCCGGTCGCTGGCCAGAGTGGATGGGAAAGTAGTGTTCATAGAACGCACGGTACCAGGAGATGTAGTGGATGTTTTCCTGGTCAAAAGCAAGAAGGACTGGGCCGAAGGATACCCTGTAAAATTCCATGAATTTTCCGCCAAAAGGGTACCACCATTCTGCAAACATTTTGGTGATTGCGGTGGTTGCCAGTGGCAGATGGTGCCTTATGAAGAACAATTAAAATTCAAACAGCAGCAGGTAGCAGATGCGCTTCAGCGAATAGCTAAAGTGGAAATGCCTTCCATAAATCCCATCATGGGCGCTGGCAATGATCGTTTCTTCCGCAATAAACTGGAGTATACCTTCGGAAATAAAAGCTATGTATCCGATGCTTCTTTTAAAAAAATTAAAGAAGAGGCCCGCATAGCTGCCGGAGATACAATGCCGGGTAAATTTAAGATACCCGATGCCAATGCGGTTGGCTTTCATGCACGTGGTTTATTCGATAAGGTGGTGGATATCCAGGAATGCTGGCTGCAATCAAATCCTTCTAATGAAGTAAGAGAAGCAGCCCGCGCTTTTGCCAACCTGCAGGGCTATACCTATTATGACCCCAGAAATCATGCAGGCTTTATGCGTAACCTGCAGCTTCGTGTATGCGAGAGCGGGGAAGTGATGGTGAATGTGATCGTGGGGGAAAATGACCAGGAGAAGATCGATGCATTGATGGGCCATCTGGAAAAAACAATAAGCGGTGTGAGTACCTGGCTGTATACTGTCAATACAAAATGGAATGATAGCCTGTTCGACCTCCATCCCGTTACCTGGAGCGGCAAAGGATATGCCATTGAAAATTTATACACGGGAAACGGTGATGAACATTACCAGTTCAAAATAGGCCCCACCTCATTTTTTCAAACCAATACCAAACAGGCTGAAAGGCTTTACCAGGTTACCCGCGATTATGCAGAGCTGACCGGCGAAGAAACGGTCTATGATCTTTATTGCGGCACCGGAAGTATTGGCATATTCGTAAGCGCCCGGGCCAGGAAGATCATTGGCGTGGAACTTATCGCGGCTGCCATTGAAGACGCGAAGGAAAATGCAGCCCTGAATAAACTGGATAAGACCGAATTCTTCGCAGGCGATGTGATCGATATCTGCAATGATGATTTTTTCACCAGGCACGGAAGGCCGGATGTGATCATTACAGATCCTCCCAGGGCCGGTATGCATGAAAAACTGGTGAGGAAGATACTCGATATGGCAGCGCCCATAGTGGTCTATGTAAGTTGCAATCCTGCCACACAGGCCCGCGACCTGCGTTTGCTGGATGAGAAATACAGGGTTACCGCTGTACAACCTGTTGACATGTTTCCGCATACCCATCATATTGAAACAGTGGTTCAACTGAAATTAAAAAACGAGTAGTGCTCACAGCATTAATACTAATTTTGCCCCATGACTAATTTCCGGTATACCAGGCCCGATAGTTTTCCTCCATTGGTTAAGAACCTGGTGATAATCAATGCGCTGATGTATATGGCGCAGCTGCTGCTCGACAAACAGTTCCATTTGACCGACCAACTTGAATTGTGGCCATTATATCCCGATAAGCTGGCTGCCTATATTGGCAGCACCCAATTCAAGCCATACCAGGTGGTAACGCATTTGTTCCTGCACTCACCTGCCAGTTTTTTTCATATCCTTTTCAACATGCTTATGCTATGGATGTTTGGCAGGATATTAGAGAATGTTTGGGGACCGAAGCGGTTCTTTATTTATTATTTCGCCTGCGGCTTAGGTGCTGCGGCTCTTCACCTGGGTATTCAATACCTGCGTGCTGAACAATTGCTTACCGCCATACAGGCAAGGGATCAACTGGAGATCGCCTCCCTTGCAAGGACGATCGGCCCCGCCCTGGGGGCTTCCGGTGCCATCATGGGTGTAATGGTCGGATTCGCTTACCTTTTTCCCAATACTGAACTGATGATCTTCCCCATACCGATCCCTGTCAAGGCAAAATGGGTGGTAGCGGCTTATGTGGTGATCGATCTTTCATTAGGTATTGGAAATCTTTCCGGTGATAATGTGGCGCATTTTGCGCACGTGGGGGGCGCGGTCACCGGATTTATATTGGTCTATTTCTGGAACAAAACAAACCGCAAATCGTTATACTGAGAAGATGGATATGCGTTATTCGGAAAAAAAATACCAGCGAAAATTATTACTGGGGCAAAAAGATGATCATCTCATCGTCCTAATGGCGATCTGCCTGATCCTTTTTGTGGTGCTGGCCTTTATCAAGGCGATCTGGTACGTGAACTACCCTGAAAAAATGGTAGCGCAAAATTATTTCCTCAATGACGTGATGTACCAGTTGACGCTGCCTGCCAGCTTCCAGGCCTTTCTTCACCGGCCCTGGACCCTGATCACTTCTATGTTCGTTGCCAATAACAATGATTTCTGGAAGGTTTTCCCTCAAATGTTATGGCTATGGTCATTTGGCTATATTCTCCAGGATATTATGGGTCGCGGTAAACTGGTGCCTGTATTTATTTATGGAGGACTGGGCGGGGCTATCTCCTTTATGTTATTCTATAATTTCCTGCCTGCACTTTTACCTGCCATGCCTTTCGCTACATTGGGCGGACTAAGCTGCGGAGTGATCGCCGTTGCCGTGGTCATTACCATGGTTTCCCCGGGTTACCGGCTTTTCCCTTTGTTAGCAGGAGGTATACCATTATGGGTTCTTACCACACTGTTTCTTATTTCAGATTTTGCAACAGTATCAATTGCTGACACCGGCACTTTACTTACCCATGTGGCCGCCGCGCTTACCGGGGTATTGTTTACTTTCTTCCTTCACCGGGGTTACGACTGGAGCAACTGGATGAACCAATTCTTTGATTGGGTCAGCAATCTTTTCCAGCCCGGCAAAAAAGCCAGAGCAAATTCTTTCCGCGACGAATTATTTTATAACGCTACCACAGATCCCTATACAAAAACGCCAAAGATCACCCAGCAAAGGGTAGATGAGATCCTGGATAAGATCGGGCAACAGGGCTATGATAGGCTTACGGATGAAGAGAAGGAGTTTTTGAAAAGAGCCAGCAGGGAAGGTTTAGGAGGTTGAGTTGCCTGCCGAAGGCGGGCGTTGAGGCTGCTTCGCAGCTTTGTTGAGGATACAGCCTTACTCAGTTTGTTAATTCCATTTGTTTAAAAAAGTTCGCTTATCCCAACCCCTCAACCTTTCCTCAATTCCACATCTGCCACCAGCATATAATGATCCGACAATCTCTTCGCAATTCGTTTAAACTGCAGGATCTTAAAATTATTATCGGGCATGATATAATCGATGCGAAGCGTAGGAGAGAGTCCGGCGAAAGTGCGGCCGATGCCAAATCCTTTTTTTAAGAATGCATCCTGCTTGTTTCCCCTCATAGTGAAATAGGTATAAGAATCCGGAATATCATTAAGGTCGGCGCAGAGTATCTGCGGATGCGGCGAAAGGCTCATCACCTCATGGGCCATATTGCTTTGCAGCGAGCGGCGAAGAAATCCCTTCGCGATCTTACCAAGAATGGTCCTTGAATCAGCCACCATGCTATCCTGTCCGTTGGTGATACGCCCAATACGATCATAATCCTTCTTACCGAATTGTATGGATTGAAGATGTGTGGTATAAACCCTCACTGTATCTCCGTTATAAGCGATATCGGCATACATCAGCACATCAGGAAGGCTGGGCCGCGGATACCGGAACCTGGCTGTATCTAAAAAAGGCAGTTTGGAAAAAATAATGGAACTGTAATAATGATTATCACCATCCTCATCAAAACTGAAATAATAATAAGGATAACCTAGTCGCCTTATGGGTTCAATATTATTATAATAATTGGTATCCGTGGAAGTATGAAACTCCTGCAGGCAAAGCACATCCGCATTCTGTTCTTTTATCTGCTCGAACATTTTTAAACGGGTCTGCGAGCCTTTGTTGGTATTCTTCTTTAACTCAATAAAACGGGCCACGTTCCAGGTGGCAATACGAAGGCTGCCCGGGGCCTTAGCCTGCTGAAAAGCCTGTGGTTTATGGAACGCGAACAGTACATTGATATTCTTCCAGCCAAATAAAAGCGCCACGGCAGAGATCAGGGCCCTTCGTGGTTTAAGAATGATCAGCCATCCCGCCATAAACAGGACCACAAAAAGAAAAAGAAAAGGGAAGCTTAATCCCAGGAAACCAAACAACCACCCGTCCTGCGGATCTACAAAAGGCACCAGGCAGGATAATAAAAAGAAGATCACCAGCACAATGTTGGCGTAAATAAAAAAGGTTCTGGTAAATATGCGGGCCCGGGATGCCATTAATGCAATTTAAGGGAAGTTGGGGAGGTTGAGGGGTTGAGGAGTTGAGATATCTGCCTTCGGCAGATGTTGAGGCTGCTGCGCAGCTCTGTTGAGTCGAACCATCATTATTCCTCGATCTTTCTTCTTTTCTACTAATCAACCTCCTCAACTCCTCAACCCCTCAACCTCTTTAACCCCTCAACCTTCTCAACTCCTCAACTTTCAACTCTCCCTCGTATTTTTGCAACATGAGCGACCTTAAAATTTACAACTCTTACTCCCGACAGAAAGAAGTCTTCACGCCCATTACACCCGGCCATGTGGGTATGTATGTATGCGGACCAACGGTTAGTGGGGAATCCCATCTGGGTCACTCAAGACCTTATATCACATTTGATGTGGTGTATCGTTATCTCACTTACCTGGGTTATAAGGTGCGCTATGTGCGTAACATTACAGATGCCGGTCATTTTGAAGAAGAGGGAAGGGAAGCAGAAGATAAGATCTCTAAAAAAGCACTGCTGGAAAGACTGGAACCTATGGAGCTGGTGCAGAAATATACTAACCTCTTCCATTGGGCCATGGATCGGTTTAATACAATTCCTCCCAGTATTGAACCTACTGCTACCGGACATATAGTTGAACAGATCGAAATGATCAGGAAACTGATCAGCGAGGGATATGCCTATGAAGTGAATGGCTCCGTTTATTTTGATGTAAAAAAATACGCGGCCAATTATGATTATGGAAAATTAAGCGGTCGCATCATGGATGACCTGCTGGAAACTACCCGCGAACTGGAAGGTCAGTCTGAAAAAAGAGACCTGGCAGATTTCGCCTTATGGAAGAATGCGGCGCCTGAACATATCATGCGCTGGCCCAGTCCCTGGGGCGTTGGTTTTCCGGGATGGCATATTGAATGCTCGGCCATGGCCACAAAATATCTCGGTCCGCAGTTTGATATTCATGGAGGTGGAATGGATCTTTTATTTCCCCATCATGAAAGTGAGATCGCGCAAAGCACGATCTGCAATCACCAGAACCCCGTTCGTTACTGGATCCATAACAATATGATCACCATCAATGGCCGTAAGATGGGCAAGAGTTATAATAACCAGATCATGCTCACGCAGATGTTCAGTGGTGATCATCCATTGCTGGAGAAAGCCTATCATCCTATGGTGATCAGGTTCTTTGTGCTGCAAACACATTACCGTAGTACACTCGATTTTGGTAATGAGGCACTTCAGGCATCGGAAAAAGGATTGAAAAGACTTTGGGAAGCCTATGAAAAGTTGGGAGTTATCGGAACGCCTGCCGGACAAGCAGGTTCGGATTTGGGAGCAGGGGCCCCGGATATTGAACTGGATAAAAAAGTAAGAAGACTAATCCGTGAGCTTTCCGAGTTTATGAACGATGATTTCAGTACAGCCAAAGTGATGGCTAATTTATTTGAACTGGTGCCGGTGATCAACGGTATTAAAGACAAGGTGATACCGGTTTCTGCCATTAGCGCCGAGACCCTTGACCTCATGAAGATCAGCTTCCGGGTTTGGCTGGAAGATATACTTGGTTTGAAAGGTATCAGCGATGCAGATAACCAATTATTACAGGGAGTGATGGACCTGCTGGTGGAGATCCGTAAAGAAGCCAAAGGCAAAAAAGATTTTGCTACTTCCGATAAGATCCGGAATCAATTGACCCAGCTGGGCATACTGCTTAAAGATGAAAAAGACGGGGGAATGAGTTGGGGACTGGCCTAGCTATTGACTGAAATGCTTTAAAGCGGCCATGATATCTTCTTCCGATCTGTTCTGTGTATTTGTAAGGGGAACAATGGTTCTATAGCCTTTATCGGGTTCAGTTTTGGTATATTCTATTACCAGGATAAAAGCATCTGTCACCGCAAAGAGCCTTCCCTGCTTCTGTGTGATTTGCGCTTTGATCAGATGATCCCAGTCAGTTACCATCTTTTCATCTTTATAGATACCGGTATGATTGATCCGCAAAAAAATGCGGTTACTCCTGGATTTCTTAAAGAACCAGTAGGAAATGGCAAGCGAGAGCCCATAGAATATTGGCATGATCCCTGGTTTATAATGTTTCTGCATCAGGGCATCCACAACGCCATAGACAAATAACCCGAAAAAAATAACGCATAGTATGCTGTTCAGGATCTTTTCTTCCCCGACTATGAAATCGCCATTCGGTTCCAGTTTCATTGACTGTATTTATTTTCTGGTCATGATAAATGTAAGACTATTCCGAATTTGAAATTCACTAAATTCAGGTATGCATTATAAAGAACATCTTTCAAAGGATCCCATATTGAAAAAGCTGTTGAAAAAACACGAGCCTTTCGAATTAAAAAAGCAGAAGAACCTTTATTTATACCTCTGCTTTTCTATCATGAGCCAGCAGCTGTCGACCAAGGTAGCCAGCGTGATAAAACAACGTTTCCTTGGTCTCTATGAAGACCACCCCACTCCCCGGCAGATACTGGATACCCCATTTGAAATACTTCGGGGTATCGGGCTAAGCAATGCAAAAGTGAACTACGTACAGAACGTGGCCCGCTTTGAACTGGAAAAAGGAATGAGTGCTGCCAAACTAAATAAAATGAGCAACGATGAGATCGTTGAATACCTCACGGAAATAAAAGGAGTAGGTCGCTGGACCACTGAAATGCTGATGATGTTCGCCCTGGGCAGGGAAGATGTATTTGCTCCTGATGATCTGGGTATTCAGCAGGCCATGACAGGTTTATATTCTCTCAGACACAGAAAGAAAAAACTTTTGCTGGAAAAAATGAAACAGCTCTCTGCCCCATGGAGTCCGTACAGAACCTACGCCTGTTTGTTGTTGTGGAGGTGGAAAGATAGCTAGGAAGGTTGACGGTTTAGAGTTGAGTGTTTAGGGTCAAACAACAAGCGCTGCCCGGAAACCCCTGGCGGCATAATAGGATTGGGCACCATTATGGTATACAAATACCCGGTTATAGCGGCGGTCGCCAAAAATGGAACCGTCCAATTTCCGGATGGTATCGGGAGTTTTTAACCAGCTGGATGTTTTAAGATCAAATTCTCCCAGCTCCTGCAACTGACGGTATTGTTCCTCTGTAAGCATTTCAACTCCCATTTCATTGGCCATATCCATAGCGCTGTTCGCAGGTTTGTTTTCTTTTCTTGCATTCAACGCCTCCCTGTCATAGCAAAAACTTCTTCGCTTTGCTGGCGATTCCGGTGAACAGTCAAAAAACAGAAGGGCTCCGTTTTTATTATCCTGGCCAACTACATCAGGTTCACCTCCGGTTATTTCCATTTGCTGCAGCGACCAGCATTTCTGAGGAGCTTTTTCCAATCTGTCCTGGATCTTATCCCAGTCCAGTCCTTTATGCCTGTTCATATTCTTGTCAAAACGTGCTTTCAGTATTTTTAGAAGTGACTGTTGCTCGGTGGCGCTTAATTTGTTTTTCTTAGTTGCCATTTTTGCGATGATTTCTTTTGTTTTTCCAATAAAGATCCTTTGTCATCTGTTTAGCAGATCTCATGGGTGGTCTTATTTATTCAGGAAACAACTGATCGGTTCTTATCTCCATTTCATGGGAAATGACAGATGCATTCCCTCCCTGTGCTGCCAGGTTTGCTTTAATGCTGGCATAGCTTTTTGCATCCCGGTTCTGGCTAAGCTTGAATACGTTCTTCATTTCTGTGATGGCCAGTTCAAATCCGGCAATAGCGGGCATTAACTTTTCTGTGTATTCGCTGGAGAGGTTATCGAATATGGTGGTCGACTTATTATCATACCCTTCAAAATGAAGCGTAGTTTTTTTCAATATGCGGATCAGTCCTTCTTTATCCAGGTACCTGATCAGTCCTTTCACATGGACCGCCATATAATTCCAGGTAGAAGCAGTATGGGGGTCGCTGTACCAGGTGCCACTGACATAACTATGCGCACCTGAAAATACCATCAGCGCATTGGGGTTATGCAAAAACGCTTTGTAGTGATCTGTGTTTTTCATGATATGACCGCGCAGGTATTCCCTTCCGTCCTCTTCTTCCAGGAAAACGGGCACCTGTGTGATCACGGGTTGATCTTGCGCATCGCAGCCTGCAAGGAAGGCAAATGGATGATCCTGTATAAATTGCTTAATAACGGCCGGATCCGCTTCCTTATATTGAGGTAGATCGTACATGCAGTTAATTTTTGTGGTTCCTTTCCAATGAAATTATTAAATATGCGGGAGCCTGAGGGGTTAATTTTTCATTCCCATAAAACGGATCACTGAACCTGTTCCATTATGAAAGAGCCCTTCTTTTAATTCTATCACGGATTCATTCAGTTCCAGTATTTCAAATCCTGCGAAATCTGACCGGATCTCATCGATAGAAAAAAGCATGTCAATCTCTTTAGGCCCTCCTACATTCGGATCCTTCTTTACGTATTCCAGGTGGTTCTTGCTGAAAGCTTCAAACAGGACGATGCCTCCGGTCTTCAGCAAGTTCGTCAGCGATCTATGAAGTGCTGATTTGATCTTAGCGGGGAAATGTGCATAGATCAGGGCGATCGCATCAAACTCATCTTTTGAAAAGGATAATTCATCAAGGCGTCCAACCTTGTAGTCGATGGTTACCTTATTTTTTTCAGCCAGTTTTACGGCCTTTTGCCTGCCTTCTTCACTAATATCAAATGCAGAAACCTCCCAGCCTAGTCGGGCAGCATACACAGCATTACGTCCCTCACCTTCCGCAGCAAAAAGGATCTTTCCTGGTTTTAGTCCCTCCAGTTTTTCCCGCAAATATTCATTGGGCTCTTCGCCATAGGCATATTCAGGCGCGCGAAAACGTTCATTCCATATATCAGTCCATTCGCCCATTATAATTATTTTATAGGGGTAAGATAAACCATCCGGAACAATTTAATTCATGCCGCTGGGTCCAATTTTAGCAACTTTCCTTTCTGGTTAATTTTTAAGATGATCCCAATTGATCAACGCATTCCACACCAACGGTGCATCGTGCAAATTTAAATAACGATGGAGGGGATCGAAAGTGAATGCGATCACTCTTCCCATGCCCACAGGTACATTAAATATCGCCCCATGCCCAATTATCATTTGTTCATTTCTAACCATTCCTGAAATTAAATAAGGAGGATCTTTTTTTTCTGCTTCTTTTACTGCCGGTGTTTCTTTTTTATCGGGCATTCCTAAAATGGGGCCAGTATATTTTTCCTCATCCTTCAATGGCTTTGTTCCGTATTGCAGGAGCATCATATCACGGTTATATTTTGCAGACTGCAATAAAGGCCCGTTACCCCTGAAAATGGGAAAGGTTTCGGGGAATCCGTAAAGTACAGGACTACCTCCATTCCGGATCTTTACATTTACTATCGAACCGGGATGGAAAAGTCCGGCGGCTTCAGCTGTTTGAAGATTTCTTATAATTCCGGTATTAGCCAATATTTGGGAGGTATTGTCAAGACTGATGATCATTCCTCCATCCTCTGTAAACTGGCTTAACTCGGCCATTCCTTTAAACCCTGGACCACCAGTCATATCATTTGTTGAATCAGGGTATCCGTGTGAAGGAAATTCGGCCGTACGGGTATAGGGCATGGGTCCAAACTTACTGTCGATCTCATTTATAAAATCACTGGCTGAACCCCCTGTTCTTGGTATAAGTATCACATCAAATCTGTTACGAAGACCGCCTTTTTTCAAGTCATCTTTATTGATAGAGGTAAAAGGGATACCCAGTTGTTCAAACGTATACCGGGCCCAGCCTTCATCTTGCGTATTATACCAGGTATGATAGATCGCCACCCTGGGCAAATTCACTTCATGTTGCCTTGAAGCAATGATAGTTTTGCCGGCCTGAAGGTCCAACCCGAATTTCCGGGCCAGTTTATTTGCCTGATCCTGGTTGATATTCTTAAAAAGAACTGAGCCGGCGGCAAGGCTATCTTTTGATCCCTCTGCAATCACTTTAGCATCCAGTACCATGACTATGCTATTTGGATCTTCTTTTTTTAACCAATACAAAGCTGGTAATAAATTGTTCTGGGCTTTATAATTAAGTACATAGTTGGAACCAGCCCCTTTAATGACTCCTTCATATTTTACATCATTAGTTAAAAGTTTAAGATTCGATCTTGCATATTTTACACTGTCCACTTCACGAACCTCCACTCCATATAAATAGCCCAGTGTCCAGGCAATATCATCATAGGGCGGGAACTTGGCATCTTTTGAAAAATTTTGTTTGGTTAGCAGGGAAACCGCCAGGTTACGGTAAGGCTGGTCAAGCAGTACCACATAATCATTTTTATTTTTTCCGGTGTCCACCACCTGTACCTCGATCTGCTGTTTACGTAACTGGTTAATGAGATAGGCGGCCATCACCGGGTCTCTTTGTTCTGCAGGAATGACAAATGCACGCAGCTTTCCTTCATTGCCTTTCCTGATATTGTTCAATCCTTTCTGGTAAAAATTGCGCAATAAAAGTTTTGCATTATCCGCCGTATAAGAAAGTGAGGCCAGCACGCCGGCTTCCATATAATTAATATTATTCCGTGACGACCAGTTCACCAATGGCGTAGCAGGATCGGGGCGATACCATTCTTTGCTGGTAGCAGCATCTCCGGCATACTTCATTTCTGAAAGGTCGCGCAGGTAGGTGTTGGCACCGGCATTACCAAAGGTTTCATAAAATCGGCCAATGGAATTATGATTGTTAGCCACCCAAATGGCGTAACCAGGATTCCATCCATCATAAAACGCCCAGGTGAATGCGCCGGGTAAACCCTGGGAGGCTAATGCCGTAATATCATGATTGGCCATTACCTGCCATTCGCCTATGGTTATTGGGTCGATGGTTTCGTTGTAGGGTCCGGTTCCTGTCGACATATAGATCAATGGTACTGACTCATGCAGGTCGAGCATGACCGTAGGGTGCCAGTCGTAATAAATATTGAAAATGTTTTTTGTCAGTTGTTGGGATACCTGGATCCCATCCCGGTTATTATCATGAAATACATACTTGCCCCAGTAAGGTGGTGAATACCGGAAGCCATCGTCAAAATTTTTTCTTGCTTTGGAATAGCGGTAATACCAGTCTACCTGTTTATCTCGGCCATCAGGTTCTGCAACGGGATTAATTATGACTATAACGTTCTCCCGGATCTTTTTAATGTCGTCAGTATTGTCTGTGATAAGCCGGTAGGCAAGTTCCATCAGCATTTCAGGCGAACCCATTTCAGTGGAGTGTAATCCTCCGTTCAAGTAAAAAACAGGCTTGGTGCTATTGATGATCTGGTTAGGGTCCATCGTACCTACTTTCCTGGGATCTGCCAGAAGGGATAATTGATCTTTGAAAAATTCCGGTCGTTTCATCGCATCTTCATTACCTATCATCACCAGGTTTATGGCACGGCCTTCTTCTGATGTGCCAGTTTGATGTACAGATATCAGTGAAGAAACCTCTGCCAGTTTTTTATAATAATTATAGATCTCTGTAGTTCGGTGCATCACACCAGGTGCGCCAATAATGGTTCCGAAATATTTTTCCGGAGAGGGGATCTTTGGGTCAGTAACCAGGTTAAGCACGGAGGAAGGAAGAAACCTTTTGTCGGTCGTATACTCTTTTATCTTTTGATTGTAGTTTTCATCAATTTGCTGAGCCGATAGATGAATGCCTGTTAGCTGTACAATCAGCAATAAGCATAATAATGGCAGTAACCGTGCAGATATCATGATAGTTGGTTTTTTAGTATTAGGTAATTCTACCTGATGTAAAAGTTGCTGTTTAGGATTGACTTCAGGCCATCAGGTTTTTAATTGTTCTTTATAGACTGTTCAATTATCTTCATAAGTTCCCCCATTTTACTGTCATCCATCCATCGGGTGACAACAACAAGGCCATGCTCATTGTCGATCACAATATAATTGCCTCCGGCGCCATTGGCATAATAAATATCCGGGGAAACATCTTTCCATTTTTTACTGTTATTCATCCACCACATATAGCCATAATCCTTGAAGGCGCTGGATGGCTGGTGAACGGCCCTCACCCATTTTTCCGAGATCAACTGCTGTGTTCTCCATTTTCCCTTTCTCAGGAACAGCAATCCAAACCTGGCCTGGTCAAGCGTACTGATAAAAAGGCCGCCACCGTGGTGACCGCCCCCGCTTACCGATTGCATCATTAGTCCGTCAATATTTATAAAGGAGTTGTCGTACCCATACCAGCGCCAGGTGGTGGATGCGCCTATTGGATCCATGATCTTTTCCTTGAGTACCATAGGCAATGGTTTTCTAAAAACCTGCAACAGGGAATAGGCCATTACATTTACCCTAACATCGTTGTATTTAAAGAAACTACCAGGTTCATTAAGCTTCCTGTTTTTCCAATCGTCAATACCACCTTCCTTAGGAGGACGATCTGCCCAATCTGCGAGGTCAAACAGGGTTCCGCTCCAATCCGAAGACTGGGTGAGTAAATGCTCCCAGCTGATCTTTGAATTGTGTTCTCCGGCAAATGTCCCGTCCCAGACATAATTATATACTTTATCTGAAACGTTTCTTATTAGTCCTTCATCAATGGCCAGTCCGGCAATAGTGGAAAGAAAGCTTTTGGTCACACTGTTTGTCATATCCACTCTGTTCACATCACCCCATTGTGCTACGATGTACCCATTCATTATTATTAATCCGGCCGGTCCACCTCTGTCTTTTGTGGGACCGATTATTTTAAAATCAGGTTCATTCCCATAGGCTTTTAAGGTGGCGATACGCAGATCCCTGTCAAATTTGTTTTCATTGGCGACTGCAAATCTGACTGCGCTATCCAATAGTGTTTTATCCATCATCATTTCAGCCGCGGTTTTCACCTGCCAGATGCTATCTGGATAATAAGTGGTTTGGGCACTGGATGAAAAAAAGCCGAAGCTGAAAAGGGCCAGGAATAATTTATTTCTCATATTTTAATTATACATTATTAGGGGTTAACCCCTTATTGATTAGAGGAATTGTAATGGGTCATTATCCTGACTTCTTAGCTTTTGCTGATTCAACGAGTAGCCTAATTCCTTCCCCGGGTGATATGGCATTCATCCCAAACCTTTGCTCAAACTTACTGCTGTCGAAAATATAATCCTGTTCATACTGGTAGATCATTTCAGGGAACTCTTTCATTACAGGGATGAACAAGCCAAGGAGTTTTATCATCCAAACAGGCACAAGTTGTATCCTTGATTTTACATGCAGTTCGTCAGCAATTAATTGGATCCATTGCCTGTTGGTTAATTTTTCTTTACTGGTAGGCAGATGCCATACCTGGTTATACGCATCAGGTGTATTTCCTAATAAAGCTGTGGCCTTAGCGGCATCCGGCGTATAAGTATACATATGGATCTTATCAACATCACCGAAGGCCTGGGCTTTCTTCCCTTTCAGGAAATTATCCAGCACCATCAGGCTGAGTGCACTGCTTTTGTTATCCGGCCCGTAAAAATCGGCCGCCCTGGCTATCAGGGCAGTTAACCCATTTTTTCCTACTTCGTTCATGATCATTTCATGAATTTGCTGCCTGACCATCCCTTTTTTACTGGGCGCGTTGATGGGGGAGTTCTCCGTCATGAATGGTACGGCCGACTGATCATACATATAGATGTTATCAAAAAATACAAGCTTCGCCTGATGCTTTTTACAGGAATTGATCACTTGCTCCATAAAACGCGGCCAGGTATGCTGCCATACACTTAATTTATATTCAAAGCCGATCACTACATAGACCACCTCAGTTCCGGCTATTGCCCCATCGATCTGTTTCAGGTCAGTAACATCAGCAGGGTAAAGCTGATCCGTATCATTTACTTTTTTGGGGTTCCTGCTTACCAGGCGGATGTCATTGGTGAATTTCTTTAATTCTTTTGCCAGCGGTATTCCGATTGCTCCTCCGGAGCCAAGTATTGTTTGCATTCGATTCTTGTTTATTTAAGGTTTCTTACATTTCCATGTTGCCTGTCCCCTTTCTGAATTTAAATGCCCCACATCAGTTCCTGTACAGGTAGAAATTGGAATGAATTATTTTCCCCCTCCTGTAATTTTAAGATAATTGCTGCTACTAATCATATGCTAGCCCAAAGGACTAATCATTGTGTTTAATAAAAATAATCAAATGAACGCTTATTCTTTAACAAAGATCAAAAAGGCAAAACAGTATTCTCTACGTTTCGCAGCAACTTTGCTAATTGCTGTTTTGGGAATACTATTGCAACCTATAGCTAATGGACAGGCTGCCAGGCCCCAAACTAATTTCTATGCCATAACCGGTAATGGTTTGAAAGATACCTCCTGGCTGTTTGGAACCTATCATTTGGTGAGAAGCAGTTATTTGAATGAAGTACCCGGGGTGGTAAAGGCATTTTATAAATCAAAGGCTATTGCCGTTGAGCTCGTACTTGACTCATCTAAATCCGCTGCGGCTGCATCCATGGGTTTGCTCCAGAACAAAAAACTCGAGGACTTACTGGATGAACCATTTAAAGATAGCCTGGACCGGGAGCTGAGGACTACGCTGGGGGTAGGGATCGAGCAGGTAAATCAATTGAAGCCCATTAATGTTGCTATTACCTTAGCCCTGGTTTACGCGGTAACGGATCCGAGGTCGCCCTTACAAAAATATTCAGGTTCCATGCTTGATGGTTATTTTGCTGAATATGGCAAGGGGGCAGGTAAAACAGTCACAGAATTTGAAACGATCGAAGAACAGATGAATTTATTATTCAACAGCACCACCAACGAAGAACAGGTGAACCAGTTAAGATATTTTTTGCGAAATAAAATAGATATGGTAAGCCAGGGAAATGAACTGATAGATAACTGGTTTAAACATGATCTTGAAAAAATGTATTCAGTTTCAGAAAAAGGCCTTGCAGTATTTGGAAATGAAAAAGATTTCCTGAAAAACCGGAATGATAAATGGATGAAGCGTATACCGGCTTTACTGAAAAAAGAATCACAGTTTATTGCAGTTGGGGCTTTACACCTTTCCGGACCATCCGGACTGGTAAAGCAATTGCAGGATATGGGATATACGCTTACTTCCATAAAATTATAAAACTTGAGCGAAACGGAATTTTTAGAACAGGTACGGCTTAACCAGGGCATTATTTATAAACTGGTGGGTTTATATGCCAATGATACAGAGGAGAAAAAAGACCTGTACCAGGAAATAATGCTGCAGGCCTGGAAGGGTTGGCCATCCTTCCGGCAGGAAGCGAAATTCAGCACCTGGCTCTACCGCATCTGTTTAAATACCATCTTAACACAAAAACGAAAACCTCAACCTGTTACTTATAAAGATTCTTTGGAAGACGTATCACCAATTGTGCAAAACAAGGTAGTAGAAAATGAAGATGCTGTAAGATTGAAGAGGGCGATCAGGCAATTACCTGAAACAGACCGTGCTATCATTTCTATGAATATAGACGGATATGAAAATTCAGAAGTAGCGGCAATGCTGGGTATATCCAACAACCACGTGGCAGTGAAACTGCACCGGATCAAACAACAATTGGGTAATCTTTTAACAGCATAATAATGAGTATTAAAAATACATGGGATGAAATAAATGAATCGCAGGATGATGATCTTACATCACTATTGAATACATCCAGGCTGTCTGGTATTTCTTCCCGAAACCCTCTGGAAAAAATAAGAAAGAATTTACTGCTTAATATGATATTGGGTGTCCTGATCTGCCTTGTTTATGTAGTGGTTATTTTTTATTTCCAGATCTGGCAGGTACAGCTATGTACTGTTTTGGTATTACTCTTTTCAGTGTGGGCTCTATATACCGCCTGGTTGCAATATAAAAACATCAATAGTACTGTTTCGGCCAATAGCCCCGTATTAGATGAACTGAAAAGGCATTATCGATCCATTAACAACTGGATGAATACCCAGCAGCGGGTAGCCTTGTTTTTTTACCCCGTGAGTGCCATGGGTGGTTTTATGCTTGGAGGGGTTTCTGAATCCGGTAAGTCGGTGGCTGATTTTATGAGTAAGCCGATGGTTTGGGTGGCCTTAATAGTGGCCCTGGCTATACTTGTACCTGCCTGCTGGTATTTAACCAGGTGGATGTTTAAATACAGTTTTGGCAAACACCTGAGATCATTAAAGGAAAATATCGATGCCCTGGAAACAGCATTTTAATCACAGCTTCTGTAATTCTGAGCGAGTACCTGCTACTAATAAATAAAAGGAAAGTATGGAAACAGGAACAAAACCAGCCACAAAAAACTTTAATAAATATGCGTATCTGGTATTTCTTTTGGCTGGCGTATATTTTTTGATCCGAAAGGATATTTCGCAGGCGATCATATTCTGGGCGTTAGCCCCGGCATTTGATCCATTTGATACACAAGTGCCGTTTCAAAAACGCCCGGTTTATCAGCAACTATGGTTATGGGTACATGTATCCATCACCCTTGCGTTGGTTGTTTTGGAGATAATTAGAATCTAACATTGCTGTTATTAGTACATCCCCCGGCCCTGGGCCAGGCATTTAAAAGCCGCAGAATACAGCCAGGAACTATATTAATAACTCGCGGAAATAATCTTCCTATGTTTTCTTTCCCTTTGATGGGTCCTTATGATGATGTTCTTCCTTTGAACCTCATGCCGCCTGTATCGCTAGAAAAACCAATGGAATTAAGTCTAAAATAATAAGACTTCTTGTATGTACATGTTTTTCAGAACTGTTAAACCAGTCTAAAAATGTTGCGGCATTGAGGTTGCCTTTAAGTACATCAGTCCATTCGTAGCCTGTTCCGGCTGATGTTCCTGCCAGGAAGGTGGTGGTGAAAAGGAAGATCTTTTTTTCATACTGTTTTGGTGTTTCTAAACTATAGTTCCGAATTTTTTATAAAATCTGTAAGTATAGCATAACTAAAGCGGCAACGGTCATTAGCACTAGTGTCGCAAAGCCAAGAATATTTGAAAGTAGACCATTTGTATATTCTCCCATTACTTTTTTATTGTTAGCTATATGTAGTATTATAGCTATTAAAATGGGTGCTGTCAGGCCGTATAAAATGGCGGAATAGAGAAGTGCTTTTATTGGCGAAATTCCAAGGTAATTCATTAGCAAACCCAGGATCAACGAAAGGGCAATTACAAGATAAAATGCTTTTGCTTCGTGAAATTTTTTATCAAGACCTTGTTTCCAACCAAATGTTTCTGATATGATGTAAGAAAGTGAACCACTTAAAACGGGTATTGCTAAAAGCCCTGTGCCGATTACGCCAATTGCAAATAATATATAAGCAAAATTTCCTGCTAATGGTTTCAGGGCCAGTGCAGCTTGCTCTACGGTGTCAATTTGATGAATTCCCGCACTAAATAGAACTGTTCCTGTAGTAAGAATAATGAAGAACATAACAAGATTTGAAAATAACATTCCAAAATCTACGTCTTGCCTCATTTCCTGCATTACTTCTTTGTCAAGCAGTAGTGTTTTCTTTGTCTTTTGGTTTTCAACTTCCATATTAGCCTGCCAGAAAAAGAGATAAGGTGAAATGGTTGTACCTAAAATTCCAACGAGTATGCTTACAAAGTTTTTGTCAAACTTTATGGTAGGGATAAAAGTTCCTTTCAAAACTGCTGTCCAGTCCTGTTTATAAAGAAAGGGTACAATTAAGTAAACCAAAAGAACTACACATAAATACTTAAGGACGGAGGCTATTCTTTGATATGGAAGAAAAATGATAGAAACCAGAAGTAAAGCAGTAAACCCTATACTAAAAAAAAGAGGATGGATAGATGGAAAAAGAAGATTACCCACTGCACCCATTCCTGCAATGTCCGCACCAATATTCATAACGATAGCCGGGAAACTAAAAATGACCATTAAATATAAAACAGGTTTGGGGTAGTTTGTTTTTAAGGTTCCTGTCAGGCCTTGTGATGTAACTAAACCAATTCTTGCGCACATTTCCTGTATGGCCGCCATCAATGGAAATGTAATTAATGCTGTCCAAAGTGTGGATAATCCATATTGTGCACCTGCCTGGGAATAGGTTGCAATACCAGATGGGTCATCGTCGCTGGCACCTGTCACAAGCCCCGGGCCAAGTAGTTTCCAAAACCTTGTAAGTCTATTTGATTTTTGCTTATCGGTCATTTTTTAATTTAATAATAATGGAGTATGAATCAGCTCATCCCTGTAACCATTCTTCCTTCACGCTTGCTCCTAAACCAATCGCATCCGGCACATGAATAGTACCATTCTGCTCATACTCTATTCCACCTTCAATGGGGTCTTCCGATAGCATCAGGGCGGTATCAAAATCAAAATGCTGTATCATAGGATTGCTCAAGGCGAAGTGCGCGAAGGCAGTCATGGCCAGTCTTGATTCTAAAAACGCCCCTACCTGTAAATGGATATTCGCGGCCTCTGCCATTGCCGCCATTTTTCGGGCCTTATATATTCCACCGGATTTACCCAGCTTTATATTCATCATATCGCAGGCCTCCAGTTCTATTAACCTCTCTGCATCATGCTCATCCCCGCAACATTCATCCGCCATGATGGGGATCAAACTATTCTTCCTCACTTTTTTCAATTTCATGAATTTCCAGCGGGCGATGGGCTCTTCGCAGTATTGAATATTATACGCTTTCAATGCTTCCAATGTTTCAATGGCTTCTTTGATCTTCCAGCCCTGGTTGGCATCAATGCGGATCGGTATGGTATCACCTACGGCATTGCGTATGGCCTTGATCCTTTCCACATCATCCGGACCATGCTTTCCAAGTTTCACCTTAATGGCCGGGTAGCCCCAGTTCTGTATTCTCACCGCATCGGCCGCCATTTTTTCCGGCTCTCCAATGCTCACTGTATAGTCAGTGATGATGGTCTTGCTTTTCTCTCCTCCTAAGAATAAATAAAGCGGTAAGCCCGCATGCTGGGAAGCAATATCATATAGCGCCATATCAAAAGCGCTTTTAATACTGGTGTTGGCATAGATCACCTCATCCATGATCTGCACGCATTTTTCAATGTTCAGCGCATTTTTTCCCTGCAGGGCAGTTGCCAGGTATTTTCCTACTACCAGGCAGGTCTCCTGGCTTTCGCCATTGATGGGCATATAGGGGCTGCATTCGCCAAAACCGATCAATCCTTCGGCGGTACTGATCCTCACCAGTACGTTATGTGCATATTCATCTTTTCCAAGGGAAGTGATAAAAGGCTCGATCAGGGGAATGGATAATTTATAAAGTTCTACCTGACTTATCGTTAATTTGTTTGCCATATGCTTAAAAATAAACATTATGGCTTTGTTTTTGCGTTTAGCATTCAAACAATTTTTATGAAAAAGGCATTCTTTATCCTGCTGATCACCCTGGTGAGTTTCAGCTGTAAGAAAAAAATTGAAGAGTTGCCCCCGGCTACCCAAACCGGTGCTAATACCTTCGGAGCCAGAGTAGACGGGCAGATGTGGATACCCCAGCGTTTCGGAGTGATCAATGCCAGTAACCTGCTGGAAGCCCGGTTGCTGGGCAATAATTTTTTCCTCACGGCGCAGAATTTCGCTTCCTCTCCTAATGAATCAGAATTTGATATTGTCATTGTTGGACTGACCGCTCCGGGTACCTATACTCTCAACAGTAATACCTCTCATCCTAACAGTAATTTTAGCTATGGCTATTATGTAAAAAGGAAACTGAGTCCGCTGTTTGAATATATAACCAGCACCACCTATTCCGGTACAGTGAATATCACCCGCTTTGATACTACCAGCCGTATCGTATCCGGAACCTTTGCTTTCCAGGCGGGGGAAACAGCTAATACCGCCGCTCCAATAAATGTTACAGAAGGAAGATTTGATGTGAAGTATTAAAACCGGATCCGCATCCCTATTGAGGCCATGCCGGTCCAGGGGGCATTTTCGTTTTGACTTATGAATTTACTTGGATAGTCTGTGGTAGGTACCCAGCATTTTATTTCTCCATACACGTAAAAATCAGCACCCAGGTATCGCTCCACACCCAGGCCGGGATCAATGGTTAATCTTTTGAAATTAGCCTCACCGGCGTAAACTGGCACCTTGTACAGGGAAGTATCAATACTAACGGAATGAGCATTCTGCATTCTTCCCAATACCAGTCCAAATCCTGCCGAAGCATATACATTGATACCGGTTTCCGCGTCCGAATTGCCGATCAAATATCTTTTATATCCAATAGATATCTGCTTTAATCGCATTTTCGCCTGGTTGGTATAAGCGATCTGTTGTGGCTGTGTGCTTAAACTCCTGGCGGTAGCGGTCAGTTTATCTTCAAACTTTCCATTGCTGTAATAAGCGAACCATACATAGGCCGCTTCTTTAGGCGTAAAATTGAAATTGGTCTGGATGGTCTGACCGATCACAGTATACTGCTGGCCTTTTTTAAAATTATGCTGAACGGAGAGATCGGTAAGGAAACTAAAGCCCGGCTGTGTAAATCCGGAATGAACTGTCATTAGCAGGGAAAGCCAAATAAATATCTTCTTCACCATACAATGTTACTGAATTATCGCAGTAAAAATAAAGCCGTCCCAAAGTTCGGAACGGCTTTATTTATTATTTCCTGCTGCTTATTTCATCAGCTTAAGTTCTTTGATGATATTGGTAGCGCCCCCCAACTTATCCACGCACCAGAGTACATAACGTATGTCTACGCAAATGGTACGGTTCAGGTCCTTGTCAAAGGCCAGCTTATGGCTAAGCGCTTCGTAGTTACCATCAAAGGCTAGACCGATCAGTTCACCTTTATTATTGATAACAGGGGACCCGGAATTACCACCGGTGATATCATTGGTAGTAATGAAACCAACTACCAGGTCTTTACGGGTTGGGTCCATATACTGACCAAAGTCTTTTTTCTTCAGCAGGTCGATCTGGTTAGCAGGAAGATCGAATTCATAATCTCCCGGCTTGTATTTTTCCAGTATACCTTTTGAAGTGGTCACGTAATCATAAAATACCGCGTCGCGTGGACGATAAGATTTTACATTACCATAGCTCACCCTCATGGTGAAAGTGGCATCGGGGTACATCATCTTTGCCTTAACAGGGTCCATTTCCATGATGCCTTTCAGGTAAAGACGTCCGTATTCGCCATTCTTTGCCAGGAACTGCTGGTAAAGAGGACCATATTTGCCCTGGTAACTTTTCATGAATGTAGAAGCGAAATTAAAGGCCGGATCATCCTGCAGTTTCACTGCATCAGGATTGGCAACGAATGCATTCCATTTAGCATCATCCAGGATCATGGTCTTGCTGAATACATCGGCCGCATATTTTTTATAGGTATCATCATTATCCAGCGGACCGTAGGTATTTTTCAGGGTGCCATAGAATCCAACAGGGTGTTGCTCTTTTGGTACATCCTCATAGAACATGCGGGTAACAGCTCCAAGGATGTTCTGGTCAGAGATCTTATTCTCTCCTTCCAGGAATCCTTTCCTGGCCTGGTTCAAACCATCTACCGCTTTTCTTATATCAGCAGCGGGCGTTCCGGGTTTAACCAGCATGGCTTCCAGTTGCGACAACTGGGCAGCGAAGGCAACTAATGGAGAACCCAGTATTCCTTCATTCATATACATGCGAATCTTTGCATATGGTTTCCACGCGTCATAAGCCTTGCCCCATTCAGCGAAAATATTCTCATACTCAGGCTTGCCTTTGGCCCATGCGTTGAATTTATCTTCAGCCATTTTTTTCTGGCCATACACATCATATTTCAATAATTGTTTGGTCTCACCATCAAAGAATTTCCAGTAGTTGGCAATGCTTGCATAATTTGAAGCCAGTTGCAATTTGATGGCTGGATCTTTTTTCATTTCATCGAACATATATTTCAAACGAACATCGCGAAGCTTTACCAGTGTAGGATTATTTACATCGGTGGAAAGGCGGATGCCATAAGAACTTTCATAACGGTTGGTACCACCGGGATAACCCCAGATCATGGAGAAATCGCCATCTTTCAAAGGCTTCAGGGAAACAGGCAGGTACCATTTTGGCTTCATTGGAATATTACCTTCTGTAGATTCACCTCTTTTTGCAGGAGATCCGTCAGGCTTAGTGTATACACGGAAAATAGAGAAATCACCGGTATGGCGCGGCCATTCCCAGTTGTCGGTGTCGCCACCAAATTTTCCTACACTTTCAGGAGGGGCACCTACCAGGCGGATATCATAATAGCGCTGGTAAACAAAAGCCAGGAACTGGTTGCCTTTAAATAAAGGACTCACCCTGGTCTCAATATTTTTTGCGTCATCGCTCATGCGCTTGTTGATCGCTGCAAGCACCGCGTTTTGTTTAGTAACGCGTTCCTGTCCGCTAAGCCCTTTCAAAGAATCCATCACCTCTTTGGTCACATCATCAATGCGTACCAGAAACTGAATGGAAAGATTACTGGGGATCTCTTCGGCTTTGCTGCGGGCGTAAAATCCATTTGCCAGGTAATTATGGTCTACGGTACTGGCAGATGCGATGGCATCATAACCGCAGTGGTGATTGGTAAAGATCAGGCCTTCGGAGCTTACGATCTCACCGGTACATCCACTTCCGAAGATCAGGATAGCATCCTTGAGGCATGGTTTGTTGATATTATACAATTGTTCTTTGGTGAGCTTAAGTCCTTTTTTTACCATTTCATTATAGACTTGTTGTCCCAATAAAAGAGGCAACCACATTCCTTCGTCGGCGAAAGATTTGAGAACGAGGGAAATGAACAAGACTGACGTTAGAATAAATTTTTTCATATGAAGCAATTTTAGCCGTACAAACCTAGGGAAAATGAGGGAGAAAAGGGATGATGCGGGATAGTCGGGAATCTTCCCTATTTTGTCTATCCAAAACCTGCTTATGCGATTTACCAACCGCCTGGTATTTTTATGTTGCCTTTTAGTCTTCCTGTATTCCTGTAGTAAAAAAGATAGCCCTTCCCCAAATCCAGCTCCTGTTCCCACTAACCCGACCTGTACCAGTAATGCCAGCCCTGCCCAGGGAAGTTTTGTTACCAGCACTTCTGTCACACTAAACTGGACCGCTGCATCCGGGGCTACGACCTATGATGTTTACCTGGGAACCAGCACGAACCCTGGTACCATCGTGGCCGGCAATGTTAGCGGCACCAGTTATACGCATACCATCGCATCCACTCCTAACCAGACCTATTACTGGTATGTACAACCAAAAAATGCCATTGGAGCGGCAACCGGTTGCAGCAGCACGGTCACTTCATTCAGTTTTGTAGTGATCAGCAATCCGCCAGGATTCGGGTTTTATGTAGTGGGATATTTTCCTTCTTACCGCGATCCCAATGATGTACCTGATGTAAAGTTCCGTATGACTAATATTGTGAATTACGCTTTTTTTAGTGTGAATACATCCGGCACTACAGATGTGCAGAACCCCGCAACACTGGCACTGGTGATCAATAAAGCCAGGGCCAACAATGCAAAAATATTTGTGGCCATCAATGATGGTAGCGGTGATGGTAAAACGAATTTCAGGAATATGGCAGCCACGGCAGGTGGCCGGAATAATTTTGTAAAAGACATTATGAATAAAGTGAGGCAGTATGGATTTGATGGAGTGGATATGGATTGGGAATATCCCACTACTTCAGATGGAACGGATCTGACCTTCACGCTTCTGATGAAAGAACTTTCCGATTCGCTTCATCGTGATGCCCGTTATTATTTATCGGCAGCCATTACACCTGGTAAATATGCAGGGGGAATGCGTGATGCCATTAAATCGGAACTCTTCAGTTATGTAGATATTTTTAACGTGATGGCCTATGACGATTTCAGTACGACTGCTCCTTACAGGCAGCATAGTGATCTCACCCTTGCCCAGGTCTGTATGAATTACTGGCTTACCACAAGAGGCATGCCTCCATCCAAATGCGTATTGGGAATTCCAGCTTATGGCCGCCCTTCAGGGATCACACAAACCAATACCGTATTGAGTTTTCGCGCTATCCTTGCACAGGGAGGATTGCCTGTTTCAGATTCAGCTATTGTTACCGCCGGCGGCTTCACCAATTATATGATCTATTATAACGGGCAAACTACCGTGAAGAAAAAAGCCATCATGGCCAAACAGATCGCCAATGGTGTAATGATGTGGGAAAAATGGCAGGACGCGCCTGATGGGAATTCGTTGCTGAAAGCAGCCTGTGATACCGTTGGCAGAAGTTACTGATCTGGTTCAAAGTTCAAAGTTCAATGTTCAAAGTTTAATGTTCCGGGTTCCGGGTTCAATGTTCAATGTTCCAGATTCAAAAGCCAACAAGATGGATTCCGAACCTTGAACCCGAAACCTTGAACCCGGAACCTTGAACCCGAAACCTTGAACCCGGAACCTTGAACCCGGAACCTTGAACCCGGAACCTAACCCTTCTCCTCATTTAGCACCTTCCACAACAGATCCTTCAGCTCCATCAATCCCTGTTGCGCCACAGAGGAGATGAATAAATGCGGGATCTCTTTTGGCAGGTCTTTCTGGATCGCATCTTTCAGTTCCTGGTCCAGCATATCGCTTTTACTGATAGCGATAACGAACTGCTTATGTAATAATTCGGGATTGTATTGTTCCAGTTCATTCACCAGGATATCAAATTCCTTGCGGTGATCATTAGAATCCGCGGGGATCAGGAATAATAAGACCGCATTCCTTTCTATATGCCGGAGGAAACGATGTCCAAGGCCCTTACCTTCGGCAGCACCTTCAATGATACCGGGAAGATCGGCAATACAGAAACTCTTGCCATCACGATATTCAACAATACCAAGGTTAGGCGTAATGGTAGTAAAAGCATAACTCGCGATCTTGGGTTTGGCGGCGGTAATCACAGATAATAGCGTCGACTTACCTGCATTGGGAAAACCAACCAGTCCTACATCTGCCAGTACTTTTAACTCCAGTACTTTCCATCCTTCCATGCCCGGTAAACCTGGTTGCGCGTATTCAGGTGCCTGATTGGTAGGAGTAGCGAAATTGGCATTACCCAATCCACCTTTACCACCGGGTATCCAGATCACTTCCTGTCCATCTTCCAGGATCTCCACTTCCTGTTTGCCGGTTTCTTCATCGCGGGCAATGGTACCTAAAGGCACTTCGATAATAATATCTTTTCCATCATGGCCGGTTGAATTATTCTTTCCGCCTTTTTCTCCATCATCCGCCAGTATGTTCTTATGATAGCGAAGGTGCAGAAGGGTCCAGAGGTTTCTGTTGCCTCTAAGAATGATATGAGCGCCACGGCCTCCATCTCCACCATCGGGTCCGCCCATGGCCGTGAATTTATTACGCATGAAGTGCTTATTACCGGCACCACCATGGCCGCTGCGACAAAATACCCTGATCTGATCTACGAAATTGCTTTTCTCCAAAATATAAGTTTGAACGCCGCAAAGATACCATAAATAAAAAAGCCCCGTTCTAAATTGAACAGGGCCTTAAATATGCAATGAATTTTACCTCATGATCATTGTACGATCAGTTTGCTGGTATAAACCGATCTGTTAGCGGCATTCAACAGTTTAACCTGATATATTGACCTGGAGGAAGTGCTATTGATCTTCACCAGTTGTGATTGATTTATACCGGTGATGGTCACGGTTTGTTGCAGTACCTGTCTGCCCGTAGCATCTGTTAACTGCAGGGTATAGGTGCCTGGTTCCAGCTGGCCAAACTGCACCACAAACTGGTTATTAGTAACGGGGTTAGGGAATACCCCAATCTTATTTTCATCAAGGTTGATCGGTTTTGTTTTCAGAGCTTCCAGCTCGGTCAGGTTGGAATGATTTCCACTGATCAGCAGGTTGCTGTTTGCCAGGTCAGAGCTTTGAAGCGCACCATTTTCCAGTATAAAAGGGGCAGCAACCAGGCTCTTTATGTCAAGCCGGTAATAAGTGCCCACTGCAGTTGCACTGGCAAGAAGGATCTTGTTGTCGGCCATAACAGCCGCGCCATTCACCGTGAAATTCAGGGGCAGGTTAGAGATCGTTCCCAGGTGTTTAGCTATGCGGGTTGAAAGGTCGATACGGAATACATTATTGCGTGCGGAGATCACATAAAGATTTCCATTATCATCTGCGATCATATCGCCACCATAACTGCTGCATGAATTATGAATGGATATATGCTGGTTTGACTGATCGTCCACGATCGTACCCAGGTCAACGATGGCTGGTTTTTTGCCAGTAGTGAACTGAAGCAATTGAGTGGCATCGTTGGTCATGGCATAACCATTACCATCAGAAGCGATCACCATACGGGTCACCACATTTCCCTGGTCGGAAGATTTCAATGGCTTGCCGGTAAGGGCCTCGTTATTGAGGTAATACACTTTCATGGTCTTCAGGTCCACATAGCGAAGCTGGTCCACGAACATGGGGGTATAATAAAGCCGGTCATTCTTTTTATCGAAGGCGATAGCGGCCACGCCCGTACCAAATGCGGCATTGGCCAGCTGACCATAACGCGCATCGATCATAGGACTGTTCATTTGTTTGCGGGTGGCAGCATCATAGGCCGTTATGCCCTGATCTGTTCCATTCAGCAGGATATTGCTGTACACACCAGTGTTCAGGTCCAGCTTACGTAGAAAACTCCAGTTGAATTTTTGTTCCTGTACGTCTGTGATCGCATAGGCGAAATTATCCTGCGCAAAAGCAAGATTCGCCGCCAGTATGGAACTAAGTAAGAATGAGAAGTAGCGTAGATGTTTGGTCATAAGTTGGTTTTTTTGCAGTATTAAGTTAGGGTATTTTTTTATTTCTGAAAAGGATGGATGCAGGAAAGGGATCAGTGGTAAATAATAAGTGCAGGTTAACGGATCTTATCCCTGGTTCCACGGTTTATATCCGGCTAGCTGTATGGACCGGCCCTTTGGTATTTCCCTCAAAGGTTCTGTTTCTTTCAGGCTTTCATGGCATTGAGCAGGAAGCTGTTGATAGAGTTCCGTGCCTTCTGTTTTCCATTGCAGCATTCCATCGGTTACCTGCTTAATGATCCTGGCGGGATTGCCAGCGATGACAGATCTGGGAGGGATCATCTCATTTTGTTTTACAAAGCTTAATGCACCAACGATCGATTCGTCACCAAGAATGACATTGTCCATTAACACGGAATTCATGCCTACCAGGCAATTTTTGCCAATGGTCGCTCCATGAACAATAGCGCCATGTCCAATATGTGAACCTTCTTTAAGTAATACGGTAGTCCCGGGGAACATATGAATGGTACAATTCTCCTGAACATTGCATCCATCTTCCAGGATGATCTGTCCCCAGTCTCCTCTAAGTGCCGCGCCCGGACCGATATAACAATCCTTACCGATGATGACATTGCCAGTAACGGCAGCCTGGGGATGGACAAAACTGGAAGGATGGATGACTGGAATATATGAGTTAAAAGAATAAACCATCGTTTTGATAAAGTAGGTTAATGACAGATAATATTGCTCTTAGTGCTGACATTTAAAAGTTCCATATTATTTAAACTGTCCAGATTATGAAAATATTAATCTTAGATGACTGTTCTGTTAATTTTAGCTCATTAAATTAAATTAATGTTAACCGAAAGTTACACTATTCTTAACTGATGATAATGTTGTTCAAACATTAACCAACTATATAATATTTGCGGCTCATAAATTTCAACAATGAGCCAACACCAACGACTAACTGTCAAAATCCTATTTACATTCTTTTCCTTCTTTCTTTCAATAGCCCTGTTTGCACAGGAAATAAAAGGGGAAGTAATTGATTCAAGAACTGGTGAACCCATGCAGGGTGCTACGGTAATGATCAAAGATGCCGGTAAAAAACAGTTCGTTCAACTTGATGGCAAGTTTCTTTTTAAAAATATAAAGCCCGGGAATTATGTACTGGTGATCAGCAGTACAAATTACAAAACACAGGAGCTGAATATTTCTGTCGAGGATGGAAAGCCTGCTATACTGAGCATTAAGCTGGAGCCCAATTCAGTGGAATTAGATAATGTAGTAGTTCTTGCCGGATCTAATAATGACAAAACTATTCGATCCCTTGAAAAAAATTCCAACCAGCTGGTAAATATCATGTCGGCAAGGAATATCCAATTGCTTCCCGATATTACGGTAGCCAATGTTTTGCAGCGGGTTAGCGGAGTAACCATTGAGAAAAGCGGCTCCGGAGAAGCCAGATACCCGATCATTAGGGGGATGGAGAAAAGATATATAAATACGCTGGTAAACGGTATCAAGATACCAAGCCCGGATAATAAGAACAGGTTCATACCACTGGACCTTTTTCCATCCGAATTACTTGAAAGGCTGGAAGTAAGTAAAAGTCTGACGCCTTCAATGGAGGGCGATGCAATCGGGGGAACCATTAACCTGGTCATGAAGGACGCTCCTAATGGCCGGTTCTTTCAGGCCAATCTTGCCTTAGGATATAATAATAGCTTCGGGAAGGAGGAATACCTGCATTTCGATAAGGGAACCATGAATAAGAGATCTCCTTATGAGATAAAAGGACCGAATTATACTGCAGTACCATCCGATTTTTCAGTAAGTCATCTGAATTATTCCGCAAAATCTGGTCCGGTAAATACAACCTTTGGTTTTACAGCAGGAAACAGATTTGGGAAAGATAAAAAATTCGGGTTCATCCTTTCTGGAAGTTATCAGAATATCTACCGTGGTACCACTTCCAATTTTTTCCTCCCTAACTCTCAGCCAGGTCTTTATAATATCCCTCTTTTTTCGAATCTGCAACTGCGTAAATACTCTGTACAGAGTGAGCGAAAAGGGTTGAATGGAAAGCTCGATTTCCAGATAAACCCCCGCAACAAGATATCATACACCTTCACCTATGTAAGGCTGGATGATCAGCAAACCAGGGTGATCTTCGATACAGTAGCACTGAATTCACTGGTAAATAATTCTCAGAGGAGTAGCTGGCAGTATCAATCGATCCTGAATAATACGTTGCAGGGATTGCATAAAACAGGGAAATCCTCAAGAATTGACTGGAGCCTGGTTTTTTCAACAGCGAGTAATCATTTACCCGACCAGTCTGAGTTCACACATCAATACGCAATTGTATCCACCAATCTTACCTCGGACAAGCTGCAGGGTATGACCAGGATCTGGATGCATAACAAAGACAATGATCTGTCTGCTTTTCTGAATTATACAAAAGAAATGAAATGGTTCAGCCAGCCCCTTGAATTGAAAGCCGGAGTGATGACCAGGTCTAAGAACCGCGATAATTTTTATAATGCCTATAGTCTGAATCCTGTTCTGAATGAGGTGTATACAAATATCAACAGTGCCACCTTTGTTTTTAACCCTGCCAGTGCGGGTATTCCCTCATTGAATGGCAATAATTACAATTTTGATGAGAATGTACAGGCAGGTTACGTTCAGGGGAAATGGAAGATCCATAATAAACTGGAGATCCTGGGTGGTTTACGGGTAGAATATACACATCAGAGTTATGAGACTGAATTAACCAAGGATGTAGATGCCCGTTCAGGTACCATCCATTATACAGATCTGCTTCCCAGCGCGCAGGCAAAATATGAGCTTACTAAGAATCAAAATCTTAGAATAGTTTATTACAGGGCCCTGGCAAGACCAGGTTTTTCTGAGCTGATCCCGGATGGTCCGGATGGTGAGTTTTTCCGTGAAAAAGGAGATCCCAAAAATCTTAAACATACTGTAGCGGATAATATAGACCTGCGCTATGAATTATTCGCTTCAAATGCCGACCAGGTATTGCTGGGTGTATTTTATAAGAATATCAAGGATCCGATCGAAATATCTGCTGTAAAACCATTGAATGTTAACAGTCTTTATCTGCAGCCGGTAAATATTGGAAAGGCGAGTAACTATGGATTTGAAGCCGTGGTGACCAAGTACTTTGGAAAGTTCGGAGTTTCGATGAATTATACGTACACGAAATCGAGTATAACAAATGACAGCCTGATCTATTCTTCCCGTAATACTGCTGGTAATATTGTTTCAAGCAGGGTTTCGGAAAAAAGGCCGCTTCAGGGTCAATCTGATCATATTGGTAATCTTTCACTCATCTATAAGAATCCAAAACTTGGTCTGGATATTCAGACAGCCGTTGTTTATACAGGTGAGAGGATCAATTTCATCAGCCCTTATTTGGGATTGAATTACTGGCAGTCGCCAACTACCCAGCTCGATTTCAGTTTTGAAAAGAAACTGTACAGGAAAATAACTGTATATGGTAAGATCAATAATATCACCAATACGCCCTATGTACTTTCATTGCATCAATCGTATAATAATTACCTGAAATCAAGTGGTTCCAGGGCACTGGCACTACAAACCGATCCGGATAATAAAATAATCATTCAAAAAGATTATTACCGGACCACATTTCTTTTTGGCCTGCGTGTAAAAATTTAATTCATCCCAAATACATATAATTATCATGAAAAATATTCTGATCATCATTTTGGTAACAACCCTGTTTGGGTCCGTTTTGGTTTCCTGCAAAAAGTCTACAGACTATAAGGATCTCTGGAAAGCTCAGGTAGCTCCGCCATCTCCTATCAGCGATACAGGCTGTCTTTCAGGTTCTCTCAAAGGCACAATGCTGGCAGGAAAGACCTACACGGTTTGTGGCGATATTTTCGTTAACCAGGGCGATACACTGGTTATCGAAGAAGGTGTTACACTGAACTTTGGGTTAAACCCGTCTACCAGTGCTCCCTGTGGTATTGGCGTGAAAGGGACATTTCTTTGCCTGGGTACAAAACAGCGGCCGGTATTGATCACTTATCCGGGTGTAACAAAAACAGATCAGCTGGGATCAGATCCAAATCTTGATCCGGCATTGAAAGGTAAATGGACTGGTATAATCGGGGCGCCTACCTGTCCGATGATGATCATGAAATGGACAAGGATCGAATTTGGAGGCGCAGCTATCAGTAATGCCATGAAAACATTTACCAGCGGCACAAGTCCTTATTCTCTGTACTTCGCTAATCCCAATGGCATTTTTGTATTGGAAGATTCCTGGATCTATGGAAGTACCGATGATCCTTTCCGTATCAACGGAGGAAAGATCTCCGTAATGAGAAATATATTTGAAAAATGCGGATTTACCGGAGGAGAGGCGATGAATGCCAAAGCCGGAACAATTGGTGACTTTGCCTATAATCTCTGTATAGGAATGGCGACCAATGGTCCAAAGATCTCGAATATCAATGTAGCTGTAGGAGCACCTAGTTCCAATGTCAGAATTTATAATAACACGATCGTTAATTGCGGATACAGACGTTCCGCTGCCGGCCGCGGTGGTTCTATCAATTTTGAGGAAGGTGCGGGTGGCATGGCTTATAATAACCTTATTGTGAATTGTAAATTTGGTTTGCGCGTGGTCAATAATCCAATTGCCGATACCGCAAACCTGCGTTATGGCTATAACTGGTATTACGCCGATTCTATTTCGGTGGCCAGCCAATTCATTCCTTCTCTGAGTGTAAGTACGGCGATAAGTGTTCCCCAGGAAACTGATGTTCCCAAACCCTCTACCTATTTACCCGTAGGATGGAGGACAGGGGATGTGTACACCGCTCCTAGTTCAGTGGTGGGGGTAAACGATCCCCAGTTCATTAACGGTCCTGTACCGCTGCCTGCCGGTCTTAAGCTCAGGGATATTGCAGTAGTAGGTAATTTCAATTTTGCCCTTAAAGCTACTTCACCCTGCATCGGTGCTGGTTTTATTGGCTTTGCGCCAAGAGCAGACGTTCCTGTAGATATTAAGTATGGTGCCTCGGAGATCACAGCTCCTGGCAAAGATATAGGGGCTTTTCAGAGTAATGGGAAGGGAAACCAGCATTGATCTTCATTTGTGTTATCAAGGGGTTTCCTGATGGAAACCCCCTTTTTTATTATATCTATTCACTTTATGAAAAAACATCTTTACCTGCTCCTGCTTATCCTCGTTCAGATCTGTTCATTCGCTCAGGAGCCTTTTATAGTAAATCCATACCTGCAGTTGGGTAAGCAACCTTCTGTGAATTCTATTTATGTTCAGTGGCAATCAGCCGAAGACAATTCGGACTGGAAGGTAGAATATAAAACTGCTTCCATGAGAAATTGGCGTGGGGCAGATTCTTTAACATACTCATTACTGACCCTTTCAGGCTTAAAAACCAGGAGAATGTATCAGGCATTTTTTAACTATCTCGAAGCCGGAAGCATTTTTAATTATCGGATATTTAACAGGGGCAAAGAAGTATTTACGGCGGAAGCAAAATCATTAAAGAGCCAAGACCAGCCTTATCGATTTGTGGCAGTGGGTGATCTGGGAGCCGGAACGCCGGAAGCAAAAAAAATATCTCGAATTGTTTATGATCAGCATCCGGACCTGGTTGTTGTAACGGGTGATATTGTTTATGAATATGGTCTGGCCAGTGAATATGATAGTAAATTCTGGCCAATTTACAATGCGAATAAGAGTGATTCTGCAGGGAACCCCATTTTGCGATCTGTTCCATGGTCTGCTGCTCCCGGCAACCATGATTCAGAGACCAGAGACCTCGATAAATACCCTGACGCACTGGCTTATTTTTATTACTGGAATCAACCTCATAATGGCCCTTCCGGAGCAGAAGGAGTTACCTATCCTGCACTTAAAGGCAGTGAGGCCAATAAACAACAGTTTTTAAAAGCTGCAGGGCCTGACTATCCTAAAATGTCTAATTTTTCATATAACTATGGAAATGCTCACTGGCTCTTTCTTGATTCAAATCCTTCTGTTGACTGGACGAATAAAGAAATGACAGCCTGGGTTGAGAATGACCTTCGCGAAGCATCTGGGGCAACCTGGCGGTTTGTAATTTTCCATCATCCGGGGTTTAGTTCATCGCGTGAGCATTTTGAGCAGCAGCAAATGCGCATCCTCGCTCCA
The DNA here is from genome assembly GCA_016720565.1 of Chitinophagaceae bacterium. GTDB lineage: Bacteria > Bacteroidota > Bacteroidia > Chitinophagales > Chitinophagaceae > JJ008. The sequence continues at coordinate 1,042,949 of JADKKJ010000011.1, forward strand.
TTGTTTGAAGCAGGTAAGGTGGATATTGTATTTAATGGTCATGTTCATAATTATCAACGCAGCTTTCCCCTTAAATTTTTACCAGACAATAAGGGTGTTTTGCTGGTTGGCGGAAAAGATAATAAAACCAATCGTGGTCGAATAATTATAGGTCGCTGGATCCTTGATAAGCATTTTAATGGGTATCAATATTCCAAACCTGAGGGAGTGATCTATATGGTTACTGGTGCCGGAGGCCAGGAGCTATATAACCCGGAGCAACAGTCGGAGCCAGATACATGGCAGAAATTTACTGACATTTTTATTTCTACAATACATTCAGTAACCGTTGCGGATGTAAACGGCCGAACACTTTCTATTCGACAGGTTGCGGCAAATGGAGTAACATTGGATGCTTTTACGATAACAAAATAGAGTGAATTTTTTCTTCCGAAAGGATCTGTCAATTTTCTGAAGGAACAGAATAAAGGTAGTTTTCAGATTCTTTTAAAGGTTTGAATTTCAGCTTGCCAAATTTCCAGGAAATATATAGGCCAAATGAACGATAGGGAACTTGGCGAAAATTATTGCTGGTAAATCCTGGAGCTTCCTGAACAGAACGCTGATTCACATATTTATTAAATGGCGTTGTAGTAACAAATCCAAAACTGGCCCTATTCTTTAAGAACTGTTTTCTAAAAGCCAAAGTATAAGAAAACAGCGAAGCTTGCCTTCCCTGCCAATGCATTCCTAAATTGAAATTTCCATATGCTTCAGCTGTTAATGTTCTTGTCACCTGAAGCGTACTGGTCATATTAATTCGGCATCCCAATGCATCGGTTATTACTGGGTCAGCTTTGAAATTTTTCAAATGTCTGTTGAAGATCATTAAATTCATTCTGGTACTTAATTTCTTGCCGGCAGGTACTGAAATAGTAATATTAATGCCTCTTCTAATTTCAGCTGCAATATTATCCCTGGTGGTGATGGTTACATCTGAATAGAGAGAATCACCGATCCTGATCGTGGAATAGAAGGAGGTATAGGGTTTAATATCCGGGCTGTTCTTTTGATTATTTGCAACAATGCTAAGACTGGCCCCGCTTTTAAAATTCTTTAAATAAGAGAGTTCAAAATTATGGCCGATCTCCGCATTTAAAAAAGGATTACCTGTTGTTATATTATGGGGATCACTTAGGTTCATAAAAGGATTTAGATCACGAAAATCCGGTCGCTCCAACCTGTAACTATAAGCAAACTTTAATGAAGATTGATTATTAAAAGAATGTAAGGCGACGATCGAAGGGGCAAAATTATTGTAGGAATGCAAACTTATTTTCCCGGAATTGGAGTAATACCCCTGGTTATCGGTATGCTCAATTCGTAAGCCCGCTTTTATATTAATTTCCTTTGTCAGCGGCATTGAAATGGATAAATATCCTGCTAAAACCCATCTGTGATAGTTGGATCGATAACTTTGGGAGCTATCATGGTAATATTCGCTTCCGCCAGGGTTTAGTGTAAGGACATCAGCATCACTGAATATATTTGTTTTTGTAGCCTTTATTCCAGTCTCCAGTATCGTTTTCTTTTTTATTGGCTCCAAATAGTCGATTGAAAATTCTATTTCGTTTTCAATACCGGGATTAAGACTTTGGGATCCTCCGATTATGGAATTATCAAGGGTATTTTGCTGGAATTGATCATAATAGGTATTATTATGCGTATAACTTCCATTGTAACTAAGGCTGACCTCTCTTCCTTTATCATTCAGCGATTTTTTATAACTAATACTGTTCTCGATCGATTTTCCGCTAAAACTGGACCTTCCGGGTCTTATACTATATTTTCGGGATATGCTATTGCCGATGGAATCATAGGTAGTGAAGAATTGATTCGTGATCCCTTCCCCTTTATTTGTCATTTGACTGAAATCAAATGAAATGTTGATAGTTTCCGTTTTAGAAAGGCTCCAATCTGCCGCAAGGCCCGACTTGTAACTATTTCTCTTTGTAAATAGTTTAGATTGTTGAAGAAGCCCTGATATTATTGTACCGGTGTTGTTATAACTTTTCCGATCAAGCGTTAATGGTGTAGCCGACCTTAACTGCGCATTTCCTCCGAAATAACCATTCAGGGAAACTTTGCCTTTTTTCCATCCGGCGTTTAAGCTTCCATTTTCCAGCCTGCTGCCAGCCGCCAGACTTAGATTCCCATTGAAACCTTCCAGTTTATTTTTCTTAAGAATAATATTCACGATCCCTCCTGTTCCGGAGGCGTCGTATTTGGCACCAGGGCTGGTTATAACCTCAATGGATTGGATCTGTGAAGCTGGAATGGATTGTAAAGCATCTGCGATATTATTTCCGAAAATACCCGATGGTTTTCCATCGACCAGAAATTTTACACTTGGGTTTCCTAATAATTCTACATTTCCGTCAATATCAACTGTTACACCCGGGATTTTTTTTAGCAAATCAGCTGTAGTGCCGCCTTGGGATGTAATATCTTTCTCTGCATTGTATACCAGTTTATCAAGCTTGTTCTCAATTATTTTTTTTGTTCCGGAGACCAATACATTTTCAAGCGTTATTTCTTTCCTTACAAGCAATACCTCTAACAAATGGTCACTTATTAATTCTTTGAAATTGGTAATGGTATACACTTTATAGTTGGCGACTTCAATCGTCAGCCTCAGATTTTTTTTATCTCCTATTTCAAGGGAAACCTCCCCTGAGGCATTACTTGTAGCTCTTTTAAGTATTTTTTGACCTATTGAGTCGGTCAAAGTGATAGTAGCGTTGGGAACAGCTTTGTGATTTATTGAATCAACGATTCGGAATAATAATTTTTGCGGGATATCCTGGCCGGTGGATCCTTTTGCCGCCAGTAACAGAAAGAATAAAAAACAAAAAAATTCTAACCTGGTATAGGCTGATTTCATAAATAGTTACGATTGAGATCAATTAGTGAAATTGACCTTTTTGTGCCAATAAAGAGCGACTAAACTCAGTTCTATCATTAAATAAATATTACTATTTCGGTTGTTGGGTTAAAACTTCCTGATTTTTCAGTTCTTTAATCCATTCAATCTGACCTTATACCTGAGGCTTCCTTATCCCTTAGGCAGATTCAGTATAGGCTGGTCAGGATAATAAGAACTGCAGGACTTAAATTGGCAAATTAATTATTTATGCGATATACTTTGCTTAAGAAATTCAGAAAATGGCACAGAAAGGTTGCTGCAGTTCTATTCCTGTTTTTTTTCCTAATATCTGGAACTGGCCTGTTGCTGGGCTGGAAAAATTTATTTAATAAGGAGATCTACCATAATTCAAAAAAGGCAACGGTTGAAAAAAATATGAGCAAGTGGCTCTCACTTGATAGTCTTCAGTCGTTGGCCAGCTCTGCGCTTGTTTCCAAAAACAAGGCCAGTCACGACCTAAAGATTGATCGCATTGATATTAAACCCGGGAAGGCGTATTGCTCTTTTCAATTCAATAATGACTATTTAGTAAGTCTTGACCCGGCCACTGGTCAGGTATTGCAGATGGATATTAAAAGATCTTCCTGGATAATTAAACTGCATGAAGGTTCAATTCTGGATGATCTTTTAGGAACAACATTTCTTAAAAGAGCCTATGTTAGCATTATGGGTATTGCGCTAATTTTTCTGACCATTTCAGGTACCTATTTATGGTACTTCTCTTCAAAAAAATAAGATTTAACCGAGGTCGATCAGCTTTTTATTCGTCCTGAAACAAAGTCCTTTAAACTGTGCTACAAGGTCATCATTCTGGTTAGTGATGGTAATATTATAAAGCCCGGTAGATCGGCCATTATGAGCTTCCAAAGCTTCAGCAATAAGTACATCGCCGATCTGAACGGCCTTGATAAAGTTTATGGAGGTGTCAAGCGCTACCGATAAATTATTACGGTTATTGCATGCAAAAGCAAACGCGCTATCCGCAAATGAAAAAGGCACACCGCCATGCACGATACCAAAACCATTCACCATTTCTTTACGGATGGTCATGCGAATGCGACTATAACTTTCTCTTATCTCCAGTACCTCTATTCCCAACCACTGACTGAACGCGTCATTCTCCATCATATGGTCTACTACTTCGCGGGCCAGTTTATCGTTGTTGTTTTCCATTTTATTTTCCTTTGAAATGAGCGGCTCTTTTTTCCAGGAAGGCGGAAATGCCTTCGGCATAATCTTCGGTCAGGGCTGCTTTCTGCTGAAATTCATCTTCCAGCGCCAGTTGTTCTTCCCAATTATTATGAAATGAATGGTTGAACGCGTGCTTGGTATAGGCCAGTCCTTTTGTAGGCAAATGGGATAAATGCTCCGCGACCTTTTTGGCTTCCTCCTCAAATTTCTCTGCTTCAAAAACTTTATAGACCATACCCATTCTCTCCGCATCATGGGCAGTTACTTTATCACCCATCATTGCCAGTGCCGAGGCTTTCTGCCAGCCTACCAGCCGGGGAAGGGTGAATGTTCCCCCGCTGTCGGGTATCAATCCGATCTTACTGAATGCCTGTATAAAAGAAGCCGCATCTGAAGCCACCACTACATCGCAGCATAGCGCAATATTGGCACCGGCGCCGGCCGCCACTCCATTTACTGCTGCTACCACGGGCTTTGGTAGATTTCGTATCCTTTTTACAATAGGGTTATAATGTTCCGATAAGATCTGTTTGATCCCGATCTTTTCTTCCCCTACCAGCTCGCTGATATCCTGTCCGGCAGAAAATGCTTTTCCGGCACCGGTAATGTATACGCAGCGTATCTCGTGAAGCGAGGCGCATTCATCCAGTTTCTGCTGTAACAGCAGAGCCATTTCACGGTTGAAGGAATTGAATTTCTCCGGCCTGTTCAGGGTGATATAGGCGATGGAGTCTTTTATTTCGAAAAGTATTGAGGGCATCTGAAAACTATTTAATTATATGAAACATCTCGTCAATTACATCTCAGGCTAGCAGCTAGCGGCTCACAGCTCATGGCTTCCCTAATGGCATTTAAAATGATCAAACGGCTCCTTACAATCATCACACTGGTAAAGCGCCTTACAGGCCGTTGATCCGAATTCACTTACTCTATGCGTATGCCATGAATCACAATGAGGGCACTGCACGGCTTCCGCCTCGGCAAATAATTTTTCATCGCAGCCCTGTTGTCTTGGATTAGGCGGAGCGATGCCATATGCTTTTAATTTTTTCTTTCCTTCCTCGGTCATCCACTCTGTTGTCCAGGCAGGAGAAAGGACCATGGTCACTTTGTTTTTTGGAAATCCATAACTGCTGAGATGCATGCGGATCTGCATGCTGATCATATCCATAGCAGGGCAGCCTGTATAAGTGGGCGTGATCACGACCTCTACCTCATCATCATGCAGGATCAGATCCCTAACGATACCCATATCCATGATGCTCAGCACGGGTATCTCGGGATCAACTATCTCCCGGAGGTATTCATAAATTTTTTCCTTATCGGCTTTTGTGTTTACCATTTTGCGCCCGGGTAAGCCCTTTGCATGTATTGCAATTCAGTAAGTATGAATCCAAGCTGTTCGGTATGTATTCCCTGCTTGCCACCGGTCTGCACAAAAACATTTCTTGGCATGGGTAGCGTGGCTTCCGCAAAAATGGCTTCGGTCTTTAGCTGCCATTCCTGTTTTATTTTTTCAAGATCAGCCGCAATTCCTTCCTGCTGTAAGTCTTTTTCATAATCTGCCGCTTCGAATAATTCACCGGTATAGGCCCAGAGTTCTTCAATGGCCTTAAGCATTCTGCGGTGACTCTCTTCAGTACCATCTCCCAACCTTATTACCCATTCGCTGCTCCAGCGAAGATGGTAGGCTACTTCCTTGATCGATTTTTCAACAATGGCTGCCAGCTGCGGATCTTTACTGTTCAGCAATTCCTGGTATAAAGCGTACTGGTACTGGCTGAAACAATATTGCCGAAGAATGGTCTGGGCCCAATCGCCATTCGGTTGTTCAACGAGCAGGCAGTTTCTAAATTCCCTTTCCTTACGCAGGTAGGCAAGACTATCCTCTGTTGCTTCGCCTCCAATCAGGGTGGCTGCATAGCTATATAAATTCCTTGCCTGCCCAAGCAGGTCCAGTGAAATATTGGTGATAGCTATATCCTGTTCCAGTACCGGTCCATGTCCGCACCACTCGCTGTTTCTTTGGGAGAGGATGAGCGTATTGTCGGCGAGGTGGAGGAGGTATTTTATTAGAGGGGTCATGCTTAGTATATAAAATTTACACTATTGAGAGGCTGCTAGCAGCTAGCCACTAGCAGCTAGATGCTCTTCCTACATATGGTTCACCTCATCCGGCAATTCATAAAAAGTTGGGTGCCTGTATATTTTCGATTCCGCGGGCTCGTATAATTCGCCTGCTTCTTCCGGATTGGAGGCGGTGATATATTTACTTTCCACTACCCATATGCTTACTCCTTCCATTCTTCTTGTATATACATCACGGGCGTTTTCGATGGCCATCTTCGCATCAGCGGCATGCAGGCTTCCGGCATGTTTATGATCCAGTCCCTGCTTACTTCGAATGAATACTTCCCATAAAGGCCAGTCTGTTTTGGTCTCTTTAGATATAATAGCTGCGCCGGATTTATCTTCGGGGATATCGCCGTATCGGAATATGCGTGGGAGTGTCATGTTAGTGGATGTTATTGGTAGTTAACAATGTTTTGTATTAATTAGTTGAGCGGTTGAGAGGTTGAGTGGTTGAGTGAAGACTCAAATTATTTGGTTGGTAGCTCAACTTCTCAACAGCTCAACCGCTCAACTTATTTTGCAGCTCAACCAGCCGCAGGCCTCAACAGCTCAACTTTTCTCAACCTTTTTTTTGCATAAACACCCGCCGCTTCCCTCACCCATTCTCCTTCATCCCAGGCTTTCTTCCTTGCTTCCAGCCTTAGCTTATTGCATTTGCCATTTCCCTTTACCACGGCCCAGAACTCATCCCAGTTGATGGCGCCGAAATCATAGTGTTTTCTTTCGGCATTCCATTTCAGGTCGGGATCGGGGAGGGTCATGCCTAAAACCTTTATCTGCTCGGCTATCATATCTACGAATTGCTGACGCAGTTCATCATTGCTTTTTCTTTTGATCTTCCATTTCATGCTCTGGTCGCTGTTGCTGCTTTCACTGTCCCGCGGACCAAACATCATCAGCGAGGGCCACCACCAGCGGTTGATGGCATCCTGGCACATGGCCTTCTGTTCATCAGTACCTCTTGAAAGCATGAGCAGTGCTTCAAATCCCTGGCGCTGGTGAAAACTTTCTTCCTTGCATATACGCACCATGGCGCGGGCATAAGGACCATAAGAAGTTCTGGTAAGCATTACCTGGTTCATGATGGCTGCTCCATCAACCAGCCATCCCACAGCCCCGATATCGGCCCAGGTCAGCGTGGGATAATTAAAAATGGAAGAATATTTTGCTTTGCCGCTATGCAGGTCGTTAATAGTTTCCTCGCGGGAAATTCCCAATGTTTCGCAGGCGGAATAAAGATAAAGTCCATGCCCCGCCTCATCCTGCACCTTGGCAAGAAGGATAGCCTTTCTTTTAAGGGATGGCGCGCGACTGATCCAGTTACCTTCGGGCAGCATGCCAACGATCTCACTATGCGCATGCTGACTGATCTGCCGGATATTGGTCTTTCGGTAGGCCTCAGGCATCCAGTCTTTTGGCTCGATCTTGATCTCATTATCGATCTTATCCTGGAATATTTTTTCGAGATCCTGTATGGACATTTTTGAAAGATTTTATTGGAACAAAATTACTGAAAAGCTAACACTTGTTTGGACAGGTTCAGGTATTTATGATTAGAGATGAGCGATCAGCGATCAGAGATGAGGAGGTTAGCATCTAATCTCTGATCACTCATCCCTAATCGTTGTTACTTCGCATCAAAATCCACAATAACCCTCTCCGTCTTCGGATGAGACTGGCAGGTAAGTATATACCCTTTCTCCACTTCTTCATCTTCCAAACCCCAGTGCACATCCATGGCCACTTCGCCTTCTACTAATTTGGCCTTGCAGGTGCAGCACATACCGCCTTTGCAGGCATAGGGCAGGTCGGCGCCCTGCTGGAGCGCGGCATCCAGCAGACTGGTATCACTGTTCAAGGGAAGATCGAATTCAAAACTGCGGCCATCCAGTTTAACTGTAATATGACTATTTGCTCCGCTTGTTTTATTATTTCCCATTTCAGGCTTTAATTTTTTAAACGCTTCGCCGGGAGCGGTGAACAATTCAAAATGGATCTTCTTTTTATCTGTGTCGTTCTCTTCCAGGAATTCTTTTACGGAAAAGATCATTTCTTCGGGGCCGCAAATAAAGAACTCATCCATGCTCGAAAAGTTCAATGCGTTGTTCAGTTCTTTTAATTTATGAGTATCGATCCTCCCATAATTGATACTGGAGTCTGTTCTTTCCCTGGATAATATATGTACCAGGTTAAAGCGATCCATGTACTTATTTTTCAGGGCTTCCAGTTCCTCAAAGAATAGGATGGAAGGCCGGCTGCGGTTTCCATAGACCAGGGTGAATTCCGAATGGGGTTCCAGGGCCAGCGTGGTTTTAATAATGGAAAGAACAGGTGTAATGCCGCTACCGGCCGCAAAGGCCATATACTGTTTCTGGTTTTTGGGATCCAGTTCGCAGTTGAATTTTCCAACCGGGCTCATCACCTCCAGGATATCGCCTTTTTTTAATTGTTCATTGGCATAGCTGGAAAAAGCGCCGTTCTCCACTTTTTTAATGGCCACTCTCCATTCCTTATCCAGGGGAGAGGAGCAGAGGGAATAGGTTCTTCTAACCTCTTCGCCGTTTAATTTGGCACGAACAGTAAGGCTTTGCCCCTGTTTGAATTGAAAATCTTTTTGTTTTTCAGCCGGAACTTCAAATGAAACAGAAACGCAATCATTGGTTTCTTTCCGGACCTCTTTGATCCTGAGCTGGTGGAAATGAATCGACATATCAGTTCTTTTTTAAACCTCCTATCAGGTGTTGTACCAGGTTGTCTTCAATTACCTGGGCGGGAATTTTTTTGGAGCTGCGATGCCAGAATTCAATGCCTCTTACAGAGGAAAGAATCGTAAGCATGGCCACATAAGGAAGTACGGGTTTCAGTTGTTTGGAACGTACCCCATTTTCAATGATGGCTTCCATTTTCTGCACATAGCTGCGCCTTTGATTGGCGAACGTGGAGAGATAAGGATCGCTGAGGTGTATCCACTCATTGATCATCACATGGTAGTCATCAAACCGGTTCACCATCATATTCACATGAAAACGGATCAGGGATTCAATTTTCCGGATACTGTCCTTGCCATCAATTTCTATAGTATCCAGGTGAAGGTTGCAATCATTGGCCGTCCGGAAAATGATCTCCTGGAGTATCTCCGATTTCGACTGTATATGGTTGTAAAGACTGGCAGCTTCAATGCCAATGGATTCTGCCAGGTCGCGCATAGAAGTCGCGGTAAAACCCTTTTCCCGAAACATCCGTGATGCCTGTTCAAGGATAAGGTCTTTTTTTCCTGCTTTTTTTCTGACTGTTTTGGCCATTGGGCAAAGATAGAGTAAGAGTTTAGAGTTTAGGTAAGCTGATCCCTAATCCCTGATCACTAATCTTTATTACCTTCTAATCACTACATTTGTCGCCTTAAAACACACGCATGTCACTCATTACAGTCGGCACTATGGCCTTTGACGCGATCGAAACTCCTTTCGGTAAAACGGATAAGATCGTAGGTGGTTCGGCAACCTATGTAGCTTATGCTGCCAGCAATTTCGTAAAACCTGTGCAGCAGATCAGCATTATTGGATATGATTTTCCTCAGGAGGAGCTGGCAGATATGAAAAGCCGCGGGGTGGAAATGGATGGAGTAGTGGTGATCCCTGACAAAAAATCATTTTTCTGGAGTGGCCGTTATCATGAGGACATGAACAGCCGTGACACCCTGATCACCGACCTGAATGTACTGGCTGATTTCGATCCAAAGGTACCTAACAGCTACCAGGGCGCTGAATTCCTGATGCTGGGTAACCTGGTACCTGCCGTTCAAATGAGTGTAATTAAGCAATTAAAGCAGCGGCCCAAGCTGATCGTAATGGATACCATGAATTTCTGGATGGAATCAGCTCTGGATGACCTGAAAGATGTGCTGAAGCAGGTGGATATGCTGATGGTAAATGATGCGGAAGCCCGGCAGCTTACGGGGCAATTCTCCCTGGTAAAAGCAGCCCGCCAGATCATGACCATGGGACCAAAATACCTGATCATTAAAAAAGGAGAGCATGGCGCCCTGCTTTTCCATGGCGATGACGTATTCTATGCGCCGGCTCTTCCATTGGAAGATGTGTTCGATCCAACAGGTGCCGGCGATACTTTCGCGGGTGGTTTTATGGGACATCTTGCAAAATCGGGCGATATCTCTTTTGAAAATATGAAGCGGGGTATCATTGTAGGTTCGGCCATGGCCAGTTTTTGCGTGGAGAAATTCGGTCCTACGAGATTGAAAGAAGTGACCCGTAGCGAGATCGATGCGAGGATACAGCAGTTTAAGGATCTGGTGAGTTTTGAGATTGAATTACTTTAAAATACATGCTGCAGGCTTTAGGCTGCATGCTTCAGGCCAGCCCATCATAAATTTTAAAAGTGAATTTCTAAGGTAATCGCATCATGCCTGCAGCCAGGAGCCTGTAGCTTGCAGCGTTTTCTCAAGCCGCCTTCGCCTTATACGATTTTATAGACTTCAGAGAATCAGCTTTTAAATTTAGCTGCTCTTCAATATCATAATCATCCTGCAGGCCTAACCAGAATTTAGCCGAATTACCAAAATACTTACTAAGGCGCAATGCAGTATCTGCCGTGATCCTTCTGTTCCCTTTCAGAATTTCAGAGATCCTTGTCTGCGGGATCTCAATATCCTTTGATAGTTTATACGCTGAAATATTCAAAGGGATCAGGAACTCTTCCATTAATATCTCCCCGGGATGTATGTTTCTAAGTCTGGCCATCTGAATAGTATTTAATGATAATCTATTATTTCAACCACTGAAGCATTTCCTGAATTCCATTTAAATATGATCCTCCATTGGTCATTGATACGTATACTATAAAAGCCAATCAATTTCCCCGCCAGTTTCTCTAAGCGGTTGGCCGGAGGGATTTTCAGGTCCGCCAGGCTAATGGAGTTATTCAGCATCCTCAACTTTCTTCTTCCAATGGCTTGAATTTCAGTTGGAAGAGACTTAACCCTAAAACCCAGCCAAATTCTTTCTGTTTCACTATTTCCAAAGGAAAGGATCATAGTAACGTGTCACGTTAGTAACGTCAAAAATAAGTATTTGTTTTAAAAACCCAGGCTTAAATTCTGCCTGCGAGGACGATCAAAAATTTCTCCAGCTTCCGTTTCCCATTCAGATCAAAGACATCTGTTACGATAACATAATGCCCTATCGGAAGTTTCTGTCCCTTTTCATCCAAACCATCCCAGTTCCAGTAGCCTTCTATACCCAGCAAAATATTTTTCACGAGGTATCGGATTTCCCTTCCTTCCATATCATAAATGCGCACCTGGGCCATATAACCCGGCGCATCCATTTTATATTGAATAGTGGCTATATCCTCAAAGCCATCATTATCCGGAGAGAATATTTTTTGCATTAATTCTATGCGGGAAGCAGACTCTCCGATCAGTCTATATTGTGAGTTTTCATAACCGGGTGTACCATTACCAGCAGTAGAGGAAGCGCTATGCCAGTTCGATCTTTCCTGTGTGGGAGCTTTGGGGTCTATCCTTTCCAGTGAAACCCCCGCTTTATCATGCAGCAGGTCGAACTGCCAGTCATCCTTATAAGCCAGTTCATCTTCTACGATTCCCTGGAATTTTAGTGCAACCACCACGCCTTCATCATCGGGAAAAGAAGGAAGTGAACTTAACTCCAGAATGTTTTTCTTGTTCTTCACCAGGTAATCCCTTGAAAGCGCCGAGCTGTCCTCTGTAACCACCAGGAATTCTCCCGGAAGTATATATCGGGGTTCAGGACTCAGCACCTTAATTGAGCCTACCACCCCACCACTGCTTCTGTTGGCTATGAATAATCTTCCTGCGTCGAATATCTTTTTACTGTTATTATAAAACTCCACATAATCATAGCCTCCTGGTTTCGGATCAAAGAGTATCTCATTAATGATCCATTCGCCGGTCAATGGATCGGAAGGAATTCCGGTTTTTATTCTGGTATCGCTTTGGATAGAATTTCCCAAACAATCTTTGATACCATTAATTCTTAATTCATAAATGATTTCTTTCTGAAGTGGGGAGGAAAGCCTTAACCTGACCTCATTGAATAATGGGGGAATGGCCGTGATCCCTGCAATGGCAGGACCTGCTTCAATTGCATAATTGGATCCGATCACCGCCTGCGAACTGTCAATGGGCTCATCAAAACGAAGTATGATATTCAGGCTATCGGTTATATAGGCTTTTTCCAATACTGGCTTTGACTGATCAGGATTCAGGGTGTCTACCGAGTTTATCTTTCCCGGACTTCCACCTCTCGGATCAATACTGGCCTTCCAGTTGCCGGATCCAGAACAGGGATCATGGGTATCCATCATTTCAAGGGTCCAGCCACCTTCTTTCTTCAATTCATTTTTATACCAGCTACTGGAATAGCCTACCGCATGAATGGTTTTTGTATTAGGAGCACGGAGGTAAATGGTTTCACCATCATTATCTAAAGAGGGAAAGCTGGTGACTGATATAGCCGGTCCAAAACCCTGCATAGCTGAAAGGGAACCCGAACTGCAGATAATAAGGAAACTATCGGCCTTCAGAATATACGAAGGGAAAGCCCCACTGATACCTGTCGCATCACCCAATCGCCAACCCTGCAAATTAATTGACTGCCTGCTGTTATTTTTTATTTCCACCCATTCATTATTGGGTAAGGATACCACAGGACTGGGATCGGCCATGATCTCTGTAATAAGGAGATCGAACCGGTTCTGGCAATAAGAATCACTATAAAGGCAGTAAAGAACGCCTATCAAACACACTATCTTTTTCACGACCCCAAATTAATACTAACAGTTGTTCCTTGTATAAAATGGTAAAATCTTAGTCGAATAATTTGATGGAATCCTTTTCACGCCTATTTTTGCGCAGCAATGATGAAGAATAAACATACAAAACGCAATAAGAAACAGGCCAGCTAAGGTTTGCGCGTTTGTATGTACCAACATAAAAATTTTGCAAGCCTTCTCCGGAAGGCTTTTTTTATAACTGTAAATGAAAAAATAACAATGAAAGTAGCCGTTGTAGGTGCCACCGGACTGGTGGGTACAAAAATGCTCCAGGTGCTGGCCGAAAGAAATTTCCCGGTGACCGAACTCATCCCCGTTGCCTCTGAAAGATCTGTTGGAAAAGAAGTAAGCTTTAAGGGAAAGAATTATAAAGTAGTGAGCATGACCGATGCGATCGCAGCTAAACCTGCCGTGGCGATATTTTCTGCAGGTGGAGGCACTTCATTGGAATGGGCACCTAAATTCGCGGAAGCAGGCATTACCGTGATCGATAATTCTTCCGCCTGGAGAATGGACCCCACTAAACCCCTGGTCGTTCCCGAGATCAATGCAGATATTCTGACAGCTGCTGATAAGATCATCGCTAACCCGAACTGCTCTACTATACAAATGGTGGTGGCACTGAACCCGCTCCATAAAAAATATGGCATTAAGCGCATCGTGGTCTCAACTTACCAAAGCGTGACTGGTACTGGTGTTAAGGCCGTGGAACAATTGCATGGCGAAAGGGCCAAACAGGTAAAAGGATCCACCGATGAATACCCGATGGCTTATAAATACCCGATCGACCTGAATGTGATCCCGCAGATCGATGTATTCCTGGAGAATGGATATACCAAAGAGGAAATGAAAATGGTGAATGAAACACAGAAGATCATGCGGGATTATACTATCCGCGTTACTTCCACTACGGTTCGTATCCCTGTTATGGGCGGGCATAGCGAAGCGGTGAACGTGGAATTTGAAAAAGATTTCGACCTGGCTGAATTAAGATCCCTGCTTGCTATGGCTCCCGGTGTTATAGTAGTAGACGATCCTTCTGCGCAGCAATATCCCATGCCAATGGACGCACATGAAAAAGATGAGGTATTTGTTGGACGTATTCGCCGTGATGAAAGTCAGCCAAACACCCTGAACATGTGGGTGGTTTCTGATAATTTAAGAAAAGGCGCAGCTACGAATGCGGTGCAGATAGCGGAGTATTTGATGGGGAAGGGGCTTGTTTAGCTTCTAGCTTCTAGCTACTAGCAGTGAGTGCTCAATCGTATAATGGTCAGGCTAATTGCTAACAGCTAGTAGCTAGTTGCTTAGGTGGTTGCCTGGTTTAAAAATTGAATAAGGGGACTAAGTACATCAAAAGCTGTTGCGATGGTTTTCGCAGCGGCTTTTGATTTTAATACCTCATCCGGAATATTCACCATGGCAATAAAGCCCTTTAATTTAAGTTGAGATGCTGCAGGATTATCGGGTTCATAACCTTTCGGAACTCTGGTCAGCGACATTTCAGAGGAACGGTCAAGGTCGCCGTATAGAGACTTGAATTTTTTGTTTTTAATTATTTTTTCAAAAGCCTCCAGATTATAATCTATTTCCTGTCTTACCATTTTTAAAACAGGTGCCTCAGGCATGTATAAACCACCGCCCGCAAAACTTTTTCCCGGTTCTATATGGAAATAATAACCAGCAGCGTTCCATGCTTTTTTCCCACCCTTATTGATACTGGCACCAAAATTCACCTTATAAGGCGATTTGTCTTTTGAAAAACGCACATCCCTGTTGATCCGGAAAACACATTCTTTTGCCGTTAATAATTTTATAGAAGGATCTTTTTTTCCATGCAGATCGATCACCTCTTGCACCAATGCCAGGTGATCCTGCTTTGCCGCCTCATATTCTTTCCTATGCTGGTCGAACCAGGCTTTGTTATTATACTTTTTTAAATCCTTCAGGAATTTAAATGTGCTTGCGTTAAGCATGATAGTAGTTTTTAAATCTTGTCTAAACCCTCAACTTCTCTCCACCATCGAAAGAAACTCCTCCTCACTAATGATCCTCACCGTATTTATTTTCTTCGCCTTTTCCAGTTTACTCCCCGCATCTTCCCCTACCACCAGGTAATTTAATTTGGCGCTCACGCCTGTCAGGATCTGTCCGCCATTATTTTCCACGATCTTTTCTGCATCGGATCTTTTAAGGGTGGGCAGGGTGCCGGTGAATAAAAAGGTGAGTCCGGTGAAGTTCCCCCCGGAGGACAATTGCTTTTTCTCATTCTTTAAGGTGAGTCCCAGTTCCTCCAGGTGTTTGATCATCTCCCTATTGGTCTTATTACTGAAAAAATGATGCACGCTGCCTGCCACTTTAGGACCAATATCTTCCAAAGCCTGCAGGTCCTCCATGGAGAATTTTTCGAGATCGGTCAAATGCTCAATGGCCTGGGCCAGGGTCTTGGCCGTGGTTTCCCCAACAAATCGAATTCCCAACGCATAGATCAGGCGATGCAGCGGTTGTTTCTTAGAAGTTTCAATTGACTTCGTGAGATTCTCAATTGACTTCTTTCCAAATCCTTCCAGTCCCTCAATTTTGGAAAGGGCCATGCTGTAAATACCAGGAATATCTTTCAGGAATTTCATCTCATAGAATTTCCGGATAATGGCTTCCCCGAATCCACGAATATCCATGGCATCCTTGCTTGCGAAATGTATGATGCGTTCAACGGCCTGGGCCGGGCAATCTATATTGATACAACGCCATACTGCTTCTCCTTCTTCCTTGAATAATTTGCTTTCGCAGACGGGACAGTTATGCGGGAAGCGGATCTTTTTTTCATCGCCCTTCCTCTTCTCACCCAGGGAGCGAACGATCTGCGGGATAACATCACCTGCTCTTTCGATCAATACCTGGTCGCCAATATGCAGGTCTTTTTCTTTTATGTATTCTTCATTGTGTATTGAAATGGAACTGACGGTAACTCCTCCAACTGCAACAGGCTCCAGCTTTGCCACCGGTGTTACCGCACCAGTACGGCCAACCTGGTAGTCCACATCTATTAAGGTAGTAATAGCCTGTCTTGCCTTGAATTTATAAGCGATGGCCCAGCGAGGGTGGTGGGAGGTCATGCCCAGCTTATCTTGTAAACCAAGATCATTCACCTTGATCACCATTCCATCGATCTCATAGGGAAGTCCATCGCGCTTAGCTTCAAAATCGTGGCAATATTGTATTACTCCCTCGATTCCGTTGAATGTTTTCTTCTCTTTAAACGGTGCCCGGAAACCCAGTTGCCATAACATGGCCAGCGAACTATCATGATGCGTGAGGGGTTCAGGAGTTTGGGCTCCTTTGATCAATGAGTAATAACTAACATGATATACAAAGACCTCCAGATTTCTCTTCGCCACCTCTTTGGGGTCTTTGATGCGTAGCGTACCGGCCGCTGCATTACGCGGATTGGCCAGGGGAGGGATCCCTTCTTCCATCAGCTTTTCATTATACTGGCGGAAATTCTCTTTATTGATCAATACTTCCCCTCTTATCTCCACGGTCTGCAAACCCAGGGAAGAAAATTCAGCGCTTAAAGGAATAGAACGTATCTGACGGATATTGGTCGTTACTTCATCTCCCTGTACTCCATCGCCGCGGGTGGCGCCCCGAACCAGCTGGTCATTTTCGTAAACAAGCGATATACTTCCGCCGTCGAATTTTGGTTCAACGCAATATTCGATCTCATTCAACCCGGATAATTCCCTTGCCTTACGGTCAAAATCGTTCAGGTCATCGGCGTCATAGGAATTCTCCAGCGATAACATCGGCACCAGGTGCTGTACCGTGGGAAATTCCCTGGTCAGTCCTTTTGCCACCCTTTGCGTAGGTGAATCTGGCTTTATTAAAGAAGGATCGGCGGCCTCTATTTTTTCCAGCGACTTAAAAAGCCGGTCATATTCCGTATCCGATATCATCGGATCATTCATTACATAATATCTGTATTCGTGGAACCGCAGCGCATCCCGCAAACCAGCGATATCTGCCGGACCCAATTCTTTTTTTGCGATCAGGGCCTCAGTGAGTTGTTGAAGTTTTTTTGTGCTTTGAGGGGAGTACATGAGGCAAATATACAGAGTTGAGCTGTTGAGCTGTTGAGCGGTTGAGAGGTTGAGAGGTTGAGCTGTTGAGCTGTTGAGGGGTTCAGGAAACTGTGTTTAAATTTTGAAAACCTATTTCCTTTCGGGCAGTTTTATACTCAACCTCTCAACAGCTCAACCCCTCAACTCTCCTTAATGTGTAAAAAGTACATATCTTCGAATCCTAGTCAAAAAATGCTCATGAAACGATTCTTGCCAATACTGGTGGTGTTGCTCACTGCCGTTATGCCTTTGCGGGCGCAATTATTAAGCTGGACAGCTGATTTTCCAAAAGACGCTGATAATATCACGATCACTATGGATGCCAGTAAAGGCAACCAGGGATTGAATAATTATTCACCAGTCTCTGATGTGTATGTGCACGTAGGAGTGATCACCAACCTCAGTGCCAACAGCGCTGATTGGAAATATGTAAAATTCACCTGGGCTACTACGCCAGCGGCAGCGCAGGCCACTTCTTTGGGCAGCAATAAATGGCAATATACCATTACCAATATCCGCAGCTTTTTTGGGGTGCCCGCGGGCGAGACCATTTTAAAAATTGCTTTACTGTTCAGGAATGGAGGGGGTACTACCGTACAGCGTAATGCGGATGCCTCGGATATGTATATCCCCGTGTATGATAATAACCTGGCCACCCGATTTACGGTTCCTTTATTTCAGCCTGTCTATAACCGTATTCCTGAACCTATCAGCAAGCAGGTGGGCGATAATATTTCACTGACTGCCCTTTCAAACCAGGCTGCCAACCTTAAATTGTTTCTGGATAATGTGGAGATACAGAATGTGGCCAGTGGAACAACCATATCTGCTACGCCAACACTTACAACTGCCGGAAGCCATACGGTAAGAGTGGACGCCATTTCGGGTCCAACCACTAAATCAGAATCATTTACATTTTTTGTGGCTGCAGCCCCGGTCGTAGCGGCGCTGCCACCCGGTGTTCGTGATGGGATCAATTACGAAGCGGGCAATACCTCCGTGGTACTGGTATTATATGCACCTGGCAAGACCCGCGTAAGCGTGATCGGTGAATTCCCCGGCTCAAACTGGCAGGAACAGAATAATTATGTGATGAACAAAACGCCGGATGGTAATTATTGGTGGCTTCGTATCACCGGGCTTACCGCCGGCACCGAATATGCTTTTCAATATTTAGTGGATGGTACTACAAAAGTTGGTGAGCCCTATGCAGAAAAAGTACTGGACCCTTCCAATGATGGAACCATCAGTTCTACCACCTATCCTGGTTTACGTTCCTATCCCGCAGGACAATCAGGCATTGTAAGTATCGTACAAACTGCGGCTCCAGCCTATACCTGGGCCGTGAATAGTTTTAACCGCCCCGATAAACGAAACCTGGTGATCTATGAATTGCTGCTGCGCGATTTTGTAGCGGCCCATGACTGGAAAACACTTCGTGATACATTGAGCTATTTTAAATCGCTTGGTGTGAATGCGATCGAGATCATGCCTTTCAATGAATTTGAAGGCAATGAAAGCTGGGGGTATAATCCGGATTATTTTCTGGCACCTGATAAATATTATGGTCCCAAGAATCTTTTAAAAGAATTTGTTGACTCCTGCCATAAGAATGGGATATCTGTGATAATGGATATAGCCTTGAATCATACTACCGGACTGAACCCATTGGCTCAATTATACTGGAATAGCGCCACCAATCAGCCTGCGGCAAATAACCCCTGGCTGAACGTAACGGCCACGCATCCATTCAACGTGTTCAATGATTTTAACCATGAAAGTTTAGCCACCCGCTATTTTAGCAGCCGTGTAATGGAGCATTGGCTAACCGAATATAAGCTGGATGGTTTCCGTTTTGATCTTTCAAAAGGATTTACACAGAATGCGCTATGTGGTGGTAGTACCAGCAACGTCAATTGTTTCGCAGGACCCGATGCTACCCGTATCGCTATCTGGAAAAGATATTATGATAGTTGCCAGCTGAAATCTCCGGGCAGCTATGTGATCCTGGAACATTTCGCTGCGAATGCGGAAGAGATCGAGCTTTCCAATTATGGCATGATGCTATGGGGTAATACAAACGCAAGTTTCTCCCAGGCAGCCATGGGTTATTCCTCACCAGATGGAGGCGGCAATACCTGGAACTTCGAAGGGTACCTGCACACGGCACGTGGATGGAACAATCCTTATTTAGTGGCCTATATGGAAAGTCATGATGAAGAGAGGATCATGTACCGTAATCTGAATTTTGGAAATTCTTCAGGCAGTTATAATGTAAAGGACCTCAACACTGCTTTACGTCGCATGGAACTTTGCACCAGTTTCTTCCTTGCTGCCCCCGGCCCTAAAATGCTCTGGCAGTTTGGCGATCTGGGATATGATTTCCCGATCAATTATTGCACAGACGGTACCATCAATAACAATTGCCGGCTGGATAAGAAGCCCATCCGCTGGGATTACCAGGGAGTGGTGGCCCGCAAGCGCCTGAATGATATTTATGCTGCCATGAATAAACTCCGGTTCCATCCATGGTATAAAGATGTATTCATCGCGAATAATACGAATATCACCAGGAATCTGGCAAGTGCTGTTAAAACACTTACAATTCGCAGCGCTACGGATAGCTCTATGTTACTGGTGGTTGGGAATTTTGACGTTACCGCGCAAACAGGTTCCGTTACCTTCCCTTCATCGGGCACCTGGTACGATTATCTCAATGGCACTACCATTAGTGCAACCGGTTCATCACAGAATATTTCATTACAGCCCGGAGAATACCATGTTTATTTGAACAGGAACCTTACCAATGCAGTAGTAACCGGTACGGGAAATATTCCCGGTAACACCGATAAATTAAAAGCCAGTCTTCGTCCGAATCCTGTAAAAGAGAGCGGCAATCTCTGGCTAAGCATTCAAAAAACTTCTAATATAGAGATAGAGGTTTATGATGCCGGAGGTAAAAAATTAGCAGTTGTATTCAATGGCCGGCTGACAAAAGGAGATCATATTATAGATCTTCGCAGTTCCATCGTGGGATTGCCGTCGGGCATTTATTGGTTCCGTATAAAATCTGCAGAAGACCAATTATCTTTAAAGTTTGTGAAACAGTAATTCCCTTGCCATGACCAACCCATCGCAGCATCTGAAGACGGCGGAAATAGAAAAGATCAGTCACCTTGAATATTTCAATATCGGGGTATCGGTTGACTGTGTGATCTTTTGTTATGATGACAAGCAGCTGAAAGTATTGCTGATCAGATCCGACCTGGAAGAATTTTCCGGGTTGAATTCATTACTGGGTGACCTGGTAAGGCCCGATGAGGATATTGATAATGCCTCTTACCGTATATTAAAGGAGAGAACCGGGATGGATGATGTGTACCTGGAGCAGGTGCAGGCATTCGGTGCCATCGATCGACATCCATCTGGCCGGGTTATTACCATTGCTTATTATTCACTCATAGATATCAAGAACCATCGTTTACAGCTGGATAATAATGAGCTGAACTGGTATCCGGTGAGCCAGATCCGCAAAATGGCCTTTGACCATAAGCTGATCATCGACTCCTGTTTAAAAAGATTGCAGGACCAGATCCTGGATAATCCCATTGTATTTAATCTGCTTCCCCATAAATTCTCGCTTCGGGAATTACAGGAATTATATGAAGCCATCCTGGGGGTAAAACTGGATCGCCGCAACTTCCGGAAAAAGATCGCCATTAAGGATTGGCTGGAGGATGTGGGAGAAATGGAGGAGGATGTTCCTCACCGCCCGGGTAAGTTATACAGTCTCAAGGCGGAGTATAGAAAAAAGCCTAATCGCCATAAAATTCCCGCACCTAAGGCCTTAACCAGCTGATTCTTATTTGTTTAAGGTTAAGGGGCTATTCCCCCTAAAATGCTGAAACAAGACATTTTACCAATTGGGAAATGTTAGAAATTTATTAAAATTATTTTTGGCCATTGTAAAATTTGTGTAACATTGTGTGTTTAATACACATTCCATCGTGTAGAAAATACATGATGATGCCAGGATGTGACAGGTATTCTGATTGAATAATAAAATAATGATTGCTTATGCGCTTTAATCTAAAGAAGGCTTTTAGTGTCCTGCTTTTAGCTTTTCTAGCACAAATCTCCTTTGCACAAAAAACAGTCACAGGTAAAGTAACCGATTCCAAAGATGGTTCTGCAGTTCGTGGGGCCAGCGTAACGGTAAAAGGTTCACGTACCGGTACACAAACGGATGCCAATGGCGCTTTCAGTTTAAGTGTACCTAATGACGCATCCACGCTGGTGATCACCTCTATTGGTTTCACTACGCAGGAACTGGATGTATCCGGTAAATCATCTGTAGAAGTATCATTGGTGGTGAACAGTACTTCACTGGGTGAAGTAGTGATCATTGGTTATGGTACTACACGCAGAAAGGACCTCACAGGTTCTATTGCTACCGTGACCAGCAAGGACTTCAACAGGGGACAGATAACTTCTCCTGAACAATTGATCAATGGTAAGATAGCTGGTGTACAGATCTCCATGCCGGGCGGTGCGCCAGGTTCCGGTGGTCGTATACGTGTAAGGGGTAGCTCTTCCCTTAGTGGTTCTAATGATCCGCTGGTGATCATTGATGGTGTTCCTGTTGACCAGCAATCCGGAGTTGCAGGATCTAACAATGCGCTTGCCTTATTGAATCCAAATGATATTGAATCCTTCAACATTTTGAAAGATGCCTCTGCTACAGCGATCTATGGTAACCGTGCCACCAATGGTGTGATCATCATCACTACCAAGAAAGGACGCTCAGGCGCTTTCCATCTTAATTTCAGTACTACCAATTCTGTTTCCACTAAAGGAGAGAATGTAGATGTACTGACTGCCTCCGAATTCAAGACCGTAGTAGGTGCAAAGGGTAATGCTAACCAGCAGGCCCTTCTTGGACAGGCCAATACCAACTGGCAGGATCAGGTGTTCCAGAATGCATTCACTACTGATAATAATATATCACTGATGGGTGGTATCAAATTACTGCCTTATCGCCTTTCACTTGGTTATCTTAACCAGGATGGTACACTGAAGTCAGGTAATCTTCGCCGTTTGTCTACGTCACTGAACCTGAATCCACGTTTACTGAACAATTCATTGAAAGTGGACCTTGCCCTGAAGATGACCTCTTCGAAATATGAGTTCGCCAACGAAGGTGCCATTGGTGGTTCTGCTTTCTTCGATCCTACACAAACCATCAAACGTGCGGATAACCGCTTTGGCGGATACTGGGAGTGGCTGGCCAACAATAACCAACCTGATGGGTTGGCTCCTAAGAATCCGGTTGGACAATTGTTCCTCCGCGATGATAACAGTGATGTGGATCGCCTGATCACCAATCTTCAACTTGATTATACGTTCCCATTCCTGAAAGACCTGCGCGCTAACCTGAACGTAGGTTACGACCGTGCTAAAGGAGAAGGAACTATTTATATTCCTGATTCTGCCGCAATGACCTACACCCGTGGTGGTGTAAAAAATCGATACGAGCAGGAGAAAAAGAATAAACTGTTCGAATTCTACCTGAACTATGTGAAGGAAATGAAATCGATCAAAGGACGGTTGGATGTGATCGCTGGTTATGGTTACCAGGATTTCCATCGTACTTCACCAAACTATGCTGATTACCGCGCAGATGGAAGAGAGTTCGCTCCTGCGAATCCTTATCCGTTTGATGGCCAGAATACACTGATCTCTTTCTACGGAAGGGCTAATTTCAGCCTTAGCAGTAAATATCTTTTCACAGCGACCCTTCGCCGTGATGGTTCTTCCCGTGTAAATCCGGAAGATCGCTGGGGTATGTTCCCATCTGCAGCTTTTGCATGGAACATGAGCGATGAATCTTTCATGAAAGGAAGCAAAGTATTTTCTAACCTGAAACTGAGATTGGGTTATGGCCAGACCGGCCAGCAGGAGATCGGATCAGATTACCAATATCTGCCTCAGTATTTCCTTGGTGCCCAAACAGCCCAATACCAGTTTGGTAATACTTATTATCAGGTTTATCGCCCACAGGCTTATGATCGTAACCTGAAATGGGAGACCACTACTACCTTCAATGCAGGTATCGACTTCGGTTTCCTGAATGGAAGACTGACCGGTAGCCTGGATGCTTATTCAAAGAAAACAAAGGACCTGCTGAGCTTTGTACCCGTTCCTGCGGGAACTAATTTCTCCAATGGTATTTTCACCAACGTGGGTAATATGGATAACCGTGGTATAGAGCTTTCCCTGAATGGTATCATCGCAAAGAATAAAAAAGTGAACTGGGAAGCTGGTGTGAACCTGACTTACAATAAGAATAAGATCACCAAATTAAGCCTGGTGAATGATCCTACTTTTAAAGGAGTAGCTACCGGCGGTATTGGTGGTGGTGTAGGAAATACCATACAGATCCATTCTGTAGGATACCAGCCTTCAACTTTCTTTGTACTGAAGCAGGTATATGATGCGGCCGGTAAACCAATTGAAGGCCTTTATGAGGACCTGAATGGCGATGGCATCATCAACAGCAATGACTATTATCGTTACAAATCTCCTGAACCACTCTGGCTGGTTGGTTTCAACACCAGCGTAAGTGTTCAGCACTGGACATTCTCTACTGTTCTCCGCGCTAATATTGGAAACTACATGTATAATAACATGTTCTCCAGCAATGGCGTGTTCCAGCCAAGTTCCTCCAAGTTCATTTCCAATGTACATAGGAATTACATGGAGACCGGTTTCGGCACTTACCAGTATTTCTCCGATTATTATATAGAGAATGCTTCTTTCCTTCGTATGGATAACCTGAACGCTTCTTACGATTTCGGCAAAGTATTTAATAAGAGAGCCAACCTTACCGCTGTTGCCAGCGTTCAGAATGTGTTCGTTGCCACTAAATACCGTGGCCTCGATCCTGAAGTTCCAGGTGGTATCGATAACAATTTCTACAAACGCCCAAGGATCTATACCATTGGTTTAAACCTGGGACTTTAATTGTAACTGAAAATTTTAAAAATATAAAGCTTGCAACATGAGAAATAAATTTTTAAAACTTACCGGATTGGTTGCCCTGATGGCCTTTGTACTGGCTTCCTGTACAAAAGACCTGAACAGAACACCAAAATACGGTACTACTTCAGCCTCCCTCTATACCAGTTTAGCTGGTTATAAAGGAGTGTTGGCTAAAGTATACGCGGGTCTGGCCCTTACCGGTAACAGCGGACCAGATGGTTCTGGTGATATCTCCGGTATCGATGAAGGATTCTCCAGTTATATACGCCAGTACTGGAGCGCCCAGGAACTTTCTACTGATGAAGCCGTGATCGGCTGGAACGATGCTACCATCAAAGATTTCCATTTCATGACCTGGTCTTCTTCTGATGTTTTCATCCGTGCGCTTTACAGCCGTATCTATTTCCAGATCGTGCTGGCCAATGAGTTCATACGTGAAAGCGCCGCTTCTAAAGTAAGTGAGCGTGGTATCACAGGTGCTGACGCTACAGAGATCGCTTATATGAGAGCAGAAGCCCGTTTCATGCGCGCACTCAGCTATTATCATGCAATGGACCTTTTTGGTAATGTTCCTTTCGTTACCGAGAATGATAACGTAGGCGCCTTCCTTCCTCCGCAGATCAGCCGTGCAAGCCTGTTCACTTATATTGAAAATGAACTGAAGGCTATTGAGGGCGATCTGAAAGATGCAAGGGCCAATGAATATGGACGTGTAGATAAGGCGGCTGCCTGGACCCTTCTTTCCCGACTTTACCTGAATGCTGAAGTTTATACCGGAACTCCTAAGTATACCGAGTGTATCACTTATTGCAATAAAGTAACCGCTGTTTCCGGCTACCAGCTGGTAAACAACTACCGTTATTTATTCCTTGCGGATAATGACGTGACCTCCAAAAGCGAGATCATATTCGCCGTTCCTTTCGATGGTAACAAAGCAAGGACCTGGGGTGGTACTACCTTCCTGGTTCACGCGCCTATCGTAGGTAATATGCAGGCAGCTGATCATGGCGTTGATTTCGGTTGGGGTGGTGTTAGAACCACTAAACAATTCTACCAGAAATTCAGTGGCCCTGCAGGTGATAGCCGTGCTAATTTCTTCACCAGCGGACAGAACCTGGATATCAATGATATTTCCAGCGCTAACGATGGTTATGGAGTGATCAAATTCCGCAACGTAACTTCTACTGGTGCGGCCGGTTCCAATCCAACATGGGTGGATACCGATTTTCCGATGTTCCGTTTAGCGGAAGTTTACCTGAACTATGCTGAAGCAGTAACCCGTGGTGGTACTGGTGGAAGCCAGGCAACTGCCGTGAATTATATCAATGCCCTTCGTACCCGCGCTTATGGTAATGCCACCGGCAATATCACTGCGGCCCAACTCAATGTTGCCTTCATACTGGATGAAAGGGCAAAAGAGTTGTACTTTGAAGGTATCCGTCGTACGGATCTTATCCGTTACGGATATTTCACAGAAGGTACTTATCTATGGGCTTGGAAAGGAAATGCGCTGAATGGTCAGTCAGTGGCCAGCACGCGCAAACTTTATCCTATACCTGCAGCGGATGTAACAGCTAATCCTAACCTGGTACAGAATCCAGGCTATTAATAGAATAGAAACCAGCATATAAAAACAAATAAAAAATTTCAGTATGAAAGCGATCTTTAAAAGTTCTATACTGCTTTTGTTTGCTTCTGTAACGCTTTGGTCCTGTAAAAAGGATGAGACCAAAACGATACTGAAACCAGGAGGCGCCCTTACACTTACCTCTTCGGCGACCACCCTGGTATTGCAACAAGCCAATGCGGCCAGTACAGCCACTATACTTACCTGGGGTAAGGCGGATTTTGGTTACTCCGCTGCTATCACCTACACCATTCAGTTATGCAAGGGAGGCACTAATTTCGCTTCCCCGGCTACCACTACAGAAATTGGTATGGGTACAGCATTGACAAAAACCTTTACGGTAGCAGAGTTCAACGCAAAAATGCAGGAGATCATCAACGATGGTACGGCCACTCCGGTACAGGCCAGGATCAAAGCCAGCGTAGGTGCTAATGTGGATCCTCTTTATTCAAATGTGGTATCTTTTACCGTTACCTCTTACCTGGATATCGTTTCCTATTCTTTCCCTGCTGCGTTGAATGTAGCTGGTAATTACCAGGGATGGGCTCCGGGAGTCGCCCCACAGATCGTAAATACCAGGAATGGCGGTTATGGCGGTTATGAAGGCTATATTGTTTTCAATGACGCAGCTCCCCAGTTCAAATTTGTAAAAGGAAATGACTGGCCTGCCGGTGATTTTGGCGGTGGAGTAGGTACGCTTACCAATGGCGGAAGCAACCTTACCCTTCCTTCAGGTGGAGCAGGTATTGCCGGTCTTTACCTGATCCGTGCTAACACAAACAGTATGACCTGGGATTTTACCAAGATCAATACCTGGGGTATCATTGGTAATGCAACTCCGGGCGATTGGGGTGCCAGCACACCTATGACCTTCAATCCATCTAATGGTTCCTGGAGCATCACTGCAAATCTTACTGTAGGTGAAATGAAATTCAGGGCGAATAACGACTGGGCTATCAATTTTGGAGATAATAATAACCCAATTGATAATAAACCAGAATACGGCGGAACTAATATCCCTGTAACTGTTGCCGGTAACTATACCATCACGCTGAATATCGGTATCGGTGGTAACTACAGCTATAAGCTGAAGAAGAATTAAAGCATTGATCTCTTCGAATAGAAAGGTGGCTGTCGAAAGACAGCCATTTTTTTTGCCCCAAAGTCAATGGATTTATCCATGATAGTTTAATAACTTTCGATCATGAAAAACAGACTCATCCTTCTGCTGCTCAGTCTCGGCATTTTAAGTTTAAAAATAGAGGCCCAGAGAACCCGACTCAATTTCGACCGCGACTGGAAGTTCCATTTTGGCCATGCCGCCAATGCGGAAAAAGATTTTAATTATACCATCTCCAATATTTTCTCCAAATCAAGTGTGGCGCCTAATACAGCTATTCCGGTCAATTTTGACGACAGCAAATGGCGGAAACTGGATATTCCCCATGATTGGGTGGTGGAACTTCCCTTCGCCTATAAAAACAATTTTGATGTAATGGCCCATGGTTATAAACCAGTAGGAGGTTTATTCCCGGAGAATAGTATTGGCTGGTACAGGAAGCATTTTACTATCGCCAGGACTGATACGGGTTCCAGATTTCAACTGCAGTTTGACGGGGTTTTCCGCGATGCGAATTTCTGGCTCAATGGATTTTACCTGGGTAATAACAAAGGCGGCTATATCGGTGTATCATTCGACGTGACCGATATAGTGAATTTTGGTTCTGATAATGTTTTGGTGGTAAGGGCTGATGCTTCGCAGTATGAAGGCTGGTTCTATGAGGGCGCCGGGATCTATCGCCATGTATGGCTGAATCAATACCAGAATGTGCATATACCGGAGAACGGGTTATTTGTATATGCAACACTGGATGGTAAGAATGCCAATGTAAATATCCAGGCGGAGATCGTCAATGAATCGATGAAGGCAGAGAATGCTACGGTCCAATCCTACATCACGGACCGCGATGGCAATATACTGGCCAGCGGTAAAGAAATGGCGATCAGCTTAGGACTGAATGGAAGCACCAATTCTGGCGCCTATTTACCCTTAAAAAATATAAGGCCCTGGTCACTGGATGACCCTTATCTGTATCGGGTGGTCACTGTAGTAAAACAAAATGGAAAGATCGTCGACCAGGTAAAGCAACGCTTCGGCATCCGGAAATTTGAATTCACCACCAGAGGCTTTTTCCTGAATGGAGTTCCTATGAAGATACAGGGGGTTTGCAATCACCAGGACCATGCAGGGGTGGGATCAGCACTTCCTGATGGATTGCAATACTATCGCATCAAGCTGTTGAAAGATATGGGCGTGAATGCTTATCGCACCTCTCATAATCCGCCAACACCGGAACTGCTGGAAGCCTGCGATAGTTTGGGTATGCTGGTGATGGATGAGACCCGATTATTAAGCAGTACGCCGGAGTATCTCGATCAGTTTGAAAAACTGGTGAAACGCGATCGCAATCATGCCTCCGTTTTTCTCTGGTCAATAGGCAATGAAGAATGGGCCGTGCATGGCAACAGTAATGGTCGTCGCATTGCGCAGACTATGCTTCGTAAACTGAAAGAATGGGATCCTTCCCGCACGGCCAGCTATGGAGGCGATAATGGAAATAGTTTTTATGGGGTGAATGAAATGATACCGGTAAGAGGGTTTAATTATCGTCACCAGAGCGTGGCCGCATACCACCAGGAACATCCTGACCAGCCCGTGATGGGATCGGAAATGGGATCTACCGTAACCACCAGAGGAATTTATATAAAAGATACTGTAAGAGGCTATGTGCCCGACCAGGACATCAGCTTTCCGCCATGGGCATCCCGGGCAGAGACCTGGTGGACCGAAGCTGCTACCCACGATTATTTTATGGGAGGATTTGTATGGACCGGATTTGATTATCGCGGAGAGCCTACGCCTTATGAGTGGCCCAATATCAATTCGCATTTTGGCATCATGGATATGTGCGGTTTCCCTAAGAACATCTATTATTATTACCAGAGCTGGTGGACCGATAAAGATGTATTGAAGATCTCACCCCATTGGAACTGGCCGGAGAAAGCGGCCGGATGGAATAAGCCGGCAGGTGATCCGGTGGAAGTTTGGGTAAATACCAATGCCGATAATGTGGAGCTGTTCCTCAATGGAAAATCATTAGGTAAAAAAGATATGCCAAGGAATGGTCACCTTAACTGGACGGTGAATTATGCTCCTGGTAAACTGGAAGCTATTGCATATAAAAAAGGAAAGAAGTTAACTGCTAAGTTGGAGACCACAGGTCCCGCTGCAGAAATTGTGGTAACTCCTTATAAGACCACCTTACTGGCCAATGGATCTGATGTAAGTGTGATAAATATTACGGCGATCGATAAAGAAGGAAGGGAAGTGCCGGATGCAGATAATCTGGTGCAGTTCCAATTAGAAGGAGATGCCAGGATCATAGGTTTGGGAAATGGAGATCCAAGCAGTCACGAGTCTGATAAATGCGAAGGCGGCTGGTGCCAGCGACGTTTATTCAATGGCAAATGCCAGGTCATTGTTCAATCGGGAAGGACCGAAGGCATGATCAAATTCAAAGCCACTGCGGCAGGTTTATGGAGCGGGGGGACAGATATACAAACCGTATCGGTTTTCAATCTGGATATCAAAGAAACAGGTAAGGCAGGCAATAGAAATATACAGGTAGATAAAATGCTGGGAGCAGATATTTCATTCTTACCTGAGCTGGAAGCAAGGGGCATGAAGTTCTCGGATAAAGGAGTGGAGAAAGATGCGATACAGATATTAAAAGACCATGGAATGAATTATGTGCGCCTGCGGATCTTCAATGAGCCGGCGCGTGATAGTGGTTATTCTCCGGGTAAAGGATTTTGTGATCTGAAGCATACGCTGGACATGGCCAAAAGAGTAAAGGCTGCTGGCATGAAACTCTTGCTTGATTTTCATTACAGCGATTACTGGGCCGATCCGGGGAAACAATACAAGCCGGCGGCATGGAAAGGATTGTCATTTCCTGAACTGAAAAAAGCATTGTATGAGTATACAAGAAATGTGATGCAGCAGTTAAAGGCCCAGGGCACGGTACCAGATATGGTACAGGTAGGTAATGAGATCAATCATGGTATGGTATGGCCTGATGGCAATGTGGCCAATATGGACCAGCTGGCAGCATTGATCAAGGCGGGCAGTCAGGCGGTAATGGAAGTATCGCCCAGTACCGTTTTATTGATTCATTTAGCCCTGGGCGGACAAAATGAAGAATCTGTTTTCTTCCTCGACAATATGCTTGCCCGCGGCGTTCCCTTTGATGTGATCGGCCTTTCTTATTATCCTAAATGGCATGGCACCCTGGATGACCTTCGTTATAATATCAATGATCTTGCCCGTCGCTATAAAAAAGATATGGTGGTGGTGGAGTATTCGGCGCTGAAGCGCGAAGTGAATAAGCTGGCTTTTGAAGTAAGGGATGGTTTGGGAAAAGGATCTTTTATCTGGGAGCCGTTGAGTACCTGGGAGAAAGTCTTCGACGATAAAGGAAAGGCAATTGATTCTTTGATGATGGTGTATGATGAGGTTTCAAAAGAGTTTTTGAAGTAGTTTTTAGAAACAGCCAAAGCGCCCCCAGCCCCTATAGGGGAGGATGAGTCGTGTACTTTTCATGCTGGGCGCTCGTATCATAACTATGGAGTTATAAATATTCATCGCGAGGCATCTCCTGTTTTTATTCTCCAGGTTTTGTCGTTCTTTTTTCTTGAAAAAAAAGAACCAAAAATTCAAGACGAATCGAAGGGACCAGTCATGAAAGTTGAAATTTTCCTTTTGCGATTCGTCGGGGGGAACACTCAAATGTGCGACGCTCCTTTGCCAGTTACAGTCTTATGCGTGTTGACTTTGGCCACCCGAAAGGCGCTGTGCCCGCCCTTGCCTTTATTATAGCAGTTGGGTTTCCTCAACCAGGGCCGGCCAAGGCGCTTGACTGGTCCTATAATTCGGGGGCTAGGTATGGGAAGATCTTGAAGCGAAACGCATTTCTTTTGGGGAGGGGCCTAAGAAAAATGGCGTTAAGAAAATTACGGAGTATGGCTGGCGACTGCGGAGCAGGAGCAAAGGCAAAGCTGTCTGAGCCCAGCACCACTTTTCTCATTTATTCTAAACGCTAAAGGCGAGTTCTTTGCCTTTAGCCATACGCAGTAATTTTTAGCCATTTTTCTGAAGCCTTGACTTTTTTGTTTCTTTTTTGCGTCAAGGCAAAAAAGAAAAGCAAGGAATTCAAGAAAAAAGAACGGAAAGAAAGAATGTGTAAGTACCCCTAAAAAGCAGACAGCTTTTAATTAGAAAAGATTTCCATTTGAAAACAAATTCAGCCGTTACCGGATCAAGCTAGCAGCTCATAGCTAGCAGCTCAAAGCTCTGTATTAAAAAAGCCGCCCCTTTCGGAACGGCTTTGTTTTTAGCCCTGACGTAAGAAAAACTTAGAGCTTTATAAAATGCTCAGTCACGAATTGCCTTGGCGATTGAACCACATAGGTGTAAATGCCCGGAGCCAGATTGGACACTACTTCTGACCAGTTGTTGACGCCTGCATTTGCATTTCTGGTATAGGTCCTTACTGGAATGCCGTTACTGTTTACGATCCTCACTACTACCGCTTCTGTATAAATAGATTGGAAGCTTACATACAGTACCTGTTGAACCGGGTTAGGAGCCAGTCTTAATCCTGCTCTTGGAGGAGCCGGAAGGATCCTTACCTCTTTGCATGATTCAGCGATACATCCTCCCTGGAACACCACACGTACGCATGCGTTGTATACACCTACGCTGTCATAACGATGCCTGATCGCGAAATTGGTTCCTGCAGGACGGGTAGAATCTACCGCGTAACAGGTATCGCGACCATCACCAAACCTCCAGCAGATATAAAGCGGACGAGCAGGTGGTGTGGCATATGATATCGGCGTTGCAATGAAACCTCTTTCCAGGGTGTAAACAGAAGGGTTGATCGTTACCAGGCTTACTGCGCAACCAGGTTCACGCGGAACAAGGATCCGATGGCATTTCTCTGCTACGCAACCACCATAATACTGAATGCGAACACATACATTGAATGAATCAGGATGCGCATAACGATGGGAGACCAGGTACTGGCCGGTATAATTCTCCACATAGTTAATGCAGGTATCATGACCATCTCCAAAATTCCAGCAGATACGGGAAGGCTTGCGGTTATTATTATGGGAAGGCTGCGCTTTGAGGAAGACCTGTAAAGGCATGGCAGCCGGTGATTGCAGTTTCTCAAAATTCGCTCCGCAGCTATCCGGACCACTGATCCGAACCAGTTTGCATTTATAAGATTCACATCCTCCATAATAGGTGATGCGAACACATACTTCGTAATTGTCGGGATGGTTATATAAATGATTTACCGCATAAAAGCCGGTATAGGTTTCAGCATAATCGATACAGGTATCTCTGCCATCACCAAATCTCCAGCATACGCGTGATGGTTTACGGTTATTATTATGAGACGGAAGGGCTTTGAAATAAGTATTGAAAGGGTTTGCATTGGTCTGGATCTTCTCAAAATCAGCCCCGCAAGTATCCGGAGGCGGAGGGTTTCCTATAGTGATAACCTTGCAATTCGTAGCGGTACAGGCACCATCATAACGGATGATCACGCAAACCTGGTAATTGCCGGCATTGGCATACTGATGGCCTACCTGGAATAGTCCGGTATAATTCGTGGCATAATTGATACAGGTATCATGGCCATCGCCAAAATTCCAGCATACCTGGTATGGTCTTGGGTTTCCATTGCTCCAGGGGAATGCTTTGAAATAGGCGAAATTAATTGGCCCATTGGGGGTTTGAAGTTTTTCAAAATTGGCATTACAGATCTGGTTAATGACCACTGACTGGCAGGTCTGTGCTGAAAGCACGGTATCTCCGGCCAAGTTGCGGCGGTAAATTCTCAGGCAGGCATTAAAGGTGCCGGGATGAGCATAAACATGGGAAACGGAGGCCAGTCCGGGTGTGGTGGCCATATTGCCATCACCAAAGTTCCAGACAGCGATACGTTCGCCGGGTTCGGAACCCCAGATAGAGGTGTTGGCAAAAGCAACAGCGCGTAAACTGTCATTTACAGACGTGGTAAAACTGGCAATGTCGGGAGTTTTCGGATTGGCCATGGAAGAAAGGCTGGCCAGGGTAAGGCTCAGCAGCAGGGCCATTAGGGTAAGAAGTTTTCTCATACTTTTTGATTTAGGTTTGACTAATGCTTACGGTTCAGGGTTATTAGTCGGCCTTTTTCTGACCCCCTATATTAAACATAGTTTAAATAAAAGCTAAAATTATTTACCCTTAGGGAATCTACGATACCTCCCTCTGGTGGTCAATAATGAACTGGATCAGGTCGTTTAGATCGATCTGGGCCCTTGATACTGCATCATTTATATCATCCCGACTAACCTGGGCGGCAAAAGAGGGGGTCTTTAACCGTTTCAATACACTTTTCACTTCCAGTCCTTCATATAAGGTAGGCCGGATCAGCGCCGCGGCATGAATGAAACCCGATAGCTCATCAATGGCATAGATCATCTTGTCCATTTTGTTCTCTGGTTCAACCCCGAAATAGGCGGGACCATGGGAGGCGATGCAATGGATGACCTCGGGGTCGATATTTCTTTTTTCCAGTTCTTCTATGATGATGCGGCAATGGTCGTCGGGGTATTTTTCCCAATCGGCATCGTGCAGTAATCCGGCCTGCTCCCATTTCCTGGCCGTTAGTTCATCGGCTGCTTCTCTTTCGATAGCCCAGGCTTTCATGTTGGCGGCCACCTGTTTCATATGGAGGCGAAGTTTCTCATTGGGGACCCAGTCGTTCAGGAGTGCATTTGCCTCTGTCTCGCTTAGGAGATTTCCCAGGTTCTTTAGGTCTCCGAAACTGTTGCGGTTTAGTAAGTGGGGCATGTCTATGAGTATAATAGTTTTTATAAAACATCTAAGTTCCTTTTCTTTTTTCTTCCTTTCTTTTTTTTCTTGATAAAAAAAAGAAACAAAAAAAATCAAGACGAATCGAAGTGATCAGTCATCCCGATCGAACATTTCCTCAGACGATTCGTCGAGGGGAACACTCCGATTTGCGGAGCTCCTATGCGCGTTACAGTCTTCTACGTGTTATATCGACCACCCAAAAGGCGCTGTGCCCGCCCTTGCCTTTATTAAAGCAGTTGGGTTTCCTTAACCAGGGCCGGCCAAGGCGCTTGTAAACCCAGCTACTAGCTATGAGCCGCTAGCTTCTAGCCTGTTTGGATCACATATCCTGATTTGAAAACAAATCAGGCTAATGGCTAGAGGCTTGAAGCTGGCTGTTTTTCCGGCCTCAGAAAAATGGCGTTAAGAAAATTACGGAGTATGGCTGGCGACTGCGCAGCAGGAGCAAAGGCAAAGCTGTTTGAGCCCGGCAGGATCATCGTATATAATACTAAACACTCCGGGCGAGTTCTTTGCCTTTAGCCATACGCAGTAATTTTTAGCCATTTTTCTGAAGCCTTGATTTTTTGTTTCTTTTTTATCAAGAAAAAAGAACAGAAAGAAAGAAATAGTATCAATGACTGTAAAACAAAGTCAAAATATTTATTGAAAATCAACCTATTACAAAGCTGTCTTCAAAAAAACCTCCTTATTCTGATGGCTGAGAAACAGCCAATCCCTATCTTTGCACCCCTTTAAGAAAGAAAACTTCTTCCCTAAAAGGATGACCTGAAGGGATAGCTCAGGTCATTATTCAATCACTGCCTTTGGGTAACCAACGGCGCAAAGTTTAAAAAATGAGCAAACTGCATTTCACTACAAAACATGCGAATGCGGCTACCGTTACACGCAACTGGTATGTTGTGGACGGTACTAATCAAACCGTGGGTCGTATGTGCGCAAGGATCGCCGCTATTTTACGCGGAAAGAACAAGGCCAGCTATACCCCACACGTTGACACCGGCGATTTTATCGTGGTGATCAATGCGGCTAAAGTGGTATTGACCGGAAAGAAGATCGACCAGAAAGTGTATGACCACTATACTGGTTATCCCGGTGGTCGTAAAGAAGAGTCTGCAGCTACCTTGCTGAAACGCAAACCTGAGGACGCTATTGAAAGAGCTGTTCGTGGTATGCTTCCTAAGAATCGCCTTGGACGTAAGATGTTCAAGAAATTATTCGTGTATGCCGGTGAAGCACATCCGCATGGCGCACAGCAACCAAAAGAACTTAAATTCTAAATCAGCCCGGAGTTCAAACAGCGCCTAAGCGCAGGAGTAAGACTCAGTCAAATAAAACAACAAAATGGAAAAGCAAAAAATTGGTGTTGGCCGTCGTAAAGAAGCAGTGACCCGCATCTTTATGTCTAAAGGGGATGGCAAGATCATCGTAAACGACAAAGACTACAAAGTATATTTTCCGTTGGTATACCTGCAGAACCAGGTAGATCGTCCGCTGAAGACCGTTGACGTTGCCAACAAATTCGATATTAAGATCAACGCTACCGGTGGTGGTGTAAAAGGCCAGGCTGAAGCCGCTATGCTGGGTATTGCCCGCGCATTGCTGGAGATCAACCCGGAGTTTCGCCCTGCATTAAAAGCAGCCGGATTACTGAAAAGGGATCCAAGATCTGTTGAAAGGAAGAAATTCGGTCATAAGAAAGCAAGAAGAAGCTTCCAGTTCTCTAAACGTTAATGAAAAGCTGCAAGCTATCAGCTACTGGCTGCTAGCAATGCACATAATAATAGTAGGTAAACAAGCTAGAGGCTAGATGCTAATAGCTAAATGCTAAAAAAGAAAAATGGAAAACAATACATCATTACAACAGCAATTGCTCGACGCAGGTGTTCATTTCGGTCACCTGAAGAAGAAGTGGAACCCTAAAATGCTTCCTTACATCTTCGCCGAGAAGAAAGGTATTCACATCATTGATCTGAACAAGACCGTGGAATGCCTGCAGGATACATCTGCTGCATTGAAGCAGATCGCCCGCAGCGGAAAGAAGATCCTTTTCGTGGGAACCAAAAAGCAGGCGAAAGACATCGTGAACGAATGCGCCAAGCGCGTGAACATGCCTTTTGTTACCGAGCGTTGGTTAGGTGGAATGCTTACCAATTTCAACACCGTTCGTAAGAGCGTGAAGAAAATGCAGAGCATTGAGAAAATGCTGGGTGATGGTTCATTTGACAATATCACCAAGAAAGAGCGTTTAACGCTTAGTCGCGATAAAGACAAAATGGAAAAAGTACTGGGTGGTATCTCCCAGCTGGGACGTGTACCTGCTGCTTTGTTCATCGTGGATATCGGGCATGAGCATATCGCACTGGCTGAAGCAAAACGCTTAGGCATTACCACCTTCGGTGTGGTAGATACTAACTGTGATCCTAATAAAGTGGATTATGCGATCCCTGGTAACGATGACGCTACCAAATCTATCGCTATCATCGTAAACTATATCGTTGCTGCCATTGCTGAAGGACTTGCTGAAAGGCAGGCTGCTAAAGAAGATGACCTGGACGAGCAGGGGGATGATGAAAAAGAAAGAAAAGCAGCGAAACT
This sequence comes from Chitinophagaceae bacterium, assembly GCA_016720565.1. Classification (GTDB taxonomy): domain Bacteria; phylum Bacteroidota; class Bacteroidia; order Chitinophagales; family Chitinophagaceae; genus JJ008. Next base: position 1,079,449 of record JADKKJ010000011.1, read on the forward strand.
GCTGGCTGAAGCGGAAGCCGAAGGCGGACGTGGTGGTCGCGGTCGCGGACCTGGTGGTGCAGGTGGTGGTGGCGGACAACGCCGTCGTACTACCGGTGGCCAGGGTGGAAGCAGGGGACCTGGAGGAGCAAGAAGATAAGCCTGCCTGCCGCAGGCAGGTTAGGAGTTATTAGTTAGGAGTTAGGAGTGGCAAGATTTGAGTAGGGAGTATGAATTGAATACGATTCAGGCTAGCTGCCAGAGGCTAAAGGCTAATAGCTTTCAAAAGATTGTTCATTTTAAAAATTTAAGAAAATGAGTACCGTAACAATAAGTGCACAAGACATAAACAAACTCCGCCAGATGACTGGTGCGGGTATGATGGATTGTCGTAAGGCATTGACAGAAACCAATGGTGATTTTGAAGCGGCTATCGACTGGCTGCGTAAGCAGGGACAGAAAGTAGCGGCGAAAAGAGGCGACCGTGAAGCAAAAGAAGGGGTGGTGATCGCAAAAACAACTGCTGATAACAAAACAGGTATCGTAGTATGTGTTAGTTGTGAGACCGACTTCGTATCTAAGAATGCCGATTTCGTAGCTTTTGGCCAGAGCATCGCTGATGCCGCCATCGCCAATAACGTAAACTCACTGGAAGAACTGATGAATTCTAAAGCCGGTGCTGCTACTGTAGCAGAACTGGTAAATGATAAACTCGCCGCTATTGGAGAAAAGATCGGTGTAACAAAATTTGAGAGGATAGATGCTGCTTATGTAGCCTCTTATATCCACGGTGCTTACCGCATTGGTGTATTGGTAGGAATGGATAAGGAAGCTGCGGAGGCTGGTAAAGACGTTGCGATGCAGATCGCGGCCCTGAACCCGGTAGCCGTTGACGCAGCAAGTGTTCCTGCAGAGGTGATCGCCCGTGAAAGGGATATTATCATGGAACTGATGCGCCAGGATCCTAAAATGGCCGGCAAGCCTGATGAAATGCTTTCTAAGATCGCCGAAGGTAAAATGGGCGCTTTCTTCAAAGAGCAAACCCTTACTGCCCAGGCATTCGTAAAAGATCAAAGCAAGACCGTAGCGGATTATCTGAAAGAAAGCGGTAATGTTACTGTGACTTCTTTTAAGCGGGTAGCTTTAGGTTAATACTGGTTTTAATATTATTTAGAGGTCCCGTGATGAGCGGGACCTTTTTTTGTGGAGGCTATGAGCTGTGAGCCATGAGCTGCTGGCCTGATCGAGTAAGAGTGGAATTACAAATCATTTCATGAACATGAGAAATAAGAACTGATCAGGGACAAGCTCACAGCTCATGGCTCACAGCTCATAGCTTTTCCCCCAATTCCCAGTAAATTCACACGCATGAACCCCAACGATCTTTTCGAAGCCAACCGCCAGCTCTGGAACCAACGCACTCTGGTCCACAAAGATTCCGATTTTTATGACCTGGCGGGATTTAAACGTGGAGATACGGCGCTTCGTTCTATTGAACTGGAAGAATTAGGTGAGGTAAAAGGAAAAAGCCTGCTGCATTTGCAATGCCATTTTGGAATGGATAGCCTGGACTGGGCAAGAAGAGGGGCTAAAGTGACCGGAATGGATCTTTCTGATGAGGCAATAAAGACCGCGGTCTCTTTAAATGAGGAACTGGGACTGGACGCGAAATTCATTTGCTGTAACGTTTATGATCTGCCTGCACATTTGGATCAACAGTTTGAAATTGTATTTACATCCTATGGAGTGATAGGCTGGCTTCCCGACCTGGATAAATGGGCCGCCGTAGTAGCCAATCATTTAAAACCCGGGGGTATTTTTTATTTGGCCGAGTTCCATCCCTTTGTTTGGACCTTCGATGATGATTTCACCCATATTAAATATTATTACGATAACCGGGAACTGATCATTACAGAAAACCAGGGCACCTATACCGACAGGGAAGCGGATATAAAAGGGAAAGAATACAGCTGGAACCATAGCCTGAGTGAAGTGCTGAATGCTCTTTTAAATGCCGGGCTGGAACTGGAATCCTTCAATGAACATATGTATTCTCCTTATGCCTGTTTCCGTAACCTGGTGGAAACTGCACCCGGCCAATGGCAGGTAAAAGGAATGGAAGGAAAAATTCCAATGGTATACAGTTTGCAAATGAAAAAGCGGTAAAGGCCTTATCTTCGCGACGATCATAATCTCCACAAACTATGTTGCCTAAATACAAAAGAATTCTCTTAAAACTTTCCGGTGAAGCGCTAATGGGTGATAAAACCTTTGGGTTTGATAACGATGTGATCGCCCAGTATGCAGCTGATATTAAAACCATCACTGAACTGGGTGTACAGGTTGCCATCGTGATCGGCGGAGGCAATATTTACCGGGGTATGAACGAAGCGGAAACCGGAATTGAAAGGGCGCATGGAGATTATATGGGTATGCTGGCCACCGTGATCAACGGCATGGCCCTGCAGGCCGGACTTGAAAAAGTAGGTGTGTATACCCGTTTGCAAAGCGCCATTAAAATGGAACAGATCGCGGAACCTTATATACGTCGCCGTGCCATTCGCCACCTTGAAAAAGGCCGTGTAGTCATATTCGGCGCAGGCACTGGTAACCCTTATTTCACTACAGATACAGCCGGTTCCTTACGTGCTATTGAGATCAACGCCGATGTGATCCTTAAAGGCACAAGGGTAGAAGGTATTTATACGGCCGACCCTGAGAAAGATCCTACCGCAACAAAATATAATGTGATCACCTTCCAGGAATGTCTTTCACAGAATTTAAAAGTGATGGACATGACCGCTTTTACTTTATGCATGGAAAATGAACTCCCCATCATCGTTTTCAACATGAATAAGGAAGGAAATCTTCGCCGCGTGGTAACAGGCGAAAAAGTCGGCACCCTGGTAAAGGGTTAATTTACTAAGTAGTTTTCCGATAGTTTCTATTGCAGTATCTACTATCTTCAGGCACCTATCCACGCCTGTGAAAAACTATTGACCAAAAGAGAACAATGGTTTTAATAGTTTGACTGCGTAAATGAATACCCCCCTGCCTTTAAGCCTTATTGAACTGCTTATCCTCATCGCGGGTGGCATCATGGTAGGTATTACCATTCATTTTTTTATTGTCAGCCGCAAGGCCCTGAACGAAAGCTCTCCAATCACCAAACAGAAGATCGATCGGGAACTTGAAGAAAGAAAACTTCGTTACCTCAATGATATAGACTGGAAGAATAAGGAGATCGAAGAATTGCGGAGGTCTATGATCAAACTGAAGGAAGAAAATGATGAGCTGGTGCTGGAAGCAGAAGATATGCGGGAGAAGAACCGAATGCTGAGCCTGCAGGCGCAAGCGGTAGTGGAAGTAAAAAAAGAGATGGTGGATCATTCCGCCATAGCCAAACAATTAAAAGAGACAAGGGCAGAATTGCAAGCGTATGGAGATAAGATCGGTGATATGATCTCCCGAATAGAAGAACAGGATATTGGCGGACCCAAACAGAAACAACTGGAAGAGGAGAATGAATTATTGCAGATACAGGTGGAAGAGCTGACCTTGAAGCTGGAAAGGATCTTACATTCCTCTTCCCAGAAAAAAGACATCAGTGCGGAAATGAGCAGCATGCTGGATAATGCCCACTCTGAATTTCATTCTTTGCAGGAAAAGATCAGCAAACTGGAGAACCAGCTCAACTCTTCCCATAAGCAAACCATGGATTACGGCGATATGCAGGAAGAGAATTTAAAACTGACCAGGTTGCTGGAAGAAGAAAAGAACCATAGCAGCGCTTTATATTCCGAGAACAGGGAACTGCGCGAAGAATACAACGAGACAGAAGATAAATTACGCGAGGCTAATTTTCAACGGCAGCAGATGCAGAAAAAGATCGCTTACCTCGAAGAACTGAACATGGATCTTCAAGCGGTGGCGGAAGCCAATAATAAATTGCAAAGCCAGCTGAAGCGAATCGGTGAACTGGAGAGTATGTTACAGATGCTTTCGGAGGAGAAGCAGGAGTTGATGAGGAGAAGGGAGGAAGAATAGTTGGGAGTTAGGAGTTAAGAGTTGGGAGTCAATAGTCGGGAGTCGGGAGTTGGCAGTTTGCAGCTAGCTGCAGCTTGCAGCCTGCTGCCTTATCTTTGCCCTACAAAACCTTCCCCATGTCAAGAATAGCCGACATACGAAAAACCTACTCCAAGAAAAAATTAGTTGAAGAAAAAGCAAAGCCGGATGCCATTCAGCAATTCACAAAATGGTGGGAGCAGGCCATTGAAGCGGATATTGACGAAGTGAATGCCATGACGCTGGCCACGGCTTCAGCAGATGGAGTGCCTTCTGCAAGGATCGTGTTGCTTAAAGAATTCAATGAAAAAGGATTTGTGTTCTTCACGAATTATCAAAGTTTCAAAGGCCGGGAGCTGGCCGAGAATCCAAAAGCATGTTTGGTGTTTTTCTGGAAAGAACTGGAAAGACAGGTTAGGATCACCGGACTCGTTTCAAAAATTGACAGCAAGGAAAGTGAGACATATTTTCATTCAAGGCCTCATGAGAGCCAGGTAGGGGCCACGGTATCACCACAGAGCCAGGTGATCGCCAGCAGGGACTGGCTGGAACTGGAATATAAGACAAGCCTGGAGCTATTTAAAGGAAGGGAAGTGCCTAAACCCGCTCATTGGGGGGGATATATAGTAAAACCTGTCATGATCGAGTTCTGGCAGGGACGCCCAGGTCGGTTACATGACAGGTTACAATATTCTCTGAGAGAAGATGGTCAGTGGAAAATAGAAAGACTAGCGCCTTAAGCTTTCTTCTTAGGGGCCGCTTTCTTTTTCTTGGCAGGTCTGCTTTTGCCAAATGATCCTTTAGTACGTTTTCCTTTAGCGGTCTTTTTGTCGCCTTTTCCCATTTTAATATGATTTTGAAGCGTAAAAGTAAATAAAAAAACGCTGATGATGGTCAGCGCTTTTGAATGAGTTGGAATAGGTTAGAGCCGGGCCGCTAATTCTTTCCCGGCTTTGAAGCGGGCCACTTTTTTCGCTTTGATTCGGATCACCTCATTTGTCTTGGGGTTCCTGCCATTCCTGGCCTTGTGTTTAGATACAGAAAATGTTCCGAAGCCAACCAGGGTTACCTTACCTCCGCCTTTCAGGGTTTTGGTAACCGCCTCAATGAATGAATCCAGCGCGGCATTAGCTTCTGTTTTGGTGATGCCTGTGTCTTCAGCCACCTTGGCAATTAAGTCAGCTTTATTCATAGTAGAGAGTTAATAGTTGAGGTGGACAAATTTAGAGGCTTTTTGAAACCTGCAAAATTAATTTACGTTGTTCCCACATTCAATCCACAACCTGCATCACTGAACGGAAAGCAATGAACTTTTCCCCCCATTTCTGGATCGCTTTTTTACGCAGTTCCGCAGCGAATTTATCCAGATATCGGTTATAATTGGCCTTGCTTTCCGCAAAATACTGCACGGCATGGGTGGGGCCTTCGCTATCATCTACTTCAAGCAGGCGAAGTATACTGGCCTTTGTAAAACACCCGGTGGCAAGGATCTCGGGGATATGTTCCTGTTTCATCCATTGAAGCCAGGCTTCTGCGATGGAATGGTCGGTTTTGACGGTCACATTGTAGAGAATCATAGTTGAGGGGTTGAGTTGTTGAGGGGTTGAGAAAATACTGGATTTAGCTCAACCAAGCTTTATTTCTACCATCACCGGGCAATGATCCGAATGCTTCACATCCGGAAGGATCTCCGCATCTATTAACTGGCTTCGTAATGCTTCGGTCACATTTATATAATCAATACGCCAGCCTTTATTATTCAGTCGAACACTGGGAAAACGCTGGCTCCACCAGCTATAACGGTGCGGTTCGGGATGGAATTCGCGAAAACTGTCGATCCAGCCGGATTCCAGGAATTTGCTGAGCCAGGCCCTTTCTTCTGGTAAGAAACCGGTGCTGTTCTTGTTCCCTTTTGGATCATGTATATCGATCTCTTTATGGGCAATATTATAATCTCCGCAGAGTATAAGTTTAGGATTCTTTTTTTTGAGCTTATTGAGATAGACCAGGAATTCATCCAGCCATTCGTATTTAAATAACTGACGGTGTTCGCCGCTGGTACCTGAAGGCATATAGGCATTGATGATCCGGGTATCTCCAAACTGCACCTGTATCACCCTTCCTTCGTCATCACTGGCGCCATGGCCATTTCCATAGATGATCTCATCTGGTTTCTCACGGGTAAGAATGGCCACGCCGCTATATCCTTTTTTGGTAGCGCTGAACCAGTAATTATGATAGCCCAGGTCGGAGAATAATTTATGGTTTACATCCTCTTTTACCGCCTTGGTCTCCTGTAAACAGATCAGGTCGGCCGGATCGGTGGCCAGCCAGTCAACAAATCCTTTTTTAATGGCTGCCCGGATCCCGTTTACATTATAACTGATGATACGCATTGCTTATCCCGTAATTTTATGCTGCAATTTAATCTATGCAATCAACAGTTAAAGGGGAATCAGGCCCCTTCATTCCGGCCAAAGAGCCTGTTTACCTGGATGGCCCGAAGAGCCGTGGTTATGAATTAAAGTTCGCTCTCCGCGTATTCTGGCAATTCATCCGGGGCTTTCGAACCCTGCATTTTGTGGGACCCTGTATCACGGTATTTGGATCGGCCAGGTTCCAGGAGGAACAGGAATATTATAAAGTAGCCAGAAGCTTTGGACAGCGTATCGCAAAAATGGGATTCACCACCATGACCGGTGGAGGTCCCGGCATCATGCAGGCCGCTAACCAGGGTGCCTTTGAAGCGGGAGGTGTTTCAGTAGGTTGTAATATCAAATTGCCTTTTGAACAAAAGGCCAATCCCTATCTTACCAAGGCGATCACCTTCGAACATTTTTTTGTGCGGAAAGTGCTGCTGGTCAAATATTCCTATGCGTTCATCATCATGCCGGGTGGTTTTGGAACCATGGATGAATTTTTTGAGATACTTACCCTGGTGCAGACCAAGACCGTGACCAATTTTCCGATCGTATTATTTGGAAAGAAATACCATCAGCCATTAATGGATCTTATAGCGCATATGGCTAAAGAAGGAACTATTTCAGAACAGGATCTTTCGCTGGTATTGCTTACCGATGATGAAGAAGAAGCGATGAAACATATTCATTTTTATGTGAGCTCCAACTATAAGATCAAAAAAAGAAAAAGATCGGTCTGGCTGCTGGAAAAACGCTAGTGTGTACTTTTTACACAAAATCATACCTTCATAAAAAATCCGCCGTATGCGTCTCAGATCATTGTTTGCCATTTTTGCGGCCGCTTGTTTTTTTCAAGCCAGCGCCGCTGATATTATTGTTCGTTCTGTAAACAACCAGGTGGAACTGACCGTAACACATCAGTCGAATGGAGCCGTTCTGTATTCAATAAATTATAAAGGGAAAAAAGTGATTCTTCCATCGGGTCTTGGATTCAAATTCCAAACTCCTGCTATTTCCCTGGATCAGTTCGACCTGAAAAAAGTGGATTCCAGTTCAATGGACCAGACCTGGAAACCGGTTTGGGGGGAGAATGCCAGCATACGCGATCAGTATCGTGAATTGACCCTTAGCCTGGTGGATAAAAATGGTTCTGGGGTGGAGATGCAAATAGTGTTTCGTGTATTTAATGAAGGGGTAGGCTTCCGTTATGTATTCCCGCAGCAGGAAAAATTGAATCATTTTATTATCGCGGATGAAAAAACACAGTTCGCACTGGCAGGCGACCATATGGCTTTTTGGATACCCGGGGATTTTGATACCAATGAATTCAAGTATAATCATACCCGCATCAGTAAAGTAGATGCTTCCAGTGGTATGATGAGCCAGGAGATCCATGCAAAGACCTCTTTCAGTGCGAATGGCGTACAAACGCCATTGATGATGAAATCGGATGACGGGCTTTATATCAATATTCATGAAGCGGCGCTGGTGAATTACCCCGCTATGGATATCCTGATCGATAAATCGACCAACACGCTGAATTCATATTTAGTGCCGGATGCCGTTGGAAACAAAGCTTACCTGCAGGCGCCTGCAAAAACACCCTGGAGAACCATTATTGTAAGCGATAAGGCCACCGAGATACTGGCGGCAAATAAAATGATCCTCAACCTGAATGATCCTTCTAAAATTGAAGATCCTTCCTGGATCAAGCCGCAGAAAATGGTAGGCGTATGGTGGGAAATGCATATTGGTAAATCGAGCTGGGATTATGGCGTTACCAAATCCGCCTCTTTCATGCAGCCCCATGGCCATCATGGCGCCAATACAGAAAATGTAAAACGTTATATCGATTTTGCCGCGAAGAATGGTATACAAAGCGTATTAGTGGAAGGATGGAACACTGGTTGGGAAGACTGGTTCGGTCAGTGGAAAGAAGATGTATTTGATTTTGTAACTCCTTATCCCGATTTCAATGTAGTAGAGTTGCAGAAATATGCCGCTTCGAAAAACGTGAAGATCATCATGCATCATGAGACCTCGGCCTCGGTGACCAATTATGAGCGATGGATGGATACCGCCTATCGTTTCATGAAAAAATATGGTTATGATGCGGTGAAGACCGGTTATGTGGGAAGGATCATTCCAAGAGGGGAGCATCATGACGGGCAGTGGATGATCCGCCATTATGAAAGAGTAGCGGCAAAGACTGCAAGCTATCATATCATGGTAGATGCGCATGAGCCGGTAAGGCCAACAGGTTTACAGCGTACTTATCCAAACTGGCTGGCCTGTGAGGCAGCAAGAGGAAATGAATTCAATGCCTGGAGCGAGGGCAATCCTCCCGATCATGAGACCATACTTCCTTTTACAAGATTGATGGGCGGACCAATGGATTATACACCTGGTATATTCAGGGTTAAATTGAATTATCTCGACAGCAATAAGAAAGAGTCCGTACATACTACCCTTTGTAAACAGCTGGCGCTGTATGTTACGATGTATAGTCCTTTGCAAATGGCCGCCGACCTGCCTGAGAATTATGAAGCAAGAAGCGACGCATTTCAATTCATAAGAGATGTGGCGGTAGATTGGGATGAGACCAGAATACTGGAAGCAGAACCCGGCGATTATGTAGAAATAGCCAGGAAGGCCAAGGGAAGCCCTAACTGGTTCATCGGAGCTATTACAGATGAGAATGCAAGAAATTTCCTGACGCCATTAAATTTCCTGGATAGCGATAAAAAATATGTAGCTACCATTTACAGGGATGCGGATAATGCCAGCTGGGATAAAAATCCGGAGGCATACAAGATCGAAAAATATATTGTTGACAGTAAATCAGGACTGGTCTTAAAACTGGCCGCAGGCGGTGGTGCGGCAGTCAGCATCATGCCCGCAACCGACAATGATATAAGGTCATATCAAAAAATAAATAAAAAATGAGTACAGCAGAAATTTTAGGATATGCCGCCGGGGCCATGACCGCTTTTACTTTTTTGCCCCAGGTAATAAAGACCTGGAAATCCAAATCGGCTAAGGATATCTCCATGAACATGTTCCTGATCGCATTTACCAATGAGATCATGTGGCTGGTTTATGGGGTTATGCTGGATAACTGGGTGATCATTTCCACCAATGCGGTAATGCTGATCATGTCGGGTATTATGATCTGGCTTAAAATTCGGTATAACCATCAGTGATATGACCTGGAAAGCGATCATTTATGATCTGGGTGGGGTATTGGTAGACTGGAATCCCCTGCATGTTTACAACGATCAGTATTTTGAATCAGAGGAGAAGAGAAGATTTTTCTTTGATAAAGTATGTACAAGTGATTGGAATGAAAGGCAGGACGAAGGATATCCCATCGCATTAGCTACCGAGGAGAAAGTCAATCAATTCCCCGAATGGGAAGCCCCCATTCGGGATTTTTATGGACGATGGATAGAGATGCTGAAAGGTCCTATTGAAGATTCAGTGGATCTTTTTCGCCGGCTGAAAGAAGGCACCGATCTTAAATTTTATGCACTCACCAACTGGAGCCACGAGACTTTTCCCCTGGCGCTGGAGCGATTTGAATTTTTGCAATGGTTTGATGGAATTGTAGTGAGTGGAACAGAGAAGAATAGAAAACCATTTCCTGATTTTTACCAATTATTGCTTGACCGCTATTCACTGAAAGCGGAGGAGGTGGTATTCATTGATGATAATATCCGAAATGTAAAAGCGGCGGAGGCATTGGGGATCGAAAGCATTCAATTCACCGATGCGGATACCGTGGAAAAAAAATTAAGTGAATTACTTCACATATCGCTCCACGGGTAAACGGTTTTGAAGGCTTCTTCCTAAGGTCATTTCATCGGCGTATTCCAGTTCCCCACCAAAGGCAATACCCCTGGCAATGGTGGTCACCCGTACAGATGACTGCTGTAATTTTTTCTGTATATAATAGATGGTAGTATCCCCCTGAATGTTTGGGTTAAGTGCGAAGATCAATTCTTCGATCTGTTCTTTTTCCACCCGTTGTATGAGGGCTTCTATATTAAGCTGGTCCGGGCCAATCCCATCCAATGGGGAGATCACTCCACCCAATACATGATAGGTGCCATTGAACTGTTGCGTGCTTTCAATTGCGATCACATCCCGAATATTTTCAACCACACATATCAATTCTTTTTTACGTTGGGAGTTGGCGCAAATAGAACAGATATCGCCATCGGCTACATTATGGCAGCGCTGGCAGAATTTGATCTCGGCTCTCATTTTGGCGATCACTTCGCTGAACTGGCCTACCTCGGCCGGCTCCTGTTTTAAGAGGTGCAATACCAGTCGAAGGGCCGTTTTCTTGCCAATACCCGGGAGCTTGGCGAACTCATTGACCGCATTTTCGAGCAGGGAAGAGGAGAATTGCATGGAACGAAAATAGTCAATAGTCGGAAGTCAAAAGTCAAAAGTCTTCCTCTCGAAGACCAATCTTTACCAACACAAATCTTCTGACTCCCGACTTTCGACTCCCGACTTTGGACTCTCCTCAAAGGCTTGCATTTTCCCCAATTAAAGCCTATTTTTGCCTCTCTAACGGCGGATTTGTTTATTGTTCGGCCAAACCCAGCTAATCGGGTAACAGAACTAATGAACGTTACAGAACCAACTTCACATGGTTTCCCAACGTTACTAGTTCGAAATTATTATTATGAAGACAATTCAGGATTGTTTGAAGGAGCGCATTCTGGTGATCGATGGTGCCATGGGTACTATGATCCAGCGCCACAAACTTTCCGAGGAGGATTATCGTGGCGAGCGATTCAAAGATTGGAAGAGTGATGTAAAGGGAAACAATGATCTGCTGAATATCACCCAGCCTGAGATCGTGATCGGTATTCACCTTGAATACCTGGAGGCAGGCGCTGATATACTGGAAACAAATACGTTCAGCAGCACGGTGATCGCCCAGGCCGATTATGGCATGGAATCGCTGGCTTATGAGTTAAATGTAGAAGCGGCCAAATGCGCACGCGAAGCCATACGTCGATCCGGCAAGCAGGCATGGGTAGCAGGAGCCATGGGCCCTTTGAATAAAACCCTTAGCCTTTCACCTGATGTGAACAATCCCGGGTTCAGGGCTGTTAGTTTTGATGAAGTGGTAGAGGCTTATTATGAGCAGGTGAAAGGGTTGGTGGATGGAGGGGTGGACCTGTTGCTGATCGAGACCATTTTTGATACGTTGAATGCGAAGGCGGCGATCTATGCAATCAAAAAATATTTCAGGGATACAAACAAAGAACCACTGCCAGTGATGATCAGTGGAACGATCACAGACGCTTCGGGTCGTACCCTTAGCGGGCAAACACTGGAAGCTTTTTATACTTCCGTGATGCATGCAAAGCCATTGAGCATTGGATTGAACTGCGCATTGGGCGCGAAGGAAATGCGCCCTCATATTGAGGAGCTTTCCCAGCTGTCTTCCAGTTATGTATCAGCTTATCCCAATGCAGGTCTTCCAAATGCGATGGGAGAATACGATGAGCATCCAGAGGACACGGCGCATTACCTGGAAGAATGGGCCAAGGAAGGATTTGTAAATATCGTGGGTGGTTGCTGCGGCACTACCCCGGATCATATACGGCATATAGCACAGGAGGTAAAGGGACTTCAACCCCGGCCTCTGCCAAAACTTGAAACCAGCTTAGTATGAGTACCCCACAGTATCTGATCATTCTATCAATTTTGATCCTGCTCGTGAATAATTTTTCATGGCTCAGGGACCTTTTCGCAAAAAAGAGTAACTAAAAAATGCCGGAGAATTTTTCTATCAAACCCTATTTACGTTTAGCTGGTCTCGAACCACTGGTGATAAGGCCAGAAACGAATTTTGTGAATGTTGGCGAGAGAACCAATGTAACAGGTTCCAAGAAATTCGCAAGACTTATCCGTGATAACAAATATGAGGAAGCGCTGAGTGTGGCCCGCCAGCAGGTGGAAAGCGGCGCCCAGGTATTGGACGTGAATATGGATGACGCGCTGCTTGACGGTGTACTGGCCATGACCACTTTCCTGAATCTATTACAAAGCGAACCGGATATTGCCCGTATTCCTATCATGATCGATAGTTCAAAATTTGAGATCATACAGGCGGGACTGAAATGTGTGCAGGGAAAATGTATCGTCAATTCCATTTCAATGAAGGAAGGCGAGGCCAAATTCATTGAGCAGGCCATCATCTGCCAGTCATTTGGCGCCAGCGTTATCGTGATGGCTTTTGATGAACAAGGACAGGCTGATACCAGGGACCGAAAGGTTTCAATTTGCCATCGTGCCTATAAGATCCTTACCGAACAGGTAGGATTCGATCCCCAGGATATCATTTTCGACCCCAATGTTTTTGCCATTGCCACCGGATTGGAAGAGCATAATAATTACGGTGTTGATTTTATTGAGGCTACCCGCGAGATCAAGCAACTGATGCCGCTTACCAAGGTGAGTGGTGGTGTAAGTAATCTTTCTTTCTCTTTTCGCGGGAACGACCATGTACGGGAAGCAATGCATTCCGTATTCCTTTTCCATGCCATTAAAGCGGGCATGGATATGGGTATCGTAAATGCGGGACAACTGGTAGTGTATGATGAAATAGAACCCGGACTAAGGGATCTCTGTGAAGATGTGATCCTTAACCGAAACAATGATAATAACGAGGCTACGGAAAAACTGATCGCGTTCGCGGAAACCGTGAAAGCAAAAGGAAAAGTGGAGGTAAGAGATGAGGCCTGGAGAAATAATACCGTAGAAGAAAGACTGAAACATGCCCTGGTAAATGGCATCACTGAATATATAGAACTGGATACCGAAGAGGCCAGGCAGAAATATGCCAAACCACTTGAAGTGATAGAAGGTCCGCTGATGGCAGGAATGAATTATGTGGGGGATCTTTTTGGCGCAGGTAAAATGTTTTTACCACAGGTAGTAAAAAGCGCGCGCGTGATGAAAAAAAGCGTGGCGGTATTAACCCCATTTATTGAAGCGGAAAAACTGGAAGCATCTGATGCGCCCACGATCCTGCTGGCTACTGTAAAAGGCGATGTACACGATATCGGGAAAAATATTGTAGGTGTAGTGCTGGGTTGTAATGGGTATAACATTAGAGACCTGGGTGTAATGGTGCCCGCAGATAAAATATTGGATGAAGCGGAGAAATGCGGCGCAGCTATCATTGGCCTTAGCGGCTTGATCACTCCTTCCCTGGATGAGATGGTGCATGTGGCCCATGAAATGAAAAGAAGGGGAATGAAGCAGCCATTGCTGATAGGCGGCGCAACCACTTCCAGGATGCATACAGCAGTTAAGATCGAGCCGCAGTATGATAATGGGGTAATGCATATTCTGGATGCCTCCCGTAGTGTAACGGCCGTCAGCACTTTGCTGAGCAAAGAAAAAGACCAGTTCCTGAAACAGGCCAAAACCGAATATGCGGCCTTAAGAGAGCAATTCCTGAATAAGAATAAAAAAGAACTGATCCCCTATGAAGAAGCGGTGATCACCAAAGAATATTTTGACTGGAAGGGATATAAGCCCGTGAAGCCTTCCGTGGATGGGGTAAAAGTGCTGAAGGCATTTGACCTGGGCACGATCGCTGAATTCATCGACTGGGGTCCCTTCTTTATAGCCTGGGAAATGCCCGGCCATTACCCACAGGTATTGACCGATAAGATCTTTGGCGTGGAGGCTACCCGTTTATTCGAGGATGCGCAGAAATTATTAAAACAGATCGTGGAGGAGAAATGGTTTACCGCGGATGGAGTGATCGGTTTCTGGCCGGCCTCTACCAATAATGCGGATACCATTCGGCTTCAAACGCCAAAAGGGGAAGTGAAATTGGAATCGCTTCGCCAGCAAATGAAAAAAGCGGTTGGTCAGCCCAGTTATTCACTGGCCGATTTTGTAAGACCGGATGACCTTGGAGGTAATGACCATATGGGCGCTTTCGCCGTGACCATTCATGGTGCCAAAAAATATATTGACCAGTTCCAGGCCCAGCATGATGATTATAATAAGATCCTGGTGCAGGTGCTGGCCGATCGTATGGTAGAGGCTTTCGCGGAATGCCTTCACCAAAAAGTGAGAAAAGAATACTGGGGTTATAATAAGGATGAAAAGCTGAGCAATGAGCAGCTGATCCGTGAAGAATATAAAGGCATTCGCCCGGCACCCGGATATCCGGCTTGTCCTGACCATACCGAAAAGATCAAATTATTCGAACTGTTGGATGTTACAGCGAATATTGGTATCAGCATGACGGAAAGCCTGGCCATGGATCCTCCTGCTTCCGTTTGCGGTTGGTATTTTGCGTACCCCGGAAGCCATTATTTCGGTTTAGGCAAGATAGGCAGGGACCAGCTGGCGGATTATGCCAAAAGAAAAGGGATGCCCCTGGAAGAAGCGGAAAGATGGCTTCGCCCTGTGCTGGAATGATCAAATTAACCATTCCTTGGGGTAAATCTCAATAGCAAGCTTTAAGTTTGCAGCTACCCATGCGATCATTTTCCATACTGATTTTACTGGCTATTATCATTTCCATGCTCACCGGGCCTGGTTGTGCCAATATCATACCTCCTGCGGGTGGACCAAGGGATTCACTGCCTCCTGTATTATTGAAAACATCTCCAGCGGATTCTACCAGGCGATTCACGGAGAAAAAGATCGTTTTTGCCTTTAATGAATTTGTGGAAGTGCAAAGTGCCCAGGAAAACCTGATCGTATCACCATTACCGAAAATATTCCCTACAGTAGAATACAAATTGAATACGGTCACCGTGAAATTGAAGGATACCCTGGAAGCCAATACCACCTACCTCCTGCAATTTGGAAATGCCGTAAAAGATTTCAATGAGGGCAATGTGCTGAAGAATTTGAGCTATACTTTTTCCACCGGCAATTATATTGATAGCCTTGAATTTTCCGGCAATGTGGTACTTGCAGAGTCTGGCAAACTGGATACCACCCTTACCGTTATGCTCCATATCAGTTCGGATGATTCGGCTGTGGTAAAAGATAAACCGCGTTACATAGCAAAGCTTGACAGTAAGGGTAATTTTCAGTTCAGGAACCTTCCGCCTAAAACATTTTATCTCTACGCGCTGAAAGA
Source organism: Chitinophagaceae bacterium (assembly GCA_016720565.1). GTDB lineage: Bacteria > Bacteroidota > Bacteroidia > Chitinophagales > Chitinophagaceae > JJ008. Next base: position 1,095,055 of record JADKKJ010000011.1, read on the forward strand.
TGAAGGAGGAACCAAAAGATATTTCAAGGATAACCAGTTGTTCGCTTTTTCTTCCGCACCGGTAATACCAGGAAAAAAGACCGAGCCCATTACCCTTTATGCTTATTCTTCCAAACCCGCGGGGCAACTTCCTTCAATAAACCTTTCTAACAGGAATAGTAAGGGGAATACATCGGCAGATAAAAGACTTCGTTATTCCAATAACCTTTCAGGAGGACAGCAGGACCTGCTCACTATATTTAAATTGAATTTTGAAACACCGCTGGCCAGTTTTGATTCCAGCAAATTGAATCTTTATATCGACTCCAATTTTGTGCCGGTAAAAAATTATAGCTGGCTACTGGATAGTACTAAAAAGCAACTGTCGCTGCGTATTGACTGGAAAGAAAACAGTTTTTATAGTTTAGTGCTTGACAAGGAATTTGCCACTGATACGTCCGGAAGAAAATTATTAAAGACCGACACCCTGGTCTTTCATAGCAGGAAGACGGCCGAATATGGGTCACTGAAACTACGCTTAAAGAACCTCGACCTGAAAAAGAACCCGGTATTGCAGATCATAAGTGGTGACCAGGTTTATAAGTCATATCCGCTTTCAGGGGCAGAGTTATCCCAGAACCTTTTCCTTCCTGGTGATTATGAACTCAGGATCCTGTATGATGCGAATAAGAATGGCATTTGGGACCCCGGGGAATTCTTTGGCAAACATAAACAGCCCGAGATCGTGAAGACCTTGGACCGGAAGATCAGTGTTAAAGCAGCTTTCGAGAACGAATTTGACATTAATACCGAATAGTATCAGTTCTCCGTTTCCTCTTCTTCATTCTTATGCCAGTCAATGGCCATATTGTTTGTCTTTACAAACTGGCACCAATGGCAATCTTCTTTACCGCAACCCGTATAGAATTCCCGGTTCTGGATCTTTTCCCAGGTAGATACGATCTGCTGGGTAACGGTAGTGATATCTTCTGGTTTGATGAACAGTTTTTCCTTTCGGTAATTTTTTTTCTTGTCGGGTTCCACAAAATCAAATTCTGTACTTACTACCGACCAGTTCTTCTGTTCGTAATTATCCACCAGTATTTTGTAGAACACGGCCTGTCGCCAGTAGTCCCCTCCATTCGGATCTTTTTCAGAAGGGCCTTTAATTTTGGGGATGCCTTTTTCGGGATCACCGGTCTTATAATCCACCACATTTACAGAGCGGCCATCAAATTCCAGTTTATCCAGTTTTCCTTTTAATGGCACCTGTTTCACCACCACGTTGCGGATATTCAATTCTACGGCCACCACTTTATTCAGTTCATGGATATATTTCTCGTAATACTGCGTGAGGATATTATTTCCATGTTCCATGCGGCGCGCGAATTGTTCAGGGGTGAAACTTTCGCGATGCCGGCGCATATACCATTCAAAATCGCCGATGAATTCCTGGAGCGAAGGGAATTTTTTAGGCTCATCACTGGCCTGCATTTTCCGGAATAATCTTTCCAGCGCGAAGTGTACCGAAGATCCGAATTCAGTGTTCTCATTTTTAGGAGAAGGGATCCGTATCAGATTCCGGAAATAAAATTCCAGCGGACATTTCAGGTAATTGTTCAGGGCGGTAACGTTCATCACAAATTTCTCCAGCACGCGGCTTACCAGGTCCTCTTCAATTTTATCGATCTCCGGCGCCAGCCCTTCTCCAAAATTCAGGGCGGCGAATTCAGCATTCAATTCAGGATCGATGATCATTTTCTCCAATGGAAGGGCCTGTTTATCCAGTATCTCGGCGATGAACATGGAAGGCTCCAGTTCCTTCGCTTTTTTATCAAATCGGCTATAGGAGAGATATAAATGTTTTTCAGCGCGGGTAAGGGCCACATAGAATAAACGGCGAAGCTCTTCATCTTCACTGCCTGTTCCCCTGGAGGAGAAAAGATTATCCGGCATTTTATAACCCTGGCTGGGTTTCTTTTTCTTTTCCCAGGATCCGGCATTAGCGCCTGCCAGCCATACATATTCAAATTCAAGTCCTTTGGATCCATGCACCGTTAACAGATTAATTCCTTTATCGCTGCCGCTAACCTGTGTAAGCGGGAGACGGATATCTTCCTTATCCATCATTTCCAAAAGATTTACCATCGACTGCAAATTCAATCCCGGATCACGATGGGTCTCTTCTTTCACAAAATCAAAGATGGCGGTAAGGATATCCAGTTGTTCATGTTTATCGGGAGAGCGCATGATGGTGGAAAGCACAAAAGCCCTGCGAATGATCTGTTCGAATAATTCCTGCAGGGTTACATTAGGTACTTCAGAAAGGATATACTCAAGGCTTTCTGTGGCCTGCTGTAATCCTGCACTTAATGAAGGCGTGAACAGGTCCTTGCCCGGTGATTTCGATCTTTCTGCCAGCAAAGAGCGGATAGAAATGGATTCCCCCTTGATGCGTCTTTCGGAAACTTCAATACTGATCTTAGCGATCTCAATGGGAGGGATGCCCCACCAGTCGAAATGCAGGATCTCAAAAAGCATTTCATCGCCGCTATAGGAAATATCCAGTTCAGAGGCCATCCAGCGAAGTACCAGGAAGATCTTTCTGGCCAATGGCAATTCCAGCAGGTTAAGGCTTCGTTTGCTATATACCGGAATAGAAAGCAATTTGAAATACCGGGCCAGCTCTTCTCCGTATTTATTCTCTTTATAAATGATCGCAATTCTTCCCGGGGCCACGCCCTGCGCCAGCCATTGGCGGACCTGGTGTACGATCCCGATCATCTCCATCCGCTGCGTTTCGTATTCTCGGATCAAAGGAGTATGCGTTAGATCCTTCAGTTTGATATTACCGCTGATCAGCTCTTTGGTAAGCCCTTCCAGTTTTTTTACCAGCCTTTCTTCGTTATTATCGATCAGGGCTTTTGAGGCATCGAGTATGGATTGAATGGAGCGGTAGTTATATTGAAGTACCACGGTGAAAAGTGATTCTTTATAGCTATTGGCGAATTCAGCCATATTTTCCACGTTGGCACCCTGGAAACGGAAGATACTCTGGTCGTCATCTCCCACTACAAAAATATTGGGCCTTTCCCAGAAGCGGATCAGCAATTCGATCAGTTCATTCTGGGTACCGCTGGTATCCTGGTATTCATCTACCAGTATGTATTGAAATCTTTCCTGGTAACTGGCCAGCAGGTTTTTATTTTCTTTGAAAGCATCCAGTACCCATTTTATCATGTCGTCGAAATCATAGCGGGCACGGCGGTTCATTAATTCCTGGAACCTTTTGAATTCATCCACAGCAGCGCGGAGTTTTTCCATCCGCTCCAGTTCTTCAAAGTATTTGGGGTTATGATCCCCTTTTTGGAATTGGCCCGCACGCGAGGTCTTATACCGGAATTCATCCCTGGTCTCAATATCGGTGAGATATTGATCGATCTTTTCGGTGAGGTATTCGGAGGTCCAGCCTTCTTTTTTCATGGTACTGAACAGGCCATCGAGATTCTTTGCTTCATAGTAAACATCACCCCGGTACCTTTTCAGCGGATGTCCTTTTGGCAAGGTATCGATCAGTTCTTTGAACAATTCTATTTTCTCCAATTCGGAGATGGGGTCCAGCGCAGGCTTATTGAAAAGAAAAAGATTTTCCTGGATCACATCATTGCAAAAAGCATGGTAGGTATAGATGTTCACCTTATGCGCATCGGGTCCTATGAATTGAAGCAATCGTTTGCGCATGGCCACTACCCCGGCATCGGTATAGGTAAGGCAAAGTATGTTTTGTGGATAGGCATCTGTATCGAGTAGAATTCTTCCTATACGGCTGGCCAGGATCTGTGTCTTTCCGGTTCCTGGTCCGGCAATTACCATTACCGGCCCATCAATGGTATCTACGGCCAGTTTTTGTTTTTCATTGAGCCTTTGGTATTCTTCCTCAAATCTTTTTGCTAATCTCTCTCTGTTAATGGACATGTATACCGAACTTTCGTGGCTGAATAATGTTATATACACGAATTTAATCTTAAATAACATGGCAGCCCACTCCCTGAAAACGGTTCAAAAAATTCCAGCCACCCTTGAAGAGGTCTGGCAATTTTTCTCTGACCCTTCCAATCTGAACAATATCACCCCGAAAGAGATGAAATTCAGAGTGATCTCCAAACATCATGGCAACAGCATTTATGCGGGGCAGATCTTTGAGTATAAGGTGAGCCCTTTATTGAATATCCCCATGTACTGGATGACCGAGATCACCCATGTGGTGCCCCATAAATATTTTGTGGATGAGCAGCGGAAAGGGCCTTATGCCTTATGGCAGCACCAGCATCATTTCAGGGAAATAGAAGGAGGAGTGGAAATGACAGATATCGTGCATTACCGTAACCCTTTAGGTATTCTGGGAAAATTGGCCAATACCATTTTTGTGAAGAACAAGTTGGACGAGATATTCCGGCACAGGTATGAGGCGGTGGAGAAGAGGTTTGGAGCCTGGAAATAATACAAGCTGCAGGCTTCAGCCCTGCAAGCTTTGGCCTGGATAGTGTACGACAATTCCTGGAATAAATAACGAGAATTTTCTCGGTTAATCCTAAATAAGCTCGAAGCTCAGTGGCTAGTAGCTCAAAGCTTGTATTACCCCGGCATCCTCGTAATATACTTCTCTATCTGCTTTATCTGGTCCACGATCTGAGGCGTGGTAGGTTTACAGGCTTTTGCTTTTCTGAAAAAATCTTTGGCTGCGCGGAATTCGCGTTTATTCATCATGATGCTGCACATCTGCAGGTAGGCAGCCGCTTCATTTTCTTTATCGGGAAGTCCTTTGCGAAGGGCAGAGCGGATATAATTCTCAGCCTGTTTGATATCGTTCTTCTGCATGGAGATCATCCCCATTTGCAAAAGGCTGGCGCCCTCGGCTTCTTTCATAGGCATACCCAGGTCAAGGCCTTTCTTCATCATTTTCTCAGCCCCGTCAAAATCCTGTTTCATCATGGCGATATTACCACGAAGGGTATAGTAAACCGAGCGGATAGGTTTATATAAAAGCGAGGGGAACTTAATGGAATTGATCACTTTTTCTGCTCCATCCATATCACCGGATTCCATGTATTCCTGGATCAAACGCAACGGACCGAAAAAGAAATGGCCAAAGATCAGGATCACTCCCACCAGGTATAGCGGAAAAGACGGCCAGAAGGAGGCCGAATAGTTAACATATATGCCCAGAGCGATGAGGGCCAGGCCTATCCAGAGGCGGTATTTTATGAGCAGGTTGTAGAATTTCATGTTTTATAATTGGGAAGCAAATATAGGGAAGTTGAGCTTGTCGAAGGGTTGAGCTGTTGAGGGGTTGAGCTGTTGAGGCCTCCATTTCGAGATTTATAATAGTCGACTATGATTGAGTTGAATAGGATAACTGGCAGAGCAAAGAAGTAAATTGAAAGTCAAAAATAGGGGATATGTATACTTATTCATTTGAAAAGTTCCGGGTGTGGAACTTATCAAAACAATTAGCTGTGAAGATCTACTGAATAACCAAAGACTTTCCAGACTCTGAAAAATTTGGAATGATTAGCCAGGTTAGGAGAGCCATTATTTCGGTTTGCTCAAATATTGCAGAAGGAAGTTCCAGAAAATCAAAAAAGGACCAGGCTCATTTTTATACGATAGCTTATGGAAGCCTTGCAGCTCAACTTTCCTCACGCTTCCAGAAACCTCTTGCCACGCATCCGGTGCAGAACAATAAAGGAAATACCCAGCCAGATCACGCAGAGGAAGAAACCGGCGATCACGTCACTGGGGTAATGGACCTTGAGGTAGACCCGGCTCACGGCGATCAGGGTGGCAAGTAAAACGCAAAGGAAGATACCCAACCATTTTGCCGAGGTTCTCAGTTTTTTTGAATCCGCAATGATATAGACCAGTAATCCAAAGAAGGTAAACGAAGAAAACGAATGCCCGCTGGGAAAACTGAAGCCCGGAACTGCATGTAACAGGGGTTCCAGGGGCCTTTGCCTTTTGAAGATCTCTTTTAAAGTGAACATGACCACCGTACTGGTTACGGCAATGGACAGGATCTCTATCGAAACCCGGGTCCTTTTCTTATAAAGCTGAAACCAGAGGATCAGCAGCAAATAGGCAGGTACCAGGAAATACCAGGATCCCATCCAGGTAATGGTACGCATGAAGCCGGTGACGAAAGGAGTTCGCCAGGGTTGGACCAATTGCCATCCCCAATTATCCAGTTTCTGGTCGTTTTCCAGTACGACCTCATCAACGATATATACAAAAAAGAACAGGGAAATAATGAAGAGTCCGATCTCTAACAACAGCGTTTTCTCAAACCGCTTTACCTGTTTCTGCCCGTCGGGTTGAATCTGGTCTGCCATATCTCCTGCAATTTATGCCATTACGGAAGAAAGTTGAGCTGTTGAGCTGTTGAGACCCACGAATCATGTCTTGTTATCATAGCTTGAATAGGAAGGGCAGTATGCTCAACCTCTCAACAGCTCAACTGCTCAACAGCTCAACTTTCTCTATATTCGATATTCAATCTATCGGAATATGTTCCAGCTAACTGATAAAACAGCCATCATCACCGGCGCTGGCAGTGGCATAGGCCGCGCTATCGCTGGATTATTTGCCAGGCAGGGGGCCAGCGTTTTTGTTTTTGACCTGAATGAGGATGCTGCTGCATTGGTAGTAAATGAGATAACAAGTGAAGGAGGAAAAGCGGAAAAAATTATAGTGGATGTGGCAAGTCAGCAGAAGGTTAAACTAGCGGTGGAAAAAGTTGTGGCCATGGCGGGCGGTATTGATATCCTTGTGAATAATGCGGGTGTGGCCCATGTTGGAAATGCAGATAATACTTCCGAAGCGGATTTCGACCGATTGGTATCCATCAATGTAAAAGGTGTTTATAATTGCCTGCATGAGGTATTACCACTAATGAAAAAGCAATCAAAAGGCACTATTCTTAATCTTTGTTCTATTGCGGCATGGGTGGGGCTCAGCGATCGATTTGCCTATAGCATGAGTAAGGGGGCTGTGGCGGCAATGACCCTTTCGGTGGCCAAAGATTACCTGGAATATCATATTCGCTGTAATAGTATTTCTCCTGCAAGGGTGTTTACTCCTTTTGTAGAAGGATTTATAGCAAAGAATTATCCCGGGCAGGAAAAAGAGATGTTTGAAAAATTATCAAAAAGCCAGCCAATAGGAAGAATGGCCAGCACGGATGAAGTGGCCAGCCTGGCACTTTATCTCTGTAGCGATGAAGCAGGATTTATTACAGGTTGTGATTATCCGTTGGATGGAGGATTTATTAAACTGAATAATTAAGTATGAAACTGATCCGTTATGGCGCTCCGGGAATGGAAAAGCCGGGAATCTTCAGGGAGGGAAACTATTACGATGTCAGCAAATTCTTCCGGGATTATGATGAGGCATTTTTTGAAGGAGGCGGACTGGAATTATTAGGTGAGCTGGACAAGGAAGGAGCTTTGAAACAAATAATGGTAGAGCGACTGGGTTGCCCCATAAAAAGGCCTTCCAAGATCGTATGTATTGGATTGAATTATTCGGATCATGCTAAAGAAACCGGCGCAACTCCACCCTCCGAGCCGGTTATATTTTTAAAATCAACAACAGCTATCATCGGTCCAAATGATGCGGTGAGGATTCCCAGGGGAGCTGAAAAAACAGATTGGGAAGTGGAACTGGCAGTGGTGATCGGCAAGAAAGCCAGCTATATTGAAAAAGATAAGGCCATGGATTATGTAGCAGGTTATTGTCTGCACAACGATATCAGTGAAAGGGCCTTTCAGCTTGAAATGGGGGGCACCTGGGATAAGGGGAAAGGCTGCGATACTTTCGCGCCGATCGGCCCCTGGCTGGTGACCAAAGACGAGATCGATGATGTTCATTCCCTGAGGTTATGGTTGAAACTGAACGGCCATCTGATGCAAAACGGCTCTACTTCCAACCTCATCTTTGATATACCCGCCCTGGTGGCCTATACCAGTTGTTTTATGACCTTGCTTCCCGGAGACATTATTTCTACCGGAACTCCGGCAGGAGTGGGTTTGGGAATGAAGCCAAATTTATATCTTAAAGCAGGGGATATCATGGAGTTAGGTATTGATGGGTTGGGAGAATCCAGGCAGGAATTAGTTGCATTCGATCAAATATAAGAAACCAAAAGGTTGCGTAATATGAAGCCATCACAACGTTATCTCTTCCCTTTTATCCTGGTCACCAGCCTTTTTTTCCTTTGGGGTTTTGTCCATAACCTGGACCCCATCCTGATCCCGCATTTAAAAAGATCCTTTACGCTGACCACCACCCAATCGACCCTGATCGATTCGGCGGTATTTATAGCTTATTTCCTGATGGCCATACCTGCGGGCTTTATCATGAAAAAATTCGGATATAAATATGGCATCATTACCGGCCTGGTCATTTTTGCGGCCGGTTCATTTATGTTCCTGCCTGCGGCGGACCATCAATCTTATGAGTATTTCCTGGCGGCACTTTTCATCATTGCCTGCGGGTTGACCATTTTAGAAACGGCGGCCAATCCCTATGCTGCCATCCTGGGTGATCCGGCAAGATCGACCCAGCGATTGAATTTCGCCCAGTCATTTAACGGATTGGCCGCAGCCATTGCGCCTGTGATCGGCGCCCGGATCATTTTGACCAAAGGGCATACCGATATTGAATTGAATGCCATGACCGATATGGCCAAAAAACTGGCCCTGGCTTCAGAAGCCGCCTCCGTAAAAACACCTTATATGATCCTTGGGATCGTGTTACTGGTGGTGGCTTTGTTATTTGCGCTGACCAAACTTCCAAAATTCAATAGTGAAACAGCATCATCAGCCAATAAAAATATACTTCATGCTTTTCGTCACCGGCATTTGACCTGGGCCGTGATCGCGCAGTTTTTTTATGTGGGCGCCCAGATCTCTGTATTCAGTCTTTTTATTCTTTATGCGGAAAGATCAGCAAGCCTTGACCAGGTGAAGGCGGCCGATTATCTTGGTGCCTGTGGCATTGCATTTTTAATCGGAAGGTTTCTGGGCACTTTTTTAATGCAATACATAAAACCAGAACGGTTGCTGGCGCTGTATGCTGCGGCAAGTATGGCTTTATGTATGGTGGCCATCATGGCAACCGGAATGATCACCGTCTATGCTGTGATCGGTATTTGTTTCTTTATGTCTATCATGTTCCCGACCATTTTTTCCCTTGGCATCAAAGATTTGAAAGAGGATACCGAATATGGGTCCAGTCTTATCATCATGTCAATTGTTGGAGGTGCCATACTGCCAAGGATCTTTGGACAGATCAGCGATGCCACCAATAATATACAATTAGGATATATTGTTCCCCTTGCCTGCTTTCTGGTGGTGTTCTTTTTTGGATGGAAGGGCTATCGTGTTGTTTCAGCAGAATAAATAAATCGCATAAATTGGATCATATGGATCTGCAATTAAAAGATAAACTGATCATCGTTAGTGGAGGCGCCAAAGGTATCGGCAAGAGCATCGTGGAATCATTGGCCAGTGAAGGCGCCCTTCCGGTTATTGTTGGTCGCAATGAAAAAGATAACCTGGAACTTGTTTCTGCATTGGAAGCAGCCGGTCATTCTGCAGGGCAGGTAGTGGCCGAACTAACAGATCCTGCTGCCTGCAAGCAGGTAGTAGACCAGGTAATTGCAACATATGGTAGAATAGATGGCATCGTGAATAATGCAGGCGTCAATGATGGAGTGGGATTGGAGACCGGCGATTATGAGCGGTTCATGCTCAGCCTGCACCGAAACCTGGTGCATTATTATTTGCTGGTCCATCATGCTTTGCCCTGGCTGAAGAGGTCAAAAGGCGCCATCGTTAATATCAGTTCCAAAACAGCGGAAACTGGACAGGGAAACACCTCTGCCTATGCGGCTGCCAATGGAGGAAGGAACGCGCTGACCAGGGAATGGGCCGTTGAATTAGCAAAATATTCCATACGCGTTAACGCCGTTGTTGTTGCCGAATGTTATACGCCACTTTATGAAAAATGGATCGAATCCCTTCCCGATGGTCAGGATAAGAAAAAACAGATCGAAGCCTTGATACCCCTGGAGAACAGATTTACAAAAGCCGAAGAGATCGCCCATACTGTGGTCTTTCTGCTTTCCTCTGTTTCCAGTCATACCACCGGGCAATTGATCCATGTAGATGGGGGCTATGTTCACCTCGACCGGGCGATGAAATAATTAATAATTACTATCCATGCTTCGATCTATACTCGTAATAATTTTTATCGGGCTGAATATACAGGGCCATTCCCAGCTGGATACGGATCATAAATACAGCAAGCCATTGAAAGAGGTACTGGAGGAGATCCAGAAAAAATATGGAGTGACCATTAAATATCCCGACAGCCTGGTAAAAGATAAAATGGTGACCTATGCCGATTGGAAATACCGTCCGGATATAGAGATAACCCTGGATAATATATTGAAACCGCTGGAGCTGAAAGTAAAGAAGGAAAAAGAGAAACAATATAAGCTCACTGTATTTGAATATTTCCGCTGGCCGGTGGAAGAAGGCTGGGCAGAGCTTGACCGCATCGCTTCCCAATATAAAAATGTGACTGAATGGGAAACCAGGAAAGCATTGCTTGTCCCCTGTTTGAAACAGGCCCTTGAATTATCCATATTGCCTGCAAAACCTTCCCATGCTCCTATAATTACCGCTAAAAGAAATTTTGATGGTTATACTGTTGAGAATATTGCTATCGAAATTCTTCCGGGAGTTTGGATCAATGGGTCATTGTACAAACCTGCAACCTATAAAGGAAAGATACCGGTGATCCTTAATCCGGACGGGCATTGGGAAAAACAGCGTTACCGGGCCGATTGCCAGTATCGATGCGCGGCGCTTGCTAAAATGGGTGCCATGGCATTCAGTTATGACCTGTTTGCCTGGGGTGAATCGCAGTTGCAGTTTCCACTGGAAGATCATCGGCGAAGTTTATCCATGGCCATACAGGTACTGGGAAGTATTCGCATCCTGGATTACCTGTTATCATTGAAGGATGCCGATACCAATCGTGTTGCCATTACCGGAGGATCCGGAGCAGGTAGCCATACAGTTTTAATGACCGCCATTGATGAGCGGATAAAATTCTCTGCACCCGTGGTGGCCATTTCTTCCTATTTCTATGGTGGTTGCCCCTGTGAAAGCGGGATGAATATCCATGCATGTGGGGGTAGAACAGACAATGTTGAGATCGCCGCTATGGCTGCGCCAAGACCACAGTTATTGGTGAGTGATGGGGGCGACTGGACCGATCGCATGCCCGAGCATGACCTTGCTTATTTAAAAAAGATCTATGGCTGGTATGGAAAAGCAACTGATGTACTGAATGTACATCTACCGAATGAAAAACATGATTTTGGGATCAATAAGCGGAAAGCTGTTTATGATTTTATGGTAAAATATCTTCAGCTGGATCATCATGCCATTGAAAACGCCTCCGGAGAAGTGGATGAATCTTCTATAACCATTGAACCGGAACAAAGCCTTTATGTTTTTGGAGATAAAGGGCAATCACTTCCTCCTTGGGCGATCAGAGGATATGAGTCGCTGGAGAAAATATTTCATGAGGAGATCAGGAAATCCCGACTCGCATCAGGACGCTAACAATTGTTCTTTTATAACCTGCTTCAGGGCATTTTTTGGAAGCGCGCCTGCCTGCATCATCGGAACTCCTTCTTTTGGAATAAATAATATAGATGGTATGCTTTGAATGCCAAACACGGATGAAAGTTCCAGCTCCACTTCTGTATCTACTTTATAAATATCCAGTTCGCCATTGAATTCCTCAGAAAGGTCTTCCAGCACAGGAGCTACCATTTTACAGGGACCACACCAGTCGGCATAGAAATCAATGATGGCAGGGCGAGACCCTTTGAACTTCCATTCCTTCTCTTCCATGTAATTGAAGATGTCTGATTTGAAAATTTCGGCGGTGAGTTTTTTAGTTGCCATCTTATTGGTTTTTATACCTGCAAAATTATCGCTCAATGGTGGGAACTGTCGTGACAAAAGTCACCGCTTACCTTCTCTTTCCAGATCTACCCGTTGAATATGGCCGCTGAAGAAATAAATAGCGCCAATGCCCAATGGCACCAGCATGGCTGCAAGAATAAAGAAAGGAGTATAAGAAGTTTTAGTGATCACCGGCACAAAAAGCGTACTGATCAGAACACCAATATTAGCCGTGAAACCTCCAAGACCAGCAAGTGTACCCACCGCTTTACCGCTCAGCAGATCGGAAGGAAGCGTTTGTATGATTCCGATCACGCACTGAAATCCAAACAGGGCAAAGAATATCGCTACCATAGCATAACGTGGATCATCCATTCCTATAACCGATAACAAGGAAGGGAACATGAAACAGGCGCCGATCACGATCACTGTTTTCCTGGCCTTATTGACCGACCAGCCCCTGCGAATAAAATATCCGGATAGCCAGCCACCGCCAATTCCACCGATCATAGCACCTACATAGGGGAACCAGGCAAAGGCACCGATGGATTTGATATCAAACTTGAATTTCTCGCTGAGATAGATGGGCAGCCAGATCACGAATAACCACCAGATAGGATCGAGCAGGAATCTTGATAGCAACACACTCCAGCTTTGCCTGATCTTAAGGATCTGCATAAAGGAAAGCCCTTTGTCAGTTGGATCATCCGCCTTCCTTCCATCAAGTATATATTTTTTTTCCTCTTCTGTGATCCAGGGATGTTTGGCCGGAACTTTTTTATTTATTATCAGCCAGGGGATCACCCAAAGTATACCAAGCAGACCAATGATAAGAAAAGTACTTCTCCATCCCACCGCTCCATACATGATGGCGATCAAGGGGGCCGAAATGATACTGCCTACAGATGCGCCCGCATTGAATAATCCCTGTGCCAGGGCCCTTTCTTTTACCGGGAACCATTCCGCATTGGCCTTAGCTGCGCCGGGCCAGTTGCCGGCTTCTCCCAGTCCAAGCATTGACCTGAAAAAAGCGAAACTATAAATGCCGCGTGCAAGGCTATGCATGGCAGAGGAAATACTCCAGAATACAATTGATACCAAAAATCCAAAACGAGTACCAATGGCATCGAACATACGTCCGCTTAATGCCTGGCTCACAGCATAGGCCAGGGTAAAACACATTACGATGGACGCATATTGCGATTTGTCCATTCCAAGATCATGGGATATACCTGGCCACATAATGGCCAGCGCATTTCGGTCGATATAGTTGATGATGGTCGCTAAACCGATCAACCCGATGATCCACCAGCGAAGTCCATTGATCTTCATGTTATTTTTTTTGATCTATACGGGAAGGCTATTTAAAAGCTGGTAAATTCTTTATGAACTGCATGATGGCCTTATTCAGTTCACTATTCTTTTCCTTGTCAAATTTTCCATGCAATCCACCGGGAACCGTCATGAAGGCTGAAGTTACCCCGGCTTCCTGTAATTTTTTATACAATGCCACTGATTGCTGGTAAGGAACTGTGGGGTCGGCATCGCCATGTACAATAAAAGTAGGGGGTGTGGTCTTCTTTACATAATAAAGTGGAGAAAGTGAACGGGCAAATACCGAATCATTTTTTTTAGCACCCAGCCAGTTGGTGGCCGATTTACTGGTCAGGTCCTTTCCATAGGCCCAGTCCCAAACATCTGTGATGCCATATTTATCGATGACCGCGGCTACTTTTATTTTTTTCGCTCCCGGGCATTGGGAATCGTAAATAGGATCATTTTCCAGGTAGCCTGTCATAAGCGCCAGATGTCCACCCGAAGATCCACCCATTACCACGATCCTGTTCAGGTCAATATTAAGGGCTTCGGCATTTTTAACCAGGTAGATCAGTGCGCAACGCGCATCTTCTACAGCCGCAGGCGCGGTGGCAAAAGGTGTAAGGCGGTATTCAATATTGGCCACTGCAAAACTCTCTTTGAAAAAACTATTGAACCCGGTTTGTGATTCTTTAACTCCATGGTTCCATCCGCCACCATGGATATTAATCACCACCGCCGATGGTTTCCCTCCCGGCGGTGGTGTATAAAGATCCATTTTTCCTTCCCAGTTTCCCACGCGCGTATACACCAGGTTCAACTGGGCTCTCCAGCCTTCAGGATATTGAACTGGTTTATACACCGAATCTGCTGCGTCCTGTGCAAACAGGCAAAAACTTAAAAAAACGCAGGCCAGGGAAATGGAAATTCTTTTCATTGTTCAAAAATTAATAACCCGGATTCTGAGGAATAACGAGACGGGTATTATTATCGATCTCCCTTTGTGGAATAGGCAATAATAACCGATCTGTTGTTACAAAAGCCTGCATTTCGGCCAGGGTAAGCCTGGGCACAGGATATAGTAGATAATGCGTGGAATAAATATTCGCAAAATGGGCTTTTATCAGTGGCACTACCGGTTGCGTGGTCATGGTCGTATTGAAACGGAGCATATCAAACCAACGCTGGTTCTCGAAAGCGAATTCCAGTCTTCTTTCTGTTGCAAGCGCCAGTTCAAACTGATCCACAGAGCTTACGTTAGCTGCAGTAAGAGCGGTAAGTCCGGCTCTTGCCCTGGTAAGATTGATCATATTAAGGCTATTCGTTGTATTACCATCGGCTTCTGCCATCATCAGCAATACATCGGCATAACGAATAACGGTCCAGTCATTCTCGCCATCTTTTGCAACGGCCACGGCCGTAATATGTTTCTTTGGATAAAGTTTGGCGCTGGACCCACTGCCATAAACGCCTATGGTTACTGCCTTACGAAGATCTGCAGCGGTATACAAACTGTTGAGTTCTGAGGTCGGGTAATTATAACCACTTCCGTCGCCATTTACAACAGCGGAACCGCTGTTCAAAGGAGCGAAGAGATTGGGGAAAGGAGAACCCAGGCCAAGGCCACCTGCTTTATAACGAACGGCGAAAAGGATCTCACTGTTCATTTCAGAGGTAGTTGCAAATACATTGGCGTAAGATGCCTGTAAACTATAACCGCTGTTGGTAATGATATCCTGTAACAGCGTTTTAGCATCTGATTTTTTATTTTCTGTGAGATAAACTTTTGCAAGCAGGGCCTTGGCCGACCAGCTATTGGCCCTTCCCAGGTCAACAGCAGGAATGGAGGAGAACCTTGCAGTTGGTCCATTGGCAGCTGCAAAATTCAGGTCTGCTTCAATTAGCTTATAGATATCGGCCAGGGTTGATCTGTTCATATCCAGCGCATCCAATGGAGCCAACGGTTCATGCACCAGGAAAACCGCTCCATATAATCTTACGAGGTTGAAATAATGATAGGCTCTGAGGAAGCATGCTTCTGCCGCCATTTTCTTTCTGTCGGATTCCTGAACAGGAATCGCAACAGTACCCATACCAATTGTTCCGGCAGCCGGGTCATAATCTATGGCAAGACTGTTCAATACCAGGTTTAGGTTCCTGATATTATAATACGTATTCAGCCAGTAATTGTAAAGGCCCGCATGCGCTGTATTTGGAAAGAACATATCTAGATCGCTGAGATCACGATTCACGGTGGAAGTACTTCCCTGGTTTCCCATCACAGCATTGTCGCTGCGAAGTTCAGTAAGGGTCCATTCATCTACCATGGTCTTTTGCAGCCCGCTGTAACATCCCGTAAGGGCTGTGCTCACCTCGGCGCCGGTTGAATAATAAGTACCCGTATTCAGGTTCGACTGCGGGTAGAGGTCGATATTTTTCTTGCAGCCCAGTAAACTAAGTCCGCAGATGATTAAAATATAGTTGATCGATTTCATATTATATAAGTTGTCTGATTAGAAATTAATGTCAACCCCGATGTTGATCGATTTGGTGATCGGAAAACTTCCTCTTTGATAGCCATCGATAAGAGAAGAAGCATAAGGACCGGAGAAGGAGCGTCCTTCAGGGTTTATGCTGCGGTATCCTTTGGCCATTTTAAAGAAAGGATTTGAAGCGGTGACATAGCAGCGCATGGAAGACATCTTAATAGCGCTGGCCAGTTTTTTCGGAAGTGTATAGCCCAGGCTGATCTCACGAACGGCCCAATAGCTTGCATCTTCCACCACGTAATCGGTAAGCATCCAGTTATAACCAACGGTAGAGTAAGGAGTTTTTCCATTACCTGGGTTAGCCGGACTTAACCAGCGGAAATCGGTAAAGGCGCGGATCATACGGCGTGATTCATTATAGTTAGCATCTCCATTGATGAGCTGGCCACCATTTGAGCCCTGCATCACGACAGCAAGGTCAAATGATTTATAGCTTACATTATTTGTAAGACCCCAGATAAAATCAGGATAAGGGTTACCGATCACGGTACGGTCATTGTTGTCGATGATATTATCGCCATTCACATCTACCAGTTTCAATCCACCGGGAACAAATACATTGCTCAAAGGAGAAGAAAGCCCTCTTCCTCTGGCAGCATCGATATCTGCCTGTGATAACCATACGCCATCAGTTTTAAATCCAAAGAACTGTACCAATGGATCTCCCACTTTATTCTGGTAGATCTCGGTACGCTCGCCCTGGTTAAGCAGGTAAGCTTCTTTGCCCAGTTCAATGATCTCATTGCGGTTCTTTGAAAGGTTGGCCGCTGTGGTCCATTTGAAATTCTTGGTGGAAATGTTGACCGTGTTCAGGTCGAATTCAATTCCTTTATTACGAAGGCTTCCCAGGTTGTTCCAGAACTGGGGAACGCCGGTAAAGGCCATAGATGATTGCTGGAGTAAAAGTTTATCCGTTTTTGACGTGTACATATCAATACTCAGGCTTACCCTGTTTTTCAGCACTGCTATATCAAAACCAAGGTTGGTTTGGAAAGTGGTTTCCCAGGTGATATCCTTATTTCCTATAATGGTGGAAGAAGTAGCCTGGCCAGAAGTATTGGCGCCGGTACCAGAACCAAATGGATAATTGGCTGAATTCAACAGGTCAAGAAAACCAAAATCCAGGATACGGTTATTTCCTGACTCACCATAGCTGGCCCTGATCTTGAATTTTGAAAGCCAGTTGACATCCTTCAGGAATTTTTCTTCTGAGGCTACCCATCCTGCGGAGATAGAGGGGAATGAGCCCCATTTATTTCCTGGACCGAAATAAGAGCTGCCATCTGTACGGAAGCTGGCGGAAAGCAGGTATTTATTTTTAAATCCATAGTTCAAACGACCCAGGTAGGAAAGAAGGCCGATCCTGTTCTTCACACCGAAGGTTCCTGCTTTATCAATGGAAGTAGCATTATTAAGGGTCCTGATATTATCACTGGGATAATCCAGTCCGGTTGTTTGCGTACGACTGGTATTCGTGCGCTGGGCGGTATAACCAAGCAATACGCCGATCGTATGTCCTTTAAAACTCTTGCTGTAGTTCAGGGTGTTTTCAGAAAGAAGATCAACATAACTGCTGTTCACATAAACGCCTTTGCTAACAACACCATCTGCGGTTGCATTACGGTTGGCAAAACTCATGGAGTTGCCATAGTTCATATAAATACTTGCCAGTGTTTTGAATTCAAGTCCTGTTGCGATCTTCACCGTAAGATCGGCGGCCGATTGCAACCTGTATTCATAGGCATTGATATCCTGGTTAAGCGTAGATGATTTAGGGGTATTCTGCGCAGAGCTGAACGGATCAGAGGTTACACCCGGGTTCCACAGGGTGCCATCAGGCATAGTACCAGAATAAATAATAGAACTGAAATGGCGAGGCTGTGCGTAATCACCGGGGCGAATATTTGCCCATTGTGCCAGCGTATTCACTTTTGCAGCAGTCAGTTCATTATGATAGACCGGCAGGAAGCTGGGGTAACGATAGAAATTGGTAAAATTTTCGGAAGGTGATTCTTTCCTTGAATAAGATGGGTTCAGGTTCAATGAAAGTTTTACGCGTTTGCTGAGATCGATATCCATTTTGCCACGAACATTATATTTCTCATAATCGCTTTTATACATCACGCCTTTATCGCGCTGGTAACCGCCGGATACGAAATAGCGCATATCTTTTTTTCCGCCAGAGGCGCTAAGGGAAATATTCTGGAATATGCCCGGACGAAGGGCTTCAGCCTGCCAGTCTGTTCCTTTACCTCCCATCAGTGTTTGTTCGATCACATAGGCTGCGCGTTCTGCATTACTGGCAATGGCCGTACCGGTAGGAGGCGTAATACTTGGGTCGGTAGCTTTCAAGGCAGCTTCTGCAAAAAGTAAGTTCACATATTGGGTGGTGGTCATAATATCGAAACGCTTATAATCGCGCTTGGAGCCGATATTATATTTAAAGCTATATCTTGGCTTTTCAGATTTGCCCATTTTAGTGGTGATCAGGATCACCCCGCTGGCTCCGCGTGATCCATAGATAGCTGCAGAGGCCGCATCTTTCAATACTTCCACTGATTCAATATCTGCCATATTCAGATATCCCAAACCATCGGGGATAGGTTGTCCATCCACTACAACCAGTGGGGTGGCGCCCGCATTAATGGAACTGATACCGCGGATGGTGATCTTAGGAGCTGAACCTGCTTCCGCATTAATATTTTGTACCTGTAAGCCGGCGATACGTCCCTGCAGGGCCTGGTCAAGGCGGGCCAAAGGACTTTCATCCAGGCGATCATTTTTATACTTGGCTACTGCACCGGTTACACTGGATCTTTTTTGTGTACCATAACCGATCACCACTACCTCATTTCCTTCGGTGATAGCAGTTACCATGTTTACGGTAATACTGGTGCTGTTACCGATAGAAATAGTTTGCGGTTGAAACCCCACGCTGGTAAAACTCAGCGAGGTGCTTGATGCGGAAACATTAATGGAAAATGATCCATCCGCCTTGGTTTGAGCGCCTCCTTTGGTATTGTCGGCTATCACCGTTACACCAGCCAGTGGTTCTTTGCTGTCTGCAGCCGTCACCTTCCCGGTGATGGTTCGCTGCGAGAATACTGAAGCAGTTATCAGCATCAGCAACATTAATAGTGGAATAATTCTCTTCATAATGGCAGTTTTTATTTTATTGAACTATGGGAATGATTAAATGATATAATAGTTGATCGTATTTTTCTCCGGTAATTCTCTGGATGGCTTCTTTAGTAGTAACCGGGTTGGTATACCTGGCCCCGCGAAATAATACCGGGAGGGCCTCACGTGGTTCATATATTTTCAGGTTAGGATAGGCCCATTTTTTTTCTCCAATTGAATAAGGGTAGAGCGCGAGTACGGCTTTTTTTACAGAGGCGCCTGAAGTTGAAACATAGTTCCATAAATTCTGATCTGTATTTACGGAAAGCTGGGCTGCATTCAGCAGGGCTTCCAATACAAATCCTGAATAATGCTGGGAATTGGTCCTTGCCAGTTCCAATGGAAAAAGGCCCGCACTGTCAAGCTGGGAATTCAATCTTGATTTAAGGCTGGTAACTATATCAGAGGCAGTTTTAGCCTGCCCGGTATACAGGGCCATGGATAAGCGCTGCGCATCATACCACATGCCATGATTGTTAGGGGCGTCCAGTTCATCAAGACCTACCACACTGGTTTGCATCCAATCAAGAAATGCACTGAACCATTGTTTCAATCCACTGGCATCCGCATTATTCCATTGCGCAGATCCTTCCAGCAGGCTGGCGGCATCTATTAACTTAATAAAATGACGGGTATCGATCAGTCCTGAACCCCGGCCGGTATTTACACCTTTAATGGCCTGGCCATAATTCAGGTTAGGATTCATTCGGGTGGCCGTATCAAGGAACCAGGTGCGGATCAATTTGGCTGCCTGCGTAGCATATTTCTGTTCACCGGAAAAATACCAGGCAAGGGAGAGTGTATAGCAGGCATCACAGAGATCCGGTAAATATTCTTTGTCCTTATAATCTTTTACTTCGGGGTTAGTGTCTCCGTCCTTACGTATATAGGGCAGTCCATCTTTTTTTGTTGGATCAGGCCAATGGTATGGCGCAAGACTCATATAGTCATGCTTATTTCCACTGGGGGGTGTTTGTTTTTTCTCCATTACGCTTACCAGCGGATGTGAAAGGGCCTTATCTGCTTCCTTCAGAAGGCTCTTATAAGCAGGCTGCAGATCGGAACTGGTAGAACTTAGCTGCTTTTTATTTTTTAAAAGCGCTGAAGGATCCAGTGAAAAGACCCTGGGTGCCACCTGTGATCTCAGGATCGATGTTTGGATCAGCAGGAATGAAATAAAAAGTATGTGTTTTACGCGCATAGTTTCAGTTTAAAGGAAATCTTCCCTCATGGGACTAAAGGTGTCTATCAATACTCCTGCCTCCAGGCATACAGCTCCATGCAGCAGATCGGAGGGCACATGAAATACATCCCCCTGCCGGAGGATCTTTTTGCAACCAGCTATCTCTATTTCAAATACACCACTTTCTACGCTGGTCATCTGAACGTGAAAATGTTTATGAACGCTGCCAATGGCTCCTTTTTCGAATTCAACACGAACCAGCATGATGCTTTCTTCAAAGGCCATGATCTTTCTGCGAACGCCTGGTGCCATTTGTTGCCAGGGAATGGATGATTGCTCGACAAAATGCCGGGGCATCACTTCTTTTTTTTCGGTGGATGACATTGGGTCTGGTTATTATTTAAATTGATCAATTATATTTTTTACCGTCAACTAATAGGATATAAGGTCCGGTCCAGTTAAGATCTGTTCCATTCCATTTCAGCTGGTGCGCAGCATCCGGGGCAACCTGTTTGTTGGCCTGTGCCACTACCAGTTGTTTACCATTGACCGTTACCTGTACCAGTGTATATTCTTCATTATCTGTAATTGTTTTTAATCCGGTCAGCCTGCTGTAAGAGTTGCTGGCTGTTTCGGCTTCCGTGCTGTAATTCCCGTGGATCTCCAGTACCGAAATGAAACTTCGGTTGGTTCCATTTTTCCGCAGTATATAAGCGGATTCACGACGAAGGTTGAAATTGGGATCATTGGCTCCAATACGGGTGAAGAATACCTGGGTGGAATCATCGCAGATCGTACTGATGGTATAGAATTGTTTATCCTGCAGGAAAGTAAACTGGCTGAAAGGAAGTTTCACCATTGCTTCTGCTTCTTTCCAGAGGAATTGATATCCATTCTTTTTTCCCAGCACATTCATTTTATCCTGCGCCGCCTGGTACTTGAAATTGGTTTGTATCAGGGTGCCACAATAATTAAATGGAAGGTCATACTGGTGCTCATTGCCGGCCTTTAACTGGAATATATCCAACAGAATAGGTTTACGCTCATCAGGAAGCGTTATCATATAAAGGCTTCTTTGCATGGCAACTCCTTTATAGGCCTGGTCATCCTTAGCCGCTATCACCTGAACTTTTGGCTCATGGATATTTCCAAAAATTCTTACCGGGTGATGTTCTTCACTGAGCGCTTCGTTCCCATTATAATGACTGGTCTCATCCACCGTTACGGTATTATGGGCAATGGTTTGCTGGGTATAGGTTTTGGTCTCCGGCAGATAGCGCCCGCCCCATTTTTGTTCTATACCGATAAAGCGGGCTGCGCCATAATCCTGTATGATCTCATGGCCATTATCGTAAAGATTGATATTAAGTTTATCAAAATGTCCATGGGCCATGCCATGGGAGCTGTATTTAAAGATCAGCGAGGTAAGATCTTCGTCTTTGCCGGAACGTAAAATGCTTACCCCTCCTTTATCTCCTTTGGCGCCATCTGTAAATTCCATAGATCTATATGGATAGTAGGCTGGAATGTTCTTTGAATTCTTTAATGCAGAAGAAATTCCCACTCCACCTGGACATAGCACTACACGTCCCTGCGCTTTGGCAACCGGTAAATAGGCTTTATCTGCTCCATAGACCTGCCAGGCAATATCAATGGCATAGACCAGTTCACTGGAATTATAGGTCTTTTCTTTCAGCGCGTCATTGTAACTGAAGAAACCACCATTCAGGTTGGTCTGCTGTAAGGCGCCATCCAGTGCTTTTTCAATACCTGGTTGCGGTATTGGAATATTTTCTTCTGCGGCTGGTGATTATTGATGGCCTGCGCAAATAAATAAAAGGGAAGGATCGCATACCGCGTGTAATATGGTCCTTCATTATAATATCCATCCGGCGAAAAAAGTCCATCTATCTGTGCCAGGAAACCGGCCTTCCCGTTTTTATCCGATCCATACAATGCTTTTTGCAGGTATTCGTCATTGTCGGTGGCAATGCCTACAATTCCAACTCCGGCGCAGGCCCATACAGCATGGTTATGTATCAGGTCGAACCAGCTTTTAAGATCCCTGGTGAAATAATCCACTTCCGGCTTAAAGGCTCCTTCAGCAATGGTCTTCCTTTCTGCAGGACTCAGGTAATTATAAATACAATCGAAGGCAAGCCCGGTATATACCAGCCAATTGGCATCATTCAGCGATTGCCAGAAAAGGTGACCGGCTGAATTGCTGGTGGCTTCGGGATGTTTTTTAAGTGTAGGATTAAGGGCCGCGTATTTAAGAAAAAGGTTTTTTACCAGCAAGGCATAACGGCTGTCTTTGGTAAGCAGGTAAAGCTGACCTGCGTTGAACATCAGAAAATAATTTGATTTATGCTGTTCGTGGGTATACCCACCGGCAGGATCTTTTGGAACGGGAACATCAATATCTTTTCCCAGCTGTGCATCTACCTGTTTTTTAATATCAGCATAGGAACTTGCAAGAAATCCGGGTTGCGTAAGTGAGGCTTTCACTTGTGCGAAATCGTTTCCTGATCCGAATGCGATCGGATGTGACTGGGCCATTGCACCTGAGCAGGCCACCAGCAATAAGAAGATAATACCCCTGAATTTCATACAGCGCTACAATCGTTATATAGAATGGTCACTTATCTCTAAATAAAATAAGCGCCACCATTGATCTCCATACTTGCCCCCGTGATATACGCGGAAGCATCACTGGCCAGGTAAAGGGCCAGGTTAGCCACATCAGCTGCTTCCCCTTCCCTGCGCAGCGGAACGGAACCCGCTACATTCCTTCTTATTTCCGGTTTGGTGAACGTATCATGGAAACTGGTATTGATCATACCCGGACTGATACAATTCACGCGAATGCCTTTTGGTCCTAATTCTTTTGCAAGTCCCCGTGTTAATGAAAGAATGGCACCTTTTGAAGTGGAATAAGCAATGGCTCCAAATCCTCCGCCATCCCTTCCAGCCTGACTGCTGAAATTAATGATCGCACTTCCTGCAGGCATAAAGGGAACAACAGCCTTGGTAACCAGGAAAGCGGATTTAATATTCAGGTTCATTACAGTATCCCAGAAAGCCTCATCCATATCTTCCAGCAGTTTCCGGGCGACCAGTCCGCCGGTTACATTTACCAGTATATCTATATTATTACCAAATGCCTGCTGACAGGCAGTTACCACTTTGCTTACATCAGCTGCCTGGGTCATATCACCCTGGGCAAGCATGGCGGTGCCACCGGCGGATTCAATGGTTGCCAGTGTTTCTTTGGCAGAGGCCTCACCATGACAGTAATTAATGCAAACTTTTGCGCCGGCTTCGGCTAGTTTGATGGAGATCTGGCGACCAATATCGCGGCCACCACCAGTAACCAGGGCTACTTTACCTGAAACAGCACTCATATAGCAAGTTTTTCTTGAGAAATTAAAAGATCAAAACCGGGACTGAAGAATCGGGATTTTACCGGGAATTCTTCATTTTCCATGTTAATACTATGAACATTATTCTGCTATTCCATAGATTTTCAAGTATTTAATTCCGATAACCTTGCCGGGAACGTTATCGGTTATTCCCGGGAATTATTCCGGTTTACCGGTTATTTTTACAGAAGCCATGGAAAAACAAAAAACGATCAAAGACATTGCCCAGGCCCTGGGCATTTCCACTTCCACCGTTAGCCGTGCGCTTCGCGATGCCTGGGATGTAAAGGCGGAAACCAAAAAAGCAGTAAAGGCCCTCGCGGAAAAATTCAATTACGAACCTAACCGGCTTGCGATAAGCTTGCTGAAAAGACAAACGCATACCATTGGGGTGATCATTCCAAATCTGGATTATGTATTGGCTACCATGGTCAAGGGTATTGATGAAGTAGCATTAGAAGCCGGATATACGGTAATGGTTTGCCAGAGCGATGAAAGTTATGGAAGAGAAATAGTAAACACCAACCGCTTGCTCGATAGTTTGGTAGATGGTTTTATTTTTTCGGTGTCGAGCGAGACCAAGGTATATGAGCACATAAAAAAAATTCAAGCAAAGAAAAAACCATTGGTGCAATTTGACCGCGTGGTGAACGCCATTAAAACGCCTATTGTCCGGTTGGATAATATTGAAGGGGGTTACCAGGCAACAAAGCATCTTATTGAACAGGGATATAAGAAGATCGCCATCCTTGCGGGACCGGAGAATCTAAATATCAGTAATAAGAGGATGGAAGGATTTGAAAAAGCCCTGCGTGAGCATGATATCAAACTGAACAAACATTTTTCCATTCACTGCGATTTCAACCAGCAGTATGCCTACGAAGCTACCCGTGAGTTACTGAATACACGCAATCGGCCTGATGCCATTTTCACCATCAGTGACCGAATGGCCATTGGCGCCATGCTGGCCATCAAAGAAAAAAAACTGAACATGCCAATGGATATAGGGCTGGTAGGCTTCAATAATGAACCGGTGACCAACCTGGTCACTCCTTCCATCTCCAGTGTGGAGATGTTTGCTTTTGAAATTGGTAAAGCCGCCGCCAAACGCTTCCTCGAGGTATTGCACAGCGAAGAAGACCTAAGTGACCAGGAGATAGTCATCAAACCTAAAATGGTTGTTCGTGAATCATCACGAAGGATCCCTCTAAAAGATATATCATGAGAGCAGTTTTTATTTACTTTCTGGCCAGCATTGGCCTCCTGTCAAAAAGTTTCGCGGAAAAGATCATTGTCCATACTAACAGTGAACTTAAAGCGGCTATTTCAAAAGCAAGACCCGGCGATTCAATATTGCTAACCAGTGGTAACTGGAACGACTGTTCGCTGACCATCACCTGTTCGGGTACGGCCGATTCTCCCATTACTATTTGCGGTGACAGCAAAGGAAGAACATCGCTTACAGGAAACAGTCAAATGCAGATCGGTGCCGACTATGTGAAAGTAAGTGGGCTGGTATTTGAAAAAGGGTATACGAAGAATGGCATACCCTGGGTATTTAAGGTGGGAGATAGGCTGGCCAACCATTGCCGGGTAACCAATTGTATGATCGATGGATTCAATCCTCCTGACCGGATGGATGACCATTACTGGATATCCCTTTACGGAAAGAATAACCAGATCGATCATTGCAGCTTTTATGATAAGACCAACCTGGGCGTATTGCTGGCCGTGATCCTGGATGATGACCGAAGCAGGCTCAATGAGCACCTGATCACGGAAAATTATTTCGGTATCCGCCGCGCGCTTGGAAGTAATGCAGGTGAGATCATCCGTGTAGGGGTTTCTCAGCATTGTACTTTTTACAGTAATACAAAGATCTTTAATAATGTATTCGACAATTGTGATGGCGAAGGGGAAGTGATCTCTATAAAATCCTGCGGCAACCATATGCGCGGGAATATTTTTAATAATTGCCAGGGGGCCCTGGTCCTTCGTCATGGAAACGATAACCTGGTCGAGGGAAATGCTTTCCTGGGTAATGGCAAGGAAGGAACCGGCGGGGTGCGCATCATCAATGAAGGGAACTGGGTGATCAATAATTTTTTCAGCAGATGCGTGGGCACTGGTTTCCGTACGCCACTTACTATCATGAACGGTGTTCCCAATTCCCCGCCTAATCGTTATCTCCCTGTTCGCGATGCCGTGATCATGAACAATACATTTTATGATTGCAGCGCATTTCATGTAGGCGAAGGAGCGGATACGGAAAGAAGCCAGGCGCCGCGGAATGTTTTTTTCCTGAATAATCTTTTTGTAAATCAAAAAGGCAATGAGCTGAGTGAAACTTATTGCGAAACAGATAGTATATATTATATCAATAACCAGCTGGCAGGAAAATTAAATAATAAGGAAACAGGATTTTTTACAGCAGGCATAGGGATCAAAAAAATAGGGAGCCTCGATTTCCCTGTTTCCTCTTTTGCCAATACCATGCAGGACCTTCCGGCTTTCATCACTAAAAAATTGGCGAAATGGAAGAAGGGGGAACTATCCGAAAATATCGGGGCTGGAAATTTGGAATATTTTGCGGGCTTGATCAAGTTGTCTGTAAAAAAAGGTTCAACTATACCGAGACAGATCGCTATTGAAACCAGGTCCCCGATTATCAAATGCCCCGATGCTGCTGCAGTCTATGCCGCCCTCGACAGTAAATTTTATGAAAGGCGTATTGAACTGACCGGTAACAAATACGTTTTCGACCGGTCCATAAAGGTCAATGGTATTTTGTCCATCAACGGTAATGGCAAACAACAAACTATCGCAACAGCCAACGCCCTGAAAACTGTTTTCCTGCTCACTGCATTTTCGGAGATCAGGATGGACCGGCTGCAGTGGAATTGCCAGGGCATAAGCGCTGATCATTTTATGCTGGCAGATACGGCAGGAGCTGGCATGCATTATAAGGTCAAATTGAGCAACGCTGTATTTCAGCAGTTCAAAGGAAATAGCTTTTTTGAAGCTTCGCTGCATAGTTATTCGGATGATATTGAGTTTAGTAATACCAGATTCAGTTCCAACAAATGCATTTTGCTTAATATGGGTGCAGAGAAAGAAGATAAGGGCTACTATAGTACAGAAACCATGCGTATAAGGAATTGCCAGTTCATCGATCACCAGGGACCCGTTCTTATTATTTACAGGGGTGGCAATGATGAAAGCACCATGGGCCCCCGTATCGATCTCTATACCAATCGCTTTTCCAATTGTAATTCAGGTCAATCGCTGATACAATTATCAGGCGTACAATATTCGCTGGTGGCCAATAATAGTTTTTTGAATTGCAATCCCCATGGCGATATCCTGAATTACAGGGATTGGGTAAGGGCCAGGCATTATCTGAAAAATAATTTCTACACCGGATCTGGAAAGGTCAATACCAATAAATTCCTGGTCAGCCTTCAATAAAATTGAAATGATTACATTCGCCGCCATATGAACCAGGAATCAAGACTGATAGAAAGAAGCGGCAATAAATGTGAACTCTGCGAAGCTACCGAAGGCTTGAAAGTATACGAGATCCCTCCAGCTACAGGGAATATGGAAGATGCCATCCTGGTTTGTCCCAAATGCATGGCGCAGATCGAGAAAAAAGAGGAGTTGGACAGCAGCCACTGGCAATGCCTTACCACAAGTATGTGGAGTGAAGTGATACCCGTGCAGGTCATGTCCTGGCGAATGCTGAACCGGTTGCGCAGCGAATCATGGGCATCGGAGCAACTGGACCTGATGTATCTCGATGAGGAAAAATTAGCCTGGGCAAAAGCCAGCGGCGACCATGAAGATGACGGTTCTGTTCAGTTGCATAAAGATTGTTTTGGCGCTATTCTGCAGAATGGAGACAATGTAGTACTCACAAAATCACTGGATGTAAAAGGATCGACCATCAATGCTAAAGTAGGCACCGTTGTGCGCAATATCCGCCTGGTAAATGATAATGTGGAGCAGATCGAAGGACGGGTGGAAGGCCAGCAGATCGTTATACTCACTAAATATCTTCGTAAGCAAGGCTAGGTCAATTGCATGCCCATACACATATTGCCCTTTTATGTAACCCTCTTGCAGGAACAGGAAGAGCCAGCCTGATGGCTTCAAAACTGACCGATCATCTTCAGCAAAAACAAATAAGTTTTCAATTATTCATAGAGGAATGGCCCGCTGATCTGCATTCTTTTTCCGAAGCCTGGATCATAGGAGGAGATGGCACGGTTAATTATTTCGTGAATAAATATCCCAATATCCCTGTACCGCTGGTGATCTTTAATGGAGGAACGGGTAATGATGTACACTGGTTATTATATGGTAATGTCAGCCTCGAGCAGCAGTTACTGCTCATTGAAAATGCAGTGCCCCGTCCTGTTGACCTTGCCACCTGCAATGACCGTTATTTTTTAAATGGTATTGGAATCGGTTTCGAAGGTGCGGTGGCAAAAGATCTTGCGGGTAAAAGGAAAAGGCCCGGCAAAGCCTCTTTCCTGATCGCCATATTAAAAAGAATATTTTTTTATACCTCCAGGCAATATCATACCGTATCTGAAGAACTAACAACCGATTCAACCTATATGATCATTGATGTGGCAAACGGGCAACGTGCCGGGGGAGGATTTCATATTGCACCATTATCAGCCATAGATGATGGCTGGCTGGATGTGGTATTGGTAAATAAATTGCACCCGTTATTAAGATTACGATACCTGCCGGTGATAGAAAAAGGTAAACACCTTGGATTTAATTTCATTAAACATTATAAGACGAGAAGTATACTCATTACATCTGAAGAGGTGATGCTGGCCCACCTGGACGGGGAAGTATACAGCGGCAAAAGATTTGAGATCGGTATTTTGCCGGGACAACTATTGGTCAAGTACTAATAAAAAAGTGGCCCCGTTCTGGGGCCACTTTCAGATCATATCTGCAGGATCAGTTAAGATCAAAACGATCCAGGTTCATTACTTTGCTCCAGGCCGCAACAAAATCTTTCAGGAATTTTTCTTTACCATCTGAGCAACCATAAACTTCCGCAATGGCGCGTAACTCTGAATTTGACCCAAATACAAGGTCCACTCTTGTTCCTGTCCATTTAATTTCACCTGTTTTCCGGTCACGGCCTTCGTACAGGTTGGTTGAACCGGCTGCAGGGGTCCATACCGTACCATAATCAAGCAGGTTCACAAAAAAATCATTGGTCAGCGACCCTTCATGTTTTGTAAAGACACCATGTTTAGAATGATCGAAGTTGGCATTTAGTACGCGAAGGCCACCTAACAACACGGTCATTTCAGGTGCGGTAAGCGTAAGTAACTGGGCCTTGTCGACCAGCATTTCTTCGGCAGATGCGGTATGTGTTGGTTTCAGGTAATTACGGAAACCATCGGCCTTGGGTTCAAGTACCGCGAAAGAAAGAATATCTGTTTCTTCCTGTGAAGCATCGGCCCTGCCCGGAGTGAAAGGAACTTCGATCCCATGTCCGGCGCTTTTTGCGGCCTGTTCGATAGCCGCGGATCCACCGAGAACGATGAGATCGGCCAACGAAATTTGCTTGCCGCCTTTTTGTGAATGGTTGAATTCTTTTTGAATGGTTTCCAGTACGGTCAACACTTTATGTAACTGTGCAGGATTATTCACTTCCCAGTTTCTCTGTGGTGCCAGGCGGATACGTGCTCCGTTGGCGCCGCCGCGTTTATCGCTGCCACGGAAAGTAGAAGCAGAGGCCCATGCCGTTGTTACCAGTTCTGAAATACTGAGTTCGGAGAAAAGTAGTTTATTTTTTAATTCAGCGATATCACTGGCATCAACCAAAGGATATGTCACTTCAGGAACAGGATCCTGCCAGATCAATACTTCATTGGGAACCTCTGAACCAAGATATCTGGATATTGGTCCCATATCACGATGCGTCAGTTTATACCATGCACGTGCGAAGGCATCGGCGAACTGATCCGGATTTGCCAGGAATCTTCTTGATATTTTTTCATAGATAGGGTCAACTCTTAATGCCAGGTCGGCGGTTAACATGAAAGGCGCATGTTTTTTTGAAGGATCATGCGCATCAGGTACGGTGCCTTCGCCACCGTTATTTTTTGGTTTCCATTGGTGGGCGCCGGCAGGGCTTTTGGTGAGTTCCCATTCAAACCCAAACATGTTTTCGAAATAATTATTGCTCCATTTTGTAGGAGTGGTGGTCCAGGCACCTTCCAACCCGCTGGTGATGGTATCCGCTCCGGAACCTTTTCCAAAATTATTTTTCCATCCAAGGCCCTGCTCTTCAATTCCGGCAGCTGCTGGCTCCGGACCTACATATTTTGAAGGATCGGCAGCGCCATGTGTTTTTCCGAATGTATGTCCGCCTGCTATCAGCGCTACGGTCTCTTCATCATTCATGGCCATGCGACCAAAGGTTTCGCGGATATCCTTTGCAGAGGCCAGCGGATCAGGATTACCATTAGGTCCTTCCGGGTTTACATAGATCAGGCCCATTTGCACCGCAGCCAAAGGATTTTCCAGTTCACGATCACCGGAATAACGCTGATCTTCCAGCCATTTTCCTTCGGAGCCCCAATAAATATCTTCTTCTGGTTCCCATACGTCTTCGCGTCCTCCGCCAAATCCAAATGTTTTAAAACCCATGGATTCCAGGGCTACGTTACCTGCCAGGATCATAAGGTCGGCCCAGGAGATCTTTTTGCCATATTTCTGTTTAATGGGCCATAACAATAAGCGGGCCTTGTCAAGATTGGCATTATCGGGCCAGCTATTTAAGGGAGCAAAGCGCTGGGTTCCCGAACCTGCGCCACCGCGGCCATCGGAAATTCTATAGGTTCCGGCGCTATGCCAGGCCATACGGATAAAGAATGGACCATAATGGCCATAATCGGCTGGCCACCAATCCTGCGAATCGGTCATCAAGGCAAACAGGTCTTTTTTCAGGGCCTGCAGATCAAGTGATTTAAACTCCTCCGCATAATTAAACTCTTTTTCCATGGGGTTGGAAAGGGAAGAATGCTGGCGAAGAATATTCAATCTTAGCTGATTGGGCCACCAGTCGCGGTTAACAGGACCGCTACCGGCAGTTTTTTTCAACGCACCACTACTGAAAGGGCATTTGGCTTCTGCTATCGGTGTTGAGTTGGGGGTACCTGTATTGTTTTCCATTATTTACGTTTATATGTTTTGTAGTAGGATTTTCAAAATTTCATTGGTCGGGACTGCGAAGTTAGAGCAAAATCGAGGCTGTTTTTTATGATTCTGGTTATAATTTTACAAACAGTCGGGGTAGTTAATTGTTCACAGCAAATGATTGGTGGTTTTATTGAAAAAAAACCCCTTCGGTCTGAAGAGGTTTATAATTAGTTTGGTCTGTATCAGCGTGATTCTATTAACACTGCTCCATTCAACTTAGTTCTATCACAGTGATCTCCGGCATAATTCCCAATCTTCCCGGGTACCCCAGAAATCCATAACCCCGGTTTACATAAAGGTGCTGTTCATTTTCTTTTGCAAGGCCAGCCCAGTTCTTGTATAAATATTGAACAGGACTCCAATTAAGTCCCGGTATCTCTATTCCGAACTGCATACCATGCGTATGTCCGCTAAGGGTGAGGTCAATATCTTTGAATTCTTTTGTTACCTGGTGATCCCAGTGTGAAGGATCATGTGACAATAATATTTTGAAAGAGGTGTTTTTTTCTTCTAAACCAGCACAGGCTTTTTTCAGGTCGCCATATTTTGGAAAATTTGCCCGGCCTCCCCAGTTCTCTACTCCTATGACGGCGATACTTTCTTCTCCCCGTTGCAGGATAACATGTTCATTCATCATCAGTTTCCAGTTCATCTGCGCATGCATTCCTTTTAATTCTTCCAGGTTGGCGGTTTTGGCCATGGGGGATTCCCATTTTATATAATCGCCGTAATCATGGTTGCCTAAAGTAGAGTAGATACCTAATGGGGCCTTCAACCGACTGAACAGATCGATATAGGGTTTGAATTCTTCCGCTTTATTATTCACCAGGTCGCCGGTAAAAAATATGATATCCGGTTTTTGCTCCATTATTTTCAACACCCCTTTTTCTACTGACTCATGACTATCGAAGCTTCCGGCATGTATATCCGATATCTGCAGTATTCTTAGTCCGCGGAAAGAGGCCGGAAGGTTTTTAAAATTCAATTTTATATTTCTTACCTGGTAATTGTAGCGGTTACTCATGCCATATAATAACCCGCCCAGCATGCTGCCTCCCGTTATAAGGGCCATTCGCTTTATGAACAATGACCGCGGGATATCATGGGAAGAGGAACTTATCTTTCTTTTTGTTTTTGGGAATAATTTGAAGACCATCCATAGAAGTATCCTTCTCAGATCATCCATCAGCATAAGGATGGCTATAACTATTTTTCCCAACATAAAGCCCAGCAGGAATGCCAGAAAAATATTTCGGGCCAGGTGAGAAAGATCTCCCATCAGCAGGGACCGGAACATGAACAGGCACCCCCAGGTAAATAAGGTGACTAAAATATAAAAAGAAAACAGGGCTTTTTTCCACCAGCGGTTCATGGGTCTTAATGAAGACCGGATCAATATAAAAGTATAGGCCTCACCCAGAAGCAAAAGGATAAGCAGGGTAAATAAGATCTTACGCATTTGGAAAGCAAGTATCGATAATAAAATCCAAAAAACCGCTTTTATGGTATAGCCGGCACAGGTTTAAATTGTACGTCCTTTTTGCATCCATTGGCAAGGCCGCCCAATAAAATAATGACAATTGCCAGGAAGGTTAGAATTTGTTTTACCATGGTGAATGTTTTTGTAAACACAAGCTACCACGGGAGAAAAATTAAAATAATTGAATTATCGGTGAGGGAATCAAGAAGTTGCAAAAGATACTAAAATGCTCATTCTACTGGTTGATAGAACCCACCTTTAAGCCGAAGAATAAAAATGGTCGCCGGATATTATTTCCAACAACCATTATTGTTTTTTAAAATAACAAGTAGTCCCGACAGGAATCGAACCTGTATCTAAAGTTTAGGAAACTTCTATTCTATCCATTGAACTACGGGACCATTCTATCTATTGAACCCTGCCTGCCGGCAGGCAGGTACGGGACCAAAGAAATAGTTGAGCGTTAGTAGTTAGGAGTTCCGAAACCCGAAACTGACTTAGCCCTCAATTTCTTCCGGCAGGGCAGCAAATTTAGGGAATAAATCCTCAGTGGAGAAGGATGTGGCCTAATTTATAGCAGTGAGTTTCAATCCTTCAGGTCCAAGGCACCCGAAAAACAGATCAACAATTGCATTTTCTGCAACTACCTTTCCTGGCTGCTGAAAATTCAATTTTTATTCATTTCCCGGTGATGGTAGTTTGTACTTACAAAAATGCAGCTCATGTTAAGACAAATACTCATCTTTCTTGCTATCGCCACCAGTTTATTGGCCGGTCTTGCCCACGGTTGTAAAAAAGATACACCACCACCACCACCAGCCCCCACCCATATCGGCACAGAAATTTCGTTTACGGAGGAGTTTGACAGCGTCTATAATTTACAGACGAAGGGCTGGGTAATGACCGACAATTCATCTGCATCGGGCAACACTGCATCTGCACCCTGGTCGCAGGGGCTCAGGTCAGTGGATAAATCAGGAAACTGGTATGGATTTGTGGCATATAGTTACCAGAATTTGGAAACCGAGTTTATTTATTCCCATGCCAGCTCTTCTGCCAGCCAAGCCAACTATAGCAGCTGGTTGATAAGTCCGGTGTTATCTGTAAAAAACGGCGATAAAATATCTTTTTACACAAGAGGAGATACAACAGGCACTAATTATAACCGGATGCAGGTCAGGGTTGGAATGACTTCGGGAACTGATGTGGGCCATAGTGCCAGTTCCGTGGGCAGTTTTTCGGAAATGATCATGGAAATTAATCCCAGCCAGAGTGCAGGGGGCTATCCGCAAATATGGACCAAATATGAATATACGTTTACCGGAATTACCAGCAAGACGGATGTAAGAGTGGGCTTCCGGCATTATATATCCAATATTGGTATTACCAAGGGCATTGGTATTGACCAGTTCAAATTCCAGGCGAACTAAAAAAACGACATGAAAACAGCCATAATTTTATTGATACTGGGCTATAATATTTATCTCTGTATAATTCCGGCAAGACTGCCTTCTGCATTACCGCCAGCCCGATCAATAACAATACCAGTAGATCCTTATGGTCTGATCCGTAAAGGGGAGCCTCAATTAAAAGAAGGCGACCTGGTTTTGCGGATGAATAACGATCCCATGAGTTTTTTCATTAAGAATTTTAACCGGAAAGACCAGCGGTATTCGCATGCTGGTATTGTACTGATGGAAAACGGGAAACCGTTCATCTTTCATATCATAAACGGTACAGAAATCGTCAGTGAAAAAATGAGAAAAGATTCGCTGGGTGCATTTGCCGATCCAAGGCAGAATAGCGCATTTGGGATCTATCGGTATAAGCTGAAGGAAGAAGAATTGAAAGGACTGAAAAAAAAGATCCTGCAATGGTATAAAAAAGGCCTGCGCTTTGATGCAGCTTTTAATTTACAGACGGATGATAAAATGTATTGTTCGGAAATGGTGCGTAAGGCATTAGGCCTTTCCACTAAAGGTCGTATAGAGATAGGTGCCACCACCTTGACAGCGCAGGAAGCAATCTGGCTGGGAAGGTATGCGCATTTGAAACCCACGAAGGGGAAAGCCATGCAGGTGGTGGCGATGGATGATCTGTATATGAATGAATATTGCGAAAAGCTGGTGGAGTATACCTATTGATCAGACCCTTAGCAGGCCCGCTTTATTCAATCCATTCACTGGTTTATTATCCCAGAATAATTCAAAATCTTCCAGTCCTGCTTTTTCATAAGCTGATTTTATTTCCTGGAAGGATAGTTGTTTAGGATGTGAACTATCCAGTTCTGGCAGCAGCTTCAATAACCATTCACCTTTTGCCGGATCTACACTGATCGTATGTACTCCTTTCAGCGTTTGAAACTGGATGGACATTACTTCCCACTGACTTCCTTTTTTGGATTTTTGTATGATCTGAGAAACAGGTGATTTTCCCAGCCAAAGGAATTTGCTATTCGGTGACTGGATATACTCAGGCTCTTCGATCGCTTTTCGTATAACATCCGGGGCAACCGTGGTTTTAGGCACTTTGAAATCAAACCATTTTTGTAAAGGATGATCCAGGCAACTGCCATGCATATAATTGAACAACGCCTTTTTTAAACCGAATCCAAAACTTTCATGATCAGCCCCGGTTAGATCCAGGTGCTCCAGGTCATTGTTAGCAAAACTGCCGGGAGTATTATTCTGTTTTCTTACTTCAAACTTTCCGGGATCCAGCCCCACAGGACTATGCGCTGTCATGGTAAATAAATGCCAGAAGGCCGACTGTAATACGCCTGTTTCAAATAACTGGCGCACCATCTCCAGCGAATCAATGGTTTCCTGTTCTGTTTGTGTAGGGAATCCATACATCAGGTAGGCATGGGCCATGATGCCCGACTGCGTAAAATTCCGGCAAACGGTTGCCACCTGGTTCACCGTGATCCCTTTATCTATGAGTTTTAATAAACGGTCGGAAGCAACTTCCAAACCTCCGCTTATTGCTATACAACCGGAAGCCTTTAGTAAAAGGCATAGATCCAGCGTAAAACTTTTTTCAAAACGGATATTGGTCCACCAGCTTACTACGAGTTTTCTGCGTATGATCTCTATGGCCAGTGACTTCATAAGAGAAGGAGGGGCAGCCTCGTCTACAAAATGAAACCCATTTTGCCCGGTTTGCGCGATCATCTCTTCCATACGATCCACCAGCAGGGAAGCTGCGATCGGTTCATAATTTTTAATATAGGGAAGGGAGATATCGCAGAATGTACATTTACCCCAGTAACAACCATGGGCCATGGTCAGTTTGTTCCACCTGCCATCACTCCAGAGGCTATGCATGGGGTTTACTACTTCAATCGCAGAAATATACCTGTCAAGTAAAAGATCACTGTAATCCGGTGTACCCACCTGTCCCTGTTTGTAATCGGCGCAGCCGGTATTGTTTATATAAACAACTTTTTTGTTACTGAGGGTAAAGGTCCTTTTTAGTTCCTGCTGGTCTTTTTTTCCATTTATATGATTCCAGAGTATCTCCAGCGGCGCTTCGCCATCATCCAGTGTAATAAAATCATAGTATTCAAATACGCGGGGGTCACTTAACGAACGGAGTTCAGTATTTGCAAAACCACCACCCATAGCCACTTTGATCTCCGGATGATTTTGTTTTATCCATTGGCCGCAGCGAAGAGAGGTATAAAGGTTTCCAGGGAAAGGAACTGACATTGCGAGTAAGGATGGCTTTATCCTTTCAATTTTTTCCTGAAGTATTTGGATCAGGATAGTATCCAGGTAGGTATAAGGCTTATTTAGAGCGGTATAGAGTTCATCAAAACTATTCGCTGATCTTCCCAGGCTTTCGGCATAGCGACTGAATCCAAAATGTTCATCCAGGGTTTCTTTGATTAGATCACTGAGATCCTCCAGGTACATAGTGGCCAGGTATTTTGCCTTATCCTGTATTCCCATGGTGCCAAATGCCCATTTGAGGTCATCGGCCTGGGCAAACCGGCTGGCCTCCGGTAAAAAATTACGTCCGGAGATAAGATGGGCCATGGTAGGTTGCTTACCCTGCAAAAACAGGATCACCGCATCAATGGTACGGATATAATCTTCCTTCATGGAAAGGATGCGAATACTATTGGGAGAGCGATCCTGCTCTTTGCTTTCTATTGCTTTAAAAAGGTCTTCCAATCCTGCCTTGCAGAAAACACGGAGGGTAACCTCAATACCCAGGTCGGCCTGGACTGCAGGAATATTTTTTGTATTCAGGAAGCCTTTAAGGTAAGCCGTTGCTGGATAGGGCGTATTTAACTGGGTAAACGGGGTTGTTATTAAAAATAGAGGTGATTGCAATTCCTGGGTTTTACCCTTCAAATTTACTACTTAGCCTGCCAAGAGTTGTTACTAATAAAAGGACCTTGAATGCTGATTTATGCCGATCAATTCTTATTTGATCCAGTCGTTCTGCATGATCGGAAGACCAACTATCATCCCGCTTCTTTCAATACTTTTGATAAAATTCTTTATGCGTCCCTTCCTTTTTCTTTTATTATTTCTGTGTATGGGTTCGATGGCCCAAAGCCAGCGGATCGCTATTCCCCTGGCAGGTAATTCTTTTCTAAGTGGCAGGGCTAAAGCTGGAGAGAAACTGGATGCAGCGGGCTGGAAGAATTGGGGGGACCCCGAAGCCCGGTGGTCGGTTTACGTATTTGTTCACCGGCCAGGAACGGTAAGGGCCTATTGGAAGATCGAGTTACCCTCCGGACAACAGTCTTCCATAGAATACCGGATCGGTAATGAAAAAGATACCCTCCATTGCCATTCCGGCATTGCAGCCTACCAAACCCGCGATCTGAAAATAAAAGATACCGGTTATGTTCGCATTGATATGCGTGGCATCAAACGCAGCGGGAATAGTTATGGGATGGTCAGTTCCCTTGAACTGGAAGGCACCTGCATAGACAGCGATCTCTCTTATGTAAAAGACAATGCGGATAACTATTTCTATTGGGGAAGAAGGGGACCTTCTGTTCATATCAATTATGATCTCAGTGCCATAAATGAGGATATTGAATGGTTCTATAGTGAGATCACGGTACCTGAAGGGAACGATGTGATCGGGTCTTATTTTATGGCCAATGGATTTGCAGAAGGCTATTTTGGGATGCAGGTCAATTCCAATAAGGAAAGAAGAATGCTTTTTTCTGTTTGGAGCCCATTTGTAACTGATGACCCTTCTAAAATTCCAGAAGACAAAAAGATACGGTTGATCGCCAAAGGGAAAAAAGTGCATACCGGGGAATTTGGCAATGAAGGGAGTGGCGGTCAGAGTTATATTGTTTATCCCTGGAAGGCAGGGAAAAGCTATGCCTTCTTACTAAGGGCCCGGCCAATGCCTGGTGAGTATACAAGGTATAGTGCCTGGTTTTCTGAGAAAGGAAAAGAATGGCAGCTGATGGCAAGTTTTGATAGGCCTGCCACACATACTTACCTGAAAAGATTACATTCTTTCCTTGAGAATTTTATTCCTGAAACCGGATATATCAGTCGGATGGCCTGGTACCATGATCAATGGGTAAGAAGCAGCAAAGGGAGTTGGTTTCCCCTGAACAAAATGCAGTTCAGCGCAGACGCCACTGCCAGGAAAGGCTATCGATCCGATTATAAAGGAGGTTCAGGAGAATTTGGTTTCTTTTTGAAAAATGACGGATTCTTTTCGGATCATACGACCATTGGTAGCAGGTTTGAGAATAAATTGGAAGGCAAAGCGCCTTTGATCGATAGCACCCGTTTTAAGACCGCTGAATAGTAAACCCTTTTGTTTCGTAGTTTCGGTTTTAATTGCAGGCTTGACAGAACAAGAATTAATAAAAGGACTTCAGAAAGGCGATGAGAACGCCTTTCGCTACCTGGTAGAAAATTACCAGGACAGGGTATATAATACTGCCCTAGGTGTACTGCACAATGCGGAAGATGCCGAAGATGTGGCCCAGGAGGTGTTTATCCAGGTTTACCGTTCCATCCATAGTTTTAAAGGGGAATCTAAATTATCGACCTGGCTGTACCGTATTGCCACTACCAGGGCGCTGGACCTGATTCGCAGTAAAAAAAGCAAAAAAAGGTTCGGTTTCATGCAAAAGCTTTTTGGCGATTCCAATGAGCCATTGATGGAAATTCCCGATTTCCATCATCCCGGGGTAAAGCTGGATCAAAAGGAATCGGCCGCTAAATTATTTAAGGCTATTGCAGAATTGCCTGAAAATCAACGAATAGCGTTTACATTACATAAAATAGAGGACCTTAGTTATCAGGAAATCAGTGAAGTAATGAAAACGACTGTGCCAGCGGTTGAATCGCTGATGCACCGGGCCAAGCAAAATTTAAGGAGATCGCTGGAAAAGGAGAACAGTTAAGTATTTTAAAACACGAAGGTTTCATACGGTATTGACGTCAAAAATTAGTGTTATGGCAAATAGAACAGATGACATATTAAGTAGTTTGGATGGGATCCAGCGGGCCAAGGCCCCTGATTTCTTTTATTCCAGGTTAAAGGCCCGCATGGAAAGGCAATTGCTCCCGGAAAAAAACGCCGGTTGGGTTTTGCGCCCGGTCTATGCTATTATCGCTCTTTTTGTGGTCTTACTCATAAATGCGGCCGTTCTTATGCGCGACAGTCAGGAACCTTCCTCTAATCTGGCTAGTACCACAGATACAGAAACCATGCAATCATTGGCTTCAGAATACCGCGTGAATTACGCCGGTAGTATCTATGATCTAAACCAGGATAAATAAAATGAAAAACAGCAGCACCAAAATATTAACGATCGCCGTGATCATCCTGCTCCTGGCAAACCTGGCCCTGGTCTATGTTATCATGAAGGAGAAAAAAGGCTTTGACCGTAAGGAAGGAAGGAAAGATCCCATGGAAATGATGATGAAGGAATTGAAGATGACGGAACAGCAGCAGGCTGATTTTAAAAACATGAAGGACGAACATTTTAAGAATATCCGTCCCCTGTTTGATTCGATGCGAATGGCAAAAACGGATTTCTTCGCTTTAATGAAAGATAGTACCACCAGTGACAGCTCCATTGAGGCTGGCGAGCAGCGCGTACTGGATCAGCAGCGCAAGCTTGACCTGATGACCTTCGGGCATTTCAAAAGAGTGCGCAGCCTTTTTAGTGCAGAGCAGTTGCCTAAATATGATTCATTCATTAATAAAATGATGGACAGGCGCAGAGGATCACCCAGGGATACATCGAAAGAGAAGTCTCCGGATCAGAGATAGATCCTGTCAATTGCTTCTCTGTATTTTTCCATGATCACTTTTCTTTTCAGTTTCATGGTAGGGGTTAGCTCTCCGCCATCAATGGTCCATTCTGTGGGAACCAGCTCAAAACGCTTGATCTGCTCCACATGATTGAAGAACTTATTGAAACTTTCCACCAGGTCTTTTATCAGGTTGACCACCGCCGGTTGGCGGATCATATCTTCCTCGCTGCTGTAAGTTATTCCCTGCTGACGGCACCAGGCCTGCAGGTTGGGAAAAGAAGGAACGATCAAAGCCCCAACGAATTTTTTTTCAGAACCTACCACCATCACCTGTTCTACAAAAGGGGATTCTTTTAATTTATTTTCAATTGGAAGCGGGGCCACGTATTTACCTCCGCTTGTTTTGAATAATTCTTTTTTACGATCCGTGATCTTAAGGAATTTTTCATTTACGAACATACCGATATCGCCGGTATAAAACCATCCATCTTTCATGCATTCGGCCGTAAGGTCAGGACGTTTATAATAACCCATCATGATATTGGGCCCTTTGCAAAGTATCTCACCATCTTCGGCGATCTTCACTTCTATGCCTTCGATCAGTGGTCCCACGCTGCCAAACATCCGTCCATCTTCATCATAGCGGTTCACGCTGACCACGGGAGAAGTTTCCGTTAATCCATATCCTTCCATGATAACGATCTTCGCAGCGGTGAATAATCTTATCAGTTTAACCTGGCAGGCAGCGCTTCCGGTTACGATGCATTTGATATTACCCCCCAGGGCCTCTCTCCATTTACTGAATACAAGTTTATTCGCGATGCTCATCTGAAGGCCATACCAGGCGCCCATATCCCTGTTGATCTCAAATTTTTCTGCCAGAGACATGGCCCAGAAGAAAAGATTTTTCTTTACCCCGGTTAGTTCGCCGGCTTTCTGCATGATCTTATCGTACACTTTTTCCAGTAAGCGGGGAACCGTGGTGAACATATGGGGCTTTACCTCTTTCAGGTTTTCTCCGATCGTATCCAGGTTCTCCGCATAATAAACAGCTATACCCCTGAACAGGTAGAGATAGGTGACCATTCTTTCGAATATATGGTTGAGCGGAAGGAAACTCAGTGCCCGCATATTTTCACCCGGAGGGAAATAATTGACGGAGGTAAGTACATTAGAAAGAATATTCTCATGGGAGAGCATCACGCCTTTGGGTGTGCCTGTTGTTCCTGAAGTGTAAAGTATAGTGGCCAGATCCTTATAACCCACTTTTTCTCCAATGGCTTTTGCTTCTTCCACCAGGCTTGGTTCACTTAGTACCATCAGTTCTTTCCAGTGCCGGGCATTGGGCACATGTTCGAAGGTGAAGACCTCCTGCAGTTGTGGAAGTTTTGCACGAAGACTGTTTACCTTCAGGAATAGCTCCTCATCATTCACAAAGGCCATTTTCACACCAGAATCCTTCAGTACGAATTCAAGTTCATTGATATTGATAGTTGGATAGATAGGGATCAATACTGCGCCGGTTTGCTGTACGGCCATATCCAGCATGATCCATTCCGGGCGGTTCTTACAAATAATAGCCACTTTATCGCGGCCCTCCGGACTCATATCCTGGCCATTTACGCCCAGGGCCATCAATCCACCGGAGAATTGATCTACGAGTTCGCCCACTTCGGCAGTGCTGTATTTTTTCCAAACACCGCCTTCTTTAGCAGCCAGCATATCCGGCAATGGATTATTGGAGGCCTGGTATTGTATACAATCGAAAAGTCGACGTGGCTGCATGGCAAGCAATTTGGTTCGTTAGTACAAAATACTGAAAATAGGTGAATGGAAGGAAAGTTGAGGGGTTGAGGGGTTGAGAGGTTGAGGGGTTGAGAGGTTGAGAGGTTGAGTGAAAATTCATTTTATGTTGGGTCTTCACTCAACTGCCGAAGGCCTCAACCTCTCAACCCCTAAACCCCTCAACTTTTCTAGTGATAAGTCTGTCCCATCGGCATCCGAAACACCCTTGTCTTCTGGAACTCTGAAAATTCTTTGTATTCTTCCGGATGCGCCTTGGTCCAGGCATCGTAGGCAGTTAAATTATTTACCGGTCCGAACAGCCATTGGTTATAGGCATCAAACATGCCTTCTGTAAGCAATTGGCGCTGGTAATCGAAAAGCCGGTAAGGGAAACGGGCAGCCCAGTTAGTATACCAGTCAAGTATGAAACGGGTGCGGATCATTGTCAGTGTCTCCACATTCACGCCCATATTGGCAAGGGAGGTCTGCTTTCCGGTCAGTTCAAGAAATGCTTTTGCAAACTCACTGCGGTTGCCTTCAATGTCTTTGGTAAAGTCCGTTTGTGTCAGCAGCTTTTCCTTATAACCCTGCAGCAATTGCTGTTTCATGGCAGCCCCTCTTTCGCTGAGACTTTCCATATTGATGAAGATCTCGGCATAAAGCAGGCTCCAAACCTTATCGGTGGTATAGAAGTAGTAATTGGCCGCATTATAATAATTGCCACTGTACCCGGGGTCCTGTTTTATCCCGGCCTCCCAGTAATCAATGGCAGTAAAATCTTTGGCCGACCAGAGCAGTTCTCCATATTCGCTGTAGAGAGGGCCGCTTTTAGGGAATTTCTTCAGTCCTTTTTTATAGACCTTCTCACATTCCTTCACTTCTTCCAGGGCCTTATATACATTACCTGCTATCTGGAAAGTCACCACATCAGCATTCTCATCCTCTACAATTATTTTAACACCTTCCAGCGCCTTGTTATAGTCGCGTTTAAGATAATAAGTCATCACCAGGTCCTTCTGCAGTTCCAGGTTATTCTTATCCTGCTGCAAGGCGCGGGTAAGCACGATGATCGCATTATCATAATCACCGGTGCGCATAAATCCACGGGCGGTTTCCTGCATGGTCTTTATATCGGCAGGTTGGGCCAGCGCGGTAAAACAGGTGAGCAGCAATATGGAGAAAAGGAAACTATTTTTTTTCATAATACTAAGGCTAATAAGGACGAAAGGGCCGGCCCTTGC
Organism: Chitinophagaceae bacterium; assembly: GCA_016720565.1. Lineage (GTDB taxonomy): Bacteria > Bacteroidota > Bacteroidia > Chitinophagales > Chitinophagaceae > JJ008. The sequence continues at coordinate 1,137,733 of JADKKJ010000011.1, forward strand.
GTTGCAAATTAAAGCATATGCGTCAACAAACCATCCCTGAGCTTGGGCTCAAACCAGGTACTTTTAGGTGGCATCACGTTCCCGCTGTCGGCAATATTGAATAACTGGTCGATGGTAACGGGATAAAGACTGAAAGCCAGTTTCATTTCCCCACTGTTCACTCTTCTTTCCAGTTCATTCAATCCACGAATGCCTCCTACAAAATCGATCCGCTTATCGGTGCGCTGATCGCGGATATCAAGTAATTTATCTAATATGTTATTGGAAAGAATGGTCACATCCAGCACACCGATCGGGTCTTCAGAATAAGTGCCTGGACGGGATACAAGAATATACCATTGTCCATCCAGATACATGCCAAATTCATGCAATTGGGAAGGCTTTACCGGTTCAGGGCTTAAAGTAATATAAAACTCATCCTGTAATTGTGATATCAGTTTCTGCGGAGTTAATCCATCAAGATCTTTTACCAAACGGTTATAGTCCAGGATAGCAAGCTGGCTGGCGGGGAAAATAGTGGTAAGAAAATAATTCGCTTCGGGATTGCCTGGCATCTCGCGACTGAGTTTGGCGGCTGAGGCGGCGCGATGATGTCCATCTGCTATATAGGTAAAAGGGATCTCTGTTTCATACAAACGGGTGATGGAATTGATCACGATATCGCGGTCGATCACCCAGATGGTATGGCCAATGCCATCTTCCGCTACAAAATCATAGACGGGTTTATTGCTGGATTTCCATCCTTCGATCAGCGCATTCACTTCCACTACATCGCGGCAGGCCATGAACACATTTCCGGTTTGCGCTTCAATGGTGCGCATATGGTCGATACGGTCTTTTTCTTTTTCTGGACGCGTGAACTCATGTTTTTTGATCACGTCATCAAAATAATCTTTCACGGATGAAAGGCAGACCAGGCCGGTCTGGCTGCGGCCATTCATCACCAGGCGGTAAATATAATAGCAGGGTTTATTCTCACGAAACAGAACGCCTTCTGCCACCATGCGGTTTAAATTCTCTTTAGCTTTTTCATATACCGCGGTACTATGGGAATCAATAGCAGGATCAAGGTCGATCTCCGCTTTGGTCACATGCAGGAAAGATAATGGTTGATCGCCCGCTTCCGCGCGGGCCTCTTCACTGTTTAAAACATCATAAGGCCTGGAAGCGACCGTCGCGGCTATTTCAGGTTTTGGTCTTAATGCATCGAATGGTTTAATGGTAGCCATGTTATCCTTTGATTTTTGCGAATTCTTTCATCAGTTCAGTCAGGGCCTCTACACTTTGCAGGGGAAGGGCATTGTAAAGGGATACGCGAAATCCTCCTACGGAGCGATGGCCTTTTACACCGATCATTCTTTCTTCCATGCAGCGGGTATTGAATTCATTTTCCAGCACCGGGTCTGTAATGGTGAATACTACATTCATCTTACTGCGACAGGCTTTTTCCACTACCGGGTTAAAGATCGGCAGGCTATCCAGCGTATCATAAAGCAATTTTGATTTCGCCTCACTGCGCCGCTGCATTTCTTTCACGCCACCCTGTGCCTTCAGCCAGCGAAGGTTTAGCATCACCACATAAATGGCGAATACCGGTGGCGTATTCAGCATGGAACCTTCTTTGATGTGATTGCGATAGTCGAGAATTGTGGGGATCTTTCTTTCTACCTTCCCCAACATATTTTTATCAACTACTACTATGTTTACACCTGCAGCGCCCAGGTTTTTTTGGGCACCGGCATAGATCAGTGAGAAGCGGTTAAAATCCATTTCCCTGCTTAATATATCGCTGCTCATGTCTGCTACAAGTGGTACGCCGCAATCAAATGGGATCTGCTGCCATTGTGTACCTGCGATGGTCTCATTGGTAGTGATATGCAGGTAAGCAGCCGTGGCGGGTACATTTAACTGGGAAGGCATGCTGGTGAAATGGGAGGAAGCAGAACTTCCTGCTATCTCCACATGTCCGAACAACCTTGCCTCCTTAATGGCTTTAGTGCTCCAGGTACCAGTTTCTGTATAACAGGCCAGTTCATTTTCATTCAGCAGGTTCATGGGTACCTGCATGAACTGGGTACTTGCGCCTCCATGCAGAAACAGGGGCTCATGGTCATCATCCAAACCCATCAGTTCTTTTAATAAAGCCCTGGCCTCATCCATTACCGGTTGAAATAAAGAGGTGCGGTGACCTATTTCCAGAATGGAAAGTCCAGAACCTTTGAAATCAAGTATGGCCTGGCTGGCTTCCTGGAAAACCTCTTTGGGAAGGATGGAAGGTCCGGCATTGAAATTATGAAGCACGCCCTGGCTATTGGCCATCAATAAAAATTTTCAGCAAAATTAGCTTATTCGGTACAAAGCCCATTTTGGGCTGTTTCAGCAGGGTCAATGGTCTTTTATCGATCCGTTTGCTTTCCAGCTCCTGTTCAGCTCGTTCATTTCATTTTCTTCTTCTTTAGTGATGTTTTTATGCTTTAAAGAAGAGAGGTCAGGCTGACCCGCATTGATCCAGGCTGTGTACCAGAAGGAGGCCACAGCATGAATGGAAGCCCGCATTCTTCGTTCCACCATGCCATTCAGTTTTTCATTATAAGCCATTGCATAGGCGGAGGAGTATTGTTTCAGGATAATTCCCTTTCTGGATTCATATGAATAGCGTTGGTCGGCAGGAAAGGAAAAGCTTAGTTCTTTTTCAAATCTTAAAACGGAGTCAACAGCTTTTGCGCTTTCCAGGATCAGTTTCCAGGTGAATTGCAGGGGGTCGGAAATATATTGGGCCTTACCACTGACCAGGTCCCATTTTTTCTCTGCCAGCAATTCAGGTATCCGGCTCTCCCAGAATCCATGTATGCCTTTCTGATCGGTGAATTGACCGTTATGGTTACTGCTGGTATGCAGCGGCACATGCGCATCGGCCAGGTAATGGCCCAGTTCCGCGGCATATTGAAGAATATGGGAAACATTTTTGTCGCGGAAAGCATTGGTCAGTCGCCCCAGCATTACCTGTATCCACCAGGGTACAATACCGTGTGCATTTAAACTATCTTCTGAGAACCGATCGATAGCTTCTTTCCATTTGCGCGGAAGGGAATCGAAGGGGAATGTCCCGTAATGGTCCATATCTATATAATGGCGGGGGGCTTCCTCTTTGATGGCGTAGCGTCTTTTATCCGGATCTACGGCATGTTCAGTGATATGATCAAGATGGGGTTTAAAAAGAACCATCATTTCCGGCGGCAACAGAAATACCGCGTACTGATTGATATGCTGGTGGCCATAAAACCCCCAGCTGTTAAGCACAGGTATGAAATATAAAAATACGACCCCCGTTATTACCACTCTCCTCATATTCACTTTTCACCTATTGACCTATTCACCCTGCCTTCTTATCCTCATCCACTTCCACCACACCGCCGGTCACCGCGTATTTCATCGCGTCGCCCGGACTGAATTTTCCGATCTTCCTTAATCGGGAGCGGGGAAGTACATATAATTGTCCGGCCCAGTTATACGCCTGGGGCACATAGATAGAGACCATATCGGCGCCCATATCCATTTTTTCCATTTCCTCATCGGTGATAAATCCCATGATCCAGACATCATCCGCGAAGATGCGGGCCAGGATGGGTTTGTTGAATTTTTTCTTTTCTCCCGCGAAGGCACTGAAAAAATCGCGCACGGAAGAATAAATATATTTCACACCCGGTGTTTTCTCCAGCCAGGAATCAAAAAGATTGAAGAGGCGTGATTGAATAAAAGTGGAGCTGAAATATCCTATCAAGATGATACTGATAAGGATGATCAGGAAACCCAACCCGTAATTCTTCACTTTATAATCTATGATTTGTCCGGCGATATCCCTCACCGGTTCCCTGAAAATGGGGATCCAGCTATCTACAGACGAAACGATCCAGTAGATGGAATAAATAGTAACTGCAATAGGGGCCAGTATCAGCAAACCCTGTAACAGGTAAGAGAATAATTTTTTTATTTGGAAAGGCGGAGGTAAAAAGGAGGGACGTTCTTTGCTCATACTCACCAGATTGAGCAGGAAAGGTAAAACAAAAAATCGGCCAAAGCCGGTTTAAATCGGGTAAAACAGGGTAAAAACAGGGGCGGAAACTTTGGTTACGTTAAAAGTTTCCATAGTTTTGTCCTCCAATTTATTCAACATATGGACCATAAGCAACGAATATTATTGAAAGGCGAGGAATTGTTCCTCCACTATGGTATCAGGTCCGTTTCAATGGATGATATAGCCGTCAACCTGGGCATGAGCAAAAAAACGCTCTATCAATACTATGCTGATAAGGATGAGCTGGTGGCGGCTGTGGTTGACCTGCACATCAATAAGATGGAAAAGGACTGTGCTGCCTGCCGCCGGTCAGCGAAAGATGCTATTCATGAAATGTTCCTGACCATGACAGATACGATGGAGCAGTTCAGTAATATCAACCCGATGGTAATGCATGACCTTGAGAAATTCCATTTCAAGGCTTTCCAGCGATTTAGGGAACACAAGGACAAATACCTGTACAAGGTAATAAAAGACAATATTGAATGGGGTATGAAGGATGGGGTTTACCGGGAGGAACTTCAGGTGGAGATCCTGATCCGGTACCGCCTCGAAACCATGATGCTTCCTTTTAATATAATGGCCTTTCCCCCATCCAAATTCACGGTGCTGGAAACTAACCGGGTAATGATGGAAAATTTCATATTGGGGCTTTGCAGTAGTAAAGGCATCAAACTGATACAGAAGTACAATCAACAACGAATTAAAAAACAGAGTCATGAAAACAGGTAGGAGAAGGTTGTGGTGGTTCATCGCGGGATCCTTGTCAATGGCCCCCGCCATGGCGCAACAACGGTATGAGATAACAGCAAAGGAAGCGGTGGACATCGCTTTTAAGAATGTAAATGAATTAAAGAACGCGCGATTGGATTATAGGATCGCCGAACAAAGGAACAAAGAGATCACGGGTATGGCCTATCCGCAGATCACCGGTTCGGCTTCAGGTAATCATTATTTCAGTTTGCCGCTGATTCAGTTTCCTGATGCAACAGAGACGGCTATCTACGATGTATTGAAAAGGGAAGGCGTGCGGGATGCCAATGGAAACCCCATTACATCCAGCGGCGAGTTCAAACTGCAGAACTTTTCTTTTTTCACTCCCTGGAACCTGCAGTTTGGCGCCACGGTACAGCAATTGCTATTTGAACCCCAGGTATTTGTTGGATTACAGGCCCGTAAAGTGGCATTGAAGACCAGCGATCTCCAGGTAAAAGTGGCGGAGGATAAGATCCGCGAAGCGGTATATAAAAGTTATTATGCCGTACTGATCGCTGATAAGCAGTTGAAATATGTGCGTGAAAGCCTGAAGCGTCTGGACAAACTTTCGCATGATATGGAGATCATGTACAAGAACGGGTTTGCCGAGCACCTGGATATTGATAAGGCCAGCGTGGCAAGAAATAATACCCGCGCTGTAGAAAGCCAGCTGGTCAATGGCATCAACATGGGATATGCCTTGCTTAAACTGAACCTGGGCCTGCTTCAATCAGATTCGCTGGTACTGAAGGATACACTTACAGCCGCCCAGTTAAAAGAAGGATTACTGCAGGACAATTTTAATTATGAAAACCGTAACGAGATAAAATTGCTGGCAGAAGTAAAGAAGCTGCAATCATTTGACGTAAAACGATACAAGCTTTCTTATTTCCCAACGCTATCTGCCTTTTATAACCTGCAAAAAACAGGACAGCGCAGGGCCGGCAGCAACGGTAATTCGGAGCCCTGGTTCTGGTATAATACCAACCAGATCGGTCTCAGCCTGAATATTCCCCTATTCGATGGATTCCAGAAGAGAGCTAAAATAAAACAGGCCCAGTTCACCCTGGAGAAAGCAGATAACAACCTGGACCAGGCCAAAAAAAGTATAGATATGGAAAGGACCATTGCGAAGAATACGCTGGTCAATGCCCTGCTTAGCCTGGATATCCAGGAAGAGAATATGAAGCTGGCAGAGAAGGTCTACAATTCTGAAAAAAAGAAATATGAAGTGGGTACCGGCAGCAGTTTTTCCATATTGAATGCCGATACCGACCTGCAACAGGCCCAGTCGAATTATTTCCGCGCCCTCTATGATGCGATCATAGCAAGGGTTAGTTATTTAAAAGCATTAGGAAGTTTATAAAAAGCAAAAACCGAAATCATGAAAAAATATCTCAGTTCCTTACCCATCTTATTTGCCGTGCTGATCATGGTCAGTTCCTGTGGCGGTGGCGCAAAGGACAAAAAAGGCAATCTTGGCGATATGAGGGGTAGCCTGGAAAAATTGAAAAAAGAAAAATCAACCCTGGATCAGAAGATACGCGACCTGGAATCAGCCATCGCTAAAGAGGATCCTGCCGCCGCTAAGGTTACCAAACTGGTAGACACCGATACTATTGTTGCCGGCCAGTTCCAGCATTATATAGACCTGCAGGGACAGATCGGTACAGATGGGCTTTCTTATGTAGCGCCTACAGGCCAGGGTGGATTGGTAAAAGCAGTATATGTAAAATCCGGCCAGAAAGTAAGCAAAGGACAAGTATTGCTGAAACTGGATGATGCCATTGCCCGCCAGCAATTGTCGGCCGCACAGCAGCAAACCGGTGTGTTGAAAGCAAGGCTGGCACAGGCAGAGACCATTCTGCAACGCTACGAAAATTTATGGAGCCAGGGAATTGGCGCAGAGATCAACGTGATCAATTCAAAGGCCGATGTGGAAGCCCTGCAAAGCCAGCTTCGCGCAGCGATGGCCCAGGTAGGCTCAGCGCAGGAGCAGGTGAATATGACCTCGATCCGTGCAGAGCTTAGTGGTACGGTTGACCAGGTGAATGTGCGCGTGGGAGAATTCTTTTCTGGAATGGGAGGGGATAGAAAGGCGCAGATCGTGATCGTGAATCTTTCCGATCTGAAAATGATCGTTCCGGTGCCGGATAATTATGTAGCAAGAATTAAAAAAGGGGATAAGGTAGAAGTTGTTGTTCCTGAGACCGGGAAACCTGCTTTTCCATCTGTATTGAGCGTGGTGGGAAATACCATTGATCCTACTACCCGTTCATTTATAGCAGAAGCCAAACTTCCTTCGGATCCATTGCTGAAACCCAACCAGCGAGCAACCATGAAGATACTCGATTACCAGGCCAATGATGCTATTTCCGTTCCAGTGAATGTGGTTCAATCGGATGAAACAGGTAAGTATGTATATGTGCTGGAGAGATCAGGTGATAAAACTGTTGCCCGCCGTAAAACGGTGATCGCTGGTGAGACCTATGGTGGCCGTACTGAAATTAAAAGCGGGTTGAATGCCGGTGACCAGATCATTACAGAAGGATTTTTATCTGTGTATGATGGCCAGGCCGTGACCCTGCGATAAACCATAACCAACTAAACAAGTTGTATGAAAATACTTGAAGGCGTTGCCGCCAAATTCAAACAGTTCCGGCCCACCAGCTGGGCCATCGATAATAAAACGGCCATTTATATAGTGGCCATCCTGATCTCGGTATACGGGTTGATGAAATTTAACTCCCTTCCGAAAGAACAGTTCCCGGATATCGTGGTGCCTACTATTTCCGTGACCACGGTCTATGTAGGTAATTCCCCAAAAGATATTGAGAACCTCGTTACACGACCCATTGAAAAAGAATTAAAAGGCATCAGTGGCGCCAGGGTGAAAAAAATTACCAGCACCTCACAAACAGATTATAGTTTGATCGTGGTGGAATTTGATACCGATGTAAAAACGGATATCGCCAAACAAAAAGTGAAGGATGCCATTGATAAAGCGCGTTCTGATCTTCCTACCGACCTGACCAAAGAGCCGGATGTACAGGAATTCGCTTTCAGTGAAATGCCTATCATGTTCGTGAACATCAGTGGTGATTATGATGGTATCAAACTGAAAGAGTATGCCGATAGGATGCAGGATCATTTTGAATCATTGAAAGAAGTGACCCGCGCTGAGATCGTTGGCGCACCTGAAAGAGAGATACAGGTGAATGTAGATCCTTATAAAATGACCGCAGCCCGTGTGAGTTTTATGGATATCGAGAATGCCATCAACCGGGAAAATAATGACATCACCGGTGGCCTGATCGAGGTGGGTGATATGAGACGTACCCTAAGGGTTAGAGGTCAGTTCAGTGGCGTGCAGGACCTGCAGAATATTGTAGTGCGAAGCAGCGCGCAGGGTGCTACCGTTTACCTGCGTGATATCGCTGAGTTGAGGGATACCATTAAAGAGAAAGAAAGTTATGCACGTCTTGACAGTAAGAATGTAGTGACCCTGAACATCGTGAAGAGAGCGGGGGAGAACCTGATCGCCTGTGCGGATAAGGTAAAGGAAATGGTACAGCAGATGCGTGATGATGGGGAGATACCACCGGACCTGAAAGTGGTTTTCACCGGTGATACCAGTAAACAAACCAAGACCTCCTTTGATGAACTGATCAATACCATCATCATCGGGTTCATCCTGGTGCTGATCATCCTGATGTTCTTCATGGGTGTTACCAACGCCTTCTTTGTGGCGCTTAGTGTGCCATTGAGCGTTTTTGTGGCCTTTATGTTCCTGCCAGTGGCGGATTCCATCGTCGGGTCATCCGTTACACTGAATTTTATTGTGCTGTTCGCCTTATTATTCGGCTTAGGTATTATCGTAGATGATGCCATTGTGGTGATAGAGAATACTCACCGGATATTTAATAATGGCAAGGTGCCTATTGTGCGATCGGCCAAGGAAGCGGCAGGGGAAGTATTCATACCCGTGCTGGCAGGTACGGCCACTACACTGGCGCCATTTATTCCCTTATTATTCTGGAAAGGCCTGATCGGGAAGTTCATGATCTTTTTCCCCACCATGCTGATCCTTACACTGGCAGCATCCCTGATCGTAGCCTTTATTTTTAACCCGGTATTCGCGGTGAGCTTTATGCACCCCGAAGGAAAAGAATTTGAAAAACCGAAGCGAGCCATATTCCGCAATAAATGGTTCTTCGTATTCCTGATCGGCGGTGTGCTGCTTCACCTCGCAGGTTTCCATGGTACGGCCAATTTCCTTTTACTGATGTCGATACTGATGATCTTCAACGCGTACGTGTTGAATGATGTGATCCATCGTTTTCAGAACAAGGTATTGCCCGGATTAATGGAGCGTTATGAGAAACTATTGCGCTGGATATTGGTAGGAAAAAGGCCAGCCTGGGCATTTGTTTCACTGTTCGGTTTATTCATAGTTGCCCTCTTCGCATTAATAATGCGGGGAAACAAGACCACCTTCTTCCCCAGCGGGGATCCAAACTTTGTGTATGTATATCTTAAACTGCCTGTAGGTTCTGATGTAAAGTATACAGATAGTATCACGCATATTCTGGAACACCGCGTGGAAAAAGTACTGGAAAAAGAAAAACCGGGAACGGAAGGAAGTATTGTTGAAAGCATCATTGTGAATGTGGCGGTAAGCGCGAATAATCCAAGGGATAATAACAGAAGTGTGCAGTCTAACCTGGGACGTATCCAGGTTTCATTTGTAGAATACGCCAAACGTAATGGCAAAAGCACCCAGCCTTATCTTGATCAGATCAGGGAAGTGGTGCAGGGTATTCCAGGCACCAGTGTAGAAGTGACCAAAGAAGACAATGGCCCGCCCACTGAACCACCGGTGAATATTGAAGTGGCAGGTGATGATTTTGAGAATATTTCTTCGGTGGCTACCCAGTTGCTGAATTACCTGGACACCAACCGCGTGAATGGAATTGAGAACCTGCAGGCGGATGTGGACCTTAAAAATCCGGAGATCACCGTGAATGTGAACCGGGAACGTGCATTGATGGAAGGTTTAAGTACCGGCCAGATCGGCATGGAGATCCGTACGGCGATATTTGGAAAAGAGGTTAGTAAGATCAAGTCGGGAGAAGATGAATACAAGATCCAGTTGCGGTATAAGGAATTGCTGAGAAATAATGTGACCGACCTGATGAATATGCGGATCACTTTTATGGATATGAATACAATGCAGGTGAAGTCCATTCCCCTGAGTTCCGTGGCCACGGTAGATTATACCAGTACAACAGGAGGAGTGAAGAGAAAGAATGTGAAGAGGACCATACAGCTGCAAAGTAATGTGCCTGACCCAACCATGGTAGCAGGTGTGAATGCTGAACTGCAGAAACATATTGATGATTTTATGGCCATTGCTAAAGTGCCATCAGATGTGACCATTAAACTGAGCGGGCAGAGTGAGCAGGAAAAAGAAACACAGGCGTTTTTAGGTACCGCATTACTGATCGCATTGGGTATCATCATCCTGATCCTGGTATTGCAGTTCAATAGCCTTAGCAAGCCATTCATTGTGATCACGGAGATATTTTTCTCCATCATTGGTGTATTCCTTGGATATGCGCTGACAGGTATGACCATCGCTACCATCATGATGGGTATGGGCGTGGTTGGATTGGCTGGTATTGTAATAAAGAATGGTATCCTTCTGATAGAATTCACCGATGAATTGAGAGGGAGGGGCATGCGTACCCGCGAAGCGGCTATACAGGCGGGAAAGATCCGTATCATTCCTGTACTGCTTACCGCAGTGGCTACCATACTGGGATTATTACCTCTTGCGGTTGGATTCAATATTGATTTTGCCGGATTGTTCCAGCATTTCTCTCCGCATATTTTCTTTGGCGGTGACAGTGTGGTCTTCTGGGGACCGCTGAGCTGGACCATCATTTTTGGATTGATGTTCTCTTTCTTCCTTACCCTGGTGATGGTGCCGAGCATGTACCTGATCGCAGAAAGACTGAAAAGACCAATGGAGAAATTCTATGGCACCAAATTCATTGCCTTGCTTGGATTCACCGGTCCACTGTTCTTCATTTTTGTTGGCATCATGTACCTGGGCCGTCGCCTGCAGGGGAAAAAAGTCTGGATGGGTAAGAAGATAAAATAACAGGAAAACCGTTCAATAAAAAAAGCGGCCTCCCGGTGGAGAGCCGCTTTTTGTTTTGGTCGTTGTCACTATCAGTAAGTGACGGTGATGGATGAAATACCGTTTTGTATTGTACAATTATTACAAAGGTCAGGCAGGGTCTTGTTCCTGGCCAGCGTGGTAGTATAAGAAATAATATCGTTCCAGCTATAAGAGCCGGTATTCATATAACCGATCTTTTCTTTGAGCGCCTGAATAAAACTGATGGTATAAAATCCTCCCAGGTAATTGGCCCAGGAATATTCACCGGCTTTTGCTGCCGCAGAGATCAGGCTGCCTTTGGCGTTCATGAATAATTTTTTGAGTTTGGTGATATCCGGGCGATTATCCGCCTGGAGATTCAGGAAACTGTTGGCGGTAACCTGTGTAAGGCCGATCTTATTATTACAGCAGTCGGCAAGCACCAGGTTTAGCCGGGCTCCTTTTCCTTTCAGTTCATTATATACATAGCTTAGTGGCATAGTGGTCTGTTCCGTGATACTGATATAACTGGAGGTACGCAGGTCCATCATAGGGTAAACATCCGTCTGGTTATCGTAACGGAAACCATGGCCACGGTAAACGAAGATCACCACATCATTGGCGCCAGGATGAACAAGGTCAAGTGTGTATTGTACGCTTTCCTTATTAAAATTGGTGCCATCCACTACATATTTCCGGTAGGTAAGTCCCAGGGCATCACTAATATTGCTGAATTCGTAGTCCAGTTTATCACGGTCGGCAATACAACTGGGGCCGATATCGCTGATCAGGGTATTGGCCACAACGATCAGGTGCAGTTTTGCATTCCCATAATTGGTAGTGGTAACGGGAGTAGTCACTCTTTTTATGGTGTTGTCAATACCACATAGTTTTTTAAGCGAGGCATACTCTGTTTCATTGGTCCAGAAGAATTTCCGAAGGAAGGTTTCCCCCACATTGGTAGGCTCCACCTGGTAAAATGAATCCACAGGGATCTCGGATCCGGGAGTGAGGTCCTTATCGTCGGTGGTGGAAACATCCCAGGTATCATCGTATTTACCTTTTCTCCAGATAAAATAATCGGGATTATAAGTTTGATCAGTAGATTTCTCCGTGATAAAACGAGGATTTGACCCCGACATGAAAAAATATTGCCGGCCATCGGATAAGTTGCCGGTAGTAGATTTATAATCCACATTTACCACATGGTAACGTTTGTCTGTGGAGTAATAGCCGATCCGCATATAGGCATAGCTGTCGTTGAAATAGACCAGCAGGCCTTCATAGCGGTTATAACTCTTATCGTGGAAGTTCACTTTGTATAATACCTGGGCATCCGCCTTTGATGGGGCGAGGAAAGCGCTTAAAATCAGCACAAAAAACAGGTTCAGGAGTAGTGGCCTTTTCATGTAAAAAAAATTAGAGATCATCGAATGTATCAAATTTCGGGACTAAAATAGCAATGATCGGGGGTAATAAAAATGCCGTCCCGACGGTATTCGGAACGGCATTTTGTTAAACAATCCTAAAGATCAGAAGCCTTTCTTCTGTACGGGGTTGCCGTCAGCGTCCAGTTCGATCACTTCATAGCCCAGTTTTTTTACGCCATCGTATATTTTTGCCTTATCACCTACCAGTAAGATATTCATTTTGGCAGGGTTCAGGTTCTTTTTAATGGAGGCATCTGCCTGGGCTTTGGTCAATTCGGCCAGGATCTTATTCTGTTGTTCCACATAATTGGCGGGAAGATTATATTCCAGTATCCTGCCTATAAATCCGGCCTTCTGAATTCCTGTTTCATAGCGAAGCGCATCTCTTTGGCCCAGGGAGCTCTTCATAAAGGTCAGCTCAGCTTCTGTTATCCCATTGGCCGTATAATTATTCAGTTCTTTCATAACTTCTGCGAGTGCGCTGTCGGTGGCGTCTGCGCGTATGCCTGAACTGAATTCAAAATTGCCTGAATAGTCATCCGCAGCAAAAGAACTACGGGCTCCATAGGTCCAGCCTTTGTCTTCGCGAAGATTCAGGTTAAGTCGGCTGTTGAAATCACCCCCTAATGGATAGTTCACCAGGGATGATTTGTAAAATTCACCGGTGGCATCGAATTTCTGACCGGTATTGTAACCTACCCGAAACTGTGATTGTGCTGCTTTTGGAATATCCACGATAAAGACCTTCGTTTTATCAATGTTGCTTGGATCATTTGCGGGTTTAGGCAGGTCGATCTTTTTGTTTGGAAGTTTTTTCAGGAAATCCAGCTGGGGGATCACCTCATCCTGCTTCACATCACCAACGATCACCACTTTTGCTCCGTTCGAGCTCATGTAGTTATCGTAATAATTCTGTACATCCTGCAGTTTTAAATTTCGGATGGTATTTTCCGTTCCACCTTCACTCATCCCTAAAATATTATTGGGGCCAAAATTCAATTTTGCAAATACCAGGGAGGCCACTGCCGCAGGGTCAGATTTGGTTTGCTTGAAATTCTCCAGTCGCTGGCGTTGTATACGGGAGAAAGCAGCCGCAGTAAATTTCGGGTGAAGCATTCTTTCTTCTACCAGGGCCATAGTAGCCGCCAGGTTTTTCTTTAATGACTGTATACTGAAACTGATGCCATCCTGGCCGCTGGAAACATTCACGGAACTGCCCAGTTTCTGTAATTCAACGGCCATCTGCTCGGCCGTATAATTCTTTGTATCCTCATTCATCATACTGCTAAAAACACTGGCCAGTCCGAGTTTAGAGGTGTCGGTTGCCTGTAAAAGATGCCCTCCCACTAATTTAATGGTAACAGTTACGGTAGGGATCTCATTAGATTCCGAACCGATCACTTTAACGCCACCAGGAAGATCTTTTCTCCAGAATTTTGGGACTTTTACAGTAGGGTTGGGTCCATTGCCAGGGATCCTGGATCGGTCGAATTTATCTGTGGCTTTTGCATATTTCAGCCCTTTATAGCCATAATCAGGAGCAGTATAAGAACTTGAGTCGATCTTATAATTATCGGCTTTTGCGATCATTTTTTCCTGGCCTTTTGGTAAGATGCTCAGGTGAACCGCATATTTGCCTTTAATATATTTATTATAAACACGCATTACATCTTCTTTGGTCAACGCCTGATACATTTTCAGCAGGTCGGTCACCTTATTCGGATTACCAGCAAAGGTTTGAAATGCTGCTAACTGGGAAACCTTACCCGCAACAGATTGCAGGCCATTGATGGTTTGGGCTTCCATCCCTCCTTTGAATTTTGCGATGTCGTCATCCGTTACACCTCTTGCCTCAAAACTATCAAGGGCATTATAGAAAAGAGAATCCATTGCAGCGAGTGATCTTCCCGGGCCTGGAACGAACTGGAAAGAAAATTCTCCCGCCAGTTCTGAAAGCTGGCTAAAAGAACTTGCATTGAGGGCAAGTTGTTTTTTCACTGGCAGCTGGTACAATACGGAATTCTTACCTTGTCCCAATACCTGCGAAAGGCAGGCTAGTGCGGCCATATCCGGATGATAATTGGGAACAGTAGGATATACGATCGAAAGCAAAGGCAGCTTTGCATAATTGTCGGTATAAGATACATACCTGTCAGAGGTAAGTATAGCCGGAGGAACGACCACTGGTTTTACTTCTGGCCCGCGGGGAATAGATCCAAAATATTTTTCCGCCAGTCTTACTACATCGGCAGGTTTCACATCACCACCTACCGTAAGTGTAGCATTGTTAGGACCATACCAGCGAAGGAAAAAATTCTTCAGGTCGTTTACATCTACGCGGTTAAGATCTTCCACATAACCAATGGTCAGCCATGAATAGGGGTGTCCATAGGGATATAAATTACGGGAAGAGGTTTCACCGCTTAGTCCATAAGGCCGGTTATCGTAGTTCTGTCCTCTTTCGTTTTTAACCGTGGAGCGTTGTATCTCGAATTTTTTTTGTGTTACCGCATCCAGCAAAAAGCCCATACGGTCGGCTTCCAGCCAGAGCATTTTTTCCAGCTGGTTGCTTGGTACGGTCTCAAAATAATTGGTACGGTCGCGGTTGGTACTGCCATTCAGCGTACCACCAGCCCCGGAAACCAGTTTAAAATGCTGTTCATCGGCTACGTGATCGCTGCCCTGGAACATCATATGTTCAAAGAAGTGGGCGAAGCCGGATTTCCCGATCTCTTCACGGGCCGATCCTACGTGATAGGTAACATCTACATGCACCAGCGGGTCACTGTGATCTTCATGTACCACAACGGTAAGTCCATTGGGCAATACATATTTTTCATAAGGGATCACCAGTTCCGAGCCTGTGCGGGTCACTTTTTCCACCAGTTTGGCTTGGCCGTTCATGATCATTTGGAAGATCATAAAACAGGCCAGTAATAACCATTGTCTTTTCATGTTTATCGTGTTTGGTTGAGCTAATTATTCAGAGGACCGGTAAATTACTGAAATATCCTATTGACTGCCTACCATTTATCAAAATGAAGAAACTCTTTTTCTTTTGGTGTATCAAGGACTAATTTTGGGGTCTAAAACCGGTAAATAATGTCAAACATGATCCACAACCACGAGATCGATTATCATATATACGGAGAGGAACTCCAGTTTGTTGAAGTAGAACTTGATCCCCAGGAAACGGCCATTGCCGAAAGCGGTGCCATGATGATGATGGAGGATGGCATTGAGATGCAAACCATTTTCGGGGATGGCTCCGTACAGCAGAACTCAGGTTTTCTTGGAAAATTGCTGAGTGCCGGTAAAAGATTATTGACGGGCGAAAGCCTGTTCATGACCGCCTTTACAAATACTGGCCAGGGGAAGAAAAAAGTAAGTTTTGCGGCTCCCTATACCGGGAAGATCATCCCTGTTGACCTGCTTCAATTGGGAGGAACCATCATTGCCCAGAAGGATGCTTTTCTCTGCGCAGCTAAAGGCGTAAGTGTAGGCATACATTTTCAGCGTAAACTGGGTGTGGGTATTTTTGGCGGCGAAGGTTTTATCATGGAAAAAATTGAAGGCGATGGCATGGCCTTTTTGCATGCGGGTGGTTTTATAACAGAAAGGAACCTGGTGCCCGGCGAAGTATTAAAAGTTGATACCGGTTGCCTGGTGGCCTATACCCCCGGTGTTCAATTCGATATTGAATTTGTGAAAGGGATCAAGAATTTAATGTTCGGCGGTGAAGGTTTATTCTTTGCGCGATTACAGGGCCCGGGCAAGGTGTGGATACAATCTTTGCCTATAAGCAGGCTTGCTTCCCGCATAGTTGCTTATGGCACCTATCATCGTAAGGAAGAGGGTTCGGTATTGGGAGGACTGGGGAATTTGCTGGATGGGAGAGAATAGGTTGAGGGGTTGAGAAGTTGAGCCTTTGAGCAGTTGAGTGTAGAGCCAAAATTAAATCAATTTTGGTTCATCCCTCAACAGCTGCCAGCAGGCCTCAACATGCTGAAAGCAGATATCTCAACCTCAGCTTTTCCTCAACAATATTTTCTTCTGCGAAAAATTATACGCTGCATCCAGCATCTCTATCAGTTTCGACCAGTTCTCTTTTTTTACGATGGCCTGCTTGTAGATCTTTTTTTCCATGATGGTCAATATATTATTCTCAATGCTGGCCTGTACGGCGAATTGTCCCGCTTCATTTTCAACATTGGTATTCAGGTTCTGCAGCCCAACTACTTTATAACCTTCCGGAATGGTAAAGCTGACAACATTACGAAGGCTGCGCGCATAACCAAGGTCTGCATCCACTTCTCTTTTCTTTTCATCCTGCGGAATGAATAACTGTTCGCCTATTAATCCCGGTACGGATACCAATAGATCATTTCCCGCCACTTTTACCATATCGGTGAGTTCAAACTTATTGGTATAGATCAGTTCCTGTTTGCGCCAGCTGCGTCCATCCGCATTCAGCGTAAATTCCAGGTAATTGCTGATATTATTAAAATCATCCTGCAATGATTCCTTCATGTAATCCAGTTTCCGGATCTTATCTTCTTTTTTTCTTTCTCTTAATTTCTCCTCGTATTTATCCAGCGCGTCTCCCTTCATTCCGGCCCTTACATCATCTTCGCCGCCATAATTCCGGTGGTCATCGTCCAGCGCAGTGGTATAAGAAAGAGCCTGCTGGTTTACATTCTGCTTGCTCAATCCTTTTACAGTTCGCTGCAATACTACCGTCATGGTCCTGGTGGCTGTATCAATGGTGGCGTTCACCTGGTTGGTGGTCAGGTTATCATCAAACCTTGTTCCGGGCAGGGTTAAAGGGGTAGCCGTTGGGTTTTTCCCCAATGAGATCTGGAAGGCCGGGGTATCGAGGAATTCTTCTTTCAGGTCATAAGGATTCGTGCAAACGCCCGCGTTGAAAATATATTTATCCTTCACTTTAACCATCCACTCCGGCTCATTCCTGAATATTATATTCTCCGGTTTTGTCAATGTTCGGGGCGCAGTCACGATCAGTTGATAAGGGATCTTCCGCAGGTCAAGGCATTGGGTAAGGCAGGAGGCAAACAATTCGCTTGAAAAACCATTGGCCCTGTAAAAGGACATATGCCTGAGTATATAATACACTTTCTGTATATAATCTTCCTCTCTCATATCCTCACCACCTACCGAGCGCAGGTAAGCTTTGGCCATGGAATAATATAAGGAACCGTCAAGACGGTTATAGAGCGTATTCATTTTTTTGGCCAGTTCCTGCGGACTGATATTTTGTTTCAGTTCGCCTCGGTCGCCAATGAAAAGATCTGAACGGTTCTCACTCCTGGAGAATACGATCTGGAATTTTACCATGGGAAGTTCCACCATGCTGTTCACCCAGCGTGTATCACTGATCTTTTCACGGTCATGGTCCTCCCACACATAATCTGCGTTAGTGTTGCCGGTCTCTTTAAAATCCGGCGCACTCATGGTTGATTTGGAGTTGACAAAAGATTTATCATCAGTATCTATCTCGAATTTCTGGCTGATAACGGGATATTCTCTTGTGCATACAAAATAGATGGGATCGAATTCTATATAACTCATTTTCTTTACGGTGTTGTCATCGTAGAAAATGGTTGCATAATCAATGATATCTCCCGGACCAAGATCAGGGATGGCCAGTTTATAAAAGATCACCCGGCTCCTGCTCTTGTCGTAGTAGGTACTGGCCTTGCCAATATAGGGAGTGAACGTATTGGGTACATCGCTGGCATCTTCTATGTAAATGGCATTTTTCAGGGAAACCTCCTGCACTTGCCCGTCGGGTTTTATGATCTTAAAACCAGCGCCATCATTGGAAGATCCAATACGGAAATAAAAATAGGAATAGGTATTTACGGCATCGCGGTCGGCCAGCAGTATCCGGCGATGCGTGATCTCATAAACCGCCAGCTTGTTGGCATCCTTATCAAAAGAGAACCGTGTTTTCTGGGCAATGATCACCCCGCTTTCATCTTTCCATTTGGAAGGGATGGTGCTGACAGTAAATGCCGCGTCATTATCTTCCCAGATCTGTTTCATGTTTTTGCCTATGCTTTCCAGTTTGGAAGGGCTGAACGTATCATCCTCCTCCTGGGCCAGAAGGGCCGAAGAAACAAATAGGAAAAGCAGCAGTGACAGTAGCTTGTTCATATTAAATATTTTCTGCTTTATCAGGGTTTCCTGATCAGAATAAGGTTGCTGTTGAAATCAGTTAATTTTTTTGTGAAACTCTTCCAGTTCTCAAAATCGGCTTTGCGTATGCGCCCGTTTGGAAAACTCAGGGTCTTCCTGAAACTTATCTTATTGGCCGAAGCACTGTAGGCGGCATCAACCGAGTAGTCGTCATAGTTAAGTTTCAGCGCCTGGGGAAGAGAACTTATTTTATAGCCAGCAGGCAGGCTAAGCTCCGTTTCAAACTGGTAGGTATAACCCGAATGAAGTTCATAATCCTGTTGCCTTTTTGCATCGGGTATGATACCGCGCAGGTCTTCTGGGAAAAAGTCAATACCGGCATATATATCTTTCTCTTCGGTGATCACATAATTGCTCAGGTCGATATCTCCTTCTATGATCACCGGTAGTTCGCGGTCGCTGAGATCGGAGGTCTTTACATTAGCTACGGTAAGATTTTTGTTTCCAAATTCCAGGAAACGGTTCAGCAGTTTCTTCTTATCATCTGAAGGCAGGTCATGGTAAAACTGGTGGAACCCGGTCCTTTCTTCTCCTGTCAGCGTCACTTTTACATGGCCCTTCAGCACATTATCCTGCAATTGAAAGCTGCATTGGGTAAGCACTTTGCTTTTGTCAACATCCATTACCGGTACTTTCTTTATTTCATATTTATCTCCTTTCCCGATCAGCACTTCTTTTCCCTGAATGCGCCAGGCATAATCTCCGAAAGGCACATATTTCTCCGTGCCATCCAGAAAATATTCTTTCCCGTTTAAGACCACCGTACTGATGCAATGGTTATCCACGCAGAGCGAAGGAAGCGAATAGTCGTAGGGAATATGCTTGGTACCTATCCAGGTAATATAGGCAGGGTAGCCGGCCAGCTTAAGCATTTCGGTAAGCAGGTTGGCCATTCCCTTGCAATCGCCATATTTGGCTTTGTATACCTCCTGCGCAGGGGCGGGAATAAAACCGGCCAGCCCATCTTCAAAGGCTATATAGCGTATATTATCCTGTACCCAGTAATAAATAGCTTTTATTTTATCGACATCTGTTGTTTTGCCGCGTATAAGTTCAGTTACCTTAGCCTTTAATTCTTCCGGTTTATTATTGCATTTATTATAGAGGTAGTGATACCAGTTGTAAAGATCACCTGCATCCGCGAATCCTTTTTCTTTTTTACCATCGTACTGAAATGATTTAACAATTATAACCAGGTGAGGAAAAAGATAGGCCGCGCTGGGGGCCTGGTCCTCATTTTTCATGGTCTCCAGGTTCTGGATCCTGTAGGTATATACGGTACCATTCTTATCTGGCGATCTTTGTTTGGTCACTTTATAACCGGCAAAATTGAACTCCCGGATATCCAGTTCCAGCCAGTCGGGCACCACAATGCGGATCAGTTTTTCTTTTGCAGGGAAAAAACTGTTGAAATAAACAGAGGTGAGGTATTTACTGTCGAAATATTTTTTTTCGGTCTCCACCCTGGTCATATCGGCGTAGCCGGTAAATTTTATATTAAAGAATTTCACCCGGCTGTCATCGGAAAAGATCTCACTGGAACTGGCAGAGCGGTCGATGGCGTATCCTACATTATAATTCTTCTTTATACCGAACATGCCCTTCATTTTTTCCAGCTGTTTGAAGGAATTGATCTTGCAGAATGAATTATAGAAATCAAAATACTGTATGGCGGCGCTTTCCCTGAGCGAAATAAAATTGATACCGGTATTTTTTGTGGCGGTGACCACAGGCAGGCGATCGGTACCCTTGCTGCGCTCAAAATTATATTCCTCTTCTACCAGAACAGCTGCAACGCGGTCGTCGGGGAATAGCTTTTTCAGGCGGTTTGCTTCAAAAATATCATCCTCTGCCTGGCAATATCCTCTCAGGGGCAGGATGAGCAGCAGGAGCAGGTAAATTGGGGTCCTTCTCATGTTTTTTATTTCAGGTTGACCAAAATAGGAAATAGAAGCTAACCCCATGTGTTTTTCTGGTAAAATCCAAAGGATTTAAATCATGTCAATTACTCAAAAACAGCATGATTTTGCATCATAACTTGTTTTAAATTCGCAGGATAACCTCTTTACAAATGGCAAGAAAAACGGAAGTATTAAAGGATGTGGTGATAAAATTCGCCGGAGACAGTGGTGATGGCATGCAATTGACCGGTACCCAGTTCTCGAACAATACTGCATTATTAGGAATTGACCTGGCTACTTTTCCGGATTTTCCGGCTGAGATACGTGCCCCTTTAGGTTCTTTACCCGGCGTAAGCGGATACCAGCTCCGTTTTTCCAGCGACCGGATCTTTACACCGGGGGATTCCTGTGATGTGCTGGTAGCCATGAATGCAGCTGCCTTGAAAGTTAATCTCATCGGATTGAAAAAAGGCGGTAAGATCATTGTGAATACCGATGGTTTTGATGCCAAGAACCTTCGCCTGGCCAATTATGCCGAAGGTGATAATCCATTGGAGAATGGAAGCCTCAGCAATTACGAGGTGATCAAAATGGATGTGACCAGGATGACCCGTGAAGCATTGAAGGAAGCCAACCTGGGTATGAAAGAAAAGGACAGGGCAAAGAACATGTTCGTGCTGGGATTCCTGTACTGGATGTATAACCGCGATATGGATAATACCATCAACTTCCTTCGCGATAAATTCGGAAAGAAAGAAGAGGTGCTGGAAAGCAATATAAAAGTGCTGAAAGCAGGATATAATTATGGTGATACCACAGAAACCTTCTCTACCACTTATTCAGTGGAGAAGGCAAAAATGGATCCCGGTACCTATCGTTCTGTAATGGGTAACCAATCCCTGTCTTATGGCCTTATTGCCGCTTCCCAGAAAAGCGGCCTGCCCTTATTCCTGGGATCTTATCCTATTACGCCGGCATCAGATATCCTGCATGAGCTGGCCCGGCATAAAAATTTTGGCGTACGCACTTTCCAGGCGGAAGATGAGATCGCAGCAATTTCTTCAGCTATTGGTGCGGCCTATGGCGGCGCTTTATCAATAACCACCACTTCCGGCCCTGGTATGGCCCTGAAGGCAGAGGCAATGGGACTGGCCGTGATGCTGGAGATCCCATTAGTGATAGTAGATATCCAGCGTGGGGGGCCTTCAACAGGTCTTCCTACAAAAACAGAGCAATCAGACCTTTTGCAGGCCTATTATGGAAGGAATGGAGAATGCCCGATGCCGGTGATCTCAGCATCTACCCCTGCTGATTGTTTTGATGTGGCATTTGAAGCAGCCCGTATAGCTATTCATCATATGACGCCGGTGATTCTGCTGAGCGATGGATATATAGCCAATGGCGCAGAGCCCTGGAAGTTTCCTAAAGAAGAAGACCTGAAACCTATTCCGGTAAAATTCAAAACTGAACTGGCGGAAGGAGAAGAAAAATATCTGCCCTATGCCCGTGATGAGAAACTGACCCGGCCATGGGCTGTTCCGGGTACTCCCGGACTGGAGCACCGTATCGGCGGTATCGAAAAACAAAATCTTACCGGTAATGTAAACTACGAGCCCGAAAATCATCAGTTGATGGTGAAACTACGGGAAGAAAAAATAGCCCGTATTGCCGATCATATTCCCGCACAAACACTGGATAGCGGTCCTGAAAAAGGAAAGATCCTTGTACTGGGATGGGGTTCTACCTATGGCGCGATCAAATCTGCGGTGGCCGAATTGCAGTCACGTGGCGAAAGCGTAAGCCATGCCCATCTTCGTTATGTAAGGCCTTTCCCCAAAAACCTGGGAGAGATCATTGGTAATTTTGAGAAAGTGCTGATCCCGGAGATCAACAATGGCCAGCTTATCAAGATCATTCGCGATGTATACATGGTGGATGCCGTGGGATACAATAAGGTCATGGGTATTCCTATCACCAAGACGGAAATGGTCATGAAGCTGGAAGAATTACTGGGCGGCACTAATTGATCGGATGAAGGATCAATATGTCTCGCTAGGCATAGCGAAAGCCAGTGCGAAAGCGAGTATGGCCAGGATCAATCCATACATGAAGATGTTATAGGCTATCCGGAGAAAGCTGTATTTCTTCGCCAATACCACTCCAAGGAAATAATTATCCTTCACAATACTGCTGTAGAGATAGTCTTTATCAGCCAGCATTTCCTGCATAGCCCAGCTATAATCGGTAAGGCCCATGCGGAAGAAATTTCCAAAGAAAAGAAGGTTGGTTTTTTTCGTGCGAATATCATCTTCCGTGAATTTCCCATGAACCACATTTGGTCGCGTGGCCAGGATCGCAAATACGATGGCGGCTACGCAAACAGTGACCAGCACCACCAATGGAATAAGTAGATTCGGATTATCGCGAAGTTTGGTATATAGGGAGGAGACTACGATAGAAAGTATGATAGCATTTACTGATATCAGGATGTTCGCTTTGGAATCGGCCATCTGGCTCAGGTTATTCTGGTTCTGGGCCATGATACGGAAGACCGTACTGATCCCCCTTTCGGTTTGATTGGCCTTGTCTTTTTTGGCTTTCGCTTCTAAGATCGCCAATTGGTCGGCACTGCTGCCCTTATCTTTCTTCTCTTTGGGTTCTTTCTTTTTTTCTGCTTTTTCGGGTTTCATCTCTTCCTCTTTTTTCTCTTTTAATTCCTGCAGAAATTTTTCTTTCACAGGCTGCAGCTTTGACTGGGCAAAAGGAGTGAAATAATGATGAGACTCGAGAAAGGCGATATTATTCTGCCTCCATTCCTTCTTCGACATGTCATAACCTCCAAATTCACGGATCTCCTGTCGCAGTAATTTGCTTTTTTCCCTGAATTCGGGTGTACCCAAATGAAAAAGATCAGCATCGCAGATCATTTCTTCAATAGGGCTGGAAGGATGTTGTGGCATTCGTGTTGCATTGATACAACCGATCACTTTGGCGGTAAACTCAGGACTTACCTGGTGGGCAGCCAGGAATTCAGCCGCCAGTTGAATGCTGGCTGTTTCATGGTCTTTTGCTATTCCGGTGGTATAACCAGTATCATGGAACCAGGCTGCAGTGATCAGGGCCAGTCGGTCTTCTTCGGAAAGATCCTGGGTATGAGACAGTTTTTCTGCAGCAGCCACTACCTCCTGTGTATGTTGAAGGGTGTGAAAGCTGATAGATTTGTTAAGTTTGTTTACCAGCAGGTCCGTAACCTGGGTCTGCGCATCCTGAAGCAATTGATTGTCCATGGTGTTATAAAGATAACATTTGATAAATTTATAAAAAATAGGTAAGAATGAGGTCGTTTAAATTTCTCCAAACTGCTGCACTTGCAGGCATACTGCTTTTATTCTCCTGCAAGCAGAAAAAGCTGGCTTCTCCTCCCCATTATAAATTCAAGGATGTCTTCACCGTGAAACTGGATCCAAAACTTAAGGAGATCTCCGGCATTGCCTGGGATGGTAAGATCAATATGTTCCTTGCAATAGATGACGAAATGGGGAAAGTTTTCTACCTGGGGCGGGACACAAGGGCAATTATGGAGGAATATGATTTTGCCCCGGCAGGAGATTTTGAGGACGTAGCCATCTATAACGGCATACCCTATATCCTTCGAAGTGATGGCCATCTCTTCCGGTTTAACAAGGATACACTGGATGGAAAAGGGGCTGGCCATGAATTAGGCCAGTTGCCGGTTACAGGCACCAATGATTTTGAGACCCTTTATGCCGACCTGGACCGAAAAGCCCTGGTCATATTGTGTAAGACCTGCGCTGGTGATGATGTAAAATCTGTAACAGCTTTTGCCTATTATCCGGATTCGATCGGCTTTGATCCCAAACCGATCTTCGTTATCAATGCAGAAATGGTAGAAAAACTTTCACCCTTCCACAGTACGAAGTTTGAACCATCGGCAGCCGCTGTTAACCCTGCGATGAAAAAACTTTTTGTGATCTCATCCACCAGCCGTCAGCTGGCTATTTGCGATCTGAATGGCCAGGTGGAATCTGTATATAAACTTAGTTCCCAGTTATTTCCGCAACCTGAGGGAATTACTTTTCGGCAGAATGGCGATATGTTCATCAGTAATGAAGGCGGCGGCGGTAAAAGCACCCTGCTCATCTTTCCCTACTTTAAGGATACAGCCAATTCACTTGCCCCGGCTTCAAGGACCTCCCACTATAATTTCAATTCACCTGATGACCGTATGCAGCTGGGAAAACACCTGCATGAGATATCTGGAATTTCTTTCATTTCCGGAACTGATAATATGCTGGCTGAGAACGATGAGAAAGGCGACATATTTACGGTTGATTTCCGAACCAGGAATGATAAAGTAGGTAAGGTCAAATTTGGCGGCAAGGGAGACTATGAAGATATCGTGTATTCGGACTCTGCCATTTATATGCTTATTAGCAGCGGCACGATTGTAAAAGTATCTACTAAGGATAGTTCCATGCTTACCACAGATTATGTATTAGATGGAAGGAAGAATGAATTTGAGAGCATGTACCTTGACAGGCAAAGCCAGTCCCTTATTTTATTATGCAAGGATTGTCAGCATGAAAAAGATGAAGTGAGAAATGCCTACCAGTTCGATCTCACAAAAAATATATTTAATACGGAGCCCGTCTATACGATCCAGCTCTCGGCCATCAGGGATATGCTGAAAGATCCTGCAGCCGAGTTCAAGCCTTCCGCTGCGGGAATAAACCCTATTGATGGCAAACTCTATGTGGTGGCATCAGTAGGTAAGTTATTACTTGTAGCCGATCGTTATGGTAAGCCGGAACAGGTATATAAACTGGATCCAGCCCTGTTCAATCAACCGGAAGGTCTTGCATTCGCTGCGAATGGCGACCTGTATATTTCAAATGAAGGGGGGAGAAGGGATCGCGACGATCCTGAAATTCACGTATCGCAAATGATCATATCTGCAGGGCAAACAGTTCAATGGTTTGGTTCTTTCCTTTAAGGTCAACCTGACCCAGTGATTCCGCTTGCCAGTCTTTCATGTCCAGCAGGTCCACCATTTCTTTGGAGATAATATATTTATGATTGAGTTCGGTACAGGCACTTCTGATCCTGGCTGCTGTATTGATGGCAT
Source organism: Chitinophagaceae bacterium (assembly GCA_016720565.1). Lineage (GTDB taxonomy): Bacteria > Bacteroidota > Bacteroidia > Chitinophagales > Chitinophagaceae > JJ008. The sequence continues at coordinate 1,163,426 of JADKKJ010000011.1, forward strand.
CACCACTCATAACTACGTCTTTTTTTATAAGGCCCACCTGGCCTACGGTCACTAAACCGGCATGGATGCCGGCCTTGTATTCTGGTATTATCCCGTAATTCCGCCGGAATAATTCCGCATGTTTATTCAATTCTTTTCTTGCAGTGATCAGGGAGGCCACCGCTTTTTTCGCATTTGCCGGTTTGGTTGACCACCAGATCACGATCTCATCACCTACATACTGGTATACCCTTCCATCATGAGATAGCATGCCTTCGGAAACGAAAAAAATAAAATCCCTTATGAATTTAAAATATTCCTTGTGACCCAGTTTTTCTGCGATGGGGGTAGAGTCTTTCAGGTCAAGGAACATGATGATACGGTTCTCCTCCCTGGGCTGAAGGTATTTCCCCATCATGATACTTAAAAACACACCGGGAGAATATTTTTCGTTCACTTCCATGGCCAGCAGGGTCAATATGAATAACAATACCCACTCCGGCATTTTTTGCAATAGCCATTTTGAATGGAACATATTATTCGAGAAACGACCTATGGCCACATTGAAGGTCCTTCCTGCGATCAGCCATTCATAGGTAACATAGATAAACAGGTTCATTAAAAAGGCGGCCCCGATCAGTATCAGTGTTTTCATCAGCAGGTTCTGGCCTAAGGAGGCCCCCCGCATATAATTCCTCAGAACTGCTACTATGAACCAGCCAATGGCCAGGCTGATCAAAAAAACATTCACTTCACGAAGAAGCAATTCCCTGGAATAATTATAATCTGGTGAGGAGTATTTGGCAGGAAGAGTACCTGCGAATTTTCGCTGGATAAAGAACAGAAGGTCCAGTATGGTCCAGCTAACGGCAATTACCAATATGGTCAGTGCCTGGTATCTTTTTACCCGTCCCACAACGGTGCGTGCAGAAATATCCTGTTTAATTGAATTGTGGCGAACCGTGGTAAGCATAGTACCACAATATCAATAATAATCGTGCCGTATCAGGAAATATTAATAAACCAGGTTGAAACGGGTGCCCACAGAAAAATTCAGGCTTTTTTCATCGCTGTGAAAACCAATGGAACCAGTGATGGCAAACAGGTTAAAAGGCAGGTAATAAATACCAGCCCCGTAGGCGCCATGCCATCTTCTGGTCTCGTCAAAACGGGAATGAACCTTTCCAACATCCCCAAAAAATAGCAGGCCGATCTGGCCGGGTATGAAATAAGAGTTCACATCGCCCAATTTTACACGGAGTTCAAGACCGCTGTAAAAGTTTGCCCGGCCCATATAACGGTCTTTCCTGAAACCACGCAGTCCATTGTTCATTCCCAGGGTAAGGGCCTGGAAATATTCAAAATTGCGGTTGAATAAATGTCCACCACCCACTTTAAGCACAGCGATCAGTTTTGCCGGATCAGCGAAGCTGGCATAAATGGTCATATCTGAGGTGAAACCGATCAGGTCACGGCTATTATCATTCAACCCTCGCTGGGCGAAAACAGTATTCTGCCAAAGTATACCCCGGCTTGGCCAGAATGTATTGTTCCTGTTATCTGCCAACAGCACCATTTTGGCACCGAGGTAAGATTTGACACTGAATATACTGGCTGAATCAAGTCCCACGGCTCCTGGTTTGGCAAAAACATTGCCCAGGTTTTCGCGTTGGGTAGCAGAGTATCTGTTATAATAAGGCCCTGCCATTATATGGAACTTATCGAAGAACCTTTTACGGATCAGCGCCTCAAATTCCAGTTTTCTATACCTTACCTGGTAATAATTATCAGGCTTGTTCTTATCGAGTTCAACATGATTACCCAGTCCATAAAAATTCCTGAGGGCGCTTCGGGCAGCATTGGCCTTTAGCACAAGGTCAATATTCCTGGTAATATGGTTGAATTCACCGGAGTAATTCAGCTGCCAGGCATTATGTTCCACCGCATACAGGATACGCAGGTTCTGGTCCGTTGCGTAAGGGAGGTTTCGGAAACCAAAGGTCCTTCTTGAAAAACCGGCGCCCATATAAAAATGATCATCAGAATTAAAATCCAGTGATAGCTGCGGAAACTTGCTATAGTTATAATTAAAATTGAAAAGGCTTTTTTCATTCACCGGCGAATTGCTGGAGAAACGATTCTTCGCATGACTGGCGGTACGTATATAATTCCCGGTATCTTTTGTGTCATAGAGAAGGGCTTCCACTTTTCCGCGAATGTCGAATGTGTCGTAGTCCTGTCCACCGACCATCCGTAGCTTAATGGTGGAATGTGTATTGGAATCTACAATGAATACATCTTTATCGTTTAGTCCGAACATTCGGATCTCTTTCGTGATCTTAGGGTCGAAAATGCGGTCGTACATGGTAAAACTGGTATCTGACCTTTCGCGGGCCAGCACTCTTACCTGCAGTTTGCCATCTGCCGTATTGGATACGCGGAAGATCTCGCTTTTATTGGTGCCAATGATATTGACCTTTCCTGAAAGGAACCGGTAATAACTCATGGCGGCCGTTTCGATGAGATTACGGCGACTGATCATTTTCTTAGCGATGGTCTCACCATGTAAGGGATAAATTTCCTTTGGTAATTTTTTTACAGCTGCTTCTATCACGGAATCAGTAAGCTGCTGTTTTACCTGGCTGATCTGTTTTTGCCAGTCTTTTTCATCCAGGTCAGTAAGGTAGATCCTGTCAAAATCGCGGGCAGTATAATTCAGCCAGTTTACTTTGGGGATATTGCTTCTGAAACCTTTCAGGAAAGGAAGATTGCCCCTGGTCAGGAATTTCATCATCAGGCCATTCGAATAAAAGAAAGCCTGGTCGCGGTCCTTTGGAATAGGGGAATAAACTTTCCCTTTACCGGTATCCTGGGTATCCCATTTCCATTGTCCCAGGTGCCGGTCATAATCTGCAATGATCATATCCAGCAACCTTGCCTTTAGCGCTTCTTCCTGCAGGGGGCGGTGATCAGGTTCATCGATCATTTCGTTGAATATCTTGGCTGTTGCGCGGGCATTGGAACCATCAAATGTGGGGTCTTTTTTCTCCAGCATCACCACCTTGTTTCGGAAGATATCCCTGTAAAAGCCAAGGGCAGGGTCATCAGGAATGAAGAACAATTCCGGATTCGGCGCAGCAATATGCAGTGCTGAGGTAAGCCCGGGTACGATCATAGATCCATAGGGCATGGTAGCCGTCTTCAGCTCATATTCCATACTGGTGGCGAGTGATCCGCGTAAAGCTGTTGGAATAGTTTGCCCTGGATTTTTGTCCACCACCCGAAGTGTATAATCTTTTTTATCCTTTTTATTCTTCAGGTTCAGCGATACTGCCTGAGTGCCTCCTCCAAGACCTGTTATGGTGAACCCGCCTTTTTCCTTCTGCAGGTTAAATACTTTCATATTCACCGGGGTTGACCATTCCTTACGGTAATTGTTTCCCATGAACAGTTTTTTAAAAGCACCCGCTTTGGTAAATTCCGGTTTTATGGCCGTGGTGATCGTGTCTTTATATTTCAGAAAAGGGTCATCCACCCGGATCGCTGCCATACTATCGATCCTGGCAGCAGGAGTGGCAAAATTCAACAGGGTAAATGGAGGATATTTTACAACACTATCACCCACGGTATAAAAAGTAATGGTCACATTTTTATTCTTTGAGATCTCCAGAACGGAGAATCCCTCGGAGGTGTTGTTGAATAATGATTTCTTGCTTTTGGCAGTACGGTTTTGTTTACATCCTCCACCGCTCACAATGTAATTATAGGTGCTGTCGCGGATCAACTGGAGGTTATGGTCATGGCCCGAAACGAATAGTAGGTTAGGTGCATTCTTTTTCACCTCTTCGGAGATCTCATTGATCATATTTGTATAGGCCGGGAACTTGATATCCTGTGGGGTTCCAAATACACTGCGGGAAATAGGATAGATGGAGCCGATCAGCGGAAGCGGGACATACAGGTTCTTTTTCATATCCGTGAGCGGGAAAATATGTTGCTTCAATGAAAAATAGCCGCCATGAATACCATTGCTTTTAAATGGATGGTGGCAGGCAAGTATCACCAGTTTTTTTGCATTACGTGCGGCGATATCCCCGATCTGCTTGGCCACTTCATCGGTGGTCTTGCAATTGCAATCAGATTCTATTTCAGGTTTGTCATAAGGATGCAGGAACCATTGACTGTCGAATAGTATCAGGGTCACATTATCATCCACCTGAACTTCCACGGGCCCTGGACAACCTTCCTGTGGTTCATAATGTATGTTGGGGTTTCTATATGCAAGGAAAGAAACATAAAGTTGCTGTCGAAGGATGGCATTAAATCCATCGCGGCCTCCATTTTCCCAGTCATGGTTTCCCGGGATCATCCATAATTGGGATTTGGTTCCGGCCACAAGTGAAAGCTGGGAGTCGAGTACCGCACGTGCACCCAGGTAAGTATCATATTCCGCATCCGGTAGACCCCGTTTGTAGAGATTATCACCAAGGAAGAGTACCGTGGTCTTTTCATCTAATGGGATCAGGTTCCGGGCGGCATCTACCACCGGGTGTCTTCCATTGGTCAACTGGCCTGCATCTCCAATAAGGATGATACGGCGGGTGATCGTATCGGATCCGTTCACCACCTGGGCCTTAACTACCTGATGACTTAGGATCAGGGGTACAAAAAATAATAATATTCTTTTCATTCCATCTACGCTATATTCTATTGGCCCTCAGGGCAACAGATTCTTAGAAATAAAATAACAACCTCCCTGGCAAAGAGTTTGAAATTACTGAAATCTTCAGGGCCTGAAAAATCTTGTTTGTAGCCTGGCTATTTCCAGCTATAAAATGGACCATATTCCCTGTTTTTTTTCAAAAAGTCATATATTTCCATATAATCACGAGAACCTAACCTTAAACCTGCAAGTATGAGATTTTTATTACTTACCGGGCTTCTATGCCTATTCCTATCCCTTCCGGGCTTATCCCAGATAAAGGGTGATTCGGTTACTATAAAGGGATCTACGTTTAAAATGAATAATTCGGCGACGTTCTGGATGGGATCCAACTACCGTAAAGAGTGGAATATACCTATTACCGTTCCGGTATTGCATCTGGACACCGAAAAAGGTGGACTGACCCCTGTTAAAAAAGGAGGGGGAAAACAAACTAAGTCGCTTAGAATGGAAGGCGCAGATGGCCGTCAATATACCCTTCGCTCCATTCAAAAATTCATTACCTCCAAAACCTTGCCGGGTGATCTTCAGAGTGAGGCCGCTGCCGACCTGGTTTCTGATGGGGTTTCTGCCTCTTATCCTTATGCTTCGCTTTCTATGCAGCCGCTGGCGGATGCTGTAGGAGTTCCTTATGGAAAGGTTCGACTGGTATACATTCCAGATGATCCAAAGCTGGGTGTGTTCCGCAAGGAGTTTGGAAATATGCTTGCCACTTTCGAAGAGAGATTACCTGAAAATGTAACAAAAGGCTTTGATACCGACGAGGTTTCAGATAAGCTTGAAAAAGACAATGACAATGATATTGACCACGAGGCCATCATCAAAGCACGCCTGCTTGATATGTTCGTAATGGATTTTGACCGTCACGAGGACCAATGGCAATGGGGAGCGGTAGACAATGACCGCGGAGGCAAAACCTATTTTCCCATTCCGCGTGACCGGGACCAGGCATTTTATATCAACCGGGGTTTCCTGCCCAGTTTTGTAAAAAGTAAATCAATGGTGCCCCAGCTGGAAGGATTTAAACCTCATATAAAAAGTGTAAAATATTTCAATTTCGCTGCAAGGAATTTTGACCATTTCTTTTTCCAGGAAGCAACCGAGGATGATTGGAAAAGGGTGGCTGAGAAAATAGTGGCGGCGATCACGGATGAGGTGATCGAAAAGGCCATCAATATGCAGCCGCGGGAGATCCGTGATATTTCCGGTAATATGATCAAGGAAACGCTGAAACAAAGAAGGCAATACCTGGTACAGGAAGCAGTGGAATATTCAAGGTTCCTGGCAGAGCAGGTAAATATCACTACCAGCGACAAAAAAGAACTTTTTGACCTTACGCGCAATGATGATGGAAGCCTCCTGGTACAGATATATAAAGTTGACAAGAATGGTAACCAGGCCTCTAAAATGTATGAAAGGAAATTTGATCCGCAGTATACGGAAGAGGTAAGGATCTATGGGTTTGACGGAGATGATAAATTCGTGATCCATGGGGATAATGATAAGATCAAGATCCGCCTCATCGGTGGGGGAGGAAAAGATCTTTTTGAGAACCAGGGTAAGGGGGCAAGGCACAACAGTATTGTTTATGACAAGATCGATGGTGGCAACAAGTTGATCGGAAATTTCCGAAATAAATTATCCTCTGATTCTGGTGTCAATAAATTTGACCGCCTTGGTTTTAAATACAACCGCGTGATGCCTTTGCTTTCGATCGGCTATAATCCTGATGATGGCCTTTCGCTTGGATTTGGAATGCGCATGATACGCCAGGGTTTCCGAAAAGAACCTTTTAAATCATTAAATGAATTTTCGGTCAACCATTCCCTGTCAACATCCGCCTGGAGATTCCGTTTCCATAATGAAATTATTTCTGTATTCGGAAAGAAGACCGATCTCACCTCAGACATTGATGTAAAATCTCCATTTAACACTACCCTTTTCTATGGGTATGGGATGAATTCTGTCTATGATAAGACGAAACCACAGAAATTCAAATATTATCGTGCCCGGTATGACCTGGCAGACGTTTACCTGAACCTCCGCCATCGTTTTTCCACCAAAGTTGAGCTGAACCTGGGACCCACATTCCAGTTTTATGAAATGGATACAGATGATAAGCTGAACATGCAGCGCTTTATTTCAAAAACAGGCACCGGTGCCGGAAAGAATGGATTGGATTCAGCTACTGTATTCTCCAAGCAAAAATACCTGGGAGTTAATTTTAGCCTGAGCGTGGATACCCGTAACTCCAAAGTCCTTACAGAAAAAGGGATCAACTGGCAGACCTCATTCCGTTATTTAGGTGGTATGGGCGATACAAAATACAGCCCTGGAATCTTTAATACTGACTTTAGTTTCTACCTGCCGTTGGTGAAGAACCGCCTCACCTTTGCCAACCGTGCGGGGTTTGGAACCAATTTCGGTGATTTCAATTTCCACCAGGCTCAATACCTCGGTAATAATGATAACCTCCGCGGATATCGCCGCGAGCGGTTTTCCGGTAAGACCAAACTTTATAACCAGGCTGAACTTCGCTGGAGGGTCTCTAATTTCAAAACCTATCTTTTCCCCGGCTCCCTTGGTTTTGTGTTCTTCGCAGATGCAGGAAGGGTATGGGTTGATAATGATAACGTGAGCAAGAGTGCTTTTGGGTATGGAGCCGGTTTCTGGTTCTCTCCGCTGCGCCGAATACTGCTTACATTCAATTTTGCCATTTCCGATGAAGATAAACTGCCATTTGTAACGATAGGCTGGAGATTCTGATCAACGACATAACAAATAAAAAAGGCCCCACCAGGGCCTTTTTTATTTTCAATTATTTTTGATCAGATCTTCTGAGGTTGTTTGGGATAATTCAACTGACTCAGTAACCGGGGCCTCTTCAAAATTTACATCCACTCTCAGCGCTTTCAGTCCCGAAACGCCCTGCAATTCTTCCAGGTCATGTTTTTCAATTGGAGGTTTCAATAGTTGCTGGCTCTGGAGGAATTCGATATACTCAATATATTCAGCGGCATCTTTTGATTGAGAATATACCACTGCGATCTTTCCCGGCTGGGTAAGCCTTTCGCTGCTGTCTTTTATCCTGACCTTATCGATCCTTTTCTTTACGATCTCATAGCGGATATTATAAGTACCATCCACATCAAATTTCCTTTCTTCAGTTCGGAACAGCACAGAAAGTGTTTGATTATGACAAAGGATAAGCTGGGTGGTCTTTAAACAATGGCTTAATTCAGCTTCCAGTTTATGGGTAAGCCTGGCCGCCTTGGCCATTGCGGTCAACTGCCACATTTTAAGATTGCGTAAATAGATCTCATCAAATTTTTTTCGGGGAGTGATGGATTGGCCCATATAAATATTGAACTCAAGTCCATCGGTGACAAACCGCTCAAAATAATGCGGGTAAACCTTTTGCGCTGCGGCCTGCTCTTTTTCAAGGAATTTAGAAAGTGTTTCATTGATACGGGTTACACTTTGTTCATATTCCCTCCTGTGCCTGTAAAGCATACCCAATTGAGGATCCAGCGTAGAGAAATACTGCTCGATATCATTTTTCAACAGGGGTTCAGTCTTATGCAAATGACTGAAAACGGAAGTGACCTGACCTTTCATGAATTCATTGATGCTCATTTCTTCCTCCGATTGCAATACATCAGAAGCGTTTGTAATGAATTTCTCTATTTTAAATTCGATCTCCTGCAATAAAGGGAATGCCAGGTGTTCCTGGGCTTTCTTCACCAGGCGCTGGGCCATTTCCAGTTGCTCGATCATGTCAAGCTGTATAGCTCGCGATCTTTCGGTGGAAGAGTTTCTTATATCAATGGCGGAATATAGCGGCGCCACCTCTTCAAATACGATACGCTGAACCTTCTCCTCCTTTTTAAGATGTTTTTTTACAATATGGTCCAGTGCCACTTCCGTAAACTTCCATTCTACCGAAGGCTGTACCGCTGTAAATTTTTTCTTGATCACTTTATCTACCTCAGAGTTGAGCTGGTCCAGGGCTTTTTCAATGCTGAGGGTAAACAAGGGTATGGCCGCGTCCACTTTACTTACCTGTATGGGCAAAAGTTCGCCCTCGGTAAATGACATGATCTCCAGTATGCCTATCAGATCATTTTTTTGCTTCAGGGGGCAAAGGATCAGGCTGCGCGCCCCTTCCTTGTAATAGGAATTAAGGCATTGCACATCGCTTAACAGTTTCTCATCCAGTTTTTCAAAAAGCAGGGGCTGGTCATTATCCCGGAAAAGTAATTTGCAATAGTCGCTGACCTCGTCTTTATCGTAATTGGACTCATAATTCCGGAAAAGTATACTGTTGGCATTATGTATCTCGGAATACACATAGTGGCCGTTTATCTTGAAAAAAGGCGTGATGCCGATCTTCAGGCCTTTAATACCGATCAGGCTTTCCACAAATTTTTCCAGCTCGTTATAGGTGGTATTGTTATCAGAGAAAGAATCAAAATCAAGCAGGCGGTTCTTCATCTCAGAGATCACGGCCTGTTCAGTAACGTCATTAATACGCATCACTGCCAGCCCTTCAAATACAAAATTATCCAGGGGAATAAGTTTCATCAACTCATCCAGCTTACGTAACCGGTTGGTGTTTGGATCGAGCAAACTTGCTGGCAGTTCAGGCATTTGATCTTTTGGCTTTACGTCAATAAAGCGGGCATCGATCCGTAATTCCATATACCGGGTAAGACCGGTAGCCTGGTCAATATAAGGATAGATGGACCTGACCGTATCGGGACTTTGGAAATGAAGGTATTTTTTCAGTATAAGTCCATAAGCCAGGTTGAGTTTTTCTTCTGTCAGGCTAAGTCCTATTTGCGTTTCCGGTAATTCGATCTCATTTGTATCTGGCTTCACCAGGTTCTTACTGAACAGGGGAGAGGCATATACTGCTTCCATCTTGAATGGAAGGGAAACCCCATACATCAGGTTGGCCGTGGTAGGAGGGAATACCGCCGATAATAGTTCTTCTATGAGTTCAGAATAATTCAGGACCATGCCCGGCTCCGTGATGGCCTGCAAAAGTTCAGGATGGCGCTCCATTTCGCTCAACACCTGGCCATAAAGTTTTTTCATACCGGGATTGCCTTCCTGTATGTTCTTCCGAAGGGAGTTTACCAGTGGCCCGAAGGACAGGTAATTATGTTTTATGAGATCTGTGGTTTGCTTTCCTTCCATTCCGGTTGTTTTGGCTGAAACAGGATAAGATCGAACTGTCAGTAAATGTAATAAAATTCAGGCAGAGTCTCAGCGGCGTGTTCTGCCCAAAACCAGTCCCAGCTTGAATTCTATGGTGAAATAGTTGTCGTTTTTTTTGGGGTTACCCCTGCTGGCACCGGGAAGCGTATTATCGGCGGGATTGATCTCCTTCCGCCGGTTGGCCAGTTTGTCGGCAATGGCGGCAACGCTGGGGTTGAGATATTTATAAAACAGCGCCGGATCAATATAAGTGGTGCTCACATCATCCAGGTAATCGGTGAAAAGTTTGCGGTCAAGAAATTCTATTCGCGCATTGAACAGGGATCCAAGTTCTATACGAAGTCCCATGCCCCCCATAAGATTATACTGGTGCAGGTCGTACTCCTGGCGGTCGGGGTATTCACTGAAATGCTGGCCCTCTGTATGCAATGGTTTTAATTCATACCAGTTGTTTCCCAGTTTGCCCTGCGGGTCAAATGAAAAATAGCCCGCGCCAATAACGAAATAGGGAGAGAGGATCGGAAGATCTGAAGTGGCCCCTTTAAATATCACCCGGGGATGAACCTCTATGCCCAGACTGAGTTCTGCTATCTGCGATTTAAAACTCTGGTTTCTCTGGTAGCGGCCATTGAGATTATCGCCATAGATCTTTAACACACTGTCAAACCCCACTACTGAACCACTGGTACCTTCGATCCTTCCTGAAATGGCATGGTTATACGTAACCATAACATAAGCGCCGTAACAGGGCCGGGCAGTATTCCAGCGCAGGTCTTTGATGAAGCCCTTCCCAGGACCATTTTTTCCTCCCAGATCCGTAAGGGCATTCATCACACCCGCCTTTACACCCACCTCATACAGTACCGGAGATTCATAATAGCGGTCGTTGGAAAAATAATATTGCGCATGCAGCATAGAGGAGGGAAAACATGCCAGCAGCAGGTATGCAACTATTTTCCTCATGGTAGTATTGGGATTTTTAGTTTGTTCTTTTTGAAATAAAGGCAGGCCTCGCGAAGGCCGCACTCTTCACATTTTGGTTTCCTGGCCTGGCAAACATAACGACCATGAAGGATCAGCCAGTGATGGGATCTGTGTACCAGCTCCCGGGGAATATTTTTGACCAGGTATTTTTCCACTGCAAGCGGGGTGGTAGCGGTAGATGGAACAAGTCCTATCCTTTTACTTACCCGGTTCACATGCGTATCAACGGCCATATTGGGTTGGCTATCCACTACCGACGTGATCACATTGGCTGTTTTCCTTCCCACTCCGGGGAGTTTCACCAATTCATCTACGGTCATGGGCACTATCCCGTTAAAATCCCTTACCAGCATCTGCGCCATGCCGATCAGGTGTTTGGTTTTATTATTGGGATAGGAAATGGACCTGATCAATGGGAAGAGATCATCAAAAGATGCCTTGCTCATAGTTTGCGGGTCAGGATAGCGGGCAAAAATAGAAGGAGTGGTAAGGTTTACTCTTTTATCCGTGCATTGCGCCGATAGTATCACTGCCACCAGCAATTGAAAAGGATCTTTGAATTCAAGTTCCGTTTCGGCAACTGGCATGTGTTCGGAGAAATAGTCGATCACAAACTGGTAGCGTTCCTTCCGTTTCATTAAACGCAAAAATAACTGAAAGGGAAGGCGGGTGCCAATAAAAAAAGCATTCCTTTTGGGAATGCTTAAAAAAATTGTAAGTAGCTTTTACTGTACTTCCTGGGTGGAATGTTCCCTTGCGTAGTTCAGTACATTTAAAATAACTTCTGTACGTGGGGTGACAACGCTTTTATCAAGCCTTTGCATCGAAGTTTTCAGCACATTGAGTTTTTCTCTAAGGGTCCAATCCTTTAAAAGGGCTTCTTCAATGGCCTTGTGTTGTTCGGCTGATGCTTCGTTGTACAGATACAGTAATAAGTCTTCAGGTGTAAAATTGGTCATTTGCAACCGGTTAAATTGTCCAGAAAATTAGTTGTTCAGGGGGTCGGGGATCCAACTTATCCAGTTAAAAACGGAGAGGCAAAATCCTTATTGTGTTGGATTTCTTAATTCTTTGGGGAATCGTGTTTTTCCGGTATCAGGAATAGCTCCTCATTATCGCGTTTCATGTAAAAAGCTTCGCGGGCCAGTTTTTCAATGGCACTGGGATCTGTTGTAAGGTCCTGATAATCTTTCCTTAACCTGGCTATTTCCAGGGTATAATAGTCCCTGGAGTTGTCCAGGGCCCTTAATTCTTTTTTTCTTTCTACCTGGGTCAGCAAATCGTTCTTATCCAGAAATAGGATGATCACGCAAAAAGCCGCAAATGCAATAAGATACTTATTGCGAAAAATGGGAGGTATATGGCGCAGCAGCTTCACTTCCCAAATTTAATCTTTCCCTTTGGATAAATTGCGGAGGCGCCCAATAATTCTTCAATACGGATCAGTTGATTGTATTTAGCCATACGATCTGTACGACTGGCTGAGCCGGTTTTGATCTGCCCGCAGTTCAACGCCACGGCCAGGTCGGCAATAGTGGTATCTTCTGTTTCTCCGCTTCGATGACTCATGATCGTATTATATCCATTATGCTGTGCCAGGGTAACCGCATTAATGGTCTCTGTGACCGTACCGATCTGGTTCACTTTTACCAGCAGCGCATTGCCAATCTTTTTATCGATGCCTTTTTGAAGACGTTCCACATTAGTTACGAAAAGGTCATCGCCCACCAGCTGGCATTTATCTCCGATGGTCTCGGTTAGATATTTCCAACCAGCCCAGTCGTCTTCTGCCATTCCATCTTCAATGGAAACAATAGGATATTGCTTCACCCATTTTTCCCAGTATTTCACCAGTTGCTCGCTGGTCATTTCTTTTCCATCGCTTTTATGGAAAACATATTTTTTCTTTTTAGCGTTCCAGAGTTCACTGTTGGCCGCATCCATAGCGATATTAACCTGGGTGCCGGTCTTAAAACCAGCAGCGCCAATAGCGGTAAGTACTGTTTCTATCGCCTCTTCATTTGATTGGATGTTCGGGGCAAAACCACCTTCATCGCCTACATTGGTGCTGTATCCTTTTTTCTTCAATACGGATTTCAATGCATGGAAGATCTCTACTCCCCAGCGCAAACCTTCACTAAAGCTGGAGGCACCTGTTGGCATTACCATGAATTCCTGGAAATCGATCTTGTTATCGGCATGGGCACCACCATTCAGGATGTTCATCATTGGAATGGGAAGTATTTTGGCATTCGTTCCACCGATATAGCGGTATAACGGAAGGGAGGCCTCTTCTGCGGCAGCTTTTGCCACGGCGAGGCTTACAGCCAGGATGGCATTGGCTCCAAGTTTTCCTTTATTAGCGGTGCCATCCAGTTGGATCATCATTTCATCAATACCTGTCTGGTCAGCCACATCAGCTCCAAGCAGGGCCGGGGCGATGAGATCATTTACATTCTTCACTGCTTTTAATACACCTTTGCCTCCATATAATTTTTTATCATTATCGCGTAGTTCAACGGCCTCATGAATGCCGGTGCTGGCGCCACTTGGTACAGCCGCGCGGCCCAGGGCCCCTTCATCTGTCAGTATATCTACTTCTACGGTTGGATTTCCTCTTGAATCAAGTATCTGGCGGGCGAAGATCTCAGCGATGTAACTCATAATAACGGGTAATGTTTAGTGTAAACAGTTGAAGGGCAAAGAAACGAAAAAAAATCAGGTAAAAAGGCTGAGATGGCTCAGTTGCTTTGATTTGAATCACAATAGTCCGAAGGCCTTTGAAATACGGGCTATTTTTGATAAGTTTGATGCTATTCCATCCTGTACATGCAGCGTCGTTTTGCCCCAATATTTCTTGCAATTTTTGCAAGCATGTTCTTTTCGCTTTCAGCCAAAGCACAGGCAGGCGCTTGCCCTCCTAATCTTGATTTTGAAAATGGTGACTTCCTAAACTGGGAATGCAGAATTGGAACGCTTGACCAGGCAACAGGAAATATCAACTGGAGTTTAAGCACCACCCCGGTTCCTAACCGGCATACTATGCTTACAACGGGTACAGCAGGAAGGGACCAGTATGGGAATTTCCAGCAGCTAAACCCCAATACCGGCGGATTGTACAGCGTGATGCTGGGAAATACAAATTCTCCTCCCGGCAAACAGGTCTCAGAAGTTTCTTATACCTATACCATACCGGCAAATGCCACTGTATTCTCTATGATCTTCTGGTATGCCGTGGTTTTATTTGATCCGGGTTCAGGCCATGCCAGTTGGGAAAGACCCCGATTCAAAGCCAGGATCATAAACGTTACCGATAATATTTCCCTGCCCTGTGTTGATTTTGATTTCATCGCGGCCTCGGGAATTCCTGGTTTCAGGAATTCTACGCTTAACCCTAATGTGATCTATAAAGACTGGACACCGATCACACTAAATCTTTCTGCCCTTGCGGGAAAAACGATCCGCCTGGAATTTCAAACCCTGGATTGTACCAGGGGTGGCCATTTTGGATATGCTTATGTGGATGTAAGTTCCATGTGTAACGGGGTGATCTCGGGAAACTATGTTTGTCCCAATACCCCAGACCTGACCATGACCGCTCCTTATGGATTCCAGTCCTATACCTGGTATGCTGACAATACATTTTCAACTATTATAGGTAACCAGCAAACACTTAATTTAAATCCGGCACCAGCGGTTGGTACTGTGATACCGGTGATCGTTGAACCTTATCCCGGATTCGGTTGCAGGGATACATTATACGCAACCATAGATATTGCAACTCCTCCACCAGCAAATGCAGGACCTGATAAAATAATTTGTAATGGACAATCTGTTCAGATCGGAAGTCCGCCATTAGCTGGGTTTAATTATAGCTGGACACCCTCGGCCTATGTATCCAATCCAACCATAGCAGATCCCATCGCCACACCACCGGATACCAATCCCCTGGAATACATTGTGGAAATGAAGGACCTGGTAACGAATTGCCTGTCAAAGGACACGGTTGTGGTATCCACCGAATCAGTGGATAAAACAAGCCAGTTCATTGGACCAAGAGAAGTTTGTTTTGGTGAACCGGGACCAACATTGAATGTCAGTAATTCTGTTACAGGAGTTCAATGGATGGAAGTGAATACAGGTCCTATTCCCGGCCAGACCGGTATGAGTTTCTCGCCAATTATTAGCGGCACTTATTATGCGGTGGTTACCCAGGGTAGTTGCATAGATTCAACCAACAAAGAATTATATACTGTTCATCCACTACCGGTTGCTTCTTTTACCATGGGCAGGGATACAGGATGTGTTAAGATCAGCAATTTCAATTTCACCAATACCAGCAGTAGTCCGGATAATGCCAGCATGACCTATGTATGGACCTTCAGTGATGGTGTTACTGAGACAGTAACCGATGCTACCCGCACCTTTAATAATGTTGGATTGTATGATGTGCATTTAATGGCCACTACCGAATTTGGCTGTAAGGATATTTCAGGTAACCAGGTTTTCCGTGTCATGCCCCAGGGTAAACCTAATTTCAGTTTTGATTCCATTTGTACTGGTCGGCCCGTTAGCTTTAGAAACCTGAGCCAGGAAAATGGTTCGGTAAAGGTCAACTATGTCTGGGATTTTAATAATGGCGGTCCATTGGTAAATGTAAAAGATCCTTTACCTGTTGTGTATAATAATACGCCGGGGAAATATGACGTTACGTTGAAAATGACCACCCTGGGTTGCGAGATCGATACGCAAAAAGTGATACATACCGTTCAGGTAAACCGTCAGGCACCTGGGATCAAATACCATGATTTTGTGGTACCTGCAGCCACCACCAAATTCATTCACGCAAGAGATACGGTAGGTAGTTTTTATAACTGGCGACCAAAGATCAATCTAAGTCACTACGATAGCCGGTATACTGAAGTCAACACTAATGATGATGTTACCTACTATATTGATATAGCTGACAACCACACTTGCGTAACTACAGATACATTGAATGTACTTGTACTGAAGAAGCCGGGATTCTATCTGCCTTCCGGTTTTACACCCAATGGCGATGGACTGAATGATGTGGTTAGGCCTTACCTGGTTGGTATGAAGGGATTATCTAGCTTCTCCGTATTTAATCGTTGGGGTAACCTGATCTATTATACCGAAAAATACGGGGATGGTTGGGATGGTAAGAGCCAAAATGTATTGCAGGCGTCCGGCGTTTATATTTGGGTACTTCGTTTTTATGATGCCACCAATACGCTGGTGACAGAAAAAGGCACCATTTCCCTGATCCGATGATCAATTGGTATGCGTCAGTTTCCGGAAGATCTCTTCCAGGCTGTCAGTTTGAAATTGCCCGCGCAGCCCAGGCAGGGTATTATCTGCCACCAGCACTCCTTTATTAATGATGATCACACGGTCGCAGATCGCTTCCACTTCCTGTAGGATATGGGAGGAAAATAATACGGTCTTGTCCTTTCCCTGGGCTTTGATCACTTCCCTGATCTCAATGATCTGGTTTGGATCGAGGCCTGAAGTAGGTTCATCCAGTATCAGCACTTCGGGATCATGAATAAGCGCCGCGGCCAGTCCAACCCTTTGTTTATATCCTTTTGATAACTGTCCGATCTTTTTCCTGCTTTCCAGTTCCAGTCCCGTAAGCATTATCACATTTTCAATACGGGTCTTCTTCTGAGGCACCTGGTGTACTTCCGCTAAAAAATCCAGGTACTCTTTTATGTACATATCATAATACAGGGCATTCAGCTCCGGCAGATAACCGATCTTTTTTTTAATTTCAAGCGGTTCATCGTTTACATTGATCCCACAAATATGTGCTTCACCGCCATTGCTGTGTATATAGCCGGTGATGATCTTCATAGTGGTTGATTTGCCCGCGCCATTGGGCCCGAGAAACCCCACGATCTCGCCTTTGTTTACACGGAAAGAGATATGGTTCACAGCTTTTTGGTCCCCATAGATCTTTACCAGTTCTTTTACCTCGATGGACATACCGCAAATTAAGGAATTGTAAGAGTGAAAATGTGTAATAGTTGTTATTTTCACCTCCATGAATACGCTGATCGCCCTGCTATTTGTTTTAGGATATGCCAGTATTGTGCTGGAACATCCTTTGAGAATTAATAAAGCCGCTACGGCCCTTCTAACCGGAGTACTTTGCTGGTCGGTTTTTGCGCTGATGCAGTCGGAGCAGGTTAGCGAGCCATTGTTCCATCACCTGGCAGAGATATCCTCTATACTTTTTTTCCTGCTGGGAGCCATGGTCGTGGTGGAACTCATCGACCTGCATGATGGGTTCGTGGTGCTAACAGATATTATAAACACCAGGAGCCTTAAAAAACTGGTTGTACTGATCGCAATACTTACATTTTTTCTTTCGGCTGTGCTTGATAATCTTACCACCACCATTGTAATGGTTTCCCTGGTACGAAAACTGATTCCGGAAAAAAAGGATCGCCTGCTTTTTGTCGGACTGATCGTTATCTCTGCGAATGCGGGCGGGGCCTGGAGTCCTATAGGGGATGTAACCACCACTATGTTGTGGATGGGAAACCAGGTCACTACGTTAAATATCATTTTCAAAACCTTTATTCCTTCCCTGGTAAGCTGTCTCATTCCCGTTTTACTGATCAGGTCGCAGGTTAAGGGAGAGGCCGAAAGGCTGGTGACAACAGAAGAATTGCGCACCACCCCCATGGAAAGAAAAGTTGTTTTCTTCCTGGGACTTGCCTGCCTTCTTTTTGTTCCTGTTTTTAAAATGGTTACCCATCTTCCTCCCTATATGGGCATATTATTCGGATTGGGACTGATGTGGGTGGTGACGGAATTAATGCATCGCGAAAAACACGAGGAGGAAAAGGGGATACTTTCCGTTAATCATGCCATTCGAAAAATAGATACACCCGGCATACTTTTTTTCCTGGGTATCCTGCTTAGTGTGGCTGCCCTGGAGTCAACAGGTATTCTTAAAAGCCTGTCCACGGCGCTTGATTCAACAATTGGAAGTATCAGTATCATTTCCCTGATAACCGGATTGCTTTCCGCTATCGTTGACAATGTGCCGCTGGTAGCAGCAGCCCAGGGTATGTATGGGTTGGAGACCTACCCCACCGACCATTTTTTCTGGGAATTCCTTGCATATTGTGCCGGAACCGGCGGCAGTATCCTGATAATAGGCTCTGCCGCCGGCGTGGCCGCAATGGGTATTGAAAAGATCAGCTTCTTCGACTATTTAAAACGAATAGGCTGGATCGCGCTGATCGGTTATTTTGCCGGAGCGGTAGTCTTTTTATTGCAACAGCGATTATTTCACTGATCAGAGATCGTCATACGTGTAAATATCATCGATCCTGGTTCCTGCCTTCATCTCGCAAACTGGATTGATCAATCCATCCTTCAATCCATATACCCATCCATGCAGGTCGGGTCGCTGTTCATGTTTCCAGGCTTTTTGGATGATGGAGGTCTTTGCCAGGTTGAAGATCTGCTCCTTCACATTGAGTTCAACCAGGCGATCTGTTTTTAATTCCCCGTCTGTAATGGAAGCCAGTTCCTGGCTATGTATACGGCAAACATCTTTGATATTACGCAACCACATATTCAGCACGGCTTTAAAATCATGATTGGTAAGTGCGGCTTTTATACCACCACAACCATAGTGCCCGCAAACGATCACGTGTTTAACTTTTAAATGGTTCACGGCATAATCCAGTACGGCCAGCAGGTTCACATCGGTATTGATCACGAGGTTGGCAACATTCCGGTGAACGAAGATCTCACCGGGCTGGGTACCTGTGATCTCATTGGCAGGCACACGGCTGTCACTGCATCCGATCCAAAGGAATTCGGGTGTTTGAAGTTGCGCCAGGCGATCGAAGTATTCCGGGTCATCGGCTACTTTTTCATTGGCCCAGGCCTTATTCTCTAATAATAATTTTTGATATGATTGCATGTTGTAAAATTAATTGGTTTTTAAATTACAGGAGTTGCTTTCCTTTCCACTCCACTTTTATTCCCTCCAGGGGAGCATGTAGCATAAAATCCTTCACCGTTTCCAGTATATCGCTGTCAATAAAATCAGCCCTGGAAGCATCGATCAGTACATAGGAGTTGGCGGGGATCTTTTCGAGACGGCTTTTTACCAATGGCTTGTTCAGGAAAGATACATCTTTACGAAAACGGAACAGGTATTTATTGCCATCATTCACCACCATTACCGCCGTTCGGAAATTACTTCTTACAATGAAGAAAATGCCCACAGCTATTCCTATAAGTACTCCCTTCAGCAGGTCGGTAAACAGGATGGCCGTTATGGTCATAACAAATGGCAGGAACTGGTCCCATCCTTTTTTATAAAAATGGATGAATAAAGATGGTTTGGCCAGTTTATAACCGGTAAGTATCAGAATGGCAGCAAGCGCCGCCTTAGGAATATGGTTCAGCAATACAGGGATGAATGCCACGCAAAGCAGCAGGAGTATGCCATGATAGATGGTTGACATCTTGGTTCGTGCCCCGGCGCTTACATTAGCGGAAGACCGTACGATCACACTGGTGACCGGCAGGCCACCCAGCATTCCGGAAACGATATTTCCCAAACCCTGTGCTTTTAATTCCCTGTTGGTAGGGGTTACCCGCTGGTAAGGATCCAGGTCGTCAACGGCTTCAATGCTTAACAGGCTTTCTAAACTTGCCACCAGGGCCAGCGTGATAGCCGTGAACAATACTTCCTTGTCAAGGAAATATTGCCAGTCAGGCAAAGTGAAAAATGAAAAGAACTCACGGGCAGAATTCGCCACCGGCAGGCTCACCATATGCTGTGGATCGATACTATGATCGGCGGCATTGGCCCTGATGATCTCATGTATACCCACACCCAGTAACACTACAAGCAGGGGCGCAGGGATCATTTTGATGAATCCTTTTTTATTGGCCACCCATTTTTCCCAGCCTAAAAAAAACAGGATACAGGCGAAGCCCACGAGCGCCGCCGCGGGGGTGATATATTTCACCGCCTTAAAGATCTCGCTGAAGGTATTTTCCTTATCGGCCTGCATAAAACTGGTATCCCCTTCAAAGTCGGTATCATATCCTATCAGGTGGGGCAATTGTTTTAAAATAAGGATCAATCCAATGGCGGCCAGCATTCCTTTTATTACACTGCCGGGAACATAATCACCGATCACTCCCGCTTTTAATATGCCGAACATGATCTGCAGCATTCCGGCATAGACCACCGCCACCAGGAATGCTTCATAAGAAGGAAGAGCAGTGATGGCTGCGGCTACAATGGCCGTAAGACCAGCTGCAGGACCACTAACACTTAAATGCGAGCGGCTGAATAGTCCTACCACAATGCCTCCAACTATGCCGGCAATGATACCACTGAACAGTGGAGCATTGGATGCCAGCGCCACGCCAAGGCAAAGAGGAAGGGCAACAAGGAATACAACAATGGATGCGGGTAGGTCGGCCGGAATACTTTTTATATAATCTTTTGCACGAGGTGCCATAATTTCTAGTTGGAAATGATAATAATGATCCGCTGGCCGGAGCCAGGGATAGAAAAAATAAATAGAGATCAGCACTTATCGGGAGGAGGAGAGAAATATTCCAGCGTATGTACAGGAAGCCTGTCGGCCGGATGATGATACCAGCAGGAAGCGGATAAAAGATCAGGCCTGAAAGATGCCTCCTCATGATGAAGATATTCTTCATTGAGATTTACCTGCGGATTCTTTTCTTCGGTGGTATTTGTAAGCGGATTAGTTGAATCATCCGATCTGTCCCTGGTTTGGGCATAGGCTTTTTTAGCCCTGGCCACATAGGGAAGACATACGGTAAGCCAGCCCAGTGATAAAAACATAAGCAGGCAGGCCCCATTGCGCAGTAAGGATATGTTCATCCAGCGGAACATGTTTGCAAATATAGGAACGAAAGCCTTAAGGTGTCGAAGTACCAAGGCTGCCGATCGACCAGAGAAGTTTATAACCGGTAAAAGAAAATTTATTCTTTAATTCCTGTAATTTTTGCCTGGCCTCCAGTGATTTATTTTCCCGTGCATTCACGAGGAACAGTGAACTTTCCCCATTACGCAGCCTGGATTCCTCGGCTCTTTGCAACGCTATAAAATTGTTCAGCGTTTGCTGCTGCAGTTCTACCTGCCGTCGAAGCGTCTGCCATTCATTGTATATGGAGCGGATCTTCATTTGGATCATCACCTGTTTATTATCCTGTTGTAAACGCGTTTCCAGTATTTTTAATTTAGCCTTCCTGTATTCGGCCCTTCCTTTTGATAATCTAAGCGGAATACCCAGGCTAAGTCCATATTGAAAATTATTCCCAAACAGGGGGCCACTGTCGGCGCCCAGTATATTAAACCCTTTTCCCAATTGATTATACTGGAAACGTGCCTCAGGTAATAATTCCTGGAACTTCCATTTTTTTTCTACTTCAAGCGCCTTTAATTTAAAAGGGTATTGCATTAGTTCAGGATGCTGAAGTGTTGACAGTTCCAGCAGGGAAGAAAGGGGATCATTCAGCCTTTCCAGCAAAACAGTTTCATTGGCGGGAACCAGGCTGCTGTCAAGATCAACCGGTTCCTGGTTATCATTCCATAAAAATGAGGATAATTCATACCGGTTATTCTGAAATTCCATCTGTGCCTGGTTAAATTGCAATTCCAGCTGCTGTAATTGTGTAATGGCTTCTACCGTATCGATCGCTGCGCGGTCACCTAATCGATAACCTGTTTTTACCCATTCCACCCGCTGACGATTGATCACTAATGCGTCTTCAAGGATCTTACAGACCTGGAATTGCTGTGACCAGTTCCAGTAAACCCGGAGAGCCTCCATTAAAATATCATTCAGCAAAGCTTTTCTTTCATATTCACTTGCCTGCCGGTAGATCTGCGCTGTGCGAAGCATGGCCCTTCTTTTATCCATCAGCAGGTCTTTTGCAAGTGGAACTGAAATTCCCCAGAAATTACTGGAACCGCGGGTATCTTCCGGATCTGTTTTTGCACCCGAAAGATAGGAGGTGCCCGCGCTGATCTCCACGCCTCCCCAGGTGGGGATCTCCAGTTTTGGCCGGTTGTAATAATAGTACATGTCTGTACCGAAACTTTTCTGGCCTGTTTCATTTCGCAGTTGGGGATCAAAATTTCCACGGGCTGCCAGTACTTCCGCCTTTGCCTTATCTACTATCAGGTCGGCCTGTTTTGCAATAGGATGATTTTTCTTAACCAGTTCGATCAGCTGTTCTGCACTAAAACCCTTCACCTGTCCGTATACTGTTGTGGCAAATCCAAAAATTATCAGGACAGCTAAATAAAATGCGCGCTTCATGATTTTTGTTTTTTCGTTTCCACTTTTTTGTAATGATCCGGAGGAAATCCATTGATGTTACGCCATAGCTCGTACCAAACGGGTACATCCTTTAATAGAATGATCCCATTTGAACCGGTGCCCACTTTTAATTCTTTGGGCCAGGGCCGGTCTGAAGGATCTTCTTTTACCAGTACCCTGAATTTCCCATTGCTGCTTACGGTAGTTTCCACGGCGGAGACCTCACCTCCGAATGTACCGGAAGAGGCTTCGGGCCATCCACTGAAAACAATTGCGGGAAATCCATCGAATAAGAAACGGAGCTTTTGCCCTTTCTCTACCAATGGAAGATCAACAGGGCGTACAAAAAGTTCAACAGCCAGTTCAGCCTTATCGGGCACGATCTCCGCGATCATCTCGCCTTCTTTTACGATCTCACCAATTCCCGCTTTTTGCGCTTTCACTACCTGTCCGCTCTGAGGAGCGATCAGCGTATACATGCCATTCCGTATAGTATAACTGGCATATAAGTTTTGAAGTTTTGCAATATCAGCCCTCCCCGTTGCGATCTGTGACAATGATTGAAACTGGTCTCCCTCCGCCTTGGAAACTTTTTCTAAATTTTCCTGCTTAAGAGCACTGATCTCTATCTGGGCAATGGTCAGATCCTGCCTGCTATTGGCCCATTTATTATCAGCGCTTATTTTTTTAGCACTGGCCTGCTGATAAACCAGGTTCCTTGTTTCCAGCAAGGTAAGCGACACCAGCCCGCTGTCATAGAGAGCCCGCTGCCGGTCAAATTGAAGTTTAGCAATGCGCAGGTCATTGGCTGCAGCCACCGCATCGGCGCTATCGCCCTGAATTTTTAATTGCAGCTGGCGGATCTTATTGGTAAGCTGTTCAAGTTTCAATCCCAGTCCTGAATTAAGCGCATTGATCTGTCCTTTTGTAGCGTTGACTTTATTCGCATAATAATCCACTGATAATTCTTTTCCCGCCAGCTGTTCTTTTGTTCTTTCCAGCAGCGCAGGATCCAGGTAATCAACTTTTACTTCGGTAAGCTGGATCAGGGTATCGCCTGCTTTTACAAAATCACCTTCCTTCACATACCATTTCATCACTTTACCGCCAATAACGGTATTGATCTCCTGGGGTCGCTGGTCCTGGTAAAGGGTCGTAACCATGCCGGAGGCACGGATATTCTGTGTCCAGGGAAGAAAAATAAAAATGCCCATACCCAGCAACAGGAAATAGATCCATTTGCTGACACTTGTTTTTTTGCCGATCTCATAAATATGGGAATATGACCGGAATGTATACTGGCTCATAATAATTTTTTTAAGAGATGATGCATTTTCCGTTTTCAAGAATGATCTGCCTGTCGCAATAACCAATGAACTCAGGGTCATTGGTAACTACCACGATCGTACAATGGGGTAATTGCTTCAGCAGTTCCATCAGGTCATGACGGTGGGTGCCTTCTACATGGGCCCAGGGATCTTCCAGTAACAATAACCGTGGTTCTGCGGCCAGGGCCCTTACCAGGAGGATCTTCTGGATCACATTTCTTGGTAATTTTTTTCCGGTAGGATCCAGCCGGGTTTCATAACCTTTAGGTAAGGTGGCAATGAATTCCTGGAGCCCCGTTTTAGAAGCGTATTCTTTTACCTTTTCCAGGGTTATATACTCACTGCCCAGGGTTATGTTTTCCCAGATGCTGCCATGAAAAATATCCTGCAGGTTCAGCAGAACGCCCATGTTTTCCCGGAGGGTGGAAAGGTCGTAATTACCTACAGGTATATCGTCTATCAGGTAAGCGCCTTTAAAGTCAGTATAAGCACCTGCCAGTAAACGAAGCAGGGTTGATTTGCCCGCGCTGTCTTTTCCGGTGATGCATATTTTTTCTCCGGCCATAGCGCGGAAGCTAACATTATGTAATACTTCTTTATCTTCTTCGTAGCCAAAACTCATTTCATTCATCTCCAGTTTCATCCCGCCCTGTTCTTTCTTCATTTTCAGCTGGCCATTGTTTTCAACAGGTTTATCGGTAAGGGTATCCAGTTTTTCTACCGCGGTAAGCACGTCATATACACTGCTTAGATTGAGAATTAATTTTTCTACGGAACTGATCACCAGGAGGATCACAATTTCGGCAGCGATAAACTGGCCGATATTAAGGGATTGATTGATCAGTAGTATCGTACCTACAATAAGTGTAGCTGCTGTGATCACCATTTTAAATACCACCAGTACATTGTACTGGAAAAGCAATACAGAAAAATGCCTGTTCCTGGCATCCAGGTAGCCTGTTACATTATCATCTGTCTTTCTTAAATGAAGATCATTGTTCTTCACCAGTTTGATGGAACGTATCACTCTTGCCGTTTCCTGCAGCCAGCTGGCCACTGCATATTTATAATTGCTTTTTTCAATACTGGTTTGCAATCCGCGGTTTCCACTGAATCTAAGGATCAGCCAGATCAGTAATAGCAACACTATGCCGAATAATATGAATGCCGGATGATAAAGCGACAGTAGTAAAATACCGAGAAGGATCTGAATGGTGGCTGTTGGAATGTCGAGCAAAATTTTTGACAACCCTTTTTGTAAAATAGGAATATCAAAAAAACGGTTCACCAGTTCAGGTAAATAATAGTTATCCGTTTTTTTGAGGTCCAGTCGAGGGATGTGCGCCGCGAAGGCAAATGAATAGCGGACAAAGATCTTCTGCTGTATCTTTTCGATCACCTTCATTTGCTTGATCTGTAATAGTCCGGCCAGCCCGGTACCTAATACGACCGCAGTGATCAGTATAACAAGGGAAGCGCGCATGGATGCGCCAATAACAAAATTGATGATGGACTGAACCCCAAGAGGTAGCGTCAGGAGAATTAGTCCATTCAGAATAGCATAAAAATATACGGCCGTGATCTCTTTTCGTTCCAGCCTGAGCAGGTTCCAGATCCTGGCCACTGGTGTTGTGGCAAATGACATGACAGGTAGTTTATGATGGAAATGTAAAAGTACTCATCCCGGCAGGGATGGTACGTGGATCGATCAGAATAGTTGATCAGCAAAAATCGGGAGGCAGTCCGGGTATTTCGAGGAAGGGGGAAGAATGCAGGCGTTCGCTGCAGTGAAAGGCGGTTTGAATATGGCCACCAATTATGGCCAGTTCATAAAGACCATGTTGAATGGAGGTTATTTTTTTGAGCTGTGACTCCGACTTATCCGGACTTTTATCTTCGTCCATGATCAGCACAGACGCGGCGCCATTGATCCATCCCTGAACGGCAGGGCCAGCCTGAACCAGCAGGAAGATCGAGAATAATATGGCGGAGATAATTTTGTTCACGGCGCGAAGCTATACCGCATAGTAACAAGGACCAAGCCTTTTGGTTCATGAAATTGTAAAATTTATTAATAATTGATTTACAACTCCTTAGAACTGTGAGGAAGCCGGTCATATTCCCCCCGGAAGGCATACCAGCCAAAGATCACCAGTCCTATGGCAATAGGGGTGAAAATGGCGATGATGATGATCCAGATCACGGGGTTATTGATATCTTTTTTGCCGGCCGTATCAATATTTTTCAGTGCCCCCTGAACAAGTTCAATGATCACCAGCGGAGCGATGATGAGAAATAAAAGGCCGAAATATCTTTTTATAGCTGCCATGATCAGTCGGTTATTTTTTTATCGATCCTGTTTTCAAGATAAAGCGTTCCTATTACCAGGCTTAAAAAAGCCACCCCAATGGGATACCAGAGTCCAACCAGCGGATCGATCGGATAGGTAGTGGTGAGTAATACGCCAATAAAGGGAACCAGTCCGCCAAATACGCCATTGCCAATATGATAGGGCAATGACATAGACGTATACCTGATCTTGGTAGGGAACATTTCTACCAGGAAGGCGGCAATAGGTCCATACACCATAGTAACATAAAGTATCAGTAAGAACACCAGGCCCACAAATTTCCAGTAGGTCTGGGAAGGAAGGATCTTATTTGCATAGCTGATCTTAACACGGGGATCCTGGTATTCTCTCACGGAAAGGTCAACGGCCAGGGTATCGGCGCGGCTAACAGTAGCTATCATGCCATTTTCATAAACGATGTTTTTCTCCCAGCTGTATACCGAATCTTTTCCCTGGTTAAGTAAAGCGCTGTTCGACTTAAGCAGTGTTTCCGTTTTGATGTTCATGGCAGCGCCATTGGTATCTTCCAGGAAACTGCTGAATATGGGCCTGTAGGTCAGGATGGCCAGTAACATGCCCAGCATCATGATCCATTTTCTTCCTATCCGGTCGCTAAGCCAACCCCAGAAAATAAAAAAGGGGGTGGCAAATGCGATACCCCAGAGCAGTATGGTGCGGCTTTGTTCAAAACTTAAATAGCATTTTGTTTCCAGGAAATTCTGCGCATAGAACTGGCCTGTATACCAAACCACACCCTGGCCCATTACAGCACCGAACAGGGCCAGTAATACCATTTTAAAATTCGCTTTATGCTTAAAGCTTTCCGCAATAGGATTCACCGAGGTCTTCCCTGTTCTTTTTAATTCGGTATAAAGAGGCGATTCCTTCATCTTCATCCGTATGTAAACGGAAATACCTACTAACAGGATCGAGATCCAGAAGGGAATGCGCCATCCTCCCCATTCTGAATTGAAACGCGCATCGCTCATATTTGTTTTTACCAACAGGATAATGCCCAGGGCCAGGAATAAACCCAGGGTAGCCGTAGTTTGTATCCAACTGGTATAAAAACCCCGGTTCTTGTGCGAGGAATGTTCGGCCACATAGGTGGCGGCGCCACCATATTCACCTCCCAGGGCAAGGCCCTGTATTAATCTTAGTATAAGTACAATGATCGGGGCGGCAATACCGATGGTCTCATGACCAGGCACACAACCTATCAGAAAAGTGGAGCCACCCATCAGCACCAGGGTTAGCATGAATGTATGTTTCCTTCCAACAAGGTCGCCCAGTCTTCCAAATACCAGGGCACCGAATGGCCTGACTATAAAACCCGCGGCAAAAATGGCCAGGGTGCTGAGCAGGGCGGCGGTTGGATTTTCTTTTGGAAAAAATTTTGAGGAAAGGGTGGTTGACAACATTCCGAAGATGTAGAAATCATACCACTCGATCATAGTGCCCACGGAGGAGGCGCCAATGATCGAAGAGATACTGTTGGTTTTGTTCATAGGATTAAGATAGGGAATTCCTTAAAATCTGCCTTGTTTTATAGAATGGTCATAAATAAAAAGCAAGGCAGGTTAGGAAGTTGGCAATATGATCAACCGGTTGGGTATTGAAATTTGCCATAGCGGACCCAGAATAAAGGAATCGCGCCTCGGTTCGGATGATCAACCATTTGCAGGGCAAATAATCCAGGTTCAGGGCAAAACCTGAAATGGGCTTAGCACGGGGAGAAGGGGTAGTAAATAATACATGATCTGGATCTGAAAATATTTCTGCTTTCGACCCAAGTTTCCAGCGCTCCGAAAAATGATGCCGGTAAAGTAAGGCGGTACCCCACCAGAAGCGGCTATGATCAGGGTCGTTTTTTTCTGCGCCAATATCTATTATAAATGTGAATTCATTTTTCCTGTCTTTTTTCCAGGTGCAGAAAAAATCATGGAAGATCCTGAGTTGCTTTATGGAATCAGCACCTTCAGCGCCGATAAATCCAGCCGAGCTGAATTCCAGTTTCTTTCCAATGCTTCCCTGTATATGAGTACCCAGGGCCGGCTCCCTGTTATTATCTTTTATATGTTGCCAGCCATTCAAAAACAGTAAGTCGAATGACCAATTATTCTGCGACGTATAATTCAACTTTAACCCAGTTTCATAATAAGGTGAATTTTCAGCCACTAAACTTCGTCCCAGGTTCCAGTTTGAACTTGAAATAGCAGTTTCATATCCTATATGAGAGGGAAATATACCTGCCTGTATCGACCATTTTTTGTTTAAATAACAGGTGAGGCTGGCCTCGTAAACATGCCGCAAAAAACCTGGTTCAGAGCTGAGGTTATAACGGGAATAGTCTCCATTCATCAGCGATATAGCCGCTTTCCATTTTTCAGTTGAATGATCCAGCTGCATTAAAGCAAGGTTTTGCCTCAATGCCCCATTTACTTTAAAATTGTAAATAAAAGTTGGATTTTCTTTTCCAGCCGGTTGGATGGCATGTTGATAGTAAAGGTCGGCATACCCATGAAGGGAAAATCCATTTGGTTTTTTTTCAAGGCTATCCTGGGAAAATAGATTCAGGGCAATTAATAGAAATGGCATCGTCAGCAAGATCCTTTTCATATAATACGATTTAGTTCTATAGCTGATATGGGCTGATATACAAGCGGTACTTCTTCTACAATAACATCTGATCTTTCAAGGCCGAACGCCTTTTCATCGCTGAGGCCCAGACCCTTTAACATAAAATAGGCATTCAATAACATTCCTTCTTTTATAGTGAATTCGTTTTCGATGGAAAGGAATTTTTCAAGAACAACAAATTTGAAATCAGGTTCGGGATTATATTTTGTTGATCCGTCAGGTCGAATATGCAACTTCAATTCTTTGTTTATGACAAGTTGCTGAACGATCTTTTTAAAATACAATTCTGTTTTAGGCTGGATCCGAAAACCAACGTGTATGTTCACTTTGATCACTTTGTCATCCACCAATTCTGAAACGTGATAGTCAAGGGAATAGGGTTCTTCCGTGCGATGAACATGGAGAAACCAGTAAACGTCTGCCCGCTTAGGTTTTTTAGAAAATATAGAGCGGATGATCTTTTCCTCCACCTGATGGCGGCTGTTTGCTTTCGTAAGGTATACCAGGTGCGTAGAAAATTTTGGGATCTTGTCATCTTCTGAAAGTTCAACCAGTTTTTCCGTGTACCTGCCCAGGTCCACAAATTTAACCATTCGATTGCTCACCTTCCTGGCAGTGTACCAGATATACATGGTCATGAATATGAACAACTCGAAAAACAGAAACATCCATCTTTCTTTGATCTTTGCCACATTGGCAATAAAGAAAGACCCTTCGATAAGGAAAAAGCAAACCAGCAGGCCCAGTACTAACCACCTGTTCCATTTTAATTTAAATCTTAAAAAATAGGTGAGCAGGATGGTAGTCATCATCATGGCAATGGTGATAGAAAAACCATAGGCAGCTTCCATATGCGCAGACCGCTTGAAATAAAGTACCATCAGTACACAACCTACCCATAAAATTATATTCACGCTCGGAATATAGATCTGTCCTTTCAGATTGGAAGGCTGCCTGATGGTGACCCTTGGCCAGAAATTCAGGTTCACTGCTTCGCTGATCAGCGTATAGGAGCCGCTTATCAGGGCCTGTGAAGCAATGATGGTTGCCGCCGTTGCTATGAAAATTCCGCCAAGAAGAAACCAGGAAGGCATGATCTCAAAGAATGGATTTCTGTCGGCAAGGAAAGGTTGTCCCTGATTTAATACCCATGCTGCCTGGCCCATATAGTTTATCACCAGGCATGTTTTTACAAATGCCCAGGTGATACGAATATTCTTCCTCCCGCAATGACCAAGATCAGAATATAGCGCCTCCGCCCCGGTAGTGCAAAGAAATACGGCACCTAAAAGCCAGAACCCATGCGGGTAGTTTACCAGCAGATCATAAGCGTATACCGGATTCAATGCACCAAGAATGGAGGGATGTGCGATAACCTGTATGGCGCCCAGGATAAGCAACATGGAGAACCACAGCATCATTACAGGGCCAAAACTTATTCCAACTTTCTGAGTTCCGAAACGCTGAAAGAAAAATAGCAGGGAAATGATCAGAATAACAATAGGTACAGTAGGTATTTGAGGGAATATTGCTTCAAGTCCTTCCACTGCTGAGGCAACTGATATGGGAGGGGTTATGATACCATCCGCTAAAAGGGTAGTTGCTCCCAATATGGTTAAAATGGCCAGCCCTTTTCCATATCTTCTGACCAATGCATATAGAGAAAATATGCCGCCCTCCCCGTCATTGTCTGCTTTTAATGTTAACCATATATATTTTATGGTGGTTTGGAATACCAGAGTCCAGAATATACAGGAGATACCGCCTTCTACCAGCCTGGCGTTGATCTCTCTTGATCCAACAATGGCTTTTAACACATAAAGCGGACTGGTTCCGATATCACCATAAATTATACCGAGTGCTACCAGCAATGAGGCAATAGATATCCTTTTCGAATGAATGCTATTCGATTTCATAATTAACTTTGTATGATCTTTATTACTATTCGGAGTGAAAGCGATAACCTATCCCTGATTCAGTCAATATGTAAATGGGATGGTCAGGATCTTTTTCTATTTTTTTTCTTAATTGTGCAATGAATACTCTTAAATATTGTGTTTGATTGAGGTAACCTGGTCCCCATATTTCCCGCAGCAGGTAATGATGGGTAAGCACTTTACCTGCTTGTGTCATCAAAAGGCTGATCAGTTTATATTCGGTTACTGTCAATTTTATTATTTCATTTTTGCGGCTAAGGGTATGAGCCGATATATCAAGTTCTAATTCTCCGAATTTCCGTATGGCCCCTTCTGTACTTTCGTCCTGTTTGCTTCTTAACGCCAATCTTACCCTGGCCATTAATTCCCCGGTACGAAATGGTTTTATCACATAATCATTCGCGCCATTATCAAGAGCCCGGACAATATCGTCTTCATTCTTTTGAACCGAGAGTATTACTATGGGACCAGTATACCATTCCCTTAATTGCAGCAGTACATTATGACCGGATTGATCCGGCAATCCAAGGTCCAAAATGATCATTGCTGGCTGTAACTGAGCTGCCAGTGCCAATCCCTGTTTTCCCGTACCTGCTTCCTGTGTATCATATTGGTTGCTTTGAAAACTGATCTCAAGCAGCCGGCGAATGGAAACTTCGTCATCAATGATCAATATGAGCGGATGTTCATTCATTTTTTAATTTATTCAGGTAGCTTACTTCTGCAGGGATAAGTATGGTAAACCTGCATCCATGTGGTATGTTCTCTAACTGGATGCTTCCGCCATTTGCCTCTATGAATCCTTTAGCAATGGAAAGACCCAGGCCTGTACCGCCAGCATGAATGTTTTTTAGCCGGTAAAACTTATCAAAGACTTTTTCAAGTTCTTCACCCGGGAAACCAGGGCCATTGTCTTCTACCTCCACCTTTAATAAATTATTCTCCTTTATTACATCTGAAGATTGCAACGAAACATATTTTTCATTCATATTCCACGCCTCAATCTTGATCATGGTATTATCAGGAGTATAAAGACAGGCATTGTAAAGCAGATTATAAAGAGCCTGTTCAACCAGGAAATGGTCGAGTTTAAAAAATGGAAGGTCCTTGTCAAGTTTGATTAGTAACTGACGTCCCTGGAAAAATGGCTGCAACTTTCCTGTAATTGAATAGATCAGTTCCCCGATGTCACACCAGTCTTTTTTCGGCCGGATATTTCCCGATTCCAGTCTTGACATATTCAGCAGGTTCTCGGTCTGATGGTTTAATCGAATAGCCGCCTGCGTAATTTGGCTGACCAATTCTTTACGTTGTTTTTCATTTAAAGTTGACCCTGTTTCGGATAGCATATCTGCTGAGCCCAGGATGGTCGCTATGGGTGTTTTCAATTCATGCGAGAGGCTGGAAAAAATTGTATTATAAAGCAATAATATCTGGGCTTTTTCTTCCTTTACTCTTAATTGCTTTTCTGTTTTCCTGATACGGTAAGTAAAGATCGCATTGATAAAAGAGATAAGAAAATAGGTACTGAATAAAATGCCATCCTGTATACTACCTATCCGAAAACTGAACCTGGGTTCTATAAAAAGCAGGTTCCATAATAATGCGCTTATAGTGGCGGCTATCAATACCGGAATGATATCTGCTATTACCGCCAGTATTGAAAGGGTAAGTAAATAAATAAAAGCGACAACCCGGTAATCGATAAATTGACTAAAAACAAAACATGTTCCGGTTACCAGGGCGATCAGGCCAATACTCCAGGCTGTCTGAACCTTAGGACTGCTATATTGTAGCGGTATTGCCATGAAACAAAATTAGACCATAAAGTATAAGCGTTTCATAAGGTTTTAACGTCCGGGTATAAGGATTTTATAAAGAGACCTCCATGCATTTAGTTTAATAAATCCTCCTGTTTCGTACATTTAGCCAAAAGAACGAGAATGCCATACCCATTCCAGATCACCAGCCTGGATCAATACCACCAGGATCATAAGAAAAGCGTTGACGACCCCGAGGGATTCTGGGGGAATATCGCAGACAATTTTCTGTGGAAACAAAAATGGCAGAAAGTACTGAACTGGAATTTCAAAGAGCCAAAGATCGAATGGTTCAGGGGGGGGAAACTGAATATTACAGAGAACTGTATCGATCGCCACCTGGCAGAAATGGGGGAAAAGCCCGCCATCATCTGGGAACCCAATAATCCTGAGGAAAGAACCCGCATTGTTACCTATAACCGTTTGCACAAACGTGTTTGCCAGTTCGCCCAGGTACTCCGCAATAATGGGGTGAAAAAAGGCGACCGTGTATGTATTTATATGGGCATGATTCCCGAACTGGCCTACGCCGTATTGGGATGCGCAAGGGTAGGAGCCATTCACAGTGTGATCTTTGGTGGTTTCAGCGCGCAAAGCATCGCCGACCGGTTGGAAGATGCGCAGGCTGAATATATTGTTACCTGCGATGGCGCTTATCGGGGCGGAAAAGATATCCCACTTAAATCAGTGATCGATGATGCCCTGGTAGGAAATAAGAAAGTAAAAAGGGTGATCGTTTATACGCGAACCCGCACGCCCGTGTCCATGATCAAAGGAAGGGATGTATGGTGGGAAGATGAAATGGAACATGCGGAAGCACAGGTGGAAAAGCAGGGTGTGGTATCATTTCCTGCAGAAGAAATGGATGCGGAAGATCCCCTTTTCATTCTGTATACTTCCGGAAGCACGGGCAAACCTAAAGGCGTGGTGCATAGTTCGGCCGGTTATATGGTTTGGACCACCTACACTTTCGTGAATGTTTTTCAATACAAGCCGGGAGAAATTCATTTTTGTACGGCCGATATCGGTTGGATCACCGGGCATAGTTATATCGTTTATGGTCCGCTAAGTGCCGGTGCCACCTCGCTGATGTTTGAAGGTATTCCTACCTGGCCCGATGCCGGCAGATTCTGGGATATTGTGGCCAAACATAAAGTGAATATTCTTTATACTGCTCCAACAGCGATCAGAAGCCTGATGGGTTTTGGAGACGAGCCGCTAAAAGATAAAGACCTCTCCTCCCTTCGCATATTGGGTACCGTGGGAGAACCTATTAATGAGGAGGCCTGGCATTGGTACGATGAAAAAATAGGCCATAAGAATTGTCCCATTGTAGATACCTGGTGGCAAACAGAGACCGGGGGAACACTGATCTCCAATCTGGCGGGAGTGACACCTGCCATTCCAAGCTGGGCCAGCCTGCCCATGCCCGGAATACAACCGGTGCTGGTTGATGAGAATGGACATGAGGTTACAGAGAAAGATGAACATGGCCATTTAAAAGGAAATCTTTGCATCAAAGCCCCCTGGCCTGGCATTCTTCGCACCACTTATGGCGATCATGAACGCTGCCGTAAAAATTATTTCGCCACTTACGAGAATCTTTATTTTACAGGTGATGGCGCATTAAAGGATGATAAAGGCAACTATCGGATCACAGGCCGTGTGGATGATGTACTGAATGTAAGCGGTCATCGCATCGGAACAGCCGAAGTGGAAAATGCCATCAATATGCATGCAGGCGTAGTGGAAAGCGCCGTGGTGGGTTATCATCATGATATCAAAGGCCAGGGAATTTATGCCTATGTGATCTTCCAGGGAAGGCATATCAATGATGAAATGACGCGCATGGATATTCTTCAAACTGTATCAAGGATCATTGGACCTATTGCAAAACCGGATAAGATCCAGTTCGTGACAGGCCTTCCAAAAACCAGGAGCGGTAAGATCATGAGAAGGATATTAAGAAAGATAGCAGAAGGGGAATTGGACAGCCTGGGGGATGTTTCCACCTTACTGGATCCTGCCGTAGTAGATGAAATAAAAAACAACCGGCTTTGAAAGAAAACCAGTCATTTAAGCATAGAATTTTCCCTGCCCTGCGCTGGATAGGATGGGCATTGCTGGTGCAGCTCATACTTATCAATATCTGCGCGGCATTCTATGCCTATAAGCTATCCCATTTTTATGATAAAGTAAACCAGGTTCCATTTGAAGAGATGAATATTTTTAATCGGTCATGGAGGATCTTTACCGGACCGAAATATGGGAAACAGCCTGTTGGTGAAAGACCGGGCTTTGTAACAGAAGAGGTGGACCTCCAGCTGAAAAATGGCGACCATATCCAGGGTTGGTATGGAAAGGCTTCTGATTCTGCATTGGGTACGGTAATTTTCTTTCATGGTATTGGTGGAAACCGAAACAGTCTGGTGGATGAGGCTTATTCATTCATCCATAAAAACTATAACGTGCTCCTGATGGATTTCCGTGCGCATGGAAGCAGCACTTCTTCAACCAGCACTATTGGTTACCGGGAAGGGGAAGAGGTGGTACGCTGTTTTGACCATGTGGATGCAAGGGGAGAAAAGAACATATATCTGTACGGCAGTTCCATGGGCGCGGTTTCGGTTCTGCGTTCTATCTACGAATATAATTTCCGCCCCAGGGGGATCATCCTGGATATGCCCTTCCTTTCCCTGCAGGATTACCTGGAGGCCAGGGCCCGAACACTGGGTTTTCCCAAACAGCCATTCGCTTTTCTAACTACTTTCTGGCTGGGAGTTGAAAGGGGATTTAACGGGTATAAACACAATAGCGCGCGTTACGCTAAAGCCGTAACCTGTCCGGTACTGTTGCAATGGGGCAGCCTCGATAATTTTGTGCTGAAGCAGGAGACCGATGCCATTTATGAAGCCCTGGGCTCCAATAAAAAAAAGCTCGTGGTTTATACCGGAGCTATGCATGAATCTTTTCTTAGAAAAGATCCCCTTAAATGGAAACTGGAAATAGAAAAGTTTGTTTCAGAGAACAACCAATGATCATTTTCGGATGGTCACATTGGTATTTCCTTTTACATAATTATAGATCTCGCTTACATCCATATTTTTCATGGATATGCATCCTTCTGTCCAGTTGGTATACCGATCTATTACAAAATCTTCATGGGGCCAGGTGCCATGGATGCCGATACCGCCGCCTATGCTGGCATTGGCCGGGATCTCACCCCTTTGTTTCCTGGCGTTGAAACGGTCATAACTTTCTTTTGTGGGATAGTCCAGGCTCATGAAGCGGCACCATTTATCATGGACTCTTTTGGCGGTGATATGAAAACTCCCTTCCGGCGTATTTTTATCACCCTGCATTTTCTTATCGCTTAAGCTGCTGTTCCCAAATACGACAGGGTAAGTGGCAAACCAGCCTTTTTCATCATATATACTCAGTTCATAATCGGATTTATCGATCAGGATCGATATGTCTCCCACAGGTCCACTGGCTATACCCGGTCGCTTATAGCTGAACGACCGATGCATGTTTAAAACTGATTTGCTGGCAAGCAGGGTGCTGCCCAGGAAAAGGGTGCCGAGGATGAACACACGTTTCATTTACTGCATTTTCTTAGTTGACGGAATCTTGTTGAGTGGTGGTACGGTCGCTATCAACAGAGGTGAAAACGCAATGGGTAGTTGGATTAGTATAGGATGTGGATATGTTTTAACAAAAGGTTGAGAGAAGTTGAGCTATTGAAAAGTTGAGCTGTTGAGAAGTTGAGCGAACACCCTGACTATTCCGGTATTTACTCAACCTCTCAACAGCTCAACCTCTCAACTCTTATTACCAGTTGCTTAAGCGGAACCCAAAATTATACGGTGTAACATCCAATCCGCGGGAGTACATATTCTTCATCGCATAAGAGCCGTAAAACCGCACAGGGCCCAGGGAGATCTCACCTACATAGGAGAGTTTCCACTTTTCCAGGTCGAAATCATCCTTCGACTTTCTTTTTCCTTCATCAGAGGTAACGGTCTTGTTACGGGAATTATAAAGATAACCCAGGCTTACTCCTCCACTGATGCCAAAGCCATTATGACGACGGGGCGTAAAATTCAGGTTAAGCATAAGGGGAACGGTCAGGTAATCGGCAGCCAGTTTGTTCTTGCTATAACTGCGACCAGCAGTTACATCATACGTAATAATGGCCGGGTTTGCCTGTGCGGGCGGGTTCGCATCATAGCGTATTGGCTGCTTGTAGAAATAATTGTTGAGCTCCAGTCCTAATCCATATTTCAGGTTCAGGATATGTTTGGACATGTTGAGTTTCTGCATGAAGAACCACACATTCACGTTGCGGGATCTTCCGCTTTTGGTCTTCAGCCAGCTGCTGTTTGCTCCGGGAGCATAGGCCTGGGCCGCCGCACTTGCATAATTAGTATTATCGGTATAATTCGACCAGCCAAGGTCAAAGATCCACCAGTTGGTAGATAAATTGGAGTTATTCACTCTGCGGCGGGAAGAGATCTTATAATCACGGTCGTGAACGATCTGCCTTTCCTTGCTGCCTGCTTTACGTATGATGGTGATGCCACCCACACGTATCGTGTCTGCTTTTTGATTCTTCGTGCTGTCTGTCTGGGCCATGCCGCTGATCGCGCATAATAAGATCCCAAGGGTAATGATCCTTTTCATTTTTTCTTTTTGGTTCGTTTGAAATTATTTAAGACTGATCCGGAAACCGGCTACCAGCAGTTTATCATCTTCAGTTGGATCTACTTTTGTCCTTTTTTCAAAGGTCCTGGCGATCGTCCTGAAAATACCACGGTGCCTGTTCTTTTTTCCGCTTCCATTTTCATCTTCCAATTCTTCATTGGGGTCAAAAGCGGCGGTCTTTATATCAGACGGTGTAAGCGCAGGATTTGTTACGTCGCTGTTCTTTTTATTAATTAATGGGTCAATGATCTCCTCTGCTGGTTTCGTATAAGCCAGTGCTTTCTCATCCAGTTTTATCCTGGGATTGTTCACTGGCAGGGGAAGATTGTTGGTAGGTTTTTTTTCTGTCTCTTTCTCAAGGGCGATGGCATCTTTACCAACCAATGCTGGCCTATCTTCTTTTTTCTTAATTACCAGGCCATTTCCTTTATTCAAAGGATGGGTCCCGTTCTTTTCATTTTGTTTTTCTTCTCTCAGTTCTTCCGCAGGCCTTTCTTCCGGAATAGCCGCGATCTCCCGATCACTGGTCACAACAGGATCCGCAATTGGTTTTTTGTTGGTTTTTGTTTCTGCTAAACCAGGTTTAACGGAGCTATCAGTACCACGCCCATTGAAAATAAAAAATATACCAAGTCCTATGGCCGCAAATAGCAGGGCCGCGGCGATACGGTAAAAGAAAATGGGTATTACTCGTCTTTGTTTTTCTTCTTTCCGGTATAATATTTCTTTATTGCTGAAGGAAACCTGCTCGGGAAGCAGTTTAAGTTTTTGAAGCTGGTCTAATTCCTGTTGAACGGAGGCATCTTCCCTGGTATATGCTTCCACCATATTTTTTTCAGCAGGTGAAAGTTCTCCATCCAGGTAAAGCATCAACCATTCCGTTTGATTCCCGGAATGGATCAGGGTACTGCCCTTCCATAATTCTTCCTTGCCTGGAAATTCGATGGCGGCAGGATCGAGTTTGAATTGCATCAGCTGGTCCAGTTCCTCCTTAAGGTCCGGATGCTGCAAAATGAATTCCTCCACCTCCCGGCGATCTTCCAGGCTAAGCTCGTTATCCATGTAAAGGATAAAAAACTCTTCGTAATTATGGCGGTTAATATTCATTTTGTATTAAAGCTCAAAGCTCATGGCTCAAAGCTTATTTAAATAACGTTTTCAATTTTCACCAGGTATTCCCTCAATTGAAGTCGGGCCCTGTGAAGATAGACCTTCACCTGGCTTTCGTTCAGGTCCATGATCTCACCTATTTCGGCATAACTATAGCCCTCATAATCTTTCAGCATGACCAGGGAGCGCTGGGTATCGTTCAACCGATTCAGCGCCCGGTCCAATACTTTTTTAAGATCATTGGCGGGCTTATGTTCCACCTGGCTGTTCTCTTCAAACTCTTCCTTTAACTGGATCCTTTTTACTTTCCGGATATGGTCGATCATCTGGTGATAGGCCACCGTAAATAAATAGGATTTTGACCTTTTGCCATCTACCTCATTTCGGTTCCTCCACATTTTTTCAAAGGCGGTCTGCACCACATCCCGGGCATCTTCTTCATGGCGAAGATTCTTCAGGATGAAGCGGTACACGTTATCCGCGTACGAAGTCACACATTCGTTATATTCTCTTTCAGTCATATCTCTAAACAGCCGGAACAAAGGTAAGACGGAGGAGGGAGGGGTTTTGTTACAGTAGCGATGGTATTTTGTTATTAATTGATAATGAGAAGTTTATAAACTGTTGAGCTGTTGAGAAGTTGAGCTGTTGAGAGGGAATATTCCAAATGCTTTGGGTGGCCACTCAACCACTCAACTTCTCAACAGCTCAACCTTCCTTTCTTATCTTCGCAAAAATTGCAACCGATGAATGAAAAGCTGACCCAACGAATTGGCAAAGAACTGGAAGAGATAAAAGCAGCCGGATTATACAAAACGGAAAGAGTGATAGAAAGCCCGCAGGGAGCGGAGATCATCGTGAATGGCAAAAAAGTACTGAATTTCTGCGCCAATAATTACCTGGGACTGTCCAGTCATCCTAAAGTGATCGAAGCGGCAAAAAACACCATTGATCATCGCGGCTATGGCATGAGCTCAGTGCGTTTTATCTGTGGCACGCAGGATATCCATAAAGAACTGGAGAAAAAGATCTCCGAATTCCTGGGAACAGAAGATACTATATTATATGCCGCGGCATTTGATGCCAATGGCGGGGTATTCGAACCATTATTCAATGAAGAAGACGCCATCATTTCTGATGCATTGAACCACGCTTCCATCATCGATGGGGTTCGTTTATGCAAGGCCCAGCGATTCCGCTATGAGCATAATAATATGGAGGACCTTGAAGCCAAATTGAAAGAGTCAGCAAGCCTTCGCAGCCGGATCATTGTCACGGATGGTTCCTTCAGTATGGATGGAACGATTGCCCGCCTTGATGAGATCGTAAAACTGGCCGAAAAATATGATGCCTGTATCATGATCGACGAATGCCATTCTTCCGGTTTTATTGGTAAGACCGGTCGCGGCACCCATGAATACAGGGGAGTAATGGGAAAGATCGATATCATTACAGGCACTTTAGGGAAGGCACTTGGAGGTGCTTCCGGTGGGTTCACTTCCGGGAAAAAAGAAGTAATAGAGATCCTTCGCCAGCGTTCACGTCCTTATTTATTCAGCAATACACTGGCTCCTTCTATTGTAGGCGCTTCCATTGCTGTGCTGGATATGCTTACCGAAACTACCGAGCTCCGCGATAAACTGGAATACAATACAAAATATTTCCGGAGTAAAATGACCGAAGCAGGTTTTGATATAAAGCCAGGCGATCATCCTATTGTACCTATCATGTTGTATGATGCGGTGCTGGCGCAGACCATGGCTGCTAAATTATTGGAGGAAGGGATCTATGTTATTGGCTTCTTCTTCCCTGTGGTGGCAAAAGGCCAGGCAAGGATCCGTGTGCAGTTGAGTGCGGCGCATGAGCAGGCGCATTTGGATAAGGCTATAGCCGCTTTTACCAGGATCGGTAAGGAGCTGGGTGTGCTGAAATGAAATGAAGACCACCTCATTAATAATTCTTCTCGTTTTTTTTATTCACCCCTCCTTCGGGCAAGCCCCAAGGCTGGTGCTGCCTATTGGCCATACCGACTATATCAACCAGGTAAGATTTAGCCCGGATGGTAAGACGTTATTGACTGGCTCTTCTGATAAGACTGCAAAACTCTGGGATGCTGCAACCGGTTATTTATTGGCTGATCTGGCAGCCAGTGAATGGAATGTAGATGAAACCAGGTTTAGTTTTGATGGCAAAAAGATCCTGACAAGATCTGATGCCAGTGCACAGTTATGGGATGCAGGCTCAGGTAAATTGCTGTTAGACTCGATCGGAAATGAATCTCTTGGGTTTTGCGAGTTTTACCGGAATAGCAATCATTTTATCTATAGTGCTTTTGATACTACCTATGTATACGATGCTGATCTGGTAAAACAAAAATTCAGTTTCTTCACCGGCCCCTGTTTGAATGGACTGTTATCAAAAGATAACAAGTTGCTGGTAACTATGGGGTTTGATGATTCGATCAGGACCTGGAATGTGATGGATGGATCACTGAGAACTAAGTTCTTTGCCGGGAAAAAACACTGGCACTTGAGTTTTGGTCCCGATGAAAGGAACTTATTATTGGAAGAAACGTTGGGTAGCCGGATGGTTTGGGATATAGAGAAGAATAAACCTTCAACGGGACCACTCAGTTCTGTATTTGCCCGTGTAAGCAAAGACGTGAAGATCGTTTTTTCAGGTGATCGGTCCAGGCTGGCCCTGGTTAATACAGACAGCGTCATTATTCATGACAGCAGAACAGGTAACCGGCTATTTTCAGTAAAAAAAGCCAGCAATGCAAGGATCTATGCCTCCGGTTTTTTGAACAGATCGGATAGGATCGTAACCATTGAGAGTTTTGATATCATGGCTTGCAAGGTTAAGATATGGGACCTTAAGTCAGCCCGTTTGGGTAAGCCGATTCGTGAGTTTATATACAATAATATATTTTCAGTCCAGCACCTGGAGGTAAGTGTTGACGATAGACGCATCTATCTTGGAAATAATGCAGCAGATGAATCCTTTATGATCGATCCGGTCAATGGAAACATTATCACTCAATTCAATGATCGTGGTGAGCGATACTACTCAGCTGAATTTAATACAGCCGGAGATAAATTGATCACGACCTCTACCGGATATCCGCGTATCTGGGACCGTTATTCTTCCACCCCTGATTCTATCGTTGGAAATAATCTTTGTTTCATGGCCAGTTTCAGTCCACGTGATCAGAAGATCCTTCTCGGCCAGTATGCTTCTGTCTGGCTGCTGGACCCTCTTACTAATAAAAAGATGGGTATGAAGACCGCTGATTCAAGGATGATCAGAAAAGCCTGTTTTAGTCCGGATGGAAGCAAGGTTCTGTTCTTTGATTCATTAAACAGGGCCGTGATCTGGAATACCAGCGATTTCTCCATTATTTCAAGGTCCAGACAAAAGGTTGATGCAGATCTCCGGATAGGTAATTTGTCGGCTGATGGTAATAAAGTTATCGGGGCCAGGAATGATTCCATTTTTATATGGGATGCTGCGAGCTGGGAACCAGTAAGGATATTCAAACAGCGAAGATCCACCCAGGTGGCCCATAATGTTGCGTTCAGTCATGATGGAACTAAATTTCTGGCTGCCTATTTCAGGGGTGATCTCAAAATTTTTGACCTGGAGTCCGGTAAAGCGCTGGATTCTCTTCACGAAGGAAGTTCCTTTATCCGTGAAGCAAAATTCTCCAGAGATGATAAAAAAATAGTTTTTGTTTCTTATGAGAACAGGGTGGGTATTTATAATATTGAGAAACAAAAAAAATTAATACTTCCCAATGACCGGTTTAAGGCAATCGCATCTGTTAATTTCAGTGCGGATGGCAAATTTTTAGTTACGGCATCAGATGATCATACCTGCAGGGTCTGGGATACTGAAACCGGGATATTGATCTCAACTTTTTTTTCTATTGATAAAACAGACTATTTCACCGTAATTCCATCAGGGTATTATCAAACCACCCAGGCTGCTGCAAGGTTGCTTCATTATGTAACCCCTGACCTTAAATTAATAACCTTCGACCAGCTGGATGTAAAATATAACCGGCCCGATAAAGTACTGGAGGCAATTGGAAATAAGGACACAGCACTTATTAATAGTTATAGAAAAGCATGGCAGAAAAGGATCAGTAAATTAGGCATAGATACTACCCAGTTCAGGGAAGGGTATAGTGTGCCGGAGGCTGATTTTATGGATCGAGATAGTATTTCCTATGAGCAAAAAAGCCGGGACCTTGTATTGCGAATAAAAGGCCGGGATAGCAGTTACCTGCTTGACCGTATGAATATTTGGGTAAATGAGTCTCCCGTATTTGGACAAAAAGGTATCAGTCTGAAGGACCGAAGGTCAAATTATATTGACACTGTCATTTCAATCCGGTTATCGCAGGGTGAAAACCGGATTGAGACCAGCATAATCAGCCAGGGAGGTACGGAAAGCTACCGGGCTCCGCTGGTTGTAAATTATTCTCCGGCTATAAAAAGAAAAGAGATCACGCATTTCATTGGGATCGGGATCGATCATTTTGCCAGGGATTTTTACAATCTTCAATACAGCACCAAGGATATCAGCGACCTGGCCCTTGCCCTGAAAGCTAAATATGGAAATGACCTGGTGATCGATACCTTATTCAATCAAAAAGTAAACAGGGAGAACATAAGGGCACTAAAGAAAAAACTGGCAAGCTCCACCGAAGATGACAGGATCATCATATCCTATTCCGGTCACGGATTGTTAAGCAGGGAGTATGAATATTTTCTCTCCACCTATAATATAGATTTCAAAGACCCCGCAAAAGATGGGTTACCTTACCAGGACCTGGAAGACCTGCTGGACAGTATCCCCGCCAGGCGAAAATTAATGTTGATAGATGCCTGTAATAGTGGCGAGGTGGACAAGGAAGCCGGAATAACCATGAAAAAACTTTCGGACTCGCTGGGGTTATCAAAAGGAGGTGTAACCGAGTTTGCTGATAGTACTCATATAGGCTTAAAGAACAGCTTTGAGTTGATGCAATCCATCTTCATCAATGTGGGAAGAAGTACCGGGGCTACTATTATTTCTGCCGCAGCCGGCAACCAGTTTGCCCTGGAAAGAGATGACCTGCGAAATGGCGTCTTTACTTTTTGTTTACTGGAGGCACTTAAAAAATATCCGGAAATGATGATCAGCCGGCTAAAGACATTGGTTGCTGAAAGAGTACTTGAATTGACCAAAGGCCTTCAACAGCCAACCTACCGTAAAGAAATGCTCACAGTCGACTGGAAACTATGGTAATAGGAATCGGAAATGATCCGGGGCGGGTAATTTTACGAGCCTCGTAGATCCACTATTACCTAGAAATTTAACTCGATTTGCTATGAAAAGTAATATTCGGATTGTATTTTCGTTTTAATAATTGATGCGCAATTCTGTCCGCCAAAAATCCTCTGGAATTTCCCTAATTAATTTGTTGACCCAGAAATCAAAAAAATGAAAAAATTCTTCGTTGGCCTATGCCTGGCGGTAATGGTCGTTTCAATGTTTGCATCCTGCTCGGCAACTAAAAGAGATTGCCAGGGCGTAAGACACACAAAACAAAAGGGCGGATTTTACTTATAGGGAAAACAAGATCCCTGAACATTTTAAAGATCCCGGAATTTTTCCGGGATCTTTAATTTTAACTGGCAGCCACGAATTACACGAGTTGCTCGAATTACACGAATAACAGCCAACTAGTAGCCTTCAACTCTCTGAGAGGCTCAGGTACCACCCTAAACCCTCAACACTAAACTTCCATCCTCCCTACCTTTGCGAAAATTCAACTCATGCTCCGCTTCGCAATTTTTCTTGTCTGCAGTTCAATTCTTTTCGCTTGCAATAGTAATAATGTTACCCAGGATAACAGCCTTAAAAAATACTTCGATGATAATAAAGTAAAGGGTTGTTTTGCCATGATGGACAATGGTAGCGGTCAGTTCACCATCTATGATCTTCCGCGTTACCGCGACAGCAGCTATTTGCCGGCTTCCACGTTTAAGATAGTAAACTCACTGATCGGGCTTCAAACGGGCCATATCACCAACGACAGTATGGTTATCCCCTGGGATGGTATCAAAAGATGGAACGAAGACTGGAATAAAGATCTTACCATGTACCAGGCCTTCAGGGTTTCTGCCGTAAATTATTACCAGGAAGTGGCCCGGAGAATTGGAAAAGATACCATGCAGCTATGGCTGGATTCCCTGCATTACGGAACTGGAAGGATAACTGGTCCCATAGATTCGTTCTGGCTGGATAACTCTCTTAAGATAAGGCC
Source organism: Chitinophagaceae bacterium (assembly GCA_016720565.1). Classification (GTDB taxonomy): domain Bacteria; phylum Bacteroidota; class Bacteroidia; order Chitinophagales; family Chitinophagaceae; genus JJ008. Next base: position 1,207,906 of record JADKKJ010000011.1, read on the forward strand.
CGATGAACAATTGGGTCTGGTGAAGAGATTGTATTTCGACCAGCTTCCGTTCTTTAAAAGCTACCAGGAAATGGTGAAGCGCGCCATGATACAGGAGGATAATACCAATTACCGTCTTGCCTATAAAACAGGAACGGGTTTTAGCAATAACGGGCATATTATTTCCTGGATGGTTGGATGGATAGAAGAGAATAAACATCCTTATTTCTTTGTTTTAAATATGGAATCGGAAGATCCGAATGCGCCTTTAACCCAATTCAGGAAGAAAATGCTGCAGGATATACTAAGTCACCTGGGTTTCTTCAAGGGAAAAATGTAGCCATACCCGAAAGATCGGATAAATTAAATTCGTCATTCAACCTTTTGATGCAATGGCCTGATTCTTGTTTTTAGAGGCCAACGCTCATGAACTATTTAGTGGAACTGCATTTCCAATATCGATCATTTGCCTGGTTATTCCTGGGCCTGCTCCTCATCGCGGCATTATTCGTGTATATATTGTACTGGAAGAAAAAGACCGGTGAACGTATAGGCGATCCATCGATGGTAAACAAGATGATCAGGTATTACTCAGCCAATAAATTTCTGGTCAAGTTCATCCTCATAGGTATTGCCTTTTCCATGGGCGTACTTGCAGTTATGAACCCCCGAAAAACGGGCGGCACCGATAAAACCCAGCGTAAGGGCATTGATATGGCCATCGCCCTGGATGTTAGCAAAAGCATGCTGGCTACGGATATGGCGCCAAGCCGGCTTGACAGGGCCCGGCAATTGATACAGAAATTAATGGAGTCAATGCCTGATGACCGAATCGCGCTGATCCTTTTTGCCGGCAAGGCCTATATGCAAATGCCCCTGACGGCTGATCATGGGGCAGCTTCTTTATTTGTTACTTCGGCTTCGCCGGATGCGGTGCCTCAGCAGGGAACAGTGATCGCGGATGCTCTTGAAATGAGCGCCCGGGTCTTTGATCCTGCAGAGAAAAAGTTCAAATCCATTCTTTTAATATCTGATGGGGAAGATCATGATCCCGATGCGGTCCGCAAAGCCATCGAACTGTCGGAACAGGGTATAATGATCAACACCGTTGGCATTGGCTCCGTGGAAGGATCTACCATCCCTGATCCTGTTACGGGGGAACCTAAAAAAGATGCATCGGGGACTGTCGTAATTTCAAAACTGAATGAAGAAGAACTGAAAAGCATTTCGGAAAAGACCAATGGCGTTTATGTTCGATTGGCCACTACAGATGCAGCAGTAGCTGCCCTGAAAGCACAGTTGGCGCAGATCGATCGCAAGGCCTATGGCGATGTTTCATTGATGAATTTCACCAGTTATTATACATGGCTGGCCATGGCCATGTTATTGTTCCTGCTGCTGGAAAGCCTGGTAACCGAGAACCGCCGCCAGGAAGCTGATCGAAAAAAAAGAATTGCCGCATGAAAAAATTCCTGGTCATCGTTTTATTCCTTCCACTGGCCGTCTGTTCGCAGTCGGGAAATGATCTGTTGATCAGGGATGGTAATGAATTTTATAAAAAACAAGAATATCCGAAGGCCGCGAACCAGTACCAGAAAGCATTGCAATCAGATCCAAAGGATCTAAAGGCCTCCTTTAATCTTGCCAACACCTATTACCGGCAGGACCAGAAAGTAGAGGCAGCTAAATTATTCTCAGGATTACTGCCCGATGTAAAGGAGCATGATCTGAAGAACCGGATCTATTATAATAAAGGGGTGATACTTTCTGATCAGAAAAACCTGGAAGAAAGCATTGAGGCATATAAGAATGCCTTAAGACAGGACCCTTCGGATAGGGAGGCCAGGGAAAACCTGCAAAAGGCCCTGCTCGAACTCAAACGCAAACCTCCGCCACAGCCAAAAGAGGAAAAAAAGGATAAGAAAAAACAGCAGCAACAACAGCAGAAACAACCCCAGTCTAAACTGAACCAGAAAGAAACGGAACAAAGGCTTAAACTGCTTCAGCAAAAGGAGAAACAGGTGCAGGAAAGGATACAGAAGGAGAAGAATAAGGGCATAGGCGGGTCGAACAATAAGGATTGGTGATTGTTGTTACCTTTGCTTCCTGCAAACACTCATGAAATTTTATTCGGAATCTCTTACCAGTTATAAACGCCTTATCACGCGTGAAGTGAAGATAGGCGACCTGCTGTTGGGTAATGGCCATCCCATCAGGGTACAGACCATGACCACTACCGATACCATGGATACCATGGCCACTGTTGAACAATCCATTCGTTGTATTGAAGCGGGCGCTGAATTGGTTCGCATTACTGCTCCCTCTAAAACAGAAGCGGAAAATTTAAGGCTGATCCGCGATGAGTTAAGAAAACGCGGATATCATACTCCGCTGATAGCTGATATACATTTTACACCCAATGCCGCCGAGATCGCGGCCCGTATTGTGGAGAAAGTAAGAGTGAATCCCGGGAATTATGTAGACAAGAAAAAATTTGAGCAGATCGATTATACCGATGCGGAATATGCCGAAGAGATCGATCGGATCCGCGAACGATTTACGCCATTGGTAAAAATATGCCGCGAGAATGGCACGGCCATGCGAATAGGCACGAATCATGGTTCATTAAGCGATCGCATTATGAGTCGTTATGGCGACACACCTATGGGAATGGTGGAAAGTGCTATGGAATTTCTTCGCATCGCGCGTAATGAATCTTATCACCAGGTGATCCTGAGCATGAAAAGCAGCAACCCCCAGGTAATGGTGCAGGCCTACCGTTTACTGGTCCGTTCCATGTTTGATGAATTTGGAGAGATCTATCCCCTTCATCTTGGTGTTACGGAGGCAGGTGATGGAGAAGATGGCCGTATAAAAAGCGCCGTAGGTATTGGAAGTTTATTAGAAGACGGCATTGGAGATACGATTCGTGTTTCCCTTACGGAAGACCCTGAATTTGAGATACCGGTTTGCCGGGATCTTGTAAAAAGATATGCTGCTTCTTCTGCAGGCAGGGATATTCCCGCTATACAAAAACTTCCTTACTCTCCATTTGAATATAAAAGAAGGGAAAGCTTTGCGGTACATAATATTGGCCAGCGCAATGTTCCTATAGTAGTGGCTGATCTTAGCCGAATTGAAAGGATAACTGCGGAGGATCTCAAAAGCATAGGATATTCTTATGATGCGAACCTTGATAAATGGACCATTGGGGATGCTGCGGCAGATTGCGTTTTCACAGGGCACCAGGTATTGGATTTTGAACTGCCTGGTACACTGAAGGTGATCGTATTTCCTGCTACCTGGGAACAGGTAAGAAATAAAAATAATTATTACCCCATCTTCAGTGATAAGGGTTTTGCCGAAGCTGAGCAGAGGCATGACTCGTTGAATTTCGTAATGGCTGATTGTTATAATGACGATACCTCCAATAATGATTATCCTTACATAGAAGAGTGGGCCAATGATCCAACGGTAGTGCTTTGCCTGAGTTCATCCAATTCAAATGCCATGCAGTCAGTGCGACGCATGTTCATTGAACTGATGAACAGGCAGATCAAAAACCCGGTGATACTTATTACTGACAGCAAAGGCCAGTCGCCTGATGAACACCTGATCCATTTTGCCACGGAAACCGGCGCTTTATTGCTGGATGGAATGGGTGATGGGATCTGCCTGGGATACGGAGCGGGTGCCCAATTGGAGAATGTACAGGCCAAGGGAAGGACCTATCTTCCGGTGAGCAATATTTTTCAATTCACCAATAATACGGCCTTTAGTATTTTACAGGCTACCCGTACCAGGATCTCAAAGACAGAATATATTTCCTGTCCCAGTTGCGGACGTACACTTTTTGACCTGCAGGAAACAACCGGCAGGATCCGTGCCGTTACCCATCATTTAAAAGGAGTGAAGATCGCTATCATGGGCTGTATCGTAAATGGACCGGGTGAAATGGCCGATGCAGATTTTGGGTATGTAGGCTCTGGTCCTGGTAAGATCACCCTGTATAAAGGCAAAGAGATCATGAAACGAAATGTGAACAGCGAGGTAGCCGTAGATGAATTGATCGAGTTGCTGAAAGAACACAAGGCCTGGGTAGAACCTTAACTATATACATGCTAAAAAAAATATTCCTTCCCGTTTTCCTGCTGGCTGTACTGACAGATATTTTTGCTATTTACACAGGAAACCAGCTCCTTCAATACATTTTTAAACCACTGATACTGGTTTCCCTTATTGCTTATTTTATTCTACTGGCAGTAAGTCTTCAACCAAAAGGGCAGGATGCCAAACTGGCTTCATTTTTACTGGATGGATTGGTCCTTTCCCTGGTGGGTGATACCCTGCTGCTATTTGATGCTGACCCAAAATTCTTTTTATTCGGTTTATCCGCCTTCCTGCTGGCGCATATATTTTATATAATTTCATTCTACACTATACTGAAGAGAGAGAAGCTTGGCCTGCGATTCAGGTTATTTATACCCGTGCTGGTTTATTATGCATTATTGGTGTTTTTATTATTCCCCTTATTGGGAGACATGCGTATTCCGGTGCTCGTTTATGGCATGGTCATCAGTAGTATGTTCGTTCTGGCTCTTCATATGCCTTTGATGCTATACAAAGAGGCCGGGAAATGGATGGCGCTTGGAGCAGCCTTATTCGTATTATCTGATTCCCTGCTGGCTTTTAATAAATTTTACCAGGCATTCAATATGGCAGGCATATTCATAATGTTAAGCTATGCCGCCGCCCAGTATGGTATAGTGAAAGGCGTATCTGCTTATTTAAAAGAAAAAGTAAAGGTCCAGCTATGAGAGAAACCGATTTCCTTGTTATTGGTTCAGGTATTGCGGGATTGACCTATGCCCTGAAAGTAGCCGATCAGTTCCCCGATAAAAAAGTGACTGTGATCACAAAAGCTTCCGCCGATGAGACCAATACAAAATATGCGCAGGGCGGAATTGCCGTGGTCAATGACCTGGAAAACGACAGTTTTGAAAAACATATTGAAGACACGCTGATCGCCGGTGATGGGCTCTGCAATGAAAAAGTGGTGGAGATCGTAGTGAAGGAAGGTCCTGAGCGGGTTCAGGAGATCATAGACTGGGGAGCAAGATTTGATAAAGAAACAGATGGTGATTATAAACGGGGGAAGGAAGGGGGGCATTCAGAATCGCGGATCCTGCACCACAAAGATGTGACCGGTCGTGAGATGGAGCGGGCGCTGATAGCAGCCGTGGCCCGCCAGCAAAATATTGAATTCGTAAAACATTGTTTTGTGATCGACCTGATCACCCAGCACCATCTTGGTTACCTGGTCACCAAATCAACCCCTGATATTGAATGTTATGGTGTGTATGTACTGAACCTGCATACGAATGAGGTAGAGAAGATACATGCGAAGGTAACGGTGCTGGCTACCGGCGGCAACGGCCAGGTATACCGCACTACCACCAATCCTTCTATTGCTACTGGTGATGGTATTGCCATGTATTATCGCGCGAAAGGCAGGATAGAGAATATGGAATTCATACAATTCCATCCAACCGCACTTTATGAGCCGGGCACAGGTGGCCAGGCTTTCCTGATCACAGAAGCAGTTCGTGGCGATGGCGGCATATTGAGGAATAAGGCAGGAGAAGCTTTCATGGAAAAATATGATCCAAGAAAAGACCTGGCACCGCGCGATATTGTAGCCCGGGCCATTGATAGCGAAATGAAGAGAACCGGTACCGAACATGTGTGGCTGGATTGCCGTCATTTCAGCAAGGAAAATTTCATTGAACATTTCCCTAATATCTATGAGAAATGCCTTTCCATCGGTATCGATGTATCTAAGCAAATGATCCCGGTGGCGCCGGCGGCGCATTACAGTTGCGGAGGAGTAAAGACCGATGAATGGGGAAGGAGCTCTATACGAAATTTATATGCCTGTGGGGAATGCGCCAGTACCGGACTGCATGGAGCCAACCGACTGGCCAGTAATTCCCTGCTGGAGGCCATGGTATTTGCGCATCGCTGTTACCTTGACAGCGCTGAAAAAATAAATACTATTCAATTCAACCAGGCTATCCCCGACTGGAATGCCAAGGGTACCACGGATCCACGGGAGATGATCCTTATTACGCAGAGCCTGAAAGAACTTCAGCAGGTGATGAGTGATTATGTAGGTATTGTAAGAAATGATATCCGTTTGCAAAGAGCCATGCGCCGCCTGGACCTTTTATGGGAGGAGACCGAAAGGCTTTACCAGGCCAGCTCATTGTCTACTGAATTAATGGAATTGCGCAATATGATAACCGTAGGATACCTGATCGTTAAAGGAGCCAGCTTCCGTAAAGAAAGCAGGGGACTTCATTACAATACAGATTATCCAATGAGAAGCGAACTGGTACAGAACATTGTGTTGTAGTTAACTTTGCTGAATGTATTACTTCTATTATAGCCTGCTCTGGTTATTCTCCTTGCTCCCGCTGCGGGTGCTTTATCTGATCAGCGATGGCTGTTATTATATTTTTTTTCATATAATGAAATACCGCCGAGAGGTGGTGATGAATAACCTGATGATCGCGTTCCCGGAAAAGTCGGATGCCGAAAGAATGGCTATCGCCAAGAAGTTCTATCGCAATCTTACCGATACTTTCCTGGAGACCATAAAGTCGGTATCTGCTCCAAAACTGGCAGAGAAAAGGGTAACTGCCAATTGGGACCTTGCCAATTCCTTTAAGGATTCCGGGAAAAGTATACAGTTACACCTTGGTCATAATTTTAACTGGGAGTGGGCAAACTTCTCTATGGCCAAAGGCCTGGCCCACGAGGTGCTGGTAGTCTATATGCCTATGACCAACAAGACCATGGAAAAACTGTTCTTTAATCTTAGGAAACGATCTGGTATCCATTTATTGCCGGCTACGGATATGCGAAACAGTTTTCTTCCATTTCGGGATAAACAATATTTAATGGCCCTGGTGGCCGACCAGAATCCTGGTCACCCGGGGAGTGCCTGGTGGGTAAATTTCTTTGGAAGACCCACTCCTTTTGTAAAAGGACCAGCAAAAGCGGCCCTGACCAACAAGACCCAGGTGCTTTATTGTTTCATTCATAAACCAAAAAGAGGGCATTATGAGGCTGTGCTATCGGTACCTGATATCAACCTGGAAACATGTACAGAGCAGGAACTGACCATACATTTTGTCCGTTACCTGGAAGACATCATCCGCAAATACCCCGATATGTGGTTATGGAGCCATCGCCGCTGGAAATGGAATTATGATCCTTCTTTTGGCCCTGTTTATGATAGCAAAGGCTGATCAGCCTTTGCTATTTTTCTTCCATTTGCTTTTCATGGTCAGGTAATCCAGGAAATAGATCACCTTGATGGAGATATTATTATTATCATCCGCCTTCATGGTATTATTGAAATTCTTGAAATAACCCTCATTTACTGCGCGGTTAAAATCATAGGCCGCATCTTTCCATACAAAATTCAGGAAGCTTCCCGGTGCAAATTGCCAGGTAAACACCGCATCTATATTGAAGGCGTTATAGTTCTGGTTCACATCTCCCGTAAAGTTGTTGTCAGGTTGAAGATGGCCATTCTCTAACAGGGTAAAGAATTCTTTATTGTCCACTTTACTCCAGTAGTGACGTATCCGGGTATTCAGGTTCATCTTGTCATTGAAACTATATTTGATATTCATTATGTTTTCCACACTCTGGATATCGCGTTTCCCAAAAATGATATCTTCCCCGTTGATCGCGGCAAAGCCGACATTATTATTCTGGGGTGCCAGTTCAATGGAATAGTTCACCGATAATTTCTTGCTGAAACGGTAGCGGGGAGAAAAGCTGATGCTGTATCGCTCGCTGCTGAATAGATTACGCTTCACATACATCACTTCTGTATTGAGTTTAAATTTCTTGGAGTTATTGGTCTCAAACCAACCCGACACGAAATAATTTGACCATCCCCTGAAAACCCGGCCCGCCTTCCTTGGTTCATAAAAATTATTACTCTCCGGTTCATAACCAACCAACCCCCCTACGTACCAAAGATTCTTTAACTGGCCATTCAGGTTCATATTGAAATTGGCGCTCTGGTAAGTGGCAGGCTTAAGCCTTCTTGAGTAGTAAGCATTGAAATTGAGGAAAATATTATTGAAGACCTTACCAGGCTTGGTCCATCTTCTTCCTATCCAGATAAAATGGTCAAGGAAATTGGTGAACGTGAAATAACCCATGTCATTACTGTTGAATTTTTCATTGCTAAGCTCCTGTCCAACCTGGAAATTAAAACTGCCACTGGTCTTTCCGAAACCAATGCTATGACTGTAACCAGTCTGGCTTTCATTATTGGGAAGGTAATTGAACAGTGTGCTGCTGGCAAACTTCCCACTGAGGTTATACATGTTCTTTTTATCATTTATACTGAAAAGCCCTGCGGTCACATTGGCGTCGTAATCGCTGCCGCTGCGCCATACATTTGTATTTACCAGTGAGATACTTGAATTATTCTTCAGGGTCTGGTCCAGGACAAACACATTGTAATTTGTCAGCGGATCAACCAGTTGCCTGCGTGTATTTTTTGTGCTGGTATTTTCTATCAGCGCGAACCTGTTATTGGTAACGGCATTCAGTATACCCACTCCCAGTCCTTTTGTTGTTCTTCCTGAGATCTTGGTGGCGTTTATCAGTTTAGATTCGGAAGGGTTTTTAAGGATCTTCTCCTCTGATTGAAGGCCATCATAGGCGGAATGGTTTAATACGGGGTCTATGCCTATACGCCTTGCATAAAACAGGTTGCCTTTAGTGAACAACTCTGTTCCTTCTGTAAAAAAAGGACGATTCTCTGTATACTTGATCTCAAATGGAGTAAGATTCAGCACACGGTTATCGCTTTGTACCTGCCCAAAATCCGGCACAAGCGTAGCATCCAGGGTGAAAGCCTGGTTGATTCCGTATTTCACATCCATCCCTCCGCTGATACTGGTGTTCCAGTTTCTGTCAGAAGGATCGTTTGTTGGAAAATAATTAGTATTGGCCGCTATATATGGAGAGAATTGCAGGCGAAGCGGTGGTTTTATATTGGTAATGCCCGTCCACATAGCTTCCTGGGTAAGAAAGCCATTTACATTAGGATCGATGGGGTTCCAGGTATATTGCTGTTCAGTCTTTCTTCTTCTGCGCGTAATATTCAAGCCCCAGTTCTGTACTTCTTTTTTTCCAAAACGGATCGCGGAATAGGGAATGAACATTTCAAAGGTCCATCCATCGTTATGCAGCTGCACCCCGCTTTTCCATACACCATTCCATGAAAAATCTTCGCCATTGCCAGTTGGGTTTGGCCACATTTTCGCATCCCATTGTTCACCCAGGGGTGTAAGGAAATATTCAAAACCATTTTGCTTATCATAGTAGGTATCAAATATGATCCCAATATAATCGTTGTTGCCAAAACCATCGCGGCCGGCAAGTTCGGAAGCAATACTGTCTTTTGTCCTCTCATGGCAGTAGCCGCCAAAATAGATACCCTCATCATCATAGAGAAGAAAGCTCTCCGTGCGATTCTCAAACAGTTCTTTTTTTCCTACAACCGGGCGAAACTCCACGAGGTCCGTCATCTTCGGAGCATCTTTCCAGGCGGCATCATCAAGAATGCCGTCGATCTTTATAGGTTGATTTGTTCTTTGGGCAGGTAATGTACGCGGACTAATACTTTGGGCGTTGAGGTATTGGCAAAGCAATACTAATACGCCCAGGATGATGCTGGTTTTGCGTTTCATGGCTATACTTTTTGGCTACGAGAACAGTAGTTTGACGCAGCTGGCTGTTAAAGGTTACAGCAAAAACAAAAAACTACTAAATCCTTCGTACTTCAAAAATAATATAGCATGCAGTATTTTTTTTTCGATTGGGTTGACTGGTAAAATCAAAAAGACGAATGGTGAAAAAACGGTGGCGTTAACTTTTCATTGGCAAAAAAAAGCGAGCATCACTGCCCGCCTTATAATTTCTCAACCTCTCTCAACAACCCTCAACCTCTCAACCCCTCAACCTTCTCTCCCTTCACAATAGCTGCATCCTTCTCCAGTTTAATTTTCGACCATCCACCCAATACATTTCTCAGGTTATGGATGCCCTGGCGTTTCAGCAGGGAGGAAGCGATCACAGACCGGTAACCTCCTGCGCAATGCACATAAATATTCTGGTCCTCTTCAAATGCAGAAACATTTACCGGATCCAGTAAGGTCTGTACAGGGAAATTGAGTGCGTTCTTTAAATGACCTTCTGCAAATTCAGTTTCTTTTCTTACATCCACTACAATGAGTTTATCATCATGTTTTTTATCCATTATTAACTCATCAGGCTCTACATCGATGATCAGGTCTATGGCTTCTCCGGCTTGCTGCCAGGCCTCATATCCACCAGCCAGGTAACCCTCCATCTTATCATAACCTACCCTGGCCAGGCGAACCAGGCTTTCTTTTTCTTTACCGGGTTCTGTTACCAGCAGAATTGGTTTATCAAAGGGAAGTATGGTGCCTGCCCATTCAGCAAAGCGGCCATCCAATCCTATACTGATGGAGTTTGGAATAAAACCATGCGTGAATACGGTGGAGGCCCTGGTGTCCAGGATAATGGTATCCTCCCCGATACTTTTCTTGAAGGCTTCCACATTTAATGCCCGCATACCTTTTTCAAGTACTTTATCCAGGCTATCATAGCCTTCTTTATTGATGCGTGCATTTACCGGGAAATAGGCCGGGGGACTGGCAATGCCATCGGTCACTTCGCGTATAAAAGCCTGTTTGGTTTCGGCCTTCATGGCGTAATTGAATTTTTTCTCATCGCCTACCGTACTGAAATTACTGGGTCCCAGGTTTTTTCCGCAGGCTGAGCCAGCACCATGAGCAGGATAAACGATCACCTCATCAGCCAGGGGAAATATTTTACTGTGCAGGCTGTCATAAAGCATTCCGGCCAGGTCGTGCATGGTAATATTTCCCTGCTGCGCCAGGTCCGGGCGGCCCACATCTCCTACAAACAACGTATCACCGGTAAACACGCAATGGTCTTTGCCTGTTTCATCTTTTAACAGGAAGCAACTGGATTCCATCGTATGTCCGGGGGTATGTAACACCTCCACCGTAAGATCGCCGATCTTAAATTGTTCCTGATCCTTTGCCACATGCACTTTGAATTTGGCTACCGTACCTGGTCCATAAACGATACTGGCGCCGGTTGCGCTGGCCAGGTCAATATGACCGCTCACAAAATCCGCATGGAAATGCGTTTCAAAAATATATTTGATACTGGCCTTTCTTTCATTGGCCAGTTGAAGATACTCGTCGATATCGCGAAGCGGGTCGATCACGGCGGCCTCCCCATTGCTCTCTATGTAATAAGCGGCCTCACTCAGGCACCCGGTATATAATTGCTTGATGAACATATGATGGTTTTATTAGGGCGAAATTACCCCTTTATGCATAAAAAAACCCTTTCCGTGTTATAGAAAGGGTCACGGTAATTAATGTACCGATCAGTTTAACAGTTCCTCAACTATCCTGTTCAGTTCTATTAATTTTTCTGTATTCACTGAATAATAGATGTATTTACCATCGCGGGTGGTTTTTACAAAGCCAGCCTTTCTTAGAATGGCCAGGTGCTGGGAAGCAACAGATTGCTCCAGCCTTAATTTTACGTAAAGCTCTGTAACCGTGATCTTCCCGCTTTCATCGATCTGTTTGAGGATCTGCTGACGAAGTTTGTGGTTCACAGCCCTCAGAATAAGGGCGGCTTTTTTGATATTAATGAGATCCACTTTAATGGACTCATTTCCACTGTTTCCATTCTGCCCTTCCTGCTGAGGACTACCATTCAGGACTAACGCCGTGGTATTGTTCATAAATGCCAGTTTTAAAGGAGTGGATATATTCTTTCCACTACCAATTTCAATAATATTGATAATCAGCGATTTAATCGCAGCCTGGTTAGGTGGTAGAATGGAATTCCTTTAAATAAAGTGGCTCTGTATATGCAATATCGGAAAATTTCTGCTTCTTTAAAGCATTCTCTGCCAATGTTATCAAAGACAAGGCCAATTTATTGACCGAAATAAAGGATTGGCGGCCATCCTTCAGCAGTAGCTTTATTTTTTCTGATCCATTACCGCAAAATAATATCGGATGTTCTGCCAGCAGGGATTCAAAATATTCCCCCTGCAAGATCATTGCCTGTGGTGGTAATTGCTCTTTCAGTTCGAGGTCATAAATAGCTGTAAATACTTCCATACGGCGGGCATCTATCATGGGACAGATCCAATCGATGGCTGATTCTTTTACGGAATGGGCCATCACTTCCAGGGTATTCAAACCGATCAGGGGAATTTTTAACGCATAACAATATCCCTTAGCCGCCGATAGCCCCACTCTTAATCCGGTATAAGATCCCGGCCCGATCGTTACCGCTACTGCAGTTAGCGCTGAAAGGCGCGTATCATTATTTTTCATCAACTCCGCTACCGCAGGCTGCAACCAGGCGGCATGGTCTTTTTGTTCCTCATTTTCCATCAGGTCAACCAGTTTTCCATCACGCGATAAACAGATCGTAGCCCGGGCGGTTGATGTATCTATTGCCAGTATAACACTCATGAACCTGCCCTCCTGGTAAGTAATTCTGCCGGCTGGTAGCGGGCATTTTCCTCTGCTAACAATTTTAATAACGTATTGATCTTTGTATGGCCGATCTTTTCGGCCCACTCAAAAGGCCCATAAGGATAATTGGTTCCCAATTTCATGGCAGTGTCAACAGATGTTTCATCTGTTACTTCTTCCCCAATGGTAAAATAAGCTTCATTGATGATCATAGAGATCACCCGTGCAGAAACCAATCCCGGCACAGGCTTCACCCATTCCAGTTTTCGGTTCAGCAGGCCGGCCAGTTTTTCAGCAATTTCTTTTTGTTCCGGCCTGCCTCCTGCTTCCAATATTTCCCTTTCCAGAAACCCCGGCCATCCGTTGATGAGAATTATGGGCTGGTCCTTTATATACACCCTGAACTCAACCGCATTAATAAACAAAACAGGCGCTCCGATCAGGGACCAGCTGCGCACCCTGTCCGGAGAATTGTCGAATAAAAGGTCAACATATATATCAGCTTCTTCCACAATAGCCGGAACAGGAATACGAATGATCTCCAGTTGGGGAGAGCATCCAAACTTCATCAGCTCCGCATATTGTTTTTCATCAGCTAATAAGGCCAGGCGCATGTATCTTATTTTTTGCAAAGAAAGACTATAAACCTAAATTGCTTCAGTAAAATTTAGCCCCCACCATGGAAAAAACAACCATCATCACCAGCAAGGCGCCTGCACCTATAGGTCCATATAACCAGGCCATTGCCAGTGGCAATATGCTTTTTATTTCCGGGCAGATCTGTATAGACCCTGCCAGCGGAACCCTGGTGAATGCTGATGTAAAAGAGGAGACCAACCAGGTAATGAAGAACCTGCGGGCTATTCTCCTGGAGGCTGGTATGAATTTCATGAACGTGGTAAAGACCACGATCTTCCTTACCGATATGAATCGCTTCGCTGAAGTAAATGAGGTCTACGGTCAGCATCTCGACGCAGATATGAATGGCGATCGCAACGGTTATCCTGCCCGCGAAACCGTTCAGGTTTCCGCGCTTCCAAAATTTGTGAATGTTGAGATCAGTATGATCGCAGTTAAATGATCTTTTTTTTAGCAACACTGTAAAATCCCTAGCATGTATACCCCTCTCACCAGGCTATTAGCCCTTGCCCTGCTCATTAATTTCCTTACAGTACTTCCTGCCTGTAAGGATAACCAACAAAAACAAGAAACCGAGGATCCGGATAAATATGATGGTCCCGATAAAGCCGCTGAATTCGAATGGGAACGTACCCATGATCTTTCAAATGGCAAGGTTCCCTACGATCGCCTGCTCAGCGCTATTCAGTTCACAGAGCGATCAAAGGATATGCTTCGTAATTCACCCAATGCCATCACCGCATTGACCTGGAACGAACGTGGTCCCAATGGTGATTTCTACGGCCCGCAAGGGAATTCCCGCTCTAATAATGGCCAGACCTCTGGTCGTATTCGTGCAGCCATGGTGGATTCAACAGACCCAACACATAAAACTGTTTGGGTAGGTGGTGTGGATGGTGGATTATGGAAGACCACCGATATCACGCAGAATCCCGCCAACTGGCAACTGATCAATGATTATCTAAGTAATCTCGCTATATCCGCTATCTGCCAGGATCCAAGGCCGGGATTTCGAAATATCATGTATTTCTGTACCGGGGAATCATTTCGTAATGCCGATGCAGTTCGTGGAGTGGGTGTTTTTAAAAGTACCGATGGCGGAGTGACCTGGAATTACCTCAACAGCACCAGTGCATATTTATTAGGTACCCGTATTGTTTGCGATTACCAGGGTAACGTATATCTCGGTACAAGAAATACCGGGTTGATGCGGTCAACAGACGGAGGAACAACCTGGACGGTGATCACGCCAAGCGGAGTGAATGCAAGCATTTGTGATCTCGAGATAAGCAATACGGCAGGACCCGGACGTTTACATATGGTGACCGGTATCGGTTCTGCACAAACGTATCGTTATACAGATATTCCAGCTACTGTTACTTCTGCTGCGGGATGGAATACACCTGCCACCGCTTTCCCTTCTTATAATGAAAGATGCGAGATCGCCGTTAGCGGTAATGTGCTATATGCAATGCCCGTAAATAACGCTACGAATAACGTACCTACTATTTATCGTTCTTCAGATGGTGGTGATAACTGGACGGCTACTGCGGCACAGCCGGGTGGTGGAACCTGGGCCAGTGGGCAGGGTTGGTATGCCCTTTCTGCAGGCATCAATCCTTCCAATTCCAATGAATTTATTTGTGGTGGATTGGATTGCTATAAAACAGCTGATGGTGGTGCTTCCTGGACCAAGATATCGCTCTGGGCAGGAACCGGAGGACAATATGTACATGCCGACCAGCATAATCTCCAGTGGTGGGATGGCGGTAATAAACTCATGTTTACCTGCGATGGCGGGGTGCATTTTTCAACCGATGGCGGGGTTACGATTCGTGATCGTAATAAAGGATTGCGCCTGAAACAATTTTATTCAATTGCTATCCATCCCGCGCAAACAAATTATTTTCTGGCCGGTGCCCAGGATAATGGGGTACATAGATTGGATCATCCCGGCCTTGACAGTTCCATGGAGGTTTATGGCGGAGATGGATGTTATGTGGCCATCGACCAGAACCAGCCTCAATACCAGTACGGGTCCTATGTTTATAATGTATACCGACGCAGTACAAATAACGGAGCTACCTGGTCCACACCGGTTAATGACCAGGCCAGCGGAAGATTCGTGAACCCATGGGACTATGATAATAATGCCAATATCATTTACGCCTGTTATAATGCAAATAATTATTTGAGATGGAATGATCCGCAAACAGGAAGTTCTACAACCGTAGTTTCCATGCCTGTATTTGCAGGAGGAAATATTTCCGCTGTCCATGCTTCCCCTTATACCGCAAACACTGTTTATTTTGGTACAGGTGTTGGGGGTATTATTAAAGTGGATAATGCGAATGGTGCAAGCCCGGTAGGAACCATGATCAATACAGGATCCGGTATGCCTGCCGGATATGTAAACTGTGTGGTCACCGGTTCTGATGACCAGCACCTGATAGCCACCATTACAAATTATGGCGTATTGAATGTTTGGTCTACTGCAAATGGAGGAACCACCTGGACAAGCATTGATGGTAACCTTCCGGATATGCCGGTAAGATGGGCCTTGTTCCATCCTGACACCGACAATAAAGCCTATATCGCCACAGAAACAGGTGTATGGGAAACTGATCTTATCAATGGAGCTGCTACTATATGGACACCAAGTCCAAGTTTTCCAACTGTGAGAACGGATATGATCAAATACCGCAGTTCAGACCGTACTATTGCGGCTGGTACGCACGGCCGTGGTATATGGTCCGCAACTATTCCAAGTTCAACGAGTTTTGGACTTTCAAATCCACCGCCTGTTACCACTACCTGTCCTGCTCCGCCAAGTATGAACATTGTTCTCGGAACAATTTCCAATGGTGGTTTTGCCAACCCTATCAGTTTCACTGCTACAGGTAATCCTCCGGGAACCACCGTTAGTATTGTTCCAAACCCGGTTACCCCTGGTAATAATGTTACGGTCACCCTGAATAATACCAATACACTTTCACAGGGTACCTATATCGTAACAGTCACTGCCACCGCAACGGGATCGCCCACGCTGAACAGGGACCTCACTTATGTGATCAATCCTGGTTCGGGTCCGGTAATCGGTTTGCAGCCGGTTAATCAGACTATTTGCGCAGGCAATAATGCAAGCTTTACTATCACTGCAGCGGGCGCTACTTCCTATCAATGGCAATTCAGCAATGATGGAGGAACAACCTGGACGAATATAGTTGGAGCCACTTCTTCGGGTTATACAGTTACCGGCGCTACCACCGCGCAGAATGGATACCTGTATCGTTGTATTGCGGGCACGCAATGCGGAACCACCAATTCAACTAACGCTGTTTTGACAGTGAATGCACCGCCTTCTATCAGCGTTCAACCTGCCGATGTATCGGTATGTACAGCTGTCAATGCCAGCTTCAGCGTGACGGCTGCCGGTGCTGGATTGATCTATCAATGGCAATTAAGTACAGATGGAGGCGGATCCTGGAACAATATCAGTGGTGCGAATGCATCTTCCTATACCGTAACAGGAATAACAGCGGGTATGAACGGATATAAATACAGGGTAACATTGAATGGAACCTGTGCGCCTGTGTTGAATTCAAATCCAGCCACACTTACTGTTCTTCCTGTACTTACTATTACTGGTCAGCCTGCAGCAAATACTACCGTTTGCGCAGGAGCCAATGCCAGTTTCAGTACGACTGCAACAGGGGCATCAATAACGTATCAATGGCAACTGAGTACAGATGGCGGGGCTACCTGGAATAATATAACTGGCGCCACCAGTTCCACGTATACGCAAACTGCTGTAACGGTTGGCATGAACGGAAACCGTTATCGTTGCAATATCAGCAGCAGTTGTGGCAACAGCAGTACCAGTACTGCATTGCTTACTGTGAACACCCTTCCTGCTATTCAAAGCCAGTCACCTGATCTTACGCTATGTGTTGGATCAACTGGAACTTTTTCGGTAAATGCCATAGGAACCGGTGTCAGTTATCAATGGCAACTGAGTACAGATGGGGGAACTACCTGGAACAATATTGCAGCTGCGAATGCTTCCAGTTATTCGCTTTCTTCTGTTACGGTGGCTTCGAATGGATACCGTTATCGCTGCATAGTTTCAGGCACCTGTGCCCCTGCAGTAAATTCGGCCGCCTTCCTGCTTACGGTGATCGCCCCGGTAACCGTTACCTCGCAACCTGCGGCTACGCAGATCTGCGCTAATGGAAATACCAGTTTCAGTGTAAGTGGTACCAGTGTTCAATCCATCTCGTATCAGTGGCAGCTAAGTACAGATAATGGCAGTACCTGGAACAATATCGCTGGCGCGAATTCATCCACTTATTCTATCACCAATGCGCCAGTTTCGATGAACGGCCAACGATTCCGTTGCCTGCTCTCCTCAGCAACCTGCAGCGCTCCGGTCAGTTCAGCCAATGCTTTATTAACGGTAAGGCAGAATCCTACAGTTACCCTGGCAGCGGCCCCATTAACCTCTTTACTTCCTGGTCAGTCCACCACACTTACCGCTACACCAAGCGGTACAACAGGAGGAACGATCAGTTATAGCTGGTATTTTAATGGAAGCAGTTTTGCCAATACAGGTAATACGGTACTGGTGAATGTGGAGAAGATCGGCTCCTACCAGGCGCGTATACAGGAAGCCTGGGCGGGTGGCCTGGTTTGTACCGGTCAATCTGCATTAGTAGATATAACCGCTCCTCCAAGCCAGAAACTGTTCATCTTCCCAAGTCCGAATGATGGAAGATTCACCGTGTCCTATTATAATGCAGGAGGCACTAACCTTAACCGTAATATCGTGATCTATGATTCAAAAGGATCAAGGGTCTATCAGAAGAAATTCGCGATCAGCGGCCCTTATACTTTACTGAACATCGATATCCGTCCGGCTCAGAAAGCCATTTACTATGTAGTGGTAATGGATGAAGCAGGTGGAAAACTGGTAGACGGAAAAGTAATGGTGAATTATTAAGAGATACTTCTTCCCAATTAAAAAGGCCGTAGCAATTGCTACGGCCTTTTTAATTCTTATCGTTTTTAACTCCAGCGATCAGAATGCTTTTTTCTTCCAGGAATTATTATCACGGTTAAAATCAGGAAGTTTTTTCAGCGGATCCAGCGTCACCTCTTTGATCTCAGTAGTAGAATTAACGGTAAATGTATAATCAGGGCCACGTTGCCAGATCTCTACCGGCAGGTCCAGTTTATATTCATTGCCATTGGTCTCTTTTACGATAACAGAAACAGGCATGGCCATTTTTTCCAGGTTGGAGATCGTGATCTCTGCGCCTTTGGTCATATCCCCTTTATTATATTTCACCTCTTTTACCGTTTGATCCAGTTTCCATGAATTGAATACCCAGGCTCTCCAGAACCAGGAAAGGTCTTCTCCGGAAACATTTTCTATGGTATGAAAGAAATCCCATGGGGTAGGGTGTTTGAATGCCCAGCGGGCCACATATTCGCGGAAAGCAGCTTCAAAGCGTTCTTTTCCTAATACTACATCCCTTAAGGCCGTTAGCATTTGGCCAGGTTTCATATACGCCGCAATACCAAGGTTATCCTGCTGTATCACATCCGGGATCGTATTCAATGGATCCATTTTATCACCGAATGTGTATTTGATCATGAAGGGTGAATTCGGATCATTGAAAAAACTCTGCTCTTTGAACTCCCCATTATTGAATGCTTCGGTAGAGCCATCATTGATGAACGTGTTAAACCCTTCATCCATCCATGCGTATTTTCTTTCATTACTGCCCACGATCATTGGGAACCAGGTATGACCAAACTCGTGGTCTGTTACACCCCAAAGACCAGTGCCGGAACCATCATGTCCGCAGAATACAATACCAGGATATTCCATTCCGCCTACAATACCAGCTACGTTGGTAGCAGCAGGGTAAGGGAACTCAAACCATTTTTTGCTATAGAATTCAATGGCGCCTTTTACAAATTCAGTGGAACGCTGCCAGCCATTCTTCTTAATGCTTTCCAACGGATAAACGCTGATGGCCAGGCATTTTTTACCGCTTGGCAGGTTGATCCTGGCCGCATCCTGTACAAAGGATCTTGAGGCAGCCCAGGCTACGTCGCGCGCATTCTGGATACGGAATTTCCAGGTGCAGGTGGCAGACTTTGGCCTTGAAGCAGGATCATTCACTTCTTTGTCGCTGCGGATAGTGACCGTCTTATCGCTTGATCTTGCGGCTTCCCATCTTTTTACCTGCTCTGCCGTATAACATTCGGAGGTGTTCTGCAGGTCACCTGAACCTACCACAATAAGATTAGAAGGAGCGGTTAAGGTGAAATCGATATCGCCATATTCAAGATAAAACTCACCCTGGCCCAGGTAAGGAAGCGTGTTCCATCCCTGAATATCATCATACACACAAAGGCGGGGATACCACTGTGCGATCTCGTAGATCCATCCATTCTTTGTATTCAACCTGCCCATACGGTCGCTGCCATATTCAGGCACCGTAAATTCAAAACTGATAGAAAGTTTCACTTTTCCACCGGCTGACTTCAGCGCATCCTGCAGCCAAACCTGCATACGGGTATCGGCGATGTTGAATTTTGGAGTGAAGGTTTTTCCATTTACTTCAGCGCTGATGGATCTGATCACATCGCCATCCGTAAATTTTGTATTGGCCCAGCGGCCTCCGGCAGCAGTAGTAGTTGCTGTGGCCCTTGAATCCTGGCGGTAAATATTCTGGTCAACCTGCAGCCAGAGGAATTTCAGGTTATCAGGGCTGTTATTCGTGTAAGTGATATCCACACTGCCTTTTACACTGTGGTTAGTGGTATCCAGACTGGCTACGATCTTATAATCAGCGCGGTTCTGCCAGTAACGTGAACCTGGTTCTCCACTTGCGCTGCGAAAATCATTTCCGGGGTAAGGATAAAATTGCGGGTTGAAGGCCGCCTTATTATCATAATTAGATACGGGGGCTACCTGGGCAAAAACGCTGATGCCCAACAGCCATCCCATCATGAACAAACATAATTTCTTCATACGTATTTCCTTTTTTATTGGCGCGTAAGTTACTTGAATTCGCCCGAAGAAGATCGGGGAGGGAGGGTATTTGCATTTCGTTAGGAAATGTTGAGGGGTTGAGGGGTTGAGGGGTTGAGAGGTTGAGGGGTTGAGGGGTTGAGTGCAAAATCAAATTATTATGAAGGTTCACTCAACCTCTCAACCCCTCAACAGCTCAACTATTTAAATAAGGCCTCCGCAATCTCAACCGATTCCGGCTTCCCAACATCCACCAATTTATCCCCGCTATGATCATGCCCAATGATCAGCTGCTCAGGGGCCAGGGCCAGGTATACATCAATGATGGAGAATTTTCCGCTAAACCCTTTCTCTCTCATCAGCCGGAAAATATCATATTCAAAAGCGACCACGCAGCTATAGGCTTTGGGTTGGAGGTTTTCTCCGGGAATGGCAATGATCTCCTGTCCTGTACTGGTATTTTGCCACCCGCATAAACGGTCGTGGTCATCGAATAATAAATTCCGGGAAGATCTTCGGTTACTTACAGCAAAACTGACCAGGGCTTTTTCCTTACGGTGCCTTTCCAGCAAATGATCAATATTCAGGTCGGTAAGAAAATCTGCATTGCAGGTAAGAAAGGTTTCACCAGGATTGAACAATGGCTGGGCATGCAGCAATCCTCCACCGGTTTCCAGTAATTCATAGGTCTCATCGCTGATCTGAATATGGGAGCCCCATCCATTATGTTTTCCGATCGATTCTATGATCTGGTCGGCAAAATGATGCACATTCACTACCAGTTCTTTTATACCGTATTGCTGCAGGTATTCCACATTGCGCTGCAACAGGGAACGGCCATTCACCATGGCCAACGCCTTAGGATGCTTATCCGTCCAGGGTTTGAAGCGGGTACCCATTCCTGCCGAAAAGATCATTGCCTTCATGAGGGTAGGGGGTTTATCCAGTTCTTTTCATCCTGCACCATATGCCGAAGTTCGATCTTCACGTTGAATTTATTTTTCAGGTGCCTTGCCAGCGCATCTGCCGCATATACCGAACGGTGCTGACCTCCGGTACAACCAAAGCTAACCTGGAGGTGTTCAAAACCTCTTTTTATATATTCTTCAACTGTCAGGTCTACTATATCAAATACTGAGTTAAGGAACTGGGGCATTTTCGTTTGCTGTTCCAGGAAATCTTTAACTTCTTTATCACGGCCATGCTGCGTTTTCATCCCTTCCACTCTTCCGGGGTTCAGGATTCCTCGGCAATCGAAAATAAATCCGCCACCATTTCCTGAATTATCTTTTGGTATCTCCTTCCGGTAGGAAAACGAGCAGATCTTCACTTCAAGCGGGGTATTTTCATTGGCCTGTGTGGGTGTGAATTGTTCGATCACTTCATCCGCCACACACATATCCAGCACTTTTTTAAATTCCGGTACAGAGATACCCAGGCTTTGATTATTGAAGAACTCCCGTAGATTTCGAAGGGCAAGCGGGATACTGGTGAGGAACTGCGCTTTTCTTTCAAATAAACCCCTGAAACCATAAGCGCCCAATACCTGCAACAGGCGTATCAGCACATAACCGTTATACTGGCTTTTGAAAATGGTGCGATCTATTTTCTGACCGATGGTCTGTTCAAAAGCATTCATATAATCCTTCAGCAGATTGTCTTTCCAGGATCCGGGAAGATTTGCCCTGGCCTGCCATAACATAGAGGCCACATCATATTGGGGAGCTCCTTTCATGCCTCCCTGGAAATCGATGAAATGAACCGAGTTGTCATCCTTTATAAAAATATTCCTGCTCTGAAAATCGCGGAACATGAAATATTTATATTCAGTATGGGTAAGGTAATTGCTCAGGGCCTCAAAATCATCCAGCAATTTTTGTTTGTCGTAAGGCCTTCTTAACGCATCCAGGAAATAATATTTGAAATATAAAAGGTCAGACATGATGGCCTGCCTGCCGAATTCTTTATTGGTCAGGCATTTTTTATAATCCAGGTCCTTGTCCCCCTTTACCTGTAATTCTGCCAGGGATTCCAGGCTTTTTTTAAAAAGACTATATACCTCGTCTGTAAAACCTTCCGATTCCAGCTTATTTAGCAGGGAAGTATCACCGAAATCTTCCTGCAGATAAAAAATACCATCCTCGCTTACTTTATAGATCTCCGGAATGGCAAGCCCTGCTTTTTTGAAATGGGAAGCGAAATACAGAAAAGATTCATTTTCTTTTTTATTATCACCAAAGGTGCCTATCACAGAGCCTTCTTCTCCCCTGATCCGGAAATAACGTCTTTCACTTCCGCTTTGCGGGATCAGGTCAACGGAAACAGGAGGTTTTCCCTTCCACTGGATATATAGCGAGGTAATAGAATCAAGCAAATGCTGCATGGAACAAAAATAGCCAATCCCCCGGTAGAGAAAGGCATCAGCTGGCTATTAGCGAAAAAATACTAATAGGTGTTAGTGTTGCCTGGCTAATTGTTAACTTTGCCTTCTCAAAACCGGCGTACATTTTATGAGTTATACCCCCTCCAATAAAGTTCGTATTGTTACGGCTGCTTCCCTTTTCGATGGCCATGATGCAGCGATCAATATCATGCGCCGTATCATGCAGAGTAAAGGAGCGGAGATCATCCACCTGGGGCATAACCGCTCTGTAAAAGAGATCGTTGAAGCAGCCATTGAAGAGGATGTGCAGGGTATAGCTATCACAAGTTACCAGGGGGGGCATGTGGAGTTTTTTAAATACATGAAAGACCTGCTCCGGGAAAATGGATGCGGTCATATCAAAATATTTGGCGGAGGTGGAGGAACCATCCTTCCTGCTGAGATTGAAGAATTGCAGCAATATGGAATTACCAGGATCTATTCCCCGGATGATGGCAGGAAAATGGGACTGGAAGGAATGATCGAAGACGTGATCAAACAATGTGATGTTGCCCTGAATGGCAAAGCAGAATATGCTAGCCCTATGACCCTGGGCGAAGTACGCGATATAAGGTCCATTGCCCGAAAGATCACTATTGCGGAGAATGCTAAAGATGCTGAAACAGCAGCTATTCCAAATCATAAAAAAGGAGCACCGGTGTTGGGTATTACCGGAACCGGGGGAGCTGGCAAAAGCAGCGTGACCGACGAACTGGTGAGAAGGTTTCTTCAGAATTTTACGGATAAGACCATTGCGGTGATCAGCGTGGATCCTTCCAAGAAAAAAACAGGCGGCGCTTTGCTGGGCGACCGTATCCGGATGAACGCCATCTCTCATCCCCGCGCCTATATGCGCAGTCTTGCTACCAGGGATGATAATACCGCTCTTAGCAGCGCCATGCAGGAAGCTATTGATATCTGCATGGAAGCGCAATACGACCTGGTGATACTGGAAAGTGCGGGTGTAGGACAAAGTGATGCCAGCATACTGGACTATTGCGACGTAAGCATGTATGTGATGACGCCAGAATATGGAGCGGCTTCGCAACTGGAGAAGATCAATATGCTTGATTATGCCGACCTGGTCTGCATCAATAAATTTGATAAGGCCGGGGCACTGGATGCGCTGGCAGATGTAAGAAAACAATTCAAACGCAATCACCAGTTATTTGCAGCCAAAGATGAAGATCTTCCTATCGTAGGAACCATGGCTTCTAAATTCAATGATGAAGGCGTGAATCGTTTATTCGACCTGATGTTGCAGAAGATACAGGCAAAAACAGGAGCAGCATTTGGCAGCTATCAATTCTCGCAAACAGCCAGCTTCACTGAACCCGTGATCCCGCCACGAAGAGTAAGATATCTTTCTGAGATCTCAGAGAATAACCGGGGTTATGACCAATTGGTGAAAGAACAGGCAGTCATTGCCTCAAAATTATTTCAGCTCACAGGTGCCTTTGAAACCATGAAGGCTACTACGGATGAGTCGCTGCTGGAGCCCATGAAAAAACAGATCGCCTTCCTCAGCGATCAGCTTACTCCCGTGAGCCGTAAGCTTATTAATAACTGGCCGGAAAAACAAAAGGCCTATCTGAAAGATTACTACGAATATTCTGTACGGGATAAAGTGATCCGTCAACCCATGTTCAGTACCAGTCTTAGCGGTACTCGTATACCCAAAGTGGTATTGCCTAAATACCGCGACTGGGGTGATCTGCTGGAGTGGATCGCACAGGAAAATGTACCGGGATCATTCCCTTTCACTGCTGGCGTATTTCCGTTAAAAAGAGAAGGAGAGGATCCCACCCGCATGTTCGCTGGTGAAGGAGGACCTGAACGCACCAATAAAAGATTCCATTACGTTAGCGTTGACCAGCCCGCAAAAAGATTATCAACGGCATTTGATAGTGTAACACTTTATGGCGAAGATCCTGATCATCGTCCGGATATCTATGGTAAAGTGGGGAACAGTGGCGTTAGTATTGCTACCGTAGATGATGCCAAAAAATTATACAGCGGCTTTGATCTCTGTGATCCCAAGACCTCGGTCTCTATGACCATCAACGGTCCCGCGCCGATGCTGCTCGCCTTTTTCATGAATGCGGCCATTGATCAGCAATGTGAAAAATGGCTGGAGGCAAATGGGAAATGGTCACTGGTGAATGAATACCTCGAGAAGAAATTCCCCAACGGTACGGCGCCTGTTTATAACGATACTAATTTCCCGGGGCAATTACCAGAAGGAAATAACGGACTGGGACTTCGTTTACTGGGAATATCAGGTGATGAAATACTGCCATCGGATGCCTATGAGCAATGCAGGCAACATGCCTTGCAGCAGGTTAGAGGAACGGTCCAGGCAGATATATTAAAAGAAGACCAGGCACAGAACACCTGCATATTCTCCACCGAGTTTGCGTTAAAGTTAATGGGCGATGTGCAGCAATATTTTATTGAGAAAAAAGTAAGGAATTTTTATTCGGTCTCCATCAGTGGGTATCATATTGCGGAAGCGGGCGCTAATCCAATTACGCAGCTGGCCTTCACACTGGCCAATGGCTTTACCTATGTGGAATACTATATGAGCCGTGGAATGAATGTTGATGAGTTCGCTCCTAACCTTTCTTTCTTTTTCAGCAATGGAATGGATCCTGAATACAGTGTGATCGGAAGGGTGGCAAGGCGTATCTGGGCGAAGGCTATGAAATATAAATACAAGGCCAATAAGCGCAGCCAGATGCTGAAATACCATATTCAGACTTCTGGCCGAAGCCTGCATGCGCAGGAAATTGACTTCAATGATATCCGCACCACGCTGCAGGCGCTGTATGCCATTTATGATAATTGCAATTCGCTTCATACGAATGCCTATGATGAGGCGATCACAACACCAACAGAGGAAAGTGTTCGCCGTGCCATGGCCATACAGCTGATCATAAACCGTGAACTGGGTTCCGCGCGTACAGAGAATTTTACACAGGGTTCATTTGCACTGGAAGAATTGACCGACCTGGTGGAAGAGGCGGTGCTGACCGAGTTCGACCGCCTCACTGAAAGAGGTGGGGTGCTTGGCGCCATGGAAAGAATGTACCAGCGGAATAAAATACAGGAAGAAAGTCTTTTCTACGAACACCAGAAACATACAGGCGAACTGCCTATTATCGGTGTGAATACTTTCCTTAATAAAAAAGGAAGTCCTACCATTATACCCGGCGAAGTGATCCGCAGTACGGAGGAAGAAAAACAACAGCAGATCGATTACCTGCGTGCTTTCTGGAAACGAAATGAAGGGAAAGCAGAGCAGGCCCTGAATAATTTAAAATCGGTGGCCATTCAAAATGGCAATCTTTTCGCGGAGCTGATGGAAACAGTGAAGTATTGTTCACTGGGCCAGATCACGCATGCATTGTACGAGGTGGGGGGACAGTATAGGAGGAATATGTAGGGAAAGTTTAGGGATTAGAGATTAGGGTTTAGGAGAATCATATTCATTTGAAGTCTCATCCCTCATCTCTTATCTCTCATCCCTCTCATCTATCTGTATTTTGTAAATAAACTATAAAGCACCTTCTCCGCCCCCGGTGTCATCCTCTTCGTCGTATCCTGCAAAAAATGCCTCTTAAATGCAATGATAGCGGCGCTGGTATCTTTAAGATCATAGCCGATGATGCGTATAGCGTTGAGGTGATCAAAACCGGCGGGCACCTGCACCGAAGTGGTATCATTATACCAGAGGCCAAATCCTTTTTCACTTAATTGTTTCCAGGGAAAACGCCAGTTAGGATCGTTCTTGCGGGTAGGAGCGATATCACCATGTCCGATAAAATTGGCGGAGGGAATGCTGTATGCTTTTTTAAGGCGGTCGAGTAAAATAGTGAGGCTGTTTATCTGCGCTTCAGAGAATGGTTCAAAGCCGTCATTATCCAGTTCGATACCAATAGAGGAAGAATTCAGATCGGTATTATTTCCCCATCGGCTGACTCCGGCATGATGCGCGCGCATTAAGTCGTTGAGCATATGATAAACCACCCCATCTCTTCCTATTACATAGTGGGCGCTCACCTCGCGGTTCTTAATAGTAAAGGTCTTCAGGGTCTCATCGGTAGAATGCTGTGCCGTATGATGGATGATCACATAGTTGGGCCGGCGAAGGCTCATGTTGATGGTACCCACAAATTGCGGAGCGTAATTCAAACCGGCAGAGTCACGCAGAGGATACTCACGAAGTAGTTTGGAGAAATCTTTTACCTGTTTCTTATAGGATTTGTTGGTCTCGGCGTATTTGGAAGGAGAACACGCGAAGACAATTAAACTAACGAAGGAGAATAGGAGAAAAATATTTTTCATGAAACTAATTTTAAAATTCAGAACACGCCTGCCTGCCGGCAAAGGCAGGTTGAGAAGTTGAGAGGTTGAGAGGTTGAGTGACCACTCAAAACCTTCGGGTCATCACTCAACCTCTCAACAAGCCAAAGGCCTCAACCTCTAAACTTTCCTCAGAATCGAAAATAAACAAAAAGCCTCCCAAAATTCTTACTATCATTCTCTATCCGGTGATATTTTTCTTTGATATGTTTTTGCTGCAGAAAACGCTCCACTTTTTTTCTTAATTGCCCGCTGCCTTTGCCGGGAATGATCTCTACTTCGCGGATCTTTTTATCAATGGCATCATCAAATGCCTGCTGCAGGGCCCGGTCGATGGCAGCGGAATTATTATAGATAGCGTGGAGGTCGACTTTTATGCGAGACATTATGCAGGTTTAGAGTTTAGGGATTAGAGATTAGGGGCAGGCTGCTCAACAGCCTAACTTCTCAACAGCTCAACTTCTCAACAGCTCAACTATTATAAACCTTCCACCTTTTCCTCATCCTTATACTGCTTTCTCAATTCAATCAGGTCTTTCTTCAAGGTCAGGAATACCGTTTGGTACTTGGGATCCGCATAAAGATTATGCTGTTCCATGGGGTCCGTTTTCAAGTCATACAATTCCCATTCGTTCACGGTGTAAAAATAGATCAGTTTATATCTTTCTCCTCTTATTCCTAAATGCTCGAGCACGGTATGGTCGGCTTTGTATTCATAGAAATGATAATAAAGCGAGTGACGGGGAATGACCCCTCCTTTGCCGGTGATATATGGAATTATACTGACGCCCTGCATGAACTCCGGAACCTTGATACCGGCCGCATCCAGCAGGGTAGGCGCATAGTCGATGGTCTGTGTTAACTGGGTGAATTCTGTGCCCGGCTTTATTTTTCCCGGCCAGCGGATCAGCATAGGTGTTTCCATAGAGACATCATACATCCATCGCTTATCGAACCAGCCATTTTCTCCCAGGTACATACCCTGGTCGCTATTATAGACCACCAGCGTATTTTTTGTGAGATCATTTTCATCCAGGTAATTCAATAGCCTGCCCATATTCTCATCCACTGATGCCACGCAGGCCAGGTAGTCCTGCAAATACCATTGGTATTTGTATTTGAGAAGAGAATCTCCTGTGGGATGTATTTTTTTTAGCAGCTCGCCTCTTTCCGCATAGATCTTTTTAATCGCGGATCGATCCGGTTCAGGGATACGATTGAAGATGGCTTTATAATAGGCGATCTCGGCAGAATCTGGTTTTAATTCAGGAATATCCATGAGATAAGCCGGATCCACTTTCAGGTCACTGCATAATTTCATGTCCAGCAAAATGCTCATGGTCTGTTTTTTCCAGGCCGTTCCATGCCCTTCCATTTTTGCATAGAGCGTGGCAGGTTCCGGAAAATGTTTATTATGAAATGCCTCAATGAATTTTAATGGAGCCAGGAAATACCGGTGAGGTGCTTTATGATGCACTTGCAGCATAAATGGTTTATTCTTATCTCTTTTATTCAGCCAGTCGATCGCTTTATCTGTGATCAGATCGGTGGCATACCCATGTTCTGTTACCGTATCATTCTTCATGGTAATAAAACGAGGTTCAAAATAAAGACCCTGCCCCGGCAGTATATTCCAGAAATCATAACCGGTGGGAAGCGAATGCAGGTGCCATTTTCCTACAATGGCGGTTTGATAGCCATTCTGCTGGAAGATCTTAGGCATGGTCATTTTGGAAGAATCGAAACGGGTGCGATTATCCTTCATGCCATTCAGGTGCGAGTGCTGTCCGGTGATCAGGGTGGCTCTAACCGGACCACAAATAGAATTTGACACAAAATTTTTTGTGAATTTGATGCCTTCCTTCGCCAGGCGGTCAATATTGGGGGTTTGAATCAAGGTTTTATTGTAGGCGCTTATGGCATCCGCGTCGTGATCATCACTCATGATGTAGATGATGTTGGGGCGCTGGGCGCTGCAAACGCTGGTAATAAATATTAGGAGGAAGAAAGGGAATTTCATTGGGAAAAGGTAGCAATAATTTAAGTCAATAAGTGAATAGGTCAATAAGTGAATAGATTTGTCTTTGCTGACAAAAATTTGCAAATAATAATGAGTCCATTGACCAATTAACTCATTCACCTATTATCCCTTATCCCTAATCTCTAATCCCTAATCTCTAATCCCTAATCTGTATTATAAACTATGTATACTATGCACCACCACTCCCCACACCACAAAATCACTGAATTCTGCCAGGTTGATCGGCTTATACCGGTTGTTCTCGGGGATCAAAAACGCGGAAGAGAAATTGCGATGGAAACGCCGCACCAGCAATTCTCCATTAAGTATGGCAACAATTATTTTTCCTTCAGCCAGTTTTAGTGAACGGTCCACCACCAGGATATCTCCGTCGAAAATACCAGCCTCCTGCATGGCATCTCCCTTCATCCGGAAAAGATAGGTGGCCGATCTATTACGGATCAGCAATTCGTTCAGGTCCTTGTCTTTTTCAGTATAACGGTCCTCTACAGCGCCAAAGGCCATAGGGCGGGTCTTGATCGGTTTGTTAAATTCCTGCTGGGGCATCAAATTAATTTTGGTAAAGCTAAATAAATTAGTAAATTAGTGCTAAGTTTTTAAGTAAGTATTTTTTAAATCGATGGTTATGGAAACAAGGATCAATGATGGCCTTCCCGGCTACCAGTTATATGATCATTTGCTGGTGCTCACTCCTCCTGAGGAACTCTGGGGCCGGCTGATGAAACTAAAAGAGGAGTTCGCGGAGAAATTTAAAACAGATCATGCGCGCTGGACCAGGCCCCAGATCATACTGGCCTCCTTCCGTCAGTATGCGATGATGGAAGAGCGGATCGTGAACCGGCTTAGCAATATTGCCATGAGCTTTCCGCCCTTTAAAGTGGAATTGAAAGATTTTGGAAGCTTCCCTTCCCATACGGTTTATATCAATGTGAGTTCTCGCTTGCCCATACAAAAATTGGTTCGTACTATCAGAACCGAGGCCCAGCGACTGATGAAACTGGATGAACTGAATAAACCCCAGTTCATGATGGAGCCGCATATTACCATTGGGCGCAAACTGGTTCCCTGGCAGTATGAAAAATCATGGCTGGAATTCAGCCAGCGTCATTTCTCCGGAAAATTCATTGCCGATAATATGCTCTTGCTTAAAAAAGCGGAAAATGAAAGCAGGTTCCATGTGGCGGAGCGATTTGATTTTCAAAATCTGCCGGTTGTCACCAAACAAGGGGAATTGTTTTGAGAAAGTTGAGCTGTTGAGGGGTTGAGCTGTTGAGGCTCAGAATCATCAATTGAATTTAATCCCATATCCTTATTTTTTTTTAAATCTTTTTCAGATCATGAAGGGAAAGTCTCAACAGCTCAACAGCTCAACCCTGCCTGCCGGCAGGCAGGCTCCTCAACCTTCCTCCCGGGGCGCTCAATTCAACCCCCACAATCGTTTCGAAAAAAATATCCACTGCACCGATCATATCGAGGGCATAGATGACTGGGAAGTTTCAGAACAAAAGACCCAATACATCGAGCAGGAAGCAAAGACCCTGGTAAATAAAGTGGATAGTCCTGATGTAGGTATGGGTTATAGTATGAATCCTTATGCCGGTTGCGAGCATGGTTGCATTTATTGTTATGCCCGTAATGCCCACGAATACTGGGGTTATAGCGCCGGTATTGATTTTGAAAGCCGGATCATTGTTCGGAAGAATGCTCCGCAGTTATTCCGAAAATTCCTACTAAATAAGAACTGGGATGCCAGTCCCATCATGCTCAGCGGCAATACTGATTGTTACCAGCCGGCAGAACAAAAATTCCATCTTACCCGTTCATTGCTGGAGATCGCCAATGATTTCAACCAGCCCATTGGTATCATTACCAAGAATGCCTGGATCATGAAGGATAAGGAACTGCTGAAGAAAATGGCAGGGAAAAAGATCGTATCCGTACTGATCACCATTACTTCCCTTAATGAAGATCTTCGGAGGGCCATGGAGCCCCGCACTACTACTGCCAAACAGCGATTGCGTACCATTGAAGAATTAAGCCAGGCCGGTGTAAGGGTGGGAGTGATGATGGGCCCAATGATACCCGGTTTGAATGATCATGAGATGCAGGGAATCATGAAGGCCGCAAAAAATGCCGGGGCCAGTTTTACCGCCTATACCTTCATCCGTCTCAATGGGGCCATCAAATTATTGTTCCATGATTGGCTGCAAAAAACTTTTCCTGAACGGGCCGATAAGGTCTGGCATTTGATCGAACAAAGTCATGGTGGTAAAGTGAACGATAGCCGCTTTGGTATCCGCATGCGTGGTGAAGGCGAGATCGCTTCCCTGATCAACCAGCAGTATAAGAAATACGGGAAACTGTATAAAATGAATGAGGAGGAATGGGGGTTTGACAGGACGATCTTTCGGAGACCGGGGGAGCAAGGCAGGCTGTTTTAATTCAAGGTTCAAGGTTCAAGGTTCAACGCGGAACCTTGAACCTTGAACCTTGAACCCTGAACCCTGAACCCTGAACCCTGAACCTTGAACCCTGAACCTTGAACCCTCTGAACCCTACACCTTCACATAGATCCTCTTCTTATCCATCCAATAACAAACCGCCCACATAAACAAGATCACCGTCAACGCAAAAAACAGCGAGCCAATTCTCGGATCACCGGGGATCTTTGAATAAACATTGCTATACATGAACTTCCAGGGATCGGTATAAATCGTCTTCCCTTCCGCATTCACGCCATTGGAAAAACGCAGTAATGCCAGGCCTTTTGGAAGGAAAGCGCTTAAAGCAAAAACGAATAAGGCATTCTTTCCAAATACATCAAAGAATTTACCCGCCCATAATTTCACGCCTTTGATCTCTACAATATAGATCATGGTGGCAATGGTCAGTATGGCCAGGCCTGTTGTGTATACCACATAAGAACTGGTCCATATTTTTTTATTGATAGGGAATACCATATCCCAGCAATAACCGGTGATCAGTAAGGCAATGCCCATCACGAAAAGACCGCTGAGCATTTCAAAATTTTTGGCTCTTGACAATTCTATATTGCTGTCGGGACCAGAAACAAGCGAGAAACCTCCTTTCTTCTGTATATAATCGCCCACTAAATATCCAAAGATCACCTGCACGATGGCAGGCAACGTACTCATGATCCCTTCGGGGTCAAATGGAATACCTTCTCCTTTATACATATGGGCCAGTCCTAAAACGGAACGGTCCACATCATTGCCAAACCAGCCTGTCATGCTATAAGGATCCAGGGGATCTCCCAGTGTAAAACAAAGCACCCAATACAAAAGCAGTATGACCAGTCCCGCAAAGAAGGCGGCTCTTGGTTTCAGGTAATAAATGATGATGGAAGCGAAAAAATAACAGAGGGCGATCCTTGCCAGTACACCCAGGATCCTTACTCCCTGCGGCATGCCCTTATCATCTACAAATTCCCAGGGTTTGCCCACCAATCCATCGCCGCTGAATTTTACAAATGGCCACCAGGTTAGGAATAATCCGATGGCGAAGATGAGCAGGCTTCGCTTGCCCACTTTTTTCCAAAAAACCAGGTCACCTCCTTTTTCCAATCCGGGCATTACAAATGAAAGCGCGTTACCCACGGCAAACAGGAAGAACGGAAATACCAGGTCGGTAGGGGTAAGTCCATGCCAGGGGGCATGTTCCAATGGACCGTAAATATGCGACCAGCTGCCGGGGTTATTTACAAGTATCATCAGGCAAACGGTGGCTCCTCTGAATATATCGAGGGAATGGAATCGGGGTTTCAATGGCAGCTATTTAAAACTAAATGTACCAAAATGAATTATTTTTCCACCATGGAAGGTAATTCTCCTCAAATACATGCCTCTGCGATCATTGATCCGGGGGCAAAAATTGGAAATGGCAGCAGGATCTGGCATTTCGTACATATCATGCCCACTGCAGTGATCGGAGAGAATTGCGTGATCGGGCAAAATGCCTTTATCGATAATAGGGTCATTATTGGCAATGGCGTAAAGATCCAGAATAATGTTTCCGTATACAATGGAGTAACACTGGAGGACCAGGTTTTCATTGGGCCCTCCGTGGTTTTTACCAATGTGATCAATCCCCGCGCTTTCATTGAAAGGAAAAATGAATTCCAACCAACTTTAGTGACAAAAGGGGCCAGCATTCGCGCGAATGCTACTATCATTTGCGGCATCACCATTGGGGAATATGCCCTTATTGGAGCGGGTGCCCTGGTAGCCCGGTCGGTTCCTGCTTATGCACTGGTTAGGGGTAACCCGGCCAGGCAGGAAGGATGGGTAAGCCGTGCCGGCGCCCGCCTGGAATTTGGTCCACAAAATCAGGCGATTTGCCCACTCTCGGGGGAAATTTATGTGCAAAAAGAAAATAATGTGTTCCCCGCCAAATAGTTATTAACTCCTGTGGAATAAATACCTCATTTTTAGCGTATTTTATCTTAGTTCCACTCCCAACCATCTATTATATTTGCGTACGCTGAGCAGTCATATTAAGGCTGTTTATAGTGTGTGGCTGCCAGTTCCGGAAAAAATTTATCTGTGACTGAGGTGGCGAAGCTATGCGATGAAAGAGTCGGTTAAGAAATGGTTGGCCGTATATACCAGGCCCCGCTGGGAGAAAAAAGTAAATAAACTTTTTTTGGAGAAGGGGCTGGAATCCTACTGCCCGCTCAATAAAGTGCGCCGAAAATGGAGCGATCGCGTAAAACTCGTAGAAGAACCACTATTCAAATCCTATGTCTTCGTTAAAGTGAATGAGGAAGACAGGGCAATAGTACGTATGACCACGGGCGCGATTAATTTTGTTTACTGGAATGGCAAACCCGCGGTAATTAAAGAAAGAGAGATCACAGCCATTCGCAAATTCCTGGATGAATATGAGAATGTGGAAGCCCGCCCACTTGAATTAAAAGTGAACCAGCGCGTAAGGGTAACGAAAGGAACCCTGATGGATCAGGAAGGAGAAGTGCTGGATGTGCGTCACAAGCTGGCCAAGGTGGCCATCGATAGCCTGGGCTATATTTTAATAGCATATATTGATAGAACTAAATTAACTTCGGTACACCCAAAATCGCATTAATGAAATTCCAACGGGTCTTATTTTTTCATTGCTTACCGCCCTGTTTTTCTCCTGCAAAGGACCACAAAAGTTACCTACCTACCTTCAGCAGGTTTCTGATACCACCCAATTACCGGCGATGAATGCCCCTGAACTGATCATTCAGAAAGGTGATATTCTCACTATCCAGATCATGAGCCTCAGTACCAAACCAGAACAATCGGATGTTATCTATAACCAACCGGCCACTGTTGCTGCAGGCCAGTCAGGAGGAGGTTACCTTGTTGATAATGGCGGAAACATCCTACATCATCGCCTGGGCCTGATCCATGCCGAAGGAATGACACAAGCCCAACTGGCAGCCGAGCTCAAAAAAAGACTCACTGTGCCTGTGGAATTGCTAAGTGATCCTACTGTAGTCATCCGTCTTACAAATTTTAAAGTCACCCTGCTCGGTCAAGTCGGTCAGCAAGGAGTATTGTCTATTCCCACTGATAGGATTACAATATTACAAGCAATTGGCCTGGCCGGTGGTGTTACTGATTATGGGAAAATGACCGGCATAAAGATATTCAGGGAAAATAACGGGAAGCGGGAAGTGGGCTTTATTGATCTTTCCTCAAAAAAACTTTTTGAATCTCCTTTTTATTACCTGGTGCAGAATGATATGGTGATCGTAGAGGAAACCACGAGGAAAATTAAAGAGGCCGAACAGGCTAAGACCATACAGAAAATATCCTTTGCTTTCACGCTGGTCACCGTTGCCGCAACAATGGCCAACCTTTTTATAAAAAACTAATTTCAAATAATTCTCCCCTTACATGCAAGAACCGTCAACTAACGGAGTTTCGAATACGAATAAATCAGAACTCTGGAGCCTGAGTCTCCGGGATCTTTTTTATAAGTACGTACGCTTCCTGCCGATCTTCGTATTGTCGGTGGCATTGGCTTTATTTGGCGCATACGCCTACCTGCGCTATGCCACTCCTATATACAGTACCCAGTCTACCATGGTTATAAAAACCAGTGACCCTAACGGCAGAAATGATAAATATGATGACATATTTGGCGGTGGCAAAAGCTCCAATATTCAAAGTGAGATCGAGGTACTGAAGTCAAAAGGACTGATGGCAAGGGTGGTTCAAAAGAAAAACCTGCAGTATAGCTATTTTATAAAGGGACAGATCAAATCCCAGGATATTTATAAGCAAACTCCTTTTAAACTTACCACCATCGCGCTGGCCGATTCGGGTTACGGATTTACCCTGAAATTGAAATTTAACAAGGATGGCAGTTTTAAAATAAATAAGGATCCGGTTTCTATTCCGCTGGGAAGGGAATTCCGTAACCAGTTTGGTGTTTTCCAGGTAGACAGGGTGGGGAATAATAAATTCTCCTCTGCATTATATACCATTGTTTATT
Organism: Chitinophagaceae bacterium; assembly: GCA_016720565.1. Lineage (GTDB taxonomy): Bacteria > Bacteroidota > Bacteroidia > Chitinophagales > Chitinophagaceae > JJ008. The sequence continues at coordinate 1,243,557 of JADKKJ010000011.1, forward strand.
CTCCTACCGCCCAGGCCGCTTCGGCCTTTGCGGGCGCTATTGTGGTCACGCCAAAATCGCTGGGTACCGGCATTATCAATATCAGTATGCAAAGTACCAGTCCTATGCTGGCGGCAGATGTGATCAATCAATTGATGACCGATTATGGTGATTACACGAAAGAATTAAAGAACCGGACAGCCGATTCTACCCTTGCATTTATTGACGGCCGTATGGCTTTATTGGGCAAGGAGCTGGATTCTGTGCAGGATAGATTATTAGCTTATACGCAGGCCAATAACCTGATCAATATGGAGCGTCAGTCTGATGCTTTCTTTAATAATATCAGTGAGGCGGATAGGGCCATAAACGACCTGCAATTACAGATGAACACTGCGGATTTTGTGGAAGCCTACCTTGGAGATCAGAAAAATTCCAATAGCCAGGTATTGGTCCCCTCCTCCCTGGGGCTAAGCGACGCCACCTTAAATGGATTGATCGCACAATACAACCAATTACAGCTGCAAAGGCAGGCGCTAAAGGAAGCTAATATCCCGGCAAATAATCCTGTCCGGATTGAGATGAATATGCAGGTGGAAAAAATTCGCGTCAACCTGCTGGAAAACCTGGCCAATATCAAACGCTCTTTTGTGAAAATTATGGGAACCAAAAGGAGTAATAGCAGTGTCGCCCAGCAGCAATTGCAGGTGATGCCTGCAAAAGAAAGAGGCTATTTTGAGATCAAGCGACAGGTGGAAATGAAGCAGGCGATCTTTACCCTGCTTCAGCAAAAAAGAGAGGAGACAGCCATCTCTAAAGCGGCCACTGTCGGCAATTCCCAGATCGTGGAATACGCTTATGTGTCCAACACGCCTATCAGTCCGCAACGAAAAAATATTCAGATCATCGCTATACTGGCAGGACTGGCTATTCCTGCGCTGTTTATTTTTGGTGCCGAATTATTCAATGATAAAGTGACCACTCGTTTTGATGTGGAAAAGATCACCGATGCACCTATTCTGGGTGAAGTAGGACATTCTTTCTCAGGCAAAGCACTGATCGTAAATAAAACAACCCGTAGCATGGTAGCGGAACAGTTCCGCATCATCCGATCAAATCTTCAATACATCATTGGTCAGAAAGAGAAGAATACGATCATGGTGACCTCCTCTTTCAGCGGAGAGGGTAAGTCCTTTGTAAGCCTGAACATAGCTTCTGTGATGGCCCTGGCGGGTAAAAAGACCATCATCCTGGAATTAGATATACGGAAGCCAAAAATTATCAGTGGTTTAAATATGCCCAAAGGGCCGGGGCTTACCAATTACCTGATCGGTAAAAGCGATCTGGACGAATTGATCCAACCGGTTCCCGACATGGAGAATCTTTTTGTTTTGGGTTGTGGTCCCGTTCCTCCCAATCCAGCTGAATTATTGCTTGATCCAAAAGTGGAGGAAATGTTTAAACATCTCCAGGCGAAATTCGATGTGGTGGTGATCGATACCGCTCCTGTGGGAATGGTGAGCGATGCACAGACCCTGGGTAAATTTGCCGATTGCAGTCTTTATATCGTTCGCCAGGGATATACGTTCAAAAAACAAATCACCCTCGTAGATGAATTCTACCTGGAAAATAAATTACCTCATGTGGCCATTATTATCAACGACGTGAAGATCAAAGCTGGTTATGGTTATTACGGCTATGGCCGTTATGGCTATGGACATGGGTATGGTTATGGCTATGGTTCTTATTATGAAGAAGAAACAGCGCCTCCGTCAATGCTGGAAAGGGCCATTGATAAGTTGAATCCTTTCAACAAAGGTTCCAAAAAGAAATAATAATGCGTGTTCTTGTTACAGGAGGAGCCGGTTTCATTGGCTCCAATCTGGTTGGCGCTCTGCTTCGCGATGAGCGTATCCGGTTCGTAAGGGTCATGGATAACCTGGCTACCGGGTCTCTATCCAATATTTCATCCTATATGAATGATCCCCGCTTTGAATTTATGGAAGCGGACATTCGCGATTTTGAACAGTGTATGAAAGCCTGTGAAGGGATCGATGCGATCAGTCACCAGGCCGCCCTGGGTTCGGTGCCAAGAAGTATCGATGATCCTATTACCACCAATAATGTAAATATTACCGGCGCCCTGAATGTTTTTACAGCGGCGAATAAACAGGGAATTAAAAGAATAGTATATGCGGCCAGTTCTTCTACCTATGGAGATCATGCGGCTCTTCCCAAAGTAGAGGACCGTATTGGCCGGCCTCTTTCTCCCTATGCCATCACTAAATACGTAAATGAATTATACGCGCAGGTCTATGCGGATCTTTTTCAAATGGAACCCATAGGACTTCGCTATTTCAACATATTCGGACCCAGGCAAAATCCTAAAGGCGCCTATGCCGCGGTGATCCCTTTATTCGCGCAGGCACTTATCGATCATAAGCCGCCAAAGATCAATGGCGATGGAAGACATAGCCGCGACTTCACTTATGTAGACAATGCGGTGCAGGCAAATATACTAGCGCTATTTACTGAAAATAAAGAGGCAGTTAACCAGGTATATAATATCGCCTGCGGTCACCAAACTTCGTTGAATGAATTGTTTCAATCATTTGCGTGATCAGGCAGGTACTGATCTTGAGCCTATTCATGGACCTGAGCGTAAAGGCGATGTACTTCATAGCTTGGCAGACATCACAAAAGCGAAGAATCTCCTGGGCTATGAAGTGAAAGTGAGTGTGGAAGAAGGACTAAGGAAAACTTTTGATTGGTATAAGGAGAAGTTGAGCTGTTGAGCTGTTGAGGGGTTGAGAAATGGTTGAGCTGTTGAGCTGTGGAGGGGTTGAGAGATAACTGGATAGTATCAGGAGTACATTATGAATCGGAAAGGGTGGAGTTACGAAGGGTATTTAATCTTGAAGTGATGAATTCGAAATCTTCTCTAAGTGCAACGAGATCCTCCTGTTTTATCCATTTTAATTCATAGGCGATCAGAATTTGATTCAGGGCTTCAACAAGACTTCCGTAGGCAATAGTATAAAAATGAGCCTGGTCTTTTTTGGATTTCCTGGTGCTGCCTTCGGCAATATTTGAACAAACCGAAATAATGGCTCTTTTAACCTGACTGGCCATTCCATATTTTTCAGAGTCGGGAAAACTTTTTGTAACTGTATAGATCTTAACCGCTAATTGTTTCGACAAGTTCCAAACCCTTAGGTTTTCAAATGAATAAGTATACATGATAATGATTTTGGATAAATTTAGTTTCTTGCAATATTTAATTCAAGAAACGGACAAATCTTAGTCGACTAATGCAAAACACGAACTTGGACTCTCAACAGCTCAACAGCTCAACAGCTCAACCAACAGCTAGTTCAGCAGCTCAACCCAGAACCATTATAATTACCGGAGGCGCCGGCTTTATCGGCTCACATGTGGTTAGATTATTTGTAAAGAAATACCCGGATTACACCATCATCAATCTCGATGCACTGACCTATGCAGGTAACCTGGAAAATCTCAGGGATATTGAAAACAGCGCTAATTATATTTTTGAAAAAGCCAATATTCTTGATGCAGATGCCATCGAAGCTATTTTTTCAAAATATCAGCCTGATGGTGTTATCCATCTCGCCGCCGAATCACATGTTGACCGTTCCATTTTATCGCCACTTGATTTTGTGTACACAAATGTCATTGGCACAGTCAACTTATTGAATGCCGCAAAAAAATGCTGGCAGGATTCTATCTCAACAGCTCAACAGCTCAACAGCTCAACTATTTCTCCCCGTTTCCATCACGTCTCTACCGATGAAGTATTCGGTGCTTTAGGAAAAACCGGCCTCTTCACAGAAAAAACCCCCTACGATCCGCATTCCCCATACAGTGCATCAAAGGCCGCTTCGGATCATTTTGTAAGAGCCTATCATGATACCTATGGATTACCCGTGGTGATCACGAATTGCTCCAATAATTATGGACCCAATCATTTTCCGGAAAAACTGATTCCACTATTCATCAATAATATCATTCAGCGTAAACCGTTGCCGGTTTATGGCGATGGAAAATATACCCGCGACTGGCTTTATGTGATCGATCATGCCCGCGCCATTGATGAGGTATTCCATCGCGGAAAGAATGGTGATACCTATGCGGTAGGCGGTTTCAATGAATGGCAGAATATTGACCTGGTCAAACTGCTTTGTAAACTGATGGACCAGAAACTGGGAAGAACAGCGGGGGAAAGCGAGACCCTGCTCAGTTATGTAAAAGACCGACCTGGTCACGACCTTCGTTATGCTATTGATGCATCGAAGATCAATAAAGAACTGGGCTGGGCCCCATCCGTCACCTTCGAAGAAGGGCTTAGTAATACTATCGATTGGTATTTAGAAAATAAGGATTGGCTATCAAATGTGACTTCCGGCGCCTATACTCAATATTATGAAAAGCAGTATGCTCAATAATTTTGGCAACTAAGGTTCACCTTCGTGGGCTCAACGGAATAAGGGCTATTGCTTCACTCGCAGTAGTAATTAGTCATATTGCTTTAAACTTTGAAAATTTTGGGTTTTCACCTTCGCATGGCCTTGATCTTGCCGGCTTTGGGGTTTCGATGTTTTTTTCCTTAAGCGGATTTCTGATCACCTATTTACTTATGATTGAAAAATCTGATTTTGGCGATGTTTCTATAAAAGATTTCTACATCCGAAGGATTCTCCGAATATGGCCGCTTTATTTTTTTTACCTTATTGTATGTATACTGGTAATCATTTTAACACAGCCGCAAGAATTAAGGGGGAATATCACATATTATATCTTACTGTCGGGAAATATGCCTTTTATTCTGGGATCATCTCCCCATTGATCTTTCATTTCTGGTCTCTAGGGGTTGAAGAGCAATTCTATTTGTTCTGGCCCTGGGTAATGAAGAGAATTGGAAATCCATTTAAATGGATAAGTTGGTTTATCCTAATTATGTTGTTTTTGAAACTGATGGGGTATGTGATATATAAAAAAACCGGTAGTTACCTGCTTTATGATATTGTTCATGTGACTCGTTTTCATTGTATGGCATTTGGGGCTCTTGGGGCCATATTATGGCAAAGGCAGGTAAAGTGGTTGAGGGGCCTATGTTTTTCTAACTGGGTTGTATCAATTTGTTGGATCATTCTCTTACTTGCTGGATTTAACAAATTTCACTTTGCCTCTGTTATTGATAATGAACTCATTTCAATCATTACAGTATTGCTTATTTTGAATCTATCCTTTGGGCCAAAGCCTTTAATAAACCTGGAGAGCTGGTTTTTAAATTTTCTCGGTAAGATATCTTTTGGAGTTTATGTTTACCATCCACTATTGATATTCTTGCTATCATACTTCCTAGGTTCCTGGATTCGATCACTTGAATTTAACAGTAGGGTGATTTTTGTGTACTTTATTTCTGTTACTGCTACTATTTTATTGGCTGCTATTTCATATGAATTACTTGAAAGGCCGTTTTTGTCTATGAAGGACCGCTTTAGTAAAGTGTTAAGCGCGCCAAATGAAAAATTAAATGAAAGCACAAGTTAATTTAATGAATCAATTATGAAAGGAATAATACTGGCCGGCGGATCTGGAACACGGTTATACCCCATTACTAAGGCGATCAGCAAACAATTAATGCCGATCTATGATAAGCCCATGATCTATTACCCACTTTCGGTGTTAATGATGGCGGGTATCAAAGAGATACTGATCATTACTACCCCGGAAGACAATGCTTCCTTTAAAAGATTGTTGGGAGATGGCGCGCAGGTAGGTTGCCGTTTTGAATATGCCGTGCAGGAAGTGCCTAACGGACTGGCCCAGGCATTTGTGATCGGTGCTGATTTTATTGGCAATGATAAAGTGGCCCTGATACTGGGAGATAATATATTTTATGGCACCCGCATGGGCAAGCAATTACAGGAACTGAATGATGTGGAAGGCGGTTATGTTTTTGCTTACCAGGTTAGTGACCCCGAGCGATATGGCGTAGTTGAATTTGATGATGAGATGAAAGCTATCACTATTGAAGAAAAACCGGCCATTCCTAAATCGAATTACGCGGTGCCGGGTTTATATTTTTATGATAATGAGGTGGTCCGTATAGCCAGGGAACTAAAGCCTTCCGCCCGCGGTGAATATGAAATAACGGATGTGAACCGTATTTACCTGGAGGCGGGTAAGTTATCCGTTTCCGTACTCGACCGGGGTACCGCCTGGCTGGATACCGGTACTTTTGATTCACTCAGCGATGCTTCCGAATATGTGCGTGTGATCGAAAAAAGACAAGGCACCAAGATCGGTTGTATTGAAGAGATCGCATTTCGGAATGGCTTTATTGGAAAACAGCAGTTGCTTGTAATTGCAAATGAACTGGCGAAAAGTGGTTATGGTGAATATTTAAAAAAAGTCGCTGTTTTATAGATCTTGTTTTGCAACCCTTAATTTCCATAGTTAGTCCCGTTTACCAGGCAGAAAGGATCGTGCCTAAGTTGGTTAAGGAGTTAATTGTAACACTTGATGCGATCCCATACACTTTCGAAATAATACTGGTGGAGGATGGTAGTACCGATAATTCATGGAAAAGTATTGAAGCCGAATCAGGAAAAGATCCGAGGGTGAAAGGAGTTAGACTCAGCCGTAATTTTGGACAGCACTATGCAATTGCTGCTGGTTTGGATAATGTGAGCGGAGAATGGGTAATAGTTATGGATTGTGACCTGCAGGATCAGCCCAGTGAAATTCCAAAAATGCTGGAAAAGGCCAAGCAAGGTTTTGATATAGTACTTGGTAGAAGGATGAATCGAAAGGAAGCCGGAATAAACCGCTGGTTCGCCCGTCTATTTTATTGGATGCTGGGATATCTCACTGGTAAAAAACAGGATCCTGCAGTAGGTAATTTTGGTATCTACCGACAGAATGTAATAAGAGCTATTCAGTCCACCGGAGAAAGCATTCGATATTTTCCTGCCATGGTGAATTGGGTAGGTTTCCGACGGGGTTTTCTTGATGTTGAACATGGGGAAAGGGATTCTGGGCATTCCAATTATAATTTCAAAAGATTGGCCAACCTTGCTATTGATATCCTGATGGCTAATTCTGAAAAGCCGATTCGAATGATCGTAAAAATGGGAGTTTTTATATCCTTTCTTTCTCTTTTAGCAAGCCTGATCGTATTGGTCCGGTATTTTACAGGATCAATTGAAGTTGCTGGCTATACCAGCCTAATATTATCTGTCTGGTTGCTCGGAGGAATTATTATTCTACTATTAGGTATCCTGGGACTTTATATAGGAAAGGTATTTCAGCAGGTTAAAGGCCGTCCTGTGTATGTCATTTCCGACAAAACTGGATTTTAATGGGAATACGAACTTTGGAATGGGATTCCGAATGGCTGGGATTAAGAGTTGGGTCGGTTGATCCTGGTGTTTCACTGCCTGATGAAAAAGAGCTTAAGGAATTTGACCTGGTCTATTTTTTCCGTGATCCCTCTGATAAAAAAGGGTTGAGCTGGATGGCTCGTCACCAAATGGAACCAATAGATCGGCGGTTGGAATATTTATTAGAACTGAAAACCAGTTCTACCTCTTCATCCGTTCCTGAACTTTATGAAAGAGGAGAGTATGATGAAAAACTGATCGAATTAGGAGAGACGAGTTTTGAATGGTCCCGTTTTAAAAGGGATTCAAGGATAGGGGATTCAAAATTTCGATTGCTTTACCGCCAGTGGATGGAAGCTTCATTAAATAACAAATTGTCTGATGCTGTATTTGTTCAAAAAGATGAACAGGAACAGATCGCAGGTTTTGCAGTAGTTAAAATACAGGAACAAAAAAGTTTTCTTGTATTGCTGGCGGTGGCTAATGCTCAACGAAATAAGGGCTGGGGAAAAGCACTGGTGAAAAAAGCAGCTGCTTTTGCCATCAGTAAAGGCGCTATTTCCATGAGTTTATTAACCCAATTTGAAAATAGGGCTGCGCGCCATTTTTTTGAAGGACTTGGATTTCAAATTAAAAGCCAGGTAAATATTTATCATTTCTGGACGGATGAGCATACCCTTTAATAAACCATTTTTAGCAGGGAAGGAGCTTCAGTATATACAGGAGGCTATTAATTCCGGGAAGATCTCTGGCAATGGAGGGTTTACGGGGCGCTGCCAGTCCTTTTTTCAGCAACGGTATGGTTTTTCAAAAACATTATTGACGAATTCCTGTACGGATGCATTGGAAATGGCAGCTATCCTTTTGAATATAGGTCCGGGGGATGAGGTGATCGTTCCTAATTATACATTTGTTTCCACAGCTAATGCATTTGTATTAAGGGGTGCAACTATTGTTTTCTGCGATAGCCGGCCGGATCATCCAGGAATGAATGAGGAATTACTGGAAGGTCTGATCACAGAAAAAACCAGGGCCATTATTCCTGTTCATTATGCAGGTGTGGCTTGTGATATGAAAAGGATCATGAAACTGGCTAAAAAGTATAAGCTTTTTGTGGTTGAGGATGCGGCGCATGCTATCGACAGCTATTATTTAGATGAAGGGAAAAGGGTTCCCTTAGGAGGCATTGGGCACCTGGCGGCTTTTTCTTTTCATGAAACCAAGAATATTAATTGCGGTGAAGGAGGAATGTTGGTAGTGAATGATCCCACCTTTGAGGAAAGAGCAGAACTGATATGGGAGAAAGGAACTAACCGGAGTCAGTTTTTTCGCGGGGAAATAGATGAATATAGCTGGGTGGATGTCGGTTCTTCCTTTCTTCCTTCTGAGATCAGTGCGGCCTTTCTTTATGGACAACTGGAATGTCTCGACCGTATACAGGCAAAGAGAAAATCTTTGTGGGAGCATTATATGAAAGGACTTGGTAGATTGGAAGAGGGTGGAATACTGGGTTTGCCGAAACATCCTGTTTACGCCCAATTCAATGGCCACCTGTTCTATATAGTTTGCCCCGATGAAGGCTGGAGAAAAGGGTTGATGGGTTATTTAAAAGGTTTGGATATACTCGCAGTATCTCATTATCGTTCCCTGCATGATTCTCCTTTCCAGAAGGGAAAACCAGCGTCGGGTAAAGAATTTCCATGGTCAGATCATTATACCAGCCGCTTGCTTCGGCTGCCTCTTTACTATGAATTAGAATTGTCGCAGGTAGATACAATAGTTTCCAGCATCCTGGAATACGCAGGAAACAGATGATCAGTTTTTCTATCATAGCATTGTGCCTGTTGTCCCTGTTGACCCTGGTAACAGTATCTTTTGGTATAGGTAGAGCCTTATCTGCAGGGTCGGGCTGGCCGATGGATCCGGTCGCTGATATACTTAAAGGATTATTACTGATAGTCAGCATTTATGCAATTATCAAAACCGAAGCCCATACTATCTTATTGCCGATTCCTTTTTTGGTATTACTTCATATTTTTCTTAAAAAGCAGTTGGATAGGCCTGGTGCGCCATTAAGAACATACCTGTGGTTATTTTTGCTGGCGTTTTTATTTTATAGCTGTTTTTTCCTGTTTGCCTTTATAAGTTTTGAGCCGGGCATGGTGCGCTTACCTACCGGAGACAATGCATTTTATGCCAGGCTGGCCGAGTTTCTGAATGATAAAGGAGTAGAGAATTATCGCTTTGATCATGGCTCCACGGATTCAGCCGTGATGCCCTATCATTATTTTGATTGCTGGGCTACGGCACTGGTAAGTAAAATTTTCGAACTTAATACTCATTATGTCCTGATGCTGGTGGTTTATCCATTGTTTAGTTTATTATTTGTTTTAGTGGTTTTTGGGTGGTTAAGAAAAGAGAACAGGCCAGATTGGAAAACAGGTATTGTGGCTTTATTGACTCCTTTATTTGCGGGAATAGGTTTTTTGTATCCCTCCCGATGGGTGAATGCGGAGGTTTTGAACCAGGCGCCTGTGGAAATAGTTAAATTACTCTGCCCCGCAGTATTATTTGTGTGGATGCTGTCTTATTTACGATATAACGATATTTCAAGGGTATTAATAGTTTCCGCCATCATAGGTTTATGTTATGCCACTCTTTTGCCGGCGCTGGCTTTGTTAACTGGCTGGATATTATTTCAATCTTTTCGGCAGGGGAGAATTAAATTTCTTATTCCTGCATTAATAGGCGCGATCATTTCGGCCGGATATTTCATATGGTTCTACCGCAATTCAGGATATTCGCAGGTACGTTTCCAGTTCACTGCTATGGAATATATAGGCAGAAGCCTGAAGATGATGGCAGGAGGCATGATGGAAATTATAATATGGTTGCCGATTATGGTGCTGGGTTGGCTTATCTTTCGAGAACAAAAGTTTTTGCAGGTCAGGGAACTAAAGGCTATTTTGATTTTTGTTTTGGGCGGGTTATTGGGTTGGATATTTTGCTGGACCATACATGTAGAGTACCAGCAGCTTTTTGAGTCTGCCTTTGTACTTGGTTCCGCCCTGCTTACTGCCCTGGTCTTTGTCAACGCATTTGAATCATTTAAATGGCTGGTTTACGTCCCTGTGTTTGGCTTGATTATTTTTTTTATTGTCCGAAATCCACGATATAATTATCATGTGGAGGAATTAAGAAGTGCCGATCTGCAGAAGGCAAAGGATTTTCTTAAGCGTAATGGCCCTGGCAATTTTGCGAGCTACCGTTGCAAGAAAGAGTATACTTCTTATTATTCGATGCTTACACAAACCTATCCAGCACTTGCATGGCTGGGATATTTACGGGAGCCATATGAAAGTTTTTCTTTGGATACCTGGGAATTGAGAGAAGACCTAAAAAAACGTCACAATATGGGGCATGCGGTGGACGTATTGGATCATGCACCCTATACATCGTTTGCGAGAGAGCACCAATACCTGACGGGTATCGAATGTGGCCGGGTATTTATGGAAAGCAGGGGAATACGCTACTTGCAGATTTCGCCCTTGGTGCAAATTGCATTTCCAGGTATCTATATCAAAGATTCAATACAATTATCGGGAGGGTGGCGTATATACTCGTTTTGAAAATAATGTTATAGATAAAAATCGAGTTTAAAAACTTGCCATTAAACTACCCAAAAGCGAATATGGCAAATATCTAAAAATTCTGTGATCAAAATGACTGATAAAATAATAATAGAAAGTGGCCGTGCGGAGAAGAATTACTGGCGGGACCTCTGGCGGTACCGGGAATTGTTTTATATCCTAAGTTGGAGGGATATAAAAGTGAAATATAAACAGACTGTACTTGGTGTGCTTTGGGTAATTCTTCGTCCTCTACTAACAATGATCATATTTACCTTTGTATTTGGACGTATTGCAAATATGGACATGCATTCAGCGGTACCGTACTCTATTATTGTTTTTGGTGGATTGCTTCCCTGGCAGTTTTTTTCAAATGCATTAACTGAATGCAGCAACAGTTTGATTGGAAATGAGCGGTTAATCACGAAAGTTTATTTTCCCAGGCTTATCATACCTGCCAGTTCTGTCATCACCAGCTTTATTGATTTTTTGATTTCCCTTCTTATCCTTATAATACTTTTCTTTTTCTACAGATATACCCCGCCGTGGCAAATACTCCTGATGCCCATTTTCTGGATTCTCGTTTTCTTTGCTTCATTTGGTCCAGGATTGTATTTGACGGCCTTAAATGTTAAGTACCGTGACTTTCGGTATATCATACCTTTTATTGTTCAGTTCGGCTTGTTTATTTCGCCGGTGGGTTATATGACCAGTAAAATTCCCTCAAAATGGATCTGGGTATATTCACTGAATCCAATGGTAGGTGTTATTGATTGTTTTCGCTGGTGTATTGTGAAGGGCGCTCCCAATCCGTTTCTTAATTATCCTTTTTATATTTCAATGGGAGTTATAATATTTTTCCTGGTTCTTTCTGTTTACCAGTTCCGTAAAATGGAAAAAAACTTTGCTGATCTTATTTAAATAAATATGCAGGCAAAGAATAAATTATTAAAACAATGGATGATACAATAATTAAAGTAGAAGGCTTAGGGAAAAAGTACCTGATTGACCATGAGCGGGAAGGTGGCTATACTGCTTTGCGTGATGTAATAAGTAGTAGGGCGAAAAGGATTTTTGGGGAAAAGAGGGCTACATTATCCACGAAAGAAGAATTTTGGGCTATTAAAGACCTTGATTTCGAGATAAAGCGTGGTGAAGCGGTTGGGATAATTGGCAAGAATGGTGCTGGAAAAAGTACTTTATTAAAGGTGCTTAGCAGAATAACAGAGCCTACACTAGGACGAATTGAACTCAATGGCCGGGTTGCCTCTTTATTGGAGGTAGGTACTGGTTTTCATCCTGAATTGACAGGCAGGGAGAATGTTTTTCTTAATGGTGCCATTCTTGGGATGGGTCGCTCAGAGATAAGACGAAAATTTGATGAGATTGTTGATTTCAGCGGAGTTGAAAGATTTCTGGATACTCCTGTAAAAAGATATAGTAGTGGCATGTATGTAAGGCTGGCATTTGCGGTGGCGGCTTTCCTTGAACCTGAAATTCTTATTGTCGATGAAGTATTAGCAGTTGGAGATGCAGAGTTTCAGAAGAAATGTTTGGGTAAAATGCAACAGGTAAGCAGAGGCGAGGGCAGAACAGTTTTATTTGTGAGTCATAATATGGCTGCCGTAAAAAGTTTATGTTCAACAGGTATCGTACTGAAGAACGGGAGGATGGATTTTTACGGGAGTAATTATGAAGCAGTTCAGCATTACCAGAATCATAATCAATCCAATACCAGTTTCCATCATGAAGGAGAAGTTAACCTGGCCCCGGGCAATGCTAGTATAAGGATACTGCAAATGGATGTTGTCCCACAGGAAGGGGAGATTTTATCTATGAATTCGGGAGTGGAATTCAGGTTAAAGGTTTTCAATAGTTTAGTTGACCGTAACCTGGATGTGACTTTTGAGGTTGCGAATAATGATGATATAATCATTTTTCATCAGGGGGTTATCCTTACCTCAGGTGGGAACTCTAAAATAGGTGTATATGAAGTATCATGTGTGTTGCCAAAATTATTCCTCAATGCAGGCAGTTACAATATCAAGTTGATCTTTGGAGAGAACCAGCGGTATTTAATTTATGAGGTCAGTTCATTTTTATCATTTGAAATTGTGCAGGAGTCTGCCGGGTCAAATAGCAGCAGGCTGCCCGGGGTCACTTTTCCAGAATTGTCATTTAAGGTAATAACGCCATAAAATGGAAGCAATAAACAGTCCAGAATATTTCGAAGTAAAATCTATCGGCGGACCAGCACAGGGTTACATATCTGTTGTCAATTCGCTTGAGAATATTCCCTTTACCATTAAAAGAGTGTACTGGACCTATTATACTCCACAAAATGTATTAAGAGGGTTTCATGCACATAAGAAACTGCACCAGATAATTTTTGCGGTTTCTGGCACAATAACTTTTATTACTGAAGATTTAGAAGGTAGTAAGAATGAATTTATTCTTAAGGAACCTAATAAAGGCGTATATCTTCCGCCCTTTATCTGGAGGGAAATAAAGTTTTCACACAATGCGGTATTATTATGTATTGCCTCTGAAGAGTACGATGAAAATGATTATATACGAGATTACGATATGTTTAAAAATCAAACCAATAAATAATGGAAAGATCATTGATTCTGGAAATTGTTCTCCAGCAGGTTAATTCCCTGGTGGATACATTCTCCGACGACCAGAAATTTGAAGTTAGTGCTGAAACCCGTTTGTTTGGACAAAATGCCAATATCGATTCCCTTTCCCTGGTGTCGTTAATAGTTGACATTGAATCCGTTTTTCTTACGGAATATGACGTTTTAGTGTCCTTGACAGACGACCGAGCGATGACAAGACCTGTGAGTCCTTTCAATGACGTATCTACCTTAGTGGATTATTTGGATGAGGTAATTAACCATAATTAAATGGGAATATATAATCATTGTAATTATGTACACTAATAAAGTTGTATTAATCACGGGATCCAGCAGGGGGGTTGGATTAGAGTTGGCCAGGCATTTTCTTGAAAGTGGTGCTGTAGTAATTGGTATTAGCAGGAATGACTCAGAAATATCGCATTCAAATTACCATCATTATTCCGTTGACCTTTCTGACCCGGAAGCTATTGTAAATGCATTTCAGCGTAAGATTTCAAAGAATTTTAAAAGAATTGATATTGTTTTAAACAATGCTGCTGTTATGACTTCGCAGTATTCCATGATCATACCATTGAAGAATGTGGTGGAAATGGTAAATGTGAATCTTTTAGGTGTATTTTTTGTGTCAAGGGAGGCTGCTAAGCTTATGAGAGGCCAGTCTCCTGGCAGAATAATCAACATTGGATCAATGGCCTCTGTTCTTCAGCCGGCTGGTGATGCCATATATGCTGCCACAAAAGCTGGTATTCAAACATTAGCTAATACAATGGCAAAAGAATTTTCCAGCATGAATGTTACCTGCAATACGTTGGCAATAAGTGCGATTGAAACTGATATGCTTAATTCTCATACAGAATCGGCCAAATTGAAGATCCGGGAAATAATTGGTTCTTTACCTATTCCGAGGATGGCCACTATGGCAGACATAACAAATGCGGTTGATTTTTTTGCATCGGACAAAAGTTCCTACATAACAGCTCAGATTATATATTTAGGAGGAGTAAATTAAGTGAGTATCATTCGAATAAATAACAAGTCTTTTCCTTCCAACACTTATTTACTGGTTGGTAAGAAAAAAGATCACTGCGTTATTATAGACCCAGGCCTGGACCCGGATATTATAGATGAAAAGATTTTTTCGGAAAATTTACTGCCAATAGGTATCGTTTGCACGCATGGACATTTTGATCATGTAGGCAGCGTCTCTTTCTTTCAAAAAAAGTACAGCAACATACCTTTTTATCTTCATGAAGGTGATGTCAAGATATCTCAATCTGTAAATTTTTTTTTGAAATTGGCCAGAGTTGATAAATGGATAGATACAGCGTTGCCGGACAAGATTTTAAAAGGCAGGTTACAGGGAGTGGAGCTGGGAGAATTTTTATTAACTGCCCATCATTTTCCCGGCCATACGGATGGTAGCTGTATAATTGAATGGGAAGAAAATTTGTTTACTGGTGATATGGTCTATAAGAAGGGGTTAGGTGTAAATAGCTTTCCGGGTGAAAAACAGAATGAACTAAAGAAATCGATTGAAAGATTGCTTTCTTCATTTCCGGACAGCACGATGATTTTTCCGGGACACGGAGATGCGGTTACTTTGTGTGAATTGAAGACTAATAATACCGAATTGATGAATTATATAATGAGATAATGAGTAATTTTTTAATTAATTATGGTATTGGTATTTCTGGGGCTAGTCATAGTTTAGGATCAAAAGTGCAGTCAAATGAAGAATTGTGCCTCGGTCTTGAGAATACAACCCCTGACTGGATCATTTCCAAAACAGGAATTAAACGCCGCTATCATGTTGCTGAAAATGAAACGGCCTCCAGCCTTGCCCTGGGAGCCTGTAAAGAATTAATAGAGAAATATAGCGTCAACTTAAATGAAGTTGGATTGATAATCGTTGCTTCTTTTAGCCAGGATTATTTGTTCCCTCCGTTGTCTGCTAAGATTCATAAGGATCTTGGTTTGCCAAAAAGCTGCCAGATAATTGATCTCAATACTAATTGCACTGGTCTCGTTACAGCTTTAACCACAGCCTCGGAACGAATGATAATGGATAAATCCATTAAGACTTCCATTGTCATTGGAGTGGAGGTTTTATCGAAATTTACAAATCCAAAAGACGCTGATACAGCTGTGTTTTTTAGTGACGGAGCGTCTGCCACGCTATTAACAAGAGTAGAAGAAGGGGCGGGATATGTTTGTTCCAGTTACCTGACTGATTCATCAACTTATGAGTCTGTTCGGATGCGTGGTGGCGGGTCCTCTTTCCCGGTAGGAACTGAAATTGCGAAAGATAGTTTGTTCATTGAGCAAAATGGGCTGGCTACGTGGAAACAGGCTGTTACTAATTTGCCGGTTGTAGTACATCAATTGCTTACCAAGGCCGGTATGACAGTGAGTGATATTGATTTTATCATTTTCCACCAGGCCAATCTGTTTCTGATTAATTATGTTATGCAAAAAATGAAAATACCACTGGATCGGACATTCACTAATGTGGATGAGATTGGTAATACCGGAAGCGCAAGTTTAGGGATCGCTTTAAGTGAGGCTTTCGACAGTGGGAAAATAAAAAGGGGTCAAAAAGTAGTGCTTGCAGGCGTAGGGGCCGGCTTCAATTTCGGGGCCTGTTTGTTTAAATTTTAAGTGAATGGAAAAAACAGTTAATGAATTTGCCTTTCTTGATGAGATTCTTGTTGAGATAGGGAAAGTGGATAAGCTCCATATTCGCAAGGTGGAGGCTAATGTAAATTTATTGAAGAAGACGTATTCACTGGAATACAACCTTCTTTTAAAGATGATTTATGAATATTACAGAAAGGCCGGCTATACAGCGCAAAGGGTTTCAAATGATTATATGTCTATGGTCAGGGATATGAGAAAGGAGGGGCTTTATTTTTATAAGAATAACAGTTATAGCTGTAAGAGCCAGGTGGATGCTAATGAGAAGGTTTACTCAAAACCCGAGGTGATGGAGTATTACATGAGTGCTCTTTTGATATCACAGATTTTATGGAAGCATCATTTTGTCATATTTATTTATTTTAAAGAGAAACTGGCTTCCTATTTTGAGCAAGGCAGAAAGATCAGGATTCTTGATGTTGGACCCGGCCATGGATTTTTCTCCTTTTTTGTTAAGGAAACTTTTCCTGATTATGACAGAATTGATTTTGTTGATATTAGTGCAACATCGTTAAATCTTACCAAAAACATTATAGGGAGCGGCAACAAACTGAACTATTACCTAAAGGATATTTTTGAATACGAGGAGTCCAATAAATACGACTTCATTATTCTTGGTGAGGTCATTGAACACCTTGATGAACCGAAAAAGATTTTGTCTAAGTTAGGACGACTGTTGGGAGATAATGGTATTTTCTGGATCACAACTCCCACTAATTCTCCCGCGCTGGACCATGTGTATTTATTCAGGAGTAAAGAAGAAGTTTTTTCTTTGGTCGAGGACTGCGGGTTAGTAATTGAAGATCACGTAAGTTGTTTTGCAGAGGAAGTTTCTGAGGAAGTGGCCATTGAAAAGAGAATCACAAATCTTGTCGGATTGTTTTGTAAAAATAAGACATCATGAAATATACTGACATCAAAGTGGGTGATAAGGAATCACTCACTCATGCTATTACCACTGATGATTTGGGGAAATTTGTGGAGCTAACTGGTGATGACAACAAATTGCATATGGATGAAGCATATGCCAGTCGCACGAGTTTTAAAAAGCCAGTGGTTCATGGTATGCTGGGGGCTTCTTTTATTTCGGCTGTGATTGGAACCAAATTACCCGGAGACGGGGCGCTTTGGTTTTCCCAAACACTTGAGTTTATTATACCGGTTCGTGTTGGGGATACATTGGTTGTTGAGGCTGAGGTTATAAAGAAGTATGATAAAGACCAGATCATTGAACTCAGGACCGAAATCAAGAATCAGTTCAGGCAGGTTGTAACAAGAGGTATTGCAAAGGTCAAAATAATTGAACAGGAACAGGACGTTTTGACTGCCGAGACCGCCTTGCCCCCGGATGCCCGTCGGACAGCTCTGGTGATAGGGGGAACGGGGGGTATCGGAAGGGAGGTTTGCCTTCAACTGGCTAAGGATGGAATGGATGTAATAATTCATTATAATAATAATGCGAAGAAGGCAAATGAGATAAGATCGGAAATTGAGAAAACTGGCGTGAAAGCTGTCACTTCCCAGGCGGATCTGCTGGATGAAGAGCAGATTAAGGCCATGTTAAGTGCTGCTGTCAGAGCCTACGGGAAAATTGATGTGCTGGTGAATTGTGTTGCAACTGTCATACCTGCTATTAAGTTTCAGCATCTTGAATGGAGTGATTTTTCCAGGCAGTTGGATATGTATGTTAAGTCTGCATTTCTCATATTAAATAAGGCAATTCCCTTGATGGTTGAAAAGGGATATGGTAAAATCATTCATATCGGAAGTTATGCGGTTGACAAGCCTAATAATGATTGGGCTCATTATATCACAGCAAAAGCAGCAGTATGGGGTATGACCCGTGCGCTGGCATTGGAGTTTGCTCCAAAAGGGTTACGAATTAATATGGTAACACCGAGTTTAGTTGACACTAATTTGACTTCAGATATCCCGGAAAAAACCAAATTACTTACTGCGAGCCAGACTCCGGCAAGGAGACTGGCCTCTGCATCGGATGTTGCCGGAGCTGTGTCTTTTCTTGCTTCTGCTAAATCTGATTTTCTGGTGGGTGAGAATATTCGGGTAAACGGCGGTCAGATCATGTTGTAAAACTGACATATGGTAGAGTTGAAATACACGCAGATTTTACAGGAGAATAAAATATTAAAGGAAAAGGTAAGTGGTGAGCCTTTTAGGGTAGCCATTTTATCCAACATAACAGTCAATACGATTAAGGAACTGATCGAATACGACCTGAGGCGAAATGGGGTCAATCCGATCGTTGAATTCGGAAACTTTGACAACATCGTGCAGGATAGCCTTGAGTATGCCGACCACAACCTGGTGATCATCTTTTTCGACTTGCAAACTCTTGTGGATAATATTCCAGGTTATTTTGAGGGGTTGAGTGATGACAAAGTCGATCAGGTGGAAAAAAGGATAATGGGAGAGATCGATCTGATTTTTAGTAATCTTAAAACTACCGCAACTGTTGTCTTTAATAAATTTACCTCAGGGTTTTTTCCTTCTGGATTCATAAAAATCACCAAGATTGAATCTTTGGTTGATCGCCTGAACCGTTATTTGACAACAAGCTGTCCCATGAATGTTGAGTTGCTGGATCTGGGAAAGGTAGTTGGGGACATAGGTATCGGTCAGGCTATTGATGTGCGATTTTACTATTCTTCGAAAGCACCCTATACTATTCCTTTATTTAAGAAATATATGGAGGCCATAAAGCCAATTATTTTGAGGGTATCGGGGAAGTTTAAAAAAGCTTTAGTTTTTGATTGTGATAATACTTTGTGGAAAGGGGTAATTGGGGAGGATGGGATGGACAAAATTGAGATGTCCTCTACTTCAGTGGCAGGAAGACCCTATTTTGAGGTTCAGCGTATCGCAAAATTTCTTAGTGAACGCGGGGTAATGATATGTATCTGTAGCAAGAATAATGCTGACGACGTAGAGGATGTGTTCTTGAATCATAAAGACATGGTTTTGAGAAATGAGGATATAATTCTGAAAAAGGTGAATTGGATTGATAAGGCGACTAATATAAGAGAGATATCGAGAGAACTTAATATTGGGTTGGAAAGCATAATTTTTATCGACGATTCTGCTATGGAAACTGATTTAATTCGGCAACAGGTCCCCGAGATCACCGTTTTTCAGGTTCCAGCTGCTGTTCATGAGTACCCGAAGTCGTTTTTAAATTCTCTATATAACTTGTTTGATCTTTCAGGAACGGAAGAAGATAGGAAAAGGACGACATTGTATAAGGAGCAGTTTGTTCGGCAGAGTGAAACGTCGAAATTTGAGTCCATAGAAGATTATCTAAGTTCTCTTGATATCTTTTTGAGCATAACATTGAATGATAAAGTTAATATTGGAAGGATCGCGCAACTAACTCAGAAAACAAATCAATTTAATCTTACAACGATCAGGTATTCAGAGGCTCAGATCGCTGAGTATATGGAAGATCACGGAACGATGATCTTTTCTGTTTTTATCAAGGATAAATTCGGAGATAGCGGGATTACAGCAATTTGTATTGTTAAAGAAGACCCGACCAATAATAAAGCTGTTTTTATTGATAGCTTCCTAATGAGTTGTCGAATTATTGGACGGAATATCGAGGTTTGTTTTTTAGATTTCGTATTACGATATTTAAAGGACAGGGGATATGAGAACGTGCTTGCGACCTACCGAAGAACACAGAAGAATGGGCAAGTAGAATCGTTTTACGAAAAAATGGGATTCAAATTTCAAGCAGTTGGTGATGATGGGAAGGATTATTTTATTATTCTTTCAGAGTATGTTCCCTTTGAAATTGCATATATACGTTCTGAGTTTAATGGCAGTTTAAAAATAAAATCTACATAATTGTATGGAAAGCATTGAGAAGCGAATTTCGCTGTTAATGAGCACCGTTTTTGAAATTCCTGAATCTGAAATTTCGGTAAATAGTTCAATTGATACTATTGATTCCTGGGATTCCATCAGGCACTTAAATCTGATTCTGGCTCTGGAGGAGGAGTTTGGTATCGTAATACCTGATGAAGAGGTAGGTAATCTTGTAAATTTTAAGTTAATCGAGTTAATTATTACAGAGAATGTCAAGTAATATTGATTTTTTGATTGATAATTTCCAGGTTTATAATAAGGATTGTGCATTGATTTGGAAGGGTGAATTTATCACCTATGAACATCTTTTGCGCAGAGTGGAGGCATGGAATGATCGTTTGAAGGAATTGGAAGCAGGGTCTATTGTAGGTCTGGAAGGTGATTTTTCACCTGAGTCTATAGCGCTGCTTTTATCATTAATTGGGAAAAAGGCTATTGTAGTTCCTCTTGATATTAATAATGCAGATAGAAATAAAGAGAAATATCAAATTGCCCAGTTGGATCTCCTGATCAGGATAACAGATGATAATGATATCAGTTTTCATAAGGTTGCTAAGGATCTGTCCCCCAATGAGCTTTATGATGTAATCAGGAAATCTGGTAGTCCGGGGCTTGTTTTATTTACATCAGGCTCATCTGGAAAACCCAAGGCAGCGCTTCACAATTTCTCAAAGCTTCTAGATAAATTCCGGACGAGACGAAAGGCGCTTAAAACAATTAATTTCCTGCTGTTTGATCATTGGGGCGGATTAAATACGTTATTTCATATTCTGTCAAATGGCGGAACCGTAGTTATTCTTGAAAACAGGAATCCTGACTATGTATGTAGCCTTATAGAAAAATATCAGGTGGAACTATTGCCCACATCTCCCACGTTTTTAAATATGCTTCTGTTTAGCCGGGCCTATGAAAGGTATTCTCTTGATAGTCTGAAGTTGATTACCTATGGTGCTGAGCCAATGCCGGAATCGTTATTAAAAAGTCTTAATCAGATATTCCCGGCGATTGAATTTCAGCAGACCTATGGGCTGATTGAATTAGGTGTGATGCGTTCTAAATCAGAAGTGAAGGATTCCCTTTGGGTGAAGATTGGCGGCGAGGGCTTTGAAGTAAGGGTGGTTGATAATATGCTTCAAATTAAATCTGATTCAGCAATGCTTGGATACCTTAATGCCCCCAGTCCTTTTACTGCTGATGGATGGTTCCAGACAGGGGATGCAGTTGAGGTAAAGGGGGATTATTTCAGGATCCTCGGACGAAAATCAGAATTGATCAATGTTGGAGGGGAAAAGGTTTTCCCGCAGGAAATTGAGAACACTATTCTTGAGATCCCCGGAGTAGAAGATGTGCTGGTTTATGGCGAATCTCATCCCATGACGGGTAGTATTGTATGTGCCAAAATAAAATATAGCGGTGTGGAAGATAAAAAGAAGCTGATCAATGTAATAAAGACGCATTGCAGATCAAAACTTGAATCTTTTAAAATACCAATCAAGATACAGGTGGTGGATGATTCCTTTGAATCTGCCAGGTTTAAAAAGACAAGGATAAATGGATAATTTATTCTCTCCGGAAATATGGGGTCAATATGTTAAGCTGAGAAAGATCGTTGTTCAGGATGCTGAGCAAGTATTTAAATGGCGTTCTGGTCCTTCCGGTAAGTATCTGCGAAATTTTTCCGGTTATTCTGTTGAATCTCAAAAAGAATGGATCTCTTTAAGGAAGGATAACGAGATCAATTATATTATTACAGATAGCAAGACCGGCGTAAACGTTGGAACCATTGGAATATACGATGTCAGTATAGATGATAGGGTCGCCAATGTAGGCAGGCTGCTATTAGATGAGGTTTGGCTGGCCAAATCTAATCCTTATGGACTTGAAGCCATGTTATTGTGTTACGACTTTGTCTTTAATAAAATGGAATATAGAAAGATAACAGGCGATATCCTTGGTTCAAATGAATCAATGATAAAACTGCAGAAATATTTAGGGATGATAGAAGAAGGTGTGTTAAAACAGCATTTGTTCCTAAATGGGAAATTTGAAGACCTGCATATTATGTCTTTGTTTTCGTCAGATTTTGAAAAAGCATATAAAAAACGGATTCAGTTTCTGCTGAAGTCCTTTAATAGTAAGTAAGTATGAGAATCCCTTTCCTGTCATTCTCCGAGATTAACAAGAAAATAAAACGAGAAATACTCGCCAAATTTGAAGAGGTATTTGACGGGCAATGGTATATACTTGGTGAGAGGGTCAGAGAGTTTGAACAGGCCTATGCTGAATTTAACAGGGTTCAGCATTGTATAGGAGTTACAATGGCCTCGATGCCCTCCACTTGTCATTGCGCGCACTGGGGATCGGTCCTGGTGATGAGATCATCATTCCGGCCAATACCTATATTGCTACCTTGCTTGCTGCTTCTTATGTTGGTGCAAAACCGGTATTAGTGGAGCCTAATAGGGATACTTATAATCTGGATCCTTTAAGGATAGAATCTGTCATTACGGATCGCACCCGCGTCATAATGCCAGTTCATTTATATGGTCAGGCTTGTGAGATGGATAATATCCTGTCGATAGCACAAAAACATGGTCTGCATGTTGTGGAGGATAATGCGCAGGCTCAGGGGGCTACTTTTGGAGGAAAGCTCACGGGATCTTTTGGGATTTGTAACGGCACAAGTTTTTATCCTGGAAAGAATCTGGGTGCTTTCGGAGATGCCGGCGCTGTAACTACTGATAGCAGGGAAATTGCCGAAAGTATAAGAAGGCTGAGGAACTATGGTTCTGAAAAGAAGTATTATCATGAAGTGGTGGGGTATAATATGCGGCTGGATGAAATCCAAGCGGCATTTCTGAGTGTAAAACTCCGGTATCTTATGGAATGGACAAGGGAGAAACAGAAATTGCCTCCTGGTATAATGAGGAACTTGCAGCGATAAAAGAATTAGTACTTCCAAAAATTGCTGACCAAGCTTCTCATGTGTATCATCTATATGTTGTGAAAACATCCAGGCGTTCGGAATTATCGGATTTTCTGGGAAAGCACGGTATCGGCTGTTTGGTTCACTATCCAGTTCCCCCACATTTGCAAAGTGCCTACAAGGAATTAGGGTATAAAAATGGAGATTTTCCCATTGCCGAAGAACTGGCGGAAACTTGTCTTAGTTTACCGATCTGGCCGGGTATGACAAGAGAGATGGTAATAGAGGTTAAGGACAGAATCAATGAGTTTTATGCCGGAAAATAAGCCTTTAGTAACGATCGGAGTCGCTTCATATAATAATGCAGAATTCATATTGGAGACACTGAATAGTGTCAACGATCAGACATATCCCAATATTGAATTGATAATTATTGATGATCTTTCAAAGGATAACAGCCGGTTACTGATTGATAATTGGAAACTAAAATCCAGGTATCCCGTAAAGACAATTTTTAATGAGAAAAATCTCGGAATCCCGAAGGTCTGTAATGTTATTTTGAATGCCTGTGACAGTAAATCTGCATATCTGTGCCTTTTTAGTTCGGATGATATTCTGCTGAAGGATAGGATTGATAAGCAGGTTGCGATACTTGAAGATGCACCGGATTCAGTTGCTGGCACCTTTGGAGATGCTTTAATTGTCAATAATGAAGGGGAGGAAATAATGAGTTCCTATTATAGTATGATGGGAACGAACTTCCTTTTTTATACAGATCTGTTTGGCTCCTCTAATAAGAATTCGGTTTTAAGTGAAATCATAAAACACAATAAGATCCCTGCAATCTCAATGATTTACAGAACTTCGGTAATCAGGAAGTTGGGGGGATGGAATGAGCAATATTTTATGGAAGATCTTGATATGAATCTCAGGCTGTTGAACAATGGCTATACCTTCATTCCAATTAAGGATCCGATTGTAAAACACAGGAAGCACTCGAGCTCTGCCACCACGGTCAAACGAGTAGGTTATCTTACTTCTATTTTAGATATAGTTTCCCAATATCGCGGCACCAATGATCAGATCGATGAAAGTATCAGGAAGAATTATATGGAATATGCACTTGCAGTATATCAGCGGGGAGGAAAAAATGCGGCTCCTTATCTGTTACAGAAATTTCGTTTTCAGAAAAATGTTACTAACTATTTCATGTATTTATTAGCCCTGGTTAATATACCTTTTTCATGGATCCGGCCAATCTATTCGCTGTTCTCTCGGAATAAGCCCTTATAATCTTCTTATTTCTTACCGGTCATTTTGGGCAAATTTAAATTTCGCTAAAACGGGCAGGCTGCTGCTAAGTTTTTGGAATGCTGGATGTTGAATTTTTATTGCATGTTTTATAACTTCTAATGAATTAAAAAGATCACTATGTATAAGCTAGGATTAATTGGATATGGATATTGGGGCCCGAATCTTCTAAGAAATTTTTCTGCTCAAAAAGATGCTGCTGTTATGGCCGTGGCCGATGGCAGGTTGGATAGGTTGGAGGGTGTCAGGAAGAATTATCCGTCAATCATGACAATGCAAAATGCAGAGGAACTGATTGATATTAAAGAAATAGATGCCGTGGTTATTGCCACTCCTGTACATTCTCATTACCAACTGGCCAAAAAAGCCCTACTGGCAGGGAAGCATGTCCTTATAGAAAAGCCGATGACTTCCTCCGTGGGCGATGCGGAGGAATTAACCAACCTGGCTGACTCCCGTGGGCTTGTACTAATGGTTGATCATACGTTTCTTTATACAGGTGCCGTCTCGAAAATTAAAGAGTTGATTGATGCTGACATCATTGGCAAACCCAAATATTTCGATTCCGCCCGTATTAACCTGGGGCTGTTTCAGCCGGATGTGAATGTGTTATGGGACCTGGCGCCGCATGACCTCTCCATGCTTTTGTATTTAGTGGATGAAAAACCGTTTAGTGTTAATGCAACCGGAATATCTCATACACATAATGGCATTGAGAACATTGCTTATATGACAGTGAATTATGAATCTGATTTTATCGCTCATTTTAATTGCTCATGGACCTCACCAGTCAAAGTAAGACAGACCCTGATTGGCGGGGACCGCAAGATGATCGTTTATAATGACCTGGAGCCTTCTGAAAAAGTTCGCGTTTACGACACAGGTTATGATCATAAAACTGACGAGGATAAGAACAGGTTATTGGTAGACTACCGTACGGGTGATATTCAGATTCCAAAGTTATCACCAAAAGAAGCCTTGTCCGGTGTGGCAGAAGATTTTCTGAGTTCCATTGCAACTAAAAAACAGCCCCTGGCATCTGCTCGGCTTGGCTTAAAGGTGGTGCAATTGCTGGATGCTGCACAAAAATCAATAAAAAATAAGGGAAAAGAAATAATCATACATTAATGGAAAAGATAACCATCAATAACGACAGGCAAAGCCTAAATAATGTCGAGATCGGCGAAAATGTCAGGATCTTCAACTTTGTCAATGCTTATGGTTGCAGCATTGATGACAATTCCAAAGTGGGTGCTTTTGTAGAAATACAGAAAGGTGCCAGCATAGGGAAAAACTGTAAAATCTCCAGTCACACTTTTATCTGTGAAGGTGTACATATTGCCGATAATGTTTTCATCGGGCATGGGGTAATGTTTACTAACGACTTGTTTCCAAGGGCAACCAATGCTGATGGAAGCCAACAAACGGAAGCTGACTGGAAGCTAGTTGAAACCTATATTCAAAAAGGCGCCTCTATTGGAAGCAATGCCACCATACTGTGCGGGATTACAATTGGGGAGAACGCAATGATTGGGGCTGGTGCCGTCGTGACCAAGGATGTACCTGCCAACACTATTGTTGCGGGTAATCCGGCCAGACATTTCAAAAACATTTAGTTTAAATTAAATATAGCAAATGGAGAATACCAAAAAAATACCATGTCTGGATTTGGCAGGGCAGCATCAGGCAATTAAAAAGGAGATTTTTGAGGCTTTTGAAAAAGTCTATGAGAAGACAGCTTTTTCAGGGGGTCCCTTTGTAGAGGAATTTGAGAATTCATATGCAAAATTCATTGGGGCAGATTATTGTGTTGGTGTTTCTAACGGAACTACGGCTCTTCATTTGGCCATGCTTGCATTGGGCATTGGTCAGGGCGACGAAGTCATTATTCCCGCTAATACATTTATTGCAACCGCCTGGGGTGTTTCACACGCCGGAGCCACTCCCGTTTTTGTTGATTGCGATGAAACCTGGAATATGGATCCCACAAAAATTGAAGCAGCCATTACTCCCAAAACTAAAGCTGTAATCGGAGTACATTTATATGGCCAGCCTTTTGATGTGGACGGAATAAAGGCTATCTGTAGTAAGCATCAACTTTTTCTGGTTGAAGATGCCGCACAGGCACAGGGTGCACGCTATAGGAATAAGACAGTGGGTGTTTTTGGCGATATAGCCTGTTATAGCTTTTATCCCGGGAAAAATCTGGGTGCCTGCGGGGAAGCAGGTGGGCTTACGACCAACAACGAAAAATATTTTTTGCACCTCAGGTCCCTCAGGAATCATGGTAGTACAGTAAGATATTACCACGATGAGATTGGCTTCAATTACAGGATGGGAGGACTGGAAGGAGCATCCCTGAGCGTAAAACTTAAATACCTGGAGGGATGGAATAACCGTAGGAGGGAAATAGCGGCCCGATACCAGGCAGAAATTGTAAATCCAAAAATAAGAATGCAGGTGAAGCCGGAATGGGCCGACGGCATTTACCATCTTTTTGTGATCACTGCGGAGAACAAGGAGGAACTGGTTAAACACCTGTCAGAAAATAATATCCTGGCTGCTTATCATTATCCGGTACCCTGCCATTTGCAAAAAGCTTATGCGCACCTTAAGTATACAGTGGGAAGCTTTCCCAATGCAGAATATCTTGCTTCCCATTGTATTTCATTGCCAATGTACCCGGAGTTAACGGATAATGAAGTATCTCAGGTTATTTCAACCATAAATTCTTTCTGATCTAAAATTGGCAGTGCTTTATTCCTGGTCTTGATCGAATCAAACTTTCATTATGCCTGATATATCTGTAATCATCATTTCCTATAACCCTGATATGAATGTGTTCAGACGGTGTTTGAAGGCCATAGCTGCTTTGGACCATGGCCCTCTTAAGGTGGAATACCTGTTAGTGGATAATAACAGCCAACCTGCCCTCTCGGAATATCAGGAAGTAAAAGATTTCCTTTCAGTTCGAACGGACACAAAACTCCTCATAGAAAGGCGCCAGGGCTCGGGCTACGCCCTTCTATGCGGATTCGCTAACAGCACGGCTCCCGTTCTTGTAACCTTCGCCGATGATAATGAGCCGGACCCGAATTACCTGCTTAGCGCGAAGAAACTAATGGATCTTCACCCCGGAACTGGTGTTTTCGGTCCCGGTATTATCAGGGTGGATTACCTGGAAGGGGCACCTGCTTATTTTGAGAAATTTAGGTACGTATTTCAGGAAACATCCATGGAAGGAACAAAGGTTACCAACTCTTCTTACCCGGACAATTTCTATCCCTACGGGACGGGGATGGTAGTCAGAAAATCAGTTACGATTGATTATATGGGTAAAGTTGAAAAGGGTGATTACACGACCATCGGTAGAATTGGCAAGGTTTTGACCAGTTGTGAGGATCTGCAATTGGTTTGGAATTGTATCCATCATATGAAGTTATCTGTTGGTCGTTCAGCAGATCTTAGTTTGAATCATCTCATCAATGCTAAAAAAGCCAATTTCACTTACTGGAAAAAACTAAGTTATGGAGGCGGTTATTCCTGGCTGCCCACACGGTTTGAGGTCTTGCCCGAAGAAATCGTTACAGTCAGAAATACTGGCCGGGAAATCAGAAAATCCTGTTTGCGCCTCGCCAAAGTCTTTGTCTATAATTTTTATAAGCCCCGCTTTTTCATCATCAGCGTGGCCAGCCAAACAGGTATATTAGACAGCATATTTTATATCAATAAAAAGAAGCCTCCTTTTTATCTCAATTGGGTAAGAAGTATGCTTGGATTAGGCCGATAAAATGAACAATAAAGGAATTCTTCTTTTTAGCACGCTCAATCCTTACCCTTTCTGGGCGGGTTCCGAAAACCTGTGGTATGATCTGCTGCAATGGAAGGGCGCCAGCGAGTTAAAATTTGAGGTAAGGCTTGCCGATAGCCCGGTGACACGTAAAAAAGCAGAACATCTTTTAACAAATAATATCGGTGTCTCTTTTTACAAGCATCATAATGTAAATTTTTTACAGCGGAATTTCTATCGTGTAAAAGACAGCTTGTTCAAAGCCCAGGACAGGACCCTGCCCTGGTATGATGAGATCGGTAAAAAGAAACCAGGCCTGGTATTTTTCAATGTGGCGGCCCTGGCCGACCTGGCCGACCTTTATTATGCGACAAAGATCTGCCAGAAACATAATATCCCTTACTGGTTATTGCTTCAGCATGGATATGAAGATTTTTTTGTGAGTGATGCGCAGGAACTGGAAAAACTGCAAAG
Organism: Chitinophagaceae bacterium; assembly: GCA_016720565.1. Taxonomy (GTDB): domain Bacteria; phylum Bacteroidota; class Bacteroidia; order Chitinophagales; family Chitinophagaceae; genus JJ008. The sequence continues at coordinate 1,272,296 of JADKKJ010000011.1, forward strand.
CGTGGTAAAAGGCGCGAAGCGTTTTGTTTTTATCTCAAATAAAAATCGGGTAGCGCTGGAAAGGGCCCTGGGTGAAAAACTTACCAATGCCAGCCATACCGTAAATGCCATTCCGGATCAGAAGATCCGTAAAGCAAAAGAATTAGCGGATCAGAAAGCGATCTCGATTTCGGGCACCGCCCATTTTTTAACCTGGGAAGATTTTCACCGCGTGATAAAGCCCAGCACCTGTTGCTGGAAGCGCTTTCGGCCGATGCCTGGAAAAACCGCGACTGGCAACTGTGTTTTATAGGCGTGTCAGGATTTGGAAAACAGTCGCTGCTTTCACTAATACAATTTTATAAACTGGATCCTTCAAAGATCAGGATCATCGACCATACAGAAGAAGTGCTGGAAGCGATCACAGATCAGGATGTTTTACTCATGCCTTCTCTTTCGGAAGGAACGCCTTTTGCCATGGTGGAAGCAATGGCCTGCGGCCGGCCCGCCCTGGGTACCCCCGTGGGAGGAATACCTGAATTGATCATTGACGGGGAAAGGGGATGGCTTGCTGATAATATAAGTGCTGAAGCAGTGGCGGAAAAACTGGAGCAATGCTGGCAGGAAAGAAAGAACTGGGCCAGCTATGGAAGCAATGCGCAAAAATTTGTATCGGTTACCTATAATTCGGAAAATTCTTTTCCTGAATTGATCTCCTGGCTTAAAAATGATCTTTCCTCATGAGCCAGCCGGATCTGTCGATCGTTATATCTTCTTTCAACCGGGAAAATAAAGTCAGGCAAACCCTCGACTCTATTTACAGTAATGATCTGGAGGGCCTGGGGCAAATTGAACTGATCCTGATCGATGATGGATCACCGTTGCCGGTAAAAAATTGCCTTCCGCCGGAATCGGCGATTCCTTCCTGCATCCATTTCCGATTAATAGAGCAGAAAAATGCGGGCATCGGTTTTACGCGTAATCGTGGCTTCCGGGAATCCACATCCAGCCTGGTTTTATTCCTGGATGATGATATTATCCTGGAGAAACAGAGTATAAAACAATTGGTGGAGGCAGCAGCAGCCCATCCCGGCGCGGTGATCTTTGGCTCTTATCCTTTTATTTCACACCAAAGCCGCTCACTGGAACTATTCGCCCGGAAACTGTTTAATTATGATGATTATACCACTACGCCTCAATTTAAAAGAGTGGACGCCATCACCAGTGGTTTATTATTGGTCTCTAAGGATCGCCTTACCGATAAACAGCATTTTTACAGGGATGATATGACCATTCCCGCGGCAGAAGAACATGAGATCATTTCACGATTCAGGGCCCTGGATATTCCTATTTACCAGGCCACCCATATCCGTGCTATGCATAATCACCACCTGGAATTAAAATGGCTAAGTAACCAGCAGTTTAAATACGGGCAGGCCACCGCGGAAGCCTTTATAAAAAGTCCCGAGATCCTGAAAATGGAAAAATTTGAGAATTTCCGAAGAAGCATGGAGCCCAAGGGCCTGAAGAAACTGGCACTTGACCTGTTTGGTTCTTCCATGGGGCGAAAAATAGTATTAGGCAGCTCGGCATTTTTAAACAAGGTATTTCCACGTTCATCGCATAACAGAGTATTCGGTTTGCTGGTCACTGCTTTTTTTTATGCAGGATATAAACAGGGTACAAAACGTTTTGGAACAGTATAGCTGATGGAAAAATTTTTCCATGTGATCGATTCGGCAGATTTTAATCCCCTTTTATTTAACTCCATTAAATATTCGGACAGGGATACCTTTCAATACACCGTGATCAGTCTCAGCAATAGTGGACCCCTGAAAGAACAGGTTGAATCAGTTGGGGCAGCGTTCATTGCATTGGACATTTTACCCAACCGGAATTATATCTCAGGCTTCCGAAAGCTTTATGGGCTTTTTAAAAAACAAAAGCCATCCTATGTACAAACTCATTTATTTAAATCGAGTTTGCTGGCTCTCTCAGCCGCAAAGCTGGCAAAGGTACCTGTTAGGATATTTACGGGACATCATTCGCATGAAGTGCCTCTTTATAATCGTCCCTTACTGACCTGGGTGGATGGTATCAGCGGAAGATGGCTGGCTAATCATTCGATCGCGCCATCGCAGGACATGAAAGCTATTTTTAGGCGATCACAAAAGATCCCTGAGAAAAAGATCGCCGTTATACCCCATGGGTTCGACCTGCAGGCCTGGAGAGAAAAAGCATTGGTTAAAACAGATCTGCGGGCAGAATTCAACCTGGAAGGAAAAATAATATTTGGCGCTACGGGCCGGCTTTTTTGGGTAAAGAATTTTCCCCTGCTGATCCGGAGTTTCGCTGAGTTTGCGAAAAATAATAGCGACAGCGTGTTGCTGATAGCAGGAGATGGCGGAGACCGGGGAAAGATCGCAGCACTGATCGCTGAACTGAATATGAATGATCGTATCCGGTTGCTGGGAAAAAGAACCGATATCGCCTCAGTGATGGAAAATTTTGATGTGTTTATTCATCCTTCCCTGGCTGAATCATTTGGAATGGTCTATATAGAAGCATTTGCCCTGGGAAAACCAACCATCAGTTCAAAAGTGGGCATCGCGCCTGACATCATAGTGAACGGTAAAAATGGGTTGCTGGTGGATGCCAGTGATGGAGATCAATTAGTGAAGGCCATGCAGGATATGTACCAGCATCGAAGTAAATGGACCACTGTTTCCGATGAGCTTAAGACCATCGCTGATAAATATGATGTTCGAAAAACACAGCCGCTCTGCGATGAATATTATACCCTATGGCTGAACAAAAAATGAGTCAACCTTTTTTCAGTGTGGTCATCCCTACCTATAACAGGGAAAAATTAATTGGCAAGACCCTGACCACGGTGCTGCAGCAGACCTGCCAGGATTTTGAGATCATCATTGTAGATAATTGTTCTACCGATGATACCGTGAAGGTCCTGCAACCCTTCCTGGCCGACACCAGGATCCGTTTGCATGTGCAGGAAAAAAATTATGAACGTTCCCGTTCACGGAACAAAGGAATGGAACTGGCCACCGGGAAATTCCTGACCTTCCTGGACTCAGATGACCTGCTTTATCCGCATGCATTGGAACTGGCCATGAAATATGCCAATGAGCATACCGATGCCCGTTTCTTCCATGAATATTATGAGAGCCGCGATACGGAAGGAAGACTGGTTTACAGATACCCTTTTCCTGCAAAAGGGGTAGACCTTCGGAAGCGCCTCTTCCTTGCGAATTTTCTTTCCTGTATCGCTGTGTATATTTCAAGGGATGTTTATACCAATTATCTCTTTGATGAGAATAAGGCCTCTCTTGGTTCAGAGGATTGGGATTTCTGGTTAAGGATCAGTGCGGATCATGATCTTGGCGTTATACCGGTGGTTTCCGCTGCAATTGTACAGCATGATGAAAGAACAGTAGCAGGGAACAGGGCAGCTGCCATTATTGACCGGAAAGAATATTACCTGAACAAGTACAGGAATGATAAAATGCTGTATAATAAAATTTCAGATTATCTCCCTGTTTTTGAATCCGGATTTTATCTCTATACCAGCACGGTAGCCTGGCAGTCCCGTAATTTCGGGAAAGGGTATGGTTACCTGGCAAAAGCATTGCGAAGATCGCCCTCCATTCTTGGCAGTGCTGTATTTTGGAAAATTGCATTGAGTCCACTTAAACAAATATTCAGCAAATGAAAGTCCTGATCCTTGCCGGCGGCTTTGGTACCCGGCTATCTGAAGAAACAGAGATGCGACCTAAACCCATGATCCAGATCGGTGATAAACCCATACTCTGGCATATCATGAAGATCTATTCTCATTATGGATTTAATGAGTTTGTCCTGCTGACGGGCTATAAATCCCATATGATCAAAGAATATTTTGCCAACTATTACCTGTTCAATTCTGATGTAACCTTTGACCTGGGGAATAATTCGATGGAGATCCATCGCAATGAAGCAGAGTCATGGAAGGTAACAGTGCTGGATACAGGATTGGAGACCATGACCGGTGGCCGGATCAAAAAAGCGAAAGACTATATAGGCAATGAACCTTTTTTACTGACCTACGGAGATGGTGTTTGTGATGTGGACATATCCGAGATCGTTAAATTCCATCGTGAGCATGGGAAAAAAGTGACCATGACGGCTGTGCAACCCGAAGGAAGATTCGGATTACTGAATATTGAGGAAGGGGATACCATCACCCGTTTTGAAGAGAAGCCGAAAGGCGATGGAGGATGGATCAATGGAGGCTTTTTTGTATGTGAACCTTCGGTGATGGATTATATAGATGGAAACTCCACCGTATTTGAACAGCAGCCCCTGATGAAACTGGCAGCAGATCATGAGTTAATTGCCTATAAGCATCATGGTTTCTGGAAATGTATGGATACGAACCGCGACCGTACACAACTCATCGATCTTTGGACTTCTAACCAGGCAAAATGGAAAAAATGGCATTGACATTATTCGGCGATATCTATCGCAATAAAAAAATTATTGTTACCGGTAATACCGGCTTCAAGGGTTCCTGGCTATCTGCCTGGTTGCAGAATATGGGAGCGCAGGTAACCGGATTTTCCGACCGCATACCCACCGAGCCCTCATTTTATGTGGCCACCGGGCTGGACAAGCAGGTGAACCAGGTATGGGGCGATATCCGCGACCTCGCTGCAGTCACTCAACTTATAAAAACGGTTAAACCGGATTTTGTTTTTCACCTGGCCGCACAGGCATTAGTAAAACAATCTTTGCAGGATCCGCTGGAGACATTTACCGTGAACGCGATAGGCACGGGTAATTTATTAAATGCATTAAAGGAAGTCAACCATCCCTGCTCGGTTGTTTTTATAACCAGTGATAAATGTTATGAGAATGTAGAATGGGTATGGGGTTATAAAGAAACGGATCGTCTTGGAGGGAAAGATCCATACAGCGCTTCTAAAGCAGCCGCTGAAATTATTTTTCATTCTTTCTTTCATACTTATTTTTCCAAACAGGATCATATACGAATGGCAACGGCCCGCGCCGGAAATGTTATTGGCGGGGGCGATTGGGCACCGGACCGTATCGTACCGGATTGTATCCGCAAATGGTCGGTCAATGAGACCGTTAATATCCGCAGGCCCAATAGTACACGTCCATGGCAACATGTATTGGAACCATTGGGTGGTTATTTATTATTAGGTGCCCAATTGGCCAGCGATCCTAAAAAGGTACATGGAGAGTCATTTAATTTCGGACCTCCTGCCAACCAGGATTATAAAGTGGGAGAACTGATCATGGACCTGGCTCGTTACTGGACCGGTACTGATGCAGCCAAACTGATAAACATAGACGAGGACCATTCTTTTTATGAAGCAGGTCTTCTGAAACTAAATACGGATAAGGCGCTGGCCATGCTGAAATGGCAACCCTGCCTGAATTACGGCGAGACCATGCAACTGACAGGGGAGTGGTATGATTATTTTTATAAAAATAATCCAGACGCTTTTTCGCTTCATGATTTCTCCCTTCAGCAGGTAAAGCTATTCCTGCAACTGGCCGCTGATAAACATTTACAATGGATGTACTGATAAAAGGAGTTTACTGGTCGGAGGCAAAGCATATTGCCACTCCATCCGGTGATATCTTTCACATCATGCGGAAAGATGTAGAAAGTTATAATGGCTTTGGGGAGGTATATATATCAACGGTGAAGCAGGGAGCCATTAAAGGCTGGAAGAAACATACGCGGATGCGATTGAATATTGTGGTGCCTTCGGGCTCCATCCGTTTTGTAGTTTATAATCCAGAAACAAAAGAGAAGGCAGCTATCCTTATTTCACCGGAGAATTATAAAAGGCTGACAGTGGAACCCGGCATCTGGATGGCTTTCAGGGGAGAATCGCCGGGCACTTCCTTTTTAGTAAATTTTGCAGACATCCCGCACGACCCCTCAGAGGCAGAATCACTGGGCCTGGATCAGCCACCTGTAGATCATGACTGGCAATAAGAATAAAATACTGATAACCGGCGCTTCGGGAAACCTGGGTTCCTGGATGATGGAGCATTTTGCTTCTTCGTTTGAGGTAGTGGGCCTTGCCAGGCAGGAAGGAGCTGCTTCACCGAATGGCGAACATCGGATGGTATATGCCGATATTACCAATGAGGATCGGCTTAAACAGATCCTTGGTGAAGAGAAGCCTGCTATTGTTATACACCTGGCTAGCGTGAATGAAAGTTTCCTTCCGGGTTATGCGGATCTGGCCCTCGCGGTAAATGCCGGCGGTACATCAAAATTATTAAGGGCCTGCGCGGAAATTCCGCTGGAGCGGTTTGTTTATTTTTCAACGTTTCATGTTTATGGAAAAAATAACGGGCTGATAAATGAGGATACTCCTACTGCGCCTGCAAACGATTATGCCATGACGCATTTATTTGCCGAGCAATACGTGCAGATGCTTGCGGCAGGGAAAATTTCCATTTACGATCTTCCGCCTTTCAAACAGTTATGGTTGTCCGCTGGATAAGCATAGCAATAAATGGTACCTGCTTTTTAATGATCTCTGCCGGCAGGCCATAGAGAAGAAAGAGCTTAGACTAAGAACCAATGGTAAGCCCATGCGGGATTTTATACCTATGAAGCAGGTAGCAGAACTGGTGGAAGCCTGCCTGGCCGAAAAGAGAACGGAGAACAGCATTTTAAATCTTGGTTCAGGAATAGCAAGGGATCTTTTGCATGTTACCAAAGAGGTGGCCCTTGCTTACCAGTCCCATTATGGGAAGGAATTACCTCTGTTTATAAATGAGGAGGATCAGCATAAATACCCGGATGACCTGGTTTTTTCCGTTGAAAAGTTAAAAAGCCTTGTTCCCTTTGAACAGGTGGAAGCTTTTCAGCCTGAGGCGATAAAGATCTTTCAAAAATTCGGGGATACGGGTTTTTACGATGGATGAGCAGTTAAATCTACTTGATTATGGCAGTTTCAGGGGTGGAATATTGAGCCTGCAGGGCATAGTTTCTACATTTGGGGACTATTCCAATATTCATGAGAAGATTTCTCCAGATACTGCAAAGCGGATTATTCATCTGTTTTAATTTCTTTCTCCTGCTGACCATTTTCGAGGTCACAGGGAAGGGAAGTTCAATGTCATCCCCTGGATATGGTGCCCCGGTTTATGATAACAAGGAGGAATATGATCCCTCTCTTCAACGGTTAAATTCCATTTCCAAACTGGCTGATTATTGTGATAGCCTTTATGAGGAAACCGTTTATGCAAATCCAACTACAAGATTTGAATCAACTTATCCCGAGATCGTTTCAGATGTTGTAAGAAACAGGTTTTTTCATGGATATTCCTACTACGGGGGAGGCAATAATTACGTTGGCGACCTGTTTGCTTCTTTTACGAAAAAAGGATTATCAGCCATTGTAATTGCGGATGATATCCTGAAGTTTCCCTTCGCTGCCTGTTCCCAGCAATCTATCGTAATGATGGATGTACTGGAACAAAAAGGATTTAAGACGCGTAAGGTTGGATTTGCAGGACCTAAAGGAGGCCATTTTTGTTTCGAGACCTATTTTGAAGGCAAATGGCATTTTTATGATCCGGATATGGAACCGGATAACCGCCTGCTTTTGGCCTATCAGCGTCCAAGTGTGGCATTCATCGCCAGTCGCCCGGCATTCATGTTACAGGCATACAGGCAGTACCCGGCGGAAAAGATGACCAGCCTTTTCTCTCATTATTTTTACGGAAAAGTAAATGCCCCGGCAGCGCCAAAGGCTTACTGGTTCCAGGTAATAACAAAATTTCTTTCCTATACATTATGGTCCTTCTTCCTTGTACTATTCATTTTAGTTCGCAGAAGGTACCTTAGAACAAGCACGGTAAAACATGTGCGGCATAGCCGGATTCATTTCCCCCAATTACAACCAGGATCACCTGGCGCGGTTAACCTCGAGTATTAAGCACCGGGGTCCCGATGCGGAAGGTTTCTATTTTGATTCCCCCAACCAAATAGGATTAGGTCATCTCCGATTAAGCATTATCGATCTGTCATCGGCTGCTAACCAGCCATTTTTTTCCCATGACGGTCGCTATGTGATGATCTATAATGGAGAGATCTATAACTATGAAGCCGTAAGGGATAAATATGGGATCCAGCCCAGAACGCATTCGGATTCAGAAATAATACTGGAAGCATTTGCCCTAAAAGGGATTGATTGCCTCCAGGACATGAATGGCATGTTCGCCCTGGCCATTTGGGATAAAACAGAAAAACAATTAACCCTTGTACGCGACCGCTTCGGTAAGAAGCCGGTCGTTTATTACCATAAAGGCAATGATTTTGCGTTCGCTTCAGAGCTCAAGGCCCTGATGACGCTTCCCATTGAAAAGAAAATAGATAAAGTTTCCCTGCAGGATTACCTGTTCCTGGAATATATACCCGAAGCAAGATCTATCCTGCAGGACTGTTATAAACTTCCCCGCGGTCATTATATGACGGTGAAGGATGGTAAGGTAAACGTGAAGCCTTATTATGTATTCCGGGATAAGATACAGGCAAGACCCCTTCCTGAAAGAAACGAAAATGAGGTGCTGGATGAATTTGAATCGCTGCTTTCTTCCGCGGTTAAACTAAGGCAGGTAAGTGATGTTCCTATTGGCGCCTTCCTGAGCGGAGGTACCGATTCTTCCCTGATCTGCGCGTTATTTCAGAAACAAAACAGTTCACCCGTCAATACGTTCACCATAGGTTTTGATGTGAAAGGCTATGATGAATCGGAATCTGCAAGGAAGGTGGCGGCGATCCTAAAGACCAATCACAGGGAATCGCATCTTACAGATCGGAATTCTATTGAAATAGTGGACAGGCTGCCGAAGTTTTATGATGAACCTTTCGCGGCTCCTTCCACCATACCCAGTTACCTGGTATGCCGGGAGGCAAGAAAGCTGGTGACCGTAGCCATGAGTGGCGATGGAGGGGATGAGTTGTTCATGGGCTATGGTTATTATGATCTTTACCGAAAAATAAAAACGGCCTTTCGTATCGATCCTGGTGTGGGACGAATGGCCTTATCTGCCCTGTTCAGGGCAAAAGGAGGCCGGTATGAGAGAGCGGCCCGCATCATGCAGCTCCCGAAGAAAGACCTGTTTGTTCATTTATGGTCAGAGCAGCAGTACATGTATTCTGAAAAAGAAATTGGCAGGCTGCTGAACCTCAAAGAGACCCACCTCAGCATCAAAGAACAATGGAGGCAGGTAGATGCGCTTCCGTTGAATGATAATGAAAAAATATCCCTGTTCGATATAGAGCAATACCTGGCCTATAATCTTTTGTATAAAATGGATTCGGCCTCTATGGCCAATAGCCTGGAGGTACGCAATCCTTATCTTGATTACAGGCTCATGGAGTATGGGTATAACCTGCCGGAATCTTTTAAACTGCGTAACGGAACGGCCAAGTACCTGATGAAAAAACTGCTTTGCCGTTATCTGCCTGAAGAATTGGTTTATCGAAGGAAATGGGGATTCCCGGCACCAGTAGGAAACTGGTTGCAGGGAGAACTGTCCTACCTGATCGATAAATGGCTGGATCCTTCCCTGATCAGGCAACAGGGAATATTCAATGAATCTATGGTGAAGGAGTATGTTACTGCCTTCCGTTCCGGAAAAACTTTTCATGATAAACGGATCTGGTCGTTGATCGTTTTCCAGCAATGGTATCATGAGTATATGGTAGGTGAATAGGTCAATAGGTCAATAAGTCAATGGTCAATAAGGGGATGTTCTTCTCAACAGCTCAACATCTCAACAGCTCAACTTTAAATAATAATCAATAATTAAATAACAATAACAGATGAAAATTCTTGCTCTTTATCCTTACATCCATTTGTCTTCGGCTGCGCTTTTAATAGATGGAAAGATCGTAGCGGCTTCGCCGGAAGAAAGATTTGACCGCCAGAAAATGAGTACGGCTTTCCCGAATAAATCAGCAGCCTGGTGTTTAAAAAGCCAGGGAGTAAAATGGGAAGACCTTGATATGATCGTGGTACCCTGGAACCCGATGCGTAATGTGAACCATGCTTCCCGCCGATGGGTAAGTGAAATGAACTGGCGCGGGCAGCTGCTTTCGCATGTACCTATACAGGTGATGCGCGCCATTGATGGTCCGATGGAAAATGAAATGGAGATCCGCTGGGGAAAGACCCGTATTGTATATATGAATCACCATGAGTGCCACGCGGCCAATGCGTTTTTCCTTTCTCCTTTTGAAGAGGCGGATGTATTGACCATTGATGGACATGGAGAAGATGAGACCTGCTTTTTCGGATATGGAAAAGGCAATGACCTGCACCAGAACAGCAATGTGATCTACCCGCATTCCGTGGGATTGTTCTATGGAACCTTTACTGATTTCCTGGGATTCACACCCGATGTGGATGAATGGAAAGTAATGGCCCTTTCTTCCTTCTCAAAAGGTCCTAATGAATATGATGCGAAGATCCGCAGCCTGATCAATCTTACAGACAAAGGCTTTGAACTGGATCTTACTTATTTTGATTATTTTAATTTTGACCGCCGCCCTCATTTTTATCATCAGAAACTGGTAGACCTGATCGGTCAGCCACGTAAAAGAGATGAACCATTTGAACAAAAACATTTTGAGATCGCCGGGGCCATGCAGCGTGTGTTTGTAGAAACAGTAACGCATTTGATGCAGGTTGCCAAAAAACAGGGCAGTGGTTCAGGAAATATAGTAATATCAGGCGGGGCCGCGATGAACTCCTGCTTTAACGGGTTGATCGATGACCTGGGTATCTATGATAATAGTTCCATTTCCAGTTGCCCGGATGATTCTGGAGTGGCGGTTGGCGCAGCCTTATTGGCCTGGCACCGTTATGGTAAACAACCACGCAAAGTGCAGGAACAGGAGCATAACTACTGGGGACCTTCTTATTCCAATGAGGAAATGAAGAAGACCCTGGAGCGTTTTAAAATAAAATTTGAAGAGCCCAAAGACCTGTATAAAGAGATCGCGCAAGAGATCGCAGATGGAAAACTGGTAGGTTGGATACAGGGCGCGATGGAATTTGGCCACCGTGCATTGGGTAATCGTTCTATCCTGGCTGACCCGCGCAGTGAGAAAACAAAAAATGTAGTGAATGCAGCGGTTAAATACCGCGAATCATTCCGTCCTTTCGCACCGGCGGTATTGGCAGAAAAAGCAGAAGACATCTTCGTATTGCGCCCCGGAAGAAAGGTCCGGTTTATGGAAAGAGTAGTGCCGATCAGAAAAGAATGGACGGCCAAATTAGGCGCCGTTAATCACGTTGACGATACGGGCAGGGTGCAAACAGTGGAAAGAGAGATCAACCAGCCTTTTTATGACCTGATCAATGAATTTGGAAAGATCACGGGCGTTCCCGTTTTGCTGAATACTTCCTATAACCTGAATGGTGAACCGATCTGTATGACTCCCGAACATGCCATTCGCACCTTCTATTCCTGCGGACTGGATATTCTTGTACTTGGAAATTGCGTGGTGCGCAAGTAATACTAGAATGAATATCCGTAATTTTTTATTCCATCGCGTTTCACCAGTTACCGATCCGCTCTGGCCGCCCATGCAGCCGGATCTTTTCGAAAAGATCATTCGTTACCTCACCGGTAATTTTAAAGTGGTCTTACTGGAAGACTATCTGCGGAACCCTTCCCAGTTTAAAAACGGGAAGAACATTGCTACGGTTTCTTTTGATGATGGTTACCTCGATAACCTGGAGATAGCAGCGCCTATTCTGAAAAAATACCGCTGTCCTGCTTCTTTTTATGTGGTGACGGATTCAATAGACCAGAATCTTCCAACCTGGACCTATATCACGGACCATGTATTTCAGCAGGAAAAAAATCAACTAAGTCTTGAAGGCGATCATGTGCCGCCTGCTTTTTTGAACATGGCCTGGTCCAGTACAGCGGAAGGAATTGAATGGGCTAAAAAAGTAAAACCCTGGATGAAGTCCCTGCCTAATCATCACCGGCAGGCAGTACTGAATGCTTTATTGAAACAGCATAGGGGAAATGATATTCCAAGGAACCTGATGATGAACTGGTCGCAGGTGCGTGAACTGGACAGGGCGGGCTTTTATGTATCCTCCCATTCGCATACGCATCCTATGCTGGCCAGTTTGCAGGATGAAAAAGAGATCCTTGAAGAACTGCAATTATCAGCCAGTATACTGGAGAAACAATTGGGCCACCGGCCATTGACCATTTCTTATCCCATTGGCTCTTTTGATGAAAGAGTGATAGGTGCAGCCAAACAAGCCGGATACCAATATGGATTGGCCGTGGAGCAGCGATTCTTTCGTACCGGATCAGATAGTGAATTTGCGATTCCCAGGGTAGAACTTTACCAGGAAGCCTGGTGGAAATCGAGAATGAGGATCAGCGGGCTTTATCAAACAGTTAAAAAACTGGTGAAATGAGCCGCCGTATAGTTTGCTGGATAGGAGATGCGCCTAATCATTGGGCACTGGCCTCCCGGTTCGCCGGCGAATTTGGTATTGAGGGGGTAGTGGTTGATAAAAAACGCTCCATCAATGCGCGAAGAGGATGGAAGCAATTACTGAACAGGGCCATTGATAAATTCCGTTTTGGAAAAATTGATAAGGCCTGGAGCCGAATGCAGGATTATTATAAACAGCGAAAAGATATTCCTTCCTCCGTTCCGGTATTGGAAGTGGATAATATCAATGACCCGGCCGTAAAAGAATTTACAGAAAAAATCGGCGCAGAGCTGGTCATCGTTTCAGGTACTTCACTTATAAAAGAACCCCTGGTATCCCTGCCCCTGAAAAAAGGGATCATGAATTTGCATACCGGTTTATCCCCTTATGTAAAAGGAGGGCCCAACTGTACCAACTGGTGCATTGCCAACCAGCAATGGCATTTAATTGGAAACACCATCATGTGGATCTCTGCCGGGATCGATTCGGGAAATATCATCAGCAGTGAGCAAACAAAAATTGAGGAAGAGGATGATCTTGATACTATCCATCTGAAAGTGATGCGTCATGCGCATGATCTTTACCTCAGGGCTGCAGCCTGTATACTCGAACAACAGCCACCTTATCCTTCCGTTCCGCAAAGCGAGCTGGGGAAAGGGGCTTTATTTCTTACAAAAATGTGGACCGCGGAAAAGAAAAAACAGCTTTTGAAAAACCTCAAAGGAAAGAGGAACAGCCAACTATTTATTCGAACCATTCCTCTTCCTGAATGAAAAAGATCCTTTTTATATCCTATGATGGAATGACCGATCAGTTAGGCCAGAGCCAGGTTATTCCCTACCTGTCTCAATTATCAAAAAAAGGCTACCAGGTAACGATCTTAAGTGTGGAGAAGAAGGCCAGGTTTGAAAAAATGGGGGAGGAGATCGCTTCTATCCTTAAGCGATCAACTATTGAATGGGTTCATTTATTTTTCACTTCAAAACCGCCCCTGCTTTCTAAAATATATGACCAGTGGAATTTAACCTCCACCGCCACTCGTTTGCATACCCAAAACAACTATGATCTTATCCATTGTCGCAGCTATGTAGCAGCGGAAGTGGGATTAAGGCTGAATAAAAAATTCGGAGTTCCTTATCTTTTTGATATGAGAGGATTCTGGGTGGATGAAAGAGTGGATGGCGGTTTGTGGGATCAGTCCCGCCCCTTGTTTAAATACCTCTATAAAAAGTATAAGAAAAAAGAGAAAGAATATTTTCGCCATGCAGCGCATGTGATCTCACTCACGGAAAAAGGTAAAGAAGAACTGGTAAAGAATTATGAGGTTAAAAAAGATGACATTACCGTGATACCCTGTTGCGCCGACCTGGAGCATTTCGATTATAAGAAAATAACAGAAGAGCAAAAGAGTGTCCTGCGGAAAGAGTTGAATATTGAAGAGAATGTTCCTGTCCTGTCTTACCTGGGCTCACTGGGGGGCTGGTACCTGGGCGACCAGATGCTGGACTTTTTTGTAACGCTGAAAAAGCAATTCCCCACCGCCCTCTTTTTGATAGTTACACACGATGAAGGGAGATCTGTTTATGAAAGGGCGGCATCAAAAGGTATTTCCGCAGCGGATATCAGGATCAGGCCTGCCAGCAGAAAAGAAGTGCCTGTGTTTCTTGCGATCAGCCGGTGGAATATTTTTTTTATCAAAGATGCCTACTCGAAAAAAGCCTCTTCTCCTACAAAACAGGGAGAAGTAATGGCGATGGGTGTTCCCGTTATTTGCAATGATATTGGCGATACCGGAAAAATTGTTACCGATTCCGGATGTGGCTGGATGGTACCCTCCCTTGATAGGGCAGGATATGAAACGGTTTGCGGTCAACTTAAAGAAGCTATTCCCTCAAGAGAAAAAATTCGCGCGGCCGCCTTCCAGTATTATGATCTTAATGTGGGCGTTGACCGATATGCCCGAGTATATGATCAGTTGATGAAATGAAAATTCTTTTTGTAATCCCATACCCGACCGGCGGAGCGCCTTCCCAGCGTTTTCGATTTGAGCATTATTATCCATTTTTAAAAGAGAATGGTATAGGTTATAAGGTGGCGCCCTTCTGGCCAGCGGCTGCCTGGAAAATTCTGTATTCTCCCGGAAAGAAGATCGCTAAGATGATGGGACTGGCAACAGGGTTGATAAGGCGGATGCTGCTTCTTTTTCAATTGCCATTTTTCAATTTCGTTTATATACACCGCGAGGCGACGCCCATCGGGCCTGCCTGGTTTGAATGGTTCGCCCGCTTTATTTTCCGGAAAAAGATCATCTATGATTTTGATGATGCCATCTGGATCCCGGCTGTATCTGAAAATAACAGGGCGGCCTTACGATTCCGGAATTTTAAGAAGACCGGCCAAATATGCAGATGGAGTTATAAAGTTTCAGTGGGCAATGCCTTTTTAGGGGATTATGCCCGGAACTTCAATAAGAATGTTATCTGGATGCCGACCGTGGTAGATACGGAGCATACGCATAACCGCGTGCAGGATCAAAATACCAGTAAACCCAATCTTGGCTGGACAGGCACTTTCAGTACCTTGAAATTCCTGGATGAGCTTATTGAGGTGCTGAAGGAATTGGAACAGGAATTTGATAACAGCTTTATGGTGATCGCCGATAAGGATCCGCTTCTTCCATTAAAAAATTACCGCTTCATACCCTGGAACCGGGAAACGGAGATCGCAGACCTTTTGCAATTCCATATTGGCATTATGCCGTTAACGGATGATGACCTCTCCCGCGGAAAATGCGGGTTCAAGGCCATCCAGTATATGGCCCTTGGCATTCCCGCTGTGGTTTCTTCCGTGGGTGCCAATAAGGAAATAGTGAAGGAGAATGAAACCGGGTTTCTTTGCAGCACAAAAAATGAATGGAAGGCAAGCCTTTCTACATTATTGTCGGACCATAAGCTTAGAATAGAAATGGGAAAGGCAGCCAGGGAAAGGATCATAAACAGGTATTCGGTATTGTCAACAAAACAAGATTTTCTGGAGCTATTTAAATGATTCCTCTTTTTATACAATTGCCTCCGCTGCTTGCCAGGTTCTTCACTCCTCTTGACCTGGCTGCATTCCCGCTATGCTTCATGATCTGCTTTTTTATAGTACGATCAAGGGCCAAACTGCAACCCGAGCATATTAAAAGCTTGTATTTCCGGGCTTTTTATTTTAAGATCATCTGTGTTTTCGCTTTTGCCATGCTTACTGAATTTTATTTTAAGGGCGGCGATACAGGTTTATATTTCCAGGCCACACAGGATATTCGCGCAGCCATTAAGGATAACGGGGATAATTTCTGGGTGGCGCTGACCAGCCAGAAGCTTACGACCAAAAGCCCGCTCTTCGATTATTTTTATTATGACAACTACCAGTATGACATCACCTATAACTATATGTTCAGTCCGCCCAATTTCTTCCCTCCGAAGCTGGCGCTGATCCCTTCCTACCTGTTCTTTAATAGTTATCTCTGTGTTTGCATGTGCTTTGGCTTCTTTGCTTTTGCTGGAGCCATACGACTGTTCAAAACATTTTATCATTTTTATCCTTCCCGGTACAGGGAGATCGCTTTTGCCTGTCTCTTCCTGCCCAGTGTCTGCTACTGGAGCAGTGGCTTATTGAAAGACCCGGTCTGTTTTGGAGCGGTGGGATTCATTACCTATGGCTTCATGAATGTTTTCATCCTGAAGAGAAAGATCTTTATTTCTATTTTGATCATGCTGCTGAGCGGACTGCTGATCTATTTTATTAAAGTATATATTCTGTTGGTACTGGTAATGGCCCTGTTGATATGGCTGTTCGCTGAATTCAATAAGCTGGTGGAGAACCGTACCCTTCGAAGCATTTTTGCCATGATGACCTTTGCAGGGGGCGCGGTAGTTGGATTTTTGCTAATGCAATACCTCACCTCTACAGAGGCCGGCCAGCAATACCAGATGGATAAGGTGATAGGCCAGGCAGAATACCAGCGGGAAATGTATGCCGTTATTGCCCGGGATAACGGTGGTAATGATTCGCATTTTACCATTAATACCTCTAACCCGGTACTAATGGTATTCGGAGGCATCACCGCTACGTTTTACAGACCCTTTATCTGGGAGGTAAACTCACCTATTGTATTGCTTTCCGTTTTTGAGTCTTCCATTTTTCTTTTTCTTACCCTTTTCTTTATGTATAAGAAAGGGTTTCTCCAATTCTTTAAACTGTCGTTTTCAGAGCCGAGGATCCTGATGTGCTTTGTTTTCGCTTTTGTATTCGCGGTAGCGGTAGGTATCTCTTCTGCAAATTTTGGCGCCTTGTCCAGGTATAAGATCCCCTGCATGCCTTTTTACCTTGTCATGGTCATTCTTCTTTACGATAAAGTAAACCTCCCTTATCCCAAATGGTTCTGGAAAATAGTCGACTTCGCCGTCCCTTATAGAAAATAAATAATTATGTGCGGCATTGCCGGTTCCATACATTTTAAATTAGATATTCCCTGCATGACCAGGGATCTGTTTCACAGGGGTCCTGATGAACAAACCACCTATGAGCAGGGAGGAGTGCAACTGCACCATCATCGCCTGGCCATTGTGGATATCAGCGGGGGCCACCAGCCCATGCATCTTGGCGGACTTACTATCATTTTCAATGGAGAGATCTATAATCACCTTGAAGTAAGAGAGCAACTGGGACTTGTTTGTAAGTCAAATTCGGATACCGAGACCATTCTGCATGCATATGCGAAGAAAGGAGCAGATTGTCTTCGCTATTTTGATGGCATGTTCGCCTTCGCAATTCACGACCGTGATAAGAATGAATTATTCATTGCCAGGGACCGGGCCGGTAAAAAGCCGGTTTATTATTACCAGAAGAATGAGCAGTTCGCTTTTTGCAGTGAATTAAATGCGCTTCAATGGCAGGTGAAAGATGAGATGAATGAACAGCACCTGCGGCAATATATCCGCCTTGGCTATTTCTACCGGTCTAATACCCCTTACCAGCATATACATGAATTACCTGCTGGTTCTTATGCCCTGGTCAATATTGATAAGCCGGTAGCCCAAATCCATAAATGGTGGAACATACTGGATCAGTACCAGCATAAGCATAAGGAAGACGAACAGGCAACACTGGAAAAACTGGACCAGTTGCTTCATCTTTCTGTAAAACGCAGGGTGGAATCTTCCGACCTGGAAGTGGGATCTTTCCTCAGTGGTGGTATCGATAGCGGTATCGTGAGCGCGATCGCCAGGCAATACAACCCTTCGCTTAAAACATTTACGGTTTCGTTTGAAGGCGAATACGATGAAGCGCCATTGGCTAAACTGGTAGCGGATCGTTATCAGACCCGGCACCATGAGATCCGCATTTCTTATGATCACCTGAAAGAGGATGTAGTAAAGATCTTATCGAATTACGGAGAGCCATTTATGGATAGTTCGGCTATTCCCAGTTATTACGTTAGCAGGGAAGCCAGGAAATATCTTACGGTTATTTTGAATGGCGATGGCGGTGATGAATTGTTCGGCGGCTATCGTCGCTATGTGCCATTTGCCAAATACGATTTTTTTAATAGCGGATCTTTTGTTCGATCTATGGCGGGGCTGGCCAATAAATTAATGCCGGTTCCAAAGAATAAACGATCAACATATAATTATATCCATCGCCTTGCCGACCTGGCAAGGAAGGATAGCCTGGGTATTTACCTCAGCGCTACCATCGACAGCTTTGAGGGTTTTGAAGAAAATTTGATCAGCCAGCCAGATGACCTGTTGGAAATGGAAAAAGATTTTCAACTGATCAGAAGCAGCTCGCTAACAGGTTTGCAAAAGATCATGGATCTTGATTTTGATAATATACTGGCGGGCGACCTGCTGGTAAAAATGGATATAGCCACCATGGCGCATTCGCTGGAAGGAAGAAGTCCTTTGCTTTCCCGCGAGCTGATGGAATATATACCCGGACTGGATGATAAATATAAAATACAGGGAGGCCGCACTAAATATATTCTACGGAAACTGGCCGCGAAATATCTCCCTTCGGAATTGATCGACCAGCCAAAGCGTGGGTTTGAGATCCCGCTTAAAAAGTGGATCGATACAGAATTAAAAGACCTTGTTGCTGATCATATTCTTCCTTCCGGCTCTTTTTCTTCCGGTTTCGCGAAAAAAGGATTTATACAGGATCTCTGGGACAGGAAAACAGGGGCCAGCGATGAGAAGAGAGCAAAAATGATCTGGACCTTCTTCGCCCTGGAAGTATGGTACAAAAACTGTTATCAGCGCAATGCCTAAGATCTTACGAATAACTACCTCACCGCTTTCCCTTCGTTCCCTTTTATCGAACCAGATGAAGTTCATGAAGGCCAATGGATTTGAAGTGATCATGGTAAGCTCAGATGGAAAAGAATGGCCATCTATATTGCAAAATGAGGGATGCGAACATCGTATCGTGCCTATGGCGAGAGAGATCTCACCCTTAAAGGACCTGCGCGCTCTCTGGGCATTATATAAACTGATAAAAAAGGAAAAGCCGGATATAGTCCATTCGCATACACCCAAAGCTGGATTATTGTCTATGCTGGCCGCAAAAATGGCCGGTGTGAAAATAAGGGTACATACCATTGCCGGCCTGCGTTTCATGACTGCTACGGGCATGTTCCGGAAACTGCTGGTATGGATGGAAAAACTCACCGGTGCCGCTGCCACTCATGTATGGCCCAATAGTTTTTCCCTGCTGGCCTATGTGAAAAAAAATAAACTGGTCAGTGAAAAAAAATTATCGGTGATCGGGCATGGTTCCAGCAATGGGGTTGACCTGCATCGGTTTTCCCCTGCTTCATTAAAAGCCGATAAATTAAATGAGATCCGTACGCTGATCGGATATGAAGAGAATAATATCTACCTGCTCAATATGGGCCGGATCGTAAAAGACAAAGGGATCAATGAATTGATGCAGGTATTTAAAAAGGCGCATGCCGCCAGGCCATCCCTGCGATTGGTGGTGCTCGGTCATTTTGAAGATAAACTGGACCCGGTGTCGGAAGAAGCACGGGAGACCCTGAATAACCATCCGGCTATTATACATATTGACTGGAATGAGAACGTGGAATATTTTATGGAGACCTGTGATCTCATGGTGCATGCTTCTTACCGCGAAGGATTTCCAAATACCCTGCTGCAGGCCGGGGCCATGGGTATCCCTATTGTATGCAGTCGTATAGAAGGAAATATCGATGTGGTGGAAGATGAAAAAACAGGACTACTGTTCAGGGCAAGAGATGCCGGTGACCTTTCCGAAAAACTGGAAAAAGCCTTGAATGATCCAGCGCAAATGAAGATCTATGCTGATACGCTGCGGAAAACAGTGAGGGAATATTTTGGCCAGGAATATGTACATACCTGCCTCCGGGATAAATACCTGGAATTATTGAAGAACGCAAAAAACTGATCTATAAAATTCATTTAATATGGAAGCAACTGTGAAAAGGATATCGCGATCACCCATTACTAACAAGGAATATGAAATTCCTTCCCAGCCTGATGATCGAAAAGGTATAGATGAATTCCTTAGCCATCATCCCGGAAAAAAAGTAGTGGTTGTGCAGGGATTGGGATTTGTGGGATCGGTCATGGGATTGGTAGTGGCCAATGCCTTAACGGAAGAATATGCCGTGATCGGCATCGACCTTCCTTCGGAAGCCGCTTACTGGAAGATCCGTTCTATCAATGAAGGGGTTTTCCCTGTGCTTGCCAGTGATCCTAAGATCGGGCTCTATTATGAGAACAGCAGGATGAAGAAGAATTATTATGCCAGTTTCGATCCATATGCCTACAGTAAGGCCGATGTGGTAGTAGTGGATATCAACCTCGATGTAAAAAAGACCTCTGATCCCGATACACAGGACCTGACAGATTATGCTATTGACCTGGGGCCTTTCAAAAAAGCGATCGAGGCTATTGGAATGAATTGTAAGGAAGAAGTGCTGGTATTGGTTGAGACCACGGTCCCTCCCGGAACAACAGATAAAGTAGTGGCTCCCTTATTAAAGGATTGTCTTCAAAAAAGAGGAATGCCTTTAGATGGGCTAAGAGTTGGGCACAGTTATGAAAGAGTAATGCCCGGTCCGAAATATGTGGATTCTATCCAGAATTTTTATCGCGTTTTCGCGGGTGTGGATGAAGCGAGTGCAGATGCAGTAGAGAAATTTTTGCGTACAGTCATAAGAACAGATGAATATCCTTTGACCAAACTCGGACATACCAATGCTACCGAAATGGCCAAAGTGCTGGAAAATTCATTCCGCGCCATGAACATCGCCTTTATGGTGGAATGGAGCCGGTTTGCCGAAGAAGCAGGGGTGGATATTTATGAAGTAGTGAATGCCATTCGTATGCGGCCCACGCATAAGAATATCATGCTTCCGGGATTAGGAGTGGGCGGTTATTGCCTTACCAAGGATCCTTTACTGGCCAGCTGGGCAAAGCAACATCTTTTCGGCAGTGAAGAGGCCCTGGTTCAAAGTGAAAAAGGAGTAGATATCAATGATAAGATGCCCCGCTATGCATTTGAATTCCTGCGATCACAGTTCCCCGGCTCATTAAAAGGAAAAAAAATATTACTGCTTGGGGTTAGTTACCTCAATGATGTGGGCGACACGCGCTATACACCGGTAGAAGTTTTTTATAACTGGCTGGAGAAAGAAGGGGCCGAAATATCGCTGCATGATCCGCATGTATTGTACTGGGAAGAAAAAGATATTTGGGTGAACCAGGACCTTGATAAGATCTTAGAGAATGAGTTTGATGTGATCGTTGTTACCACCGGGCATAAAGAGTATAGAAATAATAGTGCGCTGATCGAAAAACTTAATTCAAAAAAGGCTGCGTTCTTGTATGATACGATCGGGGTGTGGAGTAATGAGGAGCCGGGGGGGGGGGATCAGGGTGCTTTGAGCAAAGTTTATAGAGATTAGGGTGAGGGTGGGGGTGAGAGGAGCTTTTAATCCGCCCGCCCTCATAATGTTTGGTTTATAAGTCCCGATCAAATTCTAAGCAATTGATTAGGATAAATCTTTTTGTGGGCCTAATCTTAAGCTAATTATTACCTGGCGATGCAAGGACTTAAATGATTCCAATACATTGGGAAAGTCTGTTATTTTAAGATCCATTTACAAATTCCCTGACCCCCTTTAGGGGCTAAACCTTCTAGTAAAATGTTTACTGTAAAATACCTATATCAGACCTTTCTGAATATATTTATGAATAAAAAAGTATTAATCCTCGGCGGTGCCGGCTTCATCGGTTTCAATCTTGCGAAATTCCTGGAGGCCAATCGTGATTACGAGATCACGATCGCGGATAATTTTATGAAGAAGAACCGCGACGGGGAATTTGAAAAATTGTTAGCCTCTCCCAAAGTGAAATTGATAGAAGCGGATTTCTCGCTGGCGGAATCGTATGATCTGCTGGACGGGGAATACGACCAGTTCTATATGATGGCAGCCCTGGTAGGGGTGGACAATGCGAACACCCGGC
Source organism: Chitinophagaceae bacterium (assembly GCA_016720565.1). Taxonomy (GTDB): domain Bacteria; phylum Bacteroidota; class Bacteroidia; order Chitinophagales; family Chitinophagaceae; genus JJ008. The sequence continues at coordinate 1,294,362 of JADKKJ010000011.1, forward strand.
CTCATGAAGTGATCCGCATTAATACAGCCCTGGCGCTTTATTCATTGGAATGGATACGGCGTTCTAAGATCGGGAAAGTGGTATTTGCATCTACCAGTGAGAATTATGCGGGAACAGTAGAGGCATTTGGGTATAAGATCCCTACACCAGAGGAAGTGCCACTGACCATCCAGCATATTGGTCACCCAAGGTTTACTTATGCCGTAACCAAGATACTCGGTGAATCAGGCTTTTTGAATTACGGAAAGATGCTGGGTTTTGAGGTCACCATCATCCGCTATCATAATGTTTTTGGTCCACGCATGGGGTTCAATCACGTGATCCCGCATTTGGTGATACGGTTCCGTGATAAGGAGAATCCATACAGGATCTATGGCGCTGAGCAGACACGTGATTTCTGTTATATCACCGATGCGGTTGAAGGAACCGTGCTATCCATGGAGACACCCGGTACTGATCAGCAGATCTATCATTTAGGAACAGGAGTGGAGATAACCATCGAGGAACTTACCCGCAAGACCGGCGAATACATGGGCTTTAAGGGTGAGTATACTTACCAGCCTACCTATCCCGGATCTGTTTCAAGAAGAAGTCCGGATATTACTAAGTCTAAAAAAGAATTGGGATTTGTTTCCAAAGTGGATTGGAAGGATGGACTCAAAGAGACGGTGGAATGGTATAATGCGTTCTTCGATGCGGGAGGCGTGGTGCCGGATAAAATTAGTTTTCAATAAAGTTGAGCTGTTGAGAGGTTGAGTAGTTGAGTGGACTTTTGTTACAGTTTCGGTGTTCCCTCAACCTCTCAACCTCTCAACCCCTCAACCCCTCAACCCCTCAACCATGTACATTCTCATAAAGCGCATATTCGACATTCTCTTCTCACTAGTAGCCTTAGTGATACTTCTTCCTTTTTTCCTGCCCATAAGTATAATTCTATTATTGACCGGCGAGCATGAAGTATTTTACAAACAGGAAAGAGTAGGGTATAAGAACCGGATCTTTGGGATATTGAAATTCGCGACCATGTTGAAGAACAGTCCCAACCTTGGTTCGAAAGACCTGACCTCCCGCAATGATCCCAGGGTACTGCCATTTGGAAAATTCCTGCGCAAATCAAAATTGAATGAACTTCCTCAGCTGATCAATATCCTGATCGGCGATATGTCCTTTGTTGGTCCAAGGCCCCTGATGAAAAGCGGGTTCGATCGTTACTCGGAAGAAATGAAAGCCAATGTGTATAATGTAAGGCCGGGATTGACTGGTATTGGCAGCATAGTTTTCCGGGATGAAGAGCTGATCATTACCAACAGCAAACTTAGTCCCGAAGAAACCTATCGTGACATCATACTTCCCTATAAAGGTGCCCTGGAGATCTGGTACCAAAAACACCAGGATTTTTATACCGACCTTATGCTGATGTTTCTGACAGGCTGGTATGTGGTGTTTCCAAAGAGCGACTTAGTAAATAAGGTCTTTAAGTCATTACCCAAAAAGGTTTAGAGGATGAGGGATTAGGGTTTAGAGCTCCCTAAACTCTGATCTCTAATCCCTAAACAGTATTCCATGTTTAATCTCTTCAAATCAAAATCCTCCTCCTCCAGCCTTTCCACGCTGAAGGTTGATATGCATTCGCATCTCATACCAGGGATCGATGACGGATCTCAGAATATGGAAACTTCCCTGGAGCTGGTAAGGCAACTGAAGGAGTTGGGTTATGTAAAACTGATCACCACGCCCCATGTGCTGGGAGATATTTATCCCAATACACCAGAAAAAATTCTGGCAGGTCGCGATGAACTGAGAAAACGTTTAGAGAAGGAAGGGGTGGAGATCGAATTGAATGCGGCCGCGGAATATTTCCTGGATGATTATGTGGAGAAGATCCTTCAGCGAAAAGAGAAATTGCTCACGCTTCATAATAACCTGGTGCTGGTGGAATTTTCCATGGCCTATGCTTCGCACGGACTGAAACCTATTTTATTTGAAATGCAGATGCAGGGATACCAGCCTGTGATCGCACACCCGGAGCGGTATATCTATTACCAGAAGCAAAAAGAGTTTTTTGATGAACTGAAAGATATTGGCTGCTGGTTCCAGTTAAACCTGCTCTCACTTACGGGCCACTATGGCAAGACCGTGACCGAACTGGCTCACCATCTTATAAAAAGATCTTACTACGATCTCGCCGGCAGCGATCTGCACCATGCCGGACATATAGAGGCGCTGAAAAATCCTTCCTTAAGCACAGCGCTGGAAAAACTAATTTCCACAAATACGATTCGAAATCAGGAGCTATTGAGTTGAGGGGTTGAGGGGTTGAGTGATGACTCTGCAAAGTATGGGTCTTCACTCAACTCCTGCCGCAGGCCCTCAACCCCTCAACCTCTCAACCTCTCAACCCCTCAACCCCTCAACCTCTCAACTCTCTCTCAACCTTTTCCCCTCCCCAGTTGTATTATATGCGCATCAAGCCGCAAAACGATGAACGCTTTCACCATCAAAGACCTCGAAAACCTCTCCGGAATTAAGGCCCATACCATACGTATATGGGAACAACGCTATAATTTCCTTCGCCCCCAGCGTACCCCTACCAATATCCGCTATTACACTAATGATGAATTAAGGATCATCCTGAACATTGCCCTGCTGAATAAATACGGTTTCAAGATCTCTCATATTGACCGGATGCAGCCCGATGAGATACAGCAACGTATTCTTTCCCTGGGCGATCCAATGGCTATTCAGGAAAGAGTGATCAATGAGCTGGTACAGCATATGGTGGAACTGGAGATCGAGGCGTTTGAAAAAACCCTGGATAAATATGTAGTGTCCCGCGGTATAGAGAAAGCCGTGTTGCAGATCATCTTCCCCTTCCTTGAAAAAATTGGTATTCTCTGGCAAACAGGGCATGTGAACCCGGCCCAGGAACACCTGGTCACTAATGCTATCCGGCATAAACTGGTATTAGCTCTGGAGACCGTGAACAGCAGCCTGCAGTCTGATAGAAAATTCCTGCTTTTTCTTCCCGAAGGAGAATACCACGAACTTGGATTACTGTTCATGTATTACCTGCTGAAAAGCCGCGGCATTACTGTGATCTACATGGGTGCAAATTGCCCCGTTAGTGATGTGGAATACGTGGCTAAAATGAAGACCCCCGACCTTTTATTCGTGCATCTTACGGCTACCTGCCCCAACTTCAATTTTGAGAAATTCCTGCAACAGATGAGCACTCGTATCCCAGAGAGAAAACTCATCATTTCCGGCCAGATGGTACAGGGTTATCGCAAGCCCTTACCCCCCAATGTGGAATTCAAGACCACCCTGGCTTCGGTGCTGGAACTCATTTCCTCCGTTTAAATTACTGATTTTCAGCTAATTAAATTTGGCTTATGATTTCTTCCCAATAAAGGAGTTAAATAATTTTTTCTATACAAATTTTGTTTAACTTTGTCCTATTAACAATTAAACAAAAAATTATGCTTACGCAGGAATTTAGTGAGTTACTGGTGACAAACGCGGATTTTTTGAAACCTTTTGCGATCAATCTTACACGGGATTCCGAAGAGGCGAATGACCTTTTCCAGGAGACCTTATATAAAGCACTGGCTAACCAGGAAAAATATCATGTAGGTACGAATATCAAGGCATGGCTGTTTACCATCATGCGGAATATTTTTATCAATAACTACCGCCGTAAAGTAAAGCAGCGTACCATATTCGACAATACGCCGAATGAATACCTGATTAATCAAAAGCAGGATACGGTTGTCAACGCAGCCGAATCAAATCTGCGGATGAAGGAGATACAGGAAGCAATGAATACGCTTCCGCAAATATTTAAAACTCCTTTTTTATTGTATTTTGATGGATATAAATACAATGAGATAGCTGAATTACTCCAGGAGCCCCTGGGTACGATCAAAAGCCGTATCCATTTTGCCCGTAAACTTTTGAAGGAGCAACTCAGCCGTCATTAAAAATCTTCTGTGAACAAGAGAAAACTTATTGTGATCGGCAGCGGGTTTGCCGGTCTTTCTGCCGCCTCCTTTATGGCCAAACAGGGATGGCAGGTAACTGTTATTGAAAAAAATGATGGTCCGGGAGGACGTGCCCGCCAGTTAAAAGAACAGGGATTTGTTTTCGACATGGGCCCTTCATTTTATTGGATGCCGGATATTTTTGAAAGGTATTTTGAGCAATTCGGCCGTAAGGCCTCTGATTATTATCAACTGGAAAGACTGGACCCTTCCTATCGTGTTTACTGGAGCGATGGCTTTACGGATATGTCGGCCGATTTTGAACAACTGAAGAAAACATTTGAATCAATTGAACCAGGCAGCAGCGTAATGCTGGAAAAATACCTGGATGGCGCCGCCTATAAATATGAAGTAGGTATTAAGAAACTGGTATTCAAACCAGGCAGATCGCTGCTGGAGTTCATGGACTGGCAAACAATCACCGGTGTATTTCGTTTGCAGGTCTTCAATAATATCAAGAAACATATTGCCGGTTATTTTAAAACCTCCAGGCTTCGCCAGCTGATGGAGTTTCCTGTACTTTTCCTGGGAGCTCTTCCGGAAGATACCCCCGCCCTGTACAGCCTGATGAATTATGCCGATATAAAAGGGGGCACCTGGTATCCAAAAGGTGGAATGTATGCCGTGGTGGAAGGAATGTATAAACTGGCGCTGGAACTGGGAGTGGAGTTTAAATTCAATGAAGCGGTGACAAAAATGGAACTGGATGGAAAGAAGATCAGTTCTGTGCAAACAGATAAAGGCCACTATGAACCTGAAGCGGTGATCAGCGGAGCAGATTACCATTTTACGGAGACGAATTTATTGCCGGCTGCTTCGCGTTCCTACACGGAAAAATACTGGGACAAAAAAATAATGGCCCCTTCCTGCCTGATGTATTATGTGGGGCTGAATAAAAAATTAAAAAATGTAGTGCATCATGGTTTGTTCTTTGATGTGCCATTTGACCAGCATGGCCAGGAGATCTATAAAGACCCTAAATGGCCGGCCTCCCCTTTATTTTATTCCAGTGTGGCTTCTGTAACAGATGAAAAGGCAGCACCTGCAGGCCAGGAATCTATTGTGTTCCTGATACCAGTGGCCAGCGGACTCGAAGGTGATTCCGTTGAACTTAGAAAACATTATTTCGATATTATCCTGGCGCGTATGGAGAAGCACCTGGGCGAACCAATTCGTGATTCGATCGTTTATTACAAGGATTACTCCGTTAAAGATTTCAAAGCCGATTATAATTCATTTAAGGGGAATGCGTATGGTCTGGCTAATACCCTTTTACAAACCGCCATTTTCCGTCCATCCTGTGAAAGCAAAAGAGTTCGAAATCTTTTTTATACAGGGCAGCTTACCGTTCCCGGGCCGGGTGTTCCACCCAGCCTTATCAGCGGTGAGGTAGTAGCGAGACAATTGATCAAAAGATTGGGATAAAGCGAAAATTATTTATATTCAGTTATGGTCGAAATTTTTCATACAGCAAGCGAAGATTGCAGTCGTGTTGTAACAAAAAACTACAGCACTTCTTTTTCCTCGGCTATCAGGATGCTGCATCGCGATCTGAGAACCCCTGTGTTCAATATCTATGGGTTTGTTCGTTTCGCGGATGAGATCGTCGATTCATTTCACGATCATGATAAGATCTCTTTATTGCAGGAATTCAGGCAGCAGACCTATGAAGCCATTGAAAGGAGGATCAGCCTGAATCCTATTTTGAACAGCTTCCAGCGCACGGTGAACGAATACAATATTGACCATAAACTGATAGATGCTTTTTTCAATAGTATGGAAATGGACCTGTCCAAAGTCAGTTATGATGAGGCCGGGTATAAAGAATATATCTATGGCTCCGCGGAAGTGGTTGGCCTGATGTGCCTTTATGTTTTCTGCGATGGTAAAAGATCCCTTTATGATAAGCTGGAAGCCCCGGCCCGTTCATTGGGTTCAGCTTTCCAGAAAGTGAATTTCCTCCGCGACCTGAAGGCGGATTATAACGGGCTTTCGAGAATTTATTTTCCCGGCTGCGATTTCAACAATTTTACAGAGGAAAGCAAACGCCGAATAGAGGACGATATCCAGAAAGATTTTAATGATGCCTACCATGGTATTATAGAATTGCCATTCAAGGCAAGGTTTGGGGTATATGTAGCTTATAAATATTATTATAGCCTGTTTAAAAAAATAAAAAGGCTTAAACCCGCCAAGATCCTGCATGCAAGGATCAGGATACCTAATTACCATAAGGCAATGATCTTTCTCCGCGCAGGGTTAAAGAATCAACTTCGGCTTATTTGATGGATCGCTCCATGGTCATATTGGTAGACGAGGAGGACAGACCCAGGGGGTTGGCCGAAAAAATGGACGCTCACCTGCGTGGGGAGCTGCACCGCGCTTTCAGCATATTCATTTTTAATGATCGGGGCGAACTGCTCCTTCAGCAGCGCGCGCTGGATAAATACCATAGCGGCGGCCTCTGGACCAATACCTGTTGTTCTCATCCGGTAGAAGAAATGAAATTGGAAGACTTCGCGCGACTGCGCTTAAAGGAAGAGATGGGTTTTGATGCCCCCCTGGAAAAACTATTCGATTTTTTATACCGGGCAGATATGGAGAACGGTCTGATCGAACATGAATTCGACCATGTGCTGACGGGCAGTTATAATGGAACGGTTAGCCCTGATCCCCGGGAAGTATTGGATCATAAGTTCCTTTCCCTGGATGAGATCAGCGATTCACTGGACAAATTCCCTCAACTATATACAGCCTGGTTTCGCATGGTATTTCCGCGGGTGAAGAAATGGTACCAGCTGCAGCATCCCCGGTCTTAAGAATGAACTAATTTTACAGTATGAACATCCTTTTTTACACAGGCGTTTTATTTGGCACTTTCCTGGTCATGGAAGGGATCACCTGGCTTACGCATCGCTATGTGATGCATGGTTTCTTATGGTATCTGCATAAGGATCATCACAAGGTGGAACCCGGGATATTCGAAAAGAACGACCTGTTTGCTTTCATTTTTGCGGTGCCAAGTTTCTTAATGATCTATTTTGGCACGTATGATCATATCTGGTGGCTTCAGGCTATTGGATTTGGTATCATGGCCTATGGTTTTGCCTATTTCCTGGTCCACGATGTGATCATCCACCAGCGATTCAAATGGTTCACACGAAGTAATAATCTCTATGTAAGAGCGATCCGCTGGGCACATAAAATGCATCATAAACACCTGGAAAAAAATCCCGGGGAGAGTTATGGCTTTTTATATGTGGCCCGGAAATACAGGGAGAAGGTGCGTCGCGATAGAAAATTAATGGCCGGCAACGCGAAGGTGGAATATGCCCCGGACAAAGTTTAACCAATATGACCATGTCTTTCTGGGTATGGGACTGGCCAGTCTCAGCCTGCTTATGCGTATGCTTCGGTCGGGCAAATTTTCCGGCCAGCGAATCCTCTTAATAGACCGTGAACCCAAAACAAAAAATGACCGCACCTGGTGTTTCTGGGAAAAAGAGACGGGGTTTTTTGAGGAGATCGTTTATCAGCGATGGCCGCATATCAGTTTTCTAAGCGATGAATATTCCGCCGGATTGGCCATCTCTCCCTATGAATATAAAATGATCAGAGGCATCGATCTGTATAATTATTGTTATAAGGAGATCGATAAACATGAGAATGTAGAATTGCTCTATACCTCCATAGATAACTGGAGCTGGCAAGCAAACCAACAGCTCACCATTCGATCGGGCAATGAAACCCTGGAGCTTGAAGCCGCCATGGTATTCAATTCCATCTATGTTCCCAATGGAGCTAAGGATCCTATTCGGTTATTGCAACATTTTAAAGGCTGGATGATCGAAACGGAGGAGCCTTTTTTTGATAGGAACAAGGCCATCATGATGGATTTTCGGGTTCACCAGGATCATGGCACCAGTTTCGCTTACGTGCTGCCGGTAAATGAAAAACAGGCCCTGGTTGAGTATACCTTGTTTACAAAAGAATTGCTGGCACAGCAGACCTACGAAGAGGAACTGAAAGATTATATCGGGAGGATACTGAAAATAAAACAGTACCGCGTAATTGAAAATGAATTCGGGATCATACCCATGACCTCAGAGAAATTCAGGTTCAGGGATAAGGCCTATAATATTGGGACTGCCGGTGGCCAGACAAAAGGTTCCAGTGGTTATACGTTTCAGTTCATTCAAAAAAATGCGGATCAGATCGTTGAGAAGTTGTTTTCAGGTGCCTCTCTGGATAGCCTAAAAGGAGTGCCAGCCAGGTTTCGTTTTTACGATAATGTGCTGCTGCATATTTTATATCACGAAACCCTTCCCGGAAAAAAAATATTCAGCACTCTTTTTAAGAAGAATGCAGCCAGCCAGGTGCTTAAATTCCTGGACAATGAATCCAGTTTAGCGGAGGAACTGAAGATCATTTCCACGCTCCCAACCATGCCTTTTCTGAAGGCAGCCATTAGGGAAAGTTTAGGGATCAGGGATTAGCGTTTAGCACTCAACTCCTCAACAGCTCAACCTCTCAACAGCTCAACCTTTACTGGTCCGGATCCAATTGCATGAATTCCCTCTTCACCGCTTTCAGCATGCTGAATAACTGGGCCACCTGTATGAGTAATAAAATCACCAGGGCCAGAATAACATACCAGGGCAGTTGAATATATTTCATTTGGCCGGTCACTTCTGGCTGAAATTTTCCAACATGCCAGCCCTGTATGGCAGAGCCAAAGGCCATACCTACCAGCAGGAAGGAAAGCAGGGAGAACACCACTTTCATGAACATGATCCGCATGGTGGAATAGCCCACTTTAAAATTTTCCAGGATGGCAGCCGGAATGATCAGCACCAGGGCGATCCAACTCCAGTTTCGGTTGAACCAGGCATCATTCAATGTGAGATTGAGCAGAAGTACAACAACAATAGAGAACAGTCCCCAGGGGAATAATAAAAAGATAGATGGTTTAGCGGGAGTGATGGACATAACGGTTAAGTTTTAATGGAAGTTAGGCTAAATTTCAGTACATTCATAGTAGTACCATTCTCGAATATATCTGCTGGTTCCACCCAAACGAATCATATGAAATTCCTGCTTGTAGACGACCATAAAGTGGTTAGAGAAGGACTTAGGAACATTATACTTTCGGCTTATCCCCATGCCGGGATCGTGGAAGCTGGTGCAGCGGAAGAATTAAATAATATTTTAAACGGAGAGAATTTCGATGCGGTGATCAGTGATTTTTCACTTCCGGGACGTAATGGACTGGATGTGATCAAACAGGTGCATTCAGAAAACCCCAAAACGCCTGTGCTTATTTTAAGTATGCATCCCGAACAGCAATATGCATTAAGGGTATTAAAGGCCGGGGCAGCCGGTTATATCAATAAAACCAGTGGGGCTGAAGAATTACTGGTCGCCATCAGCAAGGTTTTATCCGGGCGTAAATATGTTACCGCTACCATGGCAGAGCAATTAGCAAATGAGATCAACTCCCACCATACAGCTTCGCATGAGATATTATCAGACAGGGAATTCACTGTGTTTAAAATGATCTCGGAAGGAAGATCGCTTTCCTCTATTGCTGCTGACCTGAATCTTAGCCTCTCAACAGTGAGCACGCATCGCACCAGGATATTGAAGAAATTGCATATGAGTTCCAATGCCGACCTGGTCAAATATGCGATCGAGCACGAGTTGCTGAGTTAATACCTTTAATTGTAGAGTACGGAAGTCATGGAAAGTGAACCCGCCACGGGTTTATCATTATAAAATTTTGCCGTCTCCGCTGGTTTTTTTGCTCCTAATACATAAAGTAAGGGGAGAAAATGTTCAGGCGTAGGGATGGCCAGATTAAAAGCTTTTCCCTGATGTTGAAAATCCACCAGGGATCGATCATCACCGGTTTGGATAAATCCTTTCATTTTTTCAGTAGCCTCTTTCGCCCAATCGAATGCGAAAGATTCATTTAACCTGCGCCAGTCCACCAGGCCCAGATTATGTACCATGTTCCCGCTGCCGATGATCAATACTCCTTTATCACGCAAAGACCTTAATTCCTGACCCAACGCATAATGGTAGGAAGGGGCCTGGGTACGGTCCAGGCTTAACTCTATCACGGGAACATTGGCAGAAGGGTATAAATGTTTGATCACGCTCCAGGCGCCATGATCCAGTCCCCATTTCTGGTCCAGCCCGATCTCAGTTGTTTTCACCAGCTCTTTGGTTTCCCTGGCCAGGGATGGATCGCCGGGGGCAGGATATTGCACTTCATAAAGTTCTTTTGGAAATCCTCCAAAATCATGGATGGTTGTAGGATGATCCATGGCGGTGACCAGTGTTCCCCTTGTTTCCCAATGGGCCGAGATACAGAGGATGGCCCGGGGCAGGGAAGGCACCTGTTTTCCTATTTCGCGGAACCCTTTTACAAATTCATTTTCCTCAATGGCATTCATAGGACTGCCATGGCCTATGAACATCACCGGCATTCGGGCTGATGAAGGAAGGTCCTTTGTAAGCTGATCGAGTTCTTTTAATTCCATGGCTGATGATATTGGTACCGATATGTAAATTTCCGTAAAACAGGATGATTTCATGAATCCTACCTTTGCTAAAAGACAAAAACCATGAATTTTCAGTTCCAGGAATTCCTGACGCTTACATTCACCCTATTTGCAGTGATCGATGTGGTAGGTTCTGTTCCCATGCTGATCAGTATCAGGCAGAAACAGGGCCATATCAGTCCGCTGAAGGTGACGCTTATATCCGGTTTCCTGATGATCCTGTTCTTTTTCATAGGCAAACCTTTCCTGAATTTATTAGGGGTGGATATCCGTTCATTCGCCGTAGCGGGTTCTATAGTCATTTTTATTCTGGGTATGGAGATGGTATTAGGCATTGAATTTTTTAAACCGGAGAAAAATGGCGCTTCAGGCACGGTGGTACCCATTGCATTTCCGCTGATCGCGGGAAGTGGTACGCTGACCACCATCATGTCGCTGAAAGCCACGTTTGAAAGGGCCGATAAAAATGAATATATGATCCTGCTGGCCATCCTGGCCAATCTTGTTTTTATTTACCTGGTGATCCGTTCTTTAAGCCTGATCGAAAGGGTTTTGGGTCAGTCGGGCCTGCTGGCTGTAAGAAAATTTTTTGGCGTAATATTGCTGGCCATTGCAGTAAAGGTTTTTGCCACCAATGCGCATGGACTTTTTAAGTAGTTAGTAGTTAATAGTTAGGAGTTAGGAGTGCGCAAGTTTTGTATTCGGCTGTTGACTCCTAACTCCTAACTAATAACTCCCAACTTTTCGCCGGCCTCGTCGTACAATGGATAGTATAAGAGTTTCCGAAGCTCCAGATACAGGTTCGATTCCTGTCGAGGCTACTAAAGCTAGCCGCTAGTTGCTAGCTGCTGCTAGCCGCTAGTAGCTAACAGGCAAAGTGCAGCTAAATGATACAGGTCCATCTGAATAGAATTTTTCTACTGGCGGGTATGCTGCTTTTAAGCGCACCCGGGGAAGCCCAACAAAAATTAAAAACACAGGTACTTGTTGTAGGAGCTGGGGCCAGTGGTACCACGGCTGCGCTGCAATGCACCAGGATGGGGGTATCCACTATTCTTGTCAGCGAAAATGCCTGGTTGGGGGGCATGATCACCGCCGCCGGTGTATCCGCATTTGATGGCAACCACCAACTGCCTTCCGGTATCTGGGCGGAATTCAGGGATCGCCTTTACCAATTATATGGAGGCCCTTCTAAAGTTTCCACCGGCTGGGTGAGTAATACCCTGTTTGAACCACATGCTGGTGACAGTATTCTAAAAGCGATGGCTTCCTCGTTAAAGAAACTGACCATAGTCTATGATCATCGTTTCCTAAAAGCGATTCGCTCAGGAAAACAGATCAAAGGCGCTGTTTTTATTAATCAGAAAACAAAACAGGAAATATCTATCACTGCGGAGATCGTAATTGATGCGACAGAATTGGGCGACCTTATGGCCAGTGCCGGAATACCTTTTGACCTGGGAATGCAAGCCAGTCGGTTAACAGGCGAAGATGTAATTGTTCCGGAAAGCAATGATATCATACAGGACCTTACCTATGTAGCCATCTTGAAAGATTTTGGAAAAGGAGCCGATAAAATAATTCCAAGGCCTGCCAACTATGATTCTATGGAATTTGATGGATGTTGCAATGAATTCTGCAGCAGCCCGGCAAAACTTACCAGTAATGTGACCGCGCAGAAAATGCTGGATTATGGAAAATTACCCAATGGAAAATACATGATCAACTGGCCGGGAAAAGGAAATGATATTTATCTCCCTGTTATTCCACTTTCATTTGAACAACGACAGGAAGAATTAAAAAAAGCTAAAGCGAAGACTCTGCGATTCCTTTATTTCCTGCAAACGCAATTTGGATTTAAACAACTGGGCCTGGCCGAAGATGAATTTCCTACGGAGGATAAACTGCCATTCATTCCCTATTACCGCGAAAGCCGCAGACTGAAAGGCATTATTCGCTTTAAGGTGCAGGATATTTCTAAGCCATTCGATCAGGCTGATGCTTTATACCGTACAGGTATTGCTGTTGGCGATTATCCGATCGATCATCATCACCGGGAAAACCCCGGAATGCCCTTCCTACTTAAATTCTATCCGGTGCCTTCCTATAGCTTGCCGATAGGTGTACTGTTGCCACCCTTTTATAAAGGCATCATTATGGCAGAAAAAAATACCAGCATCAGTAATCTGGTGAATGGCACAACCAGGCTTCAGCCGGTAGTTATGCTTACAGGCCAGGCGGCAGGAACCCTGGCGGCTATTTGTATCAAGGAACATAAACAACCGGCAGCAGTCAGTATTCGAAAAGTACAGGAACAATTGCTGAATGACAAAGCGTATATAATGCCCTACTGTGATGTAAAACCTTCTGATCGCTGTTTTCAGTCTGTGCAGAAGATCGGCGCTACCGGTATTCTGAAGGGAACCGGTCAGCCATATCAATGGGCAAATCGCACCTGGTTCTATCCGGATTCACTGGTAGATGGAAAGAAACTGTTGGAAGATCTTTTGCCCTTTGCAAAACTGGATACATCGTTTACCGGAACCATTACCATAGGAGAGGCAATCGGTATTGTATCAAAGATCGGGAGCAGAGAACCTGCATCTGGTCCTTCCATCGATCAGCAATGGAAAGAATGGGGGCTCAGCAATTTTGATAAGGAACGAAAGATAACCAGGGCAGAAATGGCCGTTTTGCTGGATAAAACATTAGATCCTTTCAGCAGGGAGATCGATCACCATGGGAAGTTGAAATAAACTCCATTATTTTTAATACAAATAAGATCAATTGAACCCCTCCAGGAAGAACCCCATAAGCTGGGTGCCTACAACATGGTTTGCCATGGGATTGCCCTTCGTAGCGCTTGCAGCGGCCAGTTCTATCATGTATAAGAATCTTGGCATAGGCGATGCAAGCATTGCCTTCTGGACCTCTTTGATCATGCTGCCCTGGACCTTAAAACCATTATGGGGACCTTTCCTGGAAATGTATAAGACCCGGAAGTTCTTTGTATATACCACGCAGTTGTTTACGGGCGTACTATTCGGACTGGTAGCATTATCCCTGCAGGCCGGTTCTTTTTTCAGTATTTCCATTGCCATCCTGGCGATCATCGCCTTCAGCGGAGCCACCCATGATACAGCCGCAGATGGCGTATACCTTAATGAACTTTCAGAAAAACAGCAGGCGCAGTTTGTTGGATGGCAGGGAGCGTTTTATAATATAGCAAAAATTGTTTCTGGTGGTTTGCTGGTATTTCTTGCCGGTATCCTGGAGAAACGAATAGGGATTGTAAATGCATGGTCCGTCGTGATGCTGATCTATGCTGCCATCATGATCATCCTTGGTCTCTATAACAGGAAGGCAATACCAGAGGGAAGCAGATCGGCGGCTGTACATTCCAGGGCGGAGGCCATGGCTACCTTAAAAGATGTGCTCATTACTTTTTTTCAAAAAAAGAATATCTGGTTTGGCCTTGCCTTTATTGTGCTGTACAGGTTTGCAGAAGGCCAGGCAATTAAGATCACGCCTTTATTCTTCAGGGCAGCGCGCTCGGAAGGGGGACTGGGGCTTTCCACTGAACAGATCGGTCTTTTGTATGGCGTGTTTGGCGCCGCCGCTTTCGTGATCGGATCCATTGCTGCAGGATATTTTGTTTCGAGTAAAGGGTTGAACCGTAAAACCCTGATGCTTCTCTGTGCCATATTCAATATTCCTTTTGCGGCCTATGCTTATCTGGCTATCCAGTTACCACAAAACCTTTATGTGATCGGCTCTGCTGTTGCTTTTGAATATTTTGGTTATGGATTTGGATTTGTAGGACTTATCCTTTTCATCATGCAGCAGATCGCCCCTGGAAAATATAAGATGGCGCATTATGCATTTGCCAGCGGATTAATGAACCTTGGATTCATGCTTCCTTCCATGATCAGTGGTATGGTAAGCGATTACCTGGGTTACCGGGAATTTTTTATCTGGGTATTGATCTCTACCATACCTTCCTTCCTTGTTACCTGGATGGTTCCGTTAAAACAGGTGGAGCTTGAACCTGCTTCTCAAAAAATGAATACTTAATTTTTCTATATGCTGATAACGGGTACATTTTTAGATGAGATCAGTCATGATATCCCGCACCAGAATTGGGCGGAGAAGGAATGGGACCAGGATTTTTCGCATATGAAAAAAATGGGTATCGATACGGTGATCATGATACGATGCGGTTATCGTAAATTTCTAACCTATCCTTCTGCCTACCTGGTCGGCCAGGGTTGTTACCGGCCTTCGCATGACTTGCTTGAAATGTTTCTGTCCCTGGCAGATAAATATGGTTTGAATTTTTATTTTGGACTTTATGACAGCGGGCATTACTGGGATACGGGTAATATGCAATCAGAGATAGACCATAACCGGTTTGTGATTGAGGAAGTATGGAAAAATTATGGGCATCATCCTTCATTTAAAGGATGGTATCTGAGTATGGAAGTAAGCAGGAAAACAAAGGCCGCTATCCAGGTCTTCTCTTCTTTAGGTAAACAATGTAAAGAGGTGAGCAATGGGCTGCCCAGTTTTATTTCCCCCTGGATCGATGGGAAAAAAGCGGTGATGGCAGCAGGCAGCCAGCTATCCAAACAGGATGCCATTAGCATTGCAGATCATGAAAGGGAATGGTCGGAGATCTTTGATGGGATAAGGGGATCAGTGGATGCTGTTGCCTTCCAGGATGGCCATATTGATTACCATGAACTGGAAGCGTTTTTTACAGTGAATAAAAAAATGGCAGATAAATATGGCCTGCAATGCTGGACAAATGCCGAAAGCTTCGACCGGGATATGCCCATTAAATTCCTTCCGATCAAATTTGAAAAACTAAAATTAAAACTGGAGGCGGCCCGGAAAGCAGGCTATGAAAAGGCTATAACATTTGAGTTTTCCCATTTTATGAGTCCGCAGTCCATGTATCCTTCGGCTCATCATCTTTTTGACCGATATATGGAGTATAAAAATCAACTAAAGTAAATGCGTTACTGCTGTCTTTGCTTATTTCTGTTTATAACCTGCCTTGGGAACGCTCAGCAATTTCCACCTATAAAAGGTACCTGGGTTACCAATGTAGCCAGCGATGCGCTGCTTTCCGAAAAGAATATAAAACGAACCGTGGCCAATTGTAAAAAGAATGGATTGAATTCCATTTTTGTAGTGGTATGGAATCGCGGCTATACCATGTATCCCAGCAAACTGGTGGAAAAATTTATCGGCATCAAACAGGATACCATCTACAAAGGATTTGATCCTATAGGATGTATTGTGAAGGAAGGGCATAAGGCAGGGTTGAAGGTTTTTGCCTGGTTCGAATTTGGTTTTTCTTATAGTTATAAGGACAGCAGTTCCATCTGGCTGAAGAAATTCCCTGATTGGGCAGGAAGGAGATCGGATGGAAGTTTACTGGTGAAAAATGGTTTCTACTGGTGGAACAGCATGAATCCTACTGTGCAGGCATTCATGAAGGAACTGGTGCTGGAACTGATTCAGCAATATCCCATAGATGGTGTTCAGGGCGATGACCGTATGCCGGCTATGCCGGTTGAAGGTGGTTACGATAATTATAGCCAGCGATTATATGCTGCCAACCATAATGGGTACATGCCTCGTACTGACCCAAGAGAAAATTCTTTTCTTCAGTGGAAATTGGACAGAATAAACTCTTTTGCCAAAGACCTGTACCAGGCAGTGAAACTAAAGCGACCCAGTTGCCTCGTGATCTGGGCTCCGGGTCCTTATCCATGGAGTAAGCAGGAATACCTGCAGGATTGGATGCAATGGTTGAAAGCCGGCTATGCGGATTATGTCATTCCACAGCTTTATCGCTATAATATCGAGGGCTACGAAAAAGTCCTTAAAGAATTAAATGAAAGTCTGCCTGCGGGCTACCAGGATAAAATATTTCCCGGGATACTTACCTCGCTGGGCGATGATGGTTACCAGAGTTCCAGGGAATTCACGGACCAGATGCTTCAGCTGAATCGTAAGTATGGGTATAAGGGCGAAGTGTTTTTTTATTACGAAACACTAAACAGATTACCCGGCCTGCTCTACCTGCATGTAAAATGAATGAAACAGGCCGGGGATCCAGCATAATTTTTAAGGAGAACACCTCAATAGTGAAGAGTAATCAGATCTTTACTCTTCTAATATCATCCAGCAAGCCGAAGCCATTCAGCAACCAAAGTACAACTGCGATAACGATCACCGCATTCAGGATCTTTTTGATAGTAGACTGCATGGGGATATAGGAATTCACGAGCCAGAGAAGGACACCAACTACAATTAGCGTAATAACGATTGAGACTAAAGGCATAAACAAGTTTGAATATCCGGTCGGAGCGACTGGATATGATGAAGATGCATTAATTAACCGGGATTAGTGTTATATAATGCTTGAAATAAGTTATATCATTCATTTATGCAATACAAAAGACCTGCCGGTCTTGCCCCATCCCATTTTAAACAGTTTAGAGAGAAAAGGCGTTCCACGCTGGGTCAACGCTGAAGGAAAATAATTTAGCAGATAAATTATATTCAGGGTTCTTCAATAAGGGAATCTGGTAATCATGTAAGAATTATATGCAATTGTGTAAGATTAAATGAATGGTATCTAACCATCTTTGCAGGTAATAGATTAACATTTAAACGAACTATATGACTACCGGTACAGAATTAAAAGGCGATTGGAATGCATTGAAAGGAAAATTTAAGAAGCAATTTGCCATGCTTACGGATGATGATTTGCTATTTGAAGAAGGGCAGCGGGATGAAATGCTGGGAAAACTCCAGATCAAACTGGGAAAGACAAAAGAAGAATTGAATACCATTCTTAACTCCCTGAAGTAACCCGGCTTCTTCATTCTAGTTCTATTCATATTAATCATAACAAAAATGAAAAAGATAATTTTTGCGCTTAGCCTGTTAATCGCAGTTACTATACCCGCAACTTCCCATGCCCAGATCCATATAACTATCAGGGCCAATATTGGCTCACAGCCTTTGTGGGGCCCGGTGGGTTATGATCGCGCTGATTATTATTATATGCCCGAAATTGAAACATACTATTCAGTCTCAAGACATCAATATGTCTATATGCAGGGTGGCCGCTGGATCTTCAGCGCTTCGCTTCCCTACCAGTACCGCAACTATGATCTATACAGGGGATATAAGGTGGTGATCAATGATGATCCTTCTCCTTATCGCCACCATGAAACCTATAAGACAAAGTATACTGGTTACAGAAATGATCATAGCCAGCCAGTGATACGTAACAGCCATGAAACAAAATACTACGAGATCAAAGGTCACCCTGATCATAATAAATGGAAACCTGCCAATAGGTCCAAGGGTAATAGAGGCAGGCATTAATAGAGATCCTGATCCAAATTCAATTAAATTATAATTTTACAAATGATAAAGTCAATTATTAAAAACAGTTTATTCATTCTTTCCCTTTCCCTGATCGGTATTTCAACCCTGGCTCAGTCCAGTTCCAGGGATAGAAAAGTGATAGCCGATTGCAGGCAGGCTAAGGTCAGCTTTTTAAAGGGCGATGGATTAATGCGGAATTTATTTGCCAGCGCCTATGGTTATGTGATCTTTCCAAATATTGGTAAGGGCGGTATTGGTATCGGTGGCGCAACCGGGAATGGTGTGCTTTACCAGGGTGGCGCTATGATGGGGATGGCTAAAATGACCCAACTGACGATCGGTTTTCAGTGGGGAGGGCAGGCTTACCGGGAAGTGATCTTCTTTGAAAATAAAGCAGCTATTGACCGCTTTAAGGCTAATAATTTTGAATTTGCTGCCCAGGCTTCCGCTGTAGCGGTAACGGCCGGTGTTTCCGGAAATATAAAATATAAGAATGGTGTGATGATATTTACGCAAACAAAAGCCGGCCTCATGTATGAGGCATCTATTGGCGGACAGAAGTTTAAATACTGGCCGGGTAAATAACGCTGACGAATTTAATTTACACGGCCAGTTGATCTTTTATCTATGTTATATTCATTTAATTCTTAGTGAAATTCCATCTCGCCCCTAAACTTGCGTTTAGTTTTTGCGCCTGGAAACCTGCTATCTCCATATAATGCGTGTCAGTGAGGTTTCTTCCATCTGCGAAAAATTGGATGGGTGCATGTGAAAGTTTGTATTCCACGTAAATATTCAGCAGCAGGTAAGCGGGTAATACCGGACTTTCTATATTATACGTAGCCATATTATAATAGGCATCCTTTCTTTTCCCATTATAATTTAAGGAGGCGCCGAGTTTCCATTGATCCCTGATCTTCCAGCTGGCGGAGATCAGGGCCATATGCCGGGGCCTGCGCAATAAATTAAAATAGCTGGTATCCTTTCCATTCTCTTTTGTGTAGATCTTACCGGTAACATAATTATAGTGCGCGCTCAGTGAGAAGTTTTTCGAAACCTGGTGATTCAGCTCCAGTTCCAGTCCATGATCTTTCTGCCTGTCCTGGTTGATATACTGTGATACATAGGTAAGCGGATCAAAATAAAAGAAGATCCCCTGCTTTATTTTTCGGTTGAATACCACCAGTCGGCCTCTTAATTTTTCCTTTATCGCGCTGAATTGAAATCCACCTTCCAGGCTATTACCCGCCTCGGGCTTAAGTTTTGCATTTCCATATTCAGCATATAGCTGGTAAATGGAGGGTGTTCGGTAAGAACTGGAATAATTTGCAAATAATTTCAAGCTGCGACCCAGTGACCAGGATGGATTTATAGTATATACCGTATGCTCTCCATAGGCAGTATGGAAATTCAATCTCCCCCCCATCTCCATATTAAAACCTATTCGGTTGCTGTAATTAACACTTGCATAAATGCTTTTCTGTGTACTGCTGGTATCTAATTGCGAGGGCGGGCCATAGGCAGGCAGCGATAAATATGACTGAAGGGTAGAGGATCTTCTGAAATCCATGCCAATTAAAAAACGGATTCCTTCTTTCAGGCTATAATTGGCATAGAGATCTGCCATATGCTCGCCCCCTTTATAACTTCCTTTTGAATACGTATCAAAACCATTCCTGCTTTTTACCGAATCATCAATATAAAGGCGGCTTCCCTTTATTATACTGGTAAAGTAATACCAGTTTCCATCTCCCTTTATTTAATTCGTTACGTAAACCTGCCTGCCATGTTTTTTGGTTGTAGGTATAATCCAGTTCATCCGTATAGGCGCCCTGGTCAATATCGCCGCTTACCCTGCCATATCTTACAAAGGCCCTGCTCTGAAAATATTTACCGCTATTAAAGCCGATCCCGCCCTGCCAGTTATGCTGGCGGTATCCATCCCGATCAGTATTGATCGCATTCATCAACTCAACCGTTTCGTTTATCCCTTTTGTATCTGTAAGTGAATAGCCTGCGTCGTAACTGATCTTTCCCTTTCGTCCCTGTAAAGAAAGATCGGTTTTCCAGCTATTAAAACTTCCATAACTGGCAAGTACGGTTGCTGAAAATGCGCCAGGTCCTGTTTTTTTAGTGATGAAATTGATCACCCCTGCGATGGCATCGCTACCATAAAGGGTGGATTGAGATCCTTTTACGATCTCGATCCTTTCAATTTGCTGAACCGATAAATTGCGTATATCAAAATTACCCCCGATGCCTGCAGGATCATACACAGGTATTCCATCTATAAGGATCAGGGTATTCACGGGCGACGCGCCCCATAAATAAATACTTTTATCCTTTCCCGTATTACTGTTCGATCCTCCAATAAAAATGCCGGCCTGTTCCTGCAGTACCTGGGAGAGGTCTTTTCCTCCGGCCATGGCCAGTTGTCCAGCATTGATAATACTGATGACCTTGCCGGTCTGAAGGGTCTTTGTTGGAAATTTTGAAGCGGTGACCACTGCTTCATTAAGAAGGGTAGTGTCCTGCTGGGCCCACAATAACTGAAATGACAGTTGGGCAGCCAGCACAAAAAATAGTCTTTTCATAAATGAAAAAGTTTTTGTGTGACTGCTTCCAGGAAATAATGAAATGAAATATAAAATGTCCGGGGACTTTTACATTCCAAGCCTTTCACCCGAAAGCATTGAATATGGTTTTGCGCAGGCAGGTCTTCTGGCTTGCTCCCCAGACCGCCTTCCCATACATTCATGTACAGTGGCCGAATGGTCTGGTAATTCCACTTATCGTGGGAGCTTACAGCTACGGGGATAGCACCGGATTTAAACCGGTTTCCCTTTTAATCCCGGGTTGAACCGGGAACCAGCACGGGGCGAAAATAATGCAAACCCAAAACCAATGGCAGGCCTGGAATATTTTGTGAGAAACTTTTTAAACACATCATTTCCTATCTTCAGGCCATGACTGCCAGGAACAAACTTGGCCAGCTTGACCTAAGCCTGATCGTGGTCAGCCTGGTGATCGGAATGGGAATTTTTCGCAACCCCGCCTCTGTAGCTGCCACCTCTGGTACCAGCTCTATATTCTTCCTTTTATGGATAGCCGGCGGATTGATCGCACTTGCCGGCGCTTTCACCTATGCGGAAATAGGACAAAGGCTTCCCGCCATGGGTGGGTACTACAAGATCTTCGCCTATTGTTATCATCCTTCAGTCGGGTTTTCTGTCAACGCCATAATAATTATAAGTAATGCAGCCTCCCTGGCTGTGGTGGCCCTGATTGGGGCAGATTATGTAAGCGATCTTCTTTATGGTAAACCCAGCGGGATCCTTTTTAATAGTTTTGTAGCCATTGCCGCGGTAGCCTTGTTTTTTGTGGTGAACCTTTTTGGGTTGCGTACCAGCAGCAAGACGCAGAATGTCCTGATCATTATCAAAGTTGGACTGGTGCTGTTACTGATCTCCAGTATGTTCAAAGGACTGGTGATAGAACCACATGGATATGAAGAAGGTTCTCCCTTGTATAGTTTGAAAGACCACAACCCCTTATCATTATTCATTATTTCGCTGATCCCGGTATGCTTTGCCTATGGAGGTTACCAGCAAACCATCAATTTCGGGGCAGAGGTAAAAGATAATAAGATCATACCAAGGGGGATCTTAATGGGTATTGTTATTGTGATCGCCTTGTACCTGGCCATCAACCTGGCCTATACCCAGGTGATCGGGTATGATAAGATGAAGAATGCCTCCGCCATTGGTTCCCTGCTTTGCGAGGCCTGGTTCGGGAAGTTTGGCGGGAAGGTATTTGATGCGCTAATGTTCCTCTCCGTACTGGCCTATGTAAATATTCTTCTGATGAGCAATCCCCGCGTAATGTTCGCCATGAGCGAAGACAGGGTTTTGCCAAAATTATTCTCGTATAAGCATCCCAAAACAGATGCATTGGTGATGGGACTGGTCACGTTTTCGCTGATCACCATCATTGTTACATTTTTCGGGAAAGGGGTGGACAATATTTTAAACTTCACCATGTTTCTGGATGGCATAGGGATGAGCACCTCCGCCTTTACCATTTTTATCCTTCGTAAAAGGAAAGTGAATGAAGAATTGACCGGTGCCGGGTGGAACAGGCTGGTGCCTTACCTGGCGGCATTTTTTGTTTTCAGTTATTCCATGATCGATGTTGGGGTAGTGATGAAGGATGTGAAGGCAGCCATTATTGGTACGGGCCTGCTGCTATTCTTCCTGCTCCTTTATTTCCTGTTTTACCATAAGAAGAAAGACTAATATGAACTTCTCTGAGATCATCAATGAATTGGGCGAAGACCGCGAAAATTATTTTCGTGCCGTAGCCCCGCCGATCGTGCAGACCAGCAACTTCGCTTTTAAAAAAGTAGATGATATGATGAATGCGCTCTCGGATGAGGGCAGCAGTTATTTATATAGCAGGGGAATAAATCCTACCGTGGATATTCTTCGGAAAAAATTAGCAGCCCTGGATGAAGCCGAAGATTGCCTGGTCTTCAACAGCGGGGCTGCCGCTATTTTCGCAGGCATACTGGCCAATGTAAAAGCAGGCGATCATATCGTATCGGTAAAAGCTCCCTATACCTGGGCCCAGCGTATGTTTGATGTGATCCTTCCCAGGTTCCAGGTTACTACCAGTTATATTGAAGGGGGATCACTGGATAATTGGAAAGCAGCAACAAAAGAAAACACCAGCTTTTATTACCTGGAATCACCGAATAGCTGGGACTTCGCCATTCAACCCATTGAAGAAATAGCTGCCATCGCCAAACAAAAAGGGATCGTGACACTGATCGACAATAGCTATTGCACCCCGTTGTACCAGCGGCCCATTCCCATGGGTATAGACCTGAGTATGCAAACAGCCACCAAATATATTGGGGGGCATAGTGATGTGCTGGGTGGTGTGCTTTCCGGATCTTCCGCTATGATCAAAAAAATATTTGACAGCGAATACCTCAATATTGGAAGTGGTATTCAACCATTCAATGCCTGGTTGCTGATACGAGGGCTCCGCACCCTGCCTGCCCGTATTGAGAGGATCACCCGTTCTACGGCAGAGGTTGTAGCATTCATGAAGCAACATCCGCAGGTGGATACGCTGTTATTTCCGCATGATCCGGGGTTTCCGCAATACGAACTGGCCAAAAAGCAAATGAAAGGAGCCTGTGGTCTTTTTACTTTCTCATTGAAAAATAAAGGAAGGCAGTCGATCGTAAAATTTTGCGAAAGCCTGAAGCATGTTTTAATGGCGGTAAGCTGGGGAGGCCATGAAAGCCTGGTAATACCCAAATGCGCCGGTATGAAAGCTTCGGATTTTGATGATTCTAATGAATCTCATCATTATATACGCATGTATGTTGGTCTGGAAGAGCCGGAGTACCTTATAAATGACCTGAATCAGGCCCTGGCATCCCTTGATTAATGTTGCCTTCCGTCAAAAAATCATATATCCGCAGAGCCAATTGGCATATTTTTGCAACCTATGATTAGGTATTGTCGACGGACCGTTCTGGCCTCCGTCCTGTTCATTCTGGCCAGCACCCGCATTCTGGGCCAGGCCACTGAGAAATGGGATCTTCAGCGATGTGTAAATTATGCCCTGCAAAATAATATAACGGTGAGGCAGGCGGAGTTGCAAACACGTTTTGCAGAGTTGGAATTCCAGCTCAGTAAGATGTCGCAATATCCTACCATGAATTTCAGTGGCAACCTGGGTTATGGGGCAGGTAGAAACCAGGATCCGACCTCTTTTGGATTGATCACCACCGCTTATGTTTTCAATAATTATTCTCTTCAATCGAATGTGGAATTGTTCAATTGGTTCACCAAAAAGAACAGTATCAAAGTAAAAGACCTGGACCTGCAGGCTACTAAAGAAGGAGCCGAAAAAGCAAAAAATGATATTGCATTGAATGTGGCAGTGGCTTACCTGCAAATTCTTCTGGCGAGGGAACAGATTGAACTGGCTCTTTCTAAACTGGCACAAACACGTTCAGAACTGGAAAGTACCCGCAAACAAGTAGATGCCGGAAAACTTCCGGAATTGAATGCAGTAAACCTGGAATCATTGCTGGCTGCCGACAGTTCCAATTTAGTGACTGCTCAAACTACGGCCACCCAATCCCTGCTTAATATGAAGGCCCTGCTGAACCTGGATGCCGGGGCGGCCTTTGATATTACCACTCCACCGGTAAACCTGATCCCCCTGGAAACCTTGGCTGACCTGCAACCTGAGGCTGTTTACAATATGGCCACCCAGAATATGCCGCAGCAAAAAGTGGATGAACTGAATTTACGTTCGGCGCAAACTTCTGTGGCTGTTGCCAAAGCTGCCATGTATCCCACTATCTCGGCTTTTGGAAGCCTGGGATCCTCTTTTAACAACAGGGCTAAGGAAGCAAAATCAAAAACCACGCTAAATGTGCCGGTTGGAACTGTAACCGTAGGGGCTACCAGTTACCAGGTTTTCCCTATCCAACCCTATGAAATATACAGCTATGGGAATATTTCCTATTTCAACCAGATCAATAATAATTTCCGTCAATCTATTGGGATCGGATTAAGCGTTCCCATTCTAAATGGAGGAACCCTGCGCGGTGGATGGAAAAGGGCGCAATTGAATGTGAAGCAGGTGGAATTGCGTAAAGAGCAGAACAGCTTTACCCTGAAGCAGGATATTTATAAAGCATACAATGATGCGTTGGCGGCCATGCAAAAATTCAATGCCAATAAAAAAGCGGTTGAAGCTTCCCAGAAAGCCTATGATTTCGCGGTGAAAAGATATGAGGTAGGCTTATTATCAACCTATGACCTGGTGACCACACAGAATAGCCTTCAAACGGCAAAAAATCAGCTGCTTTATTCGCAGTATGATTATGTTTTCAAAATGAAACTGCTGGAATTCTATAAAGGGCAGGGATTAAAATTATAAAGGGCAATACATGAATAAGAAATTAAAATGGACACTGATCGCCGTTGGCGCATTGGCCCTGGTATGGGTTGCGGTCAAAAAATTTGGCGGCAGTAAAGCTGAAGAAAAAGTGGCCACTGAAATAGCCGCCACCCGCACTATCATTGAATCGGTAAATGCCAGTGGAAAGATCTATCCTGAAGTGGAAGTGAAGATCAGTCCGGACATTTCCGGCGAGATCACTGAATTGAACGTGGCTGAAGGCGACAGCGTTCGCCGGGGCCAGGTGCTGGCAAGGATCTATGCGGACATTTATGCATTGCAAAGAGATGCGGCTGCTTCCAGGCTGAATCAATCTTCCGCAACGGTGGATAATGGTCGCGCATCATTGGATGCCCTTAAGGCAAACCTTGACCTGGCCCAGCAGAATTATGATCGCAATAAAAAATTGTTTGATGATAAAGTGATCTCCCGCGCTGAATTTGAACAGTATGAGACCACGCTTCGTTCTGCAAAAGCAAATTATAATGCCGCGCAGCAAAACATCAAAGGTTTGCAGGCAGTGGTCAGCAGTTCAATGACCGACCTCAATAAAGCCAACAAAGACCTGGGCCGTACCGTACTCGTTGCGCCCATGGATGGAGTGATCTCTTCACTTAAAGTGAAAAAAGGAGAAAGGGTAGCCGGTAACTCATTTAATATTGGTACAGAAATGATGACTGTGGCCGATATGAGTACTTTGGAAGTAAGGGTTGATGTAGGAGAAAATGATATTGTAAAGATCAGTATCGGCGATTCCGCCGATGTGGAAGTAGATGCCTATAATAACAGGAAGTTCAAAGGTATTGTGACCAAGATCGCCTCAAGTACTTCTGCAGGAAGCGTGCTGAGCAGCTCCAATGATGTAACTAATTATGAAGTACGGATCCGTTTGCTGAAGGATTCTTATGCCGACCTGGCGGGAAATCGTTTTCCTTTCCGCCCTGGTATGAATGCCAGCGCGGATATAAAGACCACCCGCATCGATAATATTTTATCTGTGCCAATTACTGCGGTGAATGCCCGTGTGAAAGGTTCCGATAAGAATATGGAGGATAAAAAGAAAGAGGAGAATGACAAGAATGCCGCCAACGATGGTGTGACCGTTGATACCGGTGGAGGTGATGAACTGGAAGAAGTGGTGTTTATCCTTCAGCCGGATGGCACCGTGAAAAAAGGGGTAGTGACCACCGGTATACAGGATATAAACTATATTGAAGTGAGAAGCGGATTAAAAGCCGGGGATGTAGTAGTGACCGCACCTTATAATGCTATCAGCAAGAAACTGAAAGATGGCATGAAGGTAAAAGTGGTATCGAAAGACAAACTCTTCGAGAAATAATTCAGCCATTACCGAAATTCAGCAAATGAGATTTGGCGTCATTGGTAGCGGGTCATGGGCCACGGCCCTGGCCAAAATACTGACAGATAAAGGGCATCCTATCCATTGGTGGATCAGGGATGAGAACAGCATCCGTCATTTGCAATCCCGCCATCATAATCCAAAATACCTCAGCTCTGCAAAATTCGATCCTGCGCTATTGCATTTATCAACAGATGTAAGGCAGGTAGTGAACCAATCGGATGTATTGGTCATCGCAGTTCCATCGGCCTATGCGGCCTCTTCTTTACAGGGTACTACCGCGGAAGACTGGAAAGGGAAAAAGCTGATATCCGCCATCAAAGGATTGCTTCCGCAAAAAAATGTGCTGCTTAATTATTATATGCAGGAGAATTATGGCGTGCAGCTGGAGAATTATTTTGCGGTGCTGGGTCCCTGCCATGCGGAAGAAGTGGCTGCTGAAAAACTTTCCTATCTCACTTTTTCGGGCATCGATATACAAACCGCTTCGGTGATCGCTTCTCATTTTGGTAATTTTTATATCAATACCGTAGTGAACCATGATATACTGGGCGTACAATATGCAGCGGTATTGAAAAATATTTATGCCCTGGGAGCCGGTATAGCACATGGACTGGACTATGGTGATAATTTCCTGAGTGTTTATATTGCCAATGCGGCTGATGAAATGGCCGTATTCCTCCGGCAGTTTGGTGTGCAGCATATTACTGTGGGAGAACATGATGGCGAAGAAGATCCTTATACACACCGGAAAACGCCTAATTATGCGGCGTCTGTTTACCTTGGTGACCTGCTTGTGACCTGTTATTCATTATACAGCCGTAACCGGAGTTTCGGGAACATGATCGGTAAAGGATATTCGGTGAAGGCGGCCCAGCTGGAAATGAATATGGTGGCGGAAGGATTGAATGCGGCCCGCTGCATTGAGTATATCAACCGCACAGTAAAAGCTGGTATCCCCATTGCTGATACCATCTATCGCATTCTATGGGAAAATGTGGAGCCAGGGGAAGGTTTTAAAAGAATTGAACAGGTACTGATCTAAATAAATACCATGATCAAGATCTTCCAGGTAATATTCTTCGCCGCCGCTGTTTATTCTATCATATTGCAGGTAATGGAATTCAATAAATGGAGGGAAGCAAGTAAGGAAGGCAGCGTAAAACCTTATCCCATCCAGTGGTTCCGGTTCATCCTTCAATCATTGGTGGCAATTGGCTGCGCATTGAATATTCTCATCTCCTGGATAGGCTGATCAGCTGAAAAGATCAGCGGCGATCCCATCTGCCAGTAGTTTACCTTCTTTTGTTAAGATTAACTGGTCGCCGCTCCTTTTTAAAAGTCCGTTGTTTATATATTTTTCTGAAATACGGAGTATCCTTTCCTGGTCCTTTGCTGCTAATGCACTTAACTGTATCCCTTCAATGGTGCGAAGGGAGGTCATGATGTATTCATTCAATTCCTGGCTGGCATCCAGGGTCTCAAATTCTTTGCTGGTATTGCCTTCCAGGGTTGACCGGATATACTGCGCATTATTGGAAACATTCCAGGTCCTTTGTTTTCCATTATAAGAATGGGCGGCCGGGCCTATCCCTATGTATCTTTTTGCCTGCCCCGGGGCAGAGCCCCAATAGGAAGAGTTATGCCGGCTCCTGTAACCGGGTTTTGCGAAATTGGAGATCTCATAATGCTCATAGCCGGCCATCTCCATCCATTTCATCAGCAGGAGGAATTGTTCCGATTGAAGATCCGGGTCCACATTGGAAGAACGTGATTCACGGATCAGTTTAGCCAGTGGCGTTTTTTCTTCCACTGTAAGCGCATAACAGGAAATATGTGGTATGCCCAGTTCCAGTACGCGGCGAACATTCTCTTCCCATTTCTGGTGGGTAAGTCCCGGACTTCCATAGATCAGGTCGATCGTAATATTATCAAAATGCCAGGCGGCGGCTTTCAACCCCTCTATGGCCTGTTTCTCGTTGTGCGCCCGGTTCATCCATTCCAGGTCTTCCTGGAAAAAACTTTGTATGCCAATGCTGAGCCGGTTGATGCCAGCCTCCTTCCATCCCAGCAGTTTTTCTTCTTCAATATCGTCGGGGTTAACTTCCAGGGTCAGCTCCGCATTTTCAGATACCTGGTAGTTTTCATTTATGGTAGTAAGCAACCTGTTTAATTCTTCCAGGCTTAAGAGGGAAGGGGTGCCGCCACCAAAATAAATGGTCTCTATTATTTCATTGTCCAGTTCATTTTTTCTTGACAGGATTTCCAGGCGCATGGCTTCCACCATTTCCGGTTTTTGCAACAGAGAAGTAGCGAAATGGAAATTACAATAATGGCAGGCCTGCCTGCAAAATGGAATATGTAAATAGATGCCAGCCATGGATGATCAGCTAAATCTGATTTAATTGAATAATTTAGCGAATTGAGAAAAACGCTTCTGCAAATATCGGTGCTATTATGCCTGCAACTGCCATTATCCGCGCAGTCATATCCTGTGAGCTATCATTCCGTAGACAGGGATGCTGATTTTCTCAGGCAGCTGGCGCTGACCACTGAGTTCCCCAATCAATTCCTTTGCAGGGATTACCTGAATAAACTTACGGGCCTGCTTCAATCGAAGGGCTATATCACTGCCTCGGTTGATTCGGTAAAAATAGATCCTTCGGGTGCAAGGGTATCCCTTTTTACAGGTCAGTTATATACCTGGGCCCGGCTGGATCTTTCCCGGGTTGACCCATCGTTATTAAATACCATAGGTTGGCGGGAATCCAGTTTCAGTGGTAAACCCATTGATATGCCCCTGCTGAAAAAATGGGAAGACCGGATCATGGACCAACTGGAGAATACGGGGTATCCTTTTGGAAAGATCTACCTGGATAGTATTGTGCTGGACCAGGAAAAAATATCGGCAAGGTTAAAAGTGGAGAAAGGAATTTTATACCTGGTAGATAGTATACGCCTTTATGGTAATGCAAAGATCTCCCATGAATTTCTGGAGCGTTACCTGGATATGCCCAAGGGAAGCATTTATAACAAAGACAAACTGGTAAAACTCAACGCAAAGCTGAAGGAGTTAACCTATATAGAAGAAGAAAAGCCATTCGACCTCAGTATGCTGGCCAGCGGTTCAGTACTCAACCTTTACCTGAAGCAGAAGAAAAGCAGCCAGGTGAATTTCCTGATCGGCTTTCTTCCCAATAACGACCAGTTATCCAGTAAGAAATTACTACTTACCGGGGAGGCCAATATACTTTTAAGGAATGCTTTTAATGGGGGAGAGACGTTGGGATTGAACTGGCAGCAACTGCAGGTAAGATCTCCCAGGCTGAATCTTTTTTTTAATTACCCTTACCTCTTTCATTCACCCTTAGGGGCCGATCTGAGATTTGATATACTCCGGAAAGACAGCAGTTATGTGAACATAGACCTCCAGGCCGGGGCTCAGTATGCCCTTAATGCGAACCAGAGCGCGAAACTGTTCATACAGCAGTTCACCACTATACTCAATGCTGCCGGTATCAATTCTGCCCAGGTGATCGCAGAAAGAAAACTTCCCGCCATTGGAGATGTAAGTTCTTTTAATGTGGGGCTGGATTACCAGTTCAACAACACCGATTATCGGTTAAATCCAAGAAAAGGGAATGAAGTGCAGGTCATCACCAGCATTGGCAGCAAGAAGATCAAAAAGAACAGCGAGATCATTGATCTCAGGGATCCCAATGATCCAAATTTTGATTTCGAACGGTTATATGATACGGTCAAATTAAGATCATACCAGTTGCGTACCCGGTTGATCGTGGCCCATTATTTTCCCCTGGCCAATAAAAGGGCTACGGTAAAGACCGCATTAAATGCGGGCCTCTTCCAGAGCGCCTCCATCTTCCGAAATGAATTATTCCAGTTGGGTGGATATAAATTACTGCGTGGTTTTGATGAGGAAAGCCAGTATCTCACGCATTTCGCGATAGGGACGGCGGAGTTCCGGTACCTGGTAGGAACGAATTCATTTTTTTATGCCCTGCTGGATGGGGGCTGGGGCAGGAATAATACACCAGGCGTTAAATTAAATTATGGTTATATCGGTACGGGTTTGGGACTTGCTTTTGAAACAAAAGCGGGCATATTCAATTTTGCCTGGGCCATTGGCAAAAGAAATGATGCGGAACTGGATCTGAGAAGGTCGAAGATCCATTTTGGGTTCGTTAATTACTTTTAATTTCCGCGAAGCGGTGAAGACCGATTATTTTTGTGCACTTTAATTTTCCTGATTGTTCCGAAGAATCATTTTTTCATTTTTACTGCTGTGGCTGACAGGCTCCCTGTTCGGGCAAACAGGAACTGATAGTCTTGCAACCCATGCAGACACCACAAAACAAAAAGATAGCAGTCTGCCGGGAACCGATACTGTATCAGTAATTCCAACACCAGATTCGGCAATAACTATCATTCCTCCGCAACGCATGGTCTTTAAAAATGATCCGGTCCTTCAATGGAAGATATTAAAGGGTCATCCCTGGTTAGGCTTTAATGGCCCTCTGGCAAAAAAATCAGAAGCGGAACTAAGGACCGTCGAGGGGAAAGAATTACTTTTTTATTTCCTGGTTTTCTTA
The DNA here is from genome assembly GCA_016720565.1 of Chitinophagaceae bacterium. Classification (GTDB taxonomy): domain Bacteria; phylum Bacteroidota; class Bacteroidia; order Chitinophagales; family Chitinophagaceae; genus JJ008. The sequence goes on from JADKKJ010000011.1 coordinate 1,325,341, forward strand.
TTCATTCTTTTTGCCATATTAAAACAGGCATTCCCAAAATATTTTGGCGACCTGTTCCGCCTGTTTTTCCGCACCACACTGAAGCAAAGGCAGATCAGGGAGCAGTTGATGCAAACACCCCTGCCTTCTATTTTACTGAATGGATTCTTTGTACTGAGTACAGGGCTATATCTCTGTTTTCTGTTCCGTTATTTTCACCTGGACCCCACCGGTAATTTCTGGTTATTGTTCCTTTATTGCTGTGCGGCCCTGTCGGCCATTTATTTTATCAAGTTCGTCGTATTAAAATTTTCAGGCTGGTTATTCAAGGTTCCGCAGGCTGCCAATGCCTATATATTCATTGTATTCATCATCAATAAGATGATCGGCATTTTATTACTTCCGTTCCTGCTTATGCTGGCATTTTCAGAAGGAGATATTTACCAGGCGGTAATGAGTTTATCCTGGTGCCTGGTGGCAGGACTACTGGTTTACCGTTTCATTTTGGCCTATGGTGCCTTACGTAATCAGGTAAAACTCAATATTTTTCATTTCCTGTTATACCTCGCCGCCTTTGAAGTAGCTCCCGTTTTGCTGATATACAAGGTATTGATGTCTTATTTCCTTTGATATCCGTAACTTTGCACACAACTTTATCCGATCCGAACATGACAAAAACTGTGGTTAAGAAGGCCGGAGAAAAAGCCAAGTCAATTCAAAAGATCCTCATCACCCAACCCCGCCCGGAAAGTGAGAAGTCACCATACTTTGAACTCTCAAGGCGCTATGAGGTGTCCATGGACTTTTATCCTTTTATACGCCTGGAAGGAATTCCTGCCCGCGATTTTCGTAAGCAGAAGATTGAGATACAGCAGTATACGGGGGTGATCTTCACCAGCCGTAACGCTATAGATCATTTTTTCCGCATCTGCGAAGAGATGAAAGTGTCTGTATCCCAGGATACCAAATACTTCTGCATCACGGAGGCGGTGGCGCTCTATCTTCAGAAATTCATCCTTTACCGCAAGCGGAAGGTTTTCTTTGGCGCTGATGGCACTAATAAAAGTATGTTCGATGTGATCAATAAGCACAAAGGGAATGAGAAATTTCTTTATGTGTGTTCCGAGAACCAGCAGGATAATGAGATCGTGGGCTGGCTCAAATCGAACAACTGCGAGTTTGTGCTTGCTTTTATGTACCGCACACAAAGCGCGGATGTGAAAGAGGTGCTCAGCAAAACTGAATACGATATCATTTGTTTCTTCACGCCCAGCGGGGTAAAAAGCCTGTTCGACAATTCTCCCAAATTCAAACAAAATGGAACTGTGATCGGCGCATTTGGAAGCAATACATCCCGCGCTGTGGAAGAAGCTGGTCTAAAATTGGTGATCAAGGCCCCGGCTCCGAGCACTCCAAGTATGGTGGCTGCTTTGGACCAGTTTTTGGGATCAGTGTTGAAGAAGAAATGAGAAAAAGTTGATAGGTTGAGGGGTTGAGCTGTTGAGCGATGACCCTGATAATTTTGAGGTCTACTAAACATCTCAACTGTTCACCATCTCAATCCCCTCAACCCCTCAACCCCTCAACCCAACTCAACATCTCAACAGCTCAACCTCTCTATGGGTAATCATCTCATACACGAAACCTCCCCTTATCTCCTGCAGCATGCTCACAATCCAGTTGACTGGTATCCATGGGGGGAGGAAGCATTAGGCCGGGCAATAAAAGAAGATAAACCCATACTCGTTAGCATAGGATATGCCGCCTGCCATTGGTGCCATGTAATGGAGAAAGAGAGTTTTGAGAATGAGGAAGTGGCTGCGTTTATGAATGAGCATTTCATCAACATCAAGATAGACCGGGAAGAAAGGCCCGACCTGGATCATATTTACATGGATGCCGTGCAGACCATGACGGGCAGCGGCGGATGGCCATTGAATGTTTTTCTTACTCCCAATACACGCCCTTTTTACGGGGGCACTTATTTTCCCCCAACCAGGGCTTTTAACCGTTCTTCCTGGATGGAAACGCTGGAGGCCGTGGCCCAGGCTTTCGGCCAGCGAAGAAATGAGATGGAAGCGCAGGCCGATAACCTGACCACCCATTTGCTGAATTCGGGATCATTTGGTTTGGATAAGGACAATGAACTGGAATTCGATCCAAAGATCCTCCCTGCTATTTACCAGGGGTTGATGAAAATGGCCGACCTGGAATGGGGTGGATTTGGGAAAGCACCTAAATTTCCGCAGACGTTTTCGCTGGTATTCCTGTTAAGACATGCCTGGCTGAACCGGGAATCACCGGCTTTTGACATCGCGACCCTTTCGGTCGATAAAATGATCGAAGGGGGTTTGTATGACCAGTTGGGCGGAGGATTTGCGCGGTATTCTACCGACAGGGAATGGCTGGCCCCCCATTTTGAGAAAATGCTTTATGACAATGCATTACTGGTTCTGCTGATCGCTGAGGCCTGGCAGCTGAGCAATGAAAAAAGATACCTGGAAGTGATCGGCGAGACCATGGACTTTGTGCAAAGGGAATTGATGCATGAACGAAAGGCTTTTTATGCCGCGCTGGATGCTGACAGTGAAGGAGTGGAAGGGAAATTTTACACCTGGAGCAGGGCAGAAGTGATGGAAATACTGGGAGATCGGGGAAAAAGATTCTGCGATCATTATGGGGTTACCGAAAAAGGAAACTGGGAACATACGAACATATTGCATGTACGCGATGAAGCCTATGCCGGCCTGAAAGAAGACATAGAAAAAATGATGCAGGCCAGGTCATTCCGGGTAAGGCCATCGTTGGATGATAAGATCATACTGGGATGGAACGCTTTGATGAATGCCGCTACCAGCAAGGCTTACAGCGTGACCGGAGAAGAAAGATACAAAGCACTTGCCATCGATAATATGGAATTTCTCTGGGAAGTATTTTATGATGAAGCCAGCGATGGTTTTTTTCATACCTGGAAGAATGGAGAAGCAAAATATCCCGCCTTCCTGGATGATCTTTCCTTGCTGGCAGAAGCCCTGATGCGTTTGGAAGAAGTAACCGGTGAACTTAAGTGGCTGGACAGGGCGAGAAAAGTGGTGGAGATCATCCTCCGCGATTTCAGTGAAGAGGATAGCGGTTTTTTTTATTTCACCTCAAAGAATCAAAAAGACCTGATCGTAAGAAAAAAAGAGATTTACGACGGGGCCATACCATCAGGAAATGCAGTGATGTGCCTGCTGCTGCACCGATTGGGGATCTGTTATGAACGAAATGACTGGACAAGCCGTGCCCGGCGGATGCTGGCTTCCCTGCAGAAGGTGATCGCAAAATATCCGGGTTCATTTGGTCATTGGGCCTGTGTTTTGCAGGAAATACTAACAGGAACAGAAGAGATCGTGGTTGCCGGCAGAAACCCCGGAGACCTGCACCGGGAAATATTGTGCCTGTACCTTCCACACCGCCTGTTGGTTGTTGCCGATCGTGAAATGGATGATCCGCCCCTGCTAAAAGGCAAATTCGGGTTGGGGGAAACTTCCGTATCCCTTTGTCGCAATAATACCTGCTATCCCTCCGTATTTTCTGCAAAAGAGCTTATATCCTTGAGGAACAGGCTACAAAAGCGGTAAATAATTTAACTTTTATACAATAAAAGCCCTCCCTGCCCGTTAGAATTTTTACCTCGTAAAACACAGTTTTATATTAAAAAATAAATAACCACCTTGTGGCAGCGAACGGTTCAAAATATTATATTTGCCCAATACCCCTTAAGTGTATGAAAATGAGAAACCTTTATTACACCTTGTGTGCAGTGCTTTGTATTGGCTTACTGGCCAGTTGCGGCAGTGCAAAGAAAGGTAAAGGGAAAGGCAGCAGCCTTCCCAATGATGGCCAGGTGCATGGAGTAGCTCCCGGAGGAAAATATTCTCTTCCGAAGCCTCCCGGTATGGTGTTTGTGCCCCAGGGTACATTTCACATGGGTCCCAGCGATGAGGATCCTGCCTATGCTTTCAGTGCGCGCAATCGCTCTGTATCTATTTCCGGATTCTGGATGGATGCCACCGAGATCACCAACAATGAGTATCGTCAATTCGTGAACTGGGTTCGCGATTCTGTCGTTGCCAGGAAAATGGGGTATGTAAAATCTGGCGCCGATGGAAATGAGTACGTTGACTGGAAGAAGATGCAAACCATGAAATGGAGTGATCCAAAAGTAATGGAGCAACTTGCCGGTACAGACGTGATCCTTCCTCCGGATGACCGCATTTTTGGTAAAAAAGAAGTAGATCCTTCCAAGATCGTTTATCACTCCGAGATCTGGGACCTGAAAGAGGCCGCCAAGAGGGAGAATGCTGGTAAACCACGTTCAAAATTCATCGTTAAAAAGGATACACCTGTTTATCCGGATACACTTTGCTGGATCCGTGATTTCTCTTATTCCTACAATGAGCCGATGACCAAAAGATATTTCTCTCACCCTGCCTTCGGTAACTATCCGGTAGTAGGGGTAAGCTGGAAGCAGGCAGCTGCTTTCTGCGAGTGGAGAACACAATTTTTGAATGCTTTCCTGGAATCAAAGAAAAGGTCACAGGAGTCTGACTTCCGCCTGCCAACAGAGGCACAGTGGGAGTATGCAGCCCGTGGCGGCCGTTCTCAATCCATGTTCCCTTGGGGTAACTATTATCTCCGTAATAAGAAAGGATGTTTGATGGCCAATTTCAAACCTGGTCGTGGTAATTATCCTGAAGATGGTGGTTTCTATACTGTGCGTGCTGATGCTTACTGGCCAAACGATTTTGGTCTGTATTGCATGAGCGGTAATGTTGCAGAATGGACCTCTTCCATCTATTATGAGGGGCGTAATAATTTCCAGCATGACATGAACCCTGACGTTCGCTGGAATGCAAAGGATGATGATCCGCCGCTGATGAAGCGTAAGATCATCCGTGGCGGTAGCTGGAAAGATGTAGGTTATTACCTGCAGACCGGTACCAGTACCTATGAATACCAGGATTCTTCAAAATCTTATATCGGCTTCCGTTGTGTGATCGATCTGCCTGCAGCTCCTCCGAAAAAAGGCCGTAAGTAAGTAAAAGTTTGTTTCAAGTCATTTAATCATAACTCATTAGAGAGGGCAGTAACATACCTGTCCTCTCTTCTTTCTCCGAACTTTAATCTCCAAAAAATCAAAAAGATCCAATTATGGCAGCAGCTATTCCTTCCAAAGTAAGTAAATGGGTAGACGTAGGCGTTTCATTCGGTGCGGCATTAGTAATCTGGGGTGCACTTAGAAAGATCACCCACGCAGGTGATGCGGACACCTGGTTATGGATCGGTCTTACCACCGAGGCCATTATCTTCTCCATCTATGGTATCCTTTATGCCTATTATCCGGCCTTGAAAGAAGCTGGTCATGACGAAGAACAATTTGCAATAGCTGGTGGAAAGACCAGAGCTGGTTTCGCTGCTATGGATAAAATGCTTGCAGATGCTGATATCACTCCTGATACTATGAAAAGACTGGGTGATGGTTTCAAACAACTGAATGGTACCGTTACCGGGCTCAATGATATCAGCGGCGCGATCAATGCCACCAATGATTATGCTGCAAAAACTAAAGAAGTTACTCTTCAACTGGATAAAGTAAAAGATGCCTATACAACCGCCGCTGGCTCTGTTGGTGCATTCAATACCGCTACTGAGGGTGCGAAAGCCTTCCACGAGCAGGTACAGGTACTTACCAGGAACCTTTCTTCCCTCAACACTATTTATGAACTCGAGCTGCAGGAGAGCAATAATCACCTGAAAGCCCTGAATTCATTCTATGGTAAACTTTCTGAGACCTCCGCGCAAATGCTGAACAGCGCAGAAGATGCCAAGAAAGTACAGGAGCAGATCGGAAACCTGGCAACCAACCTGGGCCGTCTGAACAATATCTACGGCAATATGCTGACCGCTATGCAGGGTCGCAGCTAAACTAACAGTAACCCAAGATTCATTCTAACGCCAATTAAAGAGAAATGTCTTTACCTAAAGAACCGCGGCAAAAGATGATCAACATCATGTATCTGGTGTTAACAGCCCTGTTAGCCCTGAACGTGTCGTCTGAGATCCTCAATGCCTTCAAAACCGTAAATAAGAGCCTGGAGAACACGAACGTGGCCGTTAATAAATCCACAGAGACGATCATGAAATCGCTGCTGGAAAAGACCACGGATCCTGCTACGAAAGAACGCGCCGATATCTGGTATCCAAAAGCCCAGCAGGTGCAGAAACTTTCCGGCGATCTGTTCAATTATCTGGCTGAACTAAAGAATAAGATCATCTCCGAAGCCGGTGGTGATCCAAAAGATCTTACAAAATCCTTTAAAGAAGACAACCTCGATGTAGTGACCCGTTTAATGGTCAAGAACGGTGAGGGGAATAAACTGAAGGCCAAACTGGAAGAATACAGCAAGCAAATTCGCGCTATCGATCATGATATCGACAGCACTTTCAAGGAGCCTTTTGTAGATGTATCTGATCCTCCCGGAGCTGATAAGAAGAAAAAAGAATGGGATGTGGCCTATTTCCATATGGTGCCAACTGTTGCGGGTTTGACCATCCTGAGTAAATTCCAGAATGACATCAAGACCGCTGAGAATAAAGTAGTGGCCCTTTGCCACCAGAAAGTAGGAGAGGTAAAAGTGGTATTCGATGCTTATGCAGCGATCGTAGGCCAGAACTCCAATTACCTGATGCCTGGCCAGGCGATCGAGATCAAAGCGGGTGTGGGTGCATTCTCAAAAGCAGCAAGACCAACCATTACGATCGGTGGAAGTTCTGTAGCGCTGAATGATTCTGGTTTTGCCAGGTCTACACAGCCTGCGGGTTCTATGGGTCCTCATTCTGTTCCGGTTAATATTCGTTATTTCAACCAGGTTACCGGTAAAGAAGAGAGCATTAACTACGAAGTGAAGTATACGGTAGGATCTGCCAATACTTCTATCGCCCTTCCTGAAATGAATGTATTATATATCGGTTGGGATAATAAAGTACAGATCGCTGCCTCCGGCGCGGGCGATGATAAAGTCGTAGCTACGCTCAGTGGCGGCGGCGGAACACTGACTAAAATGGGCGGTGGTAATTATATCGCCAAAGTAAGTACAGTTACCGACGAGGCTATCATCAACGTATCAGTAGAAGGTAAGCAGATGGGTTCTCAATCCTTCCGCGTCCGTACCATTCCTGATCCGGTAGCTACCGTTGGTGGTGTAATGAGTAATGAAAATATTCCGGCCGGCCAGTTCAAGGCGCAGTCGGGTGTGGGTGCCTTTATCAAAGATTTCCCGCTGAAATTGCAATATACCGTGGTAAGTTTCACCCTTACAGCGGATGATGAGAACGGAGATATCCAGGAAGCGCCTTGTACAGGCAATACTTGGAGCCCAAAAGCGTTAGGTATAATCAGGGGTCTGACTGCCGGAAGGACAGTGACCATTGACAATATCCGCGCCCAGGGACCTGATGGCAGGGTGCGTAAGATCCCCGGACTTGTCTATTACATTAAATAATATCGAGGAACATGAAAAATCTGGTCTTAAAAACTTGTTTATGTGCGCTGGTACTGGGTCTCACAGTTCAATCTGTTGATGCTCAGCGCAGTGGCCGCAGGAGAACAGGGGGTAACCCGACTACCAATCCGGGTGATACCACCAAACCTGTGGGTATTGACAACCAGCAGATCAACAACAATGTGGCCCCGAATTACAATCCCTATGGAAATATTCCCATTGTGATCGATTCTACCGGGCTGTCTGATACCATTATTCGCAAATCGCTTCGTAATGATAATGCGTTCGATAAAAGCAGTCTTACCCAGCGTACCCCGCTGCCTTATGAGCATCTCCGTTGGGATGATGCCTTATTTGCAGAAAAAGTATGGAGAGAACTTGACCTTCGCGAGAAGATAAACAAGGTTTTCCAATACGAGGAGAAAGCTGATAATGGAAGCCAGATGTTCATTGATATCCTGCTGACCGCTATCAATAAAGGCGAGGTAACTGCTTTCGCAGATGAGCGTTTCACAACACCCATGCCTTTAAGTGAGATACAGCAGCTTACCGTTGGTTCTGCCGATACCGTAGCGCAAACTGATATCAATGACCCTTCAAAGATCCTGCGGTATGTAGTTACCAGGGCCAGCTTTGATGCAAAGAGCATTGCGAAGATCCGTTTGAAAGAAGAATGGGTATTCGACAGGGAATCAAGCCGCCTGTTCTGCCGTATCCTTGGTATCTCTCCGGTAAAAATATCTTACCTGCCTAATGGAAAGGAAAGAGGTTCTACTCCATTGTTCTGGGTTTATTATCCTGATCTCAGGCCTATCCTGGCCCGTTATGAGGTGTATAATTCAAAGAATATGGGACAAAGCCGTATGACCTGGGAAGAACTATTTGAAAGCCGGATGTTCAGCAGCTATATCTTAAAATCGACTATGGATAATCCAGGCAATAAGGCCATCCGGATCTACCAGAAAGATCAGATACTTGCTTTGCTGGAAGGTGATAATATCAAAGAAAAGATCTTCAATTTCGAGCAGGACCTCTGGTCTTACTAAGAAATGAATCTTTTAAATACATTAAAAAGGCCCCATTTAAATGGGGCCTTTTTTTTATTCAAGTAAATCAGGATCAATTCAAAAAAACTTTTCAAAATAGTAAAAACCCTATAGGAAAGTTGTAGACTTATTGTATCTTCGTTTCGGTTTTTCATAGGATATTGGATTTTAAAAACGGGGCTGGATTTCTATCCGGGCCCCATTTTTTTTTGGCCCTGGCCAAAAAAAAATAGTTAGCAGTTAAGAGTTGGCAGTTAGGAGTGGAGTCGTGTAACATTCATGATTTGGAATAAAATCTTGAATAGAGCAGAATCAAGCTCACAGCTCATGGCTCACAGCTCAAGGCCCCTGCTAGAGGCTTGCAGCTAGTAGCTTGTAGCCTGGCTAATGGTTGAAATGCGCATACACCAGCCTTGCCTTGGCCGCACCAACCAGCGCAGTAAGCTTCTCAAGGTCCGCTTCACTTACATTCTTCACCGACCGGAATTCTTTCAGCAGCATATCCGCCGTGTTCCGGCCTATTCCTTTTATTTCTTCCAGTTCATTCTTAAAGGTTCCCTTGCTTCTTTTCTGGCGATGGAAATTGATACCGAATCGATGCACCTCATCCCTTATCCGTCTGATCAGCCGAAGGCTATCACTATTGTAAGGCAGTTTCAACGAGGATTGGTCGCCGGCAAAGAATAATTCTTCCTCATTTTTGGCAAGCCCAACCAGTGTCATCTCTCCGCGAAGCTGCAGTTCGTCTATGGCTTCCATAGCGGCGCTTAGCTGGCCTTTGCCCCCGTCGATGACCACTAACTGCGGAAAAGCCTCGCCTTCCTCATTAAGCCGCTTATAGCGCCTGAGCACAGCTTCTTTCATAGTAGCAAAATCATTGATACCGGTAACGGTCTTTACATTGAAATGCCGGTAGTTCTTTTTGTCGGGAACACCGTTCCTGAAACAAACCATGGCCGAAACAGGATAGGCCCCCTGGAAATTGGAGTTATCAAAGCATTCTATATGCAGGGGTAGTTCCTGGAGTTGAAGGTCTTCTTTCAGTTGATTCAAAGCCTTCAGGTCGTCCGCGCTTTTGAGGTTCAGCCTTAATCTTTCTTTTTCCCGAAGCTCCTGCAGGTAATGCTCCACATTTTTTTCAGCCAGCTCCAATAATTTTTTACGATCGCCCGACCTGGGCACCGTTACAGTAATTGAATTGTCGGGGTAAGTGATTGGTAAAGGCACCACCAGTTCTTTGGCTTCGCTGTTGAAAGTGCTTCGCAGTTGCGCGATGGTAAAGACCAGGATCTCTTCCGGGGTCTCCTCCAGGTGGGTTTCCACTTTGCTGGTATGCGTTTGTATAATGGCCCCATTGCTTACCATCAGGTACTGCACATAGGCCATGCCATTGGAAGTTTCATTTTCCGGAGGGGCATGATGAAGGAAAAACACATCGATGTCTCCGGTGCGACTGTTTGCCACCAGGGAACGCGATTGGTAATTCGCCAGGAAGTCGATCTTTTTGCGGGTCTCTTCCGCTTTTTCAAATTGAAGGTTCTCCGCATTGGTTTTCATTTCCTCCCGGAAATGGCGAATAACAGGTAACAGGTTTCCTTTAAGCAGGTTCTTCACCTGCTGCAGGTTATCCTCATAGTCGGCTTTAGGCTGAAGGCCCTCACAGGGTCCTTTGCAATTGCCCAAATGATATTCAAGGCAAACCTTGAATTTTTTCTTTTCAATATTCCTGTCAGTAAGGTTCAGCGTACAGGTACGAAGGGGTATGGTGCGCCGTATGAATTCCAGCAGTTCCCTGACTTTTTTTACTGAAGTATAGGGTCCCAGGTATTGTGACCCGTCTTCCAGTTTCTGTCGGGTGAGGAACACACGGGGGAAAGGTTCATTTTTAATGACCAGGTAAGGATAGGTCTTGTCATCTTTCAGGTTGATATTGTAGCGTGGCTGGAAACGTTTGATCAGGGTATTTTCCAGCAGGAAGGCATCCTGTTCAGAATTCACGATCGTGAATTCTATTTTCTCGATCCGCTGTACCAGTTCATGGGTCTTATAGGTAGTAAAGGTCTTGTTGAAATAAGAGCTGACCCTTTTCCGGATATTCTTGGCCTTACCGACATAAATTAGCGTGCCGGCCGCATCAAAATATTTATAGATGCCAGGCTGTGAGGGAATAGTACCGGCTATATGTTGAAATGCTTCGCTGGTCATCTGTCTTCATCCTCATTCCAGGTAAGTTTTACAATACGTGTTTTTTCAGGCTGACCAGGCGATTGAACGGTGGTGACCACCTGGAAACTTTTATCTATGCTCCAGAGCATTTCTTTTTGAATGGATCCATTTCGGTCCTGGTTGAAGGTAGATACCAGGATGGAATGGAAATGATCGCCTTCAATGGTGCTGGGGGTGATCAGGATCTCTTCCTTGCGTATCAATGCCTCTTTATCCAGGGGGCGGTAGGTAAGAATGACCAGGTTCAGCGCTTCCTCATAAATGGCTGAATCCTGTTTGTAATCCCTTCCGATCTTCGGATCAGCCAGGTCGGGCAGGTTCAAAAAATCTTTGGCCTCTTCTGCGAAATTCTCCCTGCTAACATAACTGGTATCACTGGTAGAATCCACGGTCACGATCTTCCTGATCACAAACAAAGAAGTATCTACCTGTTTCACCTGGGCCCTGATCACCGAAGGCACCGATATAAATGGTTTACCGGCTGGTTTTTTATCCTGTTTACAGGAAAAAAACAGCAGCGCAGGCAACATAAAAGCAATAAGGATTTTTTTCACCCCGCAAAAATAAGCTTACTTCAGTTGTACGCCCAACTTCAGCCCGAAATCGAACAGGTGTTCTTTAATGGGATAGTTTTTAATAAAGCTGGACATCATCTGGTAATGCACCTGTGGACCAATTCTCCATTGAACCTTACCGGTGGTATGGGCAGAGAAGATCTCAAAGCTGGTGTTCATATTGAATTTGCGGGTAAGGGAAGGAACTTCCGCATAATTTTTATAGTCAGTGGTGATCAGGTAAGCCCTGTTATCCAGTACAAAAGTGGGCTGAAGGGTAGTAGCTATACCGAAATAGTTCCTAGAACCATCTGATAATTTCAACTCCATACCTATCGGAACAGATGCAGAGAAATAGAAATTACGCAACCAGTTTTCCCTGGCGCCTTTTTCATTCCTGAAATTAGCCACCGTATTCAACGTATTGCGGGTGGTCAATGCAATAGAAGCCATTTCGCCATTGGTCTCGGTAGCGCGTATATCATATTTGCTGATACCCAGTTGCAGGCCACCAGTAAGGCTGAACCATTGTGAGAGCGGCAGTCCGGCCCTTACACCCAGTTGCATGCCCAGGTCGGGCCTGTGCTGCACCACGCTGTTCACGTCAGTAGAATAATAAACCGGGTTATTGCCACCAGTTCCGTTTACAATGCTGTTGTACCTGGCGGCACTGATGAATTCAGTATTCTCGCTGAGCGTTCTGTAACTAATGGTTGGCGTAAAATATAATAACCAGTTCAATTTCTTTTGTCCCCTGGTATGTACATAGGAATTAACTACGCTTTCAATGGTATAAGGAGGAACCAGTAACTGGTTCTCCTTTTTCAGCTCCTTATTCTCTTTTTGTTTATTTACAGAGTTGGCGGGAAGGAAAAGATCAGTAGCGTCGCTGTTCGGGGATAGAGAGGATATGAAAAATTCTTTCTTATCCACGGGTGCTGTTATTGAAAGGGCTGCCAGGTTATTGAAAACATGATCTGGTTTTACAATGGCTGCCGGCCTGGAAATGCTGGCCGGGCGTTTTTCATCCACCAGGTTGGTCATTGGCTCAGATTCATTGCGGTAATGATCCACCAGGTCACTTGCTTCAAAACCCGGTAGGTTCTCATTATCTTTTTCTTCAGGGGTGGTGTTGCTGAAATAATTTTGACCTAATTGAGAGGCATATGTTCTTGCAGGAGCCTTATCATTAAAAGCAGGGGCCTGTACCAGGTTGGTTGGGACAGGTGCCTCCATTTTGGTTGGAATTCCCATGGTGAAAGAGGCATTCCGGCCCAGGCGAACAAATTCTGACCTCTCAGAAGGGGTAAGCATGACCATAGTTACTATACCGGTGGTCACCAATAAAAGGGCCAGGCCTATACCGTACCAGCGACGGCGCCTGTGCAAAGCGTTCTCCACGCCCTTCCACACTCTGTCGGAAGGGAACATGCGGAACTGGTCGGCGTGCTGCCGTACCGTTCTTTCAAAATCCCTGTTATCGAAACTATTCTCCATAAACCAGTCGGGCATTAATCCGGTTGTTTTTTTAAAACAGCCGGAGTTGGGTACTAATTATCGCTGTGCTACAGCCGCAAGCCAGTCAGCTTCAGATCTTGGTCTTGTAAGTATTTTCTTCCTCACCAGTATATCTTCCAGCATCACCTTAGCCCTTGTATACTGGCTTCGGCTCGTGCTTTCTTCAATGTCCAGCATATGGGCGATCTCCCGGTGACTATAACCTTCCACGGCGTAGAGGTTAAGCACGGTGCGATAGCCAATGGGCAGCATGCGTATACATTCTACGACCTGTTTGGCCTGGATCACTGCGGGAACGCTGTCTTCCCTTACCTGTAACCTGGTAGCATGGATCAGATCCACGCTCTCATTGAACTTCTTATTCTTTTTCAGAATATTGATACAGGTATGAACAATGACCCTGCGTATCCAGCCTTCAAAAGAGCCCCGGTTCTCGAAGCTGTGGATCTGCGTGAAGACCTTGATAAAGCCTTCCTGCAGCATATCCTCTGCGTCTTCCCGGTTATGCGCAAAACGGTAACAGACTGCCAGCATCTTAGGACTGTACTGATTATACAGTTCACGCTGGGCAGCCGCATCGTTCCTTACGCATCCTTTTAAAATGGCCTCCTCGGTCATAATTTCCCTTTGGTTGCCTGTAAATTAAGACAATTTATTTGTTCCCTTGCTGCATGGGAAAGGAAATATTGAGTGGATTTACGGGGGAATATGGGGTTAATCCGTGAATGGGTGGATGGGTGAATGGTGAATGGTCAATAGGATGGTAAGGATTGGATATTCGGTAAGGTCAGCAGAAGGTCAGGTAAAGGTCAGGTAAAGGTCAGGTGAGGGTCAGGGGGAGCCGGCAGGTGAATAGGTCAATAAGTGAATGGGTGAATAAGACCTAGCGATCGAAGAGGATCAGGGGTGATCCATTAAGCGGATTGGGCAAAATTCGTGCCTTTATACTGAAGATATGCAGGAGTAATTCTTCATTCAACACCTGCGAAGGCTTTCCCTGGGCCACCAGTTCTCCGTCTTTTAAAAAGAATAAACGATGCGCATATTGTATGGCCAGGTTAATATCATGAATGATGGCAATGATCACGGTGTCTTTTCCCAAAAATGTTTCTGCCATGCGCAGAAATTCATGCTGGTAACTAATGTCAAGGCTGCTTAATGGTTCATCCAGCATCAGGTAGCGGATCCCTTTTTCGGGCCTTTCCCAGATCTGCGTTAATACGCGGGCAAATTGTACCCGTTGTTTTTCTCCGCCGCTAAGGCTTAAATAATTCCTTTCACGAAAATTAATCAGGTCCATTTTTCCCATCACTTCTTCAACGATCTGCCTGTCTTTTTTAGCTGGCGCAAAATCAAAATGCGGATAACGGCCCATCATTACCACTTCTTCAACAGTCAATGGAAAACTTAATTCCGGGTGCTGGCTCATTACCGCTCTTGACCGGGCCTGTGTTTCACGCGGTATCTTCCGGAGTTCTTTTTCATCATACTGGATGATCCCTTCACTGGCTGCCAATTCACCACTGAATATTTTAAGGAAGGTGGATTTGCCAGATCCATTCGGGCCAAGTATCATATTGAATTCTCCCGCATGGAATTCGGCTGAAACATTTTTCAGTATTTGTTTCTTACCTGCATGGTAATGTATTCCGGAGGCTCTAAGCATTGTAACCTCCTTTTTGTCCCAGTATATTGAATTTTTTGAGCAGGATGATAAATATCGGTGCGCCCACCAATGAGGTAAGGATACCAATAGGCATTTCAGCCGGTGCCAGTAATAACCGGGCGCCCATATCAGCAAGTACCATTAACAAAGCACCCACGATAATTGCTGCAGGTAATAATTTTTTATTATCACTTCCCAATATCAATCGAAGTATATGCGGAACGATCAATCCCATAAAACCAATGACTCCCACAAATGCCGTGGCCACGGAGACCATGGCTGTATTGAGGATCATGATCCGGGTTTTTAATTTTTTTGTATCTACACCCAGGTAACTGGCTTCCTCTTCTCCCAGCAACAGCGCATTGAGTTGTTTTGAATAACGAAACGAAAGAGCGAAAATAATGGCAGCCACGGCGGAGGTGATCCAAACCTGTAACCAGGAAGCGCCTGCAAATGTGCCCAGGTTCCAGAAGGTGATGCTTCTTGCCTGCGGATCGCGGGCGATATAGGTCATGAAACCGGTGCCACTTAAGGCCACCGCATTAATGGCGATGCCCACCAGTAGTAAAGACATGATTGAAATACGGCTGGCATTTTTTGCCAGTGAATAAACCAGGTAAGTGGCCAGTAATCCGCCGGCGAAAGCAAAGATGGGTACCAGGAAGGGGCCAGTCATTTCTTTGATAGCGGGAGAGATCTTTGGTCCCATCACAAAAATAAAAGAAGCGCCAAAAGCGGCTCCTGCACTGGTTCCTGCCAGACCTGGTTCTACAATTGGATTACGGAACAGGCCCTGCATCAATACACCGGAAACCGCGAGTATGGCCCCAGTAACCGCGCAAAGTAATACCCTGGGCAATCTTAACTGAAGGAAAACCCCTTCATGGATGGAGGCGGGTGCTTTGCCCTGGAAATAATGCATAATGGCGGAACCCATTTCCGAAATAGAAATGGATACGGCGCCAAATGCGATGGCCAGTATAAGGATCAGCCCCAGTAAGACCAGGCTGATAATAAAAAACCATTTGTTATTTCGCAGCATTGGCAGGATGAATGATGTCGAGCATTTTTAAAATATTTTCGCCCGTGCGTGGCCCGAAATAGATCAGGTCATGTTCTTCAAAACGGAAGATCTTTTTATTCTTTCCGGCATTGGTGAGCGATACACCGGGAACATCTGTGATGAATTTCTCCATGCTGCCCATCTGGTCATAGCCATAATCGGTGGCAATGATGATATCAGGGTTGGCCTCTGCTACCGCTTCTGCACTAAGCTGCCTGGCGCCTTTCGCATCGTACTGCACTGCTTTACCACCTGCCATGCTGATCATTTTATCGGCAGGACCTTTGCGACCGCTCATTACGAAATAAATATTGCTGGCCCTTCCAAAATGGATGACCATAACTGAAGGAGTATCCTTTATATTTCTTTTTACCACTGCTATCTGGGCTGCGATAATATCCTTCTCCATTTTGCTGATCACTGAATCCGCCTTTTTCTCGACGCCGAAATACTGGCCTAATTCTTTCAGCAGAAGTTTGGCGCTATCAATGGTATTGGCGCCTCCGAATGTCTTTACTTTTAATCCTGCATTTATCAACTGGCCATTCACAGGTTCGGGTCCGATATCATTACTATGGATCACGAGATCTGGTTCCATGCTGATGATGCCTTCCGCGCTGAGTGCGCGATGGTAACCTACTGTTTTGATAAGTTTGGCTGAATCGGGATAGGTACTGCTGAGGTCAACCCCCACCAGCAGGTTTCCTTTGCCCAGCGCGAACATCATTTCTGTAAGCTGTTTGGAAAGGCAAACAATGCGCTGTTCGCTTCCCTGTTTTCCTTTATTGCCAAAACGACCGCAGGCGGTCAGCAGCAACAGGAAACTTGCGGCATAAATGATCTTTTTCATTTTTATATAATTAAAGAAGGAGGCCGTTATTCCGACCTCCTTCCAACTTACTTATTTGTTCAATGAATATTTCAAATTGATACCTCCAAATAGTACCGCGTTTGGCGGAGCTGGTATGAAGGCATCCGGCAATTGATTTATGAAAACCATCAATGGATATTTTTCTCCAGAGAGGTTGTTCACACCAAATGAAGCGTCGATATTCCAGCGCTTTCCCAGATCCCTGCGATAACCCAGTTTCAGGTTGATCAGATCATAGGCTTCAGTATAACGAACCGCAAAGGTCTTTGGTGAATTGCTGACCTTTTCCATGGCATAAGCGAAACCATCTTTATGGACGGTAGAAATTGAAATATAGGCTCCACATTTCATGGCCGCGTCGATTCCGATCGCATTGGTCAGTTTAGGCGCACCAAATACATTTAGTCCGCTGTAATTGAAAGTATCCAGCGTGCTCACAGTAGATCCGGTGATATACCTGAAATTATCTCCGTATTTGAAATCAGAATAAGCCAGATTTATAAAAGGAGTGATGTTGGTGAACAGACCTGTACCATCTTTTATAATGGAATATTTCACAGAGAGCTCAATGCCCTTATGGTCCTGGTCGCCGCCATTGATCACATAACTGTAGGCAGTAGCCGAACTGTTCAGCGGAACTGATACCGAGGTCATCTTATTGGTGAACTTGGTATGGAACAAAGCCAGCTGATAAGACAACCTGTTATTGAAGGCAGCTCCTTTGGAACCAATTTCAAATTGCGCGCCCTGTTCTGGTTTCAGTACACCGTTGATCCTGGCTGATGCAGGACTTGCAGGCGAAGTAGTAGCAGGCGTGGCTATGAAGAAATAGGAGCTGACCGGCGCTTTATATCCCGTGCTGTAAGAAGCATATACGGAGAATGATTTACTGAATACTTTATTGATCGCCAGGTGTGGCGCGATCATATCCTTATAGGTGGTATCAAAATGGGAAGGCTTGGTTGCCGTAGCAGGATTGAAACGATCATCCAGTACTATACGCTGCTTATTGAAACTGATACCTCCTGTAATGGAAAGGTCTTTTGAAAGATTAAGTGTCCACTCCGTAAAAATGGTAGTAGGTGTTGTTACAAAAGCCGTATTCGATGTATTTGCATTCACCACCCAATATGGTTTGCCCATGGCCCAACCATTGGTAGTAGTATCTGCCGGGTTTTGTTTCATATTATAACCAACTACCTGCGCATCCTGCCGTTGAATTTCCACACCGGTGATACCATTCAGGGTGATGGAATTGGTAAGGTTGAAACGAGTATCAAAACTGCTGCGGAAGCCATAATTGACTGCGGTCTTATCGGTCCAGCCACCAGCTGAACTTACATCACTCCTGAAGCCGGTACCAAAAATAGAAGTGGTATTGGATATAGTTTTAGTGAAGGCATAGGTATGTGCCAGTCCTGCACGGAAGGTGCTTACATGGCTATGGCCATCTCTCTTGATATATTCAATATTTCCAGAATAATCATTGGATGCCCATTGCTGAGGGGTCAGTTCACCCAGTCTTTGATCATAGCTATCCGTATAGCCCAGGTAGCTGCTGAAAGATTGTTTTTCGCTGGCTTTTACCTCTGCTGCGAAATTCACAAAATCCTTATGTGAACTATTATGCACGGAGAAACCATCTGATTTCTGTTTGCCATAATTCAGCAGGATGGAACTGCGTTCGCCACCAACCTGGAGGTGGGTAGTAAATCGCTGAAGTCCATAATTGCCAAACAGGATATCCTGTCCAATGGTTGTCTTTCCTTTTTCAGGTGTGATGGTCTTCAGGTTGATCGCTCCTGCAATGGCCTGTCCGTATAAAGTGCCGGCAGGGCCTTTAATGATCTCTGCATTTCCGATAGAACCAAAGTCCAGGTCATCCAGGGTGGTGATACCTTCTGCGTCTGTTACTGGTATTCCATTGAGATAAACTTTATAACCCTGGCCGTCGAAATTGGAGTTTACGCCCCTGGTGCCCCGGGTACCATTACCATAACCACGGATGTTCAATTGTTGTCCGCCTGAAACTGATCGGCGATTCATTTGTACACCGGGAACATTGGTTTGAATGGCATCGTCGAAGAATATTCCCTGGCCTCTTTTCAATTCTGTAACGCCCATTTTTGTAATGGATACGGGTTGGTAAAGCAGGGATTTATTACGGGAAGTGATGGCAGAGATCTCAACATTATCCAGGTACTGCGCATCCTGCGATAATTCGATCTGCAGGTCGGTGCAATCTTTAATGTCTGCGGAATAGGAAATATAACCTGTATAGGAAACGGTCAATTTACCCGCGCCGATGCAGGGGATGCTGGCAATACCATTTTTATCGGTGGCATATGTTTTACCCCCCAGGCTGATATTGGCTTCGCTTAATGGTCCGTTATTCGTTCGGTCGATGATCTTTATAGTGATATTTTTTTGCGCGACTGCTGCAAGCATAATGCAGAGCATCGCACATAAGAGTGCAATTCTTTTCATGTTAGTTTCTTGAAATGGAAAAATAATTGAAGCAGTAATTGGGCACTAGGCCTGGGGAGGAGGCTTCAATATGGAGGAGTAGGCGGCAGCTGTTTCCATTTCAGGGGAAACAAAATATTCTTTAGTGAGAATGATGAGTAATAATGGTTCTTCTGTTGATGGGGGAGTTGCCTGCCAGTCGTTGAAGTATTGCGCAAGCTGCCGGCTTTTTTTCTGGTCCCGGTCCTGCTGTAATTTATTCAGCTGATCATTCAGCGTGGTTTCCCTGCTATCGAATAATCCGGTAAAACGGATCTGGCCGTCAGGGAGGATAACCTGGCTAACGACATCAAAAAGATCTTCGCCTATCAGGATCTCTTTACCTTCCGAATACCAATGGATCTGATTTGCCGGAAGGGTGACCTGGCTTAGCAATTCCTGTTTCATCCGTTCTTTCATTTCCACCCTTGTGCGATTGCGCTGGTATTCCATCACCTGTGTATAGATGAAAGGTGAAGCCAGTATGACCAACAGCAGAAAGGAGATGATATTTTTGGTATTGATTCTCAAAGCAGGAACAATCCCCAAATATAGAATAAAAAAGGGGTTGCCGAAACAACCCCTGAAACTTGTACTATTTATTTATTATCAAGTAGTTATCTGCCTTAGCTTGGCCTTTTCTTTCTCAACAGGCTATCCATGGGATAATGCGCCTCCAGGCTATCCTGAATGCCGTCTGCCCAGTTCACCACTTTTTTGATCTCGTCATCGGTGAGTTTTGCGTCTTTATGGATCCAGAGATAGGAGTTCAGCGGCATTTCATGTTTTTCAGTTAATTCAGCTACATCATGGATCTTATTGTACTGGTATCTTGGGGAGCGGGCCAGGTACTCGTCAAAATTAAATTCCGCTTTTCCTTCTTTTATGTGGTTGGTGATCCACCAGTCAACGGGCTGAAGTTTACTATACCAGGGATACCGTGAGTTATTGCTATGGCAGTCGTAACAGGCCTTGGCCAAAATGTCCTTCACATCCTGGGGAACCGGATATTTATTCCCGATAAAATTTGCCTGGGCCCCCTCGGCTTTATTCCTGGCCGGGTGTATGAATTGTATCACTATTAAGGCCAGCAATAAAACCAGCAAAATCTTTCTGATCATATGTATGTTTTTCTAAAGGTAAAAAAATTAATCTATCAGGATGTCACCGGTCATTTCCGATGGAATTGGGAGGTTCATCATTTTAAGGATAGTAGGGGCGATATCGGCCAGTTTACCTGGTTTTATGGTTCCTTTCCAGTCTTTATCAATGATGAAAAAAGGTACCGGGTTCAATGTGTGCGCCGTATTGGGAGTTCCATCTTCATTGATCATATAATCTGAATTGCCATGGTCTGCAGTAAGAAAAATAGTATAGCCATTCGCAAGGCCGGCGGTCACTATTTTTTCCACGCAGGCATCTACTGTTTCAACCGCTTTTATGGCGGCGCTGAACACACCGGTATGGCCCACCATATCAGCATTCGCATAGTTCAGGCAGATAAAAGAAGGCTTGCCTGAGGCTATTTCCGGAAGCAACGCTGCTGTTACTTCATAGGCGCTCATCTCCGGTTGCAGGTCATAGGTGGCCACTTTTGGGGATGGCACCATGATCCTTTTTTCTCCTGCAAATGGTTTCTCGCGACCTCCGCTGAAGAAAAAACTTACGTGCGGATATTTTTCTGTTTCTGCAATGCGGATCTGTTCCAGTCCATTGTTCTCAATGATCTGACCCAGGGTATTATTAAGATTATCCGTTTCGAACATCACATGCACATTATTAAAGGTCTTGTCGTACTCAGTCATGGTGGTATAATCCAATTGTAGCTTGTGCATGCCGAATTCTTCATTATCGGTTTGGGTTAGCACCTGGGTGATCTCCCTGCAACGGTCAGTGCGGAAATTAAAACAGATCACTACGTCGTCGTCTTTTATGCTGCCCAGTGGTTGCTGACCTTCATCTACTATTACGGTGGGTTGAATGAATTCGTCGGTGATGTTATGTGCATACGCATTTTCAACGGCAGCGATGGCATCCGTTGCTTTTTGTCCTGTTCCATTTACCAGCGCGTCATAGGCAAGTTTTACCCTTTCCCATCTTTTATCGCGGTCCATGGCATAATATCTTCCTGAAACTGTTGCGATCTTGCCGGTGGTTTGATTCAGATGCAACTGCAACTCTTTAATAAATTCAAGTCCGCTATGCGGATCGCAATCACGGCCATCCGTAAAAGCATGTATATATACTTCGGCCAGTTCATGCTGTTTACATAAGCTCACAATAGCTTTAAGGTGTTCAATATGGGAATGCACTCCGCCGTTACTTACAAGGCCCACCAGGTGCAGTGGTTTTTTCTCTGTTTTCGCTTTTTCAATAGCGCGTAAAAGCGTTTCATTTTTTGTGAATGAACCGTCTTTAATGGCCACATTTATGCGTTGCAGTTCCTGGTACACGATTCGGCCGGCACCAAGGTTAAGATGTCCTACTTCGGAGTTGCCCATCTGCCCTTCCGGCAGTCCTACCGCTTCACCGCAGGTGATAAGCGTAGAATTGGGATATTGTTTGAATAAAGAACTGGTAAACGGATGATTTGCATGCTGTATGGCATCTGCAGAAGCAACTTTCCCTAATCCCCAGCCGTCCATAATGATCAGGATGACTTTTCTTTTAGGTTGCATGAATGGTTGAGTTTAAGTAAAATATAACCAGGTTGTTTTACGCGTAACGGTTGTAAAATTACAATCAATTCACTGATTTAGCGGAGATGCTTAGGAAACAAGCTGGTTTTTAGTATTTTAGTATCTGTTATTACGAAAAACGGAAGATGGCATGTTTTTCGTTTATATCCCTTGTGAAAACAAAAACAATGAAAAAGATCTTTACTCCCATATTGTCCTTAGCCCTTGCGGCATTCTCTGTCATGAACTGGCAGGGAGGTATTGATGAAGTGATCAGTGCCCTGCGAGCAGGTAGTGCTTCAGAAGTATCCAAATACCTGGATGATAACATCGACCTAACTGTGCCCGATAAAAGCGATAACTACAGCAAGGCCCAGGCCCAGTTGATCATCAAAGATTTCTTCAGCAATAACGCTGTAAAAGGTTTTGACCTGAAGCACAAAGGTGATTCAAAGGATGGTCACTATGCTATTGGTACCCTGCAAACAAGCTCCGGTAATTTCCGAACCAATGTGTTCACTAAGGTGAAGAAAGGCAAGGAGGTGATACGCGAGATCCGTTTCCAGTCGATCGATTAACGGTTTAATAAAATAGAATAAATAATTTAAGTCCCGCAAATATCTGCGGGACTTAATTTTGCTACCTATGACCTACGATGAACAATTAGAAATACTGGTGCGTGCGGCTTTGCTGGAAGATATCCAGGATGGAGACCAGACTACCCTGGCTTGTATAGATCCTGCAGTAAAAGCAAAGGCAACTTTAAAGATCAAGGAAGATGGTATACTGGCAGGCATGGCCGTTGCCAGTTATATATTTTCTTTTCAGCAGCCCGATGCAGTATTCACTGCATTTAAAAAAGATGGAGATGCCATGAAAGCCGGTGAGATCGCATTTGAGATAGAGGCCAATGCGGCCACCATCCTCCAATGCGAAAGGCTGGTGCTGAATTGCATGCAGCGAATGAGCGGAATCGCTACGCTGACGCGTCGGTTCACAGAAAAATTAAAAGGCTACCATACTCAATTACTCGACACAAGAAAGACGACACCGAATTTCCGTTTACTTGAAAAAGAGGCAGTAAGGATCGGCGGTGGGGTGAATCATCGGTTTGGTTTATATGATATGATCATGCTGAAGGATAATCATATTGATTATTGCGGAGGTATTGAGACCGCCATCGATAAGGCCTGGGAATATGTGCAGATCAACAGGCCTGAACTTAAGATCGAAGTAGAGGCCCGAAGCTTAGAGGATGTAAGTAAAGTTTCGGCCATGGCAAAGGGAAAAGTATTCCGGATCATGCTGGACAATTTTACGCCGGAAATGATCGCCACAGCGCTTACCATTATTGGTCCCGATTTTGAAACAGAAGCAAGCGGTGGCATTAACCTGGAGAACATTGAATCCTATGCAAAGACAGGGGTTGATTATGTAAGCGTGGGAGGGTTGATACACCAGGCGAGGAGCCTTGATCTGAGCCTTAAGGCAAAATTGGGAGATAGTCATTAGCTTCTAGCTGCCAGCTGCCAACTGCTAACTATTTTATCCTCCTGCTTTCTTCGAATTAGTATAACCGTTCTTTAAAAGGAACTGTAATACTTTTTCCCTTTGGTCACCCTGGATGATGATCTCCCCATCTTTTACAGAGCCGCCGGTACCGCAGAAATTTTTCAGTTTCTTCCCTAACTCTTCACGGTCTGCTGTCATACCAATAAACCCTTCTACTAATGTAACCGCTTTTCCAGCACGGTGTTTGGTTTCCAGTTTCACCCTTAGCTTTTGCTGGTTAGTTGCCAGTGTTTCCTGGTCAGCCGCAGGGTCTTCCTCAAACCGAAAATTCGGGTCGGTACTGTAGACAAAACCGCGGGTATCTTTTCCTTTCTTTGACATTTTATAGTATGAAAATTAAGATCATTTTTTATGGAAAGCATCTAGCATCTAGCCTCTAGCCGCTAGCTATCCACTGCTCCTGCTTTCCGACTCTAGACTACTCCTAACTGCTAACTCCTAACTCATAACTTGTATTCCTACTGTCCCTGCGCCATACTATACGCCTTCTTATCTCCCCACTGGTTCAATAATTCAAAAGAGCAGATCTTGAAGTTGCCGCTCATGCTTACATATAGGCCGATCACATCCATTTGGTTCAATGGTTCATCGTTGATGCTTTCGAACCGAACATTATATTGATTCACCAGGTTGGTATAAACTGAACCGGTAGGCCAGACCTGGGTACCACGGTTGCTGATATTGACCAGGTTGAACTTAACACCGGCATGTCGCTGACATTTAGCTGCGATGGCCGTGGGCTGTTCTTCACTTTCTATGAAAAGGTCTACGCCAACTATATGATCCTGGCCGGTTTCCTTGGTGATCATCATGGAATTAAACTCCAGTTTGATCGGAGTAGGTGTACCCGGTTTATTTGGCAGGATCTCTTTGGCATTTACAGCAGGGATCTTTCCAAAATTGGAAATGATGGCATCAGCGAATTGTGTAGTATTTACCGATGGGATATTCCTGTCGCCGAAATCGCCGGTATGAATCCCCGTTTCCAATGTATATAAAAGCGCGTTCTCTATGATGGCCGCATTCTCTGTAAGTCCCAGGTGACGAAGCATGGCCAGTCCGCTTAAAAGTAAGGCCGTTGGGTTTGCGATATTCTTTCCGGCAATATCAGGGGCTGTGCCATGCACCGCTTCAAAGATGGAAATATGATCGCCAATATTTGCGGAAGGCGCGAAGCCAAGTCCTCCAACCAGGCCAGCGCAGAGGTCTGAAACAATATCACCCTGAAGGTTGGTGAGAACCACCACATCAAAATAATCAGGACGGGTGACCAGTTTCATACAGAGATCATCCACGATCACATCATCGGCCTTGAGTTCAGGAAAATCTTTTGCCACTTCATAGAAGCATTCGAGGAAAAGGCCATCGGTGATCTTCATGATATTGGCCTTATGTCCGCAGGTAATGCGTTTTGCTTTTTTCTGGCGGGCCATTTCAAAAGCATATCTGATCACCTGCAGGGAACCTGGCCGGGTGATGAAACGACGGCTAAGGGCCACATCATGCGTCAGCATATGCTCGATTCCACCATAGGTATCTTCAATATTTTCCCTGACCACAGTGATATCGATGGGAATTCCAGCTTTTGAAAAAACGGTATCTACTCCATGCAATGTTTGAAACACCCTTTTATTGGCAAATGTGTTCCAGGTCTTGCGGGCGGTTACATTAATACTTTTTACCCCTTTGCCCTTGGGGGTCTCCATGGGCCCTTTAAAAAGTAATCCCAGGGATTCGATGGTTTGTTTGGCTTCAGGGGTCATCCCGTTGTTGAAGCCTTTATCAAACACCCATTTACCCATATCTACAAACTCATATTCAAGGGGCACTTTATTGGCCTTGAATATGTGCAATACCGCTTCCATGATCTCGGGTCCTATACCATCGCCTTTAGCCACAGCTATCTTCATACTATTCATTTTTCAGTTGCAAAATTAGGGCGAATGCCATTCATGTATTTAATTAAATGGCTGGCATTTATGCCAATTTTTTGGTTATTTTTACTTTATGACCAGCATGATTTCCGATGGAGTGCAGGTAAGTGTTGAAACATTTTACCAACCCGACTACAGCAACCCCCTGCAATCGGAGTTTATGTTTGCCTACCGGATCACGCTGGAAAATTTAAATACTTTCCCTGTCAAGCTCCACCGCCGCCACTGGAATATTTTTGATTCAAACGGTTCTTACCGTGAGGTGGAAGGAGAAGGGGTAGTAGGCGTTCAGCCCATTATCCAACCTGGTGAGAATTACCAGTATGTAAGCGGCTGCAACCTGCGTACAGAAATGGGAAGAATGGAAGGTACCTATGAATTCGAGAACCTGGGGTCCAATAAAATGTTTACGGTAACTATTCCGGCTTTTGAGATGATCGTTCCGTTTAAGGGAAACTGAGGAAGAAGCCACAAGCTACTAGCCTCAAGCTTCAAGCTTATTTCGAATTTGTTCAGAGATTTGTTATTTACTTCAAGCCTTGTATTTCCTCAACTTCTCAACCTGTATTTTCTAAACCCTCAACCCCTCAACTTACTTAGGTTTATACTTCGCTTCCTCCACGATCTTCCTCGCATCCGTGTTCATTAAGGCTTCGATCTTTATATCGGGGTGTTTGCTCACATATTTTTTCAGGATCTGCCAGCCCAGCCATTGCCCGATATTACCGGGAGATTCCTGGTTGTTCAATCCCTGGGTGAAAGGCGCTTCTCCGATATAGGTTTGAATAACCGTAGGGTTAATAGAGTTGAGATCTTCGTTGGTGTAGATATAACTCCAGATCAATCCTTCATTGCTTTTGCACCATTCCAGCTGTGACTGAGTAAATCCTGTTTTTAAAGAATCTGCTTCTTGAGGAAGGAATTTATCCAGCAGCCACCATTGTTTTCCTTTCTCCACCATTTGTTCCACTAAAGGCTTTCCTGCACTTTTATCAGGGAAAAGATCCTGCACCACTGCCTTCATGCAATTGGCTGGTATATATTCCTTATCAAAGCGGCGGGAGATATAAAAAGGAAACATTTCCTGTGCTTCAGGGGTTTGGTAAACGGAGAAATCCTTTCCGGCGAATTGCTGCAATCCTACAGCCAGTCCGCTACCGGTAAGCGCAACTCCCGGTGCATCAAAAGGGCCGGTGAAAAACAGTACGCGACCCGGTTTATAATCAGGAAAATAATATTTCACGTAACGAAAGCCGGTCTCCAGTTTTTTTTCAAGCTCATCTGTATTTGCATATACACGTTGAAGTGAATCCTGTATGGCCGCATATCCCCAGATAAATTGTTTCAGGCTTTTTACGGTGTTGCTGTCTGCCGGGTTGCCACTAATGCCCATGATCTGTTGCATATAATCGGGATAGAATGCCGGGTATTTGGCGGCAAGCTGGCGAAGAGAAGCATCCAGGTTGTTGGTATCAATAGCAAACAGGTCCTTATCAAATCGTTCAATGCGGAGGTCCACCCGGATACCGGAAATATCAGGAAGGTTGTTTTTATTATTGCAGGCCGGGAGGAATAATAAAGAGAACGAAAAGGCCAGGATGGTAAGGGCTGTTTTCATGGTAATTGTAAACGGTAAAGTTCTGAAATTGTTGTTTAATTTTACAGGATGAAGATCGCCATTGCCCAACAGAACTATCATATCGGGAATTTTGAAGCAAATACCCGGAAGATCATTGAAGGCATCAGCGAGGCTAAAGCACTGGGTGCCGACCTGGTAATGTTCTCCGAACTTTCCATCTGCGGATATGCTCCCCGCGATTTTCTGGAATTCAACGATTTTATAGAACGCTGCTACCGATCCATCGAAGAGATCACCGCGCATGCGGATACCATCGGTGTATTGGTGGGTGCGCCCGATAGGAACCCCGTGCGTGAAGGGAAAGACCTTTTTAACGGGGCCTGGTTGCTGTATGAAAAAAAAGTGCAGGCCGTCGTGCATAAGACCTGTCTGCCTAACTATGATGTTTTTGATGAGTACCGTTATTTTGAGCCAGCAGATAACTGGAAAGTGGTGCCCTTCAAAGGGAAAAAACTGGCGATCACCATTTGTGAGGATATCTGGAACCTGGGCGATAACCCGCTTTACCGGAATTGCCCGATGGATAAGTTAATGGCAGAGGAACCGGATATCATGCTGAACATATCTGCTTCTCCATTTGATTATACCCATGTGGAAGACCGGAAGGCCATTGTAAAATTGAATACAAAGAAGTATAAACTTCCGATGGTCTATTGCAATTGCGTGGGCAGCCAGACAGAGATCGTATTTGATGGGGGATCACTGGTATTTGATAAAGATTCCAATATGGTAGGCCAGTTACCCTTGTTTGAAGAATGCATTAAAATGTTTGAACTGGATGACAAGGGCTATTTTAAAGAACCTGTTTCAGTTCCGGCAGATAAGATCCCTGAGCAGGAGCTGACCCCTTTAAAACTGGACCTCTCACTCTGTGTTCCTGAGATACACCAGGCTATTGTGATGGGCATCCGCGATTATTTCCAGAAAATGGGTTTCAGTAAAGCCATATTGGGAAGCAGCGGCGGTATAGACAGCGCAGTGACCCTCGCGCTTGCCGTTGAAGCGTTAGGTAAAGAGAATGTCAGGGCTATATTAATGCCTTCTGCATTCTCCAGCGATCATTCGGTAAGCGATGCGGTGCAGTTAAGTAAGAACCTGGGAAACCCATATGATACGGTGCCGGTAAGAAACATCTATGAAGCCTTCCTGGCAGAGTTAAAACCTGTTTTTAATGACCTGCCTTTTGGATTGGCGGAAGAAAATATACAGGCCCGTAGCCGGGGAAATATTTTAATGTCCATTGCCAATAAGTTTGGATATATCCTGTTGAATACGTCCAATAAAAGTGAACTGGCCACTGGTTACGGCACTTTATATGGTGATATGGCAGGCGGTTTATCGGTACTGGGTGATTGTTATAAAACGCAGGTATATGCCCTGGCCAGTTATATTAACCGTGATAAGGAGATCATCCCCAACAATATCATACAGAAAGCCCCTTCGGCGGAATTAAGGCCGGGGCAAAAGGACAGCGATTCACTGCCGGATTATTCCATACTGGATCCATTGCTCTACCAATATATAGAAAGGCGACAAGGTCCGAGGGAGATCAAGGCCATGGGTTTTGATGCAAGCCTTACAGATAAGGTGCTGAGCATGGTAAACCGCAATGAATACAAGAGAAACCAGTTCTGTCCCATCATCCGAATCTCCCCCAAAGCATTTGGAATGGGCAGAAGATTACCTATTGTGGCCCGTTATCTCTCCTAAGATCAATGTACAAAAGTCACATTGATGATAATGGAGGGTCCTGCTAAAGGACTATACAATTGTTCAAGGACCAACTGCGTGGAGGTCAGACTTTTCAAATTAAAATCTGAACTGCCCCCGGTAAATAATGGAGTAGAGATATGAAGGGTAGTTTCGCTGTTAAGCCAGTTCCAGGTAAATGGACGATCGGTTGGATCAGCAGGATCACATTTAGTGGCGCCTTCATTGATATTTCCGGTTCCGCCAGCCGAAAAACTCAGGATATTATCTTTTGCACAGGGAGAAAATGGGGGGTTCATGGCAGATACATCCGTACCATTTGCGGAAGCTGAACTGAATTTCCAGGTTCCCGTGGTGGACAATAATTCCGTCTTTGTTTTTTGAGGAGCCGGGTTATCGCTTTTGCTGCAGGAAATGGAAAAAATGGCAAGGGAAGCTAATATGGCTAAGAAACCGATCTTGATCTTCATAGTAATAATGTTAAGTGAATTTATTTATTCATCCTTTCTGCCCCAAAATAGTGCCAGTTTTTAATCAATGTATAAAGGTCACCTCCACGTTTTGCGGTATACCGCTTAGTGTTATTGTCTGACTAAGAACCATTTGTGTACTTGATAGAGTCACAATATTGAAGGTATTGCTTCCACCTGTAAACAGGGTGGAAGAGATAAATAATTGGGTCTCGCTTGCCACAAAATTCCAGGTAAATGGGGTGGTCTGGGGATCGCCCGCATTGCATTTGGTAGCGCCTTCATCATTGGTGCCTGTGCCTGCAGCGGCGAAGGTCAGGATATTATCCTTCTGGCAGGTTTGAAGAAAGGCAGATACATCTGTGAGACCCACTTTTGCATTGCTGAATTTCCAGGTGGTCCTGGTAATGAAATATTTTTTGGTACCATTTACAGTAAAGCTTTTGGATCCGGTACATCCATTACTGTTCTTAGCGGTAATGGTATAGGCTCCGGGTGCCAGCGCGGTAAAATTGCCTGTATTTACAAAGGTGGTTCCGTCTATGCTGTACGTAAAACCGGAGCCCCCGGTAGCAGTGGCAGTAATGGTGCCATTGCTGGCATCAGAATTAGTAACGGTTGCCGTTATATCGATGGTTTCGCAGTTCTTGTTCTTGTCTTTGGAACAGCCTGCGAAAAAAATAAATAAAGAAAGTATAGCCGTAAGGCGGAACAAATATTTCATAATTGATGGTTTGCGGTCCAAAATAGGCAAAGTTTTTATGAGAAGGAAGGTGGAAATACTCAAAAAACAGGGATATTTCCCTCCGCTTGTCATTACGGCAAATAATTTGCAAGAGGAGCTTCGTAATTTGCCATCCACCATTAGTCCCTTTACTTAATTAAGCAAACATGTTAAAGACCGCAGATGATATTCGGCAGTTAAATGAAAAGATCAGTTATGCAGGACAGTTCACGGATAAACTCCGCGAGGAGATCGGCCATGTGATCATCGGACAAACCTATATGCTCGATCGTTTGCTGATCGGTTTGTTAAGTAATGGACATGTATTGCTGGAGGGAGTACCCGGACTGGCAAAAACACTGACCATAAAATCCATGGCCACCGCCATTCATGCCAGGTTCAGTCGTATACAATTCACCCCCGACCTGCTGCCTGCCGATGTGATCGGTACCATGATCTATAACCAGCAACGAAATGAATTCGTCGTTAGGAAGGGTCCCATATTCGCCAATTTCATCCTGGCAGATGAGATCAACCGTGCTCCTGCAAAAGTGCAGAGCGCATTACTGGAGGCCATGCAGGAAAGGCAGGTAACGATTGGCGATGCTACCTATAAACTCGATGAACCTTTTTTAGTGCTGGCCACACAGAACCCGCTGGAGCAGGAAGGAACCTATCCGCTTCCGGAGGCGCAGGTGGACCGGTTCATCATGAAAGTGATCGTAGATTATCCAAGCATCACCGAAGAGCAGCTGATCCTGCGGCAAGGTGTGCAGGGAAGTTTTCCTTCCATAAACCCGGTGGTATCTATCAGTGAAGTGATCAATGCCCGTACTCTCACTCATCAGATCTATATGGATGAAAAGATCGAAAAATATATACTTGATATTGTTTTTGCCACCAGGAGACCTGACCAGTATAAGCTGGATAAATTGTCGCCGCTGATCTCTTATGGGGCTTCACCCAGGGGAAGCATAAACCTTGGACTAGCCGCCAAAGCGCAGGCCTTTTTAAATAAAAGAGGTTTTGTGATCCCTGAAGATGTAAGGGCTATTGCCAAAGATGTTTTAAGGCATCGTATCGGACTGACCTATGAGGCGGAGGCGGAGAATGTGAAAGTGGAGGATGTGGTGGATGATGTGATGCGAATGATCAATGTTCCCTAAACGCTAATCCCTAATCTCTAAACTTGTTGTTTGCTAACTACTTCCGAAATAATTAAAAAAGTCCGGGCGCTGGAGATCAAAAGTAAAAAGATCACTACCGATCTGTTTACCGGAGAATACCACAGCGCCTTCAAGGGCAAGGGTATGTCGTTTAAGGAAGTAAGGGAATATGCTGCCGGCGATGATATCCGTTTCATTGATTGGAATGTGTCCGCCCGGTTCGGGCATCCTTTCAGTAAAGTTTTTGAAGAAGAAAGGGAGTTGACGGTTATGCTGATGGTAGATATCAGCAATAGTTCCTTATTCGGCACGGTATATTCAACCAAACGGGAACTGATCACCGAACTGGCCGCAGTGATCGCGTTTTCGGCGGTAAATAATAATGATAAAGTGGGGGTGATCTTTTACAGCGATCTTATTGAAAAATATATTCCGCCTAAAAAAGGAAAACAGCATGCGCTTTATATTGTCAGGGAATTATTAAGCATGGAGGCAAAAGGAAAAGGCACCATGATGAGTAAGGCATTGAAATTCTTTACTAACAGCACCCGGCAGAAAAGTATTGCCTTTGTATTAAGTGATATGATCGATGAGGATTATAAAGACGCGCTGCGTATCGCTTCCAGGAAACATGATGTGATCGGTTTAAAGATCTATGACCGGATGGATAAGGACCTTCCTGATATGGGACTTATCAGGGTTCGGGATGCAGAATCCGGAAAGCAGCGATGGGTGGATACCAGCAACTCCTATGTTCGCTATGACCATGAACAACAGTTCTTCCGTCTTACTGACCAGGCCGTTCAGTATTTCAAATCGGCAGGGTCCGACCTGCTGCATATAAGGACAGGGGATGATTATGTAAAAGTGTTGCAACGATTTTTCTTAAGCCGAAACCGCTGATAGTGTACCGAACCCTGCTCATATTTCTATTCTGCTTATTGCCTGCCGCCTTGCTCCATTCACAGGAGCCCGGTATTACTGTGTCGGCCGACAAGCAAAAAATAGTACTGGGGGAAACCTTTCAGCTTAACCTGAAGGCAGTTTATCCATCAGGTTCGGGAATTAAAACAGGGTTCGACAGCATTGCCCATTTTGAATTTTCGGCGGAGCCAAAAAAAGACAGTAGTGTGGCCAACCAACTGGTGACCCTGAATATAGTTTATACACTTACCAGTTTCGATTCTGGGCATTGGGTGATACCGGCCCTGGTGCTAAATAATAAATGGCATTCAGATTCTATTCCCATCGATGTGCAGTTCTCAGATTTTGATACCAGTCAGCCTTACCACAGCATTAAAGATATCCTGGAAGTAAGTGTAGAAAAGAAAACAGACTGGTACTGGTATCTGATCGGCGGAGCCGTATTACTGGCAATTGTGATCGTTTATTTACGCAGGAGAAAGAAAAGAAATGACCCTGTAGTAGTAAAGGAAGGGTTAGATCCATATAAAGAGGCCATACTGGAATTAAAGAAACTGAATACAGAGAACCTGGAGCCTAAACTTTATTATTCAAAGCTGGTACTGGTGCTGAGGATCTACCTCAAGCGAAAAAAGAATATACAGTCGTTGCAGAAAACAACGGCCGACCTGCTGATCAAAATAAAAGAATTATCGCTGAGCCGGGAAGAACTGGATAAACTTGGACAGGCTTTGCGTATGGCTGATATGGTGAAATTCGCGAAATACATTCCGGAAGTGACCGACCGGGAGACTTCGTTCAATGCGATCAGTTCAGTAATAGGATCAATAGAATCAGCCAGCGTTTCCTCAATTCCGCAATAATGTTATACGAGTATTTGCAAAATATGGAGTTCGCTTTTCCCCTGGCATTCGGGTTGTATCTGCTATTGCCGGTACTGATCATTCTTTACATCCGTAAAGAAAAAAAAGAACAGGGGATCATTGTTTCCACCAGCAGCACATTTGCTGTCAGATCATGGAAGTCGAGATTCAGGCATTTACCTTTTATTTTCCGGTTGCTTACCATTATTGCCCTGGTCATTGCTATTGCGCGTCCGCAAAAAAGAAACCAGGAGCAGCGTACCGAAGGTGAAGGCATCGATATTGTTTTATGTATGGATGTGAGCGGAAGTATGGGTTCCAGGGATATTCTTCCTTCAAGGATGGAAGTGGCCAAAGAAGTGGCGGAACAATTTGTAAGGGGAAGGCCGGTAGACAGGATAGGCCTGGTGATCTTTTCCGGTGAAAGTTTTACGCAGTGCCCTATTACCAATGACAGGAATACACTGATCACCCAGATCAGGAATTTGGAGAGCAGGCGCTACCTGGCCGATGGAACGGTGATTGGTGAAGGATTGGCTACGGCGGTGGATCGTTTATCACAGAGTAAATCAAAATCGAAGGTGATCATTTTGCTGACGGATGGCAAAGAGGATCCGCCGGAGACCAGGCTGATCGATCCGCTCACGGCCATTGAGATAGCCCGAACAAAAGAGGTGAAGGTTTATACCATTGGTATGAGTGCAGCGAATACCGATCTTTCTTCGAATATGCCGGTGGTAAAAGGGAAAAAGAATCCTTCCATTGATTTTCTGGATGAGGCCCTTTTGCAAAAGATAGCCACGGAGACGGGTGGGCAATATTTCAGAGCCAGGAGCAGGGAAGGGCTTTCCAATATTTATAAGCAGATCGACCAGCTGGAGAAATCGAAAGTGGAGCTGTTGACTATTGAACGAATTGAAGAAAGGTTTCTGCCGTTTATGCTGGCAGCCTTGTTTTTTTTGATGATCGAAGTTATTCTTAGGACTACGGTCTTCAAAAGGTTTCCTTAATAATTATTAATTACTGATTATTGGTTTTACGTGGGCATAACTCCTAACTACTAACTCCTAACTGCTAACTTTGCTTATGGTTGCGCAGGTTTACAAATCCACAGGAAGCTGGTATACACTAAAAGACGAGCAGGGCAAATTCTGGAACGGCCGGGTAAAAGGCGTTCTGAAACTGGATAATATTACCAGTACCAATCCGCTGGCAGTGGGAGATATGGTAGAAGTGGAGCTGGAAAGCGAGCTGGACAATTCAGTAATGATCCTTTCAATTGCCGACCGGCATAATTATATCAACCGTCAATCCCCCCGGCATAAGCATCAGCATCATATTGTGGCATCGAATATGGACCAGGCGGTGCTGATCGTTACGTTAAGGGAGCCAAGGACCAGCCAGGGTTTTATAGACCGCTTCCTGGTGGCTGCGGAAATGTATCATGTTACCCCCATTATTGTTTTCAATAAATCAGATCTCTATAAACAGAAGGATATGGACCAATTCGCCCATTACCTGTCCATGTATGGAGCGATCGGTTATAAGGTCTTGCTGGTAAGCGCGGAGAAAAAAGAAGGAGTAGAGGAATTAAAGGCCATTCTGAAGGACAAGACCAGTTTATTAAGCGGGCATAGCGGGGTGGGTAAATCATCCCTGCTGAACCTTATTTCCCCCGGCATACAATTAAAGACGGGCGAGATCAGTGGCTGGAGCGGTAAGGGCCAGCATACAACCACGTTTGCGGAAATGTTCGACCTGTCCTTTGGGGGCCGTGTGATCGATACTCCGGGTATGCGTGAATTTGGCCTGGTGGATATTGAAAAGCAGGAACTCTCCCATTATTTTCCGGAGATGCGCGACCGGTTAACTAATTGCCAGTTCAATAATTGCCTGCATGTGAATGAACCTGGTTGCGCCATTAAAGAGGCAGTGATCAATAAAGAGATCGAAGAAGACAGGTATGTGAGTTATGTGAATATCCTGGATTCTCTGGGGGAGGTCAGCAATTATTAATTAATAATTAATAATCATCATGCGATCTTCCGTTCTGTCATCCTCCCTTCAAGCACATTCACCAGTTCGATCACGGCTTTATTATCCCTGTTCCGCGCGTCGCGGGTCTTGGTAGGGAAAATAGTGATACCGTTGTAAATGCTGTAATGCAGGGTGAGGTTATGTCTTTTGAAACGGAATTCCCAGGCAATCGTATCAAAATCATCTTCTTTATGGGAAAAGCTGAGTTTGAGGTCTTCGCTGAGCAGGTCAGCGATGCGATAGAATTCTTTTAATCCTCCGGCATCGGAAATGACGGCTTCGGTACAGCCCATTGCTGTTCGTAGGGTGAGGCTCATGATAAGGTTTTTACAATTAGCGCGTATCTGCTTACTGATACAACACTAAGACATGGATATTGTTTTTATAGCTGCATTCAAAAGTTCTAACTTCTGAATTTTTTTGCTTTTTTCATGTCTTTAGCGGCTTTGGGATCGCCACTCAGGATCTTTTCCGCACCTACATTCTTTCCATTGCTTGGACAGCCATATTTTGGTTTGAACACACTATTCCAGAGTTTACAGGATGATAACAATATCATCATAGTAAGAATGATCGTATAGTATCTGAGGCTGCGCATTATGGAGTTGTTGACGAATTTAACCAATATAAATGGTGGGGGCAAAGTAAAATTACGATAGGGAGGTTGAGGGGTTGAGGGGTTGAGGGGTTGAGGGGTTGAAGAACTCAGTTGAGAGGTTGAGAGGTTGAGGGGTTGAGGGAAAACGCTATTAGTAAGAGTGGCCGCTCAACTTCTCAACAGCTCAACCAGCCGAAGGCCTCAACCTCTCAACCCATCAACTTCCCTTATACCATTCCGCATACTTCACATAATTGTTCGCTATCCGCTCTATCTGCCCTTTCACCAACTCTCCCGAAATGTCTTTTACTTTTTTAGCAGGCACACCGGCATAAATGCTGTTCGGTTCGCAGATCGTATTTTCCAGCACTACGGCCCCGGCGGCAATAATAGTATTTGAATGTACCACAGCCAGGTCCATAATGATGGCCCCCATACCTACCAGCACATTATCGTGCAGGGTGCATCCATGTACGATGGCATGATGCCCTATCGACACATTGTTTCCGATGGTAGTACCGCATTTTTCAAAGGTGCAGTGAATACAGGCCCCGTCCTGCACGTTGACTTTATTCCCCATTTTTATAAAATTCACATCTCCTCGTACTACCGCATTGAACCAGAAGCTGCAATCATCGCCGGTTATTACATCCCCCACGATGGTGGAGTTGGGAGCGAGGAAGCAGTTTTGGCCGAACTGGGGGAGGATATTGTTGATTGGAAGAAGTAATGCCATATTTAAAGTTGAGCTGTTGAGCTGTTGAGGGGTTGAGGGGTTGAGGGGTTGAGGGGTTGAGGGGTTGAGGGGTTGAGCTGTTGGGTGTTTAGGCAAAACTACCAACTAATTCCTTTCTTTGCAGGAATGAACCAGCGCGAATTATTCCTGAAACATGTAGCCCAAACTTCCATCGCACCCATGGCATTGGAGATCGTGAAAGCGGAGGGTGTGAAGCTTTATGATAAAGCCGGAAAAGAATATACTGACCTGATCGGAGGGATCAGTGTGGCGAATATTGGTCATCGTCACCCTAAAGTGTTACATGCGATCAAATCGCAGCTAGAGGACTATATGCATATTATGGTCTATGGTGAGTTTGTAGAAACACCCCAGGTTCAGTATGCCATGAAGCTGACCCAGCATTTACCAGGATCCTTGAACGCTGTTTATTTTACCAACTCCGGTTCGGAGGCTACGGAAGGGGCCATGAAACTGGCCAAACGGGTTACGGGCAGAACCAATATGGTCGGGTTTAAAAATTCTTACCATGGCAGTACCCAGGGTGCACTGAGCATGATAGGTGATGAATACTGGCGGAATGCATTTCGTCCATTGATACCCGGCATCGTTCACCTGGACCATAATTCATTTGAGGCGCTGGATCATATCAATGAGGATACGGCCTGCGTACTGCTGGAACCCATACAGGCGGAAGCGGGATTGAAGATCCCTTCCAAAGAATGGATGCAGGCCATTCGTAATAAATGCACGGAGACGGGAACCTTACTGATACTGGATGAGATCCAAACTGGTTTTGGTCGCACGGGAAAATTATGGGCCTTTGAACTATTTGATATCGTTCCGGATATTTTATTACTGGGTAAAGCACTGGGTGGGGGAATGCCTTTAGGTGCTTTCATAGCCGATAAAAAACTAATGGATGCCTTTTCTGATAATCCTGTGCTCGGGCATATCAGCACTTTTGCTGGCCATCCGGTTTGTTGTGCGGCTGGATTAGCTGCTTTTGAGGTATTGCTGGAAGAAAATATCATTAAGACCAGCATGCCTGCATTACCTGAAATAACCAGTGGCTGCCTTTATTTTCCTTTTCCCCGATGGGGATGTATAGGCTTTGATTCTTTTGAGACCAATAAAAAAGTCATAGACCGTTGCCTTGAAAAAGGGTTGGTCACCGACTGGTTCCTGTTCGCATCCTCTTGTTTACGTATCTCTCCTCCGCTAACCATGACGGATGATGAATTGTTTGAAAGCCTTGAGATCGTTGGCTCGATCAAATGATCATTTGATCAGGGAAAATACCCAGGCTGCTAAAACAGCACCGAGTATTGGACCAATAACAGGCACCCATGCATAACCCCAATCAGGGTTTGCTTTACGTTTTATAGGAAGTAAAAAATGCGCGATGCGTGGTGCAAGATCACGGGCCGGATTGATGGCATAACCGGTAGGGCCTCCCAATGATAATCCGATGGCCAATACCAGCAGGGCAACTGGTAATGCATTCAATGTTACAAAAGGAGTGGTTGGATTGGACATGGCCAATGCGCCAAATACTAATGCAAAAGATCCTATTATCTCCGTGATCGAATTATAAAATTTATTCCGAATGGCAGGTGCTGTACAGAAGCAGGCCATTTTTAAAGACGCATCTTCTGTCTGATCAAAATGCTGTTTATAACTTAGCCATACTAGGATCGAACCCAGGAATGCCCCTGCAAACTGCGCCATGATATAAGGCAATACTAATTCTGTTTTAAAGTCGGAGAAGAGATTCAGCGCAATGGTTACCGCCGGATTTAAATGTCCGCTACCACCGAATTTTACAGAAGCATAGACCCCAATAAAAACGGCCATGGCCCAGCCAAAAGCAATGACAATCCAGCCACCGTTCTGCCCTTTGGAATCTTTTAATACAACATTGGCCACTACGCCATTTCCGAATAGGATGAGGAGGGTGGTGCCGATGAATTCGCCGAGGTAGGAATGCATTGTTGAGGGTTAAGGTTCAAGGTTCAAGGTTCAAGGTTCAAAGTTCAAAGTTCAAAGTTCAAGGTTCAAGGTTCAAAGTTCAAGGTTCAGGGTGCCTTACTCCACCCAGGCTATGGCCGCCTTGATGGCGCGTTTCCAGCCATTGATAAAATTAATTCTTTTTTCATCGACCATGGTCGGTGTAAAACGATGTTCTGCCTGCCACTGATCTTTTATTGAATCAAGATCTTTCCAATAACCTACTGCCAGTCCGGCGAGATAGGCGGCACCTAAGGCTGTGGTCTCAGTAACTTTTGGCCTTACTACTACTGTATTTAAAATATCTGCCTGGAATTGCATCAGTGTATCATTCACGGTAGCACCGCCATCTACTCTTAACTCCGCAATACTGATCCCTGAATCGGCTTCCATGGCTTTCAATACATCGTAGGTTTGATAGGCGATACTGTCCAGTGCTGCTCTTGCAATATGTCCGTTAGTAGTGCCTCTGGTCATACCAAAAATGGAGCCTCTTGCATAGGCATTCCAGTAAGGCGCTCCCAATCCAGCGAAAGCAGGAACAATATAAACTCCTTCTGCTTCTTTAACAGTAGCAGCCAGTGTTTCTACTTCCGCTGAACTGCGTATGATCTTTAATCCATCTCGTAACCATTGCACCACTGCACCGGCAATAAAGACAGAACCTTCCAGCGCGTATGCTGTTTTACCATTGATCTCCCAGGCGATGGTGGTCAGCAAATTATTATTAGAGCGAATGGCTTTCTCTCCGGTATTCATGAGCATAAAACAACCCGTGCCATAAGTATTCTTAACCATTCCGGGACTGGTACATAATTGTCCGAACAGTGCTGCCTGCTGGTCACCAGCTATGCCCGCAATTGGAACAGGAGCATCCGGAATAAGATTGCCCGTATATCCATATACACAACTGGATGGTTTCACTTCGGGAAGTAAGGAGGCGGGTATATCAAAAAGTTCGATCAATTCAGGATCCCACTGACGGGTATGGATATTCAGCAGCATGGTACGGGAGGCATTCGAAACATCAGTAACATGCACTTTCCCATTGGTAAGTTTCCAGACCAGCCATGAATCGATGGTGCCAAATGCCAGTTCTCCCTTATTTGCTTTGTCCCTGGCTCCTTCCACATGATCCAATATCCATTTGATCTTGGTGGCTGAAAAATAGGAGTCTATGATCAGTCCGGTTTTATGCTGTATTAGTTCCGCCCTACCCTTCGATCTTAGTTCATCGCAATATCCTGCTGTGCGACGGTCCTGCCAGACAATTGCATTATAAATGGGCTGACCTGTATTCCTATCCCATACTACCGTTGTTTCCCGCTGGTTAGTGATGCCGATGGCAGCGATCTGTTTCATAGATATACCAGCATGTGCCACTGCCTCTGCCATGGTTCCAAACTGGCTGCTCCAGATCTCATTGGCATCATGCTCCACCCATCCGGGCTGGGGAAAGATCTGGGTGAATTCTTTCTGTGCTACACTGGTGATATTTCCCTGCTGGTCGAATAGAATGGAGCGGCTGGAGGTGGTGCCTTGGTCGAGGGATAATATGAAGGAGGGCATGTACTCTTTTTTTTGAAGATAGCAAATTTTAGCCTCAGGCTGCTGGCCACAAGCTTTGGGCCAAAATGGCTACGATTCATAATTTTCAGCCAATTGATGAAATCCCTGAAGCATCGCTCACGGCTCAAGCCTGAAGCCTGCAGCCTGTGGCTCAGATAAGGTAATTAGAAAGTAAAACGAACCGATCCAAACACCCCAAACGATTTATCACCTGTTTTAGGAAGCGTTGAAGGAAGTACCCGCCAGATACAATCGATACGGAATACATGGAAGATATTATCAATGCCGGTGCCCAGTTCCAGATAGGTCTTGCCATCAAGTGTCTGGAAATTATTTCCATTCTTGAAATTAAGTGCGCGATTGGCGGCTGATAAATGTCCCCATAAGGCTTTGGCCGTCCAGAACTGCCTGAATTTTAATTTAGGAATGAGGCGGAATATGCCATTGCCGATATTGTGTTCGAAGTTGATACCCATATACCGGTCATGAATGAATTCCCAGCGGTTCATCATATTGAAGGCATACTGGTTGTAATAATAAAGTTCATTACCGGGAGCTATATCCAGTAATATATAGGGGAGGGTTCCAAAGGTGCGACCTCCATATACATACCAGGAGATGCTTCCGAGGGGTGGCAGTTTCATGTAATCTGATATGCTGCCATTGATCTTGGTATAACTATAACTGCTTTTAAGAATGCCT
Source organism: Chitinophagaceae bacterium (assembly GCA_016720565.1). Taxonomy (GTDB): domain Bacteria; phylum Bacteroidota; class Bacteroidia; order Chitinophagales; family Chitinophagaceae; genus JJ008. Next base: position 1,365,651 of record JADKKJ010000011.1, read on the forward strand.
GTGAAGCCGCGACTGATATTGATCTCTCCTATGGGATAGGGGCTCCCGAGGCTGCTTCTGTAAAAATGGTTTTCCAGGAAACGTTCCAGGTAAGCAAAGCGGAATTTTAAAGAGACCTCGAAATTATTGAAGGGATGTCCATCTCCCAATACCGGAAATGAATCTGTTGGTAATAGATTACGCAGCGGTGTGGTGATCTTGTGGGTGATAGTAAGCCGGTTCGACATCCAGTTCAGGTTCTCCCGGAATAGCTCAAATCGCTTTTCATCGATCTTGATATTTTTAATGGGAATGCCTTTTTTCCTTACCGCCAGGGCGAAAATATTATCCATGGTCACTTCGCCATAATAGTTCTGTCCGAAATCAAGATCGTTGGTATAGGATCCATACATATACATGCGTGGATCTTTTTTCGGCAGGTAAAAAGCTTCTGCAAAGCCTTTCAATTTTTTATCGCCAAAGCCATAAGCCAGGTAAGTATGCAGCTTGATCTTTTTATCAAAATGTTTATTGGTACCCAGATCGAATCGTACGCGAAACCCTTCCCAGCTATTGCTGGTGATCCAGTTGAACCAGGGCCCGATCTGGTAATTGCCAATATCGCGGTAACCTGTTCCTATAAAGGCCAGTGTTTTTGTAAATCTTTTGAACACGGGGGCATTGGTAAGCGTATCGATCATACGGATGATGCCCTGTTCAGATTTTGATAACGGCTCGTGACGTGAACTGGTCCAGAAATCCTTTGCCTTATCCATACTGCCTGGAAGAACGATGATCTCTTCCATTTGTTTATTCTTTGCCAGCTCCGTGGTCACCGAACTATCATCTACCAGCACATTTCTATAGGTAGAGGTCTTTCTTCCGATAAAGCCAGGGCTTTTCTTGCCAACGGTCTTTACATCGATCACGTATTTGTCTTTATACAGGAACCAGGTACTATCGTTGATCAGTCTATATTCCTGAACAATGCTCAGATTGTCTACAAAGTTTACATTGGCATCTTTGGCCAGGCGAAGGTTCATTTTCTGAATGGCGAAACTGCCCACATGTACCCAGCAATCGCCCTCGAATGTATCGCCGCCCTTTCTGCGGGGAGTAAAGACCAGGTGGAAATAGCGTTGTCCGGCCACCATCTGTGTATCCAGCACCCGGTAATTATAATAATAGTCCCCGTTATCGCTGATAGGACTGATAAAATCCTTGTCCATTACGGGAATGAAATTATTATAAACGTTCACTACCTGGTCGGTACCGCCCAGGTTCTTAAGCAGGCTTTCATTTCTCAGTCCGCTGGTATTGGAAGCTTTGATCAGTTCCCTGCGGCGCAATGGGTTTTTAGAATAATAATAATCCGAAAGGGTTTCGGTAAGGTAAGTAGGAAGGTATTTCATGCCTTCGCTGGTATCAATATTATTATTGATCAGGTCGGTGACCGACTTTAATGGTTTGAAGTTTCCGAATCGCTGGAAGTTCACATTCTTGAGGTCAAGTTCGAGTTTATTATAAAGTTCATAGGAGAAATTGGAAAAGCGATAGCGGTCGTTTTGTGGTTTATGCTGAACGATCTTTCGCCATACCAGCAGGCCTTTATTCACTTTGACCTTTACAGAAGCGTTTTCATTAAATGTACCCCGAACAAAACTCACCGTTAGTTGAATGGTATCTTTTTTTGTATCGATGCGGAAAACAAAAGGCTGGAATCCAACGGAGCTAACCAATAAAGTATCTGAGGGCCATTTATTCAGGTTAAAATAAAAATGTCCGGCAGAATCGGTGAGTTTGCCGATCTCGGTATTCTTAAAGACTACCGATGCGAATGGAATGGGTTCTTCACTTACCGCGTCGATAACAGTACCAGCTATGACCCGGCGCTGGGCCTGGCTGTTGGTTTCTGTTAAAAGAAGAAGTATGAGAATGGCTATTAGCCCACGGGTTCTGTACATGGGGCGAAGTTAAAAATCCACCCCCATGGCAAAATACCATTTCGGTTTGCCCTGGAATACCCCTTTCATTTCCCATGCCGCATCCAGTCTCAGGAAATAACCAAGTATGGTACTGCGTGCGCCAAAACCATAACCACCGGCAAAAGGTCCGATGCCGCCCGCTTTGGTAGTGACCATGATAGGAGGGTTATAATAACTTACAGAAGGCCTTTTCCATTTATCGAACTTGCCGTTCCAGGCCGTACCCAGGTCAACAAACTGAACCACCTGGAAATTGCGGAGGAAGGCATTATTGATCGGCTTATTGATGAATGAAGAGAACACCGGCACCCTGATCTCACTGTTGATCACAAAAGCATTATTACCATTGGCTACATTCTGAATAAAGCCACGCATATTCACTGCCAGTGATTCATAGGCATAATCCACATCGGGATCAGGGGTATTGTTGCGGTCGAAATAACGGTAACCACCACCTTGTTTCTCATTGTTGCCAAACATCATCCAGTTATCAACTCCACCCAGGTAATAAATGATCTTACGATTACCCCAGCTGAAATCTCCCGCCGCCCTTACGGCCCAGGTAATATTGCGGTAGATCGGCAGGTAATGACGAAGATCAAATCCAAAATTGAAAGTCTTTGGATGATTGCCGGCTCCTGTGGTATCTTTTGGCGACTGGCTCATCCTTGCATTCAGGTCCATATAGACCTTGCCCCGAAAACCTTCCCAGATATTCAGCGCTTTGGAGATGGCATCATCATGTACAAATTCCAGATGCATCAACGCATATTTCTCTTTGAAATCCGGAACGCGTAAAGAACCAGGTACCGTTGGATCCGGTACGAAAATATATTTATCACTGCGCAGGGCAGCATTGAATCGGATGCTCCTGATCTTATTGAATGGATAACTAACAGTGCCCTGGTAAAGATTGGAATATAATTTTCCTAATAGCACAGGTCCGCCCAGGTCATAATAGGATTTTGAAGTAGCACGATAATAGGTTATCCCGTAATCGATCCTTTTTTTCAGGTACTGCGCGCGCATCAGGTATTCCTTATTGTCGAGGCCACCATTCACCCTTACGCCACCGGTAAGTTTCCAATCTTCAAAAAGATCGGATACGCCTACCCGGAGCATTCCATTAAAATAATCGCCATTGCTTAATTGCAGCGGACCATAGCCACCATTATAAGGCTGGTACCGGGTAACCAGTACATCATTATTAAAACCGGAGACCACATAATCCATGGAGAATTTTGGCGGACGGTATTCAAATACCTTGGCTTTTTTCAGGATGCTCTTCTTATCTTTTTCTTCACCGGCCACCACTTTACCCAGCTTGGTGCTATCATTTTTTTCATCATCAAAGCCGCTGTTGAAGAAGTCATTCGCTTTTTTGGCCAGCGAATCCGAAGGAAGGTTGACTTCCGCCTCTTTACGGGCAGTTTTCTTTTCTTCGGCTATTACCTGCCGCATATATTCAGTAGGCCGGGCATTTACATTGCGGCGACGAAGTGTATTCTCGTCCACTTTCAACCGATATAGCATTTTAAGGTCACCACCCAGGCGGATCACTTCACTTACCATCTGGTTATCGCCCGCAGTACGGGTCTCCAGCAAACTACTCTGGTAATTGGTCAATGGGAATACATAGGAAGAATCATTGGTAACAGAAACATACCCTACTGAATCAATATCTGTTTTCTTCCATTCTTTCAAAAGGCTGTCTACATCTTTTGCAGGAGGATTACGAAGAACTTCATCGCCAATGAATACCAGTGTATCCAATCCGGCCCTTGCCGTAGTGAAGAATCCCGCATAGCGGTTATTCACCCCATTTTCATCACTCACAAAAGTGAAATGCGATTGATTGTACTGGGAAGGGAAACGGGCATTGCCGTGTTTCAGGTCGGTGAGTTTTGAGATCTGTTTAGTCTCACCCTTGTTCCAGTTATCTACCAGGTAAATATTGAAATGTTTTGCCGGCAATGAATCATCTGAACTGGCGGCCTGCGCCGTAGGACGATTACTGGAGAAGAGAATACCAGATTTATTAGGGAAGGCCACAAAAGAAGGATCCAGTTCATCATACACATCATTGGTGATCTGCTCAAAGGTTCCCTTATCGATCTTGTAGATATAGATATCGGTCTGGCCGCTTCTCACGGCACTCATCACCAGGGTATTATTGTCCAGCATGTATTTCATATCCTGGATCTGGTCAAATTGTTCGATCTCGCGTTTCCAGAGTTTGTTATGGTTTACCACATCATAAACAAAGAACTTCGTCTTGCCTTCTTCATTATAAAGAATGGCCAGCCTTGTTCCTTTTCCATCCCAGGCCAGCAATGGATAATTAGGATGAATATCTTTTTCGCGGGTACGCACGCCCAGTTTCAGCAGCACATTTCGGTTTACGAAATTTTCCATCAGTACTACCGAATAGCGACCGCCTTTATATTCTGTAACGGCATAGCTGAATGACCGCGGAGTAGGGTTTGCATTGAAGCGGATGAAATCTTTTTTACCTATTTCCTCGCTAACAGATAATTGTCCGCGTGGTGTATTCCTTCTTCCTTTGATATCCTTGAAATACTGGGTCTGTACATCGGTCATGAAATCGGCCAGCAGTTTCTTGAATTTCTTTTTGGCTATTTTCTGCGAAGCATTGTTCAGGTTACGGTAGATGCGGGCCAGGTAAAGGAAATAAGTGGTCTTGCCTTTTCCGTATTTATCGGCTACATATTTCCAGAAGGAATGGCCGGCCAGCAAAGGCTTTTCAAATGCGAACTGGTAGAAATTATTATAATCGCCATTGAGCATGATGGCGCGAAGGTCATCATCCAGCGAGGGGCTCCAGTTTTCTGCTGCATAGGCGATATATCCATCGGTAAGCCATTTGGGAAGATCCAGCAGGGCCTGGTTAGCGGCAAACTCACCCAGGTCATCTCCAAAAAGCATATTATCTACCAGTATCTGGGAAATGCCCTGGCGGATCTGGCGGCGAAGATTATCATGGTTACCGTCGAAATAAACGATCATCTTATTGTTCACCAGCCGGGTAACCCCACCTGCATTCTGCCAGTCGATGCCGATACCAATATTGGATTGCTGCATTTCATCGTAATTATTATAGACCACGATATTGATGCGGCGCTGCGAGCCATATTCCACAAATTCCTCCAGGGAGGGAAGTTCCAGTTCAGCCACCTGCGACACATATTTACCCAGTCCCAGGCCATCCTGGCTGAAATAAGTGTTGAAGTTTTCCGACTGATAATATTTCCAGTTGAATTTCTGGAATTGCACACGGTTCTTGCCGAACTCCACGCTGCTAACCTGGGCATTCACTGATAGAGTGAGAAGGCAGGCGATGATCAATAGATTAAGGATCTTCTTCATAGTTTTTTAGCTTCTAGCCGCTAGCAGCTAGCCGCTAGAGGCCCACTGCTCCTGAGTTGGAAATATTTGCTGAATTAATTGCTTTTGGGTGATTTAGAAACCATAAAAAGCAACCGTTCTCAAAGTTAGTTGTTTTGTACTTTTAGACCCCCTGAATCAGGGGCTTTTGAAGTGAATTTAAAATTAAGGAAAACCCTCCATGTTAAGCATCACCTCGTTCTCTTTCAGTCCTATCCAGGAAAACACCTATTTACTCTATAACGAAGAAAAGGACTGTTGCATTATAGACCCCGGCTGTTATTTCCCTGCCGAAAGAAATGAGCTTAAAGCGGCCATTGAAAAGACAGGGTTAAAACCCGTTTTGCTGCTCAACACCCATTGTCACCTCGACCATGTTTTTGGCAACAAATTCGTGCATGATACCTGGGGACTAACCCTCCATATCCATCCTTTAGAAAAGCAATTGCTGGATTATGCCCCCATTTCGGGCAAACAATGGCAGCTTCCTTTTGAAGGCTATGAGGGCGACCTGGTTTATTTGAACGAGGGAGATATTATTCACATCGGCAAAGAGGAACTGGAGGTTGTCTTTACCCCCGGCCATTCTCCCGGATCCGTCTCTTTTTACCATAAGGCCGGCGGATTTATCATCGGCGGCGATGTATTGTTCCAGGGCAGCATTGGTCGAACTGATCTTCCCGGAGGAAGTTTTGAAGTGCTGGAAAATAGTATCCGAACTCAGTTTTATACGTTGCCGGATGAAACGGTTGTTTATTCGGGACATGGCGAGGCAACGACTGTGGGGGCCGAGAAGAGGGGGAATGGGTTTGTGAGGGAAAGTTGAGAGGTTGAGGGGTTGAGGGGTTGAGGGGTTGAGGAGCAGCCAACAGCCGCCCCCGGGCCTAAAGGGGAGGATGATTCGTGTAATTGTGATACCGTATACTCTAAATCATAAAACAGCCAATGCACCCCCGGGCCCCTAAAGGGGAGTTTTGTTTACTATAGCAGTGATTATTCCGTTTTAAAAAAATGTATGAATAATTATCATGAATCATAACACCGAATATCTCGGCTAAACTAATTATCCTCCCCTTTAGGGGCTGGGGGAGCATTGGTTGTTTTCTTCATAATAGCACTGATCTCCTTTCTTTCCACTTTGCTAACAAAAACTGCAAAGCTTCCCAACAACGCCGTAGCCAATCCCAGATCGAACCAACGGTTTGAATTTAATTGAGTGAGGCCCAGGTGCGTGAGGTACATCAATAAAACAAGTATGATATAGGCAATCAATTTCTTCCTGGCGTATGGAACGGGATAATATTTCTGTCCCAGTATATAACTGGTGATCATCATGAATAAATAGCAGCTGAATGTGGCAATGGCCGCGCCGGTATAATGGTATTTCGGTATCAGTAAAACATTCAATGCGATGGTGATGGCAGCGCCGGCGAATGTGATGGCCGCACCGATCATATTCTTATGCGTGAGTTTGTACCAGATGCTGAGATTGTAATAGATACCCAGGAAAATATTACCAAGAGCGAGTAATGGAACTATAGCTAATCCCTCTACCCAGGCTGGTTTATGGATGGCCATAAAGAACCAGGCAAATACATTGATGTAAAGGCTGATGAAAAGGAACATGAAACAACAGGCGATCACAAAAAATTTCATCACCCTTGCATAGGTTCTTGGCGCATCTTCCTCTTTTGAACGGTTGAAGAAAAATGGTTCTGCCGCCATACGAAAGGCCTGGATCATAATGGTGATCAGTACGGCCAGCCGGTAGATATTACCGAAGATCCCCAGTTCATGTTTTGCCTGCTGGGGAGGAAGATCCACCACATGCTGGTAGATCAATCGGCTCAGCATATCATTTACCATACCACCCATACCTACAATGACCAGGGGCCATGAATAGCGCATGATCTTTTTCCAGAGCGCTCCATCAAACTGAAAACGTATCTGCGCGAATTCTTTCCGGAGGATCAGGAAGGTGAGAACTGAACCTGCGATATTTCCGATCAGGTAATAACCTATACCGGTGTTCTTATTATAAAAACTGTTTAAAAAACTATCCGGGTGTTTGGAAACATAATGAGGAATAACGGCGAGGAAAAGGATCACGGTCACCACATTCAGCATGACCCCGGCTATTCTCGCAAAGGCGTATCGTTTTGGCCGGTTCTCCTGTCTTAATCTTGCAAAGGCCAGGGTACTGATGGCATCAAAGAAAATGATCACCGACATCCAGGTGATATATTCCGGATGATCCTGCAGGTTTGCCGCCGAGGCAATATTATCCCTGAACAGAAATAACAGGGCGGTAAAGAATATGGTAGATCCGATCAATGAGACCGAAAGTGTATTATACAGTTTATGCTTATCCTGGTCCTGCGAGAATCGGAAATAAGCCGTCTCCAATCCATAGGTGAACAGGATATTCAAAAAAGGAATGATGGCATATACCTGGGTAAGATCGGCCGTGGTGGCAGGCTGTGCAAATATCAACGGCAGTGAGAGGTTCATTAAATAGCCGAGAAACCTGGAGGCGATGGTGGGGATACCGTACCATAGGGTTTGAGAGGCTAGTTTTTTGATACTCAAAGGAGGGGATGTTGAGGGTTCAAGGTTCAAGGTTCAAGGTTCCGGGTTCAAGGTTTCGGGTAGCTATTCACCATTCACCCATTCACTTACCTATTTACTGCATTAAAAGTACTTATTCCTCTTCAAAACAAAATGCCATTTATCTTTGCCAAAACAGCCAAAATGAACAAGCGTCACCTCCTCCTTTTGCTATGTGTTTTTTTAAGTATTCAACTCTTCTCGCAGGCTTATGAGGATAAGCTTACCTACGACAAGAAAAAGCAAATGGCCATTGCCATTAATTATAGTTATAGTCCGGAGGCTGTACAAAATGCCGTGATCGAAAAATTCAGGGTGATGGGTTATAAGCCCAAAGAAGAGAAAGGAATATTCAATGCCGACAAGGGTACCCTTATCTTCAAAAATGCCTATGTGATGGACATCAGCGCCGAGCGGATGGATTATATCGTAAAAGTAGAGCGCAAGAGCAGGAAGGAATCTGATGAGGCTGTACTTTATATGGTGATCCAGAAAAATGATGTGAATGCCCTGGAGAAAATGGATGTATCCGGTATCGGCAAAAGCAAATTATTCCTGAACAACCTGATCCCGGATATTGAAGCCGCCGATCTTGAACTTAAGATCAAGGCCCAGGAGGACCTGGCGCTGAAAACCGAGAAAAAGATAAAGTCATTGGAAGAAGAGCAGGTGAACCTGGAGAATAAATTAAAAGCAAATGCGCAGGACCAGGTGGATTCTAAGAAGAACCTGGAAGATCAAAGGAAGGAGCTGGAGCTGTTGAAGGGAAAGAGAGTGGTTGGCAGTAAGTAGTTGGCAGTTAGCAGCAGAGTCGGTAGTCTAGAGTCGGGAGTATTGAGTTGCAAAGCTTCGCGATTTGGGTTCCAATTTTAGACTTGAATTCCAAATAAGCTAGAGGCTAGTGGCTAATAGCTAGTAGCTTTTAAAACAAAGATTCCGGGTAACCTCTTACCCGGAATCTTTATTAAGTGCATTACTTAACCGGCGTACTAAGATCTTTTCTCAATACCATTAAATAAACTTCCCTGCTGGCAACATTTGCATTATCCATCACCAGTTTCTGCCGGGCATCCCAATCGGCCTGACCATACTGTGCGATATAAGCATTTTTAAAAGCATCAGGCTGGTTGGCCATTGGGTTTGGACCATAATAGCCATTTTCCATTTCTTTAAAACCATCTTTTAAATTCCTGACATTTACTATTACCGGATCAGAACCGGCAAATTGCTGGACATATACATTAAAGCTGAACCGATCGGTTGGATATAATTTTTGATTGATCTGTGAACCTCTTTTTGATTCCCGGATGGTGGCAATCTGCATACCCCATTTAATATGGGTTACCATTACATTGAATTTGGAGGCGACAACATCTCCATGGTAACTGGCAGTATCATCCCAGCGATACCAGCTTTGTACATTTGATTCTAAAAGGCCGGAGATCGTCGATTGAAGATCCGCTCCATGTTCTTTTCTATTGGCTTTTTCTATATCCATATCCGCATACGACATGGGCCCGGTTACGATCATGTAAGTGCCGGCATGAACCCCGGTGGTGATCTCATAAACGGCCTGGCGATCCTCCTCTTTTACATGATACTTGTCGAGATGGGTTTTCCAGGCAGCTTCAAAAGCCATCTTCATGCCAGCCTTAGGTTTGACAGATGCGATCGAATAAAGTGTTTTGCCCTGGGAGAATGCAGAAAAGGTTATGGCAATAAATAGCCATAGAAAAAATGCTTTTTTCATTTTTGATGGTTTTAGTTTGAAAAAATGATTCGATTATAGTTCCGAGGGGTGGGGGTTGGCCGAAGACTATTAAGGTATGTTTATTTAATATGTTTTCTGATTATTTTCCAATAAGGGTTGGGTTTCTCCCGGAATTGGCCTTTATATTGCGTTCAATCAACGAATTACTATGACAATTAGAGAAGCACAGCAGCAGGTAGATGGCTGGATCACTACCATAGGCGTCCGCTACTTCAACGAACTCACCAATATGGCCATTCTAACAGAAGAGGTAGGAGAACTATCCCGGCATATCGCAAGGCAGTATGGTGAACAATCCTATCGGGGAGAACTGAAGGGTAAGGAAGCTATTGCGGATGAAATGGCGGATGTGTTATGGGTATTGTTATGTATGGCTAATCAGACAGGGGTAGATCTTACAGAGGCGCTGGAGAAGAATTTTGAGAAGAAGAGTGGGAGGGATGGGGAGAGGCATGAAGGGAATACAAAGTTGAGCAGTTGAGAGGTTGAGCTGTTGAGTGAACACCCTAAATAATCTGAGTATTCGCTCAACTGCCGGAGGCCTCAACAGCTCAACAGCTCAACGTTCCTTCAACGTTCACTAAATCTCCTATCTCTCAAAAAACTCGTATCTGTTAATGTGCGAAGAAACTCAAACAGATCATCCGCCTGCGCATCTGTAAGTCGAATGCCATTCTTCAATAAAGGATCCAGGTTATCGCGCTGCTGCATACCGAAACGATAGAAATCGATGACCTGGTGCAGGGTATTATAACGGCCATCGTGGAAATAGTTGGAAGAGTTATAGGCATTGCGCAGGCTGGGCACTTTAAAACTCATGGAATCTTCTTTTCTTCCCGTCACGCCCATTCTGCCTATATCTTTTAATAAAGCATCATAGCTGGCACCATTGTTTCGGATAGTAAAATCGGTGAATAAAGGCGGCGCATGACAGGTAGCGCAGTTGGCGGAGAATAATGCCAGTCCGCGTTTTTCCTGGGCCGTGAAGGTTTCCTGTCCCACCATATATTTATCATAGCGGGAATTATAAGAAACCAGATTCCCCGTGAACTGGGAAAGCGCTTTCAGTACAAAATCAGGATGGATCTTATTCGTGTGGAAGACATCTTTGAACCGGTTTCTGTAATCTTCATTGCTTTCAAGATATTCCACGATGCGGTGGAAGTCCATGCCCATTTCAACATGTCCGGTCAGTGGTTGGGCAATTGCATCCGTAAGTTTTGTGTAGGCCCCATCCCATTGGAAATAAGTTGACCAGGCCAGGTTGAGTAATACGGGGGCATTGCGCAGGGTATGGGAGTGGTGTACGCCGTGACTGCGATCGTGTTCAAAAGTGCCGAAAGAAGCACGCTGCTCATGACAGGAACCACAGGAGATCTCATGATCATCAGAAAGAAGCGTATCGTAGAATAATTTTTTGCCCAGTTCAAATCCTTCTACGGTTAGTGGGTTATCAACAAAATTATATCGAGGATAGGGGAAGGCTGTTGGCCTTACCTGGTCGAGTTTGGTAAGACCTCTGGTAGATCCTTCCTTTCTGCAGGAGTTGTTCAGCAGGATCAGGCTGAGGATGAAGAATAGGGCAAATAGGGTGGCCTTGGGCATGAGGCAAAGTTACAAAATTGGTTAGGGATTAGCGCTTAGGGTTTAGCTGGCTGCTACTCCCCCCTATACTTCCTCTCCCTCTTCCTCTCCGAATGTATCTTCTTGCTCTCCAATCTCCTCTCCTTCGCCGCCTTACTCATCTTCGTGGCGATCCTTGCTTTCTTTCTGACCAGTGCCTGCGCCACAAGGTGATGGATCTTTTCGATCACTTCCAGTTTATTGGAATATTGGGTGCGGTGAACATGCGAGCGGATGATCAGCCAGCCTTCTTTGTTAATACGGTTCTGTAATTTTTGAAGCAGGATAGTTTTTTGTTCATCATTTAATATAGTGGAGGAGGCAATATGCAGGGAGCCGATCACGGCCGTTTCTACCTTGTTTACGTTTTGGCCGCCTTTACCGCCTGATCTTGTTGTTTTAAATTCTATTTCATTCGTTAAATCCATAAATAGGGGCTTTGAGCCGTGAGCTATGAGCTGTGAGCAAAATTAGTGCAAAGGCAAGGTTCCTCACTTCGTTCGGAATGACAAGTTGTGGGGGGCGAGAGGCGTTGCCTCAAGATAATTTGAAGAGGGGGCTAGGTGTCCCACCACTTGGATCTCGAGCATTGCGAGAGATCTGGCTGTTTTCCTCTCTCATATAAATCCCTTTGTCATTCCGAGCGCAGCGAGGAACCTTGCCTTTCACTCGAACGAAGTGGGGAACCTTGCTTTTCGCTCAAGCGCAGCGAGGAACCTTGCCTTTCACTCAAACGAAGTGAGGAACCTTGTATTATCTTCGTCCCATGCGCGCCATCATCCAACGTGTCTCCTCCGCATCAGTAACCATAGATGGTAAAATCCATTCCCAAATAGGAAAAGGACTGCTTGTATTAGTAGGCATCGAAGACGCCGATACCGATGAAGACATCCAATGGTTAAGCGGTAAGATCGTGAACCTCCGCATTTTTGATGATGCCGATGGAGTGATGAATGAATCGGTGATCGAGCAGGGAGGGGAGATATTATTAGTGAGCCAGTTTACCTTGCATGCTTCGTACAAAAAAGGGAACCGGCCTTCCTATATTAAAGCATCCAAACCCGATCATGCAGTGCCGGTCTATGAGAAAATGATAAAACAGTTGAGTAATGATCTGGGGAAGGCCATTGGTACCGGGGTTTTCGGGGCGGATATGAAGGTGGCATTGCTGAATGATGGTCCGGTGACGATCTTCATGGATACGAAAAACAGGGAGTGATTTTTTAAAACAAAACCAATTCGTAGCCAGGAGAGGACTGTATTCATCTGTGTTAATCCTATTCATCTGTGTACTAAAAAGCCACTAGCCTTTAGCTTCTAGCCGCTAGTTGATCAGGGTCTACAGGTAGTCCATCTTATGAACGGGAATATCTCGGTTTATTCTAAATATCCAGCTGCTAGCGGCCAGCAGCTAGCGGCTTGTTTTTTTGCCTTAAATTTGCCCCCTATGGCAATCGAAACGAACAAGCTCCAGTCAATCATCTCCCATTGCAAAGAATACGGTTTCATTTTCCCCAGTTCAGAGATCTATGATGGCCTCCAGGCGGTATACGATTATGGCCAGTGGGGGGCGGAATTAAAGAAGAATATCCGCGATCATTGGTGGAACAGCATGACACGCATGCACGAGAATATCGTGGGTATTGACGCGGCCATTTTTATGCATCCAACGGTATGGAAGGCATCGGGCCACGTAGATAATTTCAACGACCCGATGATCGACAATAAGGATAGTAAGAAGCGATACAGGGTAGACCATTTGATCGAGGCTTTTAGCGATGAGCTGCAGGCTGCAGGCCAGGACGATAAAGCGAATGAGATCTTAACCCAGATGGAATTATTGCTGAGTAAGGATGATTTTATTGGGTTGAAGAAATTAATTGAGACCAATAATATCAAGTGCGCGATCAGTGGAACCTGTAACTGGACCGATATACGTCAGTTCAACCTGATGTTCAGTACTGAGTTTGGCTCGACTGCTTCCTCCGATGAAGAAGATAACAAGGTTTATTTAAGACCAGAGACTGCCCAGGGAATTTTCGTGAACTTTTTAAATGTGCAGAAGACCGGAAGGATGAAGATCCCTTTTGGTATTGCGCAGGTAGGTAAGGCATTCCGGAATGAGATAGTGGCGCGACAGTTCATTTTCCGCATGCGCGAATTTGAGCAGATGGAGATGCAGTTCTTTATCCGTCCCGGTACACAGAAAGAATGGTATGAGTTCTGGAAGACAGAAAGAATGAACTGGCATGTGGCTTTGGGAATACCTGCGGCCAAATATAAATTCCATGATCATGCCAAGCTGGCCCATTATGCCGATGCGGCCTGCGATATCGAATTTGAATTCCCGATAGGGTTCAAGGAAGTGGAGGGTATTCACTCCCGTACCGATTTCGACCTGAAGAACCATCAGGAGTTCAGCAAGAAAAAGCAGCAGTATTTCGATAATGACCTGGATCCGGCCACGGGCAAGCCTTATGGCAATTATATCCCTTATGTGATCGAAACCTCGATCGGTCTGGACAGGATGTTCCTGTTGATCATGAGCAATGCCTATGAGGAGCAGGACCTGAGCACCGCCGAAAAGCAGGACAGTCGCGTGGTATTGAAGTTCCCGGTGAAGCTGGCCCCGATCAAGCTGGCGGTATTGCCCTTGATGAAGAAAGACGGTCTGCCCGAGCTGGCCCGCCAGTTAATGGACGACTGCAAATCTCATTTCAAATGTTTCTACGAAGAGAAAGACACCATCGGTAAGCGTTACCGCCGTATGGATGCCCTGGGCACTCCGTTCTGCGTGACTATTGATCACCAGACCAAGGAAGATGGAACGGTAACGGTTAGGCATCGGGATAGCATGGAGCAAACCAGAGTCGCCATGAGTGAGGTGAAATCTTTGGTACTTGGGAGTTTCTAATCATGAGTTTCGGGTTCAAGGTTCCGGGTTCAATGTTCAAGGTTCCGGGTTCAAGGTTCAAGGTTCAAGGTTCAAGGTTCCGAGTTGGGCGTAACCTAACTCGGGAAGGTAACCCGTAACTCGGAACTCGAAACCCGAAACCTTGAACCCGGAACCTTGAACCTTGCAGCTTTACCCGTTTTCATTACTTTCCTAATTACTTCTGTAATGGGAATGTTATGGGAATGTATTCTTCAACTATTCTCTCACTATTCTTCTACTATTCTTGAGGGGTTTATAAGGGCTCATAAAAAAAGCGTACCAACTTGTCTCGTCCTAAAATAGCTATACAGGTGAGGTAATTAATCCTGATACAGCTATACACCCGTTTGGGGTAATCCTAACAGAGCTATACAGGACCATTTTTTCAAATTTATGGGTTAGAAGTAAGGTTTTTATAATTCTTCCATTTTTTCTCCAGTTTGCCTGATTTTAAATGTGCCTGGTTGGGGGTTAAATAATCGCAGCTGCTGTGGGGTCTTAGTTCGTTATAAGCGGCTATGCTTTTGCTAACAAGCAGCCGCGTTTCTTCAAAGCCACCACTGCCTCCGTAAAGATTAAATTCATTTTTAATGATTCCGTTCACTCTTTCTGCGATGGCATTTTCGTAAGGGTCTCCATTATTGGTCATGCTTATTGCAATCTTATTCTGCGCTAATAGATCCACGTACTCTTTGCAGCAATACTGCGATCCCCGGTCAGAATGATGGATCAGCGTCTTCCAGGTTGTTGTTCTGTTTTCCAATGCCATTTCTAATGCTTCCATGCAGCCCGCTACGCTAAGATCTTTACGCAATGCATAGCCGATTATCTTTTTTGAATACGCATCCGTAATTAGGCTGAGATATACAAACCCATGGGTTATCCGGATATAAGTGATGTCACTCACCCATAGTTGTTCGGGCCTGTCCAGCACCAGTTCCATTATCAGGTTTTCATATTTGCGCATCCAATGCCTGGAATCAGTGGTAATCGCTTTTCTGCGTCGCATTCTTACCAACAACTTGTAACGTGCAAGGAGATCGAATAAATGGTCGCGACCCGCTACCAGATTATGTTCTGCGAGTTTTTGATTGACCATAAAATGCAGTTTTCGGGTGCCAATACGAGGCAGTGAGGATCGTATTTTATACACGATCTGAAGGATCAGATCATCTTTGAGATCGTTTAATTGCCTGCGCCATACATGGTCATAATAAGCATGCCTTGTTTTGCCAAACAGCCGGCAGAGGACTTCCAGGCCTAGCGAAGGATCCTCTTGTTTTAATCTTTCTACTGTTTGGCGCCAGGCTTTTTTCTGATAGCTATTTTAAATTTTTCCTCTGCTACGTCTATTAAAGACTCCAAAGCCCTGATCTTTAAAAGAGCTGCCGCTAGTTCGGTCTGCTCGCTATTAGAGGTTGGCATCGCGTTTTGTTCAAAGCTATTGACCTCCGGTTCTTCTTTAGATGCTTTTTTAAGCCAGGCATCAACAGTCTTTGGGGACACCTTACAATGCGCCACTACTTCCTGCTTTGTCATCCTGCCTTCGATCAGTGCCTTTACCAGCTTTCTCCTTTTATCTTCAGGAATAGAATTACGCCTGATCTGCTGGTACCTTTCCCCTCCATATTTCTTTAACCAATTATTGAGGCTGCCATAATTTAAATGATACTTCTTTAGAACCAGGATTTGGGGAGTCCCATTGAGCACTTCCTCAATAATTTGAAGGATCAGTTTAGGGGAGTAATTCTCCTGACTCTTAGGCCTCCTGGAAGACATTAATTCATCAATTTCTACAAACATACTATACGTTTTGGTGTATAGTTTTTTCAGGACGGGTCAACTAGCCATTTTCCGTCCAAATATGGCAAATACGAAACACCCCTTCAAACCCGAAACCTGCCTACCGGCAGGCAGGCCCGGAACCTGGAACCCGAAACCCGTAATTCATGCCTCTCTCCGCCTATATACACGGCACTGACACGGCACTGGTACGGCACTGACCCCTGATTGATACGGCTGAATGAAGCATCATTTCACTTAATGGAATGGGATACAATAATTTATCCCAAATCATTCGTTTTTGGGCCTGAGATCCGGGATGCCGGAACCCATTTATGCTTATTTAGACAGGAATGTAGCAGGTATGTACCAGGTATGTGGCAGGAATCTCCTTTGGGGCTTGCAATAAAACCAGCGGTTGCGATCCGCCTCTTTCCCGGAACAACATCGGCTTTGACCGGGGACTGTGTACAGGATCAACCCCTATAACTCCCCTGGATCTCCTCTATAACTCCTCGATAGGTTTTTAATAAAGCTCCTGAAATTTAAGGTCTTCGGGTCTTTTGTTTTTCTCTACTCAGTTCCAGGTAACGTGAACATAACGTCGAAGGCTTGAATATTGGCTGTTAAAGTAGCATTATAGGATGAAGGTTGAATAAGAGGTAAGTTAAATTCCAATCTTGTTATTTGGAATAAATTGGTGAGTCTAAAATTCAAAAGCCGCCTTACATTCAAGACAATTATTTATATAAAAAACATTTTGATAATTTTACTTTAATATGCGAAATATTCACTCAAAAGAGTTGAAAATTAAGTTTGTTGAAACTCTAAATTTTGTTGATGGCTTTGAGTATGAGGAAGGCAATCCATTTCTTATTAAAATTGGAAGTAATCGTTTTTTTATTTTCTTGAAAAATATATCCCCAGCATATTTTGTAAACTCACCGGACATCACTCGAGTTCAATTGCCATTTAGTAAACATTTTTAAAAAAGCATTAAAAACTAATATCCCATTTTGTATTTTAGGTTACGATGTGGATAATGATACTTTTGTTTCTTGGAACCCCCAAAAACTTAAAGATAGATTAAACGCAAAAAGTAATGTCTCACTTTATTCGCGTAACTCTTTACAAAAACAAATAAAAATTGGTGATTTTAGGGCTGGATATCTTTCAAATGGCGAAAAGATTGTTGTATTTGACCGCAGAAGTCTTCCCTTATTTTTTAAAAGGCTTTCAAAGTTGTTTAAAAATAATGAAATAGACGTTGATGAAGTAGAAGTTGAAAATGAGGAGAATCTAATTGAAGGTAATGGAGGTGCTATTTCGGATAAACTATTTGAGATTAATGATCCAAATCTACTTTCTGAATTAAAACCGTTATTAAAGAAAAACAAGGTATTA
>JADKKJ010000012.1 GCA_016720565.1 Chitinophagaceae bacterium
AAACACCAAAAAGGCAACTCACTCCTACCCGCTTAATAGTGCCTGGACACCCATCAAACAAAGAGATCGCTGGAAAAGAACACCCGCCATTGCATTTAAAAAACCAGAAGCTGGTCATAGCTGATAGTAATTTCACTTTCACCGCAGAAAGTGTTGATAAGGAGCATCTGCCGTTACCAGAACTGGAACGTGGATCTCTATGGAAAACAAGGCGTGAATACCGGCAAGCATTTCATGTGTATTAATAAACTGGAGAATAACCAGCTCGACATTGCTATACCTTGCAGGAGATAGCTCGCGGTAGATTTTGAGACGAGAGTCGAAGCCCACCCTTTTTGTTTGTGTTTATGCGAAGGAATAGTTTTTATTTAGAGGCGGGTTCCTCGCCCCCACTTGGAGGACGATGTCATTTAAGCAAACATGAAGGCAGGGTTCACTTCAGTCACTATGAAGTTTATTTTTTTTTTTTTTTTTTTTTTTTTACGTAGCAGAGGGCAAATGAAATACAAAGGTTCCTCGATTCGC
Source organism: Chitinophagaceae bacterium (assembly GCA_016720565.1). Lineage (GTDB taxonomy): Bacteria > Bacteroidota > Bacteroidia > Chitinophagales > Chitinophagaceae > JJ008. Next base: position 526 of record JADKKJ010000012.1, read on the forward strand.
TGGATGACCTCACATTTATGCAATCATGAAGGCAAGGTTCCGCCTCGCTCACTGAAGACATAGTAGAGGGCAAATGAAATACAAGGTTCCTCGCTCCGATGGATGAGACCACATTTATGCAACTGAAGGCAAGGTTCTCACTTCGCTCGAAATGAGCAGGGCTTGGGGAGTAGGGGAAGACTTCTCGCTACGCTCCGGAAGTCGTAGTGGACAGCCCGGCCCTCAAAACCGCCTTTCATTATCTTCGGGGCCAAATGACCTTAGACCTCTCTATTTAAGAAGAGCCAATGGGGTTTTTGAGGCGAATAAGATCCTCCTTCTTTTCCTGTTCCATTTTTTGATCTCTTTTTCCCTGCTAATAGCAGTCTGGATATTGGAATAGGTCTCCATTTAAATAAGTTGTAGCAATAATATTTTCCGGCGAATGATTGCAGCCTTCCCTTGTTATTCAGTGCTCCTTCAACCTTGCTGGCAAATTGTTCCTAACTCCAATATAAATGGTCGTTCTGCCAGAGTTAGTTACTATATAAACGAAATAACCCTTGAGATCGGAATGCATATAAAAAGATCTTCCAAATATCTTATTTGGGTATTTACAAAACCATGTTGTTTTCACCATCATTAAATGTTGAAACCCTCACTTCATTTGAATTTCGGCGCTGCGAGAAATCGGCTGTTTCCCACCCCACTTACCAGCCTGTCATTCCGAGCGAAGCGAGGAACCTTTGCCTTTTCTCTCCGAGAGCGAAGCGAGGAACCTTCTGATTGCTCCCAACCTTTCACCGCCGTGTCATTCCGAGCAAAGCGAGAGAACCTTGTATTTTTCCTTACATTGAACTACAAAACCAACAACATGACTGGAAAGTTCTCCTGCTTTTTATTTGTCCTCACACTGTCTGCCTGCACAAATCTTTATTCGCAGTCCAGTGATTCACTAAAAATCATGCAACTCTTAAAAAATGATTATAAAACCCTGGTCACCCTTGACAAAGCCGCCCATACCCGCAATGTTACCAGCGATTATCTCCTGATCGAAGATGGACAGGTCTGGCCTCTTCAAACCGAGCTGGATTCTTTCTATGCCGGCCAGCCCGATAAGAATAAATCACGCAATGATTTTTTACCATCAAACATTTCAGTATGGCTGGTAATATGGCCTATATCGTCTGGCACCTGCGTTCCGAATACCTGACCAATGGAAAGTTGGTGAAGGAAAAAGTCTGGAATGAAACTGGCGTGTTCCGAAAAGAAAAAGGACAGTGGAAGATGGCCTTATTGCATTCAAGCCCTGCTCCAAAACAGTAAGTTCATATCAAACTATGAGATCCTCCCTCCTAACCATCCTCCTCTTCCTATCCCACCTCTCCTATTCCCAATCCCTCACCGGATTCTGGGAAGGCAAGATCACCGATGAGAACCCGGCCGTTAGTGATCCTCGGCTCAAGTTCTGTTCCCTGGTTCTAAATATAACCATGGAAAAGACAGCACCTACTCCATTACCAGTTTCACCATGCTGCAGGATTCCCTTAAAAAACAATATAGTGGTGAGTTCTTAAGTGGTTACAAAATGCTAGGAAGATTCCATTTAACTTGGAAGAGATCAGTGTTATAGAGCCAGGGGTTTACCAATATTTGCTTTCAAAAAATGAATCTCAGGATCCGGGTAAGGAAGAAAATAACCGAATTAGAGGGACCTGGAAAACAGAAACCGGGAAATTGTGCTGGCGCAGGGACTGTGTATTTCTTTAAACGGAATTAATGCCCACCGGATTTCGAGCGCAGCGAGAAATCCAGCTGTTCCCTTCCCTAACCCTTACCACCGTGTCATTCCGAGCGAAGCGAGGAACCGCCTTTTTATTCTGACCATCATGAGCGATGCGAGGAACCCGCCCTTTATTGTGACCATCATGAGCCTCAGCGAGGAACCCTGCTTTGCTTGGCATTTTCCCATCCTTTCAATAGATTTACTATGGAGGTGAACATCAATAACCCAATTCATGGTCACTGGTGAAAATTTATAGAACTGGCCCTGTCTTTCCCGGGACCCCACAAAAACCCCATTTCGATAGAATTGGGATTTAATGACTGGGAAAGCGAAATGTTCACTACTTACTTAGAAAAAAAAATACGGCCAATATATTTTTGACACCGAAGGAGCAATCCCCTGTTCTGCAAAATGGATACCAAACATATCTATCCGGTCCCAAACAAATGGGGCGAAAAAGGGCTACCACATTTGAACTAAATGATCTACCCAAAGAATTTGTGCTGGAAGCGCTTCTATCAGCATATAAAGGAGATAGTAAAACGAAAATAAAAATACCGCCATTATCTATCGCATTTTATTACCAAAATTGAAATTCGATCTTAAAATGAAATCTCAATCATTTCAACAGTCAGGCGAACACTCAAAAGATCTGCTCAAATTAATTGTCTCCTTTATCAGCCTTTTACCCTCTACCATCTGGCCGAATACATGATCATGTTCAAGAATAATGTAGCTGGCTTTTTATTTTCCAGCTCCTTTTCTTTCATGGCCTACTTGTCAGGTAACTGGTATTCAAAGAATGGATTAGGAACCTGGGGTTTACCCTTTACAAAAAAGATGTTCCTGCCTTTTATGATCGGATTAACAGGTGGCATCCTGCTATATGCTATTCCACTAATAATAACCACTTCTTAGGGATCGAAAAAAATAGTCACTTTTCCCGCTTTCGCTGACATTGTCCGATTAAGCCTTCCTTCGCCTTTGGGGTATTGTTTTCCATTTCAGAAGATGTATTGACCAGAGGACTGATTTATACCCATTTCAAAAATAGAATAAACCCTGGGACTTGTTATATTGTCGGCCACCATTTACCTGCTAAATCATATTTACCGGCTTTAACGATGGAATTGAAACATTACTCTATATTTTTTTATTGGGCATTGTTTTTATTATTCCAGTGATACACACAAAAAACCTCCGGCTTACCGGGCTATGCACTGGGCGGGTAATACCTTCTTTTCGTTTCTCATAGCGTTATAAAACCGAAGAAAATAACTCGCTTTTATCTTCAAACTATGTTTTCGTCCTCTGTTTAGTTGTATTCATTCCCATTACCTGGTTTATGGCTAAATATTTTTTGCTCGTCCAGGGAATACCTTAACCACTTAAACCACCCTTTCTTGCATATGAAAATTCAGCTTTTATTCATCTTTCTGATCCTGGCCGGGAAACTCGCCATTGCGCAATATCAATACCCCCCATCCAAAACCGTAGACAGCAGTGATACCTGGTATAATGTAACCGTTAAAGACCCCTACCGCTGGCTGGAAAACCTGAAAGACCCGGAAGTTTCCAATTGGTTTAAGTCGCAGTCCTATTTTACAGATAGTATTATAAACCGTTCCCCTTTCGCTTACAACCTTTACCTGGAATTGAAAAATCTGGAATTTGAACAACCTGAACAGAAATATGGCAACCTTAGAATAGACCATTCACTGATCTATAACCTGGCAAAAAAAGGGGTAAGATCAAGATCTACCGCCAGTTCGACAAAGAGGATTCTGCCCAAACAACTGCTTCGCCGGAAATGGGGAGAGAATTACAATATTGCCAGCTACGACCTCGATCCTTCTGAAAAATACATAGCTATTTATGCAATGGAAGGAGGAAAAGAGATCAATGAAGTAAAAATATATAGTATAGCAGAAAATAAGATCTTACCAGATAGAATTACCGGCAGCTATAAAGGTTTTATGAAAAATCAAAATGGCGTTTTCTATTATACCCAACGTCCCACCTACGATCCCCATATAGCCTACTCCCGTAACGATGAAGTTTTTAAAACACATACTATTGGTACCGACAGTTCACTCGACAAAGTGATAGTCAGCAAGCAAACCAACCCTGAAATAATGAGTTATTCTGACGAGCGGTATCTCTGGGAAATTCAAACATTCAAAGGGTGCAACTATGAATTTACCAATATATCCCCTTCTGAACTGTATTATAGAAGATCGGGGACCGTCAATAAGTGGATCAACCTTATGGACAAAGAGGAAGTTGCCAATTATATTTATTACTACAATAACAAGATCTATTACACCTCTTTTAAAGATGCACCCAACGGCCAGATAAAAATGCTGGACCTGGATCATCCTTTCGCTAACCGTGAAATTATTTTAGCAGAACCAGCTGACGCTATCGATGGGATGCCATTACAAAGACAAAGAATTACCTGATCGTCCCCTTAAAAGAATGGCATAAATATTTACTCCAAATTCATTTACCTGCCCACGAATAAAATCACCCCTTCTCCTTTTAAAGAATATACGGCATGTACAAGATACAGTGGTAACGTAAGTAAAAATGACAGCGTAATAATTATAAGGGAAAGCTGGATCAATTTTCCCCAGATCTCCAATGGATCTATCTCCGGAAAAAAGAAACACCCAACAAATACTATCTACCAAGAACATCGGCGTTCAACAAAAACCTGCTGGTAGAAGAGATCGAAGTACCCGGCTATGACGGAACATTAATACCACTTACCATTATCCGCAGAAAAGACCTGAAACTAAATGGGAATAATGTTAGCGATATTAAATGGCTATGGCGCCTATGGCCAGACCTGGTCGCCATCGTTTAACCAGACAAATGCCCTGCTCGCCAATAAGGGGGTGGTGGTTTGCATAGCCCATGTAAGAGGCGGTGGGGAAAAAGGAGAGAATTGGCATATGGGAGGAACAAAACAGAGTAAGCCGAATTCCTGGAAAGACTTTAATAGTTGTGCCAGCTATCTGATCAGCAAAGGCTACACAACGGCTGAACATTTAGCCTGCGAAGGATCCAGCGCCGGCGGTATTCTTATTGGCAGGGCCATCACTGAGCGTCCCGACCTATATGCCTGTGCTGTGCCAGAATCTGCTGTTCTTAATATTTTGCGTTATGAATATTCAACTGGTGGTAAGACCCAGGCAGCTGATTTTGGTGCATTGGATGATATCAATGATTATTTTTCCATGATGGAAAGCGATCCGCTCCTGCATATTCAAAACGGCGTACGCTACCCGGCCATGCTGATCGTTACAGGCTGGGAAGACCAAAGAGTTAGCAGCTGGCAATCAGGAAAATTTGCAGCCGCCGCTCAAAAAGCAACCAGTTCCGGTAAGCCCGTTTTAATGAAGGTAAATTATAATGGAGGCCATTTTGGCGATATGACAAACAGGGAAGCTGGCTTGAAGAATCAAGCGATCAAGTATGCATTTATGCTCTCACAATGCGGGGTTGAAAAGGTTAATAAGTATGGAGAAGATTGAACTTGATTGGGGCCAGTTATCTCAACATTTATACATACATTGAAATAAGTATCTCCTTCAAACATTAATTATTAGAACACCAAAACCCGATAATGAAAAAATTACATTTTTCAGTGTTGGTACTCTTTATTGCCATTACTGCATTTGCGCAGAATGAAAATAAAGTCACCATCGGCACCATCGACAGTATCCAATCTGCCATCCTGAAAGAACAACGAAAGATCTGGGTTTATGTGCCTGAAAGCTGGCCTCCGGGAAATAAGCAGCGATACCCGGTCCTGTATTTATTAGATGGCGAAGGGCATTTCTATTCTGTGGTGGGAATGATACAACAACTTAGCCAGGTAAATGGAAACACGGTCTGTCCTGAAATGATCGTGGTGGGTATTACGAACACCGACCGGACCCGCGACCTCACTCCTACAAAGGCAGCTCCGAATCCTCCGATGATAGACAGTGCCATGGCAAACGGTTCCGGTGGTGGTGAAGCCTTCGTCTCCTTTATCGAAAAAGAACTGATGCCGCATATCGACTCCCTCTACCCTACACAGCCTTATAAAATGCTGGTAGGGCATTCATTTGGTGGACTGACCGTGATGAATGTTCTTATGAACCATACCAAATTATTCAACTCGTATATAGCTATTGACCCGAGCATGTGGTGGGATAAAAAGAACTTACTCCTGGCCAGCAAAAAGAAACTGATAGAAATGAACTTTGGCGGCAGCAACCTGTATCTGGGGATCGCTAATACCATGGAGCCTGGGATGAACATTACTAAGGTCAAAACAGATACTTCCATGATGACCGAACATATCCGCGCAATACTTGATCTGGATAAAACAATAAAAGCGCAAACAAAGAACGGGTTAAGCTATGCCAGTAAATACTATGGCGATGATGATCATGGATCCGTTCCCATGATAGCCACTTATGATGCGCTTCACTTTTTTTTCAAGAAATACCGATTTACTATTTCATTTAAGGATTTCATGGATTCTGCCGTAGACCTGGCTGGTAAATTTGAAAAACATTACCAGGAAGTCACTAAACTACTGGGTTATAAAGTTCTTCCTCCTGAAGCCATGCCATCCTATATTGCCTATGAGGCCCTGAAACAAAAGCAGTTCGCCAAGGCCGAAGCATTATTTAAAATGAATGTGAAGAATTACCCTGATAGTCCGGATGCCAATGATGCCTATGGGGATTATTTCCTGGCTATAGGTAACAAAGAAAAAGCGGCAGAGTATTTTACGAAGTCGCTGGCCTTAAAAGAAGATCCGGAGAGGAGGAAGAAACTGGAGAACGTAAATAAATAAAACCATGGAAGTCCACCACCACGGCCACCACTCCGGAAAGAAAACCTGGAGATCCTATTTCTGGGAATTCTTAATGCTATTCCTGGCAGTATTCTGCGGTTTCCTGGCAGAATACCAGCTGGAACATACAATAGAAAACCAGCGGGAAAATAAATATATCCGATCCCTGCACAGTGATTTGGAAGCTGATATCAGTCGACTCACTGAAATTACAGCGATGAGAAACGAAAGAGCGCTGATGCTGGACTCCTTTAGTAAACTATTGAACAGCAAAGAGGTGCTTTTACACACAGATGACCTTTATTATTATAATTCTTTTGCCACAAGAACGGTGGCCTTTCGATTTACTCCCGTTGACGGAACCATGCAGCAATTAAAGAATGGAGGCAATCTCCGACTTGTCCACAAAAACATGGTAAGTGACAGTATCATTTCCTATGATGTCAGCGTCAGGGCTTTTACCTGGGGCACCAACAACGAGGAAGACATGATGAACTCCTACCGAAATCTGGCAGAAGGTTGTTTTGATGGGGTGGAGTTGAACAATATGAGAGATGATGATAACAATGTAATTCGTCTGAAATACAATCCACCGGTAAGGCTAACTGAAGATTCTAAATTCCGGTTGAATTACCGGATACATATGCTGACGGTCTTCAACAAAACCATGCGGAAAGAAGGCAGAAAACTGCTGGCCAAAGCGCAACGACTGAATGAACTGTTGAAAAAGGAATATCATATTCAGTAATTGATATAAGATGAAGGGTTGAAAAAAGCTATAAATCCAAAATAAAATACAAGGTTCCTCGCTTGGCTCAAATAGAAAAGGCGGGTCCCTCGCTTCGCTCAAAGTGAAAAGGCAAGGCTCCTCGCTTCGCTCGGAATGACACCGCTTTTGGGGAGGGAGAAAGGTAATATCCACCATAATTATAATTCTGCAAAAACCAGTAAATTGTCATATGGCAAAACCAACATTATTCCTTCTCCTGCTGCTGATCACCAACCTGGTCTTCAGCCAGCAGAAAAAATCGATCTTGCTGATCGTTGCACACCCGGATGATGAAAACATGGTGGGTCCTGTGCTGGCCAAATACGCCCGGCTGGGACATACTGTAAACACCATCATTGCCACGGATGGAAAATACAGTCCCCTGGCCACTACGATCCCCGCTGGTGATTCTTTGGGAAAGACCCGTCAGCTGGAATCCATTTGCGCCAGTGAGAAACTGGGCATCAATCATCCTATATTTTTCTCCATCGACAGAATGGATACAAAGAATGGCGTTCGCCCTTACCTGAATGGCCGTAAACGGTTCCTGGAACAATTAAAGAACAAACTGGATTCAATAAAACCGGATATCCTGATAACCTTTGGTCCCGAAGGAGAGTATGGCCACTCCGAGCATATTGTAGTGGGGGCGGCAGTCACCGAAGTGTTATTAAGGGAAGACTGGGTGGAGAAATATCCGCTTTATTTCCTGGCCTGGAAAAAAGAACAGGTGACCGATGATCCGGATCTTAGCTATGTGAATGAAAACTATATTGACCTGGAGATCTCTTTCAGCGATGAAGACGCCAGGAGATCTTTAGAGGCAGGCAAATGTTATGTCACTCAATTCACACCCGAAGAAATGAAGGATCAGGAAGATCACTTTGAAAAGGATAAGTATAAAATGACACCGTTTAGAAGATTCTATGCGCCTAAAAGGAAAAAGGTTAAGAAGGATTTTTTTTAATGAAATACCCCAACGGCCATAACATTTCGGGCGAAACGGGAAACCTTGTGTTCCAACAACAGTCGTACCCATATAAATGACAAAAGATTCCTTAAATTCATCGCAATTGCACCTACAAACTCCCACAATGCGAAAGATTTTTTTCTTTTTTCTATTACTATCACACCAATTTATATATGCCCAACCAAGCTCCTTACAACCCGCCAGGGATTATGTGCGCCAAAATACCGGCCCTATTATTAGTGAATATGCGGAGTTCCTCAAATTACCCAATGTAGCCTCCGATCCGGCCGGACAGCAGAAGAATGCTGATTTTATTATGGCGATGATGAATAAAATGGGCATACAGAAGGTGCAGTTGTTAAACGCCACCAGTCCCGGAGTGCCCCCCTCCGTTTATGGAGAAGTACTGGTGCCTGGGGCTAAGACCACGCTTATTTTCTATGCGCATTACGATGGTCAGCCCGTGAACCCTGCTCAATGGGCAAAAGGCCTTGAACCATTTACCCCTTCCCTGTATACCAATGCCCTGGATAAAGGCGGGACTAATATCCCCTTTCCATCTGATGGCGTTTATAATAACGACTGGCGGATCTATGCCCGCGGATCATCGGATGATAAGGCGGGCGTATATGCCATTCTCCATGCTTACGAGGCGATCAGAAAAAACGGAGGGGCGCCCGCTTCCAACCTGAAGTTTTTCTTTGAAGCGGAAGAAGAAGCAGGATCCGTCCATCTGAATGAGATATTAGAAAACCATAAATCCCTTTTGCAATCCGATCTCTGGATCATTTGCGATGGTCCTGTTCACCAATCGGGTAAAAAGCAGGTCGTCTTTGGTGCTCGTGGCGACACGCATATTGACCTGACCGTATATGCCTCTAAACGGCCCCTGCATAGCGGTCATTATGGTAACTGGGCTCCTAACCCCGCCATGATGCTGGTCAGGTTGCTGGCCTCCATGAAAGACGAAAAAGGAAGGGTGACCATTAAAGGATTCTATGATGATGTAACGCCTTTATCTGCAACTGAACGAAAAGCATTGATGGAAGTTCCCTCTGTGGATGAGCAGATGAAAAAAGAACTGGGTATTGCAGGAACGGAAATGGAAGGAGTTAGTTTAAGCGAGTCCATTAATCTGCCTTCCCTGAATATCAATGGCATTCAAAGTGGAAATGTAGGCAAATTGGCTTCCAACCAGATACCCACTACCGCCACAGCTGTACTGGATCTCCGGCTGGTATTGGGGAATGACTTTAGTAAGCAACAGCAGAAAGTCATTGACCATATTAAAGCGCAGGGATATTATGTCACCAAGGCAGAACCCACCGACGAAGAAAGAGCCAAATACCCTAAGATCATCAAGGTGATTCCGGGACCGGATGGAGATAATGCGCAACGCACCTCCATGGACCTCCCGATCATTCAGAAAATAATTGCGGCAGTTCAAGCAACCACAAATGATAAACTGGTACTTCAACCTACTATGGGTGGCAGTCTGCCCCTCGATATATTAAAAAAACAGTTGAACGCAAAGACCATCACTATTCCCATTGCCAATCATGATAATAACCAGCATGCAGAGAATGAAAATATCCGGATCGGCAACCTGCTGGAGGGAATAGTCGTGATGTATTCGCTGATGATGGTAAAACAATAAAAAATATTCATGGAAGTACACGCACATGCACACACTGCGAGAAAAAAATGGACCCATTATCTCTGGGAATTCATCATGTTATTCCTGGCCGTATTCTGTGGTTTCCTGGCCGAATATCAGCTGGAGCATATGATCGAAAGGGATAAAGAGAAAGAGTATATCGTTTCGATGGTGGAGGACCTCAAAAATGATTCGACTAATATTTCAAGGTCAATCAACTATTGTAAAAACCAGTTAGAAGGATTTGACAGCCTGCTGAGAAACATCTATCATAAACCTTATACGGATAGTAGCCTGAGGACCCTGTATTATCTCAAGGAAAAATATACCCTGGTATCTTTTAAAGCAAGATTTTCCAGAGGTACCATTTCTCAATTGAAAAATTCAGGAGGCTTTCGTTTGATCAGAAAAAGAGCCGCCTCTGACAGTATTGTAAAATATGATCTTATCACGGAGAGAGTTGAAGGCCAGGGCGAAGCGGTAGATTTTTCAGGTCAACAATTGCTGGCTGTCTCAGTAAAAATATTTGACTCTCAATTGGTATTTGAACAGAGTTCCAAAGATGAGGATATATTACACGCTACTGAAAAATTTGACCTCATCACTTACGACGATAAATTATTAAAAGAATATGCCAATCTGGCGAAATTCAAAAGGGATGTCATAAGGAATTATATTATTCAGCTGACGGGTTTGAATAACAGGATACCAGGGTTTATTAATTTCCTTAAGAAAGAATATCACCTTGAATAACCTGTCAATAATACTGTAAGACCATTCTAAAAACAGCTTATGAATAAAAAATTAGCCATTTCGCTGCTCACATTTCTTTTCACTCTGAATGCAATTGGACAAACCTATATATCCAATGTAACCATCGTAGATGTAATGAATAAGAAACTGATCCCCGGGCAAACAGTAGTAATGACCAATGATATGATATCAGCCATCCAACCATCTGCCAAAATAAAAATACCTGAAAATGGAAAGGTAATTGATGGCAGCGGTAAATACCTGATGCCTGGCATGACAGATGCCCATGTGCATTTCTTTCAAAGTGGTGGTGTCTATACAAGACCCGATGCATTAGATCTTCGAAAATATTATTCTTATGAAAAAGAGATCAATTGGGTCCATACCAATATGGAAGATCTGCTGAGACGCTATATGCAAACAGGAATAACCTCTGTTATTGATGTAGGCGCCAATTATCATTTTCTTCAGCAAAGAGATTCATTTGCAAACAAACCCTACTCCCCTTCCATTTATATGACGGGCCCCTTGCTCACTTCCTATGAGCCGGCTGTTTTTAAGAACCTTAAAAACGAGGAACCTTTTAAATTATTTACCTCTGCAGAAGATGCCCGCAAAATGGTACAGGAGCAATTGCCCTACCATCCCGATTTTATAAAGATCTGGTACATTGTGAATGGAGATAGCGTTGAAGCCAGTGCCAGGGAATATGAGCCAATTATAAAAGCCATCATTGAGGAATCGCATAAAAATAATTTGAAGGTGGCCGTTCATGCCACGGAACGGATCACTGCGCAGATCGCTGTTGAAAATGGTTGTGATTATCTGGTGCATGATGTAGACGATGAGGTCATCTCAGATGGTTTTGTACAGCTACTGAAGTCAAAGAACGTCGTACTCTGTCCTACGTTAACAGTAATGAGTGGATATAATAAAACCTTTGGACAGAACAATAATTTCTCCCTCTACGATCTTATAAAGTCGAACCCCGAACAGATCGGTTCATTGAACGATCTGAAACATTTACCCAATACAGCTTACCTGAATCAGGTGAAGCAATACGTTAACTCGCCAAAAAGCATCGCTCAGTCTGCTCATACCGATTCAATAATGATGATCAACCTGAAAAAAATGAGCGATGCCGGTGTTCTTATTGCAGCGGGTACGGATGCAGGAAATATAGGTACCCAGCATGCCTCCTCTTATTTAGCCGAGCTCAACGCCATGAAGAAAAGCGGGATGAGCAACTGGCAGGTACTCCAGTCGGCCACGATCAATCCAGCTAAAATTCTTAATAAAGAAATGAGCACCGGTAGTATTTCGGTTGGCAAAAAAGCAGATTTGGTTTTATTAAATGCTAACCCACTTGACAGCCTGGAAAACCTGGCCAGAATAAAGTTGGTTTTCAATAAAGGGATCATGATCGATCCTGATACGCTGATAAAAGAAACGCCGCTATCATTAGTACAACGACAACTAAACGCCTATAATGCAGGGAATATAGCTGGTTTTCTGGAACCCTATGCGGAGGATGTGGAATTGTATATGTTCCCTGACAAACTACTCTCTAAAGGGAAACAGGCCATGCGCAAAGACTATGAGGATATGTTTAAGACCCTTCCCGATCTTCATTGCGAAATAAAGGAAAGGATCATTCAGGGCAATATCATTATAGATAAAGAATCGGTGTCCGGATTTGGAAAAACCAACCTGCTGGCCACGGTGATCTATCATATAGAAAATAATAAAATAAAGAAAGTATATTTTATACAATAACCAATGGAAGTACACGCACATGCACACACTGCAAGAAAAAGATGGACTCATTATCTCTGGGAATTCATCATGTTATTCCTGGCCGTATTCTGTGGTTTCCTGGCAGAATACCAGCTGGAGCACATGATAGAAAGGGACAGAGAGGAAAGTTATGTAAGATCCTATATCGAGGACCTGAAGACTGACACAGCAGGTATTAACCGATCGCTAAAATTCTTTCAGCAGAAAATGGGTAGGATGGATTCCCTGATGCAATTACTCGAAAGCGGGCAGCTTAAAGGACATGAAAATGATCTTTATTTCCTCGCCCGTACCCTGCTCCGAACCTCTGGTTTCAGCAGTAACGACCGCACGATCTCCCAATTGAAATATTCCGGCTCTATGCGGCTGATCAGAAACAGGGAGGCTGCTGATAGCATGATGGCTTATGTTAAATTGACTGAAACCGAAACCAGACACCAGGAGGATGAAAGGGAGGAAAGAATAGTTGCCGGTAATATAATAGCCAAAATTTTTGATCCCTTCGTTTTTGATAAAATGGTCAGCCTTACATCCATTAACCGCCCTGCAAATAATCCACCATTAAGATCTTATGACCGTGACCTGCAACTGGATCTTGCCTATTGCCTTCACCAGCTGAGAGGAAGCAATTTTATTATCCAGCGCAGGTTATTGCAATTGAATCTAAAGGCCACCAACCTGATCGAGTTATTGGAGAAAAAATATTAATAGTGAGCTACATAACTTAATAACAAAACATGCGAAAACTAGTCCTCTTCATGCATATTTCCCTCGACGGATTTGCGGCTGACGCCAACAACGGCCTGGGATGGATCTCTTACGACGGCGAGTTGCAGGCATACGCCGATGGTATTGTAGCCACGGTTGGCTCTCCGGTTTATGGAAGGGTCACCTATGAACTAATGGCAGGCTATTGGCCGGAAGTGCTGAAAGATCCCAATGAAAGCGAACGTAATAAGAAACATGCCCAATGGGTGGACCAGGCCACCAAGATCGTGTTCTCAAGAACCATGAAGAAAGCAGACTGGAACAATACTATCGTCATCAATGATCATATCACCGAAGAAATAAATAAACTGAAACAGGAACCCGGTAAGGACCTGGTCATATTTGGAAGTCCCGGGCTTGCCCACTCCCTTATGGAATTAGACCTGATCGATGAATACCAGCTTACGCTGAATCCGGTATTATTAGGAGCCGGTAAGCAAATATTTGAAAATATTAAAAACAGGACCGATCTTAATTTATTAAAAGCCACACCCTTAAAAAGCGGAGTGGTCGGTTTACATTATGGCAGAAAACAATAAGGCCTGAACATATTTCCCTTTTAAGCTATTTTAGTACTAAACCTGTTCATCATGAAAAAACGAAGCCTTTCCCTTTTACTATTTACCTTCTTTACAGCAACTTCATTTGCCCACCAGCTTACCAACCCCACCGATACTTTCCCTCCCAATTTTGGAAAAGGCAAGACCTATTTATATGTAGTGACCATGCCCGGTTACTTCCAGGTGAACAAAGCCTTGGAGAAAGCCTTTGAGAAAAACTATACCGGCAGTTATGAGATCATCGATTACCGGGATTTTGTGAAGGTGAAACAACGTAAAGGCGTAAGCAGCTATGCGTTCTCCATGATCTACGATAAGACGGCGGGATTCTTCCAGGCCGGAGAGCGAATAGGGCCCAGAACTGATTATTCCTGCGGCGTACAGGATATGACCAGTTTTACCGAGTATAAACTCCCCTATTTCGGAGGCAACTATAATAAAGTAATTAATAAATATATCGATCGACTGGAAGAGATACGCAAGGCCAATGAGGCCAGTAAATAAACTCATGACACAGACCTCTCCTTACGTTTTGATTGAGAAGCGCCCTTTAAATTCCTTGTTCTCTATGAAATGAGACAGTACGCTGCAGGCTTCCCGCTTCGCTCGAGATCTGCCTTAAAAAGCCCTCCCCAAGGAATCCAAACCCGGTACTGCATTATTACTGAAATCAAACAGTGCCTGGTTCTCCATAAAACTTCCGGTTGTGGAGCTGGTACCTTTGTACGCTACCAGGTCGGGCGACCAATAGCATACACCAAGACCTTTTGTTCCTAAGGCATTCACTTTTTTAAGAAGGGCAGTAAGAAATGCTGCCTGTCCGGAAAGCGTAGCCGGATAAGCCGGTATAAGCTGATCTGGAAGTCCGACCGTATTATTTGTTTGATCGTTCCAGCTAAGGGTAAAAGGATAATCTGTTTCTGCGATCAATATTGGCTTATTGAAACTGCTGACCAGGCTGCTCATGCCGGAGGACAGGGCATCCATATCCTTACCATGAAAGACAGGATAATAAGAGAGTCCTATATAATCGTAACTCACTCCCTGCGTATTAATATTGCTGAAATATTGCTGGGCGCCCGAATATCCCGCATAATGGATCATGGTCTTGATAGAAGGGTCCACTTCCTTCACGGCCTGTATTCCTTTTTTAAGCAGGTTCGCGAATTCCGCCCAGTTCGCATCATAGCTGCCACCTACCCTTCCTTCATTCCATAAAAGGCCGCCATTGGTCTCATTCCCTATCTGAACGATCGAAGGAGTTGCTCCTGCCGCGACAAAAGCCTGCAGCACTCGTTTGGTATATTGATACACGCTGTCTTTCAATCCGGCCAGATTTGCGCTTTGCCAGGCCAATGGTTTTGTTTGTTGACCCGGATCCGCCCAGGTATCCGAATAATGAAGATCCAGGAACACGGAAAGTCCTTTGTTTTTTATTTCAGTCGCGAAACTGATCACCTCAGCCAAACCGCTTCGAACAGTAGCAGGTGCATACCATAAACGCAGGCGAACAGTATTAATGCCCCTGGCTTTAATGATATCCAAAATATCCCCTGCCGTATTGTTGTATTTATAGACCGTGCCGAAACTGCGGATCTCCGGCGTATAGGAAAGGTCTACCCCACGAATGGTTATGTTATTTACGGTTGGGGTCGGCGTGGGTGTTGGTGACGGCGAAGGGTCCGGGGTTGATTTCTTACAACCAAACAGGATCGTTATCAGTAGAAATAATGTAATGGTTCGCATGGTGCTGATTGGCCTGTAAAGTTAAGGGGTTTGGGGGCCTTGCGTTGAGGATGCAAAAGAAAAAGGGTTGAGAGGGTTCATCTCAACCTCTCAACCCCTCAACCTATAAACTTTCCTTAGTAACTCGCGTTCACCAACGGATTGATCTGATTCATCACATCAATACCACCATGTGCATTCAAATTACCGACCAGCAGTTCTACTTCTGAATCTGGTAAAACAAATTCCATGATATAACTGTACTTGCAATTTTCGTAATAGGCTTCATAGATATCCAGGGTGCTGTACTCCTGCTTTTTGCAGAAATCCAGGTCGATGGTATTTTCTTCCATAAAAGCCATCACCTTCACTTCATTGGATTTTTTCTTCTTAGCCGCCTGCAGTTGCACCGCAGAATAGCCTCCGAGCTGTATCACCTTAGCGGTCTGCTCAGGGAAATGATCGGAGTTGCGCTCTTTCATAAACGCAAAACGGAAATCGGTGCTCTTGCTGCTTAAACGACTGATATAACGAAAACGATTCTTTTCCTTTTTCTTTACCTCATACAAATTGATAGAGTCGGCCTTTGTGCTCTTCGCAAATTCCTTCCATAATGGACTGAAATCTTCAGGCTCCAGCTTAGTGGCGAAACATATGAATTGTACGATGCTTTCTTTTTTCATGTCCTATATGGTTTGAAATGATTGATTTTTTTTAATAGTTTGGGGTTGAGGGTTTAGAAATTAGGGAATGCCTTTTATATTCTAAACCCTGCCTACCGGCAGGTAGGCTCTAAACCCTAAACTCTAAACTCTCAACTTCTCTTCCCTTTCCTTATCTTCTTTGCGCAAACACCTTCCTCCCCATAGACCCAATATTCTTCTTCCTGGTATTGTCTACGAAATTGGCAGGTATTTTATTCATCGACACGGGATGCAATAAAGGCACATCAAATGGATGGTCCTTTACTAATTGCAGTTCCTTGCGGATGGTACGCTCAATATCTTTTAGATATATCTTCTCTTCGTAATCACAGAAGGAAATGGCTTTCCCTAAGGCTCCTGCCCTTCCGGTACGACCAATACGGTGTACATAACTCTCAGGCATATTCGGCAATTCAAAATTCACCACGTGCGTGAGGTTATCGATATCAATACCCCTGGCCGCGATATCAGTTGCTACCAGTATACGGGTATGCTTGTTCTTGAAATTCTGCAAAGCCCTCTGCCTGGCATTCTGCGCCTTGTCGCCGTGAATGGCTTCTGCACGGATACCTGCTTTTAACAGGAAACGGGTCAGTTTATCCGCGCCATATTTGGTACGGGTAAAGACCAGCGCTGTTTCAATAGTATGATCGCGCAGGATATGAAGCAACAGGTCTTTCTTATTGTTCTTATCTACAAAGTAGAGGTACTGATCGATCAGGTCAACCGTAGTAGCCGGTGGAGTTACTTCCACTTTGATCGGATCATGCAATAAAGAAGAGGCCAGATGCTGTATCGGACCCGGCATGGTAGCCGAGAAGAACAGGGTTTGCCTTTTTGCCGGCAGTTTGGCGATCACTTTACGAACATCATGGATAAAACCCATATCGAGCATACGATCGGCCTCATCCAATACAAAGAACTGGATATGTCCGATGCGTACATGGCCCTGCTGCATCAGGTCGAGCAAACGGCCCGGTGTTGCGATCAGCACTTCTGGTCTTTTGCGTAAAGCGGCCACCTGCGTGTGCTGCGATACGCCACCAAAGATCACTTCATGATTGATCTTAAGAAAGCGGCCGTAAGCGGCAAAACTTTCTCCGATCTGTATGGCCAGTTCCCTGGTGGGAGTAAGTATCAGCGCTTTTAAATGATCATGACGATGTTCCTCTTTCTGCTCACCACTCATTAACTGTAATAAGGGTAATGCGAAAGCCGCTGTTTTTCCGGTACCGGTCTGCGCGCAACCAAGCAGGTCGCGACCTTCTAATAATGGGGGAATGCACTGTTCCTGTACGGGTGTAGGCGTAGTATAACCTTCCTGGTCTAACGCCTTTAATAATGGCTCAATGAGCCCTAAAGCTTTAAATGACAAAATGAAAATATTAATGTGAATAGGTAAGGCTACCATTGTGGTACTTTACCTGCCTTACGTTAAGTCCTTACTTATTTGAGATTCTAAGGAACCAAATGCGCGAAGATTAACATGCAAGAGATGCGAAGGTAGTTAAAATTCTTGTATTTACCCAGATATATTTCCCCCTATGGGCCATAAGGCCTAACTTCACTTTGTTCCATTGGCCTGAGTTTTTTCACCTTTTCTCCTGCACAGAATTTTGTCATTTTTCAACGTTTTCTATCTTAGCAGCATCTGGAAATCAGGTTATTGTTAATCATTAAGTAAAATATATGTCCCTTTTCGACAGGATATTGCAGGAGCCATCCTATAAATGGCAGGATCAATCGGGAGAATTAGTAGTGCCTACCACTTCCCAATTGTGGAAAGAAGTCTTCAGCCACCTGAACATTTTCAAGAGCAAAAAAAATTGGATCTCTTTGGCCAGTCTGGTCATGATCATTAGTTTTCTGCCTTTCCTGTATTTTTTCATATTTCATTATTTCTCCCTGCCTTTGCTGGCGGTGATGATAGTGTATAGTATGATCGTCATGGGTACCCATGGCACTGTTTGGTATCATCGTTACTGCACGCATAAAGCTTATAAATTCCGTAATCCCATTTTCCGGTTCATCACCCAGAACCTGGTGATCCGCACCTTACCTGAAGAGATCTATTGCATTTCTCACCATGTGCATCACCTCCGGTCTGATAAACCTGGTGATCCTTATAATTCACTGGCAGGATTCTGGTATGTATTTCTCGCGGAATTCAATCACCAGACCATCAATAAGGATCTGTCTGAAGAAGATTATAATAAGACCCGGAAACTCATGTCACATACCGGTATCTGGACTAACAATTTCAGACAATACCAGCGCTGGGGTTCTGTCTCCCATCCGCTTTATATTATTTCCATGTGGATCTTCAATTGGAGCTTCTGGTTCACGGCGCTTTACATGATAGGAGGATTTGGTTTGGTAACGGCACTGTTCTCGGCTTCCATGCTTTGGTTCATCCTGGTCCGCATATTTAATTATACGGGTCATGGTAAAGGCGAAGTAAAACATGTGGACGGTCTCGATTACGATAGAACCAATTTAGCCATCAATCAAACCCGCCCGGGTATGTTCACCGGCGAGTGGCATAATAATCATCATCTATATCCTGCAAGCGCAAGGGCTGGCTTTCTTCCCGGACAAATTGATCCTGCCTGGATGTATATTTATACGCTTTACAAATTAGGGGCGGTTACTTCTTATCATGATTACAAGAAAGCGTTTTTGGAGAAGTATGTGAAGAAGGAAGAGGCTGGGAAAGTTGAGAAGGTTGAGAAGGTTGAGCTGTTGAGGGGTTGAGCTGTTGAGGGTTCCGGGTTCAAGGTACAAAGTTCCGGGTTCCGGGTTCCGGGTTCAAAGTTCCGGGTTCAAGGTTCCGGGTTCAAGGTTCCGGGTTCAAGGTTCCGGGTTCAAGGTTCCTTTTAACTAAACTTTGGACCTTTAAAATCGGATCTCTTTAAATAGGTCATAAAAGAGCCTAATCGACTACTTATTCCAAGTACTCTTTCGCATAATTCATTAAACTTAGAATGGTCTATATACTTGCGATCATAAGCTCTGTATAATTGGGACCTGACCTCCCCTGCTGATCCTTTAGCAATAGATAGAAAATTGATCAGTTCACGATTACCATTCCGTTCAAATCCTTCCGCGATATTGTCCATTATAGATCCACTAGCAGCATTGATCTGATTAACCAATTTGTAATCCTTCGAAAATTCTACATTGTTATAATAGCAATCATGGATGCAATGACATAATACCCTTGCCATTTGCCATATCTCCAGATCCTCAAATTTTTTGACAGAAGCCATAACGTAAGGTTTTATCACAAATCACTCTCTCCTCCCCCGAACCAAAACAATCAAACAAAAATTAGAAATAAGGATGATAAAAAAAACACCTAAAAGTGGTATTTATATTCTGGACCCTGAACTTTGAACCCGGAACCTTGAACTTTGAACCTTGAACTTTGAACCTTGAACTTTGAACCTTGAACCTTGAACCTTAAACTTTGAACCCTAACTTTGTCCCATGTCAAACTATTTCCAGAACAAAGTAGTGGCCATCACCGGCGGTACCGATGGCATAGGCAGAGCATTAGTAGAGACCCTGCTCGGAATGGGTGCTAAAGTTTCTACCTGCGGTCGCAACCACGATAAGCTTTACGCTTTACAAACGGCCTTCGCCTCGGCCCCACTTCACACTACCGTTACGGATGTAAGCAATGAAAATGATTGCCGCCGCTTTATAGAAAGTACCATCAAGGCTTTTGGCGGTATTGATATCCTCATCAATAATGCAGGTATTTCCATGCGGGCCTTATTAAAAGATACCAGTACGGAAGTGATCCATAAAGTAATGGACATAAACTTTTATGGCACCGTATACTGCACCAAATATGCACTGGATACGATCCTGGAAAGGAAAGGAACCATAGTTGGCGTATCCTCCATTGCCGGTTATCGCGGACTCCCGGGACGCTCCGGCTATTCAGCCAGCAAATTCGCCGTACAGGGATGGCTGGAAGCAGTAAGGACCGAACTTTTGGCGGATGGTGTGCACGTGATGTGGGTCTGTCCTGGTTTTACTACCTCCAATATCCGCAACGCAGCTCTTAACCCTGCCGGTGAATCTCACGGTGAAACACCGATGGATGAAGGAAAAATGATGAGCGCCGAAGAATGCGCCGGCCATATTCTAAAAGCCATTCAGAAAAAGAAAAGAACACTGGTGCTTACGTTCACGGGAAAGAGAACGGTGTTCATGCAGAAGTTTTTTGCGGGATTGGCGGATAGGCTGACGTATAATTTCTTTTTTAAGGACGGGAAGTTGGTGAAGTGAGTGTTGAGAGGTTGAGAGGTTGAGAGGTTGAGGGGTTGAGGGGGGGGTTGAGGGATGACTCAAAAAAATATTGTAGTTTATAAAAATTTACAAACTCGAATGGATTTTCACTCAACAGCTCAACAGCTCAACAGCTCAACTTTGTATATTCTCAACCCCTCAACCCCTCAACCTCTCAACTAAATGCCTCTCATCACGCTCACATCCGATATAGGCAGTCCCGACTATTTAGTGGCCGCAATAAAGGCCCAGCTATTGCAACTAAATCCCGATTTCAGCATCATCGATATCTCTCATAACATCCCTCCTTTCAACCATCCGCAGGCGGCCTATGTATGCCGATCGGCGATCAAACATTTTCCGGATTACACTTATCACCTCATACTGGTTAATCTCTTCGATAAAAAGCCCGAGCAATTGCTGCTGGCCTTTCATAATAACCAGTACCTGGTCTGCGCCGATAATGGCCTCCTGACCATGATCCTGGAAGAAACACCGGAAATGCTGATCGGTATTCCGCTGGAGAAGGGCCATCCCCTTTCCACCACCCATCTGGCCGGGAAAATGGGCGAAGTGGTGCAACAATTGGTGAATGGCGAGCCTATCCGTAACATTGGAAACCCCGAACCGGCTTACATTGAAAAAAGACATTTAAGGCCTGTGCTGGAAAAAGACTCCATCGAGGGGCAGATCGTATTCATCGACAGTTTTGAGAATGTGATCGTCAATATTACCAGGGAGCAGTTCGAGGAGCAAAGACAGGGCCGCCCCTTCCGTATCGTCTTCAAACGCGACGAATTCATTACTCGCATCAGCGATACTTATGCCGATGTTCCCCAGGGCGATAAACTGGCCCTTTTCAATAGCGCCGGTTACCTGGAAATAGCCATTAATAAGGGCAATGCCGCCGGACTTTTTGGCCTGAAGGGATTTTCTGAGCAGCAGCAGAGCCAGTTGAGTTATCAGACGGTTAAAATTTACTTCGAATAGCCTTCGAGTTCTGGGTTCAAGGTTCCGGGTTCAAGGTTCAAGGTTCCGGGTTCAAAGGTTCCGGGTTCAAGGTTCAAGGTTCCGAGTTCAAGGTTCAAGGTTCCGGGTTCAAGGTTCAAGGTTCCGGGTTGGAGCAACATTGAGCCTTGAACGGTACTCTGAACTCGAAACCTTGAACTCGGAACCTTGAACTCGAAACCTTGAACTCGGAACCTTGAACTCGGAACCTTGAACTCGGAACCTTGAACTCGGAACCTTGAACTCGGAACCTTGAACTCGGAACCTTGAACTCAAAACCTTGAACTCGAAACCTTGAACTCAAAACCTTGAACTCGGAACCTTGAACTCGGAACCTTGAACTCGGAACCTTGAACCTCTAACTTCTCCCCCCAAATTCCTTATTTTTGTCCACCCCCAAAAAAGGGCAAAAAACTCCTCTCAAATGATGAATTTTAAAAGAACCAATAACATCACCGGATGGCTGGTGTTCCTGGTGGCTTTTGCCACTTATTTTTTAACCCGCGAGGCCCGTGGTAGTTTATGGGATTGCGGAGAATTTGTTTCAAGCGCCGATAAACTCCAATTACCCCACCCTCCCGGCGCGCCGATGTTCGTTTTATTGGGTCGGTTTTTTATCATCCTTTTTGGCGATAACAAAATGATGGCCGCCAACGCGGTGAACCTGATGAGTGCCCTGGCCAGTGCAGGTACCATTTTATTCCTGTTCTGGACCGTCACGCATTTCGCACGTAAGATGTTTGTAAATGTGGGCGAGAACCTCAACGCTAATCAACTTTTTACTACCATGGCCGCCGGTGTGGTGGGTGCCCTGGCTTATACTTTCAGTGATTCTTTCTGGTTCAGCGCTGTAGAAGGCGAGGTATACGCCTTATCCTCCTTCTTCACTGCCCTCGTATTCTGGGCCATGCTGAAATGGGAACATGCCGATGAACATGCGGGCAGTGACCCGGCTGCAAGGGCAAGGGCCGATCGCTGGATCGTCTTCCTTTTCTTCATGATGGGTCTTTCCATTGGTGTTCACCTGTTAAATCTGCTTACCATCCCTGCTATCGTGATGATCTATTTCTTCCGCAGGAATTATGACCATGAAGCTTCGAAGACAGATTATGCTAAACTTAAGAAGGACCGATTCCTGATCTCTTTATTGTTAAGCACTTTCATGATTTGCCTTATGCTGGTATTGATGGGCTATAATAATCGTGAAACCGATCCGGCCAAATACGCTTATCTATTCGGCTTCCTTGGTGGCGCCATGGTTATTATTCGCCTTTACACACGCTACCCTCAATTGAGGAAGATCGCTTCGGCCTTCCTGATCGGATGCCTGATCACGGGTCTTACCCAGTTGGGAGTTATACAATATTCCATGAAAGCGGCCGGACAGTTTGATGTATTCTTTGTGAATACCCTTCACCTTCCTTTCTTCTCTGGATTTGCCATTTATTTTGTGATCGTAGCCGTGCTGATCGTTTGGGCACTTCGCTTTAATGAAATAAAGATCAACCGGACTGTTCTGATCGCCTGGTTTGCCTTATTCCTTGCTATCTCTGCCCTGCCATTTATTGTGAGCCTGGGTTCTGTAGGAATGAAGATCTTTAAATTCCTTTTATTGGGTGGCGCTGGTTTGCTGGCTGGTTATTTCATTCGCCCGGGTGCCCTGCGTATACTTAAACTGGGATTATGGTGCTATGCATTCATGATGCTGGGATACTTCATGTATTTCACTACACTGATCCGTTCCAATGCGAACCCCTCCATCGACATGAATGATGTGAGCAATCCGATCAACCTGGTTTATTACCTGAGTCGTGAACAATATGGCGATGCTCCCCATGTATATGGTCCGCATTTCGCCGCGCAATATGAAAGAGATGCTGAAGGCTATGTGAAGGTGGACGAGGGAGAAATGAAATATGTAAAAGGTAAAGACAGCTATATACCAACCGGCCGCGATCGTAAGCCAATTTACCAGAGCAGCGATATGCAGATCTTCCCAAGGATATGGGATGGCAGTCATGACCAGTACCACGATGATTTTTATGCCGACTGGCTGCATCTTGAAAAGGACCAGGCAACCGGCCGGTACCAGGCGCCCTCTTATGGCGATAACGTGAACTGGTTCTTCTCTTACCAGATGAGCCTGATGTACTGGAGATATTTCATGTGGAATTTCTCAGGTAAGCAAAATGACATACAGGGATTAGGTAACCACCGCGATGGCAACTGGATCACAGGTATTGATTTCATTGACCAGAGTCGCCTGGGCGACCAGTCTAAAATGCCTGATAGCATAAAAAATAATGCAGCCCATAATGTACTGTTCCTTTTGCCTTTCTTACTGGGTATGCTGGGATGTATTTACCAGTTCCTTCGCAATCGCAGGGACTGGCTGGTAAGTTTTCTGCTCTTCTTTATGACAGGTATCGCCGTAGTGATCTACCTGAACCAGCCGGGTAACCAGCCACGTGAACGTGACTATGCCTATGTTGGTTCCTTCTATGTTTTCGCTGTATGGATAGGGTTGGCTGTAGTGGCTTTTATTAAGCTGGCTGCAGAAAACATAAGGTCATTCAATTTTCAATATGTACTTACAAGGGGTAGTATACTCACTTTCCTCATTACGCTGATGAGTTGCGCCCAGGATGTTAAAACAGGTGCTATTACAACGGCTGTTGCTGCTACTGTTTTATTTGCCCTGTTCACTGCATTGGTGGCTACTATTATTAGAGCGGTATCCAATGCCGGCAAGAATGCGATGTTAGCGAATGTGGTGAGTGGCGTGGTTTGCCTGGCTGTTCCATTGTTAATGGCCCAGCAGGAATGGGATGACCATGACCGCAGCGCCAAACTGACCGCTCCGGATGTAGCCAAAGATTACCTGGAAAGCTGTGCTCCTAATGCAGTGCTGTTCACCTTTGGTGATAATGATACATATCCTTTATGGTATGCGCAGGAAGTGGAAGGAATTCGTCCTGATATACGTGTGATCAATAATAGCTTGTTGGGTATTGACTGGTACATCAACCAGCTTCGTTATAAAGTGAACGATGCCGATTCATTGGATGTGATCTGGTCACCAGAACAGGTGGAAGGTCATAACCGTGAATACCTGCAGTATAAAGCGCAGGGAGATGCCAATACTTATTATGATCTCTATGATGTAATGAAGAATGTATTGGGTAAACCAAATTATGATCCTGAAACAGGTCGTGATGTTGGATATGGCGCCTTCCCCGTTGCTAAATTCAAAGTTCCGGTAGATACCAGCCTGGTAAGGACCAATGGTACCGTGAATGCCAACGATGTGGTGGTTCCTGAAATGAGGTTTGAGATCCCACAGAATAAATTACAGGATGGTTTGATGCGCAGTGATTTTATGATCCTGAATTTTATCGCTTCCAACCAGTGGAGAAGACCGATCTATTTCACATCTCCTTATGGTGAATTGGGCTTCAGCCAGTACCTGAGAAAAGATGGACTCTCCTATCGTTTGGTGCCGGTACTGAGTAAATCACCACAGGCTAACTGGACAGTGCATAACAGCATGCGCCAGGTTGGCCTCGGTGGCACACAGATAAAAGACAACAATGATGCGGTGATCTTTAATAACCTGATGACCAAATTCGCATTTGGCGCCGTAGCAGGTAAAACGGTATATTTTGATGAAGAGAACCGTCGACACCTCTTAGGCCTTCGCAGTCTTTATGCGGAAGCAGCAGGCAACCTGGCCGATGAAGGAAGACTGGATGAGGCAGGCAAATTGCTTGAAAAATGCAATGCTGGTCTTGACCCTAAGAACCTCCCTTATGCCCTGGTAAGCCGTTATGGCAGTCATAACCAGACCAGCATCATCTTCATGGAAGCCTGTTATAAGGCCGGTAAAAAAGACATGGCAGAGCAATATGGTAAAGCCATCCGCAAAGACCTGGAGCAACAAAGGGCCTATTATATTTCTATGAATAACGGGCAAAAGCCGATCATTAACCAGTATGGGTCATCGGAAGATAATAGTCCTTTATTCCAGAGCCTTGTTACCGAATACCAGATCAACGAAGCGCTGATG
Organism: Chitinophagaceae bacterium; assembly: GCA_016720565.1. GTDB lineage: Bacteria > Bacteroidota > Bacteroidia > Chitinophagales > Chitinophagaceae > JJ008. The sequence goes on from JADKKJ010000012.1 coordinate 26,225, forward strand.
GTAGTGCTGGATGAGGTGGAGAAGAGATATGCTCCGGAAAAGCAGCCGAAGGCGACGGAGATACCGAATCCGACGATCGAGAATCCGGCCAGGCCTGTGGATACAACGAGGAAATAATTAAAAATCAGTAATTAACAATTATTAAAAAGAAGCCCCCAACAAAGGGGCTTTCTTTTTGTTGTAATTTGTATTCAGATCATGAAAGGCTTTCACTTTACCCGATATAACCCAGATGACGAAAGGTCCCGCTTCGACCAGTTGCTTGACATATTCATGCAATTGCTCACCTATACCAGCGGGGAATTGTCGGAGGCCTTGTCGTGGATGAGTGAACTGGATAAAAAATACCAGCTAACAGACGATGAATATGGCATGGGAGATTTTATTGAGGACCTGCGATCAAAAGGATATATAAAAGATGATGGGGAGACCGGACAAATAAAGATCACTCCCAAGACCGAGCAGGGCATTCGCAAGAAAAGCCTGGAAGAGATCTTCGGTAAATTAAAAAAGACAAAGCAGGGTGACCACCGCAGCTTTAAACCCGGACAGGGAGATGAGAGCAGTCCGGAGACCCGCCAGTACCGGTTTGGCGATATGATCGAACAGATCGATTTTACAGAGAGCATACGCAATGCGCAGATCAATCATGGCATTGATTCATTTCAGATGGGGGAAGATGACCTGAGTATTCGCGAGACCGATTTCAAATCGCAGACCTCTACGGTGCTGATGATCGATATATCACATTCCATGATACTGTATGGGGAAGACCGGATCACACCGGCGAAGAAGGTGGCCATGGCTTTGGCGGAACTGATCAAAACAAAATATCCCAAGGATACGCTGGATATCGTGGTATTCGGCAATGATGCCTGGCCTATAGAGGTGAAGGACCTCCCCTATTTACAGGTGGGACCCTATCATACCAATACCGTTGCTGGCCTTGAACTGGCCATGGATATATTAAGAAGAAGAAAAAATCCTAACAAACAGATCTTCATGATCACAGATGGAAAGCCCACCTGCCTGAAGATCGGAAAACGTTATTATAAGAATAGTTTTGGCCTGGATCGTAAAGTGGTGAACCGATGCCTTAACCTCGCGGCCCAGTGTAAGAAACTAAAGATCCCTATTACCACATTCATGATCGCCACGGATCCCTACCTGCAGCGTTTTGTGCAGGAGTTTACCGAGATGAATCATGGCAAAGCATTTTTTGCTTCGCTGGATAAATTAGGGGCGTTTATTTTTAAGGATTTTGAATCGGGCAAACGAAAGACTGTGTATTGATTTTTTTGTACACAGATATACACAGATTGGCTGGATGAATACAAAATACAGGATATTGGAGATGACCGCTTCGCGGCTACTGCGCAGCAGATCAAGAGAATCAAAGCATATCCTGGTAAAGTGAAATATCTAAACTGTAGTTGTTGTATCATCTGTGTTAATCCTGTTCATCTGTGTACCCCAAAAAAAATAAATTAATTTATGCAAATTAAAAATATAAAAACCCTCGGCGACCTCAGGAAATCAGGCTACAAACCCCGATCCATCCGTGAGGAAATAAGAGAGAACCTTCTTACCAGGCTGCGAAATGGCGACAGCACCTTCACCAATATCATCGGCTATGAAGATACCGTGGTCCCCGATGTGGAGCGCGCGCTGTTAAGTAAACATAATATCCTCTTTCTCGGTCTCCGTGGCCAGGCAAAGACCCGTATGGCCAGGCAAATGGTAGAGCTTCTGGATGAATATATCCCCTGCATCGCAGGCTCTGAGATCAATGATGATCCCATTGACCCTGTAACCAAATATGGAATTGAGCAGATCGCCGCTCACGGAGATGAAACGCCCATCCATTGGATACACCGCAGTGATCGCTACGGCGAAAAGCTGGCCACCCCCGATGTAAGCGTGGCCGACCTGATCGGTGATATAGATCCCATCAAGGCTGCAAACCTGAAACTCTCGTTCGCGGATGAAAGAGTGATCCATTATGGCATCATCCCAAGATCCAATCGCGGCATTTTTGTGATCAATGAATTGCCCGACCTGCAGGCTCGAATACAGGTAGCCCTTTTTAATATTTTAGAGGAAGGCGATATACAGATCCGCGGATTCAAACTACGCCTGCCCCTGGATATTTTATTTGTATTCACTGCTAACCCGGAAGATTATACCAACCGTGGTTCTATCGTTACGCCGTTAAAAGACCGTATCGAAAGCCAGATACTAACCCACTACCCCAGGACCCTGGAGCATGCGCTTGAGATCACAGAACAGGAAGCGGCGATCAGTAAAGATCAGGCATCATTAGTAGAGGTAAGCGATCTTGTAAAAAGATTGATAGAACAAGTGGCCTTTGAAGCAAGGAGCAGTGAGCTGGTAGATAAAAAATCAGGGGTCAGTGCCCGTTTAACTATTTCTGCCCTGGAGAATGCAGTCAGCTCCGCGGAAAGAAGGGCCGTAATGAATAAGGAGAAAAGCACCCTGGTATGGATCAGCGACCTTGTAGGTATCATCCCTTCCATCACCGGGAAAGTGGAACTGGTATATGAAGGTGAACAGGAAGGCCCCTACCAGGTAGCGATGAACCTGGTGGATAAAGCTATCCGTACCCAGTTCAGCCAGTATTTTCCCAATCCCGATACGCTGAAGAAAAGAAAGAACAGCGGCAAGCCCTCCCAGCAGGAAAAAGCAGAGGATAATCCATACAAAAGTATTACCAGCTGGTTCGATAAAGGCAATCACCTCAACCTCACCTTTAATACCAGGGACAAAGAAAGAATTTTGCAGTTGTATAAAGTGGATGGACTTCATGCCCTGGTGAAAAAATATTTCCCCCAGGCCAGCGAGATACAATCGGCCCTGCTGATGGAATTTGTTTTACATGGACTGGCCTCCTATTCGCTGATCAGCAAAAAAATGCTGGAGAACCAGATCGAATTCAAAGACCTGGTAGGATCCATGATGAATTTTACAGAACAGGATTTTGAGTTTGATGAAGAAGCCTGATAAAAACAGGTTCAGGGTATTAGATTCACCTCTCTTTCAAGTGTTACTCCGAATTTTTCATTTACTGATCTTATTATTTCTGTGCTTAAAGAGAGTATCTCTTCTCCCCTGGCATTACCATGGTTCACCAATACCAGTGCTTGTTTTTCATGCACGCCTGCATCACCGATCCTGTAACCTTTCCAGCTGACCCCTTCTGCAGGACCGCAATTTTCTATCAACCAGGCAGCTGCCAGTTTAATTATGCCTCCCGGCAATTCATAAGACACGATGCCAGGATACTGTTTTTTTATCTCCTCAAATTTCGATGCAAATACTTCAGGATTCTTAAAGAAACTGCCGGCATTGCCGATCTTATTCGGATCAGGCAGTTTAGAACTGCGTATCCGGATCACCGCATCAGAAATGGTGCGGATGCTTAAATGAGTCACGCCCATAGCCTCCAGTTCCTGTTGGATGGCTCCATAACTGGTATGGAATACCGGATGTTTCTTCAGTCGGAAACTCACCGAGGTAATGATATACTCGTCTTTATATTTATTCTTGAATGCGCTGTTGCGATAACCAAAACGGCAATCAGCTGCAGTAAAGATGACGGGTGTCATGAATTTAATATGAAAAGCTTCCAGCGACCAGAATACTTCCTGCAGTTCCACGCCATAAGCGCCAATATTCTGAATAGGTGATGCCCCTACAGTACCGGGTATCAGCGAAAGGTTTTCGAGTCCGCCCCAGTTCCTTCCAATACAATACTGCACGAATTCATGCCAGTTCTCTCCTGCGCCCGCCTTCACATACACGTATTCATCATCTTCATGTACAAGGGTTATACCCCTGATCTCATTTTTTATGACCAGTCCGTTAATATTATTCAGCAAAAGAACATTGGACCCGCCGCCCAATACTATGGGCTTATTTAATTCCGGATGTTGTTTGTTTACATATTCCAGTATCTCCTGCATTTCTTGCTGGCTGGAAAACCTGGAGAAGTACCGGGCAGTTGCATCAAGGCGGAAACTGTTGAATTCTTTTAAGGATATGTTTTGCTGGAAATCCATACTCGAATTTAAGAAAAGTTGAGCGGTTGAGCTGTTGAGCGGTTGAGCTGTTGAGGGGTTGAGGGGTTGAGCTGTTGAGGGAAGAATCTGAAATTTTTCAGGGTGGCCCCTCAACGTTTGCCGAAGGCACTCAACGGCTCAACAGCTCAACCATCCCTAAACAGGATCTACATCCACCACAACTCCCACACTCTTATAATTCTTCTCCTGGTGCATCAGCGCCACCTGGTCAAGAATATCTTTTTTGCATTGCATAAGCGTTTTTCCATCCTTGGGAAGTTTGAACAATATTTCCGAGATATATTGATTGCGTATCCGGCCGATCAGGGGCTCAGCAGGACCCACCATGAACTTTCCATATTTTGGCTTCAGGGCCTGCACATAATGATAGGCGGCGCGTTCCACTACCTCCTTCAGCTTATGTTTAAAACTGACATGAATGATCCGGGAAAAAGGAGGATAAAAGAATTGCTTCCGGCTTTCCATTTCCATTTTAAAGAAACCGGCGAAATCATGCTGCTGCACCAATAAAAGAACAGGATGTTGTGGCTGGGCGGTCTGCACCAGGGTCTTGCCGGTCTCCGTTTTCCTTCCGGCCCTGCCGCTAACCTGTTCCATTAACTGAAATGCTTTTTCATTTACCCTGAAATCAGCGAAGCTTAATAATCCATCTGCATCCAGAATACCTACCAGGTCCACATGATCGAAGTCCAATCCCTTTACCACCATCTGTGTACCCACTAATATATCCACCCGCTGATCTTCAAATTGCTTTATCAGCGCATCATGCGCATGCTTGCCCCTTACCGTATCCATATCCATTCTGGATACCCTTGCTTCAGGGAAATGCTCCTGCAATTGTTCCTCTATTTTCTCGGTACCGAAATTCCGGAAGATGAATTTATCGCTGCCGCAGCGAATGCAACTATGCACGGTTGGATAGGTGGTGCCGCAATAATGGCAGACCAGTTTATTGCTAAGTTTATGAAGTGTAAGTGATACATCGCAATATTTACACTGAGGGATCCAGTTGCAGACCGTACATAACTGGTAAGGCGCATAGCCCCTTCGGTTCTGGAACAGGATCACCTGTTTACCGCTGGCCACCACGGTCTTCATTGCTTCTATCAGGGCTGGAGAAAGAATTACTTTTTGCTTTTCTTTTATCGGAATGGTCCGCGTATCCACAAATTCAATGGGCGGTAACCGCAGATCACCATAGCGATCCATCAATTGCACCAATCCATATTTACCTGTCACGGCATTATGATAACTTTCTATAGAAGGGGTGCCGCTTCCCAGTACAACTTTTGCCTGGAACATAGCGGCCAGGTAAACGGCTGCATCTCTTCCGTTATAACGGGGAGCCGGGTCCTGTTGTTTGTAAGAACCATCATGTTCCTCATCGCAGATCACCATACCCAGGTGCTGGAAAGGAAGAAAAACCGATGAACGCGCACCTAATACTACGCGCAATTCTCCGTTCCTCACTTTATTCCAGATCTCCACTCGTTCATTCTGCGAAAAACGCGAATGATAGATGCCGATGTAGCCGCCAAAATGTTTCTGCAGCCGGCGGATTACCTGGGAAGTAAGTGCGATCTCAGGCAATAAATAAAGTACCTGTTTCCCCTGGCGGATCATTTCCGCGATCAGTTTAATATAGATATTGGTCTTGCCGCTGGAAGTAACCCCATGCAGCATACAAACATTTTTAGTTTCCAGCACTTCCTGCACTTCTACCATCGCTTTTTGCTGCGCGGCAGATAATTCAAAATCGATCTCCACCTGTTTTGGAAGAAAGGTTAAACGGTCGACAATTCTTTTTTCCAGTTTAAGAATATTCTTTTCTACCAACCCTTTTAACTGCGCTTCGGAGGCTCCTGATTTTTTCAATAAAGAAGGCTTGGTCACCTCCCCTTCAGATTTTAGAATGTGCAGGTAGGCCAGCAATAATTCCATTTGTTTGGGCGCCTTCCCCCAATTGTTGAGCAGTTCGGAAAGCTTCTCTTCTTCCGCATAGGCTGGCTGAAGGATCACATAAGTTTCTTTTTTCGGGGTAAAGGTTTGCTTCAAAGATTCCCAGACAATGCAACATTTTTTATTGATCAATCGGTTGATCACCGGGTAAGCATGGGGTGAATCCAGGATCTGCTGAACTTCAGAAAGGGTTAGCTGGTTGCGCACCAGCAGCGCCTCGGCCACCAGGTATTCATCATGGTCGAGCATGGAAAAATCCTCACCAAATTCTTCATTGAATACCAGTACTGTTTCGCTGGAAAGTTTAAAATGGGCGGGAAGCGCCGCAGCCATTACCTCCCCTTCACTGCACATATAATATTGGGCGATCCACTCCCATAATTTCATTTGCTCCTCAAATACTACCGGCTCGGTATCCAGCACATTCAGGATATCCTTGGTCTCGAAAATATCATCGCTATTTTTTTCCTGAACTTTTTTAATGATGCCCGCATACTTTTTGGATCGGCCCAGGTTCACTTCCACCCTGCATCCGGGTTTGGCATCTGCCAATAAATGCGGGGGCACCGACCAGGTATAATTCTTTGGCAGGGCGGCGGGTATGATGATCTCGGCAGTATATTTTTTTTCAGGATCCGGGGACATTTTACAAATCTACTGTTTCTTATAGCCCCCCTTATATTCGATCATTTTTTTCTCCATGATGGCGTATACTTCCGCTTTCAAACGGGCCATATCTTCCAGCGTATAGCCTTTTACGGGTATCTCCTTCAGATATAAGATCCGGCTAATACCGGGGGTCATGGAAAAAAGGCTTTCATAGGGCATGCGTCGGTAAGCGTCCAGGAAAAGAACCGGTTTAATGGGTGTTTGTGTTTCAATGGCGATACGAAAAGCACCATCATAAAATTCTTTCAGCGGTTGTGCTTTCATGTTGAAGGTCCCTTCGGGAAAAACGAAGATCGAGATCCCTTTCAGGATCACTGATTTCAGTATCCTCACACTATTGGCCCGGTGGGTGGCCGATCCACGGTCAACCGTAACAATGCCATTACGGTATATAAAGCCGAAGATCGGCACGGTCGACATCTCTATTTTTCCCAGGGGCCTTACCGGCTGTCGTATCGCTTTAGGGATGATAGCCGCATCTATATAAGAGATATGGTTGCCCACGAAAATATAGGCCCTGGAACGGTCATGCGGCGCTTCATAGATAAATTTATGAAATACCAGGATCAGTGGGAACCAGAGATCGGCCCATACCCGGCAAAGTCCAATGATCATATTACCACCTTTTATGCGACCAAAAAAAGAAGCGCCGATCACAAAGGGAAAGATCAGCAGCATGATGGCCACGAAACTGATGAAAGCATAAAGGCTGTAAATGAATTTCAGCGGCTGCAGGATCAGGTGGAGAAATCTGTTCATGTTATTATTTATCATCTCCCGGGCAATGGCAGGTCCATTCTGTATCCAGGTCTATCACCGTGACCACTTCGGTCTTTTCATTGCATTGGGCAAAAATGATACGTACCTGTTGGGCATCCGCCGTTCTTCCTTCCAGCGCATAGCGGGGACAACGGGCATTTTGCAGATCACTTTTGCGGTAATTAATATGACCGTTCCGCATAATGTCTTCCACCTCAGAACGATTGATATGGCGGCAATCCATTCTGCAGATGGCATGCTGGCTGTATTCTAAATAGGAGGTTCGCCGATCAAATCCGCGGTCGCGGTTGATTGTACTGCCTTTTTCCTTCCGAACCGGGTCTTTCTCATTTCCACCGTTTCGTCGCACCAGGTTTATACCCAGCAGGAGCAATCCCAGGCAGGCAACTAACAGGTAGGGAAACCATTTTTTCTGTAACATGAGATGAATCTGAAAATTAATATGTAAAATAGGTAAACTCGGCCATTTTACCCATTTGCTTACCTTTGCGAACCCATGGCAGAGAGCAGGACCATAGCATTTCACACATTGGGCTGTAAACTTAATTTTTCAGAATCTTCCTCCCTATCGCGTATGCTGGAAGCGGAAGGATTTGAAAAAAAAGAGTTTGAGGAGGATGCAGATGTCTATGTGATAAATACCTGCTCCGTTACCGATAATGCCGACAAAGAATGCCGTCAGCTGGTAAGGCGGATACAACGTCGCTCCCCCGAAAGTTTTGTGGTGATCACGGGCTGCTACGCGCAGTTAAAACCCAAAGAGATCGCCAGCATCCCCGGTGTGGACCTGGTATTAGGGGCTTCCGAGAAATTCAATATTGCCAGTCATATTCGGGAACTCACTAAATCAGACAGTGCAAAGATCTGCAGCTGCGATATTGAAGAGGTATCCACCTTTCATTCTTCCTGGTCGATGAACGACCGCACCCGTACTTTCTTAAAAGTGCAGGATGGCTGCGATTATAATTGTTCTTTCTGTACCATTCCTATGGCCAGGGGAAAAAGCAGGAGCGATTCCATGGCCAATGTATTGAATACAGTGCAAGGACTTGCAGCAGAGGGCGCCAAAGAAATTGTATTGACCGGGGTGAACCTGGGTGATTTCGGAGAGAATGGAGAGGATTTCTTTTCATTGGTAAAAGAGCTGGATAAAGTTGATGGAATACAGCGATACCGCATCTCTTCCATTGAGCCAAACCTGCTTACCAATGAGATCATCGAATTTGTGGCCAACAGTGATCGCTTCATGCCGCATTTTCATATCCCCTTACAAAGCGGTTCCAATAAAATATTAGGGGCCATGCGCCGCCGATATAAAAGGGAATTATATGCCGAACGCGTATCGCTTATAAAGACCCTGATGCCACATTGCGCCATTGGCGTGGATGTAATTGTTGGTTTCCCGGGGGAAACAGAAGAAGAATTTAAAGAGACCTTCGATTTCCTGCATGCATTGGATATTAGTTACCTGCATGTATTTACCTACAGCGAAAGGGATAATACCCATGCACTCACGCTTGGGCAGGTAGTTCCCATGCAGATCCGTCATGAAAGGAACAAGACCCTTCGTAATCTTTCCTACATGAAGAACCAGTTCTTTACGGAGCAGCATAAAGGCCAGACGCGTAAGGTGCTTTTTGAAGGCCACTGTAAAAATGATATGATGGAAGGTTATACGGATAATTATATCAAGGTGACCACCCCTTTCCGCCAGGAATGGGTGAACCAGGTTATTGACTGGACCCTTTAACTACCCTTCCCAGGGTATTCAGCATTCAAGACTCCTTCGTATTTTCATTGTAATAAGTCATGTACAGAATCATCTCCTTTATATTCCTGTTCCTATGCCTGGAACTGACCGCCTCCGCTCAGAAAGAGTGGCCATTGGATAGTCTTACAAAGTATATGGAGAAATGCTTCGATGAAAAAAAATATGACAGCTCCTTACAGTATTCCCTTCGCATTATAGCACAGGTAAAACGGTCCTCTTCCCCTGGGGAAACTGATCTTTTTGCTGCCCAGGCCGCCCTGCTGAACGCCGGAAAATGTTATAAGGAAAAAGGTGACCTGGTTCATGCGCAACAATATTTAATGTTTTCGCTTCGCGAATCAAGGGCGCTTCAATCTGGTTCAGCTATCAGTAATTCCCTGGTAGAACTGAACCTGCTGCACGAAATGATCAGCAAAAAAAACCTGGTCTTCCCCTACCATGCTCCCGAGATCACCGAAGAAGTGAATATGTATTTTCCCATTAGTAAGGTTGAAATTGTTTCAGCAGATTCAATTCGTATCACCATAAGGGCGGGATATTATGATGGCATGCAGGACTCGGTAATAAAAGCGCCTGTTCTTTCCCTGTACCAGGAAAAAGAAAGGCCCTTTGGTTTGGTGAACGCATATATAAGGCAGATAGGAAATAATTATAGTACTGCCATGGCCCGAAATGATACTTCACTGAAGGTATTGGTGGGCGATCTTGTTCAGCTAAGGGTAAGGGTACCCATGGATTGGCGGAAACTGGATGTTTACAATCCAATGTTGCTGAACATAGGATTTAGTTCCAATTATAAGCAGCCGATCTTCAATTCGCGCATGCTCTATTATTTCAATGATAGTTTAATGAATCGCGATATCAATGAAGCGATCCGTTTGCAGGTGAATGAAATAGTGAGCCTGCTGGGAGAAGATACGGCCACAGATAAGGATCTTAAACAGATCTCACCAAAAGGGATCTTTGCTGGTGATAATGTGATCAGGGGAATGTCGAAGGTGAATGAGGCCTATATCCGGTTATTCATAAACTTCGTTAATAATTATCCCCGGAAATATTTAGGCAACTCCTATAAGTTTTCAGAGATATATGCCACCTGGGTATTGAATAGTACTCCCCTGGCCATGACAGATGTAAGGCAATACCTGCTGGGATTCGTGGATAAGCCCGATATCAAACAGAAAATATTGAACCAGGTGGAAGACATCAACCGGGACCGGTTGCTGAATAGCTGGTTTAACCAGGGTATGCAAATGGCCAATGCCGATAATCTTGATTCTGCAGCACATATAGCCCTCCTGATAAAATCAGCTTCCGAGGCCCTTCATGATAGCCTGAACGCAGCCTGGGCCAGTTACCTGCAGGCCTATGTGGAAAAAAAACTGGGCAATTATAACAGTGCAAAAGAACTATTTAAATTGGCTGCCACCGGTTTTGAAATGGTCAGGGATCCTGAAGGAAGATCCTGGACAGAAAATGCTTTAAAAAACCTTGAAAAAGGGCGAAAAATAGAATTAAGCGTGCAGACAGGTCACCTGTTCCCTTACCTGATGACCACCTCACCGAATTCAAAATTCGTGGCTACCGCCGGTAACTATGATAAGCTGATAAAGATCTGGGACCTTGGACTGGGTAAAGAAGTGGTTTCTTTCTCCGGTCATGATGATTATATCACTTCCATACATTATAGTCCGGATGGGCGTTATTTGGTAAGCGCTTCAGACGATAGCAGCATCCGCATCTGGAATGCCTATGATTATTCGCTGGTGAATACCATTCATTGCAGGAATGTGGAGCGCAGTGTGATCTTTACCCCTGATAGCCGGCAACTGGTAGCAGGCGGTGATGATTCACTTATAAAGTTCATCGATCCCTATACAGGCAGGATCATAAAAAGCCTGAAAAAACATAAAGGCACGGTGAATGGTTTGGCATTTTTGCCTGGCAATGATAATTACCTGTATTCCTGCGGTAGTGATTCAATGATCTATAAATGGGACCTGGAAACAAATGACTGGGACCACTGGTATAAAGAGAAAGGAAAAGTGTGGACGGTTTCGGTGAGTCCTGATGGAAAATACCTGAGCACCGTACACAGCGATACGATGGTAAGTGTTTGGAATTTGCAGAATGGAAAAAGGCAATTCGTTCTGCGTCCCAATTATTATATAGGGGGGATGGAGGATGTTGCCTACCCTGCTTTTACGCCCGACAGCAAGAACCTGGCATTTGCCATTAGCGATGATACGCTTGGTATTGTTGAAATAGCAACGCTGAAAGAAAGGGTCTATGCCATGAAAGTGCCCGAGAATATGGGCATGTATGATCTTGCCTTTACCGCTGATGGAAATTTCCTGATCACCCGGATCAACAATGGCGGACCGCTGCGAGTGATCAATTTTTCTTCCTGGGATATGAATCGAAACCCCACCATCAACTTCAAGGACCTGAAGAGTTATTATAATATGCCATCTGAGGTGCAGTTCAGTCCGGATGATAATCAGCTCTATGTAGTGCATTCAGGCGTTTCCTCGCTCGACCTGCGAAATGGCAGTACCCGGTTCATGTATTGGGGAGCCTGGGGTTATGCCAATGGGCTATTCATATTGAATGATGGGAACACAGGCTTGTATACCAATACATGGCAGGGGGCGTTGAAATTCTATGATATCAATGCAAAGCAGCCTTATAAACAGGTAAGCTTCCCGGATTCCACCGAAGAATTAGGCCGATTTGAAATTTCCGCCAGCAACCGGTATATATTCCTTGGAGGAAAGAAGAATACCGTAAGTGCTTTTGAATGGCCATCCTGTAATGCTATTTTCTCGGGTACCTATGAATCAGGAGAGGAAAAAGGATGGAGATCCATGCGGTATGACAGTATCCATCATCGTTTATTCCTGGTGAGTTTGAACAGGTGGATCATTGTGCTGGATGCCAGCAATGGAAAGGAGATAAAAAGATGGCAGATGGAGGATCCCTGGTCGGTGGAAGCAAGTCCGGAGTTCATATACATCATGGGCGCCAATAACAGTGTAAGTATTTATAAGGCCGGCGACCTGGGCCTGGTAAAAGTTTTAACTGTACATGATAACGGAAAACCCTGTTATGCATCGGTGATGAGTCCGGATTACCAAACCCTGCTGATGCAGACCGGTAAGGAGATACTTGCATTGGATACCCGGAGCGAAAAAGTATTGTACCATCATCTGGACCATGATTATGAGAATGGCAATATGGCCATCAGTCATAATGGTAAATGGCTGGCTACAGGAGGTTTTGATTCCCGTGTGAATTTATACGACCTGCGTTCCGGCGAAAAGATCATTACCATCTATACGCCACGCGAAAAGGATTTTATGATGGTGGATGCGGATGGAAATTACCTGGCGCCAAAGAACACGCTGGAAGCGATCGGGTTTCATTATAATAACAGCAGTTATGGTTTTGAGCAGTTCGACAGTAAATATAACCGTCCCGACCTGGTACTGGCCCGGCTGGGAAAAGCGGATACCAGTCTCTTAAAGAATTTTTATTCCGCCTATCTCAAACGACTGAAAAAATTAAACATCAATGAGAAAGACCTGCAGGGAGAATTACATCTTCCCCAGGTAAGGCTGAAAGATAAATTCGCATTAAAACCAGCCACTTCCCTGGCCTCTTATGAACTCAATATAGAATGCAGCGATCCGAAGTTCACGCTTCGTTCTGTGCAGGTATTGGTAAATAACAACCCGGTTTTTGGCAGCGCAGGAAAAGAAATTCCGGGTGGGCTTCATCAGTACAGCCTGAAGACCAACCTTCCCCTGTCTATGGGTAATAACCTGGTGAAAGTTTATTGCACCAACCAGAATGGGGCGGTTTCACTTTCGGAGACCATAGAGATCAACAGCACCAATAAGGCCTCAGAACCAAAAACTTATTTTATAGGCATAGCCGTATCCAATTATAAGGATAGCCTTCGCAATCTTCAGTATGCTGCCAAGGACGTGAGAGACCTTGCCAGCACTTTTGCTCAGATCTATAAAACTGACCTGAGGGTGGATACCCTTATCGACAAAAAGGCCACCCGGGAAAACATACTGGCCTTGCGGAATGAATTGATGAAGACCACGGTCAATGATATGGTGATCATATCAGTGAATGGCCATGGCCTTTTAAGCGATAGCCTTGATTTTTATTATGCCACCTATGATATTGATTTCAGGAAACCCACCCAGAGAGGATTGAAATATGAAGAACTGGAGGCCCTGCTGGATGGCATTCCTGCAAGGAAGAAATTATTGCTGATAGATGCCTGTCATTCCGGTGCCCTGGATAAGGAAGAATTGATGGCTATGCGGAATAATAAAACAACCACTGTAAGCAGCAATAAAGAGGGTACGGTTAAGGCTGTGGGTTCAAGGGGTGGTGTAACGGAAAGCCTGGGAGGCACGGTAGATGCATCCAGTAGTTTCCAGATCATGCAACAGTTGTTTGCCGATCTGAGCAGCGGGAACGGAGCTGTGGTGATCTCTGCGGCCGGTGGGTTGGAATATGCATATGAATCGGGGGCATGGAACAATGGCGTTTTCACCTGGTGCATCAGAAAGGGAATAGCCGAAAGAAAGGCCGATACCGAGGGTGGAAATAAGGATAACCGGGTAGATGTTGCCGAATTGAAGGAATATGTGAGCCGTAAGGTGAATGAGCTGACCAACGGCAAACAAAAACCGGTATCGCGGAGGGAGAATATGGAGTTTATTTGGGAGATTCGGTAAAATACCTGCTTCAGGGTATGGAAAACCGTAATTCAGCCCTTATTTTTAGGTCATAATCAAACTACTTAATCAACAGTATTATTCACTAAAAAAAAACAAGTATGCAAAAATTGAAATTGCTTCTTTGCGCCGCTTTCCTGGTTGCTGCTTCTTCTGTTTTCGGACAGACCGAGAAGAATGTATCCCTTATCAAGGAAGGTTCTAAACTGACAGATGGTGATATCGGTTTCCTTTCCATGGTTGCCGGTGAAAAAGTAGAAGCTGGCAAGAAAGATCGCCAGGCTACCATCAAAGGTGTTACCTACAAGCAGGGTATGACCCTTTCTAAGACAGATGCCACTAACCTGAATGCGGCTATCGCGGCTTTCCAGAAAGCTTACAAAGCTCCTGCAAAATCACGCGGAACAGCTGGTCTTTGCTACTACTGGTACTACTATTGCGATGGCTACGGCTACTGCTACTGGTACAAGTACTACTACTACTGTTAAAAAAGTTAAAACCGGCTCAGGCCGGTTTTTTTTGCTTTATACCCTGCCAGTCGCAGGCAGGTCTAAACCCTAATCCCTCATCTCTAAACCCTAAACCTCCCTAATATACCCAACCAACGGTATACTTCCCTCGTCATTAACATCTTAATATTGCTATGGTTCTAAAAAAATCACTAACATTGACCACCAACTAACCAGGTTTTACATGAAAAAGTCACTCTTATTTTTACTGCTTGTTTTAATAGCTTTTGGCAGCGCCCAGGCCCAGACCAAAAGAGCCCTGATCATTGCGATAGGTAACTATCCAAATCCAAAAGTAAATGGTTGGCCGGAGATCAGTTCCACCAATGATGTGCCCATGATCAAAGCCGCCCTGGCCAAACAGGATTTTAAGAATATCTGGACCCTGATAGATGCCCAGGCAACAAAGGTTGGAATTGAAAAAGCCCTTGATAAACTCATCGATAGCTCAAAAAGCGGGGATATTGTTGTTATCCATATTTCTTCGCATGGGGAGCAAATAGAAGATGATAATGAAAATGAAGAAGAAGATGGACTGGATGAAACCATCGTTCCCTATGGTGCCATTTATTCAAGTGATCTTACTGCGTTTTCAAGAAATGCCAGTGGGTATTTACGGGATGATGTTTTTGGCGAAAAAATAACCCGCCTTAGAAATAAATTAGGCTCCAAAGGGGATATACTGGTAACCCTGGATGCCTGCCATTCGGGTACCGGTTCAAGAGGAGTTTCTACTGTAAAATCAAGAGGTGGCAATTCACCAATGGTAAGCGCTGATTTTGATAAAAAGACCCGTCCTTTAAAAGATTCAAAAAGTGTTTTCAAGGAATCAAATGCCACCGCATTAAATAAGGACGCAGCTACCTATGTGGTGATCTCCGGCGCACAGGCCAAAGAAAAAAATTACGAGTGCCTGGATGATGAAGGCAATACCATGGGTTCGTTGAGTTATGCGTTGGGAAAAGCCTTATCCACTTTATCAGGTAAACTTACCTATCGCGGACTTTTCGCGCAGATAGAAGATGTGATGAGAGAAAAAGCACCCCAGCAAAAACCTGTATTGGAAGGGGATGGAATTGACCGCCAGTTATTTGGTGGTAAAGTGGAAGTTCAAAAGCCTTATCTCCTGCTTGATCTTTCTCTTAGTAATGCAGATACTATTTATGTCAATTCAGGTTCAGTGGCTGGTGTTACCCCGGGTTCATTGGTAGGCTTTTTCCCTTCTGGAACAAGCAGGCCAACTATGCAGGATACACTTGCTGCCGGAATTGTTGTTAGCGCCACTAATTTTACCGCGGTTATTAAACTGAATCAGTCAAGGCCGGATTTTATACAGAAAGCCCCATGGCCTTTTGTGCTGGAAATGTCATATGGCAGCACGCCTGTTACCCTGATCCTGGATAGCCTGGATGCAGGCAATGCCAAAAAAGTGAAGGATGCCCTGAAAGAACTGACCAATGTAAATTATATAGCTACCGGGGAACTTTATTTTGTTCCCTCCGATAGCCGGAATGGATATGCGCTTCGTTATGCCAACTCCGGAGCCATCTTCGATGATAATATCGACCTGAATAATGCAACAGCCGTTAAGAACCTGATGAAAAGATATGCGCGTTACAGGTACCTCCGTGACCTCCGCGTATCGGAAGATGAACTCAATGTAGACATACGCCTGGTCTTCCTGGATAGTAAAAAGAATGTGGATGAAAAGAAAACTGCTGACAGGACCAAATTAGGCGTGCTGGAATTACAGGAAGGAGATACCGTATATCTTAAAATAAAAAACACAGGTACAAAAAGAGCCTACATCAATGTGGTGGATATGCAGCCCGATGGCCTGATCAATCCTATAATGCCTAACAGGAAACTGAAAGACCAGAAAGGGTTGCCCCGGCCTCTTACACCCGATCAGTGCGTAGTGAACGCTGGTGATTCTGTGTTGAACCGCGATATGATGATCACCATCGCGCCTCCTTATGGCGAAGAGATCTTCAAAGTATTCCTTTCAACTTCCCAGCTTGACCTGGAAGAACTGCTGGCAGGTAATTCTGATGAGAACAGTAAATCAAGGGGTATATTAAATAACCTGGCCAAGACATTTAAGAATTCCAATACTGTTACCAGTCGCGGGGCCGGCACCTCTTCTGTAGGTGGTAATGATGGTACGATCTTCGGGCTGAATTTTACGATCAAGCGAAAAGAATGATCAAAACCTATTATAAAAAGAGAAGGCGGATCAACATCCGCCTTTTTTTATTTTGTGGAACGTACTGGATTCGAACCAGTGACCTCTGCTCTGTCAAAGCAGCGTTCTAAACCAACTGAACTAACGTTCCTTAAAGGGAGCCAAAATTAAGGATTTAAATAATCCTGCTTTGATGCAACATTTTGGAACTGGTTTTGTCTTATATTAGATCATGCCCCGTTACCAGGTGACCATACATTTTGAAATGACAGAGGCTTTTATGCAGGCTGTGCCTGAGCATCGTGTCTATATCAATCACCTGATCAATAAAACAGTGATCGAGCATTATGCCGTGAGCCTGGAATCAAGAACCAGCTGGATCACCCTGAATGCCGAATCAAGGGAAGAAGTGGAGCAAATTCTTTCCCGTTCCACACTTTATCCTTTCTGGACCTATGAAATTGACGAGTTATTTGTGCTGGATGGCCAGCATTACCGCCTTCCGGAGTTGAATCTGAACTAGGTCGATTCCCGCATTTTTTCCCTTCCTATTTGAGTTTTTTTTGGGTGAAAAGCCATGCACCCTTATCTTTGCCGTCCCCAAACGGGAAGGGAGTTTAGCTCAGCTGGTTCAGAGCATCTGCCTTACAAGCAGAGGGTCGGCGGTTCGAACCCGTCAACTCCCACAAATAAAACCTCAGATTTCTGGGGTTTTATTATTTTATAAATAAAAAAAATCTGCAGGTTCGAAAGCATCCCGCCCTCAGGCGGGAGGGTCGGCGGTTCGAACCCGTCAACTCCCACAAATAAAACCTCAGATTTCTGGGGTTTTATTATTTTATGCCTTCTATTTTTTACATATTATTTTCTCCCAGCAAGGATAAATATTACGTTGGACACACTGGGGACGACATTTCAGAACGCTTACGAAAGCACAACACAAATCATTCGGGATTTACTGGCCATTCCGGCGATTGGACAATTGTCTATACCGAGATCTACACCTTAAAATCTGAAGCATATAAGCGAGAGCGAGAGATAAAATCCTGGAAAAGCAGGACCAGAATTATTAGCCTGATAAATCAATAATATTTCCTCAGCTTGTTTAACGCATCCCGCCCTCAGGCGGGAGGGTCGGCGGTTCGAACCCGTCAACTCCCACGAAAAAAGGTCACAATTCATTTTGTGGCCTTTTCTTTTACCCTAAACTCCCATCCCCATCCCCCAACCTGGCCAGCACTCCTTCCCCTATTTCGCTCAACCTTTCCTTCGAATAAGAAACCCATTCCCCGCTAACCGGATCATACAACTCCGCCCAGTCCTCACCAAGAAATAATTTATAATCAAATTTGGAAAAGCCATAGGCTATATATCCAGGGTAATAAAAATCCATACCCAGCTCTTTCGATAGCATCATTTTTTTTACCATCAGCGCCTTTCCCAAACTGTATTTTTTATGGTCAGGGGAATAGAAATTCACGATGCCCGCGCTGCTTTTTTCACCCAAGTCAATGATACCAGCTGCTATCAATTCTCCTTCACTTCTTACTTCTAATACACTGGAAGGAAATATTTCTTCATTTAGCAGTGCAGGATCAAATTCATCATAGAGCAGGTGTTGAAGCGAAAAGGAGGTATCAAAACTGACCATATATTTATACCTGTAAAAAAGCCGTTCTAATTCTTCCGTTAATTTCAATGGCTTTAAAAACAACTCAAATTTTCCCAACCCTCTTAGTAACCTTACCTGCTTCTTATCAGGTTCATTCCCCTGCAAACGATATCTTAACCATACCACTGGAAAATTACCTTCCGGATGCCTGATATGATCCGTGGTGAAAACATATGGGCCCAGGCGGTAATATCCTTTGCTCAGGTATTGATCCAGCATATCCGGGGAGACCTTATTATGTAAATAGACCTGGTTGATAGCTCCGAAATTATAAAAACAAGGCGAACCTGCCTTTTTAAGATCACCTCAACTAGTTGCCTTTTTACTAAAAACCTTTGTTATTTTTGCAACTGATGGCAATTGAAAAAACAAATACAGATCCTTTTGAACAGCAGGATTCCGACGTGCTCGTGGCGGAAGACCATGGCTGCTCCCTCGTGGTCTGGAACGACGAGGTGAATAGTTTTGAATGGGTAATAGAGACCCTGATCGAGGTCTGTGGCCATAGTTTCGAACAAGCCGAACAATGCTCCCTCATCATACATTTTCACGGAAAATACGCTGTAAAGCAAGGCAGTTATGAAGACCTTAAGCCCCAAAGGGAGGCTATTATAGAAAGGGGCATCAACGCCACCATCGACGTAGTGGTATAACTACTTAATATAGAAAAAGCCGGTCAACCGACCGGCCTTTTTATTTTATTTTGCCGCATGATTTATAAACTGGGAAAAGAAATTGTATTTCCCCCGCTTGAAATGGCTGAACCGGATGGATTACTGGCCATTGGTGGCGATCTTTCTACTCAACGCCTGCTGGCTGCCTATCGCCTTGGCATATTCCCCTGGTATGAATCCGGGGAACCACTCTGGTGGTCGCCAGACCCCAGGATGGTGCTGTTCCCTGAAGAATTTCGGATAAACAAAACCGTAAAAAAATTAATAAAGGACCAGGCATTTGATTTTACCATTAACCAGGCATTTTCAACAGTGATCCATCATTGCAAAAAAATGCCCAGGTCGGGACAAATGGGAACCTGGATCACTGATGAGATTGAAAAAGCCTATACCGATCTGCACCAACTTGGTTATGCGCATAGCGCAGAAACCTGGCTGGATGGAAAATTGGTGGGTGGCCTTTATGGTATCAGGTTGGGCAGGGTATTCTTTGGCGAAAGCATGTTCAGCCTGGTAAGTAATGCCTCCCGTTTCGCGTTTACAAAATATGTGGAACAGTTGAAGAAAGAAGAAGTGGCCATGATCGACTGCCAGGTATATACTGAATACCTGGAAAGCATGGGCGCCCGATTGATCGACCGCCAGCTGTTCGTAGATAAATTGAATGAACTTATTTCATGATCACCTGCTCCCCTATACGGTCCTGGGATTTTTCCCGAAGGAACCAGGCGTATTGGTAATCGCAGGCATTACGATGACAGCTGGGATTTCCTTTGTCGTGATGGCAATGCGCCATGCATTGGCCACAGGCAGAATATAAGACCAGGTTATACCTGCTGAAATCGACCTTTGGTAATGAGTCAGCCATATATTCAAGCATCATCTTATACTGCCAGTCATTTTTATCTCCTTTAAAATTATTTAAGGAATCCTGGTTATAATGGTACCTGGAAAATATTTTATGGAACAGGGAGTCTGAAGCGATGGCCATTATATTTATGCTGCCCGAACTACGCTGGAACTGCTCCAAATTGAAATCACCGAGTCCGGGATCGGGCATCGTTATTTCTGTACCAAGGTCTTTTGGAATATGGGCACGGAAGGCCAGGAGATTCTCGTCCTGGGAATAACTGTTAAGAGAAATACAAATCAGGATAAGCAGTAGGTTAACACGCATAAGGGCAGTTTTAATAAGGATGCGGTAGAACTGTCCATTACATATTCTTACTGGAACTAAAAGCGGGACTCCAGGTAATGCGGTAACATATTCAACCAGGTGTTCCAGTCATGCGGCCATTCCTCACTCCAGATATCCAGTTCATACCAGATGCCTTTATCATAAAGTACTTTGGCAAAACGGCCACTGGCACCTGGATCTTCATAATTACCGCTGCCGGTGAGAATATGAATGTGCTTACTGCTACGGATCTGCTCAAGCAGTGAATGGTCTGTAAGGTTCTGCATATAATGCTGGGGGGAATTGAAATAGACATGATCGTCAAAATGCCCCTTGGTATATTCTTCCAGGTCGTATACTCCACTCATAGCGATCACGCCATTGATCAGGTCGGGACGCTTCAGGAATAGATTCATGCTATGAAGCGCGCCAAAAGAGGCCCCGCAGGTAATGATGGGTGTTTCAGCACTGGTAGCATTCCTTATAAAAGGAACCACTTCATTGTATACATAATCATTCCATTGCTGGTGCCGCCATGATTTATGCCGGGGGTCCACTTCATTGTTCAACCAGGATTCTTTATTGATGCTGTCAATAGAAAATACTTTCAATTTCCCGCTATCAACAAAAGGCGCCAGTTTATCCATTAACTGGAACCGCTCATACTCCAGGTAGTCGGCCCCTGCTGTAGGAATCAATAATAATGCGAATCCATAATCGCCATAAGTGGCAATAGGCATATGTTTTTCCAGGGCCGGGCTGTGCCAGCCGCTTAATTCTCTTTTCATGGTCTTGCTTGAATTGCAAAAATACAGGCTAAAGCGGTATTTTTGCGCCTATCCTCCAACTAACCGGAACTACATGGAACTGAGTAAGAATTTTGAGCATGGAAAGGCGGAATCGAAATGGTACCAGCATTGGCTGGAACAGGGCTATTTTCACAGCGAACCTGATGAAAGAGAACCCTATACCATCGTCATTCCCCCACCCAATGTGACCGGTGTTTTGCATATGGGCCATTGCCTGAACAATACCATCCAGGATATCCTGATAAGAAGGGCCCGAATGAGTGGGAAAAATGCCTGCTGGGTTCCTGGCACCGACCATGCCTCCATTGCTACGGAAGCCAAAGTGGTACAAATGCTGCGGGAAAGGAATATCGCCAAATCTTCCCTGAGCCGTGAAGAGTTCCTGGGTTATGCCTGGGAATGGAAAGAAAAATACGGAGGCATTATTCTTCAGCAATTGAAAAAAATGGGTTGCAGCCTGGATTGGGAGCGCACCTCCTTTACCATGGATCCGCAGTATTACGCCTCCGTGATCGGCGTGTTCAATGACCTTTATAAAAAAGGATATATCTACCGCGGAAAAAGAATGATCAACTGGGATCCCCGCGCAAAAACAGCCCTCAGCGATGAGGAGGTGATCCGCAAACAAACCAACCAGAAATTATATTTCCTGCAATATGCCATTGAAGAAAATGGAGCGCCCGGCAAACAGGTGATCACGATTGCCACCGTAAGACCCGAGACCATCATGGGAGATACCGCCATCTGCGTGCATCCCGATGATGAAAGGTTCAAACACCTGCATGGAAAATTCGCCTATGTTCCTTTGATCGACAGGCGCATTCCTATCATTACCGATGAATACGTGACCATGGACTTTGGTACGGGTGCCCTTAAGATCACACCGGCCCATGACATGAATGACAATATGCTTGGGCAAAAGCATGGACTTGAAGTAGTGGATATCTTAAATGAAGATGGAACGCTTGGTCCTGATGCGCAGATCTATGTAGGCCTTGATCGTTTTGAGGCGCGCAAACAGATCATCAAAGAACTGGAAGAAAAAGGTTTTCTTATAAAGACAGAAGAATATACCAGTGAAGTTGGTTACAGTGAAAGAACCGATGTGGTGGTAGAACCCCGTTTGTCCATGCAATGGTGGGTAGACATGAAAAAGATCTGTGACCCTGCCCTTGCCTCGGTAATGAATGACGATATCAAATTCTATCCCGCTAAGTTCAAGAACCTTTATCGTCACTGGATGGAGGGTATCAAAGACTGGTGTATCTCCCGGCAATTATGGTGGGGGCACCAGATACCGGCCTGGTACGATAAAGAGGGGAATATTTATGTGGCCCATAGTAAGGAAGAAGCATTGTCATTGTGGAGCATTGCCAATCCGGGCCAGTCAGCAGAACAGGCCAACCTGAAGCAGGATGAAGATTGCCTGGATACCTGGTTCTCCTCCTGGCTCTGGCCTTTTGAAGTATTTAATGGATACAGCGATCCTGGAAATAAAGAAGTAAATTATTATTACCCTACCAATACCCTGGTAACAGCTCCTGAGATCATTTTTTTCTGGGTGGCCAGGATGATCATGGCCGGACATGAGTACATGGGGGAGAAACCATTCAATGAGGTTTATTTTACAGGAATCGTTCGTGATAAGCAGGGAAGGAAAATGAGTAAGAGCCTGGGAAATTCTCCCGACCTGCTGGCCCTCATTGATAAAAACGGCGCAGATGCGGTTCGCTTCGGTATCATGATCTCCTCCCCTGCGGGCAATGACCTTTTATGGGATGAATCTACCAATGAACAGGGATCCTTCTTCATCAATAAGATCTGGAATGCAATGAAACTGGTGAAGATGTGGGAAGGGAGAACTGAGTTAGTAGTTAGTAGTGCGGAGTTAGGAGGAGGGAATGAATTTGCAATGGAATGGTTTGAAAGCAGGCTGAATGAAGTGAAAATAGAGGTAGATGGTCAGTTCAAAGATTTCAGGTTGAGTGAATCATTGAAGACCCTCTATTCATTGATATGGGATGATTTCTGCAGCTGGTACCTGGAATGGATCAAACCAGGATTTGAACAGCCCATCGATAAAAAAGTTTATGAGAAAACGGTCGATTTCTTTGAAGAACTCATGCAGTTACTACATCCATTCCTTCCTTTTGTAACCGAAGAGATCTATCACCTGCTGCGTGAAAGAAAAGATGACCTGACTGTAAAACAATATGCTCCAATAGGCGCCATCAACCAACAATTACTGGCACAGGGTGCATTGCTGAAAGAAGCTATCACAGCCATCCGTGATACCAGGAACAGGCAACAGTTAAAACCAAAAGATACCATACAACTTCATCTGCAGGCACATGAGCCCGGCTCTTATGATGCCATCAGGGGATTATTGCAGAAACAGGTGAATGCAGAAACCTTTGAACATAGTATGGATGCGGTTCCCGGAAGCACAACGGTAGTAGTTCAAAAAGATAAATTCTATATCATTAGCAATGTTGCTGTAGACAAGGAAGCCCAGAAAGCCCAGTTGCAAAAAGACCTGGATTACCTCAGGGGTTTCCTGGCTTCGGTTGAAAAGAAGTTAAGCAATGAACGATTTGTTCAAAATGCAAAACCTGAAGTGATCGAAGCAGAAAGGAAGAAACAGGTAGATGCGATGGAGAAGATCAAAGTGATACAGGAAAGCCTTATCTCGGAATAATGCTAACCGGCAACACAAACTCGAACCTTGTCCCCTGCCTGCCATCCAACTGATCCTTATCCAGTAGTTTACTGATCCGGAAACCAAAGGTCAGTGGATATTGGTTCCACCAGCGCGTATCGATAAATAATTCACCACCCAGGCTTCTTTGGTCGCGGGTGGTTTTTTTGTCTCTTGAATAGATCTTTGTAAAGTCATAGAATCCATTTACCCGGATAGCCTGCAGGTAAAGTATATTCCCAAAGCCCCAGTCAGGATACCAAAGTGGAAAATGATAATTCACCGAGCCTCTCCACATACGGGAGAAATACCGGCCGGTATATCCCCTGGAATAGGAAAACCGATCGGAGAAGGACAACTGCGAAAGCGTATCTCGCTGCTGGAAGGCTCCGGTAAGTATCAGGTTATGATTTCTCATGATACCCGGCAGGTATATTGTTCCATTGCCAATGAACTGGTATCCTTCTACGCTGCTGATGGCATATCGCTGTTGTGCATTCAATAAATAACCCAGGCGGGGAAAACTATGCTGCACCGCTCTTTGCACCTGCTGCGACCATGAGATCGTATGCAGGAGGTAACTGAAGGAAGTATTGCCAAGTGAGTCCCCGTAAAATCCTTTATTGAATTCATTCCTCAACACATAGAAGGTGCCCAGGCTGAAATTCTTAAAATTCCTTCCTTTGGTAGATTGAAGGGGAAGTTGCAGGCCGATCCTTGAATCAAGCTGACCCCATTGGCGCAGGCGATTACCAATGACGGTTTCCCTGTCGAAGGTATATTCTATCCCCAGGTTCAGGTAGGGGAACAGAGCACCATACCATTCACTCAGGCCCACTGCGTTGGTCTTCTCATTCTGGTTATAGGAATAATAGATCTCCGTTTGCAACGTATTCAGCACATTCTCCCCATATATAGAATAAGTGAATACAGGGTCTGAATAGTAAGGACGGTAACTGTGAAAATTAAATAGCCTGGTCGATTTGCTGAATAATTGCTGATAGGCCGGTCATTCAGTGTTTCCTAGCCTAAAATATCAGGCAAGCTCTTTTCAATGTGCCACCGGATAACCGGACAGCCCCACCATTTTTACCTCCTCCCCCTTAATGGCATCCGGCCGGCCGCCTCAGCAGGTAACCCTCTGCCGTGAATTTAGACCAGATGAGTTTTCCATCAGCCACATTCACAAAATAATTACCCAGATTACTATTGGTGTATCGCAGGATCTTTTTCGAGAGTAGATCGAAAGAGTATATCTCATCATTTCCTGACCAGGAAGCGGTAAAGAATACGAGGTTCTCATACACACAGGGATAACCGATCACCCCAAAACTTGGATCTGTGAGCCGGATAATACTTCCTTCGGTAGGATGGGCCAGCACCAGGCAGGTCTTGCCATCCTTCAATCTGGCCACCATTACCAGGGCATGCTCGCTGATGAATTTAGGATCGGTTAAGCATCCCCACCCCTTCTGTATGCATAACATATTTCAATGAACCATCCTTTCGCATCAAGGATATCTACCTGGTTGTTTCCATTTTCATGATTCCTGACCGCAGCAACACAACCTTCCATAGGAGACAGATCCGGAGTAGCATAACGGGTACCGGAACCAATTGACCTTTCCTCTTTACGTTGAATATCCAGCAATTTGATCACCGTATAATCCTTCCAGCCCCAGCGGGCATCCGTTTCATAAGCGGCATAAACGATCTTGCCATTCCGGTAAGGAAAACTTGTTCATCCAAGGAAATATCACGATAGCGGATCAGGTGTTCCCCATTCTTATCCCTGATGAAGAAACCAGCTCTTTGCCGGTGAGTGGATTTCAGGTAGATCAGCGTATCATTGCCCAGATTATAGGGAAAATAATAATTATGGACATAGCGCTTATCTGCAGGAATGATCCTTACCTTCTTCCTCCAGGCCCTTTTCTTGGATATCTTTTTTATAACTATCCAGGGCATGTTTTACAAACTGCCTGTATTCAATACCAGTATGTTTTTTAACTGCTGCCTGGAAGGGATAAATTAACCCTTTATAGGCGCTGGCATCCCTTGTTATTTTTGTCCAGATATCGGTGCCATATTTCTCACGGCCATAATTCACCAATAAGTAACCCAGGAAATAATGGTTGGGCACAAAATCTTTCAGCGAACCGTTGCGCAGTTTCATCCAGGAATAATGCTTATTTGCCAACCATAGCGAAGGATAAGCATTCATAAAATGCGGAAGCCTTCCCCTTCCCTGTTTGCTCAGCGCAGTTTCATTATAAACAGCATCTCCCTCATAAAACCAATCGGGAATGGCCGCATTGATGGCCAGTGAATAACCATCTTCACCGGAGATGGCCTTCATAAAACGGCTTAGACCGTTGTTGAAATTATTGAACTGCTGCACGTGCCGGTATTCATGTATGGACAACTGGTCAACCCAGGGAAGGGTTCCCTGCGAAAGATTGTTAGGCTCAGGTGTCATGTAAAATTCACTGCGGAAAGGGCCCAGTCCCACATAACCATTAGGTACATTGGTCTGGCTCTGCAAAACGATATTGATCTTTTTTAATTGTTTCCCCAGTGAAAGCGGTTGAGTGGCCGCCAGTCGGTGAATGATAGCTGCCACTCGCTGTGCAGAACTATCGCGACCTTGTTGAAATATGATCCTTGCGGTATCAGTATTGATCTGTTTCCATTTAACGGAAGATGGGGTACCCCCAAATTCCTGCGAATAAGATAAACAGGCAAACCCCATCCCAAGTACAACTCCTAAAAATTTTCTCATTTCCGCATCCAATTATTACTAATTATTAATCATTCACCCCTGCCTGCCGGCAGGAAGGCATTCACCCATTCACCATTCACCAACATCACCTGCTTATCATCACAAATCCCCCCCAATATAAAGGCTCCTTATATTTCAGCATCAGCTGCTGCTGGGCAAGCCTGAAAGCCTGTTGCCGGTCTTTTGTCTTTACCCAGTTATTATAAAACAGGTTCATCAGCAATTGGGTCGCGGCATCATCCACTTTCCACAAACTCATAATTATAGCGTCGGCTCCTGCCGCCATAAAAGCTCTTTGCAAACCATATACCCCTTCTCCTGCTTTTACTTCCCCCAGGCCGGTTTCACAGGCGCTTAATACCACGAGGTCTGTGCCCCTCAGGTCAAGGTTCATAGCCTCGTATGAGGTAAGTATGCCGTTATTACTGCTATCCAGCGCCGCTGATGAGCGGTCCTTTTCAGAAGCTCCTGCCAGCATAAGGCCCGATCTTAGCAACACATTTTCTTTTGCATAATCTGCCAGTACGCCAATGGGCCAGGCCGGTTTTGAAACATCTTTCAGGAAATATCCGTGTGTGGCTATATGAAGAATAGAAATTGCATGGGTAGATTTCAGGTTATGTTCACTTGCCTCTTTCTGAATATACTCCGACACCTCAAAGCCAGCGCCTTTTAATAATTTTTGTATGGCATCTACTTCAACTCTTGTGCCGGGGAGTTGGGAAATGTTTCCGGCTCCATAATCCGGGTATCCAAAAAGCAGGGCCTTTTTACTGTAGGACTCTTTTTTATCCAGGTCCAGCAGGTCGGCCGGGTTGCCTAACAATACGATCTCCGAGCTATTCAATAAATAATCAGCCCCCGACTTCTTAAAAGTATATGGATTCAATTGCGTGTATACACCATCTGCCGAAAAATAAATTTTCTTCTTTGGGCCCAATTCTTTTGCAATGGGTGCCCAGTAATAATCATAAGATTTTTCATCCATTACCCGGTTCTTCATCGATAACCGGTACTGACGGGCATATTTATTCTCCAGATCATATCCATTTTTTAGCAGGACCAGTTGAGCAGAATGGCCGGGAGCAATGATCAACGCTGCATAATAACAGGAATCAGAAAATGTCTGGTCCCATCCACGAAGCCTTATCATTTCCACCAGGGCCTCTCCTTCTTTTAATTTTAAAAGCAGGTCATCAATGGTTTTCCGGGTGGAAAAAACAATTCCGGAAAATGCAGTAGATCTTTCCGATAACGACCGCTCCATATTATTGGTAACGGCCTGTAAAGAATCCAGGCTGATGCCCTGTTCTCTCAGGTCCTCCCTGGAATAACCATAGAGCACTGTTAACTGTTCCTTATTATCCAGCCAGGCTGCATAATCATTGATCAGCGATTCATTGCCGCTTTCCAGTATGGCCCGACTTAATTTCCGGGAAGAATTTAGCAGCAGCCCTTTTGTTGCGATCCGATAGTCCATGATCCTGGACAACCCATCCGGGTCTGTTGCGGCATTTTCCAGCGCGAAATGATAATATCTTTCAAAACGGGGCGAAAGAAGATCCCAGTATTTTGTTTTTTCTGCCTCACTCATGGGAGGAAAATATTTTTCGATGAACTCGAGGCTGCGTGCCATTACGCGTTCATAATATTCTTTTGCCTCGGCCTTCTTTCCCTGTTTCCAGTAAAGAATGGCAAGATCTTCTTCCGATTGTGCAAATAATGGATGTAATTCTCCCAAGGCATCTCTTCGAATGGAAAAGGCTTTTTCCAAAAGCGGGCTGGCTTCTTCCAGCCTGTTGCTGAATCGGAAAAAATTACCCAGGTCGCTGATCACTCTTGCATAGGCCGGACTATTTTCTCCCAATGATTTTTTATAGATCTCGGCGGATGCCTTCAGTTGAGCCTCAACCTTATCTTGTTTCTTCATCAGCATATAAAGTACGGCCCGGTTATTCAGCAGGTTAGCCTCCTCGGAACTGCCTTTGTTTATTTTTTTTTCCAGTGCAGCATAGATCAATTCCGCATCGGCAAAATTTCCCATTAACTGGTGAAGAAGGGCCAGGTTGGAATATATACGCTGATGCAATCTTGGTGCCGGCTTTTCCAATTGATCCAATACCGATAATGCTTCTTTCAATGACCGGAGTCCCTCGTCAAATCTTCCCATGCTTTGATAAAGAATGGCGCGATTATTCAATACAGTTATGTAAGAAAGGGCAGCTCCTTCATGGTTCTTCTGCAAAATGGAAATACAATCAGCGATCTCTTTTTCCGCTTCATTGTATTGGCCCAGGCTATAATGAAGCACGGCGAGGTTATTAAGAGAGGCAGCAACGGCCTGGTGGTTCTCTCCCAGTTTTTCTATTCGCAGGCTGAGGGCTTTCTCCGAATAAATAGTTGCCAGTGAGAACCTGCCCATGGAAGTATAAAGCAATCCCCGGGTAGCTATTGTCTTCAGGTAACCCATATCAGCGCTTAGCCCTGCCCTTTCAAAATAATCCATGGCATTTTCCAGACGGTTCTCGGCATAAACATATTTGCCGGCAGCATAAGCCGACTGGCCAAACTGCAGATTCAGTCGGGCATTATCTTCATCCGAAAGGTCTTTTTCTCTGTAAAGGGAGCGGGCCGCACGGGCCATGCGCAGGAATTTAGCACTGAATTCATTCTGAGATTTACCGGCCAGTAAGCCCGCGTTATCACTTAAAAGTATGGCATAATCAACCTCGGAAGAATCATAGGAAGCTGACATTTCATTGAGCTGGTCAGATACCTTTTCACGGGCCTTTTGCCGGGCTTCATATTTGGTATCATCAATTTCTGTCTTCGCTTTGCCTACTGCCTTGTTCCTGATCTTATTCAGGATCTGGGAAGAACTTTGAGTACTGATCAATAAAAGGAGGAAGAAGGCAGGTAAACGCATCCCTAAATTTAACAATAAATCCTCTTTACCTTATCAACCTATCAACCGATCAACTTATCAACCTTTATCCTCTAATTACATCCAAATATCTCACAAAGCTTTGCCTTCAGGTCAGGTCCGCGTAAATTCTTTCCAATGATCTTTCCTTGTGGATCCACGAGTAAATTCTGGGGAATAGAAGAGATATGATACAGCTTAGCCACTGCATTGTTCCAGAACTGCAGGTCACTGATATGCGTCCAGGTCAGTCCGTCATGATGGATCGCTTCCAACCATTTATCTTTTTGACCAGGACGATCTAATGAAACACCCAGTACGGTGAAATTCTTATTCTGGAACTGGTTAAAATTCTCCACCACATTTGGATTTTCATTGCGGCAGGGCCCGCACCAGGAAGCCCAGAAATCTACCAGCACATATTTTCCCCTGAAAGATGAAAGCGAGACCAGGTTACCAGAGGTATCAGCCTGAGTAAAATCCATTGCAACCGATCCTATGGCCCCAATTTTTTTCTCAGCAATGGTGGCCAGGATGCCAGCCCCCCCTTTGGAATTCCGGATCTTCTCTGCCAGTCCGTTGAAACGATTTTCCAGCAAACTAACATCATCATTGAACTGAAGGGATATCGTAAGCACGAAAGGCGCTACATAAGAAGCGCTATGCTCCCGGAAATATTTATCAAAAGCGGTCTGTATGGTTTGATGCAGGGCTGTATAGGAACTCATCAGTTTATCCTTATCCGGTCCGGGAGCCGTGTTATTGATGGTGGCAACAATGGAAGATATCTGCTGGTAAAGCGGAATAAAAGTGGTCGTGAAATCAGTAAAGTCTTTATGAGAAGGAGAACCCTCAACCTTATACTGCTGGTCATCTTTTTTTCCTTTAACAGTAATATTGGTATTCTCCACAAAGAGTTCGATGGCCTTCTCCACACCATCTATCATGATATAACAAAGCTCGGGTTCATCGAGTTTCCCGGTTAACAGGAATTTCCCTTTCTGCAATTTTCCACTGGCCAATTCTTTAGAAGTAGAATTCTGGATCATGGTCAGCTTCAGGCCATCAGGATATCCATCCAGCTTGCCTTCAATACGAAATCCTTTTGTTCCCACCGCAGGTGGTTGAGCTACCAGGGTAAAAGGGAATAAGATCAACAGGAACAATAAATTTTTCATGGTCACGATTTGATAATATACAAATGTAAATAAAGGATCACTTACTCCGAAACAGGAGCTATTGCAGGATAGACGAAACAAAGGCTTTTGTGGCGGCTTTAACATCTTTTCCGGCTGATAAAGCCTTAATAAATGCCGAACCAATTATTCCGCCATTGGTTTTAGCCGTTGCTTTTTGAAAACCCGCCTTATCACTGATCCCAAAACCCACCAGGACCGGGTTCTTCAGCGAGAGTGATAAAAGGCGGTCAATATAGGCATCAAAACCGCTATATACGGCCGAACTTCCGGTGATGCTGGAAGAAGACACGGCATATAAAAAGCCGGAACTCAGGGCATCCAGTTTCATGACCCTTTCATTGGAGGTTTCCGGTGAGACCAGGAAGATCATATCCAGACCATATTTTTTTATGACCGGTGCGTAAATGGTTTCAAATTCATGAGCAGGCAGATCCGGCAGGATCAATCCATCCACACCTGATGCAGCCGCCTTTGCGCAGAACGGTTCAAACCCATACTGTAAAACCGGGTTCATATAACCCATAAGGATCACCGGGATCGATATTGCTTTCCGCATGTTGGTGATCTGTAAAAATAAATTATCGAGATCCATACCATTGGCCAGGGCCACCTGGCTGCTTTGCTGGATCACAGGTCCGTCTGCCAGCGGATCGCTATATGGCATACCCAGCTCAATAATATCGGCCCCTCCTGACTGCAGTGCTTCCATAATAGGCATCACCGTATTCAGCTCCGGAAAACCTGCGGTAAAATAGATGTTCAGTATGCCTTTGTTCTTTTTGAGGAACAATTTTTCAAGTCGGCTCATTTGAAAATTTAAAGGTGCTCCATATAAGTATTCATATCCTTATCTCCCCGGCCACTTAGGCAGATCACCAGGGTCCGGTCTTCTTCATCCAATACTTTTTTCTCTCTTAATGTGGAAAGAACAGCAATGGCATGTGCCGTTTCAAGGGCAGGAATGATCCCTTCTGTTCTTGATAGTTCCAGTGCACCAGCCAGTGATTCTTCATCCGTAGCACTTAAAAAAATACCGCGTGCCGTTTCAAACAAATGCGCATGCAGGGGGCCAATACCGGGGTAATCCAATCCGGCTGAAATACTATGGGGCTCCACGATCTGCCCATCCCTGGTTTGCATCAGCAGGCTTTTAGAACCATGAAGAATACCTACCGTACCTAATTGCGTCGTTGCTGCGCTTGACCCGGAATTAACACCAAGGCCAGCTGCTTCCACGGCGATCAGCTTCACATTTTTTTCATCCAGGAAATGATAAAAAGCACCTGCAGCATTGGATCCGCCACCTACACAGGCTATCACTGCATCGGGCAATTCCTTCCCGGTCTTTTCCTTAAGCTGAACCCTGATCTCTGCGCTGATCACACTTTGAAACCGGGCCACCATATCCGGATAAGGATGCGGGCCAACCACACTTCCTATGATATAATGGGTATCTACCGGATCATTGATCCATTCACGGATCGCTTCATTGGTAGCATCTTTTAAAGTACGGCTTCCACTGGTAACCGGAACTACCTTCGCCCCCAGCATTTTCATCCTGGCCACATTAGGGGCCTGCCGCTGAATATCCTTTTCTCCCATAAAAACAACACATTCCATTCCCTTCAGGGCGCAAACCGTTGCGGTGGCCACACCATGCTGTCCTGCGCCTGTTTCTGCAATGATCCTTTTCTTTCCCAAACGAATGGCCAGCAGGATCTGCCCAATGGTATTGTTGATCTTGTGCGCACCGGTATGGCAGAGGTCTTCTCTTTTTAAATAAATATCCCATCCATAACGCTCGCTTAAACGCTTTGCGAAATAAAGCGGTGTTGGCCTTCCAACATAGTCTTTTAATAATAGCTGAAACTCCTGCTGGAATTCGGGCTCATGCATGATATCCAGGTAACGGGTTCTTAGTTCCTCCACATTACGGTGAAGCATTTCCGGAATATAAGCTCCTCCAAAAGACCCATAATACCCATTCTCATCGGGCTCACTAAAACGCTTCGTCATATCATTATTTTAATGCCTGCCTGAATTGCAGGACCAGTTTCATATCCTTCACTCCGGGGGTTAATTCAAAACGACTATTGATATCCACTCCAAAAAGATCAGGATGTTTGAATGCTTTTACACGGGCCGCATCTTCCACGCTGATGCCACCGCTCAGGAAGAAGGGCTTTTCTATTTTGGCTTTTGACAGGAGGCTCCAGTCAAATTGCTGGCCTGTGCCACCAATACTTTCTTTTAATCCACCCGTATCGAATAAATAATAATCGCAGACCGCATCGTAAGGGGCCACCAGTTTATCTACATCCACTCCTTCTGTAATGCGGAAAGCTTTGATCACTTCCACTTCAGAACTGATATCCTCGCACATTTCCGGCGTTTCATCTCCATGCAGCTGAACCGCATCCAGTCCATATTCATCAATGGCGTCCAGTACCTCGATCATTTCAGGGTTCACAAAAACACCCACTTTACGAAGGTCAAGATCCGCTCTTTTCAACGCGGCCTTATCAATTTTATCACCAATATACCTGGGCGACTCTTTATAAAAGATCAACCCGGCAAAATCAATATCCAGCCCATCGAGCTGCTGTAATTGTTTCATTTCAGTGATACCACAAACTTTAATATTCATAAACAGTTATTTGGTAGCTAAATTAGACATGAATTCTTCAAATGAGGCGCCCGGATCGTTTTCTGCCATAAATCTTTCTCCGATCAGGAAACCACGATAACCCGCGCCCCTTAACGACTGTATCAGTTTAACATCGGTAATACCGCTTTCCGCAATAGCTGGTTTTTCCGCCGGTAGTTTAGAAATAAGATCCAGCGAAACCTGCACATCGACTTTAAAACTATCCAGGTCGCGGTTATTCACCCCTACCATATCCACCTCCTCGCAATAATGGTCCAGTTCCTTCTCATGATGTACCTCCAGAATGGTTTCCAGTCCGAGTTCACGTGCATAAACAGCAAATTCCTTTACCTGGGCCGGCGTCAGGCAGGCAGCGATCAGCAGTATCACATCCGCGCCAAATGCTTTGGATTCGGCGATCTGCCAGCGATCTACAATAAAATCTTTTCGCAACACCGGCACATCTGAAACAATTTTAGCCTGTATCAGGTCATCCAGATCGCCCCCAAAGAATTCCTCATTGGTAAGTACAGATATTCCCGCGGCCGATTTATTGTATTTCACGATCACAGGTTCTACTTCCAATTCCTTTGTTTTGAACCAGCCTTTACTGGGGCTCTTACGCTTGAACTCAGCGATCACGCCTGTACTGCCTGGTAATAAAAGTGATTGTACCAGCGAGCGGGTCCTGATCTGCCAGAAAAAACCCTGTTTCTCAAAACGCTCAACCGGGCTAAGCGGTTTGAATTTCTCTATCTCTTTTTTCTTGGCGGCTACGATGTCCTCGAGTATAGTGGGCATGCTCATTTTTGCAGAGATAATAATTTATTTAAAACAGCCAGGGCTTTTCCATTCTCAAGACTATCCACAGCTGCCAGGTATGCCTGTTCATGATCGGAATATTTTCCTGTTCCATACAGAGCCATGGCCGCATTGGCCAGCACTACGGCATTTTGCGACCAGCTGCCTTCTCCTTTTAATATGCGAAGGAAAATAGCGGCTGCTTCTTCTATGGTATCGCCTCCATAAATATCAGCGGGAAGCACCATTCTCTTTCCTAATTCTTCTGCAGAATAGATTCGCTCGCCTTTTTCGGTGATCACCTTAGTATCACTGGTTAGTGATATCTCGTCATAACCATCCAGGCTATGGATAATGGTGAATGGTTTATTTTCCAGCTGAAGAAGGTAGGTATAGATCCTTGCCATCTCGAGGCTATAAACACCTACCAGTTGATATGCAGGCAAAGCAGGATTGGCCATGGGTCCCAGCATATTGAAAAATGTTCGCATGGCCAGGTTCTTCCTTATAGGCCCAACAGATCTCAATGCAGGATGAAAAACAGGCGCATGAAGAAAACAGATATTTGTTTCTTCGAGTTCATTTTTCAGCGCAGCAATATCATGCTTGAAATGATAGCCCAGTTGCTCCATTACATTGGAAGAACCACTGATGGAAGAAGCGCCATAGTTTCCATGTTTGGCCACTTTTTGTCCGGCACCTGCCGCAATAAAACAAGCCAGGGTGGAAATATTAAAAGTATTCTTTCCATCTCCTCCTGTACCTACAATATCCAATGTATCATGATCGCCAAGGTCTGCCGGAAGGGCCATTCCTAATAAGGCATCCCTGAATCCCTGTAATTCCGCAATGGTGATGCTGCGCATCAGGAATACCGTCATGAATGCGGTTACCTCATGCTCATTATATTTCCCTTCACCAATCGCGGTAAGTACTTCTTTGGCCTCCTCCCTTGAAAGGGTCTTGTGTTCAAATAAATATTGAAGTATTTTCTTCATCTTGATTTATGCCTTAAGCCAGTTTTCAATGATCGTTCTTCCGTCAGGAGTAAGTACACTTTCCGGATGAAACTGCACTCCCTGCACATCATATTGTTTATGCCGCAGCGCCATAACATATCCATTCTCATCTTTGGCTGTGATCTCCAGCTCTTCCGGAAAACCTTCTTCGCTTATTATCCATGAATGATACCTCCCCACCATAATTTTTTCCGGCAAACCATTAAACAGGTTTTGACTCCCAACCTGCCTGTCCGGCAGGCAGGCTCCTAACTCGAAACTCCTAACTTGTATTTCAGTGGCGACTCCATGATACACCTTATCCAGATTCACCAGCTTTCCCCCAAATGCCTCTCCGATGGCCTGATGTCCTAGGCAAACACCCAATATGGATTTACTGGCAGCATATTCGTTTATCAATGGCAATAACTCACCAGCTTCCGAAGGAATACCCGGCCCGGGAGAAAGAATGATCTTATCATAGTCCTTTACTTTTTCCAGCGGGATCTGGTCATTTCGGTACACCTCCACTTTTTCGTGGGTGATCTGCTGCACCAGGTGAACAAGGTTGTACGTGAAAGAATCATAATTATCAAATACCAGTACTCTCATATTGTCAGATCTTTTCAGCCAGTTGAAGCGCTTTTTTCAGGGCGCCTAATTTATTATTCACTTCCTGTAATTCATTTTCAGGAACAGAGGCGGCCACTACACCCGCACCTGCCTGGCAGGTAAGTATGTTTTGTTTGCTTAAGAAACTCCGAATAAGAATAGCATGATTAAAATCCCCGTTAAAACCTGCAAAACCGATCGCTCCACCATAATAAGATCGGGCTGTTGGCTCCAGTGAGTCGATCAGTTGCATGGCCCTGAATTTTGGCGCGCCGCTCAGGGTTCCAGCCGGAAAACAATTTGCCAGCAGTGAAAAACTATTGCTGTTTGCTGGAATTTTACCGGTCACTTCACTCACCAGGTGGATCACGTGGGAAAAATATTGAATCTCGCGGTAATGGGTAACGGTAACCCCCGAGCATACACGGCTCAGGTCATTCCTGGCAAGATCAACCAGCATTACATGTTCCGCATTTTCTTTAGGGTCTTTCAAAAGATTCTCTGCCGCAAGCCGGTCTGCTTCATCATTTCCTGTCCTGCGGAAGGTACCTGCAATGGGATGCACAACGGCCCTGCCATTGGCCACCAGCAACTGTGCTTCCGGTGATGAACCCATCAGTTTATAATCACCATAATCAAAAAAGAAAAGGTAGGGAGATGGATTTACGCTGCGAAGAGCCCGGTATACATTGAACTCATCGCCGAGAAATGACTGCTGGAACCTGCGGCTGAGTACGATCTGGAACACATCTCCCCGGTAACAGGAAGCGATCCCTTTCTTTACTATTTCGAGATACTCATCATCTGTGAGATTGCTGAATTCCTCTCCTTTCAATTCAAATGGATAAATGGGCACGTCCTTGCTTCTTATCAATGATTCTACCACCGGCAGATCGGATGGTACGTCTTCCAGCAGATTTTCACAAATAAAAAGTTCATCGCGAAAATGATCGATGGCGATCACATACTGGTAAAGCCGGTATCGCATCAGTGGTATATTCGCCGCTGTATCATCCTTTCTATTTTTGGAAACTGTGTCCAACTCTACCGAATCAAAGAACCTGACCGCATCATAACTGGTATATCCATAAAGTCCCTGCGCAAATAATTCTTCTTTCTGACCTGAATGAATACAATCATAGCCCTTCATATATTCCTGCAGCAATTCCGGCACCTGGTTGTTTTTATCAAGCGCAGTTTTTTGAGGGTCCCTTCCCGGATATTTCCATTCTATTTGTCCCTGTTCCCTGATCTCTATTCCTCCGATGGCATTGATGCCAATAAAAGAAAAACTATTCTGTGCAGAATGATGGTCCGTACTTTCCAAAAGCACCGTATCCCTGAACCGATCGCGCAGGCGCAGGTAAATACCAACCGGTGTATACAGGTCGGCCAGCATCCGGGTACATTTGGTATGAATGGTTATCTTTCTCATTGCTGTTAAATAAAAAACCCCGAACCAGTCGGGGCCACATATAGTTATGCAAACAGATATGGTCTACAGCCCCTGATCAAGAGTTGTATGCCACCACCAGTTTGTATTTTTAATTACCTGCTTCATCGGGCACAAATATAAAGGCAATCGGTAAGAACTGAAAAAACTTTTTTAGCTTTATCGTCGCTGAAATGCCTTCTTTACTTTAAATTCTCATTATGATCATTCAACATAAACTGGAAGGAACTCACGGGGCATTTTTTGTTGAACAGGAGGGTAATATCCTGGCAGAAATGGTCTACAGTAGTTCCAATGCCTTAAAAATGATCATTGAACATACCGAGGTAGGCGAAGAACTTCGGGGACAGAATATAGGGGCGCAGCTGGTGGCTGCAGCCGTAGAACATGCCCGCAGGCATCATATGAAGATCCTGCCGCTCTGTCCTTTCGCCCATGCCCTGCTTCATAAAAAACCCGAATACAAGGACATATTATCTGAACCAAAATAACTGATGAAAAATATCTTCCTGACCCTCACCCTGCTCACCTGTCTTCAGGTTTTTTCTCAAACCGATAAATATATACTCCTTAAGCCTGACCGGGTTTTTGATGGAGAGAATATGCAAACCGGTTGGATCGTGTTGCTAAAGAACCAGAAGATCGAAGCGGCGGGTCCAATGAATTTTAAACTGCCCGCAGGCACCGAAGTGATCGAGCTGAAAGGAATGACCTTATTACCCGGGTTGATCGAAGGCCATTCACATATTTTCCTGCATCCCTATAATGAAACGCTTTGGGAGGACCAGGTACTGAAAGAATCCCGCGCTGAAAGAACGGCCCGTGCCGTGAATCATGCCAAAGCCACCCTGATGGCTGGTTTTACTACGATCCGCGACCTTGGAACGGAGGGCGCTTACTATGATGATGCCGGCTTAAAAAAAACGATCGAAAAAAATATCATACCCGGCCCCCGAATGATCATTGCTACCCGGGCCATTGTGGCAAAAGGAGCCTATGCGCCCAAAGCAGTGGATCCCGACCTGCATTTACCGCAGGGAGCCGCTGAAGTTAGCAGTCCGGATGAAATGGAATTCCAGGTCCGCGACCAGATTGGCAAAGGAGCTGACCTTATTAAAGTATATGCTGATTATGGGTATGGTCCCAATAAAGAAACCGTTCCTACCCTCACAGTGGAAGAAATGAAAAGGGCGGTATTGGTCGCAAACGCCAGTGGAAGAACGGTAGTGGCCCATGCTCAAAGCGCCAAAGGAATGATGAATGCCATCAATGCAGGCGTTACTACCATCGAACATGGCGACCATGCTACGCTGGAAGTATATCAACTAATGAAGGAAAGGAATATCGCCCTTTGTCCTACCCTGGCTGCCCTCGAAGCTTACCAGGAATATTTTTCGGGATATAAAAAAGGGATCGACCCGGAGACCAGCGCCCTATTGGAAAAGAGAAGATCATTTCAATTAGCCCTGAGCGCTGGGGTTAAAATTGTCATGGGTGGTGATGTGGGTGTTTTCTCCCATGGAGATAATGCAAGGGAAATGGAATTGATGGCAAACTATGGCATGAAGCCCATTGATGTATTGCGTTCCGCCACTTCCGTGAATGCCGATGTATTTGGTTATGGCGATCGTATCGGCCGCATTAAAAAAGGACTTTACGCAGATCTTATAGCGGTGCAGGATGACCCATCGATAGATATAAAAAACATCAGAAAGGTACAGTTGGTGATGAAGAACGGGGAAAGGTATAAATAGTTATGATTTAAGAGTTAGCAGTTAGGAGTAGAATTTCGATCGAAAGAATATTCCTGCTACTAACTGCCAACTGCTAACTAGTAACTTATTCTCCATATCCTCCCCTCTTTATCATCACTGATAAGAAGCGATCCATCTGGCATTTCTGCCAATCCGCAGGGACGGTATTTTGCCTGGCCGGAACCAGCTATGGATTCCTTACCGGTAAAACCATTGGCGAATATTTCATAACTACCTTTCGGCTTTCCTTTTTCAAAGGGAACAAATACCACAAAATAACCAGCCTGCTTTAAGGGGGCCCGGTTCCAGGAACCGTGAAAAGCGATAAATGCTCCATTCTTATACCTTGCCGGGAACATTTTTCCTGAATAGAATTGTAAGGCATTCGGCGCCCAGTGGCCGGGAAACCCCATAATTGGAAGGGACTTGCCCGAACAACGTCCAACCTGCTTTCCATCGCCCCCGTATTCGGGTCCCAGTAGCTTTTTTTTCTGCAGGTGATCGTAATAACAATAGGGCCATCCAAAATCGCTGTTCTTTTTTACCAGTAAGAATTCTTCAGCAGGAAGTTCTGCACTTTGCTCCTTAGAATAAATATCCGGGGCTATATCGCCTAATTGATCGCGGCCATGTTGCATGGCATATAGCTCTCCATCATTTTCATTCCAGTCAATACCTACGATGTTCCGGATGCCCGTTGCAAATCGAATACCTTCCTTATACCCCTGGTTCAGTTTATTCACTTTGAATTGCCATATCCCGCCTGCTTTTTCCAATAAAGGACAGGGATCCTGGCCAGGAGAACCTGGTGTACGGTCGGTAGTCTGGCAGGCATTGGAAGGAGCGCCAATGGTAACATAAATATTCCCCTTGTTATCCAGCGCAAGCGATTTTGTATTATGCTGCCCCTGGTCTATAAGGCCTGAGACAATGACCTCTGGTTTCTCCGGATCCGCTACTTCGTTATTGGCGTTAAATTTGTACCTGTACACAGTTGTATTCGAGGAAGCATATAAATAGCCATTACCGATCGCAATACCGGTACCACCATAGTTGCAAAATGCATTTAGCTGCTTATACACACCATCCATTTTTCTCAATACGATGATCCCTTTTCCATTTTTAAGATTACTGAGTTTGACATAGATATCTCCGTTGGTATTCACAACCAGGTGACGATTGTTACCCAGTGACTGCACTACGGTTTCTGATTTAAATCCCGCAGGAAGGGTTAGTGTGATATCTGCATCTCCGGGAACCGCGCAGAAAATATTCAACGCCAGCGCAGAGATCGATAAGGTAATGATTGACCTGATGTTCATGTAGGTTGTTTTTCAATTGTCCATTAAACAAATTAATAAAGCTACTGTTGTGTTAAAATTACGGAACTGTATGTTTGTATTAGCCTGAATCTTGATCATGGGTCCTCTTCATTTGGTGCTATTGTTGGCATCTTATTTCGCTTCGCTTTAAGCTTACAAAAAATTAAATGCACCAAACAGAATCAAAACAAAAACTGCTGGTAGTACAACATTGAAAAACGACATGCTTCAGGGGGGTTCCGGGAAAATGGGCTTTTGTGAAGCCCTTTTTTATTTTATTAACGTTGCCGGAAACAACTATTAGCCGGGGATTAGCGACTTTTACAGCGTGAAAAGGATCAGTTTTATTAGCCTCTTACTGTTATTTGCCCCAGCCATGGCATTTTGCCAGCAGGTAGACAGCATCTATTTTCATTTATATACAGACAGCCTTAAAAAAGGCCAGCACAATTATATCAATGTTGATGGAAAATTATCCAATGGAAAATGGCTTCCCCTTACTGAGAAAGAGGTCAGCTTTAGCTGCAAGGAAGCCGTATTCACAGGTAATGAACTGATCATTCCTGAAAATTTTTCCCTTAGCAGTGTGACCATTACGGCCACTTTAAAGCGAAATACAGCTATTAAGATCGAAAGAACCATCTGGATCAAACAAAGACCCGACCCTCCGCTTCCGGCAGCAGACGATCCTTCTGATAAATCTTTCAGGAAAAACAGGAGGAGCTGATCCTATGCGAATTTTTTGGCATCCTCCACGAACTTGGCCAGGCCAATATCTGTAAGTGGATGTTTCAGCAATCCAAGAATAGAATCAAGCGGGCAGGTACACACATCGGCGCCTGCCTCTGCACATTTCACAATATGTAAGGGGCTGCGTATGGAGGCCGCGAGGATCTCCGTTTTGAAACCCTGAATGCCGTAAATGTTTGCGATCTGGCTGATCAGCTCAACGCCATCCCAACTGCTATCATCAATACGCCCGATAAATGGGGAAACGAAAGTTGCTCCCGCTTTGGCTGCCAGGATAGCCTGCCCTGCAGAAAATACCAGGGTACAGTTAGTGCGAATACCATTTTCAGTGAACCATTTCAATGCCTTCACCCCGTCTTTGATCATCGGCACTTTCACCACGATATTCGGGTGTATGGCCGCCAGTTTCTTTCCTTCTTCCACCATTTCATTGAACTCCGTGCTTACCACTTCCGCGCTGATCGCGCCATCCACAATTTCACAGATGGTCTTGTAATGATTCATCACAGCAGCTTCGCCTTTAATACCTTCTTTGGCCATCAGGGAAGGGTTGGTAGTAACGCCATCAAGTATACCTAATTCGTTTGCTTCCTGTATTTGGGCCAGGTTGGCAGTATCAATGAAAAATTTCATGTTGAGGGATTGTGTTGCCGCAAAATTAAGGGAATAAAATCCTGCCTTTAAAAAATAATAACCACGAAATAATATTGCTTTCAGGCAGATTTAAAGGCCTTCTATCCCACGGGGCTGCCTGCTTTTTCCTATATTTGCGGCGGCAGGTCTTACACGACCAGCTCCTGCTGAATCTCCCAGGGCCGGAAGGCAGCAAGAGTAGGTGGTTGAGCGGTGCGATGTAAGTAGCCTGCCATTTTTTTATCTCTGAAAGCTCGAATTTAAGCGGGCAAATCCCACTAATTCATCATAACGGGCGCCAAAAGGCCGGTAATAAACCATCACCAGGTAACTGTTCTCTGTTCCCCAATAATTTCCTTCAGTATTCTCAAAGCTTGCTGGCTGGTCTCTCCTGTCAGTAAGGGTCACATATGAATAATTATAGTATCCCTGTTTGAGATAAAGGGCCTTCTCATATATCCCTTTCTCCTCGTTAAAGATCATTTTAGAGCCCTCATTCTGCTCGTAGTTGGTGAGTTCCCCGAAAATGTAAATGCTTCGCCCTTCAAAAGCCTTATTGCCCGGAGGTGTAAAACTGAAATGGACCCAGCAATAATCACTTTGCCATAAAGGATTACTGTTATCACGGTTCTCAATGGAATATAATCCATTCAGGTCCCTGGTATAGATATAGACCTTTTTGCCCCGGTCCTCATCGGGCTGTACATAAACATCAATTCGATTTGTATTATTACCATCCTCGATCCTCAGCATCCGGTCACTTCTTAACCGCAAGCTGCGCAGGTCGATCCATCTCCACTCCTTTCCAGCGGGAAATGTGAGTTTGGAATCATCGCTGTATTCGTAATAATTACCCCTGAATATCGTAGGCCTGTCCATCAGCACCGCCGTGCTCCAGGTATAATTCTGCAATACCACCACTTTAAGGTCCTGCGGAGAAATAGTACTGATCTGGTTGGCGGTAGTGGCCACTTTCACCTGCACTCGCTGATGGGTCTGGAATAAATTGCCATTATAAGGCTGCGTTACCAGTCCCGAAACCTGGGCCTTATCTCCCACAACTAAAAATCTTTTTGTAAATATCAGTTTGGAAGTATCATCATTGAGAAAAACCTTCAACAGGTAGTTTCCCGCCTTTCCGGGAGATGAATTTCTTTCCGGCAGGTTAGCGGAATAATGGGTATACCTGGTACCCACAATATTGGAGTTGCGGTAATTGCTTATACGATTTGTTTGAAAACCGCGGATATAATCAAAACTCTGAATCCTGGCCGGTTTCCAGTCGGCATCACAAAGCACCATACTATAGTAATACCATTTCACATCATTATCCATATCATCAAAATGCAATTCCAGCTGATCGGCACTTCCCAGCCTTAACACCGGGTAACTGTAGATATCTCCCGAAACATAGAGTTTCACCGAATGGATATTGGAAGCATAGGTGTGATCCGGCAGTTGCCCCTG
This sequence comes from Chitinophagaceae bacterium, assembly GCA_016720565.1. Lineage (GTDB taxonomy): Bacteria > Bacteroidota > Bacteroidia > Chitinophagales > Chitinophagaceae > JJ008. Next base: position 69,329 of record JADKKJ010000012.1, read on the forward strand.
CGCTACCAGTGAAAGGATAAAAGCGGTTATGATAAGTAAGTTTTTCATTTGTTCATTAGCTAACCTAAATTAGGGCTTATTTTTGTTCCCGTTGGCCAAATAAGACAAAATAAACAATTTGAAGGTTGCAGGTTTCATAGCGGATCGTATCGCATTCAGTAAAGGGAATGAAAAAGGACGGTCCTCCTTTTCCCGATTCATCATCCGGCTCTCTGTAGTGGCAACGGTCATCAGCGTAATGGTAATGATCCTCACCCTTTCATTTGCCAACGGATTTCAGGAAACTATCAGCCAGAAAGTATTCAGTTTTATTGGCCATATCCGCATCAAGGAAAAAGAACCCGACAAAGCCATTATTTCAGAAGAAACTCCCATTTTAAAAAATGACAGCCTGGTAGACCAGGTTCGAAAAGACCCCGATGTGGAGAGCATTTATCCTTATGCCAGTAAGAATGCCATGCTGAAGACCAAAACAGGTATTGAATCGGTACTGGTAAAAGGATTGGACAGCAGTTATGATTTTAACCGTTTCCAACGATTTATGGTGGAAGGAAGGCCCATTGGTTTCAGCAGGGAAAGCTATAAAAGGGAGATCATGGTATCAGCATATACCGCTTCCCAGATGAATATCAAATTACACGACCGCATCCTGGTCTATTTTATCCGGCCGCCCGATAGTACAGGGGAAAGAAAAATGGGAACCGATAAACTGGAAGTCGTTGGGATCTATAAAACCGGTATTGAAGATTATGATCGAAATTTCTGCATCACCGATATCAAACTTATACGAAGGCTGAATTACTGGCAGCCGGATGAAATAGCAGGTTATGAGATATTTCTAAAGGACTATACTAAAATAGATTCTGTCGCAAACCGGATCTATGAAGCTGATAATTTCCCAATGACATGGAATACGGTGAGTGCCCGGGATATTTCACCCAATATCTTTTCATGGCTGGGATTAATGGATAAGAACAGGAACATACTCATCAGCCTGATGCTGGTGATCGCTATCATCAACCTTATTACCTGCCTGATCATACTGGTGCTGGAAAGAATACGCATGATCGGTATACTAAAATCCCTGGGGGCCACAAACTGGACGGTTCAGCAGATCTTTATCCGCTATGCCGCTATCATTGCCGGAAGAGGAATAGTTATTGGCGCGACGATCGGCATCTTAATATCCGTCATTCAGCAAAAAACCGGTTTTATAAAACTTAAGGAAGAAGCATATTATGTGGATACCGCGGCGATAAAAATAGTCTGGTGGCAGGTAGGCGCAATATGCGGAGGAAGTTTATTGATCACTATGCTGGTGCTTATGATCCCTTCTTTCATCATCCGGAAAGTTCAGCCCGTCAGGGCCATTCAGTTCCGCTGATCATTAATTGATCCATTATTTTAACAGGTGGGATAATATGATTCCCGTGGCTACTGCGGCATTCAGCGATTCTGCTTTCCCGATTTTAGGAATGGTCAGTTTCTCATTCACCAGTTTCAGTATTGATTCGCTTATACCCCTGGATTCATTGCCGATGATCATGATCCCTTCTTTCAATGGGGGCATATCCTGAATGGACCGGCCATTTAATACTGCCGCATATATATTCATTTCCTGTTCGCCCAGCCATGTTTCCAGGTCAGTATAATAACAGTTTACCCTGGCAATACTACCCATGGTGGATTGTACGACCTTGGGATTATATATATCTGCAGATCGGGTACTGCAAACCAACTGGTCGATCCCGTACCAATCTGCCAGCCGGATAATGGTACCCATATTTCCAGGGTCCTGGATATCATCCAAAGCCAGGGTGAACCGGCCTTTCGTTGCCAGCACAGGCTTTACAGGGAATTGCTCCAAAACAGCCAGCACCTGGTTAGGGCTGCTTAGGGAGGATATCCTTTCAAGCTCAAGGCTGGAAATGCTGGTAATGTTGAACTTTTTGGCAAGGGAACCATGTGTTTCGATCCATTCTTCCAGGGCCAGTACTTCCTTAACTTTTACGTTTTCCTCTCTTAAAAGCTCTTCCACGATCTTTGGGCCTTCAGCAATAAATAAGCCCTCAGAATCTCTGAATTTTTTCTGGCCTAAAGTTTGGATATATTTGAGCCTGGTTTTAGACAGCATTGCACTACGTTTTAACCTATTATGCCAACCGATCTTTCGAAATTACGGCAGTTATCAGCAAAAGCAGGGCTCACCTGCTTTCTTATTTTTTTGATGGCCGGTTGTACGGTCATCAAGGATTATCCTAAGAACAAACCTTTTGTTTATAAAACGAACATTAACCTTCAGGGCGACCTCACGACCGCCGAACAGCAATTATTGAACGCAAGGCTTAAGTCGCAGCTGGAAGATAGCCTCCGCCCCCGATCTGTTTCCAAATTTTTTTACAGTGTGCTGAAGAAACCTCCGGTGTTTGATACGGCCAATGCCGGTAAATCGCTGGTCTATATGGATAAGCTGCTCACCTCACAGGGCTATTTTCGCGATACTGCTAATTATACTTACCGAATTGATACTGTCAGGGACCAGTTAAGGACCACCATAACTTTTACTGTCCGGCCCGGGAAGGTTACCCGAATTGATTCGCTGGCCTATAAGATCCAGCAACCAGAATTGCAGCGCCTCGCCACTTCCGAGCCGGCTAAGGCAATCATCAAAAAAGGTGATCCGTTTGCCACAGGAGCAGTTGGAGCAGAACTGGACCGGCTGGTGGAACTTTACCGCGATAACGGCTATATGCGCATTACAAGGGAAGAACTGATCGGCTTATGGGATACACTGGATATCTCATTGCTACGCCCAACCCTTGATCCATTTGAACAGACCCAGATGCTGGAATTATTACAACAAAGAAGAGATCACCCTACTGCCAGCCTCGATATCACCTTAAGGCCCGGACTCGATAGCAGTAAAATAAAAAAATTTTATGTTGGGAATATCACGGTCTATCCCGACGTTAGTTTCGATACAACCGGGTACCATGCAAAAGCCGTGAAAGTGAAAGATGTGAATGTGGTCTATTACCGCAACATTTTTAAACCAAGGATCTTTCCCCAGAATATTTATTTTAAGCACGGTGAACTGTATGACCAGCGTAATTATTTCCGGACCATCAATCGTTTTAATTCTTTAGGGTCATGGCGACTCGTAAATATAGAACAGGTACCGCGACGAGATCAGGACACGGCAGATTTCACAATAAAACTAACCCCGGCAAAAAAATACTCCTTCTTCGCCAACCTGGAAGGAAGTAATAACAACAATGCTGTATCCGGGAATTTATTCGGCATAGCAGTGAACATTGGACTCCAGAACAGGAATTTCCTTCGCGCCGCCAACCAGGCCAATACAAATATCCGTTACGGAATTGAAACGGGCCGTGATACCGCCACTGATGTAAAATTCATTCAGACAAGACAACTGAGCTTAAGTCATACCATTTATTTCCCAAGGCCTATTCCGGCTATGCTATGGATACCGGAAAAAGTGAGAAATACTTTTCGCACGGTCCTTTCATTGAATGCGGCTATCACCGAACGAAGGGAACTGTATAACCTCAATACCATAAACGGATCCTGGGGGTATAATTTTGTGAGCCGAAAAAAATCTTATACGATTCGTCTCCCGAATATTGAATATGCACAGTTTGATTCAAAACCCAGGCTGGATACCATATTCCTCGATAACCCTTCCCTTCGGAATATTTTCACTGACGGGCTTATTTCTTCCGTCAGTATAGGTGTAAATATCCCGGGCAGTCTTAATGGCCAGGTGAATAATCTCCGGCTGAACGGAGAAGTATCAGGGCTCTTATTGGGATTGGTCAGGAATAAATTCCTCGATGAAAACCTTTACCGCTTCCTGAAATTAGATATGGACTTTGCACAAAAATTTGAATTCAAAAGGTCAACATTAGTTTACCATTTCTTTGGCGGGCTTGGCTATGAACTGAATTCAACCACCAATCCGCTTAAACAATACAATCTGCCATTCTTCCGCCAGTATTTTGCAGGAGGGCCTAATAGTATGCGGGCATGGGGACTTCGAAAACTGGGACCTGGTTCATCCATAAAATCATATGATATCGCGCCAGACCGTTATGGTGATGTACAACTGGAGACCAACCTGGAATATCGTTTTCCATTGATGCGCCCATTTGGTATCAACGTGAATGGGGCCTTATTTACAGATATAGGCAATATCTGGTTCCTTAAATCAGCGCCCGACCGCGCACCGGAAGAAGTATTTAATTTCAGTCGCCTGGGTAAAGACCTTGCGGTAGGTGTAGGTGGTGGACTTCGTATAGATTTCAGTTATTTTGTAATAAGGCTCGACTATTCGTTCAAAGCCAAAGACCCCTCTCCATCACCTAACAGGGCTAACGTACAGAACAAATGGTTTGGCTATAAAAACTGGAGCGAAGCTGATCAGTTCCAACTGGCCATCAGTTATCCCTTCATACTCTGATCAGTTAAGAAAGTTCTTACTCTTTAACTATATACCGGCACGATCGTTTCAGTCAGTTTTTTTATCCAGGGTCTTCTCAAACTCATCCATACCCATTGCATCTTCCAGCCGGAATGCACCGATACGGGTTCGGCATAGCCCACTGAGGTAAGCACCGCATCCTAAAGCTTTACCAAAATCATTGGCCAGGCTGCGAATATAGGTTCCTGTAGTGCAGACCACCCTGAACTGTACAACAGGCAATGCTATATGGGTGATCTCAAATTCTTTTATTGTAACAGTTCTTGGCTCCAGTTTTACGTCAATGCCCTGCCTCGCCAATTCATAAACCCTGATCCCATCTTTTTTTATAGCGGAGTGAGCCGGCGGCACTTGTTGTATCTCACCCATAAAAGCAATGGTGGCTGCTTTTATTTTTTCTACAGTGATCCCCTCCAGCGATCTTTTTTCGACAGGCTCCGATTCCAGATCATAGGTGGGCGTAACAGCGCCCAAGGTAAAACTGCCGGTATATTCTTTTTCCTGCGCCATGAATTCATTGATACGCTTGGTAAATTTACCGGTACATATGATAAGTAACCCGGTAGCCAGCGGATCAAGCGTTCCCGCATGCCCAACTTTTTTTATCCTCACAAGATTCCTGATCTTCCGGACCGCATCAAAAGAGGTCCATTGAAAAGGTTTATTGATCAGCAATACTCTTCCTTCCTCAAAACTATTTTCCGGCATGTAATGAATTTGATCGCGTAAATCTCGCCTTTAATTGGCAAATCCCGCAAAAAACAAAGGATCGATCAGATAGATAACCTGGTTTTTAATTCGAGATATTTATTTACAGTGTTCACCGTGAGATTTTCGGGACTGGTGAGTATGGAGATAATGCCATTCTTCTGAAGTTCCTTCACCATTAATTTCTTCTCATAGGTGAATTTATCGGCGATGGTCTTGATATAGATCTCCTCAAGGCTTCCTGCTTTTTTTTCAACCATAGACCTTAATTCAGTATTCTCAAAAAACACGACCATCAGCAAATGGTACCTGGCTATTTTTTTAAGCGCGGGCATTTCGCGCTGCAGTGATTCCATCGATTCGTAATTCGTGAACAACACCAATAAACTTCTTGTGCTGATTCGATTTCTTATCACGGAGAATAATTTTTCGAGATCTGGTTCCAGAAATCGGGTCTCCTGCCTGTACAGTGTCTCCAGCACCTGGTTCATCTGTGTTGGCTTTTTATCTGCCGGCAGGAATATGTCTACGTCCTTCTCAAAACAGATCAGCCCTGCCCTGTCCTGCTTTACCAATGCCACATTGCTAAGTACAAGTGTTGCATTGATGGCATGATCCAGTAAACTAAGCCCATTGAAAGGCATCTTCATCACCCGCCCTTTATTCAGCAGGCAATAGATCTGCTGGCTTCGTTCATCCGTAAAATTATTAACCATCAGCGCATCCTTTCGCGCTGTAGCCTTCCAGTTAATAGTACGGTAATCATCCCCGCGAACATATTCTTTGATCTGTTCAAATTCCATACTATGGCCAATGCGACGAACCTTTCTTACTCCCAGTTCCTGTAAACGGTTACTGATGGCCAGCAACTGGTATCTCCGCATTTGCATATAGGAAGGATAGACCTTTACTACCTCTTCTGCCGGGAAAATAAAACGACGCTTTACAAAGCCCAGGGGAGCCTGCGCATAGGCGTTGATATCATGAAATGTATACGCCCCCCTTCCCAATGGTTTCAGTGTGTAGATCAGTTCATGGCTGCTGTTGGATGGCAGTTGCACCAGGCGCATCCAATCCCTGACCTGGAACTGCAGGGGGATCTCATCTATTACAAATAATTTTATTGTAAACCCATAACGGTTCTGTAAAATGAGGGTCACCTGGTTCTCATCACCCATACTGAACCTTTCTCCTGTTTCCCTTCGGGCGATCACCCCGTTTTTATTGCTGTAAACGAATGCCAGGTCTGCCAGCAGGCAAAGCAGCAGCAATACAAGTATCAATTGACCGATCAGCCGCAGGTCGGGCCAGAAATAACTGGCCGCAAAGAATACCGCGGAAAAACCGGCAACATAATAAACGATATTGTTAAGAAATATGGATCGAAGCATGGTAATACTTATTTTCATCTGGGCACATCCATGGCCTGGATGATCTGTTTGATCACTTCATCTTCTGTTATTCCTTCCATTTCTTTATCCGGGGTAAGAATGATACGGTGACGAAGTACCGCCGGAGCAACGGCCAGTATGTCATCCGGCGTAACAAAATCCCTTCCCATCATGGCAGCTGTAGCTTTGGCAGCATTCATAATAGAAATAGAAGCCCTGGGAGAAGCGCCCAGGTATATGGATTTATGATTGCGTGTTTGATTCACCAGTCTGGCAATGAACTGAATCAGTTTTTCTTCTATCAGCAGGGTCCGGATCTGGTTCCTGAGTTCAATGATCTGGGGGCCGGTCAGTACAGGATGAATCATATCCATAACCGGGCTATTGCCGATCTGGTGAAACAATTGAAGGATACTGACCTCTTCTGCTTCGGAAGGATAGGGCACCATGATCTTGAATAAGAACCTGTCCAATTGCGCTTCAGGCAGTCTATAAGTACCTTCCTGCTCAACCGGGTTCTGCGTAGCCAGTACCATAAATGGAGAAGCCATGGCATAGGTCCTCCCATCTATTGTGGCCTGCCTTTCTTCCATGATCTCTAATAGGGCCGACTGTGTTTTTGCCGGGGCCCGGTTGATCTCATCCACCAGGATGATATTACTGAATACAGGGCCTTTCTTAAAATCAAAGCTGGCCTCTTTTGGATTGAAGACCGGGGTACCCAATACATCTGAAGGCATCAGGTCTGGAGTGAACTGCACCCTTGAGAATCCCGCATCCACCGTTTTCGCGATCAGTTTAGCGGTAAGGGTTTTGGCCACACCCGGCACTCCTTCTATCAGCACATGTCCATCTGCCAGCAATGCCGTTATGATCAGCCTTACCATTTCATCCTGGCCTATGATCACCTTGCGGATCTCGGTGCTGATCGAGTTTACCGCCTGGTTCAAAGCGGTCATGTCGGTTCTCTGTTGAAAGATCGGTTCTTCCATGTTTTTTGGTTTATGGGCCTAAGCCGTTCGGTAAAAATTTTCAAGCTTTTTATAAAATTCATTCAGCTGGTGCGCATTTAAATTATCTGCCTCCTCCATTCGTTTAATATCATTCACGATTCCCTGTATGCTATCTGCCTGCACACCGGTCTTGAACTGCAGGGTCTTTACAAATTTTTCATCCAGCGCGCTGGTTGGGATCTTATACCGGCTGCGAACATGTTCGAGGAAATAAGCAGCCATTTTTTTCGCGAGGTTCTTATGGTCTCCTTTTTCATAATAAAGCCTTCCAATGGTCTTTACAAAATCCATTGAATCATTGCGTGGCTTTTTATACTCGGGTATGAACCGTTGCTTCCTCCTCATCTCGGCAAGTGCATATACCAGTAAGGTCAGCAACCCGATTATCACCGCGGTACTCAAACCCGGATACTTCATCAGCACACTGAACCAGCTCTGCTTCCCTTCCGATCGATGCCTCCTGGTAAGAAAATACTCATCCCATACAATTCTGTTTATTCCCGGGGATAAATAGGACATGGCTCTTTCATAATACTCCATATTATGTTTATGCAGCAGAAAATAATTGGAAAAGGCCAGTGGTGCACGGTGCAGGAAAAAATGGCCACGGCCGGAATTTAACTGAATAAAATCCGGCACCCCTTCCTCCTCCCCCAACACCAGCGCCCTGGAAGTATCCAGTCGGGTGAAATAGGAACTTTCGCCCGAGCCGGGGTAATACCAGGTTTTTTTACCGGGTCTCAATAAACTTAGAGAAAGGCTGTCTGAGCTAAAACGGGTCTTCACGGTATAATTCACAGAACTGCTTTCCGAATTCCTGATCAGCCGCTCTTCTGCATTATACGAAAGTTCAAAGCTGCTTACAAAAACATCATTACCTGCTTTAACAAAATCAATGATCTTGCCCATCTCAAATTCATCGGGGTCAAAATTTGGAGTGATACAGATATAGGCCTGTCTGGACCTGTCCATGGAAAGAGAATCCCAGAACCCCGGCATACTTTTACTGCTGGACACGCTCGCACCAGGAAATAATACAGGCAGTGTACGATAAGCCACCTCGGTACCATAAGGGATCTTATCTTTTCTTTTTAAGGTCACTTTCTCTTCAAATCTTTTCCTGTCCCTCAAACCATAAAAAACCAACAACGCGGCCGCAAGGCCCGCAACCAGGAAAATAGTATATACAAAATTGCTTTTCAATTCAATTGTTGATTCAATTTTCGAAAATCACCCGCTATCAATTCATAGTTTTCCCGGCTCACCTCGAAATGCCCATACCAGCTATATTCATAATGCCGTACCACCCTGAAAAAATCAGGATAAAAAGGCTTGCCGCCCAGTTGAAAAATATAATCCATATTGGTTCGGTCCTGCCTGTACTGTATCAGGTTCTTTTCCGTGAGTATTTTCAGTAAGCGCAGGAACTCTATTCTTACCGCCAGCCGGTGGTCGCCAGCCACCAGGGCCTTCGTTAATTCTCTTTCGTAATTGATATCAAAAATGTTTTCAGGTAATTCCTCCTGGCTTACTTCCTTCACGATAACATCCTTCTTTCGGAACAGGCGAATATTATTATGGTAGAGATACCAGGCCAGGGCCACTCCAAAACCTCCAACCACCAGGATCCAGAACAGGGTCTTCACCCAATCTTTCATGAAAAACGGAGTGCTATAATCAGGCGCTTTGCTTTTTTTTATAAAGGAAGAATCCGCATACCAGAATGTTTTTTCTTTTTTGATCTCCTCCAGTTTTCCCGGGGGAAGATGCCGGGGAGTAACCTGTACCTTTTTGCCCGGTTGATCCAAAAAAGGATCTTCCTTTATTTCATCCTCCTGAAGCTTTTCATCCCTGCTACTTATCAGTGTATCCAAAACTTTTAGTGCAGAATCAACATCGGTGCTTACCTGCGCCGACAAAAAAATACTTCTTCCAAACAAAAGGAAAATAATGAATGACCATCGTCTCAATGCGGAAAATGAACTCACTAAACTTCCTCCTCGTTTTTTGCCGGTGTCCACTTATTGCCAAGGCGGATCGGGTAAATGATGAAATACCAGATTACGAAGACCACCGAAGATAACATCACCAGGGTAGTAAAAACAGAAACGTCATTATATAATCGTGTGATGAAGGTCTCAAAAAATGCTGCCAGCGCAAACAGGGGCATCAAACCTACCATTAGTTTTACCCCATCTTTGGCACCCTGTTTAAATGCATCCCATCTTTTTAATGTGCCGGGAAAAAGATAGCTCTTCCCTAGTATGATCCCGGCCGCTGCGGCCACGATGAGCGAAGTAATCTCAATTGTACCGTGAATAAAAACCACCAGCCAGAATTCAAGTCCCAGTCCCCTGGCCGCAAACATCTGGTCAAATGTCCCAACCATCACGCCATTCTGAGCTTCCAGGTACAGGGATGGCACGGTGGCAAAAATTCCGGAGACGAACATGATGAATGAAACACGGATATTATGGATCATGATGGCCAGCCAGCTGTAAAAAGGGTTTCCTCCCTCATATATGCCAAATGGATTTCCCTTATCAATATTGTCCTGCGTTTCAGAAATATAGCCGTCGCCTAATATGGATCGGGTGATACTATCATCCTTCATCGCCGCCAGGTAACCAATGATCATGAAGGCAGTGAAAAATACAAAAGAGAAAAGCAGCACACGGTGGTAGCGGTAAAAAGTAAGCGGAAGTTCTTTTTTCCAGAATTGTATGATGCGGTTATTATCCTCTTTCCGGTTACGGTATATATCCAGGTAAATACGGGAAGCTTCTGCATTTATAAAGCCGGTAACTTTTCCCGAAGGATAAAATGTTTTGGCATAAGCCAGGTCATTCACCAGTTGGGTAAAATCGGAGGCCATCTCGTCGGGATCCGCCGGCGGTTGCTGCTGCACCCTCACCCAACGGGCTTTGTTCTTCTTTATAAATAAGGCTTCGCGCAAACAGGATGGTTTAGTTCGTAAAATAATATTTTTAACGACGCTACAGGCTTATGCTGAACATTTAATTCACAAAATATATCCTAAATTGGACCATTATCAAATCTCCGGCTATGGCCGTTATAAAAGTACCTACCAGTTTCAATATCGATCTGGAATTCCAGGTTCCGGAGTTCTATAAAAGATTCCTGGCGCTCCTGGTAGATATCCTTCTTGAGTATTTTTACCTGAGGCTGGCAATCAAATTTCTTGAATCTTCTGCCAGTGGAATGGATGGAATGGACTCCTATGGTATCGTACTGGCAGTACTTCTTCCCCTGTTCCTTTATCACCCGGTAATGGAAATTACCATGAATGGGCAAAGCATTGGAAAAATGATCCTGGGCATCAGGGTAGTGAATGAACAGGGAGGCCGGCCATCGCTTAGCCAGTTCCTGATCCGCTGGATGCTTCGCGTATCTGACGTATGGATAGCCATCGTAATACTTATCATAGCCACCATTTCCCAGTATTCTGGTAATGCAGAAACCACCTTTGCCATTATCGCTGCTTTTTCCTTCCTGGTCACCGATATCGTGCTGGTGGTCACCTCTGCCAAATCACAACGCATAGGTGATGTGCTGGCAAAGACCATTCTGATCAATGTACGCACCAAGGGAAATATAGAAGAGACCGTTTTCCAGGAAGTCGCTGATAACTATGTGCCCTCCTTTCCGCAGATCATGCAATTAAGCGATCGCGATATCAATGCGATCCGTTCCATCCTTGCCACCGCCCGTAAAAAAGGGGATGCAGATATGGCCCTCAAGGCCTGCGATAAAATAAAAAACCACCTCGGAATCGAATCGAACCTATCGGCCTTCGACTTCCTCGAGGTGGTTATGAAAGATTATAATTACCTCTCTACAAAATGATCTGGCTGGAATTACCCTGCAGAAAGCATTACGATCAAAAATGAAAGGATATAAATAGCAAGTACGATAATGGTTAGTATACCAAAGAATTTAAATACCGATTTCAGGTTCTCAAATGCGCTGGTCATGGTAGCCTGGTCATCTGAATGTAAAGCAGCACCCATTTGGCTGGAAAAACGCAAAAGGTAAAGGCAGGGGAAAAAATAAAGCACGGCAAACAGAATATAGACCACGGCAATGGCTGGTCCCAGGTTGGCCATGGCCCCGCCACCATATTCCCTTGATATACTGCTTGCGTTTGATAACTGCGTAGCAAAATAAACTCCTAATAAGGCGATGCCTATGCAGGCGATAAAGCCAATGATCGCCAGGAAACGGCCCCATTTGGCGGTCTCTGCTAAAAATCGTTTTGACTGGGGATCGATACTCAATCCAAACAGTTGGTCTTGCTGGTCCATTTTTGGTTGTTTTGGTTATGACAACTAAAATAAGAAAATCAATCAAAACCAGGTAACCAATTCAGCCTTTGTGGATATCAATAAGCGCGGGCAAACAATACCCGCTGCGAAGATGGCTTCCCGGTCCATACGCATTTTCCCTCCTCCTGCTTATTATTAAGCGGAATGCAGCGTATTGTAGCCTTGGTAGCCTCTTTGATCGCATCTTCCGTTTCCGTGCTGCCATCCCAATGAGCGGAAAGAAACCCTCCTTTCTCATCTAAAAGGCGGATGAATTCTTCTTTGGAGTTCACTTCAGTGATATGCTCATCCCTGAATTTTTGCGCCTTATCGAACATGGCCTGCTGCACATCCTCCAGCAATTGCCTGATATGATCGGAAATTCCATCCAGGGATACCGTCGATTTTTCCCTGGTATCGCGACGCGCCAGTTCCACCACGTTCTGCTCCAGGTCACGCGCACCAATAGCCATACGTACCGGCACACCTTTCAATTCATATTCTGCGAATTTCCATCCCGGGCGGGCATTGTCCTTATCATCATATTTCACCCTTATGCCATATGATTTCAATTCCTTCATAATGGCATTCACTTTTTCATCGATCAATTTCTTTTGTTCCTCCCCTTTATAGATCGGCACGATCACCACCTGGAAAGGAGCGATCCGCGGAGGAAGTATCAAACCTTCATCGTCGCTATGCGCCATTACCAGCGCCCCCACCAACCTTGTACTTACTCCCCAGCTGGTGGCCCATACATATTCCATCTGGTTTTCTTTATTGGCAAATTTCACATCAAATGCTTTCGCGAAATTCTGTCCCAGGAAATGCGAGGTGCCGGCCTGCAACGCTTTTCCATCCTGCATCATAGCTTCAATGCAATAGGTTTCTTCCGCGCCCGCAAAACGTTCACTGGCAGTTTTTATTCCCCTGATAACTGGTACGGCCATGAATTCTTCCGCAAACTGCGCGTATATATCCAGCATTCTTTCTGTTTCCTCAACAGCTTCCTGCCTTGTAGCATGGGCCGTATGGCCTTCCTGCCATAAAAACTCGGAGGTTCTCAAAAAAAGCCTTGTCCGCATTTCCCAGCGCATCACATTGGCCCACTGGTTTATCAGCAAAGGAAGATCCCGGTGCGATTGGATCCAATCTTTATACGTATGCCAGATGATGGTCTCAGAGGTAGGTCGTATGATCAGCTCCTCTTCCAGTTTCGCCTCAGGGTCTACGATCACCCCTCCTCCATTTGGATCATTCATCAAACGGTAATGCGTAACTACTGCGCATTCTTTCGCAAAGCCTTCCACGTGAGCGGCTTCCTTACTCAAAAAACTCTTCGGAATAAGCAAAGGGAAATAGGCATTCACGTGACCGGTCTCCTTGAACATCCTGTCAAGCGTATCACGCATATTCTCCCATAATGCAAAGCCATAGGGCTTGATCACCATGCAACCTCTTACCGGCGTATAATCTGCCAGGCCGCTCTTCAGCACCAGGTCATTGTACCATTGCGAATAATCTGCTTCTCTGGATGTGATCTCTTTACTCATTTTACACTTTAGGTTATGCGGTGATCGGTTTAACTGTTATTCCGGCTTTATAGATAATTTAACAGGAGATAACGCAATATATCGCCGGATGGTTAAATATTTGCTGCAGAATTACTGAACTTTTTGTTGTCCTCCCCGCAGGCCGCACAAAAGTAGTAACTTCAACTTTAACTGTAAACCAGAATTGCCATGAAACCATCTTTACTTCTCCTGGCATTGATCTCCGCCGCTTCTTTTACCGGTTGCAGTACCGCTTACCGCACTGGTCAAACCCCCGACGACTTGTATTATTCCGCTGCCAAACCTCAAAAAGAGCAGGACGACCGGGATGAGGTACGCGAAGACAGGAACAATCGCTATCAGGAAGAATATTATGACGACCGCTACCTGAGAATGAAAGTGCGTAACCACCGTCAATGGAGCGACCTGGACGACTGGTATTACTATGATAAATACAGTTCCTACTATTCCTATAATTACGGCAGCTATAATAATCCCTACAATTCCTGGAACTATTATTATAACCCTTACTGCTGCTGCCATGGCAATTATTATAGCTATTACAGCAATATAAAAACAGCCATGACTGCCCCGGTGATCAAAAGGAATTTCAATCTTGCCGGGTATACCAATACGAATTACAACAATAATGGCGGAAGTTACAGGGCCCCCACTATCAAAACGACCCGCACCTATAATACCACCAACAATAACAACAATGGAGGTATCCTGAAGAATATATTCAACAAGGATAATTCTTCCGGAGGCCGCACCTATACCCCTGCCAATAATACAGGAAGCGGTGGTGGTAATACCGGCTCTGGTGGTTCCGGTGGCGGATCCGCCCCGGTGACCCGGCCTGTCAGAAAATAAGCTTACAATTATTTAATTCATAGGATGCCATTGGTATGCTATGCCCTTACATATCATCACATGAAAACAAGATCATTAATTTTAAGCCTGCTGATCACTGCTGCCTGCGCCAATGCACAGGTGCCTGAGGAGGCCCTTCGCCTGTCCTGGCTTAATCAAATGGGAACAGCCCGTAACCAGGCCATCGGGGGTGCTATGGGATCCCTGGGAGGAGATGCGACCGCCAGCCTGGTCAATCCTGCAGGACTTGCTTTTTTTAAGACCTCCGACTTCGTGATCAGTCCGACCCTGCAAATGGGTAAAATGAAAACAAATTTCAGGGGTACGGAACGTGAGGATCCTAACCTTCAGAAATTTGCCTGGGGTACATCGGGGTTTGTTTTTGGCGGACAAGGTTACCGAGGAAAGAACAGCTATTCGATCAGCTTTACGCAAAAAGCATCTTTTAACCGCTCCTTCAGATACAATGGCAATAATAATTACAGCAGTTTTGGAGAACCACTGGGCGATGAATTTGCGGCCTCCCGGCTTACGATCGACCAGGCGTTGAACAGTCCCGATATTTCGCTTACCACAAAAATGGCCCTTTATACTTACCTGGTAGATACAGCCATGGTGAATGGGATTCCCCAGGTGATCGTTCGTTCAGAGAACTCCTCCATGCTGCACCAGGAATACAGCGCAGAGATGAAAGGAGGTATTACGGAGATCACTCTTGGTTTCGGACATGAATCAAATAAAAAATGGATGATCGGTGGCAGTATAGGCATCCCTATCGTGATGGTCGACCGCAATAGTTATTTCAGGGAATCGGATGCAACTTCAGCTCTGAATGATTTTTCTTTTCTTTCCTACCGCGAAAAATACCGCCTGAGCGGTGTGGGGGTTAACCTTCGTGCAGGAGCCATCTATCGTCCCAAAGAATATATCCGGCTTGGGCTGGCCATCCATACTCCCGATATGTTTACGCTTAAAGAAACCTTTGAATCAGGTTTTGCAGCAGATCTTGAAAATCTGTTTGCCCCCAACAGCGGATATGATAGTGTAAGCAGCACTACTGTTAACAATGGCATCATCCCTGTGGCCCGATTCAATGTGAATACGCCAGCAAGGATGATACTTAGCGGTTCCTATGTTTTTCGTGAAGTGGCAAATGTAAAAAAGCAAAGGGCTTTTGTTACTGCAGATATCGAATACCTGAATTATAAATGGAGCAATTTTTCTGATCCAAAGGAAAATACCAGCGATACCAGAGCCTATTATAAACCTTTCAATGATGCGATAAAGGCAAGTTATAAAGGAGCTTTTAATTTCCGCCTTGGCGCTGAGGTCAAATTCAATATTGTGATGGCCCGCCTGGGTTTCGCTTCTTATGGCAGCCCCTATAAAGATGCTGAACTGCGTTCTAATAAAACCTTTCTCAGCGGAGGTTTAGGCTATCGTGATAAAGGGATCTTTCTGGACCTCACTTATACCTACCGCATGAACAGGGATGTTCATTTCCCTTACCGGGTGAGCGCACCACGGGCCAATACCTATGCCGGCCTGAAAGATAATGGCGGTCAATTGATGCTGAGCCTGGGCTTTAAGATTTAGGCAGTAAAAAAGCCATTCCGGTGGGGAATGGCTTTTTAGGATCGTGCTCTTGTATCTTTTATACCCTGAAGTGAGCGAAAGCCTTATTGGCTTCAGCCATACGATGGGTATCTTCTTTCTTTTTAAATGCGGAACCTTCACCTTTCGATGCGGCTACGATCTCACCAGCCAGCTTGTCGGCCATACTGCGACCATTACGTTCGCGGCTATAACGAATCAGCCATTTGATACTGAGGGATATCTTCCTGTCCTGGCGAACCTCTGAAGGGATCTGGAAGGTAGCACCACCAATTCGGCGGCTGCGAACCTCAACGGCAGGAGTAACATTGAACAACGCTTTTTTCCAAACTTCATAACCATCTTCATTGGTTTGCTTGCCTACTTTTTCCAGCGCGTTGTAAAAAGTAGTGAAGGCAACGCTTTTCTTACCCTGCCACATGATGTTGTTCACAAAACGTGTAACGAGTTTATCGTTATACCTGGGATCCGGTTGAAGAGGAAGTTTCTTTGCTTGTGCTTTACGCATGTTATTCTGTAATTAGAGAGTTTGAATTATTTTTTAGCCTTTTCTTTCTTAGTACCATATTTGGAACGGCTCTTCTTACGGTCTTTTACACCGGCGGTATCTAAAGAACCACGCACGATATGGTAACGTACACCTGGCAGGTCCTTCACACGACCACCGCGGATAAGCACGATGGAGTGTTCCTGGAGGTTATGGCCTTCACCCGGAATATAGGCGATCACCTCTACCTTATTTGTCAAACGAACTTTTGCCACTTTACGAAGCGCCGAGTTCGGCTTCTTTGGTGTAGTGGTGTAAACCCTTGTACAAACGCCACGGCGTTGAGGGCATTGATCCAGCGCCCTTGACTTGCTCTTGGCCCGGATGATCTCTCTTCCTTTACGTACTAATTGTTGAATTGTAGGCATTCTTGACCCTGATTTAAATCCCGAAAATTTCGGGAGGCAAAGGTAAGGTCAACAGCCGGAAATTCCAAAACTGTTCCGGCTAAATTCCAAATATGCTCCCGACTTAAATAAAAATCCCGAAATTTTTCAATTCCGGGATTATAATATACTTACTATCAAATTGTTATACCTTTTGCATCCAGCTATATTTATCCTCCCTTTTTCCCTCACGGATATCGGTGAGCCATTTTTTTACGGTAGGAGCCGTCTTCCAGTTCTCTACATCGAATTTCATCACAAAATCCTTGTAGCGTAATTCTTTGATCATGGAGATAGTAGCCGCGGTACCTGTACCGAATACTTCTTTAAGTGTTCCTGCCTTATAGGCTTCGATGATCTCATCCACACTTAAAGGCGCTTCTTCAACGGTCAGGCCCATTTCCTGCAAAATAGTGATCGTACTCTGGCGGGTAACACCGGCCAGGATCGTACCCTGTCCAAGGTCAGGAGTGATCGCTTTATTACCAATTACAAAAAACACATTCATTGTACCGATCTCCTGCACATATTTATGTTCATAGGCATCGGTCCATAATACCTGGTCGTAGCCTTTTTTCTTGGCCTCAGCAGTGGCATACATGGCCGCTCCGTAATTTCCGGCAGCTTTTGCATAACCTACTCCACCGGGCACAGCGCGCACATACTGCTCCTCCACATAAATACGCATGGGAGCATTATAATAAGGTCCGGTAGGACTGAGAATGATCATGAATTTATAATTCTCCGAAGGGCGAACACCGATCAGTTCATCCGAAGAGAACATGAATGGACGAATGTATAAGGAATGATCTTCGCGTTGCGGTATCCAGTTTCGGTCAAGGGCCACCAGTTGCCTCATTCCTTCCATGAATAATTCCTCAGGCACCGAAGGCATCTGCATGCGCTGCGCGGAAATATTAAAACGCAGGAAATTATCATGCGGCCTGAATATAAAAGCCTCGCCTTCCGGATTCTTATAGGCTTTAATTCCTTCAAATATCGATTGGCCGTAATGCAGCGCTGCCAGGGAAGGGCTCAGCAGCAATGGCTGGTAAGGTTTGATCTCCACATTTTTCCATTCGCCATTCTCATAATCCGCTTCCAGCATATGATCAGAAAAATATTTTCCGAATGGAAGATTCTCCAGGTTAAGGTCCTGTAACTTACTCCGCTCCGCCTTTGTAATTGTTATATCCATAGCTGCAGTCATAAAGCTTTATTTTTGACAGGTCAAAGAAACGAAAAAAAGCTAACACCTATTAGTAATCTTGTTCAAAATCATGGACCTGAATCATATTGAACTTCCCGCTTCTACCCTGGCCGAACTTTACCGTTCCAGCCTCGTCATTCCCACAGGTAAAGAATCCCAGGGTTTAACACAGGAAACGCCTGTTCCTGCCAAACCCAAGTGGCTGGGAAATAATAAAAAAAATATTCTCATCCTGGTCAGCCATGCAAATGCCATTCATTTGCCCGATAGCGACCTTGACCTGCTTACCAGTATACTTACCGCATGTAAACTCTCTTTGGAAGATGTGGCTATCCTGAACCTTCACCCGCATCCCGCTTTTGATTATAAGCAGGCACAGCCATTAACTAAGCCTGCACAGATACTGTTGTTCGGGGTTGAACCATCTTCCATCGGGCTTCCACTAAGTTTTCCTCATTTCCAGATACAACCTTTTCAGCAAACCAGCTATCTCTTTTCGCCGGCACTCTCCCAGATCGGAACGGACCGCTCATTGAAAACATCACTCTGGCAAAGTCTGAAACTATTATTTAAGTTATAATGCGCACGCTCATATTCGCCACCAACAATGATCATAAAGCGGAGGAGATCCGCGCCCTTTTGAAGAACCAGGTTTCCATTATTACGCTTAAGGAAGCAGGCATAGAAAAAGACATTCCCGAACCGTTTGATACACTGGAGGAAAATGCCCGCGCTAAATCAACGGCCATATATGAATGGAAAGCCATGGATTGTTTTGGGGAGGATACCGGTCTGGAGGTTTATGCGCTTGATATGGAGCCGGGAGTGAAAAGCGCCCGGTATGCAGGGGATGACCGCTCGCCGGAGGCCAATATAGATAAGCTTTTAAGGAAAATGGAGGGTTTAAAGGACCGCAGGGCAAGGTTTCGCACTGTTATATCCTTGTTAATAGATGGCAAAGAAAACCTGTTTGAAGGCATCTGCGAAGGCCGTATAACTGAAGGTAAAAAAGGGAGCCAAGGCTTTGGTTATGACCCTGTTTTCATACCTGAAGGGGCAGGCAAAAGCTTCGCTGAAATGACCATGGAAGAAAAGGGTCGGTATAGTCACCGGGGCATCGCCGTACAAAAACTGGTAGCATTTTTGTCTTCTCTGGTATGAAAGAATACCACCATGATCAAAACACTTAAGTTGACACCCCGAAGCAACCAAATGACCTCAGAGACCGACCTCATAGAAGGATGCCTTAAAGATGACCGCAGGATGCAGGAAGAACTGTATCAGCGATTCTCTCCAAGGATGTACGCCGTCTGCCTGCGTTATGCCGGCAATGCCGATGAAGCGCAGGACGTATTGCAGGACGGCTTCATCAAGGTCTTTAAAAAAATGGACAGTTTCCGGGGCGAGGGTTCCTTTGAAGGCTGGATGCGAAGAGTATTCGTAAATACAGCCATCGAACATTTTCGCCGCAAACGCTATATGATGCCGGTCACCGAAAAAGAAGAAAATACCCTGGAAGGGAAGTATACTTCTGTATTGGATGAGTTAGGCGCAAAAGACATACTGGCGTTGGTGCAGGAATTATCTCCCGGCTATCGTACCGTTTTTAATATGTACGTGGTAGAAGGATATACGCACCGGGAGATCGCCGATATGCTGGGTATAAGCGAAGGTACCAGCAAATCACAGTTATCAAGGGCAAAGGTCATTTTACAGGATATGGTTCGCACCCATATCGATATAAAAAGAGGTACCGGAACTAAATAATGAGCCATAAGATCCAACATAAACTTCTGGAACTGGAGGTAACACCTCCTTCCTCCCTCTGGCAAAAGCTGGAAGAGGAACTGAACCAGGCCAGCGGTGATAAAACGGTCAGCACAAAATTTGATCAGTTGGAAATTGCCGTACCCGCTGCAGCCTGGCGCAATATCGCTGCAGCACTGGAACCAGTTCCTGAAATGGACCTGACTGCCAAACTCCGCGAAGCGGCTGTAGTTCCCCCTCCCTCCGTATGGATGCGAATTGAAAAAAGCCTTTCCTCCCCTGCTATTATTAAAAGAGCCCGGACCCGGTACGCAGCTGCGGCTGTTCTTGCAGGATTGCTTTTCTCTGCCGCCTATTTTCTTTCGTTTTCTTCCAATGAAAGATCCGCTGCTTCTAATAAAGAAGCCGACTTGATCAAAAAAGAAATAAAAAAAGACAATGCGCTTCCGGTGGTCAGCGAAGAACAATTAAATGACCGCGCCCTGGAACAAAGCAAGCATACGTATGCCAGCGTGAATATTGACCGGAAAAAAATATCCAGGATCGCTTCCGCTTACAAATTCGCTGTGGCCGAGGAAATTACACCGTCAACTGAAACAGGTAATACTGATATTAACGACCGGTATATTGTGCTGATGACCCCTGAAGGAAATTTTATTCGGGTCTCTAAGAAATTAGGCGACCTTGTATGCTGCGTTTCCGGAGAAGAAGAAGACCGGTCCTGTAAAGAACAGGTAGGCAAATGGCAGAAACAACTTGCCTGCGCCGATATACTGCATGCAGGAAATTTTGGTGATATACTAAGCCTGGTATCTGAACTTCAGCAGGAAAAATAATTACTGGTTCCAGACCTTCCAGCTTTCTTCCGCCTGTATGATCAGCATTTCCTCCCCGTTCTTAATACGAGTCCCCTGCTCCTTCCCCTTGCGGAGAAATAATGTTTCCGCAGGATTATAGATCAGATCATACAATAGATGCTCAGTTCCTAAAAATTGATAAGGAATGGCAGGCATAGATTGCGTATCCGGATAAAGTCCCAGCGGAGTCGTATTGATGATCAGTTTATGTTCCGAGATCACCTGCTCATTTAAATCACTGTAATCAAGGTCGGCGCCATTGTTTTTCTTCCTGCTTACGACATGAGGAAGGATACCGAGTTTTTTAAGTACATACACAATGGCCACAGCAGCCCCTCCATTACCTAATATCAGTGCAGCATTCTGCCCTTTTTTCAATAATGGACGCAGGCTGTTTTCAAAACCTATCACATCAGTATTGAACCCACTGAGACGGCCATTTCTTATACGTATGCAATTACAGGCTTCCAGGCCTTCAGGCAGAAACGACCTCTCATCCAAAAAAGGCAATACTGCTTTTTTATAGGGAATGGTCACATTCAATCCTTCCAAAAAAGGATGGTCCGATAAAAGTTGGGGTAACTCGTTTATGGAAGACAGCGGGAAATTCTCATAGGTATAATCGGCTAACCCCAGTTTTTCAAACTTCTCCCGGAAATAATTTCGGGAGAAAGAATGACCCAGGGGAAACCCTATCAGACCAAATGAATGCATCAGGCCTCTTTATGATCGAGGTATAACATGAAGGTATCACCACGAAGCCCGATACGCATTGCTTCCAGTGGAATAACTTCTGTCGGAGCGATGTTTCCCAGGTTGGCATTGCATCCCAGTAATTCTATAAAATAAAGCTGCTGTGCTTTCTGCGGGGCTTCCCATATGATCCGTTCACCAGGGATCTGTGTAAGGATCTCCTGTACCAAACCTTCCCTTACCTCGCCACTGCCGCGGTAGATACCTACGTTACCTGCTTCGCGCGCTTCAGCGATCACATAGGTAGAGCCGGCTTCCAGTTCGGCTTTCATCAACTCTATCCATTTGTAGGGAGGGATGATATGCGTAGCATCTTTACTTCCCACTTCACTCAACACAGTACCATACTTGGTCAGTTTCTCAATGTACCCGCATTTTTCGGCGTGAGGAATGGTGATGGAACCATCGCTTACTTCCATATAGCTGATGCCAAAATCACGGCAGGTACTGATATAATCCTCAAACTGGTTCCTGATCAGGAAGGCTTCGAATAAAGTACCGCCGAAATAAACAGGAATATCGAAAGAACGATACACCTCCAGTTTCTCGCGAAGATGGGGCGTGATATAGGAAGTTCCGAAGCCCAGTTTTACCACATCCACATGGGGAGAGGCAACACTCATAAAATTCTTTGCTTCTTCCACGCTGAGGCCCTTATCCATGACCATGGTAATTCCTGACTGACGTGGCTTGGTCTTGCGGTCAGGGATCTGGGAGAGATTAAAATTCATTGATAATTGGTTTGATCAACAGAGCCGCAAAAATACGAAAACAAGGTCTAAATCGACCGGTTCCGTTTATATTTCGCGATCAGATCCACTACCTGCTGATTTTGCAGAATAGCAGGATTCAGTTCAACGAATTTTTTAAGCAGCCTGGGGGCCTTCCCCATGGCCGTTTCTAATTGTAAAATCCCTTCTTTTGATCGGCCCGCTGCCATAAGTACAGCAGCCTTATAAAAAAGAAATAAAGGTTTGTTCTGGGATAGATTTAAAGCCAGGTCAGTTTGGTCCAGCGCTTCTTCAAAGAAGGCTCCCTTATACAGGCAACGTATCAACGCTTCCCAGCCGCTCAGATTTCTTGGCCTTAACCTTACCACCGTACTGAAATATTGCACGGCATCTTTATAAGCGCCCTGCAGCATACGACATTCTCCGGCCAGCAAATGGTACTCTGCCGATTGCTTATGCATCCGCAGGGCGGTATCCAGTTGCTTCATACAACTCTCATACTGCTCTTCCTTGAAATAAGTATGCGCGATCTTATAATAGAGTTTGCTGTCATCAGGTCGCAGATGGGAGGCTTTACGGTAATGGAACCTGGCCTGGGCATAATTGTGAAGTTTCTCATAACAATACCCCAGGGCCTCGAAAATGACATCCTCGGGTTTGGCCAGCTCATTCACCTTTTCCAAAGCCTCAATGGCTTCTTTGTATTTTCTCAAACGGATATAGGCATCCCCGATATTCCGGTAGGCATAATCAAATTTTTCTTCAATGGTAATGGCATACTGGTAGGCATCGATCGCTTTTTCATACAGTTTCAATCCCTGGTATGCCGCACCCAGGTTGAACCAGGCCAGTTCATTGTAGGGAAAATCATCGATGATGCGCAAATGCAGTCTTATGCTTTCTTCATTCCTGCCGGTAAAATCTGTCCAGAAGCATATCTTATAAAGTGCTTCTTCATTGGTAGGCTCATCTTCCAGTATCATACGCAGGCAATCAAAGACCTTTTCGAAGTCTTCGTAATCGTCATACACATCGGCGAGTTCAAAAAGCAATTCTATCCTCTCCTCCCCGGTGAACAGTTCCAGGGCCTGGCTTAATAACTCCACCGCTTTTTCCTGTTGATCCAGGGCCAGGAAAGCATCAGTCTTCAGTATGTAAATATTGATATCATTATGATCGTATAATTCGGCCTGGTCCAGCAGATCCAGGCAATCCTGGTACCGGCGGTTGGCAAGCAGGATATCAGCTTTTTTTACAATAAGTTGAGCGGAATAGGGATACTGATCCGTGGCGGTCTCCGCCGCATCCATGGCCCTTCCCAGGTCATCATTCTCCTGGTAATAGTCTATGATCTTTTCAAACGAATCTTCGTCTATGAAGGAATGGGCCAGTCCGCTGCGCAGATTCTCATATTGCTGTAATAACTCCTTTATCTGTTCCCTGTCCTCCTGGTAAGGATTCTCATTCATGCTTCTTCTTTTTTAGTGAGCGATTTTTTGAAGAGCTAAGGGGCAAAACTAGGTTTGCTACCTGAATTTATTACTATACAACAAGTTAACCTAAAAATATTCCCGCCTCGTGTGCATAGTTTTCCCCATATGTGTAAAATAGATAGAATATAAAACTAAACCTGTGCAAGAAATCACGGTCTCTTACGTTAATAGATGTATAAACTTCTTGACAAGCGGTTTTTTTATCAATTTTTTTGTTTTTATTTTTGTAACGAATGAACCAACCAGTAGCCATATTCAACCAAAGCAAAAGATGGATCGCCGTACTGGCGCTTTCGCTGTTTGCTGTTGGCGCTTTCGCTACCCTGGGCGATGGAAATAAAAGGTCCACGCACCCTGGTAACGGTCTTGGCCTGCTTTCCTCCCGCAGCATCAAACCTGGTTCTTTCACTCTTCGTTCCGGTTATGATTTCCGCGGATCCAATGTGATCAGCACGGAAAAGAAATATTTCAGCATCACCACTATGGTGAATGTGCAGAAAGGAAACACTTCTTATGTGATTCCACTTAAGAAAAAAGTGCTGATCGATAATATTCGTATCGATATAGGCAATCGTCAGTTTCGCAGGTAATTTATTTTCCTCCTCCTAAACTTTCTTCGTAGGTCAATACCCTGTAACCAGATCTGGGCAGGTCAAATTTAGTTTGTGCTACCGGGTTGAAGTTAATAGTGGAAACAGTATAGGTCACCAGCAGGTTACCCATGGCCGCTTCATATTGCATGGCCAGCCCTGGCAACAGGCGGTTGAGGTATTGAAAATCCTTGTTTACCGGCACCAGGTCCCTGGTAAAATAAACCGTGAACTCAGTACTGTCAGTCAGTTTGCCGATCGCTTTCTGGCAATTATAACCGGCTATCACTTTATACTCATCACGATAGGTAAAATTCACCTTCTCATACTTCCGGTTCATTTGCTTCCAGTTTTCCGGACTAAGATTGATCATGTATTGCTGGTCACCATAGCTTTTCAGCACAGTCACCTGCCGGGTCTTGCCATCGATAATGGTGGCCTGGGTACCCAATGAACTGATCATCTCCGACCGGCTGGAACTGCCCTTCAGATAGATCACGCTGGTAGCGCCATCCAGGAGGTCGGCAGCCTGCGGACTTTTATTGGTGGTATTGATGACTATATCGTAGGAGATCGTAGCCTCGGTAAGCCTGCGCTGCGCCTGTAACGCCGCACCGGAAATAAGGGTGATAAGCAGGAATGATATGATCTTTATTCTTTTCATCGTATTCACACTAAATCTATACAAAAAAGACGTGCCAGTATCCCCGGAGGTTGCAGTTATTTTTTACGCTTGTCCTTCAATTGCTTTTGCTGCTCCTGCATTTGCTGCATTTGCTCCATACGCTCCTGCCATTTTGATTTAACCTTTGGTTTCTTCCGGTTTGCCTCGATCTTGGCAATGATCTTATCGTGATCGATGATATAGGTCTGTATAATGATCTGTATAAGCAGTGTGATCACGTTAGATACTGTATAATACCAGGTCAATCCGGCAGGAAGGTTGTTAAAGAACAACAAAAGGAAGAAAGGGAATATATAGGGCATGTATTTCATAACCGGATTGCTCTGGTCAGGGGTCATACTCATGCTGTAAAAAGAGATCAGGAAGCTGGTAAGGCTGGCCGTTACGTTAAAAAGGCTCAGGTGATTGCCCAGCAGCGGGATATTTGTTTTCCAATGGATCAGTGTATCCGGTGCTGAAAGATCGGCTGCCCAGAGAAAATGCTCCCCGCGAAGGTCTACTGCCGAATTAAAAAAGCTGAACAGGGCAAAGAAGATCGGTATCTGCAAAAGGGCCGGTATACAACCGCCCAATGGATTGACCCCGGCCTCCCGGTAAAGTTTCATTTGCTCCATACTCATCGCCTGGCGGTCATCACCCACTTTTTCCTTCAGGGCATTCAGTTCTGGCCGAAGCGCTTTCATTTTGGCCCCACTGAGATAAGAACTATAGTTCAAAGGAGATATCAGTAAACGGATCACCAGTGTAAGCAATACAATGGCCAGGCCCATAGAGCCTGCAATACCTTTAAAGAAATCAAAAATGGGAAGGATCACAAATTTGTTCAACGGACGGACGAATGAATAAACACCCTGTCCCAGGTTAACGAGTTGCTCGAATTTGAGATCATATTTTTTTAGGATATGATAATCGGAAGGACCATAATAAATGCTAAGCGGGATGGCTGCATTATTAGCCGGAACCGTTAGTTTAAGGCTGGATACTGCCTGAACGATATTATCAGTAGAATCATCTGTCCACTCAATTTTACTATTGGCATTGAAATTATTTTTTGCCACCAGCGCGCCCATGAAGAACCGTTGGCGTATACCAACCCATTTCAATGATTCGCTGAAATCCTTTGAGCTTCTTTTTGCGATCGTGTGGTAATCAAAACTTCCATCCTCTACATACCCTATCTGGGTATTCTGTTTTTCATAATCGATCTTGCCTTCCTGTTTGGCGGCCTCATATTTCCAGCTCAGGTTCATTATGCCACCGGTCACAAGGGAATTGGCCACCCGTATATTCATATCGATCATGTAATTCCCAGGATGCACGATGTACTCATGTTGTATGCCCTGGCCGGAACTATCCTTCAGGGAAAACACGATCCTTTTTGAGCCATCGGGTAAAACGGAATTTTCGGCCTCGCCGAAGATAAGTTCACTGGTTTGGGCCGTACGGTTTGTACCCGTATTGATCGTATAACTAATATCATCAAACCTGCTGCCACCCATTCTTACCAGGTTGCTGTCTGGCCCCTTGAATTTTTTAAGTTCCACCTTATGAAGCTGGCCTCCCCGGTTACTGAAATGGGCGATAAGCAGCTCGTTTTCTATGGTAAACTCTTTTACTGCAGTATCGGTTGGAATGCCAAAGCTCCCTGCCGTATTCACCTTATTTAATGAGTCCTGGATACGGTTCAGGGAATCCTGTTTCGGCTTATCCAGTTTAGCCAGGGAATCGCTGACCCTTTTCTGGACCTCAGCTTTCTGAGCCTCCAGCTTCCGGGCAGCTGCGATCTCCTTGTTATTATACCAGAAATATCCGAAGAACAACAGGGCCAGTATTACAAAACCGAGAGCGGTATTACGATCAAATTTCATTCAGGGGTCTTTTTTAGAGGGAGCAAAGATAACGGGTTTACATTTGCCAGTATTATATGCTCGTTTTGCCGGGTTAACAGAATTTATTTTATCTTTACACGACCCTCCGGATACCAGATCATTTCCGCCTGGTCAATAGACAATCAACGAACATTTAAGGACCCAGAACACCCACTTAACCAGTCGTATGGCTAAATATATTTTTGTAACCGGCGGCGTTACTTCCTCATTAGGAAAAGGCATCATTGCAGCTTCACTGGCCAAATTACTGCAGGCCCGCGGGCTTCGTGTCACCATTCAGAAATTTGATCCCTATATAAATGTGGATCCGGGAACCCTTAACCCCTACGAACACGGGGAATGTTTTGTTACCGAAGATGGTGCCGAAACAGATCTTGATCTGGGTCACTATGAAAGGTTCCTTAATATTTTTACCACGCAGGCCAATAATGTGACCACGGGTCGCATTTACCAGACTGTAATCAATAAAGAAAGAGAAGGCGCTTACCTCGGAAAGACCGTACAGGTCGTACCTCATATCACCGATGAGATCAAAAGAAGGATGCAGTTATTGGGCCAGGGTGGAGAATATGATGTGGTGATCACAGAGATCGGCGGTACCGTAGGCGATATCGAAAGCCTTCCCTTTGTGGAAGCCGTTCGGCAATTGCAATGGGAACTGCCTGAAGAAGATTCCGTGGTGGTACACCTTACCCTGATCCCTTATCTGAAGGCAGCCAAAGAATTAAAAACAAAGCCTACCCAGCACAGTGTAAAAATGCTGAGCCAGGAAGGCGTGCATCCGGATATTATCGTTTGTCGCACCGAAAAACCACTGGGACCAGAACTTCGCAGGAAGATCGCCCTGTTCTGTAATGTAAAACAGGAAGCCGTGATCGAGGCTGCAGATGCACCAACCATTTATGAAGTGCCTATCCTCATGATGATGGAAGGGCTGGATACCATTGTGCTGAAAAAAATGAACATTACCGGTTACGGAGAACCTGAAATGACCAAATGGAAAGCCTTCCTTGATAAACTGAAATATCCAAAAGGGAAAGTGAACATCGGTTTGATCGGAAAATATATTGAACTGCAGGATGCCTATAAGTCCATCCTGGAATCATTCATACACGCCGGAGCGATGAATGAATGCAAAGTGGAGATCACCAATGTGCACAGTGAATTTATCACGCAGGATAATGTGAGTGAAAAACTCGCAGGCCTGGATGGATTGCTGGTAGCACCCGGATTCGGACACAGAGGAGTTGAAGGAAAGATCGTGGCCGTGCAATATGCAAGAGAGAATGGCCTTCCATTCTTTGGTATCTGCCTGGGTATGCAAATGGCCGTGATCGAATTTGCAAGGAATGTATTAGGACTTACCACAGCGCATTCAACCGAAATGGACCCCGATACGAAAGAACCGGTGATCGACCTGATGGAAGAACAGAAAAAAGTGACTGCCAAAGGAGGCACCATGCGCCTGGGCTCTTATCCCTGTACGCTGAAAACCGGATCACTCGCTGAATCTATTTATGGTGTATCCAGCATTACGGAAAGACATCGCCATCGCTGGGAATTCAATAATAAATACCTGGAGCAATTTGAGAAGGCAGGTATGATAGCCAGTGGAAAAAATCCCGGCACCGGACTGGTAGAGATAGTAGAGATCCCTAATCATCCTTTCTTCATCGGTGTACAATACCATCCCGAATTAAAAAGCACGGTGGAAAATCCTCAACCGGTGTTTGTACATTTCGTGAAGGCCGCAAAAGCGTACGCCGATAAAAAAATGGAAACAAGGTCGGCCGTACTTAAAGGAGAAATGATCTAATAATATTTCTTAGGCTCAAGGAAATTCTTCACGTACTCTTCCACTCCCTGTTCAACAGGAATGAATTCTTCTGTATAACCTGCTTTACGAAGCTTTCCCATATCGGCCTCTGTGAAGTATTGGTATTTATCCCGGATATCCGCTGGCGTATCAACGAACGAAATATTCACGGGTTTTTCCAGCGATCGGAATATCGGGGTCACCAGGTCAACAAAACTCCGGGCCTTACCTGTACCTAAATTATATAGCCCCGATGGGATGGTACCACTTTCCTGGTTTTCCATCAGCCATAGGCAAACCCTGGCCACATCTTCCACATAAATAAAATCGCGGAGTTGTTCCCCGTCCCGGTAATCCGGGCGATGAGAACGGAATAATTTTATAGATCCTGTTTTTTTGATCTGGTTATACCCATGGAATACCATGCTGGCCATCCTGGCCTTATGATATTCATTGGGGCCATATACATTGAAGAATTTCAGACCGGCCCAGAAAGGAGGTGCTGATCCAATGGCGGATTGCTCCAGGGCCCATTTATCAAATTCATTTTTTGAAACACCATATGGGTTCAGTGGTACAAGGTCCTGCACCAGCGAATGATCATCGCTGTATCCTCTCTCTCCCCCGCCATAAGTGGCAGCAGAAGAAGCATAGACCAATGGTATTTGCCGGTTCTTACAAAATGTCCAGATATTTTTTGAATAGTCTACATTCAGCCGCTGGTGCACCGCATAATCAAATTCCGTGGTGTCTGTTCGGGCGCCCAAATGGAAAACATGATCTATGGGCCTGGCCTCCGGCGAAGCCAGCCACTCAAAGAGTTCTTCCCTTTCCACTTTTTCCACGAATTGTTTTTCGTCGAAATTGAACCATTTATCTTCTTCGCTGAAATCATCTGCAATGATGATATTCCTGTAACCATTATTGTTGAGGTAACCGAGCAGGTAGCTGCCGATAAAACCGGCGGCCCCTGTTAGCAGAATACTTTTTTCTTTATTCATCAGATCGAACTTAATGCTGAGCCAGCTTCTTCCCTGGCAAGGTATTTTTCAATTGCCGTATCGTACAGGTCTTTCCAGTCTTCCACCCTTCCCCAATCCATACCATCCACTTCAATGCTGCCATCGGTCACCACACCCAGTTCTTCCCAGGCATGTCCTTTCAGCAATTCTTCCACTTCTTTCAGGTCTTTTCTTTTTATCGAGATCAGGATCCGGCTTTGCTTTTCTCCAAACCATTGGGCGTCTTTCCGGATATTAACATTATTAGCTACGACATCAAATCCTAATCCTCGGGGAAAGGCTGATTCCAGCAATGCAACAAACAGGCCACCTTCACTAATATCATGGGCAGATCGAATCAATTTTTTCCGGATCAGCAGGCTCAATTTCTGTTGCAGGTCCAGTTCTTCTTCCAGGTCAAACAAAGGTGCAGGCGATTGCTCCACCCCGCAGCAATGCGCCAGGTATTGGGAAGAATTAATATCATCTCCGGAACTGCCCAGCAAAAGCAACAGGTCTCCTTCTTCCTTCAGGTCAAGCGTCATCTTATCATTGATGTCCTCCAGCAATCCTACCATGCCGATCGTAGGTGTTGGAAAAACAGGGCCATCCGGATTCTGGTTATAGAAACTTACATTACCACCGGTAACAGGTGTATTAAAACGACGGCAGGCTTCACCCATACCATTAATGGCATGCACGAACTGGTAGTAAACTTCAGGGTCATACGGATTTCCAAAATTCAGGCAATTCGTCACCCCTAATGGTTCCCCGCCGGTACAAACAATATTCCTTGCCGCTTCGCTAACTGCCATCATGGTGCCTTTATAGGGGTCAGCATAAACATAACGGCTGTTGCAATCCGTGGTGATGGCAATGGCTTTTTTACTTCCTTTTACCAGCACCAATGCCGCATCTGTTGGTTCATTGGTGGAAGTGTTCACCGTACCTACCATGCTATCATACTGGTTATATATCCAACGCTTGCTGGCGATGGAAGGCAACTGAACGATCTTTTCTGCCATGGCTTTTAGGTCATCTGGAACGGCCACAGTTGCAGGGTCAAATGAGCGCACAGCGGAAAAATAACCGGGCTCGTGATATTCTCTTTCGTATTGGGGAGCGCCTCCGCCTAATACCAGTTCATGGGCAGGAATGCTTGCTTCTAATTCACCATGCATGTAAAAATTAAGAATGCCATCATCGGTCACTTCACCAATCACCGAACAGGGCAGGTCCCACTTAGCAAATACGCTGGTCACTTCTTCTTCTCTTCCTTTTTCCGCCACCAGCAACATACGCTCCTGGCTTTCACTTAATAAAAGTTCCCAGGCTTTCATGGATCGCTGTCGGGTTGGCACCTTATCCAGGTCAATACGCATACCTACTTCTCCTTTTGCGCTCATCTCCGCTGTAGAACATATGATACCAGCGGCACCCATATCCTGCATGCCTACGATTGCTCCTGTTTTTATTACTTCAAGACAGGCCTCCAATAATTTTTTCTCCTGAAATGGGTCCCCTACCTGTACAGCCGGCAGGTCCTGGGCACTTTCAGCCGTGATATCGGCAGAGGCGAAAGAAGCGCCGCCAATACCATCTTTTCCTGTGGCGCTGCCTACAAACATTACCGGATTTCCTTTACCTAACGCAGTGGCAGAAACAGTTTCTCCCGCACGCACGATCCCCACACTCATCGCATTTACCAATGGATTGGTATGGTAACAATGATCAAAATAGATCTCGCCTCCTACCGTTGGTACGCCAAAACAATTTCCATAATGTCCTATTCCATGCACCACACCCGATAAAAGATGTTGCGTTTTATCCTCATCAAGATCCCCGAAGCGCAAAGAATTCAGCGCGGCGATCGGACGGGCCCCCATGGTGAATATATCCCGGTGAATGCCCCCAACCCCGGTAGCTGCTCCCTGGAAGGGCTCAATAGCAGAGGGATGATTATGCGATTCGATCTTAAATACCAATCCCCAACCATCACCAATGTCCATCAGTCCCGCGTTTTCTTCACCGGCCTTCACCAGCATGCGACCACCTTCCCTCGGAAGTGTTTTCAGCCATTTAATGGAATTTTTATAACTGCAATGCTCGCTCCACATACCCGAAAAAGCACATAGCTCTGTAAAATTCGGAACGCGACCCAGTTTCATTTTTATCAGTTCAAATTCATCTTCCGTAAGGCGCAATTGCGCCGCTGTTTTTGCAGTGATCTCCATGCTGCAAAACTAATTGAATATGGAACACCGATTACAGAACCTGCTCAACGGAAATTCAGAACATTTCCCCATAAACCGGCAAACAGCAATTCAGCTCTGTATATTTTAAGTATTTTGCGGCCAAACCCCAGTATTGAAAGAATACCCATTGTTCATCCTTTACCTGGTTGCATTTTCGTGGCTGGTCACCCGCATCCGTTTTTTTTCCAGTTCCGACCTTTCAAGACCTCAGCTGGTCATTCTTTTTTTATTAAAAGTGATGGCGGGCATTTTCTATGGTTGGATAGGGGTATACTATGGGGGATTGGCCCAGATGCAGGATACCTGGAGTTTTCATGCCGGAAGTATCCAGGAATATCATCTCCTTTTTACCCACCCGGGAGAATATTTCACTAATTTATTTCACAACCCCTATGATAAGGGGATGGAGAAATTCTTTGGCGCTAATGATTCCTACTGGAATGACCTGAAGGGGAATGTACTGATCAAACTGTTTTCCCTGTTCAATATTTTCAGTTTCGGCTATTATTATGTGAATGTGATCTTTTATTCTTTCATCTCCCTGTTCGGTGCAGTAGCAATTTATAAAGTAATGGATCATGCCTTCCCCGGAAGAAAACTCGTGATCCTGCTATCTACTTTTCTGCTGCCTTCTTTTCTTTACTGGTCAAGCGGCTTACATAAAGAAGGATTGATATTCACCGGTATCAGCCTGGTGATCTATAGTATTTATTTCAGCCAGCTGGATAGAAGGATCACGTGGAAAAGGGTCCTGATGCTGTTCATCGGGTTGGTCATCCTGCTGGCCATCCGTAATTTTTTGCTGGTCATTATAATACCGGCCCTTATCGCCTGGACGCTGGCCTTTTTCTGGCCTAAAAAAAGCCTCGCCATATTCGCAGGGGTATACCTGGTGTTTGGCATTTTTTTCTTTACCGCCCGCTACCTGGTTCCCTCACTTGATTTTCCACAGGCCGTAGTGGAAAAACAACAGGCCTTTCTAAAGCTGCAAGGTGGTAACAGTAGTTTACCTATTACACAACTGGATCCAACAGCCATCAGTTTTATCAGGAATTCACCTGAAGCACTCAATCTCTCATCTATCAGGCCTTATCCAAGTGATGTGAAGCATATACTTTCATTAGCTGCTGCCATTGAGATCGATGGTATTCTTATCCTTTTCCTGCTATTCCTGCTGCTACACCGCGGACCCTGGCGGTCGCCAAACAACCTGGTCTATTTCTGCCTGTTCTTTTCCTTCTCGGTTTTAATGGCCATTGGCTTCAGCGTTAATAACCTGGGAGCTATAGTGCGCTACCGAAGTGTGGTTCTTCCATTACTTATTATACCCATGGCCGCCTCCCTGGATTGGAAACGTTTGGGTAGGGTTTTTGGTGATATTAAAAATAATAATAATGTATAGTTTTTAAGGCCATCGGCCTAAAAACTGCGGCAATAATTCAATAGAATTAATTTTTTTGCCTATTTGTCCCCATTTTTTGCAGGTTAACCGTTTAAAAAATGGTTTTTCATAGCAAATTCATTTGCTTTGCAAAAAATAACTTCTCATGTCTTTACGATTTAACGCCATCGAAAATCTCTCTTCGCAGTCGTTGCCCAGAACAGAGGCGACCCCCAAGATCACCGCGATCTTTAATAGTAATGTTTTCACGCTTCAGGTGGCCAGGGAATTCCTGAGCGACGAAGCCTATAAAAGCCTTCGCGCTTCTGTCAAAGCAAGCCAGAAGATCGATCGCTCTATGGCGAACCAAATAGCCAACGGACTTCGTGCATGGGCAGAAAGTAAAGGCGTGACCCATTTCACACACTGGTTTCAGCCATTGACCGGAACCACTGCGGAAAAACATGACTCGTTTTTTACACTTAAATCGGATGGCACACCCATAGAACAATTTGAAGGGGACGCGCTCGTACAGCAGGAACCGGATGCCTCTTCTTTTCCCAGCGGAGGTCTTCGTGCAACATTTGAAGCGCGTGGCTACACCGCCTGGGATCCATCATCCCCCGCTTTCATCATGGAGATAGGTGAAGGAAAAACACTTTGCATTCCAACCATCTTTGTTTCCTATACCGGTGAATCACTGGATTATAAAGCTCCTTTACTGAAAGCATTGGAAGCGCTGAACAAAGCTGCCGTAGATGTTTGTAATTATTTTGACAAGAACATCACCAAAGTGACCCCTACCCTTGGATGGGAACAGGAATATTTCCTGATCGATGAATCATTGTTTAATGCAAGGCCCGACCTGATCATGACCGGGCGCACTGTATTCGGGCATAACTCTGCGCGTAACCAGCAGCTGGAAGATCATTATTTCGGATCTATCCCTGAAAGATTGTATGCGTTCATGCGCGACTTTGAAAAAGAATCCTATAAACTGGGCATACCTCTTCGTACCCGTCATAATGAGGTAGCCCCTGCGCAATTCGAATGCGCCCCGATATTTGAAGAAGTAGGTGTGGCCGTTGACCACAACTCACTGCTGATGGATATCATGGACCGCGTCGCTCGCCGGCATAAACTTCGTGTACTCCTTCATGAAAAACCATTTGCTGGTATCAATGGAAGTGGCAAGCATAATAACTGGAGTATGGCCACCGATACCGGAGTGAATTTGCTGGCTCCCGGTAAAACGCCAAAGACCAACCTCATGTTCCTTGCCTTCTTCGTAAATACGATCAAGGCTGTACATGATTATGCAGACCTGATGCGGGCATCGATCGCATCCGCACAGAATGACCATCGTTTAGGTGCTAATGAAGCGCCTCCTGCCATTATCTCTGTTTTCATTGGAGAATACCTGACCAAAGTATTAAATGAGATCAAAGAAAGGGTGACCAAGAAAATGGACGAGGCCGATGAAAGCCTGCTGAAGATCGAGATCCATAAAAGCATACCGGAATTACTACTGGATAATACCGATCGTAACCGTACCTCTCCATTTGCATTTACCGGAAACAAATTTGAGTTTCGCGCCGTAGGATCTTCTGCCAACTGTGCCAATGCAATGACCGTCCTAAATACCATCATGGCGCAAACGCTGAAGAATTTCAGGAAAGATGTGGATGCCCTGATCGAAAAAGGCGAGAAAAAAGAGATCGCTATCATGCATACGATCCGTGAGTATATCGTAGCCAGTGAAAAAGTATTATTTGAAGGAGATGGATACAGCGAAGCCTGGGAAAAAGAAGCAGAAAAAAGAGGCCTTCCTAATGTGAAGACCACCCCACTGGCCCTGGATGCAATGGTAACCGAAAAGGCAAAAGATCTTTTCCATAATAACCATGTCTATATTCATTCAGAGCTGGAAGCGCGCCATGAGATCGAACTGGAAAAATATATCAAAAAGGTGCAGATCGAAAGCCGCATCATGGGAGAACTGGCCACCAGCCATATCCTTCCGGCAGCGATCCGTTACCAGAATCTCCTGGCAAATAATATCAAAGGATTAAAAGATGCAGGGCTTTCTGAGGCCTCTTACCAGCACCAGAAAACCATACTTGAAGAGATCTCTGTTCATATCAATAAAACCAGTGAACTGGTTGAAAAAATGATCGAGGCCCGCAAGATCTGCAACAACATGACCCATACCCGAACCAAGGCCATTGGTTACCAGAGCCAGGTAAAAGATGGTTTCTTCGATGAACTCCGTTATCATGTAGATAAACTGGAATTACTGGTAGATGATAAGGAATGGTATCTGCCGAAGTACAGGGAAATGCTTTTTCTCAGATAGGTTGAGAGGTTGAGGGCCTGGGGCTTTGTTGAGATACGCTAAAAGAAAAAGGGTCGTTTTTTAAAACGACCCTTTTTCTTTTAGCTCTGTATTTCTCAACCTCTCAACAGCTCAACCCCTCAACTTTACTTCATACTAAATCCTTCCAAAAACTTCGTATTAAAATCTCCACTGCGGAATCTTTCATCCTGCATCAGCTGGAGATGGAATGGTATCGTCGTTTTTACTCCTTCGATCACGTATTCGCTTAGGGCACGGTACATGGTCTGTATGGCTTCCTGCCTGGTCTGCGCAACAGTGATCAGTTTCCCGATCATGGAGTCATAATATGGCGGGATAACATAACCCGCGTATACATGGCTATCCACTCTTACGCCATGGCCACCTGGCTGATGAAGTACCGTGATCCTTCCGGGTGAAGGGCGAAAATCATTATAAGGATCTTCCGCATTGATGCGGCATTCAATAGCATGGTTCTGCGGGATATAATCTTTACCGGAGATCCGCTCTCCCATGGCGATCTTTATTTGCTCCTTGATCAGGTCGAAGTTGATCACCTCCTCAGTTACGCAATGCTCCACCTGTATTCGCGTATTCATTTCCATGAAATAGAAATTGCGGTGCTTATCTACCAGGAACTCAATGGTACCTACGCTTTCATAATTAATGGCCGATGCCGCTTTTTTTGCAGCCTCACCCATTTTCATACGAAGTTCATCGGTCATAAAAGGCGAAGGTGATTCTTCTACCAGTTTCTGGTGACGGCGCTGTATGGAACAATCTCTTTCACTGAGATGGCAGATGGTACCGTATTGGTCGCCGGCTACCTGAATCTCAATATGTCTTGGCTCTTCCACGAATTTCTCCATGTAGATGCCATCATTTTTAAATGCTGCAGCGGCCTCTTGCCTGGCGGTATCATAGGCTTTTTGCAATTCTGATTCTTCCCACACGATCCGCATTCCCTTTCCACCACCACCGGCAGTAGCTTTCAGGATAACAGGATAGCCCATTTCTTTGGCCAGTCCTTTTGCTTCATCCACACTTTGCAATAATCCTTTTCCACCCGGAACAACCGGTACACCCGCTTTTATCATCGTTTCTTTCGCAGTGATCTTATCGCCCATGGCGTTGATCATATCCGGTGTGGGACCGATGAATTTAATGCCATGGTCGTTACATATCTGTGAGAACTTCGCGTTCTCGGCAAGAAAACCATAACCCGGGTGCACGGCATCCGCATTGGTGATCTCAGCGGCTGCCATGATGTGTGGAATATTGAGATAGGAATCCACACCGGCGGGTTTACCAATGCAAACCGCTTCGTCTGCGAATTTCACATGCAGGCTGTCACGATCGGCCGTTGAATAAACGGCCACTGTTTTTATTCCCATTTCGCGGCAGGTACGGATGACCCTCAGGGCGATCTCACCCCTGTTCGCGATCAATACTTTTTTGAACATTGATTTCAGTTGGTTTTAGTAAGGGATTGTTCCGTTATGCAGGTTCTACCAGGAACAAAGGCTGATCGTATTCTACAGGGGAAGAATCTTCCACCAATACTTTCACGATCTTTCCTTTCACTTCGCTTTCGATCTCATTGAACAATTTCATCGCCTCAATGATACATACGATCGAGCCCTGATTCACCTCGTCGCCAACTTCCACCAAAATGGGCTTATCAGGGGAAGGACGACGATAGAAGGTACCTATCATCGGGCTTTTAATGGTAATAAGATTGGAGGCAGGGGTTTCAGCGGCCTTGGTCTTTTCCGCGGCGGGAGCAGCGGCTGGCTGGCTGGCAACGGCAGGCTGTGGGGCAACCACAGGAGCGGGGGCCATTTGTAGTGGGGAACCCATTACCTGCGTTACATGTTCTTCCTTTTGTTTGATGGTTACTTTGAAATCCTTCTGTTCGATGGTCAGTTCACCAATATTCGATTTGTTGACCATTTTGATCAACTCCTGAATCTGTTTGAAGTCCATGTTTTTCAATTTAATTTCTTTTTTATAAACTGCCTGAAGGCAGGGCGGCTAAGGTAAGTAAATCAAAACGAGAATCAGGCAGATTTTGGCCGTTTTTTGTGGTTTTAGGTTGTTTTCTTAACGAAAATGGCCCAAAATCGATGATTTTAGGCCATTTTTTCAAAAATATAGTATTGCTTATTCTTTCACCCTTTCAACATATTCGCCGGTTTTCGTATTTACGCGGATCAGCTCGCCTTCATTTACGAAAAGTGGCACATTTACAGTGGCCCCGGTTTCAACCGTAGCCTGTTTCAGTGTACGGGTGGCTGTATCTCCGCGAAGCCCTGGCTCGGTATAGGTAACCTGTAAAACAATTTTATCCGGCAATTCCGCGCCCAGAACCTGGTCGTTCTCGGTATTGATCAATACACCTACTTCCTGTCCGTCTTTCAGGAACTGGGGCGCATCAATAGTATTTTCAGGAAGGGCTACCTGCTCGAAAGTCTCATTGTCCATGAAATTATACCCTGTATCGTCTTTATAAAGGAACTGGTAATATCTTCTTTCCACCCTTACCGGGAATATATTATCCCCGGAGTTCCAGGTCTTTTCAATAGAGCGGTTATTATCCACCCCTTTTAATTTTGCCCAAACTTTGGCTGCGGCCCTTGCAGTTTTATTCTCGCCAAATTCAACAACGGTATAAAGGCTTCCGTCAAGGTTCAGGATCATTCCCCTGCTTATATCAGATGTATTTGCCATATAAAGAAAATTAAAGGGAGACCGGCTCCCTGATTTGAGGCGGCAAAGATAATAGTTGACCAACGTACGGCAAAGAGAAATCCGCACAACCGCCCGTCTGTTTTTGCCGTCTTCGCTGGTAAACCATAGGAAAATCCTTTTCTTTACGATATGAAACGTATGACCCTGATCCTTCTGATCACCCTTGTCCGGTTCACGCTTATGGCCCAGCCGGGAACGGCCCCCTATACCAAGACCAAAAATTTCCCTCCAATCAACCTTTTATTACCGGATAGTATCACGCATTATACCCGCGATGACCTTCCAAAGGACAGATCCGTTTTGCTGGTGTTGTTCAGTCCCATGTGTGAACACTGCAAACATGAAACGGAGGAGATGATAAAACATATAGATGAGTTTAGTAAGACACAGATACTCATGGTCACCTCCCTGCCCTTTGATTCCATGCTTACCTTCATTGACCGGTTCCAGATGAAAAATTATCCGGGTATCACCGTGGCCCATGATCCGCATTTTTTCCTGATCCCTTATTTTAATCTCAGCAATATGCCTTTCATGGCTTTTTATAATAAAAAGAAGCAGCTCATCTCGGTGCATGAAGGCTCCTGGCCTATTGAGAATGTTATAGCGGAAATAAAGAAATAGGTCATCTTTTTTCCTCGTGGTTTGCTTTAACTTAGCGCTTCCGGACAACCCGGATCATTAATTTATTTTACCAAAATCACCTCTCATGAAAGTCACTGTAGTTGGCGCAGGAGCAGTTGGGGCCACCTGTGCGGATAATATCGCCCGCAAAGAACTTTGCACTGAACTTGTATTACTGGATATCAAAGAAGGCCTGGCAGAAGGTAAAGCCCAGGATATGATGCAGACCGCAACCCTGCTGGGTTTTGATACGCGTATCACTGGTTCTACCAATGATTATTCTAAAACCGCCGGCAGTGACGTGGTGGTCATTACCTCAGGTATTCCCCGTAAACCGGGTATGACCCGTGAAGAATTGATCGGCACCAATGCAGGTATCGTGAAAACTGTTTGCGAGAATATTCTGAAATTCTCTCCAGAGGCCATCATCATTGTGATCAGCAACCCGATGGATACTATGACCTACCTCGCACTGAAATCTACCGGTGTTCCAAAACATCGTATCATAGGCATGGGTGGCACATTGGATAGCAGCCGTTTTAAATATCAGCTCAGCCAGCATCTTGGTTGCAGTCCTGCAGACCTGAATGCCGTTGTAGTAGGCGGACACGGCGATACCACTATGATCCCGCTGATCCGTTTGGCTACCTGGAACAGCAGTCCTGTTACTAATTTCCTTACTGCCGAACAGCAGGAGAAGATCGTAAAAGATACCATGGTAGGCGGAGCTACCCTTACGGCACTTATCGGCACATCGGCCTGGTATGCACCAGGGGCAGCAGGAGCCGCATTGGTTGAATCCATCGTAAGGGATGAAAAGAAATTATTTACCTGTTGCGTAGCGCTGGATGGCGAATACGGACAGAAAGATATCTGTCTGGGCGTTCCCGTTACCATTGGAAGAAATGGTTGGGAAAAGATCCTCGATTTTAAATTGAATGAAACCGAACAGGCGGCGTTTAATAAGAGTGCAGAGGCAGTGAGGAGCATGAATGGTGTGCTTTAAATACAGGTTTAGGGGTTGAGAGGTTGAGGGCCTGCGGCCTGGTTGAGTGAAGACCCAAAGTATTTTGAATCTTCACTCAACTCCTCAACCTCTCAACCTCTCAACCTTTTCCCAAACTTATTTCATAACACCACCTCGAAAACTTTCCCTCAAAATCAAAACTGGTAGTTGCTTTTGTAATGTCCTTGACCTGTGTCGTATTCAGTCTTTCTTTCTCCAGTTGAAATTTTCGAAAATTGGTACTGAAATAGATCAGACCTCCTGGTGACAACATGCTCAGGCAGGCATTGATCATGAAAACATGATCCCGTTGCACATCCAGGATATCTTCCATTCGCTGGCTATTACTGAAAGTGGGCGGATCCAGGATGATGATATCATACGTAATGGAGGAGGGCTGCTTTAAGAACTGCAACACATCTGCCTGTATATATTGGTACTTCTCTGCGTCTTCAAAACCATTCAGCTTCATATTCCTTTCGGCCCAGTTAAGGTAAGTGCGCGACATATCTACTGTATCTACCCTTTTAGCCCCACCCAAGGCAGCATACACGGAAAAGGATCCCGTATAGGCAAAAAGGTTCAGGACCTGCTTTTCGGTTGATCGCTTCCTTACCAGGTCGCGTGTGATCCGGTGATCCAGAAAAAGCCCGGTGTCAAGATAATCGGTGAGATTAATGATAAATTTTATACCATTCTCCTCCACAATGAACTCATGCGCTTTCTCATCCAGTTTCTGGTATTGACCCAGCCTTCCCGGTTTCCGTTGTCTTAACCTTATGGTAATATTATCCTTTGGGATGCCTGTTACTGCCACGATCTCATCCCTGCTGCGGTTCATCCACTGGGCATGCGCCTCATCAGATAAACCATGCTGACGTTTATATTCCGACACATAAAGCTGGTCATTAAATAATTCTATACATAAAGGGAATTCAGGAACGTCATGGTCATAGATACGATAACACTGAATTGAACCGGCTTTGGCCAGTTTTCGCCGATGGCGGAATACTTTCGCCAAACGGTTATGAAACATCAGGAACTTTTCATCATTCATTGCCGGCCCAGATTTTTTTACGAAATTTATCGGCCAAAGTTAACCTTCCTGCCTCAACTCCTCCAGTTAGCATGTATGCCATCGTAGATATAGAAACAACGGGCAGTTATGCCGCAGCCAATGGCATCACCGAGATCTCCATTCGTCTATATGATGGAAGGGAAGAGACTGATCACTTCCATACCCTGATCGATCCGGGCCAGCCTATCCCCTATTATATCCAGCGAATGACAGGGATCACCGATAAAATGGTAGCTGATGCCCCCAGGTTTTCCGCCGTTGCCTCTAAAATTGCAGCACTGCTGAAAGACAGGATCTTTATTGCGCATAATGTGAATTTTGATTACTCTTTTGTAAAAGCGCATTTGAACGAGGAAGGTTTTGAACTGGACTGCCGAAAACTTTGTACCGTAAGATTAGGTAGAAAAATTTTCCCCGGACTTCCTTCCTATAGTCTTGGAAATCTCTGTCCTTCGCTGGGTATCCGCATTCGGGACCAGCACAGGGCCGGAGGAGATACGGAAGCTACGCTGGCCTTATTCAGGTTGATGCAGCAAAATGATAAAGAGGACCATATTGAAAAGAGCCTGCAGCGAAATTCTAAAGAATCATTTCTTCCGCCCAATGTTCCAAAGGAACAATTTGAGTCATTGCCCTATACCCCCGGCGTCTATTATTTTCACGACCGGAAAGGAAAGATCGTATATGTAGGGAAAGCGGCCAATATCCGTTACCGTGTGGGCAGTCATTTCAGCAACAATTCTGAAAGCCGGCAGAAGCAGAATTTCATGAAGCATGTATATTCCATCAGTTATAAACCCTGTGGAACCGAACTGATGGCCTGTATTCTTGAATCGACCGAGATAAAAAGATTATGGCCCCGATTCAACGCCTCCCAGAAAAAATGGGAGGATATCTATGGCATCTTCAGTTTTGAAGACCAGAATGGTTATCGGCGATTGGCCATTGATAAAAGTCGCAAGCGACAGAACCCCGTGCATAGTTTTCATTATATGGTGGATGGCCATGCCATACTTCGGAAAATGATCAAGGACCATGGTCTCTGTCCTAAACTTTGTTTCCTCCAGAAAGATTCAGAACCCTGCAGGCTCGAAGGCCCGGATGCCTGCACCGGAGCCTGCCAGCAAAAAGAATCGCCAGCAGATTATAATCGCCGGGTGGACCTTGCCATTCAGGCATTAAAGACCCTTCCCAGTTTTGCCATCATTGATAAAGGCCTGAATGGCGAAGACCGTTCCTGCATCCTGGTGCAGGAAGGGAAATTTTATGGCATGGGATATCTCC
Organism: Chitinophagaceae bacterium; assembly: GCA_016720565.1. Taxonomy (GTDB): domain Bacteria; phylum Bacteroidota; class Bacteroidia; order Chitinophagales; family Chitinophagaceae; genus JJ008. Next base: position 111,767 of record JADKKJ010000012.1, read on the forward strand.
CCGGTCTATCCCTGCCTGAAAAAATGGAAGAGATCAGGGAACTGGTCACCGTTTATCACGAAAACAGCTTTATCCGAAACCTGGTTTTTAGTTATGCTTCACGGTTTCCCGATAAGGTGCACCGCTTCCCATCCGTCTCCCTCCATTCTTAAGGCGATTTATCCTATTTTTGACCCCTTAAAACATACGCATGAATAAAATATCGATCGTTCTTATTTCGGCTTTGAGTTTTTCCGGAGTGGTTGCTGCACAGGGTGGTAAACCCGTTGTGAAAAAAACAATTGCTCCCGCTCCCGCCAATTTGCTGAAGACCCTGGAAGATAGCGCCAATTACGCCATAGGTTACAGTGTGGCCGCTTTTTACAAGCAGCAGGGAATGAATAAACTGAACAGCACGCTGATCTCTAAGGCCCTCAATGATGTAATGGCTGGTAAAACATCTTTGCTGGATGAAACAACTGTAAACAACGTAATGAATAATTATATGACAAAACTTCAGGCAGACAAATCAAAACCTCGTGTGGATTCAGGAACAACTTTTCTTGCAAATAATGCAAAGCGCCCTGGTGTTAAAACCACCGCTTCCGGCCTGCAATATGAAATGCTTCGCGCAGGTAATGGTGTAAGACCCACAGCAGCTGATAGCGTAACCGTTCATTATCGCGGAACCTTTATTGATGGAACTGGTTTTGATAATTCCTATGACCGCGGACAACCGATCACTTTCCCTTTAAATGGTGTGATCAAAGGCTGGACCGAAGGTGTTCAGTTAATGGACGAAGGATCCAAATACAAATTATTCGTTCCATATAGCCTGGGCTATGGGGCAAGCGATTATGGCCCTATTCCCGGCGGATCTGTCCTGGTGTTTGAGATAGAACTGATCTCTGTGAAAAAAGCGCAATAGGGAACGGTAATACGAAAATAAATAGTGAAGCTATTGGTAGTTAGAGATAATTGCCAGTAGCTTTTTCTTTAGCTACTAGCTTCTAGCCACTGGCTTCTAGCTTGTTTTCGGTGCATGTCAAAGTTGATTAATTGATCGTGAAACAAACAGCCTCAGGTTACTTGCCATAAGTCTCAGATTTGTTCCCTTTCTATTCCGTATTTGGAAACCGAACATAAATCTACCCGTATTAAGCTAGCAGCTAGAAGCTAGTGGCTAGCGGCTATAAAAAAAAAGGGGGACAGCAAATGCCATCCCCCGGAGGTTTAATTAAAAACCCTGAGCATTATTTCTTAATAATAGTCTGATTGATTCGCTGATCGTCGCTGATTAATTCAAGTACATGTACTCCAGCAGCCAGGTTCTGTAATTCGCTGGTGAGAACAAATACATTATCTCCTTTCTGAAGGTTCACAGAGCGGTTCACCAGGACCTGACCTGCCATGTTGCTGATGCGTAAAGTTGCTACGGTAGCATGGTCAGAATTTAGTTGAACTTTAAGATCGCTGCGGAAAGGATTAGGGAATACCGATACATTCTTCAATGATCCCCCATTTAACTTCAAGATCACGATCGCGCTGTATTCAGCATGCATGTCAATATCCACACTGCGAAGGCGATAATAGATGATGCCTTTATTTACCAGGATCGGATCTGCGAACTGGTAGCTGATATCGCTGGTTGAATTTCCTGCTCCCTGCTTGCTGCCCACTTTTTCAAAATTCACGCCATCGTAGCTGCGCTCAATATCAAAATGGTCAGAGTTTAATTCAGTTACAGTTGTCCAGTCGAGGATAGCATTATTACCCAGTTTTTTCACTGAGAAGCTGGCCATCTTCACTGGTGTTACAATCGTGAATGGGAAGAAGTTGGAAGCCAGATCGGTAAGGCCTGAACCTGCCCATACCTGTGAGATATTGATAGTACCGGCAGGGCCATTTACTGTATTCTTATTGATATAATACAGACCATCTCCCGTTCCACCTGTTGTAGATACATACAAGGAACCTTGAAGGTCAAACGCTACACCATTTACACTTCCAGTAAAGGTTTGACCACCTACAGGAAGCACATCAAATTTCTTGGTTAGGGTTGTATTGGCACCATTGGGCGTACCCGTAAATATCTGTGTTAGTCCAGAACCATCATTTGCAAGCGCAACCATGTTTCCATCACCAGCCAGGCAGATATCACCATTCTGAAAAGTAGCAGCTGCACCACCCACCAATGTTACAGAAGCATCTTCAACTACTAATCGATCTGCAGCTGGCAAAGAAGCGTTCGCTGTAACACCATTAGGTTTGAACTTGAAAAGATATATGGTTGTTCCGTCACCGGCTAAACCATAAACTACACCATCCGCTCTGGCACCCAGCCTTACGAAACCTAAAGAATTAGTTCCTGCACCATTAACGTCCAAGGAACCAATTAGGATTTGAGAACCACCTGCCGCATCAGAGCCATAGACCTGTACAACACCACCATTATTTTGGCTGTTAAGCAGCCAATAGAAATATCCGTTAACCTGACTGGGCGCATCGGTACGGGCAAGAGCCGCACTGTTTGTACCAACAGACTGAGCAAAACGGGTAGTTGGACCGGCACCAAAATCAATACCGCCATTCACCGTAAAGTTGACAACATTCGTTCCTGAAATACCCCAAAGATTTGGAGAAGCAGGGGCCGATAAAACATTTACAGTGGTGGTATTTGTACTAAGGGTAGTAGTTCCTCTGGTTATAGAAACCTGCACGGTATAGGTACCAGCAGTTGGGAATACCAGCAGTTTAGTGTTTGAGGCACCTGCACTGATAGGGTTTGTTGGCGGAATAGTAGCACCTGCTGCGGTCCATGTATAAGTATGGTTACCACTGCCAGTAAAATTAGATGGCGTAGCTGTAAATGAAATGGATCCGCCTACAGCGACATTCTGTGAGGTAGAGGGTGTAAGGGTGGCTGACGGGGCTGGCACTTGATATTTCAAAGCTACCAATATTGCACCCCAACGATCATTATTATCTTGTTGAGTGTACATGTTCCAGTGGCCCAGTCGCAGCCTTGGAATGGCCCAAAGGCAGCCCCACTGTCAAATCCTGAGTGTTACTACCATTATATATATCTCAGTCAAACATCCAGGATTTGGGCTAGCTGTGGTATAGTTGTAAAAATTTTGTTATCCATTGCTGACAAACATAACAACTGCTGCATTTGCCGAAGTGGTAATGGTGTTTGCAGTTGCTGTTTGTCCATTGCTCAACAGCTAAATGGTAACTCCAGGATCAACATCAAAGGTGCAGGACCCGATACATCTTCATACAAAGGCAACAACTGGATAAACCATTGCCATTGTGCTCCCAGCCCCAATGTAAAAGTAAAATAGTGGCATGGTTCAGAACCAGTGCCACCTTTATAAAAAGGCTCCAAAATTCCACCATTTACAATTGAACCACCTGCTAAATAAGTCCAACCAGATGCAGGTAGCATCTGACAGATTCCCATCTTTAGCAATGTTAACGATCATAACATCACTTGAGCAACCAACCAGCAGGTTTATTAATTGTTAAACTGTGTTTGTTGAGGTTCCACCTGTTAGGCGTTCCCCTTTGGGCGATCTGCCCCAATACCGAATTTGTTGTGAATAATGCACTCAGAAAGAATGCACCAATCAGGAAAGAATAAAACTTTTTCATGCTTCAAGGTTTTGTAGTTAAACAAAGGCTGACCGGAAATCAGCAGTTCTTTTTATTATTAATTATTATTCCGCGTACCTGGGGGTTTCCCGGGAAATTGGTTAGGCGGTTTCAGAAGAATGGACTTTGAAGCGGATTCAAAATAGAGGATTGCGAAACGGTCGTTTCTAAAGGATGAGGATGGATCGGCCATGCTCATATTAATATAGCAGCATGCCCAGGGAGGTCCTTCTAATTAAATTTGGATGTAGGTTGGGTTCTTAGGAGTGGAAAACAAGGTTGGTGCCTTGTCGCAGTAAATCTACATCGCAGTCCCGTACTTTGCAAGCAAAATTTAATTTTTTTTCTACGTAAAAAAACGATGATCCTGTAACCGACTAATGAACAATACTTTATACCCCCAATTGAAGATTAATATCTAAAGGAATCTCCAAAAATACTTTCCCGACTGCCGGGAAAAAGACTTTTAATGCCCTTTTCCAATGGCTTCCCGGGCCCATTTCAGGGCAAGGTGAAAAGTTTCATCCATGGTCAGGTTGGTATTATCCAATAAGCGGGCATCGGCGGCCTGAGACAATGGGCTCACCTCACGATGGGAATCGATATAATCCCGCATTTCTAAATTATTCTTTACTTCTTCGATGCTAATATTCGGGTTGCGTTCAAATAATTCCCTGAACCTTCTTTCCACCCTCACCGCATTGTCTGCTGTCAAAAATATCTTCAGCTCCGCGTTTGGAAAGACCACCGTTCCGATATCTCTTCCATCCATTACAACCCCTTTGGATCTTCCTAATTTCTGCTGCTGGGCCACCGCAAACCTGCGCACTTCCCTTATGGCGGCCACATCGCTTACTTTCTCTGCCACTACCAGGTCCCTGATCACATACTCGACATTCTCCTCATTTAAATAGATCTCGCTTTCATTTGTATGCTCATTTGAGCGAAACTCCAGGTTGATGCTCTGCAGGGCCGCATGCACTTCTGCCGGCTCTGTCCAGTCAACATGATTACGCAGGAAGTATAAGGTGATGGCCCGGTACATGGCCCCGCTGTCAACGTACACATAACTTAACTCCCTGGCCAGTCTTTTTGCCAGCGTGCTTTTCCCGCAACTTGACCAACCGTCGATGGTAATGATGATCTTTTTCATTGAAGAAACAAAAATACGGATTTGGTTGAGCTGTTGAGAGGTTGAGAGGTTGAGAGGTTGAGGGGTTGAGCTGTTGAGCTGTTGAGGGCTTCCCATGAAAAAGCCATTCAAATTGAATGGCTTTTTTCGTATTAAATTTTAAGAACTGTCTTTAAACCATTCTTATTAAATTAAATTTTTCGTCCAAGCTCTCAACCCCTCAACCCCTCAACAGCCCAACCTTCCTACGCTTTCGCTTCCTCCTCTGTTTTCTTGAACGTAAAATTCAACTTTGTTCCATCCGGATCGGCATCGGCTTCCAGCACATCACCTGCTTTCAGGCTCATATTCAGGATCTGCTCAGCCAGCGGATCTTCCAGGTATTTCTGGATAGCCCGGTGCAAGGGTCTTGCGCCGAACTGGGAATCGTAACCTTTATCAGCCAGGAAATTCTTAGCGCCCAGCGTAAGTTCCAGGCTGAATCCCAAATTGGTCAATCGCTTGGTCACCCCTTTCATCAGGATATCTATGATGCTGAAGATATGGTCCTTGGTAAGGCTGTTGAATATCACCACATCATCGATACGATTCAGGAACTCGGGGGAGAATGTTTTCTTCAATGCCTTTTCGATCACGGCCTTGTTCATTTCATCTTCATTCTCTATTCGGGAATTGGTGGCAAAACCTACACCTGATCCGAAATCCTTCAATTGCCTTACACCAATATTGGAGGTCATGATGATCATGGTATTCTTGAAATCCACTTTCCTTCCCAATCCATCAGTAAGTTGTCCATCATCCAGCACCTGCAATAAAATATTATATATATCCGGGTGCGCTTTTTCGATCTCATCCAGCAGGATCACGCTATAGGGTTTGCGGCGTACGCGTTCTGTCAACTGCCCGCCTTCTTCATAGCCCACATATCCCGGAGGCGCTCCTATTAAACGGCTCACCGTGAATTTCTCCATGTATTCACTCATATCGATGCGAATCAGTGAATCTTCCGAGTCGAACATATAACGGGCCAGTGAGCGCGCCAACTCGGTTTTACCTACCCCGGTTGGTCCGAGGAAGATGAAGGTTCCGATAGGTTTTTTAGGATCTTTCAATCCTACGCGGTTACGCTGTATGGCTTTCACCACTTTCATGATGGCTTCTTCCTGTCCTACCACCATTCCTTTCATGTCTTCCGACATGCGGCGAAGTTTCTCGGTCTCAGCCTGTACCATTCTCTTCACAGGTATACCGGTCATCATACTCACCACCTCTGCGATATCTTCTTCACCGATCGGGTATTTTTTATGCTTGCTTTCTTCTTCCCAATCATGCTTGGCCTTCTCCAGGTCTTCCTGCAATCTTTTTTCCGTATCACGAAGTGAAGCAGCCTCTTCAAATTTCTGGCTCTTCACAACTTTGTTCTTTTCATTTTTTACGTCCTCGATCTTTTTTTCAAGATCGACAATGGTAGGGGGCACATTGATATTCTTAAGGTGTACACGCGCTCCTACCTCATCCATCACATCAATGGCCTTATCAGGAAGAAGCCTGTCAGTAACATAGCGGTCACTGAGTTTTACACAGGCATCAATAGCTTCCTGGTCATAAAGTACATTATGGTAATCCTCGTATTTGCTTTTAATATTATTAAGGATCTGTATGGTATCATCCACGCTTGGTGGTTCTACCATTACTTTTTGAAAACGACGGTCAAGGGCACCATCTTTTTCAATGTACATTCGATACTCATCTAAAGTGGAGGCACCGATGCACTGCAGTTCTCCTCTTGCCAGGGCCGGCTTGAAGATATTGCTGGCGTCCAGCGATCCACTGGCACCACCTGCGCCAACAATGGTATGTAACTCATCAATGAACAGGATCACATCACGGTTCTTCTCCAGTTCATTCATGATCGCTTTCATTCTTTCTTCAAACTGTCCGCGGTATTTTGTACCGGCTACCAGTGCAGCAAGGTCGAGCGAGATCACGCGCTTATCGAAAAGCACTCTGGATACTTTACGCTGCACAATGCGAAGGGCCAGGCCCTCTACAATAGCAGTCTTACCCACTCCTGGTTCACCAATAAGTATGGGGTTATTCTTTTTACGTCTGGAAAGGATCTGCGAAACGCGTTCGATCTCTGAGTCCCTGCCTACAATTGGATCCAGGGCCCCGAGCTCCGCCATTTTGGTGATATCCCTTCCGAAATTATCTAATACAGGCGTCTTACTTTTAGCAGCGCCTTGTTTGGGCGTTCCTTTAGAGGAAGAATATTTTTTCTCCTCATCGAAATCATCTTCATTCTCCTCATTGTACTCCGCGCGGGGATCATTCGATTTAACGATGCCCAGTTCCTGTCTGAAAAGATCGTAATCCACGTCAAATTGATTTAATATCTGCGTTGCAATATTTTCTTTGTTCTTGAGAATAGAAAGCATCAGGTGTTCCGTTTCTACCGTAGCGCTTTTAAGTGCTTTAGCTTCGAGAACAGTGACACGTATCACTTTTTCCGCCTGCTTTGTAAGCGGCAGGCTGTTTATATTAGCAATATTCTTACCGGTTTTATCTTTTACCGCCAATTCGATCTCCTTTCGAAGCTCGTAGATATCGACGTTAAAGCTTTTCAGTATTCTTACTGCTGTGTTCTCTCCTTCCCTTATCAGTCCCAACAGCAGGTGCTCTGTGCCAATAAAATCATTACCCAGCCTCAAAGCCTCCTCCCTGCTATACGAGATGATCTCCTTAACCTGTGCTGAAAAATTGTTATCCATGAGAGATAATTGGTTGTTATACAATATTAATAAATAAAATCGGTTCGCCTGTCGCTGTACTTATAAACGGAATGTTGATAATTTAAGTTGTTCAGTGCGGGCAATTTCATCAGTTTTCCGTCGGGTATAACTACTATTCGGTTAACCTTATTTTTGCTCCTATATGCAAGTCAAAACGGATACCAAAGAGAAATTTCATGTCATCACGGTAAAAGAACCCTCCTTAACTGCTAGTATGACAGACGATTTGACGGAATGTTTGATGGCTTTCCTTCAAAAAGAAGTTAAAAACCTGGTCCTTGTGTTAAAGGAAACAACCCATGTGGAGGAAGCCGCTGCTAAAAAACTGGTAGAGCTTCAACAATCATTTTATGAGTCAGGCGCCTCTTTTGTCATCTGCGAATTACAGGCCCAGGTAGAAGAAGCGCTTGACAAAATGGAATTGCTGGAGTTGCTAAACGTGACGCCAACCGAGTCCGAAGCCTGGGATATCGTTCAAATGGAGGAGATCGAAAGGGAAATGTTTGGCGAAGACAGTTAATGGATGGTATAAACCGTTCCTTCCAAAGCCAGGTCCGTATTAGGAAATACCTCCCGCGCTTCTTTTTCAAATTCTTCTAATGTATCATATTTACTGCTGAAATGGCCGATCAGTAAACGCTTTACGCCTGCTTTCAGGGCCATGGTAGCCGCCTGCCTTGTAGTGCTGTGGAACCTCGCTTCTGCCCTTTCCCTGAAATTATCCAGGTAAGTGGTTTCATGATAGATCATATCCAGCCCGCTGATATGCTCCAGCAGGGTCTCATCATATTTTGTATCGGCACAGAAGGCATAGCTTCTTCCTTTTTCGCCTGGCAGGGTCACTTCCTCATTTTTCACCAGGAACCCGTCTTTTCGGTGGTAATCCGCACCTGTCTTTAAATGATCAAAAAAAGCCAGTGGTACCTGCATCTCCCTGGCTTTATCTGCCAGTATCTTTCTTGCTGCCCTTTTCTCAGTGAACTTGAATCCAAAACATTCTATGCGGTGATTGGTGCGAAAACATTCGATGCGCATCTTATCTGTTTCCACCAGTAAACCCGGGCCCGTGATGGCATGGATATGCAGGGCATATGGCAGATGTGTTTCAGCCATCTTCAACTGGATCTCGATGATCTCCTTCAAGGCAGGAGGGCCAAAAATATGCAGGTCCTGTTTATGACTGAGCAAACCGAAACTATTGATCAGTCCTATCAAACCGAAATAATGGTCCCCATGTAAATGTGAAATGAAAATATGGGAGATCTTTCCTCTGCGGATCTTATAATTGATCATCTGGATCTGTGTCCCTTCCCCGCAATCAACCAGGAAATTCGTTCCTTCATAGGTCACCACCTGGCTGGTAGGATGCCGGTTAAAGGCCGGCACCGCAGAATTATTTCCCAGGATGGTCACCGCGAACATGAAGATGAATTTTTATAAAGGTACAACGGAGACAATGATTGGGAACAGATCGCTGCTTTACTTCCTGTTTTCGGTCATCCATTTATAGAATAATGGGAATTCCTGGCGCCAGCTTAGTTCCTGGTGCTTTCCTTCATCCCGGATGACAGCCGTGGCATGTATATTCGGACGATGGTTTACCAATTCCAGCATTTTCAGCATATCCGGAACCATTTCCTCGCTTTCTTTTTTACCGGCGTAAAAATAGATGGAGGCTTTCATTTTCTTCAAACGGGGGATGACCTCTTTGTAAATGGCTTTGGCTATCCAGAAGGAAGGAGAAAAAACGGCTGCGCCTCCAAAGGTCTTTGGATATTTCATTAATGCATAGAAACTGATCAATCCTCCCAGTGAACTACCTCCTATCCAGGTGTTCTTCCGGTTATTCCGCACGGGGTAATGCGCATCAATATAAGGTTTCAGCGTTTTTACCAGGAAATGCAGGTAGGCATCCCCCTCCGCCTTTCCATATTTCTCCATATAATAGGGAGTTAATTCATGGATGCGATCTGCGCCACCATTATCGATACCTACTATGATACATTTTGGCAGGGAGGTACTGTCCATGAACTCATCCAGTCCCCATTCTCCGGCATAGGAAGTTCGCGCATCAAAAAGGTTCTGCCCATCATGCATATACAATACGGGAAATTTCTCCCCTTGTTTCCCATCGGGAAGGTAGACCCATATCCTGCGTGTCCGACCCAGTTCAGGTATGGAAAAAGCAGTATCCATAATATGCACACGGGGGGAGGCGGTAGACGGTCGTGATTGGGAAAATGCTGTAAGTGACAGCAAACAAGCAAAGATCAAACAACCTTTATATATCCGCATAATGAATGATTGATCAAAATATCAGGCCAGGTCCTTCATCAGATGCCAGATCCGTTGCTGATGTTTTTCGCTTACCCTGTATACCGGCAAACGAAATGTATTCTGGCAAAGTCCCATTTCAGCCAGGTAGGCTTTTACACCACTGGGACTTCCTTCCGCAAACATGGATGCGATGATATCAAGATATTTATTATGCAACACTGCAGCACCTTTGAAGTCTCCATTCAGTGCCAGCCTCACCATTTCTGAATATTCAGGGTAGGCATTGGCCACTACGGAGATCAATCCTTCCGCTCCTGCAGAGATCATCTGAAGCGTGATAGGATCATCACCACTGATCACCATAAACTCAGCTGGTTTATTTTTCAGTATCTGGTTGATCAGGTCAAAATTGCCACTGGCTTCCTTAGTAGCGAAAATATTTTTGCAGTCATGCGCAATGCGCAGTTGCGTTTCCGCGGTTACTGACATGCCTGTTCTTCCCGGCACATTATACATAATGATCGGCAGCGGTGCCGCTTCATCCAATGCTTTATAATGCTGGTATAATCCTTCCTGATTGGGTTTATTATAATAAGGGCTTACAGACAAAATGGCGTCGTATCCTTTCAGATCAAACTGTTTAAATGCAGAGATCACTTCGCGCGTATCATTACCACCAATGCCCGCTACAATGGGCAAACGGCCATTCACCTGTTTCTGTATAAAAGAAAAAACTTCCTGTTTTTCCTTGCCATGAATGGTGGCGCTTTCCCCTGTTGTACCAAGTACCACCAGGTACTCCACTTTCCCCTTGATCCAGTATTCTACCAGGTTTTCAAAACTCTTCCAGTCGATATTTCCGTTTCCATCAAATGGAGTTACGATCGCGATCCCGGTACCTGTAAATTTTTTTCTCATTATAACTATTTAAAGCGACTAGCTATTAGCCTCTGGCTACCAGCCAGATCGTATTCAGTTCAAATTTTATTTTTCAATTCATGAAGCGTAATGAGTTAGACTCTAGACTCTGCCTTCGAGAGCCTTGCCACCTGAGGTACTCGAAGGTCAGGCACCGCCTATCTTCAAGTGGAAGCACTGCTAACTGCTAACTCCCAACTCCTAACTTGTATTTACTCCTCCCAAAATCCCATTTTCCCAAACTTCTCAATTCGTTTCTGCACTCTTTCATTAGGGTCCATTTGTTTTAATTCTCGGATCACGGGCTTAAGGTATTCTTTTAAGATCTGCGCGGCGCCATCATAATCCCAATGTGCCCCCCCAACCGGTTCGGGTATGATACCATCGATCAATCCGAAGCCAAGCATTTTTTCGGCCGTAAGGCGTAATTGTTCGGCGGCCACTTCTTTTTTATCCCATGATCTCCATAGAATAGATGAACAGCTTTCCGGAGAGATCACTGTATACCAGGTGTTCTCCATCATGAATACGCGATCGCCTGCGCCAATACCCAGGGCGCCACCGCTGGCTCCTTCCCCTATCACTACGCAGATCACCGGTACTTTCAGGCGCATCATCTCATAAATATTCCGGGCGATCGCTTCTCCCTGCCCTCTTTCCTCGGCTTCCAGGCCGGGATAAGCGCCGGGTGTATCGATCAGCGTGATCACCGGCTTATTGAATTTCTCTGCCAGTTTCATCAGTCGCAACGCTTTTCTATATCCTTCCGGATTGGCCATACCAAAATTCCGCATCTGCCGGGTCTTGGTATTGATACCTTTTTGCTGGCCTATGATCATCACGGTCTCCCCATCAATAGAGGCAAAACCTCCCACCATGGCCTTGTCATCCCGCACATTGCGGTCACCATATAACTCAACAAAATTCGTGGTCATTTTGTCCACATATTTCAATGTATAGGGACGGTCAGGGTGACGGCTGAGCTGTACCCTTTGCCAGCTGCTGAGCTGGCTGGTGATCTCTTTTCTTTTTTCAAGTATTCCCTGCTCCAGTTTCTGGATGGAATCGCTGAAATCGATCTTTGTTTTTTCCTGGCGATTCTTCATCGTCTGGATCTCATCCAGGAGGTCTTTTATAGGTTTCTCAAAATCGAGAAACTGGCGGTTCGCATCAGTTGGCATAAGCGATAAATGTGTTGGCTAAATTAAGGTAAAACTTGTAGAATAAATTTCAGGTGCGTACCATAAGATAATCTCCATTCCGCTCTTTAATACGATAAAAAATAGAATAGAAATGAAGAAACCTGCTACCAGAGCAGGTTTCAAAATAAATGAAGCGGACCGGACGGGACTCGAACCCGCGACCTCCGCCGTGACAGGGCGGCATTCTAACCAACTGAACTACCGATCCAATCCCTTTTTTTAGGGACGGCAAAGATAACCCTGCAGGTATTTTCAACCAAAAGTTTTTAGGCTGTTTCAGACAAATTATTGCCCTTCAGGTCAGAATTGATGTCTCGCCTCTATACAATACTGGATTTCCCTGCTTTTGGCTATGATCAATTGGGAGATCCTTTAGTCAATTATACTGCTTTCACCAATTACTGAAATACCTGTTACTACCGGGCATTCCTTTCTATTTCTCTGTGCTTCCGGCATCCTGTGATTGGTCTTCTGCAATAAATCGGATGTTACCGAAATAGCGTCCATAACAAAGTGAACATGTTGTGTATGCTGAATAAAAGTTAATGCAGGCAGCAACGGGCAAATTAATTCGCTTTATTAGGAAAAATCTTCCGAACCTGTAAATAATTGAGTATCATAAGCTGAAAATCGACTTGACAATTTCAGGACATGCCATTCTTGAGCCGGATCAATTTGCCGGAGATCAGTGAGGGAACAGGCAACAATTAGCGTCTAATTACGTTAGATAAACACCCCGAATAATTTTATAATTCGCCTTAATCCGTTACTACCTATGAAGAAAATATCTTTATTATTCCCGTTACTATTACTGTTGTTATTGAATGTTCCTTTCTCTTTCGCCGGATCTAAGAAGTTTCATGCTTCCTATCCCCCGGAAAAAGCAGAAAACAACAGTTCCCGCCTTAATGATAAATTAGCCTATGATAGTCTTTCCCTTCAAATGAAAGGGTTATCAATAGAGGCTTTTCATTATGCCATAACAGGATTTGAGGAACTGATCGACAAGGGACTTGTTAAGAACGATTCCCTGCTAACTATTGTTGATCTCAGCCAGGCAAGCAGTCACAAGCGGCTTTACGTGGTGGACCTTAAAAATTATCAACTCCTGTTTAATTCCCTGGTGGCCCATGGCCGCAACTCCGGATTGGCAATGGCCAACCGTTTCTCTAATGAAAATCAATCCTACATGAGCAGTCCTGGTTTTTATACCACGGGCACTACTTATGAGGGACATAACGGCTATTCACTGAAGCTGGATGGTCTTGAAAAAGGCATAAACGACCGCGCCCAGGAGAGGGCCATTGTGATACATGGTGCTCCTTATGTAAGTGAAGAGGTGGTAAAAATGCAGGGTTACTCCGGAAGAAGCCAGGGTTGCCCGGCTGTACCTGTAACCCTTGCCCGGCCATTGATCAATACCATCAGGAACGGTTCCTGTGTTTTTGTCTATCATCCTTCCTATGTGCATCAATCCCGTATACTTTCCAACTCCTGAATTGATAGCGCCAAAAGGCTGAAAACGTTTAGTTATCTTTGACGCATCATGTTGAAAATAGGCGTACTTGGCGTTGGACATCTTGGTAAATTTCACCTTAATAACTGGCTGGAGATCCCCGGAGTGGAGCTGATCGGATTTTACGATCCCCATAATGAAACCTCATTGGCGGTAGCCGAAAAATATGGTCTTCGCCGTTTCAAAGAAATGGAAGAACTGATCGAGCAGGCAGATGTGATCGATGTGGTCACTCCTACTGACCAGCATTTCATCTGCTGTGAAAAAGCCATACGAAAAGGCAAGCATGTATTTGTGGAAAAACCACTGGCCAATACCATGGATGAAGCCAGGGAACTGGTAAAACTGGCCGCCGAATCCGGCATTAAATTACAGGTTGGCCATGTGGAAAGATTCAATCCGGCTTTCATGGCCATCAGTCATCTTTCCCTTCAACCCATGTTCATTGAAGTCCATCGTCTCGCGCAATTCAATCCAAGGGGTACTGAGGTGAGCGTGATCCTTGACCTGATGATCCATGATATTGACATTGTGCTTAGCCTCGTAAAAAGTGATGTAAAATCCATCTCAGCTTCCGGCGTAGCCGTAATGACCGAGACACCGGATATAGCCAACGTAAGAATAGAATTTCATAATGGATGCGTGGCCAATCTTACCTCCAGCCGGATCAGCATGAAAAAAATGCGCAAGGTGCGGCTGTTCCAGAAAGACGCTTATATCGGCATTGACCTGCTGGAAAAAAAGACCGAGATCATCAAGCTAAAAGAAGATACTGACGAGAATGTATTCGCTTTTGATATAGAGACCCCATCCGGTACCAAGAGTATAGCCATCGCAAATCCCCCGGTGCCTGAGGTCAATGCGATCAAAGAAGAATTACTGGCTTTTACCAATGCTATCCTGAACAATACACGTACCGCGGTAACCGAAATGGATGGTTTGATGGCCATGGATGTGGCCCACCAGATACTGGAGAAGATCGGCAACAACGTCATCATTCGTTCATGAAGGATGCCCGCAAAATATCCATCATCTGGTATGCGGTCGCTGATTGGCTGATGGCCACCCTGGCATGGGCCCTGTTCTTTTTCCTCCGCAAACAAATATTAGGTCAGCCTGTTTACATCGATGGCCAACTAATGCTGAGTGATAAATTCTGGCTGGGCATCCTCTTCATACCGCTGGGCTGGTTGCTTCTTTATAGCCTGGTAGGTTCTTATCATACACTCTATGGCAAGTCGAGGCTTTATGAATTCACCAGCAGTTTTCTCTGCGCCGCCATTGGCACCATACTGCTTTTCTTTTTTATTCTGCTGGACGATGTAAAAAATGATTATGCCTATTATTACCGGGCTTTTCTGATCCTGTTCGTCATCCATCTTAGTTTAAATTTTTTAGGGAGATGGATGATCCTGAACCGGGTAAAAAAACAATTGCTTACCGGAACCATTCGGTTCAACAGCCTGCTGGTGGGCGATCCTGAAACTGCTTCCCGTATTGCCAGGGAAACGGAAAAAAATCTTCGTGATGGAGGTTTCCAGTATACCGGGTTTATTTCTACCTCCACCGGGGGCAATGGCCTTTCGCGCAGTATTCCCAATCTGGGTAACCTGGCAGAACTGGAAAACAGCATAGACGAGATGGATATTAAACTGGTGGTGCTGGCAATTGGAAGGTCGGAGCAAAAACTACTGGAAGAATTGATCGACCGTCTCAGTGAAAAAGATGTAGCTATTAAAATACAGCCCAATACGCTTGATATTCTTTCAGGTTCAGTAAAGACCAGTAATGTGATGGGCGCGCCATTGATCGATCTGCATACGGGCCTTATGCCCCAATGGCAGCAGAATATAAAAAGATCCATCGATGTGATCATTTCCCTGCTGGGACTACTGATGCTTTCTCCACTTGTGTTCTATGCAGCCATACGTGTAAAGTTATCTTCACCCGGACCTGTTTTCTTCCGGCAACAACGGGTTGGTTTCAAAGGAAAGAACTTTTATATCATTAAACTGCGATCCATGATCAGGGATGCGGAAAAGAATGGACCAGCCCTTTCCTCTGAAAATGATCCAAGGATCACCCGCTGGGGAAAGACCATGCGAAAATGGCGGATCGATGAATTACCACAGCTATGGAATGTGCTGATCGGCGAGATGAGCCTGGTGGGACCACGTGCCGAAAGGAAATTCTATATAGACCAGATCATAACCCGTTTTCCCTATTATAAATACCTGCTGAAAGTAAAACCCGGATTGACCAGCTGGGGTATGGTTCAATTTGGCTACGCTGAAAATACAGAGGAGATGATCGCCCGCAGCCGCTATGACCTGCTCTACCTTGAAAACATATCACTGGCATTGGATTTCAAGATCCTGTTACATACGCTGCGCATCATTTTCAAAGGCAAGGGACGCTAACTACCGGGAGGAAGATTCATTATCTTTACCCGTAAACAGTTTCCATTGATAAAATCTTTCTGCCTGTTCCTGATCGCCATCATTACCTGGAGCCGCGCCTGCTCCCAGTACTGGCAACAGGAAGTGAATTACCGGATCGATGTTTCACTGAATGATACAGCCCATATGCTGACCGGTTTTGAAAGACTGGAATACATCAACCATTCTCCCGATACCCTGCGATTCATCTGGTTTCATCTCTGGCCCAACGCCTATAAAAATGATCGCACCGCTTTCTCCGACCAGTTGCTGGAGAACGGGAATACAAAATTTTATTTCTCCGGTAAAGAAGATAAAGGATATATCAACCAGCTCGATTTTAAAGTGGATGGAGTGACCGCCCTTACTGAGGACCATCCCCAGCATATTGATATCATAAAACTCCTGCTGCCTAAACCATTATTACCCGGGGCTAAGATCCAGGTCAGCACTGCTTTTCATGTAAAGCTCCCCTATAATTTTTCCAGGGGAGGTCATGACGGGCAGAGTTACCAGGTCACCCAATGGTATCCAAAACCTGCAGTGTACGATGCCAGGGGCTGGCACCCTATCACCTATCTTGACCAGGGTGAATTTTACAGTGAATATGGAAGTTTCGATGTGAGTATAACGGTACCTGCCAATTACGTGGTGGCGGCAACCGGGGAATTACAGGATGAAGCGGAAAAAAAATGGTTGAAGGAAAGCAGGCCTTCCTTTGAGTGGACCCCTTTGCGTAAAAAGCAACTGGTCAATGGACAATTAAAATGGAATACAGAAGCTTTTCCCCCTTCTGATAAAAGCACAAAGACGCTTCGGTTCAAACAGGAACAAGTGCATGATTTTGCCTGGTTTGCCGATAAACGTTTTATCATGAATACTGATACCTGCCGGCTTAATTCAGGAAAGGTGATACAGGTATTTGCTTTTTATACGCCCGCATATAAAGAGACCTGGAGGAACGCCGTTTTATTAGCAAAAAGAGCTGTTCGCTCCTATTCCGGATGGGTGGGTGAATATCCTTACAATACGGTCAAGGTAGTGCAGGGCCCCGAAAGTTTTGGCGGTGGTATGGAATATCCAACCATCACGGTTCTATCTCCCACTAATAATGTAAAAGACCTGGATCTAACCATTGCGCACGAAGTTGGACATAACTGGTTCTATGGAATTCTGGGCTCTAATGAAAGAGATTTTCCCTGGATGGATGAAGGAATCAACAGTTATTATGAACACCGCTACCTGAAGCAATACTACCAGGTAGAACCGGTGAAAGAGAGACTGAACCTGGAAACAATGATGGCTATTAAAAAAGACCAGCCTATTACAACAGGGTCGGAGAAATTCTCAGCAAAGAATTATGACCTAGTAGCCTATTATAAAACGGCTGCCTGGTTAAGAGAATTGGAAGCAGACTTAACAACGGCCGCTTTTGATAAGGCCATGCAGGCATATTTTGACCAATGGAAATTCAGGCATCCCCAGCCTGCCGATTTTCAAACGATCATGCAAAAAAATGCAGGCAAAGACCTGGGAACTACTTTTAAATTATTGGATAAAAATGGCCCTCTTCCCTCTCAGGTAAATAAGGGCTCCGGGGTCGCATTTGTATTCAACATTCATTCCCTGGTCAAATATGCCAAACACCCAACTAAAGATCTTTACCTGGTTGGACCAGCCCTGGGCGGCAACTATTATGATAAACTGATGGCTGGTATCTTTATTACCAATATTAAGTTACCCCCTTCTCCTTTTCAATTCCTGCTGGCCCCTGTTTATCGAACAGGATCCAAAAAACTCGGAGGTACCGGTATGGCCTGGTACAGTGCATATCCCGACAAAGGACTGTTTCATAAAATTGAGTTTGGGCTGAATGCGGCTGTTTTTTCGATAAACAAGAATGACCAGGAAGCGGGTCCAAGTTTATATCCAGGTATTCAGAAGATCGTTCCGGGCATTAAACTAACGCTGCGCGAAAAAGATCCCCGCAGCACCATGAACCGGTTCATCCAGTTCAGGTCCTTCCAAATGAAGGAAGATGGGGTAAGGTATTATCGGGATACGGTGATCGCCGGTTTAGATACCAATGTGGTGAACCGGTTAAGGTTGGTGAATGAAGATTACTCCATTAACCAATTACAGCTGGTTTGGGAAAACAATCGGGTGCTTTATCCGTACCGGGCAGAATTGAACATGGACCAGGGAAAGGATTTTGTCAGGACTGCTTTTACCGGAAATTATTTCTTTAATTACCCCAAAGCCGGGGGACTGAATCTTCGGGTATTTGCAGGCAAATTCTTTTACAGGGGTTCAAAAACCATTTCCCAAAAATTTGCCACCGAACGTTATCATATCAACCTTACCGGGGCAAACGGATATGAGGGTTATACCTACAGCGATTATTTCCTGGGAAGGAATGAATTTCAAAAACTACCCTCCCAGCAAATCATGATCAGGGATGGAGCGTTTAAAATCAGGACCGATCTGCTTGCATCCAAAGTGGGAAAAACAGATGATTGGCTAATGGCGTTAAACCTGAGCACTTCCATTCCTGATGCCGTTAATCCATTGACAATATTACCATTCCGAATACCACTTCAATTATTTCTTGACATAGGCACAGCTGCCGAAGGTTGGAAGCCAGATGCGGAAACGGACCGCTTTCTTTATGATGCCGGGCTTCAGCTATCCCTTGCAAAAGGCCTGGTCAATATTTATATGCCCCTTGTTTATAGCAGTGTTTTCAAAGATTATGTGCAATCCACCCTCGATAAAAAGAAAAGGTTCTGGCAAAAAATATCCTTCTCCATCGATATCTCCAATTTCAATCTTAAAAAAATAGACCCCGGGTTTATCTATTAATGAATATGGCACCGGATATTAAATGGGTCAGGGCTGGGTCTATCGACCGGTTGAAATGGGACCAGTGCATGGACCAGGCGGAAAATAGCCGGATCTATGGCTATTCCTGGTACCTGGATGCCATGGCCGAAAACTGGGATGCCCTGGTACTTGGTGATCATGAATGGATCATGCCATTGCCCTGGCGATCTAAATATGGCATTCGATATATCTACCAGCCATTTCTTTGCGCCCAACTGGGAATTTTCGGAAAGCCCCTGACCGTGGAATTAACTCGTCAATTTATTGAAGCCATCCCCGCCTGTTTCCGGCTGGCAGAGATCTCCCTGAACCCGGGTAATTCAGGTGCGCCGCATTCCCTGATCCGCAATAATTATGTGCTGGATCTCCGCCCTTCCTACGAACAACTTTACCAGCAGTACCGGGAGAACATTCAGCGAAATACAAAGAAAGCATTTCAGCTTGGGTGCCAGGTGACCTTTGAGATAGGAGTGGAACAAGTGATTGGGTTGGCGCTGTCCCAAATGCATAAAACGGATAAAAATATTGAACGTAATATTCAATTATTCAATAAATTATATGAATTACTTAAAATTAAACAAGAAGCTACTATTTATGGAATAAATGGACCAGACGGTCAACTGCTGGCTTCCGCTGTTTTCTTTTTTTCAAAAGGCCGGGCCTATTATATCCTGGTAGGGAACCATCCAAATGGGCGAACCATCGGGGCTTCTCACGCCTTGATCGATGCATTTATTAAGGACCATAGTGGCCAGCAATTATTACTAGATTTTGAAGGTTCCGATATCCGGAACCTGGCGTTTTTCTATAGTAGTTTTGGGGCTGGCCTTGAGCAATACCCCTTCCTGAAATGGAACCGGCTTCCTGCCTGGTTAAAATGGCTTAAGTCTTAGCCATTAGTTTTTCCGCGATCAGAAGATCTACCGGGGTGGTGATCTTTATATTATTTTCCTCCCCCATGATCAGGTCTACCCTGAATCCAAAAGATTCTACCACGGAGGCCTCATCTGTAAATCCTTCCTTATATCCCTGACTGAAAGCAGGCAGGATGATCTCTCCCCGGAAGACCTGGGGGGTTTGGACCAGCATCACCCGATTACGATCAAGAGCCTTGCTTCCATCATTTTCCATCCACCTTATACTGTCTTGACTGGCCACTGCAGGTATGGCTGTTCCTTTTACCAACGCCTGTTCATAACAACGCCGGATCAGACCCACTGTTACCAGGCATCGAACAGCGTCATGCACAAATATGATACTATCCTCTTCCACCAGCTTCAGTCCATTTTGCACAGACTCAAACCTTGACTCGCCACCTTTTGTTTTTTGTACTCTACTATTATTCAATCCGAAATCAATAGCTAACCCATTATTTGCTTCAGGCAAAACAAGAATTAATTCAAGATCTGGATAGGCGTTCAAAAACGCTTCCGCAGCATGCTGCAGAATGGGTTTTCCATGCAGCAACAGGAATTGTTTGGGAATACTGGCACCCATCCTGGTACCGCTTCCTCCTGCTACTATGATCGCATATTTTTTCATGATCGGTAAATGCCAATTTCATTCTGCCCTCTGCTGCTTTTTATCCCCCGGTACATGCCCTCGCTGTTAAAGATCATTTCCCCGTTACCCTGGGCATCCACGCCAATCATTCCTCCCTCGCCTTCTATTTTCAGCAGTTTATCATGCACCACAAAATGCATGGCTTCCTTTAAAGATAGTCCCCGGTATTCCATCAGGCAACTCACATCGTATGCGGTCACGGCCCGGATAAATGGCTCTCCATGCCCTGTGCAACTGATGGCGCAGGTCTTATTGTTGGCATAGGTACCAGCCCCTATTAAAGGAGTATCACCGATCCTGCCGAAAGCTTTATTGGTCATACCCCCGGTACTGGTGGCAGCTGCCAGGTTTCCATTTCCATCGCAGGCTACAGCTCCCACCGTGCCCATTTTTTTAGCGGGGTCTTCATCATTATGGTCCATGGCGGTTTGATGGGTGCCTTGTAGTTTTTTCCATTGGTCATATCGCTGCTGCGAGAAAAAATAGTCATCCGGCTCCATTTTCATCTCCTGCATCCGCGCAAACTCAAGCGCTCCCTCACCCATCAGCAATACATGCTCGCTTCGGGTCATCACCAGCCGGGCAAGTTCAATCGGGTTCCTTACATTATGAATGGAGGCCACGGCGCCTGCCCTCAGCTCTTTTCCTTCCATCAGGGCTGCATCCATCTCCTGTCTTCCCGCCCGGTTAAAAACAGCTCCTTTACCGGCATTAAACAGGATATCATCTTCCAGCACGCGCACTGCGGCTACCACGGCCTCAGTGGCCGTAGCACCGGATGCCAGTAACTGGTAACCCCGATCAAGCGCAGCCTGCAGGCTCTTACGATAGGCCGCTTCCATATCAGGATTCATCTTCGATCTCAGAATGGTACCAGCACCTCCATGAATCACTAACGTTATTTCGCCCATAAAATCAGATTAAGATAAAAGAAGTTCACATTCGGCCAGTAATTTATCCCTGGAAACAGAGACCGTGCCTACTTCTTCACAAACCAGGCCTCCGGCAATATTTGCTATTTCCGCCATCAGTTGAACATTATGCGTGGCTGCATAAACAAGGGAGGCTACAGCGATCACGGTATCCCCGGCGCCTGATACATCCGCAATGTTCCGGAGATGAGAGGGTATAATAGTGGACTTGCCATTCTCCTCGTAGAATACTCCTTTTTCAGATAGTGTGATAAAGGAAATTGCATGGGAAAGTTGTGAATGCAGGGAAGCATGGATCTGCTCCAGGTCGGCTTTGGAAGGATCGGCCAGCAAAAGATTCAGGGCCTCTTTCACCTCTTTTAGGTTAGGCTTGAAAATATCCACGCCTTTATAATTAAAGAAATTTTTTCTTTTTGGATCAACTGCGGTCAATACACCTGATTCTTTACAAAGCGCGATCACTTTACTGATCAATCCAGCAGTAAGCACCCCTTTATCATAATCTTCAAATATGATGATATCCGGATCTTCCCTCGCGATGAAATCGCTTACACTGTTCAAAAGTTTAGCTTCCTCCTGCTCGTTAAGGTCATCGGTGATCTCTGCATCCAATCTCATCATTTGCTGGTTGCGACTAATGATACGGGTCTTACTGGTTGTTGTACGGTCAACACTTTTTACGAGATAACTCGTATCTATCTGGTTGGCCTCAAACAGATCGGTCAGCAGGTCTGCTTCAGTATCATTGCCGGTAACAGAAAGGATACTCACTTTGGCGCCCAGCGACTGGCAATTCCAGGCCACATTTCCGGCGCCACCAATACGATATTCTTTTTTATTCAGGGAAACTACCGGCACTGGTGCTTCCGGGGAAATTCGTTCAACTTTCCCCCACATATAAGTATCCAGCATTACATCTCCCATCACTCCCACGGTAAGGGTAGGAAAAATGCTGAACAGTTTTTGGAAATCAGTCATGTGGCAAAATTCGTGAATTATTCCTTTGCCTTGCTAACAGCAATGAAATAAAGCGGAATACCCAGTAAAACGATCCCTAACCCGATGCCGGCGTAAAGCGGTTTCATAATGATCAGGAATACGCAGAAAATAATAGCCAGCAATACATAAATGGCAGGAAGCAAAGGATATCCAAAGGCTTTGTAGGGCCTTTCCAGTTCAGGTCTTTTTTTCCTTAGTATGAAGATCCCTATTATGGTCAACGCATAGAATATAACTACCACAAAGGCGATCATG
Source organism: Chitinophagaceae bacterium (assembly GCA_016720565.1). GTDB lineage: Bacteria > Bacteroidota > Bacteroidia > Chitinophagales > Chitinophagaceae > JJ008. The sequence goes on from JADKKJ010000012.1 coordinate 134,310, forward strand.
TCAAGCAGGTCACCATATTTACCACTGAGGCAAAGTATGGCCGCAACCAGGCATTGAAGCCAGAGGGCATATTCCGGTACGGAAGCCTTATTGAGTTTTCCGGCTTTTTTAAAGAACAATCCATCATTGGCCATGGTATAATAAACCCGGGCACCGGCCAGGATCAGACCATTGTTACAGCCAAACGTAGAGACCATGATCAGTGCGGCGATCACATAGGTTCCCATATCACCAAAGATCCCATTGGCCGCTACAACAGCTACACGGTCCTGTTTTGCGAAAGCGATCTCATTCAACGGAAGTACGCTTACATACATCAGGTTGGTGAGTACATAAATGATAGTTACGATCAGTGTTCCGAAGAAAAGGCTGAGTCCTATATTCCTTTTTGGATTTTTTATTTCTCCTGCGATAAAGGTCACATTGTTCCAGGCATCACTGCTGAATATGCTTCCTGTCATGGATGCCGCAATGGCTCCCACCATGGCGACAGGTACCAGGCTGGTAAATACATCCGCCGAAGGATGGGCCATCATGGTCCATGCATTTGACCAGTTGGCATTCCATACTTCCGCCTTTGCGCCAATAAGGAAACCAAAAAGTATCAGTCCGAAAAGAGCCAGCAGCTTTGCAATAGTGAATGTTGTTTGTATCAGTTTCCCACCCTGTATCCCTTTTGTATTGATATAAGTAAGTAAAACGATCAGCGCGATGGATACCAGTTGGGCAATATATATTTTGAATGAACCCATTTGAAGAATGATATTATCATCCGTCATTTCCAATGGGTGGAAAAAATAACCTGCGAATTTAGAGAAGGCCACTCCTACCGCAGCAATGGTCGCTGTTTGTATCACGGCGAAAAAACTCCAGCCATACAGAAAACCAGTAAATGAATTATAGGCTTCTTTCAGGTAAACATATTGTCCGCCCGCTTTTGGAAACATACCACTCAACTCACCATAACTTACCGCAGCGGTAATGGTCATAAAACCGGTGATCAGCCATACGGCGATCAGCCATCCGGCGCTTCCAACATTGCGGGTGATATCGGCGCTTACTATGAATATACCGGAGCCGATCATAGATCCTGCCACGATCATGGTAGCGTCGAATAGTCCTAATGATTGTTTGAAATGGGGCGTTTGTTCCTGTGACATATTGCTGGTTTGCTGCTGAAGATAAGAAAAGATCTTATCTCCCATACAGGCCGCATTATTTCTTCTTGTAGAGCTGGTTCAGGCCCCTGATCACATCCGGCGTGATATTATACGCGGAATCTTTATAGTAAAAAAGACCCTGCTCGTAAGAAACGATATAGGAGAAATTATGGTCCTTATTATAGTCTTTGAGGAAAGCTTCAATTTTATTCTTGATATCATTCTGACGCTGGCCCATATAATTATTATACTCCTGGTCCAGTTGGGCTTTCCTTGCCTTGATATCATCATCCAGTCTTTTGATCTCTTCACTGGCAGAATCTGACTGGGCCTGGGAAAGTGATCCATTGCGTGCAAGATTCTGGAAATACAGGTAACGCTGCTGAAAGCGGCGTGAAAGTCCATCGAGCTCGGTATTATTCTCTTCTTCTTTTTTTGCCAGCTCGGCTTTTACTTCTTTCACCATTTCAAAATTGGCCGCGATGGAATCCATTTCAAAATAGGCCATCCTGAATTCACTGTTATGGTCAAAATGGTTTTCAGCAGGTGGACCACCAGCCTTTGCTGCGCGATGGCTGAAATGCTCATAACAAAGATATCCCGCCAGCAGGGTAAGTATTCCGTTCCAGATCAAAAAGCCATTTTTCATTCGGTCCATTATTGCAAAATAAGCATGAATAGAGCCGTAAATATAGGAATTCAGGGACTTTATGAATCCATTAACGAACTAATATTATTTTCCAGGTTTTCTTTCAATTTCCATGGTAAAGCATAAAAAAAAGAGCAGGCAAGCCTGCTCTTTGAAATTGTATGTAAAGCTTTTTATTCTTCTTCGTCGAAAGCCATGGCTTCGCGGGTTGTTTGCAGCAATTCGTATTCTTCTTTGCTGCCCACGATCATGTTTTCGAAATCGCGAAGACCAGTACCTGCAGGGATCGGGTGACCAGTGATCACATTCTCCTTCAATCCAAGCATCATATCGGTCTTGCCATTGATGGCCGCGGAAGAAAGCACCTTGGTCGTTTCCTGGAAGGAAGCAGCAGAGATCCAGCTCTGCACGCCCAGTGATGCTTTGGTGATACCCAGCAAGGTCGGTGAGGACGTTGCCGGTTTTGCGTCACGGTATTCAACCAGTTTCTTATCGTTACGGCGAAGAATGGAATTCTCTTCTCTTACTTCACGAAGTGTAATGATCTGGCCGGCGCGCATTTTTGTGCTGTCGCCCACCTCCGTTACTACCTTCTTATCATAGATATAATCATTCTCCTCTACGAAATCGAATTTATCAACCAGGTCATCTTCCAGGAACCTTGTATCTCCGGGATCTACCACATTTACCTTACGCATCATCTGGCGAACAATGGTCTCAATGTGCTTATCATTGATCTTCACACCCTGCAAACGATAAACCTCCTGGATCTCATTCACCACGTACTCCTGTACAGCGAAAGGACCTTTAATGGAAAGGATATCAAAAGGTGCGGTCTGACCATCGCTCAATGAAGCACCGGCTTTTACGAAGTCGCCATCCTGTGCAAGGATCTGCCTTGTCAATGGAACCAGGTATTTTTTCTGCACACCGTCTTTCGCTTCGATGATGATCTCACGGTTACCACGTTTGATGGCGCCCATTACAACCACACCGTCGATCTCAGTGACCACTGCAGGATTACTTGGGTTCCTTGCTTCAAACAGCTCAGTTACCCTTGGAAGACCTCCGGTGATATCTCTCAGTTTTCCGAGTACCCTTGGGATCTTCACGATAACCTGTCCTGCTTTCACCTCTTCTCCCTCATCCATGATGATGTGGGATCCGGTAGGCAGGTTGTAGGATTTATTATCCTTGCTTCCCTGTACAATGATAGAAGGGATCTTGGTCTTATCTTTTGTTTCGATAACCACTTTCTCGCGGTGACCTGTTTGTTCATCGGCCTCATCGCGGTAAGTGATACCATCGAGTACATTATCAAATTTTACTTTACCATCGATCTCTGCCATGATAACGTTATTGAACGGATCCCATGTGCAAAGAATATCTCCTTTATTCACTTTCTGGCCATCCTTTACATTCAGGGTAGCACCATAAGGAATATTATTAGTGATCAGCAGTCGGTCATTCTTGGTATCGATGATACGAACCTCACCGGTACGTCCGATAACAACAGGAGCTTTTTCACCACTATTGCTTGTAACGATTACCGTACGTAAACCATCGAACTGAATGGTACCATCGAATTTAGCGAGCAAGGTAGATTCAACAGAAGCAGATCCTGCCACACCACCCACGTGGAAGGTACGGAGGGTAAGCTGTGTTCCTGGTTCACCAATGGACTGTGCCGCGATGATACCTACTGCATCTCCTTTCTGGGCAATGTTACCGGAAGCAAGGTTCTTACCATAGCATTTTACGCAAACACCGCGCTTGCTTTCGCAAGTCAGAACAGAACGGATCTCTACGGTCTCGATACCTGCATCTTCAATTTTCCTGGAAAGTTCGGTAGTGATCTCTTCACCGGCGCCTACCAGCAGCATATCTGAAATAGGATCGTACACATCATGCAAAGAGGTACGTCCTGCGATACGGTCATTCAATGGTTCGATCACATCCTCGTTATCTTTTAATGCAGAGGTCGCGATACCGCGAAGAGTTCCGCAATCAGTTTCGGTGATCACCACATCCTGGGCCACATCCACCAATCGGCGTGTCAGGTAACCGGCATCGGCCGTTTTCAGGGCCGTATCCGCCAGACCCTTACGGGCACCGTGGGTAGAAATGAAGTAATCCAATACGTTCAGTCCGCCCTTGAAGTTTGAAAGGATCGGGTTCTCGATGATCTCGGAACCGGTAGAACCGGACTTCCTTGGTTTGGCCATCAATCCCCTGATACCTGCCAGCTGTTTGATCTGTTGCTTAGAACCACGTGCTCCGGAATCAAGCATCATGTAAACAGAATTGAAGCCCTGTTTATCATTGGCCAGTTCACGGATCAGTGTTTCTGTGATACGTGTATCTACACGGCTCCAGATATCCACGATCTGGTTATATCGTTCGTTGTTGGTGATCAGACCCATGTTGTAGCTGTCCCAAACCTCATCCACTTCCAGTTTCGCATTATCCAGCATCTCTTCTTTCACCGCAGGGATGATAAGGTCGTTGATGTTGAAGGAAAGTCCACCCTGGAAGGCGGTACGGAAACCAAGGGTCTTGATATCATCCAGGAATTTCGCGGTTTTAGGAACATTCGTAATACGAATGATCTCACCAATGATCTCACGCAGGTTCTTCTTGGTAAGCAGTGAGTTCACGAAGCCAACTTCCGCCGGAACATTCTGGTTGAAGATCACACGGCCAACAGTTGTTTCGATCAGTTTATGTTCCAGCAAACCATCCGCGTTACGGATGTTAGCTTTTACTTTTATCCAGGCGTGAAGATCGACCACCTTTTCATTGTAGGCAATGATCACCTCTTCTGCTGAATAGAATATTTTACCTTCTCCTCTTACTTTTTCAGTCTCTGTGGTCTTCTTACCTTTTGTGATATAATAAAGACCCAATACCATGTCCTGGGAAGGAAGCGTAATAGGCGTTCCGTTCTGCGGATTAAGGATATTGTGGGAGGCCAGCATCAGTAATTGCGCTTCGATCACAGCAGCATGTGAAAGTGGTACGTGTACCGCCATCTGGTCACCATCAAAGTCGGCGTTGAAGGCTGTACACACCAATGGGTGAAGCTGGATCGCTTTTCCTTCGATCAGTTTAGGCTGGAAGGCCTGGATAGAAAGACGGTGAAGCGTTGGGGCGCGGTTAAGCATGATCGGATGCCCTTTCAATATATTTTCAAGGATATCCCAGACCACGGCTTCCTTCTTATCCACCAGTTTCCTTGCAGATTTTACCGTTTTCACGATACCTCTTTCGATCAGTTTACGAATGATGAATGGCTTGAACAATTCAGCGGCCATATCTTTTGGAAGACCGCACTCATGCAGTTTCAGTTCAGGACCTACCACGATAACAGAACGACCGGAATAGTCAACCCTTTTACCTAACAGGTTCTGGCGGAAACGGCCCTGCTTTCCTTTCAATACATCACTCAATGATTTCAGCGCGCGTCCACCCTCGGCTTTCACCGCGTTTGATTTACGGCTATTATCGAACAGTGAATCCACGGCTTCCTGCAACATCCTTTTCTCGTTACGCAGGATCACCTCCGGCGCTTTGATCTCCAGCAAACGCTTCAAACGATTGTTACGTATGATCACACGGCGATAAAGGTCATTCAGGTCGGAAGAGGCGAAACGGCCACCATCCAGGGGAACAAGCGGACGCAGTTCCGGTGGAATGACAGGGATGTATTGCATAACCATCCACTCAGGACGGTTTGTAATTCTTGTATTCGCGTCGCGGAAAGATTCCACTACGCTCAAACGTTTCAGCGCATCTGCTTTACGCTGCTGAGAGGTCTCAGTAGCTGCAGTGTTTCGGAGATCAAAAGAAAGCTGGTCAAGATCGATACGGGCCAGCATATCATGCACGGCTTCCGCACCCATCTTAGCGATGAATTTATTCGGATCATCATCAGGCAGGTACTGGTTCTCCTTTGGAAGGGTCTCGAGGATATCGAGATATTCTTCCTCGGTGAGCAGGTCGCCATAATTCTGGCCTTTGTCAACACGGGTACCAGGCTGGATCACCACATACCTTTCATAGTATACGATGGTCTCCAGTTTTTTTGAGCTTACGCCCAGCAGGTAACCGATCTTATTTGGAAGTGATTTGAAATACCAGATATGTACTACAGGAACAACCAGTTTAATATGGCCCATTCTTTCGCGACGCACCTTCTTCTCTGTTACTTCCACGCCGCAACGATCGCAAACGATACCCTTGTAACGAATACGCTTGTATTTACCACAGGCACACTCATAATCCTTCACCGGACCGAATATCCTTTCGCAAAACAAACCATCCCTTTCAGGTTTGTACGTACGATAGTTGATCGTTTCGGGCTTCAGGATCTCTCCATAGCTTCTCTCCAGGATGGTATCCGGGGAGGCCAGGCCAATGGTGATCTGTGAAAAACCTGGTTTAGGACGATTTTCTTTTTTGATAGCCATAATATATCAGCTTTTAGCTAAGAGCCACGAGCTATGAGCCCGGGCTCCAATTTTAAAAAGTGTTCAGATTCCAAAAAGCTCGAAGCTCAAGGCTCAAAGCTCAAGGCTTGAAATTCTATTCAAATTTCAAATCAAGACCCAATCCTCTCAGTTCATGCACCAGTACATTGAATGATTCAGGTACGCCGGCCCTTGGAACGTTGTCACCTTTGACAATGGACTCATAGGTTTTTGCGCGACCGATGATATCATCCGATTTAATGGTAAGCAATTCCTGCAGGATGTTAGAGGCACCATATGCTTCCAGGGCCCATACCTCCATCTCACCAAAACGCTGACCACCAAACTGGGCTTTACCACCCAATGGCTGCTGCGTAATGAGACTGTAGGGACCGATAGAACGGGCGTGCATCTTGTCGTCCACCATGTGGTGAAGCTTGATCACATAGATGATGCCCACGGTTGCTTTCTGGTGAAAACGCTCACCGGTCTCTCCATCGCTGAGGTAAGTGTGGCCATACATTGGAATGCCGGCCTGCTTACAATATTCAGCGATCTCATCGGTGGTAGCACCATCGAAGATCGGCGTAGCGAATTTCAATCCCAGTTTTTCTCCGGTCCATCCAAGGATGGTTTCATAGATCTGTCCGAGGTTCATACGGCTTGGTACACCCAATGGATTCAGTACAACATCCACCGGAGTTCCATCCTCAAGGAATGGCATGTCCTCATGACGAACGATCTTGGCAACGATACCTTTGTTACCGTGACGGCCGGCCATCTTATCTCCCACTTTCAGCTTACGCTTCACAGCGAGATATACTTTAGCGAGTTTCAATACACCAGCTGGCAATTCATCACCAATGCTAATATTGAATTTTTCCCGCTTGTAACGACCCAACTCTTCGTTGAATTTGATATTATAGTTGTGCAGCAGGGTATTGATCTGGTCGTCCACTTTTTTGTCGCCTGACCAGCCTAATGGATTGATGTTCGCATAATCCAGGCCACGCAGGTTCTTGTCGGTGAATTTCGCACCCTTGCCTATTTGTATCTCTCCGAAATTATTGCTCACGCCGGTGGATACGAAATCCTTCAGCAGTGTGGTCAGTTTCTCCAGCAATACTTCTTTGAGATCATTCTCATTCTTCTCATGCATTTTCTCGAGCTTCTCCATGGCCGCTTTCTCACGAACCTTCGCGTTCTTGTCTTTCTTCGCGCGCTGGAAAAGTTTTTTGCCGATCACTACACCTTCCACTCCGTTCGGAGCTTTCAGGGAAGCATCTTTGGCATCACCTGCTTTATCTCCGAAGATGGCGCGAAGCAGTTTTTCTTCAGGGGTAGGATCTGACTCACCTTTTGGTGTGATCTTACCAATGAGAATATCTCCTTCCTTCACCTGGGCACCGATACGAACGATACCGTTCTCATCGAGGTCTTTGGTGGCTTCTTCAGAAACATTCGGGATATCCGGGGTAAGTTCCTCTTCACCTAATTTGGTGTCGCGAACTTCCAGTTCATATTCAGAGATGTGAACAGAGGTGAACATATCTTCCTTCACCACTCTTTCACTGATCACGATGGCATCCTCGAAGTTGTAACCTTTCCATGGCATGAAAGCCACTTTAAGGTTCTTACCAAGAGCAAGTTCACCATCTTTGGTAGCATATCCTTCGGTAAGGAAATCACCTTTCTTCACCTTCTGGCCTTTCTTAACGGCAGGCTTCAGGTTGATACAGGTTTCCTGGTTGGTCTTGATGAATTTGGTCAAACGGTAAATACGAAGATCATCTTCAAAGCTTACCAGTTTTTCTGCTTCATCGCGATCATAACGCACATGGATCTCATTGGCGTCAACGAATTCAACGATACCATTTCCTTCAGAGTGGATCTGGATCCTTGCATCACGGGCAGCCTTGCCTTCCAATCCTGTACCAACTACTGGTACATCAGGACGGATAAGCGGAACAGCCTGGCGTTGCATGTTTGATCCCATCAATGCACGGTTGGCGTCATCATGCTCCAGGAAGGGGATCAGCGAGGCGCTCAAACCAACGATCTGGTTAGGGGCCACGTCCATATATTCCACTTCGCCTTTATCAAGGATCGGGAAGTCGCCGGTCTGGCGGCTCACCACTTTATCTTCAATGAATTCTCCTTTCTCATTCAATCCGGAGTTGGCCTGGGCGATCTTTGCCGGGTCTTCTTCTTCCGCACTGAGGAAAGAAAGTGTTTTCATATTCACTTTACCATTTTCCACTTTACGATAAGGCGTTTCAATAAAGCCCATGTCGTTGATCTTCGCGTGTACGCAAAGAGTGGAGATCAGACCAATGTTCGGTCCTTCCGGTGTTTCGATCGTACAAAGACGACCATAATGTGAATAGTGTACGTCACGAACCTCGAATCCTGCCCTTTCACGGCTAAGGCCTCCGGGGCCCAGCGCGGAGATACGACGCTTGTGCGTGATCTCGGAAAGAGGATTGGTCTGATCCAGGAACTGCGATAACTGCGATGTTCCAAAGAAGGAATTGATCACAGAAGAAAGCGTTCTTGCATTGATCAGGTCAACAGGAGTGAATACCTCGTTATCTCGCACGTTCATACGTTCGCGGATGGTACGGGCCATACGGGCCAGACCAACACCGAACTGCGCATATAATTGCTCTCCTACGGTACGTACGCGACGGTTGCTCAGGTGATCGATATCGTCGATCTCGGCCTTACCATTGGTAAGTCTTACAAGATATTTTATGATCAGGATGATATCTTCTTTGGTCAGCGTCTTCTTGTCAAGCGGAAGGTCAAGGTTCAGCTTGCGGTTGATCTTGTAACGTCCTACTTCACCAAGGTCATAACGCTTATCGCTGAAGAACAATTTGTCGATGATACCACGGGCCGTTTCATTATCGGGCGCATCCGCACCGCGAAGCTGGCGATAAATGAACTGAACCGCTTCCAGCTCACTGTTGGAAGTATCCTTGTTCATCGTATTGTAGATGATCGCGTAATCTCCACCCACGTCTTCACGCTGGATGAATACACTTTTCACATCCAGGTCGGTAATGGTTTCGATGGCTTCTTCGTCAAGCACGGTATCTCTTTCCATCACGATCTCGTTACGCTCGATGGATACCACCTCTCCGGTGTCCTCATCCACGAAATCTTCTACCCAGGTTCTCAATACACGGGCAGCCAGGCGGCGGCCTATGTATTTCGACAGGGTCTTTTTATCCACTTTCACTTCATCGGCCATTCCGAAAAGTTCAAGGATCTCTTTATCGGTCTCAAATCCTATGGAACGAAGAAGGGTGGTTACAGGAAATTTTTTCTTACGGTCGATGTACGCGTACATCACATTGTTGATGTCGGTAGCGAATTCCATCCATGCTCCTTTGAAAGGAATAACACGGGCAGAATAGATCTTCGTTCCGTTCGGGTGAACAGATTGTCCGAAGAACACACCTGGTGAACGATGCAGCTGGGATACCACTACCCTTTCAGCGCCATTGATCACGAATGTACCGCGTGGCGTCATGTAAGGGATGTTACCCAGGAACACATCCTGCACAATGGTTTGGAAGTCTACGTGCTCCTCATCGTTACAACTGAGGCGAAGTTTGGCTTTCAGAGGTACCGCATAGGTAAGTCCTCTTTCCATACATTCTTCGATCGTGTAACGGGGCGGATCAATAAAGTAATCCAGGAACTCCAGGACGAAGATGTTTCTTGTATCCGTGATCGGGAAATTCTCTTTGAATACACGGAACAAGCCTTCAATGTTTCGCTTGTCGGGCGTGGTCTCTAATTGGAAGAATTCCTTGAACGACTGGATCTGTACTTCAAGAAGGTCGGGGGCCTCGGCCAGATGCTTGATCTTACCGAAATCCACCCTTTGATTCAATTTTGTAGAAGACATATCGTAAAAACCGGTTTTTACAACGATGAGGACACACCTATCACCTGCAGGGTTTCACGCTTCGAAAAATGAAACCCTGTGACTATCAACTAGTTGCACATGATTTGGGGTGTCAAAATATATTTGGCCAAAATAAAGGATGGCAAAAGTAAGGAATTCTTACGTTGTAAACAAGAAAACTTTGCTCACAATAATAAGGCCAAAATACCACTAACTGGTTATTTACGAAGGCCTTCTCAAGCCCTATCTTGAGTGGAAATTGAGGCTATGAAGAGTGAGGATTTTGTGAAGGAATATTTCCAATTTTCCAAAAAAGACCGCATCGCTTTATCATTACTGCTGGTCCTTATCCTGGTCATTTTCCTGGTACCTTATTTTCTCCCCGGCAGCACAATACCTCCGGTTTCTATCGCTTCTGTTGGCAGACCAATCCAGGAGGAGGAGAAAGCTATTCCCAACCCGGACCATGGATCATTTGATTCATATTCCTCCAGAACGCCGACCACGGTAAAGCATTTTTTAGGCTTTGATTTTGATCCAAATACTATCGAAGCAACGGAATGGCAGAAACTGGGACTGCGTGACAGAACGATTCACACGATCCTCAATTTTCGAAGTAAAGGCGGAAGGTTCCGCACCGCTGATGACCTGCAAAAGATCTATGGATTGAGGCCCGAAGAATTCACCAGGTTAAAACCATTTATTCACATTGCATCCGCGGGTAATTCCCAATATAAAAAGCCAGAATACAGCAGTTCATATCCGGAAGGGTCAAAAAAATTCAGCGAAAGACCTTTGATCAAAAAACAGGTGATCGATATCAATGAAGCAGATACCAGCGCCTGGATCGCATTACCCGGCATTGGTTCCAAACTTTCTTCCCGCATTGTGAATTTCAGGGAGAAATTAGGCGGGTTTTATTCGATAGAACAGGTGTCGCAGACCTTCGGATTACCCGATTCAGTGTTCCAGCGAATCAGGCCCATGTTAAGGCTTTCGGTTACTGCGATCAAAAAAATAAATATCAACCTTGCAACGGAAGATGATCTGAAGGCCCACCCTTATTTACGCTGGCAGCTTGCCAAAGCAGTGATCGCTTACCGGAAGGAACATGGCCTTTTTCACCAACTGGAAGAGCTGAGGAATATCATGGCTTTTTCGGAAGAAACGTATAATAAAGTGGCGCCATACCTGGTGATACAGTAAATGAAAAAACCCTCCTTTCGGGAGGGCTTTCCATTTATCTTAAAGAAGATATTAAGCGATCTCTACATCTGCGCCAGCTTCTTTCAGCTTAGCAGCGATCTCTTCAGCTTCTGCTTTAGAAATGCCTTCTTTGATGTTCTTAGGAGCACCGTCAACCAGGTCTTTTGCTTCTTTCAGTCCAAGACCAGTCAGGTCTTTGACGATCTTAACCACATTCAGCTTAGAAGCTCCGCCACTCTTCAACACTACGTTGAAAGCGGTTTTCTCTTCTACTGCTGCAGCACCTCCACCACCTTCAGCTACTACTACTGCAGCTGCTGCTGGTTCGATACCATATTCTGATTTAAGGAAATCAGCGAGTTCCTGTACTTCTTTCACTGTTAAGCCAACGAGGCTTTCTGCTAATGCTTTTACGTCTGCCATTGTTTTGAATTTTTACCGTCTTCATCCTCAATTGAGTCCGACGGCGGTTTTAAAAAAATTGTTTTATAGAAAGCGGAGGGCAGTTACCTAACGCTGGGCGTTCAGGAATAGCCTTCCAGCCAGTTCTCTTATTCAGCCGGAGCTGTTTCTGCTTTTTTCTCTGCGTTCTGCAGCAAAGCAGCCAGCACCCTTTTTGCAGGTGATTGCAGCAATCCGATCACTTCGCCGATCAATTCGTTCTTCGTCTTGATCTTCGTAAGCGCTTTCAATTGCTCATCGCCCATATACACATCACCATTGATAAAGGCGGCTTTCATTGTAGGCCTTTCACCATTACTTTCCTTACGGAAAGAAGAGATGATCAGCGCTGGTTCTTTGGGGTTCTCAGAGAACATCAAAGCCGTTACTTTATGCAGGGAATCGAACATACCCGCATATTTTTCACTGTCGAGTGATTCAAGCGCCTTGCGGATCAGCGTATTCTTGGCCACTTTCATTTCAACATTCTTGCTGAAACAGGCGCGGCGAAGTTTACCCACCTGCTCTACTGAGAGAGACTCGGTATCGGTAACGTAGAAGTTGTTATACTGAGAGAATTTACCTTTCAGTACTTCGATCACTTCGTTTTTTTGTTCTTTGGTCATTTTATTTCTTTTTGACTCTTGCTAAAATTTGATTTGGTCAACTCCCGTTATTAATGAACGAAAGCTTTGGTGTCAACCGCAATGCCCGGGCTCATCGTGCTGGCCATGCTGATGCCACGGAGGTAGATACCTTTCGCAGTAGATGGTTTTGCTTTGATAACAGCGTTCAGCAGTTCCTGGCTGTTCTCCGCGATCTTCTCTGGAGAAAAGCTTACGCGACCGATGGAAGCGTGGATGATACCTACTTTATCTACTTTGAAGGCGATCTTACCACCTTTAACGTCGTTGATGGCTGCTGCTACGTCATTGGTAACTGTACCAGTCTTTGGGTTTGGCATCAGATTACGGGGACCCAGCACTTTACCCAACTTACCGATCTTAGGCATCACAGATGGAGTGGCAATGATAACGTCCACATCTACCCAACCGCCTTCGATCTTGGTGATGAATTCATCCAGTCCTACAAAATCAGCACCGGCTGATCTTGCATCTGCTTCTTTATCAGGAGTACAAAGCACCAGCACTTTTTTAGTTTTACCGGTACCATGCGGAAGGCTTACCGTACCACGAATGGCCTGGTCTGCTTTCTTGGGATCAACGCCCAAACGGATATGCAGGTCCACGGATGCATCAAATTTGCAGGTGGAGATCTGTTTTACCAATGCAGAAGCTTCTTTCAGGCTATACGATTTATTCGCGTCAACCTTGGTTTCTGCTACTTTTCTTTTTTTACTGAGGAATGCCATTTTAATTCTTTCTTTTAATTTTTTTTAAACTACCCCTGCAGGGCCGGGGGGTTAATTCTCCCAGGGAGCTTTACCTTCTACTGTAAGGCCCATGCTTCGGGCGGTACCGGCGATCATTTTCATAGCGCTTTCTACAGTAAAACAGTTAAGGTCGGGCATTTTGTCTTTGGCGATGGCTTCAACCTGTTCCCAGTTCACTTTACCGGATTTGATACGGTTGCTTTCTTTGGAACCTTTCTGGATCTTGGCCGCTTCCATCAGTTGCACTGCAGCAGGAGGCGTTTTGATCACAAAATCAAAACTCTTGTCAGTATAAACAGTGATCAATACAGGGAGAATTTTTCCCATCCTGTCCTGCGTTCTAGCATTGAACTGCTTGCAGAATTCCATGATGTTAACACCCTTGGAACCGAGCGCGGGACCGATCGGTGGTGCAGGGTTAGCCTGTCCACCTTTACATTGCAGCTTTACAAAGCCGCCGATTTCTTTTGCCATTTTTCTATTCGATTTATTGGTTCAAGCGATCCTCACCTTGAGGTGGAAGATCTCCCAAATTCATCCTTTGTCCAGTCATTCCCGGGGGAAGACCGTAACCTGTTCCGCCATTGAGATTCGCCGGCGGACAAAAGAAAGAACTAATTGGGGACGCAAAGTTAAGGGAAAAGCTTTAGCCGTCAAAGATTTTTCCTGTTTTATATGCAAAAACAAAGGCCTTTTCAAAATTTATGAAAAGGCCTGTTAGTCAGTTATTTAAATACCGATGATCAGCTGATCTTTTCCACCTGCATATAATTCAGCTCCACAGGGGTAGAACGTCCGAAGATCTTAACCGTTACTTTCAATTTTTTCTTCTCATCATTTACCTCTTCGATCACGCCATTGAAATCGTTGAATGGCCCTTCGATGATCTTGATGGTCTCTCCTACGATGAACGGTTCTATCATGCTCACGCCACCCGATTCTGCCATTTCATCCATCTTGCCCAGCATCTTATTCACTTCCGATTTACGGAGGGCTATAGGATCTTCCTTACCGAGGAAATGTATAACGTTCGTTGTATTCTTAATGATATCGCGAAGGTCATCGATCAGTTTTCCGGTGGTGATCTCGATCATCACATAACCGGGGTAATAGTTGCGCTCGCGCATCACTTTCTTACCATTGGCCACTTTATATACTTTCTCCACGGGAAGGAAAACCTGTTTTACCTGAGTCCATCCTCCGCGTGAGATCTCTTTATCCAGGTATTCTTTAACCTTCTTCTCTTTTCCGCTAACCACGCGCAACACATACCATTTGGTATCCTGCTGTACGTTTTCCGTTTCCGTATTTGTATTTGTAGTCGTCTCCATTGCTTAGAAAAGTTGTTTGTAAACGAACTTCAATCCATTACCAATTGCAAAATCCATTGCCAGGATCACAAAGGTGATCACCAGGGTGGCCGCCAGTACGATCATGGTAGATTGTTGCAGCTGGGGCCAGGTGGGCCAGCTAACTTTCTCAGTCAGTTCCTTGTAGGATTCTCTGAAATAGGTGGTGATCTTATTCATAATCTAAGTTTATATTATCTCAACTGCTCAACTTCTCACCAATTAATGTGGAGCTGTTGAGCTGTTGAGCAGTTTGGCACGGGCGGAGAGATTCGAACTCCCATCAACGGTTTTGGAGACCGCTATTCTGCCGTTGAACTACGCCCGTAGAAAGCTAAAAGCTATTCCGACGTATCGAAACAGCTTTTAGAATCTTTATCTGTCAAAGATACGGCATCTTCGACAAGACCTTTCGGTCTGCAGCTAAAAGCTTGACGCTTATAGCCTTATTTAATGATCTCAGTAACCTGGCCCGCACCTACGGTACGACCACCTTCGCGAATCGCGAATTTCAAACCTTTCTCCATCGCGATGGGCTGAATCAGCTTCACGGTAAGAGAAGTGTTATCACCAGGCATTACCATCTCAGTTCCAGGGTTCAGTTCTACCTCTCCGGTTACGTCCGTAGTACGGAAATAGAATTGAGGACGGTATTTCTGGAAGAATGGAGTGTGACGTCCACCTTCTTCTTTGCTAAGTACGTAAACTTCACATTTGAATTCAGTGTGAGGAGTGATAGAACCAGGCTTCACGATAACCATACCGCGACGGATCTGGGTCTTCTCAATACCACGGAGCAGCAGACCTGCGTTGTCTCCAGCTTCACCTTCATCCAACAGTTTGCGGAACATTTCCACACCTGTACAAACAGAGGTAAGCGGCTCAGCGATCAGACCTACGATCTCAACTGGTTCGCCAACTTTGATACGGCCTCTTTCGATACGACCAGTAGCAACTGTACCACGACCTGTGATAGAGAATACATCCTCTACAGACATCAGGAATGGCTGATCAACCGGGCGGGGAGGAAGAGGGATATAGGAATCAACTGCTTCCATCAGTTCTTCCACACATTTAACCCATTTTTCTTCACCAGCAAGAGCGCCGGTTGCAGAACCTTTAATGATCGGGGTATTATTACCATCGAAACCATAGAAGGTAAGCAGGTCGCGGATCTCCATTTCAACCAGATCAAGCAATTCAGGATCGTCAACCAGGTCAACTTTATTCATGAAAACCACCATACGGGGTACGCCAACCTGGCGAGCCAGCAGGATGTGTTCTTTTGTTTGAGGCATAGGACCGTCAGTAGCAGCTACAACCAGAATAGCGCCGTCCATCTGGGCAGCACCTGTGATCATGTTTTTCACATAGTCAGCGTGACCAGGACAGTCAACGTGAGCATAGTGACGGTTAGCCGTCTGATACTCTACGTGAGCGGTGTTAATGGTGATACCCCTTTCTTTTTCTTCAGGAGCAGCATCAATTTCATCATATTTTTTTGCTTCCGCCATTCCTTTTGAAGCAAGGATGGAGGTTATAGCAGCTGTCAATGTTGTTTTTCCATGGTCAATGTGACCGATTGTACCAACGTTAACGTGGGGTTTGTCCCTCTTAAAGGTTTCTTTCGTTGCCATCTTTATCTGTTTTTAGGTTGTTATGTCTGACGGTCCCCGTCAAACATATTAATGACGAAGATCCGCGAAAAACTTTTCTACTGAGCCGTTAGTGAGAATCGAACTCACGACCTCTTCCCTACCAAGGAAGTGCTCTACCACTGAGCTACAACGGCAGGCTTGGTCGAAAGTCCATAGTCACTTGTCGTGAGTCAGGCCAATTACCGAACTCCAGACCTGAGACTCCGGACTTACGACTTCGCAAAAGAGCGGAAGACGAGGTTCGAACCCGCGACCTACAGCTTGGAAGGCTGTCGCTCTACCAACTGAGCTACTTCCGCATTTATCCAACTTAGCTTGGCGAAGGGGATCAACCACCGTTGCTTTTGCCAGGAAGGATATCCCGCATTTTGCCTAAGCTCATGCAAGATTTTAATTTAAAAGAACTTCAACTATCTCTGTTCGCCTTCGCTATGCTTGGGCGAACAAGTGGGCAAGGATGGATTCGAACCACCGAACTCGTAAGAGGACAGATTTACAGTCTGTTGCCGTTGGCCACTTGGCTACTTGCCCATTTAGTTAACTCCCAGCCGTTAGTGGCTGGCAGCTACCTGCTATTCCGGAGCCACTTGTCGGAATCGAACCAACGACCTACTGATTACAAATCAGTTGCTCTACCAGCTGAGCTAAAGTGGCGATTGCTATCCGCCGCAACTTTTGTTCAGGGCGGTAAAGGCAATAAAGAGCTACCCCATTTATTGGGGAGGCAAAGGTAAGGGAAATTGATAATCGGAAAAATTTTAGCAAAGATTTTTTTGCTTGTTTTCAGGCATTTGGAGAAGATTTCTCCATTTGATCACCCGGAACATTAAGCGCATAAAAAAAAGGAGAGGGTTCTTTCCTCTCCTTCTTTCCATTTTTGCCGGCATCAGGCGGCTTTTCTTTCCTTATTTTTTTTGAGCAGCATGATCAACGAATCCATTGCGTCATCGAATGATCCTTCAAATGATTTACTTGTTGATTTTACAAAAAAATTCTGTTTGGGTACATGAACACGGATCTCGGCGATCTTGTCTTTGATGGCCTGGGCAAAATTGTCCAGTTTAAGGAAGATCTTTACTTCAATGATCCGGCCATTGAATGTTTCCAGTTTCCTGATCTTGTTCTGAACATAGTCGATCAGCTTACTGTCCGCAACAAAATGAACTGTCTGAATGTTTACGTTCATAATCTAACAATTTTTGATCTGCAATAAATAAAGAACTGAATTCCTCTTTCGCAGGGTGCGTTCTTTTATCACATTTAAGTTACAGCAAAAAGGGCCATTCCCCAACAAAATCAGGGGCAATTTTTCAACGTTTTAACACTAGCCCCTGGGATGGGCCTTCTTATGTATGTCGCGAAGCTTATCTATGGTATTATGGGTATAAACCTGCGTGGCTGCCAGGCTGCTATGCCCCAGTAATTCCTTAACCGCATTAAGGTCTGCGCCATTATTCATCAGGTGGGTGGCAAAGCTGTGCCGAAGTATATGGGGACTTCGTTTCTCCAGCGTGGTGGTCATGGCCAGCAGGGAATTCACGATATTCCAGGCATACTTGGGATATAATTTCCTGCCTTTTTCTGTGATCATTAATGGCGACTCCTGGTCAGGAAGGGCCTCGGGGAACAGCTGTGTTTTCTGTTTTTCATACTCCTTTATCAGGTCCACTAATTCATTGCTCAAAGGAATGATCCTTTCCTTGTTTCCTTTTCCCAGCACCTTCACCTGCTTTTTTTCCAGGTCCAGCTGTCTTGTCTTCAGGTTGATCAGTTCGCTTAATCGCATTCCTGTGGCATAAAACATATGGATCATCAGCGAAGCGTTCATTGACCGCCAATCCTCCGAATGAATACTGAGGTTTTCCAGCAGGTCGGCCGCTTCAGTTTCTTTTACAAATGCGGGAAGCCTGGTACCTGTTTTTAATCCATGTACTTTGGCCATCGGACTTGCTTCTATCTCTCCTGTTCTTAAAAGGTATTTGAACAGGGAACGAAGACTGGAGATCTTACGGTTAATAGAACTTGATTCAAGTCCAAGGTTCTTTAATTCTGCCAACCAGGACCGAATGAAACTATGCGTAGCCGTTGGAATACTGGTACCCGGGTACATGCGGTCCAGGAATTCCATGAAGTCCCGCAGGTCATTCTTATAAGAGGTGATGGTATGCTCTGAGTATCTTTTCTCGAACTTCAGAAAATCCAGGAAGGATTGTATGGATCCGGTTTCGGGCATTGGTAAAAATAAAAAAGGATAGCAGCAAAGCTATCAAACTTTACCGCTATCCTCTGAATATCTTAGTGGAAGGATATTACTGCTCGATCTTGCCGCTGGCAATATTCTGCTTATACACCGCTTTCAGGATCTCACCACGACGCTTAACGGAAGGCTTGGTGAAAGACTGTCGCTCTCTTAATTGCAAAAGGACCTTCGATTTCTCGAATTTCTTCTTGTATTTCTTAAGGGCTTTGTCAATGTTTTCGCAATCTTTTGAATCAATGATCAGCATAACTTTTTATACCTCCTCTGGTAGTTTTTAGTTGATCCCACGGCCGATCAGGTTCCGGGGAGCGCAAATATAGCAGGAATTTTTGAATCGGGCAAACCATGAGCCAAGAATTCTCCACCTGTTTTCTCCCAGAAAACAGCGAATTAACTGCTATTTTGCGTCTATGTTCACAGGAATCATTGAAACTATGGGTGAAATAAAGGAGATCAACCCCCGGGGTTCCAACCTGGAATACTGGATCCAATCCTCCATTTCCGACCAGTTAAAGATAGACCAAAGCCTTTCCCATAATGGTGTATGCCTTACCGTAGATGAAAAGGCTCCTGGCTCACACCGGGTCACGGCAATTGAAGAAACCTTAAAAAAGACCAACCTGTCTGGCTGGAAACCAGGCAGCCTGGTAAACCTGGAAAGGGCTCTTAAACTGGGCGACCGACTGGATGGCCACCTCGTACAGGGACATGTGGATGGATTGGGCATCTGCCGCGAACGAACGGTGAAGGATGGTTCCTGGGAATTTGAATTCAGGATACCAGGCAAATTCGCTCCCCTGCTCATAGAAAAAGGCTCTGTGGCCATAAACGGGATCAGCCTGACCTGTTTTTGCGTAAAGAAGAAAAGCTTTCGCGTGGCAATCATTCCTTATACATACGAACATACCAATATGAGTGAATTACATACTGGTGATGAAGTGAATATTGAATTTGATATGGCAGGAAAATATATGCACAGGCAAAAACAGTTGCGCTAAATGTTATTATGACCACCCAACCACTAACCGAGAAAAAAAGGTACTACCCTGCCATTGATGGACTTCGGGGCCTGGCCATTTTGCTGGTGGTCTTCCTCCATAATTTCGGATTCCTGAATTATTTTTTCTTTGGCTGGCTGGGAGTGGATCTGTTCTTTGTGATCTCGGGATTCCTGATAACGGGTATTCTGATTGACACCGTTGGCAAACCTGGGTACCTGAAAAAATTTTATATGCGCCGGGTCCTGCGAATATTCCCGGTTTATTACCTGGCGCTGTTTATATGCCTGTTCATTTTACCCATTATTCCAACACTCCATTATGATCCGGGATATTATTATGATAACCAGTTTTACATGTGGACCTACCTGCAGAACTGGCTGTTTATATTTAAAGCACCCGATAGCAACCAGATGCTGCTGCACACCTGGTCACTGGCTGTGGAAGAGCAATTCTATTTATTCTGGCCGCTGGTCATATTATTCCTGCGCAAGCCAAAACGAATACTGATCTTTTCGCTGGCCCTTCTAATTTGTACTGGCGTTAGCCGGTTCCTGGTATGGGACCAGCAGATTGAAACATTGAGTTATTCCAGCCTTTTTACTTTCACCCGTATTGATGGTCTTTGTATTGGCGCTATGATAAGCGTGATCCTGCGTATCGAGCCAGAATTACTCAGGAAAAATCTGCCCTATATCGTTTTGCTGCTGGCAGGTATCAACTTTGGATTTTATTTTATAAATGGAATGAATAATAATAATCTTCCATTCCTGGCCTTTGTGGGGTATACTACTTTCGCCATGCTATTCGGTCTGCTGGTTTTTGAGGCGGCAGAAGGCAGGTCGAAACTGATAGAATTGCTTTTTAATAACCCATTCATGCGATTCTTTGGCAGGATATCCTATGGATTCTATGTATTCCACTGGCCTGTATACCTGATCTTTTTCGACCGTTTAAAATCGCAACTGCATTCACTGACCTCCCTGCAATTTGCGGATCTGCTCGCTGCCATCCTTTGCACAGCCATTGCCATTGTTATCAGTATGGTTAGTTACCGCTATTTTGAAATGCCATTCCTGAAATTAAAAGCAAAATATTAAGAACCCAAGGAATAACATTTGAGTAACTTTGCAGATTAGTTAAGAGTAACACATGTATAAATCGAGTGACTATTTAGTTAGGGGTTATAACTTTTTGTATAACAGGATTTTTCCACGCAACAAAAGGCTTTCCACATTAGCTCTTTTTGGCACTGATCTTTGCGATTCAGCCTGTAAGCACTGCCTCATCTGGACAAAAAGACCCGTAAACTATTTGCCATTTGAAAAAATAAAAGATATTATGAATAGCAAGGCTATTCATAAGTCTACCACGATAGCCCTGGCGGGTGGCGAGTACCTGCTTCACCCGGAGGCCGTCACCATTATGGGTTGGTTTCGGGACCACCACCGGAATTTTGATCTGCTAACCAATTGCCTCCAACCGGATCTTGCAATTGAAGCCATAAAGAAACATCCTCCGCGAAGGGTTTATATTTCATTGGATGGCGACCAGGAATCCTATTTGCACATGAGGGGCAAAGATGGATACGACGGGATCATCAGGGTCATAGAGGCATTACACCAGACTGTTCCCATAAGCATCATGTTCACTTTATCTCCTTACAATGATTTCCAGGACATGGAGCATGTGATGAAGGTGTGTAAAAAATACAACATAGATCTTCGCATCGGCGTTTATAATGATATATCTTTCTTTGACACGATTGAAAACGCGCACCAGCATGAGATCGGCTCTCTCAAGTCGGAACACATAAGAAATTTTTCCGAGGCCAAGGCGCTGATCAATAAAAAGCAAACCAATGCCGAGGTTGGAAAAGGATCTTCGGAACTGATAAATATCAGGGAACGTTTACCAGAAGAGCTGAAAGACTTTGGAGAAAATTATGATTTCCTGGTGCTTTATGATGAATGGAGAAGGAATGGACTTAAATTATCCTGCAATAGTATTCTAGACAGCATAGTTGTTTTACCGAATGGAGATGTGCCTATTTGCCAGAATTTAGACGTTTTAATTGGTAATGTTCATACCAATACCCTCGACGAAATTTTAAAAATGCCCGAAACGCTAAAGACACAGAAACACTATTCAAAAAATTGCAATGCCTGCTGGATCAATTTCCATCGCAAGTATGATATTATCCTTTATCGTTCTTTCGAACGCTATTTTGGTAAAAATGTAACAGGTAAATTGCTGGGTTACTATTGGTGGGAAAGTGAGAAGAAGAAATCTTACCGCCAAATCATCCGTTCATGACCCAAAAAGTGCTCATTATTGGAGGAAGTTCCGGCCTGGGGCGGCAACTCGCCACTCTCTACGCTTCTGACAGCGCCCGGGTTGCCGTTATTGCAAGAAGAGGCCAATTACTAACGGAACTTAAAAATCAATATCCCTCCATCCTCATACGGCAGGCCGATATGGCCGAGCCCGATATATCTTCCATCATCGGTGCGATCATTCATGAACTGGGAGGACTTGATACACTGATCATAGCTGCTTCAATTATTCATTTCAACCCGGACATGAAGTGGCAATATGAAAAAGAAACCATTGATGTTAATGTGGCTGGCTTTACCAGGGTATTGGATATTGCCTGGACCTATTTTAAAAGCCAGGGAAAAGGCCAAATAGTCGGGATCTCATCTATTGCTGCCATTCGAGGAAATAAAATGGCACCCGCTTATCATGCCAGTAAATCATTTCAGCATATTTACCTGGAAAGTTTGCGTGTACGGGCAGGCTTTGAAAAAAATAATATCACCGTTACAGAACTGATCCCCGGCTATATGAAAACGGAGATGGGCAAGGGAGATCGAATGTTCTGGATCGCTTCGGTTGAAAAAGCCGCCAGGCAGGCCTTTCGCGCCATCCAGGCCAGAAAGAATATAGCGTTCATAACTAAAAGATGGTGGTTTGTATTTCAAATTCAGAAACACCTTCCTTTCTGGCTATATGAAAAATTGGTAAACAGGAAATGAATTTAACCTCTTACCGGCCATATCTTGTTTTATCGATCTGCGGACTGCTTGCGTTCGCTCCCGTAAGCTTTATGATCTTCTCCCTCAAAAATGACGTAGTCGCTCTTGAGTACCCCATAAATCAGTTTATGAGCAATTGCATTCGCCATGGCGAGTGGCCTTACTGGTTTAACAGCTGGGGCATGGGCTTCCCTTTACAAAGCACCGTGACCTGGGGGGTATTCAGCACGCCGCGGATGTTGTTTTCGTCGGTGTTCAATTATGATATCTATGCGCTCCATATAGAGTTCATGTTCTATATCCTGCTGGCAGGATGGGGTATGTATTATTTACTAAACCGTTTTTTGGCCAGGGACCCATTCATTTCCCTGGTACTTGCAATGGCATATATGCTTTCGGGTTTTATGTCGGGCAGCTCCCAATGGTTGTTATACCTCACTGGAGCGGCCTATATACCCGTAATGATAAGTTCGCTGTTACATTTTTTTGAAAGACCTTCTGCGCGGTACGCTATACAGGTGGCGATCGTTTACACCATTATGTTTACCAGTGTGTATGCAGCCTTTAACATCATCAGCACTTATTTGATCCTGGCTATGGTAGTAATTGCGCTGGTAAAATTGAAGGAAGACCGGACCAGGCTTTTAAAATACCTAGGATTGTCGGCTTTGATCATTCTGGTTCTTTGTCTGCCCATACTTTATTTCAGTCTTGAAGTACTGAAAAATATGGAAAGGGGAATAGCTATTAATGCTTCCACCAATTTCTTTCAATCAAATTATCTGCATCCGCTCGCGCTGAAGAATCTCCTGCTCCCGCTTAGCTCCATCCGAATGAGTTACCCAAATACTGAGGGGACCATGCTTCACAGTTATATGGGTATCGCTGTACTACTGTTCCTGCCTTTTAGCATACGTACTGCTTTTGTAAAACGGGATACGCTTTCCATCGTATTGCTGGGCCTTTCGCTATTTTTTCTTTTTACTGCTTTTGGACACCTGCTTCCCCTCAGAAACAGCCTGAACATTCTTCCCGGGTTTTCTTATTTCCGGCATCCGGCTATATTCAGGTATTATTTTATTTTGTTCCTGATCCTGTTCCTTGCTGCCTCTCTTCGTGAGATCCATTTTTCCGAACTTACCCGGAATGTTTCCGTACGCGTGACCGCTTTTTTATTATTGCTGATCTCCCTGGTAGTGCTTTTCATGAATTTTCCCTCTCCTGTTAAATGGATGAATAGTTCCCTGTTAATCGAAATTCATTCGATCAACGCTCGTCAACTGACAGGCATTTCAGCTTTACTGCAGGCAGGGTTGCTAATTGCCATACTCCTGGCTATTTTTCAAAGGTCCCGGGCATTATTTACCATTCTTATTTCAGCTGATCTTATTTTAAATACGCTGCTTTGCCTGCCATTTTTTGGAGTCAGCAGTTATAGTCCTTCAGCAGTAAATAAAATACTAACTATCAGGTCCGGGTTCCCGATACAGGCCAGTTATCCCTCCGATGTTCCTGCAGTATTCGCAGATAAAAAAGGGAATGAATGGCAAAACGTAAACATTTTTTCAGGAGAGGTTTCCTCCAATGATTCTTACAAAGGGCCGCTTGAACTTGCGCAGGCAAAACCCGGAAGGAAGAATTCCCCATTGGTCTTTGCTCCAT
Organism: Chitinophagaceae bacterium; assembly: GCA_016720565.1. GTDB lineage: Bacteria > Bacteroidota > Bacteroidia > Chitinophagales > Chitinophagaceae > JJ008. The sequence continues at coordinate 158,512 of JADKKJ010000012.1, forward strand.
TTGACAGCCTGGTTTCAATAGCGATTACTACCCAGCGACCAACACATATTCAGGCGAAGGTAACAAGTGCAGGGAATTGCCTGATCACGCTTGCACAGAATAACTATTCCGGCTGGTATGCCAAAGTGAATGGCAGAAAGGAACCCATCATTGGGCAAAATGACCAAAAGCTGAGTGATCCTCCGACAGGGATCACTATTGCCGTTCCTGCAGGAGAGTCAACTATAGATTTTATTTATGAAAGAAAGGAATTGAAGTACTTCTGCCTGCTCCTGCATTTTTTAATACTGAGCTGGCTGCTCTGGAAACTGACCGCTGCAATAAAAAACATTACCCGATCTTCTTCCCTTTCATAGCAGTGCTGATCGCGATATCCATCACTCTTTCTGCAAAAGGCCTTGACAGATCATTGAGTTTTTCAATTGCTGCGTGAATCTGGTCCTTATCAGAACCATTCATAAACGCAGTGAGATCGTTCATGGCAGCGCGGGTGATCTTTATTTCCTCTTCAGTAAGCAGGCTTTGATTCTTAACAATAAAGTTTTCCGTAGTATCCAGTATCTGTTTCCCTTCTGTTTGGGCTTCCACCAGGGACCTGGTGGCAATATCCTCTTTTGCATGGGTAATGGAATCCAGCAACATCCTTTCCACTTCCTCATCAGAAAGTCCGTACTGAGGTTTTACTTCTATACTTTGCTCAACGCCGCTCCGCAATTCTTTCGCTCTAACCAGGAGAATGCCATCGGCATTCACCAGGAAAGATATTTCCACTTTTGGCAGCCCTGCGGGCATGGCAGGAATACCTGTGAGATTAAATTCAGCGAGTTTGCGGTTATCCTTTACCAGGTCTCTTTCACCCTGGTAAACGGATATCTTTATGCCAGCCTGCCCATCTTTTTGTGTAGTGTATTGCCGTCCAACACGCGAAGGGATCTTTGAATTTCTTGGGATCAATACATCCATCAACCCTCCCATGGTTTCAATTCCCAATGATAGCGGGGTAATGTCCAGCAGAAGTAGATCCTTATTATTTCCTGCGAGTATATCTGCCTGTATAGCGGCGCCTAATGCAACCACTTCATCAGGGTTCAGTTCATCATGAAGTTTCCTGCCAAAGAACTCCCCCACCATTTGTTTTACTAACGGCACGCGAGTAGACCCTCCTACCATTACCACTTCTTCAATATCTTTTACAATAAGGCCGGCATCCTGCAAGGCCCTTGCGCAGCTATTGATCGTTCTTTCAATGAAAGGCCTTGCCAGTTCCTCAAATTCATCCTTTGTTATGCTGATATCCATTCCATTAATAGACCCATCGAATTGATCATGGCCTGACAGATGGCGTTTTGCTTCCTCGGCGCGTAAGCGCAGCACCTGAGACAGGGAAGGATCCTTCGTTAATTCTTCTTCGGTGATCGATAGTTTATTTCTCCAGTATCCCACAATAGCGCGGTCAAGATCATCCCCACCCAGGTAAGTGTCGCCATGGGTTGACAATACCTCAAATATTCCACCTGTGATGCGAAGGATAGAAATATCAAAGGTTCCTCCCCCGAGGTCATAAACGGCAATGGTCTTTGAACTTTCTTTGCTGAGACCAATACCATATGCTAAACTGGCTGCAGTTGGTTCATTCACGATCCGAAGTACATCAAGTCCTGCAAGTTTACCCGCATCCCTGGTAGCCTGCCTTTGCGCATCATTGAAATATGCAGGTACGGTGATCACTGCTTTATTCACCGGGGTTTTAAGAATATGTTCGGCACGATTCTTTAATTCTTTCAATATAAAAGAGGATAATTCGATCGGCGAATAAAACCGGTTGCCCACCTGGATCTTTACAAGGCTTTCTGTATTATCATCTATGATCCTGTAAGAGAAAAATGAGGCATAATCCCTTACATCATTATACGATTTACCCATCAGCCTTTTTACAGAGAAGATGGTATTGTGCGGCTCAGTGATCAGGAAAGGCCGGGCCTGGTCTCCAATAGAAACGGAGCCATTTTCCCCAAAATGAACAAGAGAAGGAACCAGGGCGTTTCCGTGAAACTCCTTTAACACCACCGGTTTGCCGGTTTCAGGATGAAGAATAGCCACCAGGCTATTGGTCGTTCCCAGGTCTATTCCAACGATCATTTCGGCCTGTTGCAGACTGCCGGTAGCTATATTAATGCCTATTTTAGCCATAGCCTGCAAAGTTAGCCATTGTGTTTTAACCAACAGGTATCAAAAAAAAGTCCCGGCAGTGCCGGGACCTTAAAAATTATTTTGCAAAGGGCCTATCGCATCAGGTACATTTTTCCATACCCCTTATTGAAATACTTGTCGGTTTTATCGCCATCCGAAGTATATTTTTCCAGGGATTTGCCGTTCAGGTTGGTCACAACGCGGTATAAATAAACACCATTCGCCAGTTTCTGTCCGAACTGATCCGTACCATCCCATTTAAATTCAGTGATGTTCCTTCCGATATGGATAGGGCCTAATTCCTCTTTTGTTATTTCGCGGACGATCCTGCCGGTCACGGTCATGATCTCTATTTTAAGATTCTGCGGAACTTCATTTCCGGTTACGGTAAATACAAATGCAGTAGAGGTGGTAAATGGATTCGGATAGTTCAGCATATTGCTGATCATAGCCTTATTAATTACCTGGAACAGCACCCTGTATTCCAAAGCCCCCGCTTTATTATTGCTCTTATCTTTTCCTGAAATGATCAGTTCATACTCACCATCCGCGAGGAATTGCGGATTAAAATTGATCGTGGCGGTATTATCCGTACTCGGGGCCTGGCCTGCCGGAATGAACCGGAGTGTATCATTGCTGAAATAATAGCGGCGAATTGTTCCATTCGGAAAACGAACCTTCACGGTTGCCAGGCTGGTGTCATCCAGAACCAGCCATTTCGATTCATCCTTGAGTTTTACAACTATACCAGGCCTTGCTGAAACAATATCCCGGTTAAGGATATGCTGCCCGTCAAAGGTCACATCCAGCAATGGGTTCATGCTATCGGCCTTTACATAAAGACTACGATAGAGAAAGTTGTTGAAATGGTATTGTTCTTTCTGATCATTATCCGGATTTGCCTCAAGGTAAAGGGTATTCTTACCTGTTAAAGCCGAGGTATTGACAAGTGTACCTATCTGCAGTGTATCGCCGGCAGGTAAAGGCCTTCTCCTTGGAATAGGAACCGCGAAGGTTGTATTGTTCCTGTCGGTGATCATAAGCTTTAACTTCATACTGTCAAAAGAAGCATCGCTTACATTCTTGAAGGCTATTTTAAAATTAAGTGGCTCCCCTGTCTCTACTGTGTCTTTGGCGCTAAGGAAAATATTAGGCGCAATGGCCCCTTCCGGTACAGGGTCATAGGTCACCATCCAGTATTTCAACTGGAATGGCGTATAATTTCCCTTATCCTTCGTCATCATACGCAGTTTCAGGTTTGGAAACTGAACGGCATCAATGGAAGTAATATCGAATCCTGTTTGCGCAGGCGTGATACCTGTAAACAGGGGCACCTCGGTTCCATTATTCTGTATTCCGATTATATCTACTCTTGCTGTATCCAGTGCATTGTCAGTAGTTCCCCTCCAGTACATCTTCTTCCAATTCTTCGCCGGACCATAAGCAGGCGAGGTCAGGTAAGCAAGCGAGTCAATTGTTTTCAGGTATTTATTTAAGATCACAATATCATATAAACCATTTGAGATAGTGGAAATAGGCCCGAACTGGGGTCTTCCTTTCTGGTACATGAAAATGAAAGCCTTCGCGGAGTTAAATGAATCAAGGGTATTAAATCCCACGTTTTTCAACTTATGATAGAGGGAAACTCCGGGGCCATAACCAGGCAATAAGGAATCTGCCTTCCAATCGTTCACAAATCCTCCCGCCTGACCGCTGTTCAGAATATTCCGCACTACCACAATATAATTATTGGGAATAGAATCCATAAAGTCCATTATCTTCTTACGGCTGGCCGCATTCATATAGCTCCACTCAAAGTTCCATAAACGGGTGGGTGAACAAAATGGAGCACTACCATAAGCGCCACTTGGATTAGTGGTAGGAACAAATGTATTCGGATCGAAAATATTAAAGATCAGGGAAAAGCCAACGCATGCACTGCGGATGAAGGAGTTTCCATCGGGACTGACAATAATATCACCTTCCTGCGAAGTAGCAGAACCAAACACGCCATTCTTAGAATAAAGAAAGTGCTGTACCGAATCAAATTTCCATGTATTACCAGGATAAACGATTAGACTTTGCTTTTCTGATTTATCATGCTGGAAAAAATGGGTTTGATCAAACCCTTTATCCGAATTATTTATAAAGGTAAAGCTGGAAGTATTCCATACTGGCGAACCGCTGGTGGGCACTGGAGAAACACGCCAGTAATAGGCCACACTGTCTGCCAGGGTTACAACCGGGCTGAATTCAATTAAACCGCCAACCGAAGTAATTGTTTGCTGTTTCTTAAAAGAAGAATTGAATAGTTCTGTTGTATCCAGTTCAAAGGTATATTGCCTGGATAAGGCAAATGGGTTTGCTGTGGAGGCCTGGAATTTTATATTCTGCTTAGTAACTATTGAAAGATTGGAAGGATAAACAGGCCTGATCTCATCTTCAAAAATGTAAAAATCTTTGCCAATGCTGTTATTAGATTCATAGAGCTCAGGAGTCCGGTTATCAGGGTCAATGGTTATCGTGATCCTATTCTGACCTTTATCCCTTGCAGCAATCAATGGTATGGTGTAGATGATCGAATCCATGTAACGGATCCCCGGGATCGTATCACGCCTGATGCTGAAACTTCCATCCGGGTAGGTCCTTTTCATTTCGACGATGGTAGGAGTACTTATTGCCTTGGCCATATTCATTACTCGTGCCTTGACCGTGAAATTATTTTCCGCTACAGAAATGAAACTTGGGTTAATCGTCAAAAGTTGATCTTCAATAACATAATCCGGCTTATCGCCAGTCACATCCAGCTTTAATGCCGGATCCCCATGCAGGGTAGCCTGCTCAAGATGGAATCGGGCATAATAGTCCTGCTGGGTAGTTAAGTCATAGGTTTCCTTTGCGGATTCTATCATTATTTCTCCGATAGTCTTTCCATAATCTTCCGTGGCAATGGAATTCATGGTTTTTCCGTTAATAATATCCAGGTAATAAACAATACCCAGGTGTGTGCTGGCTATGGTGGCAATACTTCCTTTCTGATCGGACAATACAAATTTTTCTGAGATGGTCTCTTTAGTTGCTAAACGGGCCACATTGAAATTAAAAAAATTACCGGCATTACATCCCAGCATAATGATAAGGGGATATTTACCTGTATTATCATAATTGTCAGGGTTATCTAAATTGAACTCCAACGTTGTGGCGGAAGAGTGCCCGAAATAGGTCATTATTCCAAATCCTTCCTGGAAAAGACCATAAAGCCTGGCCGAATTATTCTGTTCAACAGGAGCTGTAGTTAACTTACTGAACGTATTTACATTGGCTCCATATAACGTGTCTTCGATGATCGACTTAAAACCGCTCATCGAATTAGTTATCTGGTCTCCCAGAGTGCCATCACCAGACCCAATGATATGAACTGCATTTTTCATCCATGCTTTATCCCTGATATAGGGCGATTGGAAGGCCAGTGCCTGATCATATTGTTTTACTTTTTTTAAATACAACAGGATCTCATCTCCATTAATAACCGAAAGCCGGCCAATGGGGGTTTTGGGCAATACATCCTGGCCATAATCCGTTGCCAGAAGGTTATCAGATGGAGGATATCCCCAGGAAGGAATAAAAGCCAGTTTATCCATATTTGGATTGGCCTCCAGGTTTCTTGCATCAATGTATTGTATGCCTTTGCCGATCAAAAAAGCAAAGCGTGGAGGAGTGGCAAAATTTGCTCTGGCAAAGCGAAGAAAATTCTTAATGGAACGCGGGTCCCGTTTGATACCGTAGGCGAACTGGTCTACAAGATCATCGATCATACATATCTTAACATTATAGCCTCCGCCCTCAGGTGATTTTCTATAATTGGAGTATTCAACCAGTGGATTTTGACCGGTAGTTGAAGTAGTAAAATTGTTGTGAGATATGATCAGGTAGTTGCCCTGGTTAGCAGCGAGGTTATAATTAACAAAATTTCTTTGCTGGAAACTGGTCACTGTACGCACTGCAATAGCAGGATCGGTTGAATACAGGTATAACCTCCTTTTTACCAACGATGGCTGCAGCACCACTTTCACCATTCCAGGCGTACTGATATCGCAAACATAACGGGCGCCATTTGTCAGGTCAAGCAGAACGGGAGCACTGGCTCCATAATTAAAATTTGTGATCTCCAGGTAATTACCGGAAGGATTAGCCTCCAGCTCCAGGTAAAAATTATTTGTGGCATTCAGATCAAATATCCTGGGGTAAACAATTTGCGTTTGACCCAATACCATACGGTCATTGGAGGTAGGGCAAAGATTTTTTATTTCAAGAGTGCCCGTTCCACTGCTTATCTGTGATATATCCCCCGGATATGATTTCTTGGAGTAATCAAAATAATCCATGGTGGTAGTACCAATTACGGTACCTCCCAATTTAACTTCAAAGCTTCTTGTAAGTAGGGCATTACCTGCTGCATTGACATTAACTATTGGAGGCGGCGCCCCTGCCCCTGTATAAGGTCTTAAATTCGGATAGGTAAGTGTACGTGAGGAACCGTTACCGATATCACTGGAGGTAAGTCCCTCGCCGTTTTCATAGTCAGATGCGTATACGTAATCACCCACAACCGCTGCAAATCCATTGAACCATTTTTCCCTGAAGAACGTGGTTTCCGTATGTATGAAATATGGGTCAGGGGTCATAGAGGTTGGCAAGCCATTAGAAGCGGGCGTCAGCCTTTTATTAACGCCATTATTAACGGTGAGAAAATAAATAGCCGTATCGGAACCGAGGCTCCATCCATAGTTGATCTGTTGATCAGGAATCCGATAAAGATCCTTATCTACTGATCCATCCTGGTATTCTCCATAAAATTCAAGGTAGTCTGTGGCACTCATTGGCCCGGTTGGCACAGTTGTATAGAGGGGAACCTCCTGTCCATTATGCCAGAGCTGAAATTTCTCTGCAGGGGTGCTGCCCAGGCCGATGCTGTTAAGGTCAACCTGGTTGATCCGGTACATACCGGTGATCCTGACCTTAATTCGATAATAGGTCTTATTATAATCTATCCATTCATTGTAAAGCGCCTGCGATTGCGATACAAGGCTTATGAAAATGAATAAAGGAAGTAAAGCTTTTTTCATTTGATTAGGTTTTCGAATGCGGTTATTGGTTTTCGTTCTTATTTCCCACCAGATTCAGCTTAAGGGAAAATACATGCGTATATAAAGGATTGGATTGATTGGCAAGGTTCACATATGCATAGTCTATGCTTACGTTTCCTATTTTAAAACCCGCGCCACCGCTGGGTTGATAGATCCACACTTTTTTCTGATTTACGGTATCGCCATCAGATAATGCTTGCTGAAAATTATTAATGCCTGCACGGAGGTAAAAAATATCCTTTACATTCAGTTCCAGGCCGAGTTTAGGATCGGCACTTACAGGATCAGCACTCAGCAGGGTATTCCTTTTGCCATCAAAGGTCAGGTCGATATTGGCTTCCGCAAGAAGACTGGATTTTTCACCCAGTTTAAAATCATAACCAATGCCAAGAACAAGACGGGGGGCTGTAAGTTCAGACGACTTAACCGGGATCTCGTTTTTGGTCAGGTAAAGAACCTGCTTTTCCCTCTCTGTAAAGCTGAATGACCAGGTATTGAATGTGGTAGTTATGTCTCTTCCGGCAATACCGAGCCGCCAATTGCCAGGATGGTATTGAAGTCCTGCATCCAGGCCAAATCCCCAGGCCTTGGCAAATTTACCCACGCTGCGGTGGATCACTTTTGCATTGACCCCGAAGTTTAATTTTTTGTTTTCTGTCTCTTTTAGCTTTTGACCATAGGAAAAGATAAAAGCATAATCAGCCGAAGAAAAAGACTGGATATTGTTGTAATTGATTGAACCATCTGGCTCCACAAGGAACAGGGTATTCATTATATCGTCTACCGCAAAACGAAGACCAGTAATACCGATAGTTCTTTTATTGCTGTTTCCGGGAATAGCTACACTTACAAAATCATATTTTCCAATACCGGCAAAATACTCCGCGTGCATCAGGTTCAATTGCGGATGGTCGACCACCTCGGCCAGACCAGCAGGATTCCAGTAGCCAGAGGTGCCGTCTGCAACGGAAGCCACCTGGGCACCACCCATGGCAAGTCCCCGTGCGCCAGCACCGATGTTTAAAAATTCGTTGGAATATTTTCTGAATTGGGAATGACAGGGTATAGAAAAAACCGCTGTCATAAATAACAAGCAAATAATGGTTGGTTTCATTCGGACAATTTTCAAAGCGATTGAATTGGATATAGGTCTTCTATAGGTACGGCGGATCTTGTAAAATTAACTAAAAAGCCTATAACTTGATAACGAATATATTAGCAAAATATTGCCATTATACTCCCCCTTGGGTATTCTGCCTTATTTTTGCTGCAGTCAGGCACCAGGGAACGGCCCGATACCGAACGATAAAAATAAAAACCTATTTCATTGAATATGAGCCTTATAAAAGAACTGACCTGGAGAGGAATGATCCAGGATATTATGCCAGGAACAGAGGAGCAACTGCAGAAAGAAATGACCTCGGCATATATAGGTTTTGATCCTACAGCCGACAGTTTGCATATTGGCAGCCTGGTTCCTATCCTTTTATTGGTTCATTTACAGAAAGCGGGTCATAAACCAGTAGCCCTTGTAGGTGGGGCAACCGGCATGGTGGGAGACCCCAGCGGAAAAAGCGAGGAAAGAAACCTTTTGAGTGAAGAGGTGCTGAAGCATAACCAGGAAGGAGTAAAAAAACAATTGATGCAATTCCTGGATTTTGACGCGTCGAAGGCCAATGCGGCGGAAATGGTAAACAATTACGACTGGTTCCGCAATATGAGCTTCCTGCATTTTATACGTGACGTAGGTAAGCATATCACTGTAAATTATATGATGTCTAAGGACAGTGTAAAAAAAAGACTGGAAGGTGAAACCGGAATGAGTTTTACAGAATTCACTTACCAGCTGGTGCAGGGTTATGATTTTTACTGGTTGTATACAGAGAAGAACTGCAAACTGCAAATGGGTGGCAGCGACCAGTGGGGAAATATCGTTACTGGTACAGAACTGATCCGAAGGAAAGCAGGCGGCGAAGCATTTGCATTTACCTGTCCTTTGATCACAAAGGCCGATGGAGGTAAATTCGGAAAAACAGAATCTGGCAATATATGGCTGGACCCGAACCGCACCAGTCCTTACCAGTTCTACCAGTTCTGGCTGAATGCCAGTGATGAGGATGCCACAAAGTGGATACGCATTTTTACATTTTTGGATCGATCCTCTATCGAAGAATTAGAAGCCATCCATAAAACAGATCCCGGAAAAAGAACGCTTCAGAAAAAACTGGCGGAAGAAGTGACAAGATTTGTACATGGCGAAAATGGATTCAATGATGCCATCGCTACTACTGAGAAATTATTCGCCAATCAACATGCACCTGCGGAATCTTTAAGTATTGAGGACCTGGAAGGAATGGAGGGCATTGTGCGGGCACAGATCGCTAAAGAAAAAATACTGGCTGGTATTGATGTAGTTTCTTTTTTAGCTGATAGTGGCATCCTTGCTTCGAAAGGGGAAGCGAGAAAATTAGTTCAGGGGGGAGGCATCAGCATCAACCGCAAAAAAGTGGAAAGCACAGACCTTAAAATAGATCAGAGTTTTCTCCTGCATGGCCGTTATATCCTGGCGCAAAAGGGAAAAAAGAATTATTACCTGGTCTCCGCTGAATAATTAATCCAGTAATCTTCTCCTTTCGCGATAAACCTTCCATACAAATTCTCCAAACAGCGTGTTGGCCCAGGCAAACCACTTCCTGGTGAATTTAGTTGCATCATCTTTATGGAAGGCCTCATGCATGAAACCTGTTTCAGCGTGGGTACGCTGTAATGTTTGAAGGCAATTCTTCATTTCTTTTTCATCCATGCTGGTAAGACCGCGCATGATGATACTCATGGGCCAGATATAATCCATACCCACATGCGGACCTCCTACCCCTTCTGCAGCTTTGCCTTTAAAAAAGAAGGGGTTTTGCTCTGATAAAACAAAAGCCCTTGTAGCCTGGTAGTCCTTATTTGCAATAGGCATGGGTGTTAGATAAGGAAGGGCCAGCAGACTGGGAACATTGGCATCATCCATTAAATTGGCAGAGCCTGCTCCATTTATTTCATATGGAATGATCTTCCCAATTCCATTAACAGCGGAGGTTAATGCAAATAAAGGCCCTTTAATATCTACTATCAGTTTAGAAACAGCAGACCTGAGTTTTGTATCATCATTTACCTGCTTCAGTAATTTATCGAGGTCAATAAGGGAATAATAGGCGAAAAAATTAGAAGGCACCAGGTAAGGGAATACGGTAGCATCATCACTTGGCCGGAACATGGAATGGATCAGTCCATTCTTTTTTGTAGGATAACCATAGCCACCCATGGCAAGTCCATCAGTTGCCCAACTGGTGGTTCGTTCAAAATGATAAGGGCCACTATTGTTGATCCGTTGCTGCTCCTTAAAGGTGGTTACAATGTTTCGCATGGCCTCCAGCCAATCCTTATCAAATGGAGAAGGATCACCGGTTTCTTTGTAATAAGCACAGGCAAGGCGGATGGGATAACAGAGGCTGTCTATTTCCCATTTTCTTTCATGTACCCCCGGGCGCATCTCGGTCTTATCGCTTTTCCATTCACTGATTTTAGTACCATCCTTATAAAACGCATTGGCATATGGATCGACCAGGATGCAATTGACCTGCCGGTTGATCACGCCTTTTACAAGTTCCTGCAACTGCCTGTCGGCTTTCATCAGGGGTAAATAAGGCCATACCTGGGCAGAAGAGTCACGCAACCACATGGCATCTATATCACCGGTGATCACAAATGTGTCGGGCCTGCCATTCACCACCTCAAATTCTACCGTGGTATCAAGTGTATTTGGAAAGCAATTCCCAAATAGCCATCCGATCTCTTTGTTCCCGATATTTTTCTGAATATCATTTATGATGGCTTCTACAGCGGGGCTTTTGAACTTCCGGAGATTCTCCGGCATCCGTACAACAGGAAATTCTTTCGCAGAATTACCAAAGCTATAGCGGCTACTGAGCAGTGCGGCGGCCCCGAAGGAAGTATTTCGGATGAATGTTTTCCTGTCCATTATTTTTATTCGGATTATCCGCGTAATTTTTTCCAGATCGCCTCCGCCACCAGTTCATTTCCGGCGGCATTAAAATGTACCCGGTCATAGGTAAGAATATCCCTATCCTTGTTTTCCGGATTATTTTTTTTGAGGTAGTCGACCATCAGGGTCCTGAGATCCACCAGCTGCGCATTATTTTTCTCAGCGATCCTTTTTACTAATCCACTGAAAAAATTCAGGTCCCCATCCTGCTGGTTAGACATATCATTTCTTTCCCCGATCAGAGACGGGGTGCAGAGTATGGCGTTGATATTCCTGTCCTTTAATTTTTTAAGGATCGCGTTATAGAATTTCTCAAAGCGATCCACATCGGTACCTGTTCCAAAGCTTGCTTTATGCCAGATATCATTGATGCCGATAAAGATCACCACGATATCAGGGTTCTTAGCCATTACATCCTCATCCATGCGCAGGTAAAGATCATATACCTTATTTCCCCCCACTCCGGCTCCTACAAATTCAAAATCAGCTGATCGGTTCTCAGCTTTGCACAGACTGTCGATCCGGGGTATATATCCACCTGGGCGGGCGCCCAATTCAGTCAGAGAATCACCAAAAAAAACCACTTTCTTTTTAGGAGGGACAGCAAGAGAAAGGAGCAAGGGGATCATCAGCAGGTACAAAGACTTTTTCATTTAGCGGCAATTTTATTCTACGTCTACTTGTTTCCTTATCACCGACCCTTCACTGGCTTCAGGAAGGTAGATCCTTTCATTCAGCAGGTAGCCATTTCCTTTTTCACAGAAATGAACTTTAAGGTTTTCAAGGCTGATCGGATTCCCATCCGGTATATCCGCAATATTCGAGTGCCGAATATCATGACCATCAATAATGATGACCAGTCCGCTGCCTATAGCTTCCATCCGGTTCCCTTCGGTGATCAGCATACCGGTATCTTCACCCAGACCCATTCCGATACAACCGGGATTGGAAGCAACGGCTTGTGCAAGCCTGTTAAACCTTCCTCTTTTCTCAAAATGCGAATCGATGATGATATTCCCGATAAAGCCCAGCCCGGTAGTGATCTTCACTTCCCCTTTCAGGTGAGCGCGGGTTGCATTGCCTTCATAGATCATGGTATTGCTCATGGCCATTGCCCCGGCTGAGGTACCGGCGATCACAAAATTCTCTTCTTTGTATCTTTTTTTAAGAATGGAAAGAAATTCAGTGCCCCCATCCGTTGCGCTTAAACGAAGCTGGTTGCCACCACTGAACATCACTGCATCACAGTTCCTCACCCTTTCAACATAGTGTTCGGCCATGGCATCTTCCCTGGTCCTGATATGCATCAGTCCAACATTGGTGCATCCTAATCTGCCAAAAGCATCCAGGTACGCCTCCCCAACTTCATAGGGGATCATGGAAGCAGTAGTGATCACTTCTATTCTTGCTGAAGGTCCACCAGATTCTTCCACCACCCGGCGAAGAATGCCGAGCTCGCCAAAATTCAGGTTATTACGATTGATCTTTCCGGTTTCCAGGTCGGTGCCTTTATCTTCTGCTCCACCAATTGCGATCAATTTTCCCTTGGCCTTATTCATTCAATGGGGTTTGATTCTAACAAATTTAGGGAAAGGGGCTTGTTAAATTCTATCCTTGATAAAGAAGATACCCACGCCCAGCAGGGCGATCAACATGCCATAGAGAGCAAACCATCCGGTAGAGATAAAAAGAAAGCTCCAGATCAGTATGGAAAGGATAACCGGAACCGGAAATGCCCACATGCGGAAGGGAAGGTCCCGGCTCCCATTTTTTCTTCTTAATAAAACCACGCCGGCCGATTGCGCTATGAATTGAATAAGGATTCGCATAGCCAGTATGGCCGTGATCACATCCGATAAACGGAAGAGCAGGCTGAAAATAAATCCTATGGAACATAAAACGATCAATGAAACATAAGGGAAATTCTTTTTAGGATGAAGCGCGGCAAAAGGCTTGAAGAAATTTCCATCCACAGCTGCAGCATAAGGTATACGGGAATATCCCAGCACTACCGCGAATAGAGAGGATAAGGCGATGCAAAGAATCAGTACGGTGACCAGCACTGCTGCCCCATTACCGAATAGCCTTTCCATAAAATTACTCACCAGGTATTTGTCCATGGCCCCGGCTTCCTGCCAGGGTATCACCCCCATTACCGCAATATTCATCAGCAGGTAAAGAAGGGCAATGCCTGCAATAGAAATGAAAATACTTTTTGGAATATTTTTTCCGGGGTCTTTTATTTCACTGCCCAGGTGACAAACATTATAATAACCCAGGTAACTATACACTGTTTTCAAAGAGCCGTGGGAAACAGCTGCCCAGAAAGCAAAAGAGAAAAATGAATCCGGGGCCTTGGGAATGATGTTGATGCTGTATTGCTGATGGGTGAACCCACTGATGATGATCCAGAGCATGGTAAGGATCACGATCGTGCCCATGATCACCGATATCTTTCCTATCGTTTCTATTTTTCGATATAACATCAGGAAGACCAGGATGACCAGGGCACCGCTAACCATGGATTGCTGGGCAGAACTTAAGGGCAGCAGGTAAGTGAGGTATTGCGCAAAACCAATAGAAGCGGAAGCTACCACCAGGGGCGCCTGTATACTGGTCTGCCAAACAAACAAAAAACTCATCAGTTTTCCGCCTTTTTCGCCAAAAGCAATGCGATGAAAATTATAGGTGCCACCGGCCCGGGGATAACGTGCACCCAGCTCAGCCCAGATCATTCCATCTACCAGTGCAGTAATGGCGCCAAATACCCAGGCCCAGATAAAAAGCCCTGAAGAAAAATAACCCACCACCATGGGCATTACTACAAAGGGGCCGATGCCCACCATATCGATCATATTGATGGCCGTGGCATGAAGCAGGGTGAGTTTCGGGTTTTGAAGAGCCAAGCAGATCCTTATTAATGAATGAAGTTGCCAGTTAGAGTTTAGTGAAAGCGGTAATGCCTTCGACCAATATATCAAGGTCGCGGGTGGTGGTATATACGTTCGGCGTTACTCTTACACCTACAATATTTTCCCAGGTAATACCTACCGCATGCACTTTATATTTATCCATCAGGAATGAATCCAGTTCACCGGGCTTCCTGCCCTCTATGCCAATATTACCAATGGCGCATCCATATTTAGGATGGAAGGAGGTATTGAGTTTCACCTTAGGGAGGTCTTTCACTTTTTCCATCCAGTAATTCTTCAGGTAATGCAGGCGTTTTTCTTTTCTTTCACCTCCGATCATATCGTGGAATTCCAGGGCCTTGCCTATGGCCTGCTCAATGAAGAAGGGACGGGTACCCAATGCTTCGAATTTCCGGATATCTGATTTCAGGGGATCATCCACCGCGAACATTGGGTAAATGGAACCGATCTTTTCTTTTTTTACATATAGCATTCCACTGCCAATGGGGGCATATAACCATTTATGCAGGGAGGCGGCAAAATAATCAGCATCCAGTTCAGGAATACGAAATTCAAAATGTGCGAAACTATGGGCCCCATCCACTACAACCTCGATCCCTCTTTTATGGGCTTCTTTCGCGATTTTTTTTACCGGAAGTATCTGACCGTTCCAGTTAATGATATGTGTGATATGCACCACCCGTGTTTTATCGGTAAATGCATTTACATATTGCTTCACGATGTAATCATCATCCTCACTTGGAAGTTCCAGGTTGATCCAAACCATTTTAATACCATCCCTTTTTTCCCTTTGCTTATAGGCATTGATCATATTGGGGTAATCCTGTTTGGCTGCCACCACCTCATCCCCTGCTTTTAATTGCAAACCAAAGATCACGGTCTCCAGTCCTTCTGATGAATTCCGGTTGATGGCAATTTCTTCAGCATCGCAGCCGGCCGTTTTTGCCAGGTGCCTTCTTAAGGGTTCCCTGCCCTGGTCAAGTATCCGCCACATATAATAAGAAGGGGCTTCATTAGAAAGATCATAATATCGCTTCATGGCATCCTGCACCGTTTTAGGAGCGGGAGAGACCCCTCCATTGTTCAGGTTGATGATAGCCGGGGAAACGGTAAAAGATTGCTGGATATAATACCAGAAATCCTCTTCCGAAGCCAGGTCAATTGCTGATACTCCTTCCGCATCCCGGATAGCGCTATCAAGGTTCCTGGCCCATCCTGGTTTGGCCAGTGAAGAGAGAAATGCAGTTGCAGAGAAGATCCCTGCTTTTTTCAGAAAGCGTCGACGATCAGACATAGACCTGGTTTGTATAAATGTAAGCAAAACGCAAAAAATTATTCCTAAATTACCCAACTAACAAGCAACTATGCAGATTTTAGAAATTAAGGTCCTTCGCGGCCCAAATTACTGGAGTGTACGCCGGCCAAAGCTCATTCAAATGAAACTGGATCTGGAGGAACTCGAAGAACGCCCCACCAACACTATTCCCGGCTTCAGGGAGAGGCTGGAGAGTTTATTCCCTTCGCTATATGAACACCGTTGCAGTGTTGGTCGCCCCGGTGGTTTTTTTGAAAGAGTGGAAGAAGGCACCTGGATGGGTCATGTGATCGAACATATAGCCCTGGAGCTGCAGACCATGGCCGGAATGGATACTGGTTTTGGAAGGACCCGCACCCCGGAAGGTGAAAAACCAGGTGTCTATTATGTGGTGTTCAGTTATATGGAAGCAGATGCGGGGGTTTATGCTGCCAGGGCCGCAGTAAGGATCGCGCAACACCTGGTGGATGAAAAGGACTATGATCTATCTGAAGACATACAGAAATTAAGGGTGATCCGTGAAGAGACCCGGCTGGGTCCATCAACAGGATGTATTGTTGATGAAGCCGCCAAAAGAGGGATCCCATATATTCGATTGAATAAACATAGTTTGGTACAATTGGGTTATGGCGTTAATCAAAAAAGGATCCGCGCCACCATTGCTTCCACTACCTCCAATATCGCGGTGGATATTGCCTGCGATAAGGAGGAAACTAAACTATTACTGGAAGCTGCGGAGATCCCTGTACCAAGGGGAACTGTGGTAAGAACGGTAGAAGGATTAAAAGAGGCCATTGATAAATACGGTTATCCCCTGGTGATAAAACCAATTGATGGGAACCATGGCAAGGGCAATACCACCAATATCAATGACTGGGATATGGCGGTCAGGGCATTTGAATCGGCCAAAGAATATAGCCGCTCGGTGATCGTTGAGAAATTCATCACCGGCTATGATTTTCGTTGCCTGGTGATCAACTACAAATTCATCTGCGCTGCCTTACGCACCCCTGCTTCTGTAGTAGGTGATGGCATTCATACTATTTCCTGGCTGATCGAGGAGACCAATAAAGATCCGCGCCGGGGTTATGGACATGAAAAAGTATTGACCCAGATCAGCATTGATCAGTACACCCAGAAAATGCTGGATGATGCCGGCATCACCCTTGAACATATTCCATCAAAAGGAGAAAGGGTCATTTTAAAACCAACCGCCAATCTTTCTACAGGAGGTACTTCCACCGATGTAACAGATGAAGTGCACCCTGCTAATATTTTTATGTTTGAAAGGATCGCAAGGATCATTGGACTGGATATCTGTGGTATTGATGTGATGGCCTCCGACCTGCGCAGCCCCATTGCAGAGAATGGTGGCGCTATACTTGAAGTGAATGCCGCACCTGGTTTCCGTATGCATATTGAACCTTCGGAAGGTTTGCCACGCAATGTGGCCGAACCTGTGGTGGATATGTTATTTCCCAAAGGCAGCGCAGGAAAAATTCCGATCATCGCTATCACTGGTACCAATGGCAAGACCACCACTACCCGTTTAACGGCACATATTGCGAAAACGGCAGGTAAGAAAGTAGGCTATACCACCAGCGACGGGGTTTATATACAGAACCAGTTAATGATGAAAGGGGATTGTACCGGACCAGTATCCTCTGCATTTGTATTGAAGGATCCAACGGTAGATTTTGCGGTGCTGGAATGCGCCAGGGGTGGCATCTTAAAATCAGGACTTGCTTTCCAAAATTGTGAGGTGGCCATTGTGACCAATGTTGCGGCTGATCATATCGGATTGGGTGGCATCAACTCGGTAGAACAAATGGCCCGGGTAAAAGCCGTAGTGCCTGAGACCGTATTCCCGCATGGATATGCCGTGTTGAATGCCGATGATGACCTGGTTTATAAAATGAAGGATGAATTGAAATGCAATATCGCCCTGTTCAGTATGGATGAAAATAATCCAAGAATAAGGGCCCATGCAGCCAATCATGGATTAAGCTGCGTGTTTGAAAATGGATTTATCACCCTGATGAAAGGATCCTGGAAGATCAGGGTATTACCGGTGAGAGATATCCCGCTTACCTATGAAGGAAAGGCCATACATAATATTAATAACTGTTTGCCTTCCGTACTGGCCGCCTATCTCTACCGCGATATCAGCATAGATGATATCCGTACAGGTTTGCAAACTTTCATACCATCTGAAAGCCTTACCCCCGGAAGATTGAATTTTTTCCATTTCAGGAATTTTACCATGCTGGCAGATTTTGCACATAATCCGCATGGCTTAAAACTGCTGGGAGATTTTGTAAGCAAACTGGAGTATCCAAAAAAGATAGGGGTAATATCCGGCACAGGCGACCGTCGCGACAATGATATCCGCGAATTAGGTGAGATCTCGGCGCATTATTTTGATGAGATCATCATCCGCTGCGATAAGAACCTGAGGGGAAGGACCGCAGATGAGATCATTGGCCTGCTGAAAGAAGGCATTGAAAACGTGGATAGAAATAAAAAAGTATTAGTGATCCCTAACGAGGACCAGGCCCTGGATCACATCTATGAGCATCATGAACCCGGAGCCCTTTACACCATTATGTGCGATGTGGTGGCCCGGGCACTTGATAAAATAAAAGAGTTGAAGGAAAGAGAAAGGTTAGAGATCAATTAAAAAATCCTTTCACAGAGTCCATAAAACCACCGCCTGATAACAATCCTTTGAGATCCTGGAGGTCCACATCTCCGTCGCCATCTTTATCCAGGCCCGTTTTGAATTTGGAAAGCAGGCCCTGGATATTCACGCCTGATGTTTTACCATCGGTGAGGTTATTCATCATATCCTGTGGATCGAATTTATTATCGTTAGGATCGGCGGTCTTTTGCGCCATTTGATTCATCACATTAGGTACCAGTTCACCGGCAATGGAACCAGCCTGAACAGGATCCAATCCAAATTGGGCAGATAATTTATTAGCTACATCGCCTGTCGCCTGTTGCACAACCGGGTGGGTGGCAGTGGCCTCCCCTTTTCCTAACATGCCTAAAATTGAATTCAACCCTCCGCCGGATAATGCATTCTTCAGGGTATCCATAATCGAGGTGCCGGTAGCTTCTATAGCCTCCTCATTACGTTCATTAGGAATTGCAGGATTATTGTTGATCACTGAGCCGGCATTTTGCCTGATAAGGTTGAGGAGATTTTCTAGCATTTTTCTGATTTAAGGAAAGATAGAGATTTTGTTTTTGATCCTGAGAACCACCAAATAAAGGACCATTATCTTTCAGGGCAGGATCCCCGGATAACGCCGCTGTTCCGGAAAACTCAAAAGCCTGCAAGTGTTTGATTTGCAGGCTTTTGTTGACCCATAAGGATTCGAACCTTAACAAACAGAACCAAAATCTGTTGTGCTACCATTACACCATGGGTCAATAGCAAAAAGGAGTGCAAAAATAAGGGAACAGGAATTTATTTCCAAACAAATAGGTTTGGCCCTTAGTCCAGGTTGGTGAAGATCATAACCTGTCCTTTTTTCATTTTTTGAGAGATCACCCCATTATATTCTTTCAGTGTATTCGTCTTCATACCGGAAATGGAATAGTGCCTGAAAGGAAGCCTGCAGGTAAGGGTGGCGTCCTGGGTAGCCCTGATCTTTACTGACCGGTTGATGCCATTTGATCGTTGGGCGCTGACCAGGAATGCATCCATAGTCCTCAGATCATTAAAATAAACATCTTTCCATTCTTCGGGCAGCGCGGGAAATACAGATACCACTCCATCCTGGCACTGTAATAAAATTTCATGCAATCCCTGTGCAAAAGCAAAATTTCCCTCCAGCGTAAACGGGCGATAGGTATAAGAAGAATATTCTCCGTTCCGCTGGTCTCCGTTCAAATGAAAACTATTTGTTGAAACAAAATTGGAAGCAAAGATCTGAAGCATCTGCAAGGCCTTTTTGGATTCGAGTGCTTTGGCATACACAGAGGCCATCCAGCTAAAACTATAACCGCACCATTCCCTGGTTCCCAGTTTTTCTATCCACCGAACAGAGTTATTAATAATAGTGCTGTCAGCAGGCTTATGGATGTCTAGCAACTGCATAGGATAAATGGCCATATAGGGAGAGAGATGACGATGGGATCCCTGCTGGTCCTCCCCTTTTGCAACAGACAATCCTTTTTCATTGACCGCAAAATCAGGAAGCTGGAGTAAGGTAATTTCTACAAGGTTCAAGCGCTGGTCTTTATTCAGTGTATAGACTTCGACACAATAACTATAAAAACTTTTCAGCAGCGCCAGGTCATAGTTGGTCATGGTAGTAAACCAGGCACGCGCATCGTTATCATGGATCTCAGGACTGGAACTTAGGGGAAGCTGCAGTTGGCCATTCTTATCCTGCTTCAGCATAGCAGTTAAATAGCGCTCCGCATCCTTGAAATAAGGATAACAGGTATTTTTAAGAAAGTTCGGGTCAAGGCTGAATTTATATTGCCAGTAAACATGCTGGGCCAGCCATGCAATGGTAGTGGGGCTCATGGAGTACTGTATCCATCCTCCCATAGCCGCTCCGCTGATGGTAGTTACACCGGGAACATTAATTCCTTCCACCTCAAAATATTGTTTGGTCCATTTTCTATTCGTCACTCTTGTTTTCCAGAGCCAGTTGGTATATCCGGCTGTCAGCTCAAGATGATTAGCCGTATAGCCCGGCCAATAGCTGAGTTGGGTATTCAGGTCATGGTGCAGGTCGCCTTTCCAGGGTGGCAGTCTTCCATTGTCGGCGGTCCATATAGCCTGCAGGGAGATGGGAGGAGTAAAACTTCTTGCCACCGATCCAAATTTATAAAGCTCGCGGTAGTATTGTTTTTCAATAGTGCTATCGGGAACAGAGAGTGAAGAAGCATTCCAGTATTTTTTCCACCAGGTAAGATGGGTAGCCCTGCCGCTATCGATCCGTTTATTCTCCTTAAACAAGGATAGATCCGTGATCCATTGAATGGTCCAATAACCATCCACCTGCCTTCCCTTTATTTTATAAAAAACGGTTACCTGGTAGGCCGTTTTGCCAAAACATTTTTGAAAATAGGTTTGATGAATACCCGCTGCTGTTATGGTCTTTGTTAATTTACCCTGCTTATATCCCAATTGTTCCAATCCCTGTCCCTGTACCGAATTACCGCCTTTTCCGGGATCCAATTGCTGGTAGGCGGGAGGGATGAGTTCCAGTTCAAATTCCTTATCAAGGTCATAGAAATGAAACAGTCCGGCATTTCCGCTGGCGCTGATAAAAGATTCCATGCGCGTGCCTGATTCCCATTCTATATGGGCGATAGCGGTAGCGAGGTCCAGGGAGGCCGTTTTCACTTTTCCATAAGCAGCGATATTGATCTCCAGAGCTGCGCCCGGGATCTTTGTGGGCGCAGGATTCGCTTCATAGGGTTCATCGCCCAATTGTTGAATGCTGCGGTAATCATTTGCCGCCAGCTTTTGCTGGACCATGTTGAAATCCAGGCTATCAATCTTCGGCATAGGTCGGTCATCCCAGAGAAATACATTATCCAGCGAGAAACGAAGTTCATTTTCCTTCTGCCAGATCAGCGCGCCGAGTATACCGTTACCAAGCGGGATCCCTTCATCCCATCTTGTGGGAATAGAAGAGAATTGCAGGTTATGAAAAGGTTTAGGTTGGGCAGAGGCCGAATAGAAGGCGGAAAGAAGGAGAAGCAGGAATAATTTATTTCGAAGGATCATATTTTCATCCTCCCCAAACAATCTTTCAAACTCTGTTTCCAATCCTTCATTTTCACACCAAATTCTTCGGTGATCTTTTGGGTGTCCATAGCAGAATAGGCCGGCCTTTTGGCGGGTGTGGGATATTGAGCTGTGGGTATAGGACCTATATTACAGGGAGAGCCGGTCAATTCTTTTATCGCCACCGCGAAATCATACCAGCTGATGATACCTCTATTGGAAAAATGATAGATCGAGGGCCTCGGGGGACTGATGCCTGATATAATGATCTGCAGGATCGCTTCTGCAAGGTCCCTGGCATAAGTGGGAGAACCAACCTGATCACTCACTACATTGAGTGACTCTTTTTCATTCATCAACCTCATCATGGTCTTTACAAAATTATGCCCGTGCTCGGAATAGATCCAGGAACTTCGGATGATGATGGCTTCCGGATTGAATTGCAAAGCCTGCTTCTCCCCTTCCAGTTTGGTCCTTCCATATTCATTCTGGGGGGCCACCGGGTGATCTACCTTGTAAGGAGCAGAAGAATTTCCATCAAACACATAATCCGTGGAAATATGAATAAAACCGCAATGGTTCGCTTTGGTAACAGCGGCCATTACCCCTACAGACTCGCCATTCACCAGCATGGCCAGGTCCTTTTCGCTCTCCGCTCTGTCAACCGCCGTATAAGCCGCACAATTGATCAGCCATTGGGGATGATACACACTGAAATAATGCCGCAACAGTTCAAACTGGTGAATGGGCAGGTCTTCTTTTGACAAAAAAATAAATTCATACTGCGGAAAATCCGCGGCCAGGTCACGAAATGATTTTCCCAATTGACCATTGGCACCGGTAACCAGTATTTTTTGTCTTGTAACCATTAAAATATAAAGTCGCCGGCACTGTCGCTGAAGGAACCCAGCAACAGATCTTTTTCTGAAACAATAGCTTCTTCAGGAAGCACATTCCAGTCAATATTCAAT
Organism: Chitinophagaceae bacterium; assembly: GCA_016720565.1. GTDB lineage: Bacteria > Bacteroidota > Bacteroidia > Chitinophagales > Chitinophagaceae > JJ008. Next base: position 180,877 of record JADKKJ010000012.1, read on the forward strand.
TCCTCATCATTATAGCGGATACCTTTTTCACTGCTCCTGTTATAAAATGTATCGCATTTATAAAGCAGATCTGCCTTATTGCTTAGAACCGCGAACCCATGCGCAAATCCTTTCGGTATATAAAGTTGCTTTTTATTCTTCGCGGAAAGCACCAGTGAATAGCTCTTACCACAGGTGGGAGAACCCTTCCGAAGATCAACCACCACATCCAGCACTTTACCCCTGATCACCCTGACCAGTTTGGTTTGTGCATGCGGAGGCAACTGGTAATGCAATCCACGGACCACGCCATAGGAAGAAGATGACTGATTGTCCTGCACCCACTGATCGGTGATACCGGCATCCCTGAAAGTACTTTCATTGAATGCTTCAAAGAAATAACCTCGCTCATCTTCAAAAACACGGGGTTCATAAACCAGCAGGCCGGGAAAATCTGTAATAGTAAATGGCATATTAAAGGCTCCAGTAAGTACGGTTAACAATCTTATTTCTGTAAATCCCTTTCAGGTCGGCCACCATCCCCTTCTCACAGGTAATAGAGACAAAATAGCTATCATCCAGGTCTTTATATTCATTGTGTGGCACAGTTACGATCACTGCGTCATAATCCCTTCCGGTCTCTTTGACCAATCCAAATCCATATTCATGCATGAGTTCATCACTGTCGGCATAAGGATCTTCTACCTCCACATTCACATAATAGGATTTCAACGCTTTCACTACATCCGCCACTTTTGAGTTACGTATATCACTTACATTTTCCTTGAAGGTGGCGCCTTTCACCAGCACCCTGGCCGATTTCACATCCGTACTGTGCTTAATGATATGCTGTATCACCTCACGTGCCACATATTTGGCCATATTATCATTGATATTCCTTCCGGCCAGTATCACCTCGGCATCATAACCCAGTTCACTGGCTTTATAGGTAAGGTAATAAGGGTCTACACCAATGCAGTGCCCGCCAACAAGCCCGGGCTGGAATTTCAAAAAATTCCATTTGGTACCTGCTGCTTCCAATACTTCGTAGGTATTTATTTTCATCATATTGAAAATGATGGACAGTTCATTCATCAGGGCAATGTTCAGGTCGCGTTGCGTATTCTCAATGATCTTTGCTGCTTCGGCCACTTTTATACAGGAAGCGCGGTGTACACCGGCCTTTACTACCAGCTCATAAACACTGGCGATATTTTCCAGCGATTCTTCATCCGTACCTGAAACCACTTTAACTATAGAAGAAAGCGTATGCTGCTTGTCTCCCGGGTTGATCCTCTCCGGAGAATAGCCGATCTTAAAATCAACCGGGTTCTTTAATCCTGACAACTGTTCGATCACAGGTAAACAATCTTCTTCAGTACAACCAGGATACACGGTAGATTCAAACACCACATAATCCCCTTTCTTTACCACTTTACCTACCGTTTCCGAAGCCCTGATCACAGGTGTAAGATCGGGTACATTGTGCTCATCTACGGGTGTAGGAACCGCTACAATAAAGAACCGGGCCTCTCTCAATACATCCAGTGAATTGGTGAATTCAATATCGCATCCCTCAAAATCCGATGATTCCAGTTCATTGCTGGGATCGATGCCCTGCTTCATTTGTTCGATCCGCTTTCCATTGATATCAAAGCCGATCACACTGATCTTGCGCGCAAACTCCAGCGCGATCGGGAGACCCACATATCCAAGACCGATCACGGCCAGCTTTGCTTTTTTATCCAGCAGTTCGCTGTAAATACTCATAGTTATATTTTATCGTTGACTGACAAATTCTTTAGGCTGCTTGTACCATTCCTCAGAAGGAAGGCCTTTAAAATAATCATAGGTGGCTTTCAAACCTTCCGCCCTACCGATCTCAGGTTCCCATCCCAATAACTGTTTCGCCTTGGTTATATCCGGCTTCCGCTGCTTCGGATCATCGGCAGGAAGTTCCTTATATACGATCTTCACCTTACCACCCGTAAGCGCCAATACCTCTTCTGCAAAATCCTTAAGCGTGATCTCATTGGGGTTGCCAATATTCACAGGCAGATCATAATCGCTTAACAACAATCGATAGATTCCTTCTACCAGGTCGCTGACAAAACAAAAACTTCTTGTTTGCGATCCATCACCAAAAACCGTCAGGTCCTCCCCTCTCAAAGCCTGGCCAATAAATGCTGGAAGGGCTCGGCCATCATTCAACCGCATGCGAGGGCCATAGGTATTGAATATGCGGACGATCCTTGTTTCTACACCATGAAAATTATGATAGGCCATTGTGATGGACTCCATATATCTTTTTGCTTCGTCATAAACGCCTCGTGGCCCCACCGGGTTTACATTACCCCAGTATTCCTCTGTTTGCGGGTGCACCAATGGATCTCCATATACTTCACTGGTAGAAGCTACCAGCATACGCGCATTTTTTGCTTTAGCCAATCCCAGGCAATTATGTGTTCCCATGGCTCCCACCTTAAGGGTTTGAATGGGTATTTTAAGATAATCGATCGGACTGGCTGGCGAGGCAAAATGAAGAATATAATCAAGATGCCCCGGCACATAAATGAATTTAGTTACGTCATGATGATAGAATTCAAATTGCTCCAGTTTGAACAGGTGCTGGATATTCATCAGGTCGCCTGTGATCAGGTTGTCCATAGCTATCACATGATACCCTTCTTTAATAAACCGGTCACAAAGATGGGATCCAAGAAATCCGGCGGCCCCTGTGATCAGTACTCTTTTCCTTTCCTGTTTTGGCGAATTCATTATTGTTTATTTATTAATGATCTTTTCCCTTCCTACGCTTTCGTAATGAAAGCCAAGTTCCCGCATGGTAGAAAGGTCAAAAAGATTCCTTCCGTCGAAAATGACTTTATTTTTTAGTGCCTCCGCCATCTTCTCAAATTGCGGCATCCTGAATTCATTCCATTCGGTGGCAATGATCAGCGCATCGGCCCCTTTCAGCGCATCGTACTGATCCGAAGCGTATTTTATTTTATCCCCGATCTCCTGCTGCACATTCTTCATGGCCTCCGGGTCGAATGCTGTTACAGTGGCGCCTTCCTTCACTAATGCATCTATTATATAAAGCGCCGGGGCTTCGCGGATATCATCCGTATTTGGTTTAAAGGCCAGTCCCCACAAAGCAAAATGTTTTCCTTTCAGGTCGCCATTGAAATAATCTTTGATCCCCGGCACCAAATGAAGTTTCTGGTCTTCATTCACCTGCATCACGGCATTCAGTATGCGAAAATCATAATTCACCTCGGCTGATGACCAGACAAGTGCCTGCACATCTTTAGGAAAACAGGAGCCGCCGTAACCGATACCCGGAAACAGGAAACGTTTTCCAATGCGATCATCACTTCCAATGCCTTTTCTTACCATATCCACATCGGCGCCCAGCAGTTCGCATAATTTTGCCACCTCATTCATGAAGCTGATCTTGGTAGCCAGGAAAGAGTTTGCCGCATATTTAGTAAGCTCTGCAGATTTTTCATCCATATAGATCACCGGGTTACCCTGGCGAACAAAAGGCGCATAAAGATCGCCCATCAGTTTACGGGCTTTTTCAGCATTCACTCCTATCACAACGCGATCCGGTTTCATGAAATCATCCACCGCCACTCCTTCGCGCAGGAACTCGGGATTGGAGACCACATCAAATTCTCCTTTATAATTTTCCGCGATAGCGGCCCTTACTTTTTCTGCTGTACCTACCGGCACCGTACTCTTGTCCACAATCACCTTATATTCCTTCATGATCTTTCCCAGGTCCCTGGCCACACCAAGTATATAACGAAGGTCTGCCCTGCCATCTCCTCCCGGAGGTGTAGGCAGCGCCAGGAAGATCAGCTTTGCATCTTTCACCCCTTCTTCCAGGTTGGTGGTAAAATGCAATCTGTTCTCTTTTACATTTCTAAGGAAAAGTTTTTCCAGGCCTGGTTCGTAAATAGTGATCTCGCCATTGCTGAGTTTGTTCACTTTATTTACATCGATATCCACGCATATCACCTCATTTCCTGTTTCCGCAAAACAGGTGCCGGTTACTAAACCTACATAGCCTGTGCCAACGATCGCGATCTTCATTCGTAATTTTTAATTGTTTAAAAAGGCTAAAACCTCCCTGCTGATATATTTAAGTTGTTCACTGTCCAGTTCGGTATGTATCGGTAAAGAGATCACCCGTTGGGTAAGCGCATCGGTAACCGGTAATTCAGCCGACTCCACACCGAATTGCTCGAACATTTTTTGTTTATGTCCAGGAACAGGGTAATAGATCATAGATGGGATCTGTTTTGTCGAGAGGTATTCCTTTAACCCGTCTCTTTTAGAAGGATCCACCTGTATGGTGTACTGATGGAACACATGGCTGCCAAAATCTGCCCTGTATGGCGTAACTATGCCGGGATGGTTGGCGAATGCGTTATCATAATGATCCGCCGCTTCTTTTCTTGCACTGATATATTCATCCAGGTGCTTCAATTTTATATCAAGGATAGCAGCCTGGATAGAATCCAGCCGGCTGTTACATCCTACTATATCATGATAATACTGGCGGCTTTGGCCATGATTGGCTATCATTTTCATTTTTGCAGCCAGCGCTTCGTCGTTGGTGAAGATCGCTCCCCCATCGCCAAAGGCGCCGAGGTTCTTGGATGGATAAAATGAAGTGGCGCCTATATGACCGATGGTACCGGTCTTTTTCCGCTGGCCGGTAGAAAAATGATAGTCGCTTCCTATGGCCTGCGCATTGTCTTCGATCACATATAAACCATGTTTTATGGCAATGTTCATAATGCGTTCCATTTCCGCAGGGTGACCATAAAGATGCACGGGCACGATGGCTCGGGTCTTTGGACCAATAGCTTTTTCTATTGCGGATGGATCGATACAATAAGTTTGAGGATCCACATCAACGAATACAGGTGTTAATCGAAGTAAAGCGATCACCTCGGTGGTAGCGATATAGGTGAAGGAAGGTGTGATCACCTCATCACCCGGCTGAAGGCCCAGGGCCATCATAGCGATCTGAAGCGCATCGGTGCCGTTCGCGCAGGGAATGGTATAGCCGGCTCCCAGGTAACTGTTCAGGTTAGCAGTGAATTCCTGCACGGCCTTGCCATTAATGAATGCAGTACTCTCCATTACTTCAAGTACAGCTTTATCTACTTCCTCCTTGATCTTATGATACTGGGTCTTTGTGTCGACCATTTGTATAGGACGCATGTTATTCGCTGGTTACTGGTTAATGGTTTCGGGTTTCGGGTTTCGAGCCTGCCTGCCGGCAGGCAGGTTACGTGTTACTGGTTTCGGGTACCGATCATATTGACCCGAAAGCAATAAAAAGGCATAGTTTGCCGGCCAATCGCCGAAGGCCTGGCAAAAATAGTAAAATAGGCTTAGTTTAGACCCCGTATTCCATCATAAATTCCTTGGCTGTACTTCTTTATAATATAATTCTTTTTCTGTTCCGATCTGGCATCTTCATTGCTTCCTGGTTCGATCCAAAAGCAAAAAAATGGGTCCGGGGCCGGAAAAAAATCATGGAGCGGCTGGAGAAAGCCATTTCTCCCAATGAGAAGGTAATTTGGGTGCATTGCGCATCCCTGGGTGAATTTGAACAGGGAAGACCGGTGATGGAAGAATTGAAGAAAAATTTCCCCGAATACCGGATCCTCCTCACTTTCTTCTCTCCTTCGGGTTATGAAGCGCAAAAAAATTATGCAGGAGCTGATTGGATATTTTACCTTCCACTGGATGGCCCGAATACCGCAAGAAGGTTCCTGGAGATCACCCATCCTTCACTGGTGATCTTTGTAAAATATGAATTCTGGTATTACTACCTGAAAAAGATCAGTTACCGTAACATACCTCTTCTGCTTATCTCCGCGCTATTCAGAAAAGACATGTCATTTTTCAAATGGTATGGCGGGCTTCAGCAAAAAATGCTTCTTCGTTTCAACCAGCTATTTGTTCAAAACAGAACATCGCTTGAACTGTTACAGGGCATTGGCCTGGGCGGGAACAGTCGAATTGCAGGTGATACGCGGTTCGACCGGGTGAAGCAGATCGCTGAACATGCTGATCCGCTTCCATTGATCGAAAAATTCCTGGGAACCAAGGCATGTATCGTGGCAGGAAGCACATGGCCGGAAGATGAAGAGGTTCTTATAAATGGTTGGAAGAATTTGGAGATGCCTGAGCTGAAATGGATCATTGCGCCTCACGAGATCTCTGCAAAACATCTGCAGCAATTAAAACAGCGATTCACCGGTGCTATCCTGTATTCAGAACTTCTCAGCGACCCTTCCCTTGATAACCAGGTTTTGATCATTGACAATGTAGGCATGCTTTCCAGGCTTTATCGTTATAGCAGGATAAGTTATGTGGGTGGGGGTTTTATAAAAATGGGCGTACATAATGTGCTGGAGCCAGCGGTCTATTATAAGCCGGTGGTCATTGGTCCCTATTATAAAAAATACCAGGAAGCGATCGGTTTGGTTATTGAAGGTGGGGGTCTGGTAGTGAATGATGAACAGGAATTCATTCAGTGTATCCGGTCATTGATACAGGATCAGCAGCAAAATGAACTGGCTGCAATGGCGGCTGGAAAATTTGTACAGGAGCAGGCTGGTGCCACGAAAATAATACTAACCTATATTCAGGAGAACCGTCTCTTGACGAGTTGATAGAATTGCTTTACGCTGGGCTGGTCCTCGATCCATGCCAGCTTCACTTTTAATTCGCGGGTGATCCAGTACTCTGCTTCCGCATAGATATTAAAACTATTGATCGTTTTTATACAACGCTCATACATATTCTCATCACCACGAAACAGATCGTTGATAAACAGGAAACGGTCATTTATTCCGATCGCTTTGCGAAGGTCTTTTACAGGGGTTTCCTTTAGCACTTCGATCAACTCTGTTTTTCCCTGCTTCAATTTATCATTAAGCGACTCTTCGGTAATTCCGCGGTCGTTCACTTCCTTTTCTCTTGACTGGGTAGCCAGTGTGGGAATTTCGGTCATGGGATCGAAGACCATATCTAACTGTCCATTTTTCTGAACCACGGAAACAGAGCCTTCATCTACCAGCAGTGTTTCTTTTGTTTCGTTATAGGGAGGTTCCTCTTCAGGCAAAGGGTCAAGGCTATATACTAATTTTTCCTCTTTCATTTCCGGAAGGGGCTCCTGCGGACGGGGCGCATATTTTTCATAATCAATAGGAGGAGCCTGTATGGATACCTGGGTAACGGGTAATACCACCGCAACTTTTGATGTTCCCAGGCTGGCACGGCCAGCTGTATGCATTTTGGTAAGTTCGAACTGCAGCAATTGTACCGTTCCTAAGAGAATGGAAGGGTCCACATGGGCATCCGCCTGCTCTTTTAATTTTTTTATTAGCGCCTCGATTCGTTCCATGATGGGTTGTTTGACAGAGGAGCAGTAAATTACAAAGATTCTGCCAATAAAATCCCTAACATTGCCCTCCAAATAACCTTAACAATGTTTATAGAACCTATAGTAGGTATGAAGCGGCCCGGAAGCATTGAAGTGATCTGCGGGTCCATGTTCAGTGGAAAAACAGAGGAATTGATCCGCCGCCTTCGCCGCGCCATGATCGCCAATCAGAAAGTGGAAATATTCAAACCCGCTATCGATAACCGTTATGACAGTGTAAAGATCGTTTCCCATGATGCCAATGCCATTCATTCAACGCCGGTAGATAATTCTGCCCGGATCTATGAACTGGCAAGTAAAGTGGATGTGATAGGTGTGGACGAAGCTCAATTCTTTGATGAGGGAATCACTGAAGTTTGCGATAAACTTGCTTTCAGCGGGGTAAGGGTGATCGTTGCGGGCCTTGATATGGATTATCTCGGCAATCCATTTGGCCAGATGCCTTTTATTATGGCCAAAGCAGATTATGTGACCAAGCTGCATGCCATTTGTATGCAATGCGGAAACATCGCCAACTATTCCTACCGCAAGATCGCACAGGAAGGCCAGGTGGTATTGGGGGCCAAAGACGCCTATGAACCCAGGTGCAGGGTATGCTATACCAAATAACCAGTTATTGCTGATGCATTATCAACGGGCCGTTCCCTTGGTTCTGCTCTTGCCTTTCATTTCAAAACTCATGGCACCGGATGACGCCGTTAGGTTCATGTCCTGATCGGCAGTTACCACCAGGCCATAGCGGCTATCGATCACGAGGGTACCTTCAATATCGCCCTTGATACCTATTATTTCGTCTTTTGAGGCAACTTTGGTCTTTTCTTCAAGTGTCACCATGTCGCCTTCAATATCTTTCACCTTATAAACGGAAGTATAGGTACCGGGCATCTTACCTTTCTGCTCAGAGGTCTTGTTCCAGCTATCACCCACCTTCACCTCTTTATTTGGGAATACGCCCCAGAAACGTTCAAACTGCCCTTTGATCTCATCTCCATTAAACTGTTTATCGAATTGTTGCAGGAGTTGAGCCCTTTGCTCCCCTTCCAGGCCCATAGAATCCGCGATACTGTTTCCCATGTGTTCAAAACCCGTAACCTCTATAATAGAACCATCCGGACCAACTTTCATCGTGAATTTCTGGTGCCTGATGGCGCCAAAAAGTTTATTGATCATACCCAGGGCAGAGTCCTGTTTCTCTGTACCAGATCCTTTATAGGGTTTGTCGGTATCAATTTCAATATTCATGCCTCCTGCCCCGGTCTTCATGGCAAAACGGTCAATGCTGGCCTCGATCATTCTGAAATCCGCGCTGTCAGAAATCACTTTCAGGGAATAATAAGTACTCATGTCGGCCTGTATCTTTTGGCCCATGATCTCCTGGTCCATGTTTAGTATGGTTTCATAATCGTAGGCCTTGCCATTCTCCAGGCCAAACTTCAGGTTCCTGCTGGCACTGGCGGTTTTTGTAGATTGGCAGGATTGCCAGGTAAATACGGAAGTAAGGCATATAAGCAGCAGAATAGAGGGGAGTATCTTTTTCATTCAAGGGATTTGCATGCAAAATAGCCGATTATTCCACAACCAAAATCAAGGCTATTGAGTATTTTCGCGGCATCGGATCAATTAAACATATATTAACACTTTTCAGGAAGGACCTGCTGCTGGAGATCAGGCAGCAATACAGTTTTTACGGTATCCTGCTTTATATTGGGTCCACCATTTTCGTTCTTTTTAATGCCATGGATGAGCCGGAGGCAAAGGTCTGGAACGGATTGTTCTGGGTGATACAATTGTTCATCTGCATCAATGCGGTGGCAAAAAGTTTTCTGCAGGAAAGCCGGGGCCGTATGCTTTATTTCTATTCACTGGCCAGCCCGGTAAGTTTTGTTCTGGCCAAACTGATCTTCAATTCTTTGCTCATGCTGCTGATGAGCCTGCTCAGCCTTTTCTTATTCATCATTTTCCTGGGTAACCCGCTGGATAAGGCCACCCAATTCATTGGACTGACCTTATTAGGTGGGTGGAGCCTGAGCCTGGTATTCAGTTTTCTTGCGGCCATTGCGGCAAAAGCGCAGCAGAATGCCGCTATTATGGCCGTATTGGGATTCCCTATCATTATACCACAACTATTATTATTGATGCGTTTGTCGAATGCGGCTTTTGCCCCCTTACTTACCATTTCCAGCACTACCGTGTTATTATTGATCACTATGGATATACTGGTGATCATGCTGTCGGTGATCTTATTCCCATTTCTCTGGAAGGATTAACAATGTGTATTACTCACACTTTATATAATACAAGTCAGTTCCCGGACTGATCAAATCCTTTTTTTGTTGATAGCTATTGCCTTATTTTTGCCCTCACTAATCCATCTTATAGTAAAAAGATAGATTATCAGAACCCAACATTATGCATAAATCCTGGTGGAAGATATTAAGTGTAGTACTGCTGGTCTACACCTTTACCGCTGGTTTATTAGGAGAAGTTCCAAAACTCCCCCTGCTTCAGGAAACCATCCGAAATCTATATTTCCATGTTTGTATGTGGTTTGGGATGATGATCCTTTTCACGATCTCTGTAGTGCAGGCCATTCGTTACCTCCGTAGTTTCGATCTTAAATATGATATCTATTCCCGGCAGTATGCTATTGTAGGGATTGTATTTGGATTGCTTGGATATATCACCGGTGGTATCTGGGCCTCTTTTACCTGGGCCGACCAGAACAAGTCGATCATCGGCCAGTTCGGCTCTATTGCACGTGATCCCAAACTGATAGGTGCAGCCATTGCCCTGCTGATCTATTTCGCCTACCTGATCCTCCGGGATTCTGTTCAGGATACTGATAAAAAAGCCCGTGTAAGTGCTGTCTATAATATCTTCGCCTACACATTATTATTTCCCGCCATCTGGATCATTCCACGCATCCTGCCCAGCCTTCATCCGGGTAATCCCGGTGCAGAGGGAGGCAACCCGGCCATGGAAATGGATATGAAAATGCGGGTGATCTTTTATCCTGCTGTGATCGGCTGGACCCTGTTGGGTGTCTGGATCGCCACTATAAAGATCCGCCTTGCATTACTTAAAGAGAAAAAATGGTTATCATGAGAAATGCTTTTAAGAAAATAGCCGCGGCCTTATTATTATTGTTTAGCCCTGCCCTGCTATTTGCCCAGAATAATACCGGAATGGCAGATACCATGCGCAGCAATGGACGCATCTATGTAGTGGTGGCCGTAATGACCACCATCCTGCTTGGGCTTATCTTTTATGTATCCAGGCTGGATCGCAAGATCAGTAAACTGGAAAAAGAAACTAAATAAACGATAGCCACCGGCATAATGCCAGTGGCTTTTTTATACGATTGCTTAATTAAAAAAGACATCATGTCAGACAAACATTACAGTTTTTTTGGTGCCGTTGAAAAAAGTTTTGACAAGGCCGCCAAATACACCAAATGGGACGATGGTCTGCTTCAGCAGATCAAGGAATGTAATTCAGTATACCAAATGAGGTTCCCTGTTAAAAGAGACGACGGGTCCATGGAAGTGATAGAAGCCTATCGCGTACAGCATTCTCATCATAAGACCCCCTGTAAAGGAGGTATCCGTTTTGCTGCGGAAGTGAACCAGGATGAGGTGATGGCACTGGCGGCCCTGATGACCTACAAATGCGCCATCGTAAATGTTCCTTTCGGTGGTGGTAAAGGTGGAATCAAGATCAATCCCCGCGCCTACAGCACATACGAACTTGAAAAGATCACCCGTCGTTATACTGCTGAACTGATCAAAAAGAATTTCATCGGCCCCGGCACGGATGTACCGGCCCCTGACTATGGAACCGGTGAAAGAGAAATGGCATGGATTCTCGATACCTATGCAGCTATGCATCCGGGCGAGATAGACGCAGCTGGTTGCGTAACGGGTAAACCTGTTACGCAGGGTGGTGTTCGCGGTCGCCGCGAGGCAACCGGCCTCGGTGTATTCTTTGGATTACGCGAAGTTTGCAATATGCCCGATATCATGCAAAAACTCGGGTTGACCACAGGGGTGGAAGGCAAACGAGTGGTTGTACAGGGTCTTGGAAACGTAGGCTATCATAGCGCGAAATTCTTCCAGGATGGTGGTGCCAAGATCATTGCCCTGGCCGAATATGAAGGTGCTATTTACAATGAAGATGGATTGGATGTAGATGCAGTATTTGCTCACAGAAAGAAAAGCGGTTCCATCCTGAACTTCGAAGGCGCAACCAATTTTGAAAAAAATACCGACGCGCTGGAAATGGATTGTGATATCCTGATCCCTGCAGCCCTGGAAAATGTGATAGACGGTGAGAATGCCCCAAGAGTAAAAGCAAAGCTTATCGGTGAAGCCGCCAACGGCCCGCTTACACCGGATGCAGATGAAGTATTTGCTAAAAAAGGCATCCTTGTAGTTCCTGATATGTACCTGAACGCAGGTGGTGTTACTGTTTCTTATTTCGAATGGCTGAAGAATCTTAGTCACGTTCGTTACGGTCGCCTGGAAAAAAGGTTTACCGAGAACATGAATACACATATCCTTGGCCAGATGGAACAACTTACCGGTAAATCTGTAAGCGCTTCAGAGAGGGAATTCATTCTCCATGGTCCGGATGAAGTGGACCTTGTTTACAGCGGACTGGAAGAGACCATGATCAACGCTACGCATGAGGTGATGAATGCCTGGAAAGAGAACCCTTCGATCCCTGATATGCGTACAGCTGCTTATGTGGTTGCCATCAATAAAGTGGGTACTGCCTATGCCGAACTGGGCATATTCCCATAATTGAAAATAAAACCAATTGCTTATGTCCCGCTTGCCCCCGCAAGCGGGATTTTTATTTATTCGTTATTTCAGGACCAACGGAAACAACCTTTCTTAAATATTTCGCATCTTCGCATCCATTAGTCAAACAAACCATTATATGAAAAAATTGCTTTTTGCTACATGCTGCCTGTTCACCCTGATCGTGAATGCGCAAACCCCGGAAGAGATCGCCGACAACTTTACAAAGGCCATGGGTGGCCTGGATCTTTACATGAAACCCGCCAACGTTAAATTTACCGGCGTTGTGAATGCCCAGGGAATGGATTTCCCTATTACGCTCCAGATCGTTAATAATAAATCCATGAGGGCTGATATTGATGTGATGGGACAGAAGATCGTAAACGTTTATAATGAAGGCAAAGGATGGAAGATCGATCCATTCAATGGCGCTGCTGATGCAACAGATGTGGAAGGCGCTGAACTGGCCGGTTTTAAATCACAGGCAACACTTGCCAGCGGCCTGATGAATTTCCGTAACCTCGGCAATACCCTGGCACTTGCAGGCAATGAAACCATTGATGGCACAAAGCATTATATTCTGAAGATGACCAGTAAGGAAGACGGCAAAACTGTTACTTTCTATATAAACAGCAATACCTGGGGGCTACTTAAAGTAGTTTCTTCCCGCGAAATACAAGGACAGGATACGGAAATTGAAACTTTATTCTCCGATATGAAAGAATTCGGCGGGATGAAATTTTATATGACCAGGACACAACAGGCCATGGGACAGGTTTTTCAAACCCTGAATTTCACCAATATAGAATTCAATGTGACCATTGATCCGAAAGTATTCGATAAATGATCATGATCCGAAAGCGGGTAATCGATCGATCAGTTCCAGATCATTGCCCTGCTTTTGCCAGGCATAGCAATCGTTGCCGTTAGTAATGATTATATAGCGAACCTGGACACTGCTATTATAGCGAAGGGCCTGTTGCAGGGTTTCTTCTGAAAGCAGTATATCCATCGATTTACATTCAATGAGCATCCACGGGCGATGCTCATTGTCGTATACAAGCAGGTCGAATCTTTTCTTCACTTCACCCAGCAGGATCCCTTTTTCTATAGCCACCAGCGTGGATGGATATTTCATTACCTGCAAAAGGTATTGAAGGAAGTTCTGCCTTACCCACTCTTCAGGGGTCAGCATCAGCCATATTTTCCGGATCGGATCGAAGATCTGTTCGATACCCTGTTCATTCCGGATCCGAAAATCAGGTCTTGGATAACTAATGGTAACCATAAAGCAAAAATAGGCTGCCCTGAATGGTGGAAGCGGTTCACCCGAAAATAATTAAATTCGCTTATGAAGACAAAAGAAGACATCGTCCAGAACTGGCTTCCACGGTATACTGGTGAGAACCTTGAGAATTTTGGAGAGTATATCCTGCTAACCAATTTCAGCAATTATCTCCGCCTGTTTGCCGACTGGCATAAAGTGAAAGTTGTAGGTGAGGGAAGGCCCATGCAATGCGCCACAGCGGAAAATATCACCATCATCAATTTTGGAATGGGTAGCCCTACAGCTGCCACCATCATGGACCTGCTCACCGCCATCAAACCTAAAGCCGTATTGTTTTTGGGTAAATGCGGCGGGTTGAAAAAAAGAAATAAAATAGGCGATCTTATACTGCCCATCGCTGCTATTAAAGGAGAGGGAACCTCCAATGACTATTTTCCACCGGAAGTCCCTGCCCTGCCTGCCTTCGCCCTTCAAAAAGCGGTATCCACAACTATTCGCGATTATGCAGTTGATTACTGGACCGGTACTGTTTATACCACCAACCGAAGGGTCTGGGAACATGATGAGCCTTTCAAGGAATACCTGCAGAAGATCAGGGCCTATGCCATCGATATGGAGACCGCTACCATTTTTACAGTGGGCTTTTATAATAAGATCCCCACCGGGGCCCTGTTACTGGTAAGTGACCAGCCCATGATCCCCGAAGGAGTAAAAACAGAAGAGAGCGATAAACTGGTAACTACGCAATACGTAGAAAACCATCTTAAGATCGGCATTGATTCATTAAAACTGCTGATGAATGACGGACAGACCGTTCGCCATCTTAAATTTTAATTTCCAGATAAGCATTGCCCCCTCTACTTACCATAAATGATCTCTCCCTGGAATTCCGGTCGGAGGAGCAAATCAACCTTGCCCTGAATCATATTTCTTTCCAGCTATTCAGTAATGAGATCCTTGCACTGGTAGGAGAATCAGGATCCGGTAAATCCGTGACCTCGCTGAGTGTACTGCAATTATTAGGGACGGCAGCGCATTATACCAGTGGCCAGGTATTATTCCACGAAAAAGATGGTAGCACCCGGGACCTCTTACACACAGATGCAAAGACGCTTCAGCATATCCGTGGAAATAAGATCGCCATGATCTTCCAGGAGCCCATGACCTCCCTGAACCCGGTACTTACCTGTGGAGAGCAGGTAATGGAAGCATTACTGGTACATAAAAAAATTAGTCGCGGCTTGGCAAAGCAGAAAACAATTGAATGGTTTGAAAAAGTCAAACTCCCTAACCCTCCTGCTGTATTCAGCCGATACCCGCACCAGCTGAGCGGAGGCCAGAAACAAAGAGTGATGATCGCGATGGCCATGTGTTGCGAACCAGCGCTGCTTATTTGCGATGAACCAACCACCGCCCTGGATGTGACCGTACAAAAGACGATACTGGACCTGATAAAAGAACTGAAGGAACAAACCGGCATGGGCGTGATCTTTATAACGCATGACCTTGGTGTGGTTGCAGATATTGCTGACCGCGCCATTGTGATGTATAAGGGTGAGATCGCAGAACAGGGAACCACCCGCGAGATCTTTTTACATCCTCAGCATCCCTATACCCGGGCGCTGATTGCCTGCAGACCCGTTAACCACCAGCGGGGAGAACGGCTGCCGGTAGTGGCTGATTTCCTGGAAGGGAAAAAACCAAAACAGGAAGAGATAAGGCCAGTCTTGAACACCATTGATAATAGCTGCCTGCTGAAGGTAGAAGATCTTTATGTTCATTTTGGAAAACAGCCCTCCCTGTTCCGGAAAAAACAAGAGCTGGTGAAGGCAGTTGATGGGGTGAACTTCGAACTCTTCAAAGGAGAAACACTAGGGCTTGTAGGAGAATCAGGCTGCGGAAAGACCACACTTGGAAGAACCATACTTCGGTTAATAGAGCCAACATCCGGGAAGATATTATTCAGGGGCCAGGACCTGACCCAAAAAAAACCGGAGGAACTTTATGAGCTGAGAAAAGAACTTCAGATCATTTTTCAGGACCCCTACTCTTCTTTAAATCCAAGGTTAAGTATAGGCGCCGCCATCAGTGAACCAATGAAAGTGCATGGAATGATCCCTACTGAAAAAGGAAGAAAGGAAAAAGTAATGGAGCTGTTGAAAAAAGTTGACCTCCGGCCGGAACATTATAACCGTTACCCTCATGAATTCAGCGGGGGACAAAGACAACGTATCGTGATCGCCAGGGCATTGGCATTAGACCCTTCCTTTATTGTGTGTGATGAATCAGTATCCGCCCTGGATGTAAGCGTGCAGGCCCAGGTATTGAATATGCTAAACGACCTTAAAAAAGAATTTGGATTTACGGTGATCTTTATTTCCCATGATCTTTCCGTAGTAAGATATTTCAGCGACCGTATCCTGGTAATGAACAAAGGAAAGATCGTTGAATCGGGTGCTGCCGACGATATTTATTTCCACCCAAAACAGGAATACACCAAAAACCTGGTGGCCTCTATTCCAAAAGGGATCATCAGTAACTGATCCATTTATTCGTCTTCATCCTCGTTATCATCTTCAGCGGGATAATAATCTTTTCCACTTTTCCTCCGGGCTATCAGCCATTTCTTAATGACCTCATCCAATTGCTCACCCATTGACTTATCTTCTTTTAATCGGATGGCCCGGAAACCGGTGAGCTGTGCTTTTTTGTCCCCTTTCTTTTCCAGGATATCGATTTTAAAACTACCTGTATCAACCGGTACTAATCCAATCGTGGCAATTTTCCAGTTCAGGTCTACAGATTTCATCTTGTATTTAAAGAAGAATACATACCCATTCAGACCCTTAATATTTACCGGTCTTTTATCCAGGTAAGCCAGGGTATCGGGTTTATCATAGGACCGCTGTGCAAGCAGGGCGCTTCTTGCCAGGTCTACCTGTCTTGTTTCACCGGAAGGGAATAACCGAAGCAGATCAAGTTCCTTCAGCCGGCTGTATAATTCAAAACGGAATTCATCCATACCTGCCAGGGATCTCAGGATGCTATCAGAAACCGATTTTTTATTTTTTACAAGCAGCAGGGCAGTATTGAGAACCAGCCTGCGGTCACCTGAACGCAACAATTGCTGAATAAAATTACCCACCGCATTATTCTGCGATTCAAATGGCAATAACAGGGTGGCATACAGGGAAAGATCATCATTACCTGCATCCTTATCATCGTATGTATAAACAGTCGTATTTTCTTCCCTGTCCTTTTCTGCCTTATCAATTGCTTTTTTCTTCTCTGCTATTGCCTGCTTTTTCAACTCCTGTTTAGCCTCAATAAAGAATTTATTAAAATACTCTTTGTAATCCTGGCTTCCGATCAATCCCTGGTCCAGCAAATTCTTCAATAATTCCATCATGGGTCTTTCATAATCCTTCAGGTTGAGTAAGGGTAAAAGATCTGGTAAAATGGTTTTGGTCAATGCCAGTGAATCATACAGCTCATCCAGGAAACTTCCATTGTCAAAGTCAGCAGGCAGGTCATCCATTTCAGGTATCAGCGGAGACCAGGCATGGTTCATTTCCAGTACAGGTGGATCATTGACCATGATCTTCCGGAAGAGCGCAAAGGAATACTGGTCACAGTGCTGAAGCAGGTTCTCCAATGCAGCATACTGCAGTTGAAGCGTATCGCCGGCTTCCTGGTAAGATCTTTCCAGCAGGTCAGCTGAACGGCTGGTGTTGATCTCCCCAAGCATATTGATAAAAGTAATCTTCAGGTCCAGGTATTTTTTTTCATTCCAGTTAAGGGAATGGATCGCTTTGACCAGGTCATCCGTATCACTGGAATCAAGAGAAACCCCATCAAGATTCCGCAAAGCCCTTTTATGCAAAGTGGAATCACCGCTAAACAGGTCTTTAAAAAATAATACAGACCCGTTTTCTTTTGCATCAATAGTTGGGGCTATATACAGTGGTTGAAAACTCTGGAAAAACTGCTGCAGAAATTCCGAAGGCTGGCTGGTCGAGTCTGTCATACTTACCAGCGCATAGCCTGTTCCTGTTTCCGGCCTGAACCAGGTGCGGCTCCATAGCCGGCGACTTGAATTCGTATCGGTAAATACTGCTTCCCGCAGCTGATATCCGGTTGGAAGGGAACTGGTCCTGTCCTTTAAAAGGATCATCGTGGTATCGTCGGGCTGAAACCTCGACAGTTCATTTACCTTATCCCTATCAGTAGGTTTAAAATACCTGCCTGTTTGAAAAAATGTCACACTGATCTGTTCACCGGTACTGTCACTCTGGAATGTTTTTGACCTGATTAACCCATTCATGAGTTTTTCTTTTTCGGTCAGTTCTTCCCTGCCTTCATCTGCCGACCAGCTGCTCCAATAACTTCTGGGCATGGTCAGTTTTGTTTTAGCGGTATCTGTATAAACAGGGCTGTTCACAGTAAAATAAAGGCTGGTATCCAGGATGGTTCTCAGGCTACCATATTTAAAGGGCAGGATCTCAAATGAATTCATGAATTTCCGTACTTCTTCATTTTCTGCGGGCGCCTTCGCTATAAGGGTATAATAATGCTGTCCCTGCAAAATGAAACGGGTAAAATAAAGCTGCCCGTATTTGTCCATGTATTTCCCATCCATGGATGGGTAACCATGAAACGGACCGGACCTGATCTCCAGTTCATTTTTTATAAAGGCAGATGATTTAAAACTCTCATTCAGCAATCCAAGGTCAAAACTATCTTCCTCCAGGAAATGGTAATTACTTACATCTGTTCTTATCACCCTGTAATAATTATTGGATGTGTTATCACTGGCATCAAAGATCCAGGAACCATCATTCCCCGTATAGGGTTCATGTGGCAGCTGAATGCTAAAGCCGCCGAATGAAGGGGAATAAGGAACCCAGTTATTCCCAATGCTTTTGTATTCCTTCAGTTTTATACTGCCAAAGAATTTTTCCGCTTCGCTGCCCTGTTTAACATATTCCCCGGTGCCACTCATTTTAAATACCATTACTTCAAATGGGGTGACGAAAATATTGTAGCGTTGTAAATCTCCCCTCCTGGTCCTGTTCAGAATATCATAACCCTGGTAACCATTTTTCTGGATAGGCGCACGGCTGATGATCTTACCCGGGATATGCTCATACAGAAGACTGTCCACCTTGCGCAATACTTCCTGGTTATCCTGGTTCCACATCCATGCATTGGTCATCAGGCGGGTCACCATATAATAACTTCCATTACCCATATCAGCAAATTGTTGCTGCTTAAGGGCAGCATCTTCTGAGAGCCGGTATAATTTTCCGGGAACATCCACGGTGAATGCGCCATCCTCTGCAGTTTCGGTATGAAAAATTACGGGCACACGGATCTTATCGACCAGGTCTTTTTGTTTACTGGCCCTTTCGCCCATTTTCACCGGACGAAGTTTATA
The DNA here is from genome assembly GCA_016720565.1 of Chitinophagaceae bacterium. GTDB lineage: Bacteria > Bacteroidota > Bacteroidia > Chitinophagales > Chitinophagaceae > JJ008. The sequence continues at coordinate 199,860 of JADKKJ010000012.1, forward strand.
TCCCATGGAGCGCAATAATTCGATCACGCCCCGGTTACCGGGCAAATGCGCTGCACCTACGCCAACAAATAAAGAAGAGCCCGACCGGATAATGGAATCGATGGAATGGGCCTGGATCTCGTTTCTCCTGTAGATAAATTTTTCATCAAATGCTTCTGAAGAACTATTGTACCTGTTTATGGAATCCAGCAGGTCAAGGTTACCGGTACGATAAGCTTCCTGTAATTTATCATTGGAAAGTGAACCGTTGAGGTCGCCATAACTCCGGTCTTTTTTCTTTTTATCCTGAGCTGCATCTTTATAAGCCTCCATCATCAATCGCATACTTTGCCCATAGCTTTCCACACCTGCGATCCTTTTACCCCATTTCTTGCCACACTGGAAAATATACATGTCCAGGTAAGTATCCTCCTCAAAATCGCTCGATTCATTTCCGTAATTCCTGTAGAGAAGATTGTTCAGTGAAGAAGGGTTACTGGATAAGGCCCTTTGCAGTTTTCCATAGTATCTGTAAAATTTGATGGCACTCTGACTGAGATATTGGGAAGGAAGATTAATAAGCTCAGTAGCATCGTCCTGCTCCATCACGATCTCATAGCGGCTCATATCCTCCTGCCAGCTTTCGGGATTATTTTCCAGTGCCACTACATCGCAACTGCGCAATGCGAGATAAAAAGAATCTGGAAGATTAAAAGCCAGTTTATTGCTTACATGCATCGTACCAATCAGGTAGGAAGGTTTTTTCAACCCTTTTCCGCTGATCTCCCATAAAAGGCTGGGGTATTTATTCGCCTTCACCAATTGCGCCTGCAAACGGGGGATACAGATCAGCAAACTGGCCAGGAGAAGGATCTTACGCATGGTTGGATTCATCAATACAAATTTAAGATGCGGCATCAGGACAAAAATCACAAATAAAGTGAAAATCAATAGGTTGAAACTCGTTTTTTGCCCGCTGAAACGGTGGAAAATAATCTTGACCTTGCCGCCCAAAAACCTTAACTTTGCAGCGCTAAAATACTGTCGTTCAGACCAAACCCGGCGCCGTAAGGCCGGATTTACTAAGAACAAAAGCCGGCTTTTCTGAGGCCAGGTTTGCGTCATGAGACTGGTATCTAAACCTTAAAATAACTCATGAAGCTTTCACAATTCCGTTTCGACCTGCCTCTAAACCTTATTGCACAAAACCCAGCCAAAAGACGAGAAGATGCCCGCATGATGGTTGTTCATCGCCATACCGGCGAGATCGAGAACAAGCATTTTCGCGATATCATGGATTATTTCAATGATAAGGATGTATTCGTAGTGAACAACACCAAGGTATTTCCTGCGCGTATGTATGGCCGCAAAGAGAAAACCGGCGCCAAGATCGAAGTATTCCTTCTTCGTGAATTAAATAAACCAAACCGTCTCTGGGATGTGATCGTTGATCCCGCAAGAAAGATCCGCGTAGGCAATAAATTATATTTCGGAGAACAGGAAGACCTGGTAGCTGAAGTGATCGATAATACTACCAGCCGCGGTCGTACCATTCGTTTTCTCTGGGATGGTTCTGAGGAAGAATTCCGTGGCGTACTGGAGAGGCTAGGGGAAACACCTTTACCAAAATACATCAAGCGCAAGCCAGACGAGGAAGATAAAGAACGTTATCAAACCGTTTACGCTAAACATGAAGGCGCTGTAGCCGCTCCTACCGCCGGCCTGCATTTCAGCCGTGAGTTGATCAAGCGCCTCGAAATAAAAGGTATCCGGTTTGCAGAGATCACGCTGCATACCGGCCTTGGCACCTTCCGCCCTATTGAAGTGGAGGACCTGAGCAAACATAAGATGGATGCGGAATATTATCATATAGATGACACTGCCTGTAAGATCGTGAACAGGGCAAAAGAATATGGCCATCGCATCTGTTCTATAGGCACTACAACGATGAGGGGTATGGAGTCATCTTTTACCGCCCAGAAATTATTGAAGCCTTCAGAAGGATGGACCAATATTTTCATACACCCTCCTTATGAATTCAATATCGCGGATTCGCTGGTGACCAATTTCCATTTACCAAAGACCAGCCTTTTGATCATGACCTGCGCTTTTGCCGGTTATGAACTGGCCATGGAAGCTTATAAAAGAGCGATAAAAGATAAATACCGTTTCTTCTCTTATGGTGATGCCCTGCTGATCATCTAACTAATAAGAACTAAAATAAAAAACGGTCATTCAACAATGTTGAATGACCGTTTTGCTTTATTAAGGAAGTCTATTTGAATTTCAGGTTCATTGAAATGATATCCGAACTCAGTCCTGTAGTACGCGTATAATGTCCATACCTTAATTCCAGCATAGTAAGCCGCTGAATGCCAAATACACCCTTTGTTGGAGTGATCTTGAATCCTGCACCGTAGAAATTACTGTTGAAGGCAGACAGATCGTAATTGGACGTGTAATATTGATCAGTTGTTTTATGCGTGAGATAAGGCGCGAAATAATCCACAGCCGTTTGGGTATAATAACGATAGAATGGAGTGATGGAAAGAAATGGAGAGACCTTTACGGATGATTCCAGTTGTACGGTGTGTGAACTGAGTCCCCAGTCATCTGTATAATACCGGTAAAAACTACGCAGTATCACCTTGTCGCCAACGAAATAATTTGCCCTGAATCCTAATGGGATCTTCATTCGTGTATCAGGAAGGTTCTCTACCACAGCGGTGGTTGGGCGTCCCTGCAAATAGACCCTGTGAAATGGAAGCCCCAGGTATCCCTGCTGGTAAACCAGGTCGGCAATGAACATTAACTGCAATCGCGTATTCACGATCTGTGAATAAGATAGAGAACCGCTATATGAGTTTCTCGATTTAGAAGAATAATTATCTCCTTCTCCGTTATTGCTGTTAGGGTTTCCACTGGTTCGAAGTTCTACCGGCAGTATGTATTTCAATTTATCTAGGTAAACCTGGCCTTTGGCGCTGAATTCGCCATTGCGGTTCTTAGTCTTCTGGGCATAATCTACATGCACACCAATGGATGTATAATCATATTCAGAGGAAAGTGATACCCCTGCGCCAATAGTAGATCCTTTTTGCAGGTTTTCCATATTCCAGCTGAATGAAGGATATAACCTGGTATCTGAATGTGAAGCGGAAGAAAGGGTATTGGGGTTTATCTTATCGGAAGAAGCTGAAGTGTAATGGTCCATTCCTATTTCTCCAACATAAGAATGCTTCCGGTCTTGTTTATCCCAGCGGATGAATTTAACATCCAGGGTATTGCTTATATCGCTGAGTTTTTCACTACCTCTTCCACCTTCTACAGCGGAATTATTTCCATCCTGTTTATAATAACTGGAAACCAGGTTGGCTTCTTCAAAGCTTAATTTTCTTGGTTTATACTGGGAAGTATCCCGGCCCCCTGGTTGGGCGAATGCAGCAAACATTACCAGGAACAGACCGATCACTGAAAGACAGATTCTTTTCATGAACAAATTTTTGGTGGTTGGTAATTAATTGCAGCCGCAGCCTCCGCCGGTCTTGCCTCCATTGGCACCGGAAGATCCTTCACGATAGGTTTGAAAACTCATTTCGGTCCTTTCCACTTTTCGCGCGCTGAGGATCATCTCGCTGTCATTGAGCCGGTTCTTCTCGTACTCTTTCACAGTAGTACAGGCCGCCAATGCCAGCAAAGGAACGACCACAAGGAAAAGCCATGCTGATTTTTTGGTCATGTTCATTTCAGGTTTATGTTTTTAGATGTGTGAATTTGGTCATTATCGTCTACGATCAGGCAAGCCACGCCTTTCATCTGATCGATCATGTCTAATCCAACCCTGATCCCCATGATCATTACGGGTGTGGCCATTGCATCCGCGATCTCCGCATTCGGACAAATGATGGTCACGCTTTTAATTCCATGAACCGGTAGTCCGGTCTTTGGATCTATAGTATGGGAATATCGCTTGCCGCCGATCATCACGTATTTTTCATAGTTGCCGGAAGTAGCGATAGCGAGGTCGGATATGGAAAGATAAGAAAATGGATGACGTGCTGAGTTAGGATCTGCTATACCAATGGTCCAGTCGTTTCCACTGGGCTGTTTTCCCCAGGCTGAAAGGTCGCCGGCCGCATTTACGATACCACTATTCACTCCTTTTTCCTTCAGCAATAATTTTGCTTTCTCAGCGGCATATCCCTTTCCTATTCCCCCGAAGCCTATTCGCATGCCGGGATATTTCAGGAATACAGTTCCTTCCTTTTCATCTAAGATCACATTCCGGTAATTGATCAGGCTTACCATCTTCCTTGCGGTCTCCGGATCCGGCAGTTCCTTCATCTCCTTATCAAAATTCCAGAGTTTCTTATCTACGGAACCATAGGTTATATCGAATGCGCCCTGGGTCACCTCAGATATTCGCTTAGACCGGGCGATCAGGTCAAACACTTCCCTGTCAACTTTCACGGGCTCTATGCCTGCAAGGGCATTGATCTCATTGGTCTGACTGCTTTCTTTGTAAGTTGTTAAGAGGGCTTCAATGCGACGTATCTCTTCCACCGCCTCATCGATCCGTTGGAGGGAAGTAGATTCATCTTCACCTACAACCGTGATCTCAAAGCGATTGCCCATCAGCTTCAAAACCCGGTTAAAGGTCTTCAAACCCGATATAACAGGCCTGTCATTTAACGCCATTCATGGAAGATTTGATAGCATCAACAAACTGGGCAGGGTTCATATCAGGATATCCATCCCACCGCTTTACCAGTTTGCCATCCTTATCCAGTAATAATGTAAGGGGAAAACTGCCTTCTTTATTATAACGGTCGGCCAGTTCATTGTTCTTTTTAGTTTGATCCTTAGATAATTGATTCTTTTTTAACCTTGGAAAATCTGCCTGCACCAGCACCAGCTTCTCAGAAGCCAGGTCGGTAAATTCCTTTGAATCAAAAAGCTCTTTGTGCATGCGTATACAGGGGATGCACCAATCGGACCCCGAAAAATTAATAAGAATATATTTGTTTTCGTCTCTGGCTTTTTTCTGAGCCGATGAATAGTCTGTTCCCCATTCAGGAAGTAAGAAAAGCATAAATGCCGCTATGGCAAGGGTTAATTGACGCATAAAAAAGTAGTTGCTTAAAAATAAGCAAACTCCAATCCATAAAAACTGATTTTATTTCAATTAACAAACTGTTACCTTAATCCAGCCCGAACATGCCCTTGTTAAGTTGTTTCAGCAACTGCTCCTTATAAATGGCCGGGACCAGCAGGGATATATTATGCGGACTACCCCCATAGGAAACCATTCTTACCGGAACATTATTGATAGATTCAAACAGCTTTCGGATCATATCCTCTGTTTGGGCGATCTGATTGCCCACCACTGAAATGATGGATTGCGCCTTATCCAATTCAACAGACCCGAAAGGCTCTAATTCCTTTAAAATATCCTGAAGATGCACATCATTATCAATAGTAATTGAGACCGCCACTTCTGAGGTGGTGATCATATCAATAGGTGTGCGATACTTTTCAAACACTTCAAAGATCTTTCTAAGGAATCCATAGGCAAGCAGCATTCGACTGCTTTTTATGCGGATCGCAATGATATTATCCTTGGCGGCTACCGCCTTCACTCCCACTGAACCCGCATTTTCAGTGATGGTGGTTCCTTTTGCTTCGGGCTGCATGGTGTTCAGCAATTTCACCGGGATATTATATTGCTGTGCCGGCCATATAGAGGCCGGGTGAAGGATCTTCGCCCCGAAATAAGCCAGCTCCGCCGCTTCATCAAAACTCATTTGCTCAATGGGCAATGTCCTCTTTACGATCCTTGGATCATTGTTATGCATTCCGTCTATGTCTGTCCATATCTCGCAAACACTTGCATTAATGGCGGCCGCTATCAGCGAAGCGGAATAATCACTGCCTCCTCTTTTAAGATTATCCACTTCCCCTTTTGAATTACGGCAGATATAACCCTGGGTAACAAATAGCTTTTTACCAGCATGCTGTTTCAGCAACTGGGATAATTTTATTTTAATACTTCCGATCTGGGGTTCATCATAGCTGTCGATGCTCATGAATTCCAGTGCGGGCAACAATTGATGTTCGATGCCTTTCTCCTCCAGGTAACAACAGAATAATTTGGTGGAAAGTAATTCACCCTGGGCCAGGATATCCTTACTCAGGGCCTCACTGAAAGATATTTTGAGGATGATGGTCAGGAATTCAAAATGCTCGGCAATGATGGACCTGGCTTTTTCAACAGCAGCAGGTGATTTAACCAGTTCGCTTACGAATTGCAGGTAATGAGTTTCCAGTTTATCAATACCTGCTTTTGCCGCGCTGCGGTCACCCCTTGCAATACTATTTCCGATCTCCACTAAAGCATTGGTAGTTCCTGATAAAGCGGATAAGACCACAATGACGGGTTCATTTTCTTTAATTACCAGGCCGGCGATATGATGCATACGCTCCGGTTTACCCACGGAGGTACCGCCAAATTTCATGACTTTCATTTCTATTCCTTGATTTTTACGGGTTTTTTATCAGGCCATTACCAGTGACAGGGCGGCAAAGATAAGGCTAAGCGGAATCTTTTTTACACTTAAAGATCGATCTGAAAACGCTGACCCAGCTGTTGCAGGTCACTGACCACGGCTTCCAATAATGGAATGCCCTGCTGTTTCCTGATCGCTTCAAATTCCCTTTCAGGATCCCCAGGAACTAAGACTTTTTCATGCCCTGCCATTGGCTTTGCATTTCGAAATCCGCGGATCCATTCATCCATATGAAACTTAAAATCATCCGCAGGGCGGAAGGCATCTATTCGCATAGCTCCGAAGAAATGACCGATCCCTTTACCGGGTTGCTTTTCCGGTAAAGGCACATAGGCCGGAAATGGCGGTACCCAGGGGGCATAGTTGGCACCACTCAATAATGCTGAGAAAATATCCACGATTGCACCCAGGGCATACCCTTTATGACTGCCATGTTCCCTGTCGCCACCTAAGGGTAGTAATGCCCCACCCTGTTTTAATATATGAGGGTCACTGGATGGATTCCCGTCTCTATCCTGCACCCAACCGGTTGGGGTCTGTTCATTTTTTCGCTGAAGGATCTCAAGCTTTCCATTAGCAGCAGTGGTAGTTGCCAGGTCGGCCACAAAAGCAGGCTCATCTCCTGCAGGGGCAGCCACACAAATAGGATTCGTGCCAAGCATTTTATCGGTAGAAAAAGTGGGGGCCACCAGTGGACTGGCATTGGTCATGGCAATGCCGATCATATCATTTTCAAGGGCCATCATAGCATGATGGGCTGCGATGCCGAAATGGTTGGAATGCTGAACGCTGACCCAACCCGTTCCGCATTGATTTGCTTTTTCAATGGCCAGTTTCATTGCGAAAGGTGCCACCACCAGTCCCAGGCCACTATCCCCGTCCACTACAGCGGTAGAGGGAGTCTGGTGAATGATCTTTATCAATGGTTGTGCATTCACCCTTTTTGCCTCCCATAAGCGAACATATCCGCTAAGACGGGCAATGCCATGGGAATCTACGCCGCGAAGATCGGCCGACAATAAAGTATTGGTAGCTGTTACAGCATCTTCCTCCCTGCAACCGATCGCCAGGAAAATCTTAAAGCTAAAATCATAGAGCTGCTTGTAATGGTACAAAGTCTCGGCCATGGGCAAATATAAAACAAGAGTGCCACGGCAATACCGTGGCACTTAAAAAAACTATAGCATCCGGATCAGAATGGAAGATCGTCTACTGCATTGTCGGCACCACCTTCACCCGTTCCACCTGTTACTCCTGCAGCGGCAGTATGTCCTGTGGCCTGGTATCCGCCAGTACCGGTTGATTCGCCTTTTCCACCCAGTAACTGCACCTCCCTTACCCGCAGGGATAAGGATGCGCCCGGTGTTCCATCATTACGCTGGAAGGAACGAGCCTCAGGCTGGCCTTCCACAAAAACCTGTTTTCCTTTAGTGAGATACTGCGCCAGCCCGGTCCTTTCAACCCAGTAAGCGCAATCTACCCATGTTGTTTTTTCCTGTTGGTTACCCTGGCTATCCTTATACTTCTCCGTGTGGGCCACTGTAAAGTTGATGACATTCTTACCATTTACTGTGTTTACCACGCAATCCTTGCCGAGGTTTCCAATCACCTGCATTTTGATCATAGTGCTCAATTTTAAGTTTCGTAAATAATTATTAGGACAGGCAAATTAAGATTATTCATTCAGATTCTTACCTGTGATTATTCACATAAAAAATGGGTCGGAACCACCCGACCCATTACTTAACCTGACACGAGAATTAACCGAACAACATAAGAACTACAGGTTAAAAATGCGGTATAAATCGATTGAAAAACGTTAACCAGCGGTTAAGCAGTTGTTAAGCAGGTAGCGTGAAACGATACCCCACCCCATGAATGGTTTCCAGGAATACTTCGGGCTCCGACTTTAAATATTTACGGAGTTTGCTCATGAACACATCCATACTGCGGCCAAGGAAATAATCGTCTTTGCCCCAAACGGCCGTGAGTATCTCATCTCTTTTAAGGATCCTGTTGGGATGTTCCGAGAGGAATAGCAGGAGATCAGCTTCGCGTTGTTTAAGTTTAAGCTCAAGTTCAGGACCAGAAAGGCGAAGGTCGGTATAGGAGAATTTCAATTTGCCCAGCTTGAATTCTTTTTTGTTATCGCTGAACATTTTTTTCGAACGCCTGCGAAACACTTCCAGTTTCATCAGGAGTTCTTTCATTACAAAAGGTTTTACGATATAATCATCGGCGCCTTTTCCATATCCTTCTACTTTATCTTCCAGCTGTGAACGGGTGCTGATAAAAATGATCGGCATCACGTCCGTTTGCTGCCGGATCTTTTTTGCGACGGCAAAACCATCCCTGACCGGCATATTCACATCCAGTAAACAGAAATCAAATTTATCCTTGTCAAAATGATCCAGGGCTGCCTGTCCATCCCGGTAAAGGCTTACCTGGTACCCCTCATCTTCCAGTGCCTCCTTCATCAGGTCGCCCAACTGCTCATCATCTTCAGCCAGAAGTATTTGTTGTTTCGTTTCCATAGTCTATTTTTTTAAGGGCAGGTCAATAGTAAAGATGGTGCCTTTCCCGGGTATACTTTCCAGGCGGATCTGTCCCTGGTGCGCATCCACTACTTTTTTGCTGAAGTACAATCCAAGGCCCAGGCCCTTTACCTGTTTAGTGGCCGGGGCCCTGTAGAATTTACTGAAAATTTTTCTTTGCTGGGAAACTTCAATGCCGGGGCCATTATCCTCTACCGAAATTAGCATGCGGCTATTCTCTACCCGGGTACTGATCGTAACAATGGGCGATTCCGAATACTTTATGGCATTATTGAGCACATTGAAAAATACCAGGTAAAGATGGGATTCATCTCCCGGTATGCTAACCTGTTTTTCTTCCAGGTGCCAGATAACCTGCCCATTCTTTTTTTGCAACAGTGGCTCAAGTTGTATCACAGCCCTGCGCAGCAATTCATTCACGGGAACTTCCCGGCTTTCCATAGCAAGATGGTATTGGCCAACCACTACAGTGTTCACCAGGTTATGTATATGATTGTTCAGGTAGGCCGATTGAGTGCGAATGGAAGAAAGGTAACGGTTCCATTTCTCGGGGTTGGATTGAGTGGAAGGTTTTTCAAGCGCTTCTACTGAGAGATCGATCACCGAAAGAGGCGTACTGAATTCATGGGTTACATTGTTGATGAAATCCTTCTGGATCTCCACCAGAAATTTTTGTTTCAACAGAAAATAAACAGAAGCGGCAAATCCAACCAGCAGGGCCAGCAGGATGGCGCTGGAATAGATCCAGTTGCTCATCTCGTGGATAATATATTGCTGGCGGTTTGGAAAATACAGGTGAATATAACTGTGCTTATTCTTCCAGATGGGTATGGCACTGAGGGAATCATTGTTTTTTTTACTCGCATCCGCGGATATATACTGATCGTAAATGTATTCCCCTTTTTTATGATCGTATAGGGCCACGCGGCAATCAGTGAAAACATGGAAATCTTCCAGTTCATTTCTTAAATGAACCATCAAACTATCTTTTGAGGGAATACTATCTATACTAAACAGGAAACTCCGGCCATCCCTTTTTTCAACCAGGCTATCCAGCGGTGAATTGATGTTATACAAGAGGGGAATATCCTCATACACCCCTCTTACCACTTTGAGCACCGAGGTGTTGAATTCATTTGTTCCATAGCGATAGGTAGTATTCAGCCAGTATAATTGCACAGCAAGGATGGCCGCGATAAGCAGGGAGGAAATAACTATGACCAGCCTGGTAGTAAGTGATCGCATGATAACAAATTTACCAAAATGAAGGCCATCTCCGAAGAAATGGCCTTCAACAATACATAAAGATGATCTGAACCGGTAATGCTTATTTTTTCGTTTTCTTACTTAAAGACTTTGGATCTTCTTTTTTGACTGGTGCCATGGTCTGAACTGTCTTTGTCTTTGAATCAGCTGTTTTTGTTTTCATCGTTTTTTCAGCCGGCTTCACTTTATCTGCTGTTACTTTACCAAGGTCAATCTTGGTCTTTGTAACCGTTCCATTTTCTTTTTTCTTGATCTCCCCGGTGGCCTTATTCTCCTTTGTCTTTCCCTGGGCGGTCTTTGTCTTTACAACACCGTTCTTTTCTTTTACTTTTTGCTGGGCAAAGTTGACTGTGCTGAATCCCAGCAGTAAAGTGGCTGCGAACAATAATTTCTTCATGATTTGTTTTTTATTTGCTTCAAATGAGTTTACACATCAAAGATGAATGGTAAACAGGGCGCTTTCCAAAAATTGAAGGCCCGTTAACCCCGGCTTAACGCTGGTTAACAGGCTGTTAATACACAGAAAGCCTCTCTTCGCTGTTAAATGCGTAACTTTGTCGCTTCAATTTTTTGAATTATGAGCCGTAAAGGAAAGGTGTTGGTGGCTATGAGCGGAGGTATTGACAGTACCGTTACTGCACTCATGTTAAATGATGAGGGATATGAGGTGGTGGGTATCACCATGAAGACCTGGGACTATGCTGCCAGCGGTGGCAGTAAGAAAGAAACCGGCTGCTGTAATATCGATTCCTTCAACGATGCAAGGCAGGCTGCGGTTGAACATGGCTTTGCGCACTATATACTTGATATCCGTGAAGAATTCGGCGGTTTCGTGATCGAAAATTTCGTGGATGAATATCTTGCCGGAAGAACACCCAATCCCTGCGTGCTTTGTAATACCCATATCAAGTGGAGAGCCCTGTTGAAAAGGGCCGATGCCCTGGGCTGCGATTTTATTGCAACCGGCCACTATGCCAAAATACGTGCACAGGAAAATGGACGATTTGTAGTTAGCAAGGCGATCGATGAAACCAAAGACCAGAGTTATGTACTCTGGGGTTTGCAGCAGGACCTGCTTAGCCGAACCATTTTACCATTGGGCCCATACCGTAAAACAGAGATAAGGCAAATGGCGTTGGATTATGGCTATCCGGAACTGGCTAAAAAACAGGAGAGCTATGAGATCTGTTTTGTACCTGACAATGATTACCGCGGTTTCCTGAAGAGAAGAGTGGAGGGCCTGGAAGAACGAGTGAACGGAGGTAATTTCGTTGATAAGAATGGAACAATACTTGGCAAACACAAAGGCTATCCCTTTTATACTATTGGCCAAAGAAAAGGGCTGGAGATCGCCCTGGGCCGTCCAGTTTTCGTCACGAACATTGATCCCGACCATAACACGGTTACCCTAGGAGATGAAGAAGACCTCGAAAGAAATGAGATGCGGGTTCGGAAGATCAACCTCATAAAATATGACCAGCTCAGCCCTGGAATGGAAGCCCTGACCAAGATCCGGTACAAGGATAGTGGTGCCCTCTCCCAATTATTCCCTGAAGGCAATGAGGTGAAAGTGAGCTTCTTCGAACACGTAAAAGGGGTGGCTCCCGGGCAAAGTGCTGTTTTCTATGAAGGCGATGATGTACTTGGTGGCGGTATTATCGGTTGATTATCAGGCTATGTACAGGCAATAATTATTCAATATTTTCGTTGATAATTACTAGCTTTACGAGAGTAAGCCATTATCACTATCCGGAAACTTAGAAAAACCGCTTATGAATATCCGTTTTAAACCGATCTTCCTGGCCATTTTACTGGCCTTTTCACTTATTTCTTGCGATAAAAAAACTGAAGAATATACCAGCGACAGCATCGCTGATTATATGCCTGAGGCTGTTGGAAAATATATTATTTACCGGCTTGACTCTACCGTTTTCACTCAGTTTGGGCGCACAACCGAGATCCACAAATACCAGGTAAAGCACCAGGTGGATGCGCTGATCACTGATAACCTGGGCAGACCCGCCTACCGTATATTCCGGTATATCCGGGATTCCGCAGGTACCCAACCCTGGATGGCCAATGGCTCTTATTCGGTTACTTTACTTGAAAACCTGGTAGAGGTGAATGATGATAACCTTCGCGTGATAAAATTGCAGCTTCCTTTCAAAGATGGTTTTTCATGGAAAGGGAATCGGTATCTCCCCCCAGATCCATACGGTGCATTATTCAATTTCAGCAACGACGACAATATGGCTTCCTGGGATTTTACCTATGAAGGCCCTGCCAGTTTCACCTATAGCGGCAATACCTATTCAACTGTTTTTACGGTAGAGCAGATCGATGAATCCGTTAATGTTCCTATTACATCCCCCACATCTTATGCCGCGCTTACCAGGGTGGTGGACCGGTATTCCAAAGGAATTGGACTGGTCTTCAGACAGTTTGAGATCTGGGAATATCAGCCTAATACTACCAGTAAAACAGGCTTTGGCATCACGATGTGGATGATCTCACACAATTGAGAAAATCATCAATAAACACTAAATTTGAATGGTACAATCTATCGTTCAAATGAAAAGATCGCTGCTGTTTTTAGTTCTGATCTCCCTGTTGCTTAATGAGGCTGACGCACAGTTCTCCCGTTATATGGTGCGCTTAAAGAATAAAGGCGGCAGTCCCTATAGTTTGCTGAACCCCTCCGTTTATCTTTCTGCCAGGTCACTGGCCAGGAGAGCGAAATACGGAATACCAGTTGACAGCACTGATCTTCCTGTTACCCCCTCCTATCTTTCACAGATCCGGGCTATTCCCAACCTGACCTTATTGAATACTTCCCGCTGGCTGAATGCTGTAACTATTCAAACTACCGATGCCGCCGCCATTACTGCATTGAATAATCTTCCATTTGTACAAAGTGTAGCAGGTTTTGCATCCCGCATGGCTGAAACACCGGGAATACGAACAGATAAATTTGAACCCGTGCAGGAAGGTACAGTTGGTACCCAGCGACTGACCGGAACCGCCGCCGATTTTTATAATTATGGTACAGCTTCTTATAATGAGATCCATCTTCACAATGGGGAATTCCTCCATAATATTGGTCTCAGGGGACAAACCATGCAGATTGCCATGCTCGATAATGGATTCAACAATTATTTAGGCCTGAAAGCTTTTGACAGTATCAATGCGAATGGCCAGGTTTTAGGCACCTGGGATTTTGTAGCCCGCGAACAGAACGTAGCCAATGATGGCAGCCATGGCATGAATTGCCTTTCGACTATCGCAGCGCTGATCCCCGGACAGTTCATTGGTAAAGCGCCAAAAGCGAATTTCTGGTTATACCAGACTGAAGACAATGCCAGCGAATATCCTATTGAAGAATTCAATTGGGTTTGCGGTGCAGAAGCTTCTGATAGTGTGGGTGCGGATGTGATCTCCTCCTCACTGGGTTATATGACCTTTGATAATACTTCGCTTAATCATACCTATGCTGACATGAATGGCAATACGACCATTGCCGCCAATGGAGCAGACCTGGCTGCTAAAAAAGGTCTGCTGGTATTTCTAGCAGCAGGAAATGAAGGAACAAATTCCTGGCATTATCTAATTACAGCTTCCGATGCAGACAGTGCAGTTTGCGTGGGAGCCGTTAATACATCCGGCGTTGTGGGAACATTTTCCAGTTATGGCCCGTCCAGCGATGGACAGGTAAAACCAGATGTGGCTTCAGTAGGGGTATCCGCTGTTGTACAAACTACTGGTAATACGATCGGGTTCAGCAATGGAACCTCCTTCGCCTGTCCGAATATGGCCGGTTTGGGGACCTGCTTATGGCAGGGCTTTCCGGAATATAATAACATGCGTATCCTGCAGGCATTGAGAAGATCCGGCAACCGATTCAATACTCCGGATGATCGTACCGGCTATGGTATACCCAATCTTAAACTAGCATTCAGCGACCTGCTGGCGCAGTTTGCTACTTCCAGCTCCACTGTTTCCGGCTGCGCCGTAACTATCAACTGGACCAGCAAGGATGTGAGCGCAATGAGATATGAGGTAGAACGAAAAGGTCCCGCAGAATCCATTTATACTAAAATTGCTGATGTGGCAGCAACTGGTGGAAGCAGTCTTTCGATCATGCCTTATTCTTATGTGAACAATCTTAGCAGTGGTTCCACTGGTATTTATTCCTACAGGATCCGCCAGATCATTGATACAGCTGCCGCTTCCCTCAGCTCAGCTTATATTGATACCACCAGCATAAACATCAGCGCTGCCTGCGTTGTTACCGGTACAGGTAATATCGATCCTTCAAAAAGATCGGTATCCATTCAACCCAATCCCGCCTATTCTTCCAATGCCAACCTGGTGATCGAAACACCCGGAGCCATCAGCAAAATGCCTATTCTTATTTATGATGCGAATGGCAGCCTGGTCATGAAACTCAACGAATTTAAAGGAACAGGCAAGAAAAGCATTCCTGTTTCATTGGAGAAACTGGCCAAAGGCAAATATTTTATCCGTGTATTTAACGGGGAGCAGGTGCTGGGCACTGCGGAACTTATCCGCCTATAATGGTTTTTGAAATAGGGCGAAAAATAAGGTATCCGCTTTTTTAGTATACCCTTCCAGGAATTCCGACCGAATTAATGTTGCCGGAAATTGCTGTTGTATAAATTCCAGTTGCGATTCGTTCTCCATTTCAAATACTGAACAGGTAATGTATAAATAATAGCCGCCAGGTTTCACTGCAGGCCAGCTGTTCAATATTATCTTTTGCTGAAGACGCTGATACTCCCTGAGCTTTCCTGTTTTGAAAAAATGAAGTTGTTCCGGCGTGCGCGCCCAGGTGCCGCTTCCGCTGCAGGGAAGGTCCGCGATCACAAGGTCATAAGCCTCCCGGCCGGTTTTAAAATCAGGCGAAGAAAGATCGGCCTGGAACCTTTTGAAAACGGTGATCCCTGCTGTTGCAAATCTTTTTTCAAGATTGGCCAGTATATTCTTCCGGATATCACTTACAGTAAGGTCAAACGGACCGAGAATATCCCATGTCAATATGGATTTGCCTCCGCTGGCAGCGCAGCAATCCCATACTTTTTTTATTCCATGGTCATCAATCTCCTTTAATACATCTCCTATCCTTTGCGAATTAAGATCCTGCACTACTATCTCTTTGTCGAAGGCCAGTAACTCATCTAATTTGCTGTTGTTTGCCAGGCGAAGGCAATCCCTTCCCTCCTGTTTAAAGGGTATGCCGGCCTGTTCCAGTTTCCTGGTCACAGACTCCCTCTGTTCAGGCCTGATCCTTATAAAAAGATCGGGCTGCAGCAGCATGGACGTGCAGAATGCATTAACATCGATCTTGCCGGAAAGCATGTCTGCAAAAGGATAAACAGTAGGGGGATCCAGGGCCAGCGACTCGCATTTTTTTTCAAAAGACCAATTACAACGATCGACCCATTCGGGTTTCAATTCCTTTATCAGTTCATTTGGTTCATTCGTGCAAAGAAATTCAGCAATGACAATAGCCTTCGTTATCTCGATCCCCTGCAGCATATGTCCCGTCCTTAACCAGGAATAACAAAGCTGGCCGATCTGCTTCCGGTCGCGGGAACCATATTTTTTATTTGCTGAAAAAAAACCAC
Source organism: Chitinophagaceae bacterium (assembly GCA_016720565.1). Classification (GTDB taxonomy): domain Bacteria; phylum Bacteroidota; class Bacteroidia; order Chitinophagales; family Chitinophagaceae; genus JJ008. Next base: position 215,871 of record JADKKJ010000012.1, read on the forward strand.
GCAGCGACAGGGAAAATGGCCCATCGCCCTGGTAATTGGAAAGAATTTCCCCTGCTGTATTGATATGCGAATAAGAACGACTCAAATTTGAATTAAAAAAAGCGACCGGGGGTCGCTCTTGATCTTTTTAGTGGAAATTATTTATTGATAGTAAAATTTTGAAACAGTAAGGGCCCCTGTATTGCTTTGTGTGCTGGTACAGGAATCCGGCTTGCTTATGAAATTATACTTGTAAACATTATCCGTTGTAAAATTATTGGTAGGATCTGTCTGGTCCACGAAATCGACCTTCGTACTATTATTAGCGCTGAAATAAGTATACCGGTTCAATAAGATCGCTTCGTTTTTAAGGATCAGCGGATTGGTTTTAGCATCATAGGTGAATGTTTGGGTAGAAACAGGCACGGATGGTAATCCCGGAGCAGTAGGCGCAGATTGCACGATCGTAAGCAGATTGGTTCCGGTAGCAGAATAACTATATGCATTGGATAAGGCCTCAAAAGGCGCGATCAGGCCTGTTACGAACCAATGTTTATCTGCACTGATCTTGCCGGTTCCATCATAGGTAAATTCTACGCTATCAGTAACGGTAAACCCTCCTATATCCAGCAAACTGGTTGCAGCTGTATATTTTGAATTGGCCGAATTATAATAAAATGTGGTCAGTATACTATCCACACCGGCAGCAGTTAAAGCATCTGATTTCTGGACGGTGGTGAGAATTATGCCAGTACTATTCCTGTTTACTTTAAGCGTACCATTCAAAGAATTGCCGCTGCTTACGCCTACAGTGGTTTCAAGCACCAGGCGGCGTTGAGCATCATAGGTAAAATTGATGATGGATGAATCCGATCCTGTGATGGAGCGAACTTTCACCAGCAACTGGTCAGGGGATTGGCCCTGTGACCAGTCAATTTCTTTTTGACAGGCCGTGAACAGCAGAATAATGGACAGGGCTGACAGGAATAATGATCTCATAAGGCTAAAATAGTAGTTTGTTTATAATCCTAATAATGTTTTAACAGGATCCTTTCCTATCAGCAACTGCTCAGGGTTCTCCAGCAATTCTTTCACCCTTACCAGGAAGCTGACCGACTCACGGCCATCAATGATCCGGTGATCATAACTCAATGCAATATACATCATTGGCCGGATGACCACCTGCCCGTTCAGGGCAACAGGCCTTTCCTGGATCTTATGCATGCCCAGAATGGCGCTTTGAGGAATATTAATGATGGGGGTACTCATCAGGGAACCGAACACGCCCCCATTGGTTATGGTAAATGTTCCCCCGGTCAATTCTTCGGTAGTGAGTTTACTATCCTTTGCCTTTGTTGCCAGTTCAATTACTTTTCTCTCGATATCTGCCATATCCAGGCTTTCCACATTACGGATCACCGGAACAGTTAATCCCCTTGGTGTACTCACGGCGATACTGATATCCGCATAATCATGAAACACCAGGTTATCTCCATCAATAAAAGCATTAACGCTTGGCCATTCTGTAAGCGCCACCGCACAGGCTTTTGCGAAAAAACTCATAAAGCCCAATCCAACTCCATGCACTTCCTTAAACTTGTCCTTGAATTTATTTCGGATATCCATGATGCGACTCATGTCCACTTCATTGAAAGTGGTAAGCATGGCTGTTGTATTCTTTGCCTCTACAAGACGGCGTGAAATGGTCTTCCTCAAATTGCTCATCTTCTCCGGCCTTTGTGTACGGCCATTCAGTTCAGCACCTTTAAAGGCCAGTTTGCCCGGGTTACTCAGGGCGGCCAGCACATCTTCCTTCATGATCTTTCCATGAACTCCTGTTGCTGTTACCTGGGAAACATCCAGTTTTTTATCAGCAATAATGGCCGAGGCCACCGGAGAAGCTTTTGGTTTTTCCTCTGCTGTTACAGGAGCCTTTAGTTCTGTTACTGGAGCTTTTGGCGCTGCTGCAGGTTTTGATTCCGCAATAGCGGGCTTTGGTTCCTCAAATTGAACAGTAGGTTTTTTAGAGGCAGTCTCATCAATACGGGCCAGCAGGTCTCCTATTTTAATAGCATCGCCTTCTTTTAAATTTTCCAGGTGAATAACGCCCGCCTTCTCCGCGTTCACTTCAAACGTAGCTTTTTCACTTTCAAGTTCAGCGATCACTTCATCCCTTTCCACATAATCCCCTTCTTTTTTCGTCCATTTCAGCAAGGTCACTTCACTGATGGATTCTCCTACGGTTGGCACTTTAATATCGATCATGAGGTTGGTTATGTTTAAATAGTAAATGCGGTTTCTACCAGTTCCGATTGTTCCTGCTGGTGTATTTTATTGTACCCGGTGGCAGTAGATGCAGATGGTTGCCGGCTGACTACGCCATAATTAAAACTCTTGAGATTCATCTGCAGGAAAGATGCGGCGCCCATATTAAGCGGTTCTTCCTGTACCCAGAACCAGGTGGCCCTGTTATATTTTTTATACAATTCTTCCAGTTGCTTTACAGGAAGCGGGTATAATTGTTCTACTCTTACAAGGGCGATATCCTCCCTTTTCTCCGTTGTCTTTCTTTCCATCAGGTCGAAGTAGATCTTGCCGCTGCAGAACAATACTTTTCTCACTTTATTGGGATCCGCCTGGTCGTCTATCAGTTCCCGGAACCCGCCTTTCAAAAATTCTTCCATAGGGGAATAGGAACCCGGATGACGAAGATTGGCTTTGGGAGAAAAATTGATCAATGGCTTTCTGAATGGCCATGCTAACTGACGACGTAGCCCATGGAATAAATTGGAGGCTGTAGTGATATTGGTGATCATCATATTCAATTCAGCGCATGACTGCAGGAATCTTTCCAAACGGGCGCTGCTATGCTCCGGACCCTGCCCTTCATATCCATGAGGCAACAACAGCGTTACCCCGTTCATACGGTTCCATTTTTGTTCTCCCGCGCAGATGAACTGATCGATCATGGTTTGCGCGCCATTGGCAAAATCGCCAAACTGGGCTTCCCAGATCACCAGTGCATTCGGATTGGCCATGGCATAACCATATTCAAAACCAAGTACGCCGTATTCACTCAACAAAGAATTATAGATCCGGTATTTGCCGGTTGCAGCAGGAATATGTGCCAGGCGATTATACGCCTTATCGGTTTCTTCATCACGAAGTACTGCATGCCGGTGAGAGAAAGTTCCACGGCTCACATCCTGACCGCTCATGCGAACATCTTTACCATCCAGCAGCAGGCTGCCATAGGCCATCAATTCACCGGTGGCCCAGTCCAGTTTTTTCTCCGTCTCAAAGAGTTTTATTTTATCCTGCAGGATCTTCTCTACTTTTCTCAACGGCTTAAATGTATCGGGCCATTCCATGATGGACTTAAAGACCGTATTGAACTGATCAATGCTGATCGCTGTAACCGGAGAAAGATCAAAATCATTGATAGAGGCCCGGCGCAATTTTTTCCACTCCAGTTCAGGAGGCTGGTAATGGTAAGGCAATGGATTTTGTTTTACTTCATCCAGCCTTTCCTGCAGATCCGACCAGAATTTCTTCTCCATTTCCCGGGCCAGTTCACGGGCATCCGGTTCGCCATTATCCAGCAGGAATTTTATATAGACCTCTCTTGGGTTCGCGTGTTTCTCGATCAACTGATAAAGATGTGGCTGGGTGAATTTCGGGTCATCGCCTTCATTGTGCCCATGTCGCCTGTAGCAAACCATATCAATGAACACATCAGAATTGAATTCCTGCCTGTAACGTGTAGCGATCTCTGATACGCGAACTACAGCTTCAGGATCATCTCCGTTCACATGAAATACCGGCGCCTGTATGGCAGCTGCCAGAGAAGTACAATAATCAGAGCTGCGGGCATCATCAAAATCTGTGGTAAACCCTATCTGGTTATTGATCACAAAGTGTATGGTACCACCCGTATAATATCCTTTGAGGTAACTCATCTGCAATACCTCGTACACTATTCCCTGTCCGGCTACGGAAGCATCTCCATGAATAAGAACAGGAAGTATCTTATCAAAATTGCTATGATACATCACATCGGCCTTGGCCCTTGAGAATCCAACCACCACAGGGTCCACCGCTTCCAAATGGGAAGGATTGGGCATTAGTTTGAGGTGGATGTTCTTTTTGTTGAAGGTCTCCACTTCGGAACCATAGCCCATATGGTATTTCACGTCGCCGCTACCCATGGTCTGGTCCACTTTAGCCGTTCCTTCAAATTCGCTGAAGATCTGCTGGTAGGTTTTGCCCATGATATTGGCCAGCACATTCAATCTTCCGCGATGTGCCATACCGATCACCACTTCCTGCACTTCATGGTCGGCAGCAGTATTGATGATAGCGTCCAGCGCTGCGATCGCGGTCTCGCCTCCTTCAAGTGAAAATCTTTTCTGTCCTACATATTTTGTGTGAAGGAATTTTTCAAACATTACTCCTTCGTTCAATTTTTCGAGTATCCTTTTTTTGCGGGGAATGGGAACAGGCTCCAGCATGGTCTTCTCGATAGCATTGGTAAGCCATTCCACTTTTTTCAGGTCGCTGATATATTTAAACTCAAAGCCTGTATGGCCCGCATAACATTTATCAAGGTGAGCAACGATCTTTCTTAAACTTGTTTTGCCCAGGCCAAGTAAGTTGCCGGCAAAAAATTCACTCTCCATGTCCTTCTCCCCCAGCCCAAATACATTCAGTTCAATATTGGCACCGCGGTCTTTGCGTTTACGGATAGGATTGGTATCTGCTATCAGGTGCGCTTTGTTGCGGTATCCCAGGATCAGCCGGTATACGTTGATCTCTTTACTCCAGTCTATGGATTCTGATGCGCCATTTGAAGAACTGGCGGGTTGGCCGGAGCTGACCGTTCCGGAAATAGCGAAATCAAAGCCTTCAAAGAATTTTTTCAGGTCCGGGTCCACCGAAGAAGGGTCCTTCAGGAAATCCTGGTACACATTTTCAATAAAGGCTGGAGAGGAATTAGTTATATAGGAGAAGTCCTTCATGCGCGGCTTTTGTTTTTCATCCATTCAAGGCTGGCAAATATCGTTCAAAATTTGCAATATTCCATTTCGCTCATTATGAGTATCTTACGCAGAATAAACACCTGCTTATCCGTTTTGTTCTGAAGGAATATTCCAGGTGTTGAAATATTTGTTTTTCTGCCATACCGGCCTTACCTTTGCCGCCCGGGTAAAAAGAACCGGTTCTACCCCCAAAAGGGACAAAAATTTTAAGAGATGGCTAACCACAGCGCTACAAAAAAAGATGCCCGCCAGGCGGCAAAACGTCGTGACAGAAACAGGTATTACGGTAAGACTACGCGTAATGCGATCCGTGATATGAAAGATGCTGAAGGGGCAGAAGTTGCCAAGCAGTTTCCTGTAGTTGCAGGCATGATCGATAAACTCGCAAAAAAAGGCGTGATCCACAAGAATAAAGCGGCCAACCTGAAGAGTAAACTGGCTCGCCGGGTGAACGCAACAAAATAATTTGACCGTACATCATTTTAGAGGCATTCCGTATGGAATGCCTTTTTTATTTTTAGAGATGAAACGGATCTTGCTCCTGCCCTTCTATATTATTTATTTTACAAAACTGGCAGCACAACCTGATCCTTCAAACCTTGGATTCGAAAACAGGTCACCGCGCATTGAATTCTCACCCTGGTACACAACAAGATTCAGTAATCCAAATTATCTTTTCACACTCGACAGCCAAACAGTACACCAGGGAAAATACTCCTTACGTATTACTGCCGATAGTTCACCTAAGGCAAATAGTGATGGTGGTTTCCATAATGTTGTTCAACTGGATGTACCCGGGTCAAAGATCAGTCTTTCTGCATACGCAAAAAGATCGGATCCGGGAGATAGTTCAGGGTATATGTCATTCCTTTTTTCAGAAGATAAAGGTGAAAAGAAAACAATTATTAAAAGCCTGAATCTAAAACTTGACAGGGAATGGAAAGAATTGAAGACCGATGTTGATATCAGCGAATTACATTGGCCTATAGATCATCTTCGAATAAATATAGTTGCCAAAAGCAGGGATACCATTTGGCTGGATGACCTGAAGATCATGGTAAACGGGATAAATATGTTGTCCCAGCCTTCGTTTGCATCCAGGAAGGAGGAGCCGATCACTAAACTGACAAAGCGCCAAACAGATAACCTGTTATTTTTATGCCATGTTTGGGGATTCCTCAAATATTTTCATCCTGCCGTAGCTGATGGAAAATATAACTGGGACATGGAATTGTTCCGAATCTATCCTTCCATCAAAAACGCTGAGGACGGATCAGGTCTGAATAAGATCCTGTTTCAATGGATAAAGGGTCTTGGAGCACTACCTGATTGCAGAAACTGCAGCGATGAATTACCTGAAAATGCTTTTAAAAATAATGTTGACCTGAAATGGTTAGACAGTGGAGAAATTTCAGATTCCCTCCAGGCCCAATTAAAGGAGATCGTAAAAAAAAGGCATAAGGGGCCAGGATATTACGCAATGTATGCTCCTGCAAGAAATGTGCTTTGTTCAAATGAAAATGATTACAACTGGCGGGAGATCGATTATCCATCCGAAGTATTCCGCATGCAGTTCCTTTTCAGGTATTGGAATACGATCCAATATTTTTACCCGTATAAATATTTGATCGGTACCGATTGGAATGAAGTACTTCGGAATTTCATTCCTCGATTCGCTGAAGCACCAACACCAGTTGCCTATAGCCTGATACGTGCTGAATTGATCGTGAGTGTGAATGATTCCCATGCTGGTTCGGTCGATCCTGCTGTTTATAAGGAATTGGCAGCCTTCCGGCTTCCCGCGCGGGTTACCGTAATCGATGATAAAGCAGTGATATCACGATTATTTAATGATTCTCTTGCAAGGATTGATGGTTTGAAAATTGGAGATGCCATCATAAAGGTGGATGGCAAGTCCATCAGGTCAATAATAGAAGAACGTAGCCGATATATTAATGGCTCCAATAGACCTGCAAAGATCCGATCACTTGCAGGTACCGGGCTATTAACAGGTGGAAAAGATTCCATTGTGCACCTTGAGATGGAAAGGAATGGAAGGACAGTCCATATCCCTGCTCATCGTTATTCTAATTACTCCAATGACATTATGAAGCATTACAGGGCCTGGAAGATCCTTGATGCTAATATTGGATTTATTGATATGGGCATGCTGGAAAAGCAACAGGTAGACAGCGCATTTTCGGATTTGCGTGATACCAGAGCGATCATTTTTGATATCCGAAATTATCCTCAGGGAACATTTGTGGATGTTTGCGCCTATCTTTTAGAAAAACCAGCATATTTCGCTAAAGTGCTGATGCCAGACCTTGACTATCCTGGCACATTTGTTTGGGCAAAGAACCTGAGTATGGTGGGAAAAGGTGATAAAGGAAAGAACTATTTTCATTATCCCGGGAAGATCGTACTTCTGGTAAATGAAACTACTCAGAGTCATGCTGAATTTACAGCTATGGCATTACAGACAGTACCCGGGGCAATTACTATAGGCAGTCAGACTTCAGGTGCAGATGGAAATGTATCCAATCTTATCCTTCACGGTTATTTGACTTACATGACAGGACTTGGTATCTACTACCCGGATGGAACAGAGACACAACGGGTAGGAATCAAAATAGATATTCATGTCAAACCGACACAAAAAGGAATTATTGAAAACCGTGATGAGGTACTCGAAAAAGCGATCGATTGGATACTTAACCAACACAAATAAATTAATTGTTTATGAGAGTTATATTTATCGCCTTATTAACCGCCTTATGCCTGGGAGCGATTTCACAACCTGTAAGCACTTTGGTAGAGACGGCTGGCTATTCAAAATCCCCTGCCTACGCAGAGATCATCAAATGGTGGCAGCAACTGGATGCGCGTTCCGCTAAAGTGAAAATGCAGTCGATGGGCATGACCGATGCCGGTTTTCCCCTGCACCTGGTACTGATCTCCAATGATGGAAAAACTGAGGTATCAGCGATCAACAGAAATACCAAGCGGATCATACTATTCAATAACGGAATTCATCCTGGTGAGCCAGATGGAATAGATGCGAGTATGTTACTGGCACGGGATATCGTGGAAAATAAATTCAGGCTGCCGGATAATATCGTAATAGCCATCATTCCGGTATATAATATCGGCGGATGCCTTGACCGCAGCAAAGATTATCGCGTTGACCAGAATGGCCCGGAGGAGTTTGGTTTCCGTGGTAATTCCCAGAACCTTGACCTTAACCGTGACTTTATTAAATGTGATTCTAAAGATGCGCGTGCTTTCGCCGGCATTTTCCATTTACTGGATCCCGATGTATTTGTAGATAACCATGTAAGTGATGGAGCGGATTACCAGCATGTGATGACCTTACTAAGCACACAGCATAATAAACTGGGTGGCATAATGGGCGATTTTCTCAATGATGAATTTGAGCCAGCCCTGTATTCTTCCATGAAGCAGAAAGGCCTGGATATGGTTCCCTATGTAAACTCATTTGGAGATACACCGGAGAATGGCTGGCCGGAATACTGGGATGGTCCACGTTACAGCAGCGGGTATGCCGTACTCTGGCATTGCTTCTCCTTTGTTCCGGAAACACATATGCTTAAATCGTATGAAAAAAGGGTGAAAGCCACCTATGAATTGGAAAAATCCTTTATAGAATTCACATCCGCGAATGCCAGTAAAATAAAAGACTTACGCGACCGAACAAAATTGGCCGCGAGGACCAGCACTGAATTTCCGATCAGCTGGCAACTGGACAGATCAAAATTCAAAGAGGTGACCTATATGGGATATGAGGCCGGCAAAAAAACCAGCGAAGTTTCAGGTTTGCCGCGATTGTATTATGATCACAGTAAACCTTTTGAAAAGAAAGTGAAGATCTATAATTATTTCGCTGTAAAGAATACCATCAAGAAACCGAAGGCTTATATCATTCCCCAGGGATGGTGGAAAGTGACGGACCTGCTGGCCCTGAATAAAGTAAACATGCGCCGGCTCTCCCAGGATACCAGTATTATCGTGGAAGTATATCATATTGATGAATATAAATCTTCTCCAAGGCCTTACGAGATGCATCATCCAAATTCAGAAGTAAAGGTGTCAGTGACGACCAGGACCCTGCAATTTCGAAAAGGCGATTGGTATATTCCCATGGACCAGGAAGCCAATCGTTTTTTAATAGAAACGCTGGAGCCAACGGGTGAAGACAGTTATTTTGCCTGGAATTATTTTGATGGCATTTTAGGCCAGAAAGAAGGTTACTCTGGTTATGCTTTTGAAGATATAGCGGCAGATTATTTAAAGAAAGAACCGGCCTTGCAGGAGAAACTGGCAGCCAGGAAAGCCACTGACACTGCATTTGCAAAGAATGCAGGCGCGCAATTAAATTTCATTTACCAGAATTCACCCTGGGTTGAGCAGGCTTATCTGCGGTACCCGGTTTACAGGGTGCTGTAAACAATATTGATTTTATAGCACCGTTTGTTTTTTCCTGAATGGCAATCTTTTCCCATAAGTAAGCTGGCGCCAGATCCATTCAAATGGTCCGTAATAGAAATAACGGAACCAGCCATTGCTATAAAGCACCTGCAGGGAGTAAAGCGTTAAGCCTATCGGCATGACCAGTGCCGGACCGATATGGCCACCAAGGCCCAGACCCACACCATAAAACAGGAAAACACCAAAAAATGTCTGCAACAGGTAATTGGTAAGTGCCATCCTGCCCATAGGTGCCAGCCAACGCCAGCGGGTTGCTCCTTTTCGTTTGTTCCAATATAAACAGAGGGAGGCTGTGTATGCCAGAGAAAGTGGCACTACCCCAAATGCATAGGCAGCAGTATCTGCCATGCCCATCAGTTGCGGAATAGCTTTTTCATCTATTTCAAAATAGGCCATAGCCAGGCTGCATGGTATGCCAATGATAAATCCCCATTTTTTTACTTTCCTCAGCAAGGGAGTATAGAGATCCAAATTATTATAGATCATTTTTCTACCAGCCCATAGGCCAAGAATAAAAAGGCCCAGTACTTTAGGAATGCGATTGCTCTCAATGATATAGGCATAGCGGTAATAAATACCGGAGGCCTGCCATACACGCCATTCCTTCCATCCGCTGCCTGGCGCGTATAAATATTGCCTCCATCCATCATCGGCGGGAAGCCCCGTTTTTTTATCAACCTGCAAGGCCATATTTTCCAGGAAGGCCCCTGTTTTGAATTGGGTCATCACTTTCACCGCATCGATCAACAGAGGCAATAGTAATAACGTAACCGCCCAAATGACAAGGGTTCTGTCACTGCATTTTCTGAACAGTGGAAGCAACATTCCCAATAGCGCATAAAGCAAAAGTATATCGCCTTCCCAAACCAGCAGGCAATGGGCAAAACCGAGAAGCAGGAGAATGAATAATCTGCGATAGAAAACACCCAGTGGGTTAGTCCCTTTTTGTTCATTCCTGACCAGGATAATAGAAAAACCGATCCCGAATAAAAGGGAAAACAGTGAGTAGAATTTGCCATGGAAAAAAGCCAGCTCCAAAAGGCCCAGTAGGCCATCCGCCGGCCAGGTGGGCAACGATTCCTGAATGGGCTGTGTTTGGAAACTCCATCCGGAGAATCCAAAAATATTGTCAAGCAATACGCCAAGAAGGGCGAAGCCGCGAAGCACATCCAGTATATCCGCGCGTTCTGTTAAGCTGACGGGTGAAGCTTTCATCGGCTGTTAGTTTTTGTTTCAATCAAATTATAGAAAATTGTCCAGTATAAAAAAATAACAGGTTGCCGTCCTGGTTTAAGACAGAACAAGGGATGCAACATATAGACAGGATCAGGAATTCACTTCCCGTGCATTATTATCCAGGTTGCGGAAGATCTTTTTGGCGAATAGCCAGGTTAAGAGAAGGACCAGGATGCTCAGGTAGCCTACATATTCATAATGCAGGATCTTATGGTCGTGCTGAGTACGCACGATAGCGCCTGCGCAAAGGGCCGCGATGCCACTGCCCAATTGCTGTATACTTCCATTGATGCTCATAAAAGAGCCACGTTGCTCAGGATTCACTACCTGGGTGATCATTGCCTGTGCGGTAACGATCCTGCCGGTTGCTACCATAAAAAATAACGCGAAGAATAATAGTACCAGGCCAAAAGCGACGGGCGGCATTTGGGTAACGACCCATACCATGACCATGGACATCAAAATGGAAATGCTGAAAACCTTCAGCTTTCCTTTTTTATCGGCCATTCGGCCCAGGTAAAGGGCGGCGACCAGGGAGGCCATTCCGCCAATGAGATAAAGATTTGGAAGGGCATCTTTAGAAAACCCTTTATTGAATTCCAGGTAAGGGTTAATAAATGGGATGATGAGGAAATGGCCCATCATCAATAATCCAGAAAAGCAAAGTGCCGAGCGCTGTATTTTAATACGGGTCACTTTAAATAAGGCGCCGAAAAGATTGTCTTCTTCCACCTCCCGGATATGCCCTGTCATATTTGGCACAATACGGATGATAAGAGGCACCAGGATAATTCCCACAGCCCCGATCATCAGGAAAGGAAGATGCCAGTCGTGATGGAAAAGATTGATCACAAAAAGGGAAATGGGAACACCCAGAATAGAGGCGATGGCAAAACCACCCATAACGATGCCCATGGCCCGGCCTCTTTTTTCATAGGGAAAAAGATCGGCTACAATAGCAAAGATCTGTGCGCCGATGATACCACCGAAAGTGCCTGCCATGATACGGGCCAGCAGCAGAAGGACAAAAGAATTTGCGAAGCCGCAGGCGATGGTGCCGGCAAGGAAGCCTATGTAAGCGAAAAGCAACGGTTTTTTTCGATCAAATCGATCGATGAAGGTAGCGATGGCCAGTCCGGAGAAGAAAGCGCTGATAGAATAAACTGCTACCAGGAGGCTGAATTGAAAAGCTGTGATATGGAGGTCTCCGATCAGGTAATTACCTAAAGGCATCATGATGATGAAGTCCAGAATATGGGTGAAGTTCAATCCGGCCAGTAGTATAAGCAGTAGTTTCTCTTGTCGGGTCATGAAGAAAGCAAAGATAAGTTCTTAGTTATTAGTTAGGAGCCAGATGCTAATAGCTGGAAGCCAGATGTTACAGATCAGATTACTATAAAAGGCAATAAAAAAGCCCCTCAGTAAACTGAAGGGCTTTTTCAAAAAATATGGCAGCTACCTACTCTCCCGCATTTTGGTGCAGTACCATCGGCCATAAGGGGCTTAACTTCTCTGTTCGGTATGGGAAGAGGTGAACACCCTTGGGAAAACCACCATAAGAATATACGGCTTATAGCTGCTAATTGCTTAGCTGCTGGTTTGCCAATAATGTGACATATTGGAGAATGTAGAGAGTATCTATTTATGATTTTACTACCCGAGGGTAATAAAAAAAATTAAAGCATACGGGCAATTAGTACTACTCGGCTTTGATGTTACCACCTTTACACCTGTAGCCTATCAACGTCATAGTCTCTGACGGCCCTTAAAAGTAAACTCATCTTGAGGAAGGTTTCACGCTTAGATGCTTTCAGCGTTTATCCTGGCCACACGTAGCTACTCAGCATTGCACCTGGCGGCACAACTGATACACCAGCGGTGTGTACGACCCGGTCCTCTCGTACTAAGGTCATGTCCTCTCAATTTACTTGCGCCCACCACAGATAGGGACCGAACTGTCTTGCGACGTTCTGAACCCAGTTCACGTGCCACTTTAATCGGCGAACAGCCGAACCCTTGGGACCTTCTCCAGCCCCAGGATGTGACGAACCGACATCGAGGTGCCAAACCTCCCCGTCGATATGAGCTCTTGGGGGAGATCAGCCTGTTATCCCCGGAGTACCTTTTATCCTTTGAGCGACGGCCCTTCCACACAGAACCGCCGGATCACTTTAGCCGACTTTCGTCCCTGCTCGGCCTGTATGCCTCACAGTCAAGCACCCTTATACTAATGCGCTCTTCGTACGATTACCAACCGTACTGAGGGTACCTTTGCAAGCCTCCGTTACTCTTTAGGAGGCGACCACCCCAGTCAAACTACCCACCATGCACTGTTTCCCGCAAGGGATTAGACTCTAAATCAAAGAAGGTTGGTATTTCAACGACCGCTCCACACTACCTGGCGGCAATGCTTCAAAGCGTCCCAACTATTCTACACATCCGTAATTCAAAATCAATGCAAAGTTGTAGTGAAGGTTCACGGGGTCTTTCCGTCCCGTGGCGGGTAACCGGCATCTTCACCGATACTACAATTTCACCGGGCTCGTGGAGGAGACAGTGTTCAACTCATTAGACCATTCGTGCAGGTCGGAACTTACCCGACAAGGAATTTCGCTACCTTAGGACCGTTATAGTTACGGCCGCCGTTTACTGGGGCTTCAGTCAGAAGCTTTGGCTTGCGCCGAACATCCTTCCTTAACCTTCCAGCACCGGGCAGGTATCAGGCTCTATACGTCATCTTTCGATTTTGCAGGGCCCTGTGTTTTTGTTAAACAGTTGGTTGAACCAATTTACTGAGACCCACCTAAGTGGGTACGCTTTATCCCGAAGTTACAGCGTCAATTTGCCTAGTTCCTTCTCCACGGCTCACCCGAGCGCCTTAGAATATTCATCCCGTCTACCTGTGTCGGTTTGCGGTACCGGTTGCTATACTCGCTTTTCTAGGAAGAGCTTTTATCGCTTCGCTTTGGCCGAAGCCTCCACTCAGGCGTACATATCCGTCAGTACGCAGCGACCACGGCTCTCCGTCACTTTCATTGTATAGCAAGCGCAGGAATATTAACCTGCTTTCCATCATCTACCCCTTTCGGGTTTGACTAAGGACCGGGCTAACCCTGATCCGATTAACGTTGATCAGGAACCCTTAGACTTTCGGCGACAAGGTTTTTCACCTTGTTTATCGTTACTTATGCCTACATTTTCTTTTGAAATCGCTCCAGCATACTTCACAGTACACCTTCGATGCAATTTCAATGCTCCCCTACCGATCACCACCCTAGGTGGGATCATAGAGCTTCGGTTCGTAGTTTGATGCCCGATTATTTTCCGTGCGGGACCTCTCGACCAGTGAGCTGTTACGCACTCTTTAAATGAATTGCTGCTTCCAAGCAAACATCCTGGCTGTTATAGAAGTCCTACCTCGTTTGATCAACTTAACTACGTATTAGGGACCTTAGCTGCTATTCTGGGTTATTTCCCTCTCGGCCACGGATCTTAGCACCCGCAGCCTCACTCCCGGAGATATCTGTTAGCATTCGGAGTTTGTCAGGGTTTGGTAGGCGATGAAGCCCCCTAGCCCAATCAGTAGCTCTACCTCTAACAGACTTCTTAATCCGAGGCTGTTCCTAAAAACATTTCGGGGAGAACGAGCTATCTCTCAGTTTGATTGGCCTTTCACCCCTATCCACAGGTCATCCCAGAACTTTTCAACGTTAACGGGTTCGGTCCTCCAGTTAGTTTTACCTAACCTTCAACCTGCCCATGGATAGATCACAAAGTTTCGCGTCTGCCCCCACTGACTAAGCGCCCTATTTGGACTCGCTTTCGCTACGGCTTCGTTAGTTATGAACTTAACCTCGCCAGTGAGGAGCAACTCGTAGGCTCATTATGCAAAAGGCACGCCGTCACATATTGCTATGCTCCGACCGCTTGTAGGCGTACGGTTTCAGGTACTATTTCACTCCCTTGTTTAGGGTGCTTTTCACCTTTCCCTTACGGTACTGGTTCACTATCGGTGTCTGAGGAGTATTTAGCCTTACCAGATGGTGCTGGCAGATTCGAGCAGGATTCCTCCGGTCCCGCTTTACTCAGGATACCACACGTCCACATCAATTTTCGTTTACGGGGCTATCACCCTCTATGGCTCAACTTTCCAGTTGATTTTACTTGATGATGTTTTCTAAAAGTGGTCCTACAACCCTCAGGCGGCACGCCGCCCAAGTTTAGGCTATTCCCATTTCGCTCGCCACTACTCAGGGAATCACTATTGTTTTCTTTTCCTCCCGGTACTTAGATGTTTCAGTTCCCGGGGTTGGCTCTCTTTCGAGTAATATACCTTCAGTATATTGGGTTTTCCCATTCGGAGATCCAGGGATATAATGCTTGTGTGCAGCTCCCCCTGGCTTATCGCAGCTTACCACGTCCTTCTTCGCCTCTCAGACCCAAGGCATCCACCATACGCCCTTAATTGCTTTAAAAAAATTAAAAAACTAGAATTCAAAAAATTAAAATTGTAGTTGTTACCCGACCACATTTCTTCAGACCAACCAAAAAATGGTGATTATTCAAAATTGTGATCGTGTTGTTAGATACTCATCTAACATTCTATTATCCAATATGTCAAAGAACTCTTGCTTTGAGCTACTAGCATTTAGCTACTAGCTCCTAGCTTGCTGATGTTAAGGTTACGAACCTCCAGACCTAATGTCTACATCAATATGTCAAGAACTGTTTGAATAATTAGTAATTACTAATCATTCATTGGTGGAGGATATCGGAGTCGAACCGATGACCCTCTGCGTGCAAGGCAGATGCTCTAGCCAACTGAGCTAACCCCCCATAATCAGGAGCTGTTAGCTATTAGCTAATAGCTTTTAGCTTGCAGCTTTTTTGGTAGACCCGAGCAGATTTGAACTGCTGACCCCTACATTATCAGTGTAGTGCTCTAACCAGGCTGAGCTACGGATCTTCATAGCCCCTCCCGACTAAAAAACTTCGGGATTTCGGGTAACTTGTTTTAAAAGAACTGGATCCTTTGCTTACGCGCAGGACAAAAATTGAAAGAGAAGGGAAACAATAGCCAGTAAGTCTGATACTGATTCTAAGATCAGTATTTATAGCTCTAAAAAGGAGGTATTCCAGCCGCACCTTCCGATACGGCTACCTTGTTACGACTTAGCCCCAGTCACCGGTTTTACCCTAGGCGGCTCCTTACGGTTACCGACTTTAGGTACACCCGGCTTCCATGGCTTGACGGGCGGTGTGTGCAAGGTCCGGGAACGTATTCACCGTAGCGTTGCTGATCTACGATTACTAGCGATTCCAGCTTCATGGAGTCGAGTTGCAGACTCCAATCTGAACTGAGAGGCGTTTTTTGGGATTAGCTTCATATCACTATGTTGCAGCCCTTTGTACGCCCCATTGTAGCACGTGTGTAGCCCTGGGCATAAAGGCCATGATGACTTGACATCATCCCCTCCTTCCTCACGTCTTACGACGGCAGTTTCACTAGAGTTCCCAGCGTTACCTGATGGCAACTAGTGATGGGGGTTGCGCTCGTTGCGGGACTTAACCCAACACCTCACGGCACGAGCTGACGACAGCCATGCAGCACCTTACTGGCAGTGTATTGCTACAAAATGAGCTTTCACCCACGGTCTCCCAGCATTCTAGCCCAGGTAAGGTTCCTCGCGTATCATCGAATTAAACCACATGCTCCACCGCTTGTGCGGACCCCCGCCAATTCCTTTGAGTTTCAATCTTGCGATCGTACTTCCCAGGTGGGATACTTAATGCTTTCGCTCAGACACTTGCAGTGTATCGCAAATGTCGAGTATCCATCGTTTAGGGCGTGGACTACCAGGGTATCTAATCCTGTTTGATCCCCACGCTTTCGTGCCTCAGTGTCAATAACTGTGTAGCCAGCTGCCTTCGCAATTGGTGTTCTATGTCATATCTAAGCATTTCACCGCTACATGACATATTCCGCTGACCTCCACAGTATTCAAGATCGATAGTATCAATGGCAGTTTCCAAGTTAAGCTCGGAGATTTCACCACTGACTTACCGACCCACCTACGCACCCTTTAAACCCAGTGAATCCGGATAACGCTTGCACCCTCCGTATTACCGCGGCTGCTGGCACGGAGTTAGCCGGTGCTTATTCATATGGTACCGTCAGTTGACCTAGAAAGGCCCTTTTTCGTCCCACATAAAAGAAGTTTACAATCCAGAGGACCTTCATCCTCCACGCGGCATGGCTGGTTCAGACTTTCGTCCATTGACCAATATTCCTTACTGCTGCCTCCCGTAGGAGTCGGGCCCGTGTCTCAGTGCCCGTGTGACTGGTCGTGCTCTCACACCAGTTACTGATCGTCGGCTTGGTGGGCCGTTACCCCGCCAACTACCTAATCAGCCGCACACCCATCTTCAAGTGATAAATCTTTAAAACCATCCCGATGCCGGGTCAGTTTACTATGGGGTATTAATCCAAATTTCTCTGGGCTATTCCCCGCTCGAAGGAAGGTTGTGTACGTGTTCCGCACCCGTTTGCCGGTCGCCATCAACTGTATTGCTACAGTCATGCTGCCCCTCGACTTGCATGTATTAAGCCTGCCGCTAGCGTTCATCCTGAGCCAGGATCAAACTCTCCATTGTAAATGAAGTTTGATACTGACATTTTAAAATTCTCAAAAAGAAAAAATTAACTTGTCAAAATCGAATAATTATTCGCTTGACTTACCTTCTGTTTTTACTTCGATGGCTATCGAAGTAAAGTGCTATTGTTTCCCAATCTTTCAAAGAACTTTCGGCCTTTTCTTGCCGCCCATTTTTTGAATGGGAGTGCAAAGGTAAGGACCATTTTATTTCTACCAAATTTTTCTTTGATTTCTTCGAAAATAATCTCGAATCATCTGGCGTGAAAATCAACTTGTTTTGTAAAGAACTTGCTCCTTTTCTGGAAGCGGACGGCAAAGTTAGGGAGGAAGAGTTTACCCACCAATTTTAATTCAAATTATTCTTCAAAAAAGCCCAAAAAAATAGACCCATAATCCATACCCTGACCTCATCAAAAGGGGGTTGAAATCAAGTGGACGAAAAATTTACTGATAATCAGTGAAATATGGCCGTAGGATTGAAAAATTTCATTGATGGCCAACTCTTTACCTTCCTGAATAATTCTTCAAAAGATTCAGCCTTATTCAAAATACCCTGACGGGTAAGCCACTTTCATCAGGAATAAACCCTGAGCTGGTGCCGCAAAATTGGCCCTTGCGCAGTCTTTCCCTTCAATAATAGAACGGAAATCAGCAATACTCGTCTTCCCTTTTCCAACATCTAACATGCTGGCAGTCAACGCACGAACCATGCCCCTTAAGAAACGGTCCGATCTTACTTTATAAATAAGCAAAGAACGCTTCACCATCCATTCGCTCTTCATGATCCTGCATTGAAAGGTCTTTGCCTGCGTATTCTTCTTACTGAAGGAGGTGAAATCCTGGTATTCCATCAATACCCCCGCGGCTTCCTGCAGCAGATCGAGATCCAGGGCATAGGGGAAATACCAGGACCTGTCCCGGACAAATGGATTCTTATTCCGGGATAGATAATAGTTGTACTCCCTGTATACCGCATCAAACCGGCAATGCGCCTCCTTCCCTGCTTCCCTCAATGAACGAACCGAAATATCTGAAGGAAGAATTGCATTAAGTTTATAAACAAGTTCCTGCCTGTCCTTTAACCGGTATTTTCCCAATGGAAATGCAAGGTCGAAATGAAAATAATTCTGCAGCGCATGTACCCCTGCATCCGTTCTCGATGAACCTGTCAGCTCGATCCTTTCCCTGAATAATATGGCCAGCGTATTCTCCAGCTCCGCCTGTATGGTATGCGCATTCTCCTGCACCTGGAATCCAGAGTAGGCAGTTCCTTTGTAGGAGAGTTCGAGGAAATAACGCATGGGGAAGATTGAGCGTTGAGGGTTAGGGGTTAGTGCTAAACATCTAATGTGCTACCAGGGCTGTAAATAACTGCAGGTATTTTTCTTCCCTGAATTCGGATCGAAGGGTGGAGAAGTTTTCTTTGTCACTTACATGGGTTTGCGTTGCTACAAAAAACTGAAACTTGCCTTCTTCATTGAGAAAAAGTGAACTTAGATTCTTGATCTGAAGGGTACTGAAACATTTTGTTTGAAAAACAAGCCGGGCCACCGCTATCATTTCATCATCGGAAGAAACAGCGGCCATGTTCTTCCTCACTTTAAAAAAATCATCCTGGCTTGCCTTCTCCCTGCAATCATTCACCGTTTCCGTTTTTCCCACTGTGCTGATGCTATCTTTAACAGGCTGCTTTTCCTCCTTAACGGTTTCTTCCTCTATCTTTTTCACCGTATCGATCTCCAGGAATTTTTTCTCTTCGCGGGGAACTTCTTTCGTAGTGCTGAACGCCTGTTTAGGCACAGGTATCAAAATGCGAATAGTATCCCTGCTTCCATCTCCCATATCATCGGTGTACACAATACCCATTCCTTCTGTAGTGGAACTTTCCGAATGTCTTTTTACATCCGACCTGTGATAGGCTGGAGGATTAACCCGCTCAACTATATCTGGTATGTCCTTTTTTTTTTCAGGGATGGTTTGAATGGCCAGCGCCTGCGTATCTTTTACGGCAGGTATTATTTCTTTGGGTTCTGTTTTCACCACCACCTTCTCTTCGGGTTTCTTTTCTTCTGGCTTTATAACGGTGGTCTTAACTTCCACCCTGGCCGTTTTCTCTTTCAGGGAAGGATCATCCGCTGCCTTTGCCAAAACTTCGGTGAACAGGCTAACATTTTTTACCTCCATTGCCTTATCCTTTTTTGGATCGCTGGTCTCGCTTTTCAAAACCTCCAGGGTCTGCAGGTCAAAAAGCCCCCAGCCATTCTCCCCAAAATCCTTGAGCAGGTAACCATGATCTTTTTTATTTACCGTAACTGTAAAAGATTGCTCAGGAAATTTGTTATCCGGAGATCCAACATTAAAATGATAAATGCTGTCGCGCAATTTGGAAAGGATCAGGTAACCGCCATTTCCCGATTGTATGGTCCTTGTTCCCATACGCAGGTAAAATGGCTGCTTATTATCTGATTGCAGGTATACAAAATATAGTTTTTGCGCCATCAGCAGCTGCTGCCCCATGACCAATAAAATGCAGAGAATGAGTTTTTTCATTATACTCGTTGATTACGACAAATTTAATCCAAATACCAGCACAGCGGCCCATCGGGCTTACTAACTTTAAAAATTAGTAACCTTTTATCATTTTTCTACGTCTTGGATGGCAGCCAAATCTTAATTTGTACAACTAAACCAACATCATGAAGAGAATTTCAGCCTTCGGCTTTCTGCTTTTTGCCAGTATGCTCTGCTTTGCACAATCTGCCCCCGACAGTAATTGGAAAAAGATCTACCGGGAAACAGCCACCAGGGTGAACGACCTGATTCATACAAAACTGGACCTCCGCCCGGATTTCAACAAATCCTGGCTTTATGGAAAAGCCTGGATCACACTGAAGCCACATTTTTATGCCACCGATTCCCTGTCGCTGGATGCCAAAGGAATGGAGATCAAAAAAATAGCACTATGGAAGAAAAATAAAATGCAGGAGCTAAAATATACCTATGATGATCTGCAATTGTATATCAAACTGGATAAAACCTATTCATCAAAGGAGAATTATACTATCTATATTGAATACACTGCCAAACCCAATGAATTTGAGGAAAAATATGCCAAAGGCGATATGCTTGGTATCAAGGGAATGTATTTCATCAATCCTAAAGGTGAAGACAAAGAAAAGCCCACGCAGATCTGGACCCAGGGTGAAACCGAATCTAACTCTGCCTGGTTCCCCACCATTGATAAAACAAGCCAGAAATGTACCGAAGAGCTGACAGTAACTGTTGCTGATAAATACGTGACACTTTCTAATGGATTGCTTGTATCGCAGAAAAAAAATGCTGATGGTACAAGAACAGATAGCTGGAAAATGGACCTGCCCCATTCACCATATCTTTTCTTTCTTGGTGTGGGCGATTATGCCGTAATAAAAGATAAATGGCGTAATAAAGAAGTGAATTATTATGTGGAACCTGCTTATGCAAGTACCGCAAAGAAAATATTCGGACTTACACCGGAGATGATCGGCTATTTCTCCGCCATCACCGGCGTAGATTATCCCTGGCAGAAATATTCCCAGATCACCGGCAGGGATTTTGTAGCAGGCGCCATGGAAAACACGACCTCCACCCTTCACCAGGAAAGCGCCCAGCAGGACGCACGCGAACTCGTAGATGGCAACCGCTGGGAATCTACCATTGCCCATGAATTGTTCCACCAATGGTTCGGAGATTATGTAACAGCAGAAAGCTGGAGCAATATCACCGTGAATGAATCTTTTGCCGATTACAGCCAGACATTATGGAGAGAATATAAATATGGAAAAGACGCGGGGGATGAAGAGAATTACCAGGGACTCTCCAGTTATCTTTCCAGTGGTTCTGAAAGCAAGGACCTGGTTCGTTTCTTTTATGAAGATAAAGAGCAGGTATTTGACCAGGTGAGTTATCAAAAAGGAGGATGCATCCTTCATATGTTGCGGAATTTTGTAGGCGACAGTGCCTTTTTCCGCTCATTGAACAATTATCTTACCACCAATAAATTTAAAGCCGCTGAAGCGCACCAGCTAAGACTGGCATTTGAAGAAGTGACAGGAAAGGACCTTAACTGGTTCTTCAATCAGTGGTATTTCGGAAGCGGTCACCCGGTAGTGGATATAAATTACGAGTATGATGATGCCGCGGGTACAGTTAAAGTAACCATCAAACAAACACAGAAGACCGGAAAAATATTTCAATTACCTATCGCTATTGATATTTATAATGGCGCTGTAAAAACAAGGCAGAATGTTCTGGTAAAGGACAGCGTAAGCAGTTTCACTTTTAAATACAGCAAAAGGCCAGACCTGGTGAATGTAGATGGAGACAAGATCATGATCTGGTCGAAAAAAGACAATAAGACGCTTGATAATTATATCCACCAGTATAAATATGCCGGAAACTATATGGACCGTCGTGAAGCCATTGATTTTGCTTCTAAGAAAATGGATGATCCAAAGGCCAGAGAGCTTATGGTACTGGCGATGAAGGATAAATTTGAAGGGCTGAGAAGCTTTGCCATAACAAGGCTGAATCTTCGCAATACAGACCTGTTGAAGCTGGCAGAGCCTGTGCTCGCCGATATTGCCAGGAATGACCCTAAGCCGCTGGTGCGTGCTGTGGCTATCTCCAGTTTAGGTAACCTGAAGAAAAAAGAATACACAGATCTGTTCAGTAAAGCGGCGAATGATTCATCCTATACAGTAGCTGGTAATGCGCTGCAGGCCCTTGCCCAGGTGGATCCGGCAGCCGCTTCAGCGATCGCCAAAACCATGAACATGGATAATACCAAAGGCAGGCTAAGTGAGGTGCTGATGGAGGAAATGCTCAAGAAAGGTGATGAGGCCATGGCCGATAAGATCATTGGCGGGTTTGCAAATATGCCGATCTCTGATGCCAAGTTTGGAAAACTGAATGGCCTGCGCACTTATTTATCGGCCATTAATAGTTTCGAAAAAGTACAAAGGGGTATTGATGAGATCGTAAAATTCAGGGATGCCGTTCCGGCCGCCTACCGCGCTCAAACAGATCCATATATCAATGGAATGATTTTGAAAGGGATCATGGCCGATAAAGAGAAAAAAGGAAATGCAGGCGACCTGGAAGCGAAAAAAGCATTCGATTATATTAAAAACATATTACCTGAAGCGGATAGAAAGGGATTTTAGGCTATTTTACAATATGATCCTACGTAGTCTCTTATTCTTAACTATATGCAGCCTCTGCTTTGAAGCAGGTGCGCAAAAAAGGCCTCCCCCTGCTTCCTCTCCACCTCCTCCCCCACCTCCAAGTAAGGTCGGAACCGGAGGAGCAGGATCGGGCACGGGGTTTCGTGTGGTAACAATTCCTGTCTATGGTGATTTTAAATTAGGCGTGGAAAAAGCTGACTTTGAAACAACCAGCTCAGAATTTAAAAACCTGCTGGAAACAGGAGTTAGAAACTACCCGGTTACCATAAACAGTCGTTTTATTGCAAAAAGACTATTCCAGTTAAGATTTACTTCTGATCTGCAGGAATTGGATTCGCTTCCGAGAGATATCATTGAACGTTTTACCAGTATATATGGGAAAGCTGATAGTTCGGATATGAGCAGCCGGGAAATACCAGCAAACAGCATTAATGACAGCACAAATAAAGATCCGGTAACTGTTATGCTTATTTACATGACCTGGAAATTCAGGTATCATTCATTAAATGTTCTCATGACTTACCAGGCAAAGAAAAACGGCAAGTACTATGGGTCAACAGAATTGACGTTTATGGGAAACTCCACTTATTTCGCTTTGCTGAAGGATTTAGAGGAAAAAGAAATTCACTGACGTTTGACTGGTTTCAGAATGAAATCACCATTTTCATCACTTACTTCATCAATAGGACCACCAACCGGTTTTTGTTCGGCTGTTCCATGAAAAGATTGTTTCAGCGATTCGATCAGGGCAGTGGCCAATATATCATGGCCTTTTTCTTTCTGCAGGTAGTAGAGAACCTGTTTTGCAAATGGACTATTCTCACCCGGTTTCCCATCAGGGACGGGTTGCAACTTACCGGAACATAGCACCAACCTTGACCGGTAATCACCTTTTTGATCACTCCGCATATCACGAAGCAACTGACCGGAATAGCAGGCATCAACAATGAGGAAAATACTTTTCGCTTTCATTTTTCGGATCATCCTGGTGACATCGAGGTTGTTGATATAATCCTGCGATGAATTTATCCTGGCTTCATAAGGCACCCAATAACCAAGTTCAAGGTCCGGATCATAGAAACCATGTCCCGCAAAATAGATCAGCAAACGGTCATTCTCATTCAGTGTTTTCACATAAGACATCAGTTGGTTAAAAATACTGTCCCTGCTTGCCCTGGTATCATATAATTCTTTCACATTGGCTGGCTGGAACCCAAAAGTTTCTACCATTAGCTGTTTAAAATCACTTCCGTCTTTGCGGGCATTGTTCAACTGCGGCCAGCTTTGATATTTATTGATCCCGACAATAAAAAGATGATCTTTTCCAGAAGCAGTTACACTTTTCAATTCTGATCTGTAATTGAATTTAACCCTGACTGTACGGCGATAACCCGCTTTATTTTCCACGCTTACATCCGCGACATTTGAACCTTCCACCGGCTCATACAAGCATTCAAAATACCCTGACTCCCGGTGTCCTTCCACTTTTTGGCCATTAATGCTTACATCTTTTATCCCATGCCTGAAATCACTGGCAACTCCCCGAATGACGATCTTTTGGGTACTACCCGAAACAGTGACAGCGCCCCTTTGGTCAGTAGATGGGTACACTATATCAACCAGTGGAAAACTATCCCTGACAATATCAGGTTGAGGAACGGGCGTATAGAAAAATTCAGCGCTGTCACCAACCACGAAAAAATTCCTGGCTGTATTTATACTTTTTGCAATTCCCTGTTTTTCTCCGGAAGGCCTTGATTCAAATTGCAAGGTTTGGAGAGAATACCTGCCGAAACCAGGTTCGTAGATCGCTGAAAGTTTACTTCCTTTAACCAGCTTCATCAGCTCTTCCTTGTTGATGGTTTTGCTCCCTCTCTGGAAATCGCCCAGATTGATCTTGTTCTCTGTCATTAGCAGAACAAACACATCCTTCCCAAATGGAGGGGTAACAACACCTTCAAAAATTTGTACTTTGTCATTCTTCAGGCCGCTAACTGTTCCAGGTAATTTGTTTTCGTCTGAATTTTTGTCGAATGGGTAAAAAAGATCGACCAGGGTATCAGTATCTGTATAGTGCAGTATATAACAATAGTAATTGGAATGGCCATCCCATTTTTTTCTGTCGACTGAGATCAGTCCCTGAATTTTTTCACCTTCATATACAACTGCATTACCCTGCAGAAGGTTTCCATTTTTTTGTAATTGAAAACTGAGAAAGGAATTTTCCTGCGAGTATAACAGAATGGAAAGGAAAAAACTCGCAGACAGGGCAAAAACCCTTTTAAGTATAGAAGACCTGACCATTCTCAAATCTATGAAATTACCAGCTACCGCTTGATCCACCGCCTCCAAAACTTCCTCCGCCAAAGCCTCCAAATCCGCCGCCTCCGGATCCACCACCGCCTCCGCCGCCGGAACCACCGCCGCCAAGGAACATCCACCAGGGAAATCCTCCTCCAACGCGCCGGGCACCTCCACGCGAAACATAGGTACCGTTTCCGCCATTACCACCGAATAAACCGATAAGTATAAAGATGATTATAATGACCAGGGTACCCCATTTGAAATCCTTGCCTTTGCGATTGGTATAGCCATCAGGAGCCTTGTATCTCCCGGCTGCCGCCAGAATGATATCATCCACAGCTTTGTTCAGTCCCTGGTAATATTTCTTCTCTTTAAAATTTGGCGTGATGTCGTTATCAATAATGGATTTAGAAGTCAGGTCGGGTATAGCTCCTTCCATACCATATCCTACTTCGATCCGGATCTTCCGGTCTTCCATTGCTGCCAGCAGCACGATACCATTATTTTTCTTTCCTCCCACGCCCCATTCCCTTCCAAGCGTCAGCGCATAATCTTCTATGCTATATCCTTCCAGCGATTTGATCAGCACTACTGCTATCTGCGTAGATGTGCTGTCATCATAAGCCACCAGTTTCCTTTCCAGTTCTTCCACCTGCGCTGCGCTAAGTGTGTTTGAGAGATCGTTGACCAGTTTCGGCGGATTGGGCCTTTTTGGAATGACCTTTTCCACCTGGGCAAA
Source organism: Chitinophagaceae bacterium (assembly GCA_016720565.1). GTDB lineage: Bacteria > Bacteroidota > Bacteroidia > Chitinophagales > Chitinophagaceae > JJ008. Next base: position 241,558 of record JADKKJ010000012.1, read on the forward strand.
CAGGGAAGTGGAAAAAAGCAGGGAGAATATGAGGAGGAATCTTTTCATTATTATCTGCCAAACACGATTTCGTCGGGCAATTCATTTTTATCTGTGTTCCCGTCATAGGGAAAATGGGTATGCAAGGCCTCACCTATCTGCAATACGCAACTGGCGATACCATTGCCAAAATCATTCTTATCAAAACGGGAAAGCATTTCCTGTACTACCCGGTTCCAGTATTCCATGCCTAATTTCTGGTGTATGCCTTCATCACCAAATACAGCCAGCTGCCTGTCCTTAACAGCGATATAAACCAGCACGGCATTACGCTGGTCGGTATTTTCCATTTTCAGATTAAAGAATAACTCAGCGGCGCGATCTATGGCATCCACCCATTTGCATTTGCTTTCCACAAAAACCCTCACCTCTCCGCTGGTATTTTTTTCAGCGGTTTTTATTGCTTCCACAATAAGGTGGTTCTCCTGTTCGGAGAAAAATGGTTTACTATGTCGGAATCTTCCAAACACGGGCATTATTTAAATGTGATCTCTACCGATTTTTCCGCACCCTGGTCTGCAGTGAAACCAGTCTTTGTTTTAAATCCGAGAAGTCCCCCAACCATATTGGTAGGAAAACTTCTTAGTTTATTATTATAGTCATTCACCGCTGCATTGAAATCCTTCCTGGCAACCCGAACTCTGCGTTCGGTTCCTTCCAATTGGGTTTGCAACCCGGCATAGGCCGTTGTTGTTTTCAGCTCCGGATATTTTTCCATCAGGATGATGAGCCGGTTCACATTCATGGCGAGGCTATCCTGGGCCTGTTGCTGTTTTTTATACTCTTCGGCATTGGGGTCTGTACTTCCAAGGTTACGCTGCGCATTGGCCCTGGCCTCCGCTATCTTTCTCAGCGTCTCTTTTTCAAATTCGGAAGAACCTTTTACAATATTCACGAGGTTCGGGATAAGGTCCATCCTGCGCTGGTAAGTGTTTTGCACTTCAGCCCAGGTAAGACCAATCTTTTCCTGTTTGTTCACTAATGAATTATAGGCAACGACCATCCAGATAATGAGCAACAGCAATATCCCGCCAATAAGGAAGGGAACTCGTTTGTTGTTCATTTATCAGAATTTAACCTTCGGTGCTTTATCTGCTCCTTCGTCGGCTTTGAATCCTTCTTTTTTAGAGAACCCGAACATGCCGCTAAGCAAATTCACGGGGAAGGATCGCACCTTTACATTATAGGTATTTACTGCTTCATTGAAATTCTTCCTGGAGTTACGAATATCATTTTCTATTCCTTCCAGCTGCCCCTGCAGCATCCTGAAATTCTCTGTGGCTTTCAGTTCGGGATAGTTTTCAACCACAGCCAATAACCTGCTAAGGGAACCGGATAACTGTGCCTGGGCATCCTGGAATTTCTGCATATTTTCCGGAGTCAGGTCTTCCGCTTTCAGCTGTATAGAAGTGGCCTTGGCCCTGGCTTCCACCAGTTGGGTCAACGTTTGCTGTTCAAAATTGGCGGCACCTTTTACGGTGTTCACCAGGTTATCGACCAGGTCAGCTCTTTTCTGGTATTCTGTATTCACATCGTTCCAGCTATTCTTCACTTTTTCATCCTGCTTCACCAGTCCGTTATAACCACTGCAACCCCAAAAAAATAAGATGAGAACAATGGCGCCGATCGCTATCAGGCCGGTATTACGTCCTTTCATGGTAGTTTGTTTTTTTGATTTTAGAATATAAAATTAGGACATTTTAAAATGGAGGCGGGAAATTTCGGCCAAATACGTCAGGCCGTCGGTGAAAGGGCCCTGACCAGGCAACACCGATAATCTTGTCCAATTCACATTGGAAAAACAGCCGCTTTTCAGGTCCGCAAATAGAAGGATCAGTCCTGCTTTCTCAAACAGACCACGGTAAAAGGATCCACTTTCTGCGATTTATAAAAACTCCCGTTGTACCAGTACAGGGTGTACGCCTGGGTTCCTGCAGATTCAGTAGAGGTCCATATGCTTGCTTTTTCGTCTATGGACAACTTATCCCTGAATCCGAAAATAGCAGTTGCCTCTTCCTGTGAGGGGAGATACCAGCCTTGCTTGCCACCAAGTTTCAGGTCGGTACAGGTTTTTGCCGCATAAGGTTTATTATCATAGTCTTTATTCTCTCCAACCGTGGCAACAATGGCTTTGGTATTGAGCGCACCGTTACTTTCGCTGCTGGCGGCATGCAGCGGTATTTCTTCATAGCCTCCCCACATCTGGGTTCCCTTTGAACTAAGATCTGCCAGTTCATACTTTTCTCCTTTGATCGTAATGGGGATGATCTTCTGAGCATGAAGGGAAAGGTTCACGCATACAAGCGTGAGAACAAGGATTGAATTTCTCATACAAAGGTTTATGGTTAAATAAAAGCTTATCAATCTTTCACCGCTGCAATACCCGGGAGGGTCTTGCCTTCAAAATATTCAAGCATGGCGCCTCCACCGGTGGATACATAACTCACTTTATCTGCAAACCCGAATTGGTTTACTGCAGAAACAGAGTCTCCACCTCCTACCAGGGAAAAAGCTCCTTTCTGAGTAGCAGCTGCCACCGCTTCAGCAATGCAGCGGGTACCATGCTGGAAATTGTGCATCTCAAAAACACCCATCGGACCGTTCCATAAAATGGTCTTTGAATGCATGATCACATTGGCAAACTGGCTGCAGGCGTTTGCCCCGATATCCAATCCCATCCAGCCCGGTGTGATATTATTACTGGGAGCCATCGATGTCTCTGCATCGGCGGCAAATTTATTGGCGATCACAGAATCGGAAGGCAAATGAATATTTACTCCTTTCTCTTCGGCTTTTTTCAAAATGGCAAGCGCGGTTTCCAATCTTTCTTCCTCACAAAGCGAGGTGCCGATCTCTCCGCCTTCTGCCTTCATAAATGTATAGGCCATGCCTCCGCCAATGATAATATCAGTTGCCCTTTCCAGCAGGTTTTCAATGATCAGTATTTTATCACTCACTTTTGCTCCGCCGATAATGGCCACAAAAGGCTTTTCCGACTGGTGCATTACTTTTTCCGCACTGGATACTTCCGCTTCCATCAGCAATCCGAACATCCTGTTCTGTTTTGGAAAATACTGTGCGATCACAGCGGTGGAAGCATGGGCCCGGTGCGCTGTTCCAAATGCATCATTTACCCATACATCACCCAGCCTGGCTAATTTTTCCGCGAATGCGGCATCGCCTTTTTCTTCCTCCTTATAAAAACGAAGATTTTCCAGCAGCAGTACCTCTCCATTCCGCATCATGTTCGCAGTAAGCAATGCCTGTTCACCTGCACAATCATTAGCGAATAATACAGTTGTATCATTGCCCAATAGGCCGGCAAGTGTGGGAATAATATGTTTAAGGGAAAATTTGTCTTCAGGACCGCCTTTGGGACGGCCCAGGTGACTCATCAGGATCAGTTTTCCTCCATCCGAAATGATCTTCTTTATTGTGGGAATGGCCGCACGGATACGGTTATCGTCCGTTACCTCCAGTTTATCATTCAGCGGTACATTAAAATCGACCCTTACCAGTACTTTCTGGCCATTGAAGTTGTGATCCTGGAAAGAAGACATAAAAAATATTTAAACGTTACTGACCGCTTTTTTCAACACCTGCGATTCTTTAAAAAGCAGGTGACCTGCTATAATAGAATCCACTTCATCCGTCACATCCTTCCCGCCTTTTAAATTCATGCGAATGCTGGCAAGGGTATGTTTGGGACCAAATGGGAAGGCCCACCATCCAAGCAAAAAGCTAATGATAGTATAAGGTATGCCTTTTTTTAATCCGCTCTCTCCTGCTTTGATCAGGAATATACCAGAGGTACGGTTAAGCGTAACAACTAATAAAGAAATAGCATAGGAATAATAAACGAATTTGCCGCCTTTGCGGGTCTCCTCGTGCAATTCCTCAGCAGTAAAGCCATTCAAGTGGATCCTCATAAATCACGTTGGTTTTAGCTACCAACCAAAACCTTAAAACCTTTCCTTAACCTAAACCCGGGCAATACAATTACTTACTGATCAGTCCAGCAAAGAACTTAACCGTTCTTACCAATTGTGATACATAACTCATTTCATTATCGTACCAGCTAACCGTCTTTACCAGTTGGGCATCGCCAACGGTCATTACTTTAGTTTGCGTGGCATCGAACAATGATCCGAAATGAATGCCGATGATATCAGTAGAAACGATCTCGTCTTCTGTATAACCAAAACTTTCATTGCTTGCTGCTTTCATGGCCGCGTTGATCTCTTCTGCAGTAACTTTTTTAGAAAGTATGGAGGTGAGTTCAGTAAGTGAACCGGTAATGGTAGGAACACGCTGTGCGCTGCCATCCAGTTTACCTTTCAGTTCCGGCATTACCAGTCCGATAGCTTTAGCGGCACCGGTACTGTTAGGAACAATATTAGCAGCGGCTGCACGAGCCCTGCGAAGATCACCTTTTGGATGCGGGGCATCCAAAGTGTTCTGGTCATTAGTGTATGCGTGAATGGTGGTCATGATACCCGTTACGATACCATACTGGTCGTTCAATACCTTGGCCATTGGCGCCAGGCAATTAGTGGTGCAGGAAGCACAGGAGATGATGGTCTCGCTGCCATCCAGGATATGATGGTTCACATTGAAAACTACGGTCTTAAGATCGCCGGTAGCCGGTGCAGAGATCACTACTCTTTTTGCACCTGCGGTAATATGGGCGCTGGCCTTGTCTTTATCGGTAAAGAAACCGGTACACTCCAATACTACATCCACCTCATGAGAACCCCATGGAATATCGGCAGGATTCTTCTGGGCATATATTTTTACGGCATCCCCGTTAACGATGATACTGTCTTCGGTCGCTTTTACTTCGGCATCAAAACGACCCTGGGCGCTATCATATTTCAGCAAGTGGGCCAGTACTTTGGGACTGGTAAGGTCGTTGATGGCCACTACATCTATTCCTTCCATTTTATAGATCTGACGGTAAACCAGTCTTCCGATCCTTCCGAAACCATTGATTGCGACTTTGATCGTGCTCATGATGTGAAAATTTAGCGTTTGTTAAGGATGGCAAAGTTAAGGAAAGTTGAGCTGTTGAGCTGTTGAGAAGTTAAGAAGTTGAGGGGGCGGTCCCTGAGATTGTCGAAGGGTTGGGGTTTGGGCCTGCGGTCAACAGCCGCCCCCAGCCCCTAAAGGGGAGGATGAAAAGTGTAATCGTCATATTTGGAATCAATAATCTTGTTAGGTGAATCATGATTTCTGATACTGAACAAACACTACTGCAGAAATTATCCTCCCCTTTAGGCCTGCCTGCCGGTAGGCAGGGGCTGGGGGCGCATTGGCTGTTTGCTGCGGATTTCCCGCAAGGCCTTATATTTATCTCTAAAACAGCTGCTTGAAAAAATACCTGCTGCCAATTTGTTTCCTGCTGCTTTTCCTCCCCTCGCTGTATGCCCAGCAGGAAGTGCCGGTATTGGGGAGGCAGGAACTTATTAATGGATTCAGCCGGGCTATTTCCGGGGAGGTACTACCCTATTTTTCTGTTTATCCTAAATATGCCCGGGAGGCCCTGCTTACCCGCTGCACCGATGGTAAAAAATCGATCGAATGGGAAACAGATACCATTCCTTCCAACTGGAATAAGCCGGAGATCTGTTTTACCTGGATCGCGGCGCATAGCACGGGAACAAACAGTGGTGATCGGAACTTCGACCTGTTCGTTAACGATGAATACCGCCTGAGTTTTACTACGCATAAAAAAAATTACCCGGCCTGGTGGAGTTTCGGTTCCACCACCGATTCTGCCCGACTGGTCTTTGAATTCAAGACCAGAGATGGTGCCGATGATGCGCATGGCATGGCTTACCTGCGACTGCCCATGAAAGGCCTGGAAAAAGGCCGGCCCGTAAAAATTAAAGTGGTGGGAAAGGCCATGAACAGCAACGACTGGTACATGACCTTCAAATATGCCTTCAAGGAAAGAATGGATATTTCGGCACTACCTTTTTTATTGAAAACAGCTAAAGGCGAGAAACAATTATTAAAATTTACGGTACTGCATTTTGGTGATGAGGAAATGCTGAATTATTCCATCGACAATAAAACCTATACAGGATTGCCCGTTAAAAATGGATTCCAGGTCTTTGAGATCCCGGTAGAGCTGGTCACTACCCCCACAATTATTAAGATAAAGGCAGGGATCGGTCAGCATTTCCAATTGGAAAAAACAGTCCAGTTAAGGCCTGTGAGGGAAATGGAGATCGATCTCGTGCATCATTCGCATACCGATATAGGCTATTCGCATATTCAGGAGGAGGTCATCGATATTCATATCAAGAATATCCGCGAAGCCATAAGACTTGCCAATAAAACAGCCAGTTATCCGGAAGGAAGTCGTTTCATCTGGAATATCGAAAGTTCATGGGCCGTGGAGAATTTCCTGAAGGTGGCTACAGAGACTGAACGATCATCATTTATTAATGCAGTTAAAAAAGGGCAGATCGTTATCTCAGGCAGTTTTGCCAATGTATTGACAGGTCTTGCTACACCCGAAGAGCTTAACTGGATCATGGAATACAGCGCGGGTCTAAAAAATAATTATGGCCTGCCCATTAAAACAGGATTCATGACCGATATACCCGGCATGAGCTGGAGCATGGTAGATGCCTTAACCAAGAATGGTATTCGCTATTTTTCCAACGGACCGAATTATGTGGAAGCATTGCCTGATAAAGGCGATCGCATTGGTCATATACTAAGTACCTGGGGAGATAAACCATTCTGGTGGAAGAGCACCAATGGAAAGGACAGTATTCTTTACTGGACCTGCGCCAAAGGATATTCTTCCTGGCATGGACTGGCACCGGGTGTTGTTAAGGATCGCGGTCCGGATAAAATTGCCGAATACCTGGATGAATTAGATGCAAAGCAGTATCCCTATTCCATGGTTCAGTGGAGATATAATATCGGCGCGGATAATGGTCCGACAGATAGTACGATCTCCGATTTTGTGCGTGACTGGAACCAGCGTTATGCTTCACCGGTATTGGTGATCGCCAATGTGAATGAGCTGTTTGAACGATTTGAAAAGAAATATGGTAAGCAATTACCTGTATATAGTGGTGACCTGACTCCTTACTGGGAAGATGGCGCTTATTCCACCGCAAAGGAAGAAGGCAAGGCGCGAATGCTTAGCCAATCTATTCTCCAGATCGAAAAGCTGGCGAATAAAAAGAATATAAAACTGGATCCGAATTCCCTGTACCAGGCAAAAAGAGCCGTTGTTTTATTTCATGAACATACCTGGGGATCCTGGAACAGCACCTCTGATCCGGATGCCGCGTTTACTACTCATCAATGGAATTATAAAAAAGCCTATCTGGATACCGGGGCCCGCTATCTATTTTTATTGCAGAAGGAAGTATCCCTGAATTTAAAAGAGAGCCCAAAACTTGCTTCTCCAATAAAGATCAGGTACAACAAAAGCCTGGCCATTACCAGTCTTGAGTATGGAGGTAAGCAATGGGTTGACAGCAGTCGATATGGAGGTTTGGCTGAACTGATCTATGTAAAAGGAACTGATCCACAGCATCATTCATTCAGCAAATTGCAGCAGTCCAGTGATCAGAATGCGAATTACGAATTAACTGGCGATCTGGAAGGTTGCCTGGGCGTCTTCAACCTAATAAATTTTTTATCGCCGGATATCATGCATATTTCGGTGATCATAAACAAGAAGGCCATTCGCGATAAAGAATCCATACATATCGCTTTACCATTCGCGATTCCCAATGCCAGGGTACGGATCGGCATGAGTGATACAATTATCGGCCCCGGCTTCAACCAACTGCCGGGATCTAACCATGATTTTTATTCCGTACAAAAATGGATCGATGTATCTGACCAGGAAAGAGGGGTTACGATCAGTTGTCCGCAGGGTGCTTTATTTGAGATCGGTGAAATGATCAATGAGAATAAGGTCAATAATGGCTATAAGAAATGGAAAGACAGCGCCAGTACTTCTTCCACCCTATTTCTATATGCTCTCAACAATTACTGGCATACCAATTATAAGGCTGACCAGGATGGACTGATACGCTTCGATGTATATCTTCAGTTTCACGGGCCCTTCTCCCTAAAACAGGCGCAGCAGTTCGCCCAGCAACTATTCGAACCCTACCAGGATATTAAATGATGAACATGAAAAAGATATTTTTTCTACTGATGGTTTTGGGATGGTTGAATGGACATGCCATAGAGCCCAGGAATCTTTTGCAAAAGCAGGCAGGTCCCGTTCAATTGAGACAAATGCTGCTTGAAAAAACGCAATGGATAAAATACCCTGCCTATACTGACCGTACCGGCTGGGATAAATTATCCGGTTCTGCGAAAGCAAAACTGATCAAAGACGGAGAAGCCAATTTAAAATACGAATGGAAACTGGTACCTGCTTCTGCCTACCTGGAATATGAAAGAAGTGGCAGTCGCACGGCCATGGAGAATATTTATTATGCCAACAATAAAGCCCTCAGCGTATTGGTCTTTGCAGAACTGGCAGAAGGCAAGGGACGTTTTATACCGGCCATCATTGATGGGGTCTGGCAATTCTGCGATATGCCCTCCTGGGCCATCTCGGCGCATTTAAGGGTACAGAAAACAGGAAGGTCATTGCCCGATATGAACGAGACCATTATTGAACTGGTTTCAGCAGATATGGGTTCATTTTTATCCTGGACCTGGTATTTCCTGAAAGATGAATTCAATAAAGTAGATCCGGTGATCAACCGAAGAATATTGAAACTGTTGAAAGAAAGGATCCTCGATCCTTATATGCAGCGAAGCGATTACTGGTGGCAGGCTTTGGGAAAAGAAGGCGTGCTGGTGAACAACTGGAACCCCTGGTGCAATGCCAATGTGCTGACCTGTTTTTTACTGCTGGAGGATAATAAAGATTCGCTGACCGCGGCCGTGTATAAGACCATGCAGAGCACGGATCAGTTCATTAATTATGTGAAGTCGGATGGCGCCTGTGAGGAAGGTCCTTCTTACTGGACGCATGCGGCGGGAAAACTCTATGATTACCTGCAGATACTTTATACTGCCACCGGGGGAAAGATCAATTTATTCGGTGAGCCTATGATCCGGAAAATGGGCGAATATATTTCCCGCAGTTATGTTGGCAATGGCTGGGTAGTGAATTTTGCGGATGCTTCCGCCAAGGGCGGTGGCGATGAAGAACTGATCTATCGATATGGGGCAGCAGTAGGTTCTGAGGAAATGCAGCAGTATGCGGCTTATTTGTTCCAGCGAAATAATAAAAAGCTGGATCCCGTAGTGGCCCGTGATTTTTTCAGGTCCATTGAAAGCCTGAGTACATATCCTTTGTTATCGAATACAAAAGCCGGACTGGCTGATTTCCGTTTTACCTGGTATCCTCAGACAGAAGTCTTGTTCCTGAAAAACAACAGCGGCTTTTTCCTGGCCGCCAAGGGAGGATTCAATAATGAGAGCCATAACCACAATGATGTGGGCAGTTTTTCCCTTTATTATAAGGAGGTACCGTTTTTCATCGATGCGGGCGTAGGCACTTATACCCGTCAGACCTTTGGTCCGGAGCGTTATACTATCTGGACCATGCAATGCGATTATCATAACCTGCCTATGATCAATGGAAGGGCGCAGCCATTTGGGGAGCAGTATAAGGCCGGCAATGTGGTCTTTGATTCAGTGAAGAACCGGTTTAGCCTGGATATTGCAGGGGCCTATGATAAAGAAACAGAGGTAAAGAAATGGGTACGCAGCTATGAGTTGCAGAATGATGGGCTGGTTATAAAGGATCAGTTTGAACTGAATAAACTGCTGGGGGCTAACCAGCTCCATTTCATGACCTGGGCCAAACCCGATCTAAGCAAGTCAGGCGAGGCGAAGCTGGAAAAAGACGGTAAAATACTGACCTTATATTTTGACCCGGCCCTGTTTGAAGCCAGTGTGGCAGAGATCAAACAGGAGGATAAAAGGCTGTCGACTGTTTGGGGTGAAAGCCTTTACCGGCTTGAGTTGCGGGCGAAGAAGCAGGTATTGAAAGGCAACTATGTATTCAGGGTTAAATAAGCTTTAAAAAGTTTTGGTGTAAAAACCCCGAACGGCTATCTTTGCAGCCCTTAATTACTCATGGTAGCTGGCCCGTTCGTCTAAGGGTTAGGACACCACCCTTTCACGGTGGTGATACGAGTTCGAATCTCGTACGGGCTACAAAGCTCCACAGAAATGTGGGGCTTTTTTTATGGGATACGGTTCATTCTGGATACTTGGGGCCAAGAATTTCATTGGATTTAATTTCATATTTAACAGAAATATTTTATTCGACTATTATGCCATTCCCAGAACGGTTGTCCAATATCTTTATCTATATAAACCTAATTCATGAACAAAATGGTTGAGATTCAGGATGGCAAAATCCACAAGAATAGTTATTGATAAACTGACTAATAGTATTGAAAAAAGAACTACCGGTAAAAGTTATGAAACCGATATTGCTTTAGTTAGTACAAATGAGATCAAAACAATATTTAAAAAGGATGGTTGGTATTTTAATTGGAGGAAGGAGTTTACAGAGAAGGGCCGCCATGTTTATAAACTAACATTAAAAGATGATAAAAGGATCCAGGGGTTACTTTGCCTTGAACCGGTGGATAATTATATAGAAATGCATATAATTGAAACGGCCCCGCATAATTATGGCAAAACCAAAGAATATGTAGGTGTGCCGGGGAACCTGATCGCGTTCGCCTGCAAAATCAGCTTTGAAATGGGGTTTAATGGGAATATAGCTTTTACTGCTAAAACACGTTTAAAGCAACATTATATTGACACACTGGGTGCTAAGGTACTATTCGGTAACAGGATGGGGATATTGGAAGAATCAGCCAGAAATTTAGTAAATTCGTATTTCAACGATAATTTTCATGCCAAAGGATAAAAAACAATATTACGCACTGGATGATATTGGTATAATAGGCAGCCAATCCAAGGCCTCCAGGAATCAAATTAAAAAGGAGATGGATCTTACCAGTCAATATTTTAAAACTCAAAAATCTGGCAAGAGTATTGCGGTTGACAGATCCGCTAAGGTGTATAAATCAGGCAGAACTAAATAAAAAAACCTTCATAAAATTCTTGGGATAAAGGGTCTGATCTTTCAGACCTTTTTTTATATCCCATTCATGTACCGGGGCTTCGACCCTTCGATAAACTCAGGGACCTCAAGCTCAGCCACCGGGTGCTTGCCACCTAATCCTTTAATGCTGATAAAAACAATCTACCACAAACGTGGTATTTTCTATTTTAAAGATTGCCCCTAATTTCATCCGTTAAAATATCGTTGATGAAAGTGGTGAAGGTGGATCCAGTTTCCGGCAGGGATTTAGAAAAGAAAAGTATTGGAAGGGTCAATGCGCATGTTTTGCCAGTGATGAAGGAGCGGCTTCAGTTAAAAGCCTATAGTGCATTAACTATCCGCACTTATCTGAATGAAATGGCCCAGTTGCTATACACGTTAAAAGAGATCCCGGCAGATGAATTGACCCCGGATCATTTACGCCGGTATTTTGTTTATTGTTTTGAAAAGCTGCATTTAACAGAGAATACACTTCACAGCCGGATCAATGCATTGAAATTTTATTATGAGCAGGTATTGCACCGGGAAAAATTCTTTTGGGAGATCCCGCGCCCCAAAAAACAATTACAGTTACCGGCATTTTTCAATAAAAATGAGATAGCAGCCATCATCGGCGCAGCAGGCAATATAAAACACAAGACCCTGCTGATGCTGGCCTATTCATCGGGACTAAGAGTAAGTGAAGTAGTGAATATCAGGACAAAGGATATAGACAGTCAAAGGATGTGCATATTAGTAAGGCAGGCAAAAGGAAAGAAGGATAGAATAGTGCCTTTGAGTCCGGTTTTGCTGGTCATGCTAAGGGAATATTATAAAATCATGAAGCCGGGAGTGAATGGTTATTTATTCCAGGGCCAGGGCGAAGGGCAGCCATATAGTAGCCGGAGTCTGCAGTTAGTACTGGCAGCAGCCAAAAAGAAAGCCGGCATTTTAAAGCCAGGAAGCATACATGCCTTAAGGCATAGTTTTGCCACTCACCTATTAGATAAAGGCACAGATGTAACGATGATCATGAAACTATTGGGCCATAATGATCTAAAAACAACCCTGAGGTATCTGCATGTAACCAACCGGGATATGCTGCAGATCATTAGTCCTTTAGATGACCTGGGCCTTTAACCCAATTGCATTTACGAAACTACTTTCCGCAATTAATTTTTTATAGTAAATTGGTAATGAGTTTAAAACAAAGAAAAGCGAAAGTTGAGAGGACTAAAACTTTCGTATATTTTTGAGTTGTGTGTAACTTTAGCGACCGTCAAAATACTTTCAACCATGAGCAAAATCAGATTGCTTTTATTGACGATTTACTTTCTTACCTTTTTGACGCTTCCTAAAGCGCAAACGCCAAACCAGCTAAAATCTTTATTTGCTGACAAGACTCTTTATAAAACGGACACAGTAATCAAGAATGTTCTGATTGACGGAACAAAATTTTCAATTAAGGTATTGCGTGACAGATTCGACGAGCATTTAGATAAATTTACAGAAGAAGATGAGCCATCTTTTACGCAAGCACCAATAACAGTTGTTTTTACGAGACCCACAGATGACAATCCGATTTATATAAAAAGGTTTGACTTTGAACCAAATGATTACCCATACTTAAATTATTCTTTTTACAAAGGACAAGAACAAAATTTAAGTAACCCAGGTAAACTCTATTTATTGCTTAACAAAGGTTATGGAGGTTCTGGCTCTACCAGTAGTCGGTACTTTATAGACTTTAAAGACCGTGAAATTAATCTGAATCCTTTATTCACCTCAAGCGGTGAGTTATCCTATATTGTTTATAACAGAAATGATAACGAAATCATAGCCCTTGATGGGATTTGGAATATGGATGAGAATGAATCCCACTTTGCAAACCATAAGTACATAATAACAAGATATGTTAATAGTAAAGGTAGTTTTGACAAAGAAGAAATTGGGCAAACAAAATTTAAGCATTCAAGTTTAGACGAAAACAAAACTATCTCACAAATTCTCTCCGACATTAAAGTAAAAGAACCCTCTCTGTTGACAAGAATAAACTTATCCGATTATGACATACTCTCTGGAAAAAAGGATATAACTGATATTACGGATAAAAATTCCAATGCTTCCAATTCTCAAATATTTTACTTAGGCGACGACCTCATTCCAGATACGAAAAATTTTAAGTTAATTGGGATTTCATCACAAACAAATGTTCACAGCTATCAATACATTGGAGAATATAAAAACAAGTATTATTATGGAAGGCAAATCGGGGACATTATTGTGGGAATCAAAAACGGAAAAATAGTTACAACGATTTATAATGTGATACCTGAAAAAACGATGTCAGAGTTCCAAGTTATGTTATTGAACTAATCCAAAAACATTACCATTTCCATTAGCATACGTAAATGGTATTTATGGGGGTAAACATTGACAATACTTCAATAAGTATAAGTCGTACAAACAACCCAATGACGTTTAACAAAGATAGAATCATGTTTTTGACATCCGTTAAACAAAGTATTTTAAATCAATAATTATGTAATGCCAGATACTCTTTATCAGAAAATAATAGTTCTAATCTCAAAGGTTGACTCTTTATCTGTTAAGGTTGACAAACTTTCAGACAAATCGGAATTGTCACTTTTGACACCTATTATTGCTGCCCTCATCACCGCCATTTTTGGGACTCTAATTGCACAAGCAATTGACAGAATTTACAAAAATCGTAGGGAGACAAAGAAGGATTTAAGAGAAATTCATTCTCAGTCTGTAAATTTAAAAATTAAACTCAAAGACCTATTCCGGCAACTTGCCATGTATAAGTTTCATTCGCAATATTGGTGGCATATACATACAAAAGAAAGTAACAAGGATTTCAGTAGCAAATACTATCTAGAACACCTTCGCTCCCAATCAGAAACGAGAGATACAGAAAAGGAAATTGGAGAAGTAAAAGCTAACTTTTTAGCAGAGGTTGTTAAGTTCGAAAAGTTGAAAGGGAAAAAATTCAATGTTGACAATGAAAAAACAGAAATTGAAAATCTAATATTTCCAAAAGCTAAAACTTATTCAGACGATATTAGCACTGACAAATTGAGAGAAGAACTTGCAGAGGTTGATGAAAAAGAGCTTAGAGAAAAATATTTTTCCAGGCTTCAGGTATTCCAAAATATAATAGACAAAATGGTTTGACAGAACAGCTACACACAACATAGGGTTTTGCGCAAGCCTAGCCCTCCGCTGGCCTCGCTTTGCGCAAGCCTGGCCTCCGCTCGCCTCGCTAAAATAAAATAGTATCTTGTATGTGGGGGGTGTTTAGTTGGCGCCGCAGGCGCGGCACCGTGGGGGGATGGGTGACAGCCGTGGTTGTCGTGCTTTGCGGTTCGCGTGTGGGTATTTGTGTTGAGGGTAGAAGGGGGGGTCGTGGTGGAAGCCGAAAAGTCTTTGTTTAATTTTTTTGAGTCTTTTTTTGCGGGCCCGGGGCGGGGGGGGTGGAAGCCTCGGGGTTTCTGGGCTTGCGGCCCCGCCGCTGCCCAAGGCGGTGCGCGGTGGGGCTGCTTATTAAAATCAAATGGTGTTAGGATAAGGGTAATTGCCTTTGAAAGGAAAGTTTCGGGGGGTTGTTCTCCTTGCGCGTTCTTTTGGCTTTTAGTTGTTACTTCCATTAGTTTTCAATGCCGTTGCCGGGCGGCACAACAATCAGCCCTGCGGCAAGCCTCGAACGTTACCTGCAAGCCTATTCAGCGACAGTACTAATAATGGGCAGACAAAATACAGCAAACGTTTGCAATAGCGACCTGCCAAGAAACAGCAAAAATTATTACAGAAAATATATCAATCGGACAAACTAAAACTCAAAAAAAATCGTTTCTTTGCAACTAAATTGTCTTTATGTGCGACTAAAGCCTTAGTAGACAGTTTACAAAACCAAAATTTTATAATGAAAAATTTTTTACCCCCCCCCAATTTCAATTTGTTGAAAATCAAGAAAGTTCGTTTTCGAGAATTTCAGCCCATCTGCATTTCCCTGTTATGGTAATTCACTTTGAAGACAGGGTTAACGGCTTTCAACTTGCAAAATTCCCGTTTCGGCTAAAATCTAAAATAAAATAATTATGGGTAGTAGCTTTACCCCAGTTGTTTTCTTAACCAAACCAATACCATGAATAATTTTATAAAACAATTACTTTTTACTATTGCCTTAGTTTTTGGCAGTAACTTTCTATATGCCCAATCTATAACACCTTTTACAATTTGGAAACAGGTTACACAGAGAGGCGATGTTACTTTTACGGGTAATACCACATTAACCTGTAATGGTGGGGCACTTTGCAATACTGGCCGAACGGCTGTTTCTCCAACCGGTAACGGCGGTGGAAATAATTTCAACAATAATGGTTTTACCATGATTTACAATAATATTGCTGATGCCACCGACCCGGTTACCCGTTTTAGCCGTACCAGTGCGAATTTAACTTTGGGTACAACTGGTGGTTGTGGAGTAATTTATGCCGAACTATTTTGGGGAGGAAGTATTAGTGCAGGAACTGTAAATCAAGCTAAAAGAGATTCTGTTTATTTTAGAACACCTGTTGGTGGTTACACTGGTTTAAAAGCAGACCTACTTACCAATTCGGCTATTCCTTTTGGTGGATATTACTGTTATAAAGATGTAACCAATTTAGTAAGGCAAGGGGGTACAGGTACGTATTGGTTAGCCAATCAAGTAGCACAAACAGGAGCAACAGGCCTTTGTGGGGGCTGGACTTTGGTTGTAATTTATGGTGACCCAACATTACCATTGCGTAACCTGACCATATTCAGAGGTATTTCAGCTATTAATGCTGCAAATCCACAAAACATTCCAATTTCAGGTTTCTTTACACCGCCTTCTCCGGCTGCTGTTAATTTAAAATTGGGGGTATTTTCATTAGAAGGAGACAGGGGTACAGTGGGGGATAGTTTAAAGTTTAATGGCAACCCGGGCTTTGGTTTTCTTTCTGTATCCGATACAAAAACCCGATTGATAATACCTTTAACAGTACAATAAATAACAATACAGCAGAAATTACCCGAGTTCCTAACTTCCCTAATACTTTAGGTATAGATGAAGATATTTTTGTTCTCAATAATACAACATATAATTATTTACTCAACAGTGCGACATCAGCAACAATAAGAATGACATCTTCCGGGGATGTATTTGCCCCATTTATGATTTCAACAGCTATAGATGTTTTTGAGCCTAATATAGAAATAACTAAAGAAGTTTTGGATATAAATGGCGGATTAGTTGAACTGGGAGATACTTTGAAATTTGACTTGAAAGTGGTTAATAAAGGAAATGACCCCGCTACTAATGTAATTTTACACGATAGTTTGTATGGAGCAATGGATTATGTACCCGGTTCTTTAAAAATAAATACAGGAGCAAATACTGGCGTTAAAACAGATGTTGCAGGAGATGACCAGGCGGAATTTGCTTTATCCGGTGGTGTTAATTTTGTAAAATTCAGATTAGGTTCGGGTGCTAATTCAACAACTGGTGGCAATATGGGTATTACAGCAGCAACAGACAGTTTAACCACCATGGAATTTAAAGTTACTGTAACAACCGACTGCCAGATTTTTCATTGTAATTCCAATATTGTAAATAAAGCTTTCGTAACATTTGTTGGAAACATATCTGGTGCCAGCCGTAGCACTTACAGCAGCCCAACTGGTTTTGACCAGTATGGATGCCCGGCAATTGGACCAACAACACTTGTAGTAAATGTTCCCCCATGCACACCACCTGCAGATACTTCCATTACAGCATGTTCACCATATCCGCTTTCAAACATTTTGCCATTCAGGCCGGGATACAATCAATATTACAACAGCAGTTGGGCGACTATTACCGATGCGACATCAACTGGAACTTACTATGCAATTAAGCAATTATATCCGGGGTGTAATGACACTATTCAGATGAACATGACTATAACTTGTACATTGCCTGTTATTTTAAGTTACTTTAAAGGCGAATACAATAACAACGCTGTAAAATTACAATGGAGAATAGAAACGCAATCGAGTTTTTCACATTTTGAAATTGAGAGAAGCACAGACGGCAGAAATTTTAGTACAATTGGAAATGTAGCCTTATCGGGCATTGACCTATACAATTTTTTAGATGTAAATCTTGTTTCCGGTTCAATCTATTATTACCGTCTTAAAATGATTGATACTGATGGAAATTTTAAGTATAGCAATATAGTGGTGGTAAGAATGAACGGGGGTAAAAATCAAATTAACATTTACCCTAACCCTGCAAGTGATTTTGTAAATGCAGAATTAGGAAGCAATGCAAAAGGTGATTACAGCCTACAATTAATTGATGCTACTGGCAGAACAGTAAATACAAAAATTGTAACCAATGCTCAAAGCAACCAGTTGATAACGATACAGAGTGGAGGGCTTGCAAGTGGTGTGTATATTTTAAAAATTGTAAGCAGACATTATAATGAAACCACGTTGAGCAAGGTGATATTTAAGTAACAGGCATAGTTTTGGTTCAAGCGTTATACACATACACTGAAAGGATGGGTTACTCCGTCCTTTCACCTTTTAATATCTAAATTGTAATATTTATATGGAAAACCTTTCATTTATTGAAGTAATACTTTTATTTCTTGTGTCAAATATTCTTTCGTTTCTGTTTGCATTTTTTCTAAGGAAAATAAAAGTTGAAACCCTTAGTAAAAAAATTGTAAAGCTTGAGTTAGAGTTAATGGAAAGCCATGGCGAGACTTTACGGGAAATTCAGGAAAATACAGCGTTAAAAAAAAGTATAACGAATTTGATAACCGACAATCAAAAAGTATGGCAATTAAATGCTTAATCACTTCGTTTTTTTTTAAGTATAAAAAAGTTTTCCGCTCATATAAAAACTTTTCGGAGGACACATTTTGCAGACAGAAAATACTTTTCAACTTCACACATATTTTCTATTCAAGGCGACGAAGGCTATGCAGGTAACATTGGGTTTGCCAAAATGGGGGCGGACGGAAGCCGTGTTTCAACTTTTTGTTTTTTAATTTGGCTTCATATCGGGCAGGACGTTACTAATTTAGCTATGTACAAATCATCAACTTTTATTTATAAATTTAGCTTCAGTTAGCCGGGCGGACGGAATTCTATTGCCCCCACTTCGGCAAGCCCTGCCCGTTGTAGGCAAGCATATTGGACACCCTACGCTAATTGGGAGATTAAAACGACTAAGACTTATGAGTACAATTTTAAATACCCTTTTTAATCTTCACAACGGCGAGGACGACAGACAAAAGACATTAGAAAGTGTAAAAGGAAATATTTCCTTTTCCGGTGCTAACCTTTGGATTTTGGCTTGCGCTATTTTAGTAGCATCCGTTGGATTAAATGTAAACTCAACAGCTGTTATTATTGGTGCAATGCTTATCTCCCCTTTAATGGGACCAATTGTGGCATCGGGCTTTGCTTTGGGTATGTATGACTTTGAACTTTTAAAAAAGTCATTAGGAAATTTGCTTTTTGCCACCCTTGTTGGATTACTTGTCTCTTCCATTTATTTTTTTATCAGTCCCTTCAAAGAAGTTCAATCCGAAATTTTGGCACGAACTTCACCCAATATTTACGACATTCTGTAAATCTTCAGCTTAAAGTGTACCACTAATTTATTATCTTAAGAGAGTGTTTCCTAATTATTTAACCTAAAAATTAATGTAATGGAAACGAGATCTAAGAAGCAAACTACAGAAAACTTTGTGAAGGATGTCCGCCGAAAAGCCAGGCGCTTGTTCACCTCCGAACAAAAGATCCTTATTGTGATGGAAGCTATTCGCGGAGAAACATCGGTAGCGGAGATTTGCCGAAAGTATGGCATTCATGCTACTCAGTTTTACAAATGGAATAAGGAATTCCTGGAGGCTGGTAAAAGAGGCTGGCTGGCGATACGACGCGGGAAGCCACTTCTGATGAGGTAGCTGATTTGAGAAAGGAGAATCAACGACTTAAGGAAATGGTAGCCGACCTGATGCTACGCTATGATATTGTAAAAAAAGCTTGACCATTTTGGAATAAATGAAAAATGGAAAAGTATATGCGACTGTCCCCAGCAGAAAAACAGGAGATCATTCAGCTAGTAGATCGCTCTGAGTTAGGAGTGAATAGAACCTTAAAGGAACTTGGTATCCATAAGAGTACTTTTTTACAAATGGTACCAGGCCTATCTCAGCCATGGCCCCAACGGACTATTACCTAAAAGCAGGACCCGCCGGCAATGGAACTCTATACCGGAGGCCCAGAAACAACTGGTGGTAGATGTGGCGCTAGAGCACCCTGTACTATCGCCCAGGGAGCTCTCAGTAAAACTCACCGATGAGCAAAAGATCTTCATATCGGAAAGCAGTGTGTATCGTATTTTAAAGAGCAAAGGTCTTATTACGACGCCTATGCATATTTTGCTAGCCGCCTCTAATGAATTTAAGGACAAAACTAATTTTGTCCATGAAATGGCAAACAGACTTTACTTATTTTAAGATCATTGGTTGGGGCTGGTATTACCTGAGTACGATTTTGGATGATTACAGCCGCTATATTGTTCACTGGGAATTGTGCCGTAATATGAAAACAGAGGATGTGGAAAGAACGGTAGAAAAGGCCCTAACGGTGGCGGGACTGCAAAAAGGGCAACGACCAAAGCTGTTGTCTGATAATGGGTCATGTTATATATCCGCTGAGATCAAAGAGTTCTTGAAATCAAAGGACATCAAACCCATACATGGGCGAGTTCGGCACCCTCAAACCCAGGGGAAAATAGAACGTTATCACAGGAGTATGAAAAATGTGGTAAAGCTTGATAATTATTATTGCCCTGAAGAGTTAAATGCAGCACTAACATCATTCGTGAATTACTACAATCATGAACGCTACCACGAATCACTTGACAATGTAACTCCAGCTGATGTATATTTTGGAAAAAGAGAACAAATCCTGAAAAGAAGAGAGAAGATCAAATTGCAAAATATGAGATACCGCCGAGCCCTATATTTTACTGAAAAACTAAATTATATTAATCCAACCCTAAAAAACTTAAATAATTTATCTAACTTAAATCAAGGAAATACTCTCTAGGAGAAAGTACACTCTGTTTTGACGACATACAAAGGAAAATATTTATCATAATTCTTTTTTTAGTATCATCATTTATTTCGGTTAGTCAAACTCCGAAATCTGATTTCAGCCACATTGAAATAATAATCGATTCTGCGGATTTCCAAAATATGATTAAAAACAGTTTTATTAAGGACAGTTTAGCAAGTTGTGCGTATGATACAGTTCAGAAATCACCACTAGTGATCAGTTATTTTATAAATGGGTTGGAAAACTTTATCCATTTCAATCCAAATAAGGGACATTACGCATCTCAGCGAGGCACTACTTATTTAATTTTTCAATCCCGTCGGCCCGGACAAGGAAAAGAATTGGAAGAACAATGGAAATCAGTTACTACCGACTCTTTAAAGTCATATAATTTCAAAGGCCCCGACTTTCTTTTAACTGAAATTGTTCTCAAAAAGCATTGGGACATTTCGGGAAGCAAGACCAATCATTTAATACCAATGTTAAGTTCATATTCAGTCACCTCATATAAAAATGGGGACTAGGAGATTCTTCAGAGGTTAGTATGAAAGATTTTATAGGCGGAGATTCATCTAAATACTTTAATAAGATACTTTCCATAAAATTATCTATTACAAACATTGAATTAAACTCATTGTCCTCTGTGCTAAAGGTGACAGGGTATAAAAAAATAGGTAATAAATTCATAAAAAATGGGCAGCCTGAAATTTCATTTACTATCAATGAAGGTCAAAATGAGTTTAAAATAAAAGAGTTTGTACTTCAATTAAACAGGTCATCAGACACTAAAGTATTGAGCTTCGGTAACATAATAATTGATATTGCTAAGGATAAAGCAAAATTTGTATTTAACTAAACGGCGGCTAACATTGGGTTTTGTGCAAGTGTGGCTTGACAAACAAACATCGGCTAATTGCAATTCCAGGTCGTGGTTCCAGCTGGACAAACAATTTTGAGCTTTAGTTCTTAACTTCAACTTCAGTTTTTCAATCAGCAGCGGTTGTCGGCGTACGAATACTAATATCACACCAGACACTAAGCACTGCTCGTTCTGCGTTATGCTTGCGAGGCACTTCAAAAAACAAACGACACTTAGTTTATGTCAAAGAAAATACTTCTCTTCACTATTCTAATTTTATATAGCATAGTATCTTTTGCCCAAACTTTACCTTCTGACAAAAAAACTGAGTTTCTGTTTCCCGCCAGTAGTTGGGAATATGTAAATGACCCATCTGCACAAGGTTGGGACACGACTAAACTGAAGAGCTTAAAACAATTTATTATTGACAGTGCCAATACAACGGGCATGATGGTTATTCAACATGGAAAAGTAATATTTTCGTTTGGCGACTTAAAAGAATTGAGTTACATAGCTTCCTGCCGCAAAAGTGTTCTTTCCATTTTCTACGGACCCTTTTGTCGAAAATGGAAAAATCAATTTAAACAGCACTCTTGAACAATTAAATATTGACGATGTAAACGGTCTATTGCCCATTGAGAAAAAAGCTACCATTCAAAATTTACTCACAGCAAGGTCAGGTGTGTATCATGAACCAAGTTATTCAGGCGATGAATATGCCATCGCACCCAAAAGAGGAAGCGTTAAACCTGGCAGTTTATTTCTGTACAATAATTGGGATTTTAATTTAGCAGGCTATCTGTTCGAAAAACTTAGTGGCATAGGCATCTATGATGCAGTTGATTCCATGCTTGCCCGACCTTTGAACATGGAGGATTGGAATAAAACAATTCAACAGAAAGCCGTTGATACGTTAAAGTCAATTTACCCGGCATACCCCATGTGGTTTTCTACAAGAGACATGGCAAGAATAGGATACCTGATGTTGAGGAACGGGAGATGGAAAGACAAACAAATAACCTCTAAAAATTGGGTTACTACTATAACTACTTCTTTTACATCTACTAAGGAAATGAAAGAGTTCAAATCTCCATATTATAAAGACGGAGCCTATATGAGATATTTTGGATATGGCTATTTATGGTGGGTTTGGGATACTCCGAATAACAAAGGAGCATATGAAGGAGCATATACAGCACAGGGTAACTTTGGACAATATATAACTGTTTTACCTGCCTTGGATTTAGTCATAGCGCACAAAACAAAAGCGGCATACGAAAGATATACATCAAACTATTTGACAATTCTAACTAAATTGATTGCAGCCAATAATTCGGAATTATCAACTAAGGACAGGTAGCGACAGGCATTTCGGATCAGGGATTGCCACTGGGTAAAGCCCCCACCGTTGTATGCCATATTATCATGCGGACTTTGCAATAGTGAGAAACAATAAAACAGCCTAACTGGCCTAATAAAACATACATGAGTGGAAAACCTGCCATAACCAAGGGCCTGAGAAAAGTATTAGGATTAACTTCTTTATTTATCATAACTATTGGACTGGTAGTTTCACAGACATCAGTTGTTTCTATTCTTCAGGGCGCTGGTTTAGGTGGTGGCACTTTCTTCATTGCTATATTTCTTGCTTTTATTCTTACGCTTTGTTATATCTCTACTTACGCTGAACTGGCGCTGATGATGCCTAAAGCTGGAAGCATCAGCACCTATACTGCTGTTTCCCTCGGGCATTTCGCAGCAATTATAGCTGCACTTTCAGCTTATGTTGCCCCCGCCATATTTGCAACCCCTGCAGAAATGTTACTAATGCAACACGTGCTGGACACTATTGCACCCGGGTCTTTCACAAACATTGCGTTGATATTATTATGGCTTTTCACCGTATTGAATGTTTTAGGAATAAACTTATTTGCTTCCATACAAAGTATTATTTCCTTCACCATGCTGGTGACGCTGGTGGTGATCGGATTTGCCGGAACACTCCACGCCTCCAATGAAATATCAACGGCACAAATATTCACCGACCTATTTCATTCCGGCAGCTCTGTCTTTTCATTAGTACTGGTTGCGCTCTGGCCCTTTGTAGGGTTTGAAATGGTTTGTGATCTAATTGAAGAAGCCAAAAAATCCTCTAAAGCATATTCCTAAAGCAATGTTCATTGCAAGTATTGTAATGTTCTTTGCATATAGCCTAATTGCATTTGCGGCTATGAAGCAGGTTCCTGCGGCAGAGTTGGCCAATACCGACATCCCTCATTGGGTTTTAGGAAAAATAATTTTTGGGGATGCCGGAAAAATAATTGTAGTTGTACTTGCCATTACCACTACAAGCGGATTAATAAGTGCGGCATTGGCTGCGGTACCCAGGATGCTGTATGGCATGGCGCATCATAAACAATTGCCGGCTATATTCATGAGGCTCCATTCAAAATGGAAAACACCCTGGTTTGGTATCCTTTTTCTTTCTGCATTAATTACATTGCCTGTACTGATTTTTGGTAAAACCCTAATGCCTTACTAATGCTCATTATTTCATCAGCAAGCTGCTGGCTGCTTACCTATATCATTGCCCATATAGACCTAATAGTACTCCGAAAAAAATATCCTGAACATCAGCGTCCATTTAAGTCACCTATGTTTCCTTTACTACAGGTCATGGGAATTGCAGGAATGGCATATGCTTTCTTTAATAATGCACCAACCCCTGAACTGCGGTTGAAAGTATATATTAATACTGCCTTGTTTATTGGCATTATAGCGGTATTCGCATTTTTCTGGCTTAAGTATATAGTAAAAAAACCTTTATTCGAACGAGAAGCAATTGAACAGGCTATAAAAGATTAACTCTTTTTGTTTAATGTCATGCCGTCATTTGCAAAATAGAACGATGGTGAATAGTAACTACAGCATATAACATTATACATACTGCCAGTGAGATATTTATTCCCGCAGGCAAAAAGAGGCAAAAGATTTCGTTGATGGGGCTGTAAGCTCCCCCGATTTCGACTGCATTTAAAAGTTTCAAATCCCTTTCTAAAGAGGAAAGAGCCTGTGAAACAGAGAGCGTTTTGATAAAAAAGATCGGTGATAACTTTACTAAATCTAAAATCACCTATTTAAGTGATGGTTTTTAATTTCCCTGTTGTCCATAACCTGATCTTACGCTACTTTACGGTAAAAGCATACACGGTGGTCTGCGAATAGGTTTTCCCGGGCCTTAAGATCGTATTCGGAAAACCAGGCTGGTTTGGACTATCCGGAAAATGCTGCGCTTCCAGGCAAAGGCCTCCATGCATACTATATTTCTGGCTTTTTTTTGTTGTGGTAAGTGTTCCATCCAAAAAATTCCCCGAATAGAATTGCAGTCCCGGTTCAGTGGTCAGCACATCCATACATCGGCCGTTAGGCGCATAATACAGCGTGGCAACATTTCTTAATACCCCGTTTTGATCATTCAGCACATAGTTATGGTCGTATCCTCCCCTGACCTGGTCGATCTCCTTCCCTACTGCTTTAGAGTTTCGGAAATCCATAGGGCCTTTCACCTCCGCCAAATTCCCGGTAGGGATTAGCAGCGTATCTACTTCCGTAAATTTATCGGCATCAATGCGTAATTCATGGGAAAGAATGGTGGTAGCTTCTCCTCCTGAAAGATTGAAATAAGAATGATTGGTAAGATTGAGGGGAGTTGCTTTATCTGTGACCGCGCTGTATTCTATTCGGAATTCATTATTCGCGGTAAGCGTATAGATAACGCTAACGTCCAGGTTGCCCGGGTAGCCTTCTTCCCCGTCTTTACTATGATAGGTAAGTTTGGCTGAACTATCGCCTTTCAATCTTTCCACTTCCCAGATCATTTTATCAAAACCCTTTATCCCTCCATGAAGGCTATTGCCATTATTATTCGCAGCAAGTTCATAGATATGACCATCTAATTGAAAACGCGCATGAGCGATCCTGTTTGCATAGCGGCCAACGATGGAGCCGAAATAAGGATTATTTTCCTGCAGATAACCCGACAATGAATCAAAACCCAATACTACATCTCCCAACTGTCCGTTGCGGTCAGGCACGATCAGTTTTGTTACGGTACCTCCATAGTTCAGGAAAGAAAGGGCCACCCCATATGGATTACTGATGGTGTACTCCGTGATCCGGGACCCCTGGTAAGTACCAATGGGCCTTTCCGATATGCTGAATTCCGGTTCTATACTTTTTACCACTGCGGTATTTTTATTTTTTTGCTTACAACCTGTTACCAATAACAGGCCAAAGACCAGCAGGCGCATGAAATTATTTGCAGTTTGTTTACTTATCATGGTTCCGAAGTTAGGAATTGTGAAAGTCCAAAAAAAAGCCCGGTAAGTCCGGGCAATTGAAAATGAAAAAAATTAGTACCCAGTTAAACACTCAGTTGGGTGGCGGTGGCATACTGGGATAGCTCGATCACATTGTTAACCCCCAGTTTGTTAAAAATGCGGCTTTTATGCGTAGCGATAGTGGAAGGTGCCAGGTTCATTAGTTTTGCGATAGCGGAAATTCCCAATCCTTTTACCAGGTGATGCATCACTTCAAATTCTTTGGCGCTTAATCCCCTGGAGCCCGCCGTTCCTTTTTTACCAGATAACATGGTATTCATCAATTCCTCGCTGAAATAATTCTTTCCTTCCAGGATCTTATTTACGGCACTGACCAGGGTTCCTGAAGGGGCCTCTTTATTGAGGTATCCATTTACCCCCATTTTAATGAACCGCAGGGCAAAAGCCTCTTCTGAATTCACTGAAAAAACAAGGATCCGGACAGCAGGCCTGGCTGTTTTGACCCGGTTGATGAAACTAAAAGCATTAAAAGAAGGCATATTCACATCCATTACAATGAGGTCAACATCTTTGCTCATGACCAGTGAATAGGCCGTTTCTCCATCATTGGCTTCTTCAAATTCCAGGTTGGGGATCGTTTTTTGAAGCAGCATTTTAATACCAGCGATCACAACAGAGTGGTCCTCAACAAGTAAAATACGTTTTGTGGTAGGATTCATATGTACTGAATAATCCTGCAAAATTAAGTAAATGCCGGTGCAGAAAATATGTTATTGATCATGCAGGAGAAGAATCGTATTTCTATTACAAACGGTTGATCTGGAAAATGCCCGGATCCCGGCCTCTTATTCTTGAGCAGAATCAAAGCCATGCTTGAGAGGCATCAAGGGAATCCAGCTTGTTTTATAATAGATTGCAATATTCCCCTTAAAAACTCTCCACATGAAAAATATACTGGTTCCCACCGATTTTTCAGCTGAATCCATCAATGCGGTAGAATATGCGGCAGATATGGCAAGCAGCCTGAACCTATCCCTCAACCTGGTGCATATTTATCAGCCCCCTACTTCGGCCTATGCAGAATTGCCAATGCCACCGGTAGAAATGGAAAAAAGCCTGGATGAACTGGAAGCGCATCTGGAGCAATTGCACCTTAGTATGGAAAAAAGGACAGCCGGGAAGGTTCCTGTAAAAATGGAGTTGCGGGTAGGAAATATCCGGACTGAGATCCTGGACATTGCGAAAGAGACCGAGCCCATGATCGTGGTAATGGGAAGTCATGGAGCCGGGAAAATGGAGAGGCTGCTGCTGGGAAGCCATACACTTTGGGCCTCCAAGCACCTGCCCTGTCCGCTGATCATTGTACCTGGCGGAGTGAAGTTTGAAAAAATAGCAAGGATAGGCCTTGCCTGGAACTACCGACCGTTAAAAGATATGGCCCCCCTGAACAAGATCAGGGACCTGGTAAAAGCTTTTGATGCTGAACTGCATGTTATCTGCATCATGAAAAATAGCAGCGACCGTTTATCTGACAAGCTTTTAACAGAGGCCAACCGTTTCCAGGAAGAATTCAGCGAAATGAAAACACATTATAGTTTTATTGTTGACAAGGAAGTGAGCCGGTCCATACTGGAGTTCTCAGAAAAGCAAAACCTTGATATGATGATCGTGATCCCTTCCAAACATGACCTGATCGGCACTATGATTCACCACAGTGAATCAAAACAAATGGCCCTGCATAGCAAATGGCCATTACTTTCCATTCATGAATAAAACTTATTTTATGATAGGTAAACTGAACGAACTGGAGATCGATGAGGTGCTCGCGAAGAACATACTGGGCAGGTTAGGCTGCTATGATGGAGAAAAAATTTATGTGGTCCCTATCACCTATGCCTATATTGATGCCCGCTATATCATTGCCCATTCTACGGAAGGCATGAAGATCCGGGCGATGCGGAAAAATCCCAAGGTCTGTTTTGAGGTGGATGACATGAAGGACCTTACCAATTGGAAAAGTGTGATCGCCTGGGGTGAATACCAGGAGCTGACCACTGAAAGGCAACGCTATGAGGCCATGAAGGTGTTTGTAGACAGGATGATGCACCTGAAGATCAGTGACAGTGCTGTATTGCCAGAAATGGCTTCTGAAAGAGTACATCCGCAATCACCTGGTCAGATCAAATCGGTGGTTTTCCGCATACTTTTCACAGAAAAGACCGGCCGCTACGAAACCTCCCATTAGTTGTTATCTTAGAATAATAATACCTCACTATGAATGATCACGGAAACCTGAAGGATTTTATGGAGGAGACCAGGACACTGGTAAAAGATTGGGTGGAAACCACGGTCAATATCCAGAAATTGAAACTGGTGAAGATCGGCTCAAAAATTGCCGGGAACCTGGTGTGGATGATCATCCTGTTGTTCCTGTTTTCCCTGTTCATTATTTTCCTTGGCGTAACTGCCGGTTACTGGCTCAGTGAACTCACCGGCAGTTATGTAAAAGGCTTTGGTATTGTTACGGGGATAATACTGCTGAAGATCATCCTGCTCTTCCTCTTCCGTAAAAAATTATTCATAGAACCAGTAATGCGGAAAATGATCAGGGCCGTCATAGACGAGCCAGATACCAAATGAAGAATTTATGAAGTCCT
This sequence comes from Chitinophagaceae bacterium, assembly GCA_016720565.1. GTDB lineage: Bacteria > Bacteroidota > Bacteroidia > Chitinophagales > Chitinophagaceae > JJ008. Next base: position 269,749 of record JADKKJ010000012.1, read on the forward strand.
CTTCTATACATAACCTGGATACACTGGAAAAAGAGATCCTGCGATTGAAACTTCGCCAAAAAGATGCCGAGCATAAACTCGATAAGCAATGGGGCAAGGCAAGATCGCATTTCGGATCTATGCTATGGAATTCTTTCCGGCGGAAAAAAGATGAGACCAAAGAAAGTCCGGGCTTTTTTGAGAGCCTGGTGCAAAATGATATAGTGGAAGATACGATCCATCGTTTTTCAGAAAAGATCAGTGGAAAACTGGCTGATGTGGTCAGCCATTTATTTGAAAGATTCTTTAAAAAATGATCAGGCCTCCTGCAGGTCGCCGGAGAAGCGAACAGAGCTGTGATAATTGATGGCAGAACTTATGGAGTTAACCACCAGGCTTTGTCTATGCGTTTTATGCAAGGCCAGCTGGGCATGTTTCTCATCTTCCGCATTTTCTATATAAATATCAGGGTAAACGTCAATATGGGTAAAACAGGGCCTTCCATTCACTGATTCTACTATACCACTGACCCTGCAACTCAATCCATCAATTTTCAATTTGTATTTTTCGGCAAATTGAAGGAAGGTAGACATAAAGGAGCTGCTGATGGAACCCAGGAAAAGATGCTCAGGTGTCCAGAGTTTGCCCTTTCCACCAAAAATGGCGGCTGTTTCCACCTGAATGTTGCCATTGACCTCACTCGAGGTAAGCATACCTCTTTTTTCATTGAGCCAGATCACAGAAGCCTGGAAAAGATTATTATTTTCGGAACGATAGGGCATTACATTCGGTTACTGAACAAATTAAACTTATTTAGAGGCAGGTTTCCAATGATGTTAGTCACAAGATTCGTTGAAATTGCTCAAGCATTGATTTAAAGCTTCATTAACAATTGAGCCTGTGCAAAAAAGACAGCATTATCATCAATCTGAAAACTAAACTGGCTTATTATGAAAAAGATGAAGTTATTCGCCCTGATGCTGATCCTGCACTCGACCTTATTTGCGGCAGATGGGATCCGATTTGAAAACATGAAATGGGCCGATATCAAAGCCAAGGCCCTGAAGGAGAAGAAAATGATCTTCCTGGATGCTTTTGCCTCCTGGTGTGGTCCCTGTAAGTATATGGAAGAGAACGTGTATACCGATCAAAAGACCGCCGACTATTTTAATGAAAACTATATTAATGTTAAGATCGATATGGAAATAGGAGAAGGACCTGCCCTATCTGATCAGTTTGGTATTAGTGCCTACCCTACCTTTCTGTTCTTTACTGCTGATGGGAAATTGGTACATAAATCGGTGGGCGCCCTGGATGCGGAAGAGTTCATTGAATTAGGGAAGAATGCCCGTATTCCTGACCAGCAATATTTTACTTTAAAAACAAAAGCAAGAGCAGGGCAATTAACAGATGCCTCATTTTTAGTATGGGCGGAACAGGCCGGGAAATTAGAAGATGCTGATAAAGAAGAGCTGGTCAAAAAATTCCTTGCTACTAAAAAAGATATTTTCGCGAATAAGGAAATAGCCAGCCTGGTCTTTTACCATACCGATAAATCAGATCAGACCATCAGCTTGTTATTAAAGAACCGCCAGAAACTATGCAGCCTGATGTCCTGGGATTCTGCCAACGCTGATCTCGAACTATACGACCTGGTATTTTCCCATTCCCTGAAAGCCTATACCCGGAATAATTCTTCCGTTGATTCATTCGTGGCCTTATACCGGAAATTATATCCATCCCGCGCGGAGACTGCGAAAAAAGATATCTTATTCAGGATCCAATTGTTTGTCAAAAAAGATGCAGCAGCAGCCATGCGTTTGCTGATCAGTTACCTGAAGGAAACGGAGAACGCTGTCTCTCTGGAAACAGTCTCTAACTGGATGATCGATAATGTGGATGCATTTGACCGCAGCGATTTTTTGAATCTTGACCTTGCCCTGCAGGATTATAAGTTCCGAAAAACTGATACCGGAAAAGAATGCTGGATCTACCTGATGCAGATGATGGCGGCAGCAAAACTGGAAAAAGCGGAAAAGGCCAAAGAGTTTGCGCTGAAAGCCTATCAGCATCCTAACCTGCCTGAAGTATATAAGACCGCACTCAGATCGAACTATGAGCTTAAGTGATCAGCGATGCCTTTTCTTTAATACGGCTATTACCTTATCTAATGACTGGCCCTTAGCCTGTAATAGTACCAGGTAATGAAATAGCAGGTCGGCAGATTCGTTCAGAAAAAGTTCAATGTTATCATCTTTTGCTTCGATCACCAGTTCTACAGCTTCCTCTCCCAGTTTCTGAGCGATCTTGTTTATTCCGGCGTTGAAAAGGGAAGAAGTATACGATCTTTCTGAAGGTTCTTCTTTTCGCTGATGAATGGTCCTTTCGAGTGCAAACAGGTCGAAAGGATCATTTATTTCATTGAAGCAGGTATCCGTTCCATTATGGCATACGGGGCCTGTGGGGATGGCTTTCACCAGTATCGTATCCTGGTCACAATCCAGTAACATGGTCTCCAGTAAAAGAAAATTACCGGAGCTTTCCCCTTTGGTCCATAATCTTTGTTTGCTCCTGCTGAAAAAGCTAACCTTCCCCGAGGAAAGACTGAGGTCCCAGGCCTGCTCATTCATGAAACCAAGCATTAAGACCATTTTGGTTCTGGCATCCTGCACAATAGCGGGCACAAGGCCATCAGTATATTTTTTAAATTCAGGTTTCATTGTCTTACAGGTATATTTTGTTTTGCTAAATATTTTTTGAGGTCGGGTATCGCTATTTCAGAAAAATGAAATACGCTTGCGGCTAATGCAGCATCTGCTTCTCCCTGGATGAATACATCCGCAAAGTCCTTCATGGTTCCTGCGCCACCGGAAGCGATCACAGGAATATTGATGGCATTGGCCACCTGCCTCGTGATCTCCAGGGAAAATCCAGCCTTGGTCCCATCACTGGTCATGGAGGTCAGTAAGATCTCCCCTGCGCCAAGTTCCGCCACAAGTTTTACCCATTCAAGTGTTTTGAGGGCAGTGATCTCCCTTCCACCATGGGTGCTGACCATCCACTCTTCATTGATATAGTTTGTATCTACTGCCAGTACCAGGCATTGAGATCCGAATTGGCCGGCGATCTCGCTGATCAATGCAGGTCTTTTTACAGCCGCGGTATTTACCGAAACCTTATCGGCGCCATTTTCCAATAAGATCGAAACATCCTCCAATGAATATATTCCACCTCCAACAGTGAAAGGAATGTTTATATGTGTGGCAATGGAATGCACCAGGCTTGCCAGTGTCTTTCTTTTTTCTATGGTGGCGGTGATATCCAGGAACACCAGTTCATCGGCCCCTTCATCACAATAACGCATGGCCAGCTCTACCGGGTCGCCCGCATCCCGAAGCTGGATGAAATTCGTTCCTTTTACGGTGCGGCCATCTTTGATATCGAGGCAGGGTATGATCCTTTTTGTCAGCATCCGCTATTGAATAGTTTTAGTTCTGATAAACTGATCTGTTTTTCATAAATAGCTTTACCTACAATGGCCGCATCGCAACCAATACTTTTTAATTCTTCCAGGTCATTCAGCCTGGAAACGCCACCACTGGCAATGAGTTTTATGGTTGGAAAGGTCTTTAGCATTTCATGATAAAGTTCAACTGCAGGACCCTGCAGTAATCCGTCCTTACTGATATCCGTGCAGAAAAATCGTTCTATTCCCCAGGGTATATATCTTTCCAGCAGATCCTTCCAGCGCATTTCTGTTTCGGTTAGCCAGCCATGGATCATAATGATGGAATTCTTTATGTCTGCACCTATAATAAACTTATCCGGACCGAATTCATCGATCCATTCCTTTACCAATTCGGGTTGTTTTACCGCCATTGAACCAATGGAAACAAAAGCTGCTCCCAGTTTCAACGCCTTATCTACATCCTCCCGGCTTTTGATCCCTCCGCTGAAATCTATAGACAAATTTGTTTCTTTCGCAATAATCTCCAGCGTATCCCAGTTCATTACTCTGGAGGCTTTTGCGCCATCCAGGTCAACCAGGTGCAAACGATCAAGTCCGTAAGCAGCAAACTGCTTAGCTATTGCAAGAGGATCATCCGCATATTCTGTCTTGCTGGCATAATCGCCCTGTGAAAGCCTTACGCATTTACCATTGATGATATCTATAGCGGGTATGATGGTCATGAAAGGGATAGAAAGTTTTTTAGGATCTGTTCGCCGGCTCCTGCTGATTTCTCAGGATGAAATTGAACACCATAAAAATTATTTTTAGAAATGGCAGCGCTGAAGTTGGAACCATATTCGGTACGGGCAATAGTATCCGCATTTAACTCTGCATAATAGCTATGAACAAAATAGGCGTATTCATTTTCCCGGATGTTTTCAAATAAGGGGCCTTTCAATTGACTGATCGTGTTCCATCCAACCTGGGGAACTTTAAAGGAAGGGTCTGCGAATTTCTTTACCCTGTTTTCAAAAACACCCAGGCAATCCACATTATTTTCTTCTGAATGGTGGCAGAGTAACTGCATACCCAGGCAGATACCCAATACCGGTTGCTTAAGATCGCGGATCAATTTATCCAGGTTTCTTTCCCTGAGATAAGCCATGGCCGTACTGGCTTCCCCTACACCGGGGAAAATAACCCGATCAGCAGAAATTATTTTATCTGCATCATCCGTCACCTCTGCGTATATACCGATCCTTTCCAGTGCGAAAAGCACGGAGCGGATATTACCGGCGTTATATTTTATAATTACCAGCGACATTATAATACTCCTTTTGTGCTGGGCAATTCCATATTCTCCGGATCCCGTTTAACGGCCTGCCTTAATACACGGGCAAATGCTTTGAAAATAGATTCAATCTTATGATGCTCGTTGGTTCCCTCTGCTTTAATATTCAGGTTGCATTTTGCCGCATCTGAAAATGATTTAAAAAAATGAAAGAACATTTCAGTGGGCATGTCGCCGATCTTTTCGCGTTTGAATGCTGTTTCCCATACCAGCCAGGGCCGGCCACCAAGGTCAATGGCCACCAGGGCCAGGCAATCATCCATGGGCAAACTAAAGGCATAGCGTCCTATTCCTTTCTTATCTCCCAGCGCCAATGCAAATGCTTCTCCTAATGCCAGGGCAGTATCTTCTATGGTATGATGCTCATCTATATGCAGATCACCTTTAACCTGTAAACGGAGTCCTATATTGCCATGCCTTGATAATTGTTCCAGCATATGATCAAAGAAGGATAGGCCGGTATCGATCTTAGTGCCTGCTTTGCTATCCAGGTCCAGTTCCACCCTGATCTTTGTCTCATTGGTATTTCTTTCATGAATCACCACCCGGGGCTCAAGGGTTAGGAATTCATAGATCTCTTTCCAGTGGTTTGTCTCCAAAGCCAGTGCAGCCCGCCAGGTTTCTGATCCATTAATTTCGCCGGCACCCAGTGCATCATCATTATTCAGCCAGATCGAACGGCAACCAAGGTTAGTGGCCAGTTGAAGATCCGTAACGCGGTCGCCGATCACATAACTGCGGCTCCAGTCAATGTTCTTATCAGAAATATAATTCACCAGCATTCCGGTTCGGGGTTTTCGGTTAGGTGAATTTTCAGCGGGCAGGGAGTGATCTATTAAAACTTCGCTGAATTTTATTCCTTCATTTTCCAATGATCGCATGATAAAATGCTGGATAGGCCAGAAACTGGCTGATGGGAAGGAAGCAGTTCCCAATCCATCCTGGTTAGTGATCATCACCAGTTCATATTCATTTCTTGCCGCCAGTTTGGCCAGCCATTGAAACATACCGGGATAAAATTCCAGTTTACTCCAGTCATCTATCTGATAGGTGGGCGGCGCTTCCTTTATGATAGTGCCATCACGGTCGATAAAAAGGACCTTTCTCATGCGTAAAATGATTTAATAGCCTCCAGTAGTTGTTGGTTCTCATTCATCGTGCCGATAGTGATACGCAGGCAATCTTCGCAAAGTGAAACCCGGGAACGATCGCGAACAATGATACCCTTAACCACCAGGTAATGCCATAATTCATGGGCCTGGTCTATTCTTATCAGCAGGAAATTAGCATCTGAAGGGAAAACTGTTTTGGTGAAGGGCGTTCTTTGCAATTCTGCGGCCAGCCATTCCCTTTGCTCCACTGTTTGCCTGGTCCATTCATTGATCGTGCTTACCTGGTCAAGTGCCTGCAGGGCCAATTGCTGGGTTGCCAGGCCAATATTATAAGGATATTTTACTTTGTTGAAATAATCAATGATCACCTGGGAAGCAAAAGCCATTCCCAATCTCAGCGCCGCTAATCCCCAGGCTTTAGAAAATGTTTGCAGCAGTACCAGATTGGGATATTCAGTTAGTTCAGCAATAAAAGAGCGCTGCCGGGAATAGTTAATATAGGCCTCGTCCACCACTACGATCCCGTTAAAATTATTCAGGATCATCAGAACAGATTCCCGATCTATACTATTGCCCGTGGGATTATTAGGAGAGCAGATAAAGATCAGTTTGGTTCGGTCGTCAATAGCTGATTCCAGTGTTTCCAGGTCGATCTGGAACATATTGGTCAATGCAATTTCTTTTAAGAGAACATCATTGGTTGCGGCGGAGACTTCATACATGCCATAGGTGGGCGGGAAAATAATGGCATTATCCTTTCCTGGTTCGCAGAAGATCCGAAATAAAAGGTCAATGGCTTCATCGCTGCCATTACCCAGAAAAATATTCTGAGCCGGCAGGCCTTTGATGCTGCCTATTTTTTTCTTCAATTCCAGCTGATATGGATCCGGATAGCGATTAAAAGCTGCAGGAAGCGGCGAGCCAAAAGCATTTTCATTAGCATCCAGGAATACAGCGGCCTCGCCGGAGAATTCTTCCCTGGCAGTAGAATATGGTTTCATGTTCCGGATATTCTCCCGAACTAATAAGGAAGCATCAAAGTCCATCATTGTTATTTAATTTTTTTAATCTGACAGCAACTGCATTTTTATGCGCAGCTAATCCTTCTGCTTCTGCCATTTGCATAACGGCTGAAGAGATATTGGTCAATCCTTCCCGGCTTAATAGCTGGAAGCTGATCTTTTTTACAAAGCTATCTACAGATACCCCGCTGTACATGGCGGCATATCCATTCGTAGGAAGGCAATGGTTGGTGCCACTGGCATAATCGCCCACACTCTCAGGCGAATAATGGCCCAGGAAAACAGATCCGGCGGATCTTACCCTTCCTGCCCATTTATCAGCATCTGTCATTAAAAGGATCAGGTGCTCTGGTGCATAAAGATCCGAAAGCTGGAAAGCCTGCTCCAATTCTTCCAGCACTATGATCCGGCTATTCTCTAAGGCTTTTTCGGCAACTGCGAACCGTGGCAGCGTTTTGCCCTGGTTTTCCAATGCCGCCACCACCTTCACAGGAAGTTCAGGATCGGTGGTAATGAGTATTACCTGCGAGTCGGGACCATGTTCCGCCTGCGATAAAAGATCGGCTGCCACAAAATCGGCATCGGCGCTTGCATCTGCTATCACCAATACTTCAGAAGGGCCGGCAGGCATATCAATGGCCACAGCTCTTTTTTGTACCATTTGTTTGGCCAGGGTGACAAAGGAATTTCCCGGGCCGAATATTTTTTTCACTTTCGGAATTGTCTCCGTACCAAAGGCCATAGCGGCGATAGCCTGTGCGCCTCCGATCTTTGCTATTAGCTCAATACCACAAATGGAAGCGGTATAAAGAATGGCTGGATGAATACTGCCATCCTTCTGTGGAGGTGTGCATAATACGATGGAAGGGCAGGCAGCTATTTTTGCAGGCACTGCCAGCATTAACACGGTGGAAAATAAAGGAGCGGAACCTCCGGGCACATAAAAGCCCACGCTTTCAATGGGGGATGACCTGCGCCAGCAGTTGATGCCGGGCATGGTCTCGATCGCTTTTTCTGTTTCCTGCTGCGCGGCATGGAATTTTTCAATGTTTCTTTTGGCCAAAAGAATAGCGCTTTTCAATTCTTCCGGTAATTGAGCTTCTGCCTGCGCAATTTCATTTGCAGTTACCAGCAATTGTTCCAGTTTTACGCCATCAAATCTTTCCGTAAATTCAAAAAGTGCTTTATCTCCCTTCTTCCTTACTTTTTTAAGGATCTTCTTCAGCATTTTTTTATTTGATTCAGCAGAACTCACCGGTCTTGCTATAATGCCGGGCCATTCTGCCTTATCAGGATATTTATAGATCTGCATACTGTATAATTAAAGGATCATTTTTTCAATAGGCACGATCAGGATCCCTTCTGCACCGTTTGCTTTCAATTGTTCTATCACTTCCCAGAAATCATTTTCATGGATCACCGAATGAACGGAACTCCAGCCCGGTTCAGCAAGTGGCAATATGGTAGGGCTTTTCATACCTGGCAATAAACTGCAGATCAGGTCCAGTTTATCATTGGGTGCGTTCAGCAGCACGTATTTATTATACCGGGCCTTCCTTACCGCCCTGATACGAAATAACAAACGCTCAAGCACACGGTTCACTTCCTCATCCATATTATTCTTTGCAATAAGCACAGCTTCCGATGTAAGTACAGTTTGTATCTCCTTCAATTCATTGTTGAAAAGAGTGCTTCCCGAGCTAACAATATCAAAAATGGCATCTGCCAGTCCTATACGTGGCGCGATCTCAACAGAACCACTGATCTCGTGTATAGAAGCGGATACCAGGTTCATATCGAGATAAGACCGTAGTATGACCGGATAACTGGTTGCGATCCGTTTTCCATTCAATTCGCTGATACTTGTGATCTCCTCATTTCTTGGAACCGCGATAGATAGCCGGCACTTACCAAAGCCCAGTTTCTCCACCAGGCGGTTTTGCTTTTTCTTCTCCAGCATTACATTTTCACCTACAATTCCAATGTCTACCACCCCATCCTGAACGTACTCCGGAATATCATCATCCCGGAGAAAGAATATTTCAAGGGGGAAATTAGCGGCCCGGATACGCAGCTGGTTGCTTCCATTCGAACATTCAATGCCACATTCTTTCAGCAATTGCATGGAGCCATCATGCAATCTTCCCGATTTCTGCACAGCGATCTTAAGTGTCATACTCATAAATTAAATAAAATAAAAAAGGCTTACCCTGAGGTAAGCCTGATGTTTTAAACAAGTTATAGTTCATTGCATACACATCCTGCCTACCTTCTGGTAAGATGATGATGATGTATATGCATATTCTTTTTCATGTGAAGTGCAAAGTTAGGCGGGACTTTCCAATTTACCAATTACCTGGCATTTTTTTTAAAGGCCAGGCTTGGGGGTTTATAGATCAGGGATCAGGTTGACGGAAAACGATGTTTAAAACGCTTTGCTGTGCTGGACAAGTATATTATTCTTAACCAGGTTTTTTACGATCATTTTTCCATATTCATGACCTAATTCTTCCGCGCTGGAAGGATCGAAGCTCGTGCTTTGCGCAGAATAAAGAAGGTTGCCTGCCTCCAGATCATAAAAATTAGATTCCCAGAAATAACGGGTATTGGTCACGTAATAACCAGCCTTTCCTACCCTGTCGTACATGTTATGGTAATACAACCAGAAATGATTGTGGGTGGCATAATAAGGAGAGTTCATCACCCTGGATGGCACATAATACCTTTCCTTCTGTTTATCCAGCATTACAATGGTCAGCACTGCATCCACTCCGCCATTTTTTAATTTCTGCAAAGCCTGCGCTTCACTCATGCCTTCAAATGCCTTAGGGTCATATTCATCACAGGAGCAGGTGGCCTCATACCCCATGGACTTCAGGTCACTCACGATGTGCATTTCCATTTTCTCCCGGAAGGCCTGCTCTCTTAAAAGACCAAGCACTACTATCTTCTTATAATTTTTCTGGACGATGGTTCCCGCTTTCCAGCTATGGGTAATAGAATAACCAGGGGAACAGGCAGGCAGGGCAAATGCCAGCAGGATCAGTAACCAACTCATCTTTTTCATAACGCACATTTGTATCAAAGGTAGCCCCGCAACGGGTGACAATCCTATGAGTTGGCTCATGCTATAGTATAACAAGCGGCTTAGTTAATACATTAGAGGTACTGATCATTTTTTGCTCAGGCTGACCTCCTCCCACACTGAGTAGTATATTGCCGGAAGGCTGATAGCTTTGTCCATTTTCATCTACCAGTGAAAGATCAGGCGGCGCCAGGTTGAACTTTACTATTCGCGTTTCACCGGCCTTTAGGAAAATACGCTGGAACCCCTTTAATGCCCTTACCGGGGCATGCAGTTCCTTCCCGGTATGCGTAACATAAACCTGCGCAACCTCTTCCCCATCCATTTTCCCGGTATTGGTCAGTTTAACTTCCAGGTGAAGCGTTATTCCTTTTTTGATACCCGAAGGGAATTTCAGATCGCTGTAGGTAAAATTTGAATAGCTAAGTCCATATCCAAAAGGGAAAAGCGCCTCCCCTTTAAAATAGCGATAGGTTCTTCCTGTCATAGCATAATCACTGAAAGAAGGCAGGTCTGAATCCGACCTGTAAAAAGTAATGGGCAATCTTCCGGCAGGATCATAATCACCGAATAATACATCGGCAATGGCCGTACCCGCTGCCTGTCCGCCATACCAGGCATTGATAATGCCCGGCACATTTTCAGCTTCCCAGGGAATGGCAAGTGCACTACCTGTCATCATTACAAATACCAATGGCTTACCCGTTTGTTTTAACCATTGCATGAACCTGGTTTGATTGGCGGGCAAATTAATGCTGGTGCGGTCACCACCACTGAAGCCCTCCACTTTCACCGGCATCTCCTCTCCTTCCAGTTCCGGGGAAATACCCCCTGCAAAAATGATCAGGTCCATTCCTTCCAGTTTCTTCTTTAAAAGGGAAAGATCCACCAGGGTATCATTGGTGAAACTAATGGCCTTTTCATAATAGATCTCCGCCTTATCGCCCAATTTATCTTTTAATCCATCAAGAACGGTGTAAACACGGGAGGGAGTTCCGTTATAATTTCCAAGAATAGCTATTCGGTTATCCGCATTGGGTCCCAATAAGGCGATGCGTTTTATATTTTTTGATAAAGGAAGAATTCGATCCTGGTTTCGCAGCAATACAATTGATTGCCTGGCCATTTTAAGGGCCTGCTGTTTATGCGCATCTGATTCCAGTTCGGTTTGTTTTGCCCGGGCATAAGCCACCATTTCCGGAGGGTCGAACATTCCCAGCCTGAAACGTATCAGGAATAATCGGCGTAATGAAATATCTATCTGCGATTCTTTGATCGTTCCCTGTTTTACTGCATCCAGCAATTTTATATAAACTGAATTACCACATTCCACATCTGTTCCATGTATAAGCGCATCCACAGCGGCGCTGGTCACATCTTTATGCGTTTTATGATAACGGAAAAAATCATCCACAGCCCAGCAGTCACTGGTCACATAGCCGGTAAACTTCCATTGCTTACGCAGAATATCATTCATCAGAAGGTCGTTTGCGCAGCAGGGTTGTGTATTCACTGCATTGTAGGCGCACATCACGCCGGCCACTTTCGCATTTTGTACCAGTTCCCTGAAGGCAGGCAGGTAGGTATCCCATAGATCATAAGCACTGGGATTCACATTATCGGAATGCCGGGTGGGCTCAGGTCCGCTATGCACGGCAAAATGTTTGGCGCAGGCTGCCGCCTTTAAATACTTTGGATCATCACCCTGTAAACCATGTACAAATGCTTTTCCCAGCATGCCTGTAAGAAATGGATCCTCCCCATAGGTTTCCTGTCCCCTTCCCCATCTTGGATCACGGAAAATATTGATGTTGGGCGTCCAGTAGGTCAGTCCCAGGTAGCTCTCTCCAGTCTTCCCTTCTTTAATGGCAATATTATGTATGGCCCTTCCTTCCATGGCCGAATAGTCGGCCATTGTTTTAAGCGAATTCGTATCCCAGGTAGCGGCCATGCCTATGGCCTGCGGATAGGAAGTGGTATGGTAAGGGGTACGCGCTACGCCATGCAAAACTTCATTCCACCAGTTATAGGCAGGGATTCCCAATCGTTCAATGGCCGGGGCCGCATGCATCATTTGCTTTACTTTCTCGTCCAGCGTGAGGCGACCAAGCAGGTCATCCACCCTTTTTTCAAATGACAGCTTTGTATTTCTAAAAGGCAAAAGCTCTTGTGCATTCGCCTGAAACACCTGTAAGAAAAGGACAAGCAGCCAACCAATAATTTTTCTTTGCATAATTCTATCGGGCAATACCTAAAGGTGAAAAATAAATGAATATGGAAATGATCACGGCCACTACAATAAATGAAAGGACGACATCCCATTTATTCCAACTGGCCCGGCTGGAGGCTTTGTCTGATGCCACCGTAGTTGCGAAGGTCAATCCTTTTAATTGTTCTTCGGAAGGCTTATCACTGGTCAGACTAACCCCAACCATAACGAGTACAGAGAACACAAAAAGATAGATACAGAAATAAAGGAAATTAATGGTGGCGAACTGGTGAAGCAATCCACCCGGTTCCAGGTTATCGCGAAAGATCTGCAACACCAGTTTTAATAACCCCACTATAAAACCAGAGACCAATGCGGCATAAGCCCCTTTGCCATTCAGGCGGCGGAAGAAAACACCAAAAAGGAATACGGCCGCAATGGGAGGCGCCAGGTAAGATTGAACGCTTTGTATATAATCATAGAGACTGGTCTTTGAAACTTTTTCCATCAATGGGATCCAGGCCATACCTAATAAAACAATGACCACTGTAGCAATACGACCAACACTCACTAATTTCTTTTCACTTGCATCCGGATGTGATTTTTTGTAAATATCTATTGTATAAAGCGTGGAGCAGGCATTATATACTGAGGCAAGTGAACTCATAAGGGCAGCCAGCAATCCCCCCGCAAGTAAACCTCTTAAACCCACAGGCATCAGTTGTTTTACCAATTCAGGGAAAGCGGCATTCGTGTCTTTCAGGTCAAGTTTACCCTGTGCATGTAAGGCAAGGGCGATCAAACCAGGTACCAGGAAAATAAAAAATGGAAGCAGTTTAAGAAAAGCAGCGAAGATGGTTCCGCGCCTTGCTTCTTTTTCATTTTTTGCAGCAAGGCATCGTTGCACGATATGCTGGTCGGTGCACCAGTACCAGATCCCCACGATGGGCGATGCCAGAAGTATGCCCAACCAGGGATATTCCGGATCACTCATGGAACGGAACATGTTCAACTTTTCCGTAGGGATAGAATTCATCAATGAATGCCATCCTCCAACCTCTCTTAATCCAAAAAAAAGCAGGAAGGCGGAGCCGCATAAAAGTACAATAGCCTGAATTGCCTCTGTATACATCACGGCATGCAAGCCACCCAATACCGTATAGATGCCGGTAACTACCACCAGTATGATGGCTCCTGTCCAGAAATCAACACCCAGAAACTGGTTGAACACAAGCGCCCCGGCAAATATGGTGACCGAGGCCTTCGCGATCACATAACTGAACAACTGAATGATTGAAAGCAATCTTCTGGATTGCGGGTTAAATCTTCTTTCCAGGAATTCGGGCATGGTATAAACAGCACTTCGCAAATAAAAAGGCACAAAGACCCAACCCAGGATCAGTACGATCCATGAATGAAGTTCATAATGCCCCAGGACAGTTCCTGAATTAGCGGCTGAGCCTGCCAATCCAACAATATGCTCACTGCCAACATTGGAGGCAAGAATAGAAGCGCCTATTACGAACCAACCCAGGTTGCGGTTTGCGAGAAAATAGTCAGAGGTGGTGTTTTTTGTTTTGCGGATACTCCAAACCGATACGCCTGCGATCACCAGCAAATAAAGTATCACAAAGATCCAATCGGTAAATCCAAGAAAATGATTCATGAGTTGGTTTTAGTGTTGATCAGATATAACGGTTAAGGATATTCTCATAATATTCCTGCTTGCCGCTGGTAATAGCGGGCTCTCCATGCGTAATGGCCAGTTCACGAAGTTGTTCCAGGCTTAATTGCCCGGTTTCAAATTTTTTTCCTTCTCCTGAATCGAAAGAAGCATATCGCTCATTTCTGAGTTTACGAAAATCAGATCTTTTAAGAATAGCATCAGCAGTTAGTAATGCACGGGCAAATGCATCCATACCGCCGATATGCGCATAGAACAGATCCTCAGGATCGGTAGAGTTGCGACGGATCTTGGCGTCGAAATTAATACCACCTCCTTTAAAACCCCCGGCCTCCAATATCACCAGCATGGCTTCCGTGAGTTCATTGATATCATTGGGGAACTGGTCGGTATCCCAGCCATTCTGGTAATCGCCTCGGTTCGCATCTATACTACCCAACAGGCCGGCATCGGCAGCCACCTGAAGTTCATGCGTGAATGTATGTCCTGCAAGCGTAGCATGGTTCACTTCAATATTCAATTTAAAATCATCCAGCAGGTCGTACTGGCGAAGAAAGCCGATCACGGTTTCTGCATCGTAATCATATTGATGTTTGGAAGGTTCACAGGGTTTAGGTTCTATAAAAAATGTTCCTTTAAATCCATTCTTCCTTGCATAGTCTTTGGCCATGTGAAGAAACCGGGCCAGGTGTTCTTTTTCTTTTTTCATGTTGGTATTGAGCAGGCTCATATATCCTTCACGGCCTCCCCAGAAAACATAATTTTCCCCGCCCAGGGCAATGGTGGCATCAAGCGCGGCTTTTACCTGGGCGCCTGCATGGGCCACTACCTGGAAATCAGGATTGGTAGCAGCGCCATTCATATAACGGCGATTGGAAAAAAGATTTGCCGTACCCCATAATAAGCGAATGCCGGTCTCCTGTTGTTTATTCTTTAAATGATCGGTAATAGCGATCAGTCTTTTTTCATTCTCCTGCACGTTGTTGCCAAACTCCACTGCATCCACATCATGAAAACAATAATAAGGAAGTCCCAGTTTCTGCATGAAATCAAAAGCAGCATCCGCTTTTTCAAAAGCCTTCTGAATAGGATCTGAAATGGAGTCCCAGGGAAAAATATGGGTAGGTTCACCAAAGGGATCAGCCCCACTTCCTGTAAAACTATGCCAGTAGGCGCAGGCAAAACGAAGATGCTCTTTCATGGTCTTGCCATCAACGATACGGTTCTCATCATACCAGCGAAAAGCAAGTGGATTATCAGAATCCTGGCCTTCATACCTGATGATGTCTACAGAAGAAAAATAAGATCTCATAGCGTTGTTTATTTAATTGCTGACAAATTGCTTTTTAATTGAGATGACCACTGTTCATACAGGTCAGTGTATTTTGAAATATTGTCGGGTTCTATGCGCCGTACAGGATTAAAACCTGCAAAAGCTTCCTTTAATGTTAGAAGTCCGGCCCCTATTCCCGCACCAAGCGCCGCACCCCTGCTTCCATCGCTCTGGTATAGTTCAACAGGAATTCCCGTGGCATTTACAAAAGAGTTTGTAAAAACAGCAGACAAAAACATATTAGCATGATTGGCTTTTATTAGCGAAGGTTGAAGGCCGCAATTGCGCATGATATCTAATCCATACCGGAAAGCGAAGGCCACTCCTTCCAGGCCGGCTCTGTATAAATGCCCGATAGTATGTTTATTCAGGTCGATGCCCTGGAAGGAAGCGCCCGTATATTTATTTTCCAGCATTCTTTCGGACCCATTTCCAAAAGGAAGGAAGGATAATCCATCAGCGCCTGCAGGAATAGCGGCGGCTTTTTGATTGAGCACCTCATAACTAAATTGATCCCCGGCCAGGGAACGTATCCACTTATTGCTGATCCCTGCCCCATTGATACAGAGCAGCACACCGATACGTTCCAGCTCATTACTATAATTTACATGTGCAAACTGGTTGACCCTTGAAAGCGGATCTGTTTCAGGGGTTTCTGTAACGGCATAGATCACACCCGAAGTGCCGGCATTTGCAGCTACCTCACCCGGCTCAAGTATATTCAATGAAAAAGCATTATTGGGTTGATCACCGGCTTTATAAGAAATAGGGATTCCGGGCTCAAGGCCAAGTTCCAGAGCCGCCTGCTTTTGAAGCAGGCCATGGACTGAGAATACATTTTTTATTTGGGGAAGCAGGGAAGGATCAAAACCAAAATGAGTCAATAATTCACCGGAAACAGATCTGGTTTTAAAATCCCAGAATATTCCTTCAGATAAAGCGGAGATGCTGCTGCTGATCTCCCCGGTAAGTTTAAAGGATATGAAATCACCGGGAAGCATGATCTTATCGGCCTTCGCAAAAATATCCGGTTCATTTTCTTTTACCCAGGCTAGTTTGGATGCCGTAAAATTTCCGGGAGAATTCAACAAGTGGTGGAGGCAATAGTCAGTACCCAGACTTTGAAAAGCTTTTTCTCCATAGGGAACTGCTCGACTATCGCACCAGATGATACTGTTTCGAAGACTATTCCCCTGCTTATCCAGCATAACCAGTCCGTGCATTTGATATGCAATGCCAAGGGCCCTGATATTTTTAGGATCGTACTGCCGGGTTGAATGAAGTTTTTTGATGGCCTGCCGGCAATGGTCCCACCATTTGTCGGGAGATTGTTCGGCCCAGCCAGGGTAAGGGCTTTCTATTTCGGCTTCCTGTTCGGGGTAATAAGTGGAACAGATGCAATGACCGGTTCGGCCATCCACAATGGAAACCTTTACCGACGAAGTACCGAGATCTATTCCAAGCAGTAGCATATGGCAATAATTCCTTTAAAATAAGGATTAATACAAGTTGACCGCTATAAATTACCGGAATCGATTGCACTGATCGCCTGAAAACAAGAATGGCCGCCCGAAGGCAGCCATTCTTGAAAAAGATTCCACAAATATTATGGGTTCAGCTTCCAGGTGTACTGATATCCTGTAGAGGTAACTTTTGGACCCCAATAGAGGTAGCTACCATCATTGAACACTGCTTTAGCATAAAGGGTGTTTGTTCCAGGAATAGCCCAGGTTACTTTTTTGTCGTATGGAGAAATGGTACCACGATAGTTGCCATTTACATACACGTCAATGTAATAACCGGTCCAGTTGTCAATTACTACATCGCTGTAGTCGGCACCGTAAACATCACCCCTTGAACTTGTTGGAGCGGCAGGTTTGCCTTTAACGTTACCAGCACGCTGCAAAGCACCCGCTTTAGCGTCCGGAGTGGTGATAGCTTTTGAATTGATTGTCTCAGCTTTCAGTTTGCCTTTTTGGGCGTTAGCGTTGAAGCCGATTACTCCCAGAAGCAGGGCGAAGAAAAGGATCTGTTTTTTCATGTGTCTAAGTTTTGAGTTATTGACTAAGTTTTAAGTTTTGATTACGAAGGGCTAATATAGAAAAGAATTGTATGTTTTAAAGAATTTCTTTGTCTTTATTATCCGCCTCTAAATCTGATGTAAACATAAGGGCTTAAAAGGGCCCTCCGCATACCCTGAATGGGGTATTTAATTCGATTTCATATTAAAGAAATGTTAAGGAAACCATGCCTGTCTTCATAGTGAATGGCCGGTTTTTTGTATTTTAGGCCAAACCCCTTTCATGAAGCCAATCATTTTGCTATTTACCTTAGTTATTATCGTTTCATCCTGCCAGAAAAGCAGTACAGGCGGGGGTTCTGTACCTGTAGCAGCCAGTACCCTATTGAATTATTCCTACGGGGCAGACCCCTTACAAAAAATGGATATTTACCTCCCTGAAGGCAGAAGTACGGCCACTACCAAATTGCTCATAATGGTTCATGGTGGCGCCTGGACCCAGGGGGATAAGTCGGAATTCACTCCTTATGTTGACACCTTAAAAAGGAGGCTCCCGGGCTATGCTATTATTAATATCAATTACCGCCTTGCTACCGGCACAATTAATTTTTTCCCAACGCAGGAACAGGATATGAAAGCAGCTGTGGACCTTATTTACAGTAAAAGGGCCGAATGGCTGATCAGCGATAAATTTGTTTTGCTGGGTGGAAGCGCCGGAGGTCATCTGGTGGCATTGCAGGCCTATAAATACAGCAGTCCATCTATTAAAGCGGTGATCGATTATTTCGGGCCTACAGAACTCGTGGATATGTATAATAACCCGCCCACACCTTTGATCCCTATCCTGCTGACCCAGATTTTAGGTGGCACCCCGGCTACCAAAGCAAGTTTGTATCAATCTTCCAGTCCCCTGAATTTTGTGACTGCCCAAAGCGCCCCCACCCTGATCTTCCATGGTGGCACAGATATCGTGGTCTCACCCAGTCAATCAGTATTATTAAAAACCAAACTGACCACAATGGGCGTTGTGAACCAATATTATTTTTATCCTACCGAACCCCATGGATTTACTGCCGCAACCATGACCGATACCTTTGATAAGATCGGGACATTTCTTACAGCTTATGTAAATTAAGATGAATAATACCGTACCATTAGCGGAGCGTGTAAGACCAAATGAACTGGATGAACTGTCTGGACAGTCACACCTGGTAGGAAAAGGCAGTATACTACGTACTGCCATTGAAAAAGGCAAGATCCCTTCCATGATCCTCTGGGGCCCGCCGGGAACCGGTAAGACCAGCCTGGCCAACATCATTGCCCGGCAGTTAAAACTCCCCTTCTTCCAGCTCAGCGCGATCAGCGCAGGGGTGAAAGAAGTGAGGGAAGTAATTGAGAAAGCCAGAACGCAAACAGGTGCGATACTATTTATTGATGAGATCCATCGTTTTAATAAAGGGCAGCAGGATGCCTTGCTGGGCGCAGTAGAGAAAGGCATTATTACATTGATCGGTGCCACTACTGAAAATCCTTCTTTCGAGGTGAACAGCGCCCTGTTAAGCCGTTGCCAGGTCTATGTTTTAAAGTCCCTTACTGAAAAGGAATTGGTTTCCCTGATGAAAAATTCCCTGCAAAAGGATGAGTTGTTGCGAAACAGGGATATCGACCTAAAAGAAACCGCCGCCCTGGTCAATCTTTCCGGTGGAGATGCCCGAAAATTATTGAACCTGCTGGAACTGGTGACTGACTATGAAGATTCAACAAAACCACTGGTGATCACCGATAAGCTGGTGATGGAAGTGGCGCAAAAAAGAATTGCGGTCTATGATAAATCCGGCGAACAGCACTATGATATCATCTCCGCATTCATAAAATCACTGAGGGGAAGTGATCCGAACGCAGCCTTGTACTGGCTGGCAAGAATGATAGCGGGAGGTGAAGATGTAAAATTCATTGCACGGCGAATGCTGATCCTGGCCAGTGAAGATATCGGCAATGCAAATCCTACGGCCCTGATCATGGCCAATGCCTGTTTTGATGCCGTGAACAAGATCGGCTACCCGGAGTCTCAACTTATATTATCCCAATGCGCGATCTACCTGGCCTCCAGTCCTAAAAGCAATAGTGCTACCGTTGCCATAGGCGAGGCCATGAAATTAGTGAACACATATGGCGACCTTCCTGTACCATTGCATATTCGAAATGCGCCGACTAAATTGATGAAGCAGATGGATTATGGAAAAGGCTACCAGTATTCCCATGAATACGATAATAATTTTTCGGCGCAGGAATACCTGCCGGAAGGAATAGCCGGCAAAAAGATCTATGACCCCGGTACCAATGCCCGGGAGGATGAATTAAGGAAATACCTGAAAAAACTCTGGAAAGACAAATACGGATACTGATCAATAATAAGCTTATGAAAAAATATTTTTTACTGGCCTTGCTTTTATGCGCTGTTGCAGTTTCAAGATCGCAGACCATCATTCAGAAAGACCCTGCTATTGAAAAAATGGTCAGCGAGGTGAATCGTGATTCATTAAGATCTTACATCACGCAAATGGTAAGTTATGGTACTCGCAATACGTTGAGTACCCAGGGCGACCCCAAAAGAGGTATCGGCGCAGCCAGGAACTGGGTGCTTTCCAGGTTCAATGAATATGCAAAGAATAGCAATGGGCGTATGCAGGCTTTTATTGATACGGTGAGCCTGGGCCCTGATGGCCGTCGTGTAGACAGGAAGATCATCCTGGGAAATGTAGTTGCCAGGCTCAAAGGATCTGATGATAATGACGACCGGATCTTTATCATCAGCGGTCACCTGGATAATATGCGTACGAATGTAATGGACAGTACAGGCGATGCGCCTGGCGCCAATGATGATGCCAGTGGAGTGGCTGCGGTGCTGGAATGCGCCAGGATCATGAGCAGGCATACATTTCCGGCAACCATCATTTTTGTAGCCGTTAGCGGTGAGGAGCAGGGTTTGCTTGGCGCAAACTATATGGCCGAGAAAGCGAAAAAAGAAAACTGGAACATTGAAGCCGTATTGAATAATGATATCATGGGCAGCAATAACAGCAGTGAAACACTGAATATCAATAATAACAAAATAAGGGTGTTCAGCGAGGCCTTCTCGGTTTTGGATACCGGTAAAGCGGCTCTCAATATCCGCAGCCTTGGATTAGAGAATGATGGAAAGGCCAGGCAGCTGGCCCGTTATATCAAAGAAGTAGGTGAACGCTATGTTGATAATATAGAAGTGGTGATGATCTACAGGAACGACCGTTTTCTGCGCGGTGGCGATCATACGCCCTATGTACAAAGAGGTTTTGCCGCTGTACGCTTTACAGAGATGAATGAGAATTATTATCACCAGCACCAGGATGTAAGAATGGAAAATGGCATACAGTATGGGGACCTTCCCGAATTCATGGACTTTGAATATTTAAGAAAGAATACAGCGGTGAATCTTAGCAACCTGGCCAACCTGGCCAAATCACCTTCCATGCCAATGGATGTAAAGGTGGAGACCAGGAAACTGACCAACTATACCAACCTCAGCTGGACCGCGCCAAAAGCGGGTAAAGTAAAAGGCTATTATATTTTAATGCGGGAGACCACCAGTGCAGTGTGGCAGAAAAAATTCTTTACAACAGAAACGAAAATGGAACTGCCTTATTCAAAGGATAATTATTTCTTCGCGGTGCAGTCGGTAAGTATGGAGGGTAATGAGGGGCTTCCGGTGATGCCAGTGCCTGCGGGCAGGTAGTTGGCAGTTAGGAGTTAGGAGTCACGAGCCCTATTCACCATTGACCATTGACCTATTCACCTATTCACCAATATGTCATTAACCTATACCATAAAACCTTTCGATCAACTAACTCCGCAGGAACTATACGCCATCCTTCAATTAAGAAATGAGGTCTTTGCAGTGGACCAGCAATGCGTATATCCCGATATGGATGATAAGGACCAGCCGGCCTGGCACCTGATGGGTCAAAAAGATAATAAACTACTGGCCTATACAAGGCTGATACCTCCCGGTATTTCTTATAAGGAACCTTCTATAGGAAGGGTGGTCACCTCTCCTTCCATCAGGAGAAGCGGGGAAGGCCGGATATTGATGCAAAGATCCATTGCATGGCTGCAAAACAACTATCCTGGTCAGCCGATCCATATCGGGGCTCAATTATACCTCAAGGAATTCTATTCTTCATTGGGGTTTTCCGTTTGTTCAGCAATTTATTTAGAGGATGGAATTGAACACATTGAGATGCTGCTCGGATAATTACGATAAGGGCTTCACTGTAATTTCACTTAGTAAACAGTGCAATCATCACTCAATTATGCAAATTTCATTAACAGTTACTTGCAAGGGCTTTTCATGCAACCTACCTTAGCCTAAGAATTCCAATAGTAGAAAAACCAGAAATCCATCCCAATGAGAACTATCGTACCCGTACGGTTATTCGTACTCATCTGCGCCTTCCTGCTACTCGGCAGCGCAGTGAAAGCACAATCCTTAAGTCTTGCCAATGGCAGGCTGGAAATAGGAGCAGGTATCGGACCTATGTTCTTCCTCGGTGACCTTGGAGGAAGCCTGGGCAGAGGAAAGACCTTTATAAAAGACCTCGATTTTCCACTCACCAAACTCAATAAAGGACTTTATATCAATATTTATCCGGCCGAATGGCTGGGATTCCGCCTTGCCGGTAATATCAGTTACCTGGAAGGAGATGATGCGCAGGCTCCAAATAAAGGAGGTGATGAACGTTTTCGCCAGCAACGAAACCTGAAATTCAAATCAAACTTACAGGAAGCTTATGCAGCGGTAGAAGTTTATCCTACCGTATTCTTCGAAGAATATGATGGATTGACTCATAAGATCAGGCCATATTTGGTGGGTGGTGTTGGAGTATTCCATTTCAACCCCCAGGGCGAATACATTAAACCTGATGGAACTACTGAATGGGTGGACCTGCATCCTTTAAAACTGGAAGGACAGGGAATGAAAGAATACCCGGACCGCAAACCTTATTCACTTACACAGATGAACCTGCTGATGGGTGGAGGGATAAAATATTATCTCAACGAAACATTTTATGTGGGGTTTGAAATACTTCACCGAAAGACTTTTACCGATTACGTTGATGATGTAAGTACCAAGTACATCGATCCAAGATATTTTGACCAGTACCTGACTCCCACGCAGGCAGCCCATGCCCGCCAGCTGATGTACAGGGAGAATATTTACAACCCAGGCACAAGCCGGAGGTACATCAATACACAGAGAGGAGATCCTAAAGAGAATGATGCCTATTTCTCCAGTATCCTTCGTTTTGGATGGAGACTGGGAGGTGATGCGATGTCCAAACTGAAAAAGAAACAATTAAAATGTCCGGTATACTATTAATTGAAAAAACTAACCGATTCGAATAATCCTGTAAACCCCAACCAATTTTTATGAAATTTCTTCAACAAACCAAGTTCTACCTGGCGATCCTATTGAGTGTAGGATTGCTGGCCACTCAAACTCCTGCCCTGGCGGGAAATGGAGAAGATCCTGTAAAAATGACCAAAGCTAAAAAAGCGAAATCTTTCAATTCCCTTAATAACCAGTCCGTGAAGATCTATCCGGACGCCTTTACCAAGGACATGCATGTGGTAGCCAAGGAAAATGAAAACAAAGAGATCGACTTTTTTGTGTTTGACACGCAGGGCAATCTCCTTTACAATTATAAAATGATGAACAAGGACCATTTTAAGATCAGTGGCCTGGCCCGTGGTACCTATGTATATCGTGTTTTCAATGGCGACCTTGAAACCGCCGCCGGAAAATTCGATATCCGATAATTTTTATGGTTCGATAAGCGGCAGAGAGCACCTGGTAGAACATAAACACCGGTTACAAGTTAACCTAATCCGTTCCCTATTCTGGTACTCTCATTAATTGGAATTTTTTACCAGGCAACTTTGCCCGCTTATCGAACCTTTTATTTTGACCCAAAACAATTAAAACTTAAGCTTTTTTTCGCCATAACTAAGACCCGTAAGGCAGGAAAATTGTGCTGATCCATATCCGGTGAAAAACTAAACTGACACCCAATAAGATCTTTTCAATCACTTCCTGCCCTGCTTACGGGCTTTTTTTTTGCCCTCTGCCAACCTGCGGACATAGCTTCTGCTGACATTTTATCCACCACTGCATAGTTCTGCCTTGTATTTTAAAAAACTATCTTATATTAGATTGATCTAAGTCAACCAGACCTGAGCTTCAGGGGCGTATGCCGAAAAGCCATATGAGTAGGCTAAACCAAATCAACCAAGCGTAATTATGGAAAATTTGAATTTTCACAAACAAAAACTCTATGCCTTAGCCATGGCAGTATTGGGTCTAATTGCCCACCTGTTACCATGGTGGAGGTTTTCCTTCGGAGGATTCGGAGCTTACTCAGTAAATGGGTTACATGACCTGGGTATCCTGAGCTTTTTAGCATTCATCGGCGCTGGTGTGGTAACATTTATCAGGGGCGATAAAACTCAACCATATGAAGGCCAGGACAAAATGATTGTTGCCGCCTGTTTTGGCGGAGCAGCAGCCATTGCCCTGATCCAATTCCTTCGCGCCAGCTCCTATACATCCTTTGGCCTTTACCTGGCAATTGTTGCCGGCGTAGTGGGTGCACTGTGGGTATGGGGAATCATCAAATTACCTGCGCCAAAAGCCTGATATCATCTCATTGATATAAGAAAAGAACCCGCTAAAAGCGGGTTTTTTTTATAGCTCCATTTTCAGGAATTCGGCCGTATAACTTTGTTTGTTCTTTATTAAATCCTCCGGGCTGCCTTCAAAAAGTATCTTTCCTCCCCCATCTCCTCCTTCAGGACCGATATCTATGATATGGTCCGCCACTTTGATCACATCCATATTATGTTCAATCACAAGTACGGTATTGCCACGATCCACCAGTTTATTCAGCACATCCAGCAAATGCTGGATATCCTCAAAATGCAAACCAGTGGTGGGCTCATCTAAAATATAAAATGTTTTACCTGTATCTTTTTTACCAAGTTCAGTAGAAAGTTTCACCCGCTGCGCTTCTCCCCCGCTAAGGGTTACGGCCGATTGACCCAGGGTGATATATCCCAATCCTACTTCCTGCAGCACTTTTATTTTCCGGTAAATAAATGGTACCGGTTGAAAAAATTCCACGGCTTCTTCTACCGTCATCTCCAGTACATCCGCGATCGATTTTCCTTTGTACCGGATCTCCAGGGTCTCGCGATTATATCTTTTTCCATTGCATTTTTCACAATGCACATACACATCCGGCAGGAAATTCATTTCTATCACTCTCATTCCACCTCCCTCACATACATCACAACGGCCATTCTTTACATTGAAAGAAAACCGACCCGCATTATAGCCACGGATCTTTGCCTCGGGAATAGAAGCGAACAATGTTCTTATTTCCGTGAAGAACCCACAATAAGTTGCCGGGTTGCTCCGGGGTGTTCTTCCAATGGGCGACTGATCGATCTCGATCACTTTATCTATATGTTCAAGTCCTTTGATCGATTTATGGGCCAGGGCCTGGATCTTGGATCCAAATGCATGCTGCGATAAAAGCGGGTATAGGGTTTCATTTATCAGGGTGGACTTACCGCTGCCACTTACGCCTGTAACGCAAATGAATTCGCCCAGGGGAAATTTCACTGATACATTCTGGAGGTTATTGCCACTGGCGCCCTTCAGCTCAATGGTCTTACCATTTCCTTTTCTCCTTTCCCTGGGAACAGCGATCTTTTTATGGCCGTTGAGATAAGCGGCAGTGAGTGTATCCAACTTTAATATTTCTGCCGGCGTACCTGCTGCAACGATCCTTCCTCCGTGAAAACCTGCTTTGGGTCCAATATCAATGAGGTGATCGGCGGCCAGCATGATATCCTTATCATGTTCCACTACCAACACACTGTTTCCAATATCCCGGAGGTTTTTCAACGCACCGATCAATCGCTGGTTATCCCGCTGGTGAAGCCCGATCGATGGCTCATCTAAAATATAGGTGATACCCTGTAACTGGGAACCGATCTGGGTTGCCAGCCGTATACGCTGTGATTCCCCCCCGCTGAGGGTTTTAGAAGAACGGTTCAGGGTAAGATAGGTAAGCCCAACATCCAGCAGGAAACTCAATCTTTCCCTGATCTCTTTTAAAATATCGCGGGAGATGGTCTTTTGTTTATTCTCCAGCATCAGTTCTATACCATCAAACCAGGCAGCCAGGTTGTCCAGGTTCATATCGCCGAGTTCCGCAATATTCCTTCCATTGACCTTGAACCAGAGGCTTTCTTTTTTCAATCGCGCACCCCCGCAGCTATCACAGGGTTTCATGATCATGTAATCTTCCGACCAATCACGAATAGATTCACTGTATGGATTAGCGAACCAGCGTTGCAGCATATTCACCACGCCTTCAAAAGGACCATAAGGATCGAACGTAGCGTTGTCAAAGTCCATATCCTCCACCGGTCCTGTCTCATTGCCATAAAGCATGATATTGAGTTGCCTTTCCGTTAAAGCACTGATGGGTTTATTGAGCGGTACCTTATTTTTCTTCGCAGCTTCACTGGCCTGGCGATAAACCCAGGCATCCCTTTCTTCACCAAGCGGTGCAATGCCCCCTTCGCTGATGGAAAGAGAATTGTCGGGCAGAATGGCTTCCATATTGATATGGTTCTTTGTTCCAAGTCCTTTGCAGGCCGGACAATAACCATACGGAGAGTTAAATGAGAACGCGTTAGGCGAAGGTTCTTCGTAACTTATTCCTGTATCCTCGCACATCAGCATTTTTGAATACTGAACTAATTTTGAATCATCCACCAGAATAAACATCAGGTCCTTACCCATTTTAATGGTTTGCTGCAAACTCTGACTTAATCGGGCACGCAGGTCATCGGTTACCTGCAGACGATCTACCACCAGTTCGATATCATGAATAGAGTAACGATCCACCTGCATTTTAGGAACCAGGTCTTTGATCTCTCCATCCACTCTCACTTTGAGATAACCTTTCTTCCTTACCTCTTCAAACAACTCGCGGTAATGGCCTTTTCTGCCACGAACTAATGGTGCCAGCAGCGAGATCTTTTTATTCCTGAATTTCTGGTAGATATTCTCCACGATCTCTTCCTCACTCCATTTCACCATTCGCTTACCGGTATTGTAAGAGTAGGCCTCTCCTATTCTTGCAAATAACAGGCGAAGGAAATCATATACTTCCGTTACCGTGCCCACAGTGGAGCGTGGGTTTTTATTAGTGGTCTTTTGTTCGATTGAAATTACAGGAGATAAGCCAGTTATTTTATCAACATCAGGCCTTTCCATATCGCCAATGAACTGGCGGGCATAGGCGCCGAATGTTTCCATATAGCGACGCTGTCCTTCAGAATAAATGGTATCAAAGGCCAATGATGATTTGCCACTGCCGCTGATACCGGTGATCACCACCAGTTTATCCTTTGGGATAATAATATCCAGGTTTTTGAGATTGTGCACCCTGGCTCCGAATACCTCTATTTGATCATGTGAAATGGACATTGGGCAAAAATACGCTTTATTGGTTGAGAGGTTCAGAGGTTGAGGGGTTGAGTGAAGCCGCCTATAATTTGAGTGTTCTCTCAACCCCTCAACAGCTCAACCTTATCCCACTAACGCTTGTTCACAAAAAAATATTCACAAATTTCTTTCGCATTTAAATTTTCCTCCTATCTTCGCTTCAGTTCTTTACATCACTTATCAAGAAAGGCAGAGGGTAATGGCCCGATGATGCCTTGACAACCTACCTGTTTTCCCAATGGAAAATATGGAAAGGTGCCAATTCCACCCAGACCTATGGTCTGGACAGATAAGTCAGATTTCAAGCTTCAACATATTCAACATATACGAGCTCATCTGATTTATCGGGTGAGCTTTTTTGTTTTAAAAGCTTATCCCGATGATCTTTTTTTGGTAAGTGATCAATTAATAAACAATTAAACGATTCACTTTAAATCCAGAAAAATGAGCAACGCAACAGCACTGATCCACAGCATCCCAGTAGATGAACTTACCGGCGCCCTCTCTGTACCTATTTACCAAACCTCCACTTTTGTTCAGGATTCACCAGGCGTGAATAAAGGATATGATTATGCCCGTACAGGTAACCCCACCCGCGCCACACTTGAAAATATTATCGCGAAACTGGAAAAAGGAAGTACCGGTATTGCATTCGGATCTGGTTTAGCCGCCATTGATGCTGTACTTAAGCTATTAAGATCTGGAGATGAGATCGTAGCTGTTGATGATATCTATGGCGGTGCTTTCCGTCTCTTCACCCATGTGTATGAAAAATTCGGGATCAGCGTGCAGTATGTAGACAGCACAAATGCAGAAAATGTTTTTAATGCTGTAAGCGAAAAAACAAAACTGATCTGGATCGAAACGCCTACCAACCCAACCCTGAAGATCTCTGATATCGCAGCGATCGCTAAGATCGCAAAGGCCAATCGTTGTTTACTTTGCGTCGATAATACTTTTGCTTCACCCGCCTTACAACAACCGCTTACACTGGGAGCTGATATCGTGATCCATTCTGCCACCAAATACCTTGGAGGCCATAGCGATCTTATTGCAGGACTGGTAGTGACCAAAGAAAAAGAATTAGGAGAAAAGATCAAGTTCATCCAGAATGCCAGCGGCGCCATCCTCTCTCCTTTCGATAGCTGGCTGGTGATCCGTGGTATTGAAACACTCCCCCTCCGCGTAAAACAGCATTGCCTGAATGCACAGGTGATCGCGGAATTCCTTCAGACACATCCGGCCGTGGATAATGTATTTTATCCCGGTCTGAAGAACCATCATAATCACGATGTGGCCGCAAAACAATCCAAAGGTTTCGGCGGGATCGTTTCCTTCACATTGAAAAATGATACAGAAGCAGCGGCCACTTCTTTTGTGATCTCCACCCAGTATTTTAAACTGGCGGAAAGTTTAGGCGGAGTAAAAAGCCTTTTATGCCATCCTGCACAGATGACCCACAAATCCATCCCGCAGGAAAAAAGAAGGGCCGCTGGTGTTGCCGATAGCCTGATCCGGCTTTCTGTTGGACTGGAAGAGGCGGAAGACCTGGTAGCCGACCTGGAACAGGCATTTGAAAAGATCAGCAGCAGGGAAAAGGAGATCGTGCGATCCAATTCACTTTGAAAATTTAAAAATTAATCATGTCGACACATAAGCAATTGACCATCGGCCTTTTTGGATTTGGCGTAGTAGGCGAAGGTTTATATAAAGTATTAAAACAAACGCCTTCATTAAAAGCGTCTATAAAAAAAGTCTGTATCCGTGATCCTGAAAAGATCCGGAATGCCCCCGCAGGCTTGTTCACCAGCAACCGGGAAGAATTACTGGGGGATCCTGAAATAAATGTGATCGTTGAAGTGATCAATGACAGTGATGCGGCTTTTGAGATCGTTCAAACTGCATTGCTTAATGGCAAGCATGTGGTCAGTGCCAGTAAAAAAATGATCGCGGAGCATTTACCCGAACTGCTCGAATTGCAGAACCATACGGGCCGTTCATTTTTATATGAGTCTGCCGCCTGCGCATCCATTCCCCTGATCAGGAACCTGGAAGAATATTACGATAATGATCTTTTGCATTCCATAAAGGCTATCGTGAACGGTTCCACTAATTATATTCTCACGAAGATATTTGATGAAGGATTGGATTTTAAGCAGGCATTACTTCAGGCCCAACAGGCTGGCTTTGCAGAATCCGATCCAATACTGGATGTGGAAGGATTTGATGCCGTGAACAAATGGGCCTTCCTGCTTACCCATGCTTATGGGATCCTGGAAAAAACTACATCCATTCTTTTCAATGGCATCCAGAACATTCAGGCAGAGGATGCGATACTGGCTGCTTCAAGAAAACAGGAGATCCGATTGATCGCCCAGGCCCAGAAATTAAAGAATGGAAAAGTAGCTGCATTTGTACTTCCCCAGTTTGTAAAAAAAGAGGATCACCTTGCTTTTGTAAAGAATGAATACAATGGTGTGGTGATCGAAAGCGGTTTCGCCGATAAACAATTCTTCTATGGAAAAGGCGCCGGCAGTTTTCCAACCGCTTCTGCGGTATTAAGTGATATTGCTGCCCTGCGTTATGATTACAAGTATGAGTATAAAAAACTGTTTCATCACCAGCCCCATGAATTAGCGGATGATTATTACCTGCGGGTTTATCTCAGCTTTGATGACCTTACCCAGGTTCCCCGTGAAAATTTTGAATGGATCGAGGAATGGCATGCCAACCAGGATCGCAAATGGTTGATCGGGGTGATCCATTACCGCGAATTAAAGAACCATGACTGGTGGAAGACCGGAAATACCTCTTTGATCCTTACAGCTGATCCAGTAGTGGAAGACGTGGAGACGAGGAAATTGAAGAAGAAGAGTTTGGAACTTGCAGGAGTGTAAGGAAAGTTAGGAGATACGAGTTAGGAGTTAGGAGTTCCTAATTTGAAAGTAAATATTTGACCGAAAATCACTCCTAACTGCTAACTCCTAACTTCTAACTAAATTGCCTTATGCCCGAACTCTCCCTCATCATCCCTGTGATGAATGAATCTCCCAACATAGGAGCTTTATCATACAGAATAAACAAGGCTCTCGCCGGCCTGGATCATGAAGTGATATGGGTAAATGACGGATCAACGGATGATACCTCAGAGATGATAAAAAAATATGCCGGACCTTCTACCCGACTGATAGAACTCAGCAGGAATTTTGGCCAGAGCGCGGCCCTGCAGGCAGGCATATGGCAGGCAAGGGGAAATTATATTGCCACCATTGATGGAGATGGACAAAATGATCCGGCCGACCTGCCTCCAATGCTGGAGCTAGCCAAAAAAAATGGATTTGACATGGTGTCGGGTATCAGGGTTGATCGCAAAGACAATTTTATTCGAACATTCCCATCAAGGCTGGCGAATGAATTGATCAGGCTGGCGACTAACACCGCATTAAAAGACCTTGGCTGCAGTACCCGGATCTTAAAAAAGCAAGCAGCACTGGGTCTTCCCCTTAAAAAAGGCATGCACCGATATATCAATGTGCTGCTGGCAAAACAAAAAGCCAGCATCCTGCAGATCCCTGTTAAGCATGATCCAAGAGTAGCCGGAAAAAGTAAATACGGCCTTGGAAGAATATTTCCGGTGATACGGGATCTGGTAGGCATAAATGCCCGGTCCCAATTAAAAGGACCTTATACGATCTCCCATTTTGAAATCAGTTCAACCTGGGCGGCTATTTCAATACCCAGGGAAATGGAAGGCCATTAAAAAGCAGGAAAATTTTAAATGGGAAACTCTTTTAGGAGTTACTGGTCAGGCTTGCTTTTTATAAACAGCCCTTATTTGCCAGTAAAGCCCGGCTGTAATAAAACTTTCTGTAATCAGCACGGCTATCACCGTACCCATGGCTTTAAAATTTGCAGCAAGCAGGAATTGGGAGACCAGGCAGACCAGTAAGCCCAGGGTGAATATCTTCATGTATTCATTCTTGTGGTTTCCTGCAAGCAACAGCAGGGCGGCCGGCATATGCAGGCAAACGATCACCAGGGCAAGACAGAGCACTCTTAATAAGAAGGCGGTTTGCGGATCAGCGTCTTTTACAAAGAACTGAATGACCCAGGGCGCGAAAATGGCAATAAGCGATGCACCTGCGATCACCATCCCTAAAAAATATACATAGCCCTGCCTGAAGAACTGACTGGTTTTATCCCTGCCTTCCTGAACAAGGAGGCAAACACGAGGATAGGCAGCCTGGCTGAATACATCCAGCATCATCTTCATGGCAAAGTATATTTTCTCCGCAATGCTATAGTATCCCACCAGAAGGTCGTTTGTAAAAAGACGGAGAATAAACAAACCCCCGTATTGAATGGTGGTCATGGACAGATTACTGATCGTATAATGCCAGCCTTCTATTAATTCCTGCCTGATCTTTTTTCCTGATGGTCCAACCCATTTGAGTTTATATTCCCGGAAACAGGCGATGATACTGAGTATTCCTGCTACTATATTACCTGCTCCCATAAAAAAAAGATAAAGATGCGTATCATCCGCATTACGGATAAAAACAAAAACCAGCATTGTAAAAAGCAACCTGGAGAATAGTGAACTGATGGCATTGTACTTCATCTTCTCCATGCCCTGGAAGAACCAGTTCACCAGCAGGGCCTGCCCCAGCACAAAGCAAAAACCATAATAATAAACCGACCGGTGTGCCCTGAAAAGGGGGATAGACTCAACCAGGATACAGAGAATGACAAGGGCAATAATGCTTAGTAGCAAACGGGAAATGATGACAGTAGAAAATAGGATCGACAGCTGCTGCCGATCATTTCGAAACAGGGCCACTTCCCTGATGGCACTGCGGTTAAAGCCATAGTCGACCAACACCGACAAATAAAATATACTGATCTGTGCTACCGCGATCACGCCAAAACCCTCAGCGCCCAATACACTCACCACATAAGGGATCATGATCAGCGAAAGAATGAAATTACTTACCTGGATGGCACCCAGGTAAGAGAAATTATACCATAATTGAGGCCCGCGGTCTTTCCACATGGTACTGACGAAGATAAGCCCAACCAGAATGCGTAAAAAGTTCGAAAAACAGATCACTAATTGGATCTGACAATCATGAATTCAACCCTAGAAAAAGATTTCATAACCGGGTCGGGGGCATTGGTCGCCACAACAGGCGATAGATCGATCTTTTTAAGCGACTTAGTCAATAGACAAAGAGCAAAAAAATAGCATCGATTTCTCGATGCTATTTTTTTCTGTCGTCCTCCCTGTACAATTTTCGAACTTATTTATAATGGACCTAAAGCGATTGGCAGGCATTGTTGCCTAATAATCAATACTTTAGGTTCTTTCTTTTCATACGAATACTTGAATAAAAATGGCAAATATGAAAATTGACAAAAATTACATGGCATTCATTCAATCCATTAAGACACAAATAGTGCAAAGCCGTTATGCTGCGGCAAGACTCGCAAATAGAGAGCAGCTCCTACTTTATTTCAGAACTGGGAAGATGATTTCTGATAAGATTAAGGCTCAAAAATGGGGCGCCAAGGTGCTTGACCACATTTCGGCAGACCTCCAAAAGGAACTCCCAGGATTAAAAGGGTTTTCCTCTGGTAACCTTAAAAAGATAAGACTTTTTGCGGAAGCGTATTCACCCCATTTTGTAATTAGTTCGACGGCGTCGAACCAATTAAGCGGTCACTTGGAACTGAGTTTCTCAATAAGTTCGACACTGTCGAGCCTAATTGAAAGTAATGGCTTTTTGAAGCTTTTTCAAGTATCAGTTTCTCACACCATTTTACCATTATTACCAAAATAAAAACCTGGGAAGGACGGATTTTTTACATTGAAAGCGCTGCTTCAAATTTCTGGTCTTTAACAGTATTGGAGCATCAAATTGAAAATAATCTTTTCGGAAAAGAAGGCAGGCTGCCGAACAATTTTGAAAGTACACTAACTGAAAATCTTAAACCGTCGGCGATTAAAGTTTTTAAAGACGAATATCTTTTGGATTTTATTGCCGGTGACGAATTGGACGATGAGCGACATATTGAACAACAGGTTGTCTTAAACATCCGAAACTTTATCCTGCAAATGGGTAAAGGATTTTGTTTTATAGGCAATCAATATCGTATTGAGGTGGATGGGGATGATTTTTTTATTGATCTTCTGTTTTTTAATCGGCATTTACAATGCCTGGTTGCTTTTGAATTAAAGAAAGGTAAATTCAAACCTGCAGATGCTGGGCAATTGAATTTCTATCTTAATGTACTTGATGAAAAAGTAAAACTTACACAAGAAAATTCAAGTATTGGCATTGTGCTTTGCAAAGAGAAAAATAATACAGTAGTCGAATTTGCTATTAAATGTTTTGATAAGGCAATGGGTGTAGCTATTTACAAAATATCGCAAAAAACACCTGCGCAAATTAAAGGCATATTGCCTGATACAGAGAAATTAATAAAGTTACTTTACTAAGATTTAAACTTTTTTCAAACACTAATTTATTTATAATAGAGTGAATTGAAAAATAATAAAGGCGCAAAAATGTGGAGCAAAAGTACTTGACCAAATTTCTGCAGACCTGCAAAAGGAACTACCCGGCTTAAAAGGTTCTTCAGCTGGCGACCTTAAAAAGATTCGGATTTTCGCTGAAGCCTATTCTCTCCACTGACAATTGGTTCGACACCGTCGAACCAATTTGGGCGAGCAGATTCTGGTGATATTTTTTCAACTGTTATTTACTGTCAAAGCAAATTGAAAATAAAGACTTTTAAAGAGCGTTTTTCGGCATTGCTTCTCCCACAATTTTACAATTCTCATAAAGATTAAGAGCTGGGAGGCTCGGATATTCTATATCCAATCTTCTGCAGTTAGCTGCTGGTCTTTAACAGTACTGTTGCGCTTCACCATTTCGCTTATACGGTAAACAAAAATCATACAAACCAAAATGACTGCTGATACTACATAACCTAATAAATCAAAATGCTGAAGGGGACTTTTGCTTGTTGGTTGCTTCACTACACAAAAAATAATGGTGCATGGTAAAATACTAATGAAAAAACGGGGAAACAATAAAATGGGAAAGAGGAATATTTGAAGGTGCAAAATGAAAAGACAACGATAAAACCAAGTAGAAGAGTAAAAACTCCTTTATTACAAATTATTCTTTACCTTTGCGCTGAATAAAAAAGCTAAATGGTATCAAAAACCTGCGAATATGCAATCAGGGCAATGCTTTTTGTGGCACAAAAATCAAAGACCGCCACCAAAGTTGGGGTAAAGCAAATTGCCAAAGCGATTGACTCACCTGAGCCCTTTATTGCCAAAATATTACAGGATC
This sequence comes from Chitinophagaceae bacterium, assembly GCA_016720565.1. Taxonomy (GTDB): domain Bacteria; phylum Bacteroidota; class Bacteroidia; order Chitinophagales; family Chitinophagaceae; genus JJ008. The sequence goes on from JADKKJ010000012.1 coordinate 303,978, forward strand.
TGGTGAAGAAGGGATTGGTATTATCTGCTAAGGGGCCTACCGGAGGATTTTACCTGGACAATGCAGGTTTTAAGAAAAGTCTTGCAGATATTGTTAATGCCATCGATGGCGATAAATTATTTACAGGCTGTGGTTTAGGATTAAAAAGTTGCTCCGCAAAAATGCCCTGTCCTGTTCATGATGAGTTTGTTGTTGTCAGAAAGCATATCAAGGCAATGATGCAAAATGCAAAACTAGGCGACTATAACACATCTTTGGAATTGGGAGAAAAATATTTAAAGCGATAATTTTTTTAATATAGTAGATGAGTAAAAGGTCTTAAATTATTTTATATGCAAGTTCGTTTAAAAAAAAATTGGCAAAAATGGTTATTTCCTGCTTTCATATGTTTGCCGATAACAATGTTGGCTCAAACGCAAACTCCCGGAATTTCGTCTTCCCCAAACGATACAGGCCTTATTGTTTTGTTAGTGATGGTGTTGCTAACTATTCTTGTAGCAGTGCTCTTACTGTCTTTTGAGGCTAAGGGACTTGTTGCTAAAATCAGGAATAAAAAAACGGGAAAAAGTACCCATCAATTTGAAAAGTATTTAAAAAACATGAATAGTAACCAGATAGAAAAGGTATTAGAACTCAAACAGCAACAGAAAGATTTAAATAATAACGCACAAAGTTCAGGAAGTATAAAAGCCATTTTGACAATTGCCATTACATTACTGGCAACGTTATTTCCGGGTCATTCAGTATATGCTCAAACTAAAGCTACAAATGCAGGGATATTCAGTGAAGGCGGTATCTTAATAACTATTACGCTAATCATGATTCCCATATTGGCAGCCATAGTGCTGATGATTGTAAAGTTATCCAATATGCTGCGGAAACACCGTAACAGGCAAGACCTTGAAGAAGCGACACTGTTTGCAGATTATCTATCTACCTTAACTGAAGAAGAAGCTACTGAAGCACTGGCAAAAAGAAAAGCTGCACTCGATTATAAGCTTACCCATCATGAATTATCAGGTGTACAAGAGCCGGCAGACAAAAAAGGATTGGTGGGTAATATAGAAACAGAAGGGTATATTAATTTTATTGCCCGTAAAAAGAAAGCGCAGAAACGCCCCAATATAGACCCGCAATTATCCAAACTCATTTTGTGGTATTTTGGATGTGCTGCATTGTGGCTGCTATTTGGTACAACCATTGGTGAATATGTGGGTATTAAATTTGTTGCACCAGATGTAGACCATATCAGTTGGTTGAGTTTTGGCCGGCTCCGCCCTGTTCATACCAATGCCGTATTTTGGGGTTGGGCATCGTTGGGAATGCTCGGGTTAGGTTATTACATTGTTCCCATGGTAAGCAATGCTCCATTAGCAAGTATTAAAAAAGGATGGTATGCACTCTACCTGATTAATGCCGCAGTTATTCTTGGAACGCTCTTTTTAATGGCGGGTATTAACAATGGTGGTGGCGAATACCGGGAATACATTTGGCCGGTAATGTTATTATTCGGTATCGGGCTGATACTTACACTGATCAATTTTATACAAACTATTGCAAAACGACAAACGAAGGAAATTTACATTTCTAACTGGTATATTGTTGCTGCTATCATGTTTGCCCTAACCATTACGGTTGTAGCCTATGTACCTATTTGGCAGGATGGACTGGGGGAAACAATTATCCAGGGTTATTACATGCACCAGGGTGTAGGCATGTGGTTTATGCTTTTTACATTGGGGATCGTTTACTATATGCTTCCACAACAATTAAACAGGCCAATCTACTCCTATAGCCTTGGCATACTCGCTTTTTGGACACAGATTTTATTCTATACACTTATAGGCACTCACCATTTTGTTTTCAGTTCTATCCCTTGGTGGTTGCAAACAGTAGCCATTGTAGGCAGTGTTGGTATGGTAATACCGGTAGTAGCCGGCACTACTAATTTTATCATGACCTTTAAAGGAGCCTGGCATAAAATTGCCGGAAGTTATACATTACCATTTTTCCTTGTAGGCATTATCTTTTACTTTACCGGTTCGTTACAGGGCACAGCAGAAGCATTTCGTTCTACCAACCTGATGTGGCATTTCACTGACTTTACAGTTGCCCATTCTCACCTTACGATGTATGGTATCATTTGCTTTTTCCTGTGGGCAGGTATGTATGCAGTAATACCAAGGCTAACTGGTAAAGAAGCTCCTCAAATAACTGTTGGTGCCCATTTTTGGTTAGCGTTAATTGGCCTGATGTTTTACACAGTGCCGCTCATGATTGGTAGTACATTAAGGGGGCAAATGTGGATAGCAGGGAAACCATTTATAGACTCAGTTGTGCACATGGCACCTTACTGGTTGTGGCGGGCTATTGGTGGCAGCCTGATGTGGTTATCGCACATTTTCTTTGCACACAATTTTTATAAAATGATCAGCAAGCATGAAACGGTTGATGTAAAAGAAGCAGCGCTGGAAAAATTAGTACAATTAATTCCGGCCGAAACAAAAAATGATTAATTAATTTTTATACAGTACAAATGGAATTTTTCAATAATCATAAAAAACTTTTCAAAACAGCGTTCTTATTTTTCGCAGGGTTAACCATTTTGGTAGCCATCCTGCCTGCGCTGAATAACCAGAAAAATAATAAGCCTTTACCCGGGGCAGAACCTTTAAGTGCAGATGCCGTAAAAGGCAAAAATATTTACATTGCCAATGGTTGCGTAGCCTGTCATACACAGCAGGTACGAAATGTGGATATGGATAAAATGTGGGGCGCAAGGCCGGGTTTAGCAGCAGATTATGCAGGCATATATCGTACCGATATTTGGCGCAATACTGCTACATTGATGGGTACTGAACGTACAGGGCCCGACCTTACCGATGTCGGTAACCGACAACCCAGTAAAGACTGGAACCTCGTACATTTATTTAATCCAAGAATCGTTGTAAAAGAGTCGATCATGCCTGCTTATTCATGGTTATTTACCATTAAAAAACAACCTGCAAAAAGCGATGTAATCGTAAATGTTCCTGCAGCTTATATGAATGGAGAGGAGGGGAAAATAGTAGCCACGAACGATGCACTTTATTTGATTGCTTACCTGCAATCCCTTAAACAAGTTAAACTGCCTGATGGTACACCAGCTCCTGATTTCCTTTATAAACGGCAACAAGAAACGGCAGGTGCAAATGGTGCAACAAAAGAACTGAATGGCACTACATTATACACGGCAAATTGCCAGAGTTGCCATCAGTCAAATGGTGAAGGTTTACCTGGTGCATTCCCTCCATTAAAAGGCAGCCCGGTTGTTAATGGAGATAATCTGGAATTATATGTGGGTATCATCATGAACGGCTACAGTGGACGGCCAGGCTTTGGCGTGATGCCACCGGTTGGCACAAATGCAAGTTTAAGTTCTGCAGAAGTAACGGCCATTGTGAATCACGAACGCAGCACCTGGGGCAACAATGCAAAAAAAGTAACAGAAGAAGAAATAAAGAAGATTATGGATTTTGTAAAACTACAAGCACCTAAGTGAAAACAAAAAATACATTCAATAAATAAAATTGATTACAATGAAAAAAGCACTGTTGAGTTTTGCATTATTATCATCGGGTTTAATTGTATTTGCTTGTCCGCCCTGTGAGGTAGCACAGCCAAGGTATTTAAAAGGAATAACACACGGTACCGGCCCCCAAAGTAACTGGGATTTCCTGATCATCTCAGCAACAGCTATTATCGTCATCGCCACACTTTTCTTTTCTATTAAGTGGTTGCTAATGCCTGGTGAAAAAGCTGATACACACATCAAACATCTGATATTAAATATTGACTAACATGGAAGATAAAAGCAAAATAGTTGTTTTTATAGACGATGAAGAGCAACCCGTTGCGGCCTTTACTTCACCGGTAAATTTTGAACTGGACACCCGAAAACTGGTGGATGGAAAGCATACACTTAAAATTGTAAGCAAAGACCCGAGTGGTAAAGAAGGCATCAGGCTTATTCCTTTTGAAGTAAGAAACGGACCGGCTATTGATGTCGAAGGAATACGGGAAAATGCAGTAGTGGATGGGGTATTGCCAATTATGATTAATGCTTACGGTAAAGGAGACCAGAAGATGTTTTTAATAGAGGGAAGTGAAACACCTAAAAGTATTCCTTCCTGGGTATGGATACTGATCATTGGTTTTGCGGGGTGGGCATTATATTATCTATTCACCTATTTATCACTGAAACCTTAATGACAATGAGGCAAGATATTCTTACTATAGAAGATGTGAAATTATTGGTTGATCGTTTTTATGAAAAAATAAGGGTGGATGAATTATTGGGTCCCATCTTTAATGAACGCATTCAAAATCGCTGGCCGGAACACCTTGAAAAAATGTACCGTTTTTGGCAAACCGTTCTACTGGGAGAACATACTTATTTTAGTAGCCCCTTTCCCCCACATGCCCAATTACCAGTTGGTCACGAACATTTTTTAAAATGGATGGAATTGTTCGTTCCAACTGTGGACGAATTATTTACCGGCGAAAAAGCAGCAGAAGCAAAATGGCGTGCCGCAAAAATGGCAGAAATGTTTGAAATAAAAATAGCGCACTATAAAAAGGTGGGTATTAAAAACCTTGTGTAGGAATGAATGATGAAAGAAAAGAAATATCTATTACCATCATAAAGGCAGGTGAAGTAAATCTTGTAAAAACTTATTTGCATCAATACAGGAACCTGATGGTGTTGCTTAACAACAGCATCTACCTGGAAAATTTTGGCGAGTGTGGCGGGCAGGGCCGGTGTGCCACCTGCATGGTTAAAGCAGTTGGATTAAAAGGCAATGCCACTACGATGGAGCGAAATGAAGCAGCTACTATTGGTAAAGCGGGGTTAGCGGATGAGGCCATCCGTTTATCCTGCCAGTTATTGATTAACGAAGACCTCAATGGAGCAGTGATTGAAATTGCGGGAGATGAATTTTAATTGCTGTCATTACTACTTTAACAGGATTAATCTGGATTGGTACAATAATAGTAGTACTTATAACTATCGTCAGTTCTTTTAAACATTTAATACGGTAACGCATGAAAGAGAGTTATGGTACTTTATCCGAAACAATTAATGGTTTAAAAAAGGAAGGCTATACGCTAGATTTTAATATTAGGGAGGATTGTATTGTTTGTCATCAATCAAATACCGTATTATCAAATGACGATTTTGAAATTGATAAAATATTCCGATTTGAAGGCCAGTCTAATCCCGATGACCAGTCTATTCTGTACGCCATATCCTCTAAAAAGTTCAATGTTAAAGGAACACTGGTAAATGGATATGGTATTTACGCTGATGATGTAACCACCGCATTGGTTGCAAAACTACAGCAGCATCATTAAGTATTCAACCAAATTACCCCACGCACAAAACTTTACACAATGGAAAATAAATCGAATGAAGCAACTCCTCAACGACCTGAAGGTGACCGCATGTTAGATGCTCCGTTGGTGGAGATGGATTTGAATAAGTTAGTGTTACAAATAAAGGGCGAAACAGCCTGGGAAGAAGCTGACCACAATGCAATCACAATTTTTAAGTCAGATTTAATGCGAATTGTATTGATGGGTATGAACAAAAATGCTGAACTGAAAACGCACACCGCAAAGGGAACCATCAGTGTTCAGGTGATAGCCGGAAAAATCAATTTTACGGCCAATGATAATACAGTTTCTATGGAAGCAGGGCAAATGCTTGTGTTGCATGAAAAAATTCCTCACAGTGTTCTGGCACTCACGGAAAGTTTCTTTCTGCTTACACTCACGATGAGTAACAGCTAAATAACTTCTACCCATCCAAATCATTCACCAAATGGATAAGGAAAAAGTTAGCAATTGGACCTCTATTTGCACCTGTTAAATTTACGGCCCGAAGAAGTATTTTAATTGCAATGCATCACTTTAATAATCGGATAATCCTGTCAAATTATTTCGCCTGATATAACCCGGCATATTGCTATAATTTAAATGGCATGAATGTAATTAAAACAGAAAAAATAATTTGGACAATCGGACACTCCACCCACCTGCTGGATGAACTGGCAGCTATGCTTCAATCATTCCAAATTGAAATTGTAGCTGATATAAGAAGTTCTCCAGGCTCAAGAAAATTTCCTCAATTCAATAAAGAAGCGTTGCAAATTTCTTTGCCCGAAAACAACATTCAATACATCCATTTAAAAGAGCTTGGTGGAAGAAGAAAAGTAAATCCTTATTCTAAAAATACTGTATGGCGGCACCCGGCATTTAGGGGTTATGCCGATTATATGGAAACGGGTACTTTTAAAGAAGGTATCCGGGAACTTGAAAAGATGGCAATGAAACATCGCACCGCTTATATGTGTTCAGAGGCAGTGTGGTGGCGTTGTCACCGCTCCATGGTTTCAGATTATTTAAAAGTAGATGGTTGGAAAGTAATGCACATTATGGGTGTTGGAAAAGAAGAAGAACATCCTTATACGGCTCCGGCCAGGATTGTAAAAGGGGAACTGACTTATGGAGAAGATTTGAAAGAAAATGAAGGTTGATGGTTAGCTTTCAATGCAGCAATCGCCATATAATTGGTTACAATTGAAATAATATATTTAAAAGCATAATTAGGTGATATGGAGTCGCCGGTTACCCTTCAATCTACTTTAGTAATCAATAAAAATACTAACCATTTTTGACTATATTACCTTAGCAAAATACCTTTCCATTCTCTATAAGTACGGCTCCTGCTTCATGCATGTGTCGCATGGCCCTGATTACTGTCTCTACCCGAAGACCTGTCATATCAGCTATTTGCTGCCGTGTGAGTTTCAGTTGCCTGGATTCAATACAAAAATTCTTATTTTCCTTTTTAAAATAATTCAGTAATGTTTTTATCCGCTCAACTGGATCATGGCAGGCAAACGAGTGTAATAGCATAAATCTAAAACGTATCCGTTGAGCCAGTAATTTGCTAAAATTAAAATGAATAGCTACATTTTCTCTAATTAGCTGGTTAAAAACAGGCTTGTATAAACGGATTACTACACTGTCTTCGTCAGCAATTGCTGATTCGCCATAAGGTTCATTATCGAATAAAGGCAACTCGCCAAAACATTCTCCCGGATCGATTAACATTTGAATAAACTCATTCCTATTATCATTAATGTTCAGCCAGTTAACGCGGCCGGTTAATAATTGATAATAGAATGAGCAGTTATCTCCTTCAGAAAAAATTATATTTCCTTTAGGAACTCTTTTATAGGTTGCTCCATACGCAAGTAAAAGGTCAACGTCAATCATCATGTGTTGATAATTTAAAGATTGCAGGTTAATCCGGTATCTATTCAATAGCTTAATATCAGGAAATTAAAGACAATTGGCAGATCCAACTTCTGCATTTAGTATTGTAATTTACCCAAAATATCCGGCAATTTTAAAGTTAAGTAGCCCTACTATTTGCCCGGCTTTATTACTTAGTTCTGCTTTGGAACTAACGACCACTTTACCCTCAATTTATAGCCTATTTACTTTTGTTGTTAATAAACACAGCACCATTCTTTATATCATCTGCCAGATGCTGAATGGTTTTAGTTTCAAATAATTCTATCAACTGTTCTTTTATTATTCTGTATTTTGAATGCATAGGACAAGGCTTTGTTTCTGAACATTTTTCCAACCCCAACACACATTTGTCCAGCATTTCATTTTCTCCCATTGCTTCAAGTATAGCACGAACGGGTAGCTTTCTCATCTTTTCAGTCATATAAAAACCGCCATTGGGCCCACTGACAGACCGGATAATTTTATTATTCTTTTTAAGTGCCTGTAATATTTTAGCTGTAAATGATGGAGGTGAATCAATGGCTTTGGAGATTTCTCCGATTCCGATTTTGTTATCCTCCGTCCCTTTTTGTGCAATGAATATCGTTGCCCTTAATGCATATTCTGTTGCTTTTGAAAACATAGAAATTAATTTAAAGGGGAAAGTACATTTTATTTTAGTAATAGCTCAGTGTTGTGATATCCATCCATCTTGCAAATGAATCCTTTGTTTCGTATAATTTTAGTTCAACTAGTTTACTACCAGATGGTAATGCCTGCAATAGAATTTGTTGAAAATGAATAAGCAGGTTTTCTGCAGTAGGTTCTGCTCCAAGTATAACCAGGTTTTCCTGAGAACTAATGGAGGGATGCTCTGCAATATAATCCTGTGACAAAACAAGTTTATGGTCAATCATCCTGATAATAGAGTCAGTTACCAATTGTTTTAATTCTTTAAAATCGATGATAAAGCCCGGTGCCAGAATATATTCGTCTTTTGTTGTGCATCCGGAAACAGTAACCTCCAATTCATAAGAATGGCCATGTATATTTTTACAGGCTCCTGCATAACCATGAATGGCATGTGCCATTTCGAAATAAAAGATTTTAGTGACTAGTAGCATGTATAAAAATGATTGAATAAGTTATTTATTGTTCTTTAAGCAGCAGGTGAATAATAATGGGTTTGTATTTTTCCGGTTGTTTTAAATTTGAAATAACAGAGCACATTATTTTTTAACAAAGGATAGATTATACACAGGAAACCTGTCATCATTACTACCGCGGAAATAAAAAACACAATAAAAAACGGCCTTAATTGAAGCATCATACTGCTAAAAGGTATTTGTGAAGTGCTCAGCTGCCATTTCGCTTTCACTACGCCTGCCCCAATTAAACTTATCCAAAAGACAAATAGCGAAATATTAGCTAGCCAATATCCTCTGTTGAATAGTTTCTTATAAGGCTCAAAACTCAGGCAGGTATCGTTGAGAATATCAAATGCAATTGCCAGTAGCAGAAAACTGTTAATGCCAATTGTTGCCCCCATTGTATGAGCTACTGTAATATGTGTGCCGTGAGTATATAGATTGATGCCAGGAACTGATATTATAATTGCCAGCAATAGTGTTAAGAATATCCAGGCATCAGCGGCAACCAGGAAACGATAAGCTGTTTTGTGAAAATTCTTTTTTGCAGCGCTGACTGAAGCCCTCCAGTTGAAAATAATTCTCCCAAGGATGAAGAGCTCTGTCATGCTGATTGCATAGCTGATGTGCTTAATATAATTATGAGTGGGCAATGTATAAATATGATGCCCCCAGTTGAACATGAGGTTGAATAACCCAATAAAATACAGTAAAAAAGCCATACTTGAATGGCTGTAGTTTTTGCTGTTGCTTATTTTGTCCATTAGGAATATGCTGCTGCCGTAGATCAGCATATTCCAGGAACCTACCATAGAGCCATACGATTTCCATTGCACTGTCATGTCGTTTACCACATTATTTCTGAAATAAGGGAATATCCATAAATAGGATTCGAGAAAGGTGAATAAAAAGAACAGGATACCTGTAAACCACATCCACACATAAACAGGCTGGTTTCTAAATGATCCAGCTGATTTTATAAAATTGATTAAAAACAGGATCCAGCCAGCAACAATGGGTAATGCCAGTATTGGATGAAATTCCCAATATTCCCTGCCGCCGAAGATACCGGCACAATAGGATATCAAAATCGTAATAACCGAAAGACTAAAAATAATTAATTGAATTTTTATCAGTAGTTGTGAGTAGATTTTTTTGCCGGTATGTTGCTGTAGATATGTAAAAACAGCACCTGTCGAGCTAAAAATTATCCAAAAAACTACTGACGATACATGGAGTGGTCTGATTTTTTGGAAGGGAAGATATGATTTTAAAAATCCGGGTATGAGGTATTGAAGTCCACCTGTTACTCCCCAAAACATTCCAGTACCCAGCAACAAAAGTGCGGCAATTACGAATAGTCTGGATGGTGCTTCCTGTTTACTGTTGGATGGTGCCATTATTATTAATTGTAAAAGTTCTTGGGTCACCCTTTCCGGATGCAGCTATATCTCGTAAATAGGCAAGTAAGGCGTTCACTTCCTTTCCATTTAAATCAAAGTTGGGCATTGTGGCTGTCCCGTTTTGCAAAAAGGCTTTGATATAAGCAGGCCCTCTGAGCGAATAGGTATTGGTGAGATCCGGGCCAAGATATCCACCTAAACCATACACCTGGTGACAGGCATTACAATTATACTGTTGCCATACTAACTTCCCCTTACTGGTCTCTTTGGATACAGATTTATTCTTTACTGGCAGCGAAAAATACAGGAAGAAGGAATAGGATAAGAAAGCGACTATGAGTAATGCAGCTATAATATTTTTTCTCTTTTCAGTAAACATGAATACTTGTTCAAAAATAATTAAGGACAAATTTATCCTTAATTATTATATTTGCCAACAAATATTCATTGTATGGCGAAAAATAATTTCATCAGCTACCTGCTTAATCCTAAGAACTGGTGGCTTCCTTTACTCGTTATTTTTATAATAAGTATTGCAGGGGTAACCATGATTGGAGTACACACATACACTGAAGCTCCACCCATTCCATCTTATGTTTCATCAAAAAATGAAACAGTTTTTTCAAAGGAAGATGTGCTGGATGGTCAGGCAGTATTTCAGAAGTATGCACTGATGGAGTATGGCAGTATGTTTGGTGATGGTGCTAACCGGGGGCCTGACTATACTGCAGAAGCTTTGCATTATGTTTCTCAATACATGAATGATTATTATCAATCGAAATTGAAAGCTGAAGCAAATAGTGATTTGCTTAAAAAAGGAATTATTGAACAGATAAAAGTAGAAATTAAAAATAATCATTACAGTAAAGAAAAGAATAGTGTAACACTTTCTGATGCACAGGTTTTTGCAGTGGCAGAACTGGTAAAATATTATAATCAAAAGTTTACCAACTCGTCTTCACTCGGAGCATTTAAACCGTCCGGTTACATCACTGATGCAAATGAAATAAAATCATTAACCGCCTTTTTCTTTTGGGGTTCATGGGTTTGTGGAGTAGAAAGACCGGGAGAACATTACAGTTATACACATAACTGGCCTTACGACCCTTCAGCGGGGAATACGCCGAGTGCTGCAATTATTTTGTGGAGCATTATTGGTTCACTGGGATTAATATTTGGATTGGGTATCGTGTTGTATTATCATGGCAAACTGGATAAGCTGGATGATGATGTTTATACAAAAAAAGCTGAACCTTTTATGACAAGGGACGATATAGAGAAATTTCAACCAGATGCTATACAAAGGTCTACTTATAAATTCTTTTATGTTGCCATTGTACTATTTGCTGTGCAGGTTTTAGCAGGTATTTTAACCGTTCATGATTTTGTCGGCTTGATTAATTTCTTTGGATTTAATATTTCCGGCGCATTGCCAATTACCGTAACAAGAAGCTGGCATGTGCAACTATCTATTTTATGGATATCAGCCTGCTGGATAGGCGCTTCATTTTTTATGATGTCGCTTGTATCACCCAACCAATCAAAAAAACAGGTTACACTCATCAATACAATTTTTTGGCTTACGGTAATATTAATGGCCGGCTCCTTTGCAGGAATGTTGCTTGGGCCAAAAGGTGTTTTCGGAAAGAACTGGTATTGGTTTGGCCACCAGGGATGGGAATATGTAGAGCTTGGAAAACTATGGCAGATTATTCTTGGAGTCGTATTTATTATTTGGGCAACAACCATATACCGGGGCATTAAACCGGTGATGAAACTAAAGCAGCCATGGGCGTTGCCTAATTGGTTAGTGTATACCACCTTCAGTATAATTTTATTATTGATCTCTGGTTTTATTGCCACCCCCAAAACTAACTTTGTGATTGCGGATTTCTGGAGATGGATGGTGGTACACATGTGGGCCGAAGCTTTCTTTGAAGTATTTACCACAGTATTGATTGGATATTTTATGGTGGTAATGGGATTAGTAAGCAGGCAGGCTGTAATTCGTGTGATTTATTTAGCAACCTTATTATTCCTTGGTTCCGGTCTGCTCGGGATCTCCCATAATTTTTATTGGAATGCTAAGCCGGTGTTTACTATGGCGCTTGGTTCGGTGTTTTCGACATTGCAGGTAGTACCGTTAGTGCTGCTCACATTAGAAGCGTGGCGTTTCAGCAAACTTCCAATGCTGCTGCAAACAAATAATCGGATAAACGGAGATTTAAGTAAAAAATTTGGATTTTCAGGAGTGTTCCTTTTTTTGGTGGCTGTTAATTTCTGGAATTTCTTTGGAGCAGGTGTACTGGGTTTTATCATCAATCTTCCTATTGCTAATTATTATGAACATGGTACTTATTTAACTGTCAATCATGGCCATGCTGCATTAATGGGTGTGTATGGTAATCTTGCAGTAGCTGCTGTTTTATTTTGCTGCCAGTTATTATTTAAGGTTGATTGGTGGAAACCAAAACTGATCAAAACAGTTTTCTGGTCCATCAATATAGGTTTGCTGCTGATGGTATTACTTGATTTATTTCCTGCAGGCATTTACCAGTTTAAAACCGTAACAGAGCAGGGATTGTGGTATGCCCGTAGCAGTGCATTTATAGAAAGCAACGGTTTTCAAACCCTCACCTGGATGCGTATTGTTGGAGGCTCCATATTTACTGTAGGCGGCGTGATACCGCTGGTTTGGTTTGTAACCAGCAGAAGAAAAGGATTAAAAAAAGTTGAGCAACTCAATACAATAAAATCAACAACCAATGAAAACATTTCAACAACCCTGGCTTAATATTAAAATCTATTTCCTCTGGCGATTGCAATTCTTGATCGGACGTCTGAAAAACCATCTTTATAAAAAACAGCTTTCATACAATGAAAACAAGAACTGATAATAAACCGCTGGTGTATTCCTGCTCCGGCTGTTCCAGTGCTGCACAAATGGCAAACTATATTGCTGTTCAGCTTGACAGAATGGATGTAGCAGAAATGTCCTGCATTGCTGGTGTTGGAGGTAACGTTAAGAGTCTTGTGCGTACAGCAACATCTGGCAGAAAAATTATCGTTATTGATGGTTGTCCGCTGGCATGCTCAAAGGCTTGTCTGAGTAATCATTCGGTAGAGCCTGATATTCACATAGACCTGTCCTGCATGGGTGTTCCAAAAAGGCTGCACGAAGATTTTGATATAAAAGACGCTAATGAAATTTTAACAAAAATTGAATCACTCTCAAATTGCAGTTTTATAAAATATACCTGTGAAATTTAATTATGCCAGAAACATTATTTTATAATAATGCTCTTTTAAAATCAGCTACTCCTGCTATTGAAAGCAGGGGCATAATTATTACGGAAGTGATCAATAAAAAGCAGCTTAACGAATTCATTAATTTTCCTTACAGGTTGTACAAAGGAAATAAATATTATGTCCCTCAATTAAAGAAAGACATTGAAGATACTTTAAGCAAAAACAAAAATCCTGCACTTGAGTTTTGCGATGCGAAATATTGGCTTGCTTATAAAGAGAATAAAGTAGTAGGGCGTATAGCAGCCATTATTAATCACAGGTATATAGAAAAATGGAAAAACAGGTACATACGGTTTGGCTGGATAGATTTTGAACAAGAGGAGGAAATTGCAAAAAAACTTTTGACACAGGTAGAAATATGGGCAAAGGAAAAAGGGATGAACGCAGTTCATGGCCCAATCGGCTTTACTAATTTTGATTACGCAGGTTTATTAATTGAAGGCTTTGACCAATTAGGAACTTTTGCAACTATTTATAACTATCCTTATTACCCATTGTTTATTGAAAGGGCTGGCTACCAAAAAGATGTTGATTGGGTTGAATACAAGATTAAGCTACCAGCGGTGCTGCCGGAAAAGCTGGAGAAAATAGCTGCAATTGTGCAAAAAAGACATCAGTTTTGTGTAGTAAAGACGGCAACAACGAAAGACATACTATCTTATTCAAAAGACATATTCAGGCTAATAAATTCTGCATACTCCGGATTATATGGTATGGTTGCACTCAGTGAAAAGCAAATTGAATATAGCACAAGAAAATTCTTATCGGTTATACGCCCTGATTTTGTGTCACTGGTATTGGATAAAAACAATGAATTGGCCGCATTTGGAATTACCATGCCTTCTTTGTCTCTGGCACTACAAAAAGCAAAAGGCGGCCTTTACCCTTTTGGTTTTATTCATATCCTGAAGGCACTTAAGAAAAATAATCTTGGGGATTTATGCCTGGTTGCTGTGAGGAAAGATTTACAGGGAAAGGGTGTAAATGCAATTTTAATGAATGAGCTAACAAAGTCATACATCAAAAACGGAATTGAATATGCAGAATCAAATCCTGAGCTGGAAGAGAACACAAAAGTGCAGTCTATTTGGGAATATTATGATACAATTCAGCATAAACGACGCAGGTGTTATATAAAATATTTAGAGTAATTAAATAATGAAAGTATTAAGCTATAAAACCCCATCTGATTCTGAAACTATCAAAACAGAAGTGGTTTGTCCTAATGATACAAACCCAATGGGCATATTGCTGGGCGGACGCTTGGTAGAATGGATGGACATTGCTGCTGCCGTTTGTGCACAAACACATGCCGGAAAAATTTGTGTTACCGCCTGTATCAATCGTGTTGATTTCACCGCAGCAGCAAAAGTTGGAGATATTATTACCATTTCTGCCAGAATAACCCGTGCCTTTAAAACGTCACTCGAAATTTTTGTTTTCGCATTCGCAAAAACAGTATTAAATGGGAAAAACTATTTAATCAGTGAAGCGTATTTTACTTTCGTGGCGCTTGATGAAAAGGGAGAAGTTACGCAGGTAATCGCAGTTAAGCCAGTAACAGCATCTGAAAAGAAATATTACGATGCTGCATTTAAAAGAAAGAAAAAAGATTCACCAATTAGAAAAAGTAAGGAATAAATATGAGTGTTATGAACGAAATAATCTACCGTTTTATTAAACAACAAACATGCGCCACTATTTGCTGCACAGACGAACAAGGTATTCCTTATTGTTTCTGTTGCTATTATGTAGTTAAACCTAAGACAGGCTTATTCTATTTCAAATCGTCAGATAACGCATATCATACTTCGCTATTGGCAATCAACCCGATTGTCGCCGGTACAATTCTTCCTGATAAACTTAGTAAACTGATAACAAAGGGTATACAATGGCGAGGGGAATTGCTGGAAGAGCATCACCCACAAACGAAAGATGCAGATGAAATCTATCACAAAAAAAATCCGTTGGCATTGGTCGTAAAGGGAACAGCATTTACTATTCGTCTGAATATAATAAAGATGACAGACAGTCAATTTGGCTTCGGAAAAAAGAATATTTGGAAAAGAGATGAGCAGTGAGTAGTTCCAAAATTAAGAATAACAAACATATAAACGTTTTGCAACTATGGATATCGTCAATTCTATTTGAAAATTTATCAAAGAAAATTCATTTAAAGCTTCAATCAAAATCTTTTTAAATATGTATCAATCATCTCAACATAAATTTCACATTCCTGTAATGGGGCTCGCTTACACCATTGATAGTCCAATTAAAGTTGCCAGGTTTGGCATATCATCTGTTATTTCAATTGTAGAAGACCGCCTAATAGAAATGATGAGGCAACACTATTATCCATCGGTAAGCCGGGAATATCAGCCCATCTCAACACATGAACCAGATTACAGGGCCAAAAGGATTACCGATTATCTCAACCTTGTAAACACAATTGTAGAGGCACAGGTTGAAAAAATCAGGAACGCCGCTTTCGAAGCAGGCTCAGAAATCGTGAAATATTTTGAGATGCTGCCGGACGATAATGTGCTAAAACAATTATACAGACAAATGATGAATACGGGCAATCAGCATGAAAAAGAAAAAATAGCATCCCACCTAAGGTCACAAATACAACCCGGTAGTATTGATGTAAATATAATGACAAAGGTAGACCGGGAAACTTATAATGATGAAGGAGCTATAGTAGAAAACGGTTCTGATGCAGTAGCTGCATTGAGAGGTTATGTGAAAAGTAACCTTGCAAATTCTTCAGTAGTTTTTTCTGCCGGCATGAATCCGAGATTGTACAATTATCTTGAAAGTTGTAAGGAGTTTGATGTAAATGAGGATGGTGGTTTTACAAAAAAGGTAATAGTAAAAGTTAGCGATTACAGATCTGCATTAATACAGGGGAAATACCTTGCAAAGAAGGGTATATGGGTAAGTGAGTTCAGGATTGAATCGGGATTAAATTGTGGCGGTCATGCATTTGCGACAGAAGGTTATCTGCTGGGCCCCATTCTGGAAGAATTTAAGATAAAGAAGCAGGAACTTATTGATGCGATTTTTGAAGTGTATAATGCCAGCCTCCGAAAGAAAAATAAGGAGTATTTTATTTATCCGCCGAAAATGATATTTTCCGTGCAGGGAGGTATTGGAACGCATGAGGAAGATGATTTTTTATTTCGGTATTATAGTGTAGAAAGTACAGGATGGGGTACACCTTTTTTGCTGGTGCCGGAAGCTACCACGGTAGATGATGAAACACTGAACCTATTATGCAATGCCACAGAGAAAGATGTAGTGCTTAGTCAAAATTCTCCGTTAGGAGTAAGATTCCACTATCTTAAAGGAACCAGTTCCGAAAATGAAAAATTACTACGCATTAAAAATGGAAAACCGGGCAGCCCTTGTACCGAAAAGCACCTGGCATCTAATACAGAGTTTACAAAAGAACCAATTTGTACAGCTTCGCACAAATACCAAAAACTGAAAATCGCACAGTTGCAATCATTGAACCTGCCCGAAAAGGAATACGGAAAGCAATTAAATGAAGTACTGGATAAAGAATGTTTATGCGTTGGACTGAGCAATGCTGCAGCTGTTAGTTATAAACAGACTTTCATTAAGACACTGAAGGCGGTAACTATTTGCCCAGGCCCAAATATTACCAATTTCTCCAAAGTAGTTTCGTTGCAAGCAATGACAGACCATATTTACGGAAGAACAAATATTTTGACAAATAACAACAGACCTCATATGTTTATTGCAGAACTGAATTTATATATTGATTACTTTAAAGAAGAGTTGGAAAATGATATCCAGGCTGAACAATTCTCCAAGAGGAAAAAATATTATACTTCCTTTTATCAAAATCTTTGCAATGGTATTGCCTACTACCGGAATTTACCTGTCGCATCAAATACAACAATCCGGCATCAGTTTATTAAAGACCTCGACGATGCCAGGTTAGAAATGGATGTCCTGAATTATCAGTATGCAATTATTTAGAGAAGGTTTCTAAAGGAGTAAAGTAGTGGACACTTAAGTAAAAATAATTTTCTGTATCAATTTAAATCAGCGCTTTATAACTTTTCTTTGAAGAATTTTCTATTTATTAAACGCCAGAGTGAAATAAAATACTTGCATTTTACCAAAATTTCTTAAAATGAAATTTTGGTAATGCCTAATCCTTGTTTTGCCGAAAACCAATCACAAACTCAGTCCCTTTTTCTAATTCGCTTTTATAATGAATTGTTCCATTCATTAATTCCACATATTTGCTTACAAGGTGAAGTCCCAAGCCTGTGCCCTGTATATTCATTGCATTAGAAGCTCTGTAAAATTGTTCAAACAAATGTTTACTGTATTCCGGAGGAATTCCAATGCCATGATCTTTAACCGATAATACCAGTCTGCCATTTATCCATTTAGTCTTAATTTCAATTGTCGTTTTTTTTGTAGAAAACTTTATGGCATTAGAAAGAACATTTGTTGTGATATGTTTTAACAAGAGAGGATCCAACACAACTAGCTCTTTGCCGCTATGCTTGTATGAAATAAGTTGCCCCCTGTTCTCCTCATTTTTAAATTCTGCGATGATTGTGGCTATATGGTCTTTAATATTAAAAAGCACAGGACTGCATGAAATATTTCCTTCCTGCATGTTACCTACCCTAAGAAAATCATTTAATATATCGGTTAAGTGATTTACTGCTGCCACGATTCGTTCAATATGTTTATCTATTTTCTCATGCGAATCCAGTTTTGTGTAACTTTTTAATAATTGAACAGATGATAATACTGTTGTGAGCGGAGTGCTAAATTCATGAGAGGCCATAGTAATAAAACGAGACTTCAGTTCGCTAAGTTCTCTTTCCTTTTTGAGCGATATTCTTAACTCTCCTTCCGCCTTTTTTAAATGCGATATATTCCTGATAACTACTCCAGCATAGGCAATTGCATCTTCACTATCCCTTAAAGGAAAGGCATCCATAATATAAAATTCGCTTTTAACCAGATCGTGCAGTTCAAATGCTGATATCCTGCCCCCGGCAAACACTTTTTCCAATTGAGCCTGGATAACACATCTTACATTTTCTGGAAATTTGGGGTACATTTTATTACCGATTAGTTCAGCAGGGTTTGCAGCCAGGCGTTCATGTAACTCTCCTCCTGTATATATAAAGTTATATTGCTTATCAATAAGGCTGATTACTCCATCAGGGTAATTATATAGTAATTGTAGAAATAATTCCTGTTCTTTTGTAGACCTTTTATAAGTTCCGTTTGTAGCAGTAGTATCCTGGTTTACCAATTGAGCTGTACTCGCATTAACGCTTACTGATTGCTTATTATTTTGTTCTGGGATTGTATTTTGTAACGACAATCTATTCATACTTCAATTAAATATTCTAAGGATATGAAAAGTTAGCTGTTATACTATAACTAAGTACTGATAAAAATCAGGATACTATATGATTGAGAACAATTCGGTAGGCTCTGTTATTTACGCTGTATTTAACCAGTGTAAATCTTATTTCACAATTGAGGAAAAGGTGAACTTATTTACTATTATTCCTATAAATACCACAGTTTAACAATATGAATCTAGGAAAATTTAATCAATCTACTTACTAATACACACCAATATTGTAAAATAAAATTGCAGGATTGAAGAATCAAACAAGATCATTGTTGTTATAATTGGCAAAACGCTTTCTGGCACCGGTTAATATACCAGTATTTTTACCGCTTCAAATTGAAGGTTAATTTGAAACATCCTTTTTATTAGCAAAAGACTTTACAAATCTTTTATGGTATTAATTACTTCTTGCTACTATATCAATAAATATCGTTTCCTATTATTAAAAGTGTGTAGATACTATTTTCGGTAATCAGAATTTAAAAGAAAACTTCCCTTTACCTCTGTTGTATTAATTTTTTTATTGTAGTAATAGTTTCTGTATGCACTGCCCCCAATCCTTCTTTTTGATATTGTAATACGCCATTTTTATCTAATACAGATACGAGATTACTGTGAGAAAAATTACCTTCGGCATCCTTTTCAAACTGTATATTTAATAATACAGAGAAAGTTCTTACCGCATATTCGCTTCCATGCAGTAAGATCCAGTTCTTATTCAACCCCTTTTCATCAGCAAATTTTTTTAACCGATCCGGAGTATCCCTTTTCGTATCAAAACTTACCAGCAGAAAATTCACTTTTTCTTTTTCGTCTTTTAAGGAGTCAGCAATATTTTTTATATCGGCTGTTAATCGGGGGCATGCATAAGTGCAATTGGTAAATATCATACCAACAACAGTAGGTTTACCTTTAAGCATAGATAAGGTAAAGGGAATATTTTCCTGAGTTTGAAAACTGTCTGTCAAATGAAAAATGCTTTCAGCAGGCATACTATCTTTATCAGGTAAGACCGCCTGCCTACCTGATGCAGTTATTTTCTTTTCAGTTTTGTTAGAACTTTGCATACAACCAACCAGGCTTAGGATCAATAAAATCCCAATATTATATTTTGTCATTTTCTATCTTTTACATTATTAATGTTGTGTTTGCCATAGCAAGGATAAACTTCCAGCGATAATTTACAATTACTCAATAGTTTTCGCACATCTGAATCCAAGGTTGGCAATACAATAATTTCCTTTTAAACTTCCGCGATAACTAAAGCGGAGAAACCCGGCATAATCAGTTTTATCAACAACGTTTATAGCACCTGCTGCACAAAATGCTTTTAATTCGTCTTCGGTGTTTCCCCTTGAATCTCCACTACTGATAAAACTGTTGAAATTAAAGGTCCATTCCCATATCAATCCGTGCATATCGTACAAACCATAAACATTCTGATAAGTGGTTTTAATGTTGGGTAAAACCGGCAGATTTGGCTTTTTATACCACCCTAAAATATACTCTGTAAGTGATGTATACTTTATATTTTTAGGAGCAGCATTACCCGCAAGTTCCCATTCAGCAACTGTTGGCAATCTTTTGTTTTTCCATTTACAATAAGCCTGGGCTGCGAACCAGGAGACATGCACTACCGGCGAATTGTAAATATTTATATTTTTTTTCCCAATGACTAAATCACTTTCCCAATCCCGGAGATAATTACTGTCTGCAAAAAGCCTGTTCACTTTAGATTTCCTCCATTGAGGGTTTGCTGTTACAAAAAGGAGGAATTCGCTATTGGTGATCGCTGATTCATCCATTTTAAAAGCAGCAACTTTTATAGGCTTATTACTTTTGGTTACAAAAAAAGGTTTATAATTTCCTGCAGGGATTTTCAGCATTTTCTTTTCAAAAGAAACGGTTTTTTTTTGCTGGGCGTTTGAAACATCGAAGCATCCGGTTAATAATAATATGGTTAAAATATATTTCATCAAAAAAAGAAATCATCTCTTCACAGGTTTCTTTTATTATTTTAGTTTCTGAAAGACAGCCGGGTTTTCATCTCCTGACACTTTTATTTGTGCCAAAGCTCCCTTATTAAATGCACGGAAAATAGCATGATCAACCAGGTTATATACACCCGGTACTTCCATTTTCATTTCTACCATCGTGGATCCTCCGGCAGGAATTAGCGTAGTCTGCACATTCCTGCTAATTTCAGAGCCGGATTCCATATATACTTTATTAAAGATCTCACCGATTACATGAAATGAGGATACAAGGTTCGGACCGCCGTTTCCTACATATAGCCTCACCGTCTCTCCAACGTTTGCAGTCAATGCGTTTTTGCCGGTGGTAGAGCGCACTTGTCCATTAAACAATACATAATCTGGATGTTCAGCAATAGCCTTATCCATATCAAAATCCTGTAAGCCTGGTGCTTCAAATTTCCCTTTTGTATAAAAGTCTCCCTGCATGATATAATATTCCTTATCAACTTTTGCCATTCCGCTTTGTGGCTCCACCAATATTAGTCCATACATGCCATTTGCAATATGCATGCCTACAGGACCAGTGGCGCAATGATAAACAAATAGGCCGGGATTCAACGCCCTAAATTGAAAATGGGATGATTGTCCCGGAGCGGTTGCAGTAGCATCTGCACCACCACCTGGGCCAGTCACAGCATGAAGGTCGATATTATGTGATAGTTTACTGTCGGGCATATTATGTAATGTAAAATCAACCAGGTCTCCCTGTCTTACCCGGATGAATTTACCGGGCACATGTCCGCCAAATGTCCAGAAAGTATATTCTGTACTGTCCGAAATTTTCATCACTTTCTCTATTACATCTAATTGTACTATTACCTTTTTAGGTGAAGTATAATTTAGTTGTTTGGGGACAGCGGGTGCGTCGGTCAACTCTGCTGTGACGTTTCCTGTTAACACAGTATCTAATTTGTTTTCCACATCGGCATTGCCAGAATTGTTGTTGCAGGATAAAACAATTGATATAGAAGATAATAAAATCAAAAGTGAGAATCCTTGTTTGAAGTGTTTCATATTTATTCTTTTAGATTAAATTAAATATTTTCATTCTTAAATTATTTTTACAATTAGGTAATGAATATATCCAATTCTTACCTGGCCTCATTAAAAACAGTTCATTTTAATTCTTCTTCTTTGTTTTTTGGTGGTTTCTGCTCCCCTATCTTACAATAATACGGGGTACGGGGTGCAATGAACCTTATAAACTCAGCTTTCGAATAGTAGTTTCTTTCTTTTATCCATTACTCTGAATCTGATCATACATCTGCATTCCTAATGTTGCAGGAAAATTATCCCGAGATATACACTAAGAAATTTTAACGTTATCAAATAATTAGTCTTTTCACTCATTAAATCCGACATTTCAAATCGGAACTAAATGTACATGTTCTGCGTTCAAATTAATGATTGTGATAGTTATTAGTTTTCTATAAGCCCGATTGTCAGGGAAATGTAAAGTTACAATAATAAAAGTAAATAAATACTTTTATTAAAAATTAGTGTATATCTTTGCTGTATTAAATCATCTAAAAATCAGTATATGCAAACAACAGCCGAAAATATCCTCAACGTAACCTTACTGGAACCGAGACAAAAACATCCCACCATTTTTATACGTTTTGATGAACTGGCAGAAGGGGAAAGTTTAACCATTCACAATGACCATGATCCTAAGCCATTGTATTATCAATTGCTGGGTGAAAGAGGCAACATCTTTATCTGGGAATACCAGGAGCAAGGACCGGAATGGTGGATAGTGAAAATAACAAAACGGATAACAGGGGAAAATGATGAAACCCTGGGTCAAATTGCAGCAAAAGATTTGCGTAAAGCAGAGGTATTTAAAAAATACGGATTGGACTTTTGTTGCGGTGGAAAGAAAACAGTGAAAGAGGCATGTGCAGAAAAAGGATTGGATGTTACCAAAGTTGAACAGGAGCTACAACAGGCGGATAAGATGCCATCCTCCCGTCCGATCCCTTATGGCGATTGGACCCTGGATTTTCTGGCAGATTATATCATTAACACCCATCACAGTTATGTAAGAAAAACCTTACCGGATATTACGGCCTATGCAGCTAAAGTAATGCAGGTGCATGGTAAACATCATCCCGAATTAATACGCATCAGTCAATTGGTTAGTGAAGTAAATGCAGAGTTAACGGGCCACCTGGTTAAGGAAGAAAAGATATTGTTCCCTTATATTAAAGCATTGGTTGCGGCAAAAAATCATACGCAACCATTACAGGCCGCTCATTTCGGATCTGTGCAAAGCCCAATTAATATGATGGAGATGGAGCATGAACTGGTTGGTAAAAACCTGGATGAGATCAGGCAGCTCGCCAACAATTATTTATTGCCGGAAGATGCCTGTGCCAGTTACAGTTTACTGTACAGGATGCTGGATGAATTTGAAGAAGACCTGCATTTGCATATCCATCTTGAAAACAATATTCTGTTTCCAAAGGCACTGGAAATTGAAAAGCAATTAAACAACTAAGCAAATGAAAAACCAAGCTCCCATAAAAAGACATCAGGCTATTGTCTCATTTTCCAAAGACCATCATTTTGGATTACTGCTGATCTGGAAAATAAGACAAGGCCTGAATAAAGCTGTCAATCCGGAACGGATCAGCAATTATGTAACTTTCTTTTTTAAAGAAGACCTTGAAAAACATTTTAAAGAAGAAGAGCAATTACTTTTCAGTAAACTACCGGCTGATGATGTACTAAGGAAACAGGCAGAAGGAGATCACCAGGCAATATACAAGCTGGTAGCTGCTATTGAAAAAAAGAAGGACGATGCAGTTCTGCTCAATCAACTGGCGGATGAACTGGAAAAACACATCCGTTTTGAAGAACGGGAACTGTTCAATCATCTTCAGGATAATATTAAAGCAGATGACTTAGAAGCAATAGCAAATCGTTTTCCCAACAGCAGCAAAGCAATTGATGAAAAATGGGAAGATGTTTTTTGGGAAATTAAAAAACAATAAAATGGACATCCCGGATAAATATGGCAATCAAAAAAGAGTAGTAATAGTAGGTGCAGGTTTTGCCGGCCTCACATTGGCAAAAAAATTATCGTTGAAATACTTCCAGGTGATTCTGATTGATAAAAATAATTATCATCAGTTTCAACCCTTGTTATACCAGGTAGCTACAAGTGGGCTGGAGCCAAGCAGTATCAGTTTTCCGCTTCGGAAAATATTCCAGCAAAAACGAAATATTTTTATCCGCATGACGCAGGTAAACGCTGTTAGTCCCGAAACAAAAATGGTACATACAGACATAGGTGATGTTGAATATGATTACTTAGTACTTGCGCAGGGAGCAACAACAAATTATTTCAATAATGACCAGTTACAGAAGAATGCCTATTCCATGAAATCGGTATCTGAGGCATTGCTGTTACGGAACACGTTATTACAGAATTACGAGCTGGCGCTTAATGCTGAAAACAAGGAGCAGCGGTCTTCATTATTAAATGTAGTAATAGTTGGTGGCGGACCAACAGGTGTTGAGCTGGCAGGAGCGATCGCTGAGATGAAAAAGAAGATTCTGCCAAAGGATTATGTTGAAATAAATTTTGGGCACATGCATATTCACCTGCTGGAAGCAGCGCCCCGCCTGTTAAATGGCATGAGTACACAATCAGGTAATACAGTTGTTGAGTATTTAAATGGTTTGGGAGTGGAAGTACAGACAAACACTGCAGTAAAAGATTATGACGGAGAAACGATATCTCTCAGCAATGGAAAAACCATACACAGCCGTTGCCTTATTTGGGCGGCAGGTGTAAAAGGCGTTTCTATACCCGGAATTCCCACAGGTTCAACTGCAGCAAACAACAGGATATTGGTAAATCAATATAACCTGGTAAAAGATTTGCCACGAGTATATGCCATTGGCGATATTGCACTGATGCAGGATAAACTGTTGCCAAAGGGGCATCCACAGGTAGCACAGGTGGCTATTCAACAGGCAAGACTTTTAGCAAAAAACTTACAGAAAATAGAATCAGGTAAACCGCTCATTGCTTTTCAATATAAAGATAAAGGCAGCCTCGCAACAGTAGGCAGGAACCTGGCTTTGGCCGAAATTGGGAAACTAAAGTTGAAAGGTTTTGTTGCATGGTTTGTATGGATGCTTGTTCACCTGATGTCAATCATTGGTATCAAAAACAGGTTGTTTGTACTCATCAACTGGATGTGGCAATACATCACTTATGACCAGTCCTTACGTTTAATTATCAGGCCATCAGATAAAAAAAATGAAATCAAATTATATGAAACAAATACTAACCATCTTATTGGCAGCAAATCTCTTGCTGGCTTGTAATGCAGGAAACGAAAAAGAAAAAACTACAACAACAGCACCTGCAGCCGAAACTCATGCGGATCATGGGGAGCAGGCAACGGAGCTTGCTTTGAATAACGGCGAAAAGTGGAAGGCAGATTCAACTACCCTACAGAACGTGGCTTTACTGCAAAAAATAGTTTCCGGTACAAAACAAGAAAACCTTGAAAATCATTTAAAGATAGCAGCAAGCTTACAGGATGGTTTGAATAAAATGGTAAGTGAATGTAAAATGAAAGGAGCCGATCATGAAGCCCTGCACCATTGGCTGGAACCGATTATGGAAAAAACAAAAGAACTTAAAAATGCAAACAGTATTGAAACTGCCAGAACAATTTTTGGTGAAATTGAAAAGCAACTCAACCTGTTTCCACAATACTTTGAATAATGATGACTATTAACGCCAATACAAAAATTTCCAGTTTGCTAAAATATAATGCAGACGCACTTGAAGCTATTGTAAGTATATCGCCGAAATTTACAAAATTGAGAAACCCTATATTACGAAAAGTGATCGCAGCAAGAACCAGTATCGCTATGGCTTCCAAATTTGGCGGTTGCAGTGTGGACGATTTTTTTAACAAGTTACAGCCATTGGGTTTTGAAATTGACACTTCAGCAATTGAAATGGAAAAGCTGATTGAAAACAAACCTGTTCCGGCATTCATGAAAAATATAGCGGCCGATAAAATGATTGAGTTGGATGTACGTGCGGTTATTGAATCGGGTAAAGATCCGCTTGACATTATTGTAAAAAAAGTAAAGACCTTACAAACTGGAGCTGTACTTAAGATCATCAATAGTTTTGAGCCTACCCCATTAATGCACCTGCTCGGCAAACAAGGGTTTCAATCTTATTCCGAAACGATCAATGATGATTTAGTAAATACTTATTTTTATAAACAAAGCGAGATAAATGTTTTAGCCGAAAACAAAGAAACCGATTACTCAAAAGGTTGGGATGAAATATTGAATCGATTTAATGACAAGCTTGAAACCATTGATGTAAGGGCATTAGAAATGCCTTTACCCATGCATACCATACTGGAAGCGTTAGCAATCTTGCCAACCGATAAAGCCTTGTTTGTTTATCACAAACGCATTCCTGTATTTCTGTTGCCCGAACTGGAAGAACAGCAGTTTAGTTACCGCATCAAAGAGATCAGTGATGGAGAAGTACAACTAGTGATTTATAAAAACTAATATGTTTTCAACAACCGGAAATACCGAAGCAACAAAGACAACTTCCTGGAAAGTGGTATTGCCTTTTTACGGCTATGCCGCTATCGCTTTTTTAATTGCCACTATTCTTTTATTGTTTTCTGCAAGTGATATCACCAGTCATTATTTTCTTCCACATACATTGGCTATTATACATATTATGGCACTTGGCTGGGGTACCATGATGATACTAGGGGCCAGCCATCAATTGGTGCCAGTATTGATTGAAGGTAAATTGTACAGCAATAAACTGGCCTATGCCTCCTTTACATTTGCTGCGATTGGTATCCCCTTATTAGTTAATGGTTTTTATGTTTTTAATATGGGCTTACATACCCAGTGTGGCGGCATATTAATCATCCTATCCGTCATTGCTTATCTGATTAACCTTGCTGCAAGTATGGTAAAAAGCAAGCAGGAAAATGTACATGCTTTTTTTATTTTTACCGCTGCATTGTGGTTACTGGCAACTGCAATTGTTGGACTGTTGCTACTCTACAACTTTACTGAACCGTTACTGCCTAAAGGTTCACTGAATTATCTTCCGGTGCATGCACATATTGGTATTGTTGGCTGGTTTTTATTGCTGGTAATGGGAGTAGGCTCCCGGTTGATACCCATGTTTCTTATTTCCAAGTACAACAATACCCGGCAACTCTGGTGGATTTATGGATTAATAAACGGAGGCCTTTTGTCTTTCGTTTATATCTTTTTATATACCGATAGCAAATCGCTGCTGAGTATCCCATTATTGGCAGTGGCGGCCTCCATTGTATTGTTTGGTGATTTTTGCTTCAAGGCTTACCAGCAGCGTATTCGTAAAAAAGTTGATGAGCAAATGAAAGTATCTTTACTATCAGTGCTGATGATGTTATTGCCGGTCATTTTTTTGGTTATTATTATTACACTTTTAATACTGTCACCAAAAGAAAATGTCAGCCTCATAATAACTTATGGCTTTATCATTTTTTTTGGATGGATTACTGCCATCATTTTAGGCATGACATTTAAAACCTTACCTTTTATTGTTTGGAATAAAGTGTATCATCACTTAGCCGGAAAAGGAAAGACACCCAACCCCAAAGATTTGTTTAGTAAAAAAGTTTTTAAATGGATGAGCGTCGCTTACATCCTGGGGTTTGTAATGTTTACCGCAGGCATTTTGTTTTATTCCGCCATTGTGTTACAAATTGCTGCCGCATTATTATTACTCACTTCCTTATTGTATAACTGGAATGTAATAAAATTGTTAATGCATAAACCTGTTTCTTTATGACGAATGTAATTACAAATGATAACCTGCAATGCACGGTGGCATTGGCAGCCCTGCAAAATGTAATGGACCCTGAAATAGGGTTGAATATTGTAGATTTAGGTTTGGTTTATCAATTGGACTTTGATGAAAGTGAAAAGAAAATTTATTGTGCGATGACACTTACCACTCAATTCTGTCCGATGGGAGAATCTATAACGAATGCGGTGAAAGAAAATTTAAAATTGAGCTTCCCCGAATACGAGGCTGAAATAGATTTAACTTTTGATCCACCCTGGAGCCATGAAATGATTTCAGAAGAAGGCCGTGAATTTTTAAATGAACAATAAATGCTTAGTCTTACTTGTAAAACAGCCATTAAAGCGGTAATATATCTTGCTTCTAAATTTGAATCTGGAGAAAAGGCCGGTATTAAAGAAATAGCTGAATTTATTGATGCCAGTGAACATACGGTTGGAAAAATGCTGCAAACATTGGTTAAAGATGAAGTAATTAATAGTGCCAAAGGCCCAACCGGCGGGTTTTTTATTACAATAAAACAAAAGAATCAGCCAATCATAAATATAATAGACGCTATTGATGGCAAAGAAGTTTTTGATCAATGCGGACTCGGACTAAGCAAATGTTCGGCTACTCACCCCTGTCCCATACATAACGATTATAAAACCATCAGGGATAAATTTAAAGCAATGTGCCAGCAAAAAAAGGTTACTGATTTATGTGAAACTGTCAACGATGGGTTGGCTTACCTGATTGGTTGATTATTATGCGAATTTAGAAAGATAATATTTCTAAATGCTACTCCGTTTGACGCTGCACAAGCCAATCTCACTGATCAATATATTTACTTCGGCAATTTCCCAGGCTTATTTGCCACTGACGTATAAGAAAATAAGAAGGGTTTACAAAATCGGGCCTGTACATTAACTTTACTTAGATCTGCCGGCATACTTAGTGCATTTCTTTATAATCATTTTTCTAAACTTAATTAATTCTCAGCCAGCAACTCCATCAATCTGTAATTTACATAATAAGTTGTCCTTCCAATTTTTTGAGGTTTTAAAATATTGGCATCAGTCAATTTCTTTAACCATACGGAAGCGGTTTGCCGATGGGCTATCGCTCTCTTTTCTAGCAGTTCAATTTTTAAGTAAGGCAATGCAAACATCAATTGCAGCAGTTCGTAACTGAAGGATGATCCTAAAGTTTGCTTCATCTGCTTCTCATAATCTTCTTTTAGTAAAAGCATAGCTCTTATTTTTTTAGTAGTGAGCTGTGCTGTTTCAATAAGAGCAGTCAGTATATACATTACCCAATCGTGCCAGTTATGTTGTTCTGTTACGCCCCGTAATAATTGATAGTATTCTGTTTTATATTTTACGATGTAGGAACTGAGGTAAAGTACCGGTTGCGTTAATAGGTCTTGTTGCACCAGGTATAGCGCATTTACAATTCTGCCTGTTCGGCCATTACCATCTGCAAATGGATGGATAGCTTCAAACTGGTAATGAATAAAAGCCATTTTAACCAATGGATCCAAAGGAGAGCTATCCGGGTCATTTATAAATTGTTCCAGCGAAGCCAGTTTTTCCCTCAGAACATCTTCACAACAGGGTGGCGTATAAATGACTTCCCCGTTTATGGCATTTTTTAATGCTGTTCCAGGAGCCGTTCTGATTCCCGATTTATTTTGTTTGATGGTTTGTACAATTTCAACCATTGTGTTAGTAAGCAGCAAGTTCTTTTGGCCGGTCATTTTCTCCAGTCCTACATATAGGGCTTCCCGATAACTAAGAACTTCTTTGGCTCCATGACTGGCCGTTCCCTCTTCACTGGCAGCTTTGTAAAGTTCGTCCTGGGTGGTAACAATATTTTCAATAGCCGAGCTATCCTTACTTTCCTGAAGAACAATGGTATTGATCAGTAGCTGAGGGTCTGGCAATGAGGCGCAAAGCCCGTTTAATTCCCCTAAATACCGTGCAGCTTTGGCAAGATGCCTTAAAATTTCCGGCGACTCTGTGAAGTCCTGTGGTGGCAGAGCTGGCAAGTCATTAAAGGGAGTATTTTTATTATAGCCCATTGGTGATGAAATTTTGGTTATTTTTCTACTTTCCTGTTTCTTTATGGCTATTGGATCAACATGAGTTAAATATCATGTCGAAAATAGTATTTATTTTCGACATACAAGTGTATTGATGTCGAAATATTCGCCATTAAAGGGCCAATATGTAAGATTAGTAAGCCTTTTTCGACATGTATGTCGTCAAAACAGAGTGTACTTTCTCCTAGAGAGTATTTCCTTGATTTAAGTTAGATAAATTATTTAAGTTTTTTAGGGTTGGATTAATATAATTTAGTTTTTCAGTAAAATATAGGGCTCGGCGGTATCTCATATTTTGCAATTTGATCTTCTCTCTTCTTTTCAGGATTTGTTCTCTTTTTCCAAAATATACATCAGCTGGAGTTACATTGTCAAGTGATTCGTGGTAGCGTTCATGATTGTAGTAATTCACGAATGATGTTAGTGCTGCATTTAACTCTTCAGGGCAATAATAATTATCAAGCTTTACCACATTTTTCATACTCCTGTGATAACGTTCTATTTTCCCCTGGGTTTGAGGGTGCCGAACTCGCCCATGTATGGGTTTGATGTCCTTTGATTTCAAGAACTCTTTGATCTCAGCGGATATATAACATGACCCATTATCAGACAACAGCTTTGGTCGTTGCCCTTTTTTGCAGTCCCGCCACCGTTAGGGCCTTTTCTACCGTTCTTTCCACATCCTCTGTTTTCATATTACGGCACAATTCCCAGTGAACAATATAGCGGCTGTAATCATCCAAAATCGTACTCAGGTAATACCAGCCCCAACCAATGATCTTAAAATAAGTAAAGTCTGTTTGCCACATTTCATGGACAAAATTAGTTTTGTCCTTAAATTCATTAGAGGCGGCTAGCAAAATATGCATAGGCGTCGTAATAAGACCTTTGCTCTTTAAAATACGATACACACTGCTTTCCGATATGAAGATCTTTTGCTCATCGGTGAGTTTTACTGAGAGCTCCCTGGGCGATAGTACAGGGTGCTCTAGCGCCACATCTACCACCAGTTGTTTCTGGGCCTCCGGTATAGAGTTCCATTGCCGGCGGGTCCTGCTTTTAGGTAATAGTCCGTTGGGGCCATGGCTGAGATAGGCCTGGTACCATTTGTAAAAAGTACTCTTATGGATACCAAGTTCCTTTAAGGTTCTATTCACTCCTAACTCAGAGCGATCTACTAGCTGAATGATCTCCTGTTTTTCTGCTGGGGACAGTCGCATATACTTTTTCCATTTTTCATTTATTCCAAAATGGTCAAGCTTTTTTTTACAATATCATAGCGTAGCATCAGGTCGGCTACCATTTCCTTAAGTCGTTGATTCTCCTTTCTCAAATCAGCTACCTCATCAGAAGTGGCTTCCCGCGTCGTATCGCCAGCCAGCCTCTTTTTACCAGCCTCCAGGAATTCCTTATTCCATTTGTAAAACTGAGTAGCATGAATGCCATACTTTCGGCAAATCTCCGCTACCGATGTTTCTCCGCGAATAGCTTCCATCACAATAAGGATCTTTTGTTCGGAGGTGAACAAGCGCCTGGCTTTTCGGCGGACATCCTTCACAAAGTTTTCTGTAGTTTGCTTCTTAGATCTCGTTTCCATTACATTAATTTTTAGGTTAAATAATTAGGAAACACTCTCTTAAGATAATAAATTAGTGGTACACTTTAAGCTGAAGATTTACAGTACGACCAAACCAACCATTTACAAAAAGAAAAAAAAAAAAACCAAATAAAAAAAAAAAAAAAAAAAAAAAAAACCACCCACAAAAAAAAATTTTCTCAAGACAATTAGAGCCCGCTGATTTCAGGGAAATGAAAACTGAATATACTACTAAGCTTGAAAAACTCCAGGCGAAATTGGGTGCCAATAATCATGATAAGGTTGATTTTAATGACCTGCTAAATAAAGGAGTGAATAATCTCTTAAAGCTTGATTATGTTTATGAAACAGGCGATACTGAAAAGAAACGGGAGGTAATTAGTTCGATGTACCCCGAAAAAATGACTTTTGACGGATTTTCAGTTCGAACTAATCGTATCAATGAAGTGGCAAGGCTGATATACAGTATGGACGTGGGTTCTAGCGAAAATAAAAACAGGACAAACCAGAATAATTCCAGTTTGTCCTGTCAAGTCGGGAGGACAGGATTCGAACCTGCGACCCCCTGGTCCCAAACCAGGTATTCTACCGGGCTGAACTACCTCCCGAGCCGTCAAATAAATGACACCCCTTTTGATCGGGGTTGCAAATATAAGGCTTAGAAACTTCTAAAAAAATTGAAACTGGCCCTCAGGAGGTCCTTAAAGCAGACATTCCCCCATCTACGGCCATGACCTGACCGGTGATCCAGCCTGATGCGGGTGACAGCAGGAATTCGCAGCAATTGGCTATATCCTCCGGCTTGCCTATCCTTTTCAATGGATGTCTTGCCGCACCTGCCTCCGTTTTCTCCGGAGTATTTAATAAAGCCTCTGCTAATGGCGTATTGGTTAATGAAGGCGCAATACAATTCACTCGTATCCGGGGTGCCCATTCCGCAGCCAGGGCTCTGGTCAATCCTTCCAAAGCGCCTTTTGAAGAAGATACCAATGAATGAAAAGCCAGACCTGTTTGCACGGCCACGGTAGAGATCAATACCACTGAAGCTTGCTCACTGTTTTTTAAAGCAGGCAGGGCTTTCTGCAATACTTTAACGGCCCCAACTACATTCAGTGCATGGTCTTTTGAAAAATCTGAAGGGCTGATACGATTGAATGGCTTAAGCTGAATAGAGCCCGGACAATACACTACCCCATCCAGTTTATCCGGAAGTTCCAGAACGATATCATCCTTCAACACATCTAACTGCTGAAAACGGATATTAACATGGGTTGCAGCATGATCGCAATAAGTGCCATAAACAGTATGTCCCTGTTCCGACAACTGAATAGCCAGTTGAAAGCCGATGCCGGATGATGCGCCCACAATAAGATAGTTTGCCATGCGCAGATAACAATAATGGCGGGGAAAGGTTCAGGCGATGGAGAGACCGGTTTAAGGGATGGGCAATCAATTCCTCAAAAAATGGGGCAGGCCCCGTATCCGGTGCTTTCTTTATTTTTGTGGCATGCTAACCATCTCTTCCCGGGGCCAGGAAATGCCCCCTTCCCCTATCCGCAAACTGGTGCCTTATGCAGAGGCTGCAAAAAAGAAAGGAATAAAAGTTTATCACCTGAATATAGGACAGCCGGATATTGAAACACCGCCTGCTATTTTAGACGCCGTAAGAAATGCCGATATTCCCGTGCTGGAATACAGTCATAGCGCCGGAAATGAATCCTATCGACGCAAGCTGGTTACTTACTACCAAAAAGTAGGGATCGATGTCAGTTATGATCAGATACTGATCACCACAGGTGGAAGTGAAGCCATCATGTTCGGTTTTTTTGCCTGCCTGAACCCAGGTGATGAAGTGATCATTCCGGAACCATTCTATGCCAACTATAATGGATTCGCCTGCGCAGCGGGTGTAAAAGTGGTGCCTATCACTTCCCGGATCGAAACTGGTTTTGCATTGCCTCCCATCAGTGATTTTGAAAAAGTGATCACCGCAAAAACAAAAGCGATCATTATTTGCAGTCCGAATAACCCTACCGGTTATTTATACAGCCTGGCTGAAATGGAAGCGCTGAAAGATATTTGCCTTAAGCATGATCTTTATCTTTTCAGCGATGAGGCTTACCGCGAATTCTGTTATGACGGAGATTATGTAAGCGCTCTTCATTTAAAGGGTATGGACCAGCATGTAGTGCTGATGGATACGATCAGTAAACGATACAGCGCCTGTGGTGCACGATTGGGAGCGCTGGTGACGAAGAATAAACAGGTATATGATACGGCGATGAAATTCGCGCAAGCCCGTCTCTCTCCTCCCGGACTTGCCCAGATCATGGGTGAGGCCGCTATTGATCTTCCCGATAATTATTTTGATGCACCTAAAGCCGAATACCAGGCCAGAAGGGACCTGCTGATAAAAAGATTGAATGCTATGCCCGGTGTGTATTGTCCAAACCCCGGCGGTGCTTTTTATGCCATCGCAAAACTTCCGATTGATGACGCGGATAAATTCTGTCAATGGCTGCTGGAATCCTTCTCCCATAACGGGCAGACGGTGATGCTGGCTCCGGCTACCGGGTTTTATGGAACCCCGGGCATAGGCAAAAATGAAGTAAGGCTGGCCTATGTGCTGAATCTTACTTCACTGAATGCAGCGATGGATTGTTTGGAAGAGGCGATCAGGGTTTATCCAGGCAGAAAGGAAAGTTAAGGGTTTAGTGTTTAGGTAATACACTAAACGGAATGGGCGCTTCCGGTTCATCCGAAAATTGATTCAGCACCTTCCTCCACCAGCCTACGTTTTTCCATTTCCCCAATTTGTACCCTACCTGTTCATAGGTGGCAAACCAGTTAAAGCCCAAACTTTCGTGAAAGGCAACACTGGGATCGTTAGGCAGGTTGATCACGGCATAAGCATTCCTGAATCCCTGCTGCTTAAGTAAAAGGAAAAGTTCTTCATAAAGGGTTCGGGCAATGCCTGACCGTTTAAATTCTTCACTTATATATACTGATACCTCTACGCTCCATTGATAGGCCAGCCTTTCCCGATGCCGGCAGGCATAGGCATACCCGGCTATCTTTCCATCCATTTCTGCTACCAACCAGGGATAATTCTCCAGGTAATCGCATACCCGTGACCTGAACTGCGCTTCGGTTGGGCGTATGGTCTCAAAAGTGATCGATGTATTTTCTACAAAAGGTCCGTAGATCTCCAGCATACCTGCAGCATCCCCGGGACTCGCTATTCGAATGATTGGTTTCATATATCGGTTGTTTTCCAATATAGGTCGTTTAGACCGACGATCAGGAAAATTCAACATTCATCATATATATTAAATATTTAAATAATGTTATTATTTATGGTATAAACCGTCATTTTTTTAAACTACAACCATAAATAATTCAACTATTTTCGCGTTTTAATGAGTTTTTTATGAAAATTGTTGGCGCAACTACAAAATTCTGGACAATACCCTTAGGAGGGAGAAAACTGATGCTGGTTCCGGGACTGGTGCTGACAGTGGTTATTTTGCTTAGTCTTTTTGCTCCAAATCTTTCTTCTGCCCTGCATACCAATCCTGCTGTAAGTGCAGCAGACACTGCATGGATGCTTACGGCCACAGCCCTGGTGCTGATCATGACCCCCGGGCTGGCATTTTTTTATGGAGGGATGGTCAACAAGAAAAACGTGATCTCCACCATGCTACAGAGTTTTATCAGCATGGTTTTGATGACGCTGATCTGGGTCATCATTGGATTCAGTCTCTCCTTTGGAGATTCGATCGGAGGCATTATTGGTGATCCCCGGACTTTTTTTATGATGCGTGGTGTACTGGAAGGAGATCCCTGGAGCCTGGCCCCGACCATCCCGCTGGTGGTATTTGCCCTGTTCCAATTAAAATTCGCGATCATTACCCCGGCGCTTATCACCGGTGCCTTTGCTGGAAGAATAAGATTCACTTCCTATATCCTTTTCATTTGCCTTTTCAGCCTCTTCATTTATGCACCATTGGCGCATGCGGCCTGGCATCCTAATGGAATATTATTTAAATATGGAGTGCTTGACTTTGCCGGTGGTACCGTTGTGCATATGAGTGCAGGGTGGGCCGCGCTGGCAGGTGCCATCTACCTGAAGAAAAGAAATGCGGCCGATCATAACCCGGCTCGTATCACGTATGTCATGATTGGAACTGGTTTACTCTGGTTCGGATGGTTTGGTTTCAATGCCGGTTCATCCTTTGCGGCAAATAATGTAGCCGCAACAGCATTGGCCACTACAACCACTGCTTCCGCTTCGGCAGCATTGGCCTGGATATTATTTGACATGATGAGGGGAAAGAAGCCTTCTGCCATGGGCACCTGTATTGGAGCGGTGGTTGGATTAGTGGCTATCACTCCTGCTGCTGGTTTTATCAGCATCCCTCACTCTATAGCAGTGGGATTATTCTCCAGTATAGTCAGCAGCATTATGGTGGAGCTGCGCAGTCGCACCTCCATCGATGATACGCTGGATGTATTTCCCTGCCATGGCGTTGGTGGCATCATGGGCATGCTGCTCACCGGTGTATTTGCTTCTCAATCCATCAATAGCGCCAACACAACGGGCAATGGCCTGATCTTCGGCGAATCCCATTTATTCATTGTGCAATTCACCGCCATGATCGGTGTTTCGATTTTCGTATTTTTTGGAACCCATATTTTATTACGCATTACCAATTGGATAACCCCTTTGCGGGTAAGCCTGGAAGAAGAAGAACAGGGATTGGATCTAAGCCAGCATGGCGAAAAGCTTTAGTACAAGTCCACCAGCCTCCATAAAAAAAAGTTCCAGCGATGGAACTTTTTTATTCGGACACCTCAGAAAAATTAGAAAGGACAACCAATTGGGAAACAGCTGTTCACAACCTTTAAATTCATTTCAAAATTCAAGCTTTAATCTTTATTTTTGCAACCCCTAAGCCGGGGTAGCTCAGCTGGTTAGAGCATCGGATTCATAACCCGAAGGTCGGCAGTTCAAGTCTGCTCTCCGGTACAAATAAATGAAGCCTCCAATGGAGGCTTCATTTATTAAACTATTTCAAACCCTGTACAGGCTAACACACCATCATCACTCCTTCCCTGCTTTCATGCACTAACTCTTCACCTCTGTAAAGCGCCTCTTCATTCAGAAG
Organism: Chitinophagaceae bacterium; assembly: GCA_016720565.1. Taxonomy (GTDB): domain Bacteria; phylum Bacteroidota; class Bacteroidia; order Chitinophagales; family Chitinophagaceae; genus JJ008. Next base: position 340,359 of record JADKKJ010000012.1, read on the forward strand.
CAGCAGATGATGATATTTTTCAGGCAAGACTTTTTTCAGCGCTTCCATTACGGATTCTATTTTAACCAGCTGGGTAAGGTGCAGGTATGCACCCAGCATGATGATATTCATAACCTTTGCATTCTTCATTTTCATTGCCTCACGCAACGCCGGAATACCGATCACATCGATATCCTTACGCAGGGAAGGCTGAAGGATATTCTGGCTTTCATATAGTAAGAGTCCCCCTTCTTTAACCCTGGGCGCAAATTTATCCATCGAAGGCTGGTTCAAAACGATGGCCGTATCAAATAAAGAAACGATGGGTGAACTGATCTTCTCGGAGGAGAGTATGGTGATACAATTTGCCGTTCCACCCCGCATTTCGGGACCATAGGAAGGCATCCAGGATATCTCTTTCCCTTCTACCATTCCGGCATAAGCCAATGTCATACCCATCGACAAAACGCCCTGTCCACCAAATCCGGCAATGATAATTTCTTCTTTCATAAAACACATTTAAAAGTTGATCAGATCAATAATTACTATTTGGGTACTTTGATATCTCCCAACGGAAAAACTTTTTCCATATGGTCATCAATAAAGCTGCTGCATTCCAATGGGGTCATTTTCCAATTACTGGGACAATTCCCCACGATCTCCACCATACAGGTTCCCTTATGCAACTCCTGGTATTTAAACGCATTCTGCAGGGCTTTTTTGGTTCTCCTTACAGCATTTGCATTGTTCACTGCCTGCCTTGTTACATAATAAGCGCCTGGCAACTGGGCGATGAGCTCCGATACTTTTATCGGTTCACCATAAAAAGCCGTATCCCTTCCTGCAGGCGAAGTAGTACTCCACATTCCCGGCAATGTAGTAGGAGCCATTTGCCCGCTGGTCATTCCATAAACGGCATTATTTACAAACACGATGAGGATATTTTCTCCCCGGTTAATAGCATGAATGGTTTCTCCAATGCCGATCGCTGCAAGGTCACCATCGCCCTGGTAGGTGAACACATATTTATCAGGCATCAGTCTTTTTATCCCTGTGGCCACCGCGCAGGCTCTGCCATGCGCAGCTTCCTGCATATCGATATCCATATAATCATAGGCGAATACTGCGCAACCTACGGGAGCAACACCAATTGTTTTTTCCTGTATGCCCATTTCCTCCACCACTTCCATCACCAGTTTATGCACCAGGCTATGCGCACAGCCGGGGCAATAATGCATGGCCACATCAACAAGTGTGGAGGGCTTTTTGTATACCAGGTCGTACTCTTCTTCCCTGTATTGCCCGGTGGTTATTTCGGGTATAAGATGATCAGTTTGCATGGCGGTATTGTATTATATTTTCAAGATGCTGTACGATCGATTCGGGGGTTGGCATTAAACCACCGAGTTTTCCAAAGAATTCTACGGGTATCTTTCCATTTACAGCGAGTCGAACATCCTCTACCATCTGGCCGGAATTCAATTCCACACTCATCACCATCTTCAATTTATCGGCAAGCTGATTGAGGATCTTATATGGATATGGGTAAAGGGTGATCGGCCGTAGCAAACCAATGCGGATACCTTTATTTCTGGCCAGCTCAATTGCCTTCTGGCAGATCCTTGCCGCCAGTCCATAGGCTACAAAAAGATATTCTGCATCTTCCGTATTCATTTCTTCCCACCTGACCTCTTCCTCCCTCATCTGCTGAAATTTTGCCTCCAGTTTCAGGTTATGTTCTTCCATTCTTTCGGGCTGGATAAACAGCGAGGTGATATAATTCCTTTCCCTTGTTTTTGGTTTTCCGGTTGTGGCCCAGTCAGATTTATCAATAGCAGGTTTTGTATATTCTTTGAATTCTACTTTTTCCATCATCTGCCCGATAGCACCATCGCTTAGTAATAAAACGGGGTTCCTGTATTTATCAGCCAGGTCAAAACCAAGAAATACATGGTCGGCCATTTCCTGAACGGAAGCTGGCGCCAGCACGATCATTTTATAATCACCATGACCGCCGCCTTTCACCGATTGGAAATAGTCTCCCTGTCCGGGTTGTATAGTTCCCAAACCAGGTCCGGCCCTGTTAACATTTACAATAAGACAGGGAAGTTCGGCCCCTGCCAGGTAGCTGATCCCTTCCTGCATCAGGCTGATGCCGGGAGAAGAAGAGGAAGTCATGGCCCTGAATCCAGCGCCTGCGGCCCCATAGACCATATTGATACTGGCGATCTCACTTTCCGCCTGCATTACCAAACGGCCACGGCCGGGCATTTCCCGGGCCAGGTATTCCAACACTTCCGATTGAGGCGTGATGGGATAACCAAAATAGGCATCACAGCCCGCCAGTATAGCGGCTTCAGCCAGGGCTTCATTCCCTTTCATTAGTTTACTGCTCATGAACGTATTTTTTAGATCAGGTAGTTGATTCTTTCTTTTTCTTAACGTTGGTACGGTATACAGTGATGACAGCATCGGGACAGACCAGTGCACAATTCACGCAACCGGTACAGAGGTCATTATTTGCCACTATAAAGCGATACCCACGCTGGTTGATATTCTCACCCAATGAAAGCGCCTGCTCCTTGCATTCAGCAATGCATATCTCACATGCCTTACAGCGTTTTGAGTCGATCAATACTTTTCCTTTTACTTTCCGTTGCTTAACGGGGGCGATGGCGGTGAGGATCTCTACCATGGTGAGAAATTTTGGCAAGTGTTTCTGCAAAAGGGAGACTGTCTTTAAAAGACCTTGCAGTTTGGCATATTAAACCTAAACTAACTCTGGGCTGAATAAAATGAGATTGCTCAGGGAAGACAATGATGTAGGTTGGTTTCTGGGGTGAATCTGTATTTTCGCTGCATGAGAACCCGACACTTAGCGCTGGCAATATCATTTCTAAGCTTTTCATTATTTACTCAGGCACAGGCGAACAGGACCACCCGTCCAAACATCATTTACATTTTCGCCGATGACCTGGGCTATGGTGAACTGGGCTGTTATGGCCAGCAAAAAATAAAAACACCCCATCTTGACCAGATGGCCAAAGAAGGAATTCTCTTCTCCGACCATTATTCCAGTGCGCCTGTTTGTGCCCCTGCCCGATGTATGCTGCTTACCGGAAAACATGCCGGCCATGCCTATATACGCGGCAATTATGAACTGGGTGATTTCAGTGATGATAAAGAGGGCGGGCAAATGCCCCTGCCGGAAAATATTTTTACTATACCGGTCATGCTGAAAAAAGCGGGCTATGTAACCGGCATGGTGGGCAAATGGGGACTAGGCATGCCTTTCAACGGCGGTTCTCCCCTGCAACATGGTTTCGATTATTATTATGGCGTGCTAGACCAGAAACAGGCGCACAATTATTATTCCACCCATCTCTGGGAAAATGATAAATGGGATTCGCTGCAGAACCCACGGATGAATGTTCACAAAAAGATCGATTCGGCCACTGCCACCGATGCTGACTTTAACCAGTTCATTGGAAAAGATTATGCACCGGCAAGAATGACAGAAAAGGCGATGAATTTTATTGCCAAAAATAAAACCAGGCCCTTCTTTCTATACCTGCCCTATACCCTGCCCCATCTTTCCCTTCAGGTCCCGGAAGAATATGTAAACAAGTATAAAGGCCAGTTTAATGAAACTCCCTATTACGGGCAAAACGGATATGCCGCCTGCAAATACCCGCTTTCTACCTATGCTGCCATGATCACTTACCTTGATGACCAGGTTGGATTGATAATGGAAAAAATAAAAAAGCTTGGACTTGATAAGAACACCATCATCATGTTCAGCAGTGATAATGGCACTACATTTACCGGAGGGGTAGATGCGAAATTCTTCAACAGCAGTATGGGATTGCGCGGCCTGAAAATGGAATTATATGAAGGCGGCATCCGTATGCCATTTATCACCAGGTGGCCCGGAAAGATACAGGCGGGCATTGTGACCTCACATCCTTCCGCGCAATACGACCTGATGGCTACCCTGGCTGAACTGACTCGCCAACCCCTTAAGAATACAGATGGCATTTCTTTTCTTCCAACATTACTGGGAAATTATGGCGAGCAGAAAAAACATGCCTTCCTGTATTTTGAATACCCGGAAAATGGAGGACAAGTTGCGATTCGCTTCGGAAATTATAAAGGGATAAAACTGAATTTGAAAAAAGATCCCAATGCTCCCTGGTTGCTGTATGACCTTGCCGCAGACCGCAGTGAAAAAAGGGATATTGCTGCGGATCATCCTGATATCATCAAGAAGCTGGATAGTATATTAAAGGAACAACATACCTGTTCACATCTCCGCGATTGGGAGATCATCGATCCAAAATTCTGATTTCAATTATCTTATTTTCTCGTAAATATGAAATCTCCACCAATATGCCCTGAGGCTTCCAGGGTTCCATAACGAGGCTCCGTTTTTGTTTCTGTCATCACCGCCTCCAGGATCTGGCTGATAAACATTTTCTGAGCAGTCAGGTATTTATCCTTATTCTCAGCCAGCGCTTTGATCAGGTATTTCATGAAAACACTTTTATCAGGCACCTCGGTATCATTCCCGGATGTGATGGCCACACGGCTGATCTTTGCATTCAATTGTTGTATAGGTGCCGGCATATCCGTATTTAAACCCCTTGTTCGAAATACAGACCCTGAAAAACAGGCATCAGTGATCAGCAAGGTATGTCTTGAAGGGATCCTTCCAATAAGGTCCAATACTGTTTTATTCGGCACCCAGGTATTTACATCATTCAGTTTTGCATCTGTAAGCAGCCAGTATCCCTTCTTTTCTTTTTCCACCCAGATACCATGCCCCGCATAAAATATTACCAGGTTGTCTTCCGGCTGGATCATTTCAAGGATCTCCAGGAATTGCTTTTTAAGATCGGATTGTTCAGGGTTGAATAAAGTGAATATATTATCCTCGTCGAAGTTATAATTGTTCTTCAGTGTCAACTTTAATCTGACCGCATCAGGTATCGGATCCTCAAGCGATGGTATATTACCATCGTCATAATTCTGGCAACCGATCAGTAAAGCATAATTTTTCCCTTCTTTTTCGATCGCTGGTTTAGATACTGAAACCGAGGAGCCCTGTTTTATTTCAACGGTCTTTTCACCGGCATTACCCGAGAAATCAGTGGCCACCACAATAAATTTATTTATTCCTTCCTTTAAGGTCACATTACCCCAGAAATTCCCATTTTCCTGGGAAAAGACCTTTTCCCCGTTAATTGTTACAGATCTTATACCGCCAGGGTCAGTTGCAGTGCCTTTTATCATCAGATCGTTACCTGTTGCCTCAACGATCACACCGCGGGCCGACTCAGGCTCAGTAATGATCACCTGGGGAGGGGTCTTGTCTGTTTTTCTTTCCGCAATTATTTTTCCCTCCAAACGGGCCAGTCCCTGAATTGCCGGCTCAAAGCCCGGACTATAAAGTAAGGCTGCTTCGTAATCTTTCTTTGCCTTGTCTATTTCTCCAAGGCCTTCGTGGGCCTCGGCACGGTAGCAGTAATATCTGAATTGATCCACCTGATTAACTCTTCGACCAAAGGCCCTTCTTTCAATATACCCTGTAAACTTAATGATCGCCTCCTGATATTTTTTTTTGTGAAGATCTATGATCCCGTAAAAGTTACGAAAGGTTCTTTCAAAGAACCCCTCTCCTATCAGCAACTTGGGTCTTCCTTCTTTAGCTATTTGTACACTGTTCTCAAATTTTTCATAGTCCTCCTGGGCCAGGTAAACATAAGGAAGGGTAAATTCTGCCCAATCTCCAGAGCCATTAAATCCTCCCTTATTTTTCATCACATCTAATACCCATGCTTCCGCCTCTTTGTATTTCTTATCAAGTATGAGGAGAAAAACACCGGAAAAAAATTCACACCTTCTGGCCACATTGAACATATTTTTTTCCATCGTCTTAGCAAGTTCATTAATAGTTTGCAGGCTTTTTCTATCCTCCAGGAAAAACGCAACTTTGCAGGCATTATCAAATAATGTATTAGCTGATCCACCGGGTTTTTTACCTCGAAAAAGTTCCATGTAGTTTATAGTAGCTTCAACTGCAATGCGGGAATCACCTGATTCGAAATTCAATGAAGCCCGCTGCGAATAATGTTGCTCAAAAAGGTTTGCAATTTCAGAAGCTTTCATTAGCCCGGTTGGCATCGTGATCAAAGATTGCCGATAAATATCCCATGTTTTATTAGCACCCTTTACGTCCCCAAGTTTCATTTTTTCAGCAGCAAGTACCGGAAGTCCGTTTGGTAATGGGAACAGCTCATTGGCCTTGTAATATAAATTTTCCGCCTCCAGGTATTTATCATTTTTCCAAAGCTTCCAGGCCCGACTGCACATTTTATCAGCATCAGTTTTTTTATCTTCATTTTTATAGGATCGGCCTTCTTCCCTGCGCTGGGAAAAAGAACTGGAAGAATTAATTACCAGTGCAATCAATAAGATAATCCTCCCGCAAAATAATAGGCTTATTAATTTCCGATGGTTCATAAAACTTATAATTTTCTGAGTCTTATTTAGCTGCCCTGATAGAAATATTCAGTTTGGCATCCAACGTAGCGGTCATCGCCCGCAGGTAAGCTGAAAAACCTTTCTCTGTTTTAAATGCGGGATCTGATAATTCCCAGCCTGCTACAGCATAATAGGTTACAGGATAAATATTATTGACCTTTAATTTTATAAGATAGGTAGAATTGACAGCGCCATCTTCGGGCGCTTTTTCCCAGCCATCAAAAAGATCCCAGGGAACCAGTATAGCCATCCCCAGGTTGAATTCTTTATTATAGGTCTGCTTATCATAGGTATAAAGTACCATCCAGTTATTCACTTTCATCTGCACCGGTATCTTTTCTGTTTCGAGTTTTGGCAATCCAATAAGTAAACGTTCATCCCCGCTCAGGTCACGAAAGGTCACCGTGTTCTCATAGGCATAAGGACCGGTCCATATAGTTGGTTCCTCTTTTACATGGTAATGCCTTTGCTGCGATGGCTTCCATTCATCATAGTTAATGGAAAATGAACCATAGATCGGGCCATTGTTCTCCATTTTAAACCGGGTTTCTTTTATTGTATGTACGCTGTCTTTTTGCGTAACGCCCAGCCGGCTGATCTTACCATCATGCAGGATCCCCAATCCCCCTAAACCAAGTGAACTGCCTACAGGAAGTATATCTCTTCCCCAATCGGCCATTATATGGTAATTATCGACAGGCACTCCTTTTACTGATACACCCACAGAATCTGGCATCAACCCCTTTATTTTTTTTCCAAACACATCCTTGCTGTTCCTTCCATCCAGGTAATGCCGGAATGCCAGTTTTTCATTTTCAAAACTTGGACCATCGGCCTGGTAAGCCTGGTAACCGGTTAGTTTTGGAAGCATGGAAGGAAGAAATATATCCTCCGTTAATGAGACCAATGGACTTGCCTGGGAGGCTCTTTTATTCAACCGTATCCTTACCTGCTGGTCGTAGACCATCGCTTTATCGGTCCAGGTAAGCGTATAGTGACGGGATTCATTTTTCTCCATATCCACAACAAAGAACAAGGACTTATTTCTTCTTGAATCTTCGTCATGGATGATCTGGCAGGGCACCGTGTTTTGTTTCATATCCTTTAAAACAGGATAACCATGGTCATGTTCCAGATAGGGCCAGTCAACCGGCGTGATATATACAGCCCTGCTGCTGATGCGCGACTTAGATTCATTTAAAATAGTAATGATGTATTTGCCTTCCTTCTGGCCGGTTGCGACCGTCTGCGTATGGGCTGCCTGCATAAAGCAAAAACAAAGAAGGATGATGAGGACGATCTGCCTGGGAAAGCCGCCGGTAGAAAATGGTCTTATCATACATTAGAATTGGTTATTCAATGTAGTGAATTATTGGCTGATTTTTTATCCCAACCCTATTTCGGAATGTAATTCCGGCACTTCTACATCGGCAAATCCTTTTTTCAGCAACCGCTGTTTGAAGTCCAGTTGCACATTATATTCCCCATGCACTATGAATAATTTTTTCACTTTCGCAGGATCCTGGCAGGCCAGCCATTGGCAGAGATCTTCATAGTCGCCATGTGCGCTCATAGAACGAATGGCGCCGATCTCTGCATGCACTTCATGCATAACACCATAGATACCCACTTCTTTATCCCCGTCAAGCAGCCTTCCACCTAATGAATGAGGTTCGCAGTAGCCGGTAAACAGAATGGTATTGCGGCTGTTCTCAATATTATTGCTGATATGGTGTTTCACCCGGCCCGCGTCGGCCATGCCCGAAGCGCTGATAATGACCATTGGGCCATTCATGAAATTCAGTTGCTTGGATTGCTCCACCGATTGAATATACCTGAGCCCTTTAAATGCGAACGGGTCCTGGTCTGACTCCATTATTTTTTGCAGGTATTTATTAAAATAATTGGGATAGCGTTTAACGATCTCAGTGGCCTGCACACTCAGGGGGCTATCTACAATATAAGGCAGGTCAGGCAAACGGTTCTCCAGTTCCAGCTGATTCAGCGCGAACAGTAATTCCTGGGTACGTCCCACACTGAAAGCAGGCATGATCAGTTTTCCTTTTTTCTGCAGGCATGCTTTTTCAATCCAGCGTAAAAGCATGTCGGGCGTGGTAAGATTATTATCATGCAGGCTGTTTCCATAAGTAGATTCCATAATGATCACATCCGCCTGCGGAAAATCCTGCGGAGACTTTAGTATCACATCGCGATACCTTCCCACATCACCACTGAAAGTTAAACATGTCAGTTTTCCATTCTCCGTGATCTTCAGATGAACGCAGGTGCTGCCAATAATATGCCCGGCATCCGTAAACATGGCCTGCACACCTTCCATCACATCAAACCAGATATTATACCCTCTCTCATCCAGATGATCCAGCGCTTTGGTGGCATCTTCCAGGGTATACAATGGTTTCAGGTAGGCTATGCCTTCGGTGGCGTTTCTTTTATTTACATACTTGATCTCGTCCTGTTGTATCTCAGCCGAATCCTTTAATAATACGGTAGTAAGGTCCCTGGTAGCAGGAGTACAATAGATCCTTCCTGAATATCCATCTGCCACCAGTTTTGGTATCAAACCGCTGTGATCGATATGCGCATGCGAAAGGATCATGGCACTGATGGAAGCAGGATCAAAACCAAGGTCTCTGTTCAGCATATCCGTTTCCCGACCCAGCCCCTGGAACATTCCGCAGTCCAGCAATAGTTTTTTTCCGTTTTGCAAACTGATCAGGTGTTTGGAACCGGTAACGGTTCTGGCGGCGCCATGAAATGCTATTTTCATAATGTAGGTTTAGCGTTTAGAGATGAGGGATCAGGCTTTCGCTGGTGATCTTCGGGCCTTAAATGACCAGGTTATAGTAAAACGCGCAATTATCTCGCCATCTTTATCTTTCCCGACAGAATGGGCCTCCACTTTACCAGCTTCGCCCGTGCGAATACACTGTTCGATCGTATTTTTAAAGGTATCGCCATCCTCACAATGAAAGTACGTTCTGCCCACGGCTTTTTTAAAATATTCCGATTCCAGCTTTACCACCAGCATGGAAACCGGTGGATCGGAATGATAAAGATGGGCCATCGCCAATGCGCCGGTGCTCATTTCTGCGGCCATGGCCAGGCAGGCAAAATAGGTTGAACGAAAAGGATTTTGAGAGAGCCATTTATAGGGAACTGATACCACACAATGCGCTTCATCCATCTCCCGCATACGAACACCGGCAAAAAAAGCGGCCGGAAGTCTGAAAAAAAGAAACAACCGGAATTTCAACGGGTGTTTCATCTGGCGAATGAAAGTGGCGGCTGACTGGCTCATTGATCCTTGTATTGTTTAGGGTCAAGTGAAGCAGGGGTCCAGGATCTGAAAAATTCCATCACTTTATTTTTTGAATATCCTTTTCCTTCCTCCAGGTATTCTGAATTCTGGGTATGGATCAGGTTACCCTTGCCATCCAGTACCAGGAATACAGGAAAACCAAAACGCTGCGGGAACTGGTATTTTTTCAGCAGCTCTGCATTTTTATTTTCCTGACTGTAGTTCAAATGATACACTACATAATTAGCCTGTACCAATGAATCGATCGACTTGTCGCTGGTCACAAATTCATGAAACCGGGCGCACCAGATGCACCAGTTTCCACCTATCTGCACCAATACATGCTTATTTTCTTTTTTGGCCTGCAATACTGCGCTGGCAATTCCTTTCTCGGCATTTTCCTCCGGCTGGTAAAGCTTGAATTTGGTCATATCCTGCGCGGAACTAATGGTCGCGAACAGGGCAATAAAAACAGTGAAGAGGATTTTCATTTTTCTAATTTTTATCGAAGGCGACAACAAAACCAACGGCTTTGTTTGAATTATCATTTACTTTAAAATGTACGTTTCCATCGCGGGTGCCCTCAAAACGAACAGAGGAGATACGAATATCATTGATCACATCATTGAGTTTATCAACATAATTTTTTTTATTACTCTGGCTAAGCAGCCGGTTGATCGAATTATATTCAAGCGGCTCACGGCTTACGATCACCGCGATCTGATCCTTTGTTCCGGAACTGTCTGCTTCCATCGATTGGGATTTTGGAAACAACCGGTAACCGGTAATACCGCAGTAAGGAGAATGTTTAGAGGTTGTTTCCCCCTGCTTAAGGTAAGGAAACAATACATAACTGCTGCCGTCTGTTTCCTGTCCAAAAATATAGATATAACACTCGGTCTCGTTTTTTATTTCCATTTTAAATCTTGTGCCCCGGCTGATAGGCGAAGCCGATTCAAAATAATTATTCCCTGCAAAGCGAAGCGGAATATAAGATTTGGTCTCATTATTCACCAGACCTACGGTACATTCCAGCGGAATGTTGGCCACATTCGCTGATCTTGGAAGGGGATCCAATCCATAAGCTTCGCGCACATATTCCTGGAAATCCCCGTACCGGATCCAGGCTATCCCATTTACGCCCCAATCTGAGGTCCAGCTGTTCATGATCTGAAAAGCCCCGCCAAATTTCCTGTCATCATATCCTATCACACACATGGCATGGCCGCCCATTCCCATTTTGGAAGCATCCATACCGGAAGGCTCCCATAATTCCTGACCCATCATGTTCTGCATAAAACTATCTCCTACCAGCATTCCTATCACCACCGGCACATCTTTGGCCAAATGTTCTTTGATCGCCCTGATATTGATCTCTTCATTATCATTGGTAAGCCGGGTAAATCCATGGATCTGGTTATTCCTTCCATACCTAATATCAGCAGAGCCTGGTTCGCGGTCACAATCCTGGTCGTTATACGGATAAGCAGACAATGCCACGCCACCATTACGTTGCATGGTCTCCATGGCCCGTTGTATATAGGATCCCTGGCAATTATCCAGCTTGATCTGGTTATAGAGGTAGGAAGGACTGAAAGCAATTTTATTGGGATCCTCATGGGTGGCCGCTGCAAATAATATGGTCTGTGCCGCATAAGCGCTGCTCCATGCTACACAGGAACCCTGTTTACCCTGGTCGCCTCTTGCGGGCGCAAAACGCAGCAGGGATATGGCTTCCGGCAAGGGATTTTTATTATCGTCGGCAGAAAGTTCTTCGTAAATGGAGGCTTTTTGAAAGGTATCCTTATTGAAATCGTATCCGCTGGGCGAAAAATTACGAACGATATCGCCAACGCTTGCCAGGTTACAGCCACCTCCGCCCTTGCTAAGCAGGAAATAGGCTGCAATGGCCAACCCTATCAGCAGGATCAGTCCGCATCCGCCTCTTCCTCCGCCGCCACCAGTTTTTCTTCCAAACAAACCAAGGATGAGAGGCAGGAATGATAAAAGGCCACCCAGGCCCCTTCCCCCGCCTCCCGAAGTCTCCCTTCCGCCTCCACCTGAGCCGCTGTTATCGTTGGGATCAAATGGATCATCTGTCATTCTAATTGGCATATAATGCTGTTTATTTTATAATCCTGCAACGATTATACCGAGAATTCGTCAAATTTGCATAAGATATTTTAAGTATGAAAAATTCCCTTTTAGCTCCCTTTATTTTGTTCATGGCCGCTGCAAATGCGCAAAACATTCAGCCTAAACTGAAATTTGACCAGGGCCAGAACCTGCAGGTAAATCTTCAGCTCAAAACAACTATTTCTCAGCAGGCGATGGGGCAGGCCATAGATTTTACGGTGGAAGGCAATGCTGACCATAGTTTCATGGTCACCAATGCTACTGAAGATAATTCCACTCTGAAACATTCGGTGGACCATGTGGGTTTCAATTTTGATGGCATGGGGCAAAAAATGAAGTTCGATTCAAAAGAGGAAAAGGACCTGAAAGGAAATTTTGGAAAACCAGTAAAAGAACTACTCGATAAAAAATATGATATGGTGATCGATGGAAATGGCAATACCCTGATGGCCATTCCCGAAAAGATCGTTTTAGGAAATGATGATGCAAGGATGGCTATCATCACATCGATGCTAAAGGATATTTTTGACCTGGTGCAGCCTCCTAAAAAAGGTATGGCCAGTTTTTTTAAGGTCCTGCCCGATTCAGGGAGCACCAAAGGAAAAGCCTGGACGGAATCCTATCCGCTTTCCAATGGGCTTTTCAATGCAGCGTATACGATCAGTGATATTAATGACTCTACCATAGTGGTCGATTTTGCCTCTAATTCGGTAACGGTTACAAAAGCGGAAATGATGGGGGGAGAAACAACCACTAATATGAATAATAAATCTACGGGGAGGATCATTCTTGACAGACTCACAGGTATCATCCGGGAGAAGACCATGAAAACAGATTCTAACGGAACCACGGAGACCGCATTTGGTAGCCTGCCGGTCACTTCTACTACAAACATCACGATAACGGTCAAATAAATTACCGGCCTATCACCTGGTTCTGCAACAGGTCTTCCAGTTGATCTCTTTTCCGGATAAGTCTGGGCTCGCCGTTTTCAAACAGAATTTCCGCCGGGCGGAAGCGGGAATTATAATAAGAAGACATCTCAAAACAATAAGCGCCCGCATTCTGAAAAGCAAGCAGGTCGCCTTCCCGAATTTCGGGCAAGGGCCTGTTCTCCGCGAAATTATCCGTCTCGCAGATATTACCTACTACATGGTAGATCCTGGTTGGCCCATCGGGATTGGAAATATTTTCTATATGATGATAGGACCCATAGAACATGGGCCTTATCAGATGGTTCAATCCACTGTCAACACCTGCGAACCAGGTATCACCTGCTTTCTTCAATACAGATACCCTTACGATAAATGTTCCGGCCTCGCTGACCAGGAATTTTCCGGGCTCAAACCAAACCTGTAAATGCCGGCCGGTCTTTTCTTCGAATGAATTGAACTCCTGTTTCAAAACAGTTCCCAATTTCTCAATATCAGTCCCTTCCTCGCCGGGCATATAAGGCACTTTAAATCCACCGCCCAGGTCGATCACTTCCACTGTTGGAAAATAGTTGACCACATCCAGCAATACTTCCACGCCTTTAGCAAAAACTTCCACATCTTTTATCTCACTGCCCGTATGAATATGCAGCGTACGAATATGAAGACCAGTTTCTTTCTGTACCTGCAGCAGTTCTTCCATATCCTCGAGCGGAACACCGAATTTACTTTCAGCATGGCCTGTAGATATTTTCAGGTTCCCTCCTGCCATGATATTGGGCCTAAGGCGTACACCCACCGGATAGGTTCCGGCAAATGCATTTCCAAATTTGCGGAGATTGGAAAGACTATCGATATTAATATGCACGCCGATCTCTTTTGCTTCCATTATTTCTTCAAAAAGAATATTATTGGAAGTATAAAGTATTTGTGTGGGCTCAAAACCGGCAAGCAGGGCCAGCTTCACTTCATTAATGGAACTGCAATCAATACTACAGCCCGTGCTTCGCACATACCGAAGGATGTTGATATTAGTAAGGGCCTTGGCGGCATAAAAAAAACGCACATCCGCTCCGGCAAAGGCATTTTTCAGGCGATCATATTGCGCACCGATCTTTTCCGCATGGTATACATAGAGCGGCGTACCAAAACTCTTGGCCGAATCGATCAGTTGTTGTGAACTAAGGGTAGACATGCAGGCGAAGATACATCAGCCATTGGTCAGTTCGCCACCTTCTGTAACAGCCATGGCTGCGGGCTCTTCAGCAGCCAGGTCAGCCGCATTATCATGCTCAGCATTCATTTCTTCCATGGCATCTTTTACATTGGTAGGCTCGATGATCTGGTCGGTCAATACTTCCCGGATCTTTGGAAGGTCTTCGGCAGTATTGATACCGAAATAATCCATGAAATTGGAAGAAGTGGAATAAAGAAGCGGTTGTCCGGGCGCTTTTTCATTGCGTCCGCTTATAACGATCAGTTCTTTTTCAAGAAGTTTTTGTACGGCATAGTCGCTGCTCACCCCGCGGATAGATTCTATTTCGCCTTTGGTCACCGGTTGCTTGTATGCGATAATAGAAAGTGTTTCCATCGCTGCGGAAGAAAGCCTTTTCAGGAATTTTTCGCGGTTAAGCTGGGCTACTGTTTTGTGATATTCTTTTTTAGTCAGGAATTGCCATCCGCCACCGGATTGCAGCACAGCGAAAGGATAGAATTCCACTTTATATTTCTCCTGTATCCCTTCCAGGGCAGATTCAACACCGTCCAGCGAAACCTTCTCTTCTTCTTCTGTAAGGGAATTATTCAGCAACTCTACGATCTCCAGGGTGGTAAGGGGCCTGTCGCTCGCAAAGATCAACGCCTCAATATGTGGTATGATTTCTTGAATGGTCATAGTTGAAATTCTTCAGGGTTTGGTACAGATGAAAGAGCAAGATAAGTAACGGGTGGGGTTAGTGCAAAGGAGTTTATTCACAGGAAATTCAGAAATACAGCTATTAGCTACTAGCCTCCAGCCGCTAGCCTGAGCCAAAATGATTTATAAATATTATTCTACACTTGAAACCGGGGCCACTGCTAACTCCTAACTGCTAACTCCTAACTCCCAACTATCCCTGGAGTGCCGCTGCTCCACTAACGATCTCGGTAAGTTCGGTGGTAATGGCAGCCTGGCGGGCGCGGTTATAGGATATCTTAAGGGCGCGCAGCATTTCATTGGCATTGGTGCTGGCCTTATCCATGGCTGTCATACGGGCACCATGTTCAGAAGCATTAGAATCCAGCACCGCTTTGAAAAGCTGCGTATTCAGGATCTTCGGCATGAGTTCGGCAATGAGCAACTCCTTATTGGGATCATAGATAAAATCGGCCTTGGTGGCGCCTGCTTTTTTCTGCACTTTAGGGATAGGCAGGAACCTCTCCAGTTCAAATTTCTGTGTAGCCGCATTTTTAAACTGGCTATATACCAGTTCCACCACATCAAACTGCTTTTCCTCAAAAGCCTTCATGGCCGCAAGGGAAGCCTGCTGCACATTCTCATATTTTAGATTAAGAAAAAGATCACGGAAAGTGGGATCTGCCTTATAATTCAGCTTAATGAAATGTTCATATCCTTTTTTTCCAATATTCCATACTGTAACATTACCACGGCGGTGTTGTTCAGCATATTTTTCAACGATAGTGGACTTAGCCAGTTTAATAGTATTTGCATTGAAGGCTCCGGCCAATCCTCTGTCACTGGTGATAACGATCAGCAGCACTTTTTCCACTGGCCTTTCAGCAGCCAGGGCCATTCCCGCTTCTCCCTCACTGTTGCTAACGATATTGCTCAACAGCTCCTGCAGTTTTTGCGCATAAGGTCTCATTTGCTGGATAGCATCCTGGGCACGACGCAGTTTCGCGGCACTCACCATTTTCATTGCTTTGGTGATCTGCTGCGTGCTCTGTACTGACTTGATTCGGTTACGTACCTCTTTTAATTGACCTGCCATAATGGATGTTTTCTTTCAGGCCGCAAAGGTATTTGTTCGGAGCCAAAAAACAATCGGTTATAAAGCGAGTGTGGGGAAAATATGGAAATTCTAAGCTTCTGGTTTTCAAGGCCTCCGGGAACTGTCGGGCAAGCCGGCCCATAAAAATTCCCTTCGAAGCGTATAAGTCAGGCTCAGGGCCCCTCCTGGCTGGTTCTTTCCTCCAAGGTTACGGTGATATTCTGCGATCAATTCCAATTGGATGGGCCCGGGCTTAAATCCCCCAAGGTCCCTGCTTTTTATCTCCAAATGATCCTGATTCAATAGAATTATCTTATCGAATTCTTTTCCTGCATAGGAGGTATCCGTCATTAATACCCGCAGTTTTTTAACCGCGGGTTCTGCCAGTATTTGCAAGCTGAATCCCGCACTGTCTACAGCCTTTGAAAAAATAGATTCATCCCCTAAGTAAACAACGGGATAATTAAGATCCTGTTTCCATTTTTTCCCTTTGGTATCTGTGTATACCAATTGATGAGGTCCTTTGAATTCATTGAGTGGCCGACTCGCAACATACATGGGTCCGCTTTGGGTGGAATTATCCAATTCAAGCGCAACGCCATCCAGTTGAATACCGGTTCCAGGCAATAATTCCACGGTTGATCCATATGAATTCCTCACCCTGAATTGGACCAGGATACTTACCTGGGAAGCCCCTTCTTCTCCTGTTATCTGGTAGTCATGGTATAATTCTTCTTCCCGATACTCCTGTTTATTCAGGCATCCCGGAAGCAGCAGGCCAAAAAACAGAACCATTCGCAGCATTCTCATGTTTCAAAATTAGGCAACTCCTCACTCTCCCCAGTAAGACTTATCTTTGTCGACCCTGAAAATCAGGGCTGGTATGTCAAATTGGCTGCCCATTTTTTGTAGCACCGTTTTTGACCAAACAGTAAATCTTTTAATAAGAAATAAACTCCTAATAATTCCGACATGTCAGGTTTCTTTTCCAAACTATTCGGTGGCAGCAAATCAGAAAAAGATGTGAAAAAGATCCAGCCTTATGTAGGCAGGATCAATGAGCATTTTGCAGCTTATCAATCTCTCAGTAATGACCAGCTTCGCAGTAAGACCCAGGAATTCCGGCAGCGGATCAGGGAACATCTTGCAGATATAGATGCCCAGATCGCACAGCGAAATGCGGATGCAGAAGCGCTTCCTTTCAATGACCTGTTAGGCAAGGATGCCATTTACCAGGAAGTGGATAAACTAAAGAAAGAAAAAGATAAAAAGATCGAAGAGGTATTGAATGATATACTTCCAGAGGCATTTGCTGTAGTGAAAGAAACTGCCAGGCGTTTTAAAGAAAACCCTGAAATGATTTCCACGGCCACACAACTCGACCGTGATTTCAGTGTAAAAAAGAATTACATCACCATTGATGGCGATAAGTCCATTTATAAGAATACCTGGACCGCCGGTGGTGGAACAGTTACCTGGAATATGGTGCACTATGATGTGCAGCTGATCGGAGGTGTGGTACTTCACCAGGGAAAGATCTCAGAAATGGCAACAGGAGAAGGAAAGACCCTCGTATCTACCCTACCCTCTTACCTCAATGCACTTCCCGGTGAAGGTGTTCACCTGGTAACAGTGAATGATTACCTGGCCCGTCGTGACCAGGAATGGAACGGACCTATATTTGAGTGGCTGGGCCTTACTGTAGATTGTATTGACAAACACCAGCCCAACAGCGAAGAAAGAAGAAAAGCCTACCTGGCCGATATTACCTACGGTACCAATAATGAATTCGGTTTTGATTATCTCCGCGATAACATGGTGCACACGGCGGAAGAAATGGTTCAGCGTAAACATCATTTCGCGATGGTGGATGAGGTGGATTCCGTATTGATCGATGATGCCCGTACACCACTAATCATTTCCGGACCGGTTCCCCGTGGTGATGACCAGCAATACCATATCCATAAACCAAGGGTTCAGCAATTGTACCAGGAGCAGGAGAGAATCGTACGTAATGAATTGAATGAAGCGAAAAAGAAAATAGCTGAGGGCGATGATGATCCAAAATCGGGTGGCCTTCACCTTTTCCGCGCGTTCCGTGGCCTTCCTAAATACGGGCCGCTGATAAAATTCCTGAGTGAACCAGGAGTGAAAGTGAAAATGCAGAAGGCAGAAAATTATTACCTGCAGGACCAGCAACGCAATATGCACATCGTAGATGCTGAATTACTTTTCCAGATCGATGAGAAGAATAATTCAGTTGACCTTACTGATAAAGGTTTGGCGATGATCACACGTACCGGTGAAGATCCGGAATTCTTCGTACTGCCTGATATCAGCATACAGCTTTCAGATATTGAAAAAAGCAGCGCTACACAGGAGGAAAAACTGCAGCAAAAAGAATTAGTGCTGAATGATTATACCCAGAAGGCAGATCGCATTCACACCGTTCAGCAGTTGCTGAAGGCATATACCCTATTCGACAAGGATGTGGAGTATGTAGTGATGGATGGCGCCATTAAGATCGTGGATGAACAAACCGGCCGTATACTTGATGGCCGTCGTTACTCCGATGGGTTGCACCAGGCCATTGAGGCGAAAGAGAATGTGAAGATCGAAGCGGCTACACAAACCTATGCCACCGTAACGCTCCAGAATTATTTCCGTATGTATCACAAACTGGCCGGTATGACCGGTACGGCTGAAACAGAAGCGGGAGAATTGTGGGATATCTACAAACTGGATGTGGTGACCGTACCTACCAATATCAAAATGGTACGTATTGACCGGGATGATCTGGTTTATAAGACAAAGCGGGAAAAATATAAATCAGTGATCGATGAGATCGAATTGCTGCGGAATGCGGGCCGCCCCTGCCTGGTCGGTACCACATCGATAGAGGTAAGTGAATTATTAAGCCGGATGCTGCAGGCAAAAAAGATCCCGCATAATGTACTTAACGCGAAACAACACGCCAAGGAAGCGGTGATCATCACTGAAGCCGGTTTACCTGGCGCAGTTACGATCGCCACTAATATGGCGGGTCGTGGTACGGATATCAAACTGGGCCCCGGTGTTAAGGAAGCCGGTGGTTTGGCCATTATTGGTACAGAAAGGCATGAAAGCCGTCGTGTGGACAGGCAGTTGCGAGGTCGTGCGGGTCGCCAGGGTGATCCGGGTACTTCCCAGTTCTATGTATCGCTGGAAGATGACCTGATGCGTATGTTCGGAAGCGAACGTATCGCCGGACTGATGGATAAACTGGGTTATAAAGAAGGGGATGTGATCCAGCACAGCATGATCAGCAACAGTATCCAGCGTGCGCAGAAAAAGGTGGAAGAAAATAACTTTGGTATACGTAAGCGTTTGCTTGAATATGACGACGTAATGAACAAGCAGCGTAACGCTGTTTATGATAAACGTAACCACGCACTGTTCGGAGAAAGGCTGGCACTGGATATTGACACCTCCTTCTCCACAGTAGCAGAGGATGTAGTGATCAACTTCCGTGAACAGGAAGATTACCAGGGCTTCAAGATGGCATGTATTGTGAATTTCGGACTGGATACAAAGATCGAAGAAGAAGAGTTCCGGAAACTGGATAGTAATTCCCTAACTGACAGATTATATGCAGAGGCTACAGAGCGATATCATCTGCATAAGGAAGAATTAAAGAAACAATGCATCCCGGTATTTAAAAATATCCGGTTAACACAGGGCAGTCATATTGAAAATGTGGTTGTTCCTTTTGCTGACGGAAGAAAAGGACTGAATGTACTTGCCAATCTGGACAAAACGCTTAGCAGTGCCGGACAGGAACTAAGTAATTCCCTGGAGAAGACCATTACCCTGGCTGTTATTGATGAGGCCTGGAAAGAACATCTGAGGGCCATGGACGACCTGAAACAAAGTGTTCAGACGGCCTACCTGGAGCAGAAAGATCCTTTGGTGATCTATAAAGTGGAAGCTTATAATCTTTTCAGGAACATGAGCGCTTCGGTGAATAAAGACATCGTATCCTTCCTTTGCCATGCAGGCATTGCTGTGGAGCAGGAGAATCCTTCACTGAAGGAAGGCCGCCAGCAGAAGACCGATATGAGCAAAATGGTCGCCAATAAAGAAGAAGTGGAATCTGTGGGTGAAGATTATGCGGCCAATGAAAAAGACAGGCTTGTCCCCGTTTCAGTGGAGCCCAAGATCGGCCGGAATGCCCCATGTCCCTGTGGTTCCGGAAAAAAATATAAGAATTGCCATGGCAAGGAAAGTTAAGCTGATCCTTAAATAATTAGATGGTGAAAGGTCCTTCGGGACCTTTTTTTGTAGCTTTCCATTAATTCATGTAAAAAAATAATACTACATTAGAATTTTACCAAAACCAAAAAATCATTAATCATGAAAAGAATTCTTTCTATTCTTGCCCTTACAGGATTACTTATATCCTGTAATAACAAGAAGGCCGATGAGAAAACGGATGGTAAGGACACCACCGTTACAACTAAGGAAACCACCACTGAGGATAAAACGGCCACTACCGTTAACGCGAACGGGGTTCCCAGTTTCTCCGATCCTGAGGTGCAGAAATTCGCCAATGACTATTATTCGTTCCTGACCGAATACAAAGCCGCTCTGAAAGACCCTACCAAAGCCATGGAACTGACCAAAACCCTGCAGGAATGGGCTGGCAAAACCACTGAGATCTCCATGAAGCTGGCAAATAACCCTGAAGAAGCCAAGAAATGGGCTGATTGGGCCACTGTTGTATCCCAGGAATTCGCCAATGCTGCGAAGTCGATGTATGAAACCAAATAAAAGAATCAACCATAAAAGATCCCTCTTCAACTGAAGAGGGATCTTTATTTTATAACTTAGTCCCAAAAGCAACCTGCTATGTATGCTTTGTCCAAAAAGAAAGTCCACGGGTTACTGCACCCTGAGATCGTTGGGGATAAGCATTGGGATAAGATCATCAACATCTTTATCATTACCCTGATCATTCTCAATGTGCTGGCAGTAATGCTGGAGACGGTTACCCGCCTTCACCAGGAATACTACTGGTTCTTCCATTATTTTGATATGGTGTCGGTGATCATTTTCACCATTGAATATATACTTCGGGTATGGAGTTGTAATCATGAGGAGAAATACCGCCACAGTATATGGGGCCGGCTTCGGTATATGGTCTCTCCTGCAGCATTGATAGACCTGGTGGCCATACTTCCTTTTTACCTGAGCCGTATTCTTACCCTTGACCTTCGGATCCTTCGAATGCTTCGATTACTTCGGATCATCAGGTTATTCCGCCTCACCGCCTATATGCAATCGGCACAAATGATCGTAAATGTTTTCAAGAAAAGATTCAATGAACTATTACTGAGTTTCGTTTTAGTGATATTCCTGATCGTGTTCGCTTCCTGCGCCATTTATTTTGCCGAACACCTGGATCCAAAGAACAGGGCCTATTTCACCAGCATTCCCGCAACTATGTGGTGGTCGGTGGTAACACTTACTACCACAGGTTATGGAGATATGTACCCGGTGACCTACGTGGGGAAAGCCATGGCCATGGTGATCATGCTTTCGGGTGTTGCTTTTTTTGCTTTGCCTGCAGGTATTATCTCTGCCGGTTTCCTGGAAGAATTCAGGCTTCACCGGGTTAAGAAAACACACCGCTGCCCTAATTGCGGGGAACATATAGAACTGGACGATCATGGAAATGGAAACCATGCACATTAAAAAAAAGAGACGCTTAGCAGCGTCTCTTTTTTTTAATAGCCAATTATAGTATCAGAATCCTTTCTTCGGCTTCAGCTCATATTTTTCTTCGTAGCGCTGGTTAAGCTGCTTTTGTTTATCATCCAGGTTTATTTTACGGCCCTGAATGAAAGCATCTGTTACATTGCTGGTACTCATGTCCAGGATATCTCCGGAACTGATGATAAAGTTCGCTTCTTTTCCCACTTCAATACTTCCTGTTTTATCAGCAACACCCATGATCTTGGCAGCATTCAGGGAAATTGCAGCCAGGGCTTCCTCTTTGGTTAAACCATAGGCAACTGCAGTACCCGCATTAAAAGCAAGGTTTCTTCCGCGGGTCTGTCCATCATCATCAGAGATGGCAAAAAGAACACCGGCTTTTTGCAGGGCTGCAGCGGTTTTGTAAGGCTGGTCAACATCATCATCAGCGGTAGTGGGCAGGCTATGCATTTGCTGTAAAATAACAGACACATTATGCTCTTTTAACAGGTTTGCGATCTGCCATGATTCGCTTCCACCCACGATCACCACATCAAATCCGAATTCTTTTACAAAATCAAGCGCCACCAGCATTTGTTTTACGGTATTGCCATGCACATAGAATTTCTGCGATTTATTGAACAGGTTTTTAACCGATTCATATTTCAGGTTGGTCTCCTCATGTTTGGTTACATCATTGTACGCTTTTGCCTCACGGAAAAAAGCTTTCAGTTTTTCGATCTGCTCCAATCCCTCTTTTACCGGATCGGTGGCAGCCTGTCCTGCATTAGGTCCAAAACCTCCCCCACCTCCGCCTCTGCCAAAACTCGGGCGTGGCATCAGGGATGGCATATACAAATGCATACCCGCATCCGTTTTCAGCGAAGCATCTGTCCAGGTCCATGCATCCAGTTGAACCACTGATGAAGAGCCGGCCAGGAAACTTCCCTGGGGAACTATGTTTGCAGCCAGTATACCATTGGAACGAAGCGTATTGATCACTTTTGAATCGGTATTATAAGCCACAATCGATCGAACATTCGGATTGAGGTCACCCAGTTCGCGGGCATCATTGGAGGCGCGCACCGCACCGATCTCTATCAGTCCAAGGCTGCTCACCGGAAGTATCAGCCCGGGATAAACCTGCTGGCCTTTTGCATCCATCACATTGGCATCAGCCGGGATGCTGATATCATTTCCCACTTTTTCGATCTTTCCGTCACGCACCTGGATAACGCCATTTTCGATCACCTTTCCATTGCCAACATGGATAGTGGCATTCTTTACATACATCACTCCTTTCTGCGCAGGAGCCGGCAATACATTGGCCTGCGAAAAGCCGGCCAGGGCCAGGGAACAAAGCAGACAGGCGAATAATATTTTTCTCATTTGATTGATTTTTTTGTTTGCGTTTTTCAATGATTATTCTTCACTGTCGATGGTAAGCAAACCATGACTATGCATATGTTCACTGCAGGAGAAGATCACCTGGTAAGAAGGTTGGGCCGGGATCACAGATCCGCCACCTCTTTTTTCACCGGTCATTTTCTTAACCAGCCTGGTCCTTTCCTCTAAAATGGATTTTTCCAGTTCCTGGTCGTGCTGGCGATCGAAATAAACAGTACCATCCACGATAGTATAAAGTGATTTAGCATAGATGCTAAGCGGGTTATCCGACCAGAGTACCACATCTGCATCTTTTCCTACTTTCAAACTTCCTACGCGGTCAGCCACATGAAGCATTTTCGCGGGGTTGATCGTAACCATGGCCAGCGCCTGCTCCGGGGTCATACCACCATACTTAATGGTTTTGGCAGCTTCCTGGTTCAATCTACGGGCCATTTCAGCGTCATCAGAATTGATAGCTACATTCAAACCAACTTTGGTCATGATGGCTGCATTATAAGGAATGGCGTCATCAACTTCCACTTTATAGGCCCACCAATCAGAGAAGGTAGAAGCGTTCGCTCCATGCTTCAGCATTTTATCGGCCACTTTATATCCTTCCAGGATATGGGTAAACGTATTCACTTTGAAACCAAGTTTATCAGCCACTTCAATAAGGCCAGTGATCTCACTCTGCACATAAGAGTGGCAGGTAATGAAACGTTTATTATCCAGTATCTCTGCAAGTGCATCCAGTTCCAGGTCCCTTCTTGGAGGGATAAGGCCGGTCAAAGGCTTTTTGTCTTTGATCAGTTTGTCTTTAGCAGCATTATACTCTGCCCATTCTTTCTTATAATCCTTGGCGCGGGTAAATGCATCCATGAATACCTGCTCCACACCCATCCTGGTATCAGGATAACGGGTATTACCCTGGGTAGCTGCGGTGCGCTTCACATTTTCGCCCAATGCGAATTTGATGAAGCCATCCGAATTTTTAAATTTAAGGTCCTGGTCGTTAGCACCCCAGCGAAGTTTGATCAATTGGGTCTGTCCCCCGATCACATTGGCCGAGCCATGCAGGATATGCGAAGTGGTAACACCACCGCTTAACTGCCTGTAAATATTAATGTCTTCAGGATTCAGGTTATCTCCAATGCGCACTTCAGAAGTTACAGACTGGGCACCTTCATTAATGGAAGCTGCCGCAATATGCGAGTGCTCATCAATGATACCAGGAGATAGATGTTTACCGGTACCATCTATTACACGTGCATTGGGATCGCTCAGGTTCTGGCCAATGGCTGCGATCTTACCTGCTTTCAATAATACATCGGTGTTCTTCAGTATGCCTTCTTTTTCCATGGTCCATACGGTGGCATTCTTTATCAGGATGGTCTCCTGTTTTGGCTGGTGCTCGGCATCCCAACCATAAGGCATGAATGGGTAAACCACTTTACCAACAACAGGGGGATCTTTTTTACGCACGCTATCTGTTTTCACCTCGGCCGCTTTCACAAACACAGCGGTCCATGTCAATTCATTTCCTGAAGAATCCACACCTGTACCATTCCATTCGGTACCATTGCTGATCCCACTTAAACGGGTAGCATTAACAGGAAGTGTGGTTTCTCCACCTCCGAAACGACCTGCTCCAAATCCACCGCCGCCTGGTGCCCTGCGGGTAGAATCAGAAGGATTAGGTCGCACCCTTACCGGACGGGCGGCATAGCTCAGTTTTACCTGCTTGCTGTCGAAACTGAATTTTGTATTGAGAGAATCTTTGCCAAATAAGGTAGCGGATGAAGGAGATTTCACATCCAGCGTATAGCTTTCTGTGCCAAACGGTGTATTAACCGTCACATTATAGGTACCTGCAACATTATTCTCATCCTTCACTCCGTATTTTATTCCCTGGATATAATTGTAAAGGATATTCGTTCTTTCAGAAAAGATAGGGCCAGTAGTTACCAGGAAATTTGCCAGTTTACCGGCATCCAGGCTTCCTACTTTATCATACACGCCCAGCAAAGTTGCAGGCGTTTTTGTCAATGCCTCCAGCGCTTTTGCTTCGGTAAGGCCATAATCCATTGACTTGCGAAGATTGGTCCAGAAAAGACCTGGAGTGCGAAGATCAGCAGTAGTAAGACAGAAAGGGATCCCTGCTTTTTCAAATGCCGAGGCATTTGTAGGGGCCAGTTCCCAATGCTTCATATCTTCCAACGAAACAAATCTTGCGTCCACCGGATCTTCTACATCCTGGGCCTGCGGAAAATTCAACGGAAGTATAAAACTCGCATTGGAAGATTTCATATCCGCGATACGCTGGTATTCATTTTGTCCGGCCTTGATGATATACTGCACGCCAAATTCATCCCCTATCTTATCTGCGCGCAGGTCATTCCATTTATCGTTGCCCTCGAAGATCTGCGGGAGGCTCTGGTTATCGAGGAAAGATTGAAGGGTAAGGTTGAATCCCTCCTGGTCAGGTTTATTCTTATACCACTGGGCATCCAGGTAGGTCTGACGCAATAAAGCAATATATCCCATCAGGGAAGAAGGATACGCCTGGGTGGAAGTTCCCTTATTGAATGAATAATGCGCGGAGGCTTTTTCTCGCACGATCACCAGGTTCTCCTTGGCATTGGCCAGGGTAACCACAGCGCCTGTTCCACGGGCCACGCCGTCTTTTACATGAGTAAGTACCGTACCAAATCCTGCTTCACGAAGTGGTTTGGCATTGGCATCATTTACATTAAAAACTTTATATACGTCCACATCCGAACGAATGGCCTGGTTCCAGCCATAGGGGCCTTTCAGATTTGATTCGGCCTGCTGGGCCGCAAAAAAATTAAATCCGCCCTGTCCCTGTGTACGCTGGGGCTGGGGAGTGCCATAGTCAGTATAGATATCAATGAAAGAAGGATAAATGAATTTACCCTTGCATTCCACCTCTACCGCTCCTGCAGGTACCGGAAGACCGGCCCCAATAGAAACAATACGGCCGTCCTTGATGACCAAGGTCGCATTCTCAATAGTGCTGTTTACATCTTTAACGATGGTAGCATGCGTGAAGGCATAGAAGCCATGCCGCGGATCAGCCACCCCATTCTCCGGGAAAGTGGGCTGGGCCAGCGCCGGCAGCTGAACGATCAGCAGTAGTAGCAACGCAAGCCATGAACCTGGTTTTCTCATTTTCAGTAGTTTTTTTGAAGAGCCGAATTTAATATAATCGGGCCTTGTTTCTAAAAATTGTTGATAAACGGTCGGAAGTTAGCCGAAAATGGCCACCAGGCCTTTCCCCGTAACTTTGGTTATCTTTGAATTTACCTAAAAATCAAATCCCATGGCAGTAGCCAGCAGCGGTTTTTCCCTGCCTGAGTTCTCTCCCCGTATTGACCAGGTAGGTGTGGAAGAAAGAGCCGCCCGTTTTACAAAAAGAAGCATTAAGAACGATTCAAAAGTGCAGGGACTAAAACTGGTCCTGAACATGATCGATCTTACCACCCTGGAGGGAAAGGATACAGACGGTAAGGTGAAA
This sequence comes from Chitinophagaceae bacterium, assembly GCA_016720565.1. Taxonomy (GTDB): domain Bacteria; phylum Bacteroidota; class Bacteroidia; order Chitinophagales; family Chitinophagaceae; genus JJ008. Next base: position 366,915 of record JADKKJ010000012.1, read on the forward strand.
CAGCTTTGTTATAAAGCGATGCATCCGCATGATGCTTTGCCCGGACTTCCAACGGTTGCGGCTGTTTGCGTTTATCCTACCATGGTAAGGGTGGCTAAAAAAGCGCTTGAAGGTTCGGGAATACGGGTAGCCTCAGTGGCCACCGCATTTCCCAGCGGTCAATCTTCTAAAGACGTAAAGCTCCGGGATACAAAATTCGCTGTAAATGAAGGGGCCGATGAAGTGGATATGGTGATCAGCCGGGGTAAATTCCATGCGGGTGAATATAATTTCGTTTTTGATGAAATAGCGATGATAAAAGAAGCCTGCGGCGAGGCAAGATTAAAAGTGATTCTTGAAACAGGTGAATTAGGGTCATTCGATAAAGTGAGAAGGGCCAGTGATATCGCCATGATGGCTGGTGCAGATTTCATCAAGACCTCCACCGGTAAGATACAGCCCGCAGCCACCATGCCTGTTACACTGGTGATGCTGGAAGCTATTCGCGATTTCTACTATAAAACAGGAAGAATGGTGGGAATGAAGCCTGCCGGCGGGATCTCTAAATCTAAACTTGCCCTGCATTACCTGGTGATGGTAAAGGAAGTATTGGGTGATGACTGGCTGAACAACGACTGGTTTCGTTTTGGAGCCAGCAGCCTGGCCAATGATGTTTTGATGCAACTGGTAAAGATGCAAACAGGAACTTACCAGGCTGCAAATTATTTCTCTGTTGACTGACAAAAAAAACTAGGGTACCAGCATCTCAAAATAAAACATACCATGGCTAAATCAACTGCCAGAAAAAAAACGAATACGGTCAGATTGAAATTTGATACCAGCTGGTCCTATGATCCGGCGCCGGAAAGCCGAAGCGCGGCTTCCATATCAAAACAATACGACCTGTTCATAAATGGCGAATGGAAAAAACCTTCGTCCAAAAAATATTTTTATACCATCAACCCCGCCACGGAGGAAAAGATCAGTGAAGTAGCGGAAGCTAACCAGGCAGATGTCAACCTCGCAGTAGGCGCCGCAAGGCAGGCCTATGAAAAGACCTGGGGTAAAATGCCCGCAAAAGAAAGGGCTAAATATATTTTCCGCATTGCACGTATCATACAGGAAAAAGCCAGGGAACTGGCCATCATTGAATCATTGGATGGAGGAAAACCAATCCGCGAGAGCCGCGATTTTGATGTGCCCACCGCAGCCAATCATTTTTTCTATTATGCCGGATGGGCCGATAAACTGGAATATGCATTTCCAAACAGGAAAGCCTCCTCCCTGGGAGTAGCCGGACAGATCATACCCTGGAATTTTCCATTATTAATGGCTGCCTGGAAAATAGCCCCTGCCCTGGCCACCGGCAATACCGTGGTATTAAAACCTGCAGAGACCACCCCACTGACCGCTTTAAAACTGGCAGAGATCATACAAGAATCAGGACTTCCCCCCGGAGTGGTCAATATAATCACCGGAGCCGGCCAAACGGGATCATCTATTGTAAACCATCCTGAGGTGGATAAGATCGCTTTCACAGGATCCACCGAAGTTGGGAAGATCATTCAGCGCGCCATTGCCGGTACCAATAAAAAAGCAACGCTCGAACTGGGAGGAAAAGCCGCCAATATCATTTTCGAAGATGCTCCTCTGGACCAGGCCGTGGAAGGAGTGATCAACGGTATTTTCTTTAACCAGGGACATGTTTGCTGCGCTGGTTCAAGATTATATGTACAGGAATCTGTGATGAAACAGGTAGTGAGAAAATTAAAGGACCGTATCGCTTCACTGATAGTTGGCGATCCGCTGGACAAGAATACCGATATCGGCGCTATTAATTCAAAACAGCAATTACAGAATATCCAGAAATACCTGGAGATAGGAAAAAAAGAAGGAGCAGAGATCTACCAGCCATCCTGTTCACTTCCCCGCAAAGGATTCTGGTGTCCTCCTACCCTTTTCACTAATGTGGCGCAAAGCAACCGTGTAACTCAGGAAGAGATCTTTGGTCCGGTGCTGGCCATTCTCAGTTTCCGTACAGATGATGAGGTGATTGAAAAAGCAAATAACTCTCCATATGGTTTAAGCGCGGGTGTATGGACCGACAAAGGATCCAGGATATTTAATATGACACGCAGAATGAGGGCCGGTGTGGTTTGGGCAAATACATTCAACAAATTCGATCCCGCCTCACCATTTGGAGGATATAAAGAAAGCGGTTTTGGCAGGGAGGGCGGCTTACATGGATTGTTACCTTATGTGAATTTAAAATAGCGCAACATGGAAAAAAGACTGGAAGTTTTAAAGACCTATAAGATCTATATCGGTGGACAGTTCCCCAGAACTGAATCCGGACGTTATTATATTCCCAATAATGCTTCGGGAAAAAAGCTGGCCAATGTATGCTTAAGTTCAAGAAAAGACCTGAGGGAAGCTGTGGTGGCTGCCCGTGGCGCTTTTGGCGGATGGAGCAGCAGGTCTGCTTTTAACCGTTCGCAGATATTATACAGGATGGCTGAAATGCTGGAAGGAAGAAGGGCCCAGTTCCTGGAGGAGCTGGTATTGCAGGACAGCAGCCGCATAAAAGCGGAAAAAGAACTGGACCTGGCCATCGACCGTATTATTTATTATGCAGGATGGTGTGACAAATTCCAGCAGGTATTCAGCGCGGTGAATCCGGTAGCGAGTTCACATTTTAATTTTTCAGTTCCGGAACCAACAGGCGTTGTAGGAATCATTGCACCCCAGGGAGATTCTTTATTAGGATTGATCTCGGTGATCGCACCGGTGATCGCCGGGGGATGTACCTGTGTGGTACTGGCCTCGGAAACAAAACCATTATGCGCCGTAACTTTTTCGGAAGTGTTAAATTCCTCCGATCTGCCTGGAGGAGTGATAAATATTCTTACGGGCAAACCATCCGAACTGACCTCCTGGTTCGTCGATCATATGGATGTGAACGCCATGGTCTATTGTGAAAAAGATGCAGTCGTTCAAAAAATGATCAGGGAAAGATCTGCCGCCAACCTGAAAAGGATCAGTTTCTATGACCAGGTTGACTGGCAAACGGAGGCAGGACAATCGCCTTATTTCATAATGGACACCCAGGAAATAAAGACCACCTGGCATCCCATCGAAAATATTGCCGGGGCAGGTGCAGGTTATTAATAAATTGGTAAGATATTTGAACAGCAACCTTATATGAAATTCATTCTCGCTTGCTTTTCCATCCTGTTTTCTTTTACTGCATTTTCGCAAACGGACAGCCTTGCCCAAAACAGGTCTGATTCCAATTCGGTGATCATACATAAAGACCCCCGCCTTGACCTGCTGGTGAAAAAACAGATCGCCATCAACGATATTACCACCCGCGAGGGAAGGAAGACAGATAAAGGTTTTCGCCTGATGATCATCAGCACCACCAAAAGAGATGAGGCCATGGCAGCAAAAACCAAGGTCTATACTTTTTTCCCCGAACTGAAAGCTTATCTCTGGTATCAATCGCCTTATTTCCGGCTTAAAGCAGGAAATTTTAAAGACCGTAAAGATGCAGAGAACTACCAGAGAAGATTGAACGTTTATTTTCCCAATGGCGTCTTCATCATGAATGACATCATTGAAGTGAAACCTGCCAAGGCAGAGGACGATATCTAAGGCCTCCCATTCACCATTGACCATTCACCACTATCTTTGTCTCCATGCTTCTTAACCGGATAAAATCATTGGCAAAAGCCTATGCCCCTGAATTCATCAGTGTGCGACATCATTTACATATGCATCCAGAATTGAGTTACCAGGAATTTGAGACCTCCCGCTATGTGCAGGAAAAACTGACCAGTTTTGGGATCCCTTTCGAAGTGAAAGCTAACACTGGTGTACTGGGATCGATCAGGGGAAAAAATCCGGATAAAAGAGTGATCGCATTAAGAGCAGACATGGATGCATTGCCTATTAAAGAAGAAAATGATGTTGATTACCGATCGCAAAACGAAGGGGTAATGCATGCCTGCGGCCATGATGTTCATACTACCTGCCTGCTGGGCGCCGCGAAAATATTAAATGAATTAAAAGATGAATGGGAAGGAACCGTGAAGCTGATCTTTCAACCCGGAGAAGAAAAAAACCCAGGTGGCGCATCCCTGATGATAAAGGATAAGGTGCTGGAAGATCCAAGACCCGAGGGCATCATTGCCCTTCATGTGCACACCTGGCTGGAAACGGGTAAGATGAGTTTCCGCAGTGGAAAAGTAATGGCCAGCGCTGATGAACTTTATTTTACCATCAGGGGAAAAGGGGGGCATGCCGCTTCTCCCCAGGTGACGATCGATCCCATACTCATTGCTTCACACCTGATCATTGCATTGCAGCAAACCATCAGCCGTCGCAATGATCCTTTCAACCCTTCTGTTCTTTCCATTACCGCATTCAATGCGGGAACTACCACCAATATAATTCCTGAGGAAGTACAACTAAAGGGAACATTCAGGGCCATGAATGAAAAATGGCGCTTCGAGGCCCACGAATTGATTCGAAACATTTCCAAGGGAATAGTGGATGGCATGGGAGGAACGCTGGACCTGCATATTGATGTTGGATATCCCTGCGTGATAAATGAAGAAGCACTGACTGAAAAAGCCAGGAGCAAAGCGCAGGAATTTGCAGGAGAAAAGAATGTAAGCGAAACAGAATTAAGAATGGGTGCGGAAGATTTTGGTTATTATGCCCAACAGGTACCTGCCTGTTTCTTCCGGCTGGGAACGATGAATAAAGCTAAAGGCATCACTGCTGGTGTGCACACTCCTCACTTCAATATAGACGAAGATGCTATTGAGACCGGAATAGGTATGATGGCATGGATCGGAAGCAGTATCTGACCTGACCAATAACAGGTAGCAGGGTAAGATAATTCCGTACATTGCAAATTCGTTATGATACAGTCAGCATTACATTAAATTGTTATTATGCAGAACGACTTTCGTAAACAACAAGCCCTCGAATATCACGCTAAGGGCCGTCCAGGAAAGATCGAAGTGATCCCTACAAAAGAAGCAAAAACACAAAGAGATCTTTCCCTCGCTTATTCTCCCGGCGTAGCCGCGCCCTGTTTGGAAATAGCCGCTAACATAGAAGATGTTTATAAATATACCGCGAAGGGAAATCTGGTAGCTGTTATCAGTAATGGCACAGCGGTACTTGGCCTGGGCGATATCGGGCCTGAAGCAGGCAAACCCGTGATGGAGGGAAAAGGAGTGCTGTTCAAAATATTTGCCGACATCGATGTATTCGATATTGAGATCAATGAAAAAGATCCGGAAAAATTCGTACAGATCGTAAAAGCGCTTGAGCCAACATTTGGAGGGATCAACCTGGAAGACATCAAGGCCCCTGAATGTTTTTATATTGAAAAGAAACTGAAGGAACAACTGCGCATCCCCGTAATGCACGACGACCAGCATGGTACCGCCATCATTTCTGGTGCTGCCCTGCTGAACGCGCTGGAGATCCAGAAAAAGAAAATTGAAAAAGCCATCTTCGTTGTCAATGGCGCCGGTGCTGCCGCTATCGCCTGCAGCCGTTTATATGAATCGCTTGGCGCCAAACATGAGAATTTTTATATGTTCGACAGTAAGGGACTGTTGCAGCATAGCCGAACTGATCTCAGCGAACTGAAACTGTTATATGCCAATGGCAATAAACACATGACCCTGGCTGAAGCAATGAAAATGGCCGATGTGTTTATCGGCCTGAGTTCAGCTGACTGCGTTACTAAGGAAATGGTGAAGAGCATGCCTAAGAATCCTATCGTATTCGCCATGGCCAATCCCGATCCTGAGATCGCCTATGAAGATGCCATAGAGACCAGGAAGGATATCATCATGGCCACCGGCCGCAGCGATTATCCTAACCAGGTAAATAATGTACTGGGTTTCCCTTATATATTCCGCGGAGCACTGGATGTAAGGGCCACACAGATCAATGAGTCTATGAAACTGGCTGCTGTAAAGGCTTTGGCCGACCTGGCAAAAACACCAGTGCCCGAGATCGTGAATATGGCCTATAATGAAAGGAACATCAGTTTCGGTCCCACCTATATCATTCCAAAACCCGTGGACCCTCGTTTGCTTTCAACTGTTGCTCCGGCTGTTGCGAAGGCCGCTATGGAAAGTGGTGTAGCGCAAACACCTATCACCGATTGGGCTGCTTATAAAAACAACCTGAATAAACGACTTGGCCTGGATAACCAGGTAATGCGTGTGATCGGTAACAAAGCCCGTCGTGATCCAAAACGGATCGTTTTCGCGGAAGCAGATAATTCCAAGATCCTGAAGGCGGCGCAGATAGCCTATGATGAAGGAGTGGCCTATCCTATTTTGCTGGGCGACCAGACAAAGATCAAAAAGATAGCGCTGGAAAATGGCATCGATCTCTATGATATTCCTATCCATGATCCGCGAAGCGATGAAATGGAAAATAAAAGGATACAATACGCCGAGCTCTTCTTTAAGAAAAGAGGTCGCCGTGGATTCAATGCCTACGAGGCGAAAAAAGTAATGAAGGACCGCAACTATTTTGGCTGCATGATGGTGGAATGCGGTGATGCGGATGCCATGATCTCTGGCCTCGCCAGGAATTATCCAGATACAATTCGCCCTGCCCTTCAAACCATCGGAACAGAACCTGGCGTGAAGAAGATAGCGGGCATGTACCTGATGTTGACGAAGAAAGGTCCTTTATTCCTGGCAGATACTACCGTTAATTTCCAGCCTACGGCCGAAGAACTGGCTGATATCACGATCATGGTAGCGCGGGAAGTAATGCATTTTAATATTGTTCCGCGTGTGGCTATGCTCAGCTTTTCCAATTTTGGAAGCAGCAGTGCCCCCGAAGCTAAACTGGTGGCAAAAGCGCGAGAGATCGTAAAGCAGAAAATGCCGCAACTCATTGTTGACGGAGAGATGCAGGCTAATGTGGCTTTCAATAAAGAATTGATGAAAGAGAATTATCCATTCTGCGAGCTGGTGGACCTGGATGTTAACACCCTCATCTTCCCGAATCTTGCAGCTGGTAATATCGCCTACAACCTGATGAAAGAACTGGAGACCGCTGATGCGGTAGGCCCAATTCTTTTAGGACTGAATAAACCGGTACATATACTTCAGCTGGGCAGTTCTGTACGCAGTATTTACAATATGGCCCTGATTGCCGTAGTAGATGCCCAGTTAAAGAGTAAAAACCCAACCGGTGAGATCGTAGAAAGATCTAAATGGTGGAAAAGATTCAGGAAGGCTTCAAAGGACATCTAACCCACGGTTTTAGCTATCTTAGCAGGATATATGACCCTATTTCACGATATAGGCCAGTACCTGCTGATGATCAAAGGAATGTTTGCGCGTCCTGAAAGCGCGAAAATGTACTGGAAGGAATTTATTCACCAGTGCACCGAGATCGGTATCGGCTCCCTGGGTATTGTGGCTATCATCTCCGTATTCATTGGAGCTGTTTCCACCATTCAGACAGCCTATCAGCTGGTGAGCCCGCTAATTCCGCCCTCCACTATCGCGCAGATCGTAAGAGACACGGTGATCCTTGAGTTCGCCCCTACCCTGGTTTGTATTGTACTGGCCGGTGTGGCTGGTTCAAGAATTGCCAGTGAACTCGGTAACATGCGCGTAAGCGAACAGATCGATGCGCTGGAGATCATGGGCGTAAAAACAAAAACCTATCTGGTACTTCCAAAGATCGCTGCCGCTTTACTCACCATCCCAATGCTCGTAGTTATTTCCATGGCACTTGGTATATGGGGAGGCCGGCTGGCAGGCGTAAGTGCGGGTATTGTTTCAAGCAATGTGTTCGATAAAGGATTGCTGGAATTTTTCGTTCCCTACAACGTGATATTTGCCCTCACTAAATCCTATGTATTCGCATTTATCATATCATCCGTTCCCGCATTTTATGGATACTATGTTAAAGGCGGCGCACTGGAAATTGGCCGGGCCAGTACCAAGGCGGTGGTGGTGAGTTGCATACTGATACTTTTCGCAGACTATATTTTATCGGCTCTTTTACTGCAGAACGCATGATAGAAGTAAGGAACATAAAAAAAGAATTTGACGGCAAGACCATCATTGAAGATGTTAGCGCGGTGATGCAAACCGGCCAGTGTAATCTTATCATTGGTGCCAGCGGAAGCGGAAAGACCGTGCTGATGAAATGTATGGTTGGATTATTCACTCCTGATGCCGGCGATATCATTTATGATGGAAAGAATTTCACCAACATGGCCCCCAATGAAAAGACTGAGGTTCGCAAAGAGATCGGTATGCTATTCCAGGGTTCTGCCCTGTTCGATAGCCAGACAGTGGAACAAAATGTAATGTTCCCGCTGAATATGTTCACCAACTGGACCACCCGGAAAAAACTGGACCGGGTAAATGAAGTTTTGAACCGGGTGAACCTGAATGAATCCAACCGTAAGTTTCCCGCTGAATTAAGCGGAGGGATGAAAAAAAGGGTGGCCCTGGCCCGTGCGATCGTACTGAACCCAAAATATCTTTTCTGCGATGAACCTAACTCAGGCCTGGATCCGCAGACCTCGCTGGTGATCGACCGGCTGATCCGGGAGATCACCCTTGAATTCAATATCACCACCGTTGTGAATACACACGACATGAACAGCGTAATGGAGATCGGGAATTATATCCTTTACATGTATAAAGGCCATAAAGAATGGGAAGGGAATAATAAAGAGATCATTTTCAGTAAGAATAAACTACTCAACGATTTTATTTTTGCCTCCGACTTCCTGCAGGATGCCAAAGACATGCGTATGCTGGAAGAAAAAGGCAAGATCGCCAACGACCGTGATATGGATGAGCTGCTGAAGTAGGCTTTCCTCCCTATTCACCCATTCCCCTATTCACCCATTCACCCATTGACCTATTCCCCTATTTCACCTATTTTTGCGCCACAATTCCATCTATGAGTATCCTCGTAAATAAGCATTCCAAGATCCTGGTTCAGGGATTCACCGGTACCGAAGGCAGTTTTCATGCCACCCAAATGATAGAATACGGAACCAATATAGTGGGCGGGGTAACCCCGGGAAAAGGTGGCAGCAGCCATCTCGACAAACCAGTTTTTAATACCGTTTCTGATGCGGTTATGCATACCGGCGCCAACGTCAGCATCATTTTTGTTCCGCCAGCGTTTGCGGCCGATGCGATCATGGAATCTGCTGAAGCAGGTATTAAACTCGTAGTCTGTATCACAGAAGGCATACCAGTTCAGGATATGGTAAAAGTGAAAAATTACCTGCAGGGAAGCGCCACCCGCCTGGTTGGACCTAACTGTCCGGGTGTGATCACTTCAGACGAAGCCAAAGTGGGCATCATGCCTGGTTTTATATTTAAAAAAGGAAGGATAGGTATAGTGTCCAAATCGGGTACGCTCACCTATGAAGCGGCCGACCAGGTGGCAAAAGCGGGATTGGGTATCTCTACCGCTGTAGGTATCGGAGGCGATCCCATCATTGGCACTACTACCCGCGATGCAGTGGAAATGTTCATGAACGATCCGGAAACAGATGGGATCGTAATGATCGGCGAGATCGGTGGCGGTATGGAGGCGGAAGCAGCCAGGTGGATCCAGGCTAATGGAAATAAAAAACCAGTGGTTGGTTTCATCGCAGGACAAACAGCCCCTCCCGGAAGAAGAATGGGCCATGCCGGGGCAATTGTTGGCGGGGCCGATGATACAGCAGCGGCGAAAATGAAGATCCTTTCCGAATGTGGTATCCATGTGGTAAGTAGCCCAGCAGATATCGGCATTAAAATGGCTGAAGTAATGAGTAAAAAATAATGATCTTTCAAATAAAAGAAAAAAGCCCTCGCCTTTCGGCGGGGCTTTTTTTTATACCCAAGTGCAGAGAAAACTTTAGTGCGATTGTTCACGAAGAAAACGGTTCAATTCGTCTTTGCTACTGCTGAATGTGAACGCATCGGTCAACTGCCAGAAATTACGCTGGTCAACAGTTTTGCAATAAGCGGCTTTAGCCAGCTCCAGGCGGTTGCTTTCAAATGTGAAGAGCAACATCAGATCTTTCACCTGTGCAGTAGTAAAAGAATTTTTGCTGATCATTACCCTGGCAGAAGTAAGACGGTTGTTTTCGAACCATTCCCTGCGAAGCATATCCTTCACATCGTTGAATTCACGAACACCCATAACATCCCTGAATCCGTCGTTGCCCAGGCCACCATTGCTGTTATCATAGTAGTCGTCGCCATCATTGTAAAATTCATTTTCGGCATCGATCCTCATTTCATCCTGTATCACTTTACCAAAACGGCTGATGGTGATATCGGTATGGAAACCTCTTTTCAGGTAGATGGAATTATTGAAAAAGAACTCACGGCGGCCAAAGCCAGTGCTGTTTCTTTTACCTTCACGATAGATCTTCACCTGGTGGCTTCCTTCGCCCAGGTATCCGATAACAAGACTATTGTCTTTCATGCTGAACTGGCGGCCATCGATCTCAATTTTAAATTGGATAGAACTGGATACGGAGGAAATAGTAAGGCGGCTTCCATCAAAGCCACGCTTGCCATCGGATGCAAATAAAGAAGAAGAACTGATGATGATGCCAAGTAAAAGAGTAGATATCTGTTTCATAATTTTAAGTTTTAGGTTTTATGAATTTGGTTCGGTTCTTCTATTTCCAAACACGTGCCAGCGTAATGGAATAAAATGTTAAAGGAATCGTGCATACATAAAGCACTGATGCGGGATTTTGCGGGAATGCTTTACTGGTAATGGTTTCAGGCTGAAAAAAAAACAGGCTTCTGGCCTGGCCTGCAAACTTTAATTCATTAAAGATTGCCAGGTGAGACCAGTAATAGAACAGTAGTTTATGAATTTGGCCTTCATCATGCATCTTAAAAGGCATTGTAATTATCTTGTATAAAATTCAACCCATGATCCGCTCCATTTTCCTTGGTTTGCTACTCTTAACCGGGATCGTTCTATCCGCGCAGCGAACTGATAAAGAATATAACTCCAGGTGGAAAAGGGTAGATTCATTTTCAGCCAAAGGGCTACCTAAATCTGCCCTGAATGAAGTGCTGGCCATTTATAAACTGGCGAAAAAAGAAAACCTTCAGGACCAGCTGGTAAAGTCACTGGTCTATCGCATCAATTTACAGGAGGAGACCCGGGAAAGCAACCTCGCCAGAGGCATACCTGAACTGGAAAATGAAATTCGTCTGAGTGCCCCCCTGCCCGCTGCCCTTCTACAGAATATTACAGCCACTGCCTACTGGAATTATTATCGTAACAACCGCTATAAATATTATTCCCGTACAACAACGGTTAACTATAATTCTGCAGATCTGGAAACCTGGTCGGCCGAGGATATCTTAAAAAAAGTGCAACAACTTTACCTGTCTTCCCTGAAGAATGAACGACTGCTTCAACAAACTTCCCTCTCCAACTTTGAAGCGATCATAATAAAAGGGAATACAAGACATCTTCGTCCCACCCTCTACGACCTGCTTGCCCAGGAAGCCTTGAAATTCTTTGAAAGTGGAGATATAGATATAAATAACCCTGTTTATACTTTTGAACTTGACCAGGCAGATGCTTTTGGAAACTTGCAGGAATTTCTGGCTTATAATTTCAAAACTCGGGACTCTCTTTCCTCCAAACACAAAGCCATCCAGCTATACCAGAAATTACTGGCCTTTCATGCAAAAGACACAAAGCCGGATGCACTTATCGACCTGGATATTCAAAGACTTCGGTTCGTATACCAGAATTCTGTGCACCCGGAAAAAGAGAAACTTTATTTCAGGGCCATGGAAAATATCACGCTGCGGTACGGCAAACTACCTGCTTCCAACCTCGCTTCCTATTATATGGCCCAATGGTACCAGCAAAAAGGCGCTTCCTTCAAGCCTTATGGAGATAGTACTAATTACAGAGACCTGGTAAAGGCAAGAGAGATCTGCAGGAAGCTGCTGCAACAAAAAGATTCCTCTGAAGGGAAATACCGCTGCCAGCAATTGCTGATGGGTATGGAAAGAGCTGAAATGAGTTTTAACGTAGAGAAAGTGAACAGCCCGGCCCTGGATATGCGGGCGTTTATCAAATACCGCAACCTCTCCGCCCTTTATTTCCGGGTAATACCTGTGACCAAAACGCTGAAAGAAGAATTAAAAAATCAATACCTGGGTAATTACTGGAAAAAAATTGCGGAACTACCTGTAATAAAAAGCTGGGCCCAGCCGCTTCCATTACCAGATGATCTTCAGCAACACGCTGCAGAGATCAGGGTAGAAGCGCTTTCATCAGGGGAATATCTGTTATTGGCATCCAGCGACAGTAATATGAGATCCTCCGAAGGCATTTTGGGCGCAGCTCATTTTTATGTTTCTTCTATTTCATTCATACACGAGGGCAGCCGCTATTATGTATTGAACAGGGAAACAGGAGCCCCATTAAAACAGGCAGGTGTTAAGGTCACCGAAACCACCTATAATTACAGTACTTCAAAAAATGAAATTTCAAAAGAAACAAACTACACCACGGATGAACATGGTTTTTTCAGGATCAATGAACCAAAACAGAATGGCAGCTATTACAGCACATACAATATGAGCTTCACCTATGGCAACGATAAGCTTGAACTTAATGATGCCGTCAACGACTATTATTACAGGACCGATCCCCCTGATACTGCGTCCGATGAAAAAGTATTCCTGTTCACCGACCGTAGTATTTATCGCCCCGGGCAATGGCTGTATTTCAAGGGTATTGTGATCAGCAAAGGCCTCAGGAAAGCGGTGGCTGAACCTGGTTATGAAAACTGGATCTATTTACGAAATACAGATGAAGATAATATTGACTCTTTGAAAATAACCAGCAATGATTTTGGATCCTTCCAGGGAAAATTCCGTTTACCCAATAATGGGTTAACCGGTGAATTCTCCCTGCAGATGCAATATGATGAAGGCGAATCCTCATTCAGGGTTGAAGAATATAAAAGACCAAAATTCCAGGTCAGTTTCCTCCCGGTAAAAACAAGTTTCAGGCTGAATGAGACCATTGTGATCACTGGTGAAGCAAAAGCCTATGCTGGAAATAATATAGACGGGGCCAAAGTAAGTTACCGGGTACAAAGGGTCGCCAGGTTTCCCTATCCATGGATGTATCGTCGCTGGTGGCAGCCTCCCTCCAGTAGTATGGAGATCACAAACGGAGAGATTGTTACCGATAAAGACGGGAAATTCAGGATCAGCTTCCAGGCCCTGCCAGATCTCAGCATTGATCCTAAGTTCGAACCTGTATTTGATTATAGCATCAGCACAGACGTTACTGATATAAACGGCGAAACACGTTCTGCCTCAGAAAATGTATCGATTGGATATAAAGCGCTGCAGCTAAGGGTAGTCATGCCAACCACCCTTCCGGCGGATAGTTTTCATAACCTTTCGCTGTTTACCTCAAATATGGCTGGTGAATTTCAAAAAGCGCAAGTCACGGTTAGCATTACACGTATGCTGCCTCCCCAGCGATTGATACGTGAAAGATATTGGACAAGGCCCGACCAGTTCACCATGAGCAAGGAAGATTATATACGTTACTTCCCTAATGATGAATACGATAATGAAACGGACCCTGAAAGCTGGCCAAAAGAAAGAAATATGCTCAGTCGGGAAGATACCAGCCGGCAAACCGGCCAATGGGATATTCAATACCCCATCAAGCCGGGATATTATGAAGTGCTGGTGAAGGCCTACGACCCGGTGAAAAAAGAAGAGGTAAAAGATATCCGCTACATTGAACTTACTGGTAAGGAACTGCCCATGAAATACCTCAGCGTGCTTCGGGAAAAGCTGAGCGGAGAACCGGGCGAAAAAGCATTTATTACAATGGGTACTGCTGCAAACGATGTGCACCTTATCTCAGAGATCAGCAGGCAGGATAAAACTAAGAATGAACTGAGGTATGATTCCCTGAACCATGAATCTAAAACCTTTACATTTCCAATTGAAGAAAACGACCGGGGTGGATTTGGAACAACCTGGTTCTTTGTAAAAAATAACCGGGTGTTTTCCAACCGGTCTGCCATAAACGTATCCTGGAAAAATAAAGAATTGGATATACGGGTAAGCAGTTTCCGCGACAAAACATTACCTGGCGCAAAGGAGACCTGGAAACTGGAGATAAGCGGATACAATAAAGAAAAGATGGCGGCTGAAATGCTGGCCTCCATGTATGACATGTCACTTGACCAGTTCTATCCGCACAATTGGTCTGTTCCATACTTATGGGAATATTTCACCGGAGGCGCTTACTGGAGCAGCCAGGAGAATTTCAAGGCGGAAAATGCTGCAGTGATCAATTATCTTCCCTACACTTACTGGCCCCTGTATAAAGAATATGATAACTTATTAACGGTGGATGCAGTGGGAAGAAACCGTATATATCGCACCATGAAGAGAACGGAGAGTCCCGCTCCGATCGTAAGTGACCAACTGAAAAATGAAAATGCGCTGGAAGAAGTGGTAGTTACCGCTTTAGGTATAAAAAAAGAAAAAAAAGTGGTTGGATTTATCACTGATTCAACCACTAAAGATGCAGCCAATCTTGAACCTAACAGCCTGGAACCCGCAGCTATCCGAAAGAATTTCAATGAGACAGCTTTCTTCTATCCTGATCTTAAAACCGACAGTATCGGCAATATCAGTTTCACCTTTACTATGCCGGAGGCTTTAACCCGCTGGAAATTCCAGGCAATTGCTCACAGTAAGGATGCCTCATTCGGATATACCAGCAAGGAGATCGTTACCCAAAAAGAACTAATGGTACAACCCAACCCTCCCCGTTTTCTGCGGGAAGGAGATAAGATGGAGCTGAACGCCAAGATCGTTAACCTCAGCGATAAGGAATTTACCGGGATCGCTGAATTACAATTGTTCAATGCGGCTACTAATGAAACGGTAGATGGGTGGTTCCGCAATATGATACCCAAACAATTTTTTACCGTAGCGGCCGGCCAATCAGATATAGTGAAGTTCCCAATAGAAGTTCCTTATCTCTTTAATAGCGCTTTACAGTGGAGGGTGATCGCTAAAACAGATCAGTTCAGCGACGGTGAAGAAAATAACCTTCCTATACTCAGCAATCGTATGCTGGTCACTGAATCTATGCCCCTGCAAATACGTGGGGATGGAACAAAGAATTACAGCTTCGATAAACTGAAAAACGCAGATTCGAGCGGAAGCCTGCAGCACCAGTCAATCACCGTAGAATATACCAGCAACCCTGTTTGGTATGCGGTACAATCGCTGCCCTACCTGATGGAGTATCCTTACGAATGCGCCGAACAATCCTGGAACCGCTATTACGCCAATTCACTGGCCAGCTGGCTGGTCAGTTCTTCACCCAGGATACGCCAGGTATTTTCTAAATGGAAGGAACTGGATACGGCTGCCCTGATGAGCAATTTGGAAAAGAACCAGGAACTGAAAGCCATTTTACTGGAAGAAACACCCTGGGTGCTTGCTGCAAGAAATGAATCGCAGCAAAAAAAGAACCTGGCCCTTTTATTCGATATGACAAAAATGGCAGATGAATTAGGCTCCGCTTATTCCAAATTCAGCAGCATGCAAAGCACTAATGGTGGTTTTGTCTGGTTCAGCGGCGGGCCTGATGATCGTTATATTACCCAGTACATCTTAACAGGTATTGGTCATCTTTTGCATCTCAATGCCGTATCACCGGCTGAAAAAATAAAACTGGGTACTATCCTGGATAAAGCCATCCCTTACCTGGACCAGAAGATCAAAGAGCAGTATGATGAACTGGTAAAAAGAAAAGTTGATCTGAAGAACTGGACACCCGACCAATATTCCATCCAGTACCTGTATATGCGCAGTTTCTTTTCAGATAAGCCCATTCCCGATGCTTCGCGAAAAGCATTCGATCTTATCAAAACAAGGCTGGCAAAGACCTGGACCGGCAATAATAAATATATGCAGGCCATGATCGCCCTGGGTTTGAACCGGTTCAATGAAAAGGAAACACCCGCCTCTATTTTAAGATCACTAAAAGAAACAGCCATCATCAGTGAAGAGATGGGTATGTATTATAAAGATCAGTCTTATGGCTGGTGGTGGTACCAGGCCCCCGTTGAAACGCAGGCCCTGGTGATCGAAGCATTCGATGAGATCGCTAAAGACAGCCGCAGTGCCGATGATCTTCGCACCTGGCTGATAAAGAATAAGCAAACCAACCATTGGGGAACTACGGTGGCCACCGCAGAAGCCTGTTATGCCATTTTACTTCGCGGAACGCAATGGCTGGAGAACAACCCAGCTATAACGATACAATTGGGAAGTACCACACTGAATTCCAATACCAGCAAACAGGAAGAGGGAACAGGTTATTTTAAAACCGTTATAGAAGGAAAAGATGTCAGGTCGGATATGGGAACTATTAAACTTACTGTAAAGACCAATAGCAGGGAGAAGAATACCGCACCTTCCTGGGGTTCCGTATACTGGCAGTATTTTGAAGACCTGGATAAGATCACTCCTTCATCTTCTCCATTAAGCCTGAAGAAAAAATTATTCATTGAAAAAAATTCAGACCGTGGCCCGGTACTGCACCCGGTAAACGAAGGAGATGTGATACATGTAGGCGATAAAATAAAAGTGCGGATCGAACTCAGGGTTGACAGGCCCATGGAATATGTACACATGAAAGATATGCGTGCCTCTTCCCTGGAACCCCAAAATGTGCTGAGCAATTATAAATGGCAGGGAGGTTTAGGTTACTATGAAAGTACAAGAGATGCCAGTACCAATTTTTTCATCAGTTATCTGCCCAAAGGCACTTTTGTATTTGAATACACCTTGTTTGCCACCCATGCGGGTAATTTCAGCAATGGCGTCACAAGCATTCAATGCATGTATGCCCCGGAATTCGGCGCGCATTCTGAAGGAGTAAGGATCGATGTGGAGGAGTAATTTTATCTTCGCCCTTCATGACAACCGAATTCCTCATCATCGGCCAGGGTTTATGTGGCAGCTGGCTTTCCTATTGGCTGAAAGAAATGGGCCGGCCAGTTCATGTGATTGACAAATACAATGAACTGAGTCCTTCCCGTTTGGCAGCTGGCATCATTAATCCGGTTACGGGCCGAAGGCATGTAAGCACCTGGAAAGCGGATATCCTTCTGCCTTTTGCTTTGGAACATTACCAGGCAATGGGGACCATGCTTGGAACCAAAGGCATTTCTGAAAAAATATTGATCGATTTCTTCCCTTCCCCTCAAATGCGACTCAGTTTTTTGAAACGCGTAGAAGAAAATGGAGAATATGTGGGACTGCCTTCGGATGAAAATGAATTCAGGCAGGATTTTAATTACGATTTTGGCTTTGGAAAAATAGTTCCCACCTATACGGCCCACCTGGAAGAACTGCTTCCCGCCTGGCGAAGCCATTTATTATCAGCGGGTGAATTATCAGTCACCGAATTTGACAGAGCGGCCCTGCAAATAAATGCAAGTGGCATTCAGTACAAAGACATCAAAGCCTCCTTCATTATTTTTTGCGATGGCCCGGCCGGGGTGGATGATAACTGGTTTGGAAAACTTCCCTATGCGCTGAATAAAGGCGAGATCCTGCTGGCCCGAATTCCCGGGCTGAATGCGGATCATATTTATAAAAGATCTATTTCCCTGGTACCCTTAGGTGAAAAAGATCTGTGGTGGATAGGTTCAAATTATGGCTGGGAACTGGAGCCGGTTGTGATCACCGATACCTTCAGGAAACAATCGGAATCAGTAATGAAAAACTGGCTAAAGCGCCCGTTCAAAATCATTGATCATAAGATCTCTCTTCGTCCGGCCAATATTGAAAGAAGGCCTTTCGTGGGTACCCATCCCCTGTACCCTGTTCTCGCCATTCTCAATGGCATGGGTTCTAAAGGAACCTCGCTTGCCCCCTATTATGCCAAACAATTGGCTGAGCATCTTGTACTCGGAAAAGCCATAGATCCCGAAGCCAGCCTGGATCGCTTCCGGCAAATTCTTTCCCGTTGATCCTTTAACTTTAAGACTTAAATCATTCGCATGAGTGCCAACAAGGAAGAGCAATATATCATTCCGGCCCATTACCGGAAAATGGAAAATATGCATATCGTTTTCTGGCTGATGAAGGATATCAGCTGGTGTATGATCTGGACCTGGCTGGGTATAGCCATGATCATTCCCACCCTTAGCATTGCTATTATCATTGCCTGGAGGACCAGGCACATAAAAGCCGAATTATCACATAACCTGGCCATCGCATTCTGGATCAGCGCAAACTCTTTATGGATGATCAGCGAGTTCTTCCATTTTGATACCATGGTGGTTTATGGAGAACTGACCGGCAAGCACCTGGCCCTGATCCCATTTGTACTGGGGGCGCTTACCCTTCTCTATTATTATGCTTTTCAACGAAGAAAAGAGATCAGGGAGCATCATACACCTACATTATAAATAAAGCCAGGGATAACCCTGGCTTTATTAAAATCATATTTTTTCTTTTATAAAACAAAAGAGACCAGTACAATGGCGATCCAAATACCCCAACCGATCAAAGCCCATTTAACCCTTGCCTTCTTTTTGTCATCATTGATCAGCAAGGCTATCAGCAAGCCTATCAAACCAAGTAACAATCCAAGGAAAAATCCACCTGCGTGAAAACCATCGGTGGCCGACATTTTCTTCAGTTGTTTTGTCATCCTCCGGTCGTTCATGCTGCCATCCGGATTGATATAATGTCTCAACTTATGCTGGGCAACTTTGAAAGCGATCCTGTCTCCAAAACTCATTTTCGCACCCTTGACTGCTTCAGCCTCTTTGATGCTGAGCTTGGACAGATCAAAAAGGGAGATGGTACTATTCCCGAGGGGAACCATGATCTCCGAAGCATACAGTTTTTTAGAGGGGCCTTTCAGAAGAGGAGTTGAAGAAGCTACCTGAATGCTGATGGCCAAAACAAGGAATAAAATAATTTTTTTCATAACAGAAGTTTTGGTTTATTGGAAGTTATTGAAAATAATTAACAGTTGAACCATAATAGCCATTGGGGTCTCTTTGCTACAACTCTTTAAATACAGATATAGAAAGAGATTATATAAGGACCAGGTATTGCTGGATGCAACCAAACTTAATCGGTTAGAAATCAATTCAATTTATAAAATACTGTAATGGATTAAATCGGCAAAACAAGCCTTCCTCATTATCTTTGCAGCCTAGAAAAAAGCAGAAAATGTTCAGATCCCACACAAATGGAGAATTAAGGATTTCAGATAAAGGAAAACAGGTAACCCTGGCCGGTTGGGTGCAAACCGTGCGCAAATTCGGAGCCATCACCTTTGTCGACCTTCGCGACCGCTATGGCATTACCCAATTATTATTCGGGGAAGAATTGAACCGCGAACTGGAGGAGAATCCGCTGGGCCGCGAATTTGTGTTGCAGGCTACCGGCACGGTGAATGAAAGAAGTAATAAGAACCCTAACCTTCCAACAGGTGAAATAGAAATACTGGTCAGTTCCTTTAAAATATTGAACCGTTCCGCCGTCCCTCCTTTCACCATCCAGGATGATACGGATGGTGGAGATGATCTGCGGATGAAATATCGTTTCCTTGACCTTCGCCGTAACCTGGTAAAGAAAAACCTGGAACTGCGATATGCTGTGAACCGCGCAGCCAGGAATTACCTGCATGGCCAGGGTTTCATGGATATTGAAACGCCTTTCCTGATCAAGTCAACTCCTGAAGGGGCCAGGGATTTTGTGGTGCCAAGCAGAATGAACCCTGGTCAGTTCTATGCCCTTCCCCAATCTCCCCAAACCTTTAAGCAATTGCTGATGGTAAGCGGATACGATCGTTATTACCAGATCGTAAAATGTTTTCGCGATGAAGATCTCCGTGCCGACCGCCAGCCGGAATTCACACAGATCGATTGCGAAATGGCATTTGTTGAACAGGATGATATCCTCAACATGTTTGAAGGAATGGTCAAACATATTTTCCAGGAAGTAAAAGGCATTGCCTACACGGAAAAAGTGCAGCGTATGACCTGGGAAGATGCCATGTGGAATTACGGTAATGACAAACCGGATATCCGTTTTGATATGTCATTGTTGAATTTGAAAAAACCAGGTTCTGTATATGTTGAAAAACAGGACCGGTCTGAATTATTAAATGATACCGGTTTTAAGGTATTTGATGAAGCAGAGACCGTACTGGCCATTGCTGCTCCCGGATGCAGTGAATACAGTCGCAAGCAAACAGATGAACTAACTGAATGGGTAAAGCGGCCGCAAATAGGGATGAAAGGCCTGGCCTTTATAAAATGCAATACCGATGGAACCTATAAAAGTTCCATGGATAAATTCTTCACCGAAGAAAAACTGAAAGCGATTGCAGATGCAGCCGGGGCAAAAGCAGGTGACCTTGTACTGATTCTTGCAGGGGCAGAAGAAAGAACCAGGAAAGCCATCAGTGATCTCAGAATGGAAATGGCTGAAAGATTGGGCCTGCGAAAAAAAGATGAGTTCCGTTTATTGTGGGTACTCGACTTCCCGTTGTTTGAATATGATGAAGAAGGTAACCGCTGGGTAGCGCGCCACCACCCGTTTACTTCACCAAAGCCTGCACAGATCGATACAATGATCAGTAATGATCCGGTGATACATAATGCAGAAGAATACCTGAAACATCCCTATGCCAATATCAAGGCCAATGCCTACGATATGGTATTGAATGGAAATGAGATCGGTGGTGGTTCTATCCGGATCTACCAGCGTGAACTGCAGGAAAAAATGTTTGCGGCACTGGGAATGGATAAAGAAGAACAACTGCATAAGTTCGGATTCCTGCTGGGCGCTTTTGAATATGGCGCTCCTCCGCATGGTGGAATAGCTTTTGGCTTCGATCGTTTATGTTCCATATTAGGAGGCAGCGAAAGTATTCGCGATTTCATCGCCTTTCCTAAGAATAATGCAGGAAGGGATGTGATGCTGGATGCACCTGCCACTATAGACCAGAAACAATTTGATGAGTTGCAGATAAAACTGAACCTGAAATAATTTTATTGCGAAAGCAGATCGGTCAGCGCCTTTGCCAGTTTATCCGCATTGGGAAGCATGGCCTGTTCAAGTACCATATTCATTGGAACAGCAGGAAGATTCAATGCGCCTAGCACTTCCACCGGCGCATCCAGATACCGGAAACATTGTTTGGAGATCCTTCCCGCCAATGCTTCGGCGAAAGAATTATTTTGCTGCTCTTCTGTAAGCACCAGGCATTTTCCATGCAATCGAACCCTTTCAAATACCAGGGCTTCATCCAACGGAAATAAACTACGCAGGTCAACTATTTCAATTTGGCCATTGAATTGCTTAGCGGCAGCTTTTGCCCAGTAAACTCCCATTCCATAGGTGATCACAACACAGCTCTCGCCGTTATCCAGCGCCTCATCACTTGCATGAAGAACAATATTGGCCTTGCCAAATGGAAGAATATAATCGCTTGCCGGCTCAATGGTCTTTGCCTCTTCTGTACCCGGCACCTTACTCCAGTAAAGCCCTTTATGTTCAAGCATCACTACCGGATTGGGATCCAGATAGGCCGCTTTCATCAGTCCTTTCATATCGGCAGCATTAGAAGGATAAGCCACCTTCAATCCTTTGATGGAAAGCACCGTGGTCTCTACTGATCCGCTATGATAAGGCCCTCCGCCTCCATAGGCGCCGATGGGTACACGCAGGATCATGGATACAGGGAATTTTCCGCATGTCAGGTAACAGCTTTTAGAGATCTCGGTGACCAATTGATTAAATCCCGGGTAAATATAATCTGCAAACTGTACCTCAACGATCGGTTTAAGTCCCAAAGCGCTTAATCCAACCGTAGAACCTACGATATATGCTTCCTGAATTGCCGTATTGAAAACCCTTTCCGAACCAAATTGATCGGCCAGTGTAGCGGCTTCGCGAAATACACCTCCTAATCTCAAGCCTACATCCTGGCCATATAATAAAGCTTCCGGATGTTCTTCCATTATTTCCCTGATCGCAAAAAGGGCCGCATCTACCATCAGCACTTTATTGGCGCCTTCCGGAGATCGTTTTCCTGTTTCTTCCAGTACTGGACTGGGAGCGAAAATATGATCGCTTACTGTAGAAGGGTCTGGTTCCGGCGCTTCAGTTGCTTTTTTAAAATGATCAGCAATTAAGACCGCTGCCTCTTCTTCTATTTTTATTATTTCCTCTTCAGATATGCCCCGGTCCAATAATTTTTTTCGAAGTTTTGGATTAGGGTCATGGGCCTGGTGCCTCTGCAGGTCCTCTTCACTTCTGTAAAATTCTTTTCTGACACCGCTGGTATGATGTCCCAGCAGGGGAACAGACGCATGCACCAGAAATGGTTTCCTTTCCCTTCTAACCTGTTCTACTACATTTTTCATCACCGAATACGATGCTTCGAAATCTGAGCCGTCTACCTGTATCCTGCCGATATTTTTAAACCCTCCTGCAAATTCAAAAGCGTTCATGGCTCTGGATTCACTGGCCGATACGCTGATGCCCCATTCATTATCCTGCACCAGGAAAATGATCGGTAATTCTTTAAGGGCCGCAAACTGAAGGGCCTCGCTTACTTCCCCTTCGGTGATACTGGCATCGCCCAGCGAGCAGATCACTACCGGAGCTTCTCCATTCACTCCTTTGCGGATCTTATCCGGGTGAAGCGATTCCAGGAACTGAACACCCTGCGCAAGTCCCGTGGTGGGAATGGCCTGCATACCGGTGGCGCTGCTCTGGTGAATGATCAGCGGCTTATCATTTTCTTTGTAATTGGGATGGTTATAGTATTCCCTTCCGCCGGTAAAAATATCATTGCCTTTGGCCAGCAACTGGAGCATCAGGGTATAGGGACTAAACCCCAATCCCATAAGTATACTTTCATCCCGGTAATAGGGGCTGATAAAATCGCAGGGCAGTAATTGAAATGCAGTGGCCAACTGAATGGCCTCATGTCCACGGGAAGTGGAATGAACATATTTGCAAATAGAACGGTTTGCCTCATAGGTTTCAGCCATCAGTTTCACCTGCGACATCAGCCGATAGGCACGCAGCAAAATGGTATTGTCGGGCATTGCCATCGTCGCCGCAAAATTAGAGGAAAGGATCGAGTTAGAAAGGCGCTTATTTCACTTCAAGGGTAAACATGGTCTCGTCTTCCAGGAAGCCTTCCAGTTCATCGCCCACTACTACCTCTCCTACACCGGCAGGGGTGCCTGTAAAGATCACATCGCCGATATTTATGGAAAAATAATTGGAGATATAGGCTACTATACTGTCAAATGAATGGATCATTTGGGAGGAACTGCCCTGTTGAACCAGTTCTTTATTCTTATAAAGACAGAAATTAATATCTTTTTTATTCTTCAGATTGGCAACAGGCACCCATTTCCCGATCACGGCGGAGTTATCCCAGGCCTTGGCTTTTTCCCAGGGAAGGCCTTTTGCCTTTAATTCATTTTGAATATCACGGGCAGTAAAATCGATACCGGCAGTTATTGCATCATAATATTTGCTGGCAAATTTATCCTGGATATATTTTCCATTTTTGCTGATGCGAAGCACAAGCTCACATTCATAATGCAATTCATTGGTGAATTCCGGGTAATAAAATGGCGTATGACTTTGAAGCATCGCACTCTTAGGCTTCATGAAGATCACGGGATCCTCGGGCACTTCGTTGCCAAGTTCTTTGGCATGTGCTACATAATTTCTTCCAACGCAAAAGATCTTCATAAAGAAGCAATTTTAATTAAATACATCGGATAATCTCATAGGGGCTGTTATCCCATATATTCATTGGTCGTCAGCATCAATATTGGATTAGCCCGTTTCAGGTCTGTTCAGGGCCATGGAGGTGCGTTACCGCAGGGCTACTAAAGTAGGGAATGGATTTGATTTCTCATAATGAATAGGCCTTATTATTTACCTGGTTCATGGCCGTACTAAGCCCCTGGCTGGCAAAGGTCTCTATGGCTTCAAGGCAGCCTCCTATTTTAAGTTTCACCAGGGCCTCCTCTTCCTTTTGCCATTTTCCCAGTACAAAATCAGCCTGCATGCCTTTGGGATAATCATTTCCAATGCCAAACCTCAGGCGCGGGTACTCAATGCTCACCAAACTTTCCTGGATGCTCTTCAGGCCATTATGTCCTGCATCTGAACCTCCGGGCCTGATCCTTAGTTTATCCAGTGGCAGGGCCACATCGTCTACGATCACCAGCATGTTTTCCAGGCTTATTTTTTCCTTTTCCATCCAGTACTTCACGGCTTTGCCGGAAAGATTCATATAGGTGGTGGGGCAAATACAAACAAAGATCTTTCCTTTCCATTTCACATCAGCTACATAGGCCAGTCGGTCAACCCGGAAAACACCTCCATGTTTGCTCACAAAAGCGTGCACCACATCAAAACCTATGTTATGACGGGTATGCGCATATTCATTTCCGATATTTCCCAAACCGACCAACAGGAATTTCATGTTGCGAAGCTAATGACTCAGGGGCAAAAAAAACCCGTATCAGCAGATACGGGTTCAGAGAATTTGTTTGATCCCTTTATTTTTTCGCGGCAGCGGCCGGAGCGGCAGCAGCAGGGGCAGCAGCAGCGGCTGGAGTAGCAGCGGCTTCTTCCTGTTTCAGCTGACGGGTAAGGGTAACTGAGGCGATGGGGATACGCGGGGAGTTGAGGATCTCATAATGTTCGATCTTCACATCTTCCACACGGATATTTCCATTCAACTGCAGATCATCGATGCTTACTTCGATCTGCTCTCTCAGGTATTTAGGAAGGGTCTTCACTTTTAAAGATTTGATCTTTACGGTGAGTTTACCACCATCCTTTACACCGGGAGATACACCTACGAACTTCAACGGAATATCAGCGATCACTTTTTTATCTTCTACCAGTTCAAGCAGATCGATATGGGTAAGTTTGTCGGTGATCTTGTCGAATTGAAGATCTTTCAAAATGGTACGGTAGGTCTTACCGTCTAATACTACTTCAGCGATCTGGAAACTGGGTGTGTACACAAAGTGCTTAAAAGCTGCAGCAGGAGCATAGAAGTTCACCTCCTGGGCACCGCCATAAATTACACCGGGCACCTGATCCTGAGAGCGGAGTTGTCGGGTGGCAGACTTGCCGAATCCGGTCCTCAGTTGTCCTTCGATTGTAATCGATTTCATGATTGTTATTTATAATTGATTAAAAAATACTCGCTATTCACCTATTCACCCATTCACCTGTTCACTAAATCATTTCTCCCTTCTCTGCGAATGAATGAACAAACTCGTGATACTTTTATTCTCATAAGCATTCCTGATCGCTACGGCAAAAAGTTCAGCTACACTAAGGATCTTGATCTTGTTCGATTCTTTTCTCACAGGGATCGTATCACAAACCACCAGTTCTTCCAGCACACTGTTCTCAATATTCTCGTACGCTTTTCCGCTTAGCACCGGGTGGGTGATCAATGCCCTTACTGTTCTGGCTCCTTTTTCTTTTAAAAGACCTGCTGATTTGGCCAGTGTTCCACCCGTATCGCAGATATCATCAATGATCACCACGTCACGGCCGGCCACATCTCCTATCACTACCATGCTGGCGATCTCATTGGCCCTTTTACGGTGCTTGTCGCAGATCACCATTTCCGCATTGAAATAACTCGCTATTTCCCTGATACGGTTGGTAGCCCCTACGTCGGGGGCGGCAAAGGTAAGGTTTTCCAGCCTCAGATTCTCTATATAAGGGATAAAAACAGCGTGGCTGTCCAGATGATCAACAGGTATGTCAAAATATCCCTGGATCTGTGGAGCGTGGAGGTCCATGGTTATCACCCTGTCGGCACCAGCAGCAACTAACATATTGGCTACCAGCTTACTGCCAATGGCCACCCGGGGGCGGTCCTTACGGTCCTGCCGGGCATAACCATAGTAGGGAATTACAGCGATCACCTTGTCGGCAGAGGCCCTGCGGGCCGCATCGATCATCAGCAAGAGCTCCATGAGGTTTTCCGTTGGAGAAAACGTGCTTTGAACCAGGAATACATAATCACCGCGAACACTTTCCAGGAAAACCGGGCAGATCTCGCCATCGCTGAAGCGCTGGATATTGACCTTTCCCAAACGTCCTCCATATTTTTTACAGATCTGTTCGGCCAGGTGCTGGGAACCGGTCCCAGAGAAGATTTTTGCAGATTGCATGGCAGAGTGGATTGGCCGCGAAGATAACGATTCAGTTTCCGCCGCTGCAAAAAAAATAAGGGCCGAAGCCCTTTTCATTACCGGTTTGCAAATGCGCGCATTTCCACTTTTTTACCGTCGTCAAGGATCTTGTGGTCTTCATTGGCGCTCCCATTGATACTGTAAAACAGTGTGGAACAAATAAAGATGGAAAAAAACAGGGCAACCGCATAAATACAGGCGAAGAAAAGGATAGGATGAATAGAACCGAGCGAGGTAATGTTTCTTGTTTTCATAAGAATTGGATTAAGTTAATAATTGGATCGCTGGTGGCTCTCTTACCACTAAGTGGTATTGTCAGGGATAAAATTATCAGCTAAATTGATTGGATGCAAGAGCATTATTACTCAATAAAAAACTGGTCCGAAGAGGAAAGGCCCCGTGAAAAATTACTTGCCGCCGGAGCGGTAAATCTCAGCAATGCAGAGCTGCTGGCCATCCTGATACAGAATGGAACAGCCCGCAGATCGGCCCTTGACCTCTCCCATGATATCATGAAACTGGGAAAGGATAACCTGCTGGAATTAGGGAAACTTTCCCTGAAGCAATTAATGAAGGTCAAAGGAATAGGAAGGGCAAAAGCAGTGACGCTGTTGGCCGCACTTGAACTGGGAAGGCGCCGGGAAATGGCCCAGGCATTGGAAAAAACACTTATACAAAGCAGTGCTGATATTGCCAGGTTTCTTCAGGCCCGCCTCCGCGATCTCAGGCATGAGGTCTTTGCCGTCATCTTCCTGAACCGCAGCAACAAGATCAACCATTTTGAGATCATCAGCGAAGGCGGTATCACCGGCACAGTGGCTGACCCCAGGATCATCCTGAAAAAGGCCCTGGAAGAAGAAGCCGTCAATCTTATTCTCTGCCATAATCATCCCTCCGGCAGCCTCCGCCCCAGCAGGGTCGACGAACAACTCACCTCCCGTATCCGCGATGCCGCCCGTTTACTTGACATCACCGTGCTGGACCATATCATTGTCAGCGATGCAGGGTATTATTCGTTTGCGGATGAGGGACTTCTTTAGGAAAGTTAGGAGTTGGTAGTTAGGAGTTAGGAGTACCTCAAATCATGAATTAATTAAACAAGATTATTTCGCATGGGATATTACAAGGATCTGATCGTCTATAAAAAATCATATGAATTAGCAATGGATATTTTTAACCTGACCCGAAATTTTCCGAAAGATGAAAAGTATTCAATGGTAGATCAGATAAGAAGGTCCTCAAGATCTGTTTGCACGAATCTGGCAGAAGCCTACCGCCGTAGACAATACAGAGATTATTTTATAAGCAAATTGAATGATTGCGGAGCTGAAAACGCTGAAACACAGATCTGGCTAGACTTTGCAAAAGATTGCGGATATATAACTGAGGAAATATGGCAGGAGCTCAGTAATAAAAATAATGAAGTGGGAAAATTGATCTGGTATATGTCCTGCCATCCCGAAAAATTCCGAGGCACCCCTCCTAACTCCTAACTACCAACTCCTAACTACCCTAAGCCTGCCCCGTCACCCCACCAAAATTCAGCGGCACTGCCAGATCCTCAAGGTCTTTGATGTCGCCATTGAGTTCTTCATATTTGGCTACGTTCTCGGCCAGGGCCTTCATCAAACGCTTGGCATGCTGGGGGGTAAGTATGATCCTTGATTTTACTTTGCTTTTGGGAGTGCCTGGCATTACATTCACAAAATCGACCACAAATTCCGCGTGGGAATGGGTAATGATGGCCAGGTTGGCATAGGTACCCTCAGCCACTTCTTCAGCTATTTCAATATTCAATTGATTGGGGGGAGTCTGCTGTTCCATAGAAATAATTATCCGGCAAAATTAAGCCATTCCCCCTCCCTGCTAAAATAATAAAGCCGCCCTTATTGGGGGCGGCTCTATTACTAAGGAGATTATTTCAATTATCTCGGTCCGAGATAAGTCCATGTTTCGTCGAAATATGCACGGTGAGGAGTGACCACACTTGGCTGATCCATCCAGTATTTGATCTTGATAACCGCAGGGCTACCTGCGATAAACTTGTTAACACCAGAAGGATCCAGGTTAGCGCTACGACCATTACCAGAAGGCTGGCCATAGAAGTTAACCACACTGGCGACATTGTCACTCGCGTCAAAATTGATGACCAGGCCAAAGCTGCCATAGTATGAATAACCGGTACCGGTCCAGAACAGATAAGCAGGTGTTGGCGTACCAAAGTTAACAGCATCCTGAACCTTACATTGGGTAGGGCCAGTGGTCACCAGCTGCCATTCCAGCGGATAAGCTGAAACGAAAGCGGCATTGGAAGCATCCAGGAATGAACCATCGATCTCATAGTTACCATCAAACTTGTTCTTTACAAGGATGGTTACGATGATGTCCTTTTGAAGCTGGTCAACAACACCTTCGCTTACAGATACCAGCTTAAAGCCAATGGCATAAGCATTCTGCAGGTTCAGGTTGTTCTTGTTCAGGGTCATTTTGAAAGTATAACGGCCTTCATTTCCCGGATCGAAATCAAATTCCAGTCCACCAGGAAGCGTGTATGCATTTGTTGGCAGGGCCACAAAGCTAGAACCATTGGCAGTGTTATAAGCAGTAACCAGGCTGTTATCTACGGCCAGTACTGCATGGATCTTACCCGCTTTTTTACGGGGGGCGGAATAACGCATATCCAGCAGGTCCAGTGTCTCGATCGCCGGAGAACCCAAAAGCGCGAATGATTTTGTCTGGCCATAATAGAATCGGTCGAATATCCCAGAAGAGATACTACCATCGTCGGCGATAACACCCAGGCTGTCCTTGCTCTTCAGGCAGGACGTCAGCAGGGCTGGAACGAGGGCAATAAGCAATAATGATCTCAGTTTCATATTGTGTAGTTTTTGTGGTTCAGTAAATTTTCGGCAAAGAAGGTTACCCTCCCTGCTTATCTGAATCGTCATTCCCTGGCTAAGCGTTGCCTCCCCCAACCAAATGCAGCTTGCCCTAAAGGAATCGACAGTTTAAAAAATAATAAAGCCGCCCTTATTGGGGGCGGCTCCATTACTGAGAACAATATTTCAATTATCTCGGTCCGAGATAAGTCCATGTTTCGTCGAAATATGCACGGTGAGGAGTGACCACACTTGGCTGATCCATCCAGTATTTGATCTTGATAACCGCAGGACTACCAGGAATAAACTTGTTCACACCAGAAGGATCCAGGTTAGCGCTACGACCATTACCAGAAGGCTGGCCATAGAAGTTAACCACACTGGCAACATTGTCACTGGCGTCAAAATTTACGACCAGGCCAAAGCTGCCATAGTAGGAATAAGCTGATCCTGTCCAGAATAGGTATGCAGGTGTGGGCGTACCAAAGTCAACAGCATCCTGAACTTTACACTGCGTAGGGCCAGTGGTTACCAGCTGCCATTCCAGTGGATAGGCTGCAGTAAAAGCAGCACCAGCAGCAGAAACATCATAGAATGTACCGTCGATCGCATAGTTACCATCATATTTATTCTTAACCAGGATGGTTACGATGATATCCTTCTGAAGCTGGTCAACAACACCTTCGCTTACAGATACCAGCTTAAAGCCAATGGCATAAGCATTCTGCAGGTTCAGGTTGTTCTTGTTCAGCGTCAGTTGGAAAGTATGACGGCCCTGGTTTCCCGGGTCGAAATCAAATTCCAGTCCACCAGGAAGCGTATATGCATTTGTTGGCAGGGCCACAAAGCTTGTACCGTTGGCAGTGTTATAGGCAGTTACCAGGCTGTTATCTACAGCCAGTACCGCATGGATCTTACCCGCTTTTTTACGGGGGGCAGAATAACGCATATCCAGCAGGTCCAGTGTCTCGATCGCCGGAGAACCTAAAAGGGCGAAAGATTTTGTCTGGCCATAATAGAATCGGTCGAATATCCCAGAAGAGATACTACCATCGTCGGCGATCACACCCAGGCTGTCCTTGCTCTTCAGGCAGGACGTCAGCAGGGCTGGAACGAGGGCAATAAGCAATAATGATCTCAGTTTCATATTGTGTAGTTTTTATTGTTCATTAATTAACGTCCCAGAAAATCCTGGTATTAAATACATAGGAACTTCCTGAAAGAGGAACATTCGCTCCATTATTGTTAGACTCGCCGATCGGATAGTAAATACGCACAGGTTGAGATTGTGAAGTAGCTACTGATTGAGCGGTATAAGGGCTAGGAATATTTCCGTTAGGATTAGAAGGAGAATTTGTCCTTCTGTATTCTGCCCATGCCTCAGAACCATCTACGTTGGTAAGCGCGATCCATTTTTGAACCCAGATAGCTTTCAACTTATCGGCTGAAGCGCTCCAGTCGGCATTGGCAATACCATTTATCAGGTAGGCATTAGCAGCGGTGATTGCCTGAGCCTGTGTAGCAGTAGAATAAGTAGTACCTACATTGCAAACAAACTGGAAATCACGACGAACACCCTCTTCATAGGCTGCTTGCGCGCTACCGGCTAACCAGCCACGCTGACGAGCTTCTGCCTGAAGGAAATAAGATTCAGCATCTGTCATGACAGTAACCGGACGAGTAGCCTGGCCTTTAATAACCACCATTCTACCCATTCCAGAAGTATTTGAACTCAGATAGGAAATAGCTCCATTGGATCCACCTAAAGGTACACCCTGATAGTTGGCGGGCAGGTTTACGCTAGGATCTGTCATAGCCACATCATTCTCAGGTTTGCCTTTCAGCGCAGCAATACGGGAAAGTCGGAACAGGTCGCTGCTGGTTTTCAACCAATCAACGATCGCACCACCCATTTTACGGAAGTCACCAGTCTGACCATCATTCTGATCATAACCCCAGTTGGCATAATACCAGTTCAGCTTACCAGCTGTTTTCAGGTAACCACCCAAAGGCTGGCATAATACTGGCGCATCCATAAAACCATCTGATGAAAGAGTGGCAATATCAGCTGCTGCATTATAACCGGAAACATTACTTCTTCTTACGATCAAACGCAGTTTAAGCGTATTGGCAAATTTCTTCCAGCTGGAAGCGCTACCATTAAAAAACAGGTCGCTGTTATCATTTGAAGGGAAACTGGAAGCATTGATCAGGTTTACTGCCTGTGTAAGCCTGGTAGTTAACGCTGTATAAATAGCAGCAGCGTCATCATACTTAGGCGTGGTGAATTTTGTACCCTGAAGCGCTTCAGAGTAAGGAACATTACCATAAAGATCTACCAGTTTCTGGTACATCATTACCTGTGTGATCATGGCAGGGCCCACCATGTAGGCAAAACCATCTGCTGTTGCATTGTTGATCACATACTGAAGGTCGTTCAGGTTGTCATAAGTTCCATTCCAGAAGTTAAAATCACCATTGGTGAAAACATAGGTCTTTTCCTGGCCACCACCGGTAAAACTGGTAGAGTGACCATACATTCCGTCCCATGTACCACCGGTGATATGCATACCACCTACCATAGTTCTCGCTGCGGAGTTCAGTGCATTGGCGAAAACATAGTTTGATTGCGTTACGGTAGCGGTGTTCGGGTTATCATTGACGGCCAGGTATTTCTGACAGCCCGTCAATACTACTGAGCCCAACAGCGCGAATAATATTAGTCTTTTCATTTCTTGTTTTTTTACTCGTTTAGAAAGTGATTCTCAGGGTTCCACCATACTGACGAACAGGAGGCGTATTTCCGGTTGTATTCAGACCTACACCATTTCCGTTTGTATTGGAGAACTCAGGGTCAGTA
This sequence comes from Chitinophagaceae bacterium, assembly GCA_016720565.1. Classification (GTDB taxonomy): domain Bacteria; phylum Bacteroidota; class Bacteroidia; order Chitinophagales; family Chitinophagaceae; genus JJ008. The sequence continues at coordinate 398,992 of JADKKJ010000012.1, forward strand.
TAAATATTCTCTTTAGGCACCCATGTGAACAGGTTACGACCAAAGAAAGATACACCAACACCTTTAAGCGCTTTGAAACCTTTGTACCACTTAGTGGGCAGGGCAAAATCCAAAGAGACGTCACGGATCTTCCAGAAGTTACCAGAATAAGTGAACCAGTCACCATTAGACAGAACACCACGGCTGAAACCATAGTCACCCCATCCTTCATAAGCTGCGATATAATTGTCTACAGCAATATTGGTGTTAGGAACATATTTGGAACCGTCGAAGTATACAGAATTAGGCCAGATGAACTGCTGGCGGTTGTAACGGGTAGTGGCTGCAGAAGAACCTGTGAAGGACATATCCTGTGCCATATCTGAGTAAACAACATAACCTCCGCGGTATTCAGCATTGGCAGAAAGAGTAACCCATTTGTAAGCCACTTTCAGTCCAAGACCGATCTGGTGCTTAGGAATAGTTGCGCCCTGATCTTTCAATCCATTACCTCTGGTAGGCCATCCATCGGCTGCATCAACAATTGTTGAACCAGAAGCTGAGTCGATCGCGAAATAAGTTGTTTGAAGGTAAGGGAATGGTTTACCAACGATAGCGCTGATAAATGATTCAGAACCTGCACCATTAAGTCCCAATTTAGTTGAACCACTATAAAGTGATTTCACCTCATTGGTATTCCAGGTATAGTTGCCATTGATATCGATGGTCCAGTTCTTCTTACGCATCAGGTTCACTTTCAATTCTGCCTCGAAACCTTTGTTGGCAACGCGGGCAGCATTGATAGTAGTAGAAGTATAACCAGTAGAAGGAGAAAGGGCTACGTTCAACACCTGGTTTTTAGCATCCTGGTAGAAATAAGACGCGTCAAGGTTGATACGGCTTTTCCAGAAAGATGCTTCCAGACCCACCTCTTTAGAGTATACGAACTCAGGCTGAAGAGCAGGATCAGGATAGTTATCACCCACAGTTACACCCACAACGGATCCATAAGGGAATCCAGAACCTGGAGAATAAGTAGGATCAAGGCTATAGGCACCGAGGTTCTCGTTACCATTCTTATTATAAGAAGCCCTTAATTTCAGGTAATTGAAGGCATCAGATTTAAGGCCTGGAACAGCTTCTGTAACGATGAAGGATGCGTCAACACCATAGTAGGTGAAGTTATACAACTTCCTGTCGCGTTTTGGAGAGTAGAAAATTGAAGAAGCATCATGCCTTAAAGAACCGTGTAAAAAGAAGTAATCTTTGTAGCCTACTGTCAGGTCACCGAATGTACCGATACGACGGGAAAGGCTATTGCTTTCACCACCGGTCAGCTCACCAGAACGGTTACCTACGTTATACAGACCTGGCAGGATCACAGCAGAAGAACCTACGTTCAGCGACTTAGATTTTCTGTCCTGGATATTCTGACCAAGGATCAATTTAGCATTGAATTTGCCGATTGTCTTTTCGAAGTTTACAAACAGGTCAGAGTTAACCCTCCAGCCATAGCTGCCGGCATCTCCAACACCACCTGTAACGTTGTTCTTAGCTCTGTATACATATGAGTAATCATTGTATTTAGCTACAGCGGTTACTGGCTTTACAGCCAGGTTACCTTTTGCATACTCAGAATAGGTAAATGCATTTGTCCAGCTCTTAGAGAAAGAGTTGGTAAGGGCAGTACCTACACGGTAGCTGATCTCCATCCAGCTAACTGGTTTGAAGTTCAGGGTAATGGCGCTATTGAAATAAGTATTCCTTGAATCACTGCGATTGTTATCCAGTTCAAACCATGGGTTATTATAATAGTCATTGAAATAACCATTAGGGTTTGCGAAAGGATTGGTTTGCCAGTCCCTCAGCTTATCGATAGGAACCCAGGCCGGAGTATTCAGGGCGAAGAAATAATAATCAGAAGTAGTACGCTGAGCACGGTCAAAAGAGAAGGTACCATCAAAAGAAGCCTTGAACTTACCGTAAGTACGGCTACCGTTGAAACGGAAGGCATCCCTGTGATACTGGTCTTTTGGAACGATACCTTTGATAAGCGCATCCTGTGCAGAAAGGAAGAAACTGCTGTTTGCGTCGCCACCACGGATGCTTACATCATTGGTAACAGAAACACCCAGGTTCCAAACTTTCTTACGGATTCCAGGAATATACTCATAAGGATATAATTGGTAAGAACCATCCTGGAGTTTACGACCAGCTGAACGGATAGAACCATCATATTGGTCACCGTACTGTTGGTTTTCAAAAGGACGGAAGTTCTCTTCCTGGGTCAAACCATAACCTGAACCAGAACCATGTGAGGTATTGAAATCAGGAAGGAAAGTAACATCTTCAAAGTTTGTAGTGCTCTGGAAGGAGATCTGTGGTTTACCACCTTTTTTAGTAGTAATTACCAGGGCTCCGTTTACACCATCAGGACCATAAAGTGTTGCGGCCTGACCACCTTTCAGGATGGTTACGGTCTCAACGTCGTTAGGGTTAAGATAGTTAAGCGTGTTCGCTGGAACAGGAACACCATCCAAAACGATCAAGGCGGTGTTATCACCAGTCAGCGACCTGTTACCACGCAAAACGATACGTGGAGCAGCGTTAACTGAGTTAGACGTGTTATAAACTGTAAGACCTGCAGCTTTACCGGAAAGAGCCTGGCCGAGACGAGGCGCCTGTCCATTGGTAATCTGATCAGCCTTAATGGTTGTGTTAGCGTAGCCTACTTCTTTCGGCCTTCTTCTAACACCCAGGGCGGTTACAACAACCTCAGTACCGGTTGTTACCGTCTTTTTGGCACGGATGGTAATATTGTTATCAGCACCTACAGTAACATCTATAGGCTCGATACCACCTGAAACCTGGAGAACATCTCCGGTCTTGGCCAAAATGCGGAACATACCGTTGTTGTCGGCGGCTACACCCGTTTTGGTGCCTTTAATTCTAACTGATGCACCAGCTACGGGAGCACCACTCTCGTCAATCACCGAACCGGTAATGGTTCTGTTCTGACCGAATGCTAATGAAACGAACAACATTAGCACCGTAAACAGTGATGTAATTTTTCTCATGTTAACGTCAATTTTTAAATTTATAAGCATTGATTATCAAAGGAATCCGTAAATTATGGGAATAAGGATCGCTTTTAAAGACATATTTGCCTTCGAAAATGCTGCGGCAAGGTAAAAATTTTTTTAACAATTAGTTAAATAAAGCAAAAAATATTTCGATTGAGTGACAAGCGGTTAGGTTGGACTCAATCGTAAATGCCCCTATTTTGACCGGATTTCCCACAAAAACTCCCCCTGCCAAAAGTTAATAATTTAACATTCAGTGAATTATAAAAAAAGGAGGCCTATGCCTCCGTTTGCATTAAACCCATGATACAGGTCAAAATAAAAAGCGAAGCTGGAAATGGTAATCCAGCCTTTTATTGCCCATGATGCGATCATTTGAATCTCCAATATGGTCCACTCCTTCATAGACTGTCGCAGCCAGACGAAACCAGCAACTGGTTTTTCGATCCAGCTCATAGCCCGCTAAAACGTAATATCTTTTCCCCTTGCCGCTGAGGCCTGGTATAGAGAAACTATATAACACGTCATTTTCATATGCATAAACCGCAGCATCATATCCAGTGCTTTCAAAATATTGCCAGCGGCAACTAAGGTTTAGTGGTTTAAGAGAAGGCCGGTAAAGCAGGTCAACAAAAAATAAGAACCCCTGTTGCGCATCACTGCCTTTTTTATCATAGTGTACATATTCCATTCGCTGCCTGATCGTAATGTCATTACTGATCTTCCGTGAAATATGCAGCCTGAAATTTTGCTGTGGCACAGAAAGTGTTGAATAATAATTCCCATCTCCCCTGTTCATTTGTTTTTGCCGAAAACGGGATCGCCCATAGATCTCGGTAAGTTTATCCGGCGTATAAACAACCTGTATTAATAGATCCCTGCCATAGGATGGAGCATTGACCCGGTAACGAAGCCAGGGAAAAGAATAAACATCAGCGTAAACATCAATGCGCCAATCCGTTCGTGGACGGAACGTCAATCCCAAATAGATCCCTTTTTCATTGGTGGGAAAACCTGATTCGGTAAATGCATTTCCATTGATGGTTTGATAGCCTGCGGAAATATTTCGCCACAAAACAGACAGATCCGCCTTTCGGTCCAGGCTAATTAGGCAACCTGATAGCAGTGCACGGTTCAGCCTGGCATCCATGGCCATTTCTGCAAACCAATGCAGGTTCTTCCAGGTATAGGCCATATCCATGCTAAAATTAGACCATGTCTTTCCTTCAATTGCAAACCGATCATAAGCATCACCCGATCTTTTAAATGGTAAGGAAAACAAATAAGCAACGGCGTTGACCCCCGATCTCCATGCTCCATTTTCATAGGTCAAATTACCACCATAGAAAAATTGCTGCAAGGCTTTCCGGTTCTCATTTTCTGTATCAGTTCTGTGGTAACCGGAAGTTTGAAATGAATTTACAAAATAGCCTCCCGATAAACTATCCGGATACCGATTCGCATCCAGTTTGCGAAAGGAGGCAAAACCAGTTAAGCTCCATTTTCTCCTGTTGAGTGTGACAGCTGCTCCCCGGTTAAAGTAAAATTCACCAGAGGAATTATAAGGCCGGATGATCTCGGACTGGCGTTTGCAATTCATCACATCGGCCGATCTTTTAAATGCCATACTCTGCCATTGTATCAAACCCTGTCCCATATTCACAGTAAAATCTCCCAGGGCCAGCGACCGGATCACACCCATTTTCCGGAGGAAAAAATGAAACGAATAATGATCGAAGCCTAAACGATTGGATTTTTTAAAAAATGGTTCCCCCGCATCTTTCTCCCCGCTGATCCCCCATTGCAGAAGATCATTATACTGATACCTTAACCGAAAGAACAGATGCTGAGGGGAACCGGAATATGCACGGCCGGCACTATCTGGAATAAAACCTTTTGATCTTTTAAGGTCCATGGAAGACCTAAGCAACAACTGGTGATCGCCCTTCCTTAACCGGCTGAATAATTGTTCACGATTGCTGATCACCGTTGTCACCGTAAGAAATGGAAAAAGTTTTCGCAGCAATGCTGCATCCCAGCCAGGAACAGCCTGTAATTCGTAAAGGGAAATAAATTCCCCCAGTAATTTTCTGTACGATAAAAACGATCGAAGCTGCAATTCATTTAATATACCCAATCTTCTCAGATCATCGGCATCAGCCCTGTTTATATTGAGTTTATGACGACTGAATGTTTCCATCTGCTGCAGCCATGCATCATCTTCAAGTCTTTCAGCTGATCGTTCAGCCTGGTCTTCCAGTTGCTGCTGCAAATTCACCGGAATTTCCTGTGCAAAAACTTCCACTCGCAAAATCATGGCACTAACCAATAAAATTATTTTTCTCATGGCAGTTTGTTTTTCATTGACTGGAATTGAAGAATAGAAACAGGACTTATCCCTAATTGCGGATGTATGGCTACCATTAATCCAAACTGAATATTTTTTTGTTTCCAGTGCAGCCCTATACCTGCGCTTCCGTTGGTTAGATCCAGCTGTCCATTTACTCTTAATGAGGATACAGGATCATAGAGCAGGTCAACTATAACCTGCGGATCCTGCAACTCCTGTTTTTTGACAAGCAGGCCTGCATACATTTTTTCGGAGGGCTGGTATCCGAACCCGGCAGAATAATCTCCCGAATGGATGGTCTCCCCATTTTTTACTGCCAGGTTTTTAAATGGATCCGTAATATGAAATGCCATTTTTAATTGTTGAGTTAGTTGAATGGCCCCTCCGAGCCGGGCATAAATAGCGGAAGCTTTGCCATAGATTCCCGGCAACGAAAGCGATTGATAATTGAACTGAAGGGCCAGTCCAAGTTTTTCTCCCAGGCTTCGTGCATAGGCCAGGTGAACTAAAGTTTGAGACAACAGCGAGGAGCCTCCATATTCCACTGAAAAGCCAAAACAATTCTTTCCTTCAGGTATTGCCAGGCCCAGCGAATACTGTCCGTAAGATGGTAACAGGAATTTTTTCTCGCCCGCCACTGCTGCAGTAATTACCCTGTAATTAAGAAGGCTTACGGGTTGGTTGGCGGTGGTAATGATTGTTAATGGCCTGCCTCCCATATCACCAGCATTCAATAGCCGGGATGCCTGGGGCCAGGACATATGGTATAAAAACAGGAACCCTCCTGCACACAAAATCTTTCTCACGGTTCAAAAATTTTTTCTTCCAAAATGGAAAATTAAAAGGAGCTATCCGTGTATCAAAAAATAATCGGATACCTTTGCGTCATGCAAATTTTAGATGGAAAACTGGCTGCCCAAGCCATTAAAGAAGATCTTAAGATACAGGTGGCCCAATCAGCAGTGGAAGGAAAAAAAATACCGCACCTGGCGGCCATACTGGTAGGAAAGAATGGAGGGAGCGAAACCTATGTGGCTGCCAAAGTAAAAGCCTGCGAAGAAGTTGGATTTAAATCGACGTTGATCCGCTTTGAAGAAGAAATAAGCGAAAGAAAATTACTGGACACCATTGATGACCTGAACAGGGATCCGGATGTGGACGGCATCCTGGTACAACTTCCCTTCCCAAACATATCCGGGAAGAAGAAGTGATCAATACCATCGATCCTGAAAAAGATGTGGATGGTTTTCATCCGGTGAACGTGGGTAAAATGGTGCAGGGAGCTGGAGGATTTATTTCAGCCACTCCCCATGGTATCATGTTATTGCTGGAACACTATCATATAGAAACAAAAGGAAAACATGCTGTAGTGATCGGCAGAAGTAATATTGTGGGCCGTCCTATGAGCATATTATTAAGCAGTAATACAGAACCGGGAAATTGTACTGTTACCATTTGCCATTCGAAGACAAAGAACCTTAAAGAGCTCTGCCTCCAGGCCGATATCATTGTAGCCGCTTTAGGAAAACCTGAATTCTTAACTGCAGAAATGGTGAAAGATGGAGCGGTGATCGTTGACGTAGGTATAACCCGTGTACCCGACAGCAGCAAAAAATCAGGTTTCAGGATCAAGGGGGATGTGCATTTTGAAGCGGTGGCCCCTAAATCATCCTGGATCACACCTGTGCCGGGTGGTGTAGGCCCAATGACGATAGCTGCACTGATGAAAAATACTTTTTATTCCTGCCAGCAAAGAAATAGTTGATGATGCTGAACACAAATACCGTGACTACCCTTCCGGTAATGGAACATTTTTATACACTGCAGGGTGAAGGTTATTACCAGGGCCAGGCTGCTTATTTCATTCGGCTGGGTGGATGTGATGTAGGCTGTATATGGTGCGATGTAAAAGATAGCTGGGATCCTTCCAAACATCCTCATTATTCTATTGAACAATTGCTGGCGTTCGTAAAACAAACTCCTGCGCGTATAGCCGTGATCACAGGTGGAGAACCATTGATGCATGACTTAACTGCTCTTTGCAGTGCCTTGCAGGAAAACGGAATACGCACTCACCTGGAAACTTCAGGAGCGCATCCTCTCTCGGGAAATTGGGACTGGATCTGCTTATCCCCAAAAAAATTCAAAGCTCCTCTGGAAGCGATCACCCAGTTCGCCCATGAACTTAAGGTGATCGTATTTAACCGGGATGATCTTAAATGGGCTGAGAAATATGCTGCCATGGTTACTGCAGGTTGTAAATTATACCTGCAGCCTGAATGGGATAAACGTACTGAGATGACTCCCCTCATTGTTAACTTTATTAAAACGAATCCACGCTGGCAATTATCGCTGCAGGTACACAAATACATTGATGTGCCTTAGGGGCGGATAAAAGCTTGTTAAATCTCCTGTTTGATGTGGCCTGCTTTTGTAGATTTGCAGTTGAATTATCATTCTATGAATGGCCGAAGGATCTACTGTTTTTTATTGCCGCTGTTTATTCTCTCGCTGAACAGCTTTGCCCAGCGCTATGACCCGTCTAAGATCAATAAAAAAGCACTTGCCCTGTATGAACAAGCAAGGGAAAGAGCAGAAGCAGGGAATTATATAAACGCAACTGCTTTTCTTCAGCAGGCCATTGCTGCCGATTCCGGTTATGCAGATGCCTATCTTGGCTTAGGCAGGTTACAACTTGAATATAAAAACTACCGGATTGCGGTCACAAATTTTGAAAAGGCTATTTCCATTGATTCTAATTACTGTATAAATTATTTCTACTCCTATTCTGTTTGCCTGGCAGGTACGGGAGAATTTGAAAAAGCGTTGAACGCAATTTCCCTTTTATTAAAAAAAGCACCACCTGCCAATGGACGAAGGTTAACAGATGCCCTCCAGCACCAGAAGGATTACCGTTTTGCCATTGATCATGCCCGCATGGAAACTGATAAAAATTATGTTTTTGCCCCACAGAATGTGGGCGCAGGTGTGAACAGTATAGAATCTGAATATTTCCCCACCCTCAGTATAGATGGAAAGCAGTTGGTTTTTACGCGAAGGCTAAACGACCTGAACGAAGATTTTTTTATAAGTGAGATCAACGGTAAAGATTGGCTTAGCGCCAGGCCTATTGAAGGAAAGATCAATACCAATACCAGCGAGGCCGCTCAATCTATTTCTTCTGATGGCGAATGGATGGTGTTCACTGCCAAGGACCGCAAAGACAGTTATGGGAATTATGACCTGTATTTTTCCACGCACAATGCTTTTGGCTGGACCGAGCCTGTAAACCTGGGTGGAAAAGTGAATTCGGACCAGTGGGATTCACAACCCTGCCTGTCGCCTGACAAAAGAGAACTTTACTTTGCCAGTCGCCGCCTGGGTGGCATGGGAGGCGTGGATATTTATGTTTGCCATTTGCAGTCAAATGGAAAATGGAGTGAACCCGAGAACCTGGGAAATACCATTAACACCTCCGGGGATGACCAATGTCCCTTCCTGCATGCCGATAATCAAACCTTATATTTTGTTTCCAATGGTCACCAGGGTTTTGGCGGCAATGATATTTTTGTAAGCCGTCGCGGCCCCAATGGCGAATGGGAAAAACCGGTTAACCTCGGTTATCCCATCAACACCATCGATGATGAAGGCACTTTATTCGTAGCTGCAGATGGAAAGACCGCTTATTACGCTTCTGACAGAACAGACAGTAAAGGCGGTTTGGATATTTACAGTTTTGAGCTGCGTGAAAAAATGCGCCCTTTCCGAACACTTTGGGTAAAAGGAAAAGTGTTTGATAAAAAAACAGGCGCCCCACTTCCATCTACGGTGGAACTGACCGACCTGGCAAGCAAACAGCTTATCAGCAAAGTCAGTACAGATGCCGATGGGAATTATTTCATCACGCTGCCGGTAGGGAAGGATTATGCATTCTCTGTTGGACGAAAAGATTATTTATTCTTCTCTGATAATTTTTTGATGGCCGATCGCTCCACCGATTCCACCTACACAAAAGATATTGCGCTAACGCCTATAGAAGTAAATGCAAAAATGGTTTTGAAGAATATCTTTTTTGAGACCAACAAATTCACCCTTAAGAAAGAATCGCAGGTAGAACTGGATGAACTGGCTTCCCTGATGAACGAGAATCCTACCCTTCGCATTGAGATTGGCGGGCATACAGATAATGTGGGAAAGCCTGCCGACAACCTGGCCCTTTCAAACAACCGGGCAAAGGCGGTAATTGAATACCTGCTCAGCAAAAATATTTCCGCCCAGCGATTACAGGCCAAAGGCTTTGGGGAAACACAACCCATTGCGGATAATAAAACTGAAGATGGAAAGGCGAAGAACAGAAGAACGGAGATGAGAGTTACGAGTTTTTAGTTAAGAGTCGGGAGTCTTGAGCAGCGATGTTTTCATAAATTGGAATTTATTCATGAAGCAGCTTGGTTCAAGCTAATAGCTAGAGGCTAGCAGCTAGTTTTTAGTCGACTAATATACCCCCTCCTAAAAGTTCTCATATTATTTTCACGGGGTGAACTTAAGCAACGACATTTTGTACCAGGTTGCGTTGACCATGATCCCGCAAATAGGTCCGGTACAATCAAAAATTTTATTGCAGCATTGTGACGTGGAAGAGATCTTCCATGCTAAAAGATCATTTCTTGAAAGGCTGGAAGGTATTGGGTCTGTGCGTGCGGAAGCCATTTGTTCCTTCCGCGATTTTGCGGAAGCCGAAGATGAAATTCGCTTCATTGAAAAAAATGATATCCAACCTTTATTCATTACCGATAAACAGTATCCCCGCCGATTATTGAATTGTTATGATTCTCCCACCCTGCTTTATTATAAAGGCCAGGCCGACCTGAATGCTGAAAAGATCGTGGCCATTATAGGTACGAGGAAAAATACAGACCAGGGCAGGCAGCTCGTAGATAAGCTGGTGGAAGAGTTGTCAGCTCATTCAGTGATGGTGGTTAGCGGTCTCGCATTTGGCATTGATTCCCTTGCGCATCGGGCTGCCGTAAAAAACGGACTGCGGACAGTAGCTGTAGTGGCCCATGGATTGGATCAGCTATACCCTCCCGAGAACCAGGGCCTTTGCCGTGATATGTTACATGCAAATGGCGGTATTCTTACTGAATTTAAAAGCGGGGTAAAACCTGACCGGCATAATTTTCCCAGCCGAAATCGCCTTGTAGCGGGAATGAGCGATGCAACGATTGTAGTGGAAACGGACATAAAAGGCGGAAGCATGATCACCGCCGACCTTGCTAATGGTTATAATCTGGATGTATTTGCTTATCCGGGAAGGGTAAATGACATTAAAAGTGCCGGCTGCAATGAATTGATAAGAACAAATCGGGCGCAGCTGGTGACCGATACCAAACATATTCTCCAGGCCATGGGCTGGCTGGTTAATCCTTCTGCAAAAAAAACGGTCCAAAAACAACTGTTCGTAGAATTAAGTCCGGAAGAGACGCGCCTGGTGGATCTGCTAAAAGAAAATAACGGGATTCACACAGATGAATTGAATAGCCGTTCCGGATTAAGCAATGGACAGTTTGCCAATGCCATCATTAACCTCGAATTAGCAAATGTGATAGTATCTTTGCCGGGTAAAATGTACAGGTTAGCCTGATCATGAACCTAAAACCAATCAACACTTTTTTCCTTCTTTTACTGCTGTGGCCCGCCACTTCAGTTTTAAGCCAGAACTGCACCAACCTGGGACAAACACCCGGCACAGCATTTCCGGTTTGCGGTACCACCGTTTTCCATCAAACTACGGTTCCCCTTTGCTCAACAAATAATATCGCGGTGCCCGGATGCGGTGGTGATGGGGCCGCTTACCAGAATAAGAATCCTTATTATTATAGATTCACCTGTTATGTGGCCGGTACGCTTGGCTTTTTGATACATCCTTTAGCTGCAAATGAAGATTATGACTGGCAATTATGGGATATCACCGGAAGAGATCCCAATGAGATCTTCCTGAATGTTTCACTGGTGGTTACCGGCAACTGGGCCGGTACCTATGGCAATACCGGCGCTTCTGCATCCGGAGTAAATTTCATTCAATGCGCTTCTGATCCCGCAGATAATAAACCCAGTTTCGCGGCCATGCCCAATTTGATAGCCGGCCATCAATACCTTTTAATGATCAGCCATTTTACTGATGGACAAAGCGGGTATGATCTTTCATTTGGCGGGGGAACGGGTTCCATCACGGATCCATTGATCCCCAAGGGAATTTCAGCTAAAGCTGATTGCGATGGACAAAGCGTGACCATCAAACTGAATAAAAAAGTAAAATGCAATAGTCTTACAGCTGCGGGATCTGAATTCAGTATACTTCCCGCTGTTACCACGGTGATCGGTGCTACACCGGATTCCTGTACCGGCTCTTTCGATTTCGATGAACTCACTTTATTCTTTGCAGGGCCGGTTAGCAACGGTACCTATGATATAGTGATCAATAAAGGAACAGATAATAATACGCTGCTGGATAATTGCGATAATGCCATTGCCGATGGCGACCGTATATCTTTTACCTATGCGGCGCCTGTTCCCATTTTTGCAGATAGTATTGGGGCGACAGCCTGTACCATTGACTCAGTGAAGATCTATTTCCCTAAAAAAATATTGTGCAGCTCCATCGCACCCAATGGTTCGGATTTCTCTGTTTCCGGTCCAACACCGGTAACCGTAGTAAGTGCCTCAGGCAACTGTGTGAATGGGAAAACGCCTTATATCCTCGTGAAATTTGCGAACCCCATTTATACCAAAGGCACTTATTTGCTTACGCTAAAAGCAGGCGATGATGGAACGGTGGTGATCGATGAATGTGGACAGCAAACACCGGTACAAACCCTGCCTTTTACTACTGCAGATACGGTTAACGCAGATTTCAGTTACAGGTTGAGTTATGGTTGTTTATCAGATACCGTTTTTTTCGATCATAATGGCGCGCATGATGTAAACAAATGGACCTGGGTGGTAAACGTAAAAGATACAGCCAGGACCCAACAGATCGTTCGCGTATTTCCAGCCAACAGTATAAATAATATTGAGCTCAACGTAACGAACGGGGTTTGTACTGATACTTCCTTTAAACTGATCACACTGAACAATGAGGTAAAGGCAGATTTTACCATGGACAGGATCACTTGTCCTGAAGATGCCCTGCCGGTTATTAATACCAGCAGTGGCTCTATTGATTCCTATCGCTGGAATTTTGATATTATCGGCAGCAGCAACCTGAAGGACCCTCCCCCATTTTTATGGCCCACACTGGGCAGGGAATCCTATTATACGGTTAAACTAACGGTTTATAATTTCACCCTGAATTGCTCCGACAGTGCCAGAAAGACCCTCACTGTTTTAGACCATTGTTTCATTGATGTTCCCACAGCCTTTACTCCCAATAACGATGGACTGAATGATGGATTCCATCCCCATAATGCGCTGAAGGCCGATAATTATACATTCAAGGTATTCAACCGCTGGGGACAGCTTATTTTTCAATCCAGGAACTGGCAGGAAAAATGGGATGGTACTATTAAGGGGGTAAAGCAGGCCCCGGGAGTATATGTCTGGATGCTCAGCTATACTGAAAGGGTTACTGGTAAACAGGTGTTTCGCAAGGGTACGGTAATGCTGATCAGGTAATTTCTAACCCCTGTCTTCGAGAGCCTCAGGCAACGTTATTCACCATTCGCCTATTGACATATTCCCATATTCTCCTATCTTTGCCCATGGCAACAAGAAATTCGCGCCTGAACTCCCAGGCCACCTCAAAACTACCATCCAAAAAATTTTTCGGCGAAGGATTGACCTTCGATGATGTATTGCTGATGCCGGGCTATAGCCAGGTACTTCCCCGGGATGTAGACATCAAAAGCCGTCTTACAAAAAACATAACACTGAAGGTTCCATTGCTCTCGGCAGCCATGGACACCGTTACCGAAGCTTCACTGGCCATCGCATTGGCAAGAGAAGGTGGCCTCGGTATTCTGCACAAGAACATGAGTATTGAAAAGCAGGCTGAACAGGTGCGGAAAGTTAAAAGAAGCGAAAGCGGATTGATACTGGATCCGGTGACACTTACGGCGGATGCAACCATTGGCGATGCACTGCGTTTAATGCGCGAAAATAAGATCGGTGGTATTCCTATCATTGATAAGAAAGGTAAACTGGTAGGCATACTTACCAACCGTGACCTTCGTTTTGAGGATAACCCAAAGAGAAAAGTAAGTGAGGTGATGACCAAAGAAAATCTTTTCACTGCACCTGAAGGAACCGATCTTAAACAGGCGGAAGAATTATTCAAACAGACCAAAGTTGAAAAACTACCTATCATTAATAAGCAGGGAAAACTGACCGGGCTATTTACATACAGTGATATTTTAAAATTGAAAAGTCACCCCAATGCGGTGAAAGACGCATTTGGCCGTTTACTGGTCGGTGCGGGCATTGGTATCACTAAAGACATACTCGAAAGGGTTTCAGCGCTGCAAACAGTGGGCGTTGATGTAGTGGCGCTGGATAGCGCCCATGGACACAGCAAAGGTGTGATACAGGCCCTGAAGATGGTTAAAAAGAATTTCAAAAATATTGAAGTTATAGCGGGTAATGTAGGAACGGCGGAAGGAGCCAAAGCACTGGCCGAAGCAGGCGCAGATGCGGTGAAAGTTGGTATTGGACCAGGTTCTATTTGCACCACCCGTATCGTGGCAGGTTCTGGTGTACCACAGCTTACTGCTATCATGGAAGCTGCCTCTGTATTGAAAGCAAAAAAAGTTGCGTTGATAGCGGACGGAGGAATTCGTTATACGGGGGATATGGTAAAAGCTTTGGCCGCAGGCGCCAATTGCGTGATGATGGGAAGCATATTCGCTGGTACAGAAGAAAGCCCCGGCGAAACCATTATCTATGAAGGAAGGAAATTCAAGGAATACCGCGGCATGGGTTCATTAGGAGCCATGGCAACCGGCAGCAGCGACCGCTATTTCCAGGATGTGGAAGATGATGTAAAGAAATTTGTTCCGGAAGGTATTGAAGGAAGGGTGGCCTATAAAGGATTGCTTCGTGAAGTGGTTTACCAGTTTACCGGAGGATTAAGAGCCGGAATGGGTTATTGTGGAGCAGCCAATTTAGGCGCTTTGCAGGAAGCAAAATTTGTAAAGATCACGAATGCCGGTATGCGTGAGAGCCATGCGCATGATATAGAGATCACGAAAGAAGCACCGAATTACTCACGAAAATAAGTTGAGAGGTTGAGCTGTTTAGAGGTTGAGGGAAGACTCAAATAAAATTGGGTGCTCACTCAACCTCTCAACTTCTCAACAGCTCAACTTTACTCGCTGCTCACCTCAAACACGATCACCTGCTTCCTGTACGCCTTCACATGTATCCCATTTTGAAAAGCGGGTTCCCATTTAGCGGCTTTTCTTAATACGCGCACAGCTTCCTGTTCCATTCCGTAACCATGATTAGTGAGAGGTTCTATATCGCTTACATTGCCCTCCTTGTCCACCACAAATCTTACCACCACAGAATACCTTCCTTCGGGAGCACTGTTATTTACCGGCACCTCAGGATTCAGGTTACGCTCAAGGAAACGTTTCCAGTCGCCATTAAAACGGGCCTCTACCTCCACCGTTTCATGGATTCCATTATCCTCGGTGGGTTTTATATCTGATACTCCTTTGCCATCATCAGGCGTAGGGTCAACGGGCTTCTGCTTTCCATCATAAGGATCGGCAATGATCTTTTTGTCGCCTATCAAAGCACTGTCAAGATCATTAATAGAAGTAATGGGATCCACCACCTGCTTATCTACGATCTTGATCTCATCGATATATTTTTCTGTCTTCACCTCTTTTTCCGGTTCCTTTTGTTTTTCAGGTTCTTTCAATGGCTGATCCTCCTTTACAGTAATGACGGTGGGTGAAGCTGTATAGGTGAACCTTGGCCTGTTTTCTTTTTTTGCATTGGCATAAAGTGTAAAGGCGCAGGCAGCCACAACAAACATACCTGTGAACAAAAGGGCCTTCCCTATTCTTTGCTGATAATGGGTACGCAATTCATAAGCGCCATAATCTTTATTCCGGCCATCGAATACGATGTCCTCGATCGTTGCGGTGAGTAGTAGTTCTTTTTTCATGTTTGTGGTTTTGCTAATTGGATGTTTAGATAAGGCTAATTCCATAAAGATTTTGTTTTATGGAAATTATCTGTATGCGCATCAGCCACTAGCCACTAGCCACTAGCCACTAGCCACTAGCCACTAGCGATTAGCCATTAGCCATTAGCCATTAGCTACCAGCCAATATTTAATTACTATTTTTACAAAAAACTAATTTGTCCCGCTATACCAACCTTTTTCTTTCCCTACTGTCAGGACTCCTATTATTCGCCGCATGGCCGGTTTCTCCATTTACATTTCTGATATTTTTTGCCTGGCTGCCATTGTTATGGATGGAAACGAAGATCAAAAGCAGGCGACAGTATTTTTTACTGGTCTACCTGGCCATGTTCATCTGGAACGTTTCCACTACCTGGTGGATATGGAATGCCTCCGAACCTGGCGCGGTGGCCGCATTTCTGGCCAATAGTTTTCTGATGTGCCTTCCCTGGATCGGTTACAGATCGGTCAAACACAGGTTCGGGGACAAAATAGGGTATATATCCCTGCTGGTCTTCTGGATGAGCTTTGAATATATCCACCTTCATGATTGGGGATTAAGCTGGCCCTGGCTTACCCTTGGTAATGTATTTGCCACCCGAACTGAATGGATACAGTGGTATGAATTCACCGGCAGCAGTGGAGGCACCCTATGGGTTTTGCTGATGAATATTTTTTTATTCATTCACCTTAAAAAGAATTTCGGTGCCGGGCAGAACAGGTCGTATAGATTTTTGATCCTTACCCTGGCCCTATTCGCGATACCCGTATTGATCTCACGCTTCGTGATCCAACCAATCTCCATCCAGCGATCAGAAAAAAACATGGTTCTGGTTCAACCTAATATCGATCCTTATGAGAAGATCTCTGCAGGCAGTTTTCAATCGCAATTGGAAAAACTGATCAGGGTTTCCGAAACACAGGTAGATAGTAATACCAGCTTACTGGTCTGGCCGGAAACAGCGCTTTATTCGGAGAACCGAATAAACGAGGAAGGGATGAAAAATAATTTTTTCCTGGTTCCCCTTTGGGATTTTTTAAAAGCTCATCCCCATCTTAGTTTATTTACCGGTGTGGAAAGCTACCGCCAATTTGACCATGCCACTCCCTATACCGCCCGGTTCGACAGTTTTTATTATGAATCCTATAATGGATCAGTGCTTTTAGATAGTGGAGGTGCAAAGGCCTTTTATCATAAATCCATGCTGGTACCCGGGGTAGAGACCTTACCCTGGTTCCTGAAATTCATGAGTAGCTGGTTTGAGAAATTTGGCGGCACTACCGCAGGATATGCGAGGCAAGCGGAAAGAACTGTGCTGATCGAAAAAAATGGCTTCAAAATTGCGCCTGCTATATGTTATGAAAGCATTTATGGCGAATACCTGAGCCAATATGTTCAAAAAGGGGCCAACCTGATCTGTGTGATCACCAATGATGGATGGTGGAAAAACACCCCCGGACATAAACAGCATATGAATTATGCCAGGCTTCGCGCCATAGAGACGAGGACCTGGGTAGCAAGAAGCGCCAATACGGGTATCAGTTGTTTTATTGATCCCAATGGCAGGGTGATCAATGCAAGACCCTATGATACCGAAGCGGCGATTAAACTGAATGTCGCACCCGGGGAAAGAAAAACATTTTTTGTGAAAAATGGCGACCTGCTTTCAAAATTAGCTTTAGCAGGGGCTGCCATACTATTAATGATGCTGATCTATGTCAAACTCAGAAGCCGTTTCCGAAAATAAACAAAGCCCTGTCAGTCATCGCAGGATCGGCAATGGTCCACCCGTATTGCTCATTCATGGTTTTGGAGAAGACCGACGTGTATGGGATGGTGTTGTAAATGAATTGGAAAAAGAATATAGCCTGATCATTCCGGATCTTCCCGGTACCGGCCTCTCTCCCTTGGTTCCAGATATGTCGATCGAGGGAATGGCGGAAGCCCTGGTTCCCATTTTACCGGAGGGTCCAATAGCTGTAATT
Organism: Chitinophagaceae bacterium; assembly: GCA_016720565.1. GTDB lineage: Bacteria > Bacteroidota > Bacteroidia > Chitinophagales > Chitinophagaceae > JJ008. Next base: position 416,582 of record JADKKJ010000012.1, read on the forward strand.
GGCCACTCAATGGGTGGGTATATCGCTCTGGCACTGCTGGGAAAATACCCGGATAAATTAAACTCCCTGGCCCTTTTTCATTCTACCTCTTATGCGGATTCCGATGAAAAAAAACAGGCCCGTTTGAAAAGCATTGAATTCATTAAACAACATGGCGCATTTGAATTCCTGAAAACCAGCATACCCAATTTATTCTCTGCCCTATCGAAACAGAAGATGGCCGGGGCCATAAATGATTTCATCGATCAGCAGGCTGGTAGCGAGGCTTCCTCGCTGATCGCCTATTACGAAGCCATGATGAACCGTCCCGATCGCCGGAGCCTCCTAAAAAATAGCCGGATACCCCTGCTTTTCTTATTGGGAAAATACGATGTGGCAGTGCCATTTTCCGATGGGTTAGCGCAATGCCATCTCCCTGCAATTTCGTACATTCACATCTTAAGGCGTTCCGGGCATATGGGTATGATGGAGGAAGCCGAATCAGCCAATAAAGCCCTGAAAAACTATTTATTTCAAGTGCATTCCATCCAATGAGGAAATTAATTCTGACCTTATTATTCACCCTTTTACTGGTTGCCGGCAGTTTTGCCGCGCATATCAAAGGAGGATTTTTTACTTATAAATATTTAGGACCTGGCGCAGGTACCAATTTACGTTACCAGATCACGCTCACCGTATATATGATCTGCAACCCTTCTGCCGGGCAATTGAACAACCCCATTAATTTTTCCATTTTTTCTGCAGGCACCAATACGTTAGAGCGAGATGTTTCCGTTCCATTGACCCGGCAGTATAATCTGGGAAAAGTAGCGGATGATATATGTATTACCGGCGATCAATCAGGATGCTATTATACCATTGTTATTTATGACCTTCCTTCTGTGGAGCTACCAGCAACACCAGATGGATATATCGTTTCCTACCAGCGCTGTTGCCGTATACAAGGCATAGTAAATGTTACACAGTCACAGAATGTGGGAAATACATTTACCATTAAGATACCGGGCACAGGGGCAGGTCCTGGCTTTGAAACAAATAGCAGCCCTACTTTCCTGGTGAATGATACAGCAGTTGTTTGCCGTAATAGTTTTTTCATGTTTTCTTTTGCTGCCAGTGATCCCGATCGTGACTCACTGAGTTACACTTTTTGTTCGGCCTATTCTGGCGGTGATCAGAATAATTCCGCGCCTCCAACAGCCGCCCCTCCACCTTATTTGCCTGTTCCCTATAATTTTCCCTACTCTGGCAGTCAGCCGCTGGGGCCCAATGTTTCCATTGACCGCATCACGGGTATCATTAGTGGTATTGCACCAGGAGCCGCCGGACAATATGTTATTTGTGTTTGTGTGAATGAATACCGAAACCGGGTACTGGTATCTACCACACGAAAAGAGCTTCACGTGACCGTAGGTGATTGTACTCCTTTACAGGTACAGCTTAATCCAAAAAATACCACCTGTGATGGCTTCACGGTGAATTTTCAAAATGATGCGCCTGGAAATAATGGCCAGGTGGAACACCTCTGGATCTTTGGTGACCCTGCTTCGGGCAGTCTGGATACTTCCATATCTCCTACCCCTACCCATACTTTCACTGATACAGGCGTGTATGTGGTAAGATTGAAAGTGTCTTTGCCTGGTGGTAATTGCGCAGACAGTTCAACGCAGATCGTGAGAGTATACCCTGGTTTCTTCCCCGGGTTTATTTACAATGGTTCCTGTTTTTCCAATCCATATAGTTTTACAGATACCACCAAAACAAACTATGGCGTGGTTGATTCCTGGAGTTGGAATTTTGGTGACCTGAGTACTCTTGCCGATACAGCGCATATTCGAAATCCAACCTGGAATTATTCGGGACCGGGCACCGTTAGTGTACAACTGATCGTAACAAATAGTAAAGGATGTATCGATACGGCCCTGGTGGATGTACCTATTACGGATAAACCCAGTTTATCGGTGGCTTTCCAGGATACCCTGGTTTGTAAGAATGACCCGCTGCAGTTACAGGCCATTGGTACCGGCATTTTTTCATGGACCCCATTGACGAATATCGTGAATGCAAATACCGCCAACCCTACGGTCACTCCTCCTGTAGATACCTGGTATTATGTGAATATGAATGATAACGGTTGTTTGAACCGCGACTCTGTACATGTTAGGGTGGTCAGTTCAGTCACGGCTCGAGCCATGAAGGACACAACCATTTGCGAAGGTGATCCCATTCAACTCCGATTGATCAGCGATGGATTGAATTTTAGCTGGACAGTAGGAGGTCCGGGTGGTTCGGTAAATGACCCCAATATCCGGGAACCAATTGCTACTACTACCAGCAGTACGCCCTATTATGTGCTGGCATCCATCGGTAGCTGTATTGCCAGGGATACTGTTCAGGTTACAACTATACCTTATCCTGGCGCCAGTCTGGGAGCCGATAAACAGATCTGTTATAATACCAGCACCCAGCTAAACGCAACCATTGTCGGCAACCGGTTTACCTGGACACCTACCCGTTATCTTTCGGATTCGACCATATTGAATCCGGTCTCCTCCCCGCCAAGAAGTACAACTTATATTCTTAGTGTATATGATAACCTGGGTTGCCCAAAACCAGGAAAGGATACCATTACTGTAATTGTTAACCCAAAGATCCGTGCCTTTGCCGGTAGCGATACTACGGTCGTAATTGGCCAGCCCCTGCAGTTTCAGGGATTTGGCGGAGTGAATTATGTATGGAGTCCTTCCACTGGATTAAACAATACGCTTATACCCAACCCTGTGGGGATCTATAACAGCAGTAATGACAGTGTTCGATATAAAATGGTGACCAGTGATGCCATAGGCTGCAGCGATTCGGCCTATGTTACCGTATACATATTCCAGACACTGCCTTATGTTTTCGTACCAACAGCGTTTACTCCAAACGGCGATGGATTGAATGATATCATCCGGCCGATAGCAGTAGGCATCCAGAAAATAAATTACTTCTCTATCTATAACCGGTGGGGACAAATGGTATACTACACTACGCAAAACAAAACTGGCTGGGATGGCAGGCTTTCCGGCAAACCCCAGGCCTCTGCCGTTTATGTGTGGATGCTCAGTGCTATTGATTATTTAGGAAAGCCGCTATTCCTTAAGGGGACAGTAACCCTGATCAGGTGACCTCATTCCCCATTCACCATTACCTTTGCGAAAATCTGTTATTATGATAGTCTTCATTACGGGTGCTACTTCAGGATTTGGTTTATCAACTGCGCATAAATTTGCTTCAAATGGCTATGATATTATCATTAATGGAAGAAGAAAGGATCGTCTTGAAAAGACCGCATCAGATCTCCAGACAAAATACAAAGTGGATGTTCTTATGCTTCCATTTGATGTACGTGACCAGGAAAAAGTGTTCCAGGCGATCGGATCGCTTAGCGGGAAATGGAATTCCATTGATGTACTGGTAAACAATGCTGGTCTTGCACTTGGACGTGATCATTTTGATGAGGCAAATGTGGATGATTGGAATGTTATGATCGATACCAATATAAAAGGCTTTTTGTATGTTGCCAAAGCTGTTTCGCAAATAATGGTAAAGAATCAAACGGGTCATATCATCAACATGGGATCAGTAGCGGGTAAGGAGGTATATGAAAAAGGAAATGTGTATTGTGCCACCAAATTCGCGGTAGATGCGTTAAATCAATCTATGAGAATTGACCTTCTTCGCCATGGCATTAAGGTCACAGCTATTAACCCGGGCGCTGCAGAGACGGAGTTCTCCCTGGTTCGTTTCAAAGGCGACGAAGCAACAGCCAGTTCAATTTATAATGGGATAAAACCTTTAAGCGCTGAAGATATTGCAGAGGTTATTTATTATTGCGCCAGCCTTCCTCCGCATGTATGTATCAATGATCTTTCGATCACCTGCTTACAGCAGGCCTCTACCACCTATTTCCACAGAAAATCGTAATAGCAACTATTGAATAGCGACTACTGATTTCTCAGCTTCCTTCACTTTCTTAAACATCATCACATAGCCGCACAAACTTTTCTTCTTGGATTTATTTACCTGAACAGGCTTCATCATGTGGAACTCAGAGAACTGTGGCGTGAATGCGTAGGAAATAATATTGCCGTCGATATCGCCCCATTTATGCTGGCGGAAGATCACCATTCTTTCCTGCCAGTCGTACATTCTTACTTCATATAATCTGGAACTGATATCACCAATGAATACGAACTGGTATTTAGTTCCTTCTGTCAGTGGAACGATCACCGGCATCTCATATTCACTTTCCATGGCCATGGAGGCTTCCCTTACCATAATATATCCTTCTTTGGAATAGGCTTCTTTCAGGCTGTCAGCCTGCCTTGCGATCATATCATTGGTGCATGACTCCTGCCGTATAACTGCCTGGGAAAAAGCACCCAGGCTTCCGGATAGCAGGAATAAAATGAAGAGGATTCTAAAAAGGATAGGATTTTTCATAACAGGGATGATCTAGACTTGGACTTCATCATAAAGGTAAAACGAGATTATTCCTAAGAAGAATTTATGAGGTTAAAAAATCAGCGACCCGTAGATTTCCATGGAAAAAATACGGGTTTTCCCTTAGACTTTTCGCTTTGGAAATGCAAAAAGGCAAATTGTAACCGGCCGGAATGCCATTATTGCTGGGTCAGGGATATCCTTACCCTTACGCCTCCTCGCGTATTGGTGATCGGGAACGCATTACTGATCTTGGGAATATTCTTATTCTGCTCAAAATATAACTGAATATTGATCTTGTTATTGACCACATAATCAATGCTTGGGTTGATCCGTATCACTCGCTGGCCCGCCGTTCCAAAGGAGGTACGCTGGTCAAGTTTACTGTTGGAAGTGGCATCATCCCTGAAGCTGAAGTCCACCTTGATGGTCACATCATTGTCCATCTTCCCTTTCATGAATGGTATTTTCTTGATCAGGGGCAAGCCTTTTTGTCTCCAGTTGAACCCAAAAGTTACCTCCGTAGAACGATTTTCAGCCAGCTGGTAATCAATAAGGCTAAGGCTTAGCTGTCTTCTCTTGGCAAATTCAAACTTGGTCGACAGGTTATTGGTAAAGGTCATATCCACTGCGATCAATGGGTCGAAGGCTTCCTGGATCGTGATATTCGGCACCAGGAAATAAGGAATGAAATTACCTGTAAGCGTATCCTTGAAATACGGATAACCAATACGGTTAGGATCCATGAACAATAAGGCTGTATTGAAACTATTCATGCTAAGCGTACTGTGATAACCATGGCGCAGCGTAAAGCTGGAGAATATTTTATCAAGCCCTGGTATCCTGGAAAGCCCGGTATAATTTATTGACCAGTTCGGTTTAGGTATGATACCAGAGAATGGATTCGACCGCAGGTTCGGATTACTGTTCTTCACCATCTTAATACTGGCAGGGTCCTTATTTGTAAAGGCGGCCAGGAAGGCTGGTATCACCACATCCTGCGCATAGCGGCCATAACCTTTGTAATAGGCCGGATCGGTAGGACTTACTGCCCCACCCTGGTAAGGATTCTCTCCGGCCAGTTTGCGGGAAAGAATAGCCCTGTTATTCTCAAAGGTTTTGAAGGTCTCTGATACCACATTCGGATCGAATTTGGTGAACAGTGACTGGAAGGCGATATAACTCACACTAAAGCTGCCCGCAGCATAAGGGTTCAACCTGGTCAAACCTACGTTATCAAATTTGCTGGTATCCTTATAAAGTTCAGAGTACTGTTTATCAAATGTTTTATCAAGGTTCACATCAATATTGAAATCACGGAACGGCGATACTGTTGCAGTGAGGTTCAATCGCTGGTTATAGCGTTGCTGGATCATGCGGGATATCAGGGTATCTGTAGAGAACAATCCTTTGGCTCCATAATTATTGATCCAGTTCGTATCAGGCTGGTAACCGAATATGAAATCAAAACCCGGTTCCTTGCTCTTGAAATTATGACCCAATACCTGGGTGCTATCCATATAACCTGGAAGGGTGGTTCCAAAATCTTCGGTATAGGCTACTCCAACCCTTTTCACCGCTGTGATTAAACGAAGGAAGAAACTGGGAATGCCTCCTACCTGGGGAAGATCAGTTTTCGCTTCTTTCTTTTTCTTTTCCTTTTTGGTCTTGTGTTTTTTGATGCGAATGATCTTACCCTTCTTATTCCTGATCGTATCCGATTTTGGCGCCAGTCCGGTCTTATCTGAAATCAGGTTGCCATTCTGGTCCTTGCCATTCACGCCGCTCTTGTCTTTAGCTGCATCTTTTCCTTTTCCACCTGCAGGTCCCCCATTACCACCCGGTGGAACGCTTCGTGCAGGACCATTGGTATTTACTGCGCGCAGTAAACGAACACGATTATACAGCTCTTCAAACTTCAATTCTCCATTGAGGGTCCTGGTTTGGGTATTAGAGATCGTATTTCCCAGGTTGACGCCACCTGTTCTTTCAAGCAGCGAAGATGCCAGCCAATCATATTTGGTATTATAGCTGGCTCTTAGACTGGTCCAGCTTAATAGTGGGATCTTGGAAAGTGGCAGGTTATAAGAAACCGTAAGATCCTGTCGGTAATTGGTATTACGTCCGCCTTTATACAGGTTCTTCTTTAATAGATCCTTCTTATCTTTTGTATCGATACGGCCGGCTGGTTCATCTATTCGTGCATAGTTCACCGCATTGTAATCCAGGTTGATCGATTGGGTAATTGGCCATTGCAATATATAATAACGGTCGAAAGTAAAATACTTGTTATAGGTCTCCGGGATCTTATACGGACCACCCCCGATATTTCTCAATCTCGTAGCGCCAAACTGCCTGAACAGGTCTGCCTTAAAAGCGATCTGTGAAGGGGCCGGCATGAAATTGAAATCCTTGATCAGGGAGAACCATGCAGACTTTGATTTGATCATTTTCTTAAAAGGCTCCAGCGCTTTCACCTGGGGTGAATAAGTATATCCTATAGCTCCCCTTGTCCTTCTCAATTCATCATTCTCAATAAGGGGGTTATGGTTCACCGTTTGTATATAGGAATAGTTGAAATCGAAGTTGGTGACGCTCCAGATCTTTGGCCGTTTGCCATCTGTTTTGATCTTTCGCATATTAGTGATGTTCACCGTTTTTATCTCGGTAATATCCTGCGCATCATTTCGGATGGAATCTTTGCTGCCGCCTGCATCCTTTAATTTATCCTTCAGTTTTATATCCAGGTCAAATGGATCATATTCAGGAGTACTGGCACGGTAACTATAACCGGCATAAACAGGGATCTGTATACCCAGTTTTTTCGGAAGTAATTTTCCTGCTTCGATATTACCCGAAATATCCAATGTATATACATCTTCCCTGGCTCTTTCGTTTACCCTTTGCTCCAGCGTTCCGAATCCCCTGGTCCTTGCCGTACCGGCAATGGTGATCGCACCCAGATCGGCTAATTTAAAATCGATCCTTGCATTCGCAGCCCATCCTCCCTTCTCATCCAGGTCCTGCAAACGAAGTTCATTGAACCATATCTCAGTAGCCAGTAATTCCTGTTTCAGGTTTTCTGCTCCCAGCATAATTCCTCTTACCTCCCCCAGGTTCGGGTTACCCAGGATGGCGATGGTTCTTCCATCCGGAAGCGTCTCTTTATAATACCTGGAAGTTGGTATGCCCAGTTTATTCCGTCTTGATTTTAAATTGACCAGCATATCAAGGTCGATATCCAGGTTATTGGCTGCCGGCCATATTTTCAAACTATCTGTTTCCCCTGGCTGGGTAATATCCACCGGTATCTTCACCTCATAATAGTTTCCTGAAAAATCATTACCGATCCTTACTACCGCGTTCAGGTCTCCTTTTGTTACCGGCTGGTAACCAATAACGGATTCCGCATGAATGAACATTGATAATTTCCGGTGCTGGCGGAAGTCCATATTCATGGTCTTGAATATTCCCCGGGCCTGTAATTTATCAAGCGCACGGATCTGCAAACTAAGCGCCTGCTCATTGAGGAACAGGGCCTGGTTATTATTGCTCAACTGCTGTTGCCTTTCAATTCCGGGAGGGATGCGATATACCACTGGCTGGCGCTGGTCATTCTCTTCAATATTCACCGCAAGAATATTTACAGTTGTAGGATCCGGCTGCGGAAGATTTGTATAATTACCGGTAGTATCCACCTGGTATTTATATTTCCTCCATTGGTTACGTACCAGTTCAAGTTTTCCGAAACGCATGACTATTGAATCCTGGAAACCGGTAACGAACATCCTTATGAAACGAATGGATTTGAAATCGGGGATGTTACCGATCTTCTGGGTGTATTGGTCAATTGGTATACGAAACAGGTACCAGGTCTCTACCCTTGAGCTGCCGTCGGCCAGTTTAACTATGGGCTTGCGTACGTCTGTGATAAAATTGCTGCCCGCCACCATGTTTGGCTGAATGTCCAGTTCATACTGGAAATATTCTTCCGCCTCGTTCATGGTATTATCGCGGTTCAACTCTTCCGCATCCGGATACTGCGTGAAGGCATTAATGAATTCGCTGTTGCCGGTGGCAATGGGTGAATTGCCATTCGGGTTATTGATATTTTTATAGCGCTGAAGAATACCTGCCAAAGGCGCCGCATCAAATGAAGGATCGCGGTATGCTTTGAAGTTATCATTCGACGGATCTGTTTGTGCAAACTGATAAAGGGTGGATCCGGCACCGAAATTTGTTCTTACCGTATTCAGGTAGTTGGTGAATTTTCTTCTCTCTTCCACATCAGAAAGACCATCAAATCCTACATCCTGGTATTGCCTGTCATCAGGGTTTGTACTGAATGCATTCGTAACCTGCAATGGATTGGCGGGCACTTTACCCCAAACCGTTGTACTGTCAACCGGGGAATTGAAAGTTGGTGTTGGAAGCCCGTTCTCATACTCACGCTTTCCGTCGCGAAGAATATCTTCTGAGATATTTCCAAGGTTAATATAGAACTTACCGCCCTGGGGGTTGGCAGTATTCTTTATGAAAGGATCCTGTAACCAGAATTCAATGAATTCCACGTTGGCGCTTTCAAGATCGGTCTGATCAATATTACGCATCATACCTCCCCATGATTTTTTGGGGTCCAGCAATCTGCCATTTGCATTGATCTTGGCAGGGTCGGTCTGGAAATTATAAGGTCCTCTTTCTTTCGGATAGAAAGCAATATCAAATGTAGTCAGCAGTCCTTCTCCAAATTGAGTACTCCGTTTAGGGAAGATCTCGGTCTGAAGAACCTGTCTTGTCTCCGGCCTTGATAATTCCGCCACATCATTCCTCAAAGGATTATTAGAATTTCTTTTTTCCTGCAGTGTGGGCTCAATATTATACCAGGCGATCTTTCCGCGACCATAACCACTGGCCAGGTTGTTGATCAAACCGGACTCAGGGAATAATCCATTATTCTGGGGAACAGAAGCCAGGTTCCAGCTGATCAAAGGAAAACGAAGGTCTATATTGGAACGGGTGCCTTCAAAATCATCCACATAAGACTGACCTCCTTTATCTGATTTACTGGTATTGATCTGCTTTGGGTGACCAGGGTCCAATATTGCAGCTTCCGCGGTAGCAGTAATACTCGACATGGCATTGGTAGAATAGAACGGAAGTTTATCCAGCCATTTGGTCAGCCTTGGGATATCATTTCTGTAATCCACATCCACTCCATACATCGTATTCTTGATCGGATCCTCCCCATATTGCTGCTTGATAAAGAAAGGTCGCTCTCCCAACCTCGCAATTGTACCTCCAAAGGTCAGTTTCTTGCTGGCCAGATAATCAAACCGCACACCCATGAAATTCTTCTGCTGGAAACCAAAGGCCTGGTTGTTCTCGTATTGAATATTTACCGGTATGCCCGATTGAAGAATGGCCTGATTAGTAACTCTCAACGTTCCGAGGTCATAGTTGATCTCATAATCGGAATTCTCTACCAGCACCTGGCCATTGGCCGTTACTGTTACGGAACCGCGTGGTATATTAATTCCCAGTTGGTATTCACCAGCGGAAGTATTATTTCCACCGCCATTCACTCCATTGCCCGCCATTCCATTCAATCCCCCCGGTGAAACCCCGGATGATTTGGACCTTCCCACCAGTTTGAATCGATTCAGGTTGGCATAGGTTTCTGCAATGGCCTTGATCGTATCATAGAGGGGATAGAATAAATATTTATTTCGAAGTGCCTGGCTGGAATAAACATAATCCAGGTCATGACCAAATGGTTCCAGAACAGGGAAGATGATACGGCTTTGCGAGGAGATCACTGTAAACCCTTCCACATAGTCGAACACCCCGTCGGGTTGCGGGTCATTCTGGTTATTCAACCGGTCAAGATTGGTCAATGAGATCAATGGCTGCCCTTCGTAAGTATTGATCACATCCGCTGGCGGCAAATATCTTTTCTCTCCCAGGCTGGGCTCTTCATAAGTAATGTCGAGTTTAAAATCCTGCCTTTCCAGCTGACCAAAGCCTACAGAATAAACGTTCTTCATCATCAGGTCCCAGATCGGAAGATTGGTACGCTGTGAAGTGGCCTTTAATAATTTCAGGAATAACACGCGCTGTGAGGTACCGCTTGTATCCGGTGGAACATCCTGTGAGAATTCACCTACCTGGAACACTCTTCCATTATAGGTATATTGGTAGGCCACTCCTAATACTTCATCGGGTTGAAGTGGCTGGTTCAATGATACAAACCCGATCTGCGGATTGAAATAATAATCGGTGCTTTGCAGTTTCCGCGCAAATGTTTTTTCAAAATCCTGTATAGGAAGAAGTCCCAGGGTGGTAAGCTGACTCTGCACCAGCGAAGAATTCCTGTAATTGGGATTAGTAGTAAGAAGAGAATAAAGATTGTTCGCGTCATTGCGTGGAAGATCATTTCCAGAGCCGGTCAGGATACCTGAACGATAAGGATTTCTTTCACCCAGGTCCATAAAGCCGACAATATCCCTGGTATCGGTAGTGGCACCATTACGATTGGTTACCCATACTTCAATTCGAAGGATCTGTACCCTGGAATTCACCACAGGTAATTGCTTCATGGCGGTATTATAATTACCACGGAAATATTGTCCCATCAAAAAGTGACGGTTCTCATCATAAGCATCGGCTCTTACAATAAATGCCTGCGCGGTGGCTCCGGCCTGAATTCCCAATGACTGACGCTGTGATTGCTGGTTGGCCAAAACACCCGTGATCCATAATTTACCAAACTGAAGTCCCAGCTTTACCCCAAACAATGATTGCGCTCCGGGGATCAGGGTACCCTTGGTTGAGAAACTGGTATTACCCGCCTGGAATACTTTAAGGATCTGGTCTTCCTGCCCTTTATAATCCAGTTTCAATTGGTTTTCGAAATTGAAATTCGAGAAAGTGCTATAGTTGATAGGAAGTTTAAGTTTCTCTCCGATCTGCGCATCCACCTGCAATTGCGAATTCATGTTGAAATCGAATCCACCATTTTTTCTTGCCCTTTCCGGAAGGGTTGGATTTTTTATGACCTGACCGTTATACCCTGCCAGCATTTCCACGAATCCGGTAGGTTTGATATCTACTTTCACTTTTCCATCGGCACCCACACCCATGATCCGGTTGAACCAGTCATTGGACATTTTTGGTTTGGGTTTATATAAACGGCGGTTGAGATTGGCCAGCAAAGCGGCCCTTTTGCGGAAATATTCTTTTTCGTCTTTTTCTCCCTGAAGCCTCAGGAACTCATCGCGGGAATACGCCACCGGTGTACGGTAGTAATGGCTGCCCACTCTCTCCACGATGAAAAATTCATTGGTTTTTGGGTCGTACTCCACCGATCTTTTGATGAAGCCGGTATCCCGAAGGTCAAAACTATTGCGATTGGGGCTGGTGTATGGGTCAGAACGACGGTCACTCAGTGGAAAGCGGTTGGTATCTGCCACCGCAATGCTACGCTCATACTTCATTCCCGGAACTTTGGCCTCTGCTTTTAAACAAAAAGCGGGCAAAGCAACCAGAAATGTCAATAGTCTAAAGATATGAGCAGTCGTAAGGTTCAAGGTTTAAGTCTTCAATTAGTTTCCTGAAAAATACGGGATTAGAGGGTACGCAGGACTAATTTGATCAGGTCTTCCACAGGCAAATTTGGATTGGCCCCGACTACCTTATCAAGTGCCTGTCCGGCGGCCTGCCTGTTTATACCCAGGGCGGTCAAGGCATTTAACGCATCCTGGTGCAAACTATTGTTTTTCATTGGCGAAATATTTGAATCCAGGGGTTGTTTGGCCAGCTTATCCCGAAGTTCCAGCACCATTCTCTCTGCGGTCTTTTTCCCGATGCCTTTGATCCCTTCTAAAGTGCGGGATTCACCCTGAACAATGGCCCTTGCCAATTCGTCAGGTTTCATATAAGATAGGATGACCCTGGCCGTTGAAGCACCTATTCCGGAAACGCTGAGCAGGTGCATGAACATCTCTTTTTCGGCCATTTCATAAAAACCATAAAGAATATGCGCATCTTCCCGTATAAGCAGAGAAGTTAAAAGTGTGCCTTTTTCAAGGTGCTGGATCTTTGAATAGGTATGAAGGCTGATCTGCACCTCATACCCTACCCCATTCACCTCCACCTGCACCAATGCCGGACTCTTGTATACAAAATCACCCTTCAGGTAAGCGATCATAATTGCGAAAATAGGGAAATTGAGGATAGCTATTGATCTCCGGCATTGGATGATCGGGGAAAGGAACAGGGGAAATTGTATTCAGTATATTTGTTTTTCAAATATCCCTTACATGACCAAAAAGATCACAGCCGCCATCACTGCTGTTGGTGGGTATGCGCCAGAAGATGTACTGTCAAATTTTGACCTGGAAAAAATGGTGGATACCAATGATGAGTGGATCAGAACTCGCACCGGCATCTCTGAAAGAAGGATCCTCAAGGGTGAGGGAAAAGGCACTTCCGACCTGGCCGTTCCTGCTATCCAGATCTTGCTGGATAAAAGAGGTATCAGCGCCGAAGAGATCGATTGCCTGATCATCGCTACCGTTACACCAGATATGGTCTTCCCTGCCACCGCGAATATTGTTTGCCACAAATTGGGGGCAAAAAATGCCTGGGGTTTTGACCTGGAAGCAGCCTGTTCCGGGTTTCTTTATGCACTTACCACCGGGGCGGCCCTGATAGAAAGCGGTCGTTATAAAAAAGTGGTGGTTTGCGGAGCAGATAACATGACCTCCATCGTGGATTATTCCGACCGGAATACCTGTATACTTTTTGGAGATGCAGCCGGTGCCGTTTTACTTGAACCCAATACCGAAGGATATGGTGTTCAGGATAGCCTGCTGCGCAGCGATGGCAGCGGGGCCGATTTCCTTTATATGAAAGCTGGTGGATCACGCCGACCCGCCTCTGTGGAAACAGTGATGAACAAAGAACATTACGCCTTCCAGGAAGGACCCTCTGTTTTTAAATTCGCCGTGAAAGGAATGGCGGATATAAGCGCTGAACTACTCGAAAAAAATAATCTGACCGGCGATGATATAGCCTGGCTGGTTCCACACCAGGCCAATCTCCGCATTATAGATGCTACCGCCAACCGTATGGGTTTACCCAAGGAAAAAGTAATGATCAATATCCAGAAATACGGCAATACCACAGCGGCCACCATTCCGCTTTGCCTGTATGAATGGAGAAACCAGCTGAATAAAGGAGACAATATTGTACTGGCTGCTTTCGGAGGGGGATTTACCTGGGGAGCAACACTGGTGAAATGGGCGTTATGAAAAGCGTTTAGTGTTGAGTGTTTAAGACCTGCCCCAGGCAGGTTTAATTTTTCTTCCTGGAAAATAGAATGAAATCCGTTGGTGGGATCTTTTCCACTCCCAATTGCCTGAGCATGGTCACCAGTTGCCCGCGGTGATAAGTACTATGATTGAATACATGCATCATCACCTGCCAGACTGGTTGTTTGAAATACTCTTTTTTGGAATTGTAATATTGAAATACGTGATCGATGGCAGCTTCGCTGGCCGTATCGGCCCAGTCGGCCCATAACTTACTTTGCTGCAAAAGAGATTGCCCCAACTCCACTGTGTTTCCCCTGAAATGGTCCTCGGGTATTACGATCCTTTCCTGCAGTTTCAACCGTTGAAACCAGACCGATTCGGCAGTCCATATATGAAGCAGCGTGGAATGTATACCATTGAAACTGGACACTACTTCCTCTAAATGTTTTTCAGCCGGCAATTGATTTACCGTTGTGATGATAAGTTGATTTGCCCAAAGATTATAGGCGGCATAAGAGGTGATCTGCTCTTTCATTATGATTCGGCGACCGGGTTTAAGAAGGATTTGGTATACATTTGAGCCCGGAATGCCGATTAAAATTCGGAATTAACCCTGGTAATATGGATAAAAATTTTATACCCGAAGGATGGAGTTCGATCGCAGTACATGGCGGACAGGAACCTGAGTCAAACCATGCGCATCAAACACCTATTTACGCGAGCAGCACATTTGTTTTTGATACCGCCGAACAGGGCATGCGTCGTTTTTCCGGAGAGGAAAAAGGATTCATCTACAGCCGCTGGGGAAACCCTACTATTGATGCTGCCGAGAAAAAAATTGTGGCCCTGGAAGCTTTTGGTACCTCCCTTGAACTTAAAGGACTGCTACATTCCTCTGGTATGGCAGCCATATCCACCCTGTTATTGGCTGTTTTAAAACCGGGAGAAAAACTTCTCACCCATTTTGGATTATATGGTGGCACCAATGAACTGATGAACCGTGTACTCACCGATCTGCAGATCAGTTCCCTGATCGTGGACCTTCGCGACCTGCAGCTGGCAGAAGAACACCTGAAGAACAATAAGGATATCCGACTCATTTATCTCGAAACTCCCGCTAATCCTACCATACAGTGCGTAGATATAGAAGCTCTTTGTTCCCTCGCAAAAAAATATGACTGTAAAGTAGCGGTAGATAATACATTCGCCACTCCCTATTTGCAACAGCCTTTCAAACTGGGAGCCGATTTTGTGATGCACTCTACCACCAAGTTCCTTAACGGACATGGTACAGCCATTGGCGGTATACTTATAGGAAAAGATGATACCTACTTCAAAGAGAGGATCATCAAGTTCCATCGACTGCTGGGTGGCAACTCCAATGCCTTCGATGCTTTTTTACTGATACAGGGCATCAAGACCCTTGAACTGCGAATGGAAAGACATTGCCATAACGCCATGGAAGTGGCCCGCTTCCTGGAAAAACATTCATTGGTGGCAAAAGTGAATTATGCCGGACTTCCCTCCCATCCGGATCATGCAGTGGCCATGAAACAAATGCGGCATCCGGGACCCATGCTGAGTTTTGAATTAAAGAATGGGTTGAGCGGAGGTATAGCCTTTATGAATAAACTGAAAATGTGTGTGCGTACCGTTTCACTGGGTACAGTAGATACTTTGTTATCCCATCCTGCCTCCATGACCCATTTCGGAGTACCAAAACCTGAGAGAGAAAAATACGGCATCACCGATGGATTGATCCGGATGAATGTGGGAATAGAAAATATCGGTGATATCATTCATGACCTCGAACAGGCACTGTCCTAATAAAGATTATATTCTCCTATGCTTATAAGACGCGCTATTAAGGAAGATTGTCCCAGGCTGCTTGAGCTGGTAAATGAACTGGCTATATATGAAAAAGCACCGGATGAAGTAACCGTGACCCTTGAACATTTTGAAGCCTCCGGTTTTGGGAATGATCCGGTATGGTGGGCTTTCGTAGCAGAAGAAAATGGGATCGTGCTGGGATTCGCGTTGTATTATATCCGCTATTCCACCTGGAAAGGGCAGGCCATGTATCTTGAAGACATCCTGGTAACAGAATCGGCCCGGGGGAAAGGGATCGGTAAATTATTAATGGAAGAACTGATCAGGGAAGCAGCGGATAAAAAATTCAACCGCATTATCTGGCAGGTATTGGAGTGGAATGAACCTGCCATTAATTTCTATAAGAAATTCAATGCGAATTTTGATCCTGAATGGGTGAACTGTTCTATTGAGGTAAACTGATCAACTCACATTACTTACTTCCGCCGTTTTGTGGATCTTGGAGATGAGCCCGGATAAAACTTTGCCGGGACCTGCCTCCGTGAATTTATAGGCGCCGTCTTGTACCATAGCAGTTACAGACTGGGTCCAGCGCACTGCCCCTGTTAACTGGTCGATCAGGTTTTGCTTGATCTCATCCTTATCCATCACCCCTTTTGCCACCACATTCTGGTAAACAGCGCAGGTAGGATTATGGAATTTTGTGGATTCAATGGCCGCTGCCAGTTCCGCCCTTGCAGGAGCCATCAACGGAGAATGGAAAGCGCCTCCCACAGGAAGCACCAATGCCCTTTTTGCGCCAGCCGCTTTCATTTTTTCGCAGGCGATCTCTATGCCTTTTAAAGAACCGCTGATCACCAGCTGGCCGGGGCAATTATAATTTGCGGGAACAACTATTTCGTTCGTTTCAGTTTGAACCTGTGAACAGATCTCTTCCACTTTCTCATCGGCCAATCCTAATATGGCTGCCATAGTAGAAGGATTCATCTCGCAAGCTTTTTGCATGGCGCTGGCGCGAATTGAGACCAGTTTCAGGGCATCATCAAAACTTAAAGTGCCATTGGCCACCAGCGCAGAGAACTCCCCCAAAGAATGGCCAGCCACCATATCTGGTGAGGCGCTTTCAATTGTTCGGTATGCAATGATGGAATGAAGGAATACAGCAGGCTGTGTTACATTGGTCTGCTTAAGGTCTTCATCAGTACCAGCAAACATGATATCAGAAATACGAAACCCCAATACTTCATTTGCCTGTTCAAATAATTTCTTGGCAAACGCGCTGTTATCATAATGTTCTTTACCCATTCCGGCGAACTGAGAACCCTGTCCCGGAAAAACAAATGCATGCTTCATAATCTTCGGTTAAGACTTACCCTCTTCATTAAGGCATGCAAAAATAGCCGTTTTAAGATGGATTCTTTAAAAAGCCGCCCAGAGACCTAATAAATTGAAGAACAGGCTAAAATTAAAAATATCAGCGATCCAGCCTGGATGAAATGATCTTCATGAATTCACTGCGGGTAGTGTTTTTCATAAACTCGCCATTAAATGCAGAAGTAGTGGTTACGGAATTTTGTTTTTGCACACCCCGCATCATCATGCAAAGGTGCTGGGCCTCTATCACAACGGCCACACCCACCGGATTCAGGGTTTCCTGTATAGCATCGCGTATCTGAACGGTAAGCCTTTCCTGTACCTGCAACCTGCGGGCGTAAACATCCACCACGCGGGCGATCTTGCTCAGCCCCGTGATCCATCCATTGGGAATATAGGCCACATGCGCTTTCCCAATGAAGGGAAGCATATGATGCTCACACATACTATACAACTCTATATCTTTTACCACGATCATCTCACTCACCGGCTCATGAAACTTGGCAGAATTGATGATAGCCTTCGCATCGAGATGATAACCCTGCGTTAGGAACTGCATGGCCTTGGCCAAACGCTCCGGCGTTTTTTGCAATCCTTCCCTGTTAGGGTCTTCTCCCAATTGCGCCAGCACACTGCGGTAGTTTTCCATCAGGCTGCTTGTCGTGCCTTCGTCGTAATGCTCTGTTTTTTTATACATGGCTCTGATTATGCGGGGTATTCTACAAAATTTCTTTCGGTCTCATAGAGACGTATCTTTAGATCAAGATTATTATTAATATGAGGTCTTAGCAGGTCATAGATCACCACTGCAATATTTTCCGCAGTAGGATTCAAATTCCTGAACTCAACAGTATCCAGGTTAAGGTTCTTATGATCGAAGCGGCTATGCACCTCCGATTTTATCAGGTCGCTGAGTACTTTCAGGTCCATCACATACCCTGTTTCAGGATCGGTCTCGCCTGTTAGTTTTACTTCCAGGTCATAATTATGTCCATGGTAATTTGGCAGGGCGCATTTACCGAATACTTCGGTATTCTTTGCGTCATCCCATGCAGGGTTGAACAACCGGTGTGCTGCGTTGAAATGCTCTCTTCTGTAAACTGCCAATTTTTTGCTCATAGACAAATTTTTATAACGGCGGAAGAGAAAAATAGTTCACTGCCCCTGCAGCTTACCCAAAATATTCTACATAGATCCTTGCCGTTTCATACAACTTGATGCAATGCAATTGTACGCCTTCCGGCAAATGAGGGGCTAATTCGTTCCAGATGGCTATTGCCAGGTTTTCCGTGCTGCACATTTTATCTTTCATGAATGGAACATCCAGGTTCAGGTTCTTATGATCCAGTTTATCCACTACCTGTTCACGGATCAGGATACTCAGCTTTTTTACATCATACACAAAACCTGTATCCGGATGGGGCTCTCCTTTGATGGTAACATAAAGATCATAATTGTGCCCATGCCAGTTCTGATTGGCGCAAACACCAAAAGTGGCGTCATTTTTCTCGGGGGTCCAGGCGGGATTATACAGTTTATGCGCTGCGTTGAAATGTTCTGATCTGGTTAAGTAAACCATGCTTTACTTTTTTTGATCCTTTCCAGCAATTGGGCGGAAAGGCGTGAAATGGCCGGCGAAAAGTGGTTCCGAAGGCGTCTGCAAAGGTATGAAAATTCGCGTTTCGGAATGAATTAACTTGCAACTCCATGAACCAAAGCAGTGATCCATCAGCCAGACTGATCGTTGCGGCCACCGCAGTCGAGATCCAGCCTTTCCTGGCCGCACTAAGGTCCGATCCCGGTAAATTTAAAAATTGGGAGATCCTTATAACCGGGCCAGGACTTACCGCCACCACCTATCATCTCAGTAAATATATTTCCATCAGAAAACCTTCCCGCATCATAATGGCCGGTATTGCCGGAAGTTTTGATCCTTCCCTTTTACCCGGCCAGGTGCTGATCGTAAAAGCCGATCGCATAGCAGATGAAGGCGTGCTGGAAAAAAATAAATGGCATTCACTGATCGACCTTGGATTCCAGCAGAAAAATAAATTCCCTTTTAAAAATGGCTGGCTGAAAAATGAAGATCCTTTCCTTCGTTCCTCCTCGCTGAAAAAATGCAGGGCCATTTCAGTGAACCAGGTTAGCGCTCAACCCTCCACTATAAAAAGGCTGGTTGAAAATTATGACCCGGCCATTGAATCTATGGAAGGAGCCGCGCTGCATTATGTGTGCCTGATGGAACAGATCCCTTTTATCCAGTTGCGGGCCATCAGTAACCGGGTGGGAATAAGAGATAAGAAAAAATGGAACTTTAAAGATTCCATCACTAACCTGAATAAAGAACTGATGGACATTTTATCTGTTATATGAAACTACAAATAGGTTTTTCTCCCTGTCCCAATGATACGTTCATCTTCGATGCGCTGGTGAATGGAAAGATCGATACAAAAGGAATTGAATTCATCCCGGTATTGGAAGATGTGGAAACCCTGAACCAATGGGCCCTGGAAGGAAGACTGGATATTACCAAACTCAGCTTTCCTGCTTTTTTCAGATCACTGGACCATTATGCATTAATGGATTCCGGCAGTGCCCTGGGAAATGGTGTGGGTCCCCTGCTCATTGCTGCAAGGGAAATGAAGACCGACCCGGCGGAAATAAATGAAAAGAAGATCTTATTGCCAGGTATCAATACTACCGCACACCTGCTTTTCAATTTTGCATTTCCTGATGCGAAGAATAAATACTTCGGAATATTTTCTGGAATTGAAGAAGCTGTTTTAAACGGTGAGGCCGACCTGGGTGTGATCATACACGAAAACCGTTTCACGTACCAGGACAAAGGACTTCATAAGCTGATGGACCTTGGTGAGTATTGGGAAAATAAAATGCAAAGCCCCATTCCGCTGGGTGGGATCGCCATTAAAAGATCTATCCAAAAGGACATAGCTAACCTGGTTGAAAAGCTGATCCGCCAAAGCCTTGAATTCGCCTTTGCGAATTTCCCCCTGATCACAGGATATGTGAAAGAACATTCTCAATCCATGAGTGAGGAGGTGATGCGTAAACATATTGACCTTTATGTGAACCAACATTCTGTCTCACTGGGGGAAAGCGGCCGAAAAGCGATCTACAGGTTGTACCAGGAATACCTGAAAAATTCGGAGCCGGCGGAAAATTTAACAAAAACCGCCCTTTTCCTTAACTGAAAAATGCAGGTTCCCTATCCAAAATGCTTTCCTTTGTGATACCGGTTTATGAGAATTCAATGCTTACTTATTCTGTTTTTAACAGGATGTTCTTTATCCCTGTGCAGCCAGACTATCACTGGTAAATCCCGATTAAAAGTCTTCCTTGATTGCAAGTCCTATTGCGATGCGGATTTTATCCGTTCAGAGATCAACATAGTTGATTTTCTGAATCAACGTCAGACAGCCGATGTTCATGTACTCAACTTTGCTACAGAAACGGGTGGTGGCGGCCTGGCCTATGAACTGATCTTATTGGGACAGAATAATTTTGCAGGAAAAAAAGATACACTTCGTTTCAGTATCGCAGCCAATAGCACGGAGTTCGACCGAAGGATTTTGCTGGCAAAATATCTTAAACTGGGACTGGTTCCATACCTCACTGCAAATAATGATGTGGAGAATCTGCAGATCACAATGCTTGGTAAAACAGCCTTGAAAGACAGCACAAAAAAGACCCCTGCTGTAAAAGATCCATGGAATTACTGGGTTTTCAATACAGGCATCTCAGGGTATTATAGTTCGGATGCCGTTTACCAGAGTTCAAATATCAATGGCAAGTTCTCTGCAAATAAGATAACCGAACAGGTGAAATTTGGATTTGAAGCGGCCGCCGGCAGGGATCGTTCGGTATTTACATTTGAAGACAGTGCCGGCAATAAAGAAAAGATCAAAGTATTGAATTCAAATTATAACGTAAATCAATACTATATACTGGCCCTGGGCAAACACTGGTCATGGGGTTACCAGGCCATCCTCCACCGCAATACATTCAGCAATTTCAAGAACCAGCTTTTCCTGGAATCCGGGATCGAGTATAATGTTTTTCCTTACAAACAATTCAATACAAAACTATTTACGATCTCCTATATTCTTAACCTGCGGAATAACCGTTATTATGATACCACACTTTACGACCGGATAAAAGAGACCCGTATGGGACAGGAAGTAAATGCGAAATTCACCTACAAACAGAAATGGGGTTCAGTACAGGTCAGCGCCAAATACCGATCCTATCTTCACAATCTTGATTTTTTCAATTTAGGTGCCAATGCCAGTTGCGAATTACAGGTATCCGGAGGTTTCAGTGTATTTATTTACACCTCAGCAGAACTGGTCAGGGACCAGATCTATTTACCAAAAGGAGGTGCCACACAACAGGAGGTATTGACCCGCAGAAGGCAACTTGAGTCGGGTTATAATTTCCAAACCAATCTTGGTATCAATTATCGTTTCGGATCCAGGCTGAATAATTTTGTGAACCCCAGATTCAATTAGTGCTTTTCAGTGCAATGGCATACGTTTCCAGGCATCTTTTCCTGGCAATATCATGTTCAATGATGGGAGGCGGATAGGAAAACTCCTGCCATTCCGGAACCCATTGCCTGATGTATTTAAACTCCGGATCGAATTTCTGTGTTTGCAGGTAAGGATTAAAGACCCTGAAATAAGGAGCCGCATCACAACCACTACCCGCCGCCCATTGCCAGCCGCCATTATTCGCCGACAGGTCATAATCCAATAATTTTTTTGCGAAATAAGCCTCGCCCCATCGCCAGTCGATCAATAAATGTTTAGTCAAAAAAGAGGCCACGATCATACGCACCCGGTTATGCATAAAACCGGTGGCATTCAATTCACGCATTCCTGCATCCACAATAGGGTACCCGGTATTTCCGGTACACCATGCTTTAAATTCCATTTCATTGTTCCGCCATTTTATTTCATCATAAGCAGGCTTGAACGACTGATGCACTACCCGAGGGAAATGCCAGAGTATCATCTGGTAAAACTCCCTCCAGATCAGTTCATTTAAAAATGTTTCATTCAGCCGGCCGGCCTTATCCGCCAGTTCCCTGATGCTGATCGTGCCAAAACGAAGGTGCACGCTGAGACGGCTGGTACCGCGAATGGAAGGAATATCCCTTTGCTCCTTATATTTTAGAATGACATCTTTTTGCCAGGTATCGGCCGGAAACTTAGCCCCTTTACTTTCAAACCCCATATCCTTTAAAGAAGGAAGGGCGATCGGCTTCTGCTTATAGAAATTCCCAAACAACCCCTCCGTTTTATACGCCTCATAACTGGAAGGCTTGAGGCTGGCCTTCCACTTTTTTGAGTAGGGAGTGAACACAGTATAAGGCTTGCCATCATCTTTTACCACTTCATTCTTTTCGAAGATCACCTGGTCCTTGAAGGTTAGAAAAGAAATATTTTCCTTTCCCAAAATAGCCCTGATCTCTTCGTCCCTCCTGCTGGCATATGGCTCATAATCATGGTTCGTATAAACGGCACGAATGTTATATGCTTTCATAAGAGCCGAAAATAATTTCGCGGGTTCTCCATAACGAACATCCAGCGTGGAGCCTAATGGCAATAATTGATCCTGTATTTTTTGAATCGCCTCGTAAATGAATTCCACGCGGCGGTCCTGCTTATCTTCCAGTTCGTCCAGTATATTTTTGTCAAAAATGAAAATGGGCAGTACCGGGTCACCGGATCTGAGCGCCTGGAATAATCCGGCATTATCATGAAGACGAAGGTCGCGCCGGAACCAAAAAATACTAATGGGTGATGACATGGTTATGGAACAAGTCTATTTCCAGATTGTTTGGAGATGCTGGTAAATTTTGCTGCTTATTTCCTGACCAAAGGTCCGGCTGCCGAGGCTTCCCACCCATCTTATCCCGCGAATGGCATTGGTCAGAAATACCTCATCGGCCTCTTCCAGTTCCGATGGAGAAATGGCTCTTTGATCACAACTATACCCCCATTGCGGCAATTGCTGCAACAGGAAATTACGCATCACCCCTTCCACACATGCTTCTGTTAGGGCTGGTGTAATGAGCTGCCCATTTTTGATAATGAAAAGATTAGCGATACAACTATCTGCGATAAAGCCTTTGGTATTTACTACCAGGGCATCGTTCCACTGACGGTTCTTCGCGTATACAGCGGCCATGGAATAAATAAGGAAGCTGGAAGACTTCAGGTTGGACCAGGAATCGCATGATTTCTCTCCTTCCGGGTAAATGCCAATGGTTAACCCATTGCTGTTGAGATGAGCCATTTCAAGGCTTAGGGGCCAGGCTTCAATACAATATTGTGCTTTTCTTCCGGGATCAAACAATCCTCCCTGCCCCGCAGAAACACTCAGCCTTATCCTGCCATAGTCTGTACATTTATTTTTTTTGCAGACCTCATTAA
The DNA here is from genome assembly GCA_016720565.1 of Chitinophagaceae bacterium. Lineage (GTDB taxonomy): Bacteria > Bacteroidota > Bacteroidia > Chitinophagales > Chitinophagaceae > JJ008. The sequence continues at coordinate 440,040 of JADKKJ010000012.1, forward strand.
TGTCAGCGACCAGCTTTTCCCTGGTCAGCAGTTTTGGCCATTCAATGGCCATTTTTTCCGCTCCCCGAAACAAGCGATCGAAATGCAGTTCGGCCAGTTGTACCTCTCCCTTCACGTATTTCATGGTCTCAAACAAACCATCACCATACCGGTAAGAACGGTCTTCTGCAGAGATCGATGCCAGCGCGGCATCCTGGCATTTGCCATTTAGGGTGATGAACATAAGCCAAGGTAAATAAAAAAGCCATCCGGTAAGGATGGCTTCCAGGTATAATTATATGATTCAGGCGTGTTCTACTATGCCCGCTTTTACTGCATACATAACCAGGCCCGCCATTGATTTGGTGCCTGTTTTTGTTTTCAGTTTATCGCGGATAGCTTCCACTGTACGCGGACTGAGGTCAACAATATCAGCGATCTCCTTGGTGCTTTTCTCTTCGCACATCAGTTTAAGGATGGTCACTTCCTTATCGGTAAGATGTACATCCTGTGGCATGGATGACTCAGTGGTACGCTTGGTACGCAGGCCGCTGAGCAATGCCTTATTGGTAAGGTCGTTGAAATAGAAGTCATTCTCATAAACACCCTTGATGGCTTCATAGATCATTTCAGCGCCCGACTCTTTAGTTATATAAGAGTTGGCTCCGATCTCCATCATCTTAGAGATAACAGAATGATCATTCAGGAAGGAAAGCATGATCACTTTCACACCAGGATACAATTTCTTGATCTCCGGCAATGCAGTGATACCATCCATAATAGGCATCTGAATATCTAAAAGGATTACATCAGGCTGAATGTGACGAAGAAGATTGAGAAGTTGCATTCCATTCTCAGCTTCTGCCACCATTTGAATGTCCTTACGCGCCTGGAGAGCGGTTTTAATACCTGTGCGGAAAATGGTGTGATCGTCTGCTATCGCGACTTTGATCACGTGGTTCTCGTTTTTCATGATTGGATTTAATTTTAAGTTCAGAGACAGTAATTATTCTGAGTGCAAGTTGGAAAAATAATGCATACAATACCATAGTAGAAGTACTTGATTTCAGCACTGCAGAAACTACCGTATCCTGGTATAACCACGGGGCTTTACGATGCATTTTTAGGAAATATCCCACAGCTTGCGTAAATACCGAATTTGTTAAAACGAGTCTTTTTGCTCTTGTGGAGAATAGTTCACTCCGCTATTTTTGATACATTGAAAGATGACCGGGGAGAGTTTCTGTTTTACTTCTTTGTCCAAACCGTCCAGAAATAGCTTTCCAATCCTTTGAAAAATGCCATCCTGATCTTGATCAGGAAACACAAACTCCCGGTCAGCTTTCTAAAATATTTGAAGTCCCGTTTTTTTATCCAATACCAACTAAAAACCAAGTGCGAGTGCCCTGAGTAAAAAGTTTTTTCTTTCATAACAGTAACGTTAGCCCCGGAATTCGCACCGGGGCTTTTTTTTGTGCGAAAAAACAGGAACACGCCTGCCTGCCGGCAGGCAGGAATTGCACGAATGAACAGCCAAATGCAGATTACACAAATAGCATTCATTATATTAATGTGAATGCGCAATAGCTAGCGGCTAGTGGCTAGAGGCTATAACCCTTCTCTGCAATAAGATATGCCCTTGGATCTCCCAGTGTAAATTTCTTGCGTCCGGGAATACTGTAGACTTCTTTTAACTGAAGTCCTGCAGCTTTCAGCAGGTATTCCATTTCATTGAGGGAGTAGATATAGTCTATGCTGTGCCGGTCCTCGGAAATTCCATCAGGACTAACAATACTGCTTTTAATTTCTATGCGGGAAGGGGATATCTGCCAGGTGGATTCTGCAGAAAATTGGAAGGCACCCATCTGACTGGAAACTTTTTCTTTAAAATTCCTCAGACTGATCTCGGCAATGGACCAGCTGTTGATCAAAAAATGACCACCGGGCTTCAGGCTATCGGATACATTGACCAAAATTTCCTGCAGATCGTTTGGATCAAAGAACTGCAGACTGTTTCCCATACAGATGGCCAGGGTATGTTCACCCAGGGGCTGAAGGTCCTGCATACTTTGCTGAATGGTCTTTATATCCAGGCCCTCCCCTTTTGCGGTATGATCAATTTCATCCAGGTAATCTTTCAGGTTATCGATGGCGGTCACCTGCATACCCATACGGGCCAGTCCTATACTATGCCGGCCATGGCCGCACATCAGGTCGAGAATGGAATCGCCTTTCTGTAAGTGGAAAAAAGGAACCATAAAATCCAGTTCCTTCCGGGTAAGTTCGGGGGGGATCAGTTCTTTCCAGATCTGTTTGTAAAAACCATCGAAGAAATTATCGTTGATATTGGACTTGCTCATTCCAACAGTTTATTCCGCATACCATACATCACCAGGCCGGCGATGGTCTTGGCGCCCACTTTCTGTTTCATGGTCTGGCGAATAGTTTCGATGGTGCGGGGACTAAGAAAGATCTCTTTGGAGATCTCTTCGGTGGTCTTATCCTCGGAGATCAGTTTCAGGATCTTGATCTCTTTTTCGGAGAACTTCACCGGGTTGGGATAGAACTGCCGAACAGTTTTTTTATGCTGAAGTTTTAAGAGCACGGCTTTATTCACCAGCTCATTAAAATAAAAATCATCGTTCATACAGGTAAGGATGGCCTGGTAGATCTCTTCGGGGTCGGTGGTCTTGGTGAGGTAAGCATTGGCGCCCATTTCCATCATCTTGGTGATCATCTCCTGGTCATCGTACATGGTAAGCACGATGATCTTGATGCTTTCATATTCTTTGCGGATCATACCAATGGCGTTGATTCCGTCCACTTCGGGCATACGGATATCCATCAGGATCACATCGGGGGCCTTAAGCTTGATCTTGTGCATCAGGTCCTTGCCATCTTCGGCCTCCCATAAAATTTTCAGGAATTCTTTGTCCTTAAGCGCCATGCGAATGCCGTCTCTGAAGATCTTGTGATCATCTGCTATGGCAACTTTTATAAGGTCGGCAGTCATAAGGAGGTAAGTGTTTTGGGTGAGTAAGGTTCTCGTAAAAATACTCAATTTTAGCCAACGGCCAATTTTGGAGAGAATAAGGCCCAGTCCATGCTTTTTCAATAGGTAAGTAATGGGAATGTTATGGGAACCTAACCGCTAACCCTCCTTCATGTCCTTTTTCCCTAACTTTCCGCCCTGTTTAAATAACCCCGAATGAAACGTAACTCTCTGCTGCTCCTGATCGCTGTTGCCATCACTATTGCTTCCTGTGGAAAAGGCGGGAATTCACCCAGCCCTAATCCAACCCCAACGCCTACCCCATCCGGCAATGTGGAGAATGACCCTATCAATTTTGGTAATCCTACCAATGCGGTGGCCCAGGCTACCTCTCCAGAGAATTACCTGAAAGACTATACTTATTTCAAGGTCGGCTACAGCAAAAGTCGCGGCGTATCCAGCTGGGTAGCCTGGCACCTGGAATCGGCCGACCTGGGATCTGCTCCCCGGCAGAATGATTTTCGCCCCGATACGCAATTGCCTACCGGCTGGTACCAGGTAAGCACCAGCAGTTATAGCGGCAGTGGATTTGACCGCGGGCATAATTGTCCATCTGGCGACCGCACTTCCACGGTAACAGCCAACTCCACTACTTTTTATATGACCAATATGACTCCCGAGGCGCCCAACCTTAACCAGGGACCCTGGGCCGGTTTGGAAGATTATATCCGTAACACACTGGTAGGATCGGCCAATGAGGCCTATATCACCAGCGGGTCTTATGGTGTGGGAGGTTATAATAGCAGCAATGCCTTATTCAATAGTATTGATAATGGAAATGTCACGGTTCCTGCCAAGATCTGGAAAGTGGTGGTGGTAATGCCAAAGGGCGCCAATGATCTTACCCGAATCACCCGCGATGCAACTGTTTTGGTTGTAACCATGCCCAATGATAACCGCCTGTATACTACCGGGGGAACCAGCGCATGGAGAAATTACCTGACCACGGTTACCAACCTTGAGATAGAGGCCAATGCATCCGGTATTCCATTGAATCTGTTCAGGAATATTGCGGATACGCTAAAGCCGCTGTTGAAGGCGAAATTATTTCAGTGATCATTTCATTGCATAGGTAAATGAGAATTGATAAATGGAATCAGACAGATCCGCTGAAGGCTTCCTGGTGTATTTATAATAAAGCAGTTTGATATTCACAAAATTGTTGATCTCAATACCTCCTCCTGCAGACCAGGCCTGGAACAATCCATGATGAAGCAGGTTTGGAAAAACAGCGCGAAGAGGTTCTTTTCCTGAATTACAGAAAATATATCTTCCTGCCAACCAGAATATGCCCATATTCCTGGAGTTATTTTTTTCCCAGGCGCCAGTTTGAAAATAAAAACCACCTGCGCCAAGGCTATTGAGAAAGTTAACCGGCCTTCCAGTAGAAGGATCTGTGAGCGAGCCGGCACGATATCCGGATAACAATCTTGCCCCTATTTGATAGATCAACCCCGTTGAAGTAATGCGATAATTTTTTTTATTGATCAGCAGCAGTCCTTCCATTGTCATATTAACAAGCCCCCCTAAAGGATTTATAAGATTATTTCCCAATTGATCATTGCTGCGAAGGCCACCGATCTGCTGGTTTTGAAAACTATTGGAAGAAACCCCCGAATAAATAGAAATGGGTATGCCTTTACCACCGGGTTCGCCAATAAAAAGCCTGACCAGTCTTGCCGAAGCATTCACCTGGCCTGTGCTCGTAAAATCGATAAAACCGCTGGTAAGTATCTCCGGCTTATAACTCCATTTACTGTTGTTTCGAAAATTGCGGGAGGTTGGATTCATTGAATCATTTGACTGAGCCCTGCAAATTGCCGGCAGGGCAAACAGCCAAAAAATCAGAAATTTTTCCATAAAATATATTTTCATAGCCGGATTTGATAACAGTAAGGGGGGACTGGCCCCCCTCTGTTTGTCAATCCTTCCTTTTTTTTCTAACCACACTTATCAAACCCACCAGGAAGAAAAGAAATAACAAAATGGTCGTGACCGCCATTACCTGGAACCTCCAGCGTTGAGGATGGTCCTGATAATCGAACGTGGTTACAATGCAGAGTAACAAAATGCCTCCTGTAACCCAAACTGTTGAATTTTTCATATTGTTAAGAATTGATTCCTTTATTTTGTTCAACAGAATTTGGAAGCACCAGAAAAAGCACCGCCCACCACTCCGATCACACCACCCACGGCTCCACCCAAGGCACCGCCTATCATAGCACCCGTTTTAACCCCGGTAAATCCACCCAATATGGCCTCTCCAATTACACCCAGCGCGCAGCGTGCCCATCCTGGAAGTGCCGTCAACTGTCCATTTTTATGAAAAGGATCCCAGGGAAAATTGATGGATCCGGTGGTACCGGTAACAGATGATAAAAATCTTCGTGATATTTCCTGTGCACTTATATCAAGGGCAGCAAGGGCTTCTGCTTCTTTATCATTGAATGAGGTTAACATACGCAGGTCCCTGAACGCGCCCCTGATCATATAAATACTAGTGTACTCCCTTCCTACTTTTGATAAAATGGATTGAAGTCCTCTCAAAAAAGAAGGTGAGAACCTCCCTTCATAGGCAGTCCAGTCTGAGCCGGCCACCACATCATTGAGTTTTGGATATTGAAGTATATTAATGCCATAGGTCTGGATTATATCTTCGTTAGAACGGATAACGCCGGCGGATACCTGGTCGATGCCGGCATTAAAACCTTTAACAAAAGATTGAAATTTCTCGCTGCCCACATTTACAGGCAGGCCGCTTGTAACAAACCCGTCATCATAAGACTGTGCATATCCTGCCTGGAAACAAACCAGGGCAACACAGATTAACAAGATCAACTTTCTCATACACAATTTTTAAATCAGCCTACTCTGTTCATGATCCGGTTTTCGGCATTCCCGTAACATTGGCCAAATGATGCCTCAAAACTAAATGCCTGCTATAGCAGCACCATGGGAATTAAACAGGAATCAAAAGGTATTTTACTGACCAAAAAAAGGCCTGAAAACGAGATCATTTCAGGCAAATCCCAGAATTAATTCACTGAGATTCAAATATGGAGGAAGGATCCAAACTGGCAGCGAGGAAAAAAACATTTTAAAACGTTTTTTCCTCATTTTTAAATAATTGAATGCAATTATTTTTATTTATTAATTAGAAGTATGGTAAATCTTGAAAAACTGATTTTATTGTTAGAGGAAAATCATTTCATTATTGTCTTACTATTTTTTCTTGAACTATTTGCAATAATAATTGCATTGAAAAATTTAAGAAGTCAGTATTTGGGTAGGCTATTCATAATCTATTTGAGTCTAGATGCATTATTAATATGTACAGATATCTTACTTTTTTCAACCCCAAGCATTCGCAGCTCATTCAAGTTGAAATTTCTCACAATTACAAATACAATAATTGGAGTAACTGAACTCTTGGTTTACTACAGCTATTTTAAACAAATCCTAGAAGGCAAGAAAATTAAATGGTTAATAGTAAACATTCAAAGATTAATTATTGTTCTCGCCATATCAGTTATCCTATTTACGATAATATCACCTTATAAGGATAGCGAATATACTGCAAACCTATTAGGTGTACTTGAATTATTACTATTTATACCTCCTAGCATTTTTTATTTTCAAAAAATCTTAAACACCGAATCTAATCTTAGACTCTTTTCTCGTCCATCCTTCTGGATTACATCGGGGGTTTTTTTTTACTCGGCATCAGCCATACCCTATTATTTGATCAAAAAATATCTTGACAGCATTCATAACCCATATAGATTCGATATTGCTACTGCTTTTTATTATACTCCTATAATTATTAACGTTATCTTTTTAATTTTTGCATTTAGATGGAAAAAACCCATAACGATATAATAGTATTTTCTGTTGTTGTTACATTGATAATTATGTTTTTGGGCATATACATAATTGGAATGCTTTATTTATATAAAAAACGACAAGCCAAGATATCGGAGAAATTAAATGAACTCCAATTAGAAAAAGAAAAGGCCATATTAAATGCACAACTAGAAATGCAAGAACAAACGTTTAATCAAATATCTAAGGAAATTCACGATAACATCAGCCTTTCTTTAACCTTAGCGAAATTAAATTTAAACACATTAGATTTTTCAGACGAAGAGTACCGAGTCAAAAAGATTCACAACTCAGTTGAACTAATTACTAGATCAATTTTAGAGCTAAACGACATTTCCAAAAGTCTGAATTCTGAGATAATTATAAATCAAGGTATTTTAAAAGCTTTGGAACTTGAAATTTCCAAAATTGCAAATACAGGAATATTTCAATTGACCTTTAATATAGAAGGAACTCCGGTATTTGGTGATGCAAAAAAAGAAATACTAATATTCAGGGTTATACAAGAATCATTCAATAACATCATTAAACATTCCTTAGCCGAAAAAGTGGTATTGTCCTTGAAATACAGCCAAGACTATTTAAAAATCTCAATCGTTGATGATGGTAAAGGATTTGATCCCAAAAAAATAACAGACAAAACAAAAGCAGGATTAAATAATATTTCAAGTAGAATAAAACTTTTGAACGGAACATTTTCAATCAATAGCTTACCAAATAAAGGCACGGAAATACACTTTTCACTACCTATTTAATAAATATGACCAATTCTAAACAAATAAGAGTCGCTCTGGTCGATGACCACATATTACTGAGAAACGCATTGGCGAACTTGATAAATACCTTTGAAAATTGCCTAGTTGTTCATCAATCAGGCTCTGGGATAGAATTAATCCAAAATTTAAATAAAGGTGAAACACCTGACGTGGTTTTACTGGATCTAAATATGCCTGAAATGAATGGATTTGAAACAGCAAAATGGGTGCAAAATAATTTGCCTAACACTGCAGTATTAATGCTCACGATGTATGATTCCGAGCTAACCTTAATACAACTACTACAGGCCGGGGTAAAAGGTTTTCTTAAAAAGGATATACACCCTTCTGAATTGAATTTTGCGCTTCACTCTGTTGTAGAGTCTGGTTATTACTATTCCAACCATACTACCGGAAAACTGGTCAATCTTTTCAGAAACAATACAGAAAATGGTATGAACCTTTATAAATCGCTGTTGAACAACCAGGAATTGGAGTTTCTCAAATTTGCCTGCACCGATCTTACTTATAAGGAGATCGCGGTGAAAATGTCGCTAAATCCCCGAACGGTTGATACTTTAAGAGATCAGTTATTCATGAAACTGGATGTCAAAAGCCGGGTTGGGCTGGCCATGATCGCCATAAGGCATGGAATTGTGACCTTTTAACCCAGCTTTTCCGGAGCCTGGGGGATTTTTCATCTCAGGCTTAGTAAATCAACTATGGCCGCCGGGAAATCTACGTATTGGTTACTGTTAAAATCAGGGTTAAACACCTTAGAATTATTTCTCTTGTGTGAGTGGGGAAGGCATTCTACTTTTGTTGAAGTTGGTTGGCAGAGGACAGCCCCCTCAAGCAAAATTCAATGTCTTGAAGAAACCGGCAGAACAGAATCCCAATCCTTTGAATGCCATTAAGCTAAATCCAATGTCAATCAACTTTTTTTTCTTTTATCCCCAACCAGGTATCAGGGCATCCATTTTGCTCTCCTGACCAATCAATTTCCCTCCAAGATTTTCCACAGCTGTTGATAACCGTACATTATCTCGGTAAAATTCCTATATTTACTTCCGTAAATATACGTAAAACCCCTGCGGCTTTTACTCAAACTCAATAGGAACATTACGTTCTATTTTGGCCCTAAACCGTTAAATATCTGAGGGTTTAGCCCAAAATCAGGTCTTAGGTAGTATTAATATGAGTTGTGAAAAATACCAGCCCTGAGCATATTTACAACGCGAATTAATTCGATAAGGTTTTAAAAACGTTACTGTTATGAAAAAGAATGCAAGGTTTTGGGAGCAAGATGTAATTTTAGTCTGGGAAGATTAATATTACAAGAGATCCCTAGAGGATTCACTTTTAAGAAAGTTTTTCTATTTTTGGATATCTAAAATCCAAACAATAGAAAAGCTTTTTTTTTACAGTTACCTAATCATTCCAATTTGCCTGCTATTTTTCTTAAAGAAAAAAAAGGAAGCAATCCCCTACATTTTAGGCTTTTACGGTCTGCTATTCTTTGCATTCCTTAAGTTCTATGATCAATTGCCAAACAAGAAATTTATTCAGCTTTTTTATACTTTTTTAGAATATTCTTTTTTCGCGTTATTATTTTGGCTTATCATAAAAAACAGGAGGTTTAAAACTATAATTGGAGTTTTCTCTCTTGGTTTTTTTTCCTTTTTGGTCTTCTATTACTATAACTCCAAACTAGCTAGGCTTGATTCCATCCCAATAGGAATAGAAACCATTCTAACGCTAATTTATATTTCTTACTTTTTTTACGAATCATTTAAAACTTCGGTAGATACATATATATACAATCATCCAGGATTCTGGATTTCAATTGGCATTTTACTTTATTTAGGAGGTTCATTCTTTTTTTATATTCTAATAAACGATCTCCCAAAAGACCAAATTGAAGCCTTTGGGAACATGACGTTTATTGCAGAAATAATTAAGAATATTCTATTTTGTATAGCAATAATATTCTTTTATAAATCTCCCTTAAAGTCAGATGCATCAAAAAAATCGGTGCCGTTTTTAGATATGGCATAATCACTTACCAACCGCAACCAACCAACTAATGATCTTCCTGCTTCAATCATCGGCCAAATCAGGTGTTTCCCTGGTGTTATTTCTGGGTACCCTGGGGATGGTCGTGCTTACCGTTGCATTGATCATTTTCATCATTCTTCACCAGCGAAGAGTGCTTCGATTCCAGAACCGGATCAACCATATGGAACAGGAACAGCAGAAGATCCTGCTGAACGCTTCCATTAAACTGCAGGAAGAAGAAAGGCAGCGCCTGGCCGCCGACCTGCATGATGATGCTGGTCCCCTGCTGGCCACCGCAAGGCTTTACCTGAACGAGAACCTGGTGAATATGGATAAAGCCTCCCAGCTTCAATCGATCTTCCAGGCCCGCCAGATCATCGATGACACCATTCAACTGATCCGAAATATCAGTCATAGCCTGATGCCCCCAACCCTGAAGAACTTCGGGCTGGAATCGGCCATCAACGACCTTTTCCAGAAGATCAGCGGATCAGGTACCATCAACGCCAGCAGCCGTTTCCATGAATACAAAGAGCGTCTCCGCACTGAAAAAGAACTGATCATATTCCGTATCGTACAGGAGCTGATCAATAATATACTTAAACACAGCAGCGCCTCCTTTATCCATCTTACCCAAAACGTACATGCCGATAAATTCTATGTGCGCATCCATCACGATGGCCGCGGACTGGTACAGGCTGATTTTGATAAGCTGAATAAAAGTAATGTGGGGCTGGGTTTGAAGAACATCAGCAGCCGCCTCCGGGTAGTACAGGGTAATATCAATTTTGAAAAAGACATTTCCCAGACCTACTATAAAGTGACCATTGAACTGCCAACCGATGAGCCTTACCAGAGTTAAGCCAGTTACACTACCATTACAGGCTTCTATTTGTTAACTTCGTATCACCTATGGGTTCAATCAGAGTAGCGATAGCCGACGACCATAAGATCTTTAGAAAAGGAGTTATCCTTTCCCTTCGCCCTTACAGCAATATCAAATTTGTGATGGAAGCGGAAAATGGTGACGAACTGATCCAGGGATTAGCCAGCACCGAAGCCGATGTAGTGCTTATGGATCTCCGTATGCCGGGAAAAGATGGCATTGAGGCTACCAAGATCGTTTCCAAGCAATTCCCCAATATGCGCGTGCTGGTATTAAGCATGTACGAAGATGAACGATTCGTTTACCACCTGATGGAGAATGGCGCCAATGGCTACCTGCTGAAGAATGCTGAACCCCAGGAGATCCGCCGCGCCATCATGGAAGTGCATGAGAAAGGATACTACCTTAATAATTTCGTGAACCGTATCCTGCTTAAAAAATCACATGCCCGCCAGAAAGTGGTTCCCTCCCTGAATAACGAGATCACCCTTTCCGATAAAGAAAAAGATGTGCTCCGTTTTATCTGTATGGAATTTACCGCGGCAGAGATCGCCCAGAAAATGGAGATCAGCGCCCGCACCGTAGAGGCCATAAAAGACAGGTTGATGGAAAGGTTTGGCTCTAAGAATACTGCAGGACTGGTATTCTTCGCAGTAAAGAATAACCTGATCGAGTGATCAGTCGAACCGCATTTCAGGGATCTCTCCTTCTACAATTAATTTACCTGCTGTCTTAGACACTATTTCCTCCACACTGATACCTGGAGCCCTTTCAAGCAGCCGGAATCCATTTGCCGTAACATCCAGTACCGCCAGGTCGGAAACGATCTTCTTTACACATTTAACGCCTGTAAGCGGCAGGCTGCAGGAAGGCAATAATTTAGATTCCCCCTTGGGGTTGGTATGCATCATCGCCACAATAATATTCCGGGCGCTGGCCACCAGGTCCATGGCACCACCCATGCCCTTCACCATCTTACCTGGTATCTTCCAGTTGGCGATATCTCCCTGCTCACTTACCTCCATTGCTCCCAGTACGGTAAGGTCAACCTTACCCGCCCTGATCATGCCAAAGCTAAGTGCAGAATCGAAGAATGCTGAACCTGGCACTGTAGTAATGGTTTGTTTACCTGCATTAATAAGATCGGGATCTTCCTCTCCTTCAAATGGGAAGGGCCCCATGCCCAGCAAGCCATTCTCACTCTGCAAGACCACATTCACGCCCGCAGGAATATAATTGGCCACCAGGGTGGGGATACCGATACCCAGGTTCACATAATATCCATCCTTCAATTCTTTTGCAATTCGTTGCGCTATTTGTTCTTTATTTAAAGCCATTGGAAGGGTTGAGGGTTGAGAGTTTAGGGTTTACGAACGGTTCTTTGTTCTATCCTTTTTTCATAATCTTTTCCCTGGAAGATGCGGTGCACATAAATTCCGGGTGTGTGGATATGATCGGGATCCAGGGAACCTGCCGGTACCAGTTCTTCTACTTCGGCAATGGTAATACGTCCTGCCATAGCCATTAAAGGATTAAAATTCCTGGCGGTTTCCCGGTACATAAGATTGCCCTGGCTATCTCCTTTCCAGGCCTTCACCAGCGCGAAATCAGCGTCAAAAGCTTCTTCCATCAAATATTCCTTTCCATTGAATACACGGCTCTCCTTGCCGATCGCCACCTCTGTACCTACACCTGCCGGGGTGAATACAGCCGGCATTCCATAACCGGCAGCCAGGCAACGGGTAGCCAGGGTTCCCTGTGGTATGAGCTCCACTTCCAGTTCGCCGCTAAGCAATTGCCTTTCAAACTCTGCATTTTCCCCTACATAGGAGGAGATCATTTTTTTGACCTGCCGGGTGGCCAGCAAAAGACCTATCCCAAAATCATCTACCCCGGCATTATTAGAGATACAGGTAAGTGACCGGGTTCCTTTTTTTACAATAGCGCTGATACAATTTTCGGGAATACCGCAGAGACCGAATCCTCCGAGCATGATCACGGCACCATCCTGGATATCAAGAATGGCCTCATCAGCATTGTTGACGATCTTATTCATTGGCAAAAGTTGAATGTAAAATTAAGGATTTGTCGCTTGCAGCTATTATTGCGCGATCACCGACTTCATATTCCTCCGGCTGGTATCAATACCAAATGGAGTCCAAACCGCGCTGGTATCTACCTGTTTGGATATGGAATCCATCAGGTCTTGCATCAGCTTTGGGTGGGCGCTGTAATAATTATAGCTTTCCCGGAAATCTTCCTGGCTGACCTTATGCAGGGCAAGTACTTCACCGTAATAGGTGGAACTGACCTTCGTTTTTTTGGCCAGGCTATCTTTAGCAAAAATAAAATCGCCCATGAACTGATCTGCCCGCATCATATCCCACATCACGGCCCTCATATCCCTGAAGGAAAGAACCCCGTGCGGCGTTTTATCTGTGCAGGAAAATACCAGCAGCAACAACATATAAGCGAAGAAGAATAGTCGCCTCATTTCATGTCTTTATAAGAAGAGGCATGGGTAAGATCAAGCCGGGAGAGAATATCTTTTGCCCTTGTCTTCATTTCAGGATTGGCTTTTGAAAATACTTTCACCAGTTCATTGTTCTTTCCCTGGAAAAAGAACTGCATGATCATAGAATTGGCATTCTCATTATTCAGGGAATTGAGCAGGTTCAGGCAATTGAAAATGCTGGTACGACCAGCTTCTTCATTCTCATAATATACATCCAGACCAGTTCGGTAATAAGCATACACCGCATCATGAAAAAGGGCAAAGCGGCTATTGTTCAGGTTCTCGGCCAGCCAGTATCTGTTTCTCAGGCTTTCAAAAGATTTCCAGCCTCGTATATCCTTATTCTCAGGGGCATTATTTACAATATTCCAGGCTTTCAGGAAATATGGATCGCCGCCACGGGTAGAGAAAGAAGCGTAATCAAATCCCAAAATGATGTTTACATAATAAGCGAAAACTGCTGTAAGGTTAGATACGATAGGATCATTCCCCTGCACCCTGTTCTCGTTGAATTCAATAGGCTGGAACTCTATATACTTGAATGAAACATCATCATCCAGGAAATTAACAATAGGCGATTCATAGGCAGTGTTGAAGATAGGCCTTGCTGCCTGCACAGTGAGTTTACCCTTGTAAACATTTCCATCAAGGGCCTGGTCGATAGTAAGAAGAAAACTACATTGGATCTTTTCCGCTGGCTGGAAGCCATCATTGGTCCAGCGACGCCCATTCAGGAAATTGGTAAGCCCCGATTGAAGGGTCTGGAATATTTTTTTATCAACCGTACTGCTCACTTTATTGGTAATGATATTTACCCTGGCCTGCAATTCCTGTGATTGGGCGCCGTATGCGATCAGTAAGGTGAAAAAGAACAATGAAAATTTCTTATGCATAGAATTTGCTGATTATCGTATCTACAATATCTTTCGCTACCTGTGCTTTAGGGCGGAGGTCAAAATCCCATTCATCTCCCTCCTTCCCGAAAATAGTGATCTTATTCGTATCATGGCCGAATCCGGCGCCCTCATCGCGAAGTGAATTCAATATGATCAGGTCGGCGTTCTTACGAACTAATTTATCCTTCGCGTGCTGTTTTTCATTTTCAGTTTCCAATGCAAAGCCCACCAGTATCTGCCCTTTTGATTTCTTCTCGCCCAATGCTTTCAGAATATCAGTCGTTTTCTTCAACTCCAGGGTTAAATACTCTTCCTTCTTCTTGATCTTTTCACCGGCCACTTCTCTGGCCTCATAATCTGCCACCGCTGCTGCCATTATAGTTAGGTCCGATGCTTCAAAATTCTCCAGGCAGGCCTGGTACATCTGGGCCGCGCTGGTCACCTGCATAATTTCTATTCCTGTAAGATCACTGGTGTTCACATTTGGTCCTGCAACCAGCACTACCTCCGCTCCACGGCTCTTCAGCTCTCTTGCAATGGCGGTTCCCATTTTTCCCGTAGAATGATTGCCAATAAAACGAACCGGGTCCAGCGCTTCGTATGTAGGTCCTGCGGTAACCAGGGCTTTTTTCCCTTTAAGCGGACCGGTCAAAAAAAAACGCTGTTCCATGTATTCAATGATCTGCTCAGGTTCTGCCATACGGCCTTCGCCGTTCAAACCGCTGGCAAGGAAGCCTTCATTCACAGGCAGGATATGGTTTCCAAATGCCTTAAGCTTTTCCAGGTTGTTTTTGGTAGAAGGGTGTTTCCACATATCCTCATCCATGGCTGGGGCAAGCAGCACCGGGCAGGTTGCAGAAAGATAAACGGCCATTAAAAGGTTATCGCAAAGTCCATTGGCCATTTTGGCCATTGTATTACAACTAAGAGGAGCGATCAGCATAAGGTCGGCCCAGCGTCCCAGCATTACATGATTTGACCAGCTCTCTTCGTGAAATAATTCCACCAGTACCTTATTCCCGCTTAGGGTAGATAAAGTGAGAGGGGTAACAAAATCTTTTGCTGAAGGCGTTACTATGATCTTCACCTCTGCCCCGTTCTTTACCAGCAGGCGGGTAAGGAAAATGGATTTATAGGCGGCGATGCTGCCTGTGATCCCCAGTAGTATTTTTTTTCCTTTCAGCATATTTTCAAAATTACCGATTTGCAGTTTCCTCAAATGCAAAAAGCGGCCAGGGCCGCTTTTTGCTTACTATTTTAACTGATCAGCTGAACAGGTCAGTATCATTCTTACGGAAATACACCTTGTCCTCCATGAATTCCTGGGTAGCCAGTAAAGCCGGGTTAGGCATGCGCTCATAGGCCCTGGAAATTTCGATCTGCTCCTTATTCTCATGGATCTCTTCCAGGCTATCTGTATGGCTGGCGAATTCTTCGAGTTTATTATGCAGTTCTTCCTTCAGCGAGATATTGATCTGGCTGGCCCTTTTTCCAATAATGGAAATTGACTCATAAAGATTACCGGTCTTTGCTTTAAGATCGTCAAGATTACGCGTTTCAATACTGTTGGTTATCCCTGCACTAAGCTGGCGTCTTAATTTGCTCATTGGTTGAACTTTTTATATTTTTTTGCGATTGATTCATGAGATCGTCCACGTCTTTTTTCAGTTTGCTTTCCGGAAAACGATCCGTGAACACGTTACATTCTGTGATGACCTGCTCAAATCTTTCTGGTTTCTTTTCCTCCACGCTTAATTCAGCATAGCGAAAGTAAGATCTGATGATCATCAGTTGGTATTCATCGGCCCTGGCTGATTCAGGATAGGCATCCAGTACCTGCGCGAAGGCAACGCCCGCTGCCCGATACTGCCCCATATCAAAATACAGCTGGGCGCTTTTTCTGTCCTTGGTCTCCAGTTTCTCCCTGCAGATATCAATGATCTGGTTTGCTTCCTTGATCCTTGAGGATCCGGGATGTGAATTGATGAAGATCTGCATCATGCCAACCGCCCGGATCGTGCTGGTTTGATCCAGCTCCGGCTTGGGTGATTGCATATAAAAACAATAAGCCTTCATATAATCCACCTCTTCCGCTTTCTTACTATTTGGAAATATCTCCAGGAATGTCTTGAACAGGTTCTGGGCATTCAGGTAATCTTCCAGGTAATAAGCGCAGTAAGCGTATTTATAATAAATATCCTCGAAGGTCATAGTGGTCTTGTAATAGGGCATGATATCCTCATAGACCTGCTGGGCCTTGGTATATTTTTTCTTTACAAAGAACTGTTCGGCCATTCGAAGTTTATACTCCGGATCCGGGCTCTTCAGGATCTTGGTAATACTCTTGTTTTTACCCGGTTTTTTGGCCGAGGCGGCTTTTTTTCCGCTGTGACAGGATACCATAAAAAGGGCCAACAGTAAGATCCAGGAATACCTCATCATAATTTGTAATTCAGCCCTTAGGGCCTGCAAAGTTAATTGATAAAGGGCAAAACTTACATAAAAATTAAAACTGACCAAATGTGGGTAGTTAAGGTTATTCTAAAGCCAACCACTTTGGCTCCTAATGCCTTAAATGAAAAAGGCCTCCAGATGGAGGCCTTTTTCTATTCCTTAGTCAATTCTTATTTCTTTCTGAGGTTAGGATGTGGAGGTTCAACAGTATTAGGACCATTTTCACCATCACCAGCCGCACGGAGATCAACTGTGTTACAGTCACCACCAGTCTGGCCATAATTGAAAATGAAACGATCTGAGCTGATACCTTCGCTATCCACCATGTAGTTGATAACGGCGTTTACATGATCCCAGCTTAGCTGCTGCTCTTTCTTGTTAGAAGAGCAATAACCTACTACTACTATTTTGCAACCAGGTGTATTGCGCAGTTTGGCAGCAACGGTAGAAAGAACCGCTTTAGCATCATCGCTGAGTTTGTTACTGTTTGGCTTGAAAGACACGCTTGGAAGCGCACCCATTTTCTCAGAACAGGTTTGCTCAACAATAGCAGGACCGCGACCAACGCAAGTACTATCGCAAGGACATTTACCAATACCATCAGCATTTACAGGCTGGCAGTAAGTAGGTGTGATCAGTTCTTTATCCTTACAATCAGGTACACCATCACCATCAGTATCCTTTGTAATACCATGGCTGTCAACAGGGCAACCAGCAGGTGTTTGCTCCTGGTCGAACTGGTCAGTTACTCCGTCGCCATCGCTATCAGGAAGTACTGGTTTAGGCAAACGCATCAGGCGAGGATTGCGGATCTCGCTGTAGGCATAATCCAGAGGATTCAGCCACCACAATGGTTCAGTAGATTTAGCACCGATATTAAAGTTCAGGCCGATAGTAGCATAGTTATAGCTATCATAGTCACGGGTAAGCACCGCGTCTCCCCATGCATGCTCCTGCCAGCGCTGTCCATCCAGAAGGTCATCCTTTACAAAGGTCTGACGATCTTCAATGGCCAGATTAATGCGTGAGTTTAATTTGAACGCAATCCCGGCACCAACAGAACCGGATGGTTTAAATGTTTTTCCAAACAGTTTAGGACGACGGGCACCCTGATTTTCAGCAGGAGTCTCATAAGTGTCATCCAACAGGTTCTTCAAAGCCTTGTAAGTATCCTTACGGTTTTTGTATTGACTGTTCACTGTGATAGAGGCGAAATTGTATTTCTGGTTACCACTGATACCCTCATTCAGGGCATTCACTTTTACATCGTAGATGGTACCACCTACACCTGCAAAACCGTAGAAGTTGAAACCAGTTTTGGATTTATGGAAACGAATATTGTTAAGGGTAACAACACCTTCCAGTGAAAGGTCGTGCATCTTCGTTTTGTAGTTGTAATAAACAACCTCATATGGCGTGTTTGCCGGTAAACCGTAATACACATTCTGCGTAGACACCGTCATATCAGGATTTCCTGGTATGCGATAAGGAGCTGAATAGGAAGTAGCGGCAGAACCGTTTTTAGACCATGCAGAATTCCACATGAAGTTTTCTGAAGGATTAAACGTTCTTCCTTTAGCAGTACCATACATATATTCTGCGCGAACAGAAAAAATGTAACCAAAAGCTTTTCTAACATGAAGTCCTAAACTGGGAAATGCGAGTTGAGAAGGGATATCACCGCTGATGTTCACAAGTCCGGCTTTGATACCGATCTCCCACTGATTACGAGGTTTCGCCGGGAAATTGTACGTGCCATTGAGAAATTCAGTGTGCTGAGGCATTCGTTTGCCTGGGATCAGCGAAGAATCTTTTACATCATAACTGGCACCCACCCGCTGTGAGAAACCGTAAGATGCTAACAGACAGAACATGCCCGTCAGGAGAAATAACTTTTTGCTTGCCATAACTAAGGATTAAGATTTGAAAACAATGTCCAATAAGTCCAATAAGTGGCAAAAATAGAAAAATGATGGTTAATTCACAAAAATTTATGTAAATAATTTCCGTGCGTTGAATATTATTTTTCAATTACTTAGTTAAATCATAAACTCCGATTTTTGCCTAACTATGCATTCATTTTAAGGCCTAAAAATGCCCCTGTTTTGATACTATTACCCACAGATCTGATCGCCGAAGAACTAAAAAGGTTCGAATTGGTCTTTAAAGAGGCCGTAAAAGGCCAGGCGCCCGTTCTAAACCGCATCTTGCAGTATATTGTAAAGCGGAAAGGAAAGCAGCTACGGCCCATGTTCGTACTGCTTTCTGCCAAACTCAGTGGCGGGATCAATGAATCCTCCTACAGGGCCGCTTCTTTGGTAGAACTCCTTCATACTGCGACACTTGTGCACGACGACGTGGTAGATGATTCCTTGGAAAGAAGGGGGTTTTTCTCTGTTTATGCCCTCTGGAAGGCCAAAGCCACTGTTTTGATCGGCGATTATCTGCTGGCCAAAGGACTGCTGGTATCCCTGGATAATAAGGATTACCGCATCCTCCATATTTTGTCCGATGCGGTAAGGAAAATGAGCGAAGGCGAACTTTTGCAGATCGAAAAAGCCCGCAGCCTGAACATCCGGGAGGACATTTATTTTGAGATCATCCGGAATAAAACGGCCTCCCTGCTGGCCTCCGCCTGCGCAGCCGGCGCCTGGAGCGCTCAAAACAGCGAAGAAATAACTGAAAAAATGCGGCTTTTCGGGGAAAAAACCGGAATGGCATTCCAGATAAAAGACGACCTTTTCGATTATGCCAGTGAAAATATTGGTAAACCAACCGGAAATGATATCAAAGAAAAAAAACTGACCCTGCCCCTGATCTATACTCTGAATAAAGTGGATGGCCCCACCCGAAGAAAGATCATTTACATTGTAAAAAATCAAAACCAGGATAAAGAAAAAGTGAACTGGGTAATTCAAAAGGTAAATGAAGCAGGTGGAATTTTATACGCCACAGAAAAAATGAACGCTTATAAACAGGAAGCCCTGGATATTCTTCATGAATTTCCTGATAGTGAAACAAGACAGGGCATGGAGAACATGGTACTTTATGTAACAGACCGCAAATATTGATAACTGCGAAAAAAACAGTTGACCAGCATGCTGAAGAAGAGATGGACCTTGTTGAATGCCGATAAAACGATCGCAAAGGAACTGCAAAGTTCCCTGGGCATCAATGCGGTTTTATGCCAGTTACTGGTGATCCGAGGCATTACCAGTTTCGAGCAGGCTAAAGCTTTTTTCCGTCCTGAATTAAGTCATCTGCCCAGCCCCTGGCTGATGAAAGACATGGGAAAAGCAGTGGACCGTATCATAACCGCCATGCGCTCGCAGGAAAAAATACTTGTGTTCGGCGATTATGATGTAGATGGCACCACCTCTGTGGCTGTTGTTTATAGTTTTCTTCAAAAGATCTATCCAGATGTGAATTTTTATATTCCCCATCGCTACCGCGAAGGATATGGGGTAAGTAAAGCTGGCATCGACCATGCGAAGGAAACAGGCTGCACACTGATCATCTCACTGGATTGCGGAATAAAATCAGTTGAACTGATCGCTTATGCCAAATCGATCGGAATTGATTTTGTGGTATGCGACCATCACCTTCCCGATGAAGTATTGCCCCCTGCAGTGGCCATACTAAATGCCAAACAGGTAGATTGCCCCTACCCATATAAAGATCTCTGTGGCTGTGGCGTTGGTTTTAAACTGATCTCCGCATTAACAGAGAAACTGGAACTGCATCCCGAAACTCCCAATCAATACCTGGACCTGGTGGCTACCGCTATTGCGGCCGATATTGTACCACTCACCGGTGAGAACAGGATCCTTGCCTATCATGGATTGATCAAAGCCAACCGTGAACCAAATCTTGGCATCAAGGCGCTGATGAAACTCAGCAATATGACCGGCGAGATGCAGATACAGAACCTGGTATTTATGATAGCACCCAGGGTAAACGCCGCAGGAAGAATGGACGATGCCCGGAAGGCGGTTCAGTTATTCATCGCGCCTACGCTGGAAGAAGCGTTGTTATATGCCGAGATGCTTCATAGCGACAATACCGACCGAAGGGAGGCAGACAGCAGCACCACAGAAGAAGCATTGGCCCTGCTGGAAGCAAATACACAATGGAAGGACCGCAACTCCACAGTGGTTTTCCAGCCGCATTGGCATAAAGGTGTGGTAGGAATTGTGGCTTCACGATTAATAGAACATTACCACCGACCCACTATTGTATTGACCAGCTCCGGGGAATATGCGGCTGGAAGCGCGCGCAGTGTGCCCGGTTTCAATTTATATGAGGCCATCCATGCCTGCAGGGAGCACCTGTTAGGATATGGAGGGCATTTCGCAGCAGCAGGACTTACCCTTGAAAAAGATAATGTAGCCGTCTTTCGCGAAAAATTTGAATCTGTAGTGTCGGCGCAAATAAGACCTGAACAACTCATTCCTGAGATCCTGCTGGATACCGAATTAAAACTGGAGGACATCAATCAGACTTTCTACAATATCATTTGCCAGATGGAACCATTTGGTCCCGATAATCCAAAACCTGTTTTCCTGATCAGGAAATTACAGGACAGCGGATGGAGCAAGATCGTAAAAGAATTGCATGTGAAATTTTCCCTTCGCGATGAAAAGACAACCATCAGCGGGATCGGTTTTAACATGGCCGATAAATTCCATTTGCTGGAAAAGAAAAAACCGGTGGATATAGCCTGCACCATTGACGAAAATGAATGGCAGGGACAAAGATCATTACAGCTGAGGCTGATCGATATTCGTCCGGCAGAATGATCCTCACTTAAATAAAAAAGGACCCTTATCCAGGGTCCTTTTTTATTTTGCTTACCAGATGAATTAGAATATTACGATCGATCTTGTGGCGACCACTCCTATTTCATTAATAAGGCGAATACGATAAACACCAGGTGTGAGCGAATAAGGAATAGTGAATTCCTGGTTTATAAAATCAGCCTGTATGTTCATGTCACGCTGGTACACCTGCCTTCCTTCAGCGTTGTAGAAAAACAGTCCGTAGTAACCTGGCTTCAGGTTGTTCATACTTATTCGAACGGTTTGCCCCTTTGTTACCGGAACCGGGTAAAAACTAAATCCATCTGCTATACGGGTGACCGTGAAACTAAGCTGGGAACCATAGGCTATTCCTCCCGCGTTTATTGCATAGGCTTTGTAATAATAAGTGGCACCCTGTACCAATCCATTCAATGGAACAGAGAACCCGGAAGCTGTAAGATTACCAGAAGGGTATTTCTGTCCGGAACCATTCGGGAAATTGTTCACTCCGCTGATCTCAATTCCATAACTGGTAACAGGAGAACATCCAATGATACCCAGCGAACCTGAAAGTAAAACAGAATGATCGGTGATGGCAGAAGCAGCACCTGTCAGCACCGCGGGCACCGTATTCACGCCATCGCCGGAAGCGGCCACATTGATAGCACCGGCACCGCCACCTGTAACCGGAATATTTCCATTATAGGACTGTACAGCCACCGGACTGAACCTTACATAGATCGTTTGGCTGTAAGCACCACCTGGCTGTGTAAGCGAAAGTGATGCGGTATAGGTTCCTCCTGAAGTAGTAGAGAAACTATACCCATTCAATGGTCCCACATTTACAGCGGCACTGGTAAGTCCTAGGCCGGTAATGGTAAATGTATTGGATGCGGAATTCAATCCTATACAATAGCTGCCAAATGGAGCCAGGGCAGATGCTGAAAGTACCGGCACTGATGTTGTAAACGATAACTGCGCGCCATAACTGGTGCCCCCGCCATTCGTAGCATAGGCTTTATAGTAATAGGTAGTGCTTGGGGCCAATCCTGTGAGGTTAGAAGAGAATGCCCCTGCGCTGAGATTGGAGGAAGCCACCTGGGTTCCGGTACCATTGGCAAAACCGTTGGTAAGACTATATTCAATTCCATAAGCAGTGATCGCAGAGCAACCGGTAGCCGTGATAGTTCCTGCGGCGGTAGCGGAAGTTTGCGTAACAGCAGAAGCTGCACCGGTGGTAACCGTAGCGGCGGTATTTACACCGGCTCCGGATGCAGGCACATTGATAGCCGCTGCTCCTGCGCCTGCCACCACAATATTTCCGTTATAAGACTGGACAGCTACTGGCGTGAACTTCACAAAGACCTGCTGGGAAAAACTTCCACCTGCTTGTGTAAGGCTTAAGGACGCTGTATATGTTCCTCCTGCTGTTGTTGAATAGGTATATCCACTAAGCGCAGCAACTGTGACCGCAGAAGTTCCGAGGTTGGTTCCTGTGATCGTAAATGAGTTAGGACCAGCGGTGCTATTCACACAATTATTACCAAATGCGGTAAGTGCTGTTGCAGATAATACAGGGGTGGCCGTAATAAAAGATTGCTGACTTCCCCAGGTAGTTCCCCCGGAATTAGTAGCAAATGCCTTATAGTAATAAGTAGTAGAAGGCAGCAGGCCTGTTAGATTGGAACTGAAGTTTCCTCCGGAAAGATTTGAGGAAGCAACCTGGGTTCCGCTTCCATTGGCAAAACCATTTGTTGTGCTGTATTCAATGCCATAGGCTGTAATTGCAGAACAACCCGTAGCTGTTATGTTACCAGCTGCAGTAGCAGATATACCCGTGATAGCGGATGCAGCACCTGTTGTTACCGAAGGAGCTGTATTAACACCGGCACCTGTTGCCGCTACATTGATAGAAACCGCACCACCGCCACTTACCGGGATATTTCCGTTGTAAGAAATGGCAGCTACCGGGCTGAATTTAACATACACATCCTGGTTGAATGTACCACCCGGCTGCGCAAGATTCAGCGAAGCTGTATATGTACCTCCTGAAGTGATAGAAAAACTAAAGCCGGCTAATGGACCCACTACAATATTTGTATTGTTCAATGCAGAACCAGTTATGGAGAACATATTTGGTCCGGCTACCGTGTTCACACAAACACTACCAAAGGAACTGAGCGGCGTTGCCACCAGGGTGGGCGTAAGCGCCAGTGTAGTGAAGGATAATTGTGCACCATAAGCAGTTCCACCTCCATTGGTGGCATATGCCATATAGTAATAAGTGGTATTAGGGGATAGTACTGTAAGGGAGGAACTGAAATTTCCTCCGCTTAAATTAGAAGAACTAACCTGTGTACCCGTACCTCCCACAAAGCCACTGGTGGTGCTATATTCAATACCATAATCAGTGATCGCGGTGCAGCCTGTTGAAGAGATAGAGCCTGCACAAACTGCAGAAACCGTTGTGATAGAGCTGGCAGCACCTGTTACTACGGTCGCTGTACTGTTGACACCCGCACCGGTTACAGGCACGTTGATTGAAGTGGCACCACCGCCTGCAACTGCTATGTTTCCATCATAGGACTGAACCAAAGTTGGAGAGAATTTTACAAAGATCTGCTGGGAGAATACACCACCAGGCTGCGTCAGATTCAAAGAGGCGGTGTAGGTACCACCTGCCGTGGTGGAGAAACTAAATCCATTCAGGGGACCAACGGCAATCGCTGCATTGGTAAGATCGGTTCCATTAATAGTGAAACTATTTGGTCCGCCTGTGTTGTTTATACAAACATTTCCAAAGCCGCTTAAAGCAGTTGCAGTAAGTGTTGGCACAAGGGCCCCTGTGGTGAAGTTACCCTGCGTTCCATAGGTGGTGCCACCTGAATTAGTTGCATAGGCCTTAAAATAATAGGTAGTGCCAGATGCAAGTCCGGTAAGGTTGGAACTAAAATTGCCGGCACTGAGGTTGCTGGAAGGAACCTGCGTTCCGGAACCATCTGCAAAACCATTGGTCGTGCTGTATTCAATTCCATAAGCAGTGATCGCTGTACATCCGGTAGCGGTTATGGTACCGGCGCAGGTTGCGGAGTTCACGGTAACAGCGCTTGCAATACCTGTTGTTACTGATGGTGCGGTATTTATTCCTGCACCACTGGCTGCAGCATTCACCGAAGAAGATGCTCCACCGCCACTGACCACAATATTTCCATTATAGGATTGAACGGCAGTAGGCGTGAATTTTACAAAGACCTGCTGGGAAAAAGTTCCACCAGGTTGGGTGATGCTAAGTGTGGTTGTGTAGGTTCCACCAGCTGTTGTAGAATAAGTAAACCCGGAAAGTGCAGCCAGATTCACGTTTGCATTGGTCAGGTTTGTACCTGAAATGGTAAATGAGTTGGGTCCAGCAGTAGTATTGGTGCAGATATTTCCGAAAGATGGAAGTGCAACAGATATAGACAATGATGGAGATGAAGAACAACTAACTAACGCGCTTAAACTGTTCCTTGGTACAGGAGCAGTTATTACATCAAAGTCCAGATTATTATTATTGTTGTCCTGACAACCATTCAATTTTCTTACACCACCCTGAGTATTTATTAAAGCTGCTCCATTATTTACAGTTGTTCCTCCTTCGCCATTATTAGCCGCACCATATGAAACTACATCAACAAATGGAGGGTCGGTCAAAGTACAGGGAGTTGCGGTAGCACCACATCCAACACCAGTAGTTTGACTTACCAGAGCGACTTTTCCAGAAGCAGCCGACATGGATAGATTTGTTGTTACATAATCAGGTGTTACAGGCAAAGCAACACCTCCTGTACCTGTAGCACCCAATTGGATAAGCAAATAACCACCAGCAGGAATAGAGGCCGCGGCAGGAAAAGCATATATCTGGGAAGCAGAAGCTCCAAAATTTCCAGTGGCTGACCCATATTGAAGAGACATTCCAGTTAAGGATTGAGTTGAAGAACTCACATTATGCAATTCAACATAATCAAAAAGGTAAGTCCCTGTAGATCCACCACCGCCTCCATAAACCTGGCTTATTACAACAGTTGTTGATTGCGAAAAGGCAATCGTGGAAACTAATAAAGCAAGAATCAATAAACTTTTTTTCATATAACCCTATTTTAAAATTGGCAAGACCAATTTCTAGATTCAAAATTTAATTCCATGTGAATTTTACATCATCAACTCCCGTGGAAGGGCGGTTACCACTTCCAGATGTTGAAGAAACAGTTACGATCCTTATCCAAATGGGTTGACTGACATTATTCAGGGCTGTTCCAAAATTCACGGTAACGGTATTGTTTGCGAAAACCCCAAATTGTGTGGTCAGGGGGGTTGGACTGGTTGTGATCGGAGAAAAAGCCGTAGGGGCCTGTCCGAATGCATAATCCACTCTCCAGGTCGTGGTCCTTGATAAAGGTGCAGTTACGTCCAGGGATTGCAGTTTGAATTCCATCTGCAGATTGGTCTTACCTGTGGTGTTCGCCAGTAAGAAGGAGAAGGCCGCACCCGGATCACCAATAGAACCTGTTTGCCTCAAACCCACTGCACGGTTGGTTGCCAGGGCCTGGTTGGCACTGGTAGTGGCAGAAGTAAGTCCGGTAGCTGATGCAAAATTCTTATAGCCTCCGCTGGTCTGGTTCCAGGCTGTAGCCGCATTGAAATTAGTTAAGTAGATCGTTCCGTCAAACCCAAGATCTGCCGACGTGGCACCTTCTTTTACATAAACCCCTGCAGGAAGCCCGCTGGTGCCAATGTTATCAAAGTTCAGCGTAAACGGTGATGTAGTTCCCAGGTTAATCGAACCACCGCCCGAAGCATTGGGGCAACGTGATCCATAAAAACGAACATCGGTCGTATCACGAATAGTGAACTGTTTGGTTGATCCGAAAAATGAATATACCCCGATGATATCTCCATTTCCCAATGGAACAGACAGGGTGGCGAAATTGGCGTAGTTGCTGGAACGAACCGTAATACGGTTGGTAGTAGGATTGCTGCAACCCTGGATGATACGATTACCGGAAGCGGCATCGTCTGCATAATTCTTGCCTAATTCAGTAGTTGCGAATTCAAAATTCTGCAGCTTGATCAGGGTACTTACATAACGGTCCTGGATATTGGTTGTCAGTTGCGACACATTCACCACCATTGGTTCCAGGGGCTGGTTAAGCGCGCCTTTGATCACATGCTTATCCTGGAGATTGACAGCGATCAAGGTAATACCACCCTGGGTGATATATGCAGAATCAACTCCCCCTCCCAACTGAAGGGTACCATTGTACTGGCCAAGATACAGGCCTTTACATTTTACGAACAACTGCCGGCCAACTGGGTAATTATTAAAAAGGTTACTTCCTGCAAGACGAAGCAGAATACCACCGGTAGAGTCCTGGATGGCGATCTGCTGGTAAAAGTTGCCGCTGCGATCGTCGCAGGAAACAACACCTGCCAGGATCACATCATCAGAGATCGCCACAGGGGCGCCACTATTATACCTTGCTTTAAGGTCTTTGATGCTGGTATTGGCCACTATATCCGGAGCGCCAATGGATGGAGGATCAGTGAACGTTCTTTTACAGGAAATGATCCCTGCTACCAAAACGGTCATCAGCAGTAACAAGGCTGTTCCTCGGCTGAATATCTTCTGCATATAATTGATGTTTGAAGGGGTCTGCATAAAATATTATTGGAGATCAGCAGCTGTACGGATGCCGATCTGTGTAGTTGTGTTGAATATGTTTACATAACCAGTGATCGATCTGGCGCTGGTATTCACCGATATGCCAGAAACCACCCTTACGAACATCTGGATAGTACCGGAGGCATCTGTTACATTATAAGTAACCCCGGTTGAATTGGAAGAAGCCTGGGTGATCGAGGTTAAATTGTTCACAGTGACCATCGTTGAAGACCAGTTTGTACGATTTGTGATGATCTCACCAATCGTGGTTACCCTTGGAGTAATGGCAATGGTCCCGCTTTTAAGGATCACCTTGGTTTGGGGAACATTTCTCAATTCAAGATCGCCGTTATAGAGGGAGAAGATACCTGCACCTGCCGCATCTATTTCCAGGATACTTCCCATAGGATATGCAGGCGAACCAAAAGCAGTATAAAGTAAAAGTCCGCCGCCATTCTCATCCTGCAAACGAACATTGCCGCTTGCTTCATTGGCGCTGTTAGATACCACCACACCCAAAACTTTTTTGGTACCGGCAGGAATAGAGAAATCGCCGGAACCAGGATAAAGTGCCTTCAGCTCTGTGAAGGACATATAAGTTCCCGGAGGAGCGGGAATATAAGGATCCGGTCCTTCGGGACCGATCGGTTGCTTATCGCAGGAAACGAACAACACAGACAATACCAGTATTGCCCAGGTCCGGATCGAAAATTTAGTTTTATTCATGAGTTGCATATAAAGAGTTTGTGGCGTTTATTATTAGAAGCGAAGTGTGGCGCTTGCGAAGAAGTTAACTCCATAAGCATAGAACAGGCGCGGAGGGAATTTTCCTACCGTGATCGGGTCGGCTGATACCAGCTGTGCATCATAACGAAGCTGCTCATATCCACCGGTCACAATATTCTGCTTGTTCATCAGGTTGTTCACTCCTACGTTAAAGACCAGGAACGTAGGTTTATGGTTCACTTCAAAATCCTTTGGCAGTTTCCATGAATAGCCACCAAAGAAATCGATGGTATAATTCGCATCAAATTTTGTCTGGTCAAAAACGCTGTGATATTCGGGTGATGTTTTATCTGCGATGAGGTATTTCAAGGCATCATAGGTGCGGCGAATAGGGTTCATGCTGAGATAAGACTGGTCGAAATAATTTCCGGTAAGGGAAACGAACCAGAATTTGGGAGAACGATAGGTAACTCCCAGGCTATAGGCTTCCTGCGGTGTGGAAGGAACCCGGAAGTTCTCCATATACACCAGTTGTTGCGCCAGCACAGAAGCATTGTTGTCAACCGTAACTATCGCTGTTTGTTTGCTGGTATAATAATACCGGCCAAGAGCGGCAGCTGCATTCAAGGTAATGGTAGGTGTCAGTTTTGCTTCCACTCCTATTTCGCCACCGAAATGGAGTTTATCAATACCGCTGAGGGAATAGTTCACGAAATTCTGGAACGCGTCATGATAGAAGGTGATCACATCCATTCCGTCGGTGAACTCAGTATAATACCCACCAATACGAACTTTTAATTTTGGTGCATTCAGTACATAAGCGCCTTCAGCGGTTTTGATGGTCTCGCTTTTTGGATCGTATTGCTGGTCGTTCCTGGTACGCGGTGAAATATAAACGTTCTCAAAATAAGGTGCCCTTGTAAGGTAGGAAGCATTCACATAAACATAATTACGACCGTTGATCTTATAGGTAACTCCTGCTTTACCACTGTAATTAAAGAAAGAGTTATTGGTTCCTTTTCCATAAGAACGGTCAGGGAAAAGGCCATTCCTTACATTACCTGTTCTGAAAAAATCTGTCTGGGAAACCTGGCCTGCCAGGAAAATATCGAAATGATCCAGCTTCATGGCCGCCTGTGCCCAGCCGGATGCGCGGGTGATCTGTATATTATAATCATAACCGAATTTATCGCCCTCATGAAGTATGCGGTTAGGATGATCCATATCGAACTGGTTGGCCACATTATCTACCGGGTAATCGCGTTCTGCAAACTGGTTCACATTCACATAGAATTGTCCTCCCAGCAGATCATTCACTTTTTTGTAATAGTGATTATTCTGGTACTGGTAGGTAAGTCCGGCAGTAAAATCGATCCTTTCTCCGAATTTGGTATTAATAACGGTATTCGCGTTGATACGCTGTGTATTGATCACCCTTTCTTCGATGATATAGCGTGAACGAAGACCACTAACATTATTTCCGGCAATGCCATCCGCATTATTAATGGTCATATAGCTGGAGCGATTCACATTATAAAGATTCTGCCAGTTGATCTGGCGGAGGTTAATATCATTTTTCATATCCTGGTACAACTGGTCTGCCTGTGCGGCATCAGTGGTACTGGCCCAGGTACGTGTATAGCTGGGGAGATAACGGTAATAATCAGGACGCGGATCGGCCGCATTATACCAGTCAAGGGCAGTAACACTGCGATTACCAAAGGAATAACCTGCGGCGGTAGTAAGCGTGGTCTTATTATTCAAACGATAATCATGCGTAAGAATGATCACTGGCTGATTTGTTTTACCTATAGAGGCATTGCGCTTTTTACCATTCTGGTAACCCCAGTTGGGATTATAATAATTTGAACCTGCCAGGTCGATCATCTCCTGCACGGAGGCACCCTGCCTTCCATTCTCGGTAGGTGCTCCAAATACCGTGAGTGATAAAAGGTGATTTTGCCCAATCCTTTTATCAACTGCGGCAAAATAACCCCAGCCATCATAATAGGTACCTGGAACATATCCTTCTCCTGCCCAGCGACGGCTGCCACTGAATGAGAATGCCCAGCCTTTTTTACTCAGGCCAGTGGAATGCGTGATCATCACGCGGTTATTATAGTTACGGTTGGAAGACGCGTAACTAAAACTGGTCTGCGCCCTTTGTTTGCTGGCGCGGGAATCTATATTAGTATTACTTCCTATATCTCCATAGGTAAATGTATTATTATGCAGGCCCCAGGATACATCGCGGTTGCGCATCACATCGTTCAGTCCGCCCCAGAGTCCGAAAGGAGTAAATCCATTGTCCAGGTTATCCATTGGAATGCCGTTCATATAGGTACTGAACAGGTCATTGTCGTAACCACGAACCCGAAATCGAACAGCGCTCCAGTTAAAGGAGGCGGCGGAATAAAAAGGATCTCTTCCCGCAGTAAGCAGGGAGGAGATGTTCTGATTGCCTCCATCTCCGAGATCGTTTTCATCAAGGGAGACCGTAGGGATATTATCCAATACAGCATCTTTCAGATCGGAGATGATAGTGTCTTTTTTGGCGGTGGAATCCACCTGTGCCATAGCGGCTGTTCCAATGAACAAAGCAGCTATCAACAGCAATTTTGGTTTAAGCATAAATCTTGTTTGAAAGGGCCACAAAAGTAGGGTTTGGCATTCATTGAATAATTAAAAGATAGACACATCACGGTTTATTAATCTTGCTCACCTAATTTTGCCCCTTACATTTACCTTCATGCGAACAGTCAGTTTTTTGGTTTTATTTATTCTTTGCCAGTCATTTGCATTCGGCCAGAAAAAAGATTACAGGTCAGCTATTATATCTTTTTATAATCTGGAGAATTTTTATGATACGGTAAATAACACCATGGTCAACGATGAAGAATTCCTGCCCAATGGTCCCCGTAATTACAATTCTGCCATTTACCTGGATAAGGTGACCAAACTGGCCACGGTGGTTTCTGAGATCGGCGTGGAGGTGAATAAAGATGGTCCGGCAATATTGGGTGTGGCAGAGGTAGAAAATGATACTGTGATGAATGACCTGATCCATCACAAACTGCTGGAAAAAAGAGGGTACAAGATCGTGCATTATGATTCCAGGGATGTGAGAGGGATAGATGTGGGTTTGATCTATAATCCAAAATATTTTACGGTACTGGCCTCCGATAAATTATTTGTACAGCTTCCCGGTGGCTCAAAAGATTCCTATTTCACCCGTGATATACTTTGGGTGAAAGGAAGCCTGGATGGAGAGATCATACATATTTATGTGAATCACTGGCCCAGCCGGGTAGGTGGTGAGGTTCGTTCGGCGCCTGCCAGGGCCGCGGCCGCCATGGTTTGTAAACATCATATGGATAGTATCGCCAAAGCGGATGGCTTTCAAAAAGTGGTGATCATGGGCGACCTGAATGACGACCCGGTCAGCGCAAGCGTAGCCAAAGTTTTAAATGCCAAAGCGGAAATAGCAGATGTGGTAAAAGGCGGATTATATAATCCCTGGGTGGATCTCTATAAAAAAGGCATCGGCACTTTAGCTTACCAGGATGCCTGGGGGCTATTTGACCAGATCATGATCTCCGAAGCCTGGCTGAACAAGGAACAAAAAGGATTTTTTCTTTTCCAGCCCCGGATCTTTAACCGGGAATACCTGGTGGAAAATAAAGGCCGGTATAAAGGCTACCCCATGCGCACCTGGGATGGTAATACCTATCGTGGTGGTTATAGCGACCATTTTCCGACTTACCTGATCATGCTAAAACCGGTGGCTAGCGGGAAGAAAGGATTTTGAGGGAGGTTTAGGGTTTAGTTTTAACCTAAGCGCTCATTTTCAAATCCTTAACCATATGCTCAAACTCTCAACCTTCAACCCTCAACTCTCAACAAAAATTCCTATCTTCGCCGCCCCAAATCTGTCCCGGGATATTACCGGGGTCGGCAGATTCTTTCCCTCTTAAGGAAAATGAGGGATCGTCCATTGGGTAAACGATTTTATTAAAAACAGTAACATGAACAATTACGAACTGATGGTGATCTTCACTCCGGTTCTGAGCGACGATGAGTTCAAAGCTGCGCAGAAAAAATATGCGAAGCTTGTCACCGACGAAGGTGGAACTATAGTAGCTGAGAATCCATGGGGATTGAAATCACTTGCCTACCCTATCCAGAAAAAAACAACTGGATTGTATTGGGTAATGGAGTACACCGCGAAATCTGATTTCAACGAAAAATTGAAGATCCAGATGCTGCGTGACGAAGCTGTACTTCGCCAGCTATGCACAAAACTCGATAAATACGCCGTCGAGTACAATGCCAGAAAGAGAAGTGGTGTAAAAACTTCAACTGAAAAAGTAGTGGAGGCTTAATACCATGGCAAAGAACGAAATAAAATACCTGACCGCTATTAAAAGCGACAAGCGCGTAAAGAAATTCTGTCGTTTTAAGAAATACCGCATTCGTTATATCGATTATAAAGATGTGGAGTTTCTTAAAAAATTCCTGAATGAGCAGGGTAAGCTATTGCCCCGCCGTTTATCCGGAAACAGCCTGAAATATCAGCGCAAGGTTTCTGATGCGGTAAAGAAAGCCCGTCAGATGGCCCTGTTGCCCTATGTAACAGATCTGTTGAAATAAACTATCTCAATTAACCCCTTATTCTAACCGAAAGGGACAGCTTTAAAAAATAGCTGGGTAAGGACAAAAAGTAAAAAATGGAAGTTATTCTGATCCAGGACGTGGATAATCTCGGCGCCAGGAATGAAGTGGTGAAAGTAAAGAACGGGTATGCCCGTAATTACCTTTTCCCCCGTCAATTGGCTGTAGAGAAAAATAACAGCAACGGCAAACAGCTGGAAGAGCGCCTGAAGCAGGTTCGCAAGAAAGAAGAAAAAATGCTTGCTGAGATCAATAATGTAATTGCAAAACTAAAAGAAGGACCATTGAAGATCGGTGCAAAAACCGGTACCTCTGGTAAGATCTTCGGTAGTGTAACTGCTTTACAACTTAGCAGGGCCATTCGTGAACAGAGAGGATATGAGATCGACCGCAGGAAGATCAGTATCGTAGACGATGTGAAAGAACTGGGTGCCTACAAAGCCAATATTGAATTCGGTAATGGTCATAGCACCGAACTGGATTTTGAAGTGGTGGCTGAGTAAAAAATTAAATTTCATGGAAGTCCCTGTAAATCAGGGACTTTTTTATTGCCCATACTATTCATAAATCAATGATAACCAGTCGTTTCTACTGCCCCCCAGAGGAAACAGGCAATTATTTGGGGTTTTATCGTGGAAAAAACCTTAATTTGTTATGTCATTTGGTGTTCTTTCAGTTTTTCAAGTCCTGAACGTTTCTCATGTCCTGTGAATGTTCATCGGTTACTGTTTACTGTTGGCACTTTTATTTTTTTTAAACTTCACAAACATGAACATTTACGTAGGAAACATCAGTTGGAACCTGAAGGATCAGGATCTTTCCAATCTCTTCGCCACTTATGGCGAGGTATCTTCAGCCAAAATCGTGACTGACAAATTCACTAACCGCAGCAAAGGCTTTGGTTTTGTTGAAATGCCTAATGACGAGCAGGCCCAGGCTGCAATCGCAGCATTGAACGGATCAGACGTTGACGGCAGAAGCATTGTCGTTAATGAAAGTCGCCCTAAACCGGAAGGTGGTGGAACTGGCGGCGGCGGTGGTTTCAAGAAGAGACCATTCGGCGGTGGCGGCGGCGGCGGTGGCTACAAGAAAGGTGGCAACGGCGGCGGCGGCGGCGGTTACAACCGTGATCGCGGTGGAAGCGGCGGCTACAACAACGATTATTAATCGTACTGATGTATAAAGCTTTAAAGCCTGGTTCGAAAGAACCGGGCTTTTTTTTGCTCATTTTTTTATGGCCCTTTCCCCTAAAACATTTCAGGAAAATCCCTTCCATCTCTGTTGGTTTTCACCTTGCCCTGCTTTTCTCCCATTTTATTTTTGACCTGTCATTGGCCAAATGATACGGGAACCGCCGAAAACCGGGTTTGAAAAGAGTAGGCAGCTAAAATGTGATTATGAGGAATTTGGTTTTATCCCTGCTGATGGGAATCTTACTGGCAAACTGCACGTACGCTCAACAATTCCAGGTAGCAACAACAGGGGGAGATGGCTATCAATTATTGATATCTAAAAGGGATTTTGCCACCCGGTTCGATCGGGAGATAGCGCCCTATTTAGGCGATGGCAAAACAACAGAGAAGTTCAGGTTTGAAGACCTGCTGATCGATGACCCTGCAGCTTCAGATAATGGAACCCATGCTTACCTGGTACTGAAAGCAAGCTCTGATAAGCAAACCATCAGTATTGGAGTAACGCTGATAAAAAATGTGATCAGCAACCGGGAAACAAGATTATACCTGCCCAGCCTGGGCCTGGCAAGTGAGGATAATATAACAACAAACATGGCGGGCGGTGAAGCGGGTTGGAAATGTACCTCATCAAAAACAGAATGCGGGGGCTGCCGGAGAGTGAGAGAGAATGGAGCAGTGGTGGCATGCCCCTGTTTTTCTGGAGATGGCAATTGTGTGTTTGAGATCACAGGCGGTGGAGGGAATAACTGGCCTGCCTGGCTCACCACTTTGATCACCACCATCCTTCGAATGTTCTGATCTTTTCGCAGTACGTTTCCTTGTCTCAAGTCGGTAAAGGGGAGCGCCAACTCCCCTTCCGACTTATTTATTTTCTTCCGATCGTTTTTTCCAGATTCGAAGGATAACCTCTGCAATTTTGCCGATTTCATGCGGAGTAGTTACCCACTGAGAAAAGAAATGCAAAAGGCCGATGCAGAAACAGTTTCCGCATCGGCCTTAACCTGCAATGAAATTACCGTATCACACGCACAATTCCCGCACCGTTATACGAATGAAATTCTCCGTTATACATAGCGTCCGCATTTACAGGGCCTAACCTGAAATTTCCCGGGCTAACGGCCCTTACCGCGTAATAGTAGGTTTGCCTGGCGCTGGCAGCATCTACAAAGAAATGAATACGATCATCACGTACATCCAGTGCTGTAGGAGTAGAAGCATTCTTTATCCAATCCATACCAGGGATCTCTTTTGTCCGTGGATTCTCTATTTCAAATCCGGCAGGCAGGATATCTGTGATCACAATATTCTCAATACTGCTATTGAATGAACGCTCAAGGGTAATACCGATAACCACCAGGTCATTTTGCTTAAAGGTATTATTGCTGATCACCTGTCCTTTTCTATCATAGAACTGCCTGCGCACTTTGATATAGCTGTCTTCTTCTTTATAGCTGCCGGTGCTGCTTATACCTTCTGTTTCCCATGAATAATACAAACGCCCTGTTCCTTTCGTAACCACTTCTATCACTGGTTTTGATCCATTATCCAGTGGCACCTGCAGTGAACCATGGGTTACATCTACTGTTCCTACCGACTTGCCGTTCACTTTTACTTCAGCAGTAACCGTAGAGGCATTGGCGCTGCGCGCCTGTTTGCCAAGGGCGAGGAATGCAAAGGCCCTTTCCTGGGTACTCAGCCAGTTACGTGACTTTAATTTCATGGAAAGATGTTTTGCCATCAATGGCACCTGTGAATTTCCAGGATCCACTTCCAGCAATGCGCTTAATGCAATGCCTTCATCCCTTACATCAGAATAAAAACTACCTCCCGATTGAGGAACGGATTCCTCTCCGCTGAAAGAAGTTGGAAGCATGGCAGAGAAAGAACGCTTATCACCTGCTACAGCATAGGCGGCCGCCAATAAATAACGACTATCTAAAGCCAGCAGGTTACCATTGGCTTTATAGTAATTCATAGATGGAACGTTGGCACGTTCGGCCATGGCCAGCACATATAAACTATAGGCGATCTCCTTAGGTGCTATCTTTTTATTCTGATCGCGATTATAATAATAGATAATGGTCTGGCGACTCTTCAACTTATTATTTATAAAATTCAACATGGTGTTGAGCAAACTATTGTCCACATCAAATCCTGCCTTCTTCGCTTCCAGCAGGAAATGCGCCGCGTAAATGGTCGTCCACCAGTCCTCTTTCCCTTCCCCATCCCATAATGTGACCGCACCATTGTAGAGCTGTCGCATTTTTATTTTACGGATAGCCTCCATAATATTATAATTCGCATTCTGCTTGTTCTCTTTCGAATTGCGTGACTGCATCAGATCGGCCAGGTCTCCAAAATACAGCTGTGGGAAGGCGGCTGAAACAGTTTGCTCGGTGCATCCGTATGGATATTGCACCAGCGAACGAAGCAGGGAACCTAATTCCAATACCGGAGAACGGCTGACCACCAGGCTATAGCTTACAGAACCAGGCATCAGGTCATTATTTCCCAGGCTGAGTTTTTGGGTGCTTCCTCCTGTAATGGATCCGGCACCGGTATTCTTCTGCAAGGTGGAAGGTGGCCTGACCGATATATCAGTGGCATCGGTAAATTTCTCACCCAGACCATTCACGGTTACCGTGATCTTAGCCACGTTGATCGTATTATCAGCAACGATCTTATACTCGGCCCTGCCTTCCGTTTTAGCGGGAAGGGTTAAGGTTTGTGTAGATGATCCAACCAGTTTTAATGGACCTTCCAGTTTTATGGAAGCAAACGCATTAATTGATTTTGCGGTGGTATTTGTAAGAGTGACCGGCACATTCACGGTATCTCCCGGACTAAGAAAACGTGGCAGGGCTGTACTGATCACGATAGGATCAGCCACGGTCATGGTTTGATCTGTGGCGCCAAAGGATTTTCCTTTATAAGAAACCGCCATCAGGCGAAGTTCCCCGCTGAACTGTGGAATATCAAATTCAAATTCAGCGACACCATTACCGTCGACTTTTTTTATACCGCCCCAATAACTCACTACCCTGATCCTTTTGGCAGGCAT
The DNA here is from genome assembly GCA_016720565.1 of Chitinophagaceae bacterium. Classification (GTDB taxonomy): domain Bacteria; phylum Bacteroidota; class Bacteroidia; order Chitinophagales; family Chitinophagaceae; genus JJ008. The sequence continues at coordinate 476,665 of JADKKJ010000012.1, forward strand.
GGGATTGGATCTTTTATCCATATTCCCTTCTCCATCACCACCCGTACTGCTAAGACGGGCTCGCACTTCCTCAAACAACAAGGGATACATATCAAATGCTGTAATACCGAGGGCTTTTTTCTGGTAAAAATAATCGTAGGGATCCGGTGTTTTAAAATCGGATACCTGCAATACACCATTATCTACGGCAGCCAGCGTAACATAAGAACCAGGGGCAGCCTTCACCTGCACTTTCTGATGGGTCCTTGATCTTACATTCTTCTGAGCCACCAGGCTCATATCTATACGGCGTGATTTTTCTGTTACGGATATATTCTTAAAGCCATGGGCAACTGTAAGCGGGATATCCGATACTTCATGTGGTTTTATCAGCGTAGCGGTAATGTACACATTGGGCACATCCTCCGCACTAAGAGGTAATTCAAGGCTGGCAGTACGATTATCCACTTCCACATACTGGTGGAACAATAAACGATCTGTTTCCAGAGTTACCAGCATTTTTCCGCTGAAAGGTGTTTTGAATAAAGCTTTTACTTTATCCCCTGTTTCATAAGATCGCTTGTCCAATTCAATTTCAATATTTCCTTCTTTGCTAACATCAAAAGAAGTGCTTGTCATTCCATAGGAACCATAACTATAAAAGCCGCGGCTCACATAACTGTTGGCTCCGGGAGCGTAGACCCTGACTTCATAATCACCAGGTGTACGAGGCACAAAACTAAAGGTGGTATTAGCACCAACGCTTAATTGCTGGTCCGATAAGGTCTTATCCTGCTTCTGAGATTCATACCTGAAATAGCTACCGCTTTTGGTAAGAACAGTACGGTATTCATGTTTGATCACCACTACCCGGGCGTTTCCATTTACCGCATTTCCATCCTTATTAACAGCTACCAGTTGAAGCTTCATGGACTGGTTCAATGGATAATAATAGGACCAGTCTTGTTTTATTCCAAAGAAAATATCCTGTGTAAAAATATCCACCCTGGTTAGGCGGCTTACCGGGCGACCGGTTTCATCAAATACAGTCGTATAGAAACTTGTTTGCAGGGCGCCCATATTGGAATAGGTCTCGGGTACTGTATAATTCAAACTGGCATTTCCTTCAGCGTCCGTAACCCCGTTGCTTAATTGTTTATCGAAGAAACTGGTTTGATTGGCCAGGCTGAAATTATAATCCGGGAATTTTTCCGAACTGAAATTCTTTTGTTTGGTCTGGATCTCCGTTTCGTAGTTTCTGTTGGCGGCAGGAGGGCCAAAGAAATTCATAGCATTAATGGATAGCAGTGCACTTTCTCCTTTGCGAAGAAAATCACGGCTTAACCTGGTACTCACCCTGATACGATCCGGTACAAATTCCTCAACAGAAAAACTTTTAGAGGCCAGCAATATATCATTGGAAGTATAAACTTCCAGCGTATAGCTACCGGTGATGGCATTCGTGGAAAGGTCAATGGAAGATTCCATGGATCCCTCTTCATTTAAACTTTTTCTTAATGTTTTCAATTCCTTGCCATTGGGAAGCAGGAATTTCAATTTCAATGGCACATCACCGGGTGAGCGCCATTCACCATCCCTGAGAATTACGGAGAAATTGATCTTTTCCCCCGGGCGGTAAACATCCCTTTCAGCATATACAAATGCATCAAATCCGGAAGGATTATTTCTTTTGCCGCCTACGTCAAACCTGGAGGTATTCACCCGAGAATTACCAAATGGCAGGTAATTAAAATCATCGGCTGTCTTTGCGATCACCATGGCAGGTTTAAATCCGCTGAGACCGCTTTTCGCATAATCTATTGTGGCAATTCCATCTTTATCGGTTGAACCAGTGCCGATAAGCTGGTTATTCACAGCATAAACAGAAACAGTGACCCCATTTACCGGATCAGCGGTCTTCAGTGAATTAGTGAATACATAGATCTTATCTTCCGCCTGTTTGGTGATCAGTCCCAGGTCGGAAACAGAAATGAAGCGGCTGTCTTTTACCCAGTAATCCTGGGAAGATCTAACCACCACATGGTAAATGCCTTTAAATTCCGGGATCAGGCTTTCAAACGCAGCCATATTCAGTAACCGCCCAGACCCTGAAGCTGGCAGGCTGCGGGCATCAATTTCTTTTTCATAGATCACATCTCCCAATGAACCTTCGCCTCCTCCATATTCGTCGGAGCTAACCCCCATTTCTCCCCCGTCATATTCATATTCTGCATCGGGGCCGCTTCCCTGGTCTGCCGGAGTATACCCGTATTTATGCGCCATCAGCAGGTTGTTCTCATAGATCTTTGAAATGATGATCTTGATTTTGGGAGTATTCGTGATCTGCACTTCAATATTCTTACCTCCTTTTTTGGATAGGTAGACCGCTTTGCTGTTGGTGAACCGGATATTTGATTCCAGTTCTCCGAATCCTACTCCACCCTGGTATTCTTCTTTCATCATACCACCCAGCTTACCTCTGAGCCCCTGCCCAATGGTCAATGAATAAGCTTTGTCCACATCAAATTTACTGCTCCGGATAATGAACCCGTTCTCGTCAGGCTCCACCGTAAATGGAACAACGGGGTCCAGTTTAATAAAAGAACTGATGTTGCCCGAAACCTGTTGGCTGGTGGATACTTTCAGCACTCCTTCCATGCCATCGTGTTCAGCTTCCACCCTATTAATATTCAGCACATAGGGAGAAGAGATTGTAATGGGATTAATGATCTTTTCATCCGTTGCTGTGTTCCCTTTTAAAGGTTTAAGCCCTTTGTCGATGATCAGTTTTGCATCCAGTGAATGATCCTCGGTTTTTATAGCCGGAAGTTTGATCGATATCTTTTCGGAGGCTGAAGCAGTGATCACAGAAATTTCTGTGGGTTTTCCATCCACTTCCAGTTTGAGGTGATTACGAATGTCATCAGGGTTTACTGCATAATTAAATACCAGTTCCAGTTGTGCAGTGGCTGTAGTTCCGCTTTCACCTACCCAATTTACCTGGGCATTGTCAAGACTAAGGCCTGGGGTATGAAAGCTGATATCCCCGCCTTTAAGGGAATTATACTTACTGTATTTAAAAAGCGCATTCTTTGCGCTGGCCTTGTAGTTAGTTGCGGGAGCCAATGGTTCCGAAGGAGAGAAAACCAGTTCATCGGGCGCCTGCCACCTGAACCTTCCTTTGATCGCGGGTTCGAATTTAAAATAGTCGGTAGAATCCCAATTGTTCAGCAATGAATCATTGATCATGGATTGGTTGAACCGGAATACCAGGTTACCAAGTAAAGGAACTTCTCCTTTGGCGTTCGTAAAGCTGAGGGTAGCGCTGTTCTTTGAACAGGCAGATAAAAAAATAGCTCCGGCAATAAGCGGAACCAGGTAGAGTTTAAAACGCATAAGTTAAGGTTATGGGTAATTGCGAATCCTCGCAATGGTTCAAAAGTTAGGCAAGTTTGAGAAAACAAAAAATAAAGCTGCGTGATTATTACGCACAGTCATTATAAAGGGGAAACAGCTAAGGAGGAAGGTCCGGGATGTTCCGGAACGAGTCGGGATCCATAAAAGGAAGTATTGCTCAGGAAAGATAAACAGAAGTTTGTCTTAGTTGCAAATCCAAAAAAATAAAATATTGTTAATCACCTGCTGCGGGTAAAACAACCCGGCGAATAAAACCCTGATATTTGTATGACATGAAACTCCTAAGGCGAATAAATTTCAGGAAGCTGTTCAAATGGACAGGCATTTCACTATTAGGATTGGTGTTGATCTTCTTCCTGCTGAACTTTATCTTTCCCCTGCCCGACCAGATAGAATACTCAACTGTGATCACAGATAATAAAGGGGAAGTGGTTCATGCATTTTTGACCCGCGACCAGAAATGGAGAATGAAGACAGAGCTGGAAGAGATCTCTCCGCTATTGCAAAAAACCATCGTAGCCAAAGAGGACCGCCATTTCTATTCTCATCCGGGCGTTGACCTGCTGGCGGTTACCAGGGCTTTCTTCACGAATATTTTCCGTATGCGACGTACTTCCGGCGCCAGCACCATTACCATGCAGGTAGCCAAAGCCCTGGAGCCTGGCAAGCGCAATATATGGAGTAAGATCAGGGAGATGTTCCGTGCTTTCCAACTGGAGATGAGGTACAGTAAGAAACAGATCCTGCAACTTTATCTGAACCTGGTTCCCTATGGTGGAAATATCGAAGGCGTAAAAGCCGCTTCACTTTTTTATTTTAAGAAAAATCCAGATCATTTATCACTGGCAGAGATCACTTCACTGAGCATCATTCCCAACCGACCGGGCAAACTGATCATTGGGAGGAATAATGAGCTTATTGTGAAGGAAAGGAATAAATGGCTTCACCGATTTGCCGAGCGGAAAGTGTTTTCTGAGAAAGAAATTGAGGATGCCCTGGCGGAGCCGCTAAAGGCAAGCAGGGAAAGCCTGCCCCGTTATATACCACATCTTTCATACAAACTTCGGGGACTGGCCAGCAGGGAAAAACCAAGCATTAAAACTTATATCGATCTGAATACACAGCTGAAGACAGAAAAACTGGTGGAAGATTATGTGAGGATCCAGCGGTTAAAGGGTATCCAGAATGCAGCGGTAGTCATTATTGATAATGCTACACATCAGGTGATCAGCTATGTGGGATCCTCCAGATTTGCAGATACTATTGACGGAGGACAGGTAAATGGAGCCGCTGCGGTAAGGCAACCCGGCAGCACATTGAAACCACTTTTATATGGACTTTGTTTTGATGAAGGTTTGCTCACACCAAAGACCGTGATCACCGATGTGCCGGTCAATTATAATGGTTTCATCCCGGTGAATTATGATGATAAGTTCAATGGATATGTAACAGTGGAATACGCATTGGAACACTCATTGAATATTCCTGCGGTAAAATCGCTGAAAATGCTGGGCACAGAACAGTTCATTCAAAAGCTTTCCGGGTGCAATTTCAGGCAGATACAGAAGGACCGTAAAAAACTGGGGCTCTCCCTGATACTGGGTGGTTGCGGTACCAGCCTGGAAGAACTGACCGCCCTGTTCTCTTCTTTTGCAAATGAAGGTGAATACTATCCTTCTACTTATAGCGATCTGGATGCGGGGGGTAATCGCCAGCGCATAATGAGTAAGGGTGCCTGCTATATGGTGAATGATATTCTTTCAAGGGTGAACCGGCCGGATTTTCCTTTGAACTGGTCCGCAACAGAACATATGCCTAAGATCGCCTGGAAAACAGGAACGAGTTATGGCAAAAGAGATGCCTGGAGTATTGGGTATAATAAAAAATTTACGGTTGGCATATGGCTTGGGAATTTTTCTGGCGTTGGGAATCCCGACCTGAGCGGAGCCAATGTAGCCACTCCTTTATTGTTCCGCATTTTCAACAGCATCGATTATGACAGCGATGAAGGATGGTTCAGCCAGCCCGATGATTGCGACATTCGACAGGTTTGCAGTGAGACCGGGTTAATTCCTTCTGCCCACTGCGATCATCTAACAAGCGACCTGTTCATTCCTTTGATCTCCTCAACTAAAGCCTGCGATAATTTTGAGGAAGTGATGATCAGTCCGGATGAAAAGATCTCCTATTGCCATAGTTGCGCACCAGCCTCAGGATATAAAAAGAAATGGTATAAACTTACAGGGCCCGATATGCAAAGCTGGTATGAAGACCACCGGATCCAATACCAGCGTATCCCTCCGCATAATCCCTATTGCGAAGCCATCTTCCGGGGCTCAGCACCGGTGATTGAATCTCCTTCCAACGGCACCGAATACCTGATAAATAAAAAAGACCCTGAACCGCTGGAGTTGGTTTGCAAAACGGCCAATGATGCCGATCGGGTATACTGGTATATAAACGATCGTTTTTATAAAAGTTGTTCGCCGGGGGAAAAACAATTTTTTGTACCTGCGGAAGGACAGGTGAAGATCTCCTGCACGGATGATAAGGGAAGGAACAGGAATGTGAAGATCATGGTGAGAATGGTGGATCTTTAATTGACCAGCTTGATCACGCCCTCCTGCCATTTTACAAAATACAATCGCCTGTTCTCGAAATAATCGAGAGTCATATTTTGCCTGGATATTACCGGTTGAATATCATAATCTGTAAAGACGCGATATTGTTTTGTAGAGAGATTGGAAGAAAGGTCGCTGCCGTATTTCTGCAGCATGCTTCCAAACCGCCACATTACTTCATAGCCACGAAACACCATGTCGCTGGGCCTGGCAAACATATTCTCTTTAAAATAATTGTTGATAGCCGCGCTTACCTTGTCCAGTTTTGGATTGTAATAGGGAGTACTGTACACCAGGTCAACACCCCTGTATTCCGGGCGGTTAAACGGAAGGCCATCCCAGGTAGGCATACCCATAACAGTGGCTTTAAAACCGGTTTTTGAAAGCGAAGCCAGTTGCTGAACCATTCTTTTTCCAAAATTCTCATCCATGGTTCCCGCAATACATAAGGTCTGATCGGTGGTATCCAGGTATTTTTTTAGCTCGTCAACAGTAAAACTATCATTTAACTCTACATATCTCATTTTGATGGGGATCGCCCTGGTTGCCTTGCCCGCATCTTCAAAATAATTTTTTATGCGGTCTTCCAACTGGCCTTTTTTTCTGAATACGATCACCTGGTCAAGGCCATGATATTTCTGCACATATTTGTAGATCCCTTCGCATTGGGTACGAAGTGTGGGATTCAGCATTACATAAAAAGGATTGCCTGTAACGCCTCCGTCATTCGGCATATTCACATTGATCACCGGGATATTGGCCCTGGCACCCGCATCGGCCAGTGTTTTCACTTCCTGCGAACTGCAATGGGCAATGATAAGACCTACACTATCATGAATGGCTTTTTCCAGTTGATCTTCCAGGCGTTGCTTGGCAGAGCGGCTATCGTAAATATAAACTTCCAGGGGAGTGCCGGCTGCATTCATTGAATCTAAGGCAAGCTGGACCCCTTCATAGAACTCAAGACCGGGGTTAATGAACTTAGGGAAAACATTCTTCGCGTAACGATAACCGGAGGTATCATTGAAAGCAGAATCAAGATACAGGGGGGCGAACACCGCAATGCGGGGCACCGACTGGCTTCTTGCTGCCAATGAAAATAAAACGACCAATAAGAATAAGGTTTTCTTCATATATGCTTTCCACATTTACCGGTCTATTCCCATTCAATAGTAGCAGGAGGTTTACTACTGATGTCATAAACCACCCTGTTCACGCCTTTCACGGTATTAATGATCTCATTAGAAACATTGGCCAGGAAATCATAGGGTAAATGAGCCCAGTCTGCCGTCATTCCATCCACACTGGTCACCGCCCTTAATGCAACGGTGAATTCATAGGTCCTTTCATCGCCCATTACTCCTACCGATTTTACCGGTAACAAGATAGTACCCGCCTGCCATACCGTTGCATACAAATTGTTATCACGGAGTGAACGAATGTATACATCATCGGCTTCCTGCAACAACTGCACCTTTTCCTCGGTTACTTCTCCCAGGATACGAATGGCCAGGCCAGGCCCCGGGAAAGGATGGCGGTCGATGAGTTCAGCCGGGATACCCAATTCCCGGCCCACTTTCCTTACTTCGTCCTTGAAGAGATAACGAAGCGGTTCCACCAGTTCCAGGTGAAGATGATCAGGAAGTCCGCCAACATTATGATGGGACTTAATAGTTACAGAAGGGCCATGAACAGAAACGCTTTCGATCACATCGGGGTAGATCGTACCCTGTCCTAAAAGTTCTACCCCTGCTATTTTTTTAGACTCTTCCTGGAAAATATCAATGAAAAGGCTTCCGATCGCTTTTCGTTTTTCTTCGGGGTCGGTTTTTCCTGCCAATGCATCATAAAACCTTTGCTTCACATCAATACCTGTAACATTCAGGCCGATCGTACCATAGGTTTTGATCACGTTCTCAAATTCACCTTTTCGCAATACGCCGTTATCAACAAAAATGCCGTGGAGGTTGGAACCAATGGCACGGGCAATCAGGGTTGCAGCCACTGTTGAGTCAACACCACCGCTAAGCGCCATCACCACTTTACGGTTGCCGATCTGTTTTTTAAGATTTGCTACCGTATCCGTAATAAAATGAGCTGGGGTCCAGTCCTGATTGCAACCACAGATATCGATCAAAAAATTATGCAGGATCTTTTTACCTTCTTTGGAATGATAGACCTCAGGGTGAAATTGAACACCATATATAACCTGACTTGAATCTGTAGCTGGTTTTTTAAATGCGGCCACTGGTATGCTATCGGTGGTTGCCAGCAGGTCAAAACCGGCAGGAAGTTCTTTTATGGTATCGCTATGACTCATCCAAACCTGGCTTTGCTGGGAAACGTCTTTAAGCAGCACATCGTTCAATTGCTTAGTGAGGATGGCCCGGCCATATTCCCTCTTATTACTTTTAGCTACCAGTCCGCCCATTCTTTTTGCAGTAAGCTGGGCCCCGTAGCAAATTCCGAGAACCGGCAATTTTTCGCTAAGCGCCTGTACATCAATATCGGGGGCATTGGCCTCATTCACAGAGAAAGGTGAACCGGAAAGAATGATACCTTTCAGTCCGGGACTGAATTCAAATGGCTTATGGAAGGGGATGATCTCACAATAGACATTTGCTTCCCTAACGGCCCGGGCAATAAGTTGGGTATATTGTGAACCAAAATCGAGGATCAGAATTTTTTCGGTCATGCGCGAAGATAATTCTTACTCGTGAACATTATAAAATCAAGTCATATTGTAACCTTATTCAGTTATTTTAAGTCTCATCAAAAACCTACGCATATGAAGCAGCTTTTTTTCTTTGTTTTCATCCTTTTACTGGTCAATAGTTCCTGCCGGATGGTGGATGGTAAGCGTGTAAGAGGGGATGGCAACATCACTAAAGAAAACCGCCGCATCCAGCCTTTTACGGAACTGGAGGTAAGCGGGGCTATTGAAGTGAGGCTATCGCAGGACTCTGCCACTTCATTGGTCATTGAAACAGACGATAACCTTCGTCCTTTTATAAGTATTAGCCAGCAGGGAGATAAATTGAAGATAGGCAGCCGTTCAGGTTATTCTTTAAGGCCTTCCCATAAGATCATCGTGTACATTTCAACGAATGAATTCCGGAAGATCAGTATTGCCGGAGCCAGTTCGGTGACTGGAAAAAATAAGATCGGGAATGGCCAGCCCCTGTACTTTGACCTGTCTGGAGCCAGTGAACTGGATATGGATGTAAGGGCTGAAAAGATAGAACTGGAAGCAGTAGGCGCCAGCAAAATTGACATGAGAGGGGAAGTAAAGGACCTTAAGATAGAAGCCAGCGGTGCCAGCCAGATCACCTGTTTTAATTTGCTGGCAGAAAATACGGATATCCGTATCAGCGGCGCAGGCGAGGCGGAGGTTTTTGCCAGCGTAAAATTAAATGCGAGGGCCGACGGAGCAAGTTCTATTCGCTATAAAGGCGATGCGGAAGTGACCAGGGAGGTTAACGGAGCGAGTTCTATAAAAAAAGAATAAGGGTTGCAGGGTTTGAAATAAATTGCAGCCATGCGCAAGAGTGGAAAAGAGATCGTGGTTGACTGGCTGCGAACGCAGGAAAAGATCCCCTTTAAATTCCAGGAAGATACCTGGCTGGCTATACAGGATGGCAGGAGTGGTTTAGTGAATGCCCCTACCGGATGCGGTAAGACCTACTCTGTATTTCTCGGAAGCCTGATGCATTTTATAGACCGATCCGGAAAGGACTACAACCAAAAAAAGAATAACGGGCTTCAGCTACTATGGATAACGCCCTTGAGAGCGCTGGCCACCGATATTGCGCGTGCCATGGAGGAGGTGATCGAAGGGTTGGGCTTACCCTGGAAAGTAGGTATCCGTAATGGAGATACCAATACAGCAGAAAGGGCCAGGCAAAAAAAACAAATGCCGGAGATCCTGATCATCACTCCGGAAAGTCTTCATCTTTTGCTGGCGCAGAAAGGATACCCTGCTATTTTTTCCTCGCTGCAAACCATCGCCGTAGATGAATGGCATGAACTACTTGGAAGCAAAAGAGGCGTGCAGGTAGAGCTGGCCCTGTCACGGATCATAAATCTTCAACGTGCCCAATCAAAGGATGCTTGTTCCATCTGGGGCATATCTGCCACTATAGGAAACCTGGAAGAAGCAGCTAAGGTATTACTGGCATCCCTGAAAAGAAGCAGGGAAGGATCAGCCATTGAACAGGATATCCATCCGATCATCTCTGCTAATATTCCAAAGAAGATCCATATTGAATCTGTTTTTCCTGATGAAATAGAAAAATTTCCCTGGGCCGGGCATCTTGGGATCAGGCTCGCGCATAAACTGATCCCAATAATTCAGGAAAGCCGAACCACCCTTATTTTCATTAATACAAGGGGCATGAGCGAGACCTGGTACCAGACCTTACTGGACCTCTGTCCGGAACTCGCCGGTTCGATTGCCTTACACCATGGATCCATAGACCGTGAGTTAAGGTCCTGGATAGAAGAAAACCTCCCTACCGGAAATCTTAAGGCGGTAGTTTGCACGGCCAGCCTGGACCTGGGAGTTGATTTCCGACCGGTAGAAACGGTAGTACAGGTAGGATCTCCAAAAGGCGTGGCCCGTTTCCTGCAAAGAGCAGGAAGAAGCGGTCATAGTCCGGATGCCATCAGCCGTATTTATTTTCTTCCCACGCATTCCCTTGAATTAGTAGAGGCCGCCGCGTTGAAGACCGCTATCGATCGGAAGATGATCGAAGAAAGAAGGCCACTGATGATGTGTTATGATGTGTTGATGCAATACCTCAATACGCTGGCTATCTCAGAAGGGTTCAGGGCTGATGAATTATACGAGGAGATACGAAGCACCTATAGTTATGAAGATATCACGAGAGAAGAATGGAGATCCATCCTGCATTTTATCACGGAAGGCGGACATGCCATGCATCAATATGATGATTTCAGGAAAGTGGAAGTGGAAGATGGGCTTTTCCGAATTACAAGCAGGAAGATCGCCATGCGCCACCGCATGCATATAGGGACCATAGTAAGCGATGCCATGCTGAAAGTGAAATTTATTGGAGGCGGATATGTTGGGATGATAGAGGAATATTTTATTTCCCGACTCGAAGCTGGAGATGTTTTTACACTGGCAGGGCGCATCCTGGAATTTGTGATGATAAAAGATATGACGGTGCTGGTGAGAAGATCGAATAAGAAAAAATCACTGGTGCCCAGCTGGAATGGAGGAAGGATGCCGCTGAGCGCCAATCTTGGAAAATTACTGAGAGAAACACTGGATAGTTATGGAAAAAAAGGAGTTGAGACCGAGGAATTGATAAGGCTGAAACCTTTGTTCGAACTGCAGCAGGAATTATCAACGATTCCCAAACAAAATGAACTGCTGATCGAGCATATAGAAACGGAGGACGGCTTTCATTTATTTGTTTATCCGTTTGAAGGGAGGCTGGTGCATGAGGCCATGGCGGCCATACTGGCTTTTCGAATCAGCCGGACAACTCCTATCAGTTTTTCCTTTGCCATGAATGATTATGGTTTTGAATTGCTCAGCGACCAGCCTATTCCTGTAGACGATACGAATGTGTATGAATTATTCAGCACGGAAGATCTTTTAATGGATATACAAAGAAGCGTGAATAGCACCGAGATGGCTCGGAGAAAATTCAGGGACATTTCGGTGATCGGTGGACTGGTATTTCCGGGCACCCCGGGAGAGAAGAAAAAAGCCCGGCATTTGCAGGCTTCCGCTTCTCTGCTTTTCAATGTTTTCAGTGAATATGATGCCGGTAACCTTTTATTAAAGCAGGCCTACCAGGAAGTAATGGACCAGCAGATGGAGGAGATCCGGTTAAGGGATATGCTTGAAAGGATCCAACGATCCAGGATCATCATTAATTTTCCAGAACGACTTACGCCTTTTTGTTTTCCTATCAAAGTTGACAGTATGCGGGAAGATCTATCGTCAGAAAAATTAGAGGACAGGATCAGGAAGATGACACTGGGAGGGTGAATGGTCAATGGTGAATAGTCAAAAACGCACAAGTTCCTTTCCTGCAAGCGCATAAACTGTTTCGCCCTGTTCGGGGTTCACGGTATAAGTGCCGGTAAAATGACTGAAAGCGGGAAGTATACCCTGCTTATGACCGAAATAAAAACAGGGAAGCCGCAAATATTGTTTGCCGTTGCCGCGCAGAATAATACCTGGATGCACGTGCCCGGAAAAAGTATAAAGGTGTTCTGTTTTTTCTTCTGTTTCTTGCTGGTCGCCATGATGGAAACGGAATCCCTGGCTGACCAATTCTTTTTGATGAACTGAAACAGAGGCCCGGGAATACCAGTTATCATTCAGTATATCATGATTTCCTTTTACAAGATCTACCTGCAGCGATGAAAAATCATTGCGCCAATTAAGGAACATATCCAGTTCACGGTTCTCAGAGCTATGGGTCATATCCCCTACAACGATCATGCGCTCGGCCTTACAGGAAAAAATGATGGAAACCAGTCTTTGCAGGTCGGCTTTGTAGATGGCGTGAGGCACTGCGATACCCGAGCGGCGGAAATGGCCAGTCTTACCCAAATGAAGATCGGCAACGATCAGTGTTTTCTGCTCTTCCCAGAACATGGTTCTTTCGGATGAAAGCCAGAAAGTCTGGTCATGAAGGGTATGTGCGGTTTGCATCGGGATATCAGCAAAATTTTTCCGGACCTATTTTTTCCTTTTCAACTGATTATAATCGAGGAAATAAATAAACCGAACGGTGATCTCATTGCCATGTTTAAGATCAAACATTTTTCCCAGATTATACAAATAGGTATTGGAGCCTGTGGCTGTGACCATTTCATTAGAGCCCAGCCAGTTCTTGTAGCCAAGGATGAGGCGGCTTCCCAGCCTGAAATCCCAGGTATAAAAAGCATCAAGATTGAAAACGTTGAAATTCTCATCCCTGTTGTTCAGGAAGCTGCGGCTGGTAAGCATTCCCTTACTATCCACATTATGAAAACTCTTATAGGTGACCTTATTCCAGTAATGGCGGGCCCTTAAAGTAAGGTTCATACGGCTGGTGAAATTATAGATACCGGAAAGAATGGAAGTGTATTCACGGTTATCGCGGAAGGCCACAATAGGTTCTCCGTTTGTCTCCCGGGCAAAAGCATATCCTAACTGGTTTCTCTCCAGTCTTGAATCAGTCTGCAGGTCGAGTGAGAATTTATTACTGAAACGATACCGGCCGCCGGTACCAATACCTGTATAGTTATTGTTGTAATCAGGCGCGGCCGCCAGAATCACGTCATATCTCCAATAAAGTTTGCGGCGGCTATCGCTGCTTCCCGATATTTCTGTGATATAGTTAGTGGGATAGCTGAGATAGCGGCCATCCGTACGTAATTCAAAATAATTTCTTTCGCGGCCTGGCGTTACATTGAACAGTATGCTTACGTCCCAGAAATTCTTAAACACCCAGAATGCATTTGCCGATACATCAAACTTATTATAGGCATAGGGTTTATAGGTATAGCGCAGGGTGGGCACCAGGGAGTAACTGTAGGTGATGAAATTCTTTGTAGGCTGGAACTGGCGATAGCTGATACTTCCCTTATAGGAGATCTCATTGGGCGCGAATAATATTCCCAGGTCATTGGGATCATAATTGGCCGATTCAATATTATTCAGGAAATAATATTGCCAGTTACCACTCACCTTGCCATATTTTACCGTGGTATTGAAACCATCATAGGGATCGGTGCCCCATATTTTGCTGTAACGCACGGTTCCATTAAGCGCATGCTTATTCATCTTATCATAAAGCGCCAGGTCCACTGCGGTAACATTGGCATCACGATCCGCACCCGAGCGCATCACATTGGTATTGGTAAACGTGATATAGGATCTTCTTTTCAATGCCTGGTCGATCACGAAAATATTATAATTGGAAAGTGGTGAGGTCTCGATGATCGAATCCTTTCCGGTATTGCGGTTCCTGATCTTTGCAGACATAGGAGCCGCTACCGCATTGAATACGCCAATGCCCATGCGTTGTTTATTCCTTCCGGAAAATTTTGTGGCGTTATAGAGCTGGGTAACATTGGGATTGCGAATGGTTTCCCATTGTGGATTGCTTTCAACAAAATTCTGCACAGTATTATATCCATTGGGAGTGGCACCTATCCTTCTGGAATAAAAAAGGTTAGCCTTGTTGAAGATCTCCGTTCCTTCTGTAAAGAACTGCCGGTTCTCTGTGAACCTTACTTCATAGGGAGTGAGATTGTTCACCACATTATCTGAAACCACCTGCCCGAAATCGGGTACCAAAGTGGCATCTATGGTAAAACTTTCGTTGACGCCATACTTCAGGTCCATACCGCCATTTCGCAACCATTGATCGAGATAACCAGTTGTTTGCGGAGAAGATCTGTAACCGGTAGTGACATAGGGAGAAAAACTAAGTCGAAGTGGCGGTTTGATATCGGTGAGGCTTTCCAGAGTGCCAAACTGGTTAACAAAGCCATTCACTTTAGGATCTACGGGACTCCAGTAACTGCTTTCATTCAGCCGGCGGCTGTATTGAAGACATTGCATTCCCCATTCCTGGATGTCCTTTTTAGCGAAACGCAGGGAGATGTATGGAATGCGCATTTCAACACTCCATCCATCCGAAAGCATTTTCACCTGGCTTTCCCAAACAGCATCCCATGTACGGTCGCCAAATGAATTAAAATCTCCCCCGATATTTGGTGCAAGTTTGGCATCTGTCTGCACATTTGCGGTAGTCACCAGGAATTGAAAACCGTTCTGATGGTCGTGATATGTATCAAAGAAAATAGAAAAATAATCTACATCGGTTTGTGATTCCGCATCCCTGGCAGTGATCTGTTTGCGGATCAGCGAAGGGCTGGTGTGGATCATAGCTCCCACATAAATGGAAGTATTATCGTACAGGATCCTGACCTCTGTTGAATTGGTAGCAGGCTGGCCATAATTAGGGAAATTCTGGATAAAATCTTTTAAAACGGGTGCCTGGACCCAGGCCGGATCATTGAGTGATCCATCTATTTTCGGAGCCTCACTGGTTTTGACAGCCACGACTTTTTTTCCCTGGGCATAAATAGCCCCCGGGCTCAGTAAGATGACAAGATTAAAAAAGATAATTAATGGCCTCATGCGATCCTCCAAATATAAGCCAAGGGCATAAGAAGCCGGTTGGTTTTTTCCGCCTTAATTCATCCTTTTTTTAAGCGAATTCACCTGTTCCTGGAGGTTGTTTACCACATTTCCTAATTGTGCCATATCCCATCTTTGTTGCGAACCTGTTTTAGAGATCACCACCTGGGCCTGCCAGAGTTCGATCACCTCTTCGGCATTGATGGTGTATGGATGAAAGATGGGGTTATCGCTGACCAGGGTAAGTTTATTCTTCTGCCGGCCATTCTTCTGTATCCTTTTATATACGATGCCTTCATTGCGGGAAACAACAATACAGGGCACATCATTTTTTACTTCATCAATACTGTCAACCTTCTCTCCTACTATTACAGAACCACTTGGGGTGGGGAGCATGGAATCACCAATGATCTCAAAGGCACGGTAATTTCCACCAGTAAGCATAGGCAGGGTAAACGTGTTCAGCTCATCCACAAATTCCGGGTCGGCATAACCAGCCAGGTAACCCGCTGCCGCTTTTACAGGAACAAAGGCTATATCCGTACGGCCACCGGCCATTTTAAGGGCCCTTCGCTTGGCGAGATAATTGCCTTTATTATCGCTCAGATCCTTTCGAAGCAGATCATCAAGCGTAAGTTTGAAGATATCGCAAACGATCTCCAGCACGTCGATCCTTGGCTCAGCCCTTTCTTCTTCGTAAGCCCCCAGCAAAGATCTTTTGATGTCGAGCTTGTTGGCAAACTCTTCCTGGGTCCAGCCACGAAGCTTACGCAGGTACTTGAGGTTTTTATTAGCAATAGCCATAGACTAAAGTATTTAGTGCAAAATACTAATATTTTTAGAAAAAGCAAATATTTTTAAGAAAAGCTATTAGCTTCTGGCAACAAGCCTCTAGCTGATCAGTGCATTCGAGATGCTCATTCTACCTGTTCAGGATACCTCGGCAATTCAAATCAAGCCAGCCGCCAACAGCCAGAAGCTAGTTGCTTCTTAATGGTTTCCTTAAATTTGTAACATGACGAAAAAATCTTCGGCCGCTTCGAAAAAGACCAGCAAACCAGTTTCTCAAACCAGGGTGAAGAAAGAAAAGCCGGTGATACTGATCACCAATGATGATGGCGTAACCGCGCCGGGCATAAAGAACCTGGTAGAGGCCGTAAAAGACCTGGGGCAGATCTATGTAGTGGCCCCGGATAAGCCACAGTCGGGCATGGGTCATGCCATCACGATCGGTCATCCCCTGCGATTGCATAAGATCCATAGTATAGAAAATGTGGAGACCTGGTCATGCACGGGTACACCTGTTGATTGTGTTAAGCTGGCAGTGGATAAAGTGCTTCACCGTAAACCGGATCTTTGCCTGAGTGGTATCAACCACGGAGCAAATCACAGTATCAATGTGATCTACTCCGGCACCATGTCGGCCGCCGTAGAAGCAGCCATTGAAAGCATCCCGTCCGCCGGATTTTCATTGCTGGATTATAGCATAGAAGCTGATTTCACCGGTGCCCGAAAATATGTTCGTTTGATCGTAGAAAAAATGCTCAGCAGCAAACTGGATAAACATACAGTCTTAAATGTAAACATCCCTTCTGTTCCAGTTGAATTATTAAAAGGATTTAAGATCTGCCGTCAGGCCTATGCCAAATACGTGGAAGATTTCATTGAAAGAAATGATCCGCATGGCCGCCATTATTACTGGCTTACCGGAGAGTTCGTGAATTTTGATAAAGGAAAGGATACCGATGTGTGGGCGCTGGACAATAATTATGTAAGCGTGGTTCCGGTAGAATTCGACCTGACCAATTATGCGCTGAAGGCACAACTGGAAAAAACCTGGAAGCAATGATATTTACCAAAGACAACCTGAAATTAGGATTGGTGCTGGGACTGATCGGCCCGGTGCTGGGACTGATCGTGATTTATTTTATCCGTTTCCCTTCCTATCAATTCGGTGATTTCCTGGATTATTTCCTGCATGATAATAAAATGATCACCAGCGTAGGCGCTATGAGCCTGCTGGCGAACGCCATTCTGTTCACGATCTATGTAAATACCCAACGTGACCTTACCGCCAAGGGGATCTTTATCATCACACTGATCTATGGTATCGCTATCCTGGTGCTCAAACTTTTCAATTAACCTTTCCCGCAGATGAAATATTATATAATCGCGGGAGAAGCCTCCGGCGATCTTCATGGCAGCCACCTGATGGAAGAGATCAGGGCCCTGGATCCCGGAGCGGAATTCCGCTGCTGGGGTGGCGATAAAATGAAAGCGGCGGGGGCGGTATTGGTAAAACACTACCGTGAACTGGCTTTTATGGGCTTCCTGGAAGTGATCAAAAATCTTCCTGCCATTCTGCGAAACCTCAAATTCTGCAAGGAGGATATTCTTCAATACCAACCCGACAAACTGATCCTCATCGATTACCCGGGTTTTAACCTTCGCATCAGCAAATGGGCGACAAAGCAACGACAGGAAAATAATTTAAACGCACAGATCATTTTTTATATTTCTCCGCAGGTATGGGCCTGGAAAGAGAACAGGGTGAAAGAAATGAAAAAGACCATTGACCGGATGCTTGTGATCCTGCCATTTGAAAAAGAATATTTTAAAAATAAATGGAACTGGGAAGTGGATTATGTGGGCCACCCGCTGGCAGAAATATTGAAACCTGCAGCGGCCGGAGACGAAAACACTGCGAATAACATCCGCCAGCTAAGTGGCGGTAAGAAGATCATCGCCTTATTGCCCGGAAGCAGGAGACAGGAGATCGGAAAGAAGCTTCCGGTGATGCTGGAGGTAAGCAAATTTTTTCCCGACCATCAGTTCATCGTGGCAAGGGCGCCAGGCACTGATGAAAGTTTTTACCAGAGCCTGATGGCACCTTATACCAATGTTTCCTCTGTGACGGGCCAAACCTATGACCTGCTTCGTGTGGCAGAGGCCGCCCTTGTTACTTCCGGAACCGCCACACTGGAAACAGCCTTATTCAATGTACCGGAAGTTGTATGCTACAAAGGATCTTTTCTATCCTATGAAATAGGCAAAAGAGTAGTGAAGGTGAAATATATTTCATTGGTAAACCTGATCATGGACCGGATGGTGGTAAAAGAACTGATACAGCATGAGATGACCACCGAAAATTGCCGAAAAGAACTGGACCTGCTTTTAAACGACCAGGACTACCGCGACCGGATAAAAAAGGATTATGCTGAATTGAGATCCATTCTCAGCGCCAAAGGGAATGCCTCCAGGACCGCTGCTGGTATCATTGTACGCTTAAATGATCAACCGCTGCATCATGCGTAACAAAATATTCTTCCTGCTGCTGACACTGGGTTTATTGGGAGGTCACCATTCCCTTCGGGCGCAGGAGATCAGGATCATGAGTTATAATATCAGGCTGGACCTTCCTTCTGATGGCGTGAACTGGTGGGAGAATCGAAAGTCGCGCGTGGCTGGTCTTATGAATTATTATGAGGCTGATTTTATAGGATGCCAGGAAGTGTTGTATAAACAACTAAGCTATCTTGACAGCAACCTGAAAGGATATAGTTATATAGGTGTTGGCAGGGATGATGGTAAACAGGCCGGTGAATATTCCTGTATATTTTATAAAAAAGACCGGTATGAATTATTGAAACAATCTACGTTCTGGCTCTCTCCTACTCCCGACCTTCCTTCAAAAGGCTGGGATGCCGCATTGAACAGGGTTTGCACCTATGGTTATTTCCGGCATAAGAACAGCGGGCAGGAACTTTGGGTGTTCAATACCCATTTTGATCATATGGGTAAACAGGCGAGACTTGAATCCGCCAAACTCATCCTGAAAAAGATCAAAGAGCTAAACGAAACCCATGCGCCGGTTTTGCTCAGCGGCGATTTCAATTCAAGACCCGAAGACCCTCCTTCACAGGAGATACTGACCCAGTTATGGAATGCGCGTGAAAAAAGTCAGCTGGTTTATGGCGAGGCAGATACCTGGAACGCTTTTAAGTTCAATGAGAAGCCAAACGGATGTATCGATTATATTTTTGCTGCCCCTTTCACTTACCTGACCGTAAAAAAATTCGCTACACTTTCAGATTCTTATGACCTGAAATATCCTTCAGATCATCTGCCTATACTAGCCACTGTTCAGATCAGCCAGCCATTTATCCGCGAGATCGCAAATTTCAGAAAACAGGATAGCCTTGATCCTCCGGCTACGGGAAAAGTATTATTCATTGGAAGTTCTTCCTTCACTAACTGGAAAGATGTACAAAGCTATTTCCCCAAGAGTACCATCATCAACCGGGCATTTGGCGGATCTGCATTGATAGACCTTGATTTTTATTTTGATGATATCCTTCCCCAATATAAACCACGGCAGATCGTAATGTATTGCGGGGAAAATGACCTGGCCAATACGGATACCGTGAGCGCCGCGATGCTGCTTGATCGTTTCCGTACCGTTTTTAACAGGATCAGGTCCATTTATCCTGCGGTTCCCCTGGTTTATATTTCTATTAAGCCCAGCCCCTCCCGCTGGCATCTCCGGGAAAAAGCCAAAGAGGCGAATGCGGCCATAAGATCATTCCTTTCCACGCAGAAAAATACCACCTGGATCAATGTGTGGGATCTTATGCTGACCTCCGAAGGCAAACCCGATGAAAGTATTTTTGGCCCTGACATGCTGCATATGAACGCAAAAGGCTATGCGATCTGGAAAAAATTATTGGAACCGGTATTGATCAGGGATTCCAACTAAATTTTGCACCATTTTTTATTTAACATATACACTTAATAAAAACATGCGCATCCTGTTTTCTGCCCTGGAAATTTCTTGCTCGAAGGCTGCCTTAATTCCGGTCATACACAAAGATCTCCCGATCTGTTCAGGACTGAAGAGGAAAAAAATATCTTCAGGGAAGCGCAGAAAGCCAGTTTTAATTATTTCTGGGATGGCACCGAACCAACCAGCGGACTGGGAAGGGAAATATTAGAAAAGATCGTAAAATTCCTGGAGACCGCGGATCGTTTTCACGGGGCCTGGCCACATTGGTGGAACGGTGAAACAGGAAAAGTAAAACCATTTGGCAGAAAAGATAATGGTAAGATCAATGATGACCCTGCCTACAATGACGGTATTCAGCTGGGTTTAAACCACCAGGGGAATGCAAAACCGACCGGCTCGCTTTTCTGGGCGCATTATTCCTATTCAGGAATTGATCCCAGGGGCCTGAAAAAAATAGGTTTCAGTTCTCCTTACATAAAATAATTTCCGAAAAATGATCAGTCGTTCCCGGAGGGTGAAGAAGTTTGCAAACCTCTGCGCTACCTTTATCGTATGAAATACAGAAAAATTGGTGGAGAAGAAGTTTCAGCCATCGGCCTTGGTTGCATGAGCATGAGTCATGCCTATGGCGTACCCGATGACAAAGAATCAATTGCTACCCTGAACCTGGCCTTGGAGCTGGGCATAAATTTCTGGGATACAGCCGATGCCTATGCTGCCGGAAAAAATGAGGAACTGATCTCAAAGGTGCTGGTGCCAAACCGGAATAAAGTGTTTATCGCTACAAAGTTTGGATTCACTATGGATGCGAATTTTAATAGTGTGTTTGACGGATCACCTGCCTATATGAGAAAGGCCGTGGAAAAAAGCCTGAGACGGTTAAGGATAGAGACCATTGATCTTTACTATGCACACCGAGTTGATCCCAACATTCCCGTAGAAGATATGTTCGGGGCCATGGCCGACCTGGTTAAAGAAGGTAAGGTGCGCTATCTTGGTTTGTCAGAAGCCTCTCCTGCTTCCCTTCGCAAGGCGAATGCGGTGCATCCGGTAGCGGCCCTGCAAAGCGAATACTCCCTGCTTACAAGGGATGTAGAAAAAGAAATTCTTCCCACCTGTAAAGAATTAGGGATCGCCTTTATACCATTCAGTCCTTTGGCAAGAGGATTAATGACCAATACGCTGGATCTGGCTCAATTGCCCTCCACTGATTTCAGAAAAAAACTTCCCAGATACCAGGAGAAGCACCAGGAAAACAATACCAACCTCGCAGCCGCATTCGCAGAACTGGCCAAACAAATTGAATGCAGCCCTGCGCAACTAGCTCTGGCCTGGGTACTGGCCCAGGGAGATAATATCATCCCCATACCCGGAACAAAGAAGACAAAAAACCTGAGAGATAATGCCGGTGCTGTTGATATTAAATTAACAGCTGATACCTTGATGAAGATAGAGGCAGTTCTGAAAAAATATCCACATATTGGTGAACGATATGATGAGGCCAGCTATAAAATGGTAGACAGAAGCAGTAATTAGCCGCTTTATCATTATTTTAAGGGATGAAATTTTTCTTCTCCCTGGCCCTGGTTTTTGTTTCATTTTCAACCGTCCTTGCGCAAACTTCTTCCCGCCTTATACCCTCGGAGATCTTATCCACCGCGATCAGCAATGATGAAACCCTGCTGGCCTGTACAACTGAAGACTCTGTTTACGTTTTAGAGTCCTCCACATTTACCATTCTAAAAAAATGGGCACATAGACAGGAAACACCGGTACTGATCGGTTTTCACCCAACGAATAATAACATCCTGCTACTCCAGCAGCAGAAGACCAACAACTCCCTGTTCAGCGGAGGTATGAAAAATTATGGACTTAGCGCCGGAACAGTTTTGGATAATTACAGAACCTATGACAGGAAATACAATGAATTACCTGAAGACAGCATAACCATGTGGGACCTGAACAAACTGGAGATCGTAAACAGGTCACCTGGTAATTTTTATTTCCAGTTCGGGACTGCGCCTAATTCCATGGTGGCCATCAGCAACAAGGTATATCCCTATGAAAGCCAGGGCAGGAAATTATATTCTGCCACCCGATCAGATATAAAAACCCTGGATGGGGAGTTCAGTTTTACCAGTCAAATAAATAAGACCTGCCGTAAATTAATTCTTGGTCCCACCAGAAAGTATTTCGCCGTTAGCTGGAAAGACGGCTATATAGGGGATAGTCTTTTTTTCTCCTTCAGCATACATGATTTTAAAACACATGAGGTCATCTTTAAGATAGATCACTTAACAGAACCCATGGCTGATTTTTGCTTTTCAGCCGATGAAAGGTTACTGGCGGTTTCAGACAATAAAGAATTCAAAAAAACCGGCGGCATCCGCATCATTGAAATCAGTACAGGCAGCACACTGAAAAAAATTGAAGAAACAGCGGGATCAACGAATCTTCATTTTTCAGCTAATGGCTCGCAGATCTATTACCTGGACCGGGAGGAGAGGGATTGGTCTGATTATGACCTTGAAAACGGGATCGTGGTGCATAAGGTCTGGTCCAAACTTATTTCCACCAATCGCCTTTATTTTACCCGTCGTATTGGTGAAAAACTGATCGTATCCGGTGAATTCTCTATCGATGAAGTAGGTAAACCCATTGGGAGCAATAAAAAATACCTGTTCAGGTCGGTGAACATGGAGGACATGAAGGTGTTTACCAAGACGAAGGAAGAAAATCTCAGGTTCCTGTCAGATAGCACCAGGTACTTAATGGTAATGAATGATGTTCCCATTAACAACAATGAACCTGTGATCAGCTTCAGCAATGACCGGAATTATTTTACCAGGGTTGATAACGAAACCCAACTGCAGGTATGGAATGCATTTGCACGAAAAAAAATATTGCAGACCGGATTTGAGGCAGCCATAAGGGCTTGTCCCGATAAAACTGGCAAATATATACTGGTCGTGGAAAATAATGTACAGCGCTCCTATAATGAATACCAGTTGCACCTGGTTTCCATGGCCAATGGATCCATGCGTTCTTCCTCTGCTCTGGAACAGGGCGAAAATAAAATGAATGGGGCTTATTATAAGCTTACTATAGTCCCGGATCCTTTAAATATGAATAGCTGGTATTGCCTTGATGGCAGCCGCGCTGTATGGAAAATAGAAGGGAATAACTTCAGTATGAATAAGGTGATTGAGTTGAAGGAAGGATCTCCTTCCGGCATTCAGTTCCTGGCAAATGGTACTATGCTCGTGCTGGCTAAAATGAAAGATGAAACATTCTGCGTTTGGCAATCCGATAATACCGGATCATTAAAACAGCTGGTTTTTAATTCCCCTAAATCCAGCATGCAATCGATAAAGGAGGGGATCCTGATGTGGAATTATAGTTATGCAGGAGATTCATCGATAGAGCAATGGTCGAACGGCATAAAACAAAGAACCATCCGGATACATGGAAAGATCCGGAAACTGGATGCATTACAGGATGAGAAAAAATGGATGGTACATTTTGAGTCCGGAGGAAAAAATTATGTTCAGTTTTTTGAGGAGGCCAATGAAAAGCAGCCTGTAAATATCGATATGATCTCTGCCAGGCTTTATATGCTGAGATCCGATGAGATCCTTGCAGAAAATGAAGGGTTCACATCGCTTTTACAGAATGCAGGAAGGCAGTTGCCATGGACAGTAAGAACCCCGCTTCTTTTAGATATTACCAATTTCGATGTATCATCCAATGGCAATTTCGTACTGCTGGATAACCGTATCATCAACCTGAAGGATATTCAACAATGGGATATCCCCCAATATAGCATTGCCGGTCTGCTGCAGGATACAGGCAAACTAAGATGGGTTGAAATACATTGGGAAATGAGTTATGGAGATAAAACAGGAGGCTTCACGCTTTATAAATTTACAGAGGGCAATAAAGACACGGTAAAGAGTAAGACCTGGATCAGCGAACCTAAAACTGGTGATAATTTCTACTTTAAACATGACCAGCTAAAAACCTCTCCTGATAAAAAATGGGCCATCAGTTTTGTAAAACAGGGAATGCTTAACAAAGGTTATCCTATGGCAGCTCCTATGCTTTGGGATCTTACTAAAATGGTTGGCCAGGTAATACCGGTGAGCGGCAAAAGCTATTCTCTTGATTTTTCTGCAGATGGCAAAAGACTGATCTGCACTTCCTGGCTGGAGGAGAAATCAACAGGCACCCAGGCATTTTACGATATGTTCATCTATCAGGTAAGCCCTTTCAAACTGATCAGGTCCAGGCAAAATATCACCGCTGAAAAATTAACAGACCCGGGTGAAGGTGAACAATTTTCCCTTCAGTCGGGCAGTATTGACTGGATGCAGCCCGAAGGAAATTCGCTGAAGGTTAAAAAATCATTTTATACTAAACAGTCCATTAAAAAATTCCTTTACAGTGCTGAAACCAAAAAACTGATCGCAGGCACAGCCTCTGGCAACCTGGTGATATGGGATGTGAACGGAGCTTCCTCACCCATAAAAACAATAACTGCACATAGTAGTCCTGTAATGGAAATGGCCCTCCGGGGAACCCGCATTTATACGCTGGCGGAAAATGGGGAGATCGGTATTACCAGCCTCGAACAGGACTCATTAAAAGTAATGGTGCGAACGCTTGTGAAAGACGATGAATTAAGAATAGCCATGAGTACGCCGGAAGGTTATTACAGGGTGGATCCCGACCTGATGAAGGACCTTCATTTTGTAAAAAATGGAGAAGTTTATCCATTGAGCAGTTTTGAATTACAGGGAAACCGGCCGGATAAAGTATATGAGGCCCTGGGATTAGCAGATACTGCTTTCATCAGTGCATTGCGGGATGGATGGAAGAACCGTATACGTAAAGCAGGCTTTGATCCTGAAAAGGATATTGACAATAATAACCGTCCGCTGGTAAAATGGGATCGAACTTCGCTTCCTGCGCTAACGCTGGATTCCCTGTTACCTGTAAAATTCGAAGTAACCTCCTCATCAGGTGATCTAAGATCAGTATACCTGAGAATTAATGGGGTACCTGCAGGTACTAAGCGGGGTATTAGCATGCCTCCAGGCCAGAAAAAATTACTGGTAGAAGAAAGAATTCCATTAACGAGGGGTAACAATTATATAAGTGTAGTAGCTGTGAATGACCAGGGAGTAGAAAGCCTGGAACAAAGTTTTGACATACAATACGAGGGCAATTCGAACTTAAAAAGCCGTTTGATCTATATAGGGGTAGGTGTATCAAAATATGCCGATAGTTCAATGAACCTTCGATTTGCCGCAAAGGACATCAATGACATCAGCGAACGATTACATTATTATTTTGACAGCGTTGAACTGCATACGCTGACCGATGAAATGGCCACGCGGGAAAATATCCTGCTGCTAAAAAAATATTTACAGCATTCACAGGCGGAGGACATGGTGATGATCTCTTTTTCGGGGCATGGAATGATCGAACAGGAAAAAGGGTTCTTTTTTGCACCTTATGATATGAATTTTTCCAAACCTTCTTTGCTTGGCATGTCGATGGAAATGATAGATGACCTGCTGGATGATATACCGGCACGTAAAAGATTATTACTACTGGATGCCTGTCATAGCGGAGAACAATGGGAAGGAGGAGAAGGGACCGCTAAATTGCCTGAAGGTGTAACAGCGGTGAAACCACGGGGAGGAGTAACCAGTTCTACGGGAGAATCTTCCGGGGAAAACAAGCAATTAGGCTTTTTATTAATGAAAGAATTATTCGGCGATTTCAGTCGTGGTAACGGCGCATTCATGATCTCGGCCGCAGGAAGTAATGAATTTGCATTTGAAGGGGAACAATGGAGTAATGGGGTTTTCACTAAAAGCCTGCTTGAAGCGATCAGGGAACTGCGGTATAAGGGAAGTTATGGCAAATCTGTACCAATCAAAGTAAGGGAACTGCGAAAGCTGATCTATGAAAAAGTAACCGCACTTACCAACGGAAGGCAAAATCCTACAAGCCGCCAGGAAAATGGATGGTGGAACTGGTCTTTTTAATATGGTTTTTGGTATGATATAGCCCAAGGTCTATATTTGCATTCCCAAAAACGGGGAATTAGCTCAGTTGGCTAGAGCGCTTGCATGGCATGCAAGAGGTCACCGGTTCGACTCCGGTATTCTCCACAAGCTTTAAAGGCCTGCAGCAATGCGGGCCTTTTTTGATATCTGCAATTCCTCAAAACCAAAGGCCCCCTATTTTTGTTACAATTAAAAAACCAGCATATGGGCGTCATCAAGCAATTATCAGAATATCTCTTCCTGCGAAAGAAAGATCCCAATCGCCCCAAAAGCGAATTTACCCGCTATATGCACGGCATAAATCGATTCAGCCTATTACTGTTCATCATTTGCCTGATCATTTTGGCGGTGAAGTTGCTGAGCAGGTGAGCAGTGACGGTTGGCTAATCCTATTTATGGGTGGGGGATGTACGTGTAGATCCCCGAACAATTAATTCCGTAGCTAAGATGCGAGTTTCAAACTCAGTGACGGGGCGCTTGCTTTCGATCAGCTGCAATAAAAGATCCATGGCGATCTCTCCCATTTCAAATGCGGGTTGACGTATAATGGACAGTGGGGGATTCAATAATTCCGTCATATCTGAATTCGCAAATCCGATAAGGCCCATTTGATCCGGCACCTTCACTCCTCTTGAATTCAATACACGCAAGGCACCGGTGGTCAGTTTATCGCCGCAGGCCAGTATGGCATCGGGTCTCTGCTCACGAGCAAGCAGGTCATCAATAGCAGTGTCTACTTCTTCCAGCAGCATACCACCATTGGGACAATACCGAACCATGGAGGCATCGAATAACAATCCATGATCCTTCAGCGCGGCCTGGTAACCGGCCAGCCTTTCACGGGCAATGGAAAGAATATCCGGATTAGAGATCGCGGCAATATTCCTGTACCCACTGCTGATCAAATGAACGGTAGCATCGTAGGCCCCTTTATAATTATCTACGATCACCTTATGGGTGGAGATCTGTTCCACAATGCGATCGAAAAAAACGATCGGCATGCCGCGGTCGTGCAATTCCTTTAAAAAACTGATATCTGTGGTATGGGCGGAAACTGACACGATCAATCCATCGATGGACCTTGATGTGAGGTATTGAAGATTCAGCAATTCCCTTTCAGCGGATTCACGGCTTTGGGAAATGATCACATTGTATCCATTCTTATAGGCGATCGATTCAATGCCGTTGATGGTCTGCGAAAAAAAGCTGTTGGCGATCTCTGAAACAATTACCCCGATAGAACGGCTTCTTCTTTCTTTCAGGCTAAGCGCGATGGGGTTTGGATGGTAGTTGATCTTTTCGGCATATTCCAGTACCAGCTTCTTTGTACCCGGGCTGATCTCATAACTGTCCCTAAGCGCCCTGGATACCGTAGAAGTGGATAAACCCAGTGCTTTAGCGATATCTTTAATGGTAACAGCTTCAAATTTCATGCTGCGTAAAGTTATGAATTTGAACGCAGAAGGAGGCAGCGGGCGGTCCAGTTGAAGCGAACTGAACACCGCCGGAATTCTTGGTTTTTATGCCATTGCCTGAAAAATAGCGCAAACCAACTGGCTGAATTGCTGATATGTATTGATAACCATTAATTTAGACTGGCATCGTTATCGGGAACGATTGCGTAAAAAAATACCGGGGAAACGTGCCGGGGAAATTCAGTTCTGTGTAGACTTGCCCTTGCTAAACGCTTGCCAAATGAAAAGACTCCCCTCTTTTAAAGCCATAATTCGGGCTGCCGTCTTTCATTTTTCGTATTTCCATATCATCGGAAAGGCAAGATCACTAACATCTGTTCGACCTTATTCATCAGAAAAGACTGACATAAAGCCTTGACTTTTTTTAACGATCAATTCAAAAACTGCAACATGCGAAGAATCTTTCAAATCACTGGTCTGCTCCTGCTGCTATTGAGTTTTCTGCAGCCACTGACCTCAAATGCCCAGGGCAAACTGATCACTGGTACAGTAGTATCCGGTGATAACAAACTGCCATTACAAGGCGTGAACATTTCGGTTAAGGGAGCCAAGACCTCCACCGCAACAGACGCGCAGGGAAATTTCAAGATCACGGCGGCCCCTGGTGCCGTACTTGTTTTTACTTCTGCCTCCTACTTACCCTACGAGGTTACCGTTGGCGCGGATGCCACCGTTGAAGTAACCCTTCAACCCGATACAAAAGCCATGAGCGATGTAGTGGTGATCGGTTACCAGACCGTAAGAAGAAAGGACCTCCTCGCATCCGTTTCATCTGTGGGAGCAAAAGATCTGAAGGATATTCCCATCAACTCTGCCGCTGAAGCCCTGAATGGCCGTCTGGCTGGTGTTACCGCCACTACCGCTGAAGGTGCTCCTGATGCGGATGTGCGCATTCGGGTAAGAGGTGGTATGTCCATCACCGGTGATAATTCCCCGCTTTATGTAATTGATGGGGTACAGGTGGAAAATGCCCTGAACTTCATCTCTCCGCAGGATATTCAATCGATCGATGTATTAAAAGATGCGGCTGCCACTGCCATTTATGGTGCTCGCGGCGCAAATGGTGTGATCGTTATCACGACTAAGAGCGGAAAGATCGGAAGAGCGATCGTTACCTATAATGGATTTGTGGGAGTTAAGTCGCTTGCCAAAAGACTGAAAGTGCTGGACCCCTATGATTTTGTCTTCTACCAGTCTGAGCGCGCAAGAGGCAGCAGTACTGACAGTAATAGTTTCCTTCGCAATTACGGAACTACCTGGGATACGCTGGGGAATTACAGGAATATTGATGCTGTAGACTGGCAGGGTGAGATCTTTGGAAATACAGGTATCACCACTACCCATAACCTCGGTGTATCCGGAGGAAACAAAATGGTGACCTACAATTTTGGCTACACTTATAATAATGAGAAAGCCATTGTGATCAACTCAAATTACAAACGTCACCTTTTCACTTTTAAAGGAGATTACAAACTGACCAAATTCCTGAAAATAGGATTAGGTGCCCGGTATACACACCAGGAAGTAGAAGGTGCAGGCGTTTCAGATGCTAAAGGATCTTCCTACAGCCGCCTTAGAAACGCGGTTAAATACCGTCCTTTCCTTTCTGCCAACCAGGATATTGAAGACCAGGATCCCCTGGCCGACCAGAACGTGGGTAATGGTTTGAATCTTTATAACCCTATCTCCCTTGCAAATTCTGAGTACAGGAAAAAGACCACCGATGTATTGAACGTTAACGGAACCCTTACGCTGACCCTGGCTAAGGGGCTTATTTTCCGTTCTACAGCAGCCTATGATATCAATAAATTCACTGACCTCCAGTTCAACGACTCCATCACTCCTTATGCCATCATTCAGGGAGGACGTAAAGCGATCGCCAGCCTGGACACTGTGACGAAGAAAACACTTACTAATTCCAATGTACTTTCTTATTCTTTGAAAGGATGGAAAGGAAAACATGATATAGATGTGCTGGTAGGTGAAGAAACTTTTGACCTGAGAACAGAATCACATTCCAGCCTTTTCCGTAACTATCCGTTATTCACCAGTTCAACGGACGCTTTCAAGAATACAAGCCTGGGTACCTCTTTCACGGGTTTTCCAAGAACAAATGAAACACGATATACTAATCTTTCCTTCTTTGGTCGTTTCAGCTATGGATTACTGGGTCGTTACCTGGTTTCCTTTAATGTGAGGGCCGATGGCGCCTCTAAATTCGTGAAAGGCAAACAGTGGGGTTATTTCCCTGCTGCATCTGCAGCCTGGAGGATCAAAAATGAAAAATTCCTGAAAGATGTAAGGTTCATTTCCGAACTGAAACTTCGCTATGGTTATGGTAAAGTAGGTAATAACCGTATCAACGATTACCTCTTCCTTACCACTTTCCGTAATGATGGTACTTATTATTATGGTGTAAATGGCCAGGCCATCAATGCGTATTTCTCCAATGGACTGGTGAACCAGAACCTCCAGTGGGAATCTACTGTAAGCCGCAACTATGGTGTTGACCTTGGCCTGGGTGGACGTATTGACCTCAGCGTGGATGTTTATAGCAATACTTCCGATAAATTACTGCTGAATGTACCTATCCCTTCCACTTTTGGTTATACCAGCCAGTTACAGAATATTGGTAAGACCACTAACAAGGGTGTGGAGGTACAATTGAATGCGGCCCTGGTACGTCATAAGAATTTTACCTGGAACGCCAACTTCAATATCTCTTTCAATAAAAATAAGATCGTTGGACTGGGTGTTAACCAGACGCAGTTCTTCCCGGCAGCCAGCTGGGGTGTTTCCGGACAACCAACTGATTATATAGAGAAGATCGGTTCTCCTGTGGGTTCAATTTACGGACTGGTAACTGCTGGTTATTATACAACGGATGATTTCAACTATAATGCGGCTACCATGGTTTATACGCTGAAGCCGGGTATCCCTTCCAATTCATCCATTATCGGAACGGTAATGCCGGGAAGCATAAAATTTGCTGACCTCAATAAGGATGGAGTAGTAGATATCAACAATGATCGTACGATCATCGGTGACCCAACGCCAAAATGTACAGGTGGATTTTCCCAGCAGTTCACATTAAAAGGCTGGGACCTGAGCATGTTCCTGAACTATTCAATTGGCAATGATATTTATAATGCGAACGCTATTGAGATGACCAATGGTTATTCGATTAATTCGAATATGCTGGCCATTATGAAAGATCGCTACAAGGTGGTTACTCCAACAGGCGGCACCGCCTTATGGCTTAGCGGATCGAATGTAATGGGTATTCCTCCTGACCAGCTTAGCGCCCTGAATAAAGATGCCAATATCTGGCAACCATTGAAGAGTGCCGGTGCGTTCTATCCTCATAGCTGGGCAATTGAAAATGGTTCTTTTGTTCGCCTGAATAATATGACCATTGGATATACATTCCCAATGAAAAAAGCACTGGGTGTGAAAATGACCAAGCTCAGGGTATACCTTACCGGAAACAATATCGCGACCATAACCAATTATACTGGTTATGATCCTGAAGTAAGCGTAAGAAGCAATCCGCTTACACCAGGTCTGGATTATTCAGCTTACCCTAAGAGCCGCACTTTTATTTTCGGAGTAAACGCTACATTCTAAACAAAATAAATCGTTCCATATGTTCCATAAGTATATCAACAAAACGGCGATCCTGCTATTCGGCACCCTGCTGATGATCACGGGTGGTTGTAAAAAATACCTGGACCAGAAGCCCATCACCGATGTTACCGAAGAGGTAGTATTCAAAGATGTGAATGGCGCTTACAAGGCCCTGATCGGTGTATACAGCCGCCTGGTTGGAGATGCCGGTTATGGTATCCGTGTCAGCCTTTATTATCCTTTGGATAATGATGAGATGCAGGGACCGACTGGTACTGCTGATAATGACCGAAGAGACCTGGCAAGATATTCTGCCACTCCCGGAAATGCACAGATCAATAATCCTTTCAGCCAGATGTTCCAGGGAATTGAATTTGCCAATATCTGTATAGAGAATATCCCTAAAATGGATCTCTACACTAATGGCAGCGACCAGGAAAAAAAGAAATTGCAGCGTATGCTGGGTGAGGCCCTTACCCTGAGAGCTCAATTCTATTATGAGGCCATTCGCAACTGGGGAGATCTTCCCGCGCATTTTGAGCCGGCTTATAAATTATCTGCCACCAATCCTTTCCCTTCAAGGGTTTCCCAGGATTCATTGTATGATCGTTTATTAGCCGACCTGGCCACTGCAACAGCATTGGTTCCATGGAAAGGGGAAGTGACCACTATCGGAGACCAGGTGGATGAACGTATCACCAAAGGAGCTGTGAAAGGCCTGCGCGCAAGGATCGCATTGTTCCGTGGTGGTTATGCCCTTCGCCAGGATGGAGTAGTTAAACGCAGCAGCGATTATCTCACCTATTACCAGATCGCCCGCCAGGAATGTCTCGATATCATGAACTCCGGCCAGCATTCACTGAACCCAAGTTTCCGCTCATTATGGAAGGACCAGGTAAATGCAAGAGTAGCCTCCGATCCTAATGGCGAGCTGATGTTCCAGGCCTCTGCTATTGGTGGAAGCGCCCCTGAAGACACCAAACTGGGTTATTATAATGGTCCCCGTGTAAATAATTTTGGTAACAGCAGCGTGAATCCCCTGCCCACCTTTGTATACCTGTTTGATTCAACCGACCTGCGCCGCGATGTGACCATCTGTTTTTACTTCACTAACCTGAACGGTACACGCGCCGGACAACAGATCAGCAATCTTACCGATGGTAAATACAGAAGGGACTGGATCACCAATCCGGTTGTATCCCCTACAGATGCGGTACAGTATTTCAGTTTAAAATGGCAGATCCTTCGTTATGCTGATGTATTACTAATGTATGCCGAGGCAGAAAATGAAATTAATGGACCAACCGCCTCTGCCTATAATGCCATCAACCAGGTTCGTCGTCGTGGTTTCGGGAAACCTATTAACACTGTTGATGTAACGGTAGATATTCCTGCTGCCCTTTCCAAAGATGATTTCTTTAAATACCTGGTAAGGGAAAGAGCACTTGAACTTGCCGGAGAAGGTATCCGCAAATATGATCTGATCCGCTGGAACCTGCTGGCACCTGCGTTGAATGAATCTAAAGCGAATATGATCCGTATGTCAACAAGCACGGCCATTGTTAACCCAACTTATATGGCCGGTTACCCAACCTATTCATTGACCACCACCCTCCCCACCTCTTTGTATTATATCACCACATCCACAACGGATGTTAATACATTCGGAGGCGGACTTGTATTTAATTCACTTTATAAGACAGCACCTTCAACTACTCCTACAGGTACCACTAAGATCACCTGGATCGGCGCTGCCATCAACACTACCTGCGCCGCCCGTTTTGCTACGGGATTCGTAACTGGTAAAGGTGAATTGCTTCCAATACCGCAGCCGGTAAGAGATGCCAATTATAATATGTCGCAGAACCCGAACTATTAAGGGCCTCACATAGTTTGATGAATAATAATAAGGCTGCATGTAAAAATGCAGCCTTATTTATCTTAGAACGTCTGATATATGAACAAAATGAAAAATATACTCTTTGTTTTTATAACGATCCTTGGCGGCTTTTGCAGTTGTGCCCAGCAACAACATCTCTCCACCGGCATTTCAAATAATGGCCCTAAAGCCTACCCCGCAGCGGAAGGATTTGGCAGGTACACAATTGGAGGAAGGGGTGGCCGGACTTATATCGTTTCTAACCTGAATGACAAAGGACCCGGAAGTTTTCGCGAAGCAGCTGAAGCAAAAGAAAAAAGAATGATCGTCTTCGCCCTATCAGGCACCATCCATCTGGAAACAAAACTCTCAATTGCCGGTAATGTGACCATCGCAGGTCAAACAGCCCCCGGCGATGGCATTTGCCTGGCCGACCAATCGGTTATGATCGGAGGAAATAATATCATTGTTCGCTATTTGCGTTTCAGAATGGGCGATAAATACCAGAAAGGCGGGATGGTAGATGGTAATGGTGGTGACGATGCATTTGGAGGAACAGGAAAAAGAAATATCATCATCGACCATTGCAGTCTTAGCTGGAGCACGGATGAGGTATTCTCCGTTTATAATGGAGACAGCACCACCTTATCCTGGAACCTGATCGCTGAACCACTTAATTACTCCTATCATTATGAAACGGGTGATAAGGATTATGAACACCATGGTTTTGGCGCCATCTGGGGCGGCAGACACCTGAGTGCCCACCATAATTTATTTGCACATTGCAATAACCGAAACCCGCGCTTCAATGGCAACCGGCAGGGAATAGATGAATATGTTGATTACCGGAATAACGTGATCTACAATTGGGGTGGTAATAATATCTATGCCGGCGAAGGTGGTCATTATAACCTGGTGAATAATTATTTTAAATACGGCCCTGAAACAAAGGAAAGCGTAAAATTCAGGATCTGCAATCCCGGTCGCACAGCTACTATCCCTTTCGGGAAATGGTATGTTGACGGAAATTATGTAGATGGATCTATAGAGAACACAGAGAATAACTGGAGAGCCGTGGATATTGATAAAAATTACAGCACCCCAAAAGATTCCATAAGAATGGATATCGCATTTGACAATATGGGCCTTCCGGTTGAAGGCGCTAAGTCAGCTTATCAATCTGTACTGGCTGGGGTTGGATGTAATTTTCCTTACAGGGATACAATGGATAAAAGGATACTTCGAAATGTAGTAGAACGTACAGGCCGATTTGTGGATGTACAGGGAGGATATCCGCATGGAACTTCCTATGAAGAAACCATTCTGGCCTGGCCAGCGCTTGGTTCAAAAAAAGCGCCACTTGACAGCGACCAGGATGGAATACCGGATGAATGGGAGATAAAACACAAACTTGATCCGCATGATGCCGCAGATGCCGCCAGATTCACGCTCAACAACGACTACACTAATCTGGAAGTTTATATAAATTCACTGGTATCATGAAGACCCTGTTACTTATCATGTCCATACTGATCAGCAGTTCCCTCACCCAAAAGCTTTCAGATCCCCTGACCATTTGGCTGGTGGGAGATTCTACCATGTCGAAAAAGGAAGTGAAAGCCTATCCTGAGACAGGCTGGGGTATGCCTTTCAGTAATTTCTGGGATAGTACGGTAATCATTGAAAATCGCGCGGTAAATGGAAGAAGCACCAAATCTTTTCTCGCTGAAAATCGCTGGCAACCCATATTAGAAAAGATCAGGCCGGGAGATTATGTGCTGATACAATTTGGCCATAACGATGAATCCAAAGACAAGGGCGAACGCTATGCACCACCTGCTGAGTTCAAAGCAAATTTGAAAAAATATATTACAGAAGCAAGAGAGAAGAAAGCCATTCCGGTGCTGATCACGCCTGCAGGCAGAAGAAAATTCGACAGCAGCGGTCATGTGATGGAAACCCACGCAGAATACGCTGCCCTGGTAAAAGAATCCGCAAGGGAGAATAATGTAACACTGATCGACCTGAATGAAAAAAGCAAGGAGCTATATGAAAAGTATGGTCCTGAGAATTCCAAACTCCTGTTCAACCATCTGCAGCCTGGTGAACACCCTAATTATCCCGATGGAAAAATAGATGACACCCATTTTAATGAACTGGGCGCGCGCAAGATCGCACAACTGGTACTTCAGGAGATCAGGACCCTCTTGCCTGAACTGGCCACCCGTATTAAACAGATCAGGAAAAAATGATCATAAAGAAAAAAGTCATACTTGCCGCCTGCATTTTTATTTCCATATTGGAAGCCCGGTCGCAGGAATATATTCGCTTATGGCCCGAAGGGAAAAAAATAAATTTCAACGGCAAAAAAGTC
This sequence comes from Chitinophagaceae bacterium, assembly GCA_016720565.1. GTDB lineage: Bacteria > Bacteroidota > Bacteroidia > Chitinophagales > Chitinophagaceae > JJ008. Next base: position 512,075 of record JADKKJ010000012.1, read on the forward strand.
ACCGATAGTTTATTCAATGAAAGAATATGGCGAGTGAGTGATCCGGGCATGTATAGTTTCCTGGTGCCACAGGGAGAAAATAAAGGAACGGCCGTACTGATCTGCCCTGGTGGTGGATATGAAAGGCTATCTTATCTCTATAATGGATTCAACCTGGCCAAATGGTATAATTCCATTGGCATAAATGCATTTGTATTGATCTACCGGCTTCCTCACCAGGCGGATCTTACCGAAAGGGAAAAAGCACCGCTGCAGGATGCGCAAAGGGCCATGAAGATCATTCGAGCTAATGCCGCCAGATGGAATATCAAACCCGGAAAGTTGGGCATAATGGGAACCAGCGCCGGTGGGCATTTAGCAACCATGGCCGGAACCAAACTGATTGACATCTCCTCTATCAATGATTCGCTGGATAAGTATGATCATCGTCCCGATTTTATGGTATTATTATCCCCTGTTATCACCATGGGAGAATATGCGCATAAACCCAGCAGGCAAAGATTGCTGGGACCCGATACCAGCCAGGTAATGCTGGATCTGTATTCAAATGAAAAACAGGTTTCCAATTCTACGCCACCAGTATTCATGGTGCATGCCCTCAACGATAGTACGGTTCCTGTTCAGAATTCGCTGCTTTTTTACCAGGCCCTGATCGCTCATAAAGTAAATGCAAGCCTGCATATTTTCCCCCAGGGAGGGCATAATATAAGAATAGATGATAACCCCGGATCTACCGATCAATGGCTGGTTTTACTGGAAGCCTGGTTAAAAGAAATGGGCTTTGCAGAACCTTTACCATTCAAAAAATGAACAGGTTATTCCTCATAGCATGTTGTTTTATTTGTCTTGTTAGCCAGGCTCAAAAAAAATATGTGGTAGACGCAAACGGAAGCGGAGATTTCAAAACCGTGCAGGCTGCCCTTAACGCAGTTCCCCTGAATAATAAAAAACCGGTGACCATATTTATCAAAGCCGGCACCTACTACGAAAAATTACAGCTGGATAGCAGCAAGGACCATGTAACGCTTGAAGGAGAAGATAAATTCAATTGTATACTTACTTATAATGATCATACCGGGAAACTATCACCTGCAGGAGATACTATCAATACCCGGACCTCCTGGAGTTTCCGTTGCCTGGCTAATGATCTTACTGCCCGCAATATCCATTTCAGGAACGATGCTGGATTTAATGCAGGCCAGGCGGTAGCCGTTGAATCTGATGGCGACCGCGCTGCATTTATTAATTGCCGGTTCACCGGTTTCCAGGATGTACTGTTCACAAACAGCGAAAAAAGCCGCCAGTATTTTGAGGATTGTTATATTGAAGGTACCACCGATTTTATTTTTGGCGCCGCCACTGCCTGGTTTGAGCGTTGCCATATCCACAGTAAAAAAGATTCTCATGTTACTGCGGCCTCTACCCCAAAAGAAAATGAGTACGGTTATATATTTAATGATTGCGTATTAACAGGAGATAGCTCTATCCATAAGGCTACGCTTGGCAGGCCATGGCGACCTTATGCGATGGTAGTATATTTGAACTGTTATATTGGGCAACATATCCGGCCCGAAGGGTTTTCAAACTGGAACAATACCGACAATTACAAATTTGCCCGTTATGCTGAATTTGGATCTTATGGTCCGGGGGCAGATAGCTCCCGGCGTTTGAATTGGGTAAAACAACTGACAGCGCAGGAAGCAAAACAGTTCAGTATAAAAAAATGCCTGGGCAAATGGATAAGCCTGCATCCCAGGTGATCACCGGAATCTTAACCCGCAGTCAGTAACAAATAGTATGGTGGAGAAAAAAATAAATATCGCGCTTTGTTCCTTCGGCATGTCGGGATGGGTTTTCCATGCGCCATTCATTACAATACATCCCGGTTTGCATTTGCGGGGTGTTTTAGAGAGAACCAAGAACCTGGCCCGGGAAAAATATCCCGGCACAATAAATTACAGAACGCTGGAAGAACTGCTGGATGATGAAGAGGTTGAACTGGTAGTGGTGAATACGCCCAGCATAACGCATTATGAATTTGCCAAACGTTGCCTGGAAGCAGGGAAACATGTGATCGTAGAAAAACCGTTTACAGCCACAAGCCAGGAAGCCAGGGAGCTTATTTCAATTGCCGCTAATAAGAATTTGAAATTATCAGTTTACCATAACAGGAGATACGACAGTGATTATCGCACTGTAAAGAAAATACTGGATGAAGGATGGATCGGGGACCTGGTAGATGTTGAGATCCGTTATGACCGTTATGTTCCCGGACTTAGTCACAAACAGCATAAAGAAACCCCCACCCCTGCCGTTGGCTGTTTATACGATCTGGGCTCCCATCTTATCGACCAGGCCCTTCAATTATTTGGCATACCTGGATCGGTATACGCCGATATTCGTATTAACCGGGAAGGATCCCTGGTAGACGATTATTTCAACCTGCTTTTATATTATCCTTCCCACCCGGTTACACTCCGCTCCAGTTATTTTGTTCGGGAGCCATTCCCGGGATATGCGCTGCATGGTAAACTGGGCAGTTTTATCAAGACCAAGACCGATGTACAGGAACTGGCATTAATAGCAGGGAAAATACCGGGTGGCGATGACTGGGGCATTGAACCCGCCGAAAATGACGGGCTGCTGCATACAGAAAAAAATGGGGAGCTGATCCGCAAACCCTTGCCCTCATTAAAAGGAAATTATGGAGATTATTATGATGCCATATACCGATCGATCAGGAATAATGCACCCCTTCCTGTTACAGGGGAAGAAGCAATGAATGTGATCCGCGTGATCGAAGCGGCATTTTTAAGCAACAAAGAAAAAATAAGGATCAGCTTATGAAATACCTGTTTGTCATCCTCGCCTTATGGCTGACTATTTCCATTTCAGCACAAACCAATTTTACCAACCCCATCATCCATGCAGATTACTCAGATCCGGATGCCATAAGAGTGGGCGAAGATTATTATCTCACCGCTAGCAGTTTCAACCATATACCTGGTTTGCCGATACTTCATTCCAAAGACCTGGTGCACTGGGAGATCATTTCTTATGCGCTTTCCAAACAGCCGCCTTTTGACCATTACAATAAAGTGCAGCATGGCAATGGTGTTTGGGCACCGGCCATTCGGTATCATGACCAGCAATTTTATATTTATTATCCTGATCCTGATTTTGGGATCTATATGATCAAAGCCAAAGATCCCCGCGGACCATGGACTGAACCTGTATTGGTACAGGCAGGCAAAGGATTGATCGATCCCTGTCCTTTATGGGATGATGATGGAAAACTTTACCTGGTACATGCATTCGCCGGGAGCCGGGCGGGAATCAAATCTATACTGGTGATCAAAGAAATGAATGAGGCCGGCGATAAAGTGACCAGCGAGGGAGTCCTGGTTTATGATGGCCATAAAAATGATCCCACCGTAGAAGGACCAAAATTTTATAAGCGAAATGGCTACTATTATATCTTCGCGCCAGCTGGTGGCGTTACCACCGGGTGGCAGATCGTACTGCGCAGCAGGAATATTTATGGCCCCTATGAGCGAAGGATCGTTATGGCACAGGGCTTTTCCACTACCAATGGACCACACCAGGGTGCCTGGGTAAATACAGCAAATGGAGAAGATTGGTTCCTGCATTTCCAGGACAAAGAAGCCTACGGACGAATTCTTCATCTTCAGCCCATGAAATGGCTGAACGACTGGCCAATAATAGGAATTGAAAAAAATGGAAAAGAATGGGGTGAACCAGTTGCCAATTTTAAGCTCCCTTTTACCAAAAGCAATGCAGAAAATTATTTACTCCCGGCCACTGATGAATTCAATGGCAGCACATTGGGGCTTCAATGGCAATGGCAGGCCAACCCGGGGAATAGCTGGTATTTTACTGATCCTTCAGAAGGGAAACTCCGATTGAACAGCCAATTATGGACAGACAGCAATCTTTATAATTACCCTGCCCTTCTCATGCAGAAATTTCCTGCGGAATCATTTTCCGCAACCATGAAAATGGATGGATATTTTGCCAATAATGGCGACAGGGCCGGTCTAATGGTATTTGGCCTTGATTACGCAACTGTCTATGCCAGCATCAGCGACAACCAGCTTGAATTGCAATTTGCCACCTGCACCGATGCGGAAAAGCAGCGGTCAGAAAAGATCCAGGAAAGGATAAAAATAGATTCGGTGCGCAATTTATTTTTTCGGGTAGAAGTTTCAAAGAATGCGCAATGCCAGTTCGGCTATTCCCTGGATGGAAAGAATTTCACGATGTTCAAACAGTTGTTCCAGGCTAAGCCAGGCAAATGGGTTGGCGCCAAACTGGGCATGTATTGCACCCGTGCTGTAAAATTCAATGATGGCGCCTATACTGATATCGATCATTTTAAAATCTACCTCAAATGAAAAGAATAGCGATCGCTTTTTTCTGCCTGCTTTTAATGACAGCGATACAGGCTCAAAAAAAATGTGAAAAACAGGTGGCTACTGCAGTAGAGCAGTTGCGTAAAGCAATGGTAGCTGGTGATAGCGCAGCGCTTAATGCCATCGTTTTTGATGAACTGAGCTATGGACATTCCGGCGGGCATATAGACGATAAGAAAACATTCATTCGCAAACTTGCGGGCGGAGGAAGTGATTTTGTGACCATGGACCTTTCTGAGCAAACCATTCTGGTAAAAGGAAAAACTGCTATTGTAAGGCATAAGCTGGATGCAAAGACCAACGATAATAATAAGCCCGGTGAAGTTCATTTACTGGTGATGCTGGTATGGCAGAAAAAAGCAGGAAAATGGAAATTATTGGGACGGCAGGCTGTAAAGCTGACCACCTGAGCCAAACTTATAGGAGATCCTTTTTTTATCCCATTTATGGGCTGCCAAAACCCTATTCAACTGCTTGATCCTGAGTCCGCAACATTTGGCAGCGTTCCCGGTAACGATTGCGTAAAAAAATGAGTGCATATCGTTGATTAGCAGCAGATATCTTAATAGACTTGTAAGCCCATCCGGTAGTAAAAACTTGCCAATGAAATGCTTCCTGATAACAATGGCCCTCTGCCTGCCTTTTTTTGTATACTCACAATACAAACTACCGGCAGTAAAGACCACAGCGTTCAAAAAAGATACCGTCAGTATCGTAAAATATTCGGCGGTAAGTGATGGCATTACACTGAACACAAAAGCATTTTCTTCGGCCATCGATGAACTGAGTAAAAAAGGGGGGGGCGTTGTGTTGGTTCCTGCCGGATTCTGGTATACAGGACCCATCCGTTTAAAAAGCAATATCAATTTATACTTAGCCGCAGGTGCGTTAATTCTATTTACCAGCGATAAAGATCAATACCCGCTTGTAAAAGCGAACTGGGAAGGCCAGCCACAGATGCGCTGCCAGTCGCCTGTCTCTGCGGAGGACCAGACAAATATTGCCATCACAGGCAAGGGGATCATTGATGCCAATGGCGATGCCTGGAGAAGCGTAAAAAAAGATAAGCTGAATGAAACCCAGTGGAAAAAATTGCTGGGTTCCGGTGGTGTTCTCAGTGAGGATAAAAAAACATGGTTCCCCTCAGAGAAATATGCAAAAGGAAATTCCATAAAAGACCCGGGCCTGCTTAAACCAGAACGAGATGCCGCCTATTACGAGAGTGTAAAAGATTTCTTTCGGCCAAATATGCTGGTGTTCACAAATTGCAAAAGAGTTTTGCTGGAAGGGGTGACCTTCCAGAATTCCCCGGCCTGGTGCCTGCATCCGCTTTTATGCGAAGACCTGATCGTACGAAATATATCTGTTAAAAATCCATGGTATGCACAGAACGGAGATGGCATTGACCTTGAAAGTTGTCGTAATGTGATCATCGAATCAAGTGTTTTCGATGTGGGTGATGACGGGCTATGTATGAAAAGCGGTCGTGATGAAGAAGGACGGAAAAGAGGAAGAGCCACCGAGAATGTGACCATCAGGAATTGTACAGTTTACGCAGCGCATGGCGGATTTGTGATCGGCAGTGAAATGAGTGGTGGTTGCAGGAATATTAATGTAACAAATTGCAGTTTTATAGGTACAGATATTGGCCTCCGATTTAAGACCACCCGTGGCCGTGGAGGTGTAGTGGAGAATATCTACATTAATAATATCTGGATGAAGAATATTGTGGGAGAAGCTATTCTCTTCGATATGTATTATATGGCTAAGGATCCTATTCCCCTGGCAGGAGAAAAAAGGGAATTACCTGCAGTTGAATTCAAGCCAGTGGATGAGACCACCCCGGTATTCCGGAATTTCCAGATCAGCAATGTGTATTGTAATGGAGCAGCCAAAGCTATTTTCATGAGAGGAATACCTGAGATGCATGTAAAGGATATCACTATGCAAAATATGCTGCTCCAGGCCGATAAGGGGATAGATATACAGGAGTCATCCAATATCACCCTGAAAAATGTAAAAATATTCAGTAAGGAAACCTCACCGGTCGCAGATATCATTCAGAGTGAGAATATCACGATCGATGGATTGGGCTATCCAAAAAACAGCGAACTGCTGATCCGTATTTCGGGTGACCGCAGTAAAGAAATAAAACTGCTGAATACAGATACCGGTAATACAAAAAATAAAGCACTGTTCGAGTTGGGCGCTACTGAAAAGGCCCTGCTCATAAAATAATAAAATGAAAAGGATCTTTCCCATAGTTTTCATTCTAACCATCGGCAACCAGCTGTATGGACAGCAAATAAACCGCCGACCATCTCCTGAAACATATGGAAGGGGAATGGCGGAAACAGTGATGAATAACTGGAAAGATTCTTTCGCACTGGGTGGCAGTGTAAAATGGACCTACGACATGGGGGTTATCCTGAAAGGATTTGAAGGCCTCTGGATGAATACAGGCGATGCCCGCTATTACAACTATATCCAAAAACAAATGGATGTATTTGTAACCAATGATGGAAAGATACGCGGATATAAGCCGGATGAATATAATATTGATCATATCAACAATGGAAAACTGCTGCTTACCTTATACAGGGTCACTCTTAAAGAAAAATACCTTAAAGCAGCACAGTTATTAAGGGAGCAATTACGTAAACATCCCCGTACACAGGAAGGCGGGTTCTGGCATAAAAAGATCTATCCAAACCAAATGTGGCTGGATGGACTTTATATGGGTGAACCATTTTACGCGGAGTATGCCATGCTGGCCCATGAAGATTCTTCATTTGATGATATCGCTAATCAGTTCATCTGGATGGAAAAACATGCCAGGGATGAAAAAACAGGATTGCTCTATCATGCCTGGGATGAAAGCCGCCAGATGAAATGGGCCGATCCCGTAACCGGGCGTTCGCCATTATTCTGGGCAAGGGCCATGGGATGGTATGGTTGCGCGCTGGTGGATGTACTGGAAAATTTTCCACTGGATCACCCTAAAAGACAGGCACTGGTAGATATCCTGAATCGGCTGGTTACCGCGCTCGAAAAACAACAGGATACTAAGACCGGTCTCTGGAAAGATATAATCGCATACAATGGTCCCGGAAAAGAAAAAAATTATTTTGAAGCATCTGCTTCCTGCCAGTTCTTATACACTGTGGCGAAAGGAATTCGCATGGGATTGATCCCTGAAAAGAAAAAACCAATGGCAAGCCGGGCTTATAAAGGAATTATCGATTCTTTTATAGTCAGGAACAATGTAAACGGGTATGACCTGAAGGGAACGGTAAAAGTTTCAGGGTTGGGTGGCAATCCCTACCGTGATGGATCTTTCAACTATTACATGAGTGAACCGGTGATCGTTAATGATCCCAAAGGAATGGGTGCTTTTCTCATGGCCTGTAATGAAATGGACATTATGCTTTCCCAGCGGCCGGGAAAAGGGAAGACCATCGTCATGGATAATTATTTCAACCGGGAAACACATGAAGATGCTTTCGGTAAAAAAATAGTGTTTCATTATAAATGGTGGGAAAAGGATAATGGTGGTTTCTCCATGCTGGGCCAGGTCTTTACTAGATACGGGGCCAGAACTGTTTCACTGGATAGCGCCCCTACCCTGGCCAATCTTAGCAAAGCGTCTGTGTATTTTCTCATCGACCCCGACTGGCCCAAGGAAAACAAAACACCAAATTATATTGAGCCCAAACATATAGAGGCCCTGGTCAATTATGTAAAAAATGGCGGCGTACTGGTCATGATGGCCAATGACAGCAACAATGTAGAATTCAAACATTATAATGAACTGGCGGAGAGATTTGGGATTCACTGGAATGAGAATATGCGTCACGATGTGATCGACAATAAATTTGAACAGGGGGCCCTGCCCATTCCTGCAGCGCATCCTATTTTTAAAACTGCCCGGAAAGTATATATCAAACAACTCTGTACTCAGGAATTAAAAAAGCCTGCATACAGCGTTTATAGTGAAAAGGGGGAAGTGATCATGTCTGTATCCAGGGTAGGGAAAGGAATTGTTTTCGCAGTAGGAGATCCCTGGTTTTATAATGAATACCTGGACGGGCGCAAACTTCCGGAAGAATACGAGAATTATAAAGCAGCACAGGATTTGGCATTATGGCTTTTCTCAAATGCCAAAAGTAGATCGAACCAATGATCACCAAAAAATTAACCATATTAACGATCGCGCTTATCTTCTGTTCTGTGTTTGTAATAGCACAGGGCCGAAAATTTGTAGTGGCCAAAGATGGAACAGGCGATTTTAAAACCATCCAGGATGCCATTAATGCTGTACCAAAAGACAATGGTCAGTTATTCACCATTCTCATTAAGAATGGAGTTTATTCTGAAAAACTTTCTATTGAGACTCCTTTCCTGCATCTTAAGGGAGAAAGCAGGGAAAAGACCCTGATCAGTTATGCCATTGCCCGCGATGAATATCGCTGTGATCATCCGGATGACTGGGGTGTGGCAAGTTTGAATATAAGGGCAAATGATATAAGCCTGGAGGATCTCACTGTTACAAATCCATACGGATTTGAAAATACAAAGGACCGGATCATTGATTGCCCTAATGACAGTACCGGGAAAAAACTGGTAAGGAAAGATGGCCATCAGATGGCGCTCCGCGTGATCTATGGCACAAGGTTGAAGGCCACCAATTGCCATTTCATTGCATTCGGCGGTGATACGGTCAGTCCCTGGGAAGTGGATACCGGTCTCTGGTATTTTAAAGATTGTATAATGGAAGGCGGTGTTGATTTTTATTGCCCCCGTGGCTGGGCCTGGGCAGAAGGCTGTGTTTTTATTTCCCATAGCGGGCCTGCGGCCATTTGGCATGATGGTTCGCATATCGAAGATTCAAAAACAGTATTGGTGAATTGCGAATTCAAGGGTTTTGATGGATTCATGCTGGGTCGCTATCACCGGGATGCACAGTTTTACCTGGTCAATTGCCGTTTTGCGCAGAATATGCGTGATTCGGCCATCTACCTGGTTCCAACCAGCAATACGATCCAATGGGGAAAACGAATATATTATTATAACTGTCACCGTATTGGAGGCAACGATTTTGGCTGGTACAGAAATAATCTGCCCGCTGGATTGGATCCAAAACAGATCTCCCCGCAATGGGTATTTGGAGAACGCTGGCATCCTGAAAAAAATTAATTATGCTGCTGAACAAAGCAAATCTTAAGAATATTACTCCGCAGGATGGACTGACCATACCGCGTGAGGATATATTTTCATTACCTGAAACTGTTCTGCAGTTTGGTACCGGTGTGTTATTAAGAGGACTACCCGATTATTTTATCGATAAGGCCAACAGGGCCGGTGTTTTCAATGGTCGCATCGTGGTCGTTAAATCCACCGCATCGGGAAATACAGATGCTTTTGACAAACAGCAAGGCCTTTATTCCCTTTGTGTAAAAGGAATGGAGAATGGCCTAGCGAAAGAAGAAACGATAATAAATTCATCTATCAGCCGGGTAGTTTCCGCAATGGAGAACTGGCAGGCTATACTTGACCTGGCTGGCGACCCAAGGGTTAAACTGATCATCTCAAACACTACTGAGGTCGGTATCACGCTGGTACAGGATGATATTCGGATGTCGCCCCCTATCTCCTTTCCGGGCAAGCTGCTGGCTTTTCTTTATGAAAGATTCAGGTCCCTGGGAGGTAAAGAAGAAACCGGCCTGGTGATCGTTCCTACAGAGCTGATCATTGATAATGGTAAAAAATTAAAAGCCATCCTGCTGGAACTTGCCGAGATGAATAAACTCGGAAAAGAATTTAGCGACTGGTTGTCCGATCACAATCATTTCTGCAATTCCCTGGTAGACCGCATCGTACCAGGCGCCCTTTCTTCCGAAGAACAAAGAATCACCGAAGAAAAATTTGGGTACCGGGATGAATTAATGATCATGGCCGAAACCTTCAGGCTTTGGGCCATTGAATCGGCTGAACAAAAAGTTAAAGATGTTTTATCTTTTGCCGGTACGGATACAGGCGTAGTGATAGCACCTTCCATTGAAAAATTCAGGGAGCTTAAACTCCGCCTTTTGAATGGCACCCATACATTTACCTGCGGGCTGGCTTTTCTTTCCGGATTTACAACGGTGAAGCAGGCCATGGATGATGAAGCGCTTATTGCGTATGTTAAGGATCTGATGTTGGAAGAGATCGGTCCGGCCATGCTGAGTGAAGCTATTTCGGAAGCGGATATAATTCCATTTACCTCCAGTGTGATAGAAAGATTCCGCAATCCTTTCCTCGAACATCAGTGGATAGCCATTACCATGCAGTATTCATCTAAAATGAAGATGAGAAATCTGCCCCTGATACTGGCCCATTATAAAAAGACCAGTGAAGTACCTGAGCAAATGGCCAAAGGATTTGCGGCTTTTCTCCTGTTCATGAGAGGGTCAGTAAAAAAACCTTACCCGATAAAAGATGACAATAGCGCCTATTTCTCAGAAAACTGGGAAAAGCATGGAATAGAAGGAATTTCAGAAGCCATATTATCTGATACCGCTTTCTGGGGATCCAACCCTGGTGAGTTACCGGGATTCAAAGAAGCAGTGAAAGATTATTTACTGGCTATGGATACGGAAGGGGTAAGAACCATATTGGGCAGAAAGACCAGGCATAAAACCATCGTTGCATGAAGCAGGCTATTTTAAAAATAAATGAAAAGGATAATGTGCTGGTTGCACTCGCCTCCCTGTCGAAAGGCGCGGTGATCAACTATAATGGTATTGAATATACCCTGCTGGAAGATTGTCCTGCCAAGCATAAATTCTTTTTACAGGATATGCAACCCGGTGAAGAAGTGATCATGTATGGTTTGATGGTTGGAAGGATACAGGTAGCTGTAAAAAAAGGCCAGCGGATGTCAACGGAGAATACCAAACACGCCGCCGAGCCATTTGCATGGAAGGGATGCGGATTATAAATGGACAGTCCCCGATGTCAGCCAGTTCGCCGGAAGAAATTTCAACGGTTATCACCGCAAAGATGGTCAGGTAGGCACTGCCAATTACTGGCTGTTTATACCAACTGTATTCTGCGAGAACAGGAACCTGGATGTGATAAGGGAAGCCCTGCATAATGAGCTTGGTTATGCCGTAACCGATAAATACAAACAATATACCCGCTCACTGGTAGAGGCTTACTCGCAGGGAGCAGATCTAACCCAAAAAAATATTGAGTCGCTGCACCAGGTATCCGCCAACAACAAAAGGATCTTCAAAAATGTGGATGGAATAAAATTCCTGAATCATGAAGGTGGTTGCGGTGGCACCCGCCAGGATGCGGCCATACTTGGAAAATTACTGGCCGCCTATGCCAACCATCCAAATGTGGGTGGAGTAACCATATTAAGTTTGGGTTGCCAGAATTTGCAAACCAAAGACCTGCTGGAAGAAATAGAAAAACATCAGGGCGGTTTTGATAAGCCATTATTTGTTTTTGAGCAACAGGGTTCCCGAAGTGAGGAACAGCTGATCGGGGAAGCGATAAGAAGAACATTTGAAGGACTGGTGGAACTGAATAAACAGGAAAGAAAACCTGCCGGCCTTGATAAACTCTGTATTGGCGTGAAATGCGGAGGCAGTGATGGATTCAGCGGTATCTCGGCGAATCCTGCCGTAGGCTATTGCGCTGATCTGGTAGTAGCCCTTGGAGGAAAAGTGTTGCTGGCTGAATTTCCCGAGCTCTGTGGCGCAGAACAGAACCTGATCGATAGAATGAGCAATAAGGACCTGGCTGAAAAATTCAGTCATCTGATGAGAAGCTATAACGACCAGGCCATGAAAGTGGGTTCTGGTTTTCATATGAACCCTTCTCCCGGAAATATCAGGGATGGTTTGATCACTGATGCCATAAAAAGTTTAGGTGCTGCAAGGAAAGGTGGAATGTCGCCAGTAGTGGATGTGTTGGATTATACTGAACCTGCAACAAAACCCGGCCTTAGCCTGGTATGCACACCTGGAAATGATGTGGAAGCAACAACAGGTAAGGCAGCCAGTGGCGCCACCCTTATTCTGTTTACTACCGGTTTAGGTACACCTACCGGAAACCCTGTTTGCCCAACTATCAAGATCTCTACAAATAGCGCCCTGACCAAAAGAATGGGTGATATCATAGATATAGATACCGGCCCCGTGATCGAAGGAGAAAAGACCATTGAAGAAATGGGAAGGGATATCCTGGAATATTGCATCAAAGCAGCCAGCGGTGAAGTGATACCAAAGGCGGTGCAGTTGAACCAGGATGATTTTATTCCATGGAAACGCGGAGTTTCCCTCTGATAGCGAATTAATTTTTAATAGGAAAAAAATGAAAAAATTTCTTGACGAGAATTTCCTGCTGAGAACAAAGACCGCTCAGCTGCTCTATCATGAGTATGCAAAGTCAATGCCCATCATAGATTACCATTGCCATTTATCGCCCCAGCAGATCGCGGAGGATACGCAATTCGATAACCTGACCCAGGTATGGTTATATGGCGACCATTATAAATGGAGGGCCATGCGCACAAACGGAGTGGATGAAAGTTATTGCACCGGCAACCGCAGCGATTGGGAGAAATTTGAAAAATGGGCCCAGACTGTTCCTTATACTTTACGCAATCCGCTTTATCACTGGACACATCTTGAATTGCAGCGGTATTTTGGGGAGTATGAGATCTTAAATCCAACCTCGGCGGCTCGCATTTATGAAGAGTGTACCGCTAAACTTCAAACTCCGGATTATACAGTAAAGAATCTCCTGCGCAAAATGGATGTGAGGCTGGTTTGCACCACGGATGACCCGGTAGATTCACTGGAGCATCATAAAAAATTAAAAGAAGATGGTTTTGAGATCCCTATTCTCCCGGCCTTCCGACCGGATAATGCCATGAACGTAAGCAGTCCGGAAAAATTCCAGGCCTATTCCAGGAAGCTGGAAGAAGTAACCGGCATTGCCATTTCTTCTTTTGATGATTTCCTGTACGCATTACAGAACCGTCATGATTTCTTTGCTTCCATGGGTTGTTCCGTTTCCGATCATGGATTGGAAGAGATCTATGCGGAAGATTTCACCGGATCCGAGATCGATAGCATATTCAATAAAGTGCATGGCGGCAAATCACTGAACGAAGATGAACAGCGAAAATTCCGGGCAGCCATGCTGATCCATTTCGCGGAATGGGATTGGGAAAAAGGCTGGGTACAGCAGTTTCACCTGGGTGCTTTAAGAAATAATAATTCCAGGATGATGCAAACCCTGGGACCTGATACTGGCTGGGATTCCATTGGCGATTTTTCACAGGGAAAGGCACTGGCCAAATTCCTGAATAAACTGGATAGCAATAATAAACTGGCAAAGACCGTAGTTTATAACCTGAATCCGGCCGACAATGAATTAATGGCCACGATGGTGGGCAATTTCAATGATGGCTCTGTGGCCGGTAAGGTACAATGGGGATCAGCCTGGTGGTTCCTTGACCAGAAAGACGGAATGACCAAACAGATCAATGCTCTTAGCAATATGGGTTTGCTGAGCCGGTTCATTGGCATGCTCACCGATTCAAGAAGTTTCCTTTCCTATCCACGACATGAGTATTTTCGCCGCATACTCTGCGACCTTTTTGGAGAAGAGATCGAAAATGGAGAATTGCCAAATGATATTGAATGGGTGGGAAAACTGATAAAGGATATTTGTTTCAATAATAACCAGCAATATTTCGGATGGCAATTGCAGGGGAATACTGCTAAGGCAGGAATAACAGTATAAAAATTAAACGTGGGCATACTACAACAATTCGATCTCAGCGGCAAGACCGCTTTAGTCACCGGTTGCAATAAAGGCATTGGCAGGGGCATGGCCCTTGGACTGGCAGAAGCGGGCGCTAATATCATTGGTGTATCTGCTACGCTTGAACTAAGTGGCAGCACCATTGAAAAAGAGGTAAAGGCATTGGGAAGGGATTTCAGGGCCTACCAGGCCGATCTGTCTGACAGAAAAAGTATCTATGCTTTCCTTGAAAAATTACAAAATGAAAATTCACGTATAGATATCCTGGTGAATAATGCAGGAACCATTATGCGTGCGCCCGCAGCGGAACATCCGGATGAATACTGGGACCGGGTCATTGATATCAACCTGAATGCCCAGTTCATCATTGCCCGCGAGATCGGGAAACATATGATCGAAAATGGAAAAGGAAAGATCATCTTTACCTGTTCCCTGCTCAGTTTCCAGGGTGGTATACTGGTGCCTGGCTATGCGGCCAGTAAGGGAGCAATTGCCAGTCTTATAAAGGCTTTGGCAAACGAATGGGCCGGTAAGGGTATAAATGTGAATGGTATCGCTCCTGGCTATATTGCCACAGATAATACCGAAGCATTGCGCAATGATCCTGAAAGAAGCAAATCAATTCTTAGCAGGATACCGGCCAACCGCTGGGGCGATCCGGAAGATTTTAAAGGAGCCGTGGTTTACCTGGCCTCTGAGGCATCAAATTATGTGCAGGGAGAGATATTGACAGTGGATGGAGGGTGGATGGGGAGGTAGTTAGCAGTTATGAGTTAGGAGCCTGCCTGCCGGCAGGCAGGTTACGAGTTAAAACAACAAAAATGGATATTAGATTTCAGAACAGTCCCAAAGAGACCAGCCAGATGAATACCGCACAACTGCGAGAGAATTTCCTGGTGGAAGCATTGATGCAGGATGACCAGGTAAAACTCGTCTATTCGCATTATGACCGTATGATCGTAGGCGGTGCTAAGCCAGTAAATAAAACGATCGGCCTTCCTAAAGAGGAAGAGCTGAAATCCGAATACTTTCTCGAGAGAAGGGAATTGGGAATCATCAATGTGGGCGGTGTGGCCATTGTGACCATCGATGGCAAAGAATATGAAATGAACAAACTGGATTGCCTTTATGCCGGTATGGGAACCGCTGAGGTGAAGTTCAGAAGCCGCAGTAAAAAAGATCCTGCACTGTTATACTTATTATCTGCCCCTGCTCATCATAAATACCCGGTTAAGCTGATGAAAAAAGAGAAAGCCTCTCCTGTTCAGTTAGGAGATCTTTCCACTTCCAATAAAAGAACGATCTATAAATACATTCACCAGGATGGCATTAAAAGCTGCCAGCTGGTAATGGGATTGACCATTCTGGAAGGCGGAAGCGTTTGGAATTCAGTTCCACCACATACGCATACCCGCCGGATGGAAGTATATTTTTATTTTGATGTGCCCGATGGACAAAGGGTATTTCACATGATGGGTCAGCCGCAGGAGACCCGCCATTTAGTGATCGGTAATCATGAGGCAGCGATCTCTGCCCCCTGGTCCATGCATTTTGGCTGTGGAACCTCCAGCTATGGATTTATTTGGGGAATGGCCGGCGAAAACCAGGCTTTCACTGATATGGATCCAGCCCCTGTTGCAAGTTTAAAATAACCTTCATTCAAAAATTGAAAAACAATAAGTCATGTCTAAAAAAGTAGTCACCCTTGGAGAGATCATGCTTCGCTTATCCACTCCGGATTTCAAACGTTTTGTGCAATCAGACAGTTTCGATGTTACCTATGGTGGCGGAGAAGCCAATGTATCTGCTGCCTTATGCAATTATGGCCTGAACGGAACATTTGTGACCAAGGTGCCTAATAATCCGATTGGACAATCGGCTATCAACCATCTTCGCCGATATGGGGTGGATACCCAATTCATTGTTAGAGGTGGCGATCGCCTGGGTATTTATTTCCTGGAAACAGGTGCTTCCATGCGTGCCTCCCAGGTGGTGTATGATCGCGCCGGCGCTTCCATCGCTGATGTAAATATTGATGAATTTGATTTTGATAAAATATTGGATGGCGCCGTATGGTTTCATACTACCGGCATCACCCCTGCCCTCAGCGATAAAGCCGCCGCCCTTACTGAAGCTGCGCTTAAAGCAGCAAAAGCAAAAGGCATTACTACCAGCATCGACCTGAACTACCGCAAAAAATTATGGAGCAAAGAAAAAGCCCGTGAAGTAATGAGCAGGCTTTGCCAGTATGTGGATGTTTGTATAGGCAACGAAGAGGACGCCGATACAACCCTTGGCTTTAAGGCAAAAGATACGGATGTGACCAAAGGCGAACTGAACCTGGAAGGATTCAAAGATGTATTTCACCAGATGAAGGAAAAATTCAATTTTAAATTCATCGCTTCCTCACTGAGGGAAAGCCATAGTGCCAGCGATAATGGCTGGAGTGCATTGGTATATGATGGCAAGGAATTCTATCATACCAAACAATACCAGGTGCGTATTGTGGACCGCGTGGGAAGCGGAGATAGTTTCGCCAGTGGACTGATCTATGGTTTAGTAACAGGCATGAGTATGCAGGATGCCGCGGAATTTGGAGTAGCAGCAAGCGCACTCAAACACACTATTCCCGGCGACCTGAACCATGCTACGCTTTCTGAGGTTAAAGACCTGATGAAAGGCGATGGCTCTGGAAGGGTTCAGCGATAATGACCATTCACTTATTCACTTATTCACCTATTCACTTATTCCCATGATACTCGACACGATCAATAACGCCGGAAAATATGCTTCACTGCATCCGCTTTTCGCCAGGGCATTTGAATACATAGCAGCCACCGATCTGCTGAATGCGCCGGAAGGAAAAGGGGATATAGCCGAAGGTTTGAAGTATATCATCAGCAACGGAAATGGTAAGACGGCGGAAGCGAGTCTTGCTAAATTTGAATGCCATGATAAAAACATAGATATCCAACTATGTATTAGCGGCAAAGAGACCATAGGATGGAAGCCAAGGAAAAAATGTATCTCCCCGAATGGAGAATATAATCCTGAAAAAGATGTTCGGTTTTTCAGCGATGCCCCGGATACCTTCTTTCAATTAACAGACGGGCAATTTGTGATCTTCTATCCTGAAGATGTACATGCCCCCATGATCGGAGAAGGCCTAATAAAAAAATTAGTCATCAAAGTAAAGATCGATCAACCATGAGCAAAACAAAACAGGTCACTGACCTTATCATAGAGCAGGGCATGCTGCCGCTTTATTTCAACCCGGATACCGCTATAAGTCTGGATGTACTACGCGCCATTTACCGTGCCGGTATAAAAGCCGTAGAATATACTAATCGGGGTGAAGCGGCCCTGGCGAATTTTAAGCAAATGGTTGCGCTGCGCAATGCAGAAATGCCGGGATTGCTGCTTGGTGTTGGAACCATTAAAAATATGGAACAGGCCAATGATTATTTATTGGCAGGTGCAGATTTCCTGGTAAGCCCAGGATTTGTTCCCGATGTGGCTGCCCATTGTGTTGGCAATGATATTTTTTATGCACCCGGTTGTATGACGCCCAGTGAGATCATTTCCGCGGAAAATGCAGGGATCAAATTCATCAAGCTATTTCCGGGAAATATGCTGGGCACCGAGTTCCTTACTACAATAAAGGATATCTTCCCTAAGTTGTTATTCATGCCTACCGGAGGAGTTGATACTACGCACGAGAATATTGAATCATGGTTCAAAGCCGGGGTTTGCGCAGTGGGTATGGGTTCCAAACTGATCAGCAAAAAGCTGATGGAAGCAAAAGATTATGCTACTATGGAAAGTGAAACAAAAAAAGTACTGGTACTGATCTCGCAAATCAGGAAATAAGAGACCGCCATAAAAAAACTAACGATGCAGCAACGAATCGGTAAATACCGCTGGACCATTTGTGGTTTGATATTCTTCGCCACGACAATCAACTATATTGACCGAAACGTGATCAGCTTTATGAAGTCCACATTTACCAGGGACCTGGGATGGACAGATGGAGATTATGCTGATGTAGAGATATTCTTTAAGATATTTTATGCTATCGGTATGCTTGGCGTAGGAAGATTGATCGACAAACTGGGAACCAGGATCGGATATGGTTTATTCACGCTGCTATGGAGCATAGCGGGTATTTGTACCGCGCTGGTGAATACCGTTGCAGGGTTTAAGATCGTACGTTCTGCCCTGGGGATCACGGAATCCGGAAACTTCCCTGCCGCTATAAAATCGGTGGCGGAATGGTTCCCTAAAAAAGAAAGGGCCCTGGCTACCGGCATATTCAATTCGGGCGCAAATATTGGCGCCATCATTACCCCTCTTACCATTCCCTGGATCATTGAGAATTATGAATGGCAAATGGCCTTTATCATTACCGGGGTATTAGGATTTGTATGGGTGATCTTATGGTTCCTGTTTTACCAGATACCTTCAAAGCATAAAAAAGTTTCTAAGGAAGAACTGGCCTATATTCAAAGTGATATGGATGAACAATCGGCTGAGCAGGACCAGGGACCAAGATTATCCTGGTGGAAATTGCTGAGCTATCGCCAGACCTGGGCCTTTGCCATTGGAAAATTCCTCACCGATCCTATCTGGTGGTTCTATCTTTTCTGGTTACCCGATTTTTTTGAGAGCACCTATAAAATAAAACTATCCGGCGCCAGCTGGCCGGTGGCTGCTGTTTATGTTATTTCCACGGTGGGAAGTATTGGAGGTGGATGGCTCCCACTTTATCTTATTAAAAAGGGATGGCCTGTGTTTAAGGCAAGAAAAATGTCTATGTTATTATATGCCTTCTGTGTTACGCCCATCATTTTTGCGCTTATACTTGGAAAAGTGAATATGTGGCTGGCTGTGGGTGTGATCGGGTTGGCGGCTGCAGCCCACCAGGCATGGAGTGCCAATATATTTACCACCGTTAGTGATATGTTCCCAAAACGTTCTACAGCATCCGTTACCGGCATTGGTGGCATGTTTGGCGGATTGGGAGGCATTTTCCTTTCCCTGTTTGTACAGAAGCAAATGTTTGTGCATTACAGAGCGATCAATCAGATAGAAACCGCTTACTATATCATGTTCGCTGTTTGCGCCAGCGCCTATATTTTTGGATGGCTGATCATGCATTTCCTGGTTCCCAAAATGAAAAGGATAGAATTCTAGGCTGTGAAGCATTCGGCAGGATGAATCCCTGTATAAAAAATTACATAAAAAAGGTCGCCTTGCGGGCGACCTTTTTAGCAGGAAAATAGTTTCATCATTCTCCCCAGATATTATCTTTTCCTTCCAGCCAGAGATTGACCAGGTCGGTAGTTACAGACTTAGGCCTTTCCAATGGGAAGTTCAGCGCGCGATCCCAGCATAAAGAAGCAAGCACACCTAATGCGCGGCTCACCGCAAATAACACTGTATAATATTCATATTCCACCAGGCCATAGTGCACCAGCAATGCACCACTATGCGCATCTACATTGGGCCATGGGTTTTTGATCTTTCCCATAGATTGAAGGATCGGGGGCACCACTTCATACACATCCCAAACCGTGTTCACCAATGGATCATCCGGCATATGTTTCTTACCAAAAGCCATCTGCGCTTCAAAACGCGGATCGGTCTTACGCAATACCGCGTGACCATAACCCGGTACCACTTTTCCTTCTTCAATTGTTTTCTTCACGTAATCGGCGATCTGCTCTTTGGTCGGAGATTCTGTTTGTAGTTTCTCCCTCATTTCAAAGATCCATTTGATCACTTCCTGGTTGGCCAGTCCATGCAAGGGTCCTGCCAGTCCGTTCATACCAGATGCATAACTCAGGTAGGGATCACTTAAGGCAGAACCAACCAGGTGAGTAGTATGCGCACTTACATTTCCTCCTTCATGATCCGCGTGTATGGTCATGTACAATCGCATCAGTTCCTTAAAGCTCTCGTCCTCGAAACCCATCATATGGGCATAGTTGCCTGCCCAGTCAAGAAGTCCATTCGGTTGGATGTGGTCGCCATTTTTATATTTTCTGCGATAGATATAAGCAGCCACCCTTGGCAGGCGGGATATAAGATCCATGCTGTCGTCGAACACGGCTTCCCAGTAATCCTTTTTATTCATCCCCGCCGCATATTTTTTGGCGAATACACTTTCTGTCTGAAGAGCCATCACCGCGGTTACAAATTGCGTCATGGGATGCGTATTCACCGGCAGCGCTTCAATGGTAGCGAATACATGGTTAGGTACATGACTGCGGCGTTGCCAGGTGGAGGTAAGATGATGCACATCATCATCGCTGGGAAGATCTCCCAGCAGCATAAGCAGGAATAATCCTTCAGGCAATGGTTCAGAACCGCCCGGGGCCTTGGTTAGTTTTTCGCGGAGATCAGGAATAGAATAACCGCGGAAACGGATCCCTTCCTGTGCATCCAGCAAAGAGGTTTCTGTTACCAGTCCGGTAATACCACGCATACCCTGGTAGATCTGCGCAAGGGTTACTTCACCGATCTTTTTATTGCCATGTGTTTTCAGCAGTTCTTTGATCTCGCCTGCTGTTTTCTCGGATTTGGTCTTGAACCTGTCTTTTATAATTCCCATGATGTGATTGTTTGATCTGTTGAAAAATCAGGAGTGTAAAATTAAGAAAATCCGGCCTGTTTAGGTGGCTGGCTGAATGATAAATGTCAATATAAGTGCAGAGAATGATCAGTAGACAGCTTATCCATTATTTTGGGGTCTTGCGATAGAGATAATAAGCCACCCCGGTGAATAGAATATTGGGTAACCAGGCCGCTAATAATGGAGGAAAACTACTTTTTGTAGCGAAAACAGTGGAAAATCTGTCTGAAACAATAAACAGCGCTGCGATCAGGATGCCCAGGGCCAGGTGCATGCCCGAACCGCCTCTTGTCCGGCGGCTGGCTATCACCACCCCGATCATGGTCAGCAGCAATACAGCAAAAGGCGTGGCAGCACGGCGATATCGCTCCACCTTCAGGGCACTCAACCCTTCAGTACCCCTGGCTTCTTCTTTATCCAGGTATCTTACCAGTTCTGGTGTGGTCAGTTTGTCTTTGAGATAATAATCCTTTCTTAATTCATCCGGCTTCAATGACATTTGCAATACCAGCGTGGGATAGAATTTCAGCGTTTCCCTCATACTGTCGATCTTTCTTTCCGCGGCATTGAATAGTTTCCATTTTTTAATGGCTGTATCCCATTGCAGCATTTCACTTCGGATATTATAGACCACCTGGTTATCCCTCACTTTCTCCATAAAAAAGCCGCGGGCGCTTTTTGTGGCTGTATCAAAATCTTTAATGCCAACAAATGTATTCTGATCGATACGGCGGTAATAACAATTATAGCAATTACCGAAGTTCATGGTCTTGCTTGGATCATTCTTATCTACATAGGTTGATTGGAAATTACTTCGAATGGCATTGGCTTTGGGGATCCAATAGCGGCTGCCTACCCAGAAAATAGTAGCCAGGAAAAGACCACCAGCCAGATAAGGGCGTAAAAAACGGTTATAGCTGGTGCCGCTGGCCAGTATGGCAATGATCTCCGACCGGGTAGCCATACGACTGGTAAAAAAGATCACAGCGATGAAAACGAATAATGGAAATAACAGTCCCCAGATCCAGGGTACAAAACCGAGATAGTACTTGGAAATGAGTTCACTTGTACTTAACCCAGCCCTTACAAAATCATCCGTTTTTTCACTGGTGTCCACAGCAACAGCTACCACAGTGAATAATAGCATGCAGTAAACAAAGGTGGGAATGAATTTTCTGAGTATGTACCAGTCTAGCTTATACATTTTGCGCCGTGAAAATAGGACTAATGCCTCAATCTTATTGTTAAAGCCTTGTCTTCAGTCTAACCAGCATTTCATTTTTCCAGCTTAAAAAATCGCCGGCGAGAATATGCTCCCGGGCCTGTTTTACCAGCCATAAATAAAAGGCCAGGTTGTGCACGCTGGCAATGGTCAGCGCAAGGTATTCTTTAGCCTTCATGAGGTGCCGCAGGTATGATTTTGAATAATACTGACTCATGGTACAATCCAATCCTTCATCAATAGGAGAAAAATCGAATTCCCATTTTTTATTGTCAATATTGATCACCCCATTGGTGGTGAATAGCATAGCATTTCTCCCGTTCCTGGTAGGCATTACGCAATCAAACATGTCTATGCCCATGCCAATGCATTCCAGGATATTCCATGGGGTACCAACGCCCATCAGGTACCTGGGTTTTTCTGCAGGCAGGTGTTCACAGCACCAGTTGCAGATCTCATACATTACGGGTTCTGGTTCGCCCACGCTTAATCCGCCGATCGCATTACCCCTGGCTTCTTTCTCACTGATATATTCACAGGAAACTTTGCGCAGGTCTTTGAAAGTGCCCCCCTGCACAATGGGAAAAAGGTTTTGAGTATACCCGTATTTATCACTGGTACCGCTGAATTGTTTCAGGCACCTGTCAAGCCAGCGATGTGTGAGCTGCATACTTTTTTCCGCATAGTTCCGGTCGCTTCCTCCGGGAGGACATTCATCAAAGGCCATGATAATATCGCCCCCTATGGTCCTTTGAATATCCATTACATTCTCAGGAGCGAACAAATGCCTCGATCCATCTATATGCGATTGAAAGGTGACCCCTTCTTCCTGGATCTTTCGGGTACCTGCCAATGAAAAGACCTGGTATCCTCCGCTATCGGTCAATATGGGTTTTGGCCAGCCATTGAAATGGTGCAAACCACCCGCTTTTTCCAGCACATCCAGTCCGGGGCGCAGATAGAGATGGTAGGTATTTCCCAATATGATCTCTGCTTTCACCTCCTCCAGTAATTGCTGTTGCGTTACTGCTTTTACTGAACCTGCAGTACCTACTGGCATGAAAATAGGGGTATGTATTTCTCCATGATCGGTCATGATGGTACCCGCTCTCGCCCTGGTAGCGCTATCCGTTTTCTCTAATGTGAACCCCAATGCTGCCATAGCCGCGAAAATAGTCAGAAGTTAGCAGTTGAAACAGCCTGTTTCCCTAAGGTTTCCCTGCGCGATATTGCTAATTCCAAATATCTTCGCGCCCATGCTTATGATCCACTGGGAACCTATCCTGTTTTATGTGCTTATTGCGGTAACAGCTATCCAGCTTTTCTATTACCTGTATTTTTTTGCCCGGGTGGCTTTTTTCAAGACCAAACCCCGACCACAATCACAGCAACATCCTGTATCGGTGATCATCTGCGCGAGGGATGAGGATGAGAACCTGGCCAGGAACCTTCCGGGCGTGCTGGTGCAGCAATATGAAAGCAGTCATGAGGTAGTTGTTGTAAACGATAACTCGGTCGACGATTCAAAATATATTCTGCAGGAACTGAAGCGCACTTTCAAATCACTGAATGTGGTAGAACTGACCCAGGAAGCTAAACTGATCGCGGGTAAGAAATATCCGCTATCGGTAGGCATACGGGAAGCCAAGCACGAATTATTATTACTTACCGATGCGGATTGCGTACCCAGCAGCGAACACTGGGTGAAGAAAATGCAGGATGCCTACGACAAGGATACGGAGATCGTATTAGGCTATGGTGCTTATCACCGTACAGGGGGTTTACTGAATAAGCTGATCCGTTTTGAGACCTTCCATACCGCCCTGCAATATCTTTCCTATGCGCTGGCAGGCATTCCCTATATGGGAGTTGGCCGTAACCTTTCTTACAGGAAGGACCTTTTCTTCCGTAATAAAGGTTTTTCTTCCATTAATCATATTCCCAGTGGTGATGACGACCTGTTCATAAACAAGGCCGCTACTAAATCAAATACTGCCGTGGTGATCGATCCGGAAGCTATTACCCGCTCTGTTCCCAAGACCACCTGGAAAGGATGGCTGAGACAGAAATCAAGGCACTATACCACCGCGAAATATTATAAGCCGAAACATAAATTCTTCCTTGGACTATATTTCGCTACTCAATTCATTTATTATCCGCTTGTGGCCGCCTGCATTATTTTTTATGACTGGCGCTGGTCGCTTGTACTGTTTGGTTTAAGGCTGATCCTGCAGGCGATCGTATTCTATAGATCAATGAAAAAAATGGGGGAGGCCGATCTCTGGCCCTGGTTCATTTTCCTGGATATGTGGATGTTCTTTTATTATATCATCTTTGCACCGGCCCTCTGGAAAAGGCCATTGAACAAATGGTAATATGGAGATCATCCTGAAATATTTTTCTGAATTCAGTCCCGAACAGCTCAGGCAATTGGAATTACTGGAACCACTCTACAAAGAATGGAATGAGAAGATAAACGTGATCTCCAGGAAGGACATTGATTCGCTTTACGAAAAACATGTATTGCATTCCCTGAGCATTGCCGCTGCATTTGAATTGAATGCCGGCATGGAGGTGATTGATATTGGTACAGGAGGGGGCTTTCCGGGCATTCCCCTGGCCATATTTTTTCCGGAAGTAAAGTTTCACCTGGTGGACTCCATCAATAAAAAATTGAAAGTGGTGCAGGCTGTGGCGGAAGGGCTGGCGCTTACCAATGTCACTACAGAACATATCCGTGCAGAGGAAATAAAGAACCGGAAATTTGACCTGGCCGTTTCAAGGGCTGTTGCGCCTTTAAAGGACCTCTGGACCTGGTCAAAACCCCTGCTCAGGAAAAAAGCCAGACCTGATGCAAATATAGCTCCCGGTTTGATCTGCCTAAAAGGAGGCGATCTATCGCAGGAGATCCATGAAAGCAATACCCGGCCCAGGCAGATGGAGATCTATAAAATTTTCGCGGAAGATTTCTTCCATGAAAAATACCTGATCTATGTGCCGGCCTGAGCTGATCAAAAATTTACCTGTTAGTGGTATTGTATTATGCGCCACAATTTCTCAACTTTAACTTCTCATGGAACAGATCACCGTTTGTATAGTGGACGATAACAGCCAGCTCAGGGATGCCCTTGGAGAGATCATTTCCATGGCACCAGGCTATTGTTGTGTTGCGGCTATTGGCACTGCGGAAGAAGCAATGGAGCACCTGCCCAATATCCGTCCCAATGTGGTATTGATGGATATTAATCTCAGCAGCAATGAAAGCGGCATCGACCTGGTTCGTGCCCTGAAGCCAGTGATACCGCAGACCAATTTTATGATGTGTACGGTCTATGAGGAAAATGAAAAAATATTTGAAGCCCTTCGTGCCGGCGCATCTGGCTATATTTTGAAAAAAACAGCACCTGCCCGTATGCTTGAAGCCATCAAAGAGCTTTATCAGGGTGGATCTCCTATGAGCAGTGAGATCGCACGAAAAGTAGTGGCCGCCTTTCAGCAAAAAAGTGAGGACCAGGAGATCAAATCACTTTCCACCCGGGAAAAAGAGATACTGGAATTACTATCCAAAGGTTTGATGTATAAAGAGATCGCCGCTGAATTATTCCTTTCCCTGGAGACAGTACGAAAGCATGTTTATCATATTTACGAAAAACTTCATGTGGCAAACCGGGTGGCTGCAGTAAATAAATTTTACGGAAGATAGGTTGCAGTTTTTTGCGGCCTCTTTTGATGGTTTTTTAGAAAAATACCACTAAAGTGGTATTGCTAAGATGGATCAGCTAAAATAGTTTTGACTAACGCTCAGGTTGACCCTCATCTTTAACCATTAACCTTATCGTATAATTATAACCGGGCTGGCCGGAAATAAGCAGGGATTAAAAACTTGAGCAAAAAAAAAGCCTTTAATTAGAAAGGCTTTTTTTATTTTATTGATGGTTCTCACCATTTCAATTCCAGCTTGTTATTTTTTCTGTCCACATCTGCCATTCGCTGACTGGGATCGATCTCCACAGTAACAATATCGGTAAGTTTATGGTCTGATTCGATCACATAGGTATTATTGGTCCATTTCCAGGGCTGATAAATGATCCGGGCCAAAATTGAATCGCTGTTATTACCTGAATTTTCTATAGGCTTGGCACCATACATCAGGTTCACAGGAATATAATGCAGCTGCTTTTTCCCATCCTTATAGGTGATCTGCAGATCTATAGGCATAGGCATCAATCCATTTCGTATAAGGCGGATCTTAGTCTTACCCGATTCTTCCCATAAACTATCAATGGCATAATCAATGGTTTTTGTGGAATTCACCCAATATTCTTTATACCAATCCAGTTTCATATCACTCACTTTCTCTGCCACCCGGATAAAATCGTCTGCATTGGGATGTTTGAATCTCCAAAGCCTGTAATATTCCAGCAGGATATTATCTCTTACATCGGCGCCAACAATATATCCCAGTTGCTCCAGGAAGATGGCTCCTTTGGAATAGGAGGCAATGCTATACGCAAAATTATAATTGTAGTGATCGGCATGTGTGGTCAGTGGCTCTTCTTTTCCACTGCGTACCAGTGAATAATACCCTGCGTATTCATCCGCATAGGCAAACCGACTGCTTTTTTCCAGCCAGGAAGAGATCCTTTCTTCCGCGTATTGTGTAAACCCTTCATCCATCCATGGATAAAGTGATTCATTGGTTCCCAGCATTCCATAATACCAGCTATGCATCCATTCATGCAGGGCGGCTCCGGGACCGATCAGCAAAGTTGCCATCGGGTATTCCATACCACCATCTCCCCCATGTACAAAGGAGAATTGCTTATATGGATAAGTACCGAATGTTTTTTCTATATAAGGTAAAGCCTGTTGCGCCATATCCAGCAACCCTTCCCAATCTTCCGCTTTAGCATTGGTTGGTTTATACAATACATGAAAAGTCAGGCTATCATTCATTTGTTTTTTAACATGTACATATTCAGGATCCGCGGCCCACATAAAATCATGCACATTGGGCGCAATGAAATGCCAGGAAAGTTTTGGTCCATCGGGCCTTTTCACTTTTGCTCTGGCATCTTCATATCCATACCCTATTTGATTGGGGTTCTGCAAATAACCGGAACCTCCCAGTATGTAGGTCCTGTCAATATTAATGGTCACATCAAAATCTCCCCATACACCATAGAATTCCCTGCCTACATAAGGGGTGGGATGCCATCCGGCATAATCATACTCGCAGATCTTAGGATACCACTGGCTCATGGAGTAACGCACTTTGGTGGTAGGATTATCCCTGCCTGAACGCCTTATCTGCAAAGGCACCTGGGCTTCGAATTCCATTTCAAATACCACTTTAGATCGCGGCGCGATCGGACGATCCAGTTTTACTTCCAGGATGGTCTCATCCATGGAATAATTCTGTGGCCTCCCGTTCATTTTTAAGGAAAGTATCTTCTGGTAACCGATCTCCTCTGGTTTTAAATGCTGGATCCTGTCCTTCACCCTTCCATCCCAATCAGGACCGCGACCGGCCAGCATGCCTCCCTGGCGACGGCTTCGCACATCCATCATGCTTCCTGGTTGAAACGCGTTAAAGTATAAATGGTAGAATACGCGTGTCAGTGTATCAGGAGAATTATTACTGTACTCCAATTGTTGCCTTCCGGTGAACTGGTTGGTCTGTACATTCATATCCACATTCATGGTATACTTCACCCTTTGCTGCCAGCGGTCAGGCTGTGCCATTGTGGTCAGCGAAAGGGAGAAGAGGGCAAGGATCATAAAACAAAAACGCATAAGATTATTCTTAGTTATTAAATCAAATATCCTAAACTCTTTGTTAAGGAAAGATTAGAATGAAATGGCCCTATTCTTTGCCTTCCACCACAATAACGATCTCTCCTTTTACCGGTTTGCCTTTAAAATGGGCAAGCACCTCGGCAATGCTGCCACGGGCATTCTCTTCAAACATTTTGGTAAGCTCACGGCTCACGCTGCATTTCCTGTCAGCGCCAAAATATCCTATAAATTCTTCCAGTGTTTTTTCCAGCCTTTGCGGAGATTCATAAAATATCATGGTCCTTTCTTCTTCCGCCAATTGTTTCATCAGGCTCTGCCTCCCTTTTTTTAGTGGAAGAAACCCTTCAAAACAAAAACGATTGCCGGGTATTCCACTATTCACGAGGGCAGGAACAAAGGCCGTGGCACCGGGAAGGGATTCAACTTTTATACCTGCCTTTACACATTCCCTGACCAGTAAAAAAGCGGGATCCGAGATCCCGGGAGTGCCTGCATCCGTAACGAGGGCCATTTTTTTTCCCTGCGTCAACTGGTCAACCAAATGCTGAAGCACCTTGTGTTCATTGTGCTGATGATAAGGCGTGATAGGTTTTGTGATCTGGTAATGGTTCAGCAAATGGGAACTGGTGCGGGTATCTTCCGCAAGAATAAGATCCACCTCCTTCAATACCTCGAGGGCGCGAAGAGTGATATCCTTCAGATTACCTATGGGTGTGGGAACCAGGTATAACATGATCAGTTGATCTCAAAATATTCCATCACCGGGTTGGCCAGTAGTTTTTTGCTGGCTTCCTCAGCAATGCGCCTGGCATTTTCTTCCGAATCCGCTTCGATCTGAAGCGTGATATTCTTACCTATGCGTACATCTTCCACGCCTTTTAATCCCAGGCTGGATAAACCGCTCATTACTGCTTTTCCCTGTGGATCCAGCAGTTCTTTCAACGGCATTACTTTTATTTCTACAGTATATGTCATGCTTGTTTTTTTTGAAAAAGCAAAGATAGAACAACATAGGCCAGTATGATAGCCGGAATGGCCAGCCATTTCAATAAAAATACCAGCAGCAACGCTAAAATGACAAGGCTATACTTCTCCTTATTATTGGCAAAACTATAATCCCTGAATTTCAGGGCCATCAGTGGCAGCCTGGAAACCATCAGCCAGGAAAGCAGGATAGTGATCCCATAAATGAACCAATAGTTCTTCATCAGCGGCCCTACCCATGGTTGATCCACATTCCAGTAGATCAGCGGAAGTGAAGCGACGAAAATACCCGCAGCCGGAACCGGCATTCCCTTAAATCCATAAGAGGTGGATGTATCCAGGTTGAAACGCGCCAATCGGTAGGCCGCTGCCGCGGGAAGAATAAATACAGGGGCCAGCAGCCAGGTGGAAATATTCAATCCATCTTCCTGCTGCGCAAAAGAAAGGCGAAGGAACTGGTAAAGGATCATGGCAGGAGCCACACCAAAACTTACTACGTCGGCCAGTGAATCCAGTTGTTTGCCCATTTCCGAATCGGCCTTCAGGGCCCTGGCCAGAAATCCATCTAAAAAATCTACAAGGGCCGCAAGCCCTATGAACAGGGAAGCCATCCATATCTGCGGAGGAATATCGATCCATTGTTTACCATCCTGGTCAGGTGAAAACACCAGGCCGTTCTGTAAAATGGCCACAATGGCCAGGCAACCAAAAACAAGATTCAGCAAGGTGAAAAAATTCGGAATTTGCTTCATAAAAAAAATTATCGCTTCATCAGGGCTTCTATCTCTTCTATCGTGATCGGAATATTTTTCATCAGGTCCCTGTTACCATTTCTGGTGATCCATACATTATTCTCAATACGCACACCCATTTGCTCTTCCTCTATATAGATTCCTGGCTCGATCGTGAATACCATACCCGCTTTTATAGGCTCGGTCCTGGTACCCAGGTCATGCACATCCACGCCTAAATGGTGAGAGATGCCATGATAAAGATATTTACGGTAGGCGCGGTTCTCCGGATCCTCATTCTTCACTTCAGTCCTTTTCAGTAACCCGATCTTCAGGAATTGCTGGGTAGCTTCTTCTCCCACTTTATCTGTATAATCCAGTATGCTGATTCCCGGTTTCAAAATACTTTTGGCATAATCATGTAAATGAAGACAGGCATTATATACCGTCTTCTGCCGACGGCTGAATTTTCCATTTACGGGAACCGTTCTCGTGAGGTCGGCACAATAGCCACCATATTCCGCACCAAAATCCATCAGTATCAATTCACCATCTTTACACTCTGCATTATTGCTAACATAGTGCAGGGTCCTTGCCCTGTCGCCACTTGCAATAATGCTGCCATAGGCTTCGCCGGTAGCGCGCTGGCGCAGGAAGGAATGAACGATCTCAGCTTCTATCTCATATTCCATTACCCCCGGACGTATGAACTTCAGCAAATGCCTGAATGTATTGTCAGTTATATCAATGGCTTTCTGTAAAACATTCACTTCATAAGCGGTTTTTATTCCGCGCAGGTCTTTCATGATCCTTGCAGCCCTGTGATACTGATGAAGCGGGTAACGTGATCTCATCTCATCAATGAATCGATAATCTCTTGACCTTACCTGGCTTGCCTTGCGATCGTTCTCGTTGGAATCAAGATAGATCCCGTCTGCCAGGTGTATCCAACCCTGTAATAACGCATCAATAGAATCCAGCCATACTATAGTCTGCATCCCACTGATGGCACGGGCCTCATTCACCCTTAATCTTTTTCCGTCCCATTTCTCCTTCATTTCATTAGGCCTTACCAATACCAGCACTTCCCTGTATTTGGGATCGGGGTTATCCGGGAAAAGGATCACCATACTATCTTCCTGCTCAATACCACTGAGCCAGAACAGGTCACTGTTTTGTTTAAACCGATAAATGGCATCGCCATTACTCGGCACTTCATCATTGCTTACAAAAATGGCAATGCTGTTCTTGGCCATCCGGGCTACGAACCTTTCACGGTTATGCACGAATAATTGCGGGTCTAATGGTAAATATTTCATACTGTTAAGTTCTTGGTTAGGACTTTAAAGATAAGGCTGAAAGGGGTTTACCCCAGACCATTGGTAGAAATCCAGTCTTCCTAATCCCAAAATGACCCCAGATCTGTCTTAAATCATATTATTGTTAATAATAATATATAAAATCTATTTTCCTTACAAGGAAATACTAACGACCGTTAGATTTATATACCAGTCACCCTAACTTTGTGCTTCAACAAACAACGATTGCAGTATGGCCTCCCCTATTTTGTCCATTCCTTTAAAAGCCCTTGCCAAATCCGGTTTGAAAAATGCAGCATCCATTCACTACCAGCTCAGCCCCGAGGAACTGGTGCAGGATACGCTTCGTATAGGCGAAGGAGTACTGAATAATACAGGAGCCCTGGTGATCCGGACCGGTGAATTCACGGGCAGGTCTCCCAAAGACAAGTTCACCGTAAAAGATGAGATCACGGCTGATACCGTACACTGGAATGAATTCAACCTCCCAATTGATGCCCGCCAGTTTGATATTGTTTATGACAAGGTGATCAAATACCTGGATACCCTTCCGGAGATCTGGGTGCGCGACTGCTATGCCTGCGCGGATCCCCGTTTTCGCCTGAATGTTCGCTGCATCAATGAAAAACCCTGGAACAACCTTTTCGCCTATAACATGTTCCTTCGACCCACTGAAGAAGAACTGGAAGATTTCGAACCTGAATGGCAGGTGATCTCGGTACCCGGCCTTTTATTGGATGCAGCGGAATGCGGTACCCGCCAGCACAATGCGGCCATGATATCATTTACAAAAAAATTGATCCTTATTGCCGGAACTGGTTATACCGGCGAGACCAAAAAAGGTATTTTTTCCATTCTTAATTATATCCTTCCCCAGCAGAAAAATGTATTGAGCATGCATTGCAGTGCCAATATGGGAGCAGCCGGGGATACAGCTGTATTTTTTGGATTAAGTGGTACCGGCAAAACAACGCTGAGTGCTGACCCTAATCGAAAGCTGATTGGTGACGATGAACATGGCTGGACCGATGATGGCATTTTTAATTTCGAAGGCGGATGCTATGCAAAGACCATTAACCTGACTGAAGAAAAAGAACCTGAGATCTTCCATGCTATTCGTCCGGGCGCCCTGGTAGAAAATGTGGTCTTCTTCCCTGGCAGCAATGAAATAGATTTTGACAATGGAAGTATAACAGAAAATACAAGAGTATCTTATCCCCTTCATTTTATCAGCAATGCCATGGAACCATCCATTGGTGGTTTGCCAAAAAATATTTTCTTCCTTACCTGTGATGCCTTCGGCGTTCTTCCACCTGTATCCAGGCTTTCTGCAGAGCAGGCCATGTACCAGTTCATATCCGGCTATACCGCAAAAGTGGCCGGTACTGAAACAGGCGTGACCGAACCCAAGCCAACTTTCAGCGCCTGTTTTGGAGCGCCATTCTTACCACTGCATCCTGGCAAATACGCAAAAATGCTGGGAGAAAAAATGAAAGCCCATGATGTGAATGTTTGGATGATCAATACTGGTTGGACCGGCGGTCCCTACGGCGTTGGCTCAAGAATGAAATTAAAATATACCCGTGCCATGATCACCGCGGCCCTGGAAGGAAAACTGGATAACGTGGAATACCATCAGGATCCATTCTTCGGTATGTCCATCCCAGCCAGTTGTCCCGATGTTCCCACTGAATTGCTGGACCCAAGAAATACCTGGTCTGACAAAAATGCGTACGATGAAAAAGCAAAATACCTGGCCAGCCTTTTTGTTAAGAATTTTTCCAAGTATGCAGATGGTGTAACCGCCGATATTCTGGCAGCGGCACCTAAGGCCTGAACCTAACAGTTATATACTTCTAAACCCCGGAATTTCTCCGGGGTTTAGTTTTTATTTAACGGGAGGTAACCATCCTGCTGCCTTTTTTTCACGACATTAGTAAGGTGGTCAACAGAAAAAAAATGAATTACAGGAGGATCCATTTATTCACGATGGTTTTATCCCTTTCGGCAGCCGTTATTGTAATGCCCGGGCCAGAGATAAAACCTGTCCCTGCAACCTTCTCCAAAATTGCAGCCACTGAAGAGGAACTGATCTCCTGGGATGCCGATAGAAAACTGACCTGGGATGATTACAGGGGCGAACCTGATCCTTCTACAGATGCAGCAGCCTCAACTACCACCCGGCTCACGGTCTCTTACCAGTTTAAAAAGATGGATACAGATTCACTATAAGGTCAGGCTTCGACCCTTACCGTTCCTGGGGTACGCACCGAACCGCATATATACTTTCACACGAGCAGGGGCATTTTGATCTTGCCGAAGTATACGCTAGAAAATTGTTCAGAAAACTATCTGAATACAGGTTTGATGCAAATAATTACAGGAAAGACCTGAAAAGATCTATGATGATGTGATCAAAGAAAAAGAAGCGATACAGAATGAGTATGATGAAGAGACCCGGCATAGCATACTTAAGGCAAAGCAGGCGGAATGGCTGAAAAAGATCGCGGCCATGCTGGAAGAAACCAATGAATACGCGTCTTATTAAAATAACCCGTATAATTCAGCATCCACCCTGCGAATGATCTCACCAAAATCTTCATCCCTCTCGGCAAATTTATTCTTGTCCACGTCTATGATCAGCAGCTTGCCTTCTTTATAATCTCCGATCCATTTCGTGTAGAACTCATTCAGTTTTTTAAGATAATCCAGGCGGATATTCTCTTCGTATTCCCTACCTCTTTTCTGTATCTGTCCTACCAGTGTAGGAACCGATGCCTGCAGGTAGATCAAAAGGTCGGGAGGTTGCACCAGCGTTTTCAGCGTCTGGAAAAAATGATAGTAATTATCAAAATCCCTTTTGCTCATCAATCCCATTTCATGAAGGTTCGGTGCGAAAATATTCGCATCCTCATAAATGGTACGGTCCTGGATCACCGTTTCAGTTCCCTGCTGTATCTCTACCAGCTGGCGCAGGCGACTATTCAGAAAATAGATCTGAAGGTTAAAACTCCAGCGGGGCATGTCCTCATAAAAATCCATGAGGTAGGGATTATGGTCCACATCCTCAAAATTTGGGATCCATTTATAATGCTTGCTGAGCATTTCCGTAAGCGTGGTCTTTCCCGCACCGATATTGCCGGCTATAGCAATATGTTTGGGTTTCTTAATCTTTGCCATTCAGATCTATTACCTTGTTAAATTCTAAACTTTTGCTTTTCTGTTTGCCAGGATCAGCAGGATCAATGCAAGTGGTAAAGGGGTCCACCAGAAATCCTCCAGTTCCGTTAGTGCAGCATCTTTCGACATTATTTTCATACCAATAGAAGCCGCGAGGGCGATCACTGCCAGTACCAGCAGAAAGGTTTTGTTCATATGCAGTTTTTTAAATGGTGAATAGGTTTATCCTTTTAAAAATACTGTAAAAAAACAATACCCCACCCTGGCTAATAATAATTCAATCCAATGGCCTCCCTCACTAAAGCCATGGTTAGCCTTGCACTTTTCCGGGCCTTTTCCGCGCCTTTTTCCATTACCGCTTTCAGGTAAGCCTTGTCATTCCGGATGGAATCTGCTTTTTCCCGGATCGGTGAAATAAATCTAACCATATCCTCCGCCAGTTGCTTTTTCATATCCCCATACCTTATCCGGCACTGATCATAATCTTCCAAAAACTTATTTACCTGGGCAGGTTCGCTCACCAGTTTCATCAGCAGGAATATATTCTCAATATAATCCGGCTTGGCCATACCGGGTTCTGTTGGACCGCTGTCGGTCTTAGCCTTCATTACTTTTTTCCGTATCAGCTCATCACTATCAGATAGATAAAGAGTGGCCAGCTGGTTCTCACTTTTACTCATTTTACCTGCCCCATCCAGGCTGGGTACCTTCACCAGGTCTTCGCCATAATTGAAAGCGCTGGGTTCGGGGAAAATATCCCCATACCGGTGATTGAAACGATTCACAAAAGTGCGGGCCATTTCCAGGTGTTGTTCCTGGTCCTTTCCCACAGGCACCAGCATAGCCCGGTGAAGAAGGATATCCGCGGCCTGCAATACAGGATAGGTCAGCAAACCAGCATTGATATTATCAGGTTGCGATCTTGCTTTATCCTTGAAGGTAGTGGTCTTTTCCAGCTCACCTTTATAGGCCATCATCGTGAGGTAGAGATATAATTCGGAAGTTTCGAATATATGGCTCTGGCAATAAAGCGCCACTTTATCCGGATCCAGCCCGCAGGCAATATTTTCCGCCAAAACCCTTTCTACGTTCTGCTTTAATTCCTTGGTATCCGGGTGGGTGGTAAGGGAATGCAGGTCGGCCACCATGAAAAAGCATTCAAATTCATCCTGCAGGCGTACATAGTTCTTTACTGCCCCGAAATAATTTCCCAGGTGCAGGAAGCCCGTGGGTCTTATCCCACTCATTACTATCTCTTTCTTGTTCAACATTTTTGATCTTTGAAAAATCAGGGTAAGGCGGCGAAGATACTATCTTTGCGGCATGGAAGTAAACTCCTCCCTGATAGAAAAACTTTCCACACTTTCGAGGTTGCAGTTCAATGAAATGGAGAAAGAAGAGATCCGCCAGGACCTTCAACGGATGATCCATTTCGTAGAAAAATTAAATGAACTGAACCTGGAAGGGGTTGAACCGTTGTTGCATATCCCGGATGAGAACAATGTACTGAGGGAAGACCTGGTAAAAGGAGAATTGACCCGGGAACAGGCCTTGAAAAACGCGCCCAGTCAAAACGGCGAATTTTTCCTGGTACCTAAAGTGATCCAAAAAAGATAAGCGGCCACATCAACTATTTTTATGTCAGACAGTATTATTCACCTCGAAGGGATCCGGAAAAGTTATTTCATGGGTAGGAATGAACTGGAGGTGCTGAAAGGGATCTCCCTGGATATTCAGCGAAATGAATACGTGGCATTGATGGGACCTTCCGGTTCGGGAAAAAGCACCCTGATGAATATCGTGGGCTGTTTGGATACTGCCAGCGCCGGAAAATATATCCTCAACGGCCATGATGTCAGCACTATGAAGGATAATGACCTGGCCACCATTCGAAATAAAGAGATCGGTTTTGTTTTCCAGCAGTTCAACCTGCTTCCCCGGCTTACTGCACTGGAAAATGTGGCCCTTCCGCTGGTATATGCCGGTATCGGCAAAAAACAGCGTAACGAAAAAGCCATGCACGTAATGGAAATGGTCAGCCTGGTAGACCGTTCCCATCACAAACCGAATGAACTTTCCGGCGGACAATGTCAAAGGGTGGCTATTGCCCGTGCACTGGTAAATGATCCTTCATTGATACTAGCTGATGAACCTACTGGTAACCTTGATACCCGAACCTCCTATGAGATCATGGGGATATTCGATAACATCTATAAGAACGGGAATACCATCGTTCTGGTAACACATGAAGAAGATATCGCCAATCATGCCCGGAGGGTAGTGCGGTTAAGGGATGGTTTGGTGGAAACAGATCGCGCAAATGAAAAACTTATTCTTCATAAATAATAATAATGGCAGATAAGATCTATACCAAGACGGGTGATAAAGGAACGACCTCATTGATCGGCGGCA
Organism: Chitinophagaceae bacterium; assembly: GCA_016720565.1. Lineage (GTDB taxonomy): Bacteria > Bacteroidota > Bacteroidia > Chitinophagales > Chitinophagaceae > JJ008. The sequence goes on from JADKKJ010000012.1 coordinate 548,617, forward strand.
CCAAAGTGCCTAAATCACATTTAAGGATCGAATCCTATGGCAACGTAGATGAGCTGAATTCCTATATTGGTCTCTGTCGTGACCATATTCATATTGAACCGGTGAGGGAACTTCTTCGTGAGATCCAGGACCGCCTGTTTACCATCGGCTCTTCACTGGCCTGTGATCCGGAGAAGGAACCGGGGTTGAAGATCCCGGACCTTAAAGAAGAAGATGTAAGCCTGCTGGAAAAAGATATAGACCGGATGAATGAACAGATACCTGCAATGAAAAGTTTTATTCTGCCAGGAGGAGATATCGCCATTTCCCATTTGCATGTGGCCCGCTGCATTTGCCGCAGGGCAGAAAGATCATGTGTAAGATTGAAAATGGAAGACACTGAGGTGGAGGCCATCATCATTAAATATCTCAATCGCCTCAGCGATCATTTATTTGTCCTTTGCCGCTATATGGCCCATCAGTTAAATGTAGAGGAGATCCCCTGGAAACCCCGGCTCAGCTGATCTTTCCATCTTTCATGGTAAGAAGGCGGTCGCTTAGCCTTGACAGCTCTTCATTATGCGTAACGATCAGGAAAGTTTGTCCAACTCTTTTTCTCAGGTCAAAAAATAATTGATGCAGTTCACGGGCATTGGCCGTATCCAGGTTACCACTGGGTTCATCCGCGAATACAATATCCGGGTCATTGATCAGCGCCCGCGCCACGGCCACCCTTTGTTGCTCTCCTCCTGATAGCTGATTTGGCTTGTTCTCCAATCTGTCTGCCAATCCAAGATCGGTAAGTAATGACAGGGCCTTCTCCTTCACTTCTGATCTTTTCCTTCCTGCCAGCCATCCGGGGATCGAAACATTCTCCAGGGCTGAAAATTCAGGCAACAGGTGGTGAAACTGGAAAACAAAACCAATATGCTTGTTTCGGAAAGAGGCCAGCTGGTTCCCGGTAAGGCTATCTAACCTTATATCGTTCATCCTTACCTCTCCGGAATCAGGACGGTCAAGGGTGCTTAAAATATGCAGTAAAGTGCTTTTTTCCGGAGCCTGAAGGGCCCGGAAATACAAACTACCTCCCCTTTTTGAATATGGATATCCACTCCTTTCAGTACCTGGAGCTGGCCATATGTCTTAAATATGTTATGTCCGTGGATCATAGCTTAATCTGGGTCGAAACTACATAAAAGCAGCCCAAAAACGCCAGGCTTCTGCATTGTGCAACTATTGATTTGGTAAATTCCCCAATAAAACTACTTTTGCGAAAAATACAGGGACCGCGACCCCAGTTAATAAACCTTATTGCTAGCTAAAATTAGAAGACACGATGTTCTGGACACTTGAATTAGCCTCTTATTTAGAAGACGCCCCCTGGCCCGCTACAAAAGATGAACTGATCGATTACGCGATCCGTTCCGGCGCTCCCATTGAAGTGGTAGAAAACCTGCAGGAATTGGAAGACGAAGGCGATGTGTATGAAACCATCGAAGACATCTGGCCGGATTATCCTACACAGGATGACTTTCTTTTCAATGAGGACGAATACTAATGTATCATCCGAAACTTATTTAACTAAAAAGACCCCTGAAGGGTCTTTTTATATTTTGGTCAGTTCTTATTCTTTATCCCATTTTCTCGATCACTCCCTGTGTAACACCCGTAAAACTGAATCCTCCGTCATGGAAAAGATTCTGCATGGTCACATAACGGGTGAGGTCGCTGAATAATGTTACGCAATAATTAGCGCAATCCTCACCGGTAGCATTTCCCAATGGACTCATGGCTTCGGCGTAATTGATAAATCCATCAAACCCTTTTACACCACTGCCGGCAGTAGTGCGCGTTGGAGATTGCGAAATGGTATTCACACGAACTTTTCTTTTCACCCCATAATGATATCCGAAACTGCGGGTCACACTTTCCAGCAGCGCTTTGGCATCTGCCATTTCATTATAATCCGGGAATACACGCTGCGCAGCAATATAGCTAAGGGCCACCACACTACCCCATTCATTCAACGCATCCATATCCCAGGCCGTACGCAATACACGATGAAGGCTCATAGCGGAAATATCCAGGGTCTTCTGGTTCCACTCGTAATTCATTTCTGTATAATGCTTGCCTTTGCGCACATTCAGGCTCATGCCAATTGAATGCAGCACAAAATCGATCTTACCGCCAAAATGTTCCTGGGCCTTCTCAAAAAGATTTTTCAGGTCATCCATACTGGTCACATCCGCGCCAATAACAGGGGCATTGCCACAAGCTTCCGCCAGCTTGTTTATTTCGCCCATTCTCAATGCCACTGGGGCATTACTCAATACGATCTGGGCTCCTTCCTCATAACAACGAAGGGCTGTTTTCCATGCAATGGATTTTTCATCCAGGGCGCCGAATATGATTCCTTTTTTTCCTTTAAGCAGATTAGTGGACATAGAAATTGATTTAGGGAGCCAAAAATAAGCGAAATGCAGTCACGACAGGCGTTTTCTTATCTTCGCAAGAATCAAAAAGGCAAGCATTTCTCATGACGATCTCTTATAAATGGCTCAGTGAATATCTTGGTCCTGCCCTGGACCCCGAACGACTCGCACGTATACTTACTTCCATTGGACTGGAAGTAGAAAGCATGACAAAATATGAAGAGGTTAAAGGCGGGTTGAAAGGCCTGGTGACCGGCGAAGTGTTATTTACCGAAAAACATCCTAACGCCGATAAACTTACCCTTACAAAAGTGGATATTGGCGCTGCTGAACCTTTACAGATCGTTTGCGGTGCTCCCAATGTGGCAGTAGGGCAAAAAGTGATAGTTGCCCCTGTGGGTACAACTATTTATCCTTCCAAAGGAGAACCGCTGACCATGAAAGTGGCAAAGATCCGAAGCGTGGAAAGCCATGGCATGATCTGCGCAGAAGATGAAGTGGGCCTGGGAGATTCCCATGCCGGTATCCTGGTATTGCCTGCAGAAACAAAAGTTGGGCAACCTTTAAGTGAATTATTCCAGCCTTATGAGGACATCATTTTTGAAATAGGATTAACGCCAAACAGAATGGACGCTATGAGCCATTGGGGCGTGGCAAGAGATGTATGCGCTTATCTTTCGCATCATGATAAAAAAGAACAAAAGCCAAAGATCCCCAATAGCAATGGCGTAAAATCGGAGAACCATTCCCTTGATATTTCCGTGACCATTGAAAACGATAAGGCCTGCACCCGTTATTCCGGTATCAGCCTGGCAGATGTAACAGTTGCTGAATCGCCCCGCTGGCTTCAGCAACGATTGAAGTCGATAGGCATCCGCCCTATCAATAATATTGTTGACATCACGAATTATATACAGCACGAAACTGGTCAGCCGCTGCATGCGTTCGATGCCGATAAGATCAGGGGAAGAAAAGTGATCGTAAAAAACCTGGCGCAGGGTACAAAATTCATTACCCTCGATGAAAAAGAAAGGGAATTAAACGCGGAAGACCTGATGATCTGCGATGCGGAAGGTCCTATGTGCATAGCCGGGGTATTTGGTGGTTTATACAGCGGGGTTAGCAATGAGACTAAAAATATTTTTATTGAAAGCGCCTGTTTTGATGCAGTGACCACCCGAAAAACCTCTTTCCGCCACGGACTTCGAACAGATGCCGCTTCCCGATTTGAAAAAGGTACGGATGTTTCCGCTACCGTTACGGTTCTTAAAAGGGCGGCCCTGCTTATCAAAGAGATCGCCGGGGGTAGTATTGCCTCTGATATCATTGACATTTACCCCGATCCGCTTCCCAAAAAAGAAGTGGGCGTAAAATGGCATTATATCAAAAAACTCAGCGGGAAGAATTATCATCCCGATGCTGTTACCAACATACTCAACAGTTTGGGTTTTGAAGTTTTAAAAAATGCAGTTGATGAACTGCGCCTGGCAGTGCCTTATCATAAGCCGGATATCAGCCTCCCTGCCGACATTGTAGAAGAGATACTTCGTATTGATGGTCTTGACAATATCGATATTCCCGATGCCATTACACTTACCCCATCTGTTGAAGACAACCATGGCAGGGAAGTATACAGGGAAAAACTCAGTGGCCTGCTGGTAGGATTAGGCTTCAACGAGATACTTACCAATTCCATCACCAATGCTGCTTATTTTTCTGATGATGAAAAAGCGGGTATGGTGAATATGCTGAATAGCCTCAGCGCAGAACTTAATATTCTTCGCAGTTCATTATTTGAAACGGCCCTGGAAGTGGTGGCGCATAATCTCAATCATAAAAATAATGCTCTCCGCTTCTTTGAATTTGGAAAAAGCTATGGAAAGGATGCTCCGGGGGAATACCGTGAATTTGAACAACTATGTGTACTTACTACGGGAAATAAAAATGAAGACAGCTGGCAGGGCAAGGCGGCAGCCACTGACCTCTATTATTTAAAAGGAGTGGTTAACAATATACTCAGGCTGATGGGTGTGAACCAGGTGCGCCTGGAAGAGTTGGCAGTTGCCAAACTGGATCAGCACCTGGTATATAAGCTGGCTGATGGCAGTATCATTGGCGGCATTGGATCTGCGAAAAGATCCTTCCTTCAGCGATTCGGGATAAAGCAGCCGGTTTATTTTGCTGCCATGGATTGGGAAAAGCTGATCACGATCGCCACTACCCAGAAAACCCTGATACAATCACTTCCTAAATTCCCGGCTGTACAGCGCGACCTGGCCATGCTGGTATCCAAAGAACTGAAATGGCAGCAGGTGGAAATGGCTGTGCAGCAGATGAAACTGAAAAAATTGCTGGACCTTCGTTTGTTCGATGTATTTGAAAGTGATAAATTGGGGGAGGGACGCAAATCCATTGCCATTAACTTTACTTTCCAGGATGCTGAAAAGACCCTGACAGATGCTGAGATAGATGGCTGGATGCAATCTATCATGAAGACACTGGAAAAGAACTTCAAGCAGAGATCCGCAAATGAACCCCTCCGAACAACAACTAAAACGCATTCAGGAAAAACTTCAGCAACTGCTAAGGGAGCACCAGTCATTGAAAAAGACAATGCCCGCTTGCAGAAGGAGTTGTCGGCCACCAGGGAACAGTTCAGTGAACAAAAACGTTCAACCGAATCATTACAGGAACAGATCAGCATATTAAAAGTAAGCGGCAGCTCTATGAGCGAGGCTGATAAAAAAGAACTTGAAAAAAGGATCAACGCTTACCTGAAGGAGATAGACCGATGCATCTCGCTATTAAGTCATTAATATATGAGTGAACTTATTCCCATATCCGCTTTGGTAGGTGACCGTACCTATCGCATACGCATTGAACCGGCTGATGAGGAGATCGTCCGTAAGACCCTCAAGACCATCAATGATAAGATAATTGAATTTAAGACCCAGTTTGCTGGAAAGGATATGCAGGATTATATCGCTATGGTGATGATCTGGTTCGCCACTGAGATCAACTCCGGGAACCACAAGGTGGAATCGGCAGATTCCATTACCGACCAGCTTACCATCATAGAAAAATTACTGGACGCGCAATAAAAAAGGCCTGGCTAGCCAGACCTTAATTAATTCAGGAACGAGTTTATATTATCAGAAGGCTTTTTTATCGGCCATCAGTTCAGTCAGTTTCTGCTCCAGATCCTCTCCTCTCAAATTCTTGGCGACGATCTTTCCGCTGGGATCTAGCAGGAGGTTCTGCGGGATCGCTTTGATGCCATATTGCTTGGCAACCGCATTATCCCAGAATTTCAGGTCGCTTACATGTGTCCAATCCAGTTGATCATCATGAATGGCTTTCATCCATTTGTCTTTCTGACCGGGGCGATCAAGGGATACACCTATAATATGGAAGTTCTGTCCTTTGTATTTATTGTACACTTTTACCACGTTCGGATTCTCAGCGCGGCAGGGACCACACCAGCTTGCCCAGAAATCTACCAATACATAACGGCCACGGAAAGAAGCCAGGCTTACCGGAGTATCCAGGGTATCATTTTGTGTGAAGTCCATCGCTAATCTTCCAATGCCTGTTTTCTTGGCGATCTCAATATCTTCTTTAAAATTTACTGCGGATGGATAGGCTTTGTTCTTTTCTGACATAGCGGCGAACAAAGGTTCAACCTTATCAGGGTTGATCTCCCAGCCGGCGTATTGCTGAAGCGCATAAAAAGCCAGCGGCGAGTTTGGGTTATTCTTTACATATTCGCCATATACTTTTTCTTTTTTCTCATTGTCGATGGCATCGATCTCTTTTTCGATCTTATCCTGCCCTTCTTTATCCTTTGCTTTTGCAAAAGCAGAATACTGATCGTAAAGTGGCTGCATTCTATCGTCAAAAGGCTTGCTTTGCTTGTTCAGGATCACATACTCATCATGAGCCGGTGAACCTTTAACGGAAATATTGCTGAAAGAATCCACTGAAGTGACCTTGATCTTGCCAGACATTAAAAATACCGTGGCCATATCGCGGGCATAGTTGATGGCCAGCTTCTTGCCATCTGCGCCAACAGCATATTTCACGCGAATGCGGCCTGCACAAGGCTCGGAAACATTGCCTGAAAATTTGTATTCTTCATCCTTTACCATGGCACTGTCCGTTTTCCATTCACCATTAGTACGGTATTGCAGGAAAACCCATTCCGGGGTGAGGGCCAGGCGCTTTACCTTGCCGCTAAGCGTGAACTGATCGGTCTTATCCTGGGCCAGGGCTAACAGTGGTAAGAATGCTGAAAACAGTAGGATCTTTTTCATTTTAAAGTATTGTGTGTGCAAGTTTACTGAAAATTGGGCAGGGAGGGGCTCAATCCGGGCCTTAAAACGGTTTTTTATATGAACGGCATGCGGTAAAATCCAAGCCTGTTTTGTATCTTCGTGAGCCCCGGGGATATGAAATTTCTGTTATTTATTATTCCTGTATTTGAGGGGGAAGTCATTATGAAACAATTAAATAAACACATTCATGGATCCAAATATAATGTACATCATTATTGGTATAGGTGCCCTGATCGCCGGCACCATACTGGGTAAACTCCTTTTTCGAGGAACACCCGTAAGAATATAGAAGAAGCCGAATTACAATCCCAAACCATCATCCGGGAAGCCGAACTCAGGGCCGAGACCATCCGCAAGGAAAAAGAACTCGAAGCCAAGGAGAAGTTCGTGCAAATGAAATCCAACCACGACAAGGAGGTATTCGAGAAGACCAAGAAGATAAATGACACGGAGAACCGTATCCGCCAGAAAGAGCAGACCATTAACCAGAAAGAAGGCAATCTCGAAAAACAGATAAAGGAAAATGAGGCGATCAAAGAGAACCTCAACCGCCAGATCGAACTGGTGAACATCAAACGCACAGAGCTGGAAAAACACCAGGAAGAACATATTCGCCGCCTGGAAAAGATCGCCGGACTTTCAGCAGATGAGGCCAGGACCCAATTAATAGAGAGCCTGAAAGCGGAGGCCCATACCCAGGCACTTAGCCTTCAGCAGGAGATCATGGAAGATGCCAAACTGAAAGCAAACAAGGAAGCCCGTAAGATCATCATACAAACTATTCAGCGTACCGCCGCAGAGCAGGCCATCGAAAATACGATCACCGTATTCAACCTGGAAAGCGATGAGATCAAAGGACAGATCATTGGAAGGGAAGGCCGTAATATCCGCGCCATTGAAGCAGCCACAGGGGTTGACCTGATCGTGGATGATACCCCGGAAGCGATCATACTTTCCTCCTTTGATCCATTGAGAAGGGAGATCGCGCGACTGAGTTTGCAAAGACTGGTAAGCGATGGAAGGATACACCCCGCCCGTATTGAGGAAGTGGTGGAAAAAACAAAAAAACAGATCGAAGAGCAGGTAATGGAGATCGGTGAAAGGACCGTGATCGAACTGGGTATCCATGGCCTTCATAAAGAACTGGTGAGAATGGTGGGAAGAATGCGATTCCGTTCTTCTTACGGACAGAATTTGCTGATGCATAGTCGCGAGACAGCTAACCTCTGTGCCACCATGGCTGCAGAATTAGGGTTGAATGCCAAACTGGCTAAAAGAGCCGGTCTGCTTCACGATATAGGTAAAGTGCCTGATGAAGAAAGTGAGCTGAGCCACGCCTTACTGGGCGCAAAACTCGCTGAGAAATATGGTGAGAACCCTGCGGTGGTGAATGCCATTGGCGCCCACCACGATGAGATGGAAATGCAATTTGTGATCTCCCCTATCGTACAGGCCTGCGATGCTATCAGCGGCGCCCGTCCTGGTGCAAGAAGAGAGATCATGCAGCAATACCTGCAGCGCATCAAAGACCTTGAAACACTGGCCATGGCCTATACAGGTGTGGAGAAAGCCTATGCAATCCAGGCCGGCCGCGAGCTGCGTGTGATCGTTGAAGCCGATAAAGTAACCGATGCCGATTCTGATCGCCTCTCCTTTGAAATAGCCCAGAAGATCCAGACTGAAATGACCTTCCCGGGCCAGATCAAAGTGACGGTGATCAGGGAAAAGAGGGCGGTGAATGTAGCGAGATAAGCTTTGAGCTGTGAGCCTTGAGCTGTGAGCTTTAAATCGAATACTAAAAGGAAAAACCCAGAAACAAATGGTGTTTTTCCTTTTTTGTTTTTAGTTGGGAAATTCATCTTTGAATAATGAAGAATTTCAAAAACCTGAAGATCTGGCAAAAGAGCATGGAGATTGTTAAAGACGTTTATCTTTTCGTAGCTGATTTTCCAAAACAGGAGACTTATTCGCTGGGAAACCAGCTTACCAGGGCAGCAGTATCTATTTCCTCAAATATTGCTGAAGGAAGCAGCAGAAACAGTGATAAGGATTATGCCAGGTTCATAGAAATGGCGCTTGGCTCCGGCTTTGAGGTTGAAACTCAGGTACTAGTGGCTCTTCACCTAAATTTAGGTAAGCAAGTCATTGGAAATAAAATACTTATACTTTTAGATGAGCAACAAAAAATGTTGATCCGATTTTTAAGTGTACTCCGGAAAGGCTCAAAGCTCACAGCTCAAGGCTCATAGCTTAAATCCAAATACTCTTGGAAAATCATATCATAAACCCTACCTTTGCCCTCCTTAAAAACAAGAACATGGAAGCGGTAAAATACGTACACGAACAGCTGACCCCGAAGAAAGAATTCCCTGCATTTAAAGCAGGTGATAATATCACTGTGAACTACAGGATCATTGAGGGTAATAAAGAAAGGATCCAGTCTTTCAAAGGCGATGTGATCAAAAGCCAGGGAACAGGCGCTACTGCCAGCTTCACAGTTAGAAAGATCTCCGACGGTATTGGTGTTGAAAGGGTATTCCCTTTTTACTCTCCGAATATCGAGTCTATCGTGCTGAATAAGACCGGTCATGTACGTCGCGCAAAATTGTTCTACCAGCGTGGTCGTAGCGGTAAAAGTGCGAGGATCCGCGAAAAGCGCCAGGCTGTGGCTACCACACAAGCTTAATTCTTTAGAAATAAGATATCAGAAAGCCCCGGAATTTCCGGGGTTTTTTTGGCGCTTACCTTACCAGCGAAACATAATTATTACTGCCCTCAAACTTTATCCAGATAAGAATCAGCCCAACTCAAGATACATCTGGTGATTAAGATTAGAGGTGGTGGCCGTCACCTGGAAATTATAAGATCCTATTATTTTGAAACCTGCTTTAGAATAAAAATTGATCGCCCTTGTATTTCCGATCCAGGTTACCAGCCATACCCCTTTCTGGGCTTGTTGCCTGACAAACGCCACACTGAATCTTAAAAGTTCAGCCCCCAATTTCTTATCAAAGTATTCAGGTAAAATATAGATCCTGTCCAGCTTGGCGCTATTTTTCGCTTCTACATTTTCGTGCGCCGCATTCAGTACCAATTTAGAGAAGCCTGCCGGTTTTCCATTGTAATAAAGAATATGATAGATATTTTCAGGGTTGCTTAGCTCCCGTTGTATCGCTTCCGCATTATAGTGGCCTTTCATGTATTCATCCAGGTCTTCTTCCGGGCAGCTGCCAAGATGTGCCTGCTTAACGGAGATACGGCCAATATCCAAAATAGCCTGGTAGTCATTCTCAGTGGCTCGTTCAATTAATGTCATTGTCGTTTCCATTCTCGATTAATGCATATTGATATGCTCATGATTTTAACCAACCGGTGATACTTAATCTGGCCTTATTGGTTTTTAATACCTCATGCTCCAGATCACTGCTTTTGAAAAATACTATTTTACCATTCGTTGGAGAAATATCCAGGCTGTAATTTTCTTGAAATATCCTCAGCTCTCCTCCATCTTCTGTTTTCCAGCCATTGTTGAGGTACATGATCATGGAGAATTTCCGGCTGTCATTATTTTGGAACTGGTCCAGATGCCGTTTATAGGAGCTACCTATTGGATACAGCGTATAATGAAATTCATACCCGTTAATTCCCGTGTAACAGGTGCGATTCAGGTGAATGATGAACTCATCCATCAAATCAAAAAAAGCATTCTCAAATTCGTCCTCATGTTTGCGGTCAAGCCAGTGGATCTGGTCCGTCCTGAATAATTTTCCTCTTTCCGCTCCGGTATTCCCTGTTCCTGCCCGTTTCATCTGGTCACTGGCATAAAGCTTTTCTAAATTGACTTTAAGTTGCCTTAATAAGACGGGAGTTAAAAAATGGTCGGATACCCCAACATTATTCTCTAGAAAGCTATTGATCAGCGATTCAAAATTTTTTTGCAAGAAAATAGTTGAGGGGGGTAAAGAACGTAAATGTACAACTATTGCATCCGGCAACTAAAGCCTTGCTTTCCTTGTCATTCATGACCCTCCTTTAAAATGGAGCGCCATGCGTATGCCTGATCATTGATTTTGCCAGGGAGGGGAACGGCTTAAACAGACCCAGGCTGAGATTGGCCAGAAAAGGAGATTCAGAAAGTTTCTGAAAATGCCGGCTGAGTTTTACCCGCGTGGAGAATTCTTTATTCCAGAAACCAGTATAGTTCTGAACCAGCTGCTGCCGGCTGATTTGCTTTGAAAAATAACTGTCAACCAGAGAGGCCAAAACCGATGCTGATCTGAGAGCTATACTCATACCGTTACCGGTAACCGGAGCAATGCTTCCGGCAGCATCTCCCAGATTAAAAAAGTTCTCCGTTGCCGGTCTTTTAATATTGAAATTAATACCACTGATGGTCAGTGGATCTTTGAGTAGGAATTCAGCCTGAGTGAACAGTTTTCTTAAGCGCTTGTTTTTAAAAAGGTAAACTTTCTCCAGTTCGGGAATAGAATTGCCAACGCTATTGAGTTTTTTTGAATTCACGATATAACAAAGGCAGGTCTTATTATCTTCTATACTCGACACCCCGCAATAGCCTCCCGGGAAATTATGGATCTCCACAAATCCCGGATCACGGTCCAGCCTGACATGATATTTCACGCCAATATAATTGCTGCCTTTTATCCGCGTCTGTTTATCGCTGGTCTCAAAATTTGATTTTCTCCCTGTGGCATTACAAACCACCCTTGCCTTAAATTCTCCCTTGCTGCTTATGATGGTATGATCTTCCTCTATCACATTATAATGAGTTTCATAAGCCTTGCTATTTAGCATAAAGACCACTCCTTGCCTGCCAGCTTCTTCAAAAAGCTGCTCCTCCAGTAAATAACGGCTTATACCAAATCCTCCCAGGTCGAGTCTGGTTTGGAATTCCAGCCCCCCTGTGGAACTTAATTTGAATTGGCATATGAATGGCAGTTCATAATTAGTTAAAGCAGGACAGAGACCAAAAAGATATTCATGTGATTCCATCGAAATATATTCGCCGCATACTTTATGCCGGGGGTATTCTCCTTTTTCAATGACAATAACAGTATAACCTCTTCTTTTCAGATCGATCGAAAGAGAAAGTCCGGCCAGGCCCCCACCCAATATGGCAACATCGTATCTCATTCAAACGCGGTTATGATGTATCGGAATGCCCAGCTCCATTTTACAGAGTAATTTTTATACCCAGCCTGCTGAAGCATGGATTCCAGCTCGCTTTTTTTAAAAGCTCTTCGGACCGAGAGACAGGCATCATTTTTTACCAGCCATGATCTTGAGAACAGGGCCGTAAGGAATTTTATACTGTAATAAGCCAGCCAGTGACGGTGCAGGTCGTTGGCAAGGATCATACATCCATGTTCCCTGGAAAATCGGAAGAGTTCGATGATTTCAGCATCGTTAAGATGGTGAAGGAATAAACTACAATGAATAACATCTATTTTCTCAAGCAGATCAGTATCTATATTCCGGTAATCATCGCAGATCATCCTGGTATTGTTAAGCATGGCCAGATTCGTTTCCGCATATCGAATACAATCGCTTTTCATATCCACCCCATAAAAAAACAAGGGAATATTTTTTCGGTCGGAAAATCTGGAAAACTGTTTTATAAAATCACCTCCTCCAAAACCTATATCCAATATGGTATGAACAGATCTCTTTCCTTTCAGGATATCCTTCAAACCTTTAAGAGATGCCTTATAGCCTCCCAGGTATTTATTGATCACATCCAGCTCCACCAGGGTTTGATACAGATCTTTGGTAGCAATGACATCATTGTCCAGAAACTCCTTTTCATATGATCTAAGCTGGAACTGCATAATCAGGAACCCTGTTTTTAAATGGAAGGGAAGGAGTTTTATACACTGATGAAAGCTGAACCATTTCTACCGTAATGCCAGGACCGAAAGCGCAGGCAAAAATACTTTTGGATTTTCCCTGTTCTGCTTTCCTGATCTTATTGAATAGCCTGTGCAATATGAACAGGATGGTAGGGGAAGACATGTTTCCATAGTCTTTTAACACCTGCAATGAATCCTCTACATTGCTTTCACCCAGATACAGGCTTGCCTTTACGGCCTCCACGATCTTTACACCCCCCGGATGAATAGCCCAATAATCAGTTTGGGCCCTCCTTTCCATCAGAAATTCATTAACTACCGGCTCAATGTTCTCCTCAATATTCTTCACCAAATGTTTACTCAGATACATCCTGAAAGCTGCAGAGGAAATTTCCCAGGTCATCAGGTCGGCGCTATTGGGAATACAGGCAGACCCAATGGAGTCAATATGCAGCAGCAACTTATTTTCAAGATGATCATTTTCATTACCACATACGAGCAGGGCAGCAGCGCCATCCGCAAATATCAGGTTAGCCACAATATCTTCATCTGTAACAGATGGAGTGAAATGCAGAGAACATAGCTCAACACAAACAACCAGCACGCAGGCTCCCGGGTTGGCCGCTGCTATATAGTGCGCATGTTTTAAGGCTTTGATCCCGGCATAGCAACCCAAAAAATTCACGGCTATCTTTTCTGCATGCTGAAGGCCATAATGATCGGCCACCAAAAACTCAAGGCCCGGGGCAAAAAGGCCTGTGCAGCTAACAGTTATCAGGTGGGTAATATCGGCCCCCTTGACTTTGTTCCTGCCCAGCAGTGGATCAATAGCTTTAATTGCCAGCGGCAAACTTTTATCTTTATATACCTTCATTATCCTCTCCACTGGTGGCCTGTAATTATCCGGTGAAAACAACTCATATTCTTTGCCCGCAAAATCAGGGATACTGCTATAGCGGTTATTTATTTTTGTTTTCTCCATTAAAAAGCCCAGTTTTTTTGTGATGGCTGGAAGTCCAGAGACCTCTAGTGAATCAGCATAGAATTTGACCAGTTCCTGCTTTGCTATCGCGTATTCAGGTACGGCGGTCGATATATCGAGAATAAAAGACATAGCTATTTTATTAAGAGTATTAAAAAGTAAATATTGTTGAGCAGTGAAGAAAGCAGCAATTGAATCATGGTATTTTTAAAATTGACGGCCGCTCTGTTTCGAAAGGAACGGGTGGCCCAACTGATAAAATAAATAGTAGCAGGCAGCATAACCAGGATGAACAGCCAGAAATTATCCAGGCCATAATGGTCACCAAACGATAAATAAATAAAAAGGGTCGCCAGCAAAAACATGAGTCCCGAAAAAATAAAGGTCCCTTTTATACCCAGGACCAGGCTTAAGGTCCTTACTCCATCCCTGGCATCAGCGTCATGCTGGTAAATTTGAGTGACCGGGTAAATAGTGCCAATAAAAAAATAACAGGCAATGGCCGAATATATGATCGAAGGCTGGGAAAGCATTGCCGCTGATGACAAGCCGAAAAAATTGGCTACAAATACACCGGTGCCCTGGCATAAACAAACGATCAAAAAAGCCAGTACCGGGTATTTCTTTAGCCTTACCTCCCGGTTACTGTACAGCCTGGATACCAAAATAAAAGCTGAGACAAAAGCGGCAAATTTGAGATTGACCAGAATAGAGAGCCATATGGCCAGTCCATCCATTAGATTAGCAATCTGCAATAATGATCGTGTTGGTTTAGGAGGAGCCTCCAGGGCACCTATTGGCCCTTCGTCGCGATCATGGTAACTATTATAGGCATTACTGGCCGGGAATACCAGCAGGTGCCAGATAACGAGTACCAGCGCTAACTGAAAATTAAAATGCGGCCGGATATAAAATATCGAGAATAAGGATATGGGAAGAAGGAATATCGAAAATGGTAAGCGAAGTAATTTGAAATTGTTTGTAATTGAAGTTTTCACAGAATAAAAAAATACAGGTTAGCCTATCAGCTTTACTCTTATAAAATCATGCCAGATAGTATAAAATTCGTAGTTATATTGGCTGGTGGCCATTCTTTAAATCAATGCTGCCTGGTTTTGCCAATGGTCTATCCTGTTTGCCAGAAAGCTTATCTCCTGATTCATTATAAAGTATTATTACACCAGAGTTTAGGGTCTTCATTTTAGCGGATTTTAGAAGCGCTTTAATCATTATAGTTATAAATAAGGGTAATCTATTCCCCAGTTTTACAAGATGAAAACATAGCTGCAATTCACCGGTTAAATCCAGTTGCATTCAGATTGCGACCAGGCAGTATCGTCGCAAATGCCAGAAGGGTCATACTTAATACAGCGACAACATTTCTCATAGTAAGGAAGGGACCACTCAAAAAAACGAATACCATCAATTAATGACTGTTTGGTATATAGGTTACTTACAAATGCCTTTTTGTTCAGCCCCGAATAACATAAAATCCCATCTAGGCTGCAGCAACTTCATGAAACTTAATTTTTATACCCCATAGAAAGTCCCAGGTCACCAGTTACCTTCAAATTTACAGAGGCGGTATCCTTTGATTTGTTAACAATAAAAAGCGCTGTATTTGCGTCAACAGCGATAGTGACTTTATTATCTGGATTAACAATCTGGGAAGAATGCTTTCCCCCATTAATTGGAGCCTGATAAACTTCAATTTCATTTTTAGAAACATTCTGCAATTTTACCTTAAATCTTCCATGCTGATTATTACCTAAAATAAAGCTGTCATTTGGCTTAATAACTGTGTTGGAATTTAATGTTGAGCAGGAAATGAAGGTTGTCAAGGCAACTAATGATGTCCATAATAGTCTCATGAATTGGGTTTTTTTGATTCTGGATAAAAAAACAAATAAGCCCTAAAATAGTTGGGTTAACTTTTAAATATTTTAATGGAACTAATAAGGATTTGACAAATTGAACTGCCGGGTGACATTGCCAGGCTCGGGTAATCAGGAAGGCAGGGAATTCATTGCTTGCAGAGCCCCGAAACGCTGCCGATTTGAAAAACGGAGGTTGAAGTAGCGAAGGATGGCTGAAAAAAAAATACCAAGCCCCAACCGTAGCTGATGCCTGCATATAGCTGATGTTTCCATGTCATGCCCAGCTTTTGCAGATACTTTTGCTGTGTGCAGGCAGCTATTTAATTAAAAATCCCTTAATAGCTTTTATGTATGAATCAGGCTGTTCAACTGAAATAAAATGTCCGGCATCAGGGATAAAAGCAAATTGGTGATTATGGAAAAGCTCTAAGTATTCGTTTGTAAATCCCCATTTCTGATTATCGCATTGCCCTTTTATTACTAAAATAGGAATGTTTGAATTTTTAAGCTTAGGTCGGGGATCTTGTACCTGACCAAGGCTTTTAAAAGTCATCACCGCAGCATAAAAACCACTACCAGCTACTGCCTTTACTATTTTAGCGGTATCACAAACAGTGGACTTGTTCACCTCGAAATTCAGGTAGGTAGCAAAGTC
Source organism: Chitinophagaceae bacterium (assembly GCA_016720565.1). Classification (GTDB taxonomy): domain Bacteria; phylum Bacteroidota; class Bacteroidia; order Chitinophagales; family Chitinophagaceae; genus JJ008. The sequence goes on from JADKKJ010000012.1 coordinate 564,743, forward strand.
ATCCGCCTCTTTATCTGATGCCAGTTTTTTATTAAATTTTTTAGCCCAAAATGTGATTGTTTTAATTCTCAGGTTGTTTGCCTTTTCATTCCCCTGATTGTTGGAATAAAATGGAGTCCTTAGATGAAGGCTATCCGGGGGAGTAACATTTTTTAATCCCAGCCGGACCGGGTATATGGGCCCTGGACTGGATACTATTATTTTTTCAACTTTTTCTGAATTTTCTGCAGTAAAAAGAGTAGCTAAAATGGCGCCCCATGATTGTCCTATAAGAATTACTTTTTCAGCACCTACTCTGCCAACTATTTCCTTTAAATCTTTCACATGTCGGCTAACTGTATAATCACTGATATTTTCCAACCTCGCAGATTGTCCGCTTCCAATCTGATCGTAAAAATATATATCGTAACCATCTTCTGCCAGCGTAGAAAGAACCCTGATATCCCGGTCTGATACAAATCCACCAGGCCCTCCATGTAAATAGATGATCGGATAGTTCTTTTTACTGCCAGTTCCCGCTATGAACGTATAACCGATTTTAGAGCCTGTTGATAAGTTCCAATACTTTGTACCTGCTCTTAATTGTGATGGCGGAACATGGTAATTTCGCGGCCAGAATGCCTTATATAAAAAAATAACAAGAAATACCAGCAGAGCATATTTAATAACCCCAAGAATATTTCTCTTCATTAATTTATACTTTTCTTCATATAGAAAGGTGATAATACCAGAATAATACATCCAGGGCTATGTGAAGGCGGGGTATTAGAAGTCCGGCCTGCTGGCCTCATTGTCTCCGCAACCACTCTATCGCCTTTTCTTTGGTTTCATCCATTTTAATTGAATCTTGCTTTATAAATATGTCAGGAGTGATTGAATTTTCATATGAATTTCCCTTTAAGTCATAAAATTTTCCGTTCGCGATCGTAAAAAAGGCATTGTCAGAAAGTTTAAAGCCTCTTGTACTTATTGTGAGGCCTGCAGTTGGCTCCCCTAAAAATATTGTTTTTGCCCTGCCTTTGAAGGCTATTGCCACCATTTCAGCTGCACTGGCGGTTTTAATATCAATTAAAATGGCAACTGGAATATTTAGTTCCGTCTTTATTTGGTTATTATATCTTACAGCTTTGTATACTTTTCTCCTTTTTTTAATAGCGTAATATCCCGATGAAAAGCTATAGGTCTCCAAATTATTTTTTCTGTCTTGCAGCGTATAAATAATACCATCGCCGAAAAATGGGTACAGGCTTGTAATCATGGGTGGCAGGTCTCCACCGTAATTTCCGCGTAAGTCAATGATCCAGCCTTTTATAGTGGAGCCCTCAAGTCTCCCTAACGAATTTTGAAGTGAGTCGATCCATAATTGCCATTGATTATACTGATTTGCTATTGGCGGGATCTTTATATATCCGACCGACTTATTGATAACTTCAACCGAAGGGAATTTTAAAGGCCAGATCTTAGATGAATTGCTGAATTGTTCAGGCCTTAAAAAAATATGATGGTGGTCAAAAAGATCTTTAAGAAGTGTGTCGATTGCAGGATAAGTTTCCTTGGTTGTTTTTGCATTAGATATTAAAGCGTAGCATTTGTCTTTAAGTAGTTTTATATTGATACGGTCAATGTAGTAGTAGTTCTTTTCTATAATTCTAAAAACGTTGTCAACATATTTTTTTGCCTCATTTGAGGGCCCTTGGGCATTAGAAAACAGGGCACAGGTTATAAATGATATTAGTATTAGAGTGTGTTTCATGAAATTGCAGGCCAGGTCAAGGGTTTTGTGAAGGCTGGTTATCAGAATTCAGTCTATTCAATACTATATTCATTTTTAAGCAAGATAATCAAATTTACTGCCTGAACTATCCTTACCTCCACCCTCTCCACAGCTCAACTTCCCTGTTAATCAGTCATTAACAAACTATCACCCCAAGTTTCAACCCTAAGTTTTATATTTGCCCCCTAATACTCAGATTATGATTCAGTCTCCATTATTAGGTGTACTCGGAACAAATGAGATCATCATCATCCTGGTGATCGTGCTTCTTTTATTCGGGGGTAAAAAGATCCCTGAACTGATGCGTGGCCTGGGAAAAGGTGTTCGCGAATTCAATGATGCCAAGAGCAATGTGAAGAAAGAGATCGAAGAGAGCGCATCCGATGTAAGGAACTCCCCAAATACCTGATCTTAATTCTTCACTAAAACGCCGGCAGTTGTTTGATTTTTCTTCTATCGGGAATTTCCATATTCAGTTGAAAGAGGGATCGACCACCTGTACTGCTGCTGTACAATACTACCTGGGCAGGATCCATACTACCAGGCATCTCAATGCATTTATAGAAGTGTTTGAACAGGAGGCTCTGCAAAGGGCCTCTTATCTCGATCAGCAATGGAAAGCTGGCAGTCATCTTCCATTGCACGGAGTGGTGATCGGCATCAAAGATGTATTGTCTTATAAGGATCATCTCCTTACCGCCTCCTCCCGCATCCTCGAAGGATTTACCGCTGTTTATTCCGCTACTGCGATCGACAGATTGCTGGAAGCGGGCGCCATTATTATTGGCCGATTGAACTGCGATGAATTCGCCATGGGTTCTACCAATGAGAATTCCGTATACGGAAAAGTGCTGAATGCATTGGATGAAACGCGTGTTCCCGGAGGTTCATCCGGTGGTTCTGCCGTGGCGGTACAGGCCGGACTCTGTATGGCATCATTAGGTTCTGATACGGGAGGCTCTGTAAGACAGCCGGCCGATTTCTGTGGCATCATAGGTATGAAGCCCAGCTATGGCAGGATCAGCCGTTATGGACTTATTGCCTATGCCTCCTCTTTCGACCAGATCGGTATGTTCAGCAATAACATCGAGGACCAGGCCGCATTATTACAGGTAATGGCCGGCGCTGATGAATATGACAGTACCGTTTCTCAAAAACCAGTACCTGTTTACGATTGCCAACCGGAGCCGGGTAAAAAATATCGTTTCGCCTATTTTCCCGAGGCCCTGGATCACCAGGGAAATGATCCGGAGATCTCTGCTGCTATCCGGAATAAACTGGAAGAATTAAAAGCAGGAGGGCATCAGGTAGAAGCGGTCTCTTTTGACCTGCTGGATCATATCGTTCCTGCTTATTACGTACTTACCACAGCAGAGGCTTCTTCCAATCTTTCCCGTTATGATGGCATCCGTTATGGATACAGAAGCAGGGAAAATGATCTTGACCTTTCAAACATGTATAGTAAAACACGTTCGGAAGGTTTTGGAAAAGAAGTGAAGCGCCGGATCATGCTGGGCAGTTTTGTTTTGAGCGCAGGATATTATGATGCTTATTTTACGAGGGCGCAGCAGGTGAGACAGCTGTTATGGTCGCGGACCAGGGCCATTTTTAAAAATTATGATTTTATTATTATGCCTACTTCTCCCGTTACGGCCTTCCCTGCAGGAGAAAAGATCAACGATCCCATAGCGATGTATCTGGCTGATATCTATACAGTGATGGCAAACCTGGTAGGATGTCCTGCCATTTCGCTTCCACTTTTCAAACACAGCAATGGCATGCCCTTCAGCCTGCAGCTTATGGCTAACCGTTTTGATGAGGTATCTTTGCTGAAGGCTTCAGCCATGCTGATGCACCAACCTTAAAATGCCAGGACAAAAAAGGATCATATTATTACTGGGCTTTTTCAGCCTCTTTTGCGCTATGATGGCTTCCGCCATTCCACAGTCTGGCCTTCCTGCCGTTACCCTCAATGTCAATCAAAAGGATACCACGATCGACCTGAAATCCGGGCTTCAGCATATGCTGAAGGAAGCTATGGGCGATGGCGGCACAGCGAAGCTGAATCCTATGGCCATCAGTTTCGTTGAAAACTATATCGCGAAAAACAAAAAAGGATTTGAGTCAATGAAGGATTGGGGCCGGCCTTATTTCAACCTGATGGACCAGGTACTGAGCCAGCACGGGGTACCCAAAGAAATGAAATACCTGGCCGTGATCGAATCCGGATTAAGAGCCGACGCCTTATCGCGTACCGGCGCACTGGGACCCTGGAATTTTATGCCCGCCACTGCACAATTATATGGATTGAAAGTCAGCCGCTACAATGATGAAAGAATGGATTACATCAAAAGCACACATGCGGCTGCAAAAATGCTGACGGACCTTTATTCCAAATACGGCGACTGGCTGCTGGTGATCGCTGCGTATAATGGGGGAGCCGGAAATGTGGACCGCGCCATAAGAAAAGCAAAAGGCAGCCGCGATTTCTGGACCCTGCAATATTTTCTTCCCGCAGAATCCATGAACCATGTAAAGAAATTCATTGGTACCCACTATATTTTTGAAGGAGAAGGGGGAATCACCACCGTTACAAAAAATGAAATGAACGACCTGTTATTGAACAGGGCTAGTCAACTGAATGAAGAAGAGATGAACCATTCCACCACCTTCTCTATTACAGGTCGTTTTCATTCAGCCGTGATCCTTAAATATATTGAACTGACAAAAATTGAATTCGACCGGTATAATCCCAATTTCGATAATGATATTGCCCTGAATGGGAAATATGAACTGCGTTTGCCAAAAGAGAAAATGAATGTTTTTATCAATAAGCGGTATCAGATCCTTGAGGAGAGTATGCAATTAATATTAGGTCAATGACCTGTTCACCATCAACGCCCCCATCATCGCCTCCAACTTCATCATACATTCTTCCCATTCCTGTTCCGGCTCACTGTAAAAAGTAATTCCAGAACCCGCCTGTATGGAAATATAATCGCTGGATGCATTATACATAATGGATCGAATCACTACATTCAGGTCAAAATCGCCCCGCGGATCAATATAACCTACCGCACCTGAAAAGATCCCCCTGCGTGTCTTTTCATATTTTTCGATCAGCTCCATTACTTTCTTCTTCGGCGCTCCAGTCATAGAACCCATGGGAAAGCAGGCCTTGATTATTTCTGTAAAGGGAATATTCGCGGCAATTTTCCCGCTTACTGTAGAGATCATCTGGTGCACCTGCGGAAAACTATAGATCCCGAAAAGTTCATCCACCTTAACACTGGCTTCCTCACAAACTTTACTAAGGTCATTGCGTACCAGGTCTACCACCATTACATTTTCCGAGCGGTCCTTCTGGCTGTTCTCCAAAAATGTACGGCTTTGCAGGTCCTGAAGCTCATCGGAAGGCACGCGCTTGCTGGTTCCTTTTATTGGTTGGGACAATAGCTGCTCTCCTTTACGACGCAGGAATCTTTCCGGGCTTGCGCAGATCAGCCACTGTTCGTCCATCCTGTAGAAAGCGGAAAATGGATTAGGCGAAAGACTGGCCAGTTTAAGATAGACCTGGAGCGGATCTATTTTCATTTCTCCATAAAACTCCTGGCAAAAATTGATCTCGTAACAATCACCACGCTGTATATGCTGCTTTAATTTTTGAATGGTGGAAACATATTCATCGCGGCTGAATCGCTGTTTTATGGAAGCATCTCCTGGAACAGAAACTATTTCTTCCTCCGGCATGGCATGGATCGCTTCCCAAATGGCGATGGGATCCTCCCCTTCGATCTCCATCAGTTCCGAATCAAATTTTATCAGCAGTTCCGGTTCAAAAAAATACAGGTCAGGAAATTTTATGCCATCCGGGTGATCCGAATGAAGGCTTTCCATTTCATTTTTGAGATCATAGGCCAGGTGGCCGAATAACCAGGAGCTTTTCTCATTTATGAATGAATCCAATTGTGAAAGGGCCTGTCCCGAATTGGCTTTTACCGATCTTTTCACTCCCGCGGCCAGCAGGCATTCGGCCGAATGAGGTGAGAGCTGGTAATAATGATTATCCAGGAAACAAAAAGTGCTGAACCTTTTTGCATAGTTCAGCACTTTGTTCTTAATAGATTCATTACCAGCAATGGAAAATCGGCAGTTAGTATTGGATGTTTCCAAATGAAAATGAACGGGAATATATTCGGTTAATAATCGTCATCTTCGTCTTCATCAAAGTCATCCTTGTCATTGAAAAGGTCTTTGAATTCATCATCGATCTTAAAATCTTCATCTTCTTCCTGTGCGCCTTTTTTGGTAGTACCGCCTGCTTTCTTTCCTTTGGAAGCGGGTAGATCGAATTCCTGGAAATCAGGATCCCATTCCTCATCTTCTTCTTCCGGCTTTTCCCAATCATCGGGCGCGTCATCTACCTCGTCATCATCTTCCTCGTCTTTTTTCTTTGAGGCAGACGCTTTCCCTTTTGCCGGAGTGGGCACCTCCTCCTCTTCGTCAAAATCATCATCATCATCCTGTTTAGCAGGTTTTGGAGATGGTTTTGCGCTTGATTTTTTCTCGGATGCGGAGTCAGTTTTCCCGGCAGCCTTTTTCCCTTTCTCAGATTTTATTGCCATGGTCTTTTAGGATTATAGCTGTAAAATTTCGGCGAAGTTTTTAATCCGCCAAATTTTTAAAATTATTTTTTTCGGCGATCTATTTTTGAACTGAAATGATCTGGTCCCGGCCAGGTCCGTTTGATATAAAGTGTATGTTTACACCCAGATACTTATTTATAAAATCAACATATTCCAGGGTGGCCTTGGGAAGATCCGCCAGATCTTTGATCTTGCTCGTATCCGTATGCCAGCCTTTGAATTCTTTAAAAACGGGTACCGGTTTGTTCCTGTCCATTTGAAAAGGCACCTGGCTGGTCCTTTTCCCCTTTATTTCATACTCGGTACAAACATCCAGAGTTGGAAAAGCATCCAATACATCGGCCTTGGTCATTACGATCTTGGTAACCCCATTGATCATACAGGCAAAGTTCAGGGCTACCAGGTCTATCCAGCCACAACGGCGGGGTCGGCCAGTGGTTGCTCCAAACTCGTTTCCTATCTTTCTCAATTCTTCCCCGGTCTCATTATCGAGTTCTGTTGGGAATGGTCCTCCGCCCACACGTGTGCAATAGGCTTTAGTTACTCCAATAACGTCCCTAATATGATGGGGAGCCAGTCCTAATCCACTGCAAACACCCGCTGAAATAGTGCTGGAAGAGGTAACATAAGGGAAGGTACCGAAATCGATATCCAGCATACTGCCCTGGGCACCTTCTGCCAGGATCCTTTTTCCTGCCTTTAATTGCTCATTAATAAAGTATTCGCCATTCACAATATTCAATGTGCGCAGGAATTCCAGCGCCTCAAAAAACTCTTCCTCCCAGGCCGTGATATCTTCCTGAAAATTGAAATTATCCAGCAAACGCTGATGCTTCATGCGAAGCTTGATATAGGCTGTAGTAAAATTCTTATCCAGCAGGTCTCCCACACGAAGGCCATTACGACCGGTCTTATCCATATAGGTGGGACCAATACCTTTCAGTGTAGAACCGATCTTTTCCTTTCCCTTAGCAAGCTCTGCGGCCTTATCCAGCGCGCGATGCGTAGGAAGGATCAGGTGCGTTCGCTCAGAGATAAAAAGGTTGTTTGTAAGGTCCACGCCAAAAGAAGCAACGGTATCGCATTCTTTTTTTAAGGTAACAGGATCCAGCACCACGCCATTACCGATCAGGTTGATCACTCCTTTGTGAAATACGCCGGAAGGGATCTGATGAAGTACTACTTTGGTATCATTTACGTAAAGCGTATGTCCCGCATTGGGACCACCCTGAAACCGGGCCACCAGGTCATAATCTTTAGCGAAAAATCAACGATCTTTCCTTTTCCTTCATCTCCCCATTGCAATCCAAGAATAACGTCTACCATAGAATTAGTTGCGGTTGTTCGGCCGCAAAAATAGGCTTTTGAAACAACAAGCCACTAGCTTCTAGCAGCTAGCCGCTAGATATTTAGTGTAAACGAGATAAAGCTAATTGCTAGTGGCCAGATGCTAGTTGCTTATTTTATTTTATTAGCGTGATGGTTCCTTTCTTCGTGATCTTATTCCCATTCTTATCTACCCCTTCTGCCATATACACATATACCCCGCTAGGCTGAAGTACGCCTGAAAACTTACCATCCCATCCCTGGTAAAGCGTGGTGGAGTTGAACATGATATGTCCCCAGCGGTTATAGACCCTGAAGTAATTGATGGATCTTATACCAACGGGGAATGGATAGAAACGGTCATTTAACCCATCTCCGTTCGGGGTAAAGCCAGTGGGCACATAAAGATCTGGCCCCTTGTATACTCTCACTTTTACAAATCCTTCGCCCTTACATCCAGCCGTACTGGAGGCTGTTACCTTATACTGGATCACATCTCCTACCGGGCCTGCCGTAAGTACAGGGTCGGGAATGGCTGGGTTACTCAGACCTATGATCGGCGTCCACACAAAATTATTTGCAGCAGGCACCGCCGAAACGGCCAGCAACTGTACCTGCTCATTCTCATAAAGTATAGTGTCGTATGGATAAGTAGTGATACGTATAGGTGGCGTCACATCCACCGTAACGGTATCCGTGACCAGCGAAGGACATCCATTCGCATCGGCCAAAATAGACAGCGTATAGATAATGGTACGTGTAGGCGTAGCAGTAGGGTTAGATACATTCGGATTATCTAGGAACGAAGTTGGTGCCCAGTTATACCTTACTCCGCCCGATCCCTGCAGTTGATAGGTCTGCCCGAAACAGATCAATCCATAGGCGCCGGCATCAGGAACTGGTGCGGGGTTAACAAAAACGTTCACGGTATCATTCACTGCGCAACGCTGAAGGGTGGCCGTAACAATGTATTGGGTGCTAACGATCGGATTGGCTACCGGGTTAGGAACAGTAAGACTGCTTAATCCCGTAGCCGGTGTCCAGGCATAGGCCGTGGCATTAGACACCAGGTTCAATTGAGTACTGCTTCCTTCACAAATGGTCACATCGGCCTGGGGAGTCATGGTCAGGTTATTGCCCAATCCTACTGTTGCCGGAATACTGGTGGTACAGCCAAGGGCATCTTTTACATCTACAGTATAAGTGCCGGGTGCCACATTGAAAATATTAGTTGCAACCCAGGTAGCTCCCCCATCAATGGAATACTGGTAACTGTTGTTACCTCCTGCAACTGTTACGGTGATCGTTCCATTATTTCCTCCATCACAACTTGCCGAAGTGGTTACCGCTGAACCGGTAAGGGCAGCAGGCTCGGTAACGGTCATATTCTGCGTAGTGATGCAATTATTGTTATCCTTTATGATCACGGTATAAGAACCAGCTGGTACATTAAAAATAGAGGATGGCACCCAGCTGGCGCCGCCATTAATGGAATATTGATAAGGAGGAACTCCTCCGCTTGCAGTGATCGTGATGATGCCATTATTCTGTCCATTACAAATTACCGGAACGGTAGTATTTGAAGCAGACAGCAAAGCAGGTTCTGTAATAGTGAAAGGAGTGGATCCCTGGCATCCATTTGCCTCACGGTAATAGGCCGTATATGAACCGGCAACCAGGCCGTTGAATACATTAGAAGCAACCCAGGTCACCCCATCTAAAGAATATTCAAAAGGCGGAGTGCCAATAGCAGGCACTGTAACGGTCATAGATCCGTTGGCGTCTCCATTACAAAGAACAGCAGTGGTGCTTACTGTAGTGGTAAGATTTGCTCCTGCGGGAACCGTTTCAATGATATTATTGGTTGCGCATCCGGAAGCATCTGTTACTGTTATGGTATGCGGACCGGCGGCCAGGTTATTAAAAATAAATGGACCCGGAGCCACTTGAGGAGCACCGCCATCGATCACATAGGTAAATGGAGAGGTCCCTCCTACCGGTGATACTGAAATGGTCCCATTGGCAGCGCCCGCGCAACTTGTAGCTGTTGGCGTGGTAGTTGCCGTAAGGGAAGGTCCGGCATTTACTGTAACAATGATGGGTGCCGAACTGCAGCCTGTAGCATCTGTAACAATGATGGTATGGCTGCCCGGAGAAACATTATTAAAACTAAAAGGAATGTTTCCGTTTTGAGGGGCGCCTCCATCCAATGTAAAACTATACGGGCCCGTGCCATTGGCGCTGGTGATCGTGATAATTCCATTGTTCACCGAAGGGCAGGATGAAGCGGTCGTATTGGTAGTAGCCGTAAGTGCGGAGCCTGCGGTGATGGTGGCCGGTACAAGGATGCTGCAATTATTGGCATCATTTATAGTAACTGTATGCGGTCCGGAAGCAAGACCATTAAATGTGTAAGGACTGGCTCCGGGCAAAAATGCGCCCCCATCTAATGACCAGGTAAAAGGTGCAGTTCCTGTTAGCGCTGTTACGGTTATTGAACCATTGGTAGCAGTAGGACAAGAAGTAGCAGTGGTAGAAGCTGTTCCTGAAACACCAGCACCTGCATTCACAGTGATAATAACCAGTACTGTGCAATTATTCGCATCTTTTATGGTAACGAAATGCCCGCCAACAGCCACACCGTTAAATACAAATGGATTGCCGCCTGGCACATAGGCTCCTCCGTCTAACGACCAGGTAAAAGGCGCCAGTCCTGAAGTAGCAGTGACAGTGATCGTTCCATTATTCACCCCGCTGCAGGAGGTGGGGGTTGATGTGGCGTTTCCGGTTATACCGGGTCCCACAGCTACCTGTATCACAAGATTACCAGTATTGCAACCTGTGGTCAGATCAGTTATAATAAGATTATGCGATCCGGAAGCAAGATTTAAGAATGTATAGGGCAGCGTACCTGTTACAGGTGCACCTCCATCTAATACAAAGCTGTAATTGGGACCGAGGCCTCCGGCAGTTTGAATAGTGATACTTCCATTGGTTAGTCCAGAGCAGGTTATTGGTGTGGTTGTATGTGTTTCAGTAATAGTACCGCTAAGGGTAACTGTTATATTTATGGTACTTGTACATCCGCCCGAAGCATCAGTAACTGTTACAATATGAGGACCAGAAGAAACACCTGTGAATGTATAAGGACTTGGACCTACCACAGGGGCACCTCCATCTAAGGTGTAGGTGTATGGAGGAGTACCTACTCCCGCTGGGACGGTTACGGTGATGGTTCCATCGGGTGGTCCGCAGGTGGCCGCGGTTGCACTGGCCGTTGCATTCAGAAGGTTAGTGCGGTTAATGGTGATGGTATCCAGGGAAACCAGTTGATTCCCTGAGCCATCGCAGGTATTGAAGATCGTTTTTACAACATATTGATTGGAGCCAGCGGTAGTGCAAAAATTGGTGAACCGGAGATCCAATAAACCTGCAACGCTGGTAAGGGTATCTCCGGTGGCAACCAGGTTGCCACTCATATCCAATAACTGAACTGATTGAAAATAGGAAGTGGCCCCGGATGGAACAAACCGATGGGCCTCATTTGTTGCAACCCATTGAGCAGGATTTCTTGAAGATACCACCACTGCTTTATCGCGGTTCCAGTTTTGAATACCTTCAATGCCTCTGCCATTATTCGAACTGGAGGTACAGAGTGTTTTTTGTTCAGTAAAAAAGTCAATGATCCCGGTAGATTCATGCAAAACGACCTGGAATGTATTGGGATAACCTGCACCACAGGAAGAATTCCAGATCCCCACTTTATAAAAACTGATGACTGCTTTTCTGCAAGGTGCAGTGCCCTCCACTCTCCATTCTATCTTTCTTTCAGAAGGGCTTGCCGAAGCAGAGGGATCAAGGTCCTGGAAATTTGGCATCAGGGATGCACGCGGATAATAAATGGAACCTGCTACGCATTGGGAACCTCCGCCAGATCCAGGTATTGCCGGAAAAGAAGCCCCGATTAAATATCCGCTGCTTCCGCAGCCGGGAGCTGCATTGCTGGGATCAAACGTGATAATGCCATTTGAACTGGCAACGAAGGACGCGTAGGTTGTACCAAAAAAACAAAAGTTAAAAGGAATATTCCTGAGCTGAGACCATTTGTCATCAATGTATAATTCTGTAATCTCATTGGCAAATGGAGTAGTATACGGATATGGGTTGTACGCAATATTGACCAGTGAATAATCTTCTGTAGATTTTAAATGCGGCACCTGGAATACAAGTGTAGAGCAAACCTGGTTACAGGAAAGATTGATCACCGTACCATTGATGTTTGTAGGTAAACAACTCTGGGAGTTTGACCGAATTGAAAAAACACACAATAAACTGGCTAAAATAGATAGCCGCAACAGGTTCAATCTCATTGTTGGGTAGTTGACGCAGGAATCAATTTTGGAAAGGGAACAAGTTAACAAAAATTTACAAATCCGCTTCCCAAAAAATCTGACCAACTTGCAATGAATAAATAAAAGGAATTCATTATCAGGAAGGGATGTCTTCCATGTCATAACGTTCTACGGATTCAATGCCGGGCAGGTCCAGCAATCGCTGCACCAAAACATCCAGTTCTTCTTTATCATGAACGTACAGTCGTATATTTCCCATGAACAGCCCATCATTGGCTTCAATGGTAATGGCGGAAATATTGATCTTTAATTCCCCGGAGATCAGGTTCGTGATTTTGTTCACAACTCCCACATCGTCAATGCCAATGATCTTGATACCCGTAAGGAAGGAGATCTCTTTGTTCTTGGCCCATTTTGTCTTTACCACGCGATGCCCGTAATTGGCCAGTAGTTTGGCAGCATTCGGACAATTGGTTCGGTGAATGGTAAGCCCCTTACCCGTGGTAACAAACCCAAATACGTCATCGCCGGGTATTGGCTTACAGCAATTGGCCAGGTTATAAACGATCTTATCACTGCTCTCGCCGAAGATCACCAGCTCTGTATCTTTTCGATGTACCAAATGCGCATGAGGCACTTCATGTTTCTCTGGTACATGCTTTAGTGGTTTTGGCGCTTCGATCTTATCGCCAATGGTCTTGAATTCTTTCAGCTCTTTCAGATCAATGTTCTTCACCGCTATCTGATAAAAAAGATCCAGGTTGGAACCCAGTTTATAAAAATTGACCAGTTCATCGATATTATGCTGGTTCATGGCGGCCCCCAGTCCATCAAATTTTCGCTGAAGCGTATACTTGCCTTCTTCCGCCACCAGCTTCTTATCTTCTTTCAGCGAATCCCTGATCCTTCCTTTTGCCTTGGAAGTAACTACAAATGAAAGCCAGTCATCTGATGCTTTTTGTTTATTGCTGGTAATGATCTCCACCTGGTCGCCACTATGCAGTTTATGGCTGATAGGTACCAGCTTATGGTTCACTTTGGCGCCAATGGTCTTTACCCCGATCGCTGAGTGAATGGAAAAAGCAAAATCAAGCGCGGTAGAACCTACAGGCAACATTTTAATATCACCCTTTGGCGTATATACATAGATCTCTTCCGCAAGAAAACTGGTTTTAAAATCCTGCAGGAAATCCACCGAATCAGTGTCCTGGCTACCGATCACCTCTCTTATCTGCTGGAACCATTTATCAAAACGGCTTTCATCAGCGTTTCCCTCTTTGTATTTCCAGTGTGCTGCTAACCCTTTCTCTGCGATCTCATTCATTCGGAGGGTTCTTATCTGCACTTCCACCCATTTACCCTGCGGACCCATCACCGTGGTATGCAGGGCCTCGTATCCATTTGCTTTAGGATTACTCAGCCAGTCGCGTAAACGTTCTGGTGAGGGATTATATTCATCCGTGATCATGGAATAAACCTTCCAGCAATCTTCCTTTTCTTTTTCAGGAGGGGAATCAATGATAATACGTATTGCGAACAGATCATAGACCTCTTCAAAATCCACTCCTTTTTTCTTCATCTTATTCCAGATGGAGTGAATGCTTTTGGGTCTGCCATAGATCTCGGCATTCAACTGGGCTTTTTCCAGTTTATCACGAATAGGTTTTATGAATTCATTGATATAACGGCTTCTTTCTTTTTTTGTCTCCGCTAATTTCCTGGCGATCTGTTTGTAGATGTCTGGCTCCATGTATTTCATGGCCAGGTCTTCCATCTCGGTCTTGATATTATAAAGGCCCATACGATGAGCCAGCGGCGCATACACATACACCGTTTCCGAGGAGATCTTTAACTGCTTCTCTCTTTTCATACTGTCCAGCGTGCGCATATTATGCAGACGGTCGGCCAGTTTTATCAAAATAACCCTTGGATCATCGGTAAGCGTAAGCAGGATCTTTTTAAAATTTTCCGCCTGCTGCGATGCGTTCACATCGATCACGTTGGAGATCTTGGTCAGTCCATCTACAATACGGGTGATCTCGCCGCCAAACTCCCTTTCAATATCCTCCAGGGAAATATCCGTGTCTTCCACGGTATCATGCAGCAATGAACAGATGGTGGAACGTACCCCCAACCCGATCTCATCTCCGCAGATCTTGGCTACAGCAATCGGATGAAGGATATAAGGCTCGCCGCTCTTGCGGCGCATGGTTTTGTGGGCATCCGCGGCCATCTCAAAGGCGATTCGGATCAGCTTGCGGTCTCCTGGCTTCAACTTGGAACGAAGCACCTTCAGCAGGGAACGGTATTCCCTGAGTATGAGCTTTTTCTCCTCCTCTTCATTCAGATTATACTTGGGTATATCAACCAGGGTATCCATGACTCACGAATTTACGAAAAAACAGCCGTTTTCTTGCAGGATTCGCCTACCTTTGCCACCCCAAAACAGTTAACAGTTTTCAGCCGGCAGTTTCCAGCAACTGCCAACTAATAACTGACAACTGGAAACTACTCCGGATGTGGTGAAATTGGTAGACACGTCAGACTTAGGATCTGATGCCGTAAGGTATGGGGGTTCGAGTCCCTCCATCCGGACACAAATTGATCAGGGATGAGAGATTAGAGTTTAGATCTTAATATAAAAAGGTCGGCTCTAATCTCTAAACCCTAATCTCTAAACCCTCTAAAATGGCAATAGTAACTAAAGAGAACCTCGGCCTCCTGCACGAGAAGCTGACCGTTAAACTGGAAAAAACAGATTATCTCCCTTCTTTTGAAAAGGCACTGAAAGAATACAGTAAAAAAGCGAATATCCCTGGTTTTCGTAAGGGTATGGTTCCGGCCGGACTGATCAAAAAAATGTACGGTCCTTCTCTGTTTACAGATGAAGTACTTCGCTCCGTTGACCGTGAGCTGATCAGCTACCTGCAGGAATCCAAAGTGGACATATTCGCGCAACCACTTCCCCTTGAAACTGACCTTCACCAACTCGATGTAAATAACCCTATCGATTATTCTTTCCATTTTGAGATCGGCATGAAACCCGAATTCAACCTGCCAGACCTGGGTACGGCCAAAGTAACCCGCTATGAAGTGACCGTTACAGATGAAATGATCAATGGAGAAGTAACCCGTCTTCAGAACCGTTATGGCAATATGAAGGATGAAGAAACCGTAGGCACTGAAGAGAATGTGCTTAACCTGAGTTTCCAGGAAGCAAACGCCAATGGAGACATCGTAGAAGGGGCTCCAAAAAAAGACAATTCGATCCTGGTAAGCTATTTTGCTCCTGCATTTCGCCCTAAATGGATCGGCAAAAAAGCCGGGGATGCTGTTACCGCCCAATTAAAAGATGCTTTTGAAGAAAAAGAAAGGGAATGGATCATTAGCGACCTTGGACTGAAAGAAGATCCTGCGGCCGCTGATAAATATTTCAATATAGAACTGACAAAAGTTGGCCTGCTGGAGAAAAAAGAACTGAATGAGGCTTTCTTCGAACAGCTTTATCCGGGTAAGGAAATAAAGACCGAGGAAGATTTCCGCAACAAATTAAAAGAAGAGATCGCTGCCTATTGGGCCGGACAGGCAAACAGCCAGATCCAGGACCAGGTCTATCATGTCCTGGTAGATCATACGCAAATGGAATTCCCGCAGGGATTCCTGAAAAAATGGCTGCAGTCGCAAACGGAAGAACCAAAGACTGAAGAAGAGATCGAAGCAGAATTCCCGAAATTCCTCAGCCAATTGAAATGGACCCTTATCTCTGATAAGATCATCCAGGAAAATGGCATCCAGGTAGCCCCTGATGAGATCCGCGATTTCGCCAAACAACAACTAGCCAGCTATATGGGTGGCAATATGTCTGACGACCAGCCCTGGGTTGCCGATTATATTGAGCGTATGATGAAGGATAAAAAATACGTAGAGGATTCCTATAACAGGTTACAGACCCAGAAAGTTTTTGAATGGGCCGCAGCTCAAACCAATCCTGCCGGAAAGGCCATCTCCGCCGAAGAGTTTACTAAGATGGTGAGTGAGCATCATCATTAAGGAAAGGTGAGAAGTTGAGGGGTTGAGAGGTTGAGGTGAACACTCCGATTAACGGAATTTTACTCAACACCTCAACCCTTCCTAGTGCCAAATCGTCATCTAATTTTGCCAATCCCCCGTTTGGACGGATATTTGCCAATAGATTACCTGGCCGCCGGCCGCAAATAAATTCTAATTCAAGACTCATGAACTTCAACTCCGAATTCGAGAAGTACGCCGTTAAGCATCGTGGCATTTCAAGCAATACATTAGATAGCTATGGCAAGCACCTGGTAACTGCCATGACACCCAATATCATTGAAGAGCGTTCGCTGAACATCGCAGTAATGGATGTATACAGCCGTTTGATGATGGACCGTATCATTTTCCTGGGTTATCCTATCAATGATGAGATCGCTAATATCGTTACCGCCCAGTTATTGTTCCTGGATTCATCCGACCGCTCCCGCGACATCAACATGTATATTAATAGTCCGGGTGGCAGTGTTTACGCCGGTCTTGGTGTGTATGATACCATGCAATATGTAACGCCGGATATCGCCACTATTTGTATTGGTGTGGCGGCCTCCATGGCCTGCGTGTTGTTAGGCGCCGGTACACAGGGAAAACGGGCGGCGTTAAAACACAGCCGTATCATGATGCACCAGCCTAGCGGCGCTATTGGCGGACAGGCAAGTGATATTGAGATCACGGTAAATGAGATCCGTAAACTGAAAGCAGAACTTTATGAAGTGGTAAGTAACCATACCGGCAAAGATGTAGAGCAGATCGCCAAAGATTTTGACCGCGATAAATGGATGACCGCCCCTGAAGCCAAAGAATACGGATTGGTGGATGAGGTGCTGTTGACGAGTCCGCGTAAACAGAAGAAGGACTAGATTGAGCCACTAGCCGCTAGCTGCTAGATGCTTTGCATACAAGCTTAAAATCATAAACAAATTATTATGTACTCCTACAGAATGGAAGAAGAAGCCGAAAAAGAAGAACAACCGAAAAGCGACCTTGGTATGTTCAATAAAAAACTGGAAAAATATTTTTTCGACAAGCGCGCCGTTTATCTATGGGGTGTGGTGGATGATAAAAGCGCCAAGGATGTAGTGAGCAAAATGCTGTTGCTTGAAGCAGATGATTCCGGAAAAGAGATCAAATTTTATATTAATAGTCCCGGTGGTGTTGTTACCAGCGGTATGGTGATCTATGATACCATGCGCATGCTGAAAAGTCCGGTGACCACTATTTGTATGGGACTGGCCGCATCCATGGGCTCTATCCTGCTTAGCGGCGGGGTAAAAGGAAAAAGATTGATCTATCCCCATGGAGAGGTGATGATACACCAGCCTTCATTGGGTGGTTATATACAAGGAGTAAGCTCCGACCTGGAGATCCAGGCCGAGCAGACCCGTCGCGTAAAAGAGATCGGAGCACGCATCCTGGCTGAAAACTGCGGTAAGACCATGGAACAGATCATGAAGGACTTTGACCGCGATTACTGGATGGATGCCGACAAGGCGATCGAATATGGCATCGTAGACAAGATCGTTGATAAGCTATAAAACGTTAATTATTAATATTTTAGAGTATTATTCGAAAAATAAAACCGTCCTTCCCGGACGGTTTTATAATTTTGCTTTACTTATTCGTACGCTGAAACCCATTTAAATAGCAATGGCTAAAAATCCTTTACACTGTTCTTTTTGCGGCCGCAGCCGGGATGAAGTTAAAATACTCATTGCCGGACAGGAAGGACATATTTGCGAGAACTGCGTGGAGCATGCGCGTGAGATCATTGACCAGGAGTTAACTGTGAAGGATGACCGTAACTCTACGGCCTTTAAGCTTACTGTAAAGAAACCCATTGAGATCAAAAAATTCCTGGATGAATATGCTATTGGCCAGGATGAGGCCAAGAAGGTGCTGGCCGTGGCTGTTTACAATCACTATAAAAGGCTGCAGCAAAAAGTTCCCGACAATAACAACAACAACGAAATAGAGATCGAAAAAAGCAACATCATCATGGTGGGTGAAACCGGTACTGGTAAGACCTTACTGGCAAAAAGCATTGCCCGCATGCTGAATGTTCCATTCGCTATTGTGGATGCCACTGTTTTCACTGAAGCCGGTTATGTAGGAGAAGATGTGGAAAGTATACTCACCAGGCTTTTACAGGTATGTAATTATGATGTAGCTGCGGCAGAGCGTGGCATTGTTTATATTGATGAGATCGATAAGATCGCCCGTAAAGGCGATAACCCTTCCATTACCCGTGATGTGAGCGGTGAAGGTGTACAGCAGGGAATGCTTAAACTGCTGGAAGGAACGGATGTGCTGGTGCCACCACAGGGTGGACGCAAGCATCCGGAACAAAAACTCATTAAGATCAACACACAGAATATTCTTTTTATCTGTGGTGGTGCTTTTGATGGTATTGATAAGATCATCGCCCGAAGGGTGCAGACCAATACCATTGGTTTTAATGTTGACAAAGAATTGCAGGAAAGCATGAAGAAGAACCTGCTTCGTTATGTAAATGCCACCGACCTGAAGCATTTCGGGCTGATCCCGGAATTGCTGGGCCGTTTACCGGTAGTTACTCATCTTGACCCGCTGGATGCGGTTACGCTTCGCGCCATCCTTACAGAACCAAGGAATGCGCTGATCAAGCAGTATAAGAAATTATTCGAACTGGAAAATATCTCCCTTCATATTGAAGATGATGTGCTTGATTTCATGGTGGAAAAAGCCATGGAATATAAACTCGGCGCCCGTGGCCTGCGCAGCATCTGCGAAGGCATACTTACCGATGCCATGTATGAACTCCCTTCATCCAAAGAGACCCAATTCACCCTCGACCTCGAGTACGCGAAACGTAAGTTTGATAAGAGTAAACTGAGTTTGTTGAAAGTAGCCTGAGGAAAGTTTAGAGATTAGTGTTTAGGGTTTAGTATTTCTAATCACTCATCTCTAATCCCTTATCCCTAATCTCTAAACTTTATAATATGCAAAAAGAACTTATCGACCGCCTCATCAAAGAAGCCGGACTTACAGAAGAGCAGGCGAAAAAAGCCATTGAAAGTATTAAAGCTTACGTAGTAGAGAAATTCCCTATGCTTGAAGGGGCTGTGAGCAATGTGTTTGGGAAGGGATAGGGATATCTTGACTTTATCTTATCACCCCGCACTTCTTCCCTCTTGGAGCATTCGCTGCCTGGAATGGGGTAAAACTGCGATGGCAACTTTCCATTATCATAATAAGAAAAAGGGATCCTATGAACAATCGGAATTTCATATCGGGTATTGATTAGTGAAAGCTAAAAATACTCCTGATACGATCAGCCTGCTAATTAAAAATACGTCCTAAATACACTTTCTGTTTTATCGAAATTATACCTGTATAAAAAACAGAGATCCCGGTCTGTTCAACCGGGATCATTTTTAATGGGGTACAATCTTTATATGGTTTTCCACTATTCAGTTTAGCTGCAACCACCCTGGTTGCCGCAATTGCTGCATTTATAACAGGTGCCGCTGCGCATCATGATATGTCCGCAAACATTACAGGCGGGTGCATCACTTTGCATGTTCCTGTTCTGCAAATTCATTGCATCCATACCTGCATCTGTTTTTGCAACAGGCTGTGCTGCAGGACGGGCTGTTTTAGCAACCTGTGGTATCACAGAACCAGGAGCAGGTGTTATACGTACACTTGATAATTCAGGTGCCACATATTCCAGCGGATTGGAAGGCACTTCATCCCAATCATCTGCCCCTGTATTCATTACCTCTGGCTTGTCCAGTACATGCACCAGGTCAGTACGACCCAGGTACTCATAACCCAATACACGGAAGATGAAATCTACCAGTGAAGTAGTGGATTTAATATTCGGGTGCTCTACGAATCCGGATGGATCAAAGCGGGTGAATGCAAATTTATCTACGAACTCTTCCAATGGAACACCATATTGAAGCCCGATGGAAATAGAGATCGCGAAGCAGTTCATCATGCTGCGCATAGTGGCTCCTTCTTTGGCCATATCAATGAAGATCTCACCTAATGTTCCATCACCGTATTCACCGGTACGAAGGAAAATGGCCTGCCCGTTTATCTTGGCTTTCTGTGTGAAACCACGGCGCTTTGCAGGCAGTGCGCGGCGTTCTACGATGCTGGCCAGTTTTCTTTTTAGTTTAGTATCCGGAGATGCCTGTACTCTTTTCTGCACTTCATCCAGCAATTCTTCTACAGTAAGCTGGCCAAGATCCACAATATTGGATACAGGGTTTTCAGCGGACTGAACGGTACCCTCTTCTGCTTTTCCTGCTTCGGTTTTCGCTTTCTTATCGCTTTTGTTGCTGAGGGGCTGGGAAAGTTTGGATCCATCACGATAAAGCGCATTGGCTTTAAGACCCAGTTTCCAGCTCATGTAATAAGAATCAGCTATCTCTTCCACGGTAGCTTCATTTGGAAGATTGATGGTCTTTGAAATGGCGCCGCTGATAAATGGCTGCACAGCTCCCATCATCCGGATATGACCATGGGCATGAATGAATCTTTCGCCTTTTTTACCACAACGGTTGGCGCAATCAAATACAGGAAGATGCTCTTCTTTCAAACCTGGTGCACCTTCAAGCATCATGGTACCGCATACAAAATCGTTAGCGGCTTCGATCTGCTCATCCGTAAAGCCGAGGGCCTCGAGCATGGTCCATTCGAAATTATTATACTCTTCAGGTGTAAAACCAAGTCGCTGAAGGCATTCTTCACCTAATGTGTATTTATTGAAGATGAATCCTATCTCAAAAGCGGAAGCAGCGGCTGCATCGATACGTTTGATCTCGTCAGCGATGAAACCTTTTTCACTTAAGGTCTGGTGATTGATAAAAGGCGCCCCTGCAAAGGAGGCAGATCCAACCGCATATTTAATGATGTTATCTGTTTCTTTTTCTGAGTAACCCAGGTTCTTCAGGGCGGCTGGAACAGATTGGTTGATGATCTTGAAATAACCACCACCGGAAAGTTTCTTGAATTTCACCAGGGCGAAATCAGGTTCTACACCGGTAGTATCGCAATCCATTACAAGGCCGATAGTGCCCGTAGGCGCGATCACGGTGGATTGCGCATTGCGGTAGCCATATTTGGCGCCAAGCTCTACAGCGTCATCCCAGGCCTTGCAGGCAGCCTTCAACAGGTAGTCCGGGCAATGTTGCGCTTTAATTCCCTGTGGCTTCAGGCTCAGTTGCTCATATTCATCCGCATCATAGGCAGCCAGGCGATGGTTGCGCATCACACGCATCATGTGTTCTTTATTCTCTTCATAACGAGGGAATGCGCCCAGCACCTGCGCCATTTCAGCGGAGGTTCTGTAAGCTACCCCGGTCATGATAGCAGAGATAGCGCCGGCAATGCCTCTTGCTTCTTCACTGTCATAAGGAATACCGCTTACCATCAGCATGGTGCCGAGGTTAGCATAGCCTAATCCCAGTGTTCTGTATTCATAGCTCAGTTGGGCCACTTCTTTGGATGGGAACTGCGCCATTAGTACGGAGATCTCCAATACAACGGTCCAGAGGCGGCAGTTGTATTCATAGCCTTCCACATCGAAGATATTGGTCTCGGTGTCGAAGAACTTCATCAGGTTGGAGGAAGCCAGGTTACAGGCTGTATTATCCAGGAACATGTATTCTGAACAAGGGTTGGAGGCGCGTATAGGACCGCCTTCAGGACAGGTATGCCACTCATTGATGGTAGTGTCGTACTGAGTGCCGGGATCTGCGCAACGCCAGGCGGCATAGGCCACATGGTTCCAGAGTTCGCGGGCGGGGATCTTCTTCATTACCCTGCCATCCATTCTACCTTTCAGTTCCCAATCTTCATCATTTTCCAGTTTTTCGAAAAAGGAGTTAGGGATACGAATGGAATTATTAGAGTTTTGTCCGCTTACTGTTTTGTATGCTTCATCTTCATAACCGGAAGGATAACCGGCTGCGATCAGCGCGCCCACTTTTTTCTCTTCTTCCACTTTCCAATTGATGAAATCAATGATCTCCGGGTGATCCAGGTCAAGGCAAACCATTTTCGCAGCGCGACGGGTGGTACCGCCGGATTTGATAGCGCCTGCGGCGCGGTCGCCGATCTTTAAGAAGCTCATCAGTCCGGAAGAAGTTCCGCCACCGCTGAGTTTTTCTCCTTCTCCACGAAGATTGGAGAAGTTGGTTCCTACGCCAGAACCATATTTGAAGATACGGGCCTCACGAACCCATAGGTCCATGATACCACCATCACTTACCAGGTCATCGTTTACGCTAAGGATGAAACAGGCATGCGGCTGCGGGCGCTCGTAGGCGTTCTGTGATTTTTTTAATTCACCGTCTGTTGGATCCACATAGTAGTGGCCCTGTGGCTTACCGGTGATGCCATAGGATTCATGAAGGCCGGTATTGAACCATTGCGGACTGTTAGGCACCGCCATCTGATTCAGGATGGAATAAACAAGTTCTTCGTAAAAAACCTGCGCATCTTTTTCAGTGGCAAAATACCCATAACGTTCGCCCCATGCCCGCCAGCAATTGGCCATACGGTGGGCCACCTGCTTAGCAGAGGTCTCACGACCTAAACTGCCGTCCGGCTGGGGTACGCCTGCCTTACGAAAATATTTTTGCGCGAGAATATCTGTCGCGATCTGGCTCCATTGTTTTGGAACTTCCACGTTGGTCATCTCGAATACTTTCTCCCCTGAAGGGTTTTTGATCACCGATGTTCGGTAATCATATTCGAACTGGTCATAAACGTTCACATCGTCGCGGGTATATCGACGAGAAAACTTAAGTCCGCTTTTGGCGGATGCTTTTATCCTTGTGCCCATAACTAAAGATTCTTTCAGGGTTAAGTAAATGTTAACGGAGAAGACGAAAATATTTTTAAGTATCTGTAATTCATAGGTTGAAATATTCACATTCTGTGGAAAAGGAGCCATAATCAGGTCAGAAAGCAGGCCTGTATTGGGTTGCAGGAATTTTACACAATCCGGATAGTGGATTTCCTAAAAAAAATTTTGGAAAATTACCCGCACACCATTACAAAACTTCCCCCCTTCTCAAAACACCAAAAAACGAAGTATTAAACGGCATTTTCTAAAAATAATCGTCTGAAAGCCTTGCCAGCACATCGTTTCACTATTTGTTCATTCTGAACTGGTTCATCAGTGCCGGTTTTCGCAGCGTAACGCATCAAAATCGCAACCCTGTATCCGGCCCGCATATTTTGGCAGAATCTGCAAGGGGAAATGACCTGCTTTTTATAACCGCAATAAAATGCCCTATTTCCCTGTATTTTTCGCAAATTTGTAAGGATGAACCAAACCATATACAAGGAATTGTGTCGGAGGAAGAATGAAGGCAAAAGGTCTTTCGCTGTTCTTATCGATCCGGATAAGGTGACCGAGGCAGATGGGTTAGCCAGTTCGCTCATGGATGAATATATCCGGTTATCCGTGGCCGCGAAGGTGGATTATTTCCTGGTAGGTGGTTCCCTGGTGATCAGTAATCATCTGGATGAATGCGTGCAGCACATAAAACGAAACTGTGATATTCCAGTGATCCTTTTTCCCGGAAGTCCTTCCCAGATCTCCCGCTATGCCGATGCACTCTTATATCTTTCCCTGATCTCGGGAAGAAACCCGGAGTTATTGATCGGCCAGCATGTTGTTTCCGCGCCAGCGGTAAAACAAAGCGGTCTGGAGATCATGCCCACTGGTTACATAGTGGTAGATGGTGGAGCTCCCACCACAGTGTCTTATATCAGCAATGCAAGTCCTGTTCCTTCCGATAAAAATGAGATAGCTATGTGTACGGCCATGGCCGGCGAAATGCTGGGCATGAAGCTTATTTATATGGATGCGGGCAGCGGGGCCAGGCGACCTATCACTGAAACCATGATACACGCGGTGGCCAGGCATATAGAAGTACCACTGATCGTTGGTGGTGGGATCATTGAACCGGAAAAAGCTTACAGAAACTGCAAAGCCGGTGCAAATGTGATCGTTGTGGGCAATGCCATAGAAAAAGACGCATCGCTGATCCGTGAGATGAGCGATGCGGTACATTCCGTGCTAAATGTAGAAGGCTGATCAGCGTGTCAGGTCTTCCGTCTTCACCCGGCTGGGTGTTTCTTTCCCTTCAATTATGGATTTTGAACTGATGGCAATGGCCCTTATGATCGCGGCCATATTATCCAGGTCAAGTGTGGACACTTCATCCGTAAGTTTATGGTAATTGGGTTCTACATCCATTTTGGAGGTTGAAATAGTATGGGCAGGCACGCCCAATCTTGCCAGCGTGGCATTATCGGAGCGGTAAAATAACTGCTGTGTGGGATATGGATCGGGATAAAAAGTAAAATCGGATCCCTTCAGGTCTTTGGCCAGTATCTCACCCATATTTGTTTTTTCATACCCGGTAATATAGGCGCTGTTCTTTCCCCATTTACTTTCGGTTCCTATCATTTCAATATTGAACATGGCCTTCACTTTCTCGGGATCCAGCTGTTTGGAAAAATACTGGGAACCATATCCCCCAACTTCTTCCGCAGTAAAAGCAACAAAAACCAGGGTGCGTTC
Source organism: Chitinophagaceae bacterium (assembly GCA_016720565.1). Classification (GTDB taxonomy): domain Bacteria; phylum Bacteroidota; class Bacteroidia; order Chitinophagales; family Chitinophagaceae; genus JJ008. Next base: position 589,499 of record JADKKJ010000012.1, read on the forward strand.
ATTCTTCTTCTGCTGCTGAAAATAGTTAGCGAGCATAATCACCGCTGTTGTTCCTGCCGCGTCATCATTGGCCCCATTATAAATAGAATCGCCGTTCACTGCTTTTCCGATACCGAGATGATCATAGTGACCGGAAAAAACAACCATTTCATCCGTTCTTCCCGGGATCACGCCCACTACATTGGCCAGTTTTTGTTCGGTGACCTCATGTACGGCTTCGATGGCATAGGTTTTAGGATCGCTGTTGGTAAGCAGGAAGATCACATTGGTAGAGGAACGGAACATATTTGATTTCAGTCGCGCCAGGCCTGAAAAAGAAGAGGCGAAAGAAGTATCCACCAAAACGAGCAGGTTCTTATTTCCCCTGGCCAGTTTTCTTGACTCTACCTGGAAATTCATTCCTGCTTTTAGATATGCTTTTTCATAGCCACAGGCTTCGGTGATACTAAGGTTGGGAGAAGAGGTGATCACCATCACCTGTTTCTGGTCCAGCGCCATTCCATCAAGCGTGGCCGAAGCGGAAATAAATTTTGTTCTTACCAGGGCAAACTCCTGTAAATATGTTTTATTATTCCCAAAGGTCTTTAAACCCGCAGCTTTGAATTCATCTGCAATAAATGCAGCTGCCTTATCAATATCCGGCGAAAAGGTTTTCCTTCCGCGCATTTCATCGCTGGCCAGCATATTCTCAATACGAGTAGCCTCTTTTACACTGATCAATTCATCAATAGACTTCTGGCAATTGGCTGTTACTACTATGAACAGGAGGGAAATGGAGAGTATGCTATTTTTCATTAAGATTGTTTTTAAAGCTTTTAGCTACTGGCTACTGGCTGCCAGCCGCTAGCTAAATCATATTCAATTCAAACGCTATTTTCTGATCTTGATTTGAATGATTATTCACCATTGACTAATCACTATTGATTCTGGATTCCCGACTCTTGACTAAAGACTGCCAACTCCTCAAAGGCTCATCATCTCCTTAAACTTCACCGTCTGCCTCCTGCTCACCTCGATCTTCTCACCACCTTTTAATTCCAGCAGCAGTCCGCCATTGAAATAAGGTTCTACTTTATCCACCAGGCGAAGGTTGACGATATGTTTACGGTTGGCGCGGAAAAATGTTTTTTCATCCAGTCTTTCTTCCAGGGCATTCAGGGATTTCAGGATAAGCGGCTTATTGGGACCAAAGAACACTTTGGCATAATTGCCTACGCTTTCAAAAAGACGGATATCGCTTAACCGAACGAACCAGCATCTTTCGCCATCTTTTACAAATACCTGGTCGTGTTCGGAAAGCGGAGAATTATTAGAACTTCCTAATTCAGGTCTTGGGTCACGCAGATCACCCCCATTCAGTTTTTGAATGGCATCGGCCAGTCTTTTGGGTTCTATTGGCTTAAGCAGGTAGTCAAGCGCATTCACTTCGAAGGCTTTCAAAGCGAATTCATCATACGCTGTGGTAAAGATCACCTGGGGTGCCTTTTCTAATTGGGAAAGCATATCAAAACCGGTTTGCCCGGGCATTTGAATATCCAGGAAGATAATATCCGGCTGATGCAGCTCGATCTTGGAAACGCCTTCTTCCGCATTAGCTGCTTCATCGATCACTTCAACCTCTGGAAAATCCTGTAATAATTTCCTTAGCTCAAGGCGGGCCAGTCTTTCATCATCAATAATGATCGCTTTCATTTCTATTGATTATTAATTCCTTCGTTTTGTATTGGGATAAGTACCCGGGCTTCAACCATAGAACCGTTTATCTGCCTGATGTCAAATTTTCCCCTGGATCCATACATGAGGGAAAGGCGGCTGGTGGTGCTGGAAATTCCAAATCCATCAGCATTTGCATTTCCATTTAACTGGCCGGTATTCTGCACCATCAGTTCATAATAATTACCTCTGATCTCTGAACTCACTTTTACCACCCCCCCATTTATCTGCCTGCTGATGCCATGTTTGATGGCGTTCTCTACCAGTGTCTGCAACATCATTGGTGGTACCGGCAGGTTCAGCGTATCCTCATCGATCTCGTATTCCACTTTCAGCCGGTCCTCGAAACGCATATTTTCCAAAGCCAGATAATCTTTGACGATGCTTAGCTCTTTTTCAAGCGGTACGGTCTCTAATTTTTCTGCATGCATGCTGCTGCGCAGGATATTGCTGAGTTCTGTTACCGCTTTCCGGGCCCTTTGCGGGTTCTCATCTACCAGGGCGCGGATACTATTGAGTGAATTGAAAATAAAATGCGGATTGATATGGGCCTTGATGGTCTGAAGTTCCAGTTCTTTTACAAGCGCTTCCAGCCTTAACGTGTCCAATTGTTGTTTTCGGCTCTTGGTCACATAATGGTAAACAAAATAGATCAGGTTCCAGATAAAGAAGAGTATGAAGAAGGAGAAACCGCTGCTTAAGACCAGCACCAGTTTACTGATCCAGTATTTTACACCAGGCCGGGAAAGCAGCGACTGCTCATCACTGCTGAGCAGGTCCAGCCGCATGGCCGCTTCCACTCTTAAAAAAGAAGCCAGCATGGATAATATGGTGGTCAATATCAGGAACAGCACCACCTGTTTCTGCAGGTTTTTCTGAAGTATCCCCAGGCTGGTGATCACGCTTCTCATCAGGTGGGTTACCATTACCCCCAGCACCAGGAAGATGGTGACCCGGTAAAAGAAATTCTGGTCCAGTTTACCAAAGGAAAACGCGAAAAATGCGTTGATAAGGGCAAAACTGCCCCAACCTATCAGCTGAAAGGTCCAGTAAAGTGACTTTTTTCTATATTCTCTTCCCAGTGTCATGGTTCAAAGCTAATGAATGCGTTTATTGAACGCAGAGCTAATATATCAATGGCGGATAGCTCTTACAAATGGGTATTAGCCTTTTCGGGGGATTTTTGTCGGGTTTTTCAACCTTACCGGGGCCTGATAGTTATACAATATTTAGCAAACCGGTTCCGGTGGAATCGGTATTTTTAAGGCTGAAAACCGCAATTCCGGAACATGGATATTAACCCAGGACCACTTTTAGGAAAGATCAATTCGCCCGATGACCTTAAAAAATTACCTCGTGAGAAACTTCACCAGGTATGTGATGAATTACGACAGTATATCATTGACGTGGTGAGCGTTCATGGCGGGCATTTTGGCGCAAGCCTGGGGGTGGTGGAATTAACCACAGCTATACATTACGTTTATAATACTCCGTACGATCAGTTGGTATGGGATGTTGGTCACCAGGCCTATGGCCATAAGATCCTTACCGGCCGCCGCGATAATTTCCCTACCAACCGCAAATACAAAGGCCTTAGTGGTTTCCCCAAAAGAAGCGAATCGGAATATGACACGTTTGGCGTCGGGCATTCCAGCACTTCTGTTTCTGCTGCGCTTGGAATGGCCATGGCCGCCAAATATAAAGGGGAGACCGATCGCAAAGTAGTGGCCGTAATAGGCGATGGAGCCATGACGGCTGGTCTTGCTTTTGAGGGTATGAACCATGCCGGTGTAGCCGATGCCGATGTACTGATCATCCTGAATGATAACTGCATGGGCATAGACCCCAATGTAGGTGCCCTGAAAGAATACCTCACCGATATCACTACTTCTCCTACTTATAATAAGATGAAGGATGATATCTGGAAAATGCTGGGCAAGCTTCCCGGAAAAAAATTCAGCCAGGCCATGGCGCATAAAATGGCAGATGGTTTAAAAAGCATGGTGAGCAGCAGCTCCAATTTATTTGAAGCGCTTAACCTCCGGTATTTTGGCCCCATCGATGGACATAATGTGGCCAAGCTGGTGGATACCATGAAAGATCTTCGCAGTATACCAGGACCAAAGATCCTTCACGTGATCACTACCAAAGGGAAAGGATATGCGCTGGCTGAAAAAGATCAAACCAAATGGCATGCACCGGGATTATTTGACAAGATCACCGGAGAGATTCAAAAAAAGAAATTCGACCTTCCCCAGCCACCAAAATACCAGGATGTATTCGGTCTTACCATGATCGAACTGGCTGAAAAAAATGATAAGATAGTTGGCATTACCCCTGCCATGCCTTCAGGTTCTTCCCTGAAGTTCATGATGGAAAAAATGCCTGACCGCGCTTTTGATGTAGGTATCGCAGAACAGCATGCGGTAACCGTGAGCGCGGGTATGGCCACACAGGGATTGCGCGTGTTCTGTAATATCTATTCCTCCTTCATGCAAAGGGCCTATGATTCCGTAGTGCATGATGTGGCCATTCAAAAACTGCCCGTGGTGTTTTGCCTTGACCGTGCAGGACTGGTGGGTGATGATGGTCCTACACATCATGGCTGTTATGATATCGCTTTTATGCGTTGTATCCCTAACCTGGTGATCAGCGCCCCAATGAATGAAGCTGAATTGCGCAACCTGATGTATACGGCGCAGCTGGAAAGCACCAACCTTCCTTTTGTGATCCGTTATCCACGCGGCGAAGGCGTAATGCCAGAATGGAGAACGGAAATGAAAGAAATAAAGATCGGTACCGGAAGAAAGATCCGTGATGGAAAGGATATCGCCATTCTCAGCCTGGGACATCCGGGAAATTTTGCCTTATCTGCCATTCGTGAATTGAAGAACCTCGGGTTGTCACCTGCTTTATACGACCTTCGTTTTGTAAAACCGCTGGATGAAGAAATGCTTCACGAGGTTTGCCGCAATTATGAAAAGATCCTGACCGTAGAAGACGGCACCATCAAAGGCGGGGCTGGTTCTGCTGTGCTGGAATTTATGGCAGCCAACGGATATAAGAATGAATTACGCATGCTGGGAATTCCTGACCGCCTGGTAGAACATGGTACACCAAAAGAACTTCACCGAGAATGCGGATATGACGCCCAGGGTATACAGGAAGCCGTTCTGGAAATGATGCGTGAAAAAGTGAAGGTAAGCGGCGAATTATTGGGCTAATGGTATGGGTTTTGCACTCCAAGGTAAATTCTGGTTATGCGAATATTCTTTTTCATGCTTGCATGCTTCCCTTTACTACTTTCCGCCCAGATCAAGATCGCTGTGAAGGCGGGGCTTAATTTTGCCAATGTTAGCAATACAGCCGGCATAAATGCTGATAATCGCACTGGTTATATGCTGGGCGGTTATATAGCCCCAAAGCCTAAGGGCTTTTTTGGTTTTCGTTCAGAGATCATACTTTCCCGGCAGGGCTATGATTATAAAAGCAACACGAATACCGGTCATGTAAACCTGGATTATCTTTTACTCCCCCAGTTATTTACACTCAATTTTACGAAGAAGGTGAATATTCATGCAGGTCCGCAGATCGGCTTTTTGCTGAATGCTGCTGTTGACAGCAGTGGAAACAGCGGAGGCAGTCTGCTGAATTATTTCAATAAGTTCACTTATGGAGTAGCCGCCGGAGGTGAGGTCTCTCCCCTTTTCGGACTCTTCTTTGGGGCCAGGGTAAATGTTGGATTGAACAATACCAATAATGGCACTGATCCAGGCTCACCCAATTTTATTCCTCGCGTGAATATGAAGAATAATGTGGTGCAGGTTTATATGGGATGGAGATTATAGTTGACAGTTGCCAGTGAGCAGTTGGCAGTTAATTACCTGCCGGCAGGCTGGTTAACAGCTAATACACCTAAAAAGAAAAATGGTGAATCATGAGAATTAATTCATGATTCACCATAAAACGTTCAACGCTCATAGCTCGTAGCTCATGGCTAGAAGCTTATACAAGAGCAGCTTCCATACTGATGGCAGTATTCAGCAATTTGCTGATAGGGCAATTAGCCTTGGCATCTTCCGCGCATTCCTGGAATTTTTCAGGAGTGATGCCCGGAACAGTTGCTTTCACTACCAGGTGACTGGAAGTAACAGAACCTGCCTCCAGTGTTATGGTAGCTTCCGTATCGATACTGGATGGAGTAAAGCCTGCAGCGCCTAATACAAAACTCAGTTTCATCGAGAAGCAGCCTGCGTGCGCAGCGCCGATCAGTTCTTCAGGATTGGTATTCTCTCCGCCTTCAAAACGGCTTTTGTACTCATAGTTGGCCTGGTTCAGTGCCTGTGATTTTGTTGACAGGGTACCACTGCCTTCTTTACCGGTTCCTTCCCAATGTGCAGATGCGAATGATTTCATAGCTGTTATTTTTTATTATAGAAAATCGTCGGTTATTATTCAAGGCAATTAAGAACCAGCAGCCTCTTCCAGTTCTGCCAGCCTGTTCTCCGGTTCGTTATATTCAATAATGAAATTGTTCTTTCCTTCCCCGATGATGATCTTCAGGAAACGCTGTTGTACCAGTTCCAGCAGAGATAGGAAATTAAAAATGGCATGAACCCTGTTCTCTGATCTCTCGAAGATCTGGTCGAATGAAATAGAACGGTTCTCGCGGGCAAGGTTCAGCATACTGTCGCGGCTTCCCTCCATGGTATAGTTATACTGCACCACGGTATGCACCGGTTTGTTCAGGCGGTCACTGTATTTCTGCATGGCCCTTTCAAAAGCGCGCATCAGTTTAAATAAAGTGATCTGCTGTATCTCTGTGCCTTCACTATCCTCTTCGCCGATCTTCATCAGTTCATCCTGGATATTTCCCCTGCGTACACTCAGTAAACGAAGCGCTTCCATTTCAGCCATCTGGGCAGAAGCTTCCTTGAATCTTTTGTATTCCAGGATCTTGTTGACCAGTTCCTGCCGCGGATCGATCTCATTACCCGCTGCATCCAGTTCCTTACGGGGAAGCAGCATTTTTGCCTTGATGCGCATCAGGGTGGAGATGAACAGAATGAACTCACTGCTGAGTTCTATATTGAGCTCATCGCTTTTATGGATATAATCCAGGAAATCGTTGATGATACCTGTGATAGGAATATTATAAATATCGAGTTCGTCCCTTTCAATGAAGAAAAGAAGAAGATCAAAGGGACCTTCGAACTGCGGTAATTTTATCTGGTAGGTTGGCGTCTGCACTGGTATGTTTTTTCCTCTGTGGAGGGCAAAATTAGGGATTATTTCTTCCTTAACTCGTCGCGGATCTCCCTGAGCAGAACAATATCTTCAGCCGGGGCAGCGGGGGCCTCAACCACCTGTTTTTTACGTGCATTCATCACCTTGATCACAAGGAACAACACAAATGCTACCAAAATGAAATCTATAACTGCCTGAAGAAAATTCCCGACAGGGAATACAGTTCCATTAACCGCCACAGTAAGGTCAGAAACACCGCCTTTTCCCATTAAGAGGCTGATCACAGGCATGATCAGGCTATCTGTAAAGGCAGTAACGATCTTTCCAAAAGCGCCTCCGATTATTACAGCAACAGCCAGGTCAACGATATTGCCTTTCATGGCAAATTCCTTGAATTCTTTAAGCATTCCCATTTTGATTGTTTTAAGTGTTATGGATGATAGTGAAATAAACTATTTTTTCAGCCCTGGGAACTGCATGTCCAGGTCCTTGAGCAAATTACACAAAGCATCGGCTATAATAAATTCTTTATACCAGTTCTGGTCGCTGGGAACAATGGTCCAGGGAGGCTCCTGGCAATTATTAAAACAGTCCTCGTACACAGACATATAAACATCCCAGAGTTTGGCCTCCTCCAAGTCATTCTCATTATACTTCCACATTTTTGCCGGGTCTTTTATCCTTTCCAGCAATCTAGACCGCTGTTCCTCCGGTGAAACATGTAAATAGAATTTCAGGATATGCGTACGATTATGTTTTTGCAGCAACTTTTCAAAATCATTGATGGCTTCCATTCGTTGTTTTGCGGTCTGGTCATCGCACCACTTATGTACCCTGGTCACCAGTATATCTTCATAATGGCTGCGGTTAAACACCTGGATCATTCCTTTTGCAGGAGCATAATGATGGATCCTCCATAAAAAATCGTGTGATAATTCCTCGGCCGTAGGTGCTTTATAGGATTTAACAGTAACCCCCTGTGGATTCATACAACCGAAGACATTGCGGATCACCCCATCTTTACCACTTCCATCCATACCCTGTATCACGATCAGTATGGAATGTTTTGACTCAGCAAAAAGCAGGTTCTGCATTTCCTGGAGTTCAGTTTTGATCGCTTCTGTCTTGTCTTTGGTCTGCAGTTTATCCCAGTCCTTAGGGGCTCTTGTTGGAATATCCTTTAATCGTATTTCTGCCATAAAATAGAAAATTGGGTCTCGCAATTTAGCCTTTATAAATTTTTAAACCGCAGGCGATTTATTTTCTTGAACTTTGCGGCCTGCATGAATAATAAATTCTATAACTGGCTGCTTTTTGTACTACTCTGCCTGATCTGGGGCAGTTCTTTTATTCTGATGAAATGGGGTCTTTATGATAAGGCTGGCCAGCCTGTGCTAAGCGCCTACCAGGTGGCGGCCCTCCGAATGCTTACTGCCGGAATGATCATGCTGCCCTTTGTTTTTCAAACGCTTAAAAAAGTTCCCCGCCGGTTATTCGGCTATATTCTTTTAAGCGGGTGGCTGGGTAGTTTTTTTCCCGCTTTCCTGTTTTGCATAGCGGAAACAAAGATCGGGGGGGCCCTTGCCGGAAGCCTTAATTCGCTCACACCATTATTTGTAGTGATCACCGGTGCTGTTTTCTTTGGTATACTCACCAGCCTTCAGAAAATACTGGGGGTAATTGCAGGACTGGCAGGAACCAGTTTACTCATCTATGCCAATGTGGATAGAACCCCTGAATATATTGCATACACCGGGTTCGTAGTGGCCGCTACCATACTCTATGGCATCAATGTAAATATGGTTCATAGTAAACTGAAAGGGGTAAGTTCCGTTCAGATCGCGGCCATTGCGTTTACCGGACTGATCCCTGCTTCTTTGCTGGTGCTTTTCTTTACCGGCTATTTTGACCTTCCTTTAGCTGAATCTGCTTATACACTGAGCACCCTGGCCAGCAGTATGCTTGGCATTGTTGGTACCGCACTGGCTTCAATTATATTCTATGTTATGGTAAAAAGGGCAGGTGGCCTGTTTGCATCACTTGTTACCTACGGGATACCTTTTGTGGCGATCGGTTGGGGAATTTATTATGGCGAAAAGATCATGCCCCTGCAGGTAGTGGCGCTGCTGGTCATCCTGCTGGGCGTATACCTGGCCAACAGAAGTGTAAAACAATTACCTAAAGACGAAACAGTGGAACCACCTGTGGTGGATTAAACCGACATGATCTCTTTTTCCTTGGAGGAGAGGTGTTTTTCTACAAAAGCAATGAACTTGTCAGTGATCTGCTGAACCTCTGCTTCTGCATCTTTGGATGCATCCTCGCTGAGACCGTTCTTCTGAAGTTTCTTGATATTTTCTATGGCATCCCTGCGAATATTACGAATGGCCACTTTTGAATGTTCACCTTCATTCTGGCAGCGCTTCACGAGCTCTTTTCTTCTCTCTTCTGTCAGAGGCGGAAGGAAAATGCGAATATTCACCCCGTCATTCTGTGGGTTGATGCCAATATTTGCAGCGATAATAGCCCTTTCAATAGGCTGAAGCATATTCTTTTCCCAGGGCTGTATACTAAGCGTGCGTGCATCCATCACACTGATATTCGCCACCTGGTTGATAGGCATGGGAGAACCATAATAATCCACCATGATGCCATCCAGCATCTGGGGGTTAGCTTTTCCGGCTCTGATCTTTACCAGTTCTATTTCGAGGTGGGTGATCGCCTTATTCATATGCTCATCAGCGCTGCTGATGATCGATGCTACATCTTCCATAATAGTTCTTTGTGGACCGCAAATCTACTGATGAATGGCCAAAAAAGGAATTCCTTCTTGCGGAGATTCGATTTAATTGTTTTCAGCTGAAGAGCTGCCTTCCGGTGTAAGGGTCACCACTTTTGGTCCTGCCTTTAACCTGGCCATTCCATTTTCAGTTGCCACTACCATAGTATGGCGGCGGGTTCTGCGGTAATAAAGAAGACCTAAACCGGAAAACGCCAGAGCCAATATGCCCAGCAGCAGGTAATTTGGTCCGAGTGAACGGCCAAACCAGGCCAGCATGATGAAACCTATGTTAATAGCCACACAGGTAAAGGTCACTGCGGCATGTCCCAGTCCCCTATCCAGCAACAGGTGATGCACATGGTTCCTGTCGGGAGTAAACGGGGACCTTCCATTCAGGATACGGATACTGAAGACCCTTAAAGTATCCAGCAGGGGTACAATAAGTATACTGAAACCAACGGCAACGCCGGAACTTACCTGCACAGCTACAGAAGGTTCATTGCAAACATTGATAAATTTGATCACCAGTATAGCGTTTGCCAGTCCGATCATCAAAGAACCAGAATCACCCATGAAGATCTTGGCCGGGTGATGGTTGAATATCATAAAAGCGGCCAGGCTTCCGCCAAGCGAAAAGGCGAATAAAGCATAGGCCTGGTAATCGATCACAAAGAAATAGATACCGAAAACGGTCATGGTCAGGATACCCAGGCTGGCAGCCAGTCCGTCCACCCCATCAATGAGGTTAAATGAATTGATCACCACGATAATGGTAAGATAGGAAAGAGCCAGCCCGAATGCCTCCGGAAGTTCATTGAAACCAAGCAGGCCATGCATGCTATCCAGTCGAATACCACCCAGGTGTATCAGAATAGAGGCGGCAATGATCTGCCCTACAAATTTCTTGGTGGCGGAAAGGATCATAATATCATCCTTTAATCCAAGGAAGAAGATCACCAGGGCAGCCGCGAAAAAATACTGGAATTCAGGATTCAAATATCCCTGGACAGAAAGCAGGGAAGCCAAAAGGAAACCGGCGAAAATACCTACTCCACCCAGGGAGGGGATCAGGCGGGTATGCACCTTACGTTCATCGGGAACATCATACAGCTTCTTTTGCTCAGCCACCTGTAAGATCACCGGTATTGCCAGGAAGGTGATTATAAAGGCAACGGAAGAGGCCAATAAAATATCGAGCATCGAGCTGGTTTTAAGTTTGACAAAATTAAGCCTGAAAAACCGGATTTTCCAATTTGACAACCATAATTAATGATTTGACAATAAGGAGATTGATCGGCTTTTACCTGGACTTTGGGTACTTGTTGGTAAGAAGATGGAACAGGGTGGATTTTTTATCTAAAAAGATCGCACATTTGCACGCGACATCCTTTTGATAATCGAAGGTACTAAAAGTTTAACAGCAATCAAGATATTATGGCAGAACTTACCGCAATCGCTTCCCAGGTTCGCAGAGATATTGTTCGCATGGTGCATGGCTCCAATAGTGGACATCCCGGTGGTTCACTGGGTTGTGCGGATTTTCTGACTGCCCTGTATTTTAAAACCATGAAACACAACCCATCTTTTAATATGGATGGGATAGGGGAAGACGTATTTATACTATCCAACGGACATATATCGCCTGTATTCTATTCTGTACTGGCCAGGTCAGGATATTTTGATGTGAAAGAACTTGGAACCTTCCGAAAACTCAATACCCGTTTACAGGGGCATCCGGCCACCCATGAACATCTTCCGGGTGTTCGCATCGCCTCCGGCTCCCTGGGACAGGGAATGAGTGTGGCCCTTGGTGTAGCCCTCGCAAAAAAATTAAACGCCGATGATCGCATCGTGTATTCCTTGCATGGTGATGGTGAACTGGATGAAGGGCAGATCTGGGAAGCAGTGATGTTCGCAGCGCATCATAAAGTGGATAATCTCATTTCCACTATCGACTGGAACCATCAGCAGATCGATGGCACTACTGAAAAAGTAATGGACCATTTTGACCTGCATAAAAAATTTGAAGCATTTGGATGGATCGTACTTGAAACAGATGGGAATGACATGGGTAAACTGGTTGCCACCCTTGATGAGGCCAAAGCCAATTGCGGAAAAGGTAAACCCGTTTGCATCCTGATGCATACCATTATGGGTAAAGGCATCGATTTCATGGAAAACGACCATAACTGGCATGGTGTGGCACCGAATGATGAACAACTGGCGAAGGCGCTGGGGCAGTTACCTGAAACGCTGGGAGATTATTAGGTTCAAAGTTTAAGGTTCAATGTTCAAGAAACCTGGAACTTTGAACCTTGAACCCGAACCTTGAACCTTGAACCTTGAACCCTGAACCTTGAACCCTGAACCCTGAACCCTGAACCTTGAACCTTTAACTCATTCACTCCTCAACGAATATTCCCTCCTCGCCGCCTGTCTTGCAGGTAGCCAGGCCGCGATCATGGAGACCACAAAAACGGTGGAAGCAACCAGCAGGAAATCCGCCCATCTTAATTCAACCGGGAAATAGCTGATCACAAATGATCCCGGCAGAGAGACCAGGTGGAACTTTATTTGCAGCAGGGCCAGTGAATAAGCAATTCCCATTCCCACACCGGCACCTATCAGTGAAAGCAATAAACCTTCACTGAGAAAAATCCGTTGAATAAAACTTCGTTTTCCCCCTAAGGCATGAAGAATGGCAATGTCTTTTTGTTTTTCCAATACCAGCATGGTCAATGCCCCCACCATATTAAATGCGGCCACCACCAGTATCAGCGAAAGCACGCCATATACAAACCATCTTTCCAGCGTCATTACCATATAAAGGCTTTTGTTCTGCTCGTATTTATTCTGAACAGTAAATCCTTCGCCGAATATTTTTCTTACCTGGCCCCGTATATTATCGGGATCATCCGGATCATTCAATGCGATCTCGATAGCGCCATACTCATCCGGGCCAAGTGCCATGGCCCTTTTTAAAAACGCGATATTGGTAATGGCATATTTATTATCAAAATCCTGCTGTATGGCAAATGCGGCTGAGGACTGGATCGTATCCATGCTGATATTCTCCAGGAAATCGATCTTCTCCGATTCATTTTTTTTAGGAAGGAAAATACTGAGCTGGGAAATATTCCGGTCGGCAATGAGGCCCAGCGCGCCTTCTACGCCTACACCCATGATCATTCTCGGACTATCCTCATCACCCAGTTCATATTCCCCGTTAATGATATGTGCCGCCAGCCCTGTGGTATACCGGTAATGATCATCCACCCCTTTCATGGTCACGGCCGATTGATAATCGCCATTCTGTATCATGGCCTTTTCTTCCAGCACCATAGAATAATTCCGGATCCCTTTCAGTCCCTGTAGTTTTTTAAGCTGGTCTTCCGTTACGCGCATTATTCTGGCTTTTTCCGGAATGACTTTGAGATCAGTATAAAAAGAAGAATACAGCCCTTTTACCAATCCCTCAAATCCATTAAAAACACTAAGCACCAGAATAAGTGCCGCTGTCCCCACCATAATGGCAACAATACTCACCCAGGCGATGATGTTGATCGCGTTGGTTGATTTTTTTGCTTTAAAATAGCGCCAGGCGAAGAGGAAAGACAAGAGGGTTGAGGGTTTAGAGATTAGGGATTAGAGATTAGCGTTTAGGAGTCGGGGTTTTGTTTTTTTTCTTCCTCGATCTTTTTGAATAATTCTTCCATCTTGAACACATGGTCCAGCGTATCATCCTGGAAAAATTTAAGTACGGGGATGCTTCTTAGCTGGTGCCTTACCCGGGTGGCCAGTTCTTTTTTAATATCATGATGTTTTTCCTCGATCATTTTCAGGGTGGCAGCCGCATCCTTAACCTGGAAAAAACTCAGGTAGATCCTGGCTTCGAGCAGGTCGGGGGTCACTTTTACCGATGAAATCGATACCATACCACCATTTATCATAGAAAGGCCGAGGCGCTGGAAGATCATGTTCAATTCTTCATTCAGGAGCCCGGCTATCTGTTTTTGTCTTTTTCCTTCTTCCATAGTTGTTTGTTAACCGTTTCGCTTTTGGGTTAGCGCTGTAAAATTACTTACTTTGCCCCGTTCAATTGATGTAATTCTGATGAAGCAATACGCAAGGATCTTTCAATATCTCCGAAATTATAAGGCTAAGATCGCCTTCTACTTCCTTTCCACGCTTCTGAGTATTGTTTTCTCTATCGTTTCCATCGGCATGCTGATGCCTTTCCTGAACCTGATCTTTAATGACCCCCGCCCGGAATGCGCCGGTTGCGGGAGTATTACCAAGACCAGCAGCAATACGGTGATACGCGCTGTCAATGACTTCCTTTTTCAATCGGTGGAAGGCCAGGGAAAAATTAAGACCTTAGGACTTATCTGCCTGCTGATGGTGGGCTTTATCATTTTTAAGAACCTGTTTCTATACCTGTCCTATTATATTCTGAATCCGCTGAAGAACCGGGTGGTGAACCAGCTCAGGGAAGAACTGTATGATAAAGTGCTCACACTTCCAATTGGCTTCTTTAATGAAAAACGGAAAGGCGACCTTATGAGTCGCATGACCAATGATATTGCCGAAGTGGAAGGTTCACTGGTCGGAACTTTGGAAGGCTGGATCAGGGATCCGCTTACTATTATCGTTACGCTGTTCGCTTTATTTATGATCAGTCCGAGACTGACCATTTTTCTTTTATTACTTATCCCTGTTCTTGGTTTGGTCATAGGCCGTATCACGCGTTCCCTGAAGAAACATTCGCAGGAAGTGGCCAATAAATATGGAGAGACCCTTTCTACACTGGATGAGACCCTGGGCGGACTCAGAGTTATCAAGGCTTTTACCATTGAATCATTACTTCGGGGAAGGTTCCGTAAGAACAATGCAGAATTATTAGCAGCCAAGAATCGTATTGCCTATCGTCGCGACCTGGCCTCTCCCCTTTCGGAGGTGATGGGCGTAATGTTATTCTCTGCCATACTTTATTACGGCGGAAGACTTGTTCTGAATAAAGAGATCCCGCTGGAAGCTTCCGCATTCATCGGCTATCTCGGTATTTTTTACAATATCATCAACCCCGCTAAAGCGCTGTCCACTTCATTCAGCAATATGCGAAAGGGCTCTGCAGCCATTCAGCGTATTGAAGAGATCCTGCTTACCCCTGTAACGGTAGATGATAATCCTAATGGTATAAAACTGGATCAATTCAAACATAGTATTGAATTCAGGAATGTAAGTTTTGCCTATGATGAGGCAGTGATCCTGGAGAATATCAACCTGGTAGTAGAGAAAGGCCGTACTATTGCCCTGGTAGGATCCAGTGGTGCGGGTAAATCTACCCTTGCCGACCTGGTACCAAGGTTCCATGATGTGACCAGCGGAGCATTGCTGATCGACGGTACCAATATCCGCGATTATTCCCTGTTCTCTGTCCGCAGCCAGATGAGTATCGTTACACAGGAACCTATTTTATTCAATGATACGATCGCTAATAATATCCTGCTGGGTAAACCAGGGGCCAGCATGGAAGAAGTGATAGCCGCCGCTAAAGTGGCCAATGCCCATGAGTTCATCATGAAAAAAGAACTGGGCTATGATACCAATATTGGCGACCGCGGTTCCAGGCTTTCAGGCGGTGAAAGGCAAAGGCTTACCATTGCCCGGGCGCTGCTGAAGAACCCTCCAATTTTAATTCTGGATGAAGCCACTTCATCGTTAGATACAGAAAGCGAAAGACTGGTGCAGGATGCGATCAATAAAATGATGCAGCATCGTACCAGCCTTGTGATCGCCCACCGTTTATCTACCATTCGCCATGCCGATGAGATCATTGTATTGCAAAAAGGCAGGATCGTGGAAAGAGGCAACCATGAACAATTACTGCAGCAAAATGGTTTCTACAAAAAACTGGTAGACATGCAGGAGGTACGTTGAACCAATACCCGTTTTCAAGGATTTTGGTTAACTTCCTGAATGAGTATAATCATATTATTTAAATATGCAATGAACGGAACTTGCATATTGAATAACCCATTGCGGGAATTCCTAAAACATTGATATGGACCATAAGAACGAACGTTTTCTTGTCAGGGTGAATAATTTTGAATTCAAACTGGACAGGGAACAGGTTGAAGCCTTCGACCTTTTAAAACGATCCCCCCAGCAATACAATTTAATCTGCAACCACCGATCGGCTAATGCCACACTTGTGCATGCAGATCATAAAAATTTATTGGTGGAACTGGAAGGACAGCATTATTCTGTTGCAATAAAAGATGAGCTGGACCAGGAACTGGACCAATTGGGATTCAGTTCTGCGGCCACCAAACTGATCAGGGAGATCAAGGCCCCTATGCCGGGACTGGTGCTTGATATTTCTGTGAGCGAAGGCCAGGAAGTAAAAGAAGGAGAAAAACTGCTGATACTGGAAGCCATGAAAATGGAGAACAGCATCATGATACATGGCGATGCCGTGATCAAAAAGATCCTGGTAAAATCCGGCCAGGCAGTAGATAAGGGACAGGTATTAATCGAACTGGAATAAATCATCCAAATGAAAAAGATCCTTGTAGCTAACAGAGGAGAGATCGCGCTCCGCATCATGCGCAGCATTAAAAAAATGGGTATCCGTTCCGTAGCGGTCTACTCCGAGGCGGATAGAAATTCACCCCATGTGGCATTCGCCGATGAGGCCGTTTGCCTGGGCCCCGCTCCTTCCAATCAATCCTATTTGAATGGCGAGAAGATCATACAAGCCTGCAAAGAACTGGGCGTGGATGGGATACATCCCGGTTATGGATTTTTAAGCGAGAACGCCTTTTTCGCTGAGCAGGTGGAAGCGGCGGGTATCATTTTTATAGGGCCTTCCGCGGATGCGATGCGGGTAATGGGATCCAAACTCGCAGCAAAAGAATGCGTGAAGCAATATAATATTCCCATGGTACCCGGTATTGATAAAGCCATTGAAGATGTGACTATGGCCAAAAAGATCGCCAAAGAGATCGGTTATCCTATTCTCATTAAAGCCTCTGCGGGTGGTGGAGGAAAAGGCATGCGCGTAGTGGATAAAGAAGAGGACCTGGCCGAGCAAATGGAAAGGGCCATCAGCGAGGCAAAGTCCTCATTTGGCGATGGCTCCGTATTCATTGAAAAATATGTGACCAGTCCACGGCATATTGAGATACAGGTACTGGCTGATAATTTCGGCAACACCGTTCATTTGTTTGAAAGGGAATGCAGCATTCAACGCCGTCATCAGAAAGTGGTGGAAGAATCTCCCTCCGCTGTTGTAAGTGAAGAAATGAGAAGGAAAATGGGCGAAGCCGCAGTGATGGTTGCCAGGTCATGCAATTATACAAGCACAGGAACCGTGGAATTTTTAGTGGATGATAAACTGAATTTTTATTTCCTGGAAATGAATACCCGTTTGCAGGTGGAACATCCTGTTACGGAAATGATCACGGGGCTCGACCTGGTGGAACAGCAGATACGCATAGCCCGGGGCGAGCGGCTGGCGTTTACGCAAGAAGACCTTAAGATAAATGGACATGCCATTGAGTTACGCGTGTATGCTGAAGACCCCCTGAATAATTTTCTTCCCAGCATTGGTACACTGGAGAAATATATAAAACCTGAAGGGGAAGGCATAAGGGTGGATGATGGGTATGAACAGGGAATGGCCATCCCCATTTATTATGACCCGATGATCGCTAAACTGGCTACCCATGATAAGGACAGGATCTCAGCCATACAGAAAATGAAACAGGCCATCCTTGATTATAAGATCGAAGGGGTATCGACCACCATGCCATTTGGGACTTTTGTTTTCAATCATGAAGCTTTTCTTTCAGGTCATTTTGATACGCATTTCGTGAAGAATTATTATTCGCCGGAAAAATTACTGGCCAAACAGGAAGAAGATGCGCGGATAGCCGCTATTGTGGCCCTTCGTTATTACCTGGAGGATCAGAAAAAACTCAGCCCTGTAGAAAACAAGACCACCAGCTGGAAACGCAGGCTGGCCCATTAATTAATTGCAAACAGCATAAGATGAAATCGAAAAAACAGATACTAAGAGATAAACTGGAAGAGGGGAAAATGGGTGGTGGTGCAAAAAGAATTGATGCGCAGCATAAAAAAGGAAAACTCACGGCAAGGGAAAGAGTGGACCTGTTGATGGACCCCGGCTCATTTGAAGAAGTTGGCGCGCTGGTGGTACACCGTACACGCGATTTTGGAATGGATGAGCAACTATTTTATGGAGATGGCGTAGTGACCGGCTATGGTACGGTGAATGGCAGGCTTACCTATGTATTTGCGCAGGATTTCACGGTGTTTGGCGGAGCTTTATCTGAAACCCATGCGGAGAAGATCTGCCGTATCATGGACATGGCGATGAAGGTGGGTGCACCTCTGGTAGGTTTAAATGATTCAGGTGGGGCAAGGATCCAGGAAGGGGTTCGTTCACTGGGAGGATATGCCGAAATATTCTTCAGGAATGTACAGGCATCGGGTGTGATACCACAGATCTCCGCCATCATGGGCCCCTGCGCCGGTGGAGCCGTTTACTCTCCCGCCATCACAGATTTTACGATCATGGTGGAGAACACCAGTTATATGTTTGTTACAGGACCTAATGTGGTGAAGACCGTTACCAACGAGACCGTAAGTTTTGAAGAACTGGGAGGCGCTTCTACACATAGCACCCGTTCCGGTGTTACGCATCTTACAGCGCTCAATGATATGGATTGCATTCTACAAGTGAAAAAATTATTGAGTTATGTTCCCCAGAATTGTGAGGATGTGCTTCCTAAACAACCTTATACCATGGGAGAAGAATTTCGGGAAGAGCTGGAGACCATCGTGCCTGAATCGCCCAACCAGCCCTATGATATGCGCGCCGTAGTAGATGGCATTTGTGATAAGGATAGTTTCATGGAAGTGCATAAAAATTATGCAGATAATATAGTAGTGGGGTTTGCAAGACTGGCAGGAAGAAGTATCGGCATCGTGGCCAACCAGCCCATAAGCCTGGCCGGTGTGTTGGATATTGAAAGCTCCAGAAAAGGCGCAAGGTTCACGAGATTCTGCGATTGCTTTAATATCCCTTTGCTTGTGCTGGTAGATGTTCCGGGTTTTCTTCCGGGTACTGACCAGGAATGGCATGGCATCATTACTAATGGCGCGAAATTATTATATGCGTTGAGTGAGGCCACAGTGCCCCGTTGCACCGTTATTACGAGAAAGGCGTATGGCGGCGCTTATGATGTGATGAACTCCAAACATATTGGAGCCGATATGAATTTTGCATGGCCGGGTGCGGAGATCGCGGTAATGGGAGCCAAAGGCGCTTCCGAGATCATATTTAAAAATGAGATCGCTGCCGCGGAAGATCCTGCGCAAAAATTACTGGAGAAAGAAAAAGAATACGCCGAGCTGTTCGCCAATCCGTATACAGCGGCGGAAAGAGGCTTTATAGATGAAGTGATCGAACCACGTGAGACCAGGCGTAAACTGATCAAGGCATTTGCCATGCTGGAAAATAAAGTGGCCAAAAGGCCGAGAAGAAAACACGGGAATATTCCGCTCTGATCAGCTTTTCAGTAATTCGCGACTGATCACCAGTTTCTGTATCTCGCTGGTACCTTCCCCAATGGTGCAAAGCTTTGCATCACGATAGAATTTCTCAACCGGGAAATCTTTGGTATATCCATAACCGCCAAATACCTGGACTGCGTCGTTGGCAACACGAACCGAAACCTCGGAGGCGTAATATTTAGCCATGGCAGATATTTTAGTGACCGACTCTCCCCTGTTTTTGAGATCGCAGGCCTGCAGTATCAATAACTCAGCGGCAGCTATTTCAGTAGCCATATCGGCCAGCTTAAAGGAAATACCCTGGAAATTAGAAATGGGCTGATCGAACTGGTAACGCTCTTTGGAATATTTCTTTGCGGCTTCATAAGCGCCCTTTGCAATGCCTAATGCGAGAGAAGCGATCGATATGCGACCACCATCCAGGATCTTCATCGCCTGTTTAAAACCATCTCCCACCTTACCCAAACGGTTCGCATCTGGAATGCGGCAATTATCAAAGATCATTTCAGCGGTCTCGCTGGCACGCATACCCAGTTTGTTCTCTTTTTTACCTGCACCGAATCCGGGTGTTCCTTTCAGAACGATGAAGGCAGTGGAGTTGTCTTTGGCACGCGGTTCACCCGTTCGACAGATCACTACAGCAATATCGCCGGATCTTCCGTGGGTGATCCAGTTCTTGGTTCCATTGAGTACCCAATCATCGCCATCACGCACAGCAGTACACTTCATATTGCCTGCATCACTACCTGTATTCGCTTCAGTAAGGGCCCAGGCCCCGATCCATTCACCTGTGGCCAGTTTATGCAACCATTGTTGTTTTTGTTCTTCTGTTCCAAAAGCTAAAAGATGACCGGTGCACAATGAATTATGCGCGGCCACACTAAGCCCGATAGAGCCACATACTTTAGAGATCTCTTCGATCACGGCCTTATATTCAAAATAAGAAAGTCCGGCACCGCCATATTGTTCCGGCACCAGTACGCCCATCAATCCCAGTTTTCCCATTTCATGAAAAAGATCCACCGGAAATTCCTGGCTCTCGTCCCAATCCATGATCTTAGGACGGATGTATTGATTGGCAAAATCACGGGCTGTTTGTGCTACCTGTTCGGTGATCTCGGAATGCTGAAAATTCATTGGTTGTATTAGTCGGTTAATCGTGAGCATGCAAAATAGGGAAATAATGCCAAACACTAACAACTGTTAGTACATTCTTGTGCGTAAAAGGCATCCTGTACTACTTATTGATTTTATCAGGACGCTCAACTTAAACAGGTGAACAGAAAAGAACCTGCTAATTTAAAATTGATCCTTATTTACCAGTGTTGGGGCTTGCTTTCAATGGCGGTGGTTTTTTTTATTATGATGGTATCGGCTCTTTTAGGAATTGGAATTTGAGAACGGCTGGCACCCTCGTAACTTTAGGACATGCAATGTCCCCCGATCACAATAACATTTCTTGGTACCGGCACCAGTTCGGGTGTGCCCATGATCGGTTGTGATTGCGCGGTTTGCCGTTCGGAAGATCCAAAAGATGACCGTCTCCGATCAAGTATCCTCGTGCAGTCTGCCAGTACAAGCCTGGTGGTAGACACGGGTCCTGATTTCCGAACGCAGATGCTCCGCGAAAAGATAAGAAAGCTGGATGCCGTGATCTTTACTCATCCGCATAAAGATCATCTGGCAGGATTAGATGATATAAGGGCCTATAATTTTTTTAATAAACGACCTATTGATATTTACGCCGATTCCCTGACGGAAGAAGCGGTACGACGTGATTTTCATTATGCCTTCTCCGATACAAAATATCCCGGCATACCGGAACTGGAAATGCATACCATTACCCTGGAACCTTTTATGGTGGGAGATATACCGGTAACACCCATTCTTGTATGGCATTTGAAAATGCCGGTGATGGGATTTCGTTTTGGGAAATTCACTTACATAACCGATGCCAACCGGATAGACCCTGAACAGCTGGATAAGATCCGCGGTTCCGAGGTGATGGTATTGAATGCACTTCGCAGGGAAAAACATATTTCCCATTTCAATCTGGAAGAAGCCATTGCAACCGTACATGACCTGGATGTGCCGGCGGCCTATTTCACGCATCTATCCCATCAAATGGGAAAACATGAGGAAGTGGAAAATGAGTTGCCGGAAGGTATTCACCTGGCTTATGATGGCCTTAAGATCTTTATGAAATGATCATTTGATCGCGGCCTCAGAAAGTATCTCTTCGTGTAATTTCCTTATATCATCGGGTAACAAAAGCGGGTTGATCTCTAACTGGGGGATCAGTTCCACCAGGGTATTGATACGCCCTTCGGTTTGCAGGAATTTATTCAGCACCACTACTTTTTTCTGCTCCAATATACAATAGCCGCTTTGGAAAGTACCCCGCTCATAGCGCAATACATAACCGCATTCCTTTGGTATAGCTTCCAGTTTATCCAGTGTGGTTTGATTGTATCTCATTCTTCTGCAAATTTATGAGTGACATAGATTTTCCTGAAGCAGACTGCCCTTTTATTATCCACAAGACACCCCCAAAAATGCCTCTAGCTTAAGATGCATTCTTTTTAATGTATCGCATTTTAATTGGCAGGCTGATTGGGCTAATAGCTAGCGGCTAGTAGCTAGAAGCTTCTCTCTATTTGCTCTGCATCTTTATCACCGGCACGATCATTTCCTCCAAACTCACTCCCCCATGCTGAAAAGTATTTCGATAATAATTCACGTAATAATTATAATTGTTGGGATAACAGAGAAAGCCATCTTCCTTCGCGAAAATATAAGAGGAGTTTACGCTTGGAACCGGTAAGCCCGCCATACGTGGATCACGGAAAGCAAGTACTTCCTTCGGTTCATAGTTGAGGTTGCGGCCATGCTTATAGCGAAGATTGGTGGTGGTCTGTTTATCGCCCACTACTCTATACGGAGTTTTTACCCGGATAGTGCCATGGTCGGTAGCCAGTACCAGTTTAATATTTTTATCCGCCACTTTTTTCAATGCCTGGTGAAGGGGAGAATGTTCAAACCAGGAAGCGGTGATACTGCGATAGCTGATCTCATCTCCGGCCAGTTCTTTCAGCACTTCCATTTCTGTGCGCGCATGACTAAGCATGTCCACAAAATTGTACACGATCACATTCAGGTCATTATTCAGCAGGTTATGGATATTATTTACCAGGTCAAGTCCGGCCTGGTTATTCACCACTTTCGTATAGGAAACCTTCAGGTCATTCTTGCCCAGCCTTTTCAATTGCCCGCGTAAGAATTCTTCCTCATTCAGGTTCTTGCCCCCTTCCTCATCATCATTCTTCCATTGAACGGGGTATTGCTTTTCGATATCTATCGGAAGCAATCCTGAGAAGATCGCATTTCTTGCATAATGAGTGGCGGTAGGAAGAATACTGTAAAAAGTATCTTCTTCCAGGATGCGGAAACTTTCAGCGAATATAGGTTGGATGGATTTCCACTGGTCGAAACGAAGATTATCGATCAGCACAAAAAATAGGGGTACCCCTTTTTCGAGGTGCGGAAGCACTTTGAACTGAAGCAGGTTGTGGCTCATCACCGGCGCTTCCGCCGATTTAGGATTTACCCAGCTGGTATAATTCTTTGATACAAATTTGAAGAACTCTGTATTGGCCTCCCCTTTCTGGCTCTGCAATACTTCCTGCATTTCCGGACTATCGCTTTTCTGCATTTCCAGTTCCCAATACACCAGCTTCTTGTAGATGTCCATCCATTCGTTGAAATCAGGATTGCTGTTAAGCGCCATGAAAAGATTGCGGAACTGCTGCTGGTAGGCGGTGGTTGTTTTTTCCGCGACCAGTCTTTTATTATCAATGATCTTCTTCAGGCTCAGCCAAACCTGGTTGGGGTTCACGGGTTTGATCAGGTAGTCGCTGATCTGTGAGCCTATGGCCTCATCCATCAGGTTCTCGGTCTCATTTTTAGTGATCAGCACAATGGGAATTCCCTGGTTCACTTCTTTGATCTTGGCAATGGTCTCCAGTCCCGTGATGCCTGGCATACTCTCATCTATAAGCACCACATCCACATGGTTCTCTTTTACATAATCAATGGCGTCGAATCCATTTGTGAAGGTCTGCACTTCGTACCCTTTATTTTCCAGGAACAATTTCTGTGATTGCAGACTTTCTATTTCATCGTCTACCCAAATGATCTTTGCAAGCGCCATCTAATTGATTTTATTGTTAAGGACCGGATATCAAAAATAGACTATTAATTCTGCCATTCGTAGTTTTGCCCTGTTCCCCGCATTACAGCAGGGGGCTTTAACAAAACGTCAACAATGGAGCCAGCCCGCAAGATCATTAATGACCCGGTGTACGGATTCATAACGATCGATGAGCCGCTTATATTTCAATTGGTCTCTCATCCCTACTATCAGCGACTGAGAAATATCAGCCAGATGGCCTTTGCCAATTTCGTTTATCCAGGCGCGGTACATTCCCGATTGCACCATTCACTGGGCGCTTATCATTTAATGGGCAGAGCACTTACTGAACTAAAAAGAAAAGGCACTGCTATAGATCCTGAAGAAGAACTGGGCGCCAAAGTAGCCATACTCTTACACGATATTGGTCATGGACCATTTTCACATGCCCTGGAAAAAGAACTGATCGGCGATGTGAACCACGAGGCCATATCCCTGATGCTGATGCAAAGATTAAATGAGGAAATGAATGGACAGCTGGATACCGCCATCCGCATATTCACCAATAAACATCCCAAACCCTTTCTGCACCAGCTGGTATCGGGCCAACTGGATGTTGACCGCATGGATTACCTGAACCGGGATAGTTATTTTACCGGGGTGGCGGAAGGCGTGATCGGTTATGACCGGATCATAAACATGCTGGTCGTAAAAAATGGCGACCTGCTGGTAGAAGAAAAAGCGATCTATTCCATTGAGAAATTCCTGGTATCAAGGAGACTGATGTACTGGCAGGTTTACCTGCACAAAACTGTTTTAGGTGCAGAAATGATGCTGGTAAATATCATAAGAAGAGTCAGGGAATTAAAAAATGCCGGTATAAAAGCGGAGGCCGCCACCATCGAAGTAGATCATTTCCTCAGCAAAAATTCAGGAGTGGAACAGCATCTTGAACAATTCTGCCACATGGACGATCATGATATCCTGGCTTCCATAAAAAGATGGATCCATCATGAGGACCGTATACTGGCACTCTTATCAAGAGCACTGATAGAACGGGACCTTTATAAAGTGAAGCTGGCCTCTGAACCATTTTCAGCCAGCCTGATCGAAGAGAAAAAAGAAAATGCCCGGAAGAAATACGGGCTGCAGGATAAAGAACTGCCTTATTTTGTTTTCACCGGTATGGCAAGTAACACCACCTACGATCCGGGAGATGAAAGGATACGCATACTTTTCAAAGATGGAAGCATCCGGGATATATCAGATGTAGACAACGCATTGATACAACATAACCTCAGTGGCGCTGTGCAAAAACACTATATTTGTTTTACCAGGTAATTGATTTAAATCAGCGCGATCATCGCTGAAAATAATAGCAGCAAAAGATAACTACATGCAATTTTCGGCCACCCAGATAGCCCTGCTCATTAATGGAAAAATTGAAGGCGATCCGAATGCCACCGTATCTTCTTTTGGTAAGATCGAAGAAGCAAAGGCAGGACAGCTTGCTTTCCTGGCCAATCCTAAATATGAAGAGTTCCTTTACCATACCTCTGCTTCGGTGGTCATCATCAATAATGACCTGGAGCTGAAACACCCGATAGCATCTACCCTGATACGCGTGCCCGATGCCTATACTGCATTTGCCGCGCTGCTGACCAAATACCAGGAAATGCAGCAACAGCAATTAAGCGGAAGGCAGGATCCGTCCTATGTAGCTTCTACTGCTAAAATAGGAGAACAGGTTTATATTGGTGCCTTTGTATATATAGGAGAGAATGTGACCATTGGCGATCACACTAAATTATATCCCGGAGTATTTATTGGCGATAACGCGAAAATTGGCAGTGGAACGGTTTTGCATCCGGGGGTGAAGATCTATCATCATTGCGAAGTAGGAAACCAGGTGATCATTCATGGAGGCACAGTGATCGGTGCGGATGGATTTGGTTTTGCTCCTCAGCAGGATGGAAGCTACCAGAAAGTGCCGCAGATAGGAAATGTGGTGATCGAGGACCGTGTTGAGATCGGTGCCAACACCTGTATTGACCGGGCCACCATGGGTTCTACCCTTATAAAAGCAGGGGCAAAGCTGGATAACATGATACAGATCGCACATAATGTGGAAGTGGGAAATTTTACTGTCATTGCAGCACAAACAGGGATCAGTGGTTCCACTAAACTTGGAAAAAATGTAATGATCGGCGGACAGGCCGGTATTGCAGGACACCTGCAGGTAGGTGATGGAGCTAAGATCAATGCACAGTCTGGTTTAGGAAAAAATTTAAAACCCGGACAATCGGTGACGGGTTCACCGGCCTATGATTATGGCCAGGCCATCAGGGCTCAGTCAACCGCCAGGAATTTGCCAGAAATAGAAAAAAGACTGAGAGAACTGGAAGCGCTGGTGAAAAAACTCAGTGCCTATACCAGCTCCGGCGATCAGGGCTAGTAGTGCCTTAATTCAATTATATTTGCGGCTATGATAGCTTCAAACGATAACCAAACCTATCATGGGGGAATAATGTCACCAAAATTCAATCCCGATAAGCAGCATACGCTTAGGTCGCCGGTAAGTATTTCGGGCACCGGACTGCATACTGGCATCATGGCCGATCTTACGATGAAGCCGGCCGCACCCGGGTTCGGGTACCAGTTCCAGCGAATAGATCTTCCTGCCAGGCCAATAATCAAAGCTGATTGTGACCTGGTAACGGATGTTAGCCGTGGAACCACGCTGGAATCTAATGGCGCCAAGGTAAGTACCGTTGAACATGTGCTGGCCGCGCTGGTGGGAATGGGTATTGATAATTGCCTCATTGAGATCAATGGTCCGGAAATGCCTATCATGGATGGCAGTTCCCAACCATTTGTGGAACTGATAGAAGAAGCAGGCATTGAAGAACAGGATGCCGCCAAGATCTGGTACTCCATTGATGAGAATATTTATTACTACGATGATGAGAAAAGAGTGGAAATGGTAGCCATGCCTTCTATGGAATACCAGGTGACCACGCTGATAGATTTCAATTCCCCGGTATTAGGTACGCAGCACGCCGGGCTGAAACATATCCAGGATTTTAAAACAGAGATCT
Source organism: Chitinophagaceae bacterium (assembly GCA_016720565.1). GTDB lineage: Bacteria > Bacteroidota > Bacteroidia > Chitinophagales > Chitinophagaceae > JJ008. The sequence continues at coordinate 616,131 of JADKKJ010000012.1, forward strand.
CCCCCTGTCGCACATTTTGTTTTCTTCACGAGCTGGAAGCCCTGCTGGATCATAACCTCATAAAAGGAGGTGATGTGAACAATGCCATTGTGATCGTAGACAAACCTGTAGGGGAGGAAGAGATGGGCCGTTTGAAGAAAATATTCAAGAAAGATAAGATCGAGGTGAAAAGCGAAGGCTACCTGAATAACCTGGAGCTTCGTTTTCCCAATGAACCAGCCCGACATAAATTGCTGGATGTGATCGGTGACCTGGCCCTGATAGGTTATCCTATCAAAAGCCGCATCATCGCCAATCGCCCGGGACACAGCACCAATGTGGCCTTTGCGCGTATGATCAAGAAATATATCAAGAAGAATAAGCATACAAGAGGAGTGCCCGTTTATAATCCGAACCTGCCCCCTATCTATGACCAGCAATTCATAGAGAAAACACTACCCCATCGTTATCCTTTCGCGCTGGTAGATAAGATCATTGAACTGAGCGATACCCATATCGTTGGGGTAAAGAACGTTACTTTCAATGAATGGTTTTTCCAGGGCCATTTTCCGGGAAACCCTGTAATGCCGGGGGTGTTGCAGATCGAGGCACTGGCCCAATGCGGAGGCATCCTGGCCATTAATCTCAGCGGCATGGGTCAATACGACACTTATTTCCTGAAGATCGATAATTGCAAGTTCAAGAACATGGTAAAGCCAGGTGATACCCTGGTGCTTAAAATGGAGCTTTCCGCCCCTATCCGCCGTGGTATCTGCGAAATGAAGGGTACCGCCTACGTAGGAAATAAGGTATGCGCCGAAGCCGACCTGGTGGCCCAGATCGTAAAAAAATAAACCCGTTTTTAACAGAAAAATACCGCCAAAATAAGCCCCTAAAAAAGGGCTTTTTTTGGCAGTATACCCAACCTGTTTCCGTAAATTTGTGAGTTAGATTTTTCCCTTAAAAACAAGAGTGATCTCATCCAATTTATGAGTACAGAAACAACAGAGAAATTACCCGTTTCCCAGGCTTCTTACGGAGCCGATAGTATACAGGTTTTAGAAGGTCTTGAAGCGGTGCGTAAGCGCCCTGCGATGTATATCGGAGATATCTCCGTAAAAGGATTGCATCACCTGGTCTATGAGGTGGTCGATAACTCTATCGATGAAGCGCTGGCAGGTTATTGCAAGAATATACAGGTGACCATACATGAAGATAATTCCATTTCTGTGGAAGATGATGGCCGAGGTATCCCTACAGGACTTCACGCCAAAGAAAAAAAATCGGCGCTGGAGGTGGTCATGACCGTTTTGCATGCGGGAGGTAAATTCGATAAAGGTTCTTATAAAGTTTCCGGTGGCCTGCATGGTGTGGGTGTAAGTTGCGTGAACGCGCTATCTGCCAAACTGCATGTTACCGTAAACCGTGAAGGAAAAACATTTGAACAGGAATACCGTATCGGCGTTCCGCAGTATCCTGTTCGTGAAACCGGAACAAGCGAGAAGACCGGTACCAGGGTTCATTTCTGGCCGGACCTGACCATTTTCACTGCCAGTGTATACAATCGCGATATACTGGAAGGAAGACTGCGTGAACTATCCTACCTGAATCGCAAGATCCGCATCTCGCTTACCGACCTGCGTGAAATGGATGATGCAGGAAAACCAGTGCAAAAAGATTTTTACAGTGAAGGAGGTATTGTTGAGTTTGTTGAAATGCTTGATACATCCGCTGGCCGCACTCCGCTGATCCCAAAAATACTTTTTGTGGAAGGCCTGGATCCCGACACGAATGTGGTGGTGGAAGTGGCCCTGAATTACAACGATAGCTTCAGCGAGCATATTTATTCCTACGTCAATAACATCAATACCATCGAAGGTGGTACGCACGTAGCTGGTTTCCGTCGCGCATTGACCAGGGTATTTAAAGCCTATGGCGATAATAACGGGCTTTTTGAAAAAGCCAAAGTGGAGATCGAAGGCGATGACTTCCGCGAAGGACTGAGCGCTATTGTTTCCGTAAAAGTTCCGGAGCCGCAGTTTGAAGGACAGACCAAAACAAAACTCGGTAACAGCGAAGTAGCCGGTGTAGTTGACAGCACGGTTTCCAAAGTGCTGAATGCTTACCTGGAAGAGAATCCAAAAGATGCCAGGAACATCATTAATAAAGTGATCCTGGCTGCCCAGGCCCGCGCTGCGGCCAGAAAGGCAAGGGAACTGGTACAGCGTAAATCGGTACTCACCGGTGGCGGACTGCCCGGCAAACTGGCCGATTGTTCTGACCGTGACCCTGAGCGTTGTGAATTGTTCCTGGTTGAGGGAGATTCAGCAGGTGGTACGGCCAAACAGGGCCGCGACCGCAGTTTCCAGGCTATCCTGCCGTTAAGGGGTAAGATCCTGAACGTGGAAAAGGCTATGGAACATAAGATCTACGACAACGAGGAGATCCGCAATATGTTCACTGCCCTTGGGGTAAGGATAGGTACAGCGGAAGATCCAAAAGCGCTTGATATAAGCAAGCTTCGGTACCATAAGCTTATCATCATGACCGATGCCGACGTGGATGGCTCGCATATCGCCACGCTTATCCTCACCTTTATCTACCGCTACATGAAGGAAATGGTAGAACAGGGATATGTTTATATCGCCCAACCCCCTCTTTACCTCGTTAAAAAAGGTAAGGAACAGTCTTACGCCTGGACCGAAGAACAACGCAGGCTCTGGATCGAAAAACTGGGCGGCGGCAAAGATGATTCAGTAAACGTACAGCGTTATAAAGGTCTTGGAGAGATGAATGCAGGACAGTTATGGGATACGACCATGAACCCTTCTACCCGCACGCTTAAGGTGGTAACCATTGAAAGCGCCGCCGAGGCCGACAGGGTGTTCAGCATGCTCATGGGCGATGAAGTAGCCCCCAGAAGGGAATTCATTGAGTCGCATGCGAAATATGCCAAATTGGACATCTAATATATAAAATGCTGATTGTTAATTTATTACTCCTGTAATTTCGGGACTTTTTTTTAGCCTTCACAAAATTCTAACATAAAAAACGGCTGGATAGCGTAATTTCAGGTATTACTAACTAAACTAAAGACAATGTCAGACGTACAGATCACCGCTTACAATGTAAAGACCAAGGAAAAAGGAGTTGTGATGCAGGATGCAGTCATCACTAAAACAGCGAAAGGTGCTTATATGGCCCAGGGCAACGATGGTAAGGGAAATAAGCTCACCACGCTTATGAATGAAGCCAAGGCTTTGGCCGCTATCCAGGCGGGTATTGCTAAACAAGGCTGGTAAACCGAAACACCAATTAAGTAATAGAACCCATCCGGACAGCTCGTCCGGATGGGTTTTTTATGGCCTATTGCCTGAGTAGCCTGAAGTATTGTTTTTGGGTACCCTGGCCAACTTCAATGGTATAAAGTCCGGCAGGAATTCCCTGCAGTTCGATCGGTATCTTCTGAAGGAAGCCGGTTCCGGCCTTACTGAACTGCTTAATTGTTTTGCCAGTCTGGTCAAACATCCTGACCTGGAGCAAGGTCCCTTCGGCAACCTGCAGCGTTAAATAGGAAATGTTACCGGCAGGGTTTGGATATAACTGCCAGGTCAGATCGGTATCAAATACCACCGGTTTAATGGATGAATAACGGAACTGTCCGTCAATATCCACCATTTTGAGCCGGTAATAATAGACGCCGGATTTACCAGGTTCCAGATCCGTAAAACTATATTCCTTTTCCAATCCCAGGCCGCCGCTGCTATTCACTCTTGCCAGGGTACTGAACCTGTTCTGCTGGTAATTGCTATTGCCTTTGGACACTTCTATTTCAAAATGGCTGAGGTTATATTCATCCGTTGTTCGCCAGCTAACCAAAACATCTGAACGGTTTGGCCGCTTTTGCGCGGAAAAACTCAAAAGTGTGAGTGGCAAAGGTTGTGTGCCGCTTAGTCCACCATTGCTTAACCAGAATTCAGAAAAATCCTTCACTTTGAATTCGGCGTAATAGCCCACATCATAAGGCACCAGTTTGGTCTTTGAATTCACAATGAAACTGTAGGCTCCGCCGCTGTTATCAGCCAGCGTACCATTTTCATTGGTAAATACAGGGTCAGTGTATTTGGTTACCCCCAACTGGTAAACGGTAGCAGGTTTAGCGCAGGCACAACCAGTGGCAGCGATCAGTGCTTCTGCTTCCGCATCGGTGAAATAAAAACGTACGGTGGCAGAATCAGAAAGCGATCGGGTACCAGGCTTGATCGTGATATTTCTTTTTAAATAAAACTGATTACTGCTTGACCTTGGTGGCCCCGTAAAAATATAGGACTGCACATCGGTGGAACCCATCGTTGCATTATTTGGATTTATAGCTGCAATGATCTTACCGCCATCCACAAATTTTACCCAGTTATTCCCTGTCACATTCGCAAGGTTCACTACCGGGCTATCTCCGGTTGTAACATATATTGGCGTTGCATTGCTGTAAATATGGAAATCATCAAAGGCCACACCATCGCGGTTCACACTGGCATCTGATTTTATAACAAAACGGAAACGAAGGCTGGTAAGCTGCGCCTGCGATATGGGTATCACAGAAAGCGGAATAGTGGCTACATGCCAGCGCTGGTAATTCTGCACGCTCCAAACATTATTTCCCGTATAAGCGCGGTTATACCAGTTTGTTCCCTGCCCTGTGGCGCCAAGCCTTGCCCAACTGTTTCCATCAGCAGAATATTCAAGGTATGCTCCATCACAGAAACCACCCCCACAATCCTCCAGATCAAGGGCTATACTGAAACTTAGCGCGGGACTGGTAACTGTTGAAATATCAAAGCAGGGAGAATAGAGATAAGAAATTTTACCATCATCATAGGTTCCCTGCAGGCGGGTTTTCCAGGCTTTGGTTCCACTGGCAGCGCGATCTATTTTATAAGATGCGGGACTACCATATTCCCAGTTGCTTTTTGGATCCACCGTGTACCAGCTTCCGTCTCCCGATTCAAAATCCTGCAAGTAAGGAGCAGCATCTGTTACCGTAAACAACGGTTGATTCTTTATTGTAATTCGGGCCGTATCATTAAAGGCATAACTATCCGTTCCATATTTTACTACAGCCTCCAGTAGATAGTTACCCGGTGCTGACAAATTAGCGGGCTGCACAAAACTATATTGCAGGGAATTATTGGCTGATAGTCCGGCACCTGTATTTTCCTGTACCCAGGTACCTCCATTGATACGATATTTAACGGGTATAGGTCCCGCCAAAGCCTGGTTACTGGTATTTCGGATAGTGATCTTGACGGGTACCGTTGAATTTAATCCGCAGGCATAAGCATAAGGAGTATCTATTCTTACCATTTTGATATCATCCTGCACCCGGTAAATTTGGATATCATCAAAGGTATAACCAGAGCCACCCAGGTTCGAAGCCTGGTATGCGGTAGATCCTGCCCAACGAAGTTGCGTGCTGGTGGAAAAATTCTGGCCATAGGCTGCAAGGGAATCAGCGATCTCAATACTTTCTGAGAATTTATAGGTGCCTAAAGCCGGAAGGTTTGCGGAGAGGTCATAGACTTTGATCCAGGGATCTGTGTCAGATCCCCGAACAAATACTTTACTGTTCGGATAAAGCTGATCGGTATGCGGCCGGAAATAAAAATCAAGCCGGATATCATCAGTGGCTGCTGAATAAGAAGCCAGGTTAAATGTTCCCGTAATGGAATCAGTAGTTAGCGGCACAAAAGAAGTATGCACATCCATGGTCAGGGCCCTGTTACCTGAATGCGCTTCCCCTGTATTAAAGAAACTCCGGATCCTTCCATAAATACTGTTGGAAGAAAAATCATAGCGGTCCAACCCGGTGAGTCCTGTTTTTTTCACCTTAAAGGTTTGTTCCGGGGCAGCATCAAAATTATCCAGCAGTGCCGAAGGATAATCTATACCGGTGATGGATGGATTACTCAGTTGACGCAAGATTACCTGTATCGTATCGTTCACTGCATTGGGATCTAATGCCTGCTTCGCGAAAAATTTAAATACATAGGTGCCAACCGCAGAAAGATCAACGGGCGAAGAAAAATTATGTATATAGGTGCTATTCGCAGCAACATTCGGGGTGATGGTTTCAATGACGGGAGATCCTCCATTAAGTATATATCCCACATCGACAACACCTGCGGTAACCGCATTATCCAGGTTTTTTAATCGGACCGAGATCGACTGACTTGCCGTAAAAGCGGTAGAAGTATTTATTCTTCCTTCTGTTACCGGAGCCACCAGTGTATCCATTGCCAGGTCATTATCATAAATGGCATTGGTGCAGGAACCGGTATTGGGTTGCCGCGATACAGCAAACGCTCTTCTGCCGGGGGAACTGCCGATCAATGGCCGAACCGTTACCCAGTAAACAGAATCTGCAGAAAGTCCGCCAATGGTATAATTAAACGTGGTATTGCTTACCGTTGCTACAGAACTCATTTCTGTGCCGCGTATCATCATCACTTCATAACCACTGGCACCCGGAACAGCGTTCCAGTCAATAGAAATATAACCGGGACATTGATCTGCCGACAGGGATACAAGTATCGTATCGTGGATCACAAATGCTCCGCTGGTATAACTTAAGGAGGTGCCGTTTTTACTGATGCGCATTTTCGCCTGGTCGGTACTAATACCCGATGGTACCACCCAGTACTGGTCAGGGCCGGTAAGGTAATATTGCCTTTTATTTGCTGGAATGGTTGCGTTGATCACATTAAAATTGGATCCATCCGCAGCGAACTCCAGCTTAAATGTATTGGCTGGTTCATCATAGCAATCCCATTGCACGATCACGGTATCTCCGTGTACAAATGCTTCTGATCGCAGCGGACTCATCAGCCTGATCTCATTCGGTACCAGGTCATATACCAGTGCATATTTCTGCGATCCTCCCTGGGTGATATTATTCGCTTTGATCTTTACATTATAGGTGGCGCCAGCTGTTGGATTAGCGATCACTACCTGCTCAAGGTTATTAATATGATCCGCTCCCGTAGTAGCAGTATTTGCAAATCCCGCGATGGTCGTATCCAGGATAAAAGGAAGTGCAGCGGGACCGGAAGGAGGTTCTACACGCAGGTCAAGATCATTTACCAGGGTCTGGTAAGAAACAGCGGCTGCAGCAGGATCATTCCAGCATATCATTACTTTAAGTGCAGCTGTTCCGGCAGGAATGGTGATGGGTATGGTTTGATCAGGGTCTCCTGCATTAATGGTATTCACTGCATAATGATCATTCTCCAGCATTTCTTCGGCTCTCCAGAAATTCGCCTGGCCATATCCATAAATATAGTCAGGACCCGGATTACCATAATCATCCCCACTGTTCACCACCAGGGCTTTTACAAGCACATTGTCCGGATCTGCATTCGCATGCAGGTCCCGGTATTTCTCATACAGCAAGGCCATGCCACCTGTTATTGCCGGACAGGCCATACTGGTACCTGTATTATCAGCATAGTAATTCCATACCCAGGGAAATGTGGTGGAGGTTACGGATGTCCCGATGGCGCAGATCTCAGGTTTTATTCTTCCGTCAAGTGCAGGTCCGCGGCTGGATGCAATAAAAATATCACCAGTGGCCGTGGTATTTCCTACAGTAAGCACATTCTTGGCCACCTGGTAATCTCCAAAAACCGTTCTGTATCCCGGACCAATAGGTGGGCAGGAAACCTGCCCGCTGTTTCCGGAGGCGAACACATGTTCCAAATGAGGATAATTAATACTCATCTGATCCATGGTCCTTGACGTCAAACTATATCGGCCAAACATGTAACAGTCATTTGCAATATTACCATAGGAATTATTCGTGAGCACCATATTGTAATCTGTCACATAGGTAGGCGCCCAGGTAAGTATCTCTTCAAGGGTTTGGGCAACAATGGTAGCTCCGGGCGCGGCGCCTCTTCTCACTTCATTGATCAAACCTGCTCCGCCAATGATCCCTGCCACATGTGTACCATGATAGTCCCAGCCTTGCCAGGTTCGGGTGATCACCCTGCCTGAAAAATCCGGATGCTGGGAAGGGTCCGAATCGTCGCCCACCCCTACCACCACACCCAGTCCCTTCAAACCTTTTCCGCCCTGAGATACAGGAAGTGTAAGTGCCGACGCTTTGATCGCATCTCTTCCTGTTTGTGTCCATCCGGTTTTTAAAATGGAAGCTGGCGGCGGTGCCTTTTCAACATATTCAATGAAAGGAAGGGATGCCAGTTCTTCTAACCGGCTCAAGGGAATAGAAAGCGATAAAACCCTGTATTCTTTTTTTGATTCGTCGGTAATACTGAAGTTCTTTTGCACCAGCATACGCTTTACATCTGTAAAAGAATAACTGCCGGGGAAACTGACCTGAACCTCCGCGGTTCCGTATAATTGATCTTTTAACTGGGATTGTATTTTTTGCGAAGGACTTAACTCAACCAGCGCACGGGCATGAAATCGGTTTAAGAGATCAGCGTCGGGACGGTCACTGATAGTGACCGTATAAGCGTTGTCAGGAACATATTCCAGTAATTCGATCCCATTTTCTTTCAGGGTGATCTTCTCTGATTCCGTGGGAATTTTATCGAACTGAAGAATGGCGAATCGTTTTCCCTCCAGCTTAGAGGATCTATTATGCTGTGCATCCAGCTTATCCTGTGAAATATTTGGTACGGGTTCTATGGTTCCTGTTCGCAGTAATAATTTTTGGGAGACGGGGACCTGGGCCAGGGATATCAATGGCAATAGAAGGACAGCCGCTAACAGGGAAATTGGATTTGGTTTCATGGTTTGAATAGACAATAAAAATAACACAAATAACCCAGTTTCCAAAGCCAGGAAACTGTTTTCACCGCTTATGTAATCACCCGATCCTACCCTTTCATTAAAGCGTAAATAGCGTATTTTTAGCCCTCATGACCTTAAAATTCCGCTCTGCCAGGCTGTTGTTTTCTATCATCGTTTTATTCCAATGCCTGGTTGCTCGTGCCCAATACAATACAGCAGGCGGGGAGATCAGTTATGAATTCCTGTACCAGTCCGGAACTGAATTCATTTTCAACCATTACCGGGTCACACTAAAACTTTATAAAGAATGTTCGGGTCCCGGAGAATTACCAGGATCCGTTGATTTCCGTCTTGCCCTGGCCAATCCAATACCTGTACAACCTCCTTATGAAACAAGCCGTTCATTTGCGAATGCTGGCATGAGTAATTTTTATATCACCAAGCAGGACCAGAGTCTTTGTATGGATAATTTTCCACCTGTCTGCTACCAGGTGGGCGTTTATACGCTGGATGATGTGGCCCTTGACCTTAACTGGGGGCATTTCCTGATCTATGTACAGGATAACAGGTATAAAGAGGCAGATTTTGTAAACGTGCGCACCAACGGGATCGGCAAAAAAAGCGGTGGCATCATGGGCTTTACCTATACCTGCCTTATCCCCGGAATGATCGGAGTAAATTATGTCAACCAACCCTCCTCACCGGCTTTCAAGAAAGAATATCCCCTGATACTTTGCGCAGGACAGCCATTCCGTTATGATTTTTCTGCTAATGACCCGAATGGAGATTCGCTGGTATATGGTTTCGCACCATCCTGGCAGGGCGCGATCTATACAACACCACGTTATCCTACTAAGTCCAGTGATCCACCATTTCTTGGATTGCCTTATTATGCCGGATTTGATGCACTCCATCCTTTTGGCCCCAACGTTTCTATTGATCCCGTTACCGGAGTGATCAGCGGCACCGGACCGACTACGCCGGGAAAATATATGGTGGTAGTGGAAGTGATGAAATACCGGAACGGAGAACTGGTAACGCGACACCGTAAAGACATCCAGTTTTATTTCAATAATTGCAGTACCGGTGCGCGCGCGCAATTAGATTCTGTATATCGGAATTGCAAAGGCAGCACCATCAAATTCCAGAATTTCAGCACCGGACAGATCGGAAGTTATTTCTGGGATTTTGGCGACATTACCACTACAAGAGATACTTCGAATCTTGCTGAACCCAGTTATACGTATCCTGCTCCCGGAGTTTATAATGTGAAAATGTATATCAACAGGGGAACCAGCCTTTGCAAAGATTCTGCATTTGCCACGGTGATCGTTGATACCGGCATGAAAGCTTCCTTTACAGCGCTCCGCGATATTTCGGTCTGTAACCAGGCCCTGTATAATTTCGCAAGCACCAGTACAGAAGGCGTCAACCCTATCACGAATTATTCCTGGGATTTTGGCGAAGGCAGGGACCCGAATGATGTCGCTAATACCCCTACCGCCAGTTATCTCTATCCCACAGAAGGAAATAAGCAGGTAAGACTGATCATCAAAAACAGTATTGGATGTTCAGATACGGCATTCACCAATCTGCAGGCATTCAAAAGCCTGATGAAGGCTCAAAAGGATACCACGATCTGTCACCTGGATTCGATCAATATCCTGACAAATACCAATGGATATCCAGGCGTTTTTTCCTGGTCGCCTAATTATAATATCAGCTCATTGACTAGCCCTTCGCCAAAGGTCTGGCCTAAAAAAGATACAGCCTACATAGTGAGTTTTACAGATGGTACCGGTTGTGTGGCAAAAGATACAGTGAATATCAAGGTGAGGGATTCCGTACATATTAAACTGGACCGTATCGATACGACCATCTGCAAAGGGGATACATTATTTGTATCTGCGGCGCATGATGGAAATAATGTGACCTGGTTGCCCAACACCGATATTTTCCAACTGGCACCTGATGGCTCCTCGGTATGGAGTTATCCCCGCAGCAACAGCAGGCTGATCGCTACCGTTCATTTTGGTTCCTGCGTGGAATCTGACACAGTGGATATTAAAGTAGTTGCACTCCCGAAAGTTTCCATTTCTAAGGATACCCTTGTATGCATTGGCGCTCCTGCTTACCTGCATGCCAGTGGAGGATCTTCCTATACCTGGTATCCGGCAGCAACACTGGATGATGCGCATAGTGCTGATCCAACAATTGCACATGTATTGAAAAATACGGTTTATACAGTGGTGGTCACCGATACCCTGGGTTGCCCAAAACCTGTAAAGGCAACTACCCTTGTTTCCTCCTATCGGGCGCTCTACGCATTCGCGGAAAAAGATACAATGCTGGTAATGGGTGAACCGGTGCAGCTGAACAGTTCCGGTGGACTTTACTATCATTGGTCTCCTTCCATTTACCTTAGTGATCCAACAATTGCAAACCCGGTAGCGCGCCCATTTGAGGATATGCGTTATGTACTCACCATTTCGGATAATAATAATTGCCAGGATAGCGCTATTGTAAAGATCCGCGCATTCGCGGAAGCGGATATTTATGTGCCCACTGCATTTTCACCCAATAATGATGGACTGAACGACCAGTTCCGGATCTACCCTGTAGGTTTCCTTGTCAAAGAATGGAAGATCTTCGATCGTTGGGGAAACCTGGTCTTCAGCAGCAATGATCCGCAAAAAGGCTGGAATGGAAAATTGAACGGACAGCCACTTGCCTCAGGCAGCTTCGTCTGGATGATCTACGGGACCAATAAAAAAACAGGGAAACCCCTGATGAAAAAAGGCCAGGTTACACTGATAAAATAGGACCGACCACTGCTTCGCCCATATTTTTCAGGAAGAACAACATCTCATCCATGGATTTGATATCATTCACTACCAAAAGGAATAAACGTCCGGTCTGTTTGAGTTTGGCCTTATTAGTTCCTGTTTGCAGGTAACCGAGAATATGTTTGAATTTATCAGATTCAAAATAAGGTGAGTCAGGACGATTGATAAAGAAACAACGAAGCACATTATCCTTAAGACTCATTTTTTCAAATCCAAGTTCAACGGCCCATTTGCGGCAACGCACTGTTATGAAAAGATCTTCTACCTGTGGGGGAAGGTTACCAAAACGGTCGATCATTTCCTGTTTCATCATTACCAATTCCTCTTCCGTTTCACAATTATCCAATCTTTGGTAAAGCGACAAACGCTCAGTGATACTTTCCACATAATCATCGGGAATAAGTATCTCCAGATCGGTATCAATGGTGCAGTCTTCCACAAAATCATCCTGCCTGGATATTTCTTCTTTGAACAGGTCTTTGAATTCGGTTCTTTTCAATTCCCGAATGGCCTCATCGAGGATCTTCTGGTACATTTCAAATCCGATCTCCGCCATAAATCCACTCTGCTCTCCACCCAGCATGTTTCCTGCCCCGCGTATATCCAGGTCGCGCATGGCGATCTGGAAACCGCTTCCTAATTCACTGTGCTGTTCCAGGGTTTGCAATCTTTTTCTTGAATCTTCCGGCAGTGTACTCATCGGAGGCGCCAGCAAATAACAGAATGCTTTTTTGTTAGAGCGGCCTACCCTTCCCCTCAGCTGGTGAAGATCACTGAGCCCGAACTGGTGGGCGTTATTGACAATAATAGTATTCACATTGGGTATATCAACACCACTCTCAACGATATTAGTACAAACAAGCACATCATATCTCCTGTCAATGAAATCCAGTATCCTTTCTTCCAGCACATGTCCTTCCATTTGTCCATGCGCATACCCAATGCTGAGATCCGGACAAAGCGCCTGTATCATACTGCACATTTCCGGCAGTCCGGCAATACGATTATAAATGAAGAAGACCTGTCCGCCTCTTTCTGTTTCAAAATAAATGGCCTCCCGAATAACATCTTCATTGAATACCTGCACTTCCGTTTGAATGGGCTGACGGTTGGGCGGAGGTGTATTGATGATACTGAGGTCACGGGCTCCCATCAGTGAGAACTGCAGGGTTCTTGGAATAGGCGTTGCCGTTAGCGTAAGGCAATCCACCGCGGTACGAAGTGTTTTGATCTTTTCCTTATGGGCCACGCCAAATTTCTGCTCTTCATCCACCACCAGTAAGCCAAGGTCTTTGAACTTTACATCTTTACTTAACAGGGCATGGGTGCCAATGATGATATCGATCTTTCCTTCGGCAAGTTTGGCCAGTGTTTCTTTTTTCTCTTTGGCTGATTTAAACCGGTTTATATAATCCACCGTCACTGGAAAATCACGCAGCCTTTCTTTAAATGTTTTGTAATGCTGAAAGGCAAGGATGGTAGTGGGCACCAGTACAGCGGCCTGCTTTCCATCCAGGCAGCTTTTGAAGGCAGCGCGAATGGCCACTTCCGTTTTCCCAAATCCCACATCGCCGCAAACCAGCCGGTCCATAGGAGAAGTGGACTCCATATCTTTTTTCACATCAGCCGTAGCCTTGCTCTGGTCAGGAGTATCCTCATAAATAAATGAAGCTTCCAGTTCCGTTTGCATATAATTGTCCGGCGCATGCTGAAATCCTTCCTGCGCTTTCCGCTTCGCATATAATTTGATCAGGTCGAAGGCGATCTCCTTCACCTTTACCTTGGTCTTTTCTTTTAATTTATTCCAGACATCACTTCCCAGTTTGTTGATCTTGGGTACGCTGCCTTCCTTGCCGGTATACTTGGCGATCTTATGCAGGCTGTTGATATTCACATAGAGGATATCGCTGTCACGGTAAATTAACCGTACAGCTTCCTGCAATTTTCCATGCACCTCTATTTTCTGTAACCCGCTGAACACACCTACCCCATGATCCATATGCGTTACAAAATCGCCTGGTTGTAATTCGCGAAGCGTACGCAGGGTGAGCGCCTTATTCTTATTATAGGCCTGCTTTACTTTATACTTATGATAACGCTGGAATACCTGGTGATCGGTATAACAGACCAACCCCAGGTCTTCATCAATGAAGCCTTCATGAATGGAGGTGGCTATCGGGTTGAAAACTATATTTGCCTTCAGGTCGTCAAAAATACTTTGCAGTCTTTCCAGTTGCCGGGGATTATCCGCGAAAATGAACAATTCGAATTTTTTCCCTTCCCAGGAGCGAAGGTCATGTATCAGTAATTCAAACTGCCGGTTGAAAGCAGGCTGTTCTTTCGTACGAAATTCTATCTCTACCTCATGTAAATACCCTTTATACCCGAATTCAACCACATGCCGCTGGCCTAAAAAATGTCCCAGGTCTTTTACAGCCATAAAATCATCCGCCGTCACATCCCTTTTTTCCAGCAGGTCTTCGGCTTCTACCGTATGTTTTCTTTTTGACTGGGCGGAGGCATTTTCTGCTTCTTCTTTTCTATGCGCCACCAGTTCCAGAAAATTCTCCAGGTCCTCATCGGTCTCTTTTAATTTCTCCAGGCATACATCATGGTCCTGCATCCAGATCACGGTATTCTCCGGAAGAAATTCAAAAAGGCTCACCCTTTCCGCGGAAGTGAATTGCGTATCTACATTGGGAATGATACTTACCTGCAATAATTTCCGTTCACTCAATTGTGTCTCCGGATCTACAATACGAATGGAATCCACCTCATGCCCGAATAATTCCACCCGGTATGGTTTCTCGTTACCAAATGAATAGATATCCAGTATTCCCCCTCTTATAGCGAACTGTCCGGGCTGGTATACAAAATCTGTCCGTTCAAAACCATATTCAGCCAGTTTCAATAACAGGCCTCCCGTATCCAGCGTATCACCGGTCTTTATATGGATCATGTTGGAAGAAAGCCGGTCGGGCAATACCACTTTTTCCAGCAGTGCCTCGGGGTAAGTGACGAGGATCTTACGATTACCACCGCCGGCTATTCGGGTAAGGGCTTCTGTTCGCAGCATGACATGCGAAGAATTCAGTAACTGGAAATTCCTTTTATTCTTAAAGGAAGCGGGGAAATAAAAAAGATCCAGGGCTTCGGTGAGGTTCTCCAGTGTATTATGAAAATAGGCTGCCTGCTCCGCATCATTCAGCACCACCATATGGTTTTGCTGTGAAAGACTGGGATGGGAAAAAGCAGCGGCCACTACGAATTCGGCGGAGCTGCCACGGAGATTACTGAGATAGATCTTTTGGGGCTGGGCAAAAGAAAGCCTGTCCACCAATTGAAACAGGCGGGGTGTTTGTTGAAATCGTTCCAGCAGATCCTTTACACTCATTTTCGAATGGGCAAAGGTACAAAAAAGGAGGCAGCCCTTTTCAAGACTGCCTCCTTGTTATCAGAAAAGACCTGATCTACTGATTGATAAATTTTTTCAGGTATATCTCGCCATTATTACCGGTTATTCGAAGGGTATATACACCCCGGGCATACCGGTTCAGGTCAAGACTTGTATTCTGGTATGCTGAGTTGGTGTTATATACTTTCTGTCCTGAAATATTGAATAATTGAACGGTGATGGATCTTGTATTAAGTCCACCGGTCACGATCTGGAGCCGGTTATTCTGGGCATTGATATATTTAATAAAACCGCTGGTGTTCACCGGAGGATCTATGCCGGTTACCACTGTTGGAAGTATGGTTGTATAAAGCCCTCTTCCATGAGTTGCTGCAAGCACCGTATTGTCTCCTGTCCTTAATTTCAGCATATCTGTTCTTACATTGGCCAGTCCGGTATTATTAGGTATCCAAACCGTAGAAGTGCCATTGATAGCGGAGGTTGACCAAACTCCCAGTTCGGTACCCAGCATGATCCCGCCATTTCCCCCGGTGGCGCCATTCAATTGCACATTGGAAGGAACAAATAATCCCCATCGGATGGGCATATCCGGCAAGTTGCCTTCAATACTGCTGAAACTAACTCCTCCATTGGTAGAAAGATACACGCTGGTGATACCATAACTGGATAAGGTGACCAGCACATTATTTGCATTGGAGGGATCTACATCAATACTTGAAATGGAAGCACCGGCTGCAACAGGAATAGTAGTAGTTGTTACTACAACCGGTGTACTGGTACTTGCGTTGCTAAGTTTTAGCACGAAGGGAGCTACTGCAGGGGTGCCATAAGAACATCCCAGCCAGATCGTATTTGCCGCCACCGGGTCCACTTTAACAGCGGTCACTTCACTGCTGCCCATTGCGGCAACAGTTACCTGGAGTCCGGCAGGAGTGCCGGTCAGGCCGCTGACCACAAAATATTTCCCCGCATCATCTCCGCAATAAAGGGTTTTCTGGGCATCATTGAGGTCAGTAGGGTTAATGAATTGCCCTCTATTATTACTCACGGATATGGAAGTAAAACTGGTGCCTCCGTTCAGGGATCGGTAATAATTGTTTCCTGTATTGGAAGTGATCTGAAGGTTACCATCTGTTTGATCGATATGGGCGAAGCCACCATCACCACCGGTCACAACCACTGAGGTATTGATACCCGGAGAAGTAAATTTCTGTGAATAATTATCCTGGGCTCCAGCCAGTAAATAATTGGTGACAGTAGGGTGAAGATCGCCTCCATAAAATTGGGTGATGTTTAACCCATTATTCTTTGCGGTAAAAGTTGGAGTGGCGGCGGTAGCATTATTTGTAATATATATTCCACCATCATTGCCATTGATCAGGTTGTTGGATCCATTGAATAAAAGCATATGATGGTCCACGTGTACCGAACTGCTGGTTGAGATCGCCGTCCAGGTAAGGCCTGCATCTGTTGATCTTCCCAGGTTAAATCCTCCAACTACTATTACATCCGCATTAGTAGGATCACAAACTCCGATCAGGTTGTACCAGCATTGGGAATTACTCCCATTATTCAGTGTAGCAGGAACGGTGATCGGTATCCAGTTTGCGCCGGCATTATCAGACCGGTACATAGTCAATACCTGTGAAGTGGCGCTATCCTGAAGCATTACATATAACCTGTTTGCATTGGAAGGGGCCACTACCAGTTCTGCCCTTTGATTGATACCTGTACCTGCGGGTGGGGTAATATCCACCCAGGTATTCAGTGCTCCGGTATTTGCTCCATTGGTAGCCGCAGATCTTAAAACAACGGTCCTTGAAAAAATGCCCAGGGTAGCATATACATCTCCATTGGCAGCAACTTCCAGGTCTGCTGCGCGACCAGTTGCAAATCCGGCCAGGGGGGCACCCAATACCTGGGTCCAGCTGCCGCCACGATCGGTGGAACGCAATACACCCCTGAATGCAGAGGTGAGGTTGCGAAGGGAAGCATAAAGATTTCCGTTATTATCTATTGCCAGGTCCTGCACATATTCAAATCCGCTGGTGGAAGAAAGCAGGGTCCAGCTAACACCTCCATTGGTACTTTTATAAATTCCGCCTCCCCTGATCGCGTCAATATTTCCCCATCCTTCTCCGGTGGCGGCAAACAAGGTATCAGGATGCAGGGCATCCTGGATCATCGCGGTCACAGCCAGGTTTGGCAGCAGGTCGTTCACCGGTGCCCAGTTTGGCGAAGCTGATGTGAAATTGGTGGTTCGGAAAATGCCACCGCCAACAGAGCCAGCGATCACGGTATTTCCGGTGGCATCCCGTTTATCTATTACGATGGCGCGGCAGCGGCCTCCAATATTATTCGGACCACGTTCTTCCCAGGTCAATGCCTGTATTCGGGAGGTCCCCATCAGGGATTCCATATAAGCTTTAGCCGATATCAGCCTTTCGTTAGGAATAATATCAAGGTAAGGGTCCCGGGTTTTCCGGAATTCCTGGTACAGGGCATTCTCAAATCCATCTGCCTCGCCGGTTTTTTTTATGTTTACATTCGCAGGTTGCCTGAGTTCACAACTGCTTATGAAAATAGAAAGGACCAGGCCTGCTGATAGTAGTATTTTTCGCATCAAGTGAAATTTGTGAGAGCAAAGGTCTAAGTTCGGTATTTTTTACAGCATTTTAGGATAGCCGCGTATGCCAATAGACCGTTTTTTGCATCTATAGTTTAGAAAACGAATGAAAGTCTTATTTCTTATATCAAGTTTAATTATTGCCGGGTTGGCATCCTGTCAGCCTGTTTCTAAATTCTATGTTTATTCCCAGGAACATACCCCGGGAATGATCCCGGATGAGGAAATAGGAGGCAGTCGCACCCGCACCGATTATTTTATTTATGTCACCCAGACTGTCCTTTCCCCCAGGATCGAGTTTACCCGTATCCGGATCGAAAATCAATGGTATAAGGTCAATACAGTAGATACCCTGGGATCTCCGGTATATTCTGAACAACCTGAAAAAAAGCTATTGGTGCCCCGTACCAATAACCTGGTTTTACAATTGAATTTAGGGGATACCACCTCTGCACCCTTAAGGGCCGCTAGTACAAATTCAAAGGCAAGTGTATATTATATATGGAAGGGAAAGGACTATACTGTTTCCAGTTCAAGGATCATAAAGCTTTCTCCGTTTCTGGGACTTTAGTGGGTTTAGGGATGAGGGATTAGAGATTAGGGCTCTAAACGCTAATCCCTAATCTCTAATCTCTCATCCTTCCTCCCTAAACTTTTCTCTGTAATTTTATGCATGGCTTTACAACCCTGGCGAAAAGGCCGGATCATACGCATCGAAGATCATACACATAATACCCGCCGTTACTGGATAGAAGTGCTGGATACAGACCGTTTTGATTTTATTCCGGGGCAATTCGTGACCCTTGACCTTCCCATCTCGGAAAAGGCCAATAAAAGACTCAGAAGTTATTCCATCTCCTCCTGGCCCGATGGCAGCAATGTATTTGAATTGCTGATCGTGCTCACCCCCCAGGGAATTGGTACCCATTATTTATTCAACGAGACCAGCATTGGTACAGAACTGAACTTCCGCGGTGCCCAGGGCGTGTTTCAATTACCGGCTTCGCTTGAGCAGGACCTTATTTTGGTTTGTACCGGCACCGGTGTAGCCCCTTTCCGCAGTATGGTGAACTATATTTTGCTGCAGCAATTGCCACATCGTGAAATACACCTGGTTTTTGGATGCCGCCATCGTTCTGATCTGCTCTATTTTGATGAATTCAAAAACCTGGAAGAAAATCTGCCTGGGTTTCATTATTATCCTACGCTTTCCCGCGAGAACTGGGAAGGAGAACATGGATACGTGCATCCTATCTATGAAAGGATCGCCGCCGGCAAGCCGGATATTTTGTTTTATCTCTGCGGATGGAAGAACATGATCGATGAAGCGAAAAAAAGGATCGTGGAGTTGGGATACGATAAAAGATCCATCCACCTGGAGCTTTACGGATAGATAGGTATATTTCAGCTAGCCTTCGTCTTGATGTTCATCAGCGGTAAAAATGATATTCCTCAATTTGAACAAGTTTTAGCCTCCTGCTCTTCGATATTTACCTGCAATGAGTATATTCGTGGAAATCAAAATTACATGGGCGCTTCTTCGCTTATTGTACTAATAATTTCTGCGATCGCCTTCTCCGGAGGAGCCATACTTATATCAAGGCTATTCCTCAAACCCACTACCAACAAACAAAAAGGCGAACCCTATGAGTGCGGTATTCCTACTACCGGCAAGACCTGGGTACAGCTAAATGTGGGTTATTATTTATTCGCACTGATCTTTTTGATCTTCGACGTGGAATTAGTATTTCTCTATCCCTGGGCCGTGGTCGCCAAATCTATGGGCTGGCAGGCACTGGTAGAGATCGTTATATTTTTCTTCATTCTTTTCGCAGGCTTTTTGTACGCGCATAAGAAGGGAGCGTTGAAGTGGATATAAGAGAAGTTACGAGTTAGCAGTTTCGAGTTAGGAGTTCTATAAATTAAAGAATTGAGTATAAAAGAAAATATTAGTCCTGAGTTTCCTGGTCAGGTGCATGACCTGCCAGGTGGTGGCGTGGTGCTGAGTAAACTGGACGACCTGGTGAACTGGGCAAGGTCCAATTCATTATGGCCACTGACCTTTGCGACCAGCTGCTGCGGTATTGAGATGATGTCTACCGCCTCTGCTAAATATGATTTCTCAAGATTTGGATTTGAGGTAGCCCGTGCTACACCCCGACAGGCTGATGTGATCATCATTGCCGGCACCATCGTAAATAAAATGGCTCCCGTTTTAAAAAGACTATACGATCAGATGGGAGATCCTAAATATGTAATAGCCATGGGTGCCTGCGCCATCAGCGGGGGCCCGTTCTTTTATAACACCTATTCAGTAGTGAAAGGAGCCGATCACGTGATCCCCGTAGATGTATACGTGGCCGGTTGCCCACCACGCCCTGAAGCCCTGCTGCATGCATTGATCAGCCTGCAGCATAAGATCAAACTGGGTCTTACCCGGGAACAGATCAGAACAGAAAAACCATAAAATGTTACCTGACGAACTAAAGAACAAGATCACCGAACTGCTGCCTTCCGCCTCCTTTGAAGAGGGAGCCAATGCGGCATCCGGATGGGTAACTTTAAATATGGAAGCCGGCGACTGGCTGGCCTTTGCCACTAATCTCAAAAGGGATCCTTCGCTTGCCTTTGATTATTTGTTCTGCCTTACCTGCGTTGACTGGAAAACGCATTTGACCATGGTCTATAACCTGGATTCCACCACTTACCGCCATAACCTGGTAGTGAAGATCAAACTGGATAGAAATAAGCCTGAAATAGAATCAGTTTCTGAAATATGGCGCACCGCCGAATTTCATGAAAGAGAAGTATACGAGATGTTCGGCGTGAATTTCCTGAATCATCCTGACCTGCGATTATTGATCCTGCCGGATGGATGGGAAGGAAAAAATCCTTTACGTAAAGATTTTGATGACCCGGTGAATATGATAAAGCTTTAAAATGTACAGAGAGACGGAAATAGTAACGGATATGGGGAATGACCTGGTGATCAATGTTGGTCCCCAGCACCCTGCTACCCATGGTGTACTTCACCTGGTGATCACGCTGAATGGCGAGACCATTAAAAAAGTGGAGCCGCACCTGGGCTATATCCATCGCTCTATTGAAAAAATGTGCGAGAGCCTTACTTACCGTCAGTTCATTTATGTGACCAGTCGCATGGATTACCTCTCTGCCCACATTAATAACCATGCCTGTGCACTCTGTATAGAGAAAGGATTGGGCCTGGAGATACCTCCAAGGGCACAGGCCATCCGTGTTTTGATGGATGAGCTTACCCGCATCGCTTCGCATGAACTCTGGTGGGGAGCAATGGCCATGGACCTTGGCGCCTTCACTCCTTTCTTCCACGCATTCCGTGAAAGAGAGACCATCACCGATATCATGGAAGAGACTTGCGGCGCCCGCCTCACTATGAACTATATGGTTCCCGGTGGCGTAATGCAGGACCTGCACCCAAGCTTTCAGCAAAAAGTAAAAGATTTCCTGGTATTATATAAAAGGAAGATCCACGAATACGATGAGATGGTCACGGGTAATGTGATCTTCCAGAACCGAATGAAAAATGTAGGCTACCTGTCTCCCGAAGATGCTATCAGTTACGGCGTTACTGGTCCTTCAGCCCGTGGAAGCGGAGTAAAATGCGATATACGCAAACTCTATCCTTACGAGATCTACGATAAGCTGCAGTTTGATGAAGTGTTGGAAACTGGTGGTGATTCATTTGCCCGTTATATGGTCAGGCTCCGGGAGATGAATGAGTCCATTAAAATAATAGAACAACTGATCGATAATATACCTGAAGGCGATTTCCAGGCCAAGACAAAAGCCGTATTGAAATTACCTAAAGGTGAGTTTTATACAAGAGTAGAAACAGCAAGAGGCGAACTCGGCGTTTATATTGTAAGTGAGGGTGGAACAACGCCTTACCGCATTAAATTCCGTTCGCCTGGTTTTTCCAATCTTTCTGTGCTCGATCATATCGCGCGCGGATCAAAATTAGGCGACCTGGTGGCGATGATGGGAACATTGGATCTGGTGATACCGGATATTGACAGATAAAACTGATAAGGGATGAGAGATCAGAGATTAGTGCGCTCATCTCTGATCCCTGATCGCTAAACCTTGAAAAAATGTGGAGTTTTTCTAACATAGCGAACCAACTGCACTACTGGCTGAATGATCATTTCAGTCCTACGCTTACGCTCATTATAGAAATGGTGCTGGCAGGCGTGGCGGTGATCGGTCTTTTTGCCGGATTGGGTTTGGTACTGGTGATCATGGAAAGAAAAGTCTCTGCCTGGATACAATTAAGGCTGGGACCAAATCGCGTCGGTCCAAAAGGTATGCTGCAATCACTGGCGGATACCTTCAAACTATTGCTGAAAGAAGGCATGACCCCATCGGGTGCCGATAAGATCATGTTCAATGTGGCGCCTTTTATCGCCATGATCGTGGCCATGCTTTTGCTGGCGCCGATCGCTTTCGCAAAAGATTTTCAATTATGGGACCTGAATATCGGGGTGCTTTATGTTTCCGCGATCTCTTCTGTATCGGTGATCAGTATCCTGATGGCAGGATGGTCCAGCAATAATAAATATTCCCTGATGGGCGCCATGAGAAGCGGCGCGCAGATCGTGAGTTATGAATTATCTGCCGGTCTTTCTGTATTGGCTGTGATCGTCATGACGGGCAGCCTGCAGGTCTCTGATATCATACATTCCCAGGCCGATGGCTGGTGGATATTCAAAGGACATATTCCGATGTTCATTGCATTTGTCACTTTTATCATTGCGGTTACTGCGGAAACAAACCGGGCTCCTTTCGATCTGGCCGAGGCCGAGTCGGAACTGACCGCTGGTTTCCATACAGAATATTCAGGAATGAAATTCGCGTTGTTCTTCCTCGCGGAATATGTGAATGTGTTCATCGTTTGCGCACTGGGCGCCACTCTTTTCCTTGGCGGTTGGATGCCTTTTCATATTGGCAACTGGGAAGGATTCAACCATGTAATGGATTATATCCCCTCCAGTGTGTGGTTCTTTGGAAAAACATTTTTTCTCATTTGGCTTATCATGTGGTTCAGGTGGACCTTCCCCCGTTTGCGGATCGACCAACTGCTGAACCTGGAATGGAAATATCTTTTACCAATAAGTATGGTGAATTTATTATTGGTAACGTTGATGGCGATTTTGAAATGGCATTTTTAACAGCCAGAGGAAAGCGGCTAGCTGCTAGCCTCTAGCCGCTAGCAAAAAGTGCTCATTGGAAGATAAATTTTGAATTGAAAACTAATCTGCTAGCGGCTAGAGGCTAGCAGCTAGAAGCTAAAAAATGTCGGCAAAACAATACATATCAGACGTAGTAAATGCAGTGTCTTCCCTGCTAACAGGCATGAAGCGCACGGGCTATTATTTCTTCCATCATAAGGAGATAATAACGGAGGAGTATCCGGATAATCGCGCTACGCTGAAAATGGCGGAGCGTTTTAAAGGAGAAGTGGTGATGCCGCATGATGAGAATAATGAACACCGCTGTACCGGTTGCACAGCCTGTGAACTGGCCTGTCCAAATGGTACGATCAAAGTGGTGACCAAATTCGATATAACCCCTGAAGGAAAAAAGAAAAAAGCGATCGATAAACTGGTATATCATCTTGAACTCTGCACGCTCTGCAATCTTTGTATTGAATCCTGTCCTTCTGATGCGATCATCATGGCGCAGACATTCGAGCATAGTGTGTTCAACCGGGCGGAGCTGACGAAAGTGTTGAATAAACCGGGATCGAAAATTATGGAAGGAGTTGAATGAGGAGGATTAGAGATCAGGGATTAGTACTCATCTCTAATCACTAATCCCTAATCTCTAATCCCTAAACTGTATATCATGGATGGATCTACTATCATATTCTACTTACTCGCCGGAATGACCCTGGGATGCGGATTCTTATCTGTACTCACCAGGCAGATCTTTCGCGCGGCGATCTATTTGCTGTTCGCGCTGATAGGCATTGCGGGATTATACTTCTGGATGAATTATGAATTCATTGCAGCGGTACAGATCGTAGTTTATGTGGGCGGTATCGTTGTCCTGATCATCTTCTCCATATTTCTTACGCAGCAGGCTGGAGACACCCTGGCTTCTCCAAAACTGGGCAGGGCCTTATTCTCAGGACTTGCGGTATTCTGTGCCTTCGCCTTTACCATGCTGCAGATCTGGCAGGATGGATTTGTAAAAGCAGGGACTGCGGGAGAACCACTGACCGTGCGGAAAATAGGAGAGAAAATGCTGAGCACCGAAGAAGGTGGTTATGCCTTGCCTTTTGAAGTGATATCCATGTTATTACTGGCGGCCATGGTAGGATGTATCGTGATCGCATTGAGACAAAAACCGGAAACTGAAGAAATAAAATAAATGCAACCAGGACTATTCCATATTCTTTTTATCAGTACCACCCTGTTCTTTTTAGGGGTGTACGGATTCTTTACCCGGCGCAATCTTATCACCATGCTGATGAGCCTGGAACTGATCCTGAACAGCGTGAACCTGAATTTCATTGCCTTCAACAAGTATCTCTGGCCCGGGCAAATGGAAGGATTATTCTTTACTGTATTCATCATCGCTATTGCTGCCGCTGAGGCCGCTGTAGCAATCGCCATAATCATCAATCTTTATCGCTCACACCGTTCCATCGATGTGGAAAGCGCCGAAGAAATGAAATATTGATCAATGAGCAACTTATCGTTGATAATTTGGATCCCTTTACTGCCACTGGCAGGATTTATACTGCTGGGTATATTCGGCAGGAAATATGTGGGTAAGGCTGCAGGTTTATTGGCAACCGCCACCATGCTGGCCTCAACCCTCATCGCGCTTTATATCGCGTACGGCTATTTTACACAATACGCCGGCAACTATCCTAAGCTGGTTCCTGTAAATTATACCTGGCTCTCCTTTGCCAACGGACTTTCCATTAATATGGGTGCTTTACTGGATCCCATATCTGCTATGATGATCGTGGTGGTGACCTTCATTTCCCTGATGGTGCATATTTACAGCCTGGGCTATATGAAAGGTGATGAACGCTTCCCAACCTACTTCGCTTTTCTTCAGCTCTTCACTTTCTCTATGCTGGGATTAGTGCTGGCTTCAAATATCTTCCAGACCTATGTGTTCTGGGAACTTGTAGGCGTTTCTTCTTTCCTGCTTATTGGTTATTACTATGATAAGCCCAGCGCGGTGGCCGCTTCTAAAAAAGCATTTATTGTCACCAGGTTTGCAGATCTGGGATTTCTAATTGGTATACTCATCCTCTCTTATTTTTCAGGAACGCTTGATTTCAATACGATGATCGGCAGCCTGACCGATCCGAATTCTGTACAATTACAATCAGCTGCTTCGCATACATTCCTGGGTGTTTCTGCATTGACCTGGGGCGCTGTATTAGTATTCATGGGTGGTGCCGGTAAAAGCGCCATGTTCCCTTTACATATCTGGTTACCTGATGCGATGGAAGGCCCTACTCCTGTTTCCGCATTGATCCATGCCGCTACCATGGTGGTGGCCGGTGTATTTTTGGTAGCAAGGATCTTCCCTATACTTTCTATTTCCACTCCGGTGGTATTGGAAGTAGTTGGATGGGTGGGAGCAGTTTCCGCCGTGATCGCGGCCATCATTGCCTGCACACAGACTGATATTAAAAGAGTACTGGCTTATTCCACCATGTCGCAGATCGGATTTATGATGTTTGCCCTGGGTGTTTCTAAATATGGAGGCGAAAGCGGACTCGGATTCACTGCCTCTATGTTCCATCTTTTCACACACGCCATGTTCAAAGCCTTGTTGTTCCTTGGTGCCGGCGCGGTGATACATTATATACATAGCAATGAAATGAAAGATATGGGCGGACTTCGCAAATATCTTCCCATCACGCATATCACTTTCTTACTGGCCTGCCTGGCCATCGCGGGTGTGCCTCCGTTTGCCGGATTTTTCAGCAAAGAAGAAATTCTTTTGGCTGCTTATGAGAACAACCCGGCCATTTATTATATCGCTCTGGTCACTTCAGGTGTGACCGCTTTCTATATGTTCCGTTTATATTTCATGATATTCTGGAACAAGAATGCTACTGTTCATCATGAACACCATCACGGTGAAGGCGGATTTGCCATGATGCTTCCTCTGCTGATCCTTGCCTTAGGTGCCGTTGGCGCAGGATTTATTCCATTTGGCCATTTTGTGAGCAGTGACGGACTTACACTGGAATCTCATTTCGATCTGCAGTTCTCAGCTGCTCCTGTAGCCCTGGGACTGGCCGGTATCTTCCTGGCTATGTGGATGTATAAAAAAGAAAACAACAAGCCACAGCAGTTTGCAACAGCCTTAAGTGGATTTTATAAAGCAGCCTATCATAAATTTTATATAGACGAGATCTACCTGTTTGTGACCAAGAAGATCATTTTCAACCTGGTGGGTCGTCCTGCCGCCTGGATCGATCGTAATGTGGTGGATGGTATGGTGAATCTCGCCGGAAACAGTACTGTATTCGTTTCGGAGAAGATCAAAAAATTCCAATCCGGAAAAGTACAGCAATATGCCATCTGGTTCCTGGTCAGCGCCGTGCTGATCGCGGCCCTGTTCATTTATGTTTGGAAATAGAAAATAGACATGAACCTACACATCATATTATTACTCCCTTTGCTTACTGCTGCCGGAGTATTGATCAGTTCAAACAAACAGGTGATCCGTATGATCTCCCTGTTTGGCTCATTGATACAAATGGGACTGGCACTGGCACTTTATTTTGCCTTCACCGCCGAAAGGACCGCTGGCAATGCCACCCAAATGCTGTTCGAGCAGAACTATACTTTATTTACTTCCCTCAACATACATTATCATATTGGCGTGGATGGTATTTCGGTGGCCATGATCATGCTAACCTCATTTGTAGTAGTGGCCGGTGTATTGGTTAGCTGGAATATTGAGAAGATGACCCGTGAGTTTTATTTCCTGCTTGTCTTATTAGCACTGGGCGCCTATGGTTTCTTTATCTCGCTGGATCTATTCGTCATGTTCTTCTTCCTGGAGATCTCTGTGATACCTAAATACCTTTTGATAGGTGTCTGGGGTTCTGGTAAAAAAGAATACGCTGCCAATAAACTGGCCCTGATGCTGATGGGTGGTTCGGCTTTGATCCTGGTAGGTATGCTGATCCTTTATTTTAATGCCGGACATACCTTCGACATTCAGCAAATTTCCCAATCCGTGATCGGAGGAAGATTACAGAATATCATTTTCCCCTTCCTGTTCCTGGGCTTTGGTGTGTTCACGGCGTTGTTCCCTTTGCATACCTGGGTACCCGATGGTCACTCTTCCGCCCCTACCGCAGGTTCCATGTTCCTGGCAGGTATCTCTATGAAACTGGGAGGCTATGGTTGCCTGCGCGTAGCTACTTACCTGCTTCCTGAAGGAGCCAAGGAATACGCCAATATAATTATCGTGCTTTCTGCTATCGCCATTATCTATGGCGCCTTCGCTACGATGATGCAGAAAGACCTTAAATATATCAATGCGTATTCATCGGTGAGTCACGTAGGCTTTAGTTTATTGGGTATTGGCATGCTAACGCAAACTGCGATTACCGGTGCCCTGATGCAAATGGTATCGCATGGTTTGATGACGGCCCTTTTCTTTGCCGTGATCGGCATGATCTACGATCGTACGCATACGCGGATGACCGCAGAGATGGGTGGCTTATTGAAAGTGATGCCATTTATCGCTACCATATTATTCATTGTGGGATTATGTTCATTAGGACTTCCGGGCTTGAGTGGCTTTGTGGCAGAGATGACCGTATTCGTTGGATCATGGGAGAATGCGGACACATTTCACAGGGTCGCTACTTTATTGGCCTGTGCCTCCATTGTAGTGACAGCAGTATATATTTTGAGAGCAGTGGGGCAAACGGCCATGGGGCCGATCAGAACAGAACATTTATCACTGGGTGATGCGAAATGGAATGAGAAACTGGCAGCCATTGTATTGTTAGCAGGAATCCTTGCTATTGGTATAATGCCTTATTGGTTGAACGATCTTTTAACCGGACCTGCGAAGATCATCATGGACAGAATTCATCCTTAATTAGTAATTAATGATTACTAATTATTAATCGAAAAAAATGATACCAGACTTCATATACCTCATGCGATCGGAACTGGTGGTGACCCTCATCATCTTTTTCCTTCTTTTTGTTAAGATCGGAAAGGGTATGCGTAATAGCAGCCTGCTTCCGGTGATACAATTCCTTTTGCTGGTCAATTTCCTTTCTCATTTTGCCTGCCATTGTTCCGGGAATCTTTTCGGCAATATGTTCCTGGTTACCCCTTTGATCACCATGCAAAAGGCGATCCTAAGTCTGGCCGTCTACCTGATCTCTTTATTGTGCACCGAGTGGCTGAAAAAGACCGAACATCTGGCCGAATTCTTTTTACTGATGCTGAGCGCCCTGCTGGGAATGTTCTTCCTGCTTTCCAGTGGCAACCTGCTTATATTTTATCTTTCACTGGAACTGGCCACTATTCCTGTGGCGGCTATGGCCAATTTCGACCTGCATAAACGTATTTCCTCCGAAGCGGCTATGAAGATGATCCTGTCTTCTGCCTTCTCCTCAGGCATCCTGTTATTTGGTATATCGCTGGTATATGGTTCCACCGGCACCTTGAGCTTTTCTGCTTTACCTGCATTATTGAATGGCTCGCCTTTGCAGATCATGGGATTTGTATTCCTGTTTACCGCTTTTGCTTTTAAATTATCGATCGTTCCCTTCCATTTGTGGACGGCTGATGTATACGAGGGAGCACCCGTTGCGGTGACCTCCTTCCTTTCTGTCGTTTCAAAAGGAGCCATTGCATTTGTATTCATGACCTTCCTGTACAAGGTCTTCCAGCCCCTGCATACCACCTGGTATAATCTCATCTTCATTTTATCGATCATCACTATGGTCATCGGTAATCTTTTTGCACTGAGGCAGAACAATATCAAACGATTCCTTGCTTTCTCCTCTATTGCCCAGGTAGGTTTTATATTGGTGGGTATCAGCAGTAATGATCCGGGTGGCATGACGGCCGTGATCTTCTTTATCCTGGTCTATGTTTTCTCCAATTTAGCCGCTTTTGGTGTGGCCGATGTGATCGCTGTTTCCACCGGTAAAGAAACTATAGAGGATTACAAAGGATTGTATGCTACCAACCCATTCCTTGGCTGGATCCTGGCGCTTTCCTTATTCTCGCTGGCGGGTATCCCACCTACTGCCGGTTTCTTTGGTAAACTATTTTTGCTAACGGCGGGAGCTTCTACCGGAAATTACTGGCTGATCATTATTGCAGGGTTGAATATGGTGATCTCGCTTTATTATTATTTGAAACTGGTAAGGGCTATGTTCATGGATAAGAATGAGAACCCAATTCCAAAGATCTATGTGAACAGAACGGTGAAATGGGCCATGGTGCTTTGCGCACTGGCCATTATTTTACTGGGTATGTTCAGCTGGCTATATGACCATATCCATTCCCTGGTCGCATAAAAAGAATAACCATGGCTATCAATAAGAATCATGAATTTGAAGAACTCAACGGTGTCAAATGCGGCATCGTTGAGAAGAATGTAAAGCCCGAACGTGCGGCCTTTCTGAAAAAGATTCTTGAGTTCAATGGGTTTACCGTGGTTCTGGCTCCTACTCCGCCACCAAAAGCAGCGCCGGCTCCTAAACCTGCAGAAGGAGAAGAGCCTGTTGCAGCACCCGAACCTCCCCCGGCTCCAGAAACATTTACATTAGGCGTAACTGATTATACCTTCAATACCATCAACGCCATTTTCGGAAGATTACTGAAATCTCCGGATGGACATTATATCACGCTGGCATACTGGAAACAGGAGGTAAAGGTGAATGATGATGAGATACCCTACTATGAAAGTTGAGCTGTTGAGGCTGCGCCGGTTGAGAGGTTGAGCGACCACTCAAATTATAATGAAGGTTCACTCAACAGCTCAACCCCTCAACAGCTCAACCCAGCCCATACCTCAACGTCCCTCCTGACCTAAATCATACTTCTACTCTCTCCCTTAACTTAGTTTTACCCCGATGAACCCTCTCATTTTCAAAAATATCATCCGTCGGCCAACCTAGTTTGGTTTCCCTTTTACAACACCAATTTTTCAATTTTTCATTGTTTGTTTCTATTGTCTTTAAGTCCGGTGCCTGAGGTTCTCGAAGGCCGGACTTAAATGGCAATAGCTGCAGCGAAAATTAATAAGATGAGAACCATCATAGAACCCTTCCGAATAAAATCCGTAGAACCCATTTATTTCAATACCCCGGAGCAAAGAGAAAAAATTCTTACGGAGGCCTGCTACAACCCTTTCCTGATCCATTCCAAAGACGTACTGATCGACCTGCTTACTGATAGCGGCACTTCCGCCATGAGCGGGGCCCAATGGGCTGGCATCATGCAGGGTGATGAATCCTATGCAGGCAGTCCCAGTTTTTACCGCTTTGAAGCCGCCGTTCAGGGCATCACGAATTTCAAATACATCATCCCCACCCACCAGGGAAGGGCTTCTGAGAAAATTCTTTTTACGGTGACCGGTGGAAAAGGAAAATATTTTCTCAGCAATACTTTATTCGACACCACCCGCGCGAATATTGAATATACCGGGGCAATCGGTATTGACCTGATCTGCGAGGAAGGGAAACATCCTACCATTCCTGCTCCATTCAAAGGCAATATGGATATACCTGCTTTGGAAAAAAAGATCATTGAACTGGGAAAAGAAAATATTCCCATGGTGATCATGACCATCACCAATAATTCCGGTGGTGGACAGCCCGTAAGCATGCAAAATATTCGCGAATGCTCCATCGTTTGCAGGAAATATAAGATCCCCTTATTCATTGATGCCTGTCGCTTTGCAGAGAACAGTTATTTCATCAAGATCCGTGAAAAAGGATATGAAAACATTTCTGTAAAAAAGATCGCGCAGGAAATATTCTCTTATGCCGATGGCTGTACCATGAGCGCGAAAAAAGATGCATTCGCTAATATTGGTGGATTCCTGGCCATGAATGACGCGATACTTGCCCAGAGCTGCCGCAATCTCCTGATCATCACCGAAGGCTTTCCCACCTATGGAGGATTGGCTGGTCGTGACCTGGAAGCAATTGCCATAGGACTGGAAGAAGTACTGGATGAGCATTACCTGGAGTACCGCATCCGCAGTATTGAATATCTCACCGAAAAATTAGTGGCCGCTGGTGTGCCGGTTATGCAGCCGGGTGGCGGACATGCCGTTTATCTCGATGCTAAACAATTCCTTTCGCATATCCCCTGCGATCAATATCCCGGCCAGGCATTGGTCGGCGCTCTTTACCTGCATGGTGGTATTCGCGGCGTTGAGATCGGCTCCCTCATGTTCGGCAAATATGATGAGCAGGGAAAACTGATCCCTGCCATGATGGAACTGGTAAGACTGGCTATTCCCCGCCGCGTATATACACAGAGCCATATTGATTATGTATCTGAAGTGATCATTGAAGTGTTTGAAAAAAGAAATGAAATAAAAGGTCTTAAGGTAATAGAGGAAGCACCGGTATTGAGGCATTTTACGGCGAAGCTAGTACAGGTTGAGAGGTTGAGCGCTTCGCTGTTGAGAGGTTGAGCGACCACTCAAATGAATAGAGACTTCCCTCAACCCCTCAACCCATCAACCTCTCAACGTTTTCTAAACCCTCAACTCTCCTAATTATGAAAAAAACAATCATGCACTCCTGGGCCGAGCCTTATAAAATAAAAATGGTGGAACTACTCAAGATGACCACCAAAGCCTATCGTAAAAAAGCAATGGCTATGGCTGGCTACAATACTTTCCTGCTTCGTTCCGAAGATGTATACATAGACTTGCTGACCGACAGCGGTACTTCTGCCATGAGCGACCGTCAATGGGCCGGTATGATGCTGGGCGATGAAGCCTATGCAGGCAGCCGGAATTTCTATCACCTCGAAGAAGTGGTCCGTACAGTATACGGGTATAAATATGTAGTGCCCACCCATCAGGGACGTGGAGCGGAGAATATCATCTCGAAGATCATGATCAAAAAAGGGGATATCATTCCCGGCAATATGTATTTCACTACTACCCGCCTTCACCAGGAACTGGCAGGGGGAAGATTTGAAGATGTAGTGATCGATGAGGCCCATGATGCAGAAAGCCATTTCCCTTTCAAAGGCAATATCGACCTGATCAAATTGCATAAACTGGTGGTTAAATATGGAGCGGAGAAGATCCCTTATGTCAGTATGGCCACTTCCGTAAATATGGCTGGGGGACAACCCATCAGCATGCAGAACCTGAAAGAACTTCGTGCCTATACCAAAAAACATGGTATCAAAGTGATCCATGATATGACCCGCGTGGCAGAGAACGCTTTCTTCATCCAGCAAAGGGAAAAAGGTTATGAGAAAAAGTCCATCGCCCATATCGTAAAAGAGATCTGCTCCTATACGGATGGTGCTACCATGAGTGCAAAAAAAGATGCGCTGGTGAATATTGGTGGTTTCCTTGCCTTGAATGACCAGGAACTTTATGATGAGGCCAGCAATCTGGTAGTGGTCTATGAAGGTTTACACACCTATGGTGGTTTAGCTGGACGTGATATGGAAGCGATGGCCATTGGGATAAAAGAAAGTGTGGATGATGATCATATACGCGCCCGCGTAGGACAGGTGATCTACCTGGGAAATAAAATGGTGGATTATGGAGTGCCGATCGTCATGCCGATCGGCGGTCATGGAATATTCGTTGACGCAAAGAAATTTCTTCCGCATATTCCGCAGGATCAATTCCCTGCACAACGTCTGGCTGCTGAGATCTATCTCGATTCAGGTGTTCGCACTATGGAGCGTGGTATCGTCTCTGCAGGACGCAAACCTAATGGCGAACATTATTATCCCAAACTGGAACTGGTTCGTTTTACTATTCCCCGCAGGGTATATACCCAGGCACATATGGATGTGATCGCTGAATCTGCCGCCCGTGTATTTGAAGATCGCAAAAAGATCAAAGGGTTGAAGATGGTGTTGGAGCCGAAGTATTTGAGGTTCTTCCAGGCGAGATTTGATCTGGTTTAGAGATTAGAGATGAGGGATTAGGGAAAGCACTTCTAATCCCTCACCCCTCATCCCTGATCTACATAACATGTAATCTCTCCTCTGCTCGTGTCCACACGATCTTCTCACCAAAACTCCTGCTGCTGTCCGTCATCTTAATATGACTCAGTCTTATGGTCCAGATCTCTCCGGGCATAGAATTAGACATAGGGAATTTGGAAGAATAGGCAATAGCTGCCCTTCTGCTCAGCGGATGATTAGGTCCAACGGCCACTCCACGAAATTGCAGGCCCCTTACCAGCAGCGTATCCAGTTTATCGGGGTGTATCGTGCCTGCCACAAAATGGTTTTCGTTTAGCAGTTCGGTATGAAAGGAGGTGGGAGATGTCTTAAAGTAGATCGAAGATTCCTGTTCATCAAACATAAAAAAAGCGCTGAAGCAATAGGGATCTTTGGAGCTGGAACCTACGCAACAGATCGTTGCACAGGTCTGACTTGTTATGAAGTCGATAATTGTTTCTGGTATCATAAAATAAATTGAAAAAATGAGGATTAAAGGGAAGAAGGGGCCAAAGAATTCAGCCCCCATTCCCTTTGCGTCTATACCCCTATAGAGACTTAAGAGCTTCGATCGTTTCCCACCTGCGCAATACTCCTTCATTGGCAGCAACCAGGAAGTCTGCTGCTTTATCAGGATAATTGTTCTTGATGGTAGCGAACCGATTCTCGTGATATAAAAATTCATCCAGCGCAATACTTGGCTGCTTGCTGTCAAGCGTAAAACGTTGTCCTTTTCCTTTTGTCGGGTTATACCTGAACAATGGCCAGTAACCTGTTTTCACTGCCAGGTCCTGCTGATCCAATCCATGGCACATATCATAACCATGCGCGATGCAATGGCTGTAGGCGATCACAATAGATGGTCCGGGATAAGCTTCCGCTTCAAGGATGGTCTTCAGTGCATGTACATCATTTGCGCCCATGGCTATCTGCGCCACATAAGCGGTTCCATGCGCAATCGCCTGCATGGCCAGGTCTTTCTTACTGGTGGTCTTTCCCTTTACAGAGAATTTCGCACTGGCGCCAATTGGAGAGGCTTTGGATTTTTGTCCGCCGGTATTGCTATACACCTCGGTATCCATCACCAGTATATTCACATTCTCCCCGGTACTAAGTACGTGATCCAGACCTCCAAATCCGATATCATAGGCCCATCCGTCACCACCCACGATCCACATAGATTTTTTCTCCAGGAAATCAGCCACCATATAAAGACGGAAGGAGTCTTCTCTCCTGATCTCTCTTAATCTTTTCTTCAGTTCATTTACATATTTCCGCTGTTGAATCAATTCGGCCTCTGTATTTTCAGCATTCGCAAGAATAGAATCAGCCAGTTCAGCACCCACCTCCTCACGCAATAGTTTCAGCAGGCGAATAGCAATATCTCTTTTCTTATCTGAGGCCAGTTTAATACCTAATCCAAACTCCGCATTATCTTCAAACAATGAATTGGCCCAGGCCGGACCATGACCTTCCGAATTGGTGGTCCATGGTGTGGAAGGAAGGTTTCCGCCGAATATAGAAGAACAACCTGTGGCATTTGCTGTGATCATGCGATCTCCGAATAATTGGGTCAGCAGTTTCAGGTAGGGTGTTTCACCACATCCGCTGCAGGCACCAGAGAATTCAAACAATGGCTCCAGCAACTGAGAACCCTTTACAGTTCCTTTATTCACCCGACTTCTGTCGATATCTGGCAGTGAAAGGAAGAAGTCCCAGTTAGTAACTTCCGCTTCCTTCAACGGAATGATATCTTTCATATCGATGGCCTTGTGACCAGGTTCAGTTTTGCTTTCTATAGGACAAACCTCGGTGCAAAGTTTGCAACCGGTGCAATCCTCAACGGCAACCTGTAAGGTATAAGCCTCTTTATCTTTATAAAACTCTTTGCCTATTGGGTCCGTGTGCTTGAAGAATGATGGTGCCTCCTCCAGGAATTCACGATCATATACTTTAACACGTATCGCAGCGTGAGGACAAACGAAATAACATTTACCACACTGGGAACAAAGGGCAGGATCCCATACAGGCACCTGCTCAGCAATATTTCTTTTTTCCCATTTAGTTGTGCCGGTAGGATAAGCTCCATCCACAGGGAAAGCACTTACAGGTAGTTCATCGCCATCACCGGAGATGATCTTACCCAATACATTCTGCACAAAT
The DNA here is from genome assembly GCA_016720565.1 of Chitinophagaceae bacterium. Lineage (GTDB taxonomy): Bacteria > Bacteroidota > Bacteroidia > Chitinophagales > Chitinophagaceae > JJ008. Next base: position 651,192 of record JADKKJ010000012.1, read on the forward strand.
TCAGGAGCATCGTTACTAATGAAACTTGCTTCTTCCTTATCCTGAATGCGGAAATGAGAATAATCTACAAGGTGAAGAAACTCCAGCGTCATATCAACAGCTGCATAGTTTTTCTTAACTACTTCTTCCCCTTTATGCCCATAAGATTTTTTGATGGCCTTTCTGATATACTCAATGGCATCTTCTTTTGGCATCGCATTAGAGATGGCAAAAAAACAGGTTTGAAGAATAGAGTTGATGCGTGAACCCATACCTGTTTCGCGGGCAACTTTAGAAGCATTGATCACATAGAATTTCAATTCCTTTGAAATGATCTCCGACTGGATCTTCGTGGGCAAATGATCCCAAACTTCATTTTCTGAATAAGGCATATTCAAAAGGAAAGTGGCGCCTTGCTCAGCATCTTTTAAAACATCATATTTCTCCAGGTAATTGAAATGGTGACAGGCAATAAAATTGGCTGATCCTACCAGGTAAGTAGAACGAATAGGCTGATGACTGAATCTCAGATGAGAAACGGTAAGAGAGCCTGATTTTTTAGAGTCATATACAAAATAACCCTGCACATTATCAGCCGTTACATCACCAATAATCTTGATCGTATTCTTATTGGCACTTACGGTACCATCGGCACCTAAACCATAGAACTGTCCGCGGAAATGGTGCTGGGCCTCCAGTGTAAAATTCTTATCCCAGTCAAGGCTCATATGCGTTACATCATCATCAATACCGACCGTGAACTGGTGTTTAGGATGCACTTTATCCAGCTCATCGAAAACGGCTTTGGCCATACCGGGATTAAATTCCTTAGAGGCAAGTCCGTATCGGCCACCAATGATCAGCGGCATTTCATAATGCCATTGTGTTTGCATGGAAGCTACCACATCCATATAAAGGGCTTCGCCTATAGCTCCAGGTTCTTTACTGCGATCCAGTACGGCTATTTTTTTAACGGTAGCTGGAATTGCTCCAATAAAATGACTAACAGAGAAAGGACGGAAAAGGTGAACGACCACATATCCTACTTTCTCTCCTGTTTTATTGAGATGATCCACTACTTCATGTACCGGACCGTAACCTGAACCCATGATGATAATGATCTTTTCTGCTTCAGGATGTCCGTAATAATCGAATAGTTTATAAGAGCGGCCGGTAAGTTGTTCAAACTTTTCCATGGTCTCGGAAACGATACCCGGAACGGCTTTATAGTATTTATTGCAGGCCTCACGACTCTGGAAGAATACATCAGGGTTTTGTGCGGTACCGCGAATAGATGGATGCTCCGGATTCATGGAACGATGACGGTGTTCATTCACGGCCTGCTCATCGATCATGGCACGGATCACTTCATCGGGGATCACATTTATTTTATTCAGCTCATGGGAAGTGCGGAATCCATCAAAAATATTAAGGAAAGGAACTTTTGAACGAAGGGTGGATGCCGTAGCGATCATGGCCATATCCATGGCCTGCTGGGGGTTACTGCCAAATAACTGCGCAAAGCCGGTGGTCCGGGCGGCCATCACATCACTATGATCTCCAAATATGGAAAGCGCATGGGTAGCCAGGGCGCGTGCCGCGATATGAAATACGGTGGGAGTAAGTTCTCCCGCGATCTTATACATGTTGGGGATCATCAGTAATAATCCCTGTGAACAGGTAAATGTGGAAGCCAGGGCCCCACCCAATAAAGCACCGTGAATGGCCCCGGCGGCACCAGCTTCACTTTGCATTTCTATAATTTTCGGAACGTCTCCGAATATGTTTGTCTTTTCGTTACTGCTCCACTCATCGGCCCATTCTCCCATGGTAGAGGAAGGGGTGATCGGGTAGATCGCGCAGACTTCTGAGGTTTTGTAGGCAATATAAGCGGCCGCCTCATTTCCATCCATGATGGAGAACTTATTGGCATTAGGGGTCGCTTTGTCTTGTACAAGGGGGGTTGACGCTGTGTCCATTTCTGTACGTTTTGACTTTGAAGAGGTAAAAGTAGACTGGGGGTCAAAACTGCAGCATGAGGAAGGTCAGGGAGTTGGATGATATATGGAGGAGGGATAAGGGATGAGGGTTTAGAGATGAGGGATTAGGGTTAGGGTTCTCTCATCTCTAATCCCTCATCTCTAAACCTTGTATTTCCCCTTACTCTTCCTGATCCTGCAAGCCACCACCTTATACTCCGGGCACATAGCCTCAGAATCAGATACAGAAGAGGTAATATTATTCAGCATGATCTCGGGGAAATGGAAAGTGCTGGAAAGAATACCCGGCTTTACCTCATCGGTGATATGGGCCTTGATATCCACTTTACCGCGGGCGGATTCTATACAGACCATATCACCCTCGGAAATAAAATGCTTTTTAGCATCTTCCTCGCAGATCAATAACACATCATCGGTTAATATGTCTACGTTTCGCGTACGACGGGTCATGGCCCCGCAATTATAATGCTCCAGTTCGCGGTTGGTGGTTATTATATATGGATAGTCTTTTCCGTTCTGGATGATCTCTTCACTCTCGCGGAAATCAGCGTATTGAAATTTCCCTTTACCCCGGGTGAACTGTTCCAAATGCAGTATCTCCGTATCTGTTCCATCCAGTTTCACCGGCCATTGCTTGCCATTATCTCCCAGTTCTTTCCATTTCACTCCGGCAAAGAAGGGAACGATGCCGGATATCTCATCCAGCAAATGATCCGGATCGTAATCCGGCTCTGCAAATCCCATCCGGTTCATAATATCCGCAATGATCTGTCCATCGGGTTTGGTTCCTTCGATAGGATCCACCACGGCATTCACTCTTTGTATCCTTCTTTCTCCATTGGTAAATGTGCCGCTTTTCTCCAGGAAGGAGGATCCGGGCAGAATGACCGTAGCCAGTTTGGCGGTCTCAGTCATGAATAATTCCTGCACCACGAATAATTCCAGCTTATTCAATGCCGCCAGCACATGATGCGTATTCGGATCGGTCTGTGCCATATCTTCTCCGATCACCCAGATCGCTTTTAATTTATCATTCAATGCCGCATCATACATCTGCGGGATCTTTAATCCGGCATGCTGCGGAAGTGATACCCCATAGAAGGCTTCATATCGCTGATGATTCTCCGGAATAGTCACATCCAGGTAACCTGCGCCCTGGTAAGGCTGGCAACCCATATCGGCAGCGCCCTGTACATTATTTTGTCCGCGCAGCGGATTTACCCCCACTCCTCTTCTTCCTATATTACCCGTGATCATCGCCAGATCAGCGATCAGCATCACGGTATAGGTTCCCTGTGAATGTTCGGTCACACCCAAACCATGAAAGGACATTGCATTGGCAGAACTGGCATATTCAATGGCAGCGGCCCTTACCTGTTCCCGATCAACACCGGTCAGTTTTTCCAGTTCATCAATATTCAGTGCTAAAATACTTTTACGGAACTCTTCATAGCCTTCTGTTCTTGCTGCAATAAAATCCTCATCCTCCATTCCTTCCTTCACTATATAATAGAGCATCATATTCAGCAGGGCCACATTGGTACCGGGCCTTAACTGTAAATGATGATCGGCATATTTTACCAGTTCTGTTTTCCTGGGATCGATGATGATCAGTTTCTTTCCCTGCATGGCCGCCTGTTTGATCTTGGCGCCGGTCACCGGATGCGCATCCGTAGGATTGGCGCCGATCACCATGATACAATTAGTAAACTCAAGATCAATGATGCTGTTGGTAGCAGCTCCTGTTCCGAAAGTACGTTGCATGCCTATGGCCGTCGGACTATGGCAAACCCTGGCGCAACTATCAATATTATTTGTACCAATTACAGCCCTGATGAATTTCTGCATCAGGTAATTCTCTTCGTTGGTGCAACGGGCAGAAGAGATACCGGCAATGGCATCCGGACCAAAATCCTCTTTGATCTGTTTTAGTTTGCCGGCAATATGATCATAGGCTTCATCCCAGGTGGCTGGAACAAATTCCCCATTCTTCTTTATTAAAGGGGTTCTTATGCGATCCGGATGATCATAAAAGGAGAAGGCATAACGTCCTTTCAAGCAAGTATGGCCGCCATTGGCAGCGGCATCATAAGGAGCCTGGATGGATTTTATCTTTCCGGCATTAACGGCCACCTCCAGGTTGCAGCCTACCCCGCAATAAGTACATACTGTTCTTACTTTCTTATCAAAGACGATGGATTTGGATTCAAACACATCGCTGATCGCACTGGTGGGACAGGCCTGCGCACAGGCGCCGCAACTCACGCAATCGCTTTCATTGAAACTTACATCAGAGCCTTTGATGATATGACTGTCGAAACCACGACCGGCCATGCTCAATACAAACTGTCCCTGCACTTCATCACAGGCCCTTACGCAACGAAAACAATTGATGCATTTGGAAAGATCGGAGGTCATGTATGGATGACTCAGGTCTTTTTTTCGATCCAGATGGGTCTTGCCCTGCGGATATCGAACATCGCGGATACCCACTCTTGCCGCTACTTCCTGCAACTCACAATTATTATTTACTTCACAGGTCAGGCAATCCAGGGGGTGATCTGTCAAAACCAATTCTATGATATTCCTTCTTAGTTTTTGAACACGAGTGGAATCCGGATAAATATATAAGCCTTCGCCTACGGGTGTATGACAGGAAGCCAGGGTTTTTACCGGACCGTCTTTTTTCAGGGCCACATCTACTGAGCAAACCCGACAGGAGCCAAATGGATCCAGGTTGGGAGCATCGCAAAGTGTTGGCACTGCCTTATTCCCAAAATGGCGACGAATAAAATTTAATATAGTTTCCCCTTCTTCAATATCGTATGGTTCATCATTGATGAAGGCCCGTTTCTTTTCAGGCAGGCCATTCGCCTTCCCAAACCAAAATGTTTTGGTCTCGTCTTTTTTCTCCGTCTCTTTTTCTCTGAAAAATGACATGATCAGGCGTTTTTAAAATAGGTTGACAATTCCTGGTTGAAATACTGAAGCGCGTTCTTCACCGGTAAAGGTAACCCTCCTCCCAATGCGCAAAGCGATCCTATCTCCAGGGTCTCCAGCAGGTCGTTGAATAATACCGGGTCGATCTTATACCCTTCGTTCTGCGCTTTCTCCAGCATTTCATAACCACGGGTGGAACCTATTCTACAGGGAAAACATTTACCACAGCTTTCATGGGCGGTAAACTTAAATAAATGAGAAAGGTATTTTATCAATGGGAAATCTTCCGGTATACAAACCACGGAAGCATGTCCCAATAAAAATCCGTTTGCCGCGAAAGATTCAAAATCGATGGTCAGGTCATTGATCTTACTCACAGGCACCAATCCGCCCAGCGGACCACCAATATGCATGGCCTTGACCGGCACACGGAACCCACCGGCCATTTCATTGACCAGGGTTGATAATGGCGTTCCCATTTCAACTTCATAAAGACCGGGCTTATTAAAATGACTATCTAATGAAACCAGTTTAGTTCCGGTAGATCTTCCCTTACCCAACTTGGCAAATGCAGCTCCTCCTTTTTCTATAATAAAAGGAATACAGGCCAGGGTCTCCACATTATTAACCACGGTGGGTTTATTGAATAATCCTTTTTGTACAGGATAGGGAGGCCTTACTCTTACTTCCGGCCTTTGTCCTTCAATAGAAGAAAGCAAGGCTGTTTCTTCTCCGCAGATATAAGCGCCCTGCGCGGTAATGACCTTAAACTGATAATTAAAACCTGAACCCAAAATATTTTCACCGATCAGTTGTTGCTGTTTTAATTCTTCAATGGCGTTCTTACAGATCTCAATAGAGCGGGGATATTCTCCTCTTATATACACCACGCCCCAGGAGGCACCCGTAATAAATCCGGCTATCATCATACCCAGTAGTACCGAATGAATTCTCTCTTCTAATAAATACCGGTCGCTGAATGCCCCAGGGTCACCTTCATCTGCGTTGCAGACAATGAATTTAATATCTCCTTTGGCATGCAGGCATCCTTCCAGTTTGGTAGCTATGGGGAAGCCGGCACCGCCGCGGCCGCGAAGGCCGGAAACTTTTAATTCATTTAGTAATTCTTCTTTGGAGGTTTTTAATACTTTTTCCCAAAGTTTATAATACTCCTTAATGGTGGTAAACTCATTTGTCAATATCTGAACCTTACTAATCCCTAATCCCTCATCTCTAATCCCCGCCTGGCCCCCAGTCCGCCGCGGCGGAGAGGATGAATTCTCTTCCATTTCAAGATATCCTTTCGCCTCATAACACTTACCAAAACAACACATTTCTCCAATTTCTTCTGGCTTGTATTTCTTTAAAAGCTCTTCTCTCAATGCCGGTTGCGTTCCCGCTGTCAGGCAAGCACTGCCATTACATATATAAACTTTCTTACCCTGATTTTCCGGTTGAAGGAAATCGTAGAAGCTGGCACTACCAAATACATTTGCCTTGCCGAATACAAATTGATCGGCCAGTTCTTCCATCTTCTCTACAGATGGATAGCCCTCTTCCCTCGCAGCAATGCCTAGCTGTTCGAAGAGATTTTCTTCGAGGCCTTTTTTACCGGAGATATTACTTAGGTTAGATAGACATTTTTTTTAGCTTCTAGCTGCTAGCCTCTAGCTGCTAGCTTAATCGTTTACGCTTCTTGTTTAAGTATTCAAATCTTGACTATACACCGGGCTAACTCAACCCCTCAACCCCTCAACAGCTCAACACTCCCTATTCGGATTCACATACATATCCCCCTGATCCTCCTTCGAATGATCCAAACAGGCAAAATCTTTTTCGATCAATAATCCCAGGCAACGTCCGGAGGGAAGGGTGATCTCATGACTAAATCCCACGATCTCCGTACCCGTCCACTGCGCCGCAATATCATCAGGCACCTGGATGGTAATGGTATTGTCGGAATAATCCGCATTCAGGCTTTTCATATCTGTACTATGCGTTAGCACATAATAAAATATGGTTCCATTGGGGAATTCCGTTCTTTCTTCCAGGAATCCCTCTTTTTCAAAATTGGCCATATCCGTTCGCGTGAGACGAAAGCGAATGGAGTTGCCTTTGATTCGAATTTTCATTTGATATACAAGATTAGGGATTAGAGATTAGGGATTAGGAATACAGTACATGTTGTAGATTTTCTGCCATATGTTATTGTTTCTCTTTAATTATTCCAATTACGACCTGTGAAGGATCCCCTAATCTCTAATCCCTCATCTCTAATCCCTAATCCCTCATCCCTAATCTCTCCCTCCCCGCATACACATTAAACTTCCCGTTTCTCAAAAATCCCACCAGCGTAATTCCATTCTCTTCCGCCAATTCTACTGCCAGACTACTCGGAGCACCCACGGCACAAACAACTCGTATTCCCGCCATCGCTGCTTTCTGGATCAGCTCAAAACTGGCTCTTCCGCTTAAAAGTAAAATATGGTTTTCCAGCGGCAGCGTTTTGTTTAAGAGACAAGCGCCGATCAGTTTGTCAAGCGCATTATGCCTTCCCACATCTTCCCGCACTATGATCAAATGTCCCGACTTATCAAATAATGCCGAAGCATGCAATCCGCCGGTATGTTCAAATATCTCCTGTTGCTTTCTTAAGGTATCCGGTAATTGCACCAGCACGTTGGCATCTACCTGGAAATTATCTTTCGATATGGATCGCCTTATCTGGTTCTTCACCGCATAAATGGAAGTCTTGCCACAAACCCCGCAACTGCTGGACGTATAAAAATGTCTTTCCAGTTTGGCTGCATCGAAAACTATCTCCGGCACCAGTTCCACCACTACTTTATTATCACCCGACTTATTCTCCTCATACTGTACTCCCGCAATATCCGCCGACTGCTGAATGATGCCTTCCGTATATAAAAAACCGACTGCCAGTTCTTTCTCATTTCCTGGCGTACACATGGTCACCGAAATGGGCCTTTCTTTTCTATTCTCTCCCGCTCCTGAAATGATATGGATGGCCAAAGGTTCTTCTACCGCCAGCCAATCATCTTTTTCCTTCACCTGTCCGTCTATGTCAACATGGGTGATCTTTACGTTATTCACTGAACGCGACTTCATGTACTAAATTTAACGAAATTAGTTGAGCTGCTTGATCGCAAAGCAAGTTGAGCTGTTGAGCTGTTGATGAGTTGAGTAAAAAGTCATTTGACCAGGGTATTCACTCAACAGCTCAACCTCTCTCAGCTCAACCTTCTCTCAAGACAATCCCGACACCACCCCATTATCATCAATATCCATTCCCTCCGACACCGGTATCGTCGGCAATCCAGGCATACGCATCATATCTCCTAAAATAGGCACCACAAAACCTGCTCCCACCGCAAATTCAAATTCACGTACGGTGATCATAAAGCCTGTTGGCCTTCCTATTTTGGTTTCATCATCCGATAATGATTTCTGCGTTTTGGCCATACATACGGGTAATCCGGCCAGATCCAGGGCCTTGATCTTCTTCAATCCTTCTCTTGCTTTCAAAGAAAACTCCACGCCATCGGCCCCATAGATCTCGGTAGCGATCTTCAGAATTTTATCTTCAATACTCAGGTTCCAATCGTACAAACGATGGAAATCATTTACCCCACTATCAATATTTTCAACGACGGCAGTAGCCAGTTCCATGGCCCCTTCTCCTCCCCTGGCCCATGAATCGGTAAAGACGGCCTTCACTCCCAGCTTTTCACATTCCTGCATTACATAATTGATCTCCTCATCTGAATCCGTCACAAAACTATTCACCGCCACCACGGGGTTCATGCCAAATTTTTTCATGTTCTCTATATGCTTGGCCAGGTTGGCAAAACCTTTTTGCACTTTGGCCAGGTCGGGTGTACTATACTCGGCTTTCTTCGCGCCTCCATGATAACGAAGCGCGCGCAGTGTGGCAACTAATACGATCGCCGCAGGGGCAAGACCCGCATAGCCGCATTTAATATCCATGAATTTCTCCGCGCCGAGGTCAGCACCGAAGCCAGCTTCTGTTACTACATAATCACTCAGCGATAAACTCATCTTAGTGGCCAGGATAGTATTTGTTCCCTGGGCAATATTGGCAAAGGGTCCGCCATGTATAATGGCCGGAGTTCCTTCCAGTGTTTGCACCAGGTTGGGTTTGATGGCTTCTTTCAACAGTATGGCCATGGCGCCCTGCGCATTTAATTGCCTGGCATAAACGGGCTGGTCATCTCTTGTAAAGCCTACTAAAATATTACCCAGTCTTCTTTTCAGGTCGGCAATATTCTTCGACATACAAAGTATGGCCATCACTTCCGAAGCGGCGGTGATATTAAATCCATCAGCCCGTGGCACACCATTATTCACCCCTCCCAAGCCTACCATGATATTCCGAAGGGCACGGTCATTCATATCCATCACGCGTTTCCATACAATGGTGCGAGGATCAATATTCAGGTTACGGGTCTTTGACTGAATATTATTATCGATCAATGCAGCTAATAAATTATTTGCTTTCTCCACCGCATTAAAATCTCCGGTGAAATGCAGGTTGATATCTTCCATGGGGATCACCTGCGCATATCCTCCACCGGCAGCGCCGCCTTTAATGCCGAAAAGGGGACCTAATGATGGCTCACGTAAAACGGTCATGGCTTTCTTGCCGATCTTATTTAATCCGTCGGCAAATCCTACGGCCATAGTGGTCTTTCCTTCACCGGCGGGTGTAGGACTAATAGCCGTGACCAGTATCAATTTGCTATGAAGGATCTTTTCTTCGTTGATCAGCTTCAGCGGAAGTTTGGCCTTGTATTTACCATAATACTCCAGGTCTTCTTCGCCTATGCCCAGTTTAGCGGCAATTTTTTTGATATGCGTTAAGGGTGCGGCCTGTGCGATCTCGAGGTCGGATGGGACTTTCTTAGTGACTGTTTCCATGGTTTATTGTTGCTGTTTATTCAATTCATCGGGTGTATTCAGATTGGAGAATTCATTGCCATTGAACCAGGTCTCCGAATCAAAACTTATCTCGCGGCACTGCAATCCTTTCAACGCATCCGTGATCTTCAGTTCATCCTTATCCAGTTTCATTTTAAAATGAGGAATGCAGCTGGCATCATAAATGGAGCAAAGAGGTTCTGCCCTTCCCAGATGCTGGGTAAGCAGTACATCCTCATCACCTGTTTCATTGATCAATGCAGATAAGAGGTTATTTGTAAGAAAAGGCATATCGCAGGCCAGGACCAGGTTTTTATCTGCTTTAGAATGAACAAGACCGGCATAAATACCTCCCAGTGGACCTTTATCCTGGATCAGGTCGGGATAGCAGGGATAACCAAATTGTTCGTAGGCGCCATGCTGGGTGATGATGAGGATATCGTTGATCTCCAGGCTCCGGAGCACATCTATGACATGATGGACCAGCGGTTTATCCTGAAATAACATCAGTCCTTTATCAGTACCCATACGGGAACTATGTCCTCCTGCGAGGATAATGGCGGCAAGGTTATTTTTATATGGCATGCTGTTTCAGGCGACTTTATAAATCTACCTAATTGTCTGTAAACCTATGCTTCCCCGCAAAAAAAGCTAATGACTGTTAGCAGGGGGGGGAATGAGCATAATCAATATACAAGCCACTAACTAGCTGCTAGCTACTAGCCTCTAGCCCCTAGCTTATTCGGTTTATTTCAGGAAGTGCTCATTAATAATAGATGACTTGTTATCATACACCGCACAAGCCAGAAGCTAGCAGCTAGTGGCTAGAAGCTCATTCCTTCAAATAACAATGACTTTCTGCCCAAAAACCCCCTTTTTCCTCGAAATACTCACCAAAAACACCCCTTTTTGACAAAAAAACACCGAAAGCTCGCGGCTGTTGATAGCTGGCTTTTCCATGATGAGGCGGCCATTAAGATCATTAAAGAAACTTCGGTGCCACTCTTTTTTTGGTGGCCTGCTCATAGGCATACCCCATCCCGATCAGTTTCCCCTCCTCATATGCCCCCGCAATGAAGGACAATCCCGCCGGCAATTCATGCACGGTACCCATTGGCACGGTGATATGCGGATAACCGGCCATGGCAGCAGGCGGACAAAAATAAAATCCAGTATCATAATCCCCGTTGATCAGGTCTATCTGGCAGGCAAGACCGATACTGGTACCACAGATCGCATCCAGTTTTTGCGATGCCATCATATCATCGATGATCTTGCGGCAGCTGGTGGTCTTTGCAAGGGCGTCAATATATTCTTTGCTGTTAAGATCGCCCTTGGCCTCGCAGTTCTCCAGCTGTTCCTGTTTGAAATAAGGCATGGCGGTGGCTTCATTCGCTTTATTGAAGGCGATCACATCGGCCAGTGACTTCACTTTGGCATTCGCCTTCGCCAGGTAATTATTCACGCCATCTTTGAATTCATATTGCAGTACGGTGGTCTCGCTGCCACCCGCTTCGGTGATCGCTTTCAGCAATTCCACTTCCACGACCGTGGCGCCCTGTGCTTTCAGTACTTCGATGGCGGCGTTGTATAATCCTACCATTCCTTCATGGCCTTTCAGGAATGCTTTTTCGATACCGATACGTTTTCCCTTCAGTGCATTGGCATCAAGGAATTTGGTATACTCTTTTTCAGCCTTGCCTTCGCTCTGCCTGGTCACGACATCTTCTTCATCTACCCCGGTCAATGCGCCTAATAATATGGCTGCATCGCGAACGGTCCTGGTCATTGGACCGGCCGTATCCTGTGTCCTTGATATGGGGATGATACCCGAGCGGCTCCAGAGGCCAACGGTAGGTTTGATGCCCACCACGCCACAGAAAGATGCAGGCGCTATTACGGAACCATCGGTTTCGGTACCGATAGCAATGGCGCAGAAGTTGGCTGCTACAGCAGCGCCTGATCCCGAACTGGAACCACAGGGATTGCGGCTCAGCATCACGGGATTTTTTGTTTGTCCGCCCCGGCTGCTCCATCCGCTGGTAGAGCGGGTAGAGCGAAAGTTGGCCCATTCGCTGAGGTTGGTCTTGCCCAGGAGAATGGCCCCTGCTTCACGCAGTTTGCCAATGATGAATGCATCTTTGGAAGCCTTATTACCGATCAGGGCGGTGGCGCCGGCCGTGGTCATCATTTGGTCGCCGGTATTGATATTATCTTTTATCAGGACAGGGATGCCATGAAGGGGTCCTCGGGTCTTGCCATTTTTTCTTTCCGCGTCCATGGCATCGGCGATGGCCAGGGCTTCGGAGTTCAGTTCGATGACGGAGTTGATCATCGGGCCATTTTTATCCAGGGCAGCGATGCGGTCAAGGTAGAGTTGAGTGATGCTTCTTGAGGTGTGTTTGCCATCCTTCATCAGTTGCTGCAGCTGGTCAACGGTCATTTCATTCAGTTCGAATTTATCATCGAAGGGGACCACTGATGCAGCACTATCAGGGGTCTTTGCATTATTATTGCCGGTATTGCAGGCGGTGATGGTTGTACCAATGGCGACGGAGGCTATAGAGCCTGTTTTGATAAAGGAGCGGCGGTCCATGGGGGTATTTTATTTTAAAGATAGGGACAGGAATGGCAGGAATTACGGCCACCCTTCGACAAGCTCAGGGACCACCCTCAGTTTATCTGCCGACAGGCAGGCCCCGAAAGGGGAGGGTTCAAGGTTCAACGTTCAAGGTTCAACGTTCAAGGTTCAAGGTTCAACGTTCAGGGTTCAAGATTCAATGTTTCGCGAAACTCCTAACCTTGAACCCGGAACCCGAAACCCGGAACTTTGAACCCTGAACCTTGAACCTTGAACCTTGAACCTTGAACGTTGAACCTTGAACTTGTATTTTAATCGTTATCCTTAAACTGAAAATGCTGATGATAGGCCGCCGCACCAATATGCAACACAAAAGCCGTGATCGCCAGGTCTTTTAAGATATTGATCAGGGCCAGTTGGCGCATTTCAGGGTCGCCGGCACCTTGGTAGTTAGGAACGTGGATGGTGAGGATGAAGAACAGCAGCAGGGCCGCCAGGGCATAGCTGGTGATCTTTACGAACTGGTTAAGGGCAAAGGAGAGTCCGCAGAGGATGAAGGCGGTACCCACTACATAGGCCCATTTAATACCCAGGGGAAGGAAATCGGGCACATAGACCAGCAGGTCGCGGGGATAGAGCCAATGGAAAAGTCCGAAAATGATCAGTACTGCAGACAGTAAATAGATCGCCAGGTGGGAGATGATATGGTAGTGCTTCATAAACAGGTTTTATTTTGGGTTAATCAATACGGGCTTGTTCAATTAATCCGCACCAGTCATTTTCACCCTTCCGAGCTGGTCAAAGCCAGGCCGCACGAATCTGTTTATCGGAGGAAATATGAGATTACAATTATAAGGGAATTAATAAATTTCTTTCCTTTTTAAAAATAGAGATTGAGAAGCACTTAGAAACAGCACCACACTCACAGTTAACTGACAAAAAAATCAAAGAAAAGATTCAATCGTTAATTGGTAGCCGCAGAGCAAATACCGATGTGCGAATGGTATGTGAGGATAATGAATATTTACAGGGGAAAGAAAAGTCACATTTCTAGATTTATTTGCAGGAGCAGGAGGATTTAGTGAGGGCTTCTTACAAGCTGAACATGGAAATAAATTATATGATTTTCTCTTGGCTAGTGATATAAATGAAAATTGTGAACTAACCCACCTCGCCAGGTACAATTATCAATTAGGAATTGATGCAGAATTTCTCAGACAAGATATTAGTGAGCCAGATTTTCTAGATAATTTATTAAAAAAATTAAAGGGGAAAGAAGTAGATGTAGTTTGTGGTGGCCCCCCATGTCAGAGTTTCAGCCTCGCAGGCAAAAGAAAGAAATTCGACAAAAAAGATGATCTATTCGCACATTATCTCAAAGTAATAAGGCAATTACGACCCAAGTATTTTGTCATGGAAAATGTAAAAGGTATCCTTACAAAAGAAGGGGGTCGAATTAAAGAGATGATTTTACAAGAAATACGGTCCATTGTTGACCTCAAAGAGTTCCACCAACTTCTTCATTTTGTCACTATTCTTAAAAAGCACGAAAAGGACCAATCTTTTATCTTGGATTGTTTTAATCTAAGACTTCAGTTTGAAACTGCTGTAGAAAAAGAAATTGAGAACCTTAAAGAGCGCTACCTTCTAAATATAGAGAACAAGTTTCGATTATTAACACCCCAAAATAGTTGACTATAAAACAAGCAAAACCGACCCAAGTATAAGCACAATTAGGCATGGATTTAAACTTTTAAAAAGAGAACAAGAACTGGCCTTTATTAGGAAAAAATTATCAATGAAAAAGCCTTCTGCGATTTAGATAATGACTCATTTGTAAACAATTTCAACGAGTTTCTTACTGCAATAGAATCTGAATCAATTGTCGATAAGATAATAAGGCATTCAAGAACCTAAACCCCGGCAAAGAATATTTAACGGAAGCAAATGAAATAATTAAGGCTCTTGAAATATATGCATACTCATTTGATGAATGCGTGGATGGCCTCAAATTTTTTGTGAAAAAAGCAAATAAAGAAATTGAATTTGAAGTGATTTTATCTCAAATTAGGTTGTATAATATTGATGCGCCATTTGTTGCATTAGCCTCCAATTATGGCGTGCCTCAAAATCGAACGAGTTTTATTTATTGGATGTAGAAAAGATCAGCAATTAATCAAAGCCGTACCTCCTACAGTTAGTGGTAAAGAGAAAGTAACAATATTTGAAGCTTTATACGATTTAGACATAGTAGGAAATGATGAAGAGAAATACCAATATGAAAAGTGGATCTTAAATCCAAATATAATGGAACAAGTGAAAAAATGCTTTCATTGATAAAAAAAGCGTTCCATAGATGGGAAAATTGACCAAAAAGGAACTACATATGCAGAATGGTCAAAAAAAGGTCGTTTGAATGGAAGATTTGCAAATTCAAAGAATCCGTTTTATGTTAGAACCTTTGATGAACTTGAAAATCACCTCTCACATTTCGTAGCCCCTCTTCATAATCACAAAACAAGTAAGCAAAATGAGGAGGTAATTAAACGACTTGGAATAATTCTGAAATCGGGTGATTACGATTTAGCTAAGAAAAAATTGAAACAAGTTGGTCTTGGTCGGAAAAAGAGAAATTACAATGTATTAAAGCCCGATGGCCAAAGTCCAACTGTTATGACAATTGCTGATGATTATATTCATTACTCAAACCCCAGAGCATTAACGGTTAGAGAAATGGCCAGGTTACAATCTTTTGATGATTCTTTTGTTTTTCAAGGTAAAAGGTCAACTGGCGGAAATAAAAGGAAAATGGAAGTTCCTCAATATACATTAGTAGGAAATGCTGTACCTCCTTTAATGGCCAGAGCAGTAGCATTAGAAATATTAAAATATATCCAGTAAATTTAAGGATGCGTAAGCTATCCACTATTGAAATTCAGCGAATTAAATTATTAACTGAAAACTCAGTAGGAATAACATTATTAGAACCCACAAGAACGGGGTTGGGCAAATCAATTTTAGATGCCACAGGTCCTGTTCGTAATTTTTTTAAAAGAAAAAAAATTCATGATTTCCAATTACAAAAAAAAAGGAATTAATCATAAAATTTATGTCGAATCTTATTTAGTTCAATTAGGTAAGACAATCAATACTAAAGCATCTCTATACCGCCCTCTTTCCAAAAAGGGGATCAAGAATATGGTTCAAAGGGCTACCTAACTATGCTAATCCAAATGACATACTTGGTATAACAGAATTTAATGGCCGCCTATATGTTATTAATATAACCCAGATAGACATTGAAAATATTCTGAAGAGTACAATTATAACGCCCCTTCAAGATCTAATAAATCAGATTAAGGCCAAATCAAATGAAGTTGCTGAAGAATTAATAGGCTTATTAAGAAAAATTGCAAAAAGAGGTCCGATTCCAGGGTTATTAGAAGCAGATACAGCAATTGGTAGGACTCTTGAAAATTTACTTAATATAAGTATCAACTCATCAAAAAAACCAGACTTTAAAGGAATTGAGATAAAATCCTTCAGAGAAAATAAAAAAAATCGAAAGAATCTGTTTGCCCAAGTTCCAAATTGGCAAATTAGTAAATTTAAAAGCTCCGAAGAAATTCTAAATAATTTTGGATACAGAAGAGGAAAAGACTTTAAATTGTATTGCACAGTATCTTCACTTTCCAGAAACTCTCAAGGTCTTCAATTAAAATTAGATAGTTCAAAAAAATCAACTTTTGAAAATTCAATTAAAAGATAATATTAGCGACTTTGTATCATGGACGTTGGATAAACTACACAACAGATTACTTGAAAAACATAACGAAACTTTTTGGGTAACCGCCGAATCAATAAAACTTGAAGGGAAAGAACATTTTCTTTTTAAAAAAGTAGAGCATACAAAAAAACCAATTGTTTCCCAATTTGATTTTCTTTTAGAACAGGGATCAGTGACCCTTGACCATTTAATAAAGAGGACATCCTCCGAATCGTTAAGGAAAAAGGGCCAATATTTAAGCTAAACCCTGCTAGCATTGAACTACTATTCCGCCTCCAGTATGACCTACAATTTATTATCAAATGAGTGAACAATTACATTTTAAAATAAGTTCAGCTTTAAAAGACATTATAGCAAAGACCTTATTACTGATAATTACATTGCCATTTTTGAGTTAGTGAAGAATTCAGTACGATGCATATGCAAGTGAGGTAAATGTCATTTTCGAAAATCTTCATTCGAAGAATACCAAAATAATTATAAGCGACAATGGCAAAGGAATGGATTTTCAAGATATTAAAAACAAATGGTTATTTGTAGCATACTCTGCTAAAAAAGAAGGAACCTGAAAATGATACCATTGATTATAGGGATAAAATACTTCA
>JADKKJ010000013.1 GCA_016720565.1 Chitinophagaceae bacterium
AGGTTGATGAACTGAAAATAGTTGTCAAGTCTAAACTTTCGGAGTGGTCGGTAAAATAGCAGCTAACGTTTGCGGCTTTGTGCAGGCTATTATATCGCTTGGCTTTGCACATAGTTGAACTTGATATGTGGCTTGGATTTATTCGTCAGACGGGGCTTGCACAAAACCGTTTGTTATATGTTGTTTTTTTTGTGCTGCGGAGCATTTTAAACTTTAAAGTTAAAACAGGTAAATGATACTAAGGAGAATGGGAAATAAAAGCCAAATAGCAGATAAGATACAAAAGTATTTTCCCCGGCATAGGCTGTATGCAGAACCTTTTTTTGGTGCAGGCGGAATGTATTTTAACAAGCCGAAAGCCAGGTATAACATTATGAACGACCTTGATGCCGATGTTTTTAATTTTTGGCTAATGGTAAGCACCCGAAAAGATGAACTGGAAGAAGAAATAAAGAATATGCCTGTTCATTCAGCTTTACTTGAATACTGGAAGAAGAATAAGGAAACCGAACCTTTAAGGCAGGCGCTTCGCTTTATTTTCATTTCTAACTGCACTTTCATGGGTGCAGGGGCTTCAATTACCTTTGGGACGGAAAATCCTAAGCAAATTATAAAAGACCGCTTAAATCAAACATTTGAGGCTATTAAGGATGTGCAGTTTTCAAATTGTGATTTTCGCAAGTTTTTTGATATTTTACGGGAGAGAAACAGTGATGATACTTTTATTTACTGCGATCCTCCTTATCTGGGAACTGATGATAATTACAGCCATTCGTTTACAGAGCAGGACAGCAGCGATTTATTTGACTTATTAACGGCAAGTGGATGTAAATGGGCTATGAGTGAGTTTGATAATGAATTTATATTAAAACAGGCGAATGATAGGGGTTTAAACACAATTATCATTGGTGAACGTGGAAACCTTAAAAATTTCAGGACTGAAGTATTGGTGACTAATTATGCGAAGCCAGCAACTTTGTTTGATTAATGCTGAATGACTGAACGTCCAGCCGCCCAATGATATGCAGTGTGGCGTGGGAAAAAATAACATATAACACTTAGATTGGCGCAACTTGTATAATTTATTAACTGATAATCAAGTGAAAGTTTATACACATAAAGGAATTGTTTTTGAATGGCACGGAAAATTAAATATTTACCTGCCCGGCAGTCTATTTCCACTACCAATAAAGCAATGCAACGGCGTAATATACTGGCAGTTGGCAAGAGGTGTGAGGCTTTCAATTAATCACCTGAAAAAACACTTGCAAAAAAAGTGAAACATAATAAGTGGGTAAGATGAATAAACGATGGACACAGGAAGATATTAATAAGTTAAGAGAAAAAACTAGAGGCAGATAAACACAACAAAGCCAGCTTCCTTTGCCCTGGGCAGATTGAAGGCCGGGGCCATGAATAAAACCGAAGCCGCCTATGCTAACTATCTCGAAAAGCAAAAGCAGTTCGGCGATGTAGCATGGTTTGCCTTCGAGCCGATGAACCTGAAGCTGGCGGACAAATGCTTCTACCGGATAGATTTTTTGGTAATGCTCAAGTCTGGGCAATTAGAAGTGCATGAGGTGAAAGGATTTTGGACTGATGATGCCTTGGTAAAAATTAAAACAGCATCCGCAAAATTCCCATTCCGGTTTATAGCTTTGAAACTGGTTAAGGGTATTTGGGAAGTGAGGGAATTTTAAATTAGGCATTGCCATGGTTGGCATAAAATTACCCGAACTAAAATTTATTCCCTTTACCAGTAAGGGTTTCGCTTCGGGTATTTTACCCGAAAATTACCCAGCTCAATAGAGTTAATACTTGTCCACAACCCCAACAAACCAGCCTCAAAATGAGGAAACACGGGAATAAGCGCTCATATTAGCCTTACAAAAACAAACAGTATGACAACAGCACAGAAAATATCAGCAATGCAAAATTTAAAGAGAAACGGCAAACTTGAGCCTGCTGAATTGAGCGATGAGTTGAACCCACAATATTTGTTCAGTTTAACACATTCCGAACTTCTTTGTGCAATTGTAAACGGCAAGATTGATGCAAAAGAATTAGCCTGGCAACAGCTCCGCAACCGGGGTCTTGATGCTTCCGGTAAATGGGTGGGGTTTGGTGAGGAAAAAGCAGAAAGGCCATGGTAAGCTACGATAGTATTTTATTTTAATGTATTAACTTAAAATAAAGTATTTTTGTAGAAAATAATAGAATGTCAGCAACAACACAAGAAGCCCCCGCATCAATTTCTTCACGAATATTAAAAGCAAAAAAAATTAAATGGGAAGACCTGCAGTTTATTCAGCAGGAAGACTTTAAAGAATGGATTGATACCGGCGACCTGAAACTGGTTCAATCGCTTTTAAAGTATAATTTCATTGACCCCTTTAAGGTTTGGGAAAATAAAGGAGTTATTTATTGCCTTGACGGGTATCACAGGTGTGCAGACCTTAAAAAGATAAAGGAAAGCGGAGTAAATGTGCCCGAGTTGCTGGATGCCACTTTTATTGATTGTGAAAGTATAGAAGATGCTGCTGAATTGGTATTAGTGTATTCATCCATCTATGCAAAAATCACACAGGTTGGTTTTGATAGCTTCATCAAAAACTACGAACTAAACCTGAGTGAGCTAAAGGAAACGATTTCTATCCCGGAGTTTTCGATGGACAGGTTTGAGCAAAAATACAATGTATTCAATACTGACAATGCGGAGGAGCCGGAGGTTGAAGTAACAGAAGATGACCTGATTGTTAAACCTGGGGATTTGTTTGAGATAAACGGCCACAGGATAATATGCGATAGCTTTAAAAATGACGATTCAGTTAAATTATTGATGAATGGCAATAAAGCCAGGATCGTAAATTGTGACCCTCCGTATAACTTACCGGCAAATTTTTTTACCAATAAAGAGGAAAAGCGGCATAAGGATTTCGCAATGGGTGCCGGGGAAATGACGGACGATGAGTTTGTTGGTTTTATTTCTGACATAATGAGGCGGTCAATAGAGAATACCGTTAAGGGTGCCATTCATTACATCTTTATGGATTGGCGCCACGTGTGGCACATGACGGAGGCGGCAAGGCTTGTATATGGCAGCCCACAACCCAAACAGTTATGTGTGTGGAATAAAGACATGATGGCCAACGGTTCATTCTATCGGGCCAAACATGAACTTTGTTTTGTATTTAATTCGCCGCAGGCAAAAGCGATTTGGAACAAGGATATGCTTGACCACGGAGGTTTTTATAAAAACAACGATGAGCTTGTGTTTATCTTTAAAAACGGAGGCGATGATGTAAAACACCTTTCACATCTTGATTTAAGAGACCGAATTCGGACCAACGTTTGGAACTATCCCTCTGCAACCAGCACGGCCAACTCTGATAAATTAGAATTGAAAAACCACCCCACGCCTAAGCCGGTGGTAATGATTGCCGATGCGATACTTGATACCACAAATGAAAAGGATATTGTAATTGATTGGTTCCTGGGCAGCGGTACTTCATTAATTGCTGCACAGCAAACGAAACGCTTATGCTATGCCACTGAAATTGAGCCCAAATATTTACAGGGAGATATTATCAGATTTTTGAATTTTTGCGATAAAAGAGGGATAGAGGTTAATTTTAGCCATGTAAATGGCATATTAACACTTAAAGATTTTCAAAATGAACAATCTAAAACCCAAAACAATGTCTGAGGCAAAAGAGGCGATAATTGATTTTTTAACCGACCAGTTAGCTGTGAACACGGAACAATTGAGAGAGTATATTCAGATAACTTATTGCCGCCATCTACGCCAGATGGCGTGAGGCAAATGCGTGAACAGGAGGCTATAAAATTACGGGACAGGATAAATTTTATTAGCACCATTCAATCGTTTATTAATAATTTATTCCCAAAGGAAAATGATAGTAAAGGGAACAAAGAATGAGGTGCGGATGCGGATTAAGTATGTACGGGAGCTTTTAATGAACGATGTTCCCGAAACTGATATTGTATCTGCTATTATGGAAAAGTATGCTATTGGCAAGGCCATGGCATACCGGTATCATTATATTGCTTTTGCTTCGCTGGAAGAAAAGGACAATAAGCAACTGAAGAGAAAGATTGATTTCTATAAAGCCAGGAAGTGGAGGTCAATAATGGACATGGATCCAAAAGAAAAAAGAACGGCAGCCGGCGTGGCAGTGGTAAACAAGGTAATAAATGAAATTGCGGTTTTGGATGGTATTGTAACCAAAAGAATTGAGGTGGTTGGTGATAAGAATAATCCCATCCAGGTGCAGCATGCGCACGCACATATTCACCGTCATGAAATAGACTATTCTGCAATGACAACGGAGGTGCTGGAAGCATTGGTAATTTCAGGCAGAAAAAATCAGCAAGTAGAAGAATAATAAAGATGCAAAATCCGCAATGAGTAATGACCTTTTTATAGATATTGATAAAGCATCAGCAGAGCTTTGCAAACGCAAGCTCTCTTTTTTTGTAAAAGAATTTTGGCACCTGGTTTCTGCTGAGGCGTTAATTTGGGAGCCCCACCTTGATGTACTATGCGATGAAATACAGGAAGTATATGAGCGTGTTTTTTTAAGGCAAACAGGAGTTAAAGAGGATGGAAAAACGCCATTATTAACAAGGCTGCCTAAAGACCACGACCTTATTATTAATGTTCCTCCGGGAGCATCTAAATCTACAATATGCACAATAATGGCCCCGGCATGGAGCTGGACAAGAGATGCAACCGTCAGGCATATAACCGGCTCATATTCCGAAGCACTCGCCACAGAGCATTCTGTGAAAAGCCGGGATATTATTGAAAGCGACCTATACAAAAAATACTTTCCTGATATTGAAATAAAGTACGATAAAGGCCGCAAAACAAACTATGAATCCACTAAACTTGGACAAAGAATAGCCACATCTGTAGGAGGAACAATAACAGGCATGCACGGCCATGTAATCACTATTGATGACCCGATTAATCCAAAGTTGGTAGCCAGCCAGGTTGCTTGCGATGAAGCGAATAACTGGATGGATAAAACTCTTTCCACACGTAAAATCAGCAAAGACGTTACGGTTACAATATTGGTAATGCAACGATTATCTGTTAATGATCCTACAGGCCACCTGCTTAGTAAACAGAAAGAAAATATTCGGCATGTTTGCCTGCCTGCAGAAATTTCAGATAATGTAAAACCAGGGAAATATAAATCAATTTATCAGGATGGGTTACTTAGTCCATTACGGATAACAGTCAAGTCCATGAAAGAAGCCCGTATTGATTTGGGAGCTGATGGCTATGCCGGCCAGTTCGACCAAACGCCGGTAAAAGAGGGTGGAAGCATCTGGCAAAAATGGTTTATACCGATTGATGATTTCCTGTTTCCAAAATATTCAGACCTCATGCAACTTGGATCCGATTGGGATTTAGCATATACCGATGATGATAAGAATGCTGCCAGCGCCTATGTAACAGGCGGTAAATTAGACGGCCGCATCTATATTGCTGACCTTGATTTTGCATACATGGAATTCCCGGAAATGATTAAGTGGATGAAAACAAAAAAATCCCCACACTACATTGAAGCTAAAGCAAGTGGCAAATCAGCCAAACAAACGCTCACAAGGAATGGAATAGCTGCCATAGAAGTAAAAGTGCAGGGAGGGGCAGATAAGGTTTCCCGTGCAAAACAAGCATCCCCACCTGCAGAAGCAGGGTTAGTGTATATTAAAAAAAGTCTGCTTGATAAATTATACAACGACCCGAACCAGGGTATATTGAATTTTCCCAAATCCCCCAAAAAAGACCTTGCCGATGCATTGGCACAATCACTCCAGAGGTTATATCGTGGTGCAATTATTGTCGGAAGTGGCAAAAAAAGCCCACTCGATGCCATTAATTAACAGCGTGTGAATTTTATTTTAATGGTTTAGATTAAAATAAAATATTAATTTTATGGCAAACTAAACACAATAACTATGTTTCATGAACACAAAGAAGAAATAAGCGCAGCTATTACGCTTCTTCAGCAGGCAGAGGAAAAAGCAAATTCAATTCTCTATTCTGAAAATCTATCCCCATTGCGACAGCAGGTTTCCGCCGGGCTTAAAAAGATAGTACAGTCACTTTCTTTAAATCTTGGTATTTCAAACCCTGCAACCGATGAAGATAACGGTCCTAAAAAGGTAACAAAATTTATGGGCAGGGAACTGGGTAAAAAAGAAACTAAGGTGGCTGTTTCACCGGAGCCCGTATTGATTGAAGAAAGCGCTGGAGATGGCCATGATGGACTTTCCCCTGAAGCCAAGGAATTAGCAGACAAGGTGGCAAAAGTTTACCCGGAATTCAACAGCCTTTCCAATGATGAAATATTAGATTCTTTGTCTGACCTTGAAATAAGGGGCGTTGCAAAAAAAGCCGGCCTTCCGGTAACAGAAACAAAACCTAAAAAACTTGACCACAAATACATTGACTTAATTAAAAGTTCAATTGTGGAAAAAGCAAACCAGGAAGCTATTGCAGCGGAAGCGGCAGGTAGCAAAAACGATAAAGAATAATAAATGCAGGTAACAGTAAATGGGAATGTGGTAAATATCCCAAGCGACCTTTCTCAAATAACGCTAAAACAGTTCATTGAATGGTACGATGAATATGGACGAAGCCTTGATGAAAAGCTGTCTGCAATATTAGCCTCTGAATATAAGGATGAAATTTTAAGGGAGTTTGACCTTGAAGAACATATAATCAATGAGGCTTTGGCTTGGTTCTCTTTCTTTTCAGGTTTTGATTTTGCCGATATTAAAGGCACAGAGAATGCAGAGCTTATTATTGACCGATATAAAATCATACGCTACTTATTAAAAGAAAATGAAAATGATTTTGAAGAGTTTCCACGTGAAATAGAATGGAATAATGAGGTATGGGCTATACAAGATTTTAAGGTTGATCCAAAATCGAAAATGGATTTTAATGAAATAATCACCTCAAAAGAAGCAATGAGGCAGTTGTATAAGTTGGGAAAGAGCAGGTGGGAATCTTTACTATACCTATCTATAATTTTCTTCAGGAAAAAAGGAGAGGCGTATACCGATGAACTTATGCATGAAGACAGTGAGCGAATGAAGTTAATGGAAAACCTGCCAATGTCAATAGCCATGCAGGTAGGTTTTTTTTTGAAAAATTGTGTGGATACCTGGCAGAAAATTTCAGCATATTCGGGGGAAGGGGAGGCGGATCAAATAAGCCCGAATTAATTGCATATTACGAAGAGTGGGGCTGGGTAGATTTCTTGTGTGAAGTAGCAAAAACAAAAATTTATGATATAGCTGGTTCCGGGCTTGATAGTATTGATTGCGCAAAAATTGCCAAAGCATACAAGGTGATTACAGAAGCCAGTAAAGAAAGCGACAAAAACAATGCAATATCTAAAGCGTATAAACTAAATAGTTAAAAAAATCAATAAAAAAAACACTCAACAATGAAAATGAACTTAACACCACAGCAGCGCCACATGTTCGGACAGGAGATGAATAACGAACTTGAAAAAATAACCATGTCCTGGAGTAAGGAACTTAAAGAGTGGCATCCAATTGCAATTAGAGCACTGGATTTTGCCAGTATTGAAAATTTAAATATTCCTGCAAGTCATTATGAAAGGCTTACTGAAACAGAAGCATGTGGCATCAACATGAATATTATTTCTGTATTAGTTAATAATATTGAAAGGCGCAAACCCTCGGAAATGCGTTATAATGCTTTTGAATGGAAGGAAATAATATCACTTAATTTGTTCATAGCAAAATCATGGGAGGCACTTGTAGAGCCAGTAAGAAAAAAAGTGCTAAAGAGAATAGAGTTAATGGAAAAAATCCCACCCTTAAACGTAATTGCAAAAGCATAATGGATGAACTTTATTTATACGACCGGGACAAAGGGCTGTTTAAAAAAATATTAGCCAAGTCAATTGTTATGCAGGGCAGGTACCATGTATCACCCAATTACGGGCACGATTTGAATACCACAAACCTTGACAGTTTTTTGAAAGACCCCAAGAATGGTATCACGGAGCCGGAACAAAAATACCCCATCGTTGTATGTATGCCACCTGCATCTGTTATTAACAGGGAAAACGACACATTTGATGAAACGTTTTTGTTTGAATTGTTTTTTTTATGCAAAACGCATTACAACGGGCAAAACAGGGTGAAAATGGAAGATAAGCCCACCGGCAGGAGTGGCCACCATGTATGGTACGATTGGAAAGATATGAAAGAAGTGGCCATTGAGTTTTTGGAAGCATTAAAGCAAGTGCAAAAAAAATACAGGCTAAAATCTTTTATGGCCGTAGATTTTAGCAAAGTACCCATCCGGCGCCTCAGTAAGTATAATAATGACAACATCAGTGGCGTGGGAATAAAGCTGGAGGTACAAACTGCAAACAACCTTTGCGAATTGGTTGACTATAATGAAGATTGGATAGATGATTTTGATTTACCGGATGAACTCATACATGAACACCACAAGCATTAATAAAGGACAGGATAAATTTTTGTTGGAAAAGGCAAAAAAAATTCCTGGCCCTGTAAGAAAAAAAATATTGGATGAAGGTATTATTGGCCTCGCAAAAAATGTACTTGAATTTGGTTCACCAATGGAATACCTGTTTGATGTGTACGAGGAGTTCATTGATTTGTCCGGTGATTTGGATGATTTTACCTGTGGAAAGTGTCGTGGGCAGGTGTTGTCCGATTTTCAGAAGATGCTGCCCATATTAATTCAATTTGAAAAAGCAAAAGGAAATGCCATTTAAACCCAAAGGACTGGATGTTTTAAACAAGGAAATGCTGGCCGATATATCTAAAGAACTTCGCCTGCAGGGCCACCACGATACAGGGGCTTTGGAGCAGTCTTTAAAACCATATTTGCAGGCCGTAAACAATGAGGTGATTATGCAGGCCTATGCACTTGGTTATATTGAAGATTTGGAAGAGGGCGTTCCGGCAGAAAAAATAAATGTATCAGATGCGGATTTTGAAAAATTGAAAGGTTGGGTAAAAAGAAAGATTGGAGGTCAATTAAGGCCTGCTGATGTTACAGCAACAGCAGCAGCAATAGTAAGAAAATGGAAAAAAGAAGGGAAACCATTATCAAGTTCACGAGCATATTCCCAAACAGGGGAAGTAACCGGGGCTATTAAAACAGCCTTGGAAGAAAATGAACAGAAGTATGAGCGGATGATGGACGATGCCATCTTTAATGAATTTGATGCAGAATTTTCAAAAACAAAAAGTAGTACCATATAAACAATGCCAATATCATCCATCATACAACAGCCTGCCACCAAATCATTGAATGCTGCATACCGGCCGGTAATTATTAATGCACAAGTAGCCAAGGTTTCCGGCAACCTTCCACCGGTTGTTTTCTGCGATGTTTATTTCAATAATATATTTTACAAAAGTTTTTCAAAAACACTGCCTAAAACAGAAGATGTTACCTATGGGTATTATGAATTTGACATACAGGATGCATGCCAGGAATATCTTAAAAAAGCGTTGCCGCCTATTGGTGTTGTAAATGTTTACCACCTTCCGGTTGGTATTTTAGAAACTGTTTTTTGCCGATTAAGGTCCAGCGCCACAGATTCAAATGGACTGATTGTTTTAGATGGTACGGCCCCGGTTCAGGCCACGGGTAAAAATAATTCTATAAGTGGTGGTGGTTTGCAAACAAATTCTTTTTATGTGCTCAATTCTACATTGCAGCACGAAGATAATCAAGATTTTGAGGCACATTTATCTTCCTTCAAAAAGCGTATTTGGTCATCGGATGCTTTTCCGTTATCCCATCGCCCTGAGCATTACCGTATTTGCAATGGCGATCATGATATGTTTCCCATTGTTTACAAGAGGGACAATGAGGATATACCATGCCTGCGGCTTAAATACAGAAAAAAAGGGCAAACTACGTGGCAAACGGCGAGCCTTTGTTCATGCGTAGCGCCAACCGGTTCAATAGTTGGGCCCGAAGAATGGGGTATTGGTGTTCCATTTCAGTTAGCAATACCCATTAACGGTACGCCGCCTTTTACAATATCGGTTACCCTGCTTCCTTCATGGATGAGCATAAGTATCTCCGATAATAATATCGTTTTAAGCGGTACACCAGATACGCTGGATGAATATAATGTTGTAATGAAAGTGGAAAACGAGTGTGGCCAGGTTAACC
Source organism: Chitinophagaceae bacterium (assembly GCA_016720565.1). Lineage (GTDB taxonomy): Bacteria > Bacteroidota > Bacteroidia > Chitinophagales > Chitinophagaceae > JJ008. Next base: position 10,241 of record JADKKJ010000013.1, read on the forward strand.
TTACTTATACATTAGATATTGTTTCATGCATGGGGCCATTTGTAAAAATTAATGCAATGCCAGAAACACACAGCATTTCTGAAGGGCCGCAATTTGGATATTTACTCGAATTAAGTGGTACAGAACCAATCTCCATTGTATCGCATACCATACCAGAGTGGATGGATATTGATGGAAGCGGTCCTGATTGGCATATTGAAGGCGAGCCGGAAACCCCGGGTATTTATCATTATGAAATAAATTTTGAAAACAGTTGTGGAAGTTTAACAGTTGAAGGAGATATTGAAATTTTAAGCTAATATGGCAAACGTAATATACATACCCAATGGGCCTGCAAATTTGCAGCCGCTATTTCCAAATGTAGATTTTGGAAGCATTGCAGAATACTATGTGGAAGTAATCGGCGAATTTGAAATAATGGCCACCACACCCATAAATAAAATGGAGTGTTGCTGCGACAGCGACAAAGTGAGGGTACACTTTCTTAATTATCTCGGCACATTTGATGCTGTTAATTTTGAGAAACCAATCGTAACCCATGAGGCGCAGAGTGCAGAATACAAAGGTTCATTGGCAGCGCCGTTAATAAAAACAGATACCGGATTTGAACGCTTCGATGTAAGGGCTAATGATACAAAAGTAGCCCGCAATCAATGCTACCAGGAAGAAAATATGCCATGGCTTCAAGAACTTATGGATAGCCCCAAAACTTACGAAGAATGGAGCGGCACCCAGGGTCAGCCGGCCAATTACCTGCCCATTGTTATTAAAGATAAATCGTTTGAAAAACTGAAAAATGAAAACGATTTTAGGTATGACGTTTTAATTGAGTATAAAAAATCAAATGAGATTATAACCATAAGAAATTAATGCCACATACGCAATATATAAAGGTACAGGTAGGCGATTATGAAGCCATTACATCCAACCCCGACGAAATACCCGTGTCCATTAATTACAGCCTTGAAGATAATTCCGACTTTCAAAGCAAGGAATCCGGTATGGCATTCGACATTACCACGCCGGCAACGCTTGAAAACTCAAAAACAGCAAACAGCTTTCATAATCCATCCATAGAAGACCTTACCGATGGAGAAATATTTCGCAGCATACAGTCTGCACGCATAGAAGCCAACGGCCATGAGTTATTAGTTGGCAAGGGGCTGCTGAAAAGTGCAGAACATAATAGTAGGCCTATATCCTATACATGGAATATCTGGGGAGATAATGCAGACTGGTTGATTGACCTGAAAGAAACCACGCTGTTCGACCTGTTAAAGCACATCAGTTTTGTTTTTTCAAAAGTCAATATACAGGCATCATGGGCCTTTAACGGACTGAGTGAAGCATTACCCTATGTATTTGCACCAATTCGTTACCGTGACCCTTTTAACGGGTACAGCACCGTAGATGGAGAGAGTGTACCCAACGATGATAATGTGGCTGTAGATTACATGAGGCCGTCCATCAGTAAATATTGGCTGTTATACTGGATGTTTAAATCGGTAGGTTATAAATTAGAAAGTTCTTTTTTCAACACCAATTATTACCGCCGGATGGTTATGCCATGGACTTGGGGTAATTTCTTAAATTCAGAAGGAACAAGGTTAGATATACACAAGTTCCTTGCTAAAAGTTTGCACGATGTACACTTCAGTGGCGACTATACCGGCATTTGGGATTTACTTGTTTCAAACGATTCCACAGATGGTGCCTATGATAATAATGGAACGCCCGGAGACTATACCTATGTGCCAACAGCCACCATGAGGTGGCAGTATAACACACCACACTATGGAATATTGAGCGCCACATTTAGCATCACATTAAGCCTTAATGCCAAAGTTGACATGGGGTCTAATTTAAAAAATAGCCACGTACAAGTGCGCATACAATGGTTTAAGAACGGTGTAATGACAGACTGCGGATGGGGCGCTTTTAACAGTAATGGAAATCTAATGATGCAATTAGATTCAAGTGGTATTACAGCTAATTATTTTATTGGTAACGAAAGCCATGGTTTACTACAACTGTAAACCCGGCAGATAATGCCGGAGCAGGAACAATTATTACTGCAAAAGTTTGGTTATTGTGCGATGAAGCTTCAGGCGGAGCCGCATGGTGCTATGCCAATGTATTAGAGTTTAAGCTAGATTATTTTAAAATACCACTTGGAGGAACTATTGACCTTGAAAATTACACTGGCCTTAAAAAATATAAAGCCCTGGATTTTCTTGCCGGTGAAGTTGATTTGTACGACCTGAGCTTTAATACTGACCCGGTTGCAAAAAGAGTGGTTATAGAGCCCACCCATCCCTATTCATTAACCAATGATTTTTCCACAAAACAGGATGGGTACTTTAAAGATGATTTTCTTGACTGGAACAATAAGTCCGATTATTCCAAAAACTGGCAAATGCAATTATACAGCGATGGTGAACGGGAACAATTGTTGAAGTTTAAAGAAGATAATAACGATGGGTTATTAAAATTAATACAAGACAGGAACGTAATAACCCTGGGAGCATGCAAATATGCATTACCCGAGCGATTCAAAGCAGGCGCCAAGGAGAGAGAGAATCGTTTTTTTGGCGCTACAATGCATTATGAGGTTGACCAGTTTAAAACTTTGGGCACAGGTAGCAATACAGACATAGCGCCACAAATGGTTTGCATAGTTCCGGAAAACATTAGCAACACATCTAAGGATGAAGCATCAAATACTTTTCTGCCAAAATCCGCATATTACAAAGGAAACATTACAGGAGTAGGCGCATGGAAGTTTGATGGTACAGTATTGCAAACATACCCATACCTCTTTGCTGTTAATTATCAAGACGGTGGACAGAATGACCCGATACTTTCTTATTCTGACGAAAAGATAAAAAGCGGCAGCAGCTTTGTAGTAGGCAAAGGATTGTTGAAGCGTTATTTTTTGCAGCGGTTTGCCATCATGCGCAATGGACAATGGTACAAAGTGTGGATGAGGTTGGTAAACTACGATGTGGCCGGGCAGCTCCACAGGGAGTTTAAATCATTGGCCGGGCATAAATGGGAACTCATAAGCATTGACGGCTACCAGCCATTAAAAGATGAAAGCACCGGGTGTAATATTAGAAAGTGGGTACCAATTTCCGCAAAAGACAATAGTGCAGTTTTCCCGTCCGCAGATAGCATTCTGGGCGATGATAACATGGAGCAGCTCGACATGAAATATTCACAACTTAAATGTTTAACAACAGACATACCAAAATAGCATGGCAA